>BMZV01000021.1 GCA_014652975.1 Kocuria marina | reverse complement strand
TACCGGAAGTAGTCGCGTTCATCGACGCGAACAAGGACGACCTCGTCGACGGTCGCCGGCTCGGAGTCGAGCTCATCTGCAGACAGTTGCAGGTGGCTCCGAGCAGCTACTACGCCGCTAAGACCCGCACCCCGTCCGCCCGTGCCCAGCGGGACGAGGAGCTGATCCCGCGGCTCGTCGAGCTGTGGGAGGCGAACTACCGGGTCTACGGGGTCCGCAAGCTCTGGAAGGCGGCCCGGCGGGCGGGGATCGCGATCGGCCGCGACCAGACCGCGAGGTTGATGAAGGTGGCAGGGATCGAGGGCGCAAGGCGCTCGAAACGGGTGAAGACGACCAGGCCGGATCCGGCGTCCGCGCGACACCCGGATCTGGTGCAGCGGGAGTTCACCGCGACCGCTCCGAACCGGCTCTGGGTGACGGATCTGACGTTCGTGGCGACCTGGGCCGGTGTCGCGTACGTGTGCTTCATCATCGACGCGTTCTCCCGCATGATCGTCGGGTGGCGGGTCGCGTCGCACATGCGCACCGAGATGATCCTCGACGCCATC
>BMZV01000020.1 GCA_014652975.1 Kocuria marina | reverse complement strand
CTGGGGCCAGCAACGATCGCCAGGACGTCGGCATCGACAATGGCCGGAGATCTCTTTGTGGTGGAGGCTGCCGATCAGGAAGCGTGGTTAGAAACCGAAGGCCCCGCCGCTGATCAGGATGAAGAAACCCAGGCCGATCAGCACGATGGGGAACAGGATGTGTTCCCAGCGCTCCAGGACCTCGGCGATCGGTCGGCGGGTGGCGACGAACTTGGCCAGGCCCACCAGCACCGCGACCAGGGCCAGGAACACGATGCAGTAGGCAGCCACAGCCCCCGGGCCGACGCTGAGGAAGGCCGGGGCGTAGACGCCGATGTTGTCCCCGCCGTTGGCGAAGGTCACCCCGGCCACGGTCCAGACGGCGACATTCTTGCCCTCGATCTTGGCGTCGTCATCATCGTCTTCGCCTCTGCGCCACCCCTGCCAGGCCGCCCACACTCCCAGGCCCAGCGGGATGAGCCCGAAGTAGGGGATGACCCCCGGGGGCAAGAACGCGCCCGCGCCTAAGGACACGAGCACTGCCGCACCCAGGATGCCGGCGAAGCCGAGGTACTGGCCGACCAGGATTCGGACGGTGGTCCCACGCTGGCCCGCACCACGGCCGAAGAACAGGGATAGCACGATGATGTCGTCGAT
>BMZV01000019.1 GCA_014652975.1 Kocuria marina | reverse complement strand
GCCATTTATTTGAGATAATTAACACAAACCATTACAAATTGAAAATGAAATGCTAGAAAACAATGGCCGAATTGAAAAGGTACAATTGATTTCTCGCTTGCTTAGTAGCCTGGTGGCTTGTATGCGATGAAACTGATACACTGGACTTGACGAACATTGTCAAATCCGATGATACGGATCCAGGCGTTGGGGTACTCCGCCTTGGCTTCCTCAAGCTCCTTAATCACTTGGATTGCGTCGGTGCACCCGAACATGGGCAACTTCCACATCGTCCAGTATCTTCCATCATAGTACCCTGGTGACCTGGCGTTCTCACGGTATACGAACCCATGCTCCACTTCAAATTCCAAACAAGGAACCCACCCTTTTCGTAGAAGGTAGTCGATTTCCTTGGCCAATTGGATGTCAGTTAGAGGAGGAAGGTATGAAAGTGTCTCGTATTTCTTCAATCCAAGTGGTGGCCAGACCTTCATGCATTGAACTCTTCCACCGTTACTAGGAAGGGCAGAAAATTCATTTTTCTCCTTTCTAGTGACAGGGAAAGCAGCGTTCGACTTGAGACCGGTGAAAGGAGCCACCATGGTGGCTTGAGCTGGGACGGCTCGGGTCATAGTGGCTACACTGGATGAGGAGAGGGAAGCCATTTAATTTTACCAGCTACAAGAGTATTTAATTTGGTATTGAAACTAAATTAATTTGAG
>BMZV01000018.1 GCA_014652975.1 Kocuria marina | reverse complement strand
TTCTACTCCATGTTCGGGTTCCAACGCACCGGGGATGAGTTCTGGGCAGCAGCCGATCAGATGGCCCGCGGGTTCGTGATCGGCGCCACCGCCGGGCGTACCACCCTGACCGGTGAGGGCCTGCAACACGCTGACGGGCACTCCCCGATCCTGGCTTCGACCAACCCCGCGGTGATCCACTACGACCCCGCCTACGGGTACGAGATCGCCCACATCGTCAAACGCGGGATCGAACACATGTACGGGCACGCGGATGAGGATCACAACGTGATGTACTACCTCACCGTCTACAACGAACCCATCCACCAACCCGCCGAACCCGAAGACGTCGATGTGGACGGGATCCTCAACGGCATCTACCTGCTCAAACCCGCCACCAACGAAGGCCCGCGCGCCCAGTTGCTGGCCTCCGGGGTCGGAGTGCCCTGGGCGTTAGAAGCCCAACGGATCCTCGCCGAGGAATGGTCGGTCTCCGCCGACGTGTGGTCGGTGACGTCGTGGACGAACCTACGCCGGGATGCTCACGCCGCCGAACATGAGGCGTTCCTCAACCCCGGTGAAGGGACACGCACCCCCTACATCACCCAAGCACTAGCAGGGGCAACGGGACCGGTGATCGCCACCAGTGATTACACCTCGGCCCTACCGGACTCCGTGCGTCAGTACGTACCCAACGACTGGGCCTCGTTGGGCGCAGACGGATTCGGGTTCGCTGACACCCGCGCCGGAGCACGCCGGTACTTCACCATCGATGCGCACTCAATGGTCGTACGCACCCTGGAAATGCTGGCCAAACGCGGAGAGATCGACTGGTCCGCCCCCGCAGAAGCCATCACCCGCTACGACCTCACCAACCCCGCC
>BMZV01000017.1 GCA_014652975.1 Kocuria marina | reverse complement strand
TTTGGTGTGGTGGTGGGGTGGTTTCTGTTGAATGTTTTTTGACGGAGAGTTTGATCCTGGCTCAGGACGAACGCTGGCGGCGTGCTTAACACATGCAAGTCGAACGCTGAAGCTTGGTGCTTGCACTGGGTGGATGAGTGGCGAACGGGTGAGTAATACGTGAGTAACCTGCCCTTGACTCTGGGATAAGCCTGGGAAACTGGGTCTAATACTGGATATGACCTCCTGTCGCATGGTGGGGGGTGGAAAGGGTTTGTACTGGTTGTGGATGGGCTCACGGCCTATCAGCTTGTTGGTGGGGTAATGGCCTACCAAGGCGACGACGGGTAGCCGGCCTGAGAGGGTGACCGGCCACACTGGGACTGAGACACGGCCCAGACTCCTACGGGAGGCAGCAGTGGGGAATATTGCACAATGGGCGCAAGCCTGATGCAGCGACGCCGCGTGAGGGATGACGGCCTTCGGGTTGTAAACCTCTTTCAGCACGGAAGAAGCGAAAGTGACGGTACGTGCAGAAGAAGCGCCGGCTAACTACGTGCCAGCAGCCGCGGTAATACGTAGGGCGCAAGCGTTGTCCGGAATTATTGGGCGTAAAGAGCTCGTAGGCGGTTTGTCGCGTCTGCTGTGAAAGCCCGGGGCTTAACCCCGGGTGTGCAGTGGGTACGGGCAGACTTGAGTGCAGTAGGGGAGACTGGAACTCCTGGTGTAGCGGTGAAATGCGCAGATATCAGGAAGAACACCGATGGCGAAGGCAGGTCTCTGGGCTGTTACTGACGCTGAGGAGCGAAAGCATGGGGAGCGAACAGGATTAGATACCCTGGTAGTCCATGCCGTAAACGTTGGGCACTAGGTGTGGGGGACATTCCACGTTTTCCGCGCCGTAGCTAACGCATTAAGTGCCCCGCCTGGGGAGTACGGCCGCAAGGCTAAAACTCAAAGGAATTGACGGGGGCCCGCACAAGCGGCGGAGCATGCGGATTAATTCGATGCAACGCGAAGAACCTTACCAAGGCTTGACATACACCGGATCGGCTCAGAGATGGGTTTTCCTCCTTGTGGGGCTGGTGTACAGGTGGTGCATGGTTGTCGTCAGCTCGTGTCGTGAGATGTTGGGTTAAGTCCCGCAACGAGCGCAACCCTCGTTCTATGTTGCCAGCACGTGATGGTGGGGACTCATAGGAGACTGCCGGGGTCAACTCGGAGGAAGGTGGGGATGACGTCAAATCATCATGCCCCTTATGTCTTGGGCTTCACGCATGCTACAATGGCCAGTACAATGGGTTGCGATACCGTGAGGTGGAGCTAATCCCAAAAAGCTGGTCTCAGTTCGGATCGTGGTCTGCAACTCGACCACGTGAAGTCGGAGTCGCTAGTAATCGCAGATCAGCAACGCTGCGGTGAATACGTTCCCGGGCCTTGTACACACCGCCCGTCAAGTCACGAAAGTTGGTAACACCCGAAGCCGGTGGCCTAACCCTTGTGGGGGGAGCCGTCGAAGGTGGGACTGGCGATTGG
>BMZV01000016.1 GCA_014652975.1 Kocuria marina | reverse complement strand
GAGATGGCCCGCTGGTCCAGAGGTCACCGCCACGCGGACCTGCGGTGTCACAGCGACGCGGGGTCTCAAGGCGGATTCAACTGGTCGTCGCAACACCTCGATCGGGAGGTGTCAGATGGTTCGTCGTCAGCAGGCAGCAGATCGGGCGGAGCGACCGAAGCTTCGGTCCCCTGGGCATCCGAAGTTCCAACGGCATGTCGAGGCGGCGTTCTGGGCGGAGATCGCCAAGGGGCTATTGCCCATCGAGGCTGCTGCCGTGGTCGGCGTGGCGCAAGCTGTCGGTCAGCGATGGTTCCGCCACGCTGGCGGCATGCCTCCATTCGATCTGAAGTTCACGCCAACCGGACGCTACCTGTCGTTCGCTGAGCGTGAGGAGATCGCATTCCTGCGTGCTCAGGGACGCGGCGTGCGCGAGATCGCTCGAACTCTAGGCCGTAACCCGGGGACGATCTCCCGTGAGCTGCGGCGGAATGCGGCCGTCCGCTACGGAAGTCGCGGGTATCGAGCGTCGGTTGCGCAGTGGAAGGCCGACATGGCCGCGAAACGCCCGAAGGCGGCGAAGCTGGTCACGAACGTGCGGTTGCATACCTACGTCCAGGACCGATTATCGGGGCAGATCGCCACGCCTGATGGCAAGGTGATAATCGGTCCCGAGCCCCCACGGTTCACGGGGATCAACAAGCCCCACCGTAAGCACCGCGGGTGGTCCACGGCGTGGAGTCCGGAGCAGATCAGCAACCGGCTCAAGGTCGACTTCCCCGATGATGAGTCCATGCGCATCAGTCACGAGGCGATCTACCAATCCCTCTACATTCAGGGCCGCGGCGCGCTCAAACGCGAGCTTGTCTGGTGTCTGCGCACGGGCCGGGCGCTGCGCGCGCCGCGGGAACGGTCACGCCGCAAGACTTGGGCGCACGTCACTCCTGGAACGCTGATCAGCGAACGTCCCGCAGAAGCCGGAGACCGAGCTGTTCCCGGCCATTGGGAGGGTGACCTGCTGATTGGGCTCGAGCGCTCAGCGATTGGCACCGTCGTCGACCGCACGACCAGGTTCACGATGCTGGTCCACCTCCCCCGTGAGAAGGGATACCGACACAAGGAAACACCCAAGAACGGCCCCGCGCTGGCCGGCTATGGCGCGATCACGATGAAGAACGCGCTGGCGAGCACGATGTCGACGCTGCCCGCCCAACTGGCGAGGTCGTTGACCTGGGATCGCGGCAAGGAGATGTCCGCTCACGCACAGTTCACGGTCGAGACGGGCATCCCGGTGTTCTTCGCCGATCCGCAGTCCCCCTGGCAACGCGGCACGAACGAGAACACCAACGGACTACTGCGCCAGTACTTCCCCAAGGGCACCGACCTGTCGAGCTGGACGGCAGAGGAGATTGAAGCCGTCGCTCACGCACTCAACACAAGGCCCCGCAAGACCCTCGGCTGGAGAACCCCTGCCGAAGCCTTCAACGAGCAGCTACTGTTGCTCCAACAAGCCGGTGTTGCAACCACCGGTTGAACCCGGTCAATTCACGTCCATTCGCTACGGCGAACGCCTCGCGGAGATCGGCGCGACGCCGTCGATCGGGACCGT
>BMZV01000015.1 GCA_014652975.1 Kocuria marina | reverse complement strand
CGGTCACCAGTGGTCCCCGCAGCCGTGAACACAGGTGCCTCGGAACAGAGGCTGCATACATAACATAATGTCTGTTATGTCATGTGTCAGCCGGTAGGGTGCTCCTCATGGTTGAGACCACCCAGATCACCGTCCGTGACCCGCAGACCACCAATGCCCGGGTGCATGCGGGTCTGCTCGGTGCGTGGGTGGCCTCCTACCCCTCACCGAACACCCGGGCCTCCTACACCCGCGACGCGCAGCTGTTCTGCCAGTTCCTCGATGCCGGCGGCGTCGACTTGCTGGCCGCCACCCGCGCCCACCTTGATGTTTTCGCTCGGGCTCGTACGGCAGCTGGGGACGCGGACACCACTGCGGCCCGCCGGCTGGCTGCGGTCTCCGCGTTCTACACCTACGCGATCACCGTGGACGCGGTGACTACGAACCCCGCCCAGTACGTGGGCCGGCCGTCGGTGGACCAGGACCACACCACCACCGCGGCCCTGACCCGGCGGGAGGCCATGCGCTTGCTGGATACGGCGGTGGCCGATTCCCCCAGGTCTCATGCTCTGGTGGATTTGTTGCTCTCGACCGGGGTGCGGATCAGTGAGGCACTCACAGCCACCCAGGCAGGGTTGTCATCGGACCGGTTGGTGATCCGCCGTAAAGGTGGGAAGAAAGCCGTGGTTGCTCTCCCCGAGCACACCGCCGCGGCCCTTTACGCTTTGGTGGGGATCCTGGGGACTGAGGTGGCCACCGGGCGGGAAGCGGACCGGTTGATCTTCACCACCCGCTCTGGATCCCCCTGGGCCAGGACCAACGCCCACACCACCCTTACCCGCCTCGCCACCAAGGCGGGCATCACCAAGCCGATGTTCTCCCACGTGCTACGCCACACCCACGCCACCCTCGCCCTAGACCTCGGCGTCCCCCTGCACCACCTCCAAGACTCCCTCGGCCATGCGGACCCCCGCACCACACGCCGCTACGACCACTCCCGGAAACGCCTCGCCAACTCCAGCGCCCACACCGTCGGACAACTCTTCGAGTGAAGTCAGTGGAATGAGAATGGTGCTGCAGGTCTGATATTTGCTACAGGTGGGTGTGGGTGCCCCTGCATTTTGACTACAGAAAATAGACCCACACCTCGCGGCGTGTCTGCCGCGCACCGTTGTGCGGCTCGGACACCAGAACACGTCACCGGGTATGAGCGTCCACCTCATAGGTATCAGCAGCAGCTAGTTGTTGAGCCGTCAGGGTGAGCGCAGACCCGCCCACTGATCCTTCCACCGCCGGGCAAGACCCCGGTGCACAGACAGCCCTGAGAGCCGGACGATTTCCGAGTCGGCGATCTCCACATCCACCAGGCCATGCCCAAAAAGGGCGGCCAGAGTCTGGGGTACTGGTGCATCGAAGAGGGGCCTCTGCATGGCCGGTAGTGTCCGGGTACCGAAGGAGAAGAGGCCATCCGACTGTTTCGTCTGCATAGAGGGGACGATAGCGGCTCCCTTGGCGTAGGCCACTCCGTGCCTATGAGCCGTGTGCGGGGTAACTGCCCAAGAAAGGAAGCTCCGAGCAGATATGAGACGTCGGGGCGGCCTACTACCAGGTGCCGGCCCCGGGGATGGCGCCCTCAGGCGGCGCGCTGCGAAGGGCCCCCGAGGGGCACGGCATTAGGATTCGGGTGTGGACTCGATGACGCAGGTGCTTGAGGAATCGGTCATGCAGATGCAGTCGCTGCTAGGTGACATCGCAGGCATCTCATGGGCGGTCCCCGCTGGCGACGTGGAGTGGTCCTGCCGTGACACGGCGGTGCACGTTGCAGACGACCTGTTCTCCTACGCGTCGCAGGTGATCGCCCAACCCCAGGACAGCTATCTGCCCATTGATATCGTGATTGATCCAAACGCGACCAACTGCCAAATCCTCGAAACAATCGCCATGTGCGGCCGCGTACTAGGGCAGGCCGTTGAGAACGCCCACCCCCAGGCCAGGGGTTGGCACCCTTTCGGAGTGTCGGACGGCCCTGGGTTCGCTGCAATGGGCGCGGTGGAGGTCCTTGCCCACACCTATGACATCGCGCGTGGTCTGGGCCTGGAGTGGAAGCCCCCAGCAACCCTGTGCGGGTCGCTACTGAACCGTCTTTTCCCTCACTCGCCCGATGGGGATCCCACCGCCGTATTTCTTTACTGCTGCGGCCGGGCGTCCCTTGGTGAACATCCCCGCTTAGAGGAGTGGGCATGGGACCCCAGTGTTCCTGCATCGTCCTGACCCCTCGTACGCATGAAGTAGCGCGGTGCCCTCCCGCGCTACCGACCACAAAGCCAAAACGGTCGTTTCTGCACGTCTCTCCGACGACCTCCAGCAGAGGTGTGACTGTTGCAGGTGTGTGGCGGCATTCTTGCTGAGATACGTGGCGGCAAGGGCCGTCCATCCAGGAACGACACTGTCCGCAAG
>BMZV01000014.1 GCA_014652975.1 Kocuria marina | reverse complement strand
CCATCATGAACCCGGCCGTGAGCCTCGCGGCCTGACACCCCAACTGTCACCTGATCGTGCGGCAGCCCCGTCTGAGCGACTTCGTAGACTCATAGGGTGTCCCTTGATCTGAGCTTTGCAGAACAACGTCGCATCTCCACTGCCGGAAGCATCACTGCTGAAGCCGGTCAGGTTTTCACGCCGAGAGTAGCTGCCATTCTGCTGGCTTCGATGCTGGATCTGCCCGACCCTAAACGCCTCCGGGTTCTTGATCCCGGTGCCGGCACTGGGATCCTAGGCGCAGCATTGGTGAGCCTGATTCGTGAAGCACGGCCTGGCACCTCTGTAGAGCTGGTCGCAGTGGAGCGGGACTCTCGGCTGATCCCAGCACTAGGTGAGACGCTGCATGAGGTCGACTCCTTGGCGAACGTGAGTGCTTCAATCATCGAGGCTGATTATCTCCTCGACGAGTCGGGCTTGCTCGGAGGCCATGAAGCACTGGACGACCCATTCGATCTCGTGATCATGAATCCGCCCTACAGCAAGTTGGCTGCCGGTGCGCCCGAACGACTAGCCCTGCGTCAGCTTGGTGTCGAGGCGCCGAACCTCTATGCGGCGTTCATGGCTCTGGGGTTGAGTCAGCTTCGGCCCGGTGGACAGCTAGTGGCTATCGTCCCGCGCTCCTTCATGAATGGCACCTACTTTGAGTCGTTCCGCCGCTTCTTGCTGAACCGCTCAGCGCTGCGGCGCATTCATACTTTCGAGTCACGCAACACCGTGTTCCGGGATTCCGGAGTGCTTCAAGAATCGGTGATCGTGACCCTGGAAGCAGGCGGAAAGCCAGGGCCTGTAGACATCGGGGTGTCACTGACCAACGACCCTGTCCCGCACCATTACACGGTCGATTATGAAAAGGTGGTCCTGCCAACTGACGTGCACAAGTTCATTCGGATCCCGGATGAACATGGCGAGGACATCCCGGCGGACAAGACTCTGGCGGAGTTGGGCCTGTCGGTAGCAACGGGGCGCGTGGTGGATTTCCGTGCGCGGTCTTACTGCCTGGAAAACTCTGGAGATGAGACGGTTCCTCTTATTTACCCGGGCAACTTCAACAGCGGAGTTATTACCTGGCCGCGGGGCATGAAGCGTCAGAAACCGCAGCACTTCGATGCCCGTGATGACTTCTCCCGAAAACAGGTCCATGCACCGGGCCGATACGTCGTTGTGAAGCGGTTCTCGGCAAAGGAGGAACCTCGACGCGTAGTAGCGGCTGTTTGGGATGGCGAAGGACCTGTCGCTTTCGAGAACAAGACCAATGTGATCGGTCCTATCCCTGATGCGGCGGTCGCTATCGGGTTGTCTATCTGGTTGAACAGCGGACCATTGGACCGGTTGTTTCGAACCTTCTCCGGGCACACTCAAGTGAACGCCGGTGATCTCCGGACGCTGCCGATCCCTGACGAGGACACGCTGAGAAAATGGGGGTGTGACCGTGAACCTGAGCTACTCGGTCAGGATGAGATTGACCGAATAGTGACGGAGGAAGCATGAGCAAAATTGAAGATGCCCAGGAGATCCTGCGCACTCTCGGATTTGACCGGGAGCGTAGCAACGAACGGGCGGCTCTCATCTTGCTTGCTCTGGCGGATATCCGGCCGGACTCATCTTGGAATGATGCTACGAACGAGATGTATGGAACGCGCGCGATCATGGACTTCATTCGTGATGTATACGACGTGGACTACGCTGCAAATACTCGGGAGGCAATTCGCCGGTTCACCCTCCATCAGTTCAGTGATGCGTTACTTGTCGAACAAAACCGAGATCAGCCAGACCGCCCGGTCAACAGTCCCAAGTGGAACTATGCGATCCACCCAATGGCTTTAACGGTTATCAAAGCCTACGGATCTCCTCAGATCGACGAGTTAGTCGCGGAGTATTTGGATGACCGCCCCCGTCAGATCGAGACCTACGCGGCAGCCCGTGAAATGCGCCGAATCCCCGTCACGCTCCCCGAAGGCAAAGCGCTCACGCTGAGCCCAGGCGGTCAGAACGTACTGATCAAACAGATGCTTGATGAACTGTGCTCCCGGTACACACCAGGCGGAGAGGTGTTGTACGTCGGAGACGCGGACCAGAAGTGGGCGCATTTTGATCAGAAGCGCCTCAAGGATCTTGACGTAGAGGTGGATTCGCACGGCAAGATGCCGGATCTCGTGGTGTACATGCGGGACAAGAATTGGCTGGTTCTCATGGAAGCTGCCTCCTCCCACGGTCCTGTCGATGCTAAAAGGTACGGCGAGCTGTCCAAGTTGTTCGAAGGAAGCACCGCCGGACTGGTGTACATTTCCTGCTTCCCGGATCGCAAAACGATGCGGAAGTACCTTGCGGACATTGCGTGGGAGACCGAGGTGTGGTGCGCTGACGCGCCAAGCCACATGGTTCACTTCAACGGCGAACGGTTTTTAGGTCCCTACGACTGAACCTGCAAAACTGCGCCGCAGCACGGTTGATTGCGACGCAGGAACCAACCATCCTTGGCACAGCAGGGCTCCATCACTCAATAAGGATGGAGCCCTGCCAGCTCATCCCTTCGGAGGGTGCGGATCATTCCCGTAGGAATTCCGTTCCCCGATGATGCCATCCATATTCTTGATGATGTGCTGGGGCTGCCGCAGGGGCTGCCGCACGATCAGGTGACAGTTGGGGTGTCAGGCCGCGAGGCTCACGGCCGGGTTCATGATGG
>BMZV01000013.1 GCA_014652975.1 Kocuria marina | reverse complement strand
GAACTGTTGAGGGTAGGGCTTGGGCACGGTGATCATCCTTCCAGGCCGACCCGCGTCGGCCAGCCAGGTTCGGTGTCACCTATCCGTACAGCAGTCCCCCTCCCGTCACCCCCGGGGCCACTCACCCTCGTGGCCTGAAGTGAAGCTGCTGAAGGTATGGCTCCGAGCAGTGCAGAAACGGTGGGTTGAGCCACCGGCTCGCCTCGGTGGTGCAGAACCCTTCGTTTGAGCTACACCGTCAACGACGGTTACCGACCCTATTTGCATGCGCGTCCGATCAGCCCGTGATCGTGCAAATAGGGTGTACCCCAGCCCACGCAATTGGAAACCCTCTCAGATGCACACTTTTCACCACCGCGCATCTAGGGATATTCCTACTCGCACACTCGAGGCGTCCACCGCCAGCCGGGAGCGGGGCCGGAGTGTGGAGCCGATGAGAACCGCAGCCGTCGCGTTTCGGGTGGCATGAAGGGCGCACGTTTGGATCGTCACTTCTGCATGTCTATCGGGGCGTCCGAGGTCGCCGAGGCGCTTGGTGTCGGCACTGGCGCCGGGTTTCCCTTCGCTGGCGAGGTCCCTAACATCGCGCCGATCTGGAGGGCAATGGCGGCTAATGCCAATGCCGTCGCTCCGATCTTGTAGAACCAGACCAATTTGTCCGCAGAGCGCATTGACTCTTTTCTGCTAAGAAACCTAACGACTCTCTTTGTCTGGTAACCACTGTTTTCGGTTATCGTGGCCGTCATATTGGCCTGGGGTAATGATTCGGAAATTTCTTTTTCGATTGCCGTACCATTTTCCACCGCAGCCTTCAGGAGTGGGTGATACCAGGCTTGGTCAACGAAGTAGAATGCGTACCACAGCAGCAATCCGATGGCGAGAACCACAGTTCCGAGGGAGACGCACCCCACCTGCGTTCCATCCTTGGCGGCGACCCCGGCGGCGCCGAGAGAGAAGGTGGCTGCGGTCAGAGCAAGGCCACGTATGCGCCATTCGATATCATTGAAATGCATTTGCACAGAAACGCTCTGTTTATAGAGGTCGATGTAGTGAGATACTTGCTCATTCCTGGTCAATTCTTCTGCAGGCGTTTCTACACTGTTGACGACTTCCGGGGTTTCTGGGTTCCCGGTCATCGTGCACTCTCCGAGGCGAGGCCGAATATGGGCAATATCTCCATGAATCCATCGCGGCAGACGATGGAGGGCTCTACCTCACTGACTGGGGCGGATAACGCCTTCTCACGAGCCACGTCGTCCTCTGTCCAATGCGTAACTCGCTTCAAAAGGTCGTATTCTTGACGATGCTGAACCAAACCATAGGCGGCATGCACGTCCAGGACATGTGCGGCCTGGGCCATAGTGATGTCCTTCATGAGGCTGTCTCCGAGGTAGACGGCATCAGATGACTCGCAGTCCTGGCTCTCAAGTATGGTGTTTAGGATCGCAAGGTTGGGCTTAACTGCTCCAGGTGGCGCGTGCCGGTGTTTGGTGCGGCGCAAACCGTAATCTTTTTCATCATAATAACCGCTGCGCAGCTCCGACAGTTTCACCCCTGCGGCGAGGTCGTGATCTGGCGAGGAATAGAGGACATCGATGATCCCGTCGAGGCCCGTGTGTCGCATCCGCCACTCGGTCCAAAAGGCTCCCGACTCGGTATAAGCGACAACGTAAACCCCGGCCTCTCTCAGAGCATTAAGCCCCTCGAACACCCCGGGGTAGAGGCGCGTGGCGGACAAGCGTCGAGAGTTTTGCGCATGCAAGGCACTGTCAAAGACATCCATCGGATCCCTCGAGCCCGAAAACTCGACAAGGGCCGGCACCTCTCGAACCAAGTTTGAGTACTCTGTAGTGCCGCGCTTTCGGTGAACCGTCTTAATTTGGTCTTCTAGAAATGCCCGGTCCAGACCGCTAATACTGACGAGCCCATCGAGGAGGGCGGAGAATGACTGGTGCCAGGCTTCGAACCAGTCCCAGAGGGTGTTGTCAAGGTCGGTGATCAGTAGCTTTCGTAGACGTTCTGTCATGGGCTCACCATAGGCGTCAGCTCTGACAGTGGTGCGGGTTCGCTAGCGGCACTGACCGGAGACGTTGATGGAGTGGTGGAGGCACTCGAGGCATGGCTGTGCCAGTACAACCGGCACCGCCCGCACACGGCCTTTGGCGACCAGCCTCCGGTCTCACGATTGACTAACGTCCCCGGTCAGTACAGCGCCGGGAATACATGGGACGTTCCTCGTTGCACACTTGAGCGCTCGGACCATGTGGCGCCACCGCCGATCGGCAGACAGTCCTGCTGGTGTCCAGCGGAGCCAATGTTGTTCTGGACTGAGGAATCCGGAATCGCGGGATCAATCTGAAAGAGTGTTGTCATGCCAGCCTTCGACCTGGATGACTCGGCTAGCACCCAGTGAGTTTGGCCAGTGGTACGTGGGTGGGCTCGGGGTGGCACCTATCGCTCGTCGTCAGGGCCTAGCACGGATGCTGATAGAGGCTGCGTTGGCCTCAGCCGAGGCTCGGGATGGTGACAGCGTGTGGCTCAAGGTGCTCTCATCCAATGTGGGAGCTGTTGCACTATATCCGGCACTTGGGTTCACCGAGACGGCTCGGTTCGCCAACGCGTTCGAAGGTCGCCTGGGGGTGGACGACTTGCGACTGTCGGCGCAGCTACCTCTCGCGTGTGCGTAAACGGTCGTTTTTGCTACCCCATCTCCGAGTAGTCGGGGTTGACGTGTGAAGTGCGCCGATAAATTTCCAGTATCTCGCGTGGGCAAATGC
>BMZV01000012.1 GCA_014652975.1 Kocuria marina | reverse complement strand
GCGTAGAAGTTGTTACGGGCACACGGTGGATGCCTTGGCATCAGGAGCTGATGAAGGACGTGGAAATCTGCGATAAGCCTCGGGGAGCTGATAAACGAGCTGTGATCCGAGGGTCTCCGAATGGGGTAACCCGGCTGCGTATCATGCGTGGTCACTCGTATCTGAATTCATAGGGTGCGAGGAGGAACGTGGGGAAGTGAAACATCTCAGTACCCATAGGAAGAGAAAACAATAGTGATTCCGTGAGTAGTGGCGAGCGAAAGCGGATGGTGGCTAAACCGGTTGTGTGTGATACCTGGCGAGGGTTGCATGATCGGGGTTGTGGGATGCGTTGTTCTCGGGGTCGCCACCCCGGGCGCTGTGGCGCTGTGGTAGTCGAACTGGTGGTGAGTGCCAGACCGTAGGGGGTGTGAGTCCCGTAGACGAAACCGTGGTGTGCGTGGTGTGACGTTGTTCCCGAGTAGCACGGGGCCCGTGAAATCTCGTGTGAATCTGCCAGGACCACCTGGTAAGCCTGAATACTTCCTGATGACCGATAGCGGATCAGTACCGTGAGGGAATGGTGAAAAGTACCCCGGGAGGGGAGTGAAATAGTACCTGAAACCGTGTGCTTACAAGCCGTTGGAGCCTTTTGGGGTGACAGCGTGCCTTTTGAAGAATGAGCCTGCGAGTTAGTGTTACGTCGCGAGATTAACCCGTGTGGGGTAGTCGTAGCGAAAGCGAGTCTGAATAGGGCGTTGTGTAGTGGCGTGATCTAGACCCGAAGCGGGGTGATCTACCCATGGCCAGGTTGAAGCGCGTGTAAGAGCGCGTGGAGGACCGAACCCACTTCAGTTGAAAATGGAGGGGATGAGCTGTGGGTAGGGGTGAAAGGCCAATCAAACTCCGTGATAGCTGGTTCTCCCCGAAATGCATTTAGGTGCAGCGTTGCGTGTTGCTTCCCGGAGGTAGAGCTACTGGATGGCTGATGGGCCCTACAAGGTTACTGACGTCAACCAAACTCCGAATGCCGGTGAAGTGTAAGCGTGGCAGTGAGACTGTGGGGGATAAGCTTCATAGTCGAAAGGGAAACAGCCCAGACCATCAACTAAGGCCCCTAAGCGTGTGCTAAGTGGGAAAGGATGTGGAGTTGCTTAGACAACCAGGAGGTTGGCTTAGAAGCAGCCACCCTTGAAAGAGTGCGTAATAGCTCACTGGTCAAGTGATTCCGCGCCGATAATGTAGCGGGGCTCAAGTACACCGCCGAAGTTGTGGCATGACACCGTATAGCTGAGCCGTTTGTGGTTGAGGTGGTGTTGTGGGTAGGGGAGCGTCGTTGGGGTAGTGAAGCTGCGGGGTGACCCAGTGGTGGAACCTCAACGAGTGAGAATGCAGGCATGAGTAGCGATAGACGGGTGAGAAACCCGTCCGCCGGATGATCAAGGGTTCCAGGGTCAAGCTAATCTGCCCTGGGTGAGTCGGGACCTAAGGCGAGGCCGACAGGCGTAGTCGATGGACAACGGGTTGATATTCCCGTACCGACGAAGAACCGACCCTATCGAACCGGGGATACTAACCACCCGAACCACCACGATCCGTGGCCGTTTACGGTCACGGGAGTGTGTGGGGAGCGTGGGACCTGATCCGGGGAGGTAAACGTGTTAACAGGTGTGACGCAGGAAGGTAGCCGAGCCAGGCGATGGTTGTCCTGGTCTAAGCATGTAGGGCGACTCGTTGGTAAATCCGCGGGTCATGGGCCTGAGATGTGATGGGACTCTCTTAGGTGAGGGAATTCGGTGATCCTATGCTGCCAAGAAAAGCATCGACGTGAGGTTCTAGTCGCCCGTACCCTAAACCGACACAGGTGATCAGGTAGAGAATACTAAGGCGTTCGAGAGAATCATGGTTAAGGAACTCGGCAAAATGCCCCCGTAACTTCGGGAGAAGGGGGGCCCTGGTTGGTGAACACCCACGCGGTGTGAGCTGGTCGGGGTCGCAGAGGCTAGAGGGAAGCGACTGTTTATCAAAAACACAGGTCCGTGCGAAGTCGTAAGACGATGTATACGGACTGACTCCTGCCCGGTGCTGGAAGGTTAAGAGGACTCGTTAAACCCTTCGGGGTTGAAGCGGAGAATTTAAGCCCCAGTAAACGGCGGTGGTAACTATAACCATCCTAAGGTAGCGAAATTCCTTGTCGGGTAAGTTCCGACCTGCACGAATGGAGTAACGACTTCCCTACTGTCTCAACCATGAACTCGGCGAAATTGCAGTACGAGTAAAGATGCTCGTTTCGCGCAGCAGGACGGAAAGACCCCGAGACCTTTACTATAGTTTGGTATTGGTGTTCGGTGTGGCTTGTGTAGGATAGGTGGGAGACTGTGAAGCCGTCACGCTAGTGGTGGTGGAGTCGTTGTTGAAATACCACTCTGGTCACTCTGGATATCTAACTTCGGCCCGTGATCCGGGTCAGGGACAGTGCCTGATGGGTAGTTTAACTGGGGCGGTTGCCTCCTAAAGAGTAACGGAGGCGCCCAAAGGTTCCCTCAGCCTGGTCGGCAATCAGGTGTTGAGTGTAAGTGCACAAGGGAGCTTGACTGTGAGAGTGACAGCTCGAGCAGGGACGAAAGTCGGGACTAGTGATCCGGCGGTACATTGTGGAATGGCCGTCGCTCAACGGATAAAAGGTACCTCGGGGATAACAGGCTGATCTTGCCCAAGAGTCCATATCGACGGCATGGTTTGGCACCTCGATGTCGGCTCGTCGCATCCTGGGGCTGGAGTTGGTCCCAAGGGTTGGGCTGTTCGCCCATTAAAGCGGTACGCGAGCTGGGTTCAGAACGTCGTGAGACAGTTCGGTCCCTATCCGCTGCGTGCGTTGGAAATTTGTGGAGGCCTGTCCTTAGTACGAGAGGACCGGGACGGACGAACCTCTGGTATGTCAGTTGTTCCGCCAGGAGCACCGCTGATTAGCTACGTTCGGGATTGATAACCGCTGAAAGCATCTAAGCGGGAAGCTTGCTCCGAGATGAGATTTCCTGACCTCCTTTGTGGGGTGTGAGGTGCCCAGTAGACGACTGGGTTGATAGGCCAGATGTGGAAGCGTTGCAAGACGTGGAGCTGACTGGTACTAATACACCGAAGACTTCTACACAC
>BMZV01000011.1 GCA_014652975.1 Kocuria marina | reverse complement strand
CAGTTCCTTCGGCATAACTCCATCCTCGTTTCCAAGGTCAGGAGCCTCCAACAAACTCAGGGCGCTTCAGGTGGCCGACGAGGTCCCAGCAGCCTGAGTTCCCCCGGCAGGGGCCGTAATCCCTACAGGATCGCTGGGCACACCAGTCTCGGGAGTTGGTTTGGCGGGCGCCACTCGTGCCGGGCGTATGGGTTCCTCATCCTTGTCGTTGAGGATGCCGTCCCCGTCGATGTCCGGGTCTTCCTCATTGAGCAGGCCGTCCCCATCCATGTCCGGATCAACCTCATTGATGAACTTATCGCCGTCGAGGTTGTCGTCAGCCTTGTTGTCGATGCCGTCCCCGTCGAGGTCGGTGTCATTGATGTCGAGGGTGCCGTCGCGATCGGTGTCCCGTTTGGTGTCCGGAACCCGGGGCGCCACTCCGGGCAGGAGCTCCTTCTCGCTCCCAGTGTCCGCAGACGGTGACGGTGCCGGTTGGGGTGGTGCCGTTGTGGGGCCGGGCGGGGCAGGAGCTGGTGCCGGTTGGGCGGGTTTTACGGGTTTGGTCTGGATGGCCGTGGGCTTTTGCGCCGCTGACGGTGGAGGGGCCGGTGTGGGGCTGGGTTTCGCAGGAGCGGAAGGCTCGGCCGTGGGTTGGGGCTCCTTCGTGACCTTCTTGGTGGCAGCGGCCTTCTGCTCGGCAGCTTCTTCGTCCGAGGCGGCCTTTTTCTTGGCGGTGGTCTCGTCATCCACGGGGGCCGGCACGGGCACCTCCAAGGAGTACTTGCTGCGGGAGGCGGGAATGACGCGGAGACCGTCGACCCAGTCGAAGGACTGGGGGTCCACGGCCTGCCCGTCGACCCAGGTCTCGAGGTGCAGGTTTGGTCCCGTGACTCGGGTTCCGGTGGCACCGACGGAACCGAGCTGCTCGGCTGCGGCCAGCCGGTCACCGGTGGCCACCCTGACGTCCTCGAGGTGGTTATAGGTGGTCCTCAGTCCGTCCGCGTGGGTGACCTCCACACGGTTGCCGCCCCAGACGTCCCAGAACACGGCCGTCACCTCGCCCTCGGCGGCCGCCACGACCGGCAGCCCTGCGGCTGCGGAGACGTCGGTGCCGTTGTGGAACTCGCGGTCGCCGCGATCGGGGGCGATCCGCCACCCGAAGGTTCCCCCGGTCAGGACGGCCCCGGGAGTGGTGGGGGCGATGAGGGTGTTGACGGGAAGCTCGCCCGAGTACAGCCTCGGTGCATGTCGCCCCGGGCGCACCGTCGAGGCCGCGTTCCGGGCGGCGTCGCCCGGCCCGGTGCCTTGGCGCCAGGACCCGTTGCCTGCGGCGCCGTCACGGACGGGCGAGGTGGAACGGTTCTGCCGCAACGGTGCCGCCGGAGGGTGCTGCCGCTCCTGACCTGACGCGAAGAGGCTCCACCCGCTGTCCGACCGCTCCGAGGAGGCCGAGGAGCCCGCCGACACCCCGAAGGCAGCCCCTCGTTCTTCGCCGGCCCCCGGAGTGACGCCCGAGCTGACGGCCACGCTCGGCGCCACGAGGGCCGAGAACGCGGCGAGGGCGCTCACCGGCGAGGAGGCGCGGTGACGGAGGTCGGGCTTGGCAGGGCGGCGAGAGGAGTCACGGGGCATGATGGTGTTTCCCCCAGGACGTCGCGGGCAACGACGGAAAGATCGAGCAACGGACCGCAGGCATCAAACATTGGTGTGCGCGTAGGAGCACGGACAATCCTCCTGAGGATACGTCTTCGCTCCCGTTAATGCGGTGTCGTGCGGGCACGCAACGCTGTATGACGCGCAGAGCTGCCGCCCTCCGATTCGAGGTTCCTGAATCGGTGGCAAAGTGGCGCTGATGTACCTCATGTGACGCGGTAGATCTCGGTGTCAGGGCGCCGAGTCATGGGTCAGGTGTTGCCGTGGCAGCCAGGGTGGTTCGCGCCTGTGGTCAGTCGAGCAGATTGGTGAGGCCGGGGGCGAGCAGCAAGATGGTGGGCACGATGATGAGCGCAGCGGCTGCGCCGATGACTGTTGCCTTTTGTCCCGCCGGCACGGGCGTGGCCTCCAGTCGCAGGATGCGATGACGGGCGTCCTCGGCAGGGGCCGCGCCTGTCCAGGTGCCTTGGAAGCGGTGCGAGGGAGCAGCGGATCCACCGGTGCTGACAAGGGCGACGGCTCGGGCGAGGGTACGGTCGTCGACGCTCCGGCGGGCGCGGTCGTCGGCGAGCATCTCGACGAGGAGCCCGACTTCGCGGTGAGCGCGGTCGGCGATGGGGAACCAGGGCAGGGAAGCCTTCCAGGCGCGGAATAGCATCAGCACGATGTCATGGCGTTGGGTGGCATGTGCCTTCTCGTGCTCGATCACCGCGTCCAGCTCGTTTTCATCGAGCAGTGACAGCAATCCGGCAGAGAGGACGGTCATCGTGGTGAACGCCCCCGGGAGGCAGTAGGCGACAGGGGCGGGGTTGTCGAGGAGCCGGGTGCCGGGGGCATCGGGCAACGGTGTGCTCAGGAGCAGGACCAGCTGGGCATGGCGCCGGCGATCGCGTTCGGCGCGCACAATCGTGACCATCAGGTTCAGCAGCAGATGCCCGCCGAGCAGAACTGCTCCGGACAGCGCGAGGATGTGCATCGGGCCTGCGGGCACCCATGGCTGATCTCCCAAGAAGCTAGCGGCGAAGCTGATGCCGCCCGTGACCAAGTCCGGCCCAAAAGGGGCCAGGCCGAAGGTGAGCAAGGCCCCGAGCATCGACAGCCCGCCGGCCAGGGCGACGGCCTGCCAGAGCACCAGTGCGGTGGCGGGGGCGCGGGTCGGCCACTTGGCGTGCGAGAAAAGGATCGGGACGGGCCAGGCCAGGGCGAGAGCAAATGCCGCGAGGCCGATCGAGGCGCTGATCACATGGACTCAGTGGTCGTCGAGGAGGCGCCGCAGAGTTTGTGCCTCCTCGGAACTGACGCCCCCGACGAAGCGTTCGAGTACGGCGGCCCGGTCGTTGGCTGTTCCGAGGACCTCGTGCATGAGGGAGGCCATGTGCTCTTCGCGGGACGCTGCGGCGTGGTACCGGTGGGGGCGGAAGGTGCGTTCCCGTGTGACGAAGCCTTTGCGCTCCAGGCGGGACAGGACGGTGAGCACGGTGGTGGCGGCGCGGGGGCGACCGCTGTCGGTGGCTAGGGGGAGCTGGTCCTGGAGGTCGTAGGCCGACAGGGGGGTGTCCGCCTGCCAGAGGATCTCCATGATGGATCGCTCCAGGTCACCTAAGGAGGTTGCACGTTTCGATTCGTTGGTTGCCACCAGCTGATTCTAGCGGACCGACCCACGTGTTCTACAGTGGTGTAGAAGTAGTTCTACGACTCGTAGAACTACTTCTACACCACTGTAAAAAGGCTTGGGGGACAACCCATGGATCCGTTGGAGATCGCCCGGTGGCAGTTCGGGATCACCACCGTCTACCACTTCGTGATGGTCCCGCTCACGCTCGGGCTGGGTCTGCTGGTGGCGCTCATGCAGACGATGTGGGTGCGCACCGGCAACGAGCGTTGGCTGCGGATGACGAAGTTCTGGGGCAAGCTCTACCTGATCAACTTCATCATGGGCGTGGCCACCGGGTTGGTGCAGGAATTCCAGTTCGGGATGGCCTGGAGCGAGTACTCCCGCTTCGTCGGCGACGTCTTCGGCGCACCGCTGGCGATGGAGGGCCTGCTCGCCTTCTTCTTCGAGTCCACCTTCCTGGGCCTGTGGATCTTCGGCTGGGACCGCCTGCCCAAGAAGCTGCACCTGGCCACGCTGTGGACCGCGGTGCTCGGCTCCGTGGTCTCGGCCTTTTTCATCATCGTCGCCAACTCCTGGATGCAGCACCCGGTGGGCGTGGAGATGGTGGACGGCCGCCCGGTGATGAACGACGTGTGGGCGGTGCTGACCAACAACACGGCCCTGGTGGCCTACTCCCACACCCTGGCCGGAGCGGTGGCAGTGGGCGCGGCGTTCCTGATCGGGGTTTCCTGGTACCAGCTGTGGCAGCGCCGCCGGGACAACATCGACACCGTCGACGACTCCGGTGCCGTGGTCGTGGGAGAGCGGGCCGATATTCCCGGGCGGGACCGGGTCGACCACGCGGTGTGGCTGTCCAGCCTGCGCATCGGTGCGGTGGTCGCCGCCGTCGCCTTCGGCGGGGTCGCCGCCACCGGGGACCTGCAGGGCAAGCTCATGTTCGACCAGCAGCCGCTGAAGATGGCCGCCGCTGAGGCGGCCTGCCACGATGGCACCAGCTTCTCGGTGCTGGCCGTGGGCCCGCTCGGAGCCCAGGACTGTGACCAGGTGACCAACGTCATCGAGATCCCGGGCCTGCTGTCGTTTTTGGCCCACGGGGACTTCGACACCGAAGTCAAGGGCGTGAACACCCTCATCCCACAGTACGAGGCCGCCTACGGCACCCACCTGCCTGAAGACCCCATGTACGGCGAACGGGCCGGCCAAAAGATCGACTACCTGCCCCTAATGGAGGTCACCTACTGGGGGTTCCGCCTGATGATCGGCTTCGGCATGCTCGCCGCCGGCTTCGCGGCGCTGACGCTGTGGCTCACCCGGAAGGGCACCGTCCCGGCTTCCAAGCCCTTGATGTGGGTGGCGGTGGCCTCCATCCTGGCACCCTTCGGGGCCAACATTGCCGGGTGGGTGTTCACCGAGATGGGACGGCAACCGTTCGTGGTCGTCCCGAATCCCAACCCCAGTGGTGTGGACGGGGTGTACATGTACACCGCCGCTGCCGTCTCCCCGGGAGTCAGCGGGGAGGAGATCCTTTTCTCCCTCATCACCCTCGGGCTGATCTACGCGGTCCTGCTGGTGGTGGAGACGAGGTTGCTCGTGCGCTACGTGCGCGGCGGGGTCGCCTCGGCCATGCCCGAGCTCGCCCACCACGAAGATGACCCCGCCCATCCCGAGGGCATGACCGGTCGGCGCGATGACGTGCTGGCCTTCGCCTACTGAGCCCGACGACCACAGAACGGCCCCTGACATGGAACTGCTTCCCACTCTCTGGTTCATCGCCATCGCGGTGCTGTGGACCGGGTTCATCCTCCTGGACGGCTTCGACCTGGGCGTGGGGATGCTCATGCTCACCAGTACCCGCGATGAGCGCCAGCGCCGGCAGATGCTCAATACCATCGGCCCGGTGTGGGACGGCAACGAGGTGTGGCTGATCACCGCAGCCGCCGGGCTCTTCGCCGCCTTCCCCGACTGGTACGCCTCCTTGTTCTCTGCCCTGTACGTCCCCTTCGTGTTCGTCCTGGTCGGGCTGATTTTCCGGGCGGTGTCCATCGAGTACCGCGGCAAGGTCCACAGCGACCGGTGGCGGCGGTGGGTGGACCGGGCCCTGGGCGGGGGATCGTTCCTGGTCGCCTTCGGGCTCGGTGCTGCCTTGGCTTTGACCACTACGGGCCTGCCGCTGAACGCCAACGGCGACCGCGTCGGCGGGGCCTTCGCCTGGTTCACGCCCTACGCGCTGCTCGGTGGGCTGGCGCTGGTCGGTTTCTGCCTCGTGCACGCCTCGGCCTTCCTGGGACTGAAGACCGAGGGCCCGGTCCGGGTGCGTGCCCGCCAGTTCCTCCTCCGTTTCGGCCCGGCCGCGCTGGTGCCGCTCACCGTGTGGGTGTTGGCCGTTCAAGTGCTCCACGACAAGGCCTGGACCTGGCCCCTGGTCGGTGCCGCGGTCGTCGCCGCGCTCTTCGGGTGGACCAGCGCCCGCCTGGGCCGGGAAGGCCGCGCCTTCGCCGGCTCCGCCGCACTGCTGTTCTGCGGCCTTACCTCAATCTTCGCCAACGTCTACCCCGTGGTCCTGCCCTCCACGATCGACCCCGCCCACCACCTGACGGTGGCCAACGCCTCCAGCAGCGACTACACCCTGGGGGTCATGACCGTCGTGGCGGCCATCGGCTTGCCCTCGGTGATGCTCGCTCAGAGCTGGAGCTATTGGGTGTTCCGCCGGCGCCTGACCACCGGCCATCTTCCCGCCCCCCACCCCGTCCTTCCCGCCGTTGCCCCGAGCCGCGCCGCGGGTACCCGACGTGAGGGTGTGCCGGGGACGGGCACGGACGGGAACCAGCAGGCATGAAACGTCCCCCGCTGGGCCCCGGTGGTGCTGCCACAGTCTTCACCCTCGGCCTCCTCGGAGCGCTCAAGGCTCTGGCTCTGATCGGCATGGCCGAAGCCCTGGCCCGCGGCATCGTCGGGGTCATCGCTCATGACACGGCGGCCTGGCAACGGGCTCTGCTGGTCGGGGTCGGTGCCGGGCTGCTGCGTGCCGCAACCACCTGGGCCACCCAGGTCGTCGCCGTCCGCGCCGCCGGTCGGGCGAAGCGGGGGCTGCGCCGAGAACTCGCCACCCGCCTCCTGGCCGGGGGCGGCCACGACGTCGGCGCCACGACCACTGTGGGCACCATCGGCCTCGACGCCCTCGACGACTACTACGCGCGCGTGCTGCCCTCGGTCACCGCCGCCACCACCGTGCCTCTGCTGGTCGGGGCGCGGATCCTGGCCGCCGACTGGGTCAGCGCCCTCATCATCGTGCTCACCGTGCCCCTGATTCCGGTGTTCATGGCACTGATCGGGCTGCACTCCCAGGACAAGGCTGAGGAGTCCTCCGCCGCCCTTCAACGACTCTCCCACCACCTGGTCGAACTCGCCCGTGGACTGCCCGTCCTCGTGGGCCTGGGACGGATCGAGGAGCAGGCTGCGGCGCTGCGCGATGTCTCCGAGCAGCACCGGCACACAACCATGGTGACCCTGCGCACCGCGTTCCTCTCCGCGCTCGTGCTCGAGCTGATCGCCACGCTCTCGGTCGCCGTCGTGGCGGTGTTCGTCGGCGTGCGCCTCGTCTACGGTGACCTCGACCTCCTGGTGGGACTCATTGCCCTCATCCTCGCCCCCGAATGCTTCGCCCCCTTCCGCGACCTCGGCGCAGCCTTCCACGCCTCCCAGGACGGCATGGCAGCCTTGCACTGCTCCCGTGAGATCGTCGCCGAGCCCCCGGCCCCCGACATCCGCAGACCGACGCCACCGGAATCGAACCCCGCAACGATCAACCCCCAGCCGGACACCCCAGCGGACCAGGCACCCGCGGTGCGAATCAGTGGCGTGGTCGTGCGCTACCCAGGACGGCCCTCCCCAGCAGTATCCGGTCTCGACGCCGAAATCCCTTCCGGAACTATCACTAGCGTCGAAGGCCCCAGCGGCAGCGGCAAATCCACCCTGCTCGGGGTCCTCGCCGGAACCATCGAAGCCCAAAAAGGAACCATCCACGGGATCGACCCGGCTGCAGTGGCCTGGGTGCCTCAGCACATCCACACCGTCGGCGAGACCGTCCTCGACGAGATCCAGCTCTACGCCCACGACACCGCTTCCACCCACCACGCCCTCGCGCGAGTCGGACTGACCGGGCTGGCCGAGGCGGACCCGAACCAACTCAGCCCCGGGGAACTGCGCCGCCTGGGCCTGGCCCGGGGCCTGGTCCGCATCACCGCCGGGGCCCGGCTGCTGCTCCTCGACGAGCCCACCGCCCACCTCGATCCCACCAACGCGCACCGCATCAGAAACCTCATCGACAACCTGCGCGGCACCACCACCGTGATCCTGGCCTCCCACGAAACCGAGATCACCGCCCTCGCCGACCAGAAAGTGCTCCTGGGGCAGCCCGCCAGCCCCCGCGGGGAGGGGGCGCATCGCCAGCCAGGAACCACCGCCCCGGAGGAGCAGCAGGCCTCCGATCGCCAGGGCGAGGCGTTCACTTCTTCACTCGCCGAGACCTGCGGTGGTGCGTTGGGCGAGCTCAGGGCGTTCCTCGCCTCCACTCGCTGGCGCATGTTGGGGGCAGCGGCCCTGGGGACGGCCTCAGCCCTGTTCGCCGCCGCCCTCACCACGCTGTCGGGCTGGCTAATCGTGCGCGCCAGCGAGCAGCCGGGAATCATGTACCTGATGGTCGCCATCGTCGGCGTCCGCTTCTTCGGCATCGGCCGCGCCGTGCTGCGCTACGCCGAACGACTGGCCACCCACGACGCCGTCCTGTCCGCCACCACCGAGCTCAGGTCCCGGATCTGGGCCGGGCTGGCCGCCCGAGGCCTGGCCTCCCGGGTTCTAGCCACCGGTGGGGCGGCCCTGGAGCACCTGGTCGACGCCGCCGACCGGGTCCGCGACCTGGCCCCCCGGGTCCTGCTGCCACCGATGGCCGGGGCCGGCACCGCCCTGGGGGCTGTCGTCGCCGTCATGGCCCTGTGCCCCAGCGCGGTGCCCACGCTACTGGTCGCCGTCCTCGGCGGGCTGCTCGCCGGGCCCGTCGCGGCGCTGCTGGCCGACCGATCCGCGGCCCGCCACCTCACCGTCGTGCGCTCCAGCGTGATCCGCCGCTTCGCCGCGATGGTCGCCGCCTCCGACGAGCTGCGCGCCAACGATCGAGCCAAGGACATGCTCGCCCGGCTCGACGACCTCGAGCAGTCCGCGGACACCGCAACCCGGTCCACTGCCTGGGCGCGGGGCCTGGGCGAGGCCGTCGTGGTGCTGGCCTGCTCCCTCTCCTCCGTGCTCATGCTGGCAACCACCGTCGAAGCCCGGGCGGCAGGCACAATCTCCGCACCGGTCGTCGCCGCACTCGTGCTGCTGCCCCTGGGCCTGATCGATCCGCTGCTCGGCGCGGTCGATGCGGTACAGCAGTGGCCCGCGCTGGCCCAGTCGCTGCGCAAGGTCCATGCCGTCACCGCCACAACCACCCGCCATAAGCGACCTCGGCCCCCCGCCGGGCTGGTTCCGGCTCAGGTCCAAGAGCTGACGCTGGCCGACCTGGCCGTCACCTGGCCGCAGGCGCCGGCCCCGGCATTCCGCCACCTCCAGGCCACCGTGCGCCGGGGCCGGTGGCTCGTCGTTGAAGGTCCCTCCGGCTCAGGCAAATCCACCCTGCTGGCGACCCTCCTGGGCCACTTGCCCGCCGCGGAGGGCTCATGGCAGGTCAACGGCTCCGACAGCACCACCTTCGACGCCCGGCAGCTGCGGCGACGCTTCGCCTGGTGCCCCCAGGAGGCACACCTGTTCGACTCCACCATCCGCGGGAACCTCCTGCTCGCCCGGGGGAAAAACGATCGGCCCACCGATGAGGACATGCATGAGGTCCTTACCCGCGTGGGCCTGGAGTCCTTCATGGGTGGATTGCCCCAGGGCCTGGACACACCAGTCGGCCCGAGCGGAGGGAGCCTCTCGGGAGGGCAACGACAACGCATCGCCGTCGCCAGGGCGCTGCTCACCCGCGCCGACGTCCTGCTCCTCGACGAACCCACCGCTCACCTCGACGCACCCGCTGCCCACTCGCTGATCTCCGACCTGCGCTCAGCACTGTCCGACCGCATCGTCGTGCTCGTGACCCACCACGCCGAACAACGCACTGGAGCAGACGTTCGCCTCCACCTGCCAGGAGCGCACCAGCACTGCGCACCACAGCCCAGTGACCATGCACAGACCAGTGACCATGCGCAGGCTAGAAACGGCGACCGGTCACTGACGCGTGTTCCCTGACCGTCCCGCCAACGCAGAAAATTCCAGGCGTCCCAGATGGGATACAGCCCTTCCGGGGACTCTGCTCGACCCGTCCTCAGCGCCGGCGCCCGGCTGACCTGCGCTGGCACGGGTTAATCCGGAAGGCTCCGAGAAGACGCCATGG
The DNA here is from genome assembly GCA_014652975.1 of Kocuria marina. Lineage (GTDB taxonomy): Bacteria > Actinomycetota > Actinomycetes > Actinomycetales > Micrococcaceae > Kocuria > Kocuria marina. The sequence goes on along the minus strand of BMZV01000011.1, from coordinate 676 downwards.
CGAGTAGGACCATCCCGTGACGAGACACCGCTCGGCTCCCTCACGCTCCCGGGGCGATGGAGGTGTCGGTGCTCGCTGTGGCGTCTTCGGCGGGCGGCACGGTGGCGCGGCGGGGTGAGCGGCCCAGATCTACCACACGGTAGATCAGACCCGCCACCAGACCCCCCAGCAACGGGGCAACCCAAAACAGCCACAGCTGAGACAGGCTTTCAACACCCCCGATAACCGCGGTGCCGGTGGAGCGGGCCGGATTCAGCGACCCGCCGTCGAAAGGCGCCAGGATGGTGAGCAGGAAGGCGAAGCTCGCCCCGATCGCCACCGGGGCCAGGACCGCGTTGGCCCGTGGGGCTGTCGAGCCCAGGACCACGAGGACGAACAGCGTCGTCGCCACGAACTCGACCAGAAGCACGGTGGACCAACCGGCTTGGGAGGTGGAGTTCTCCCCGTAGCCGTTGGCCACCGCCCCCAAGGCCTGGGCGGTGGTGGAGGCATCAATCAGTGTCATCAGCACCGCCCACAGCATGCCCACCGCGACCAGCGCCCCGAGCACCTGGGCCACCACGTAGCCGAGGGCGACCTTGGCCGGAGTGCGCCCGGACACGACCGCTGAAGCGCCGTGAGTTTGTTGGAGGCTCCTGACCTTGGAAACGAGGATGGAGTTATGCCGAAGGAACTG
>BMZV01000010.1 GCA_014652975.1 Kocuria marina | reverse complement strand
TCCAAGCCGACCGCGAACACCTGGTCGGAATCAAATAGCGCGAGTCTCCATCAGACCCAGGGCGCTTCATAGCGGACGCAGCGGTCTCGTAGGCGTTCGGGGCGATGTTGCCGATCGCGGAGTGGCGGCGGCGGGTGTTGTAGCGGTTCGCCCACCGGAACACGGCCCGGTAAGCCGTGGCCTGGTCGGGGAACGCGGGGCGACCCTCGAGCAGCTCGCGCTTGAGAGCCGCGTTGAACGATTCGGCCAAGGCGTTGTCCGCGGACGAGCCGATCGCGCCCATCGACTGGGTCACCCCGAGCCGCTCGCAGAGAGTTGCGTACGACTTCGAGGTGTAGACCGACCCGTGGTCCGAGTGGAAGATCGCGCCGCGCAGAGTGCCGCGCTCGCGCCGCGCGGTCCTGAGCGCGTCCTCGACGAGTTCGGTGCGCATGTGCCCGGCCATGCTCCACCCTGCCAGCTTCCGCGAGCCCAGATCGATGCAGGACGCGAGGTAGAGATTCGTGCCGTCGGCGATGGGCAGGTAAGTGATGTCGCCCACGTAGCGGCGGCCCGGCTCCCCAGCGGTGAAGTCTCGGCCGACCAGGTCGGGGAACTTCCGGTCGGACTGGTCCGGCACCGTAGTCTTCACGCGCTTGCGCAGGCGGATGCCGGCCAAGCCGTGCTGACGCATCACGCGGGCCACCCGCTTGTGGTTGACCCGCTCGTCGGCAGGCGCGTCCTCGTTGAGGTCGGCGGTGATCCGCGGCGCCCCGGATGCGCGGTCCCCGCCCTGCTGCGGGTCTTGCAGCGCCCGGATCCGTGCCGCCAGCGCCGCGTCCGCTGCCACCCTCGCGGCCCGTTGCGGCGCGGCGGCCAGCCATGCGTAGAACGACGACCTCGCGATCTCCACGACCTCGCACAACCGCTTCACGCTCCAGGCGTCCTTGTGGTCCTCAACGAACTGGAAGCGGTTCACCAGTTCGTCTCCCCGGCGAAATACTTCGCCGCCTGGCGCAAGATGTCCCGCTCCTCGGCGAGCTTGGCCTGCTCGGTCCGCAGCGCCGCGTTCTCGGCCTCCAGCCGGGCGATCCGCGCAGCCTGCGACTCCGGCCGACCGGCCGGCGCGGCCGTGGGCGCCCCCGCGGTCGTGGTCCTAGAGCCGAGCTTGTCGACCCACTCCTTCAACGAGCCCCGGGACACGCCCAGATCCGCCGCGATCCCCTTGAGCGTCGCGCCCGGCGTGGACTCGTACAAGTCCACCGCCCGGCGACGGAACTCGTCGGTGTAGTTCTTCCTGGCCATCCTTGGATTCTCGCTTCCCCAGCATCGTGCTGGATACCGCGTGTCCAAGATCAAGGGTCAAGCCCCCTGCTCGGATATCCCAAGCTCCCGACACACCGCGGCGATGTCGCTGCCGTCGGCGAGCATCCTGTCGGCCTGCCCGAGCTTGCGGACGACCTGCTCCGGGGTGTGACGCTTCCTGCTGTTCGACATGATCTGACCAGTCTCCCTGCCCGCAACCACGGGCGACAGGACGACTCCCAGAACCACCGGACCTAAAAAACGGGGTCAGCCCAGCTACACCAAGGTGCAGGTGAAGCAGTACTACTACGCCGAGGACAAGTACGGGAATTCTCACGAGCACGGCAGTGACTACTACCAGTACAGCTTCAACCACCACGGCGGTGAAACCTGGGGCGGGGGGGCAGTGGCGCCACTTCAATCACCACCAGGACAAGAAGGTGTACCACGTGGTCAAGTACCGCTACTGGGACGGTCACGGCTGGTCGGACTGGTACAAGGACGTGAGCCACAAGACCGGCCTCGGGCACTGATCGCGCTTTGGTGGGGGCCATCCAGCTTGTGGCTGGCCCTCACCCACATAACATCGGTGAGGGCCCCATCCGCACGCTGTCGTGGCTGGTGACAGCACCCCGCAGCATTGCTCTTGCACCACTGGATGCAATTCTTGGGCAGCAGAACCGTGGCCTCCAGGTCCTCGACGGGGGCTCCCGAAGTGCCGGGTATCGATGAACACTCCTCACTTGTCGCCCATCACAAAGTCATTTCTGGGTGGGGCAGTGATCGGGCCGAACCAGAAACCCCAGATCGGACGGGATCTGCTCCCCGGGATCACGGACCAGAAGGTCCGCGGGGGCGCTGTCATGAGAGGGTTGCAGCATGTCCCATCCTGCGTCCCCCGGCGTCTGCCCACCCGATGAGTCCCGCAGCGCCCAGGGATCCTCCCCGGCCGAACCTGGGGCCGAAAACCTTCCCGCGAAGGCCGCCCCTGGGGCGGTCCTGTACGAGGAACGGTTGTCGGCCGCGTGGTGGATGTGGTTGCTCGTGCTCTTCGCGGGCCTGGTGGGTTTCATTGCCCTGGCCCCGATCAACATGTGGGCCGGGACGGCCGTCGGGGCCGTGGTCGCCGGCGGCACTGCGGTGGCGTTGATTGTTTCGAGCACCGGGATCGTGATCACCGGGGAGTCGTTGCAGGTGGGGCGGGCCCGTATCGAGCGTCGGTTTGTGGGCGAGGCCGAAGCGTTTCGCGGCAGCGCCGTGCAACGGGTGCGGGGCCCCGAGCTTGACGCCCGCGCCTACATGAACTTCCGCGTCTCCGTGGGCCCGGTGGTCCGCATCCAGATCACCGATCCCGTGGATCCCACCCCTTATTGGTTGACCTCGACCCGTCACCCGGAGCGCATCGTCGAGATCCTCTCCGCCGGCTGAGACCGGCGTCCTGTGAGGGGCTCGTCCGGTGACCAGCTCTCAGAGGCTCCGGAGAGTATTGAGGATGGTGATGGGTGTCACCCAGATGGCCTCGGCTTCCACCGGGGCCAGATCGATCGCGGTGTGCTGGTTCCCCGGTACACCGGTGGTTCCGCTGGCTCCCTGGGCGATGACACGAAAAGGCCCGCCCGGCACGAGGCCGCAGGCGCGGAACCGGGTCAGGAGTTGCGGGTCGGCATCAGAGAGACGAACGATCTCGTATCGTCCCGGCCTCGCCCTGGTGAGCCGGGTGGTGTTGAGTGGGCGGCGGGTGCGTCCCTGCGCGGTGGGGATCGGGTCCCCGTGCGGATCGGCCGTAGGCTGTCCCAGCTGGGCGTCGATGCGCTCGATCATCGCGTCGGAGACGGCGTGCTCGAGACGTTCGGCCTCGTCGTGGACCTCCTCCCACGGATACCCCAGGGTGGTGACGAGGAAGGTCTCCAGCAGTCGGTGCCGGCGCACCATCGCGACCGCGTACGCGCGCCCCTGCGGGGTGAGGGTGACGGGTTTGTAGGGCTGGTACTCGACGAGCCCCTGGGCGGCCAGTCGCTTGACGGTGTCGGTGACGTTGGGGGCGGAGGTCCCCATCCGCGCCGCCAGGGCTGTGGTGGTGATCGGCGGGTCGCCCCATTCGGTGGCCGACCAGATCGCCTTGAGATAGTCCTGGGCGACCGGGGTGATCTCACTCAAGTCCATGGGATCCACGCTACCGAGTGCCGCGCCGGAGCTGCCGGGCCCACTCAATCGGCCCCGGTGGCGGTCAGGATGATCAGCGCCAGATTCAACGACACGATCAGGGCCACGACCACCCAGGCGGCGACAGTCAAGGCCACCTTGTTCACGAAGGCGCCCATCAGATCCCGGTTGCTGCTCAGTCGCACCAACGGGATCAGGGCGAAAGGGATGCCCAGGCTCAGCAGCACCTGGGACAGCACCAGCGCCCAGGTCGGGTCCCCCCCGACGGCGATGATGACCAGGGCCGGGATCAGGGTGATCAGCCGGCGGGTGAACACCGGGATGCGCACGTGCAGCAACCCGCCCATGATCGCTGATCCGGCGTAGGAGCCCACCGAGGTCGAGGCCAGACCGGAGGCCAGCAACCCGATGCCGAAGGCGACCCCGACGGCCGGGCCCAGGGCGGCGGTGATCGCCGCATGGGCTCCTTCGATGCTGTCGGTGCCGGGCACCCCGGCGAGATTGCCCGCGGCCAAAAGCAGCATCGCGATGTTCACCGACCCGGCCACGAGCAGGGACAGCAGCACGTCCCACCGGGTGGCGGTCAGCAGCCGCGGCAGGGCCTCGGCGGGCACCGAGTGCCCGTGGCGGTCCCGCGCCAGGGCGGAGTGGGCGTAGATGGCGTGGGGCATCACCGTGGCCCCGAGCATGCTCGCGGCCAGCAGGACCGTCGGGGTGCCCTCGAACCGTGGGACGATCCCGGCGACGGCCTCGTCCCACGACACGGGGCCGAAGAACAGGCCGGTGACGAAACCGGCGGTGACGATCGCCAGTAGGCCGGTCACGACGAACTCGAAAAACCGAGGGCCCCGGCGGGTCTGCAGGACCAGCAGCAGCATCGAGATCACCCCGACGATCACGCCCCCGGCCAGCAGCGGGATCCCGAAGAGGATGTGCAGGGCGATCGCCCCGCCGATTACCTCGGCCAGGTCAGTGGCCGCGGCCACCAGCTCGGCCTGGACCCAGTAGGCCAGCCGCCAGCCCCGGGGCAATCGGTCGCCCAGCAACTCGGGCAGGCTCGATCCGGTGACCAGCCCGACCTTCGCCGAGAGGTACTGGATGAGTACCGCCATGGCATTGGCGGCCACCAGCACTCACACCAACAGGTACCCGTACTGGGCGCCGGCGGTGAGGTTCGCCGCGACGTTGCCCGGGTCCACGTAGGCGACCGCGGCCACGAAGGCTGGACCCAACAACCAGGGCAGCGGTTGGCGGCGCACCCACCGCTCTCCTGGGGAAGTGGCGGCAACACCTGTTGAGCCGGTGCGCCCGGTCCCGGTCCTCATAGAAAGTTAAGCTATACGAACTTTTCGGCGCGGGGAATGGGGGCCCGGCCTCGAGGGCTTGGTCATGCCCCCAAACGTGCGCGCGCAGGAGGGGCTGGGCGCCTCGACAGCCGATCACAGGGGCATGGAACTCCGGACGGTGCTGGTCTCCTGGGGTGGGGGAACTGTCGGCCAGTGGTGGGGTCCTGGGTTCAGGGGGTCAGCTCGCCCAGGGGTGCGGGGCGGAGTCGGCCGAGACCGGGCATGAACCGGCCGACATGAGCGGCGTAGGAGGCGTAGGCCTGTCGGTGGGTGCTCAGCAGGTAGGGCTCTTCGACGAGACGGACCTGCAGCTCCACGGCCACCAGCAAGCACAGCCACGCCGCTGCAGTGACCACGGTGGGCACCAGGAGGGTCAGGCCGGCCAGGGTGGTGAGCATCGCGGTGAAAATCGGGTTGCGGACCACGGCGAAAGCCCCGGTGGTGACCAGCTCGGTGCGTTCGGTGGCGTCGACACCCACCCGCCAGGAGGCGCCCATGCCGGCCTGGGCGGCTAGTACACCGAGGAAACCCACCACGGTGACGACCGCCCCGGCCCAGGACAGTGCTTGCGGGAGCCGGGGTGCGGCCACGGTGCCGGTGAGGGCCAGGACGGGCCCGGCCGCACCGAGAACCAGGGCGGCCGCGAACAGGATCCCGCCCCACCACTCGGGCGAGCCGGGCGCCCCGCTCACCCCGCGGAAGCCGCTGGAGCCGGTGCGGCGCCGGTGGATCCACGACCGCACACCGAAGGCGGTCACCAGGCCGGCCAGGTACAGGCCCAGCGCCAGAGCCGGGGCCACTTCCGACATCATCACGGTCCTCCTCGATCCGGCAAACGCAGCACGCCCCGGGTGACCCGCTGGTGCGCCCGAGGAGTGCCAGCAGGCCACCCCTCAACAGTACACAGAAACCTGTACCGTAGGGGGGATGACCGCGGTGACCCCCACCCATACTTCGGCCCTGTCCCGGTTGGGCCATGCTCTCTCGGACGGGACCCGGACCCGGATCCTGCTGTCCCTCCGAGACGCCCCGGCCCGGCCCTCGGAACTGGCTCAGGCCCTGGGGGTGTCCAAGCAGGTGATCTCCAACCAGCTGGGGTGCCTGCGCGGGTGCGGGCTGGTGACCTCCACCGCCGAGGGGCGCAGCACCTGGTACTCCCTGGCCGATCCCCGCCTCGGGGCTGCCCTGGGGGACCTGCTGGAGCTGGTGGTCACCGTGGACCCGACCTGCTGCTCCCCGGAAGGATGCACCTGCACATGACCTCCCTGACCCTGGACCCCAAGCCCATCGCCGATGCACGCCGGGCGGTGCTGCACCGCAGGGTGCGCTGGATCGTGGCCGGCACCATCACCTACAACGTGCTCGAGGCGGTCATCGCCCTGACCGCCGGCACCATCGCCTCCTCCTCGGCGCTGATCGGCTTCGGCCTGGACTCGATCGTGGAGGTCCTCTCCGCGGCGGCGGTGGCGTGGCAGTTCGCCGCCCCGGACCCGCACCGACGGGAAAAGGTGGCGATGCGGGTGATCGCGTTCTCCTTCTTCGGCCTGGCTGCCTTCGTCACCGTCGATGCGATCCGCGCCCTGCTCGGGGCCGCCGAGCCGGAACACTCCCCGGTCGGGATCGCCCTGGCCGCGGTGAGCCTGCTCATCATGCCGTTCCTGTCCTGGTTCGAACGCCGCACCGGCCGGGAGCTGGGCTCTGCTTCTGCGGTGGCCGATTCCAAGCAGACCCTGCTGTGCACCTACCTCTCCGCCGTGCTGCTGGTAGGCCTGGTGCTCAACAGCACCCTGGGCTGGTCCTGGGCCGACCCGCTGGCTGCGCTGGTGATCGCCGCCGTGGCGGTCAAGGAGGGGCTGGAGGCCTGGCGCGGAGACGCCTGCTGCACTCCCGTTGCGGTCCTCACCGCCGAGGACGGTGCACACTGCGGTGGATGCGGTCCCAACTGCGCCCACTGAGCACGGTCGGCACGCGTCGGCGCCCCGAGACGAGGACGCCGGGGCGCACGGCTTCTCAGGAACCGAGGTAGACGGAGATCGCGGCGAACAGCGCAACTCCGCCGGTGAGCAGGATCGGTCCCGGCACGCTGGTGTCGCCTTCGTGGGCTTGGTCGGGCATCTCCTCGACCACAACGCTGGCTAACGTTCCGCCAGTCAGTGCGAGCATGGACAGAGCCCAAATTTCCGGGGCTTGATGCAGCGCGAAATATCCCAGGATGGCCGCGGGCTTCGCTCTCGATCCACCCGCCGCGCCTTTTGAAGTGGCTCCTGTCCCCACCGCTGTGTGGGCGACGACTCCCCGCGCAGCGTCCACGCACCAACAAGCCACCTCACTCAAAGCGCAGAGCGCCCCGCCTTTCTCGGGAAATTAACAGGAAAAAGCCGACAACAATTCAGGTCTTCATCAAGCCTTGACCACTTCTTTACGATCTCTATACATTCCCGAATCGGATTGTGATTGTTTCGTAATCTCCTTGTACTCTTCAGTGCGTGCCGACCACTGATCCTGTCGGCGCCCTCGTGGCACATCGCCGAGTTCTGCCGGTGCTCGGGGTTCCTGAAGAGAAATCGCTTGGCAGAAGCGGGGGAACCATTACCGGTCCCGGTGTACCGGGGCCTTGGGGTTAAGTCTCAGAGCGCGTGCGTTCTGCGGCCGGGTGTCTCCCACCCGCATCCGACAGCTCACCTCGTAGGCAAAGGGAGGAACTCCACCATGTCGCTTTTCAAGCAGCACACTGCCCGTCACCGCGCCCAGACCTCCTCGCGCGCCGTGCGTACCACCACCGTCGTCGCCGCCGCCGGCGCAGCGCTGGTGGGCTCCATCGCTCCGGCCCAGGCCTACGCCGAGATCCCCGCCGCCTCCGGGTCCTCCTATGCGGCTCCGGCCTCGGCGATGGCCGATCTGGCCTCCTACACCACCCCGGCCCCGGTCGCCGCGCAGCCCGCCGCCCCCGTCGACCAAGCCCCGGCCCCGCAGCAGAGCGCCGCCACCTCGAGCGTGAGCCCGCAGTCCACCGCCATCACCGAGATCGCCCCGGCCGCCGGCGGCATCGTGGGCACGGCCATGCAGGGCGTGGGCACCGGCTACGTCTGGGGCGGGACCTCCTTCGGGGCCTGGGACTGCTCCGGATTCACCGGCTGGGTCTACGCCCAGAACGGCATCGACATCCCCCGCACCAGCTTCCAGCAGATCGCCGCCGCCACCCCGACGTCCAACCCGCAGCCTGGTGACCTGGTGTCCCAGAACGGCGGCAACCACATCGGCATCTACATCGGTGGCGGCAAGATGGTCTCGGCGCTGAACCCGACCCAGGGCACCTTCGTCCACTCCGTCAACGCCATGCCCGTCGACGGGTACTACACCTACCGGTGAGTCTCGCCGATGTGGTGAAGGCCGGCCGGTGGGCTCATCCGTCAGGTGCGGAGTGCCCCGCCAGGATCATCGTCGATGGACCGCATGGGTGCACTCGGATGGACCGCATGGGTGCACTCCGCAGCTGTAGCCGCAGACTCGAACGATTGCCACGATCCTGTCGATGTGCACACGCCAGCGAATCGGCACACGGGGAGCAGTCCTGCGGAGAGGATCGGAGAGTGCTCATGGCCTTGCCCTGTCTTCCGCTGGACGCGGGCAGTGCTTATCCTGCTCCGCCTCGGCATTGGAGCGAGAGCCCTTAGGGTGCAGCGATGGCTCGGGGGACGGGGATGCCGCAGTGGCGGACGGCACCCCCGTCCGCCCTCACCGTATGAATACGAGCTGGACATTGCCCGATCATCAAGGGAAGCCCCTCATCTCCTTTGATACAGATTCTGCTGTACGGTTATTGGATGAGGATCTTGTCCCCGGTCGCGGCGATGTCCCGTTTCGGCAAAGCACTGGCCGATCCCACCCGGGCCGCGGTGCTGCTGCAGCTGCAGCAGGGCCCAGCGGTGCCCTCGGAACTGGCGGCCCGGATCGGGGTGAGCCGGCGGATCGTGTCCAACCACCTGGCCTGTCTGCGCGACTGCGGGTTGGTCGTGGGCGTGCCGGTGGGGCGCAACGTGCGCTATGAACTCTCGGACCCCAAGCTGGCCCACGCGTTGGAGGACCTGCTGGGCACTATCCTCACCGTCGAACCGGTGTGCCGGTGCGGGACACCCGAGTGCGCCGCCGAGGCCCTCGCCGATGACGCCACCACCCAGGAGATTCCGGTATGAGCGGCGAGCACGATCATTCCCACGCCGGCGCCGGGCGGAGGGGGAAACTGGCAGTGGTGTTCGCCATCACCGCCACGATTATGGTCGCCGAGATCATCGGTGCGGTGGTCTCGGGCAGCCTGGCGCTGCTGGCCGATGCCGGGCACATGTTCACCGACTCGGCCGGGCTGCTCATCGCCCTCACCGCCGCGACCCTGGCGCTGAAACCGGCCACGGACAAACGCACCTGGGGGTACCAGCGCGCCGAGATCGTCGCCGCGGCCGCCCAGGCCTCGGTGCTGCTGGCTGTGGGCGGGTTCATCGCCGTCGAAGGGGTGCGCCGGCTGTTGGAGCCCCCCGAGGTCGAGTCCACGGCCATGCTGTGGTTCGGGGTGGTCGGGCTGGTCGGCAACATCATCGGGCTGGTCATCCTCGCCTCGGGCCGGGGGGAGAACCTGAACATGAAGGCCGCGTTCCTGGAGGTGGCCAACGACGCCCTGGGCTCGGTAGCGGTGATCGTCTCCGCGATCGTCATCGCCACCACCGGGTGGACCCGGGCGGATGCGGTCGTGTCCTTGTTGATCGCCGCCCTGATCGTGCCGCGGGCTCTGATCCTGCTGCGCGACACCATCGAGGTCCTGATGGAAACCACCCCGAAGGGCCTGGACCTCGAGCAGGTCCGCACCCGCTTGGAAGCCCTGCCGCACGTGGTCGGTGTGCACGATCTGCACGCCTCGCGCATCGACTCCGACACCCCGGTGCTCTCGGCCCACGTCACCGTCCACGACGGCTGCCTGAACGCTGAGCACGCCGGGGTCGTCCTGGCGGATCTGCAGGCCTGCGTGGCCCGTGACTTCGACGTAGCCATCGAGCACTCCACCTTCCAGATCGAACCGGCCTCCCACCGCCACGATGAGACCCTCCACCCCTAGCCCCCTCCACCGGTACGCCCTGCTGCCGGAGACAGAACGGACACCCCTGTGAGTACTACCGCCAGCCCGCCCACCCCAAAGCAGAAGCCCTCCAAGGCCAAGATCATCGTGTGGGTCCTCCTGGTCGCCGTCGTGGCCGCCGTGGCCATCCCGATCCTCATCGCCCGTGCCAACTCCACCCCCGAAACGGTGCCCCAGGGCCAGGGGCAGGTCGTGCGGGAGAACAGCCGGGTGCTCTCCCAGGCACCGGACGAACAGGCCGTGCTGGTGGAGTTCCTGGACTATGAGTGCGAAGGGTGCCGGGCCGCCTACCCCGTCATCGAGGAGCTGCGGGCCGAGTACGCCGACACCGTCACCTTCGTCCACCGCTACTTCCCGCTGCCGGGCCACCGCAACTCCATGAACGCCGCCCTCGCGGTCGAAGCCGCCGCCCAGCAGGGACAGTACGAGGCGATGTACCAGCGTATGTTCGAGACCCAGGAACAGTGGGGGGAGTCGGCCGAGGACCAGAGCGCGGTCTTCCGCGGCTTTGCCGAAGACCTCGGCCTGGACATGGCCGCCTTCGACGCCGCGGTGGCTGATCCGGCCACCCAGGAGCGCATCGAGCTCGATGTCGCTGACGGTGAGGCTCTGGGGGTGGGTGGGACTCCCACGTTCTTCCTCGATGGGGAAGTGCTCAACCCCGAGTCCCTGGAAGGCTTCCGGGACGCCGTCGAAACCGCAGCCACCGACTGACCCAATGGTCACCCCACCCCACACGCCCACCCCGCCGGTGGTCCTCCCCCCGCCTCCCGGCCCGACGCCGACTGGACGGCGCCGGCGCGCCATGGCTGCCGTCTACATCGGTATCGGGGTGGGGACCTTGGCCGTGCTGTGGGTGGCCCTGGGATCCTCCGGGGCCACCGCGCCCCGGGAAGTGCTCGATCCCGGGGTCCTGGTGCGCTGGGGGTTGCCGCTGGCCACGACCGTGCATCACCTGGCCATGGGCATCACCTGGGCCGGGCTGGTCTTCGCCACCACCGTGGTGCCCCGGTCCACTCCGGTCCCCGGAGCGGGACAGACCAGGGCCGAGCACCCGGCCTTCGCCCGGGCCATGACGGTGGCTGCGGCCGCGGCCGCGGTGTGGACCCTGGCGGCGGTGGCGATCATCGTGCTCAGCTACGCCGACACCATCGGGGCTCCCGTGTCCGGCTCGGCCGAGTTCACCGGGCAACTGGGTTACTACGTGACCCGCCTGATCCCCGGCCAAGCATGGGCCGTCACCGCGGTGGCCGCGGCACTGACCACCACCCTGGCCGTGCTCGTTCGTTCCCCGGCGGCGGTGGCCGCCACCGCCCTGGTGGCCCTGGCCGCCGTCATCCCGCTGTCCCAACTGGGACACGTGGCCGGGGTCGATGATCACAACGGGGCCGTCAATGCTCTGGCCCTGCACCTGCTCGGTGCCGGGATCTGGACCGGCGGGATCATCGTGCTCGCCCTGCTCGCCCCGCTGCTGACCGCCCCCGCCACCGGCCACGGGTCAGCCCGGACCGTGCTGGAACGCTTCTCGGCCCTGGCCGGGGTGGCTTTCGTCCTGGTGGCTGTCTCGGGAGTCATCAACACCGTCTACCGGATCGGTGGCTGGGACGGGCTGGACTCCGGCTACGGGGCGCTGGTGATCGCCAAGACGATCGCCACCGTGGCCCTGGGCGTGCTGGGGTACCTGAACCGCCGGGCGATCACCGCCGGCACCCCGACGCTAGGCCGGGTGTGGCGGCTGATCACCGTGGAGGTCTTCATCCTCTGCGCCGTGATGGCCCTGGGCGTGGCCCTGGCACGCACCCCCACCCCGGTGCCTCTGGAGAGACAACCTGACATCACCCCCGCGGAGATCCTCACCGGCTACCTCCTGCCCCCGCCCCTGAGCTTCTCCGGTTGGTTCACCCAGTGGCGCGTCGACTGGCTGTGGATCGCCGTGGCGATCCTCGCGGCTTGCCTCTACCTGGGCGGGGCCCGACACCTGCGCCGCACCGGCGCACCATGGCCGGTGGCACGCACGGCCGCATTCCTGGCCGGTCTGGTGCTGCTGGTCTACGTCACCTGCGGAGCGATGGCCCTCTACGCCCCGATCCTGTTCAGCGTCCACACCGCCGCCCACCTGCTGCTGAGCTTCCCGGTGCCGCTGCTGCTGATCGCCGGAGCGCCCGGCCGCCTGGCCGCGGCCCTGGTTCCGGTCCGCACTGACGGCAGCACCGGGTGGTGCGAGCTCGCCGCTGCATGGCGCACCTCCCGGGCCGGGGCCCTGCTGGCTCACCCGGCCCCGGCCGGGATCCTGATGCTGGCCGGGCTGGGCGTCTTCTACTACACCCCCGCCTTCGCCGTGGCCCTGCACACCCACGTCGGCCACGAGCTGATGAACACCACCGCCGTGGCCCTGGGCCTGATTTTCGCTACCGCCGCGCTGGCCGCCCCACCGGACCGCAGAGCGGTGCGCACGCAGGCCTTGGTGCTGCTCGCGGTGGCCACCGTGCTGGGGATCTGGGTGGTGTTCACGGCCCTGTCACCGACGGTGATCCAACCAGAGTGGTTCTCCGGACTCGGCCGAGACTGGGGGCCTTCTCCGCTGGCGGATCAACAATCCGCGGCCCATTCCATCCTCTTGGCCGGGGTCCTGCCCCTGTTGGCCGCGGCCCTGGCCGTCCTGGCTCGAAGACACCAGCACGGCACCACCGACGCCACCGTTGATCGAGGAACCCCCAAGGACATCCACCATGGCTGAAACCACCACCAGCGCCCACCGCCACCCAGGCGCCGGCCCGGTCGCCGAGGAGCACCTGCCCGGATTCGCCCGTCGCCGCCCCTTCGCCCTGGTCCTGTTGGTGACCGGGGTGATCGGGTGGGTCGCCTCGGCGATTCTGGTGCTCGAGCGCCTTCAGCTCTACAAGGACCCGGGCCACGTCACCAGTTGTGACATCAACCCCTGGGTGTCCTGCGGGCAAGTCATGGGCACCTGGCAGTCGGAGCTCTTCGGCTTCCCCAACCCGCTGATCGGCATCGTCGCCTTCGCGGTGGTGATCACCACCGCCATGACGATCCTGGCCGGGGCCCGCCTCGGGCGCTGGTACTGGGCGGGCCTGCAGGTCGGGGTCACTCTCGGGGCGGTGCTCGTGATCTGGCTGTGGTCCCAGGCCCTGTTCGCGATCTACATCCTGTGCCTGTACTGCATGATCGTGTGGGCGGCGATGATCCCGCTGTTCCTCCTGCTCACCGTGCGCAACCTCGCCCACGGCGTCATCCCCGCCCCGCCCCGGTTGGTGCGCTTCGCCACCGAGTGGGCCTGGACCCTGGTGGCCATCGCCTACGTGGCCGTGGCTGCCTCGGTGTTCTTCCGCTTCTTTTCTACCTTCACCGGCCTCTGACCCACCCCTGAACGATTCCGGCCATAGCGCCCCTTCAAAGATGCCATGGCCACGATGTCCAGCGACCCGACAACTGCCCCCTGGATCTTGCCGCAGCACCTGCTGTTGGATGTCCTCGAACAACAGCCAGAGGGCCCCTGCCATGGCAGGGGCCCTCTGGCTGTTCCCGACGGTGCCGCGCATCCGGTGACACGACGCGCTCCGTTTGAGGGATGGAAGCGACCACCATTAGTGGGACACCCACGCCAGTGCTGCCCCTGCTCATCGTGAAGCGCCGTGAGTTTGTTGGAGGCTCCTGACCTTGGAAACGAGGATGGAGTTATGCCGAAGGAACTG
>BMZV01000009.1 GCA_014652975.1 Kocuria marina | reverse complement strand
CTCCTGCGTCTCCTGAACATCAGCGTCCTGAAGATTATTCGTCAACCCACTCAAAATGTGGTGATTGCTTGAAGGCTGCATGTGTTGTTCTCCTGCCATGAGAGGCGGGGCAGTTCTGACCGTGCGGTTGTCGGTTCCCGGGTGGGGGTCCGGCCACCGCACGTGAAGGACATGTGCGAACCGCGCCCCTCCGCTCATCGCGTGAGGACACGGTTGGCGGCGGAAAATCAGTGCTCGCCCGCGGTCCCGGACTTCTTGGAGTCCAGGGGCGCCGGGACCACTTCACCGGATGCGATAATGCACGGGATCTCGTTGCCCTCGGAGTCCACGAGCTTACCATCCTTGACGGTGTCACCTTCCCGCAGGTGATTCTGGAGGTGCTCGATGGATGCGATGGGCACGAAGCGCGGCGGGGCCTCGACCCGTACGGGCGCCCGGACACGAGTTCCTCGATCCAGCGCTGGACGTCCAGGGCCGGTCCTACGGCCGCGACGGCGGCTTCACGATCGAGGATGTTGAACTCGGTTAAATCCACGATCCATCCTCAGGTATTTCGTGATGTGAAATCTAAATTTCATTTAGGAACAGCGAACTGGGTCACACGGGGTAAGTCACCGAGTGGAACCACGTTTCTTCCGAGTAACCGCCGGACTCTTCCACGGGTGTCATCGAAGCGTCGGAAAGCGGCCTCGTCCCCGGGCAGTTTGCATCCCGAGGCCCCCGTGGCATAGGTGTAAGCCATGAAACCGTTCGTGCTGCTGGCCACCCGTGATGACAACGTCCTCGCGGACGAGGAATACCGGGCCGTGGCCCACTTCGGGGGCCTCGAAGAGGACCAACTCGAACGCATCCGTCTGGAGTCCGGTGAGTGGCCCGCGCTGGACCTGGACAGGTACAGCGGGATCATCGTGGGCGGGTCGCCGTTCAACTCCTCGGACCCGCCGGAGGAGAAGTCCAGGGCGCAGCGCGTCGCTGAGACCTGGATCAGCGCCCTGCTGGACGACGTCGTGGCCCGAGACTTCCCGTTCCTCGGCGCGTGCTACGGCGTGGGCACCCTGGGGATCCACCAGGGGGCCAAGGTGGACCGGTCGTGCCACGAGGACGTGGGTCCCATCACCGTGAGCGTGACCGACGAGGGGGCTCGGGATCCCCTACTCGTGCAACTGCCCCGCGAGTTCAGCGCGTACGTGGGGCACAAGGAGGGCACCCGCGTGCTGCCGCCCAACGCGGTGCTGCTCGCCACCGGGACCGCGTGCCACGTGCAGATGTACCGGATCAAGAACAACCTTTACGCCACCCAGTTCCACCCCGAATTGGATCCCGAGGGGCTCGTGAGCCGCGTGCGCGCGTACAAGGACCTGGGGTACTTCCGGCCGGAGGACACAGACACCGTGATCGACCGGGTGGTCAACGGTCCCGCCGTGGACCAGGCCCCGCGGATCCTACGGGCGTTCGTGGAGCGTTACCGGCGTTGACCCGCCCGGATCGAGGCGTCTGATCACGAGCCCGGTCGTCAACGCCCCGGGGGGCGGACCACCCGGGACTTCCGGTACCATCGGGCGGATCCGCCCCGGGCTGGCATCTCATACCGCGGTCGGAATTCGCCGGTTCCCCGTCGGAGCCACCCCGGATTCACGGCCAGCACCCTGCACAGAGGGCCCTGAGCGTCCCCCGTGACGGCTACCGTGGAGTCATGAGTCACGCCAGCGCACCGTGGTCCCGTCCGTCGCCCCCCGTCCAGGATCCGCCACGGACCCGTAGCCTCTTCTACCACCGTTTGGCGCACGCGGACCCCCGCCACCGCTGGTGGATGCCGCTCGTGGAGGGGCTCATCCTGCTGGCCGTCCTCCTGCTTCTGACCATCGTATTCCTGCTCGTCATGGTCTTCGCGGCCCCGGAGCGGATCGACGGGGACCTGCTGGCCATGAACCAGCTGGACCCCGTGGTGTTCTTCATCCTCTTCGGCTCCGTGGTCCTCATGCTCCCCAGCGCCCTGCTGGCCCGGCTGGTGCTCGGCCCGCGTCCCCTGGGGCTGCTCTTCTCCGTGACCGGGCGGATTCGGTGGAAGTGGCTGCTCACGTGTTTCGTGGCGGCGGTCGCGATCTACGCCCTGATCAACGCGATCGCCGTGGGCCTGGAACTCGCCGCGGGCGGCAGGCCCGTGTCCTTGCAACCGGCCCCCGGTTTCTGGTGGCTCATGGCCTTGCTGATCTTCGTGGTCCCCCTGCAGTGCGCGGCGGAGGAGGTCGTGTTCCGCGGCTACCTGGCCCAGACCATCGGCCGGTGGCTCAAGCACCCCGCGTGGGCCATCCTGCTCCCGGTGCCGCTGTTCGTGCTCGGTCACGCGTACGACATCTGGGGGCAGCTCTCGGTGGGGATCATGGCCGTGGCCATGGGCATCATCACGTGGCGCACCGGTGGTCTGGAAGCGGCGATCGCACTGCACGCCGTGAACAACATGACGGTGTCCCTCATGGCCATGGTGGGGCTCACGGACATGAACGACACCTCCGGGGCGCCCACGGACCTGATCGCGGTGACGCTGATCAACGGTGGTTACGTGGCACTCGTGTTCTGGCTCGTGCGCCGCAACCGGTCCGTGGCCGTGACTCGCACGATCGTCCTGCCGCCACTCCCGCAACCGGCCCGGCTTCCCGAGCTCGGCCACCGGCCCTCTCGGTTGGCCGAGGACGCCTCGGGCCTGGCGGCCTACGTCCTGGACCCGGCCACGCAGCGCTACCTGGTCCTGCCGCCGCAGTACGGTCCGTACTCCGTGCGGGACGGGCAGGGCCGCTACGTGGGTCTGCTGGACACCCGCGCCGCTCACGGCGCGCACACGGGGGACGACGTCGCTCCCGCAGTGCCGGGCGAGCCCTCGGGCGAGAGCACTTCCCGGCCCAACGGTTCCGACCCACACGGTACGGCGACGCCTCCCTCGCCCGGTGCAACGCCGCCGCCCGCAACCCCGGGCGAGTGGGATGTCGCCCCCACCTACACTGGGCGTCATGACGGATAGCTCGCACGAATCCACTACCCCGGCCGACCCCGCCAACGGAACGCCGGAGCCCGGCCCCGGAACTCCGGAGGCCGGCTTCGCGCGTGCACTGGGTGAGTGCATCACGGCCTCGCCCAGCTCGTTCCACGCCGTGGCCACGGCTGCCGCCGCGCTCGACGCCGCGGGGTTCACCGCCCTGGACGAGACCCGGCCGTGGTCGGACCTGTCCGCGGGCGGCTACTACACCGTGCGCGACGGCGCCCTGATCGCGTGGGTGATCCCGTCCGGTGCCGCACCGGGTGCGGGGTACCGGATCCTGGGGGCTCACACCGATTCGCCGGGGTTCAAGCTCAAGCCCCGACCCACCACCGTGACGCACCGGTGGTACCAGGCGGGTGTGGAGATCTACGGCGGTCCCCTGTTGAACTCGTGGTTGGACCGGGATCTGCGCTTCGCCGGTCGGCTCGTGGTGCGTGGCCGTGACGGCGGGACCCGGCAGGTCCTCACCGCGACCGGCCCCGTGGCCCGGATCCCGCAGTTGGCGATCCACCTGGACCGCAGCGCGAACGAGGGTCTCACGCTCGACAAGCAGCGTCACGTGCAACCCGTGTGGGGAGTGGGACAGGACCAGGACACGGACGTCCTGACCGTGCTCGCGGATGCCGCGAACGAGTCGCGCGGAACGCGCCGGACGACCGTGACAGGTGCACCGGGTGCCCCGGCCGGCGGCGATGCGTCGGCCGAACCGATCACGGCATCGGACATTCTCGGCTACGACATCGTCATCGCGGACTCCCAGGCCCCGGAACTCATCGGCGCGCAGCGCACGCTGCTCGCGAGCGGCCGCCTGGACAACCTGACCTCCGTGTTCGCGGGCCTGCGTGCCCTGATGGAACACGCCCACGACCTCGAGAGCGCGGAGCACGTGAGCGTGCTCGCCGCGTTCGACCACGAGGAGGTCGGTTCGGCCACCCGCTCGGGCGCCGCCGGCCCGTTCCTCGAGGACGTGCTCGTGCGCATCAGCGCCGCGCGGGGCGAGACCACGGACGAATACCGGCGCTCGCTCGCGGCCTCGGTGTGCTTGTCCTCGGACGCGGGGCACCTGGTGCACCCCAATTACCAGGGTCACCACGATCCCGTGAACACCCCCGAGCCCGGGGGAGGGCCCCTGCTCAAGATCAACGCGCAGCAGCGCTACACGACCGATGCCACGGGTGCGGCCGAATGGGCCCGGGTGTGCGAACGGGCCGGAGTGACTTACCAGGAGTTCGTCTCCAACAACACCGTGCCGTGCGGCTCGACCATCGGACCCATCACCGCGACCCGTCTGGGCATCCGCACGCTGGACGTGGGCGTGGGGCTGCTGTCCATGCACTCGGCACGCGAGCTCGTGCACACCGGGGACCTGTACGCCCTGTACCGGGCGGTCGCCGCATTCTGGCGCCCGTGAGCGCAATGACGCCGCCCCGGCGACCTTCACGCGGAAGGTGGCCGGGGCGGCGTCGTCGTCGAGCGTACCAGCGGCGCGCGGGACCTGACCCTTACGGGAGTTGGAGCATGGAGATGTCCGCCATGCGGGCCATCACGCGCACCACCTGGCACGAGTAACCGAACTCGTTGTCGTACCAGACGTAGAGCACCACGGAGTTGTTGTTCACGATGGTCGCGAGCCCGTCCACCACACCGGCGCGGCGGGAGCCCACGAGGTCCGTGGAGACCACGTCCGGGGAGTCCACGTAGTCGATCTGCTTGCGCAGGGGCGAGTTCAGCGAGATGTCCTTGAGGAACTCGTTGATCTGGTCCTTGGACTCCGGGGCGTTCTCCAACTGCAGGTTGAGGATCGCCATGGACACGTCCGGGGTGGGGACGCGGATCGCGTTACCGGTGAGCTTGCCCTTCATCACGGGCAGCGCCTTGGCCACCGCCTTGGCGGCACCGGTCTCGGTGATGACCATGTTCAGGGCGGCGGAACGGCCGCGGCGGTCACCCTTGTGCCAGTTGTCGATCAGGTTCTGGTCGTTGGTGTAGGAGTGCACGGTCTCCACGTGACCCTGGATGATCCCGTACTCGTCGTTGAGGACCTTGATCACGGGTGTGATGGCGTTCGTGGTGCAGGACGCCGCGGAGAGGATGGTGTCCTCCGGGGAGATGTCCTTGTCGTTCACGCCGCACACGATGTTCTTCATGTCGCCCTTACCGGGGGCCGTCAGCAGGACCTTGCCCACACCCTTGGACTGCAGGTGCTGAGAGAGGCCTTCCTCGTCACGCCACACGCCGGTGTTGTCCACGACCAGGGCGTTGTCGATCCCGTACTCGGTATAGTCGATCTCCGCCGGGGAGTTGGCGTAGATGAATTGGATCGGCACACCGTTGGCGGTGATCACGTTCTTGTCCTCGTCCACGGTAATGGTCCCGTTGAAGGGGCCGTGCACCGAGTCGCGGCGCAGCAGCGAGGCGCGCTTGACGAGGTCGTTGCCGGGCTTGCGGCGCACCACCACGGCGCGCAGGTTCAGCCCGGTGCCGTCGTTGCGGTTGAGCAGGATGCGCGCGAGCAGGCGCCCGATGCGCCCGAAGCCGTAGAGCACGACGTCGCGGGACCCGGGTTCGTTGCGCCCGCGCTGGTCCACGGCGGGAGCAAGGGCCTCGCGCAGGTACGCCTGCAGGTCACCGCTGCCGGCCACGGTGTAGCCCTGGTAGAGCTTGGCCACGTCCACGTTGCACACGCCGAGGTTGAGCTCGCCCAGCGCGTGGACGATCTCGAGGGTCTTGTCGATGGGCATTTCCTCGCCCAGGATGCGGCGCGTGAAGCGGTGGACCTTGATGATCTCCGTGACGGACTTGTGGACCAGGGAACGGCCGAACACCGTGGTGACCACCTTGTTGCCGCGGTGCAGCTGACCCACCAGGGGGACCAGCTGCTCGGCAAGGGCTTCTCGTTCGGACCACGTGGCGCTCATGAGCATCCTTCTTCCTCGGCCCGGACGTCGTCGTGAGGGCCGTGTTGGGGGTCGCGCGGCGGTGCGCTGACTCGAGTGATGGCGCGCGCGGGAGCGGCGCTGCTCGTCGTGGCCCCAAGTTTACGGTGCGCGGGGGTCTTCTCCCGCCCGTGCGGCGTCGTGACAACCCCGGTGACTCTCCGCACGCTTTGCTAACGTGGGGTCATGTTGACGGTGATCGGTGAGGCCCTCGTGGACGTGGTGTCCCGCGAGGGTGAAGAACCCCGGGCCCACGTGGGTGGCAGCCCCATGAACGTGGCCGTGGGACTGGCCCGGCTGGGTCACGACGTCCAGTTCCTGGGCCGCTACGGCCGGGACGAGTACGGCCGTCAGGTGGCCGATCACCTCACGGGCAACGGGGTGCGGTTGCCGTTCGACGCGGACGCCCTGCCCACCTCCGTGGCCCAGGCGACCCTGGATGAGACCGGTGCCGCGAGCTACGACTTCCAACTCGACTGGTCCCTGGACGTCTCCCCGGAGCGGATCGACGAGCTCCTGCGGGACACCGACGCCCTGCACACCGGATCCATCGGGGCCATGCTGGAACCCGGCGCCACCGTGGTGGGCCAGGCACTCGAACGCGCTCGCGGCCACGCATTGATCTCCTACGACCCCAATTGCCGCCCGTCCATCATCCCGGACTCCTCGGACGCGCGCGCCCGCGCGGAGAAGATCGTGGCGCTGTCCCACGTGATCAAGGCCTCCGACGAGGACCTGTTGTGGCTCTACCCGCACCGCAGCATCGAGGACTCCGCGCGTGCGTGGCTCAAGGCCGGAGCACGGCTTGTGGTCGTGACCCGCGGGGTCATGGGGCCGTGGGCTGTCAGTCGCGGCACCGGACGCGATGGCGTGGAGGTCCCCGCCGCCCGGGTCACCGTCGCGGACACCGTGGGCGCGGGTGACTCCTTCATGGCGGCCCTGCTCTCGGGACTCGCGGACCGGAACATCCTGGGCCCCACTGCGGCGAGCGCCCTCGACGAGTTGGACAGCGCGCAACTCACGGAGTTGTTGCGCCACGCCGCGGCCGCCGCCGGGGTCACGGTCTCGCGCTCCGGCGCGGATCTGCCCACGCGCGCGGACCTGATCGACCACGCCTGATCCGCCGCTTTCCCGTGGCCGTGCGAGGCCCCCAGCTGTGTCATGACCGTAACGAGGAAAGGAACGCTCCCATGTACGACCGTCACCCCTACGCCGATCTGCCCGAACTGCCCACGTTCACAGTGACGTCCACGGACGTGGCCGAGGGCGAGAGCATGAACACGCCCCAGGCCTCCGGGATCATGGGCGCCGGGGGAGAGGACGTCTCCCCGCAGCTGTCGTGGAGCGGTGCCCCGGAGCGCACCCGTTCCTACGTGGTCACGATGTTCGACCCGGATGCCCCCACCCCCAGCGGGTTCTGGCACTGGTGCCTGTCCAACATTCCGGCGGACGTCACCGAACTGGCGACCGGGGCGGCGTCGAACCCGCCCGAGGGAGCCGTGAAGCACCGCAACGACGGCGGCACGGACGAATACCTGGGCGCCGCACCCCCCGAGGGCCACGGCCCGCACCGCTACATCGTCTGCGTCACGGCCGTGGACGTCCCCGAGCTCGAGGTGAACGAGTCCGCGAGCCCCGCAGTGGTCAACTTCAACCTGTTCTCGCACGCCCTGGGACGCGCGTTCCTCACGCCCGTCTACGAAGTGAAGTAGCCCGTGGCGCCGGAACACGCCGCGGACCAGCCACCCGTCCGGCTCATCGCGAGTGACCTGGACGGGACAGTGCTGGGCCGTGACTTCCGGTTCCGGCCGCGCACTGTCGCCGCGATCACCGCCGCGCGGGATGCCGGGATTCACGTGGTCTTCGTGACCGGGCGCCCCATGCGGTGGTTGGACCCCCTGCACGAACAACTCGATGACGTGGGGGTCGTGATCTGCTCCAACGGGGCGGTAATCTACGATCCCGGCGCGGAGCGTGTCCTAGAGGCGAGCCTGTTCGACGTGAGCGAGGCCCTGCCCGTCATGGCGGACGTGGCCCGCGAGTTCCCGGATTCTCTGTTCGCCGCGGAGACCCTGGAGCGCGTCTACACGGATCACGGGTGGTCCCGTACGGACCGTATGGAGATCCGCCACATCACCGAAGCGCCCGTGAAGGAGTCGCTCGCGCCCGGCACCGAGGTGGTCAAGCTGTTGGCCAAGCTGGACGGCGCCGATCCCAATCGGTACTTCGAGCACGTCCGCGAGATCGTGGCGGGGCGGTTGTCCGTGACGCATTCGGTGGCCGCCGCACCCCTCGTGGAAATGGGGCAGCGCGGGCTCACCAAGGCCCGCACGCTCGAACACTTCGCCGCGGAGCACGGCATCTCCCACCGGGAGGTCATGGCCTTCGGAGACATGCCCAACGACCTCGAGATGCTCACGTGGGCCGAGCGCGGCTACGCCATGGCGGACGGGCACCCGCACGTGGTCGCCACGGTAGGACGCACCGCACCGGCGTTCACCGAGGACGGCGTAGCGCAGGTGATCGAGGCCTACCTGGAGCACGAGCACATCGTTCCCGTGGCCCGGGAGGGTCGCCGTGTCTGAGTCGTCCCGTTCCGTTCCGGCCGCCCGCCAGGACCCCGGTGCACGGCGGCACCCCGCCGCGCTCGCCCACCGTGGGTTCTCCCCGGACGGTCACGAGAACACGCTGGCCGCGTTCCGGGCCGCCGCGGAGCTCGGTTTCGTGTGGCTCGAGACGGACGTGCACACGACCCTGGACGGCGTGGTCGTGGCCTTCCACGACCCCACGCTGGAGCGCGTCACGGGCACGAGCGGCAACGTCAACGACCTCACGTGGGAGCAACTGCGTGAACTGCGCATCGGCGGCACCGAGGAGATCCCCACGCTCACCGAGCTCTTGCGGGCGCTGCCCGAGGCGTGCCTGAACATCGACGTCAAGGACGAGGCGTCCGTCGCCGCACTGCCCGGGGTCGTCGCGCGCGAGCACGCCGCGCACCGGTTGCGCGTCACGTCCTTCTCCGAATCACGACGACGCCGCGCGCTCGCAGGGATCACCCGGCTTACCGGGCGGCGCGCCAAGACCTCCGCGGGAACGCTCGGCACAGCGGGGTTCCTCGCCGTCGCCGCGGTCGCGCCCCTCACCGACAAGGTCTCGCCGCGGGTCGCGCACGCGCTGTGGGCGGCCCACCGGGCAGCGTGGTCCCGCGTGGTCGCACCCTTCGACACGCTGCAGTTGCCAGAGCGGCACACCGTGGAGCTGCCCCTGGGGCGGCGGGTGACCGTGCGGATCGTGACGCGGCAGTTCCTGGACCTTGCCCACCGGGAGGGTCTGCGCGTGCAGGTGTGGACCGTCAACGACCCCGCGGACATGGACCGGCTGCTCGACCTCGGGGTGGACGGGCTGATCACCGATCGCGCGGACCTGCTCCGGGACGTGCTCCTCCGCCGGGGACAATGGCCGCCTGATCCCCAGGACTGATGCCCAGCGCTGACGCGGGCGCGGTCCCGTGCGGCGTGGATGCGCCTGGCCGCTGCGACCCGTGACCACCCCGGCGCAGGGCGAAGAGCGTTCGACGCGCTTCGTCAAGGTGCCACGCTTCACTCGTTCGGTGCCCCAACACGGTAGCGTGGAACGTGATCGAGGCCACGAGCGGGCTGGCAAGCACCCCGTGCGCCGCGAGACCCGCTCCGACGAGACCAGGGAGGCCACGTGCACTGCATGCGCCAGAGCCCTGACCTCGTCCTTCCCGCCGGTAGCCGTCTGGGCGGGACTCGGAAGCCCTCCCGCCGCGGCGGTGCACGCCGTTCGCAGCCCGAGATCTACCGTCGTCGGCTCACCGCTCAGACGCCCGTGCGGAGACACCGCGTGGTGGCCGCGCGCCTCAGCAAGATCCCGTAGCTGGCTCTGCGCCGCTCGGCACTCCCTCCGTGGGCTGCCGCGCCCTCCCCTTCCGCCGCTCTGCGTCGCTGCCTCTGCGCACGACGACCATGCCCGCGACCACGCCGCCTGCGAGGAACCATGAATCCACTGCCACCCCCTATCCAGCCACCCGAACGTAGGGCTGCCCCCGGCCGCGCTGCGGCCCCGCACGAGGTCGCAGCGTCCCCCGCCGTGGGTGCCGTGCTGCGCTCGGCGGTGTCCCGGAGGGGTTTCATGGGCCTGGGCGCCGCTGTGGCGTCGTTGGCCCTCGCCGGGTGCGGCAGTGGAAGCCAGCCCGGAGCGGGGACGGCCCGGGCCACGGGTGAACCGCAGCGTGGAGGCACTCTGCGGGTCGGAATGACCGGGGGCGGCGCGTCCGACAGCCTGGACGCCCACGCACCCGTGGTCACCGCGGACGGTGGGCGCGTGATGGGGCTGTACGACCGGCTCTACGAGTTCGACCCCGACTACAAACTGGTCCCCGGCCTGGCGGAATCCGCAGAGCCCCGCAAGGGCGGGCGCGAGTGGGTGTTCCGGCTGCGGGAGGGCGTGCGCTTCCACGACGGCAGGCCCCTCACGCCCCAGGATGTGGTGGCCACGTTCGAGCGGATCACCGACCCCGACGACCCCAAGACAGGTGCCTCCGCTCTCGCTCTGCTCGAGCGCACCGTGGCGGTGGACGAGCGGACGGTGCGGTTCGAGCTGAAGGAACCGGACGCGTCCCTGGTGGACTCGATCGCCCAGAACTCGATGGGGATCGTGCCCGCGGACTACGATCCCGCCAAGCCCGTGGGCACCGGGCCGTTCACCCTCGGCTCGTTCGAGCCCGGCCAGGTGACCGTGCTCAAACGCAACCCGGACTACTGGAGCGAACCGCCCTACGTGGACGAGGTCCATCTGCTGAACTTCAACGACCAGGACGCACTGGTCAACGCGCTGCTCTCCACCCAGGTGGACGTGGTGGGTCAGCTGCCGCTGGCTCTGGTGGACGTGGTCAACACGGACCCGCGGTTGCACACGGTGCTCTCCGAGACGGGCAACTGGCTGCCGTTCACCATGCGCGTGGACACCGCCCCGTTCGACGACGCCCGGGTGCGCGAGGCATTCCGGCTGGTGGTGGACCGCGGGCAGATGGTGGAGCAGGTCTTCTCCGGCCACGGCTCGGTGGGCAACGACATGTACTCGCCGTTCGACTCCGGCACGCCCACGCTGCCGCAGCGAACGCGGGACATCGCGAAGGCGAAGAAGCTCCTGGCGGAGGCGGGCCATCCCGACGGTCTGGAGGTCGAGCTGGTCACCGCCCCCATCCAGTCGGGCGCCGTGGAGGCCGCCCAGGTCTTCGCGGAGCAGGCGGCCGAGGCTGGGATCACCGTGAAGCTGCGCCGCGTGGACAGCACCACGTTCTTCGGGGACGGGTACTTGAAGTACCCCTTCTCGCAGGACTTCTGGTACACCCGCAACTTCCTGTCCCAGACAGCGCAGGGCACCGTTCCGGGAGCCCCGTTCAACGAGACCCACGAGGCGGACCCGGAGTTCCGGGCCCTGTACAAGAAGGCCCGAGCCACGATGGACGAGAAGCAGCGCAACCAGCTCATCCAGGACGCGCAGAAGGTGCTCCACGACCGGGGCGGATACATCGCGTGGGGGTTCTTCAACCAGGCGGACGCCTACCAGAACTACGTGGGCGGTGGCTTCGGCCACCGCATCGGCATGCCCGTGTGCGGGTTCCACATGCGCCACCTGTGGATCGACCAGGAAGGGAAGTGATCGTGTGACCGCCATGATCCTGAAACGGCTGGGGGTCTCCGTCTTCGTGCTGCTGGCGGTGTCCCTGCTGGTGTTCGTGTTCACCCTCCTGCTCCCGGGCGATCCGGCCCAGGCAATCCTCGGGCAGCAGGCCACCCCGGAACGGCTGGCCGCGTTGCGCGAGCAGCTGCAGCTCAACGATCCCTGGTACGTCCGCTACCTCACGTGGCTGGGCGGGCTGTTCGTGGGAAACCTGGGAACCTCCGCGGCCACGGGCGGCTCCGTGAACGCCCTGCTGGCCAGCAAGGTGTCCGCCTCCCTGGTGCTGATGGTGATCGCAGCCGTGATCGCGATCCCCGTGGGCCTGCTGCTCGGCACATGGTCCGCCATGCGCCAGAGCCGCGCCTCGGACCAGGCGCTCACCGGCCTCTCGCTCGTGCTGGCGGCGCTGCCCGAGTTCGTGATCGGCGTGGCGCTGACCACGCTGTTGTCCACGACCGTGTTCCGCTTGCTGCCCTCGGTCACGATGGCCGCGCCGGGCACGCGTGTGTGGGACTACCCGCTACAACTGATCCTGCCCACCCTGACCCTGATCCTGGTGGTGGTGCCCTACATGATCCGCATGACCCGCACCACCATGGCGGACGTTCTGGACTCCGGGTACGTGGAGATGGCCCGGCTCAAGGGGCTGCCCGAACGCCAGGTGATCTTCAAACATGCCCTCCCGCACGCCGTAGGGCCCGTGGCCCAGGTGGTGGCCATGCAGCTCGCGTGGCTCGCCGGGGGCATTGTGGTGGTCGAGTTCCTCTTCCGCTATCCCGGACTCGGCCAGGCCATGGTCGATGCCGTGAACACCCGTGACGTGCAGGTGGTCCAGGCGCTGTCCATGATCATCGCCGCGTTCTACGTGGTCGTGAACCTGATCGCGGACGTGATCGGGATCCTCGCCAACCCCAAGCTGCGGACGGAGTCCCACTCATGAGCGCGCAGGACAGGACGAGCCACCCGCCCCGGCAGACCCGGGGCACTTCGGCGGCGAGCGACGTCGTCGTGGCCGAGGACGCCCTCGCAGCAGGCGACGGCGCCGGGGGCGGCCTCGGCGCCGGGGGCGGCCTCGGCGCCGCCACCGGCTCGGGGGACGCCGGAACGGCCCCGGACTTCGACCACTCCGAGTCCCGGGGGGACGCCCGGCCGGCGTCCTTTGCGCGGCGCGTGCTCTCGCAGCCCGTTGCGAAGCTGGGCTTCGTGCTCACCGGGATCGTGCTCGTGCTGGCCGTGCTGGGGCCCTTCGTGGTACCGGCGTGGACCGGGCACACCCCCAACTCGTTCGCGGGCAAACCGTTCCAGGGCGGCGTCTTCGGCACCGACAACCTGGGCCGTGACGTGCTCTCCCGCTTCCTGGCCGGCGGCTGGCGGCTGCTGTTGTACTCGGCGCTGGCCACCGTGCTGGGCGTGGGGCTGGGTGCCGTGCTGGGCATGCTCGCCGCGTTCCGCGGGGGCTGGCTGGATGCGCTGATCATGCGCTGCGGGGACGTGCTGCTGGCCATCCCGCAGCTCGTGTTCGCCCTGCTGGCCGTGACAGTGCTGGGTCCGCAGGGGTGGGTGCTCGTGCTCGTGATCGGCGTGACCCACGCACCGCGCGTGGCCCGCGTGATCCGCGCTGCCACCGCCGGGGTGGTGGCCGAGGACTACGTGCTCGCCTCCCAGATGTATGCCGTGCCGCAGTGGAAGATCCTGACCCGGGACGTGGTCCCCAACATCATGGGCCCGCTCATGGTGGAGGTGGGGCTGCGCCTGACCTACTCGATCGGTGCGGTGGCCTCGCTGTCCTTCCTGGGTCTCGGCATGCAGCCGCCCACCCCGGACTGGGGTCTGATGATCAACGAGAACCGGATCGCCCTGTCCCTGCAGCCCTGGGGCGTGATCCTTCCCGTGCTCGCGATCGCGGTGCTCACGGTGGGCACCAACCTCATTGCCGACGCCGTGGCCGGCGCCTCGGCGGGGCGGGTCGCCTCCACGGGACCGCGGCGTTCCCGGAGGAGAGCGGCCGAGCAGGCGGCGTCGAACGGTGCTGAGAGTCCCGCGGGCGGCACGGGCAGCGCAGGAGGTACGGGCCGGGCAGGCCGCTCGAGCAGCGCAGACGCCGCGGGCGCCGCAGATGTCGGGGACACCGGGGAGAAGAGGTCGTGATGAGGAAGTCAGAGCAGAGGGCCCGCGTGGAGGGCCGCGCGTCCGTCGTTCCGAGGGCCACGGTGGAGACCGCGATCGCGGTGGAGCACCTGAGCCTGGGTGTCGTGGACGGCGGGCTGATCCTGGACGACGTCGGTTTCCGGCTGCGCCCCGGGCGGATCCTCGCCCTCGTGGGGGAATCCGGGTCCGGCAAGACCACAGCGGCGCTCGCGTGCATGAACCACCTGCGCTCTGGGCTGGAGCTGCGCGGCGGCACCGTGGAGCTGCAGGAGGGAGCGTCCCGGTTCCACCGCAAGGCCGTGGACCTGCTGACGCTCTCCGAGAAGCAGATGCGGCAGCTGCGCGGTGGCACTATCGCCTACGTGCCACAGGACCCGGCGCTGTCCCTGAACGGGTCGCTGCGCGTGGGGGAGCAGATCGCGGAGGTGTTGCGCGCCCACGAGTTCGGCCGCAACGCCCCCGAACGCGACGCCCGCGTGGCCGAGGTCCTCAGCGAGGTAGGTCTGCCCAGCGACAGCGCGTACCAGCGCCGCTTCCCGCACCAGCTCTCCGGCGGGCAGCAGCAGCGCATCGGCATCGCCATGGCGTTCGCGTGCCGCCCCGCGGTCATCATCCTGGACGAGCCCACCACCGGTCTGGACGTGGCCACCCAGGACGTCGTGCTCAAGACCATCTACCAGCTGACCACCAAGCACGACGTCGCCGGGCTCTACATCACCCACGACCTCGCCGTGGTTGCGCAGGTCGCCAACGACGTCGCCGTCATGCTGCACGGGCGGATTGTGGAGGACGGTCCCGCGGAACAGATGCTGCGCCACCCGCAGCACGCGTACACGCGTTCGCTGCTCAGCGCCGTTCCAGACATGCAGGGTGCCCGGGACATGGGCGGCGGACCCGCTGTCAGCCCCCTCGCCTCCGTGCGGGCACCGTGGGACGACGGCCGTTCCGCGGCCACCCACTTCACCGCAGACAACACCACGGCCACGCCCTGCGCCGACACGTCGGACCCTGGCTCGGCACCTTCTGAGCAGGATGCTGCTGCCGGGGAGGTCCCAGCCCCGACCGCACGTGCGGTGACGCGGGAGCGGGGCGCGGGCGGCGTCGTCGTGCCCGGGCAGGAGCACGAACCGGTCGTGCGGTTGCGGGACCTGCGCATGGCCTACGGGCAGGCGGTGATCCTGGACGGCATCAACCTGGAGCTGGAGGCCGGACAGACCACGATGCTGCTGGGTGAGTCCGGGTCCGGCAAGACCACCCTGTCCCGCAGCGTGGCGGGTCTCAACGACGACTACACGGGAGACGTGCTGCTGGACGGCGAGGTGCTTGCGCCCAGCACGCGGCGGCGCAGCAACAAGCAGCGCCGCCGGATCCAGTACGTCTTCCAGTCTCCGTTCTCGTCCCTGAACCCGCGGCGCAGCATCGGCGACTCGCTGCAGGTGCCGCTGCAGCTGGGTGGCGGGATGAACCGGGGGCAGCGCCGGGCGGCGGTGGCGGACGCGCTGGACGCGGTGCGGCTGGGGCGCAGCTACATCGACCGCCGTCCAGGAGAGCTCTCCGGTGGTGAACGGCAGCGCGCCGCCGTGGCTCGCGCCCTGGTGAACGCCCCGTCCGTGCTGGTGTGCGACGAGATCACCTCCGCGCTGGACGTCTCCGTGCAGGCCTCGGTGATCGAGCTGCTGCGCGAGCTGCAGCACGAGCGCGGGCTGGCCATGCTGTTCGTGACCCACAACATCGCCCTGGCGCGGCACATCTCGCACCGGCTCGCGGTGCTCGAGCACGGGAAGCTCGTGGAGTACGGGCCCACGGACACCGTGCTGCGCGACCCTCGGCACGAGTACACGCGGTCCCTGCTCGAGCACGTACCCACCCTCGAGAGCGCGGGCTGAGGTGGGACGATGACCGTCCGAAGCCGGGCCGAGCTGACGACGGCGCACACGAACCTGCGCGGCCCCGCCGTGAGCCGGGTGCGTGAGACCTTCGAAGAGCACCTGTCCCGCGCACACGGAGGGATGTCCTTCTGCGTGTACCGGGACGGGCGCCCGCTCATCCGGCTGCACGGGGGGATCGTTCGACCGCCGGTCTTCCCCGGGGGACGCGGTCGAGCGGCCGTGGGACGAGCACACCCTGGCCGTGATGTTCTCGGGGACCAAGGGGGTCTCCGCAACCCTCGTGGCCATGGCGGTGGACCGAGGGCTGCTGGATGTGAACGAGCCCGTGGCGCGCTACTGGCCCGAGTTCGCGGCCCGCGGCAAGGAGCATGTGAGCGTGGCGCAGGTCCTCGATCACACCGTGGGACTCGTGTACACGGATCCGGAACCTCCCGCCGGGATGCTGGACGCCTCCGCGCATGCGGCGGTGCTCGCGCGGCAGGAGCCCCTGTGGGAGCCGGGGAGCAAGGTGGCGTATCACGCGGTGACGTTCGGGCACATGGTCGAGGAGTTGCTCGTGCGGGTCACGGGTTACCGCGCCGGACAGCTGCTGCGCGAGCACGTGGCCCGGCCCCACGGGCTCGAGCTGTACCTGGGACTGTCCGCCGAGCTCGAGGACCGGGTGGCTCCCGTGTTCCGCGCCCCCGGGTACGCGATCAGCACGTTCCTGGAGGATCCGCAAAGGCGCGCCATCGTGGAGCGGATGTACGGCAACGCACTGCTCGGGGAGGAACTGCCCGCCAATTCCCGCGCGTTCCACGCCAGCGGACTGGTCTCGGGAGGCGGGATCGCCGGTGCGGATGCGATTGCGCGGTTCTACTCGATCGTAGCATCGGGTGAACTCGTGTCACCGGCGACCCTCGAGATGTTCACGCGCACGTGGTCCCACGGCAGGGACGCGGTGAACGACCGGCCCGTGGCGTTCGGGCTGGGGTTTGAGGTGCAGGACCCCCTGTGCACGTACGGCCCAGTGGAGCGGGCCTACGGTCACTCCGGCGCGGGCGGCTGCCTGCACGGGGTCTGGCCGGACGCGCGGATCGGTTTCTCGTTCCACACCAACGAGATGCTCAGCGAGAACGTGGACCGCCGGGCCAAGGATCTGCTGGCCGCGCTCGCGCAGTGCGATCTGGGCTGAACGGGGTGGCGCGGTGCGCGTGCGCCGCGAGTTCCACGAGGTGCCATGCGGCGCCGTCCGTGTCCAGACCCGCGCGCCACACCGCGCGCAGATCACGGTCCAGCACGCCGCCGAACACGGGCACGCGCACCAGGTTCTCGCGCTCGACCTCCGCGGCGACGGCGAGCGCGCTGAGCACCGCTGGGCCCACCCCGGCCCGCACGGCACCGAGGACCGCCGCGTTGGAGCTGAGCTCCATGGCCGGGGGCACCGGGACGAGGGGCGCGAGCGCGGCGAGCAGTGTGCGTCGCGTTCCCGATCCTTCTTCACGCATGACCAGCGGGGTGGCCGCGAGTTCCGCAGCCGTCAAGGGCTCGGTGCGCTGACCCCACGGGTGGAGCGGGGCCACCACGACCTCCAGTCGGTCCCGAGCGACCACCGTTTCTCGCAGCCCCTCCGCGGGATCCGGGCTCTCCACGAAGCCCACGTCCACCACGCCCCGGCGCGTGCGACGCATGACTTCCGCGGAGTTGCACGCGAACAACTGCAGCTCCAGCCCCGGGTGGGAGTCCCGCAACCGGGACAACCAGGTGGGGGCCAGGTACTCGGCCACGGTCACGGATGCCGCGACCTTCACGTGCTGGGTCCACTCGAGGCGCAGTTTCTCGATCTCGGTCGTGAACCCGTCGTACTCCGCGAGGACCCTGCGGGCGCGCTCGGCCACGGCGCGGCCCTCGGGGGTGGGTCTGGACCCGGTGGGTGAGCGGTCCAGCAGGCGCAGCCGCCACATCCGCTCGGCGCGGGCCACGGCGCGTGAGACATTGGGCTGGGCCATGTCCAGCGCGCGGGCGGTCGCGCCCATGGAGTGGTGGTCCATGACGGCCACGATCACGCGCAGCAGGGAGAGATCGACCTCGGCCATATCAGCAGTGTATGACCCGATGCTCAGATCACGACTACCCGACGGGTGTTCGCGCGAGCACAGTGGAGGCATGGCAACGGGTCACGAATCTTCCCACGGCACCCCTGACGGGACAAGCGCCCTCGGCGGGGCAGGCATACTCGGTGGGACTGGTGCGCTCGCTGGGCGGGGCGCTGCCGGTGGCGCAGTCGTCCCGCGAGGAGCGGCGTCGACCTCGGCAACCGCCGCAGCCGCGGCATCGGCCATGCATCCTGTTCCAGTGGCGCGTGCGACGATGCCCGCGCCCCCGGCTGCCCCTGGCACTGAACGGCGACCGGGTTCCCGTGCTGCGGTCCTCCCCGGGCTGGCGTTCTGCGCTGTGGGCATGGCCGTATCCCTCGTGCTCGGGTGGTTGATCCCGGGGGTGAGCCCGCTGCTGATCGCGATCGCCGTGGGCGCCCTGATCGCCAACGTGGTCCGGCTGCCCCGGGTTCTGGCTCCGGGGATCGCCGTGGCCGCCAAGTGGGTCCTGCGCGTCGGCATCGTCCTGCTGGGCCTGTCCGTCTCGCTCCAGGACATCGCGGGACTCGGCTTCGGGATGATCGCGGTCGTCGTGGCCGTGGTCGGCGTGGGCATCCTGACCACGGTGTGGATCGGCGGCCTGATGGGGGTCCCGCGTGCACAGCGCCTGTTGATCGCGTGCGGGTTCTCGATCTGCGGGGCCGCCGCCGTGGCCGCGGTGGAGGGGGTCACGGACTCGGAGGACGAGGACGTCGCGACCGCCGTGGGACTCGTGGTGCTCTACGGCAGTCTGATGATCCCGGTGATCCCGCTCCTCAGCGGGGCCCTGGGGTTGACCGAATACCAGGCCGGTCTGTGGGCGGGCGGCTCGATCCACGAGGTCGCCCAGGTCGTGGCCGCAGGCGGGGCCATCGGCTCGGCGGCACTGGCGTCCGCGGTGTTGGTCAAACTGACCCGCGTGGTCATGCTCGCGCCGATCATGACGATCGTGGGGATCCGGGCGCGCCGTTCGGGCACCGCCGCCCGCAACGGCAAGCGACCCCCAATCGTGCCCCTGTTCGTGGTGGGGTTCGTGCTCGCCGCGCTGGTGGCCTCGAGCGGCGTCGTACCTGAACCGGTCATGGGAGCCCTGGGCACCCTGGAGACGTGGTGTCTCAGCATGGCGATGTTCGCGCTGGGGCTCGGGGTGAAGGCCAAGGAACTCGTGCGAGTGGGCTTCAAGCCCGTGCTGCTCGGTGCGATCTCCACGGTCGTCGTGGCGGCCACCGCCCTCGGGGGCATGCTGGTCGTCACATGAGCCCATGGTGCTGGCTAGCATGGGAAACATGAAGGCTACTGAAGAATCGTTCGTCCGGGCCGAGATCCAGGGCCAGACCGGGCTGTTGACCCTGACCCGTGACAAGGCGCTGAACGCGTTGAACCGCAGCATGTACCACCAGCTGGTCAGCGCACTGCAGATGTGGCGGGACGATCCCGCGATCACGCAGGTCGTGATCCGCTCGCAGCTCGCCAAGGCGTTTTGCGCGGGCGGGGACATCAAGGAGGTCCGCGAGGCGGCGTTGGGCGGCCGCCAGGACGAGATCCGCGACGCCTTCGGCACCGAGTACTCCATGAACGCGATCATCGCGCGCTACCCCAAGCCTTATGTGGCCATCATGAACGGCATCGTGATGGGCGGCGGCATGGGCCTGTCCGTGCACGGTTCGCACCGAGTGGTCACGGAGACCACACAGATGGCCATGCCGGAGACGGCCATCGGCTTCTTCACGGACATCGGCGCGAGCTATTTCCTGCCGCGCGTCACCCGGGGTGCCGGTTCCTCGACCGACGACGACGCCGCTCGCCACGAATCCCTCGCCGTCGCCCGCTACCTCGGGCTGAGCGGTGCGCGTATCAACGGCGCGGATGCGATCGCGCTGGGGCTGGCGGACACCTACATCGATTCCGCGGATGTGGACGCGTTCGTGGACACCGTGCTGGCGGACGGAGTGGACGCCGCGACGTCGTCGTACGCCAAGCAGGCCCCGGAATCCGAACTCGTGGGGCGCTGGGACGAGATCGTGGCGACCTACGGTGCGGACGGCTTCGAGGAGGTCGTGCGCAACGCGGGCTCGGACCTGGACGGGATGAGCCCCACGTCGCTCGCGCGCGTGTTCGAGCTGCTGCAGCGCGGCGCGCAGGACGACGACGTCGTCTCCTGCCTGCGCCGCGAACTGCGTATGGCGGAGGACACTGCGGTGGGCCACGACTTCATCGAGGGCGTGCGCGCCATGGTCGTGGACAAGGACAAGAACCCGCAGTGGGAGCCGGCCACGGTGGCCGAGGTGGACATGGCCCGGATCCGGGACGTGGCGGACCAGGAATCGGACCTGCCGATCAGTGTGTGAGCCGCGCGTCAGCCCAGCGGCGACGGGCTCTGCGAAGAGTCCGGGGTGAGCGGGTCCGAGCCCACCGAGCCGCGGGCGCGGGCGATGGCCGCCATGAGGTGGTAGACCACCAGGGCGGCGGCGGTGCCCAGGGCGATGCCCGCGAAGTCGAGCCCGGCCACGGACCAGGTGTAGTCGCCGATGCCCACGATCATGGCGATTGCCGCGGTGGTGAGGTTGACCGGGTTGGAGAAGTCCACGCGGTTCTGCACCCAGATCCGCACACCCAGCATGCCGATCATGCCGTACAGCACCGTGGCCGCTCCGCCCAGCACACCCTGGGGGACCGTGGCCACCGCGGCGCCGAAGACGGGCAGCACGCTCAGCAGGATCGCGACGAGCGCGGCCACCCAGTACGCGGCGGTCGAGTAGACGCGCGTGGCGGCCATGACTCCGATGTTCTCCGCGTACGTGGTGGTGCCGGACCCGCCGCCGGAGCCCGCGATCATAGTGGCCAGTCCGTCCGAGATGATGGCGCGGCCCATGTAGGGGTCCAGGTCGTCGCCGGTCATTAGGGCCACGGACTTCACGTGACCGATGTTCTCCGCCACGAGCACCAGGATCACCGGGATGAACAACCCGGCCAGGTTGAGGTGGAACTCGGGGGAGTGGAACTGGGGCAGGCCGAACACGCCTTGTTCATCCCATGCGGCCTGAATCGAAGTGAAGTCCACCTCACCGCGGATCACGGCGGTGACATAGCCAATCGCCACGCCCAGGAGGATGGACAGGCGGCCCAGCAGCCCGCGGAACAACACCGAGATCAGGATGATCGAACCCAGGGTCACGAGGGCCGTGACGGGTGCCGCGGTGAAGTTCTGCTTGGCGGAGGGGGCCAGGTTGAAACCGATGAGGGCCACGATGGTGCCCGTGACGGCCGGTGGCATGAGTTTCTGCAGCCACCCCGTGCCCGCGATCTGCACGATCACGCCGATCAGGAACAGCGCGGCACCGGCCATGATCACGCCGCCGAGCGCGCCACCCGGACCGTACTGATTCACGGACGCGGTGATCGGGGCGATGAACGCGAACGAAGACCCCAAGTAGCTGGGCACCCGCCCCGCCGTGACCACCAGGAACAGCACCGTGCCGATGCCCGAGAAGAACAGCGTGGTGGCCGGCGGGAAGCCGGTGAGCAGCGGCACCAGGAACGTGGCGCCGAACATCGCGACCACGTGCTGCGCGCCGATCGAGATGGTCCGCGGCCAGGCGAGCCGTTCCCGCGGGGTCACCACATCACCGGGGGCCACGTGCCTGCCGTCCCCGTGCAGCCGCCAGTTCAGGCCCAGGCGCTCGACGACGCCGCCGCGCCGGTCCTGCTTGCGCGGCTCGTGCTGCTCGTCCTGCGGTGGCGGGGTGTGGTCGGGGGAAACCGACGAACTCATGGGTGCTCCTTGTCCTGGGCGGGCCGTGGGTGCCGCCCCGAGGATTCTAGTGCGCGGGTGGGGCCCGACTGGTGGTGCGGGGCCCACGCGCGGTGGTGAGGTGCCGCGGGAGGTGGCCGTGCGGCGTTGTCGGCGCCTGGCGAGAAATCTACGGGCGAGTAGGGTGAATGACGGGGGCCACGCCCGTGGCCACCGGGCCCGCGGGAGGCCGACTCGCGCGAGCGTGACTCACACAGTAGTGGGGGAGGACATCATGGCTGAACTGACCAACGTGACCGTGATCGGATCCGGGGTGCTCGGATCGCAGATCGCGTTCCAGGCGGCGTACTTCGGCAAGACCGTGACCGTGTACGACATTAGCGAGGAGATCGTCGGGGCGCTGCCCGGCAAGTGGGAGAAGCTGTCCCTGCTGTACACGCGGGACATGGCGGCCACCCCCGGGCAACTGGAGGCGGCCAAGGCCCGGTTGAGCGGCACCACGGATCTCGAGACGGCCCTCGCGGACGCAGACATCGTGATCGAGGCCGTGCCCGAGAACCTGGAGCTCAAGAAGAAGGTGTGGTCCCAGATCGGTGCGGCCGCGCCGGAGAAGACCGTCCTGTGCACCAACTCCTCCACGCTGCTGCCCAGTGACATTGCCGAGTCCACAGGCCACCCGGAGCGGTTCCTGGCGCTGCACTTCGCCAACGAGGTGTGGCGCAACAACACCGGTGAGGTCATGGGGCACGCGGGCACGGACCCCGCCGCGGCCGAGGCCGTCCTGGAGTTCGCCGGGCAGATCGGTATGGTGCCCATCCACATCAAGAAGGAGCAGGCGGGCTACATCCTCAACACCCTGCTGGTGCCGTTCCTGACGGCGGCATCGCACTTGTGGGTCAACGACATCGCACAGGCCGAGGACATCGACAAGACCTGGCGCACCGCCACCGGCTCTCCCCTGGGCCCGTTCCAGATCCTAGACCACGTGGGCATGGAGACCTATTACCAGATCAACATGAATGCGGGGACCGAGGAGTCCCAGCGGGTTGCGGAACGCGTGAAGCGGGAGTTCATCGACCAGGGTCACATGGGGCGCAGCTCCGGGCAGGGGTTCTATACGTACGAGTGATGCCCCGGCCGAGCCCGGTGTGGAGCCCGGCACGGCCGCGGCCTACGATGGGCAATAACGGAGCACATGCAGATCTGAGCGCCATTTTCTGCGTTTGCTCCGTTATTGCACGCCTCCTGCGGGAGTCATTCCGCCGCAGCGGCCCTGCGCGCAGGCACGTCACCGTCGCACGGCCTGACGACGTCGCACGGTGCCCCCTCGCACCCAGCCGACGGCGCGGCGTCGCCGGGTGCCGCGGCACCCGAAACGACCCCGGACACACCCCGGGCGCGGCCCCCAGAGGGGGTGCAGCGCCGTCGTCACCGTCTGTCATCCCCGGCGCGAACGCCGCGGGGCGCACCCTTGGGAACGTCCCCGGAGGGCCGCTAGGCTTAACGCGTGCACCCCGCAGAGCTGAGCCCGGCCACCCAGGACTACCTGAAGACCATCTGGCGGCTGGGCGAGTGGGAGCCGGAGCGGGTGACCACCACGTCGCTGGCCGCGCGAATGGGTCTGGCGGCCTCCACCGTGTCCGAGGCGCTGAAGAAGCTCACCGCACAGGGCCTGGTGACCCGGCCCGCATACGGGGTCGTGGAGCTGACCGCCGAGGGACGTGACGTGGCCGTGCACATGGTGCGCCGCCACCGCATCCTGGAGATGTTCCTGGCCACCGAGCTGGGCTACACGTGGGACGAGATCCACGACGAGGCCGAGGTTCTCGAGCATGCCGTCACCGACCGATTCATCGACCGTGTGGACGCCAAGCTCGGCCACCCGTCCGAGGACCCGCACGGGGATGCGATCCCCTCACGGGACGGGGTGATCACTCCCGCCCCGGCCGTTCCGCTCGGGGACGTCACCCACCCGGAGCCCGTGCGGGTCACGCGCGTCTCGGACGAGAGCCCCGAGACCCTGCGGGTGCTCGCGGAGGCCGAGATTCGGCCGGGCGCGGTGCTGCGGGTGCTTCCGGGTCCGGACCGCAGCGCCACGGTGCGCGTGCGCGTAGCCGGCGGGGGCACGACGCCGGGCGGTGACGTCCCGGGGGACAGCTCGCCCGCAGCTCTGGCGACGCAGGGGCCACCCGACGTTGTGGGCACGGTAGCGTCCGGTGGGGTCACGGTGGAACTCGGCATCCTCGCGGCGGAGGCCGTCTGGGTGCAGGCCCTCACCCACGCGAGCTGAACGGGACAGGCGCTCCCCGGCCCGGCTGCGGACAGCATCAGGCTCGCGCTGGACCGAGCGGCGCCGCCTCGGACAGTGGGCTCCCCCTGCTGCGTCCGGCGCCGTCGCGGGCCCACAAGGTGAACAGCAGGTGGCCGGAACATGTCCTACCCTTGAAGGAACACGAATATGTAGGCGGGGGGCACACCGTGCCCGGGCCGCGGCGGTGCCGGCTGGCACCGGTGATCGAGGAGCACGAGGTCCATAACATGTCCGAGGGTTTTCTGCGTGCGAGCAGACGGCTGGGCCGGTGGACGGGCCGAGGGCTCTGCTACGGCCTGATCTGGCTGGGCCTCACCCTGCTGGCGGCCGCCGGGGTGATCCGGCACTACTGGGGTCAGATCTCCGTGGGGCAGATGCGCATGAACCTGGTGTCCGTGCAGACGGACGGCGGCGGCGGGTCGATCGTGTGGGTCTCGGTGCTGCTGATCGGCGTGCTTCCCGTGCTGCTGACCTTGGCGGTCGCGCTGGGCCGGTGGGTGTGGCGGCGCCGCCGCCTGTCCGGGCCCACTGCGCGCGCCCCGCGCGGCGTGGTCCGATCCGTCTCCGCGATCGCGGTGGCGGCGGTGGTGGTGGGGGGTACCGCGAGCTTCGCGTCCGCGGTGGACCTGCCCCGCTACGTCAAGGCCGCCAAGTTCCCGCACGACATCGGATCGCGCTACGTCCAGCCCACCGTCACCGGGGACGAGGGCAAGCGCAACCTGGTGGTGGTCTACCTCGAGTCGGGGGAGCAGACCCTCGCGGACGACCAGCTGTTCGAGAAGAATGCGTTCAAGCCCCTGGAGGACGTCACCCGCGCGGAGGACGGCTGGCGCAGCGTCACCGACCTCCAGCAGTACGAGGGCGGCGGCTGGACCATGGCCGGGCTCACATCCACCCAGTGCGGCATCCCCCTCAAGAGCTCGGGGGAGGGCATCAGCTCGAGTGACATCGGCGCCGGGATGGAGCAGTACCTGGGAGGCGTCATGTGTCTGGGGGACGTGCTGCAGAACCACGGCTACACCAGCACGTTCCTGGGCGGGGCCAACTCCTCGTTCGCCGGCAAGGACGCCTTCCTGCGATCGCACGGCTACACGGAGGACAAGGGGCTCGCGGACTGGCGGGCCGCCGGCGAGCCGGAGCAGAACTTCCGCGGCGACTGGGGGCTCAGCGACGAGCGGCTCATGGCCCACGCGAAGGACGAGGTGGACCGTCTGCACGCCCGCTCCGAGCGCACGGGCCAGCCGTTCAACCTGTCCATGCTGACCCTGGACACCCACGAACCGGTGCACGTCTACGACTCCTGCGGCGTGGACACCCAGAACCAGGTGACCTCGGTGTTCGCGTGCTCCATGACGCAGGTGGCGGGCTTCATCGAGCACATGAGGGTCCAGGGCTACCTGGAGGACACCTCCGTGGTGGTCATGGGGGACCACCTCAAGCACATGAGCGCCGGGGACGCGTTCCACGAGCAGCTGGACCACCACCCCAACCGCACCATCTTCAACCGCGTGTGGATCCCGGGGGAGTCCTCGGACCAGCCCCTGCGGGCGGGCGCGGACCAGCTGTCCATGTACCCCACCCTCCTGGAGGCGGCGGGGCTATCGGTGCACGACGGCGCGGCGGGCCTCGGCACGTCCGTCCGGCGGCAACAGCCTCCCCAGGGCTCGGCCCAGGCCATGGACCCGGAGGAGTACGCACTGCTGCTCGAGTCCCGCTCGACCGATTTCTACACCCGCGCGTGGAACCCGCAGGACCCGGTGCGCTGAGGGCACGGGCGGCTCGACCCCCGGAGACGGTTCCGGCCGCCCCGCCGAAACATCGCTTGAACGCGCTGCATCCCGTCCAGGGGTGGGTGGGGTCGTTCGCGGAGGCCACCCCGAAGAGGTCGGCCACGGGCTGACCCTGTGCTGCGGCGTCGAGCAGCGCCTGGACGATCAGCGGCTGGTTGGGGCGTAGCTTGCGCAGCGCGAAGTCCATCCCGGAGGGGGCGAACACCCATGTGGTGGGGGAGTCGTAGGGAAGCAGCGCGCTGACCACGGTGCCGCCCACCGAGCTCGTGAAGGCGGTGCAGCCCCCGGTCTCGCCCAGCACGCGGGCGGCCGTGCGCAGGGAGTCGGAGCCGTGCGCGGTGAAACCTCGGCGGCCCGTCGTGTGGTGCAGCAGCTCGATTACGACGTGCGCGCCACTCGGGTGGGTGAGCACGGGGCCGTACGGCGCGTACCAGAGCCGCCCCGACCGTGAGGTCTCCTCAACGACCAGGGCGTGCCAGCCGGGCCCCGAGAAGAGGTGGGTGGCGGGGCCCAGGGCGGCCGGGAAGCGGTGCCATGGTTCGGACTGCAGCACGGCGGCGGGTCCGAGAATGGGGGGGTGGGGGCGGGTGGCGGGCGCTACGTGGACTGCCCAGCGGCTGGGGACGGGGTGGAGCGCTGGTCGACGTTCTCGAGTGCGGCACGGGGGCCCTCCATCGGGAATCGGGACCTGCTCATGGTCGACAACGAGCGGGAGGGCGTGCAGTTGCACGCCCTCCCGCTCACGGCCCTGCTGCGCAGGGAGGCCACACCGCCGGGACGGCTCGGGGACGCCGCGTCGGTGAGTGCCGCCTCCGTGACGTCCCGCGTTCTGCGGTCTCAGCCGATCACTGAATCCACGAGCGCCTTGGCCTCCTTCTGGACCTGCGCCAAATGCTCCGCGCCCTTGAACGACTCCGCGTAGATCTTGTACACGTCCTCGGTCCCGGACGGCCGGGCCGCGAACCACGCGGATTCCGTGACCACCTTCAGCCCGCCCACAGTGGCGCCGTTACCCGGCGCCTCGGTGAGCTTGGCGATGATGGGTTCCCCGGCGAGGGTCTCCGCGGTGACCTGCTCGGCGGACAGCTTCTTCAGTACGGCCTTCTGCTCGCGATCGGCCGGGGCGTCGATGCGCTCGTACACCGGATCCCCGAACTGCTCGGTGAGTTCGGCGTAGCGCTGCGACGGCGTCTTGCCCGTGCGTGCGGTGATCTCCGCGGCGAGCAGCGCCAGGATGATGCCGTCCTTGTCAGTGGTCCACGCGGAACCGTCCATCCGAAGGAAGGACGCGCCCGCGGATTCCTCCCCGCCGAAGCCGATGGATCCGTCCAGCAGACCGGGCACGAACCACTTGAAGCCCACGGGGACCTCCACCAACCGGCGGCCCAGCGAGTCGGCCACGCGGTCGATGATCGAGGACGACACCAGGGTCTTGCCGATCCCGGCTTCCGGGGACCACCCGGCACGGTTGCGGTAGAGGTAGTCGATGGCCACGGCCAGGTAGTGGTTAGGATTCATGAGCCCGGCATCCGGGGTCACGATGCCGTGCCGGTCGCTGTCGGCGTCGTTGCCGGTCGCGATGTCGTACTCGTCCCGGTTGCCGATCAGGGACGCCATGGCCGAGGGGGAGGAGCAATCCATGCGGATCTTCTCGTCCCAGTCCAGCGTCATGAACGCCCACTGCGGGTCCACCTCGGGGTTGACCACGGTCAGGTTCAGCCCGAAGCGCTCGCCGATCTCCTGCCAGTACGCCACGGACGCCGAGCCCATGGGATCCGCGCCGATGTGCAGCCCGGATTCCTTGATGACTTCGAGGTCGATGATTTCCGGCAGCGCGGAGACGTAGCTGTCCAGGAAGTCGAAGGTCCCGGTGATCTCCGCGGCGGCGGCCTCCTCCAGGGGCACCCGCTCCACACCATCGAGGCCCGCCGCGATGAGATCGTTGGCGCGGTTCGCGATCCACTCGGTGGCGTCCGTGTCCGCGGGACCGCCGTGCGGGGGGTTGTACTTGAAGCCGCCGTCGGTGGGCGGGTTGTGGGACGGGGTGATCACGATGCCATCCGCGCGGTCCGCGGGCTCGGAGGCGTTGTACGTGAGGATCGCGTGGGACAGCGCCGGGGTGGGCGTGAAGCCGTCCCGGGAGTCCAGCAGGGTGCGCACGCCGTTGGCCGCGAGCACCTGCAGCGCGGTGTCCTGCGCGGGTCCGGACAGCGCGTGCGTGTCCTTGCCCATGAACAGTGGCCCGGTGATCCCCTGCTCCGCGCGGTACTCCACGATCGCCTGGGTGATCGCGGCGATGTGGTGCTCGTTGAACGAGGTCTTCAGTGAGGACCCGCGGTGCCCGGAGGTGCCGAACACCACACGCTGGTCAGGATCGTCCGCGTCCGGGACGCGGTCGAAGTACGCGGCCAGGAGCTGGTCGATGTCCACGAGGTCACTGGGTTGGGCGACGGTGCCCGCACGGTTGGTCATGGTTCAAACCTAGTCCCGATCGCGGCGCCCGTCAGTCGTTTTCCGCAGGTTTCCGCGCACCGCACGCCGGGGCCCGAACGGCCGGTGGCAGCGGGCTCGCAGCTCGCACTCAGAGCAGGTGCCGTCAGGCCACCAAGGACGCGCGCGGCGTGGTCGGCGGGTCCAACTGCGCCGCGAGCGCGAGCAGCCACGCCTCGGACGACGCCGCTCCCACCAGGTGCACGCCCATGGGCACCGGCCCGGGATAGTTGCCTCGCTCGGGTG
The DNA here is from genome assembly GCA_014652975.1 of Kocuria marina. GTDB lineage: Bacteria > Actinomycetota > Actinomycetes > Actinomycetales > Micrococcaceae > Kocuria > Kocuria marina. The sequence continues at coordinate 1,768 of BMZV01000009.1, read as the reverse complement.
TAGCCCACGTGGTGGGGATCGTGATCGCGGGCAGCCCCACCACGTTGATCAGGGAGGTCCACGGGGTGTACTGGCATTGCCGCATATAATCCTGCTCGGCACCGGCGGGGTCGGTGATGTCGAAGCCCTCGTGGAACCAGCCGATCGGGCGCGGGGGCATGGCCAGCGCCGGAGTGAGGATCATGTCGTACTGGGCATATTGGCTGATCACATTGGCCTCGATGTCCCGCAGGACCGCCACGGCATCGGCGAGATCCACCGCGGACCGTGTCAGCGCGCGGTCCCGGAACGCCCGGGCCAGGCCCGTGAGCTGTCCTTCCTGCCCGGTTAGCGGCAGCTGCCCCATGACGGTGCTCCACAGCCGGAAGAACGCGTCCGGGTAGGCCGGGTCGTAGGAGATCCGGGCGTCGACGACGTTGTGCCCCGCCCGCTCGAGGCGCCGCACCCCGTCGTCGAGCGCGGCACGCGCCTCGGGTGATACGGAGATGTCGTAGGTCTCGTCGAAGGGCGACGCCGTGCTGACACCGATCCGCAACGGGCGCTCACCCCACGGCATCCGCCCGGCCAGGGCGGCGTCGACCACTGCCGTGAAGGACGGCTCGGGCGCGGCCCGGACGGGGCGGTCGATCCGATCGTGTCCGGGGGTGTGGCACAGCACGTCCATGAGCAGGGCGGCATCCCTGGCGGTGCGCGTGATGGGGCCGTTGACCCCAAGTTGTCCCACGTTGGACAGGGCGTCGTTGCTCGGGACACGCCCACGATTGGGTTTCAGGCCGATGAGTCCGCAGGCCGCCGCGGGGATCCGGATGGAGCCGCCGCCGTCGGAACCCACGGCCCCGGGCAGGATCCCCGCGGCCACGGCGGCCGCTTGACCCCCGGAGGACCCGCCAGGGGAGCAGTCCAGGGCGAACGGGTTGCGGGCCGGAGGGAAAGCGCGATTCTCCGAATAGCAATTGAGCAGGAACTCGGGGACCTGGGTCTTGCCGAGGATCACCGCACCGGAGGCTTCGAGGGTCGCGGCGAGCGGCTCGGATACGGCGGCGGGCGGCACGGTACCGGTCTCGTCCCGCGTGGTCAGTGAGCCCCACGTGGTGGGCATCCCGGCGACGTCGTGCCCGTCCTTGAGCGCGGTGGGGATACCCAGCAGGGCGGGGAGCGCGGAGGCATCCTCCTCGGAGTCGCCTCGGGCGCTCGAGAGCCGCTCGTCCGCGCTGCGGGCCCGCTTGAGGGTGGTCTCTGGGGCCACATGGACAAAGGCCCCCAAGTGCGCGTTGAGCTCGGTTATCCGCTCGAGCGTCCGCCGGGTCAGCTCCTCGCTCGTCACCTCCCCGCGGCGCAGGGCGGCAACGGTCTCGGTCAACGTGGGGAAGTGTTCCACCGTGTCCTCCATGGCGTTCGGGACGTGTGCGGGGACCCCAGCCTAACCATTGCGCGTCATGAAGTTCTCAGAGCGGGGGCGGCGCTGCCGAGGACGGTCGGACCGACACTGCCTGGGAAAGGTTCTCGAGGACTCGTACCCGGGAATCGAACCAGTCCAACCCTCTGAGCTCCGTCATGGACGCCTGTTCGATCCCGACGCCAAAATCGCCGCAGTATGCTCGAATTTCCCCTCACGCATCACACCGAGAAAGTAGATCCCCCATGAAACGGTCGCTCTCCGTCGCGGTTTTGGCCTTCGTCGTTGTGACTGTTGCAGGTATGTGGCGGCATTCTTGCTGAGATACGTGGCGGCAAGGGCCGTCCATCCAGGAACGACACTGTCCGCAAG
>BMZV01000008.1 GCA_014652975.1 Kocuria marina | reverse complement strand
GAACTGTTGAGGGTAGGGCTTGGGCACGGTGATCATCCTTCCAGGCCGACCCGCGTCGGCCAGCCAGGTGCGCCCACCTGTCCGAAGGGGCAACCAGACATCTTGCGACCCCGAGGTTGTTGCCAAAGGCGACACTGGATCGCGCCCGGGCAGCCGCGCGATACCGATGCTGGGGGATGAACAACCTGGGCAACGGTAGAAACTTGCCTGGAAATTGGGCTCATCCCGCAGTGTGGGTTGCATCAAAGAGAACGTGTACGTTCCGCGATCCTGGGGCTCCATCACTGCCGAATCCCCGCATTTCCAACACCGTCTACTAGCCATGCCAACAACATAGTCTTCACACCATCGCAGCACCCGCCCAGTCGCTATTTGGAGGCCCCTTGAAGATCGGTTACGCCCGTGTGAGCACCCGCGAACAGGCCGCGTCCCTGGACACCCAGCGCGCAGCCCTACAGGCCGCAGGTTGTGAACGCGTCTTCACAGACACGATCAGCGGTGCACGCTCCACCCGCCCCGCCCCGGCCTGGACGCAGCCCGCAGCCACCTGCGCGACGGCGATTCCCTGCTCGTCACCCGCATGGACCGGCTAGGCCGGTCCATGCGCGACACCGTGAACACCGCCGCCGAGCTGAACGAGGAAGGCGTGCGGCTGGTGCTGCTGGACATGGGCCTGGACACCGCCACCCGCGAGGGGCGGCTGATGGTGGGCATCCTCTCCGCCCTGGCGCAGCAGGAGCTAGAGACCATCCAGGAGCGCACCCGCGTAGGACTGGAACACGCCCGGGCACAGGGCCGCGTGGGCGGCCGCCCACCGAAGCTGAACCCCGCCCAGCGCGCGGCCGCGCTGGCCGCGCTACGTGGCGGGCTGTCCGTGTCCGACGTCGCGGCGCTGCACGGGGTGAGCCGGTGGACCATCACCCGCATACGCGACGCGGCCACCGAGGAAGCATGATTGCGCGACACAAGCCCGCCAGCGTGACGCGAACCGAAAAAGTGTGGCACTCTGGTGTCTATGTATTTGAAGGGTGCAAGACAGCAAGCACGGTCTGAGGACCCGCTTGTTCGCCTGACCTTCCGCATACCCCCGAGTCTCTATGGGGCGGTCACAGAAGCAGCACAGGAAGCACAGCTTTCCCGTACCGCGTGGATCGTCAGCATCTTGGCCCGTCACCTGAACCACCCCGAGCACGACCAGATCAGTCCACCCGCCCAAGACTGAAGGCGGCTCCCGAAGGAACCGCCTTCTAAGTCTTGAACACCGGCTCAACCGACCAAAGTTTCCCGGTGTTCCATACAACCGTCCGGATTAGTAAATGAACCTTGAAGCCATTCACCAGAGGTTGCTATGTCAACCTTAGCAGTCACGCGCGCGCCGGTACAGACGGCACAACGACCCACACGCACCCACCGTGGGCATCATCGCCCCGTCCCCGAGCTGCACACCCCGAACCCGCGCACGGGTCTGTCCTGGGCGTGTGAGCCCGCCGAGGGCGTCCAGGCGCGCATCCCGTGCTGGAACACCCGCAGCCAATGGCTGGAGCTGCTGCGCGCCGACCTCGACAGGGACGATGCCGTGACGGTGCTGCGCGCTCACCACGCGAGCCCGGTCACCGTCTACCGGGTCGCACGCATGGACGCGGCCGCCGCCGACACCACCACCGGGCGCAACGTGCGCACCGCGCACGCCACCGTGGCCCGTGCCCTCACCGTGTCCGTGGACGCCGTACGCCGCGCCCGGCGCGTGCTGCGCGATCTGGGCTGGTCGGTGGAGACCGTGCGCGGCCGGTACATGACCGCTACCGAACGAGAGAACGCCACCCGTGAAACCGGCTCCCACCAACGCCGTTTCGCCTCCACCCGGTGCCTCACGATCCCGGCACGAGTACAAGCCATGCACCCCTACCCCTGTGGGGTTAAGAAAAACCCTCTCAACCCTTCTCGACGTATACCTAGCACGCGCTGGCGCGCGACCGGTACGAGCAAAAATCAGCCAAGGAGCACACCGCTGACGCGGCAAACACCCCCGCTGGGGGTCCAGAAGATCGCCGCGCGGCTCGTGCAGCGGATGCCGTGGCTGGATCGCGGGCGCAGCGGTCACTTGATGGGGCTCTCCCGTGGCCTGGTGGCCTGCGGAGTGACCGAAGAATGGACCACCCAAGACCTCATGAACGCCGTCGAGGGCGATCACCAGGGTCTCGGGCTACTCACCCTGCCCCCCGACAGCCAGAAGAACCCCCGTGCACTACTGCTGCACCAGATCAAACGGGCCATCAGCAATCAAGAACCCCCGGCACGAGCACGCCAAACGGCCGAAACCGCCCGCCGCGAAGCACGGGCGGCCGAGGTCGCGCAGCGCGCGGCCGAGGCGAAGACGAAAACCACGATGCCCGCCTGGTTCCGCACCGCACTAGCTACAGCACAGGCCGCATCATCGGATATAACTTAGGCAACTTCCGGAAGGCAACCATGCTCATCACATTTGCGCTCCTGATGCCCCAAATCACATTGGCCATGGGGAGCGATATCGCCACCATCGTCGCCGCAGTGGGGACTCTACTTGCCGCCCTCTTTGCTCTGTGGGCCATCCGTCAGACCAGCAGCCTCACCAGGCAAAAAGCGCAGCCTTATGTAGCAGCCAGCTTGGAACCCCATCAGCACGTTCCATGGGTTATGGAGCTTGTTGTGGCCAACTACGGCCAGACCGCTGCCACGAATGTGCACATCACAATCGATCCTGAGCCCTTCCGAGTCGTCTTAGAGGATTCGGAGGACCCGGACGGTCCGACTAACGAGACCCCGCTGCTTTACCCGGAGACGCTCTCCGTACTGGTCCCTGGTCAGCGTTGGGGGACGACATGGGATTCCATTTTCATGCGTCACGAACACGACAAGCTGCCCACGCGGTACACCATCACACTCACGTATGACGGGATCGAGGGAGAGCGGCAGCCGCAGACCGAGTACGTCTTGGACTGGGAAATGTACTTGGCTCGTGGGCACCTGGGGTACAAGACCATGAGCAACATCGGGGATGACATCGCAGGTATCAAGAAAGCCATGGACAAGATGGTTGGTCCCAACCTGGTTCACGAGGTAATTTTGCGCGAGGCCGAGGACGGGAGTCATACACGGAAGAGCTCATAAGGAGCATCAGACGTAGGGCTACCGTGAGGCCATGCACGAGACCGAGGTAACCCGCTTCCGCTCCAAGATCGTTGCCGGCCCCGAGGCACACGACTGCTGGATATGGACCGGAGCCATCGGGGATGACGGATACGGCCGCTTCTGGACACCCACCGCCGCCGGCGGGCAGCGCATGATCCGCGCCCACCGCTACGCACTGGCCCTGGTGACCGGCAGCCTCGATGACCTGGACGAGTTCCACGTGTGCCACACCTGTGACAACCCCATCTGTGTGCGCGCAGAGGACGGGCCGTCCTCGCACCTTTACGCCGGGACCGCGGCCGAGAACATGGCCGACCGCTCACGCCGCGGGCATCACAACAAGCAGCCCGCCGCGGCGTTCTTCCGCTACGAGACCAAGCAAGAACGCGCGGCCACCGCGCGCGTGCTACGCGATCACGTGCGAGCCCACGGCTACGACCCCGAAGCCGTGGCCACGCTCCTTCGAGGCGTCGTCGCGGGTCAACAGTCCTTGTTCTAGTAGACACCCTCTTTACGTCGCAGCCATCGCCGCAGGTGCCGTCGTCGACGCCATCGACGTAGCCATCGCCGTATCCGTGTTTTCTGCAATCGACACCACCGCACCCAGATATTTCTCCGCCACCTACGCCGCAGTCGCCACAGTTTCCGTTGTCGATTCAACCGCTGTGCCATGCGCTTCTTCTCGCCTCTTGTGAGGGTCGAACGCGGTTTGCCCACCGGCCGAGTGAGAGCCGTACCCGGCCGCGGCACCAGGTGGTTGTCTCGATCCTCGAACTCGTTCGCTGATTCCCCCCAGCTGACCTCAAACGCGAACCCAAGATATATAACGGCAGCGACCGCGAGGATTGCCACCGAAGATACAGTGGTGCTCAGCTTCAGAGGGGCCAGAACGTCCTGGGGCAGCTGCCACCTCAACGCCCAGTACATCCCTTGGATCAGGAGGGACACGAAGGTGGCTAAGACGTTGATGAATGAGCCGTAGACCAGTAGATAGGCGAGCACCCACTTCCAAGACTCGCGATCAACGTAGAGCCTGGTGCTGCGGGCCAGCTCAGCATGTGCCCGATCAAAAACATGTGGTGACAGGGTCACATGATCTTTCGCCTCGTAGTCACGAAGGCGGCTGACAAAGTCCAGGTTCGCCAGTGGGCTGACCCCGTTTGGTAGGTCCGGTGGTTGTGTGAGTCGTCCTGTTGCCCGGGGGTCCGGGCAGTGAGACTGGTCAGATCATGACGAACAGCAGGAAGCGTCACACCTCGGAGCAGGTCGTCCGTAAGCTCGGGCAGGCCGACAGGATGCTCGCGGGCGGTAGCGACATCGCCGGGGTGTGTCGAGAGCTCGGAGTGTCCGAGCAGACGTACTACCGGTGGCGGAACCAGTACGGCGGGCTGAAGGCCGACGACGCGAAGCGGCTGAAGGAGCTCGAGAAGCAGAACGCCACGCTCAAGCGGCTGCTCGCCGAGGCAGAGCTCGAGAAGGCCGCGCTCAAGGAGCTGGCTGAGGGAAACTTCTAGGCCCGGGCAGGCGCCGCGCCGCCGTCGACCACCTCAAGCGCAAGCTGCGGGTGAGCGAACGAATGGCGTGCCGTCTGGCCGGGCTGAGCAGGTCCGCATACCGTCGCCCGCTCCAGGGTGAGACGACAGCCGACCCGGACCTGGCGTTGCGGGACTGGCTGCGGGCGTATGCGAAGAAGCACCCGCGGTGGGGATACCGCAGGGCCTACCACGATGCCCGCGGCGAGGGGTGGGTCGTGAACCACAAGAAGATCCAACGGCTCTGGCGCGAGGAAGGGCTGCGCGTCCCGCAGCGGCGTCGCCGCAAACGCGTTGGGTCTTCGACCGTCGACGCCCCGGCAGCGGTCGCACCGAACCTCGTGTGGGCGGTGGACTTCCAGTTCGACGCGGACGAGCAGGGCCGTCCGATCAAGATCTGCTCCATCGTCGACGAGCACACCCGCGAGTGCATCGGCGGGCTCGTCGAACGGTCGATCACCACGGACCGGCTCACCGCCCACCTCGAGGACCTCGTCGCCGTCCGCGGCGCCCCCGCGGTGCTCCGATCCGACAACGGCCCCGAGTTCATCAGCGACGCGATGGCCGACTGGGCCGGCACCCGCACCGGCCTGTTCTACATCCCGCCCGGCTCGCCCTGGCACAACGGGTACGTCGAGTCGTTCAACAGCAGGCTCCGCGACGAGTGCCTGAACATCAACAGCTTCTACTCGCTGCTCCACGCCCAGGTCGTGATCGGCGACTGGAAGACCGAATACAACCACGACCGCCGGCATTCATCGCTCGGCTACCTCGCACCCGTCGACTACGCTCGGCAATGCACCCATCAATCGGAAACCGACGACTCGCACAGCGACCGGACCGAATGAAGGGGGCGGCCCACCAGTACCTTCTTGCGTCGTCGCGAGTTGGTATTCAACACCGCCCGCAGTATCGCGATCAGCGCGGTGACAGTTGGAGCTACGGCAGCAATGCCTAGCGCGAGCCCTGGGTTGGGCGACGTCATGCAGGTCTCCTATTCGCGATGACAACACTCTGGTTTGGCCGGACAACCTGTGGCGTGACCGCCCAGCAACCCGAGCACACGGGTCACCATTGCGCCAGAAACTCTTTCCTGGTCTGTAGGCTTCGCCGCCGAGTCAGAAGGACGATGAACCCGATCAGCGTCCAAATCATGAAGACGACGGCAAACCAAAATGCTGGCAGCTGCCACAAGTACACTCCGGCAGGTGCCATTTCCGTGGAGAAGTTGCTCACCCCCATGCCGATCACGCCGCATGAGGTGAAGGCCAACACACGCCAGGGCTCTCCCTTTTGCTGAATGCGACTGAGAGCCCCAACCGCGAAGCGCAACTCCTTGCGTGCTACCTCTAAGTGCTTGTCCTCAACCGTGCTGTCATCGGTCCGACAGTGCAGATCGAGAAGTTCTTTCAGGTTGCTGACGCTGGCGGCCAGGTGTTGCGTTCTGACGGTCGGGCCACGCAGCACACCAACGCTGGCTAATACGGCGGCCACGGCCACAAGAACACTGAGCAGTTGAAGAACTGGACCCAGAGCCGACGTCATGGACGCGCACCGTCAGCGTCAGCAGACGCGATGGTTCGTTGGTTGCTCGCATGTTTCAGGTACTGGCCCACGCGCGCCGTGGTCAGTTCCAGCAGCTCGGCTATCTCCTTGTTCGACAGCCCGAGGTTTTTCATCGTCGCCACGTCTTCGGCCGCGTCCGCGCGGGGACCGTCCAGGGCGTCGAGCTGGGATTGGAGCTGCGCGATCTTCTCGCGCAGCTGGTCCTTCTCGTCTTCGGTTCCCAACGTCTTCGTGAAGAACGACTCCGAGGCCGCGAGCACCGCCCGCTCACGTTCAGCGCGCGCGGCCGCAGCCGCGCGCGCCTTCTCCCGAGCCGCAGTTTTCGTCGCTGACTTCCGTGGTGCTGCCATGTCCTTGTCCCTCTCCCTCACCTAGCGGCCACCTGCACCCCGCGCTGCGGGGCCCCGGCCTGGTGGTCTCGATTGTATCCAGTCGGCACGCTGCACCCAGGAAGACCTCCCCCGTTCCTCCTCCGGTCTCCTGTGCACAGCTCGCACCGGTGGGCAGGTTCGTGGCCGGCCTCTCTCGTTCCTCGCACCGGACAGGCCACGAACCTGCCCACCGGCGCGGCCTCATGGGCACAATCGCGGGCATCAGTAGATGCCCGGACTTCTCCTGGTCCTGCGCCATCTCGCTCGTGCCTCGCTCACTGACACAGGACCAATCAGACGTCACACCTCTTGCACTCAGTAACCCAAGGTGGGAATGAGCGTGTGAGACCGCGTGAATCCGCGTACTCTTGTGCCCATGATGACCGTCCATAAGCTCTCCACGGGCGACGGTCACCTCTACTACTCGCAGGAGGTGGCCTCGGGCGATCAGCTGCGCTCCGGGGACCGCGAGCTGGGTGATTACTACCAAGTGACGGGGATGCCCCCGGGCCAGTGGGTCGGCTCCGGCGTGTCGCATTTCGGGGTCGAAGGCGCGGTGACCGAGACGCAGATGGATGCGCTTTACGGTGACGGCTACTCCCCCATCGACCCGGCGCAGCTCACCGAGCAGCAGAACGCGGCACGCACCAAAACCGAAGAAGCGGTGCGCGTGAAGTACGCCCGCGAGGCGTACACGGCACTGTCCCAGTACCGGCCGGGAGAGCCGAACCTGGACGTGATCCAGGGGCTGGGGACCACCCGCTCATCGTTCTACCGGATGCTGGACCGCCACCGCGAGCTGGGCAACTTCGAGCGCTTCACGGCCGCCCACGAGTCCGGCGACGAACAGGCATTCATCGACGGCTACGTGATGACCAAGGCCCAATCCCAGGCGGCGACCGCGGCCGGTAAAGAGGCCATCGCGCAAGGCAACAAGGACTGGAAGGACGCGACCCGGCTGGGCAAGAAGCCGGGCGAGTACAAGCAGGAACCGGCCAACGACTTCACCCGTGCGCTGGACGAGGAGCACCGCCGCCACTTCAAGACCCACGACGCTCCCCCGACCGAGGCACAGCGCAAGGAGATACGCAACCGGGTCGCCGGGGCCATGTTCCGCGACACCCACGGCCGGGACGCTTCCGGGGTGGAGCTGGCAACATTCATCGCCAACAACACCACCGCCCGGCAGCAGTCAGTGGCCGGTTTCGACCTCGTGTTCACCCCCACCAAATCCGTGTCGATGGCCTGGGGCTTGGGCGATGCGAACCTGCGGACCGGCATCGAAGCCGCGCATGAGGCGGCCATCGCAGACGTCGTGTCCTACCTGGAGAACCACGCGATCTACGCCCGTCGCGGCCGCGGTGGCGTGGAGCAGATCGACACGGACCGGGGCCTGGTGGCCACGAAGTTCCGGCACTATGACTCACGCCACGGTGACCCGAACCTGCACGATCACCTCGTTCTCGCCAACCGGGTCAAGGGTACTGATGGGAAGTGGTCCACCCTCGATGGGCGGATGATCCACCAGTACGGAGTAGCCGCCTCCGAGCTGTACAACTCGCGGATCATGCACCACATCCACGACCGTCTGGGCCTGGAATTCGTCCCCACCCCAGCCCGTGGGAAGCAGATTTTTGAGCTCGCCGGGATCACCCGTGGTGAGGTCGCCGCGTTCTCCGCACGCTCCACCTCGATCAAGGAAACCTTGGCTGAGGTGGAAGCAGCGTTCATTGCGGACCACGGCCACGCGCCCACCGCGAAGCAGCGCATCGCCTTGGCCCAGCAGGCGACCTTGGCCACCCGCCCGGCCAAAGACGGCCCGCACTCCTTGGCGCAGCTCAACGAATCGTGGCGGTCCAAAGCCGCCACCGTGACCCCGAACCTGCCCACCGGTGAGGCCCTGGCCGAGCACTTGCGCGCCGCTTCTACAGCCCGCGCAGGTGAGGTCACGGTCGCCGCCGCGGCACTGGAAGCGACCCCCGAGCACGAGCGTGTGGCCGCGATCATCGACCGGCTCTCCGCCACCCGTTCCACCTGGCGCGCCTCGAACATCGAGGCCGAGACGCTGCGCTACTACCGGGAGGCGACCGGGGGCGCGACCGCCGACCATGAGGCCATCACCGCCACCGTGGAGGCCGTGAAAGCGGCGTCGGTGTCGATGACTCCAAGCCTGAACGTGGCCCTTCCCGCCGACCGTGAGCTGCGGCGCGCGGACGGGTCCTCCATCTATGAGACCGCTAACCGGGAGGTGTTCACCTCTCAGGGGATCATCGCCTCCGAGACCTACCTGCTGGACGCGGCGATCACCTCACAGGTGATCCCCGCGGCCACCGGCGAGGTGTTCACCGGCCAGTTGGCCGCCGCCCGTGAGGCGGGCGCGCAGCTCTCGCACGCGCAGGCGAGGATGGCGCGTGAGTTCGTGACCAGTGACCGGCTGCTGGCGCTGGGGATCGGTCCGGCCGGTGCCGGTAAGACCTCCCTGACCCGTCTCGTGGTGGACACCGCGACCGCCTCGGGGCACCAGGTGTTCGGGGTCGCACCGACGGCTGCGGCCGCCGATGTGATGGGCGAGTCGATGGGGATCACCGCCACCACCGTGGACGCCTTCCTGATGGCCGAGCGCAGCCCGTTGGGTGTCGGGGATGTGCTGATGGTGGACGAGATCGGGATGGTCGCCACTCCGAAACTCGCCCAGTTGGTGGCCACCGCCGAAGCGGCCGGGGCCGTGGTCCGTGGTGTTGGTGATGACCGGCAGCTGGCGGCCATCGGTTCCGGGGGCGCGCTGCGGATGATCGACAACGCCGCGCCGTTGTCCCGGTTGGATGAGGTCTACCGCTTCCGCAACCCCAACGACCCGGGACAGGTGAACGAGGCCGAGGTCGCCGCGTCCCTGGCGTTGCGCGAGCCACCCGTCACCGGGGAGGACCGCCCGTTCCAGTGGTACGTGGCCAACGGCCGGGTGCGCGCCGGGGAGGAAGACACGGTGCTGCGCGAGGTGTTCACCGGGTGGGTCACGGACACCGAGGCCGGGCGCAACTCGATGATGATTGCCCCCACCAACGCCCAGGTGGCGGCGTTGAACGAGATGGCACAGGCCCGTGCGCTGCACCTGGGGCGGCTGCTGACCAGCGCGCACACCACCACCGAGGCCGACGTCACGATCTACACCGGGGACCGGGTGGTGACCCGGCGCAACAACCGGACCCTGGCGCTGAACCAGGGCAAGGATTTCGTGAAGAACGGGGACATCTGGGACGTCGCCCGCGTCCACGACGACGGGTCGCTGACCCTAACCCACACCACCCACGGTGGGAAGATCACCGTGCCCGCCGCCTACGTGACCCAGAACGTGGAGCTGGGCTACGCGGCCACGATCAACCGCGCCCAAGGTGCCACCGTGGACACCGCCCACACCGTGCTGGATGCCTCCACCGACCGGGCCGGGGCCTACGTGGGTGCGACCCGCGGGCAGTTCGGCAACCACCTGTACGTCGTCACCGGGGAGAACAGCACCCGGGATGAGGTGCTGGACTCCATCACCGGCGCCTATGAAACGAACCTGTCCGTGCACGAGCAGGTGGGGCGGCTGCGGGCCGAGAACCGGTCCGTGGCCGAACGTGTGGGCCTCTACACCGCGCTCACCGACCAGGCCCGGTCCCAGGCGATGGAACACGCCGCCATCGAAGCCGTAGGGATCACCCGCGCCGCGCAGTTGCGCGCAGCCCCGGCGTGGGGTGCGCTGGCCACGGAACTGGCCAACGCCACCGAGGCCGGCCTGGAACCGGCCGCGCTGCTGGCACGAGCGCACTCCCAACGGAACTTCGCGGACTCCGCCGATGACGCCGCGGTGCTGCACTGGCGCGTGAAGGGACTGCGCGCCGAGAACGAGACGCTGCACGACACCACCGGACCCCGGCCGTTCGCGGCGATCCCCGACGAGCACCTGGACCGACTGGAAGCCACCGCCCGCGCACGCGCCGCGCAGAAACCCACCGAGAAGCCCACCGAGAAGTCCGCTGCGGCGGTGGAAGACCCGAACTGGCACACCCGCCCGCACGCGCTGGAAACCACTGAGCACCTACGCTCACGCCGGGCCGGGATGGCCGAGGCCGCTACCGCCCACGACTCCGCGGAATACCGGTGGGAGCTGGCCTCCATCGACGCGGAACTGTCCCGGCGTGCGTTCATCTCCCCCGCCCAGAAAGCCGTGGAGGAAACCGCGCGCGGGGAACGCCCCCGGGCGGAAAGCGGGGGCACCCTGGCCGAAGGACTGGCCCAGGAGAAAGCGATCCGCGCCGCGGCCCTGCCCACCACCGGGCACGCCCTGGCAGACCAGGAGCTGGACACGCTCACGCACGGGATTAGTGGGCACACCGCGGGCACCTACTGGCTCCAGCACCGGCACACCCCCGAGGCGATGCGCACGATCCTGGACGCCCACCACACCGACATCGGAGAACTGGCGGTGCTGCGCGGCAAGCAGCTCGCGGCCGAGAAACCGACGTGGGTTGAGGCGTTGGGTGAGGTGCCCGCGAACCCGACCAACGCCGCCCGGTGGTACCGGGTCGCCGGGGAAGTGGACGCCTACCGGGAGACCTACCGGATCACGGAAGACACACCGATCCCGAAGCAGTACGCCGAGTCCGAGCGCGGCCAGTACCTTACGGGGCAGATCACCGATGTGCACAAGCGCGGGGCGCTCTCGCACAGACCCGGCCCGGACCCGGAGCAGGTGGAGACCACCGCGGCCACCGCCACCAGTGAGCGCACCCACCACGAGAGGGCCACCCCGGCCGAGGTCGCGGTGACCGTCACCACCGAGGAAAGGACGCGAGCCGTGGAAAACCTGTGGGATGTCGTGGAACGCGACTACAAGGCCGAGCAGAGCGCCCACGCCCAGCGCGACACCGCGCACGAGGCCCTGGAAGCGGCACGGGCGAAGGTCCAGGACTCCACCGGCCAGCGCGAGACCATCGCCCAGCAGCTGATCCAGACCGCGCGGGCGGACTACGCCCCCGTGGAGGCCGCCGCCGCCCGTGTGGAGGCCGCGAACTTCTTCACCCGTTCCGCCCGCGAAGCCGACTACCAGCAAGCCGTGAGGGACTACCGGGACCAGTACGGGCAGGACACTCCCCCGGGCCGTGACGACGAGCAGTGGTTGGAGCACCACCATGACTACGCCGCCGCCCAGAGCCAGGTCACCGAGGACCGCGGGCAGCTGGCCACCGCGGAGACCGCGGCCGCGGCCGCCGAACGCCAGGCGGAGACGGCCACGGCCACGCGGGAGCAGTCCTATCAGGACTACGCCACCGCCCGCGACGAGAACCCGCGCACCCGCGTGGGCACCTCACGGATGGACGGCGAGCAGATGGTCCGAGCTACCGACCTCCAGGCCACGATGGACAAGCACCACCTCGCGGCCGGGACACGTCCTGGCGATGCCCGGGAGAACAGCCGGGCCGCGGCCGCACGATCCCCCCGGCCCTCCCAGACCGCGGACACCCGTACTACCCGCAGCGTTCAACAGCACCACGCCCAGCAGACCCACCGCCGCGGCCGAAGCCTCTAACCACGCGCAAGGGATCAGTACCAGCCCGGTTCCCAGTCCGCTGCAACAGCAGGGAATCCCGCTGCCTCCAGCTCCTGCCCGGTGACGTCCAAGATGCGGCGTGTTTCGCGCGGTCGGTGACCCGCGGAGCAATCCCTGAATACCCCAGTCTGTGGATCGAACAGCGCCTTAGCGTGCAAGTCCCAGTGATGTACCCACCAGTCAGACATCTCGCCCTTATCGCGCGACACGAGGTACTGCTGGTGCAGCGCCCTGAACCGAGCCACAGCTTCGGGGTGCTCCCACCACTGCGGACAGAACATCCCGCCTTGTGTCGCGGGGTACTCCATAATTGCCAGGGTTGCTTGAATCCACTCGCCAAAATTGGGGGGCTCCTGCTCAACCTCGGCCCTCTCGGCCGCCACGCTCTCAGTTTCCGGCAAATTATCCGACATCGATTAGATCCTTGTCCTCGGGTCCAGTGGATTTGAGCCCCATCTTCAAGCGCCGCATTCGGGGCTCTATCTTTTGCGTCAGTTGTTCATCCTTGAACCAGTAATGCGAAGCCACGATACCCCCGCCACCGTCACTTGTGCGTACATACATCGTGCCGGGTGAAAGGTTCGACAAATCAGCGGCAGACAAAATCTCGCGTCGCTGAATCTGATCTGAACTACTCCTCCCGTGCCCAGAACGCGCATTGTAAGAAGAAGAATGAATTGTGACCTTGTGGTCGTAATGCCCGATTATCTTGGACAACGACGACACGAAGTCTTCCTCGGTGCCACCGCCGCCATAAACCAAGACAGAAGCGGCCCCGATAAGTTCATTCATCCCCTCTTTGCCAAACTGTTTGCGACCCTGGGAGACCGATTGAAAGTACGAGCTGATGATAATTCCCAGTGACCCGGCGAACGAATACCACTCTGGCAGTTCGGGCAGAATTACGGTATTGCCCACCTCGTCTAATTCCATCACCAACGGCACCCGCAGCCGCCCGTTTGAGCCAGCCAGCGCCTCCCTTTGCGCGCTACGGAATACGTCCCACACGAGGCTCGACACCAGTGCGGAGGTGGCGCCGGCTGTCCGGCTGCCCAGCAAGATGAGGGTGTCGGTACTTGTGGCGAAAGCCACTGGATCGAACACACGGTGGTGATCGTTCACGGGGCGGATGGAGGCCAAGTAGTCCTCGTGCTCGAACGGCGAAGCACACCGTTGAGCGGTGGCCCACACTGATCCACGGGTCTCCACTGGCTGCCGTTTCAGGCCCCGCAAGGTAGCCGCCTGGTTCGCAAAGCCGTGTTCATCGAGGATCGCTGCTGGCTCGTCCTCATCTGTCGTCATCGCCCACCGGAAGACATCGCGGTCATTCTTGCCGGAGACATTGGCGGCCAGCAAAAGTGATCCAATGATTTTCGATCCCATCAGATCAAAATGGGCATTCGGGTTTCCTTCTTTACTGCCCTCCCCGTGGGTCGCAGCTTCGAAAATCGCCCCCACCTTTTCAGCATCCATGCTGTTCCGCACCATGCCGATGATGTTGAAATGATCGGTGCTCGGCTCCTTGCGGTCGAGTATGTTGGTTGGATCGAAAATCCACACGTTGCCGTGGAACATGCGCGCCGCGAAAACCTCCCAAACACCATCAGCTTTGTTGGAGGTCATCACAAGAGCGCCGGGAGCGTCGAACGCATGGGGCACAACTTGAGTTGTTGTTTTGCCCCGCCCGGGCGCGTGTATCTGGACACTACACTGCCGCCATCCCTGAAAAATTGGACTGGAGTTTACGGAGCCGAGCTTCAACCCAGGCCCAATGCCCTCGCTCTCCGGGTGCAGGTTAGTCCGAGCATCTTTGACTCTTGCCTCGGTTTGAGAATGACTGAATGACGACCTATTGCCGAGTCGCTTGTTCGCCATCTTCTCTGGGGTCTTTTTTGTGTTGGGCCAGAACCAAGCAGCTACAGCTATAACACACAAAATCACAACCACCAGGGCGAATATTGCTGGAAGCGAAGCGATGTCGAACATTGTTTTCCCCTTGCCCGGTGCAGTTTATGCCATTTCCCGTTCTAGCCGGTGTGCCGCCATACTGTTGGCCCATGCTTCGTTGGTGTCGTGGATTTGCCGTTCCTTGCGTGTGAGGTTCATATAGAACGGGCTCCCTGTGGTCTCACCAAGCTTCAAGAGAAAGCGGCCACGGCCTGGCGGGGGCAAGGTGCGGTTCGTTTTCGGATCAACACCCCCCTCCGCGGACAAGGAAACCAGTAGGTCTTGCTCCTTCTGGGACATCGGAACGACCTGGGTCAAGTCCGTCATCTCGTTACGAGCCAGCCCACCGAACACCTTGACCGAAGACCGTTCCAGGAACCCCGTAGCGATGGATGTCAACGCTGGCGTGGACAGCTGTAGATCCTTCATGCTGTGTGTGATCAGAACCTGTCCCAACCCCTTTGTGCGGTTGAGCTTGGTCAACGCGTTTACGCGGTGCACAAGCTGCTCGTCCGCGCTGAGAACCTGCCACAGCTCGTCCATAATCATCAGATGGTGGCGTTCTGGGATGAGACCTTCCGAGGCCAAATCCTTCAAGGCCGAGGCCCCTGCTTGTCCGTAGCTCCAGCACACGAGCTGCACAGCGGCGCGCAACGTTCCGTTGGCTTCGTCGATGGCTGACACATCGAACGAAACGCTGCGGTCTAGGCGCATCGGTTCCGACGTCTCACGGCAGAACACATCACCGAACGGCCCTTCCGGGCCAAGGGAGTTCAAACCGCGTTGGAGTGTTTCGGTGAGCTCGAAGTATTTTCGATTTCGCGTGTTCTCGTCCAGCTCCGGATCGAAGACGAGCATGTCGATGATGTCTCTGGGAGGATCGCGCAGCACGTCCTGGACGTCGGACACCAAAGGCTGCCGGTCCTCCGCTTCTGCCTTGTCCGAGGCATGGCGGATCGCCATAGAGAGCACGGTGCCCTCGTTCTTCTTTTCCGTCAGAACATCGCCCAGCGCAAGCTCCACCAGACCACGCAGGGTGTTCAAGCGCCGGTTGTGAATCTCGGACCGCTGGGCGGCCTGCATCTTCGGAGGAAGCTGCCCCAGCAGCGCCCACGCAGGCCCGGCGTCGAGCGGGTTGATCGCAGACAGGCCAGGCGCGACCGTGAGGACTTGACCGCCAGTCTCCTTCACGACGCCGGCATAATCGGGCTTCAGGTCACCGAGCACCAGGATCAAGAATCCGGCGTCTATGAGTGCCAGCGCCCAGCGAACCGCGATGGTCGATTTTCCGCGTCCGTTTAGGGCCATGATGAAACCAGACGGAGCCGAGACAATGCCCTTGATGTACAGGCTGATTGGATCACCGCAAGTGATCTGTCCGTTGATCGTGTTGCGTCCGAGGGGAGCACCCACCAGTGGTGAGGAAGCAGCCCCACAGAACGGCCACAGGCCCGCCGTCTGGCGTGAGGTGGCCTGATACTCCACGGGTGCCTCAACCCATCCGCACGCGCCACCCTCGGGGCGTTCGTAGCCATATTTTGTCAGCGTCGGGACCTTCTTCTCCCGAGCTTCCAGCATCTCGTTCTGCTGGCCGTCTTTGTTCTTTCCCCAGCCGAAGGCAACCCCATCGACCAACTTGTCTACCAGTGACACGGTGCTTCTCCTTCTCAGACGCTCTCACGCAGTGTGTTCGACAAGCGGGTGAAGTCCTTGGGGACCGAACCGATGCCAAGCCCGAACGCGAAGGCCGCATCATCCGAGTATTCGCAGTCTCGCAAGCGCAACTGGATGCCCGACACCGCCTGGTCTCGTAAAATCGCTTCGACTCGGGGGAACTTCGCGGGATCATCCACTGTCGCCGTGACCACCAACCCAAAACGCACCATCGCGGCGCCTTCGGCTTGCTCGCGTTCGCTGTACTCTGCCTTCTCCAACGCCACCCGCTTGATCTGGGATGACTTCTGGCCCTTCTGGTTGTTTCCGAACCTGGCGTTCGTCACCTGATCCTGCACGGCCTTCTGCGACATCCCCGGGCTCATCGGGCGAAACAGCAGCGTCACACGCTTCTGCTCGAACACTCCATGCGCTGAGAGCAGCCCCGCCAACCCCGTTTCACGAAAATTCGCAGCGGGAGGCTGATACATCTGCCAGGACTTCGAGAAATAGCCAGCGTGCTCCCACCAGCCAGGCGTGAGCTTCGCATTCGTCGGACCGACCTCGCCCCACGTCAGTCCTGTACCTTCACCGGCCAAACGGGCGGTCTCGACGGCAGGTGCCACCGCTGGGTTATATGCGGTGTGAACCTGGTCCACCACATCCTCCATGCCCAGCACGCTCACGGTGCCACCAGAGGCGACTTTGAGCTGAGCCAGCATCCCGGGCAGCAGCGTGGAGATGTCTTCCGCCAAGTCTTCTTTGGTCCGCGGGCCTGTCCCGGCGTCGCGGTTCGGCCGCGCCGTGAACGTGGCCGCCACCCACTGGTCGATCTTCGGCACGCCCTGGTTCAGATCATGAACAATCTCATCCATCGCCTCACGGGCAAATTCCGGGGTGTCGTGGACCTGGGACTGCTCCCTGGTCACTCGAACGGCATCCGGCAACCTGTTCCCCGGGTCACGGGTCGCCTGTGTGGTTGCAGCGACCTGGACCAGCGATGAGGACACCCCCGCCTCGCGCTGGAAGATGCCCCATTGGTCCACCATGAGGTCGATGGACCCTTGATCCAGCAGACCCATGCCCGGGGACTGCACGCTGAAAATCACCGTTCCTGTTCGGTTGGCGGGATTCCAGATCATGGCTCTTTCGGTGTTCGCTCCCGCAGGTGTCGTTCCCACCAATTCCGTCCGGGCAAGAATTCCCACCGGGGGAAAGTCTCCGGAGGGCAGCTGAGATGTGGGACCGGCTGCGTAGGTCGTGGAACCTGTTTTCTCTGCCTTCTTGAAGTGGTGTTTTGCCAGCAGCTCCTCGAACTTTTTACGGCCCTGTCGGCCGTCCAAGGAAATGGCGATCATGGCACCCACGCCAAGAACCACGATGGCTGTCTGAACCCAAATCCCCAATGGCATGGTTATGAACACCAAGACGGCGAGAATAACGCCGATGATGGTAGCGAGAGCTGATAACCCAAGCACACCTTCTTTGCGTGGGTTAGTGATGTTTCCGTACATCCTGATGCGGTGCTGCGCGTGATCTGACATGAGTTCTCTCGGTCCTTAGCGTTCAACATTTTCAAGGTCTTGAATGTGTCGCCCGGCAGACGTCGCGGTGAACCTGCCTGCCTCGGCTAGTGCGCGGGCCATGTTCGGAGACATCACGTTCCCCGAATCCCTCGATCCCGTGGGCGCTGCGGCAGAACCGCCTCCGCCACCACCAACGGGAGCTGCGCTAGCGTGCTCTCCTCCGCTGGAGCTGACACCAGACCCGGAATCAGGAACCGATCCGCCGCTGGCACTGGACTCACCTCTGGGGGATGATTCGCCCACTGATCCCGATGCCGCGCTACTCCCCGAGGTCCCGCCTGGGGCGCTGCTGTTGGTGGCCCCACCGCTTCCGCTGGCCCCGTTGCTCCCAGTGGCCGGTGAATCTGAACCGGCGGTGGACGCCGAAGCAGCACCCGAGGCTGGGCTGCCAGCCCCTGCATCCGAAGCGGAGGCCGAGCCGCCGCGTTCCTGGCTCCCACTGGAACCCATCGAGGGCCCACTTTGGTGGGAAGCGCCCGGAGAACTGGACCCGCCGCCCGACGACATAGAGCCGCCCGACGACATAGAGGAGGCTCCCCCGAGGGCGTTGCCTCCACCCGTCGCTGCTCCCTCACTGCCGCCACCGAGAGCAGTGCCAGCACTACCGAGACCGGCGCTGCCTCCACCAGCTGACGCCGCACTGGCGCCGGTAGCGGCACCGCCTCCCACGGCCGCGGCGAGGCCCAACGAGCCCACAGCTATGGCACCAGCACCGGCTGCAATCGCCCCACCCGCGCCTACGCCACGGGCCTGATCGGTTGTTGCCACCGTCACAATCTTGATGAGCGCCGGCAGTGCCAGACACGCCATGATGATGACGACCATGCCTGAGATGAGCGAAATCAATTCGGCAAAGGCATCACCCTTTTGATCGTCTGACACCATGCCCTTGATCCACAGCGAACCAACACCGTAGATGATGGCCGCGGTCGGTTTGTAAAGAACGGCGGCGAAAATCCAACCCATCACCTTCCAGAAACGTTCTTTTCCTGCCTGTGTCTGTGATTGCGCAGCGAAGATCGGCAGCAGACCAACGAGAACAGCCACCATGCCGTAACTAAAGATCACGAACAGCGCGTTTACTACGGAGGCCAAGGCGGCCACCAAAACCAGAATCACCGAGACGATGGCGAGCCCAATAACAAATTTTCCGCTTTGATCGCCGGGCATGATGGCGAGCATCGTGTACAGCGATGTGCGTTCGTCATCACCTTGGCCAGTGATGTTACTCAGTAGCCACGGAGACACTGCATCACTAGCTTTCAGCAGATATGTGGCGGCCGTGCCACCGATAGCGGTTACCGCTACCGTTGAGAACATTGCCATCACAAGGTCTACTGAGGCGTCTTTTGAGTGCGTCCTTACAACTCGCACGATGCCAAACGCTGTGCCAATGATCCCCGCAACCGCCACAAAGTAGATGGTGCTGTTCTGAACCGCGGCCGCTGGGGAGCCTTCGCCCATTCCCGGTCCCGAGATACCGAGCCACCATTCGGAGATGCCGTCGAGGACTACTTGCAGGGCGCCGAGAAGGGACTTGAGCAGCCATCGCATGGCCGCATCGAGTCCCTTTTCAATGAGCCCCCCGATACCATCTGTGAGCCACCCCGGCATCAGGCACTCCAGGTAACGGCCGAGTCAGATGTGGTGGTCATCTGCAACTCCATTGGCTTGTCCGCAGACACGGGGTCCAGCTTCCAGTCACCGTCTTGCCACACCATCGTGAGACCGAAGGTGCCGCTGAGAACGCTGTCTGACTGCCCGTAAAGGAGCACGTGCACCTTGTCGGCGCTCTCCTCCTGGATTTCGTACCCGCGCAGCTGCGCGGAGCCCTCGCTGCCCGGCGATTCCGTTACGTAACCCTCCCCCGTCGGCGCGGGTGTCTTGGGCTTCTTGCCGTCCGCGATGATCTGGTCCCGCACCTTGCCCGCGGCATAGACACTCTTGGTGTCTTCCTCCGAGGCGTTCTTCTGCTCGTCCTTGGTGGGTCCAGCCAGGTAATCCGTCGCGGCGAACAACGCCCCTGCCGTGTTGTGCGCGTGTCCGACCTTCCACCCCGAACTCAGGTCTTGGCAGCCGCCGAACTTCGCGGACACCGGGTAGCGAACCCCGTCTTTGCCCGGTGCCCACGAGTCCGTCTCAGGTGCCTTCTTGCTGACAGACGATGTGTCCCCGTGGTCAAGATCGGATTGGCAGGCATAGGCGTAGTCCTCCGTGGGCTGATGGCTGCACCCGGACACTGCCAGCAAGCTCGCAAGGCCCACCGTCACGGCGGCCACGGATCGGTTGCGCGTCTTCGTCTTGTTCACTGGTCGTTCCCTTCTGTCATCGCTGGATGTGCTGGTGGGTCGGCGCTTAGATGCCCACGACGTTCTGCCAGACCACGCCCACGACGGTCAGCGCCGCGCCGCCCAGCAACGGCCAGAGGGGAGCGGTGATCTCCTGGTCACCAGAACGTCGGGCCTTGGCAGCCGTGACGATCCCGATGATGAAGTAGATGAACAGCACGAACGCCGCTATGTACAGAGCCCAGCCCACGAGGGTGGTCACGAAATCGAACCCGGGGGGTTGCGTGGGCGTGCCGTCGATCGCCAACGCCGGGGAGGTGCCGCCCACGACGAGGGCGGAGCTGAGGGCAACGGCGGCAGGGAGGCGGTGCTTCTTGGTGGTGGTTGAGGGCATGGCGTTCTCCTTGTGCTGGTGGTGTGCGGGGTTGCTGGTCGAGTACATAGACGCGGGCACTGCTCACTCCTTTTCTGCGGTGGGTACTGGGTTGGCCCAGGCATTGAGCGTTTTCACCATGTAGGTGAACCGCCGCTTATGTGCCCAGGAAGCCGTCACGGGGCCGTCAACGTCGGGCCATCGCCGTTCATATCGGACCTCGAAAGATCGGGGATACAGGCGTGCCACACGCTTGGCGTAGTTGCGGGTCTCAGGTGAGACATCTTCGGGTCTGCGGTGGTGTACCAGAACCAACCCCCGCAGGGTGTTCGCCGCGTCATCGACGCGCAGCCGCTCCGCAGCTGCAAGTGAATGGCGCGTCACTGCGGCCACGACAACACTCGCAGCGTCTTGCGCCGGGGCCGACTCTCCAGTGTCGATCACTCGATCCGAGCACGCGGCGGCGATGGTACTGACTCCCACTCCCCCACTAGCTCCAACAAGATTCAGATGCTCGGTGTCCGGTGCTTCCCGGTAGGTTTCTTCCCCCGATTCATGGTCGTTCGAGACCATGTGCGTAGCGCCCATCATCATGAGCTGGTCCCCAAGAATCGGGGATCGGTCCAAATCCGGTTCGGCTTCTACCGTCGTCACTGGACGGACGAACGGGTTGGACCGCTCTTGCATCGTCGGCTCTCGATCCTTGCTGCGGGACTTCTTCCCTGCCATCACTCGTTTCCTTGCTGTCATCGTCGTTGCCCCCTGTATCTCAGCCACTTACTCCCCCTCCTTCGGATTCGTCGGCAGACCGTACACGCTGGTGGCCGCAGGGTCCGATGGATCAGCGGCTACCACAATCGCTGTGTTCTGCTTGCTCACGGCCGCGGGATACGCCTTCGTCTTGGTGCCCGTGGCCACGGTCTTTCCTTTCGGGTCCAGCAGCTCAGACTCCTTCTGCGATGACCGAACCGCGCGCCCCCCGCCGATATGGGCTTCCGAACCCACCTGCACGAGAGCCTCGTTCGTCACCCAGATACCGCGGGCCAGGAACGAACCCGTGGAACGATCCACTTCCGGGGCCGTTGCCGCGGCCGCTGACGAACCCTTGAAGGCTGCGGTGTGAATCCGCGATATCGAGGTGGCGTTGCCTTTTCGCCCCACCTTGGAGCTGGACCACTCCGTAGCCGTTCCCTTCTTCGCCTGGCACAGCACGGTGTCGAAAGAGCCGGTGCACGATTCCACAGGCGAGGTCTTGCCGTCCTTGCCGGCGACGCCGGCGATGGTGGCCGGCTTGGGCAGCTTGGCGCTGTCTTCGGTGAGCGACCACACCCGTGCTGAGGGGCCGTCCGTACTCGCCGCCGTCACGGCACCGTTTGCCGCCCCAGCAATCTCCGAGCCCGCGGGCATGGTTCGTTTCATCCACTCGCCGCTGTCCGTCAGCACATGCACCACCGGCGAGGAGGGCGTCATCTTCACCGGGTCGCCGTACCCAAACTCGATCTGCCCGTCCTTGGGCATCGACGTGGCGGTGACCTGCCGCGAGGACGTGTCCAACAGGGACACGGCCTTGCCGTCTGTGACCGCGATCAACGTGTCGGTCATGGGAGCGAACTCGGAGACCTCCATGCCCGCGTCCGTGCTCCACTTTGGTTCGCCCGTGTTGGGGTCAAGGGCACTGATCTTTCTTCCCGCGGGCGCCAGCAGCACATCATCGAAGATCACCGGCTGCGCGCGCTGGTTGATGCTCTGGTGCCACCCGGCATACGTCCCCCACCCTGGAGGTGCTTGCACCGGCAACTGT
The DNA here is from genome assembly GCA_014652975.1 of Kocuria marina. Classification (GTDB taxonomy): domain Bacteria; phylum Actinomycetota; class Actinomycetes; order Actinomycetales; family Micrococcaceae; genus Kocuria; species Kocuria marina. Next base: position 16,140 of record BMZV01000008.1, on the reverse strand, counting down.
GCTGGTGCCGCGTGGTACGGCTCAGGTTGAGCCTCCGGCTCGTCACGGAACACGCCGGACACAGGCACCGCGACTGCCACCGCCAACAAGCCCGCAGTTGCCACATATGCCGCCGTCCGCCGATTCAGCGGCCCGCGACCGCGAGCACCGTAACGGTCCCGATCCCGTCCGCCTCCCAGACGTGCGTACCAGGGCTGATTCTCCGGTTCAGGATGCGCCACCACTTCGTACTGGCCCGGTTCCCCGTTGTAGGACGACAGTTCTTGCAGCTCCCCCAAATCGACATCTGCGACGAGCTCGAACGTGGCGTCATCGTCGGCCGCGTCAGTGGCGACCACTTTGCACACCCGCAGACCAAGCGTCTGCGATGCTTTCAACGCGGCCGGTTCTGCCACCTCAAACAGCGATTGGTTCTCGTCGCGAGCGAATTCTTCATAGACCCCGGGGGCTTCCACGATCACCTGGTCCGCCGTAGCGCGCAGACTGATGACGGGGAACCTCGGGACTTTCACGACGTTACGAGTTTCCGCGCTGCTCTTGTTCATGAGCTTCATGCCTTGTCCAGCTCCTCGGTCGTCGTGGTTTGCGTACCCACGACGAGCCATTGCCCGCTATGTTTCTCCAGGTAGATGATCTGCTGATCCCGACCGCCTGGGATGTCTGTCGAACCGTCACGAGTCTTCCAATGCCAGGAGGTGGTGATGCCGCGCACTGCCTTATCAGCAGCCACGTCTCGGTCCACATCCCCAGCTGTGGGAGCTGCCTCTGGCACCGAATAGCCTTCGTGCTTCGCGGCCTTTCCGAACTGCGCTTGCAGTGTGTTGCGCGCCGCGGAACCCTTCTTCTGCTGGTCGTACCAGGACACGCTCATGAGGTCTTTGGCGCGCAGCACGCCCGTCATCGTGTTCTCGTCCAGTGTTGAATCCCAGCAGTGCCCGATGCTCGCGTAGGCACGCGCAGTCGCGGAGGCGTCCGAACGATCCACGTTCCTGGCGGTCGGGCATGAGCCATCCGCGAGGTCACGTGTGGTGGAGGCCGACGTCGTTGCGCTGGTCGTTACGGGTTCCGGTTCGGAGGCATCAGAGCATCCCGTGGCGCACAGCAGCACCAAGGCAAGAGGAACAAACCGTCTCATTTCACCCATGCGCCCTTCTCCTTCAAAATCGGTTCCGGGTCGATATTGCACCCGTCATAAGGAAAGTTCATGCCACCATTTTTCCCGGCACCACAGTTGGGCCTATACACCTCGAAATGCAGGTGAGCGGCTGCGCCACTGGGGTTACCTCCCATGAATCCGGATTCGACGCCAATTTGTTTTCCGCGCTTGATCTTTTCGCCCTTCTTCACGTCTAGAGATTTCATGTGGCAGAACGCGACCTGGAACCCGGGTTTGGAATCCATTTTCCCCATCACACAGTGATCGTTGGGAAGCGTCCCCGTCACGGTTATGTCCGTGGGGGCGATGATTGGTGCACCGCCCCCGGCGCTGAGGTCCACACCCATATGGTTCTGCGCCCAAGAGGGAAGACCGGGCACGTTCCGCCCGCCGTACCCACTCGTGAACTGACCCCCGGGCAGCGGTATTGTCCACTCCCCCTTGCCCAAATCACCGTTCCACGACTTGCCACCCTCAACCGCCTTGCACTCGCCAGAGAACGACATCTGAGCGGAGCCTGTGATCTTGGAGACGTAGTCCTGCGTCTCCTGGAATGGAGGAATGCCCTTGGCCTTCTGTACAGCCACCGGGCCAGCGTTGTACGCCGCAAGGGTCAGCCGCACGAGTTTGTTCGCGTCATCCCCGGCCAACGATTTCACTTCCCCGCGCAGTGCCTTCATGTAGCGGCCGTAAGCCGCCATCGAGTCCTCGATGTCGTGGATGTCGCCACCCTGACCGTAGAGAGCCCACGTTTCCGGGGTGAACTGCGCTGGCCCCTGGGCACCCGCCTTTGAGCCCGCTTGCGTGTCGAAGTTGGACTCGACCTTGATTTGAGCGGCCACTGTCTGCTCGGGGAGACCGGATACCTTCGCGGCCTTCTTGATGGGCTCCTGAAACGCCTTGGGCACGTTGATGGTCTTCCCACCGTCGTTCGCAGAGACGGCATCCGCGCACCCTTCGCTTTCGTCCAAGCTGAGCTGCCCGGCGATGCCGCCAGCCAGCACCGCCACGAGGAGAGGCACGCCCAAGACCACAGCGATCAGCGCAGCGACGATCAAACAACCGAGACCGCCCACTACCCCGGCGCCCTTGCCCATTGCCCCGCTGCCAGACTCAGCCATGCCTCATCACCTCCTGTATCCTCATCGGCAAGCTATACAACATTTTATCACGGTATTGTTGTTCAATTGCATGAACCTCTAGACGTTGCATGTGATGAGAAACTGGGAGGGTGCCCTTCATGATGAAAATCCCTGGTCAGAGCGAGGAGGTTCATGCCGCCGTGCAAGTGCTTGGCAACACGCTGCGCGTGGCCATCCTCAGCCATCTCTCCACCGGTCCCGCTACACGTGCGGCGATCAGCGATGCGCTAGGGGTCACCGAGCAGAGCCTGTCGCGGCAGATGGCCTTCTTAGAAGACAAAGGAGTGGTGGGCACCGATGTGCTCCCCGGCCGCGGCCGCCCCACTCTCCACCATCTGCAATCTGCCCGTCTCAACCAGTTAGAACGTGCGCTAGTCGCCTATCTCCACCCAAGCTCGTAAGGCTACGCACCGCAGGCGGTTTCGACGATCCACGCATCACAACATGCAAACGCATCCATTCTAGACTGCCCCCCCCCCCCGAGCAGTGACGTCTTGACGTCTTGACTACATGACGTCAACATGTCAAACTGTCAGGACGGCAAGACGTCTTGACATTCAGACGCCATAAGCACGGGAGGCCACATGAAAATTGCTCTGTTGAACTCGAAAGGTGGATGCGGCAAAACCACGTCCGCCATGTTCTTGGCCCAGGTGGCCGCCAATCGCGGGCACGTGGCCGAAGTGTGGGACAGCGACCCACAGGCATCAGCGACGAGGTGGGCAGAAGCCGCCGATCTACCCTTCGACGTGGTGCCCGCCAACATCGCAACGATGCGACGGCCGGTAAGCGACAAGTACGTTTTCATCGACACCCCACCCGGCAACCCGCAAATCTTGACGGCAGCCGCCGAAGCCGCCGATCTGGTCATCATCCCCACGATGGCCTCGATGTCGGACATGGATCGAACATGGGCAACCATCGACGCGCTTACCGGCGTGGCACCGGTTGCCGTGTTGGTCACATCGGCGGAGACCAGCACGCGCGCGTACCGCGGTCTTGTGGAAACGCTGGAAGCCGCAGAAATTCCCGTGCTGCCGCCGATCCGCAAGAGGTCCACGTTCCGGGAAGCATGGGGTCAAATACCCTCACACCTTTGGGGCTACACCGCTGTACTGACCACGATTGAGGAGGCACTGACCGCATGAGCGACTTCAAGGAGCGCCTAGCTGCTCAGAGAAAGCAGAAGCCAGCAGTCGAGGGGCTGGATCAGACATTCCAGAAACCCACTGACGACCGGGCCCGTTTGACCATTCGACTGCCCCAGGAGACTTACAAGCAGCTCCAGCGTGCCACCGTCGAGATGGACACCAAAGTAAACCCCGTCGTAGTCGCAGCCATAGAGCGCGTGCTTCGGGAATATGAGGAGTCAGGCCGTCTAGACATTTAGACGTCTAGACGTCTAGATGTCAAAGTAGGTGAGGAGGGTCCGGCAGCCGGACCCCCCTCACTATGTGCGCGAGAACCTGTAGGGGAAGCTCACCTTCGCTGTCCGTCGTCCTGACGCGGAATTGTATGTGCCCGTTCCACGGCGTCAAGGGCGCCTACGGCGTCGCTACGCGATGCGCTGCGCGCACCCTTGACCCCGCTCCACTAAACACATCCTGCTTCCAGCTATCAGGACGACGGGCCAGGCTACACGGATGGTCCCCACAGGTCAGAGCCCCGGAACCGTCCCGGAGTAGGGGGCACGAGCGGAGAAAATCATCAGCAAAAACCTTCCTAGTCTACTTGTGTCTAGCGTTGAATGCGAGTAAACTAAAGAGTGTTCAGGCGGGAGGAACAACCCGCCACACCAATCGGAAGGACGGCAGGCAATGACCACCAAGACCCAGACCGCGAAGAAGCAGCCCACCAAGAAGCAGCAGGAGCGCAGGGAAGCGGCAGCGGCCAAGCGCAAAGAGGTCACCGAGAAGGCCGCCCAGGTGGCCGAGCTGATCGAGACCGACCCCGCCACGGCCAAGCGGTTCGCGGCATTCGCGGCTCGGATGCCCAGCTACAGCCCCAAGAATCAGGAGCTGATCTTTTCCCAGTTCGAGGGGGCGACCCAGTGCGCCGGATTCAACAAGTGGAAGGAGTTGGGGCGATCTGTCCGCAAGGGTGAGCGGTCCATCAAGATCATGGCCCCGACCGAGCGCACCAAGAAGGACGACGACGGAAACCCGGTGATCGACCCCAAGACCGGCAAGCCCGAGAAGGAAGTGGCGTTCATCGTGGTGAGCGTGTTCGACGTGAGCCAGACGGACGAAATCACCGCCTAGTCTGACGGTCAGCGGCCGGGGGAGTGATCCCCCGGCCGTTTTTCATGCCGGAACCAGTCCGAAAATCCGCGCGGAAATGTAGCCGATCCGCTTGTGTCTAACGTTGAACGCAGGTAAACTAAAGAGTGTTCAGGCGGGAGGAACAGCCCGCCACACCAACCGGAAGGACACGGGCCATGAACACCGAGACCACCACCGAGACGATGCTCGTTTTCGTGTGCGAGTGCTGCGCGCTCATGCTGACCAACGGCGACGACTCCGAGTGCCGCGACTACTACCGCCACGGACACATCGACTGTGATCTAGGAGCCGGAGCCGTGATGACCGGCGAGCAGGTGGAGACCCCCGCGCCCACCACCTGCGACGGATGCCACCAGCGGCTAGGAGCCCTGGCGACCATGTACCAGGTCAGCGCGCCGGCCGAGTAAGAGCGGCCACGACAGGCGGCCGGGGGAGCGATCCCCCGGCCGCTTCTGTATGTACGGCAACCCAGCAAACCGGCACACCGTATCGCCGTAAACCCGGCCCAAAAAAGTCCCCACCCGGCTTGTGTCTAGCGTTGAACGCGAATAAACTAAAGAGTGTTCAGGCGGGAGGAACAACCCGCCACCACTACCGGAAGGACTAAGCATCATGGCAGCACTGACCATCACCCACAACCGCGAGGCCGGAACGCTCATCGAGGGCACCGAGCGCGGAGACGGCACCGCCGAGATTTTGAAGGCCCAGGGCTGGCGCTGGGGTCGATCCATTGGCGCGTGGTACGTCCCGCAGAGCCGGGACCGGAACCTCAAAACCTGGATCACCGGACGCACGCAGAAGGCCCTAGAGGCCGCAGGGCACGAGGTGGCCCTAGAGGCCGACGACACCGCCCGGCCCGTGGCCGAGGTCGAGGCTGACCGCGCAGCCCGGCAGGAGGCCCGCGCTGAGGCCCTGGCACAGAAGGCGCAGCGCAAGGCCACACGCGCGGCCGACGCCCAGTACGCCGCCGACGCGGCAGCGGCCCGACTGCCCGAAGGTGGGGAGCCCATCAAGGTGGGCCACCACTCAGAGACCCGCCACCGCAACGCTATTGACCGGGCATGGAACGCCCAGGGACGCGCGATCCGAGCCGACGAGGACGCCACCGAGGCGCAGCGCCGCGCGAGTGCCGCCACGAACACCACAGCCCACCGCTACAGCCCCGCGACCGTGGCCGGACGCATCGACCGCCTAGAGGCCGAAGGCCGCAAGCTGGCGCGGCAGCTCAACGGCTACACCGCCGACCGGGGCACCCCCTACGCCGAGGCGATCCCCGCCGCGACCGGCCGACGTCGCGAGGCGATCCAGGCCGACGCCACCGAGAACGCCGACGCGCTGGCGTACTGGCGCGGCGTGCGCGCCCAGCAGCTCGCCGCCGGTGAGGCCGCCGACTACAGCCGCGAGACCATTCACGCCGGGGACCGGATCAAGGTGGGCGGCACCTGGTGGACCGTGGCACGGGTCAACGCCAAGACCTGCACCCTGTATTTCGACGCAGAGCGCAAGATCACGAGCAGCTATCGCGCCCCCTACGGCAAGATCACCAGCCACCAGCCCGCGAGCAAGTAGCGGAGCAGCATGAGCGGCCGGGGGAGCGATCCTCCGGCCGCTTCTGTATGTACGGCAACCCAGCAAACCGGCAAACCGTATCGCCGTAAACCCGGCCCAAAAAAGTCCCCCGCCCGGCTTGTGTCTAACGTTGAACGCGAGTAAACTAAAGAGTGTTCAGGCGGGAGGAACAACCCGCCACACCAACCGGAAGGACAGGGACCATGAGCGAATACCTCGCAGACACCTACCAGAACGCTTTTCAGCTCGGGGAGGCAGCACTGAAAAACGGCCACGGCCTCACCATCGACACGGACGCGGGGGTGAATACCTACTGGGGTCCCGACCTCGCCCGGTTCATGGACGAGCTCGCCCCCGGTGAACCCTTCGGGATTGTGGCCGTCGTGCCGATGCCCGAGGCACCGGAGGACGAACCGGCGTGCGCGTGGACGATCACCCGCGATCACCTGGCCGACGCCGACCAGACCGGCAGCAAGTGGACTTACGGCCCGGGCGAGGTATCCGAGCGACAGGCGGCCATGCTCACCGCTGGCGCGCCCCTGGTGGACGGCTACGAGCGCCACACGTTCCGCATGTACGACGATGACGGCGAGCTGTATTACACCGGCCGCGCCGTGTTCCGCGTGGAAGAAGGCCCGTTCTTTGAGGACGTGCTGCTCGCCCCGCTGGTGGACTTCGGCACCCCCGACGCCGGAGCCGTGCGGATCACCTGGCACGGTCACCCCGACTGGGAGTGCTCCTAAGCACCCGAGCACCTGAGACCCCGACCCACGCGGCCGGCGATCCCCTTCCACGGGGAGCGGATCGGCGGCCGCCGACCCGCAGCCGGCGGAATCCGCCGGCCGAACCGAACAGGACCACGACATGATCCCCGAAATGCTGTCCAACCTGGACAAACGAGAGATTTGCGCCGACCACCTGGGCAACCTCCGCGCGCTACAGCGCCGCGCAGCGCGAACCCCGCTCGCCCCGTACCTGGCAGAGATTCCGCGATGCCTAGTGCTGCCCACCGATCCGCGTCACGGTGACCCGCAGCTGACCAAGGCCACGGCCCTAGAGGTCGCAGGAGCCGCCACGCGCGCCGCTGGCCGCATGGAATCCTTCGAGCACGTAGACATGGCCCTAGAGCTGTCCAAGGCCGCTATGCGCGCCTACGAGGCCGCGTGCGACTTGCTGAGCACGCATCCCGGAACCACACCCGCAGAATGAAAATGCCCCCCGGCCGCTGGCGGATGCCAGGAACAATGGGCCGGGAGGCCACACCGAAAGGACGATGCAATGCCCAAGACTATCCCGCGCGGCGCGCACCTGCACGGACTGAAAGAAGCCGCCGCCGTGGTCGGCATGACGCCCCAAGGCTTCATCAAGGCCGGAACACCCGAGCCAGACGTGTGGATCAACGACACGCGAGGATGGACCACGGAGACCCTGCACGAGTGGCAGCGCACCCGCCCGCGTGCCCGCCGTCAGCTCACGGACGAGCTGCGCGCGCGTATCCTCGCGATGCGCGAGGAGGGGCACAGCATCGCGGAGACCGCCGCCGCGTGCGAGGTGAGCAAATCCACCGTGGCGCGCGTGCGCGCCGAGGCTCGCGGGTGAGCGCCTACTACGCCCGCCTATCTCGCATAGCAATGCGGAACCACGGCTTGAACTCCGAGCACCACGCGCAGCTCGCACGGTGGGCGCAGTACGCCGCCGCCCACAGTTATACCAATCGCGGTGTGCTGGTCACCGGAGACGGCCGCCTCCACGCCGAGACGATCCGCCCGCCACGGCCGACACCGGACCCCCTGGCCCGACAGACCGAGCGCCCGCCGGTCCCGCCATGGCAGATCAACGCCCACACGTGGCGCGGACCGGGGGAGGCACCGGCCCCGCCCGGCGCGATCAGTGAGGCCCTGGACATCATCAAGGCAGCCACCGGCCTACCTGTGGCCCACGTCCTTGCCTGGGAGGTCTGCACGGGCTGGGCGGGCTCCGACGTGGAGCAAAACCCATCACCGTAGGGACATTCCGCACCCCCACGTTATGCACCGGATTTTGCTACCCCTTGGGTGGGCCGACCCGACCCCGGAGACTAATCCGGCAAGATGTAGGCAACGTTGTGCGCCACCCCGCTGTGCTCCGAGTTTTGCTGCAGGGGTCCCACCTGAGAGGCCGACTCCGGCTGTAGGCTGTGGCCGTGAACGGCGGGGCCTTCACAGCGCTATCTGGGGCGCACCCACCACCACCACACCTCAGGCTGCGATCTTGGTAGTGGTAACCCAGCCGGGAACCCACGACCCGACTGGGGGGTGCGGATGGCCCAAGACGCCTCGGATCTGATCAAGGAGCGCGCAGAGCACGACGGCGTCGCCCGGGCGGTAATCGAGAACGCCATGCGCGCCTACGCCCAGCAGGACACTGTTGCGACGACCAGTTGAATACGTCCTTCAGACACCACTTATATGATGACAAAGTATTCATTTGCCCCCCCCGCCCCCCCCGCATCACGGGCCTGGCGTCAGCGCCATGGCGAGCCGCGCCGTTCAGGAGACCCCCCCTTTGACGAACATCCTCGACAACCTCCAAGACGAGACCCGCATGGGCTTGAGGTTGCAAGAAGTTTTCCAGGAATACCGCTCTATGGATGTGGCGGTGGGGTACTTCAATCTGCGCGGCTGGGAACTGTTCGATGCACAGGTTCGATCCAAGGAGGCCGCCAGCGCTCAGTTTCCCGTCGCCCGGGTGCTGATCGGGATGGTCATGCCCGGAGACCATAAACAGACCCTGGAAGTCCTGCAGCGGACAGTGGACGGGGTCGAGGACACCGAGGCTGATCGCACCCGCGCCAAGGAACGGCGCCAGGAATTGGTGAGCTACCTGCGGGAGCAGCTCATGCACGGAATGCCGACACAGAGGGACCGTGACACCCTGCAGTCCCTGCATGAGCTCGTGGAGTCCGGGGCTGTGGAGCTGAGGGTTTTTACCCGCCGTCCTCTGCACGGCAAGACCTACATCTTCCACCGGGAGGATGCCACCAGCCGGCATTTCGGGTTCGTGGGTTCCTCCAACCTGACCCGTCCCGGGTTGATGACCAACCTAGAGCTGAACACGGAAGTTGAACAGCAACACCCTGCCGGCCAGCTTGCCCAGTGGTTCCAGGACCTGTGGGAGGACCGGTTCACCCTGGCGATCCGCGACGAGCTGCTGGAGCTGCTGGAGGAATCGTGGGCCTCTCCGCTGATCCGCTCCCCATACGAGGTGTACCTCAAGGTCTGTCACGATCTCTCCCGGGATGTGCGCGAGGGGCTGGATGGGTATGTGCTCACCGGGCCCATCGCTGGCCAGCTGCTGGAGTACCAGGCCACCGCGGTGAAGACCCTGGCCCGACGGGTTATGGCCCACCGCGGCACGATGCTGGGCGATGTGGTGGGTCTGGGCAAGACGCTGACAGCGATCGCGGTCGCCCAAGTGCTGCGGGACGAGCACGGGTACCAGCCGCTGGTGGTGTGCCCGAAAAACCTGCAAAACATGTGGGAACGCCACATGGAGGCCTACGACCTGCACGGTCGGGTGGTGCCCTACTCGATGGTCCACCGGGTGCTACCGGAACTGCGGCGCTACCCGTTCGTGGTGGTGGATGAGTCCCACACGCTGCGCAACGAGAACACCCGCGCCTATCAGGCCGTGCATGACTATATCCGTGTCAACGACTCCAAGGTGCTGCTGCTGACAGCCACTCCGTACAACCTGCGGTTCACCGATGTGGCCAACCAATTGGGCTTGTACATCGACGAGGACGAAGATCTAGGCATCGCCCCGGTCAACGCCCTGGCGGATAACCCGCACTTGGCCGAGAACCTCGAGTTCGGACAAACCACTTTGGCCGCCTTCCGGAAATCCGAACACCCCGATGACTGGAAACGCCTGATGGGGGAAAATCTGGTGCGCCGCACCCGCTCCTTCATCCGCGACAACTACGCCGCAACGGATGATGCCGGTCGGCAACATCTGACCTTTTCCAACGGGGAACGCTTCACCTTCCCCGACCGTCGAGCGATCCCGGTAGATCACGAGTTCACCGCCGACGACCCAGCGGCGAAGATGGTCGACGACACTACTCTGGACGCGATCCAGGAACTGCAGCTGCCGCGCTACGATCTGGCCGCTTACCTGGCACCGGTGGCTGCAGGGATGATGACCGAAGATGAACGAGCCCTAGTGGAGGACCTGCAACGCTCCCGTGGGCAGGTCGCCGGGTTCGTGCGTACCAACTTCTACAAGCGCCTGTCCTCCTGCGGGCACTCCTTCATCCTGTCGCTGCAGCGCCACCTATCTCGCAACCGGTTGTTCCTCCACGCTATTGATGGGGACTTGCCTCTACCGGCCGGCACGATCGACGCCAACGTTCTCCAAGGCGACACGGACGCCGAAGTAGAGCATGAGAGTGCGACGTCCTTGCGGCTCGGCGGGCAGCTGACCGAACCGGCTCAGGACTACGCCCAGCTCGAGCAGAAGAACCCAAGGTCGGTGCGGTGGATTCGCCCGCAGCTATTCACTTCCCAGCTGCGCCGGGATTTGGTGGCTGATGTTGAGGTCATCGAAGGTTTGCTGGGTGATTACGGGGCCTGGAGCCCGGAAAGAGACTCGAAATTGACAGGGCTGCTGCGCCTGGTGCAGCAGGAACACCCTGATGAGAAGGTGTTGGTGTTCACCGAATACAAGGACACCGCCAACTATGTCGCTGCCGCCCTTCAGGAGCTCGGTGTCGAGCAGGTCGATGTCGCAACCGGTGAGGTAGAGGATCCGACGGCACTGGCGCGCCGGTTCTCCCCGAAGTCGAATTCCAGGCTCATTGCCACCGACGAGCCCCTAACCCCGCAGGACGAATTGCGGGTACTGGTGGCCACCGATGTGCTCTCCGAGGGCCAGAACCTCCAAGATGCTCATGTGGTCGTCAACTACGACCTGCCCTGGGCGATCATCAAACTCATCCAACGCGCCGGCCGTGTGGACCGGGTGGGCCAGGAAGCGGAAGAGGTGCTGATCTACACAATCAGCCACGGCAGCGTGGAAGACGTGCTGAACCTGCGCACCCGCATCCAACACCGTCTGGCCGAGAACGCCAGCGCTTTCGGCTCCGACGAACGGTTCTTCGGATCCGAGGGGGAGGTGCGGGTGATCCAGGACCTCTATGACGGCACCCTGGCGGATACCGAAGACCAGGAGGACGTCGACGCCTCCTCCCTGGCCTTCGAGATCTGGCGCCGAGCTACCCAGGACGACCCGGCCCTGGCCGAGCACATCGCCGGGCTGCCGGACATGATCGATGCCACCCGCACCCCCCGCCTCCAGGAGCAGGAAGGGGTGGCCTGCTACGTTCGCACCGAATCCGGCAACGAAGGTTTCGCCTACGCCCACCCCGACGGGTCAAAACGTCTGCTCACCGGCCACGAAGCCCTGCGCGCCTTTGAGGCCGCCCCAGGCCAACCTGGCTTGGAACGCCGCAGCGACCACGACGAGTTGGTCGAGGCCATGGTTCGAGGCCCGCTAAAGGAATCCGAGAACACCGCTGGACGGCTGCGGGGTGAACGCAAGATCATCTGGCACCGCCTCGGGGAGACCTTGCACGACTACGATTCGGTCACCGATAAGGCTGTCTCCTCCATCTACAAGGCTCCCTTAACGGTCACCGCCACCCGCCGGCTGCGCCAAGCACGACGTGCCAGCGCCACGGACGAGGACCTGCTAGCAATCATCCGCCGGCTGCATCAGGACAATGACCTCACCATCAGCACCAAGACCGGGAGCGATCCGATTCGGATTGTCTCCACCATGGGAGTCAGCGCATGAGCACTATTCTCGACCTCGTCGACCGGCAAGAGTTCACCACGCTCTTCGTCGAAGAACTCGGCTGGGACCGCCCAGATATCCACAAGACCTGGACCCCTCCCACGGCAGGGGAGGACTACACACTCACCCAAGTGGCCTCCTTTAGCGGCCTACGCGTCTGGCACTGCCTAAAGCTTCCGAGCCGCTCTGTGCAACGCAGCATCGACAACGAGCTGAGCAAGACCAACGCCGAACGCCTGGTCATCTTCTCCGACGGCACCCGTCAGGAGTGGCGCTGGCCTCGCCACCGCCAGCTCGGGGGCATCAACGCCAAGCTCATGGTCCACCCCCACACCGTGGGCGAACCCGACCACAATCTGGAGAGCCGGCTCAAAGCCATCGAGCTGGATATCGACGACGACATCACTCTCACGCAACTGCTGACCCGCATGCGGATGGCTTTTGATGTCGAGTCCGAGACCGCCTCCCAACAGGCAGCACGTCTGATGGGCACCCTCTACGAACACCTCAGCGCCGCCGGGATGGAACCTGCTCAGGCCACCTTGCTACTGAGCCGGCTGCTGTTCCTGTTCTTCGGGGACGACACCGACATGTGGCGCCCCAACGCCTTCCGCGACTGGATTACCGAACACGTTTCAGCCGGCCAGGTCAGCGTCAAGTTACGAGAGTTGTTCGACGTCCTCGACAACCCACAGGCAGACAACGGCACCGCTAACGCCAAGGCCTGGGCACTTGACGAGCAGTACCGTGGGTTCCGCTACGTCAATGGCGGTCTGTTCACCGAAACGCTGAGCATTCCCCCGCTGGATGACACATTCCGGGACAAGATCCTGGAGGCCTGCAAGTTCGACTGGTCGGTCATCTCCCCTGCAGTCTTCGGCTCTATGTTTCAAACCGTCAAGGATGCCGCAGCACGACGCGAGCTCGGCGAGCATTACACTACCGAGACCAACATCCAGCGCCTGATACGGCCCTTGTTCCTCGATGAGCTCGAAGAACGTCTTGACCGTGCCTGGGACAATAAGGCCGAGCTCACCAAGCTCCACAAGCACCTCGGCGAACTGCGCTTTATGGACCCAGCCTGTGGTTGTGGGAACTTTCTCGTCGTCACCTACCGTGAACTCCGTGCTCTGGAGCTTCGCCTTCTCAAACGGCGTGAAGAGCTTGATGTTCTTGATACCGGTGCTAAGCGAAACTTCGAACGGGACCGCGCTCAGGCGGCGATCCATTTCAAAGGAGCCACCGAGGTCAAAGTGAGCCTTGATCACTTCTATGGCATTGAAATCGAAGACTGGCCAGCCCGCATTGCTCAGACCGCTATGTTGTTGGTCGACCATCAAGCCAACCAAGCTATGGCCGAAGAATTTGGTACGGCTCCTGCAAAACTTCCTATCAAGGTCAGTGCCGTAATCGTGCGTGTTAATGCGCTCCGCGTTGAGTGGAAACAAATACTGCCAGCATCAAAAAACACTTATATATTTGGCAATCCTCCTTTTCTTGGGCACACCACTCGAACCAAGGAGCAATCCGAAGATCTGCGTCAGGTTTGGAGAACGAAAACCCCAGGCCGGCTAGACTATGTTACCGGATGGTACCGCAAAACTGTAGACTACTACCAGGGAATAGACGGGGGGCGTTGGGCATTTGTTTCGACAAACTCTATTGTTCAAGGTGACCAGCCCGCTCGTATTTTCCGACCCCTCTTCGACGGGGGTTGGCGTATCCGTTTTGCGCATCGTACTTTCGCCTGGACGTCTGAGGCCGTCGGGGCCGCAGCGGTGCACTGCGTAATTATCGGTTTTGATAAAAACAAATCCCCTGCGCCGCGACTGTTTAATTATGAAGATCCCCGAGGTGTACCGATAGAGACGCCTGCGCATTTTATTAACGGATACTTAGTGGATGGTCCAAATGTTTTGGTCAGTGGCCGCGCGACACCGCTTTCTCCCCAGTTGCCCGAGGTCGTGTATGGGTCGCTACCCGCTGACGGGGGAAATTTAATTGTTACCGCCGAGGAGTATGCCGAGGTGATGGCGGACCCCTATATGGCGCAGTACGTGCGCCCATACGTGGGCGCCAGAGAGATGCTCCAGGACAAGGAGCGGTGGTGTCTCTGGCTCGCTGACTGTGATCCGACCGAGTTTACTGGATCACCGGGGCTATGGGCCCGTTTGGAAGGCGTGCGGCGTATGCGTGAGGCGAGCCCTCTGGAATCCACTCGGCAAATGGCCAGCGCGCCCCATCTGTTTTATTTTAATGGACATCCGGAGCAGCCCTATTTGTGTATCCCCAGCGCTGTCTCGGAGAACCGCCCGTACTTCATTTCAGCTCGGATGCCCGCAAATGTGATAAGCAGTAATGCCAATTCTACTGCTGTAGACCCTGATGGCTTTGCTTTTGCGCTCATTAGTTCTTCTATGTTCATCACATGGCAACGAACTGTGGGGGGGCGACTCAAATCCGACTTGCGCTTCTCAAAGAAACTGTCCTGGAACACATTGCCCCTGCCGCTCGTAAGTAACAGCTTGCGAGAAGAAATTATCACTGCAGGAAGGGCGGTTATCGCTGCACGCCAGTTGCACCCGGAACGTTCATTGGCGGCTGCGTATACCCCTCACGCGATGGATCCTGAGCTGGTGTTAGCCCATAAAGAATTGGATGTCGTCGTTGACCGCGCTTTTGGGGCAGGAAAGACATGCGCCAACGAAAAAGAACGCCAGGAGATTCTTTTTGCCCGCTATGCCGAACTGACCTCCGTTGAGAACGTTAAATCTTGAGTTATCAACCGCTATTGGAAGTTAGTAGGGTGCCCAATGTCAGGAAGTTCGATGGTGCTCATCGACCGCTATGACTCCCCGCGCAACGTTTCCCGTCCCGCCGTCGGTCAAGTTCAGGTCTCTATGGCGGCGATGTGCCCGGCGGCCACCAGCACCAGCTGCGTGCACAGCGGCTGTCCTAAGGCCTCAGTCGCCGCAATTCCTGACGCCGCCGTGGCCACCGTGGTCACGTGCTCTTCGAAGACGCTGATGCCTTCGGCAGTGTAGGGCTCCAGCTCTCGCGATAGATGTGGCGTGGTGAAGGCGCTGATACTGGTCTCAGGAAGATGTAGATCTTCCTCCTCTGGGCTAGTTGAAAAGTTGTCCGACGGTGTGGGCGCTGGAATTGGCTAGGCGTCGGCGGGAGTGGTCGTAGCGGCGTGTGGTGCGCGGGTCCGCATGACCCAGGGAGTCCTGGAGGTGGTGCAAGGGCACCCCGAGGTCCAGGGCGAGAGTGGCGTGGGTGTGGCGCAGCACGTGGGAAGACATGGGTTTGGTGATCCCCGCGCGGGTGGCCAAGCGGGTGAGAGTGGTGTGGACGTTGGTCCTGGCCCAGGGCGCCCCGGTGCGAGTGGTGAAGATCAACCGGTCTGCCTCGTGCCCGGTGGCCACGTCGGCGCCCATGATCCCAACGAGCCCGTAGAGCGCGGTGGCGGTGTGTTCGGGCAGTGCAACCACGGCTTTTTTGCCGCCTTTGCGGCGGATGACCAGCCGGTCCCGGAACAGTCCGGCCTCCGTGGCAGTCAGCGCCTCAGAGATTCGCATCCCGGTCGAGAGCAGCAGGTCCACCAGGGCGTAGGACCTGGGGGAGTTGGCAGCCGCGGCGTCGAGCAGACGCATGGCTTCGCGTCTCGTCAGCGCTGCGGTGGTGGTGTGGTCCTGGTCCACCGCCGGCCGTGCCACGTGCTGGGCCGGGTTCTTGGCCACCGCGTCGACGGTGAGTGCGTAGGTATAGAACGCGGAGACCGCGGCCAGCCGGCGGGCCACGGTGGTGTCCGCGTCCCCGGCTGCCGTACGCGCCCGGGAGAAGACATCAAGGTGGGCGCGAGTGGCGGCCAATAGGTCGAGGCCGCCGGCGTCGAGGAACTCACAGAACAGTCGCGCGTCCCGAGTGTAGGAGGCTCGGGTGTTCGGTGAGGGGTAGGACGCCACCCACGCACCGAGCAGCCCCGCATGGACCGCAGCGTTCGTCGTACCAGGGTCATGGGCGGTGAGCTGGGCGGTGTCGGACATGGTGGCCACCCTACCGGCCTATCCATGACATAACGGATATTATGTTATGTATGCAGCCTCTGTTCCGAGGCACCTGTGTTCACGGCTGCGGGGACCACTGGTGACCG
>BMZV01000007.1 GCA_014652975.1 Kocuria marina | reverse complement strand
GCATTTGCCCACGCGAGATACTGGAAATTTATCGGCGCACTTCACACGTCAACCCCGACTACTCGGAGAGGGGGTAGCAAAAACGACCGATTTAGCCCCCAACGAGCCAAGGCGTGGGTCTTTTTCCCGTCTCAGTGGAGAGCTGCCCGCAGGCAGATCTCCTCTCCGTCGCTGAGTCCCGCCGGGCGGGGGGTCCTCCTGGACTCCTCCGTCCGCAAAGCTGCGATGAGCGTGTCGCGCAGCGGGCGGCGGTTCAGGCCCTGGGCGAGAGCCCGGGAGGAGTCGACAATGTTCACGTATCGCCAGCCCTCCCATGGCACCCACAGCGGCAGCGACGCAGGGCCGGCCCACGGGCTGATACCGCACTCGTCGAGCGTCGCGTTGTCGACCACACGCGGCCGGGCGGTCGAGCTGGTGATGTCGATACTGGCGTCGACGACGTCCCGAAGGACGTGCGGGGTGCCGGCCGCGTTGAAAACCCCGGTAATCCGTTGCTCGGCGCACCGCAGGATCCAGGCGGCGAGATCCTCCACGTCGATCAGGGCCACAGGGAAAGAGTCGTCGGGGACGATCACGTCGGGACCCGTCGGATGGGCGAAGCGCCACGGGTAGTAGCCGGAGCGGCCAGACTCGTCGCCGGCACCGCCGATCAGCCCTGGCCGGATGACCGTCACGGGATTCGGGACGTCCAGGTAGGTGAGCTCACACCGGCGTTTGGCCGCCGGGTACTGGTCCATCGCTGTCATGAGGTCAGCTTCCAGCGGAGCCACCACGGCTGCGTCCTCGTCCTGGTCGGGTACCTCAAACGAAACGTAGACGCTGGTCGTTGAGACAAAGATGCGGTGCGAGGCGGTGAGCCGGCTCGTGGCATCCCGGGCGTGCCGGGGATGGCTGGTCAGATCGACGACGGCGTCCCACGCCCTGCCGGTGACGGACGCCAGGGCTTTCGGGTGGTCGCGGTCAGCCTGGATGAACTCCACTCCTGCGGGCGCCGGAGCCGAGCCACGGGCCAGGCACGTGACGGTGTGGTCGGCGTTAAGTGCGGCGAGGGCGAGGCCCCGGCCCAAGAACCCGGTGCCGCCGAGAATGAGGATGTCCATGGCCTCATTTTGAGTGGGTGGAGTGCCGAAGCAAAGCAGATTCGTTGATAGCGGGAAGAGTCGATCCCTCAAAAGGCGAGACGCAAAGACCTCCCTGAGTGGAGGCGGGGTCATGATGACGGGGAAGTCGAGCTAGCCGGGCAGCGACAGACGAGAAGAACCGGACGCTTATCGCGGCGAGTCACAGACCAATCCGCGGCCGTGCTGCTCATGTAGCGAAATCGACCGGTTGAGCTACAGGGCCGCGTTCGCCGCCTCGACACGTCCTTGGAGGCGACGAACGCCGTCTCGAATCATCGCGCCATATCCCTCCTCGGGCAGTCGTGCGACAGATTGCTGCGCCCGTACAACCTGATCTTCGGCGTCTTGGACGCGCCCAGCGCGCAGGTAATCATCACCGAGGTTGAGGTGCAAGCTCGGAGCGAACCCCGCTGTCGAGGGAACTCCGATGGCTGCGAGGTCACCGTCTTGGAGGTGTGTGAACTCTGTCAGGGCTTGCTCGTCCCAGCGAGTCTCGCTCTGAAGATTCTCCTGCTGGTCGGCCAGGTAGTGCGCCAACACGCACCGGTGGGCATGGTCTTCTTCGACCGTCTCATCCCAGCACTTTTCAAGAGCCGCCTTAGCGGCTTCGCTCTGACCGTTAACCGCTTGACCGACTGCTTCGAGGACTGGTTTCCAACTCATGCCCCCAACGCTATGTCCCGTGACGGGTCTGTTGGAGGCTTTCATTCCACGGAAGGATGAGAGTCATGGGGGCACCGAGGAAGTACCCGGACGAGTTGCGAGAGCGCGCCACCCGGATGGCGGTGGAGGCCCGGCGGGACCCGGCGACGAAGGCCGGGGCGCTGGCGCGGATCGGTCAGCAGCTGGGGATCAACCCGGAAACGCTGCGGAACTGGGTGAGACAGGCCGAGGTCGATGAGGGATATCGACCAGGAACCACCACTGATGACGCCCAGCGGCTGGCCGAGCTCGAGAGAGAAGTTCGGGAACTCCGCAGGGCTAACGCCATCCTGCGGTCGGCCTCGGCTTTCTTCGCGGCGGAGCTCGACCGCCCACACAACAGGTAGTGGCCTACATCGACGCCCACAAGGGCGAGTACGGGGTCGAGCCGATCTGCAAGGTTCTGCAGGTCGCCCCGGGCACCTATTACGCAGCCAAGACCCGCCCGCCCTCAGCGCGATCGGTCAGCGACGCGGCCACGACCGCGGTCATCACCAAGGTGCACGCGGAGAACTACGGGGTGTACGGGATCACCAAGGTCCACGCCGCGCTGCGCCGGAACGGCCACCGGGTGGCCCGGTGCACGGTTCACCGGCTCATGAGGGCGGCGGGTCTGCGCGGGATCATTCGCGCCAAGGGCCCGCGCACCACGGTGGCCGGCACCGGACCGGAGACCCGCCCGGACCTGGTGGAACGATCTTTCACCGCCGCTGCCCCGGACCGGCTGTGGGTCGCCGACATCACGTATTGCAGAACGTTCGCCGGCTGGGTCTACGCCGCCTTCGTCATCGATGTGTTCTCCCGGCGGGTGGTGGGGTGGCAGCTGTCGACCTCGTTGCGCACGGACCTGGCTCTGGACGCTCTCGAGATGGGGTTGTGGACCCGCTCCCACGACGGCCATGACACCAGCGGTGTGGTCCATCACAGCGACAAAGGCGTTCAGTATGTCGCCGTGCGCTACACCCAGCGCCTGGCCGAGGCGGGGGCGGTGGCCTCGGTGGGATCCACCGGCGATTCGTACGACAATGCCCTCGCTGAGGCGTTCAACTCGCTGTTCAAGGCCGAACTGATCCGCAACAAGGGCCCCTGGAAGTCGATCGACGACCTGGAGATCGGGGTGGCCGAGTACGTCGACTGGTTCAATCACCGGCGCCTGCACGGAGAGATCGGGCTCGTGCCCCCGATCGAGTTCGAAGACGCCTACTATCGTCACCACACCGC
This sequence comes from Kocuria marina, assembly GCA_014652975.1. GTDB lineage: Bacteria > Actinomycetota > Actinomycetes > Actinomycetales > Micrococcaceae > Kocuria > Kocuria marina. Next base: position 67,919 of record BMZV01000007.1, on the reverse strand, counting down.
CCCGGCGACCGCCGGAGCGGCACTACCAAGCCTCCACTGAACCCGTCACGGGACAGTCTTGACCGGTGCCTAGTTGTCCCATGGCAGCGGAGGCGATGGTCGCGCTCTTGCCGGAGGGCGAGCTCAGCGAGGTGACCGTGCGCTCAGCGGACGGAGCGGCCGGCGTAGCTGGCTTTGGGGCAGAAGCGACGGCGGTCCTCGGGCCAGCCTGCGCGGCTGGTTCCCGGGCGGGAACCGCCACCGGGGCAGGCTCGGTGACAGGCTCCGGGACCGTCTGGACGACTGGTTCTTGAATAGCTGCTTCTTGGACAACTGGCTTCGCGGCGAGTGTGTTGGCCGGTGCGTTGGCCGAAACGGGCGTGGCGGCCGGCGCCGGAACGGCCCCACCGGGTGCCACAACGGCCGGAACATCGAGCTTCTGCTCGGTCTTCTTATGCTCGGCCTTCTTCTGCTCGGTCTTCTGGTCGGTCTGCTTCTCGGCTGTGGTCACGTGGGCGACCGGCTCCAGGGACGGGGTGGGCGCTGCGGTGGGGGTGGCGGCAGCGACGGCCGACAGCGGAGCCTCAGCGGAGGCATCCGGGGCCGGGGTGGCCTGCACCGAGACGGTGGTGGCCAGGGCCAGCCCGGAGAAGGCGGCGACGGCGGCCACGGTGCGGGCCTTGCCGGTGAGGAGGGAGGTGATGCCGTTGGGGGAGGTCAGGTCACGAGTCATGAGGAGTTGTGCAGGCTTTCTGGCGGGCCGGGCGGATCTGCCGGAACGGTGCGGTGACAGCACGGAGCACCCCGCTCGGGGGCGCAAGATGTCGCGGGGTCCGGCAGAGCGGGCCCCGGATCAGGAGCACCGCGCACGGCGGAGAAGTGGAGGAACGGTGTGGTGTCTGCAGGGGAGGAAAAACTCACTCGCGAGGCAGGAATTCCCTGGATCAGCAGCTGCAACAACCGGGGCCCTCCGCAGCGACTCAGGCCGTTGCGGAGGGCGCACCGGGTCAGCGGTAGGTGTAGTACCCGTCCACCGGCATGGCGTTGACGGAGTGGACGAAGGTGCCCTGGGCGGGGTTCAGGGCGGAGATCATTTTGCCCCCGCCGATGTAGATGCCGATGTGGGCCCCGCCGTTCTGGGAGACGAGGTCTCCGGGCTGCGGGTTGGTCGTGGGGGTGGCCGCGGCGATCTGCTGGAAGCTGGTGCGGGGGATCTCGATGCCGTTCTGGGCGTAGGCCCACTTCGTGAATCCGGAGCAGTCCCAGGCGCCGAAGGCGGTCCCGCCCCAGACGTAGCCGGTGCCGGCGCCCTGCATCGCGGTGCCCACAATCCCGGACGCGCCGGTGATCTCGGTGATCTCCGTCGACTGGGTGGACACCGTCGCGGTCGAAGCGCTCTGCTCAGGAGCCGCCGAGGCCTGGGGGGAGACGGCCTGGGGGGCAACGACGGCCCGGGGGGCTGTCGAAGAGTAGGCCGCCAGAGCGGACGCGGGGGCCGAGTAGGCAGTGGCGGTGTCCGTCGGGACCTCGGCGTAGGCCTGAGCCGGGGCGATGGAGCCGATCACTGCCGCACCTGCGGCAGCCGCGACCGTGGTGGTACGCACCAGGGGCGAGGTGGTCTCGGCGCGGTGGCGGGCAGTACGGCGCTTAAAAATGGTCATGGGGTGTGTTCCTCCCTTTGCCTACGAGGTGAGCTGTCGGATGCGGGTGGGAGACACCCGGCCGCCCCGGACGCATGCGTTCCGGGTGACTTAACCCCTAGGTCCCGGACCCCAGGACCGAAAATGGTTCCCCCGCTTCTGCCAAGCGATTTCTCTTCAGGAACCCCGAGCACCGGCAGAATTCGGCGATGTGCACGAGGGCGCCGACCGGATCAATCAGCGGCACGCAGTGGACACTAGCCCACTCATAACGAAAGTGTCACGTTTAGATCACGGCCCGGATTCTTTCTTCGGCCGGGTCTGAAAGCTTGGGCTGCCGACTCTGAAAAGGCCCGGCCCAGAAGCCGTGGGTTCGTCGCTCCTGTGGCTCCGCATCACGACTGGCGTCGCATCCAATGCCGTTTGACTAGGGGAAATGGCGTCAGTGCACGGCCCTGCATGGACACCACCCCCCAGGGCGAGGGGGTTTGGGGTCGTGGGCGGCCTTCAGTATCACGAGGGGTGGCACGGAGAAGACTTTGAGGATTCCTTGAGCTTTCCTTCAGATTGAGAAGTTTCGGGGATGCCGTTCTGGGCCGCGCAGCGCGATTTCTTCATGAAAACTCCATAATTGCCCGGATCCCCGGCGGAGAAGGCCGCCCGAGTAGCGCTGTGCGCCACTGTGGCCTGGATCTTCATCAAATCTTCAAGAATTTGGGGCGCGCCACACGGAAAAGGCAGTTTACTGTCGATGGTATGGCGGGCTGGTTCCGGCTGGTTCGTCTCCTCGAGGAAGCCGACGAAGGAGCAAGTCATGACCCATCACGTGAGTGCGATGCTGGAGGCCTACCCGAAGGACCTCGGCGGGGTGGACAAGGGGAAGCTGGCCGCCTGTATCCAGGCCTGTTTCCAGTGCGCCCAGACCTGTACCGCCTGCGCGGATGCCTGCCTGTCCGAGGACATGGTCGCCGAGCTGACCAAGTGCATCCGCACCAACCTCGACTGCGCGGACCTGTGCGAGGCCACCGGACGTGTGCTCTCGCGGCACACCGGCTACGACGCGAACATCACCTTGGATGCGATCAAGGCCTGCCAGATGGCCTGCAAGGCGTGTGCAGATGAGTGCGAGCAGCACGCGTCCATGCACGAGCACTGCCGGATTTGTGCCGAGGCCTGCCGGCGGTGCGAGGCCGCCTGCGCCGAACTGGTCGCCTCCCTGGGCTGAGTCTCGCCTCCCACAGACCCATCACCCGGGCGGCGGGGGCGGTGAGGACACCCGTGGCCACCGGGATCGGCGTCACGGGCCGGATCTCCTCTGCGGAGGGGGCCACCGCCATGACGCACCCGCCGCCTGGGTGATGGCCCCCTGCCGGGGGTTCCGTGGAGAGCGGCTTCCGCGGGAACTTGGCCTTTTCTACAGGCTCAGACGCTGACCGGCGGATACCCGTGACGGGTCTCCGTCGGTGAAAGAGGATCCTGATGGGCTGATCGGGCCCGCCCGGAGGCGGGTTTCCTCTTCCCCCGCTCCCTGTTCAGTACAGCTCTACCCGCGCGGCTTGGGCGCACGTCGGGCACGGGCGGATTGCCGAGGCCGGCACATCGGGGTCGAGCTTCTTCATCGTGGAAAAGAGACATCATCATGCGTTCCACCCAGTTCCTTGGCCGCCGCACTACGGCCGCCGCCTCCACCGTTGTTCTTGCGACCGCCCTGCTGGGCGGGGCCACCGCTCCGGCCCTGGCCCACGGGCCGGGGAGTACCCCGGTCGCGTCCCCCGCCCAGGACCCGTCCACGGTGGAGATGCTCCAGCCGGATCCGACCTCCCCGACCGCCTACGACTTCGGTGAGACCCTGGCCGGGCTGGAGGGCGAGCAGCTGGAAATCACCTTCCTGGCCGAAATCATTCCGCATCACCAGGCCGCGATCGAGATGTCCGAACTGGAGCTCGAGCGCGGGGTCAGCCCGGACATCCGCACGCACGCGGAGAACATCATCGCCAACCAGCAGCACCAGATCGAGCAGTTCACCCGGTGGTTGGAGGAGTGGTACGGGCTGACTCCCGAGGAGGCCATGGCCCAAGCCCCCGAGGAAGCCCAGGAAGAGATGAAGGTCCTGGAGGAGGAAACCCAGACGATGATCGAGGAACTCTCGGCCGTGGAGGCCGGTGAGGACTTCGATGTCGCCTTCGTGCAGAAGATGATTCCGCACCACCAGGCCGGGATCATCGAGCTCCTGGAGCCGCAGTCCCGGGCCCCGCACGCCCAGCTGCGGGTGGCAGCCGCCGCGGGGATCACCACCCAGCAGGCCCAGGTCGCCGATTTCCGCACCTGGCTCGCCGGCCGCGGCTAAGAACCGGGCCAGCACCGAGGCGCTGGCCTCACGGAGGACTGAGCTCATGGCCCACCGGTTGCCACCGGCCACGGGCGGGGGCCTCATCCAGATGGATGAGGCCCCCGCCCGTGGCCGGTGATGCCCCGACTCGTGCGCCCCGGGCGCACAGTGGAGGCCTGATCGAGGCGAACCCGCAGATATCAGCCCTGGATCTGCTGCAGCAGACGCTCCATTTCCTGGATCTCCGCTTCCTGGTCCTCAATCACCTTCTGAGCCATCTCGATGGCCTGCGGATTCTGACCCTCGGCGACTTCCTCCTGGGCCATGTCGATGGCCCCGCGGTGGTGGGCGGTCATCATGGTCAGGTACATCTCGGCGGCCTCGGTGCCCTCGGCGGCCTCCAACTCCTGCATCTGCTCCTCGGTCATCATGCCCTCCATGCCTGCACCGGAATCGGAGCCGTGGTCCATGCCCTCCATACCACCGGACTCCATCGAGGTGGGCTCCCCCCAGGTCTCGAGCATGGTCTTGAGCTGGTCGATCTCCGGGCCTTGGGCGGCGACGATCTTGTTGGCCAACGCCTCGATGTCCGGGTCGAGATCGTCCTTGGCGAGCATCACCTCGCTCATCTGAACGGCCTGCTCGTGGTGGGGAATCATCATCTGGGCGAACATCGTGTCCGCGTCGTTGTGCTCCTCCGTGACCGCCTGGGCGGACGTGGAAGGAGTGGCCGTGGCGGTGTCCGTGCTCCCGGTACCGGCCGCCGCGGATGTGGTGGTCTCCGGTGCCTCACCGGCGGTCTCTTCGCCGCTGGTGCCGCAGCCGGCCAGGGCCAGGGCAGAGGCCAGGGCCAGAGTGGTCAGGGTGGTCGAACGCTTCATGGGTTCAGTCCTTTGCTTTGTGGAGGGGTGGGAAATCGGTGGGTCAGTGGGTGGGGGCCGTCGCGGGCCGCTTCGATAGGGCGGCAGCCCGGTCCTCGGCATCGGTGGCCGCCAGGTGCGCTGGGTCCAGGTCCAGGCGGCGCAGCAGCTGGGCGTTGAGGGCGACGACAATGGTGGAGACCGACATCAGCACCGCCCCGACGGCCGGGGACAGCACGATCCCGGCCGGGGCGAGGACGCCGGCGGCCAGGGGCACGGCGATGATGTTGTAGCCGGTGGCCCACACCAGGTTCTGGATCATCTTGGTGTAGCTGGCGCGGGAGAGGTCGATCATCGACAGCACGGCGCGGGGGTCGTTGCCGGCCAGGACCACCCCGGCGGACTCCATGGCCACGTCGGTGCCGGCGCCGATGGCGATGCCGACCTCGGCGCGGGCCAGGGCCGGGGCGTCGTTGACGCCGTCGCCGACCATCGCCACGGTCAGCCCGCGGGACTGCAGTTCGGTGACCTTGCTGTCCTTGTCCTGCGGGAGGACCTCGGCGAAGACCTCGTCGATGCCCAGGTCGGCGCCCACGGCGTCGGCGACCTGGCGGGCGTCGCCGGTGATCATGGCGACCTTCACCCCGCGGTCCTGCAAGGCTCGGACGGCCGCGCGGGACTCGGGGCGCACCTGGTCCTCCAGGGCCAGGGCACCGATGACGGTGCCCTCGCGCAGCACGTGCAGGACCCCGGCCCCGCGGTCGGTCCACTCCCGGGTGGCAGCGGCGATCATGGCGGGGGTGGACAGGCCCAGTTCGCGCAGCATGTTCGGTCCGCCCACCATCACCTCGGCGCCATCCACGCTCGCGCGCACTCCACGGCCAGTGGCCGATTGGAAGTCGGTGCCGCGCAGGCCCAGGCGAGTGGCTTCGGGGTGGGCGGTGGCCGCCTGCACGATGGCTCGAGCCACCGGATGCTCGCTGTCGGCCTCCGCAGCGGCCGCGAAGGCCAGCAGCTCTCCCTCAGAGGTTCCGGGCACAGCGGCAGCGCCGGTGACCGCGTGGGCGCCCTCGGTGAGGGTGCCGGTCTTGTCGAACAGGACCACGTCGATGGTGCGCATCCGCTCCAGCGCCATCCGGTTCTTGATCAGCACCCCGGTCTTCGCGGCGCGTTCGGTGGAGAGGGCGATGACCAGCGGGATGGCCAGCCCCAGGGCGTGCGGGCAGGCGATCACCAGGACCGTCACGGTGCGCACCACCGCATCATCGGGCTGACCCAGCAGAGTCCAGGCGATGGCGGTCAGCAGCCCGGCGACCAAGGCGAACCAGAACAACCAGGCCGCCGCCCGATCGGCCAGGGCCTGGGCTCGGGACGAGGAGGCCTGGGCGTCGGCGACCATGCGCTGGATCCCGGCCAGGGCCGTGTCGGACCCGACCGCTTCCACGCGCACCCGCACCGTGTTGTCGGTGGCCACGGTGCCGGCCACGACCGCCTCGCCCACCGTGCGAGAGACGGCCTTCGACTCCCCGGTGATCATGGACTCGTCGAACTCGGCCGACCCGCCGATGATCGTCCCATCAGCGGGCACCCGGGCCCCGGAGCGCACCAGGACCACATCGCCCACGGCCAGCTGATGAATCGCAACGGTGACGGTCTCACCGTCGAGGACCTTCTCGGCCTCATCGGGCAGCAAGGCGGCCAGGGCGTCCAGGGCGGAGGAGGCCGCGCCCAGGGCGCGCATCTCCATCCAGTGGCCCAGCAGCATGATCACCACCAGCAGGGCCAGCTCCCACCAGAAGTCCAGGTCAAAGCCGCCGATCCCCAGGGTCGTCACCCAGGAGGCGAGGAAGGCCACCGTGATGGCCATGGCAATGAGCAGCATCATCCCGGGCTGGCGGGACTTCAGCTCGGTGAGCCCACCTTTGAGGAACGGCATCCCACCATAGAAGAAAATGATCGTGCCCAGCACGGGCGGGATCCAGGCAGAGCCGGGGAATTGGGGTATGTGGTAGCCCAGCAGGTGCCCGACCATGGGGCTGAAAATCACCACGGGGACCGCCAGTACGAGACTGAGCCAGAACTTGTTCTTGAACATCGCCGTGGAATGCCCGGCGTGCTCCCCGTGGGCGTGGACCACGTGATCCTCATCGAAGCCCGAGTGGGGGTGATCGGCGGGCATGGCCTGCCCGTGGGTGTCGGCGTCGGCGTGGCGCCCGTGGCTGTGGTGGTCCAGGGGCTGCTCCGGGCCGTGGCCGGGGTGCTCGTGGCCCGGGACGGCGGGGCGGGGATGGTCGTGGTGGTGCGGGGTGCTCATGATGTGCTCCTTCCGCGCAGGCCCTGCAGAGGGGCCGAAATAGTCATGGGGCTCGTCAGGCGCTGACGAGGGTGTAGCCGGCGGCCTCCACGGCCGCGCGAACCGCTTCCACGGACAGCGCCCGATCGGCGGTGACGGTGACCGTGGAGATCCCCCCGGCCACCAGGTCGATGTGCACCTCGCTCACCCCGTCCACGGTGGTGAGCTCCTCGGTGACGCTGCTGGCGCAGTGGCCGCAGGTCATCCCCTCCACCTGGTAGGTCGCGGTTGATCCGGCCGAAGTCGTCCCAGCCGCAGGGACGGTGTGGTTGGTCGCCGGGGTCGGGGCGCAGCAGGCGCATCCGGTGGAGGCCATCGGCAACGGGGAGCGGGTCGAGTTCGTCATCTCAAGCTCTTTCGATCGGTTCGGGTGGTGAGGGTCGGGAACGGTCTCATCACCCCCAGGTATATACCCCCTAGGGGTATGGTGCAAGGGGGTGGGGTCATGCGGTGGCCCTGGCTTCACGGGTGCGGTGCCGGGTGGGACGGGGGAGCTCCATGGTGAAGACCGATCCGGCCCCGGACCCGGAGGAGGTGACGCTCAGCGTGCCGCCGTGGGCTTCGACCAGGGCCCGGGAGATGGTCAGCCCGATCCCGGAGCCGCCGTGATCGCGGTCCCGGGCGGTGTCTCCGCGCCAAAAACGCTCGAAGACCTGGGGCAGATGTTCGGCGGTGATCCCGTCGCCGGTGTCGGCCACGCTCAGGGCGAGCCGGTGCGGGCCGTGAGCGGTGGCACCCACGGTGACCGTGCCACCGGGTGGGGTGTGGCGCAGGGCGTTGGTGAGCAGGTTGCCCAGCACCTGACCGATCCGCTGCCGGTCCACCTCCACGACCCTGCCGACGTCGCCGGCGTCGAGCACCAGGTGCACGCCCTTGGCGGCGTAGGCCTCCCGGTGGGCCTCGACCGCGGTGCGCAGCAGCTCCTCGACAGGGTGTGGAGAGCAGTCCAGCTCGATCCGGCCCTCCTCGGCCCGGGAGACGTCGTGGATGTCCTCGACCAGCCGGGTCAGGCGCGCTAGCTGGTCGGTCATCAGCGCCCCGGTGGCCTCGTCCCAGTGCGTCACCCCGTCCTGGAGAGCTTCGCAGTAGACGGAGAGCACCGAGATCGGGGTGCGCATCTCGTGCGCCAGGTCCGAGAGCATCCGCCGGCGGGTGTCCTCGGTGCGCTGCAGCCGGGTGGCCATGGTGTTGAACGAGGTGGCCACCGCGTCCACCTCGGCTCCGGCGCCCAGGGCGGGGACCCGGGTGTCGTAGCGCCCGCGGGCCATGCCCTGGGCGGCGGCGGTGAGGGCGCCCAGGGGCCGTTGGAGGCGGCGGGTGAAGAACCAGGTCACCGCCGCCGCGCACACCGCGGCGGTACCCAGGGCTGCGCCCAGGATGATCAGGTTGGTGTCGCGGTAGGCCTGCTCGACATGGAACAGTTCCGGGGAGTTCTCCGCGTGCCCGGCCATGATCAGGTGCTCATGGAAGATCGGCGGGCCGACCAAAGAGGCCACGACCACAGCGGCGAGGATGCTGGCGGCCACCACGATGACCTGGGCCAGGAAGAACCGGGAAGCCAACCCTCGATTGCGCCGCTGGCCCCTCACCGGGTCACCATCCGGTAGCCGACCCCGCGCACGGTGTCGATGAAGGTGGCCTTGTCCTCGCCGAGTTTCCGGCGCAGGTGACCGATGTGCACATCCACGATCCGTTCATCACCCACCCAGGCCGGACCCCACACGGTGTCGATGAGCTGTCTGCGGGTGAGGGCCTGGTGCGGGCGGGCGGTGAGGGCGGCCAGCAGTTCGAACTCGGTGCGGGTCAAGGCCACCGGCTCACCGTCTATCCGCGCTTGGTGGGCGGTGAGGTCGATGCTCAACGCCCCGAACACCCGGGCCGGCTCCACCGCGGTCACGGTGGTGCGCGGACGGCGCAGCACCGCAGCCACCCGGGCGACGAGCTCGCGCACGCTGAAGGGCTTGGTGATGTAGTCATCGGCCCCGGCGGCCAGTCCGGCCAACTTGTCGTCTTCGTCCCCGCGGGCGGTGAGCATCAGCACATAGCACTCGGAAAAACCCCGGATCCTGCGGCACACCTCGATCCCGTCCAGCCCGGGTAATCCCAGGTCCAACACCACCACGTCCGGAGCCTGAGCGCGGGCGGCCTCCACCGCCTCCGGCCCGGTGTGGGCGGTGGCCACGTCATAGCCGGCGCGGGTGAGATAAGTGGCGATCATCTGGGCCAGTGGCTTCTCGTCGTCGACCACCAGCACCCGTCCGGCCACCGCATCGATGCCAGGATTCATGCCTTCAGTGTCCCTCTCGACCCGGCACGCACCGGCGCTGATGGCTGGTCCCAGCGGGAATCTTCGCCAAACCTTCAAGGAAAACGCCGCAGGCCCCCTTCCCGGGCGATCGACAATGGGGGGGTGGTCCTCGCGAGGTAACGCGAGGCGGAAAGGACCCATGAACCTCCTCACCCGCAGAAGCCTGGTCCTCGGCGGCCTCGGCCTCCTCGGTACCGGCGCCCTGGCAGCCTGTGCGTCCCCGGCGCAGACCCCGGCACCGGCCGAAGCGAGCAGCCCCGGGACGGCGATCACCCACGTGCACGCCATCACCCGCGACACGGTGACCGGAGGCGGGGCCGGGGCAGGGACGATCCTGCTGGCCACCCATGAGGGCCTGTTCCACCTGCAGGATGGGGAACTGACCCAGATGGGTCCGGTCGTGGACCTGATGGGCTTCACCGTCACCCCCGAGGGCCGTTATCTGGCCTCGGGCCACCCCGGGCCCGGCACCGACCTGCCCGAGCCGGTCGGGTTGATCGAATCCACCGATCAGGGCCAGACCTGGCAGGTGCTCTCCCGGGGCGGAGAATCGGACTTCCACGCCCTGGCCGCCGGCCCGACCGGGGTGCTCGGCTTCGACGGCCAACTGCGCGCCAGCTCCAACGGCCGCACCTGGGACATTCTCGAGATCCCCTCCGCCCCGGCAGCCCTGGCAATCAACCCGGACACAGGTATCATCCTGGCCACCACCCAGGACGGGGTCCTGCGCTCCACCGACAACGGCGCCACCTGGAACACCCTGGACACCCCGCAGCTGATATCCCTGATCGCCTGGGCCGACGAGAATACCATCGTCGGGGCGGGAATCGATGGACACCTGCTGACCAGCACAGACGCCGGGGACACCTGGACCGCCAGCGACCAGCCGGTCGGGGAGATCACCGCCCTGGGCGCAAGCATCACCGCGGACGGTGAGATCGAGGTTCTAATGGTGGCCGACAGCACCGTTCTGCGGAGCACCGACGGCGGGAACACCACCGAACAGCTGCTCTGACCCGGTTCGCACCCACCAGCTCGTGGGCGGGTGTCCCTGCCCTGTCCTCGTCCCAAGCGGTCGCACAGCACACCCGTTGATGTGCGCGCCCAGAGCAGGGCGGCAAGGACTATCCCTCAACCGTTGGTCGGTGCAGAGCAAGAGACCCCTGCACAGAAGAGGGGCCTCTTGAAGGATGCCAGGGGCAGGCTACGCGCACTCGTCGTAGTGGTCCTCATGCTCCGCATGCCGGTGACCGTCGTGGAGATAGTCCACATGATCACCGTGCTCCACGGTCTCGTGCCCACAATTCTCACCGTGGGTATGCTCCGCCTTGGTGTGCTCGGCCTGCTTGTCATGACCAGCCATGATGATCCCCCTTGGTCGAACGAGCCCAGAACAGGCCTGTTGTTCCAGTGGAGCACCGGCATCAGCCTCTGGCAATGCTTCTACGGGACCACCAAGGCGAAAATCGACCCGCCCCAAATGCACGGCTCTGTGCAGGCCTCCCATACCTTCAGTTGGGCGATCAATCGCACTTCCAGCACTGACCTAGCAACTGTTGATGGACCCGTGGACACCGATTGCATCAGTGCTCGGCGCGCCCTTTACGTATGGCCGGTTATCGGCCCCGAGGCGGGAGCCTTTGAAGGGGACGTGCACCCCGATCCCAGCCCCTTGGTAACCCTTGTCGATTAGGGTCGGCAAACCCTTGGCGGCGACCTGGTACAGGGCGCCCAAGCAGTGGGCCCGGGCTGCGGTGATGTCGTGGGTGGAGCCGGGTTCTACCGGGGAGGTCCACAGCGGGAAGCCGGTGGGGTCGGCGATGACTGGGACACTATTGCCGAATCTCTTGTGCTTGCCCAAGTACTAGGCGTGATTACCGGCCTCCGTCCATTCGGCGACCCGATTGGTGGGAATCAACGTGCCCCCTCAATCGTCACGTAGGGCAGATGATCGTCCTGTGTCTTGGCCAGAGCCTCGTGCAGCTCGGCAGCCTGGGCGGCCGCCTTCACCCAGCAGGATGTCACCAACCACGACCGCGCCGGCGCGTGTAAACGCCCATGAAAAACCCCGCGCCCACCTGGTCAGCGGTGACGCGGGGGGCCCGCTCCCGGACCCGTACGCCCGGTAGTGGGAGTCTCAGTTCCCGTCGGCGGGGGACGGTGTGGCGGATCCCGTGGGGGATGCCATGGCCGCATCCGTTGCACGGTCAATGGGCTGCTTCGACTCCGTCGCCCGCTCGGAAGACCGAGGCGCCTCCCCGTACTCGCGGGCCACCTCGTCCCACCCCTGGCTCCACTCCCGCATGTAGGAGTAGTCATTGACGCCCACCGGCGTACCCGACACGAACAAGCACGGCTGGCCCTCGGGGGCTGCGGCGCACACCGTGTCCGCGCTGACCTCGGACGGCCGCGCGGCGTCGTCGCCCGTATAGTCCGGAGAGGTGGGCGCACCCGAGGAACGAGCCCCACCCGGCCGTTCGTTGGACCCCGGCGTCGTGGTCACGGGGTGCCGCGGGTCCGCGACGTCGCGCTGGCTGTCCTGCGGGTACCAGTAGTCGGCAGCGGGCATCGAGATCCCGTAAACCCCGCTGGTCGCGGTGACCGAGGTGCGCTGAGGAGCCGTGCCCCGCACGTTCACGAGCGCCCCGCCCTGGTTGGCGTGCGCGTCCAGCCGGTTCTTCACGCTGACCCCGTCCAGGAGCACCTGACCCGTGGTGGCGTGGGCGTCGAACACAGCGGCCTCCACGTCCGTGGCGCTGATGGACCCCAGATCGGTCCTCGCCCGCACGTCCCGGTACGTGCCGTTCACGTGCACCGCTCCCGTGCCGCTCTTGAGGTCGAGCGAGGTGCGCGGGCCGTCCTGAGGAACGGTGATGCTGACGCTTTGCACGCCGGAACCCCATTGAGAGGGCCGGCCGGGCATATCCAGCTGCAGCACGCCGTCGCGAACGGAAGGGATGACGCCGCGCTCGGACAAGGACCATCCGGAGTCGTGCCACTGCACTTGGACACGATCAACGGTCGGGCTCGTGTTCACGCTGACCATGCCCGAGGGGGTGTCGATCCGGATCCGTTCCACGTCCGACGACGCCGTCCACGAACCGTCCCGCTCCTGCGTCATGGCCACCGCGGTGGCGGTTCCGGCCCCGCCGAGCAGCAGGGCGAGGGCACCCACACCGCCCACCACGGCGGTCGCGGTGTTCCAGGCGCGGCGCTCACCGCGCCCCACGGGACGGTCGTTCCGAGGATCAGGCAGGTCCCGGGGGCCGGCTGCGTTGTGAGGATCGGGCGTGGGATGCGAGGGATTCTGATTGCTCATGAGATGTCCTAAAGAGAGTGGTCCGAATAGCCCAGGTACTTGAGAACGGCCAGAACCCTGCGGTTGCCGGTCTCGGAGGTGACGCCCAGCTTGGCGAAGATCGAGCCGATGTGTTTCTCCACGGCCGATTCGGTGAGGTAGAGGTTCGTGGCAATGGATGCGTTGGACAGTCCCTGCGCCATGAGCGCCAGGACCTCACGTTCGCGCGGTGACAGCAGTTCCATGTCCTCCCGGCGCCGCGAGCGCACCAGGATCTGGGTGAGCACCTCCGGGTCCAGCACGGTCCCGCCCGAGCCCACGGTCTGCACGGATTCCAGGAACTGGTCCACGTCCGCCACGCGGTCCTTGAGCAGGTAGCCCAGCCCCTCCCGGCGGGACGCGATGAGCTCGGACGCGTAGCGCTCCTCCACGTACTGGGACAGCACCAGCACGGCCACGCCGGGGTGGCTCGAGCGGATGAGCACCGCGGCGCGGATCCCCTCGTCGGTGAAGGTGGGTGGCAGTCGTACGTCCACAAGCGCGAAGTCCGGCCGGTGTTCCTCCACGGCCCGCACGAGTCCCTCGGCGGTATCCGTCTCGGCCACGATCTCGTGCCCCGCATCCGTGAGCAGGCGGACCAGTCCGGCGCGCAGCAGCACGGCGTCCTCGGCAATCACGATGCGCATCTCAGTTCCCCCGTCCGTGCTGCCCGGCGGACGACGACGCCGCTCCGCCCGTTCCCGCCCCCGCCGCACCGTGCGCGGTCGGACCGGTTCCGGTCGCGGCGTGGACCCCGTCGGCGTGGCCGGGGTGAGGGGTGTATGCGGTGCCGGACGCGCGCGAGGCGCTGTGCGTCGTCGTCGGAGGGACACCCGTGAGGGGCAGCTCCACGATGACCTCGGTGGGCCCACCTGCGGGCGAGTTCACGAAGAACCTGCCCCCGGCCGAGCGGATCCGGTCCTGGATCCCGGAGAGCCCGCCCCCGGGGACCACACGGGCGCCGCCGCGGCCGAAGTCGCGCACACCGGCGACCACGATGTTCGTGCCCGGTGCGGCGCCGTCCTGGATGGACACTGCGACGTCCGCAGAGCGCGCCCCCGAGTACTTGATCGCGTTGCTGAGGCTCTCGGAGACCGCGAAGTAGATGGCCGCCTCCGTGCGCGGCTGCAACCGGGGGACGTTCACGGAGACGTCCACGGGGAAGGGTGCCTGGGCGGCGACGGCGGACAGAGCGGCGTCGAGCCCCCGATCCTCCAGCACGGCGGGGTGGAACCCGCGGGCGAGCCGGCGCAGCTCGGTGATCGCGGCCTTGGTGGTGCCGTGCGCCTCCGCCACGAGCTCCTTGGCCGCGGCGGGATCCGTGTCGATGCGTGAACCGGCCATCGAGAGGTTCATGGCGACCGAGACCAACTGGGGCTGGACGCCGTCGTGCAGATCGCGTTCGATGCGCGAGCGCTCGGTCTCCGCACCGCGTACCGCGGACTCCTTGGCGGCGGTCTCGTACTCGGCGAGGCGCTGCAGCTCGTCCGCTTCACGGCGCAGACGCGCGGCCTCGCTCAGCCGCAACAGCCCCGCGGACAGACCGCGGTGAGCCAAGGTGAGCAGCACCGCGAGCATGATGCTCAGCAGCACGCCTGCGACACCCAGCATCGGGGGCGTCCAGCGCGGGGTGTTCTGCAGCGCGGGCCACAGCACCGAGGATTCGGGGGCGAACCACGGCGCGAAGGTCAGCACGAGGGCCGCGCTACCCACCACGAAGGGCAACAGCATGAGCCAGCCCAGCGCGCACGTGAGCGCCACGTGGAGCATGCCGAGCCACAGGGACCCGTCGCTCGCGTCCAGCCACCACTGGTGCGGGACCCGCACCCAGTCGGTATGCGGGCTGCGGCGGCGCTGGGGGTCCCGGATGTCCAGGCCGAACGACGAAGCCGAACGCCTGCGTTCCAGCCACACCGCCCCCATCATCACGTACACGGTCGCGGCGAGGATCAACACGCCCAGGCCCAGCGCCGGAACGGTTGCGGCTCCCACCGCGAGGAACGTGAGGATCACGACGAGCAGCACGGTGTTGAGCACCGAGTCCACCACGAGGTCCAGGGTCCCGAAGAACAGGGTCTTGAGGGAGAAGGTCCGCCACTCGCGGGGAGCGATGTGCGGCCCTTCCGGTGCCGGGCGTGCCACGGAGGCGGCCCGCGGGGGTTCCGGGTGCCCGGGAGGCGGCAGGGTCCGGGTGGTCTCAGCGTCTGCGGGTGAGGAACCGGCCGAGGGCATCGGCCGGGTGCGTTCGATGTCCGAGGAGATGGGCTCTGTGGCGTCCCACGGTGGCGTGGGATTCGAGGCTGTGGTGCTCATGGCCTCCACGCTACGGACACCCCCGTGGATCCAGCGCCAGAGCTGGCCACCGAGTCGGGGTGGGGTTTTCCGCACCCCCGGGTTGCGGGATGTGGTCTGCGGGGCGCCTGCTACGTGGTGCGGGGTGCGTGCTGCGGGGTGCGGCGTCCGCTCCACGAGCGCGCGTCTCGTGAGGCGCCAGGTGCGTCCCATCCGGGTGCCGCGGCGGCGCGGATGATCCACATGTGCGCGCCCGCCCGGGGTTCCGTGTTCGCGCGCCCTACAGTGTGTGCCATGAACGACGACGTCCGCGCCCTCGGGCGGCCCACTGCTGTTTCCGTCCCCGCGGGGGACTTCGAACGCGACCCCGCCGTGGACGTCGCCCGCGTGGGGTGCGTGATCACCGTGGTGTGCAGTCACATCCTCATGGTCACCCTCACGGCGGATCCCGCCACCGGGGAGATCCGCTCTGTCCTGGTCCCGACTCAGCAGCCCTGGTACTGGTGGGCCACGTGGCTCCTGCAGATCATGCCCCTGTTCTTCGTGGTGGGTGGGACGGCCACGGCGGGGGCGTGGCGGCGTCGTCGGGCCCGGGGAATGGCGCGGGGCGAGTACGTGCGGGAACGCACGCTGCGGCTGATCCAACCCGCGGCGGTGCTGTGGTGTGTGCTCGCCCTCGGTGCGGGGATCGCGGTGGTGGCGGGAGCCGGGATCGAACTCGTGACGTTCGCGCTGTCCGGTGTGGGGATGGCGTTGTGGTTCCTGGCGGCCTACCTCGTCTGCCAGGGATTGGCACCGCTGTTCGTGGACCTGCACGAACGCATGGGGTGGGTGTGGTGCTGGTTCCTGTTCTCGTGCGCGGTGGCCGTGGACCTGCTGCGCCTGACCACCGGCTGGCAGTGGTGGGGGCTGCTCAACATGGTGTTCGTGTGGCCGCTCATCCAGCAGTTCGGCTTCTTCCGGGCGGACGGGTGGTTCGGGGCGCGGCGTCGACCGGTGCTCGTGGCGCTTGCCGCGGGATGCTACGCCGTGTCCGGGGTGTGCGTGGCCTCCGGGTCCTACGCCCCGGACATGCTCACCAACCTCAATCCGCCCACCGTGTGCATGGTGCTGCTGGGCTTCGCTCAGGCGTGTCTGCTGGAGGTGTTCTCCCCGCTGTTGCGGCGGGCCATGCACTCCCGGGTGGTCCGGGCGGTGGTGTATGTGGTGGGTACTCGTGCGTTGACCATCTACCTGTGGCACCTGCCCGTGGTGGTGGCGGTCATGGCGGTGTGGTTCTTCGCCGTGGGCTACGACCCCGTCCCCGGTTCCGCCGCCTGGTGGTGGCTGCGGATCCCCTTGACCGTCCTGTGTTGGGCGGTGGTGCTCGTGGTGGCCACGGTATTGCGGCGGCTCGAGTCCTCATCCACGGCACCGTGGGGCGCCCGCCCCATCCGGTTGTCCAATGCCGCCGTGGTCGTGGCACTCGTGTGTGCCGTGGTGCCGCCGTTGTGGGAGATCGTCACACTGCTCACGGTGCCGTTGACGGTGGCGGGCGCAGTGGGAGCGGTGGCCGCGGTGGTGCTGCTGCGCAGTGGCCGCGTCCCCTCGCGGGCCGAGCGGGCCGAGACAGCGCCCACTTCCCAGGCTCGCTGAGGCCACACGGCTTTAGCGCTGGACACTTTGAGGCACGCTGAGGCCACGCGGCGAATTGTGGGCACGCGGAGGCCACATGGGGTGGGGTGAAGTGGCCTCCACGCGACCAGAAATTACGCCATGGCCTCGGAGTGCCTGAGAGTTACGCCTCGGCACGGGAGCCCCGCCGGAAGAGGCTCACCCCTCCCGCGGGTCCCCCAGGTGGTCGATGACCAGTTCGAACAACCGCGGGACCACCATGGGGTGTACCTGGTGGCCCATCCCGGGGATCCGGACGAAGCGCGCATGGGGGATGACCTCGGCCGTGGCGGGGCCGCCGTCCGGGCGCACGATCTTGTCCTTGTCCCCGTGGATCACCAGCGTGGGGGCGGTGATCCGGGACAGCACCTCCGTGCGGTCCCCGGATGAGCGGATCGCCCCGATCTGACGGCGCATCGCCTCAGCCTCACCTCGCGGATCCAGGCTGCGGTCCCAGTGGGTTGCGGCGAGTTGACGTTCGTACGCCACGTCCACGGGGAACCCCGGACCGGCCAGGTGGTGGGACATGACCAGTCGCCCCCGGATGTACATGTCCCGGGTCTTCGCCCCGGGGAACATGAGCAACGCCGCGGTGGAGGTCGCGGCCGTCCCCACGGACGGATCGCCCGTGGTGGAGCACAGGGAAATGAGTCGCCGCACCAGCTCGGGGTGGTGGCCCGCCAACGACTGGGCGATCATCCCACCGAGTGAGAACCCCATGACATCCGCTTGCTCGACCCCCAGCGTCCGCAGGGTGTCCGCGACGTCCTCGGACATGTCCTCCACGGAGTACTGCCCCTCCGGCAGGGGCCCGCGCAGCAACCGGCGGGCCGAAGGGGGCGTGGAGGTCACCCGGAAGGAACGGCCCACGTCCCGGTTGTCCAGGCGGATCACCCGGTACCCGCGATCCGCGAGGGCATGGACGAAGGACATGGGCCACGTGGCCAGGTCGAACGCGAGCCCGGTGATCAACACGAGCGGCGCCCCGTCGGACGGCCCGTCCAGGCGCACGCAGATGAAATGGTCATCATCCAACTGCACCGTGCGTTCCTCACCGCTCTCACCGGGGCCCGTGAGCAGGGCGGGCAGCTGCTCGGGAACGGGAGCGGCGGCGTCGTCGAACCGCAGGAATCGATCCACGACCGGCTTACGCAACAACTGACGCCGGTCATCGAAGTAGTTCATGGCCATCCGCCACGGCGCCGTGTCCCCCTGGCGGGGCAGCTGGTCGAGGGAGCGTTGGACGTAGCCGGCGTCGAAGTCCAGCAACGGGCGCGTGCGCAGACCCTCGGGTGCGACCGGGCGCACTGACGCCGCGCCCACGGAATCCGTGTGCGCGATCAACCGGGACAGCCAGTCCACCACGAGTCCGATCTTCAGCGTCCACGACCCGTTCGTGTACCCAATCGCGAAGGCCAGGTTGGGCACGTCGCTCAGCATGGCGCCGCGGTAGGCGATCCGCTCGGGGAGGTTCACGGGTCGCCCGTCCACGCTCAAGCGCGCGCCGCCGAACATGAGCAGGTCGAAGCCCGTGGCGCTCACGACGACGTCCGCCGCCACCCGCCGCCCGTCCGTCAGGACGAGGCCGTCCGCGTCGAAACGGTCGATGCCCGCGGTCACGATATGGGCGTTGGGTTCGTGCAACGCTGCGAAGAAATCCCCGTTGGGCGCCACGCACAGCCGTTGGTCCCACGGGTCGTACGGCGGGGTGAAGTGCTCCCGGACGGAGACGTCCGCAGGGAGGCGACGGCGGTTCACGGCCGCGATTCCCGCCCGCACCACGCGCGGCGCGGCCTTGCTCGCCACCCACAGTGCTCTCTGCCCCGCGGCCATGAGCGGGCGCAGCACTCGCGCCGCCCGTGCCCTGCCGAGCACCATGAACAGCACCTTCTCGGCCACGCCGGGGGAGGGTAGGGGCAGGATGTACGACGGCGTCCGCTGCACCATCGTGGTCTCGGCACCCCGCGTGACGAGCTCGGGCAGCAGGGTCACCGCGGTGGCCCCGCTACCGATCACGGCGACCTTCTTGCCCCGGACGTCCAGGTCCTCGGGCCAGAACTGGGGATGCACGAGCTGGCCCCTGAACCCCTCGACCCCCGCGAAGTCCGGGATGTGGGGGCGGTCGTAGCCGTAGTACCCGGTGGCCATGAACACCCACGTGGCGGTGATCGGCTGGGTCTCGCCGGTGCCGATGGGTTCGGGCCGCGCGGCGCCGTCGACCGCGGCGTGGGCGGATCGATCGGAAGTTGCGGGGCGTTCGGCGTTGCCCGGCACGGTGTCATTACGGGGGCAGCGACCGGACGGTGCGGCGTCGTCGGGCTGCGGGCCATCAGCCGAGTGCCCGGGTGCGCCGCCGCCGACGTCGCTCGGAGCCGCCCCCGCGCGGGGTTCGGGTGGCGCGGTGCGCTCGACCGTCACGGTCCAGTGGCTGGCCCCGGAGGACCAATCCGCGGCGGTGACGCGCCGATGGTAGTGGATGAGCTTGTCAACCCCGGAGGCGCGAGCGGTGTCGCGGATGTAGTCCAGGATCGCGGAGCCCTCCGCGATGGGGTTCTGTCGGGTCCATGGGCGGAAGTCGTAGCCGTAGGTGTAGAGGTCCGAGTCGGAGCGGACCCCCGGGTAGCGGAAGAGATCCCACGTGCCACCGGAGTTCCCGCGGGACTCGAGCACCGTGATGCTCTTGCCGGGATGTTCGTAGCGGAGTTTGCAGGCCGCACCGATCCCGCTGAGGCCGGCCCCGATGATCAGGATGTCGGTGTGCTCGGGCAGCGCTGCGCTGGCGTGCTCGCTCATGGATTCATCGTATGGTCCTCGCGGGCACCGCACGCGCTACCCCGGGAAAGTGGCCGGATGGCCATTGTCCGTGGACCATGGGGTTCCTAGGCTGGGGTCCACATCATCGCCCACGCGAAAGAATCGACATGGATGCCGTAGGTGGGATGGTCCGCAGGACAGCGGGAATCACGCTCCTTGCCCTGCTGTTCCTCGCCCTGTTCGTGATGAATTCCTTCGCGTCGGAGCCGGTGTCCACGACGAGTGCGCAACCGGTGACCACGACAACGGCGGAATCGATGGGGATATCCGCATCCGAATACGCCCGGATCGTGCGAGCAGCCAACGCCGCGGGCATCAGCGAGACGCAGGTCGCCGCGGACATCGACTACGCGACCCGGACCACGACACCCCACCGTTTCCCCGGGGTGGTGAGCATGAGCGCCTCGGCCCAGGTCAACGGCTGTTCGAACCCCGTGCCCGGCCATGGCTACCAGAACGCGCTGTTCAACGCCGACTGCAACGCCCACGACGTGTGCTACGTGGCCGAGGGCGACGCTGGCCGCTCCCGCGCGCAATGCGACAGCGAATTCCGCAATGCCATGAATGCCACCTGCACACGCACCTACGTGAGCACGGACATCGAACACAAACGCTGCATCGGCACCGCCAGTTATTACTACTGGATGGTCAGGGCATTCGGCGCACCCTATTTCAAGGGATAGGACCATGAAGAAATTCAAGGGAGAAATCATCCTCGCCGTCAGTGGCGCAGTCTTGATTCTGTGTGCCTGGGTGTCCTACGTGAGCGCTTCCTGGTTCCCGGAGGCCACCCTGTCGGCCCCGGCCATCCCCTTCTTCCTGCTGATCCTGGCCGGCACCGTGTTCGTGTTGTGCGCCGCCAGCGGGATCGGAAAGCTCATCAACAAGGACTGAGGGCGAACCCCGCGCCTTGCGCCGACATGTGATCTGGGTTTCCTTGAGGGAAGCCTACGGCGGGTCCTGCATCGGACTATCTACCGGGCGAGCAACCAAGAAATGCACTGGTGCGACACCAGGGAGCTCCCGGAACAGCTGAGGATCCACACTCCACGTCGTGACCGGTAGCTTGTCACGAGGAGTTCAGTGCCATGATCGAGATCCAATTGACCATCCACGGTCGGCAATGTGGGTTCAACGACGTCAGCCCCCACACCCGACTGCTCGACTTCCTGCGGGAACGCGGACTGACCAGGGCCAAGGAAGGCTGCGCGAAGGGCGAGTGCGGGGCGTGCGCCGCCCGGACGAGATCATCCGCGCGATACGTTCGGGTGCCAGCCCCGCGGTCTGGCCGATGATGAGGGGGCGGCAACGATCGCGCCGTACATGGTGAGCACGTGTTGTGCTCCGAATGCGGTGGTGCAGTGGATGGATTCGGGTCAGTACGCGGTGCGGGAGGTGTTGGCCGCCCATGTGTCGAAGGGTTTGGTGCGGTTGTCGATGCCCACGTGGCGCACGGGCAGCAGTTCGTCCCGCTGGGCCCGGGTGGCGGTGAAGAAGTCGTAGAACACGGCGTCGTCGAAGCCGCCGTCCGCGGCGTCGTGGCGGTCCGCGGCGAAGTACACGGCGTCCAAGCGCGCCCACAGCGAGGACGACAGGCACATGGGGCACGGTTCGCAGCTCGAGTAGAGCACGGCGCCGCTGAGGTCGTACGTGCCCAGGGCGGCGCACGCGGCACGGATCGCGGAGACCTCGGCGTGGGCGGTGGGATCGTTGTCCGCGGTGACGCGGTTGACCGCCGTGAACTCGCGCCCGTCCGCGGTCACGACGACGGCGCCGAACGGGCCGCCGTCCTCGGAGGCGTTGCGCACGGCCACGTCGATCGCGCTGCGGAGGTGGCGTTGCACGGAGGCGTCGGCCGGGGCCGAGGTGGTGTGGTTGGGAGGGGTCATGGTGCTTCCTGTCATGGGTCTTAGATTGCGGTGGTGAGAATCAGGGGGAGTCGCTCTTGTAGACGCGATGGATCTGGCCGGTGTCCGTGAGCTCGCTGCTCTCCACGCGACGGCGCGTCTCCTCCACCAAGTGGTCATCCACGATGGCGGTCTCCTAGCTGTACAGCTAGGAGACCTCATGCCTCGCGACGGCCAGTGGGTGCCCACTCCTGGATCCAACGGATGACTCACCTGATTGCGGCGCGAGCGCTGGATGCGCCTTTGCTTTTACTCCGTTGAAGCAGATTTCTGCCGCCCTGCGTGCATTTGCTCCACTAGAAATGCCCAGGGAGGTGGAAGGGGCAACGTGACGGTCGAGCCGGTGAAGCATGCGCCTCCGTCCGGCCGCACGCCTCACCCGGCCGCGCCCCAGGCGGGCACACTCAGATCTTGAGGTGCACCAAACTCGTCCCCTTGGTCTCCAGCGCCGTGCGCACCGTGTCCGCGAGGGTGTCCATGGTCGCGGGGAGGCCAGTGGCGCCGAAGCCCTCGGCCAAGCGCACCCAGTCCGGCTGCACGAGGTCCACACCGAGCGGCTGGATGGAGCGGTCCACCATGTTCTGCCGGATCTCCCCGTAGCCGCCGTTGTCCACGCAGATCACGGGCAGGTCCAGGCCCAGTTCCACCGCGGTCATCAGTTCCTGGATGGAGAACATCAGGGCGCCGTCCCCCACGAGGCACACCACCGGGCGCTCGGGCGCGGCCAGCTTGGCGCCGATCGCCGCGGGCAGGCCGTAACCCAGCGTCGCGTACGTCCCCATGTAGAGCAGGGAGTGGGGAACGGGTGCGCGGAAGAACGTGGTGGATCCCATGTAGGTCACCTGGGACGAGTCGCCCGCCAGGATCGTGTCGTCCGGGACCACGTCCATGATGGTCTCGTTGAGCGCCGCGAGCTCGGGGGCCCACGTGCGGCCCTCCTCATCCATCGCATCGAAGACCTCGCGCAGGTCTGGTGCCGTCCGCGCGGAGGGCGCGACGTCGCCCGCCGCATCCGAGTCGGCGACGTCGGCCGAGCCGGCGGCGTGGCCGGGCCCCCCGGCGTCGGCCCGCGCCCGCAGACCAGCGAGCAACTGGGGGACCACCGCGGCGGAGTTGCCCGGGACCTCGACGTCCGGGGTGAGGTTGCACAGCATCTGGTCGCGCATGATGTCCACGCGCACCACGGGCCCCTGCGGGGTGATGTCGCCGCCCCACAGCTCGGCCTCGCCCACCTTGGAGCCGATCACGAGCAGGGCGTCCCGCGAGCGCAGGAACTCGTGGGCCGTGCTCAGCCGCAGGTCCGCGCCCAGGGAGAGCCGGTGTTTTTCGGGGATCGCTCCCTTGCCGTTGGTCGTGGTGATCACGGGTGCCTCGAGCAGTTCGGCCAGCTCGAGCAGGTGCTCCCCGGCGGCCAGGGAACCACCGCCGGCCAGGATGACCGGGCGCTCACTCGCGGCGAGCGCCTCGACGGCCGCGGCGACGTCGGCCTCCGGTGCCGGCGCGGGCTCGCCCAGGGGGCGGGGTGCGGTCGCGGACTCGGGGACGTCCGCGGGGGCCTCGAGGATGTCCAGGGGGATCTCGATGTGGATGGGCCGCGGCCGGGAGTGTGCGAAGTCGCGCATGGCGTCGTGGATCATGGTCACGGCCTCGGCGGCGGAGGTCACGCGCCGGGACACGCCCACGATCGCATTGACCGCGGCGGACGGGTTCTTGGTCTCGTGCAGCGAGCCGATGTCCCGGAAGTCGTGTCCCACGGGCCGCCCCGGGGAGAGCAGGATCATGGGCCGGGACTCGGCGTACGCGGTGGCCGCGCCGGACAGTGAGTTGAGCAGGCCGGGTCCGGAGGTCGTGATGACCACGCCGGGCAGCCCGCGCACCTGGGACCAACCGTCCGCGCCGTAGGACGCGCCCTGTTCGTGGCGCGTGGTGATCGGGCGGATCCCCAGCTCGCGCAGCGGCCGGTAGAACTCGAGCGAGTGCGTGCCCGGGATGCCGAAGACCGTGTCGATCCCGTAGCCGCGCAGCGTCTCCAGGACGGCACGGGCCGTGGTGCGCTCGGGGTGCGACGACGCCGCCCCCGCCGGGTTCTCGAACCCCCCGGGGGCGGCGGTGACCGTGTTCTCGTTGCTCATGCCTTGGACTCCTGAGTCCGTCGGTTCCATTCCTGACTGACGTCGGACGGGGTGGGCCTGCTCATGAGTGACACCGCCACGAACACCACTGCGGAGGCGATCAGCCCCATGTAGATGGGTGCGTTGGCGAGCACCCCGAAGACCATCATGCCCGCCACTGTGGCTACAACCCCCACCCCCATGGACCACATGGCGCCGGCCGCGGTGGCGCGCGGCCACAGCAGCCCGCGGCGATCGTGGCCCCGGAGGCGGTGGACATCATGGCCGCGACGCCCGCGGCGAGCACCACACCACCCAGGCCCACGGGGACGTGCTGCTGGGCCATGGCCGCGAAGGCCTCGTCCGGCATCTCGAGGGTGGGAAGAACGGCGGCCGCAGCGGTGCCGATCAGGGCGCCAGCCACGCCGTACAGGGCCACATACCCGGCGGAGATCACCCCGCCCCAGCGGGCGACCCCGGGGGAGCGGGCGGTGAACACGCGCTGCCAGATGTCCTGGCCGATCAGCATGCCGAATCCGTAGATCACGAACTGCGTGATGATCCCCTGCAGACCCATGGCGCCCAGGTCGAAGAAGGAGGAGTCCAGCCGCTCACGGATCCCGGACCACCCACCCCCGGCGGCCAGCGAGAACGGCAGGAGGATCGCGAAGATCCCCACGGTCATGAACACGAACTGCATGAGGTCCGTGAGGGTGATGGACCACATGCCACCGAGCACCGAGTATGCGATCACCACGGCGCCACCCAGGAGGATGGCCCACGGCCGGGAGATCGGGAACAGGACGGAGAAGATCGCCGCGTACGCCGCGGTGGAGGTCACCGCGATCATGATCGTGTACGCGAGCATCACGAAAGAGGACGCCGTGGCCCCGCCCTTGGCGCCGTAGCGCAACTGCAGCATCTGGGAGACGGTGAAGACCTTGAGCGACTGGATGCGCGCGGCGAAGAACAGACTCAGGACCCCCAGGCCCACGGCGATCGCCACCACGAGCCACATCCCGGAGATCCCGTACTGGTACCCGAGACCCACACCGCCCACGGTGGAGGCGCCGCCCAGGACCACGGCGGCCATCGTGGAGGTGTACAACCCCGTTCCCAGCCGGCGCCCGGCCACCCGGTAATCGGTGGCGGTGCGGGCGCGGCGTGCCGCCCACAGCCCGATCACCACCATGGCGATCAGGTACAGCACGATGACCAGGACGTTCACGGGGGTCTCCTCGACAGAACTCGGGGTGTCCGCGCGCGCGATCGGATGCGCTCGTGGGCGGGGTGGTTGGCACTAGGGTTCTATGCACCAGGTCACAAAAAGTATCACCGCGGTGGTGGTTCACGCCGCCGCGGGTGCCGTGTTCGTGGGAACCACGCCCCGAGAACCGCGGTGCACGTCCCCGGGTGATCCCCGGGAGGTAAGGAGTTCAGCTGTGGAACCGGAACGCGTCGTCGAAACCAATGCAGCGGGTGAGCAACGGGTGGGCCCCGTCAACGCGGCCCTGACACCGCGGTGGGCCGGGCCGGCCACGTTCGCGCGGTTGCCCCGCACGGATCAGGTGGAGCACACGGACATCGCCGTGGTGGGCGTGCCGTTCGACTCGGGCGTCTCCTACCGTTCCGGTGCGCGCTTCGGTCCGAATCACGTGCGCGAGTCCTCCCGGTTGCTGCGCCCCTACAACCCCGCGCAGAACCACTCGCCGTTCGCCCACCTGCAGGTCGCGGACGCCGGGGACATCGTGGGCAACCCGTTCGACATCCCCGAGGCCATCGCGTCCATCGAGACCGCCGCCAAGGAGCTCATGGGGGAGTCCACCAAGGTCGTGGCGATCGGCGGGGACCACACGATCGCGTTGCCGCTCATGCGCGCCGCCCACTCACGGCACGGCAAGATCGCGCTGTTGCACTTCGACGCCCACCTGGACACGTGGGACACCTACTTCGGTGCCGAGTACACCCACGGCACCCCGTTCCGCCGGGCGTTCGAGGAAGGCATCATCGACACGGACGCCGTGATGCACGTGGGCACCCGCGGGCCCCTCTACGGCACCCAGGACCTGGACGACGACGCTCGCTTCGGTTTCGAGATCGTCTCCTCCGCGGACGTCATGCGCTCCGGCGTGGACGCCGTGGTCGCGGCTCTGCGCGAGCGCGTGGGGGACCGCCCGCTGTATGTCTCCCTGGACATCGACGTCCTGGACCCCGCCCACGCCCCCGGCACCGGCACGCCCGAGGCCGGTGGCATCACGAGCCGCGAGGTCCTCGAGATCCTGCGCGGTCTGCGCGGTCTGGACGTCGTCGCGTGCGACGTCGTGGAGGTCGCCCCCGCCTACGACCACGCCGAACTGACCGGGATCGCCGCGGCCCACGTGGTCTACGAGCTGATCTCGCTCATCAGCCTGGGCGCCGGCGCGTCCGCGGACGGCCCCGCCTATGGCATTTCGGGTGCCCGTTACGGGGGCCAGCGATGAGCGCGTTCGCGTCCCGCGCGGGGGAGTTCCGGCCCTCCCCGGTGCGCGCGGTGTTCGAGACGGCCATGGACCCCTCGGTGGTGTCCCTGGCCGGGGGCAACCCGGATCTGTCCGTGCTGCCGGGCGGGACCGTGGGGGATCTGGCCGCGCAGCTGATCCGTGAGCGCGCCGGTGAGATCCTGCAGTACGGTTCCGGCGCGGGGACCGCGGGCCTGCGCGAACTGAGCGTGCGGCTCATGGCGCGGGGCGGGTCCACGGTCACGGAGGCGGACGTCCTGCCGACCACCGGGTCCCAAGCCGGGTTGGACCTCGTGACCAAGCTGTTCTGCGATCCCGGGGACGTGATCCTGGCCGAGGGCCCCACCTACGTGGGTGCGCTGGGCGTGTTCGGCGCGTACGAGGTGGACGTGCGTCACGTCCCGGTGGACGAGCACGGCATGGACCCGAGCGCCGTCGCCGACGCGTTGGACGACGCCGCGGCGCAGGGTGAGCGCGTCCCGTTCGTGTACGTGATCCCCAGTTTCCAGAACCCCACGGGCGTGACCATGCCGGTGGAGCGGCGGCGCGAACTGGTGCGGGTGTGCGCCGATCGGGACGTGATGATCATCGAGGACGATCCCTACGCCCTGCTGTCCTTCGACCGCGCGCAGCCCCTGGCCTCGATGCACGGGATGGACCCGGAGCACGTGATCCACCTGGGCAGCTTCTCCAAGATCTTCGCCCCGGGGCTGCGGATCGGCTGGATCGCGGCTCCCCCGGAGGTCAGGGGCCGGTTGCAGATCGCCGCGGAGTCCGTGGTGATCCACCCGTCCAACCTGGCACAGTCCCTCGTCACGGCGTGGGTGGGTTCCGAGCACTGGGAGCCCGCGCTCGACAACGCTGTGACCCTGTACCGCGAGCGCTGGGAAGCCATGGACGCGGCGTTGACCGAGTTCATGCCGTCCTCCGCGCGGTGGACCACGCCCACGGGCGGGTTCTTCACGTGGGTCACGGCGGACGGGTTGGTGGGCAAGGACGTCCTCGCGGAGGCGATCGCCCATGGGGTGGTCCTGGTACCGGGCTCGGCGTGTTACATGGATGGCCGGGACTCGGACGCGGTGCGGCTCGCGTTCTCCGGTGTTGCTCCCGCGCGGATCCGGGAGGGCGTCAAGCGGTTCGCGCAGGTGCTGCGGGACCTCTGACGCCGTCGTGCTCGCACCGCGGTGCTTCCGCCGGAGGCCGAGCGCCGTGGACGCGGACCGGCGACGGGACGTACTCGAGCATCCCGTGGTCGGTGGGCGCGGTCAGGGTCGCGGGGGAGAGATGGGCGTCCTGCGCGGTCCGGAGAGTGCGCGCATCCAACAGGGCCCGCGCGGTGCGTTCGAGGGACACCCGTGCGTGGCCCGCGGTCCCCGTGGCGAGCAGCGCGCAGGCCGCGGCGGCCATGCCGTAGCCCGCGGTGTGGTCCAGGGCCTGGACCGGTAGGGCCCCGGGGCGCCACTTACCGTGCTCGTCCCGCGCACCGTAGTGTTGGGCGATCCCCGTGGCGGCCTGGACGATGCTGTCGAATCCACGCTGCCCGCCCCGAGGGCCGGAAGGCTCCCACGCGCTGAGTTCCACGTGGACCAGGTGGGGGAAGCGGTCGCGGATGCTCGCGGCGGCGAGACCGAGATCGGTCAGGGAGCCGGGCCGGTACCCCGTGAGCAGGACGTCCGCGGCGTCCAGGGCGTCGGCCAGATCCTCCGCCCGCGCGGGATCCGCCAGATCCCACGACACGCAGCGCACCCCCGAATCGGTGTCCAGGTGCTGGCCGAGCAGTTCGGGCAGGGCGGGAGGGTCGATGCGCAGCACGTCCGCGCCCAGGGCTGCCAGGAACTTGGTGGCCGTGGGGCCCGCGATCACCCGGGTCAGGGAGACCACGCGTACGCCCGCCAGGGGAGTGAGCGACGCCGTCCCCCGCGGTGCCGCGAACGGACCCTTCACGGAACTGGACGGACAGCCTGCGGAATCGGACGAACGGATCGACGCGCCGGAACCGTCACGGTCGAACACTCGGACGGGGATGTCCGCCGGGGTGAGCTCGAGCCACGGCCCCGACTCGGACGCCGCATCTGCGCGCCATTCCTGCTCCGTGGCCACGCGAGCGGCAATGCCGCCCTCGGCGACGATCCGGGACTCGGCCTGCTCCCCGGTGAGCTGGGCGAGGGCGGGTGCGAGGGCGTCGTCGTGCGTGATGTCCAGGGCGCGGAACAAACGCTCGCGGTGGTGCGGGTAATTGGCGTGCGTGCGCAGCCAGCCGTCCGACACGGGGAAGAAACCGGAACACGGGGCGAAGCCGGGCAGGGACTGCCCGTCGAGGCGGAGGTGGGAGACCGAGTCGAACGCCGCGATGACCTCCGGCAGCCGCGCCGTGATGACGCTGTCCCGATGGCCCATGGTGCGGGCGAGCTGCTGGGCGCCCGCCACTGCCAGCCCCACCCCCGAAACCGCCAGCCGCTGGACGTCCAACGGTCCGGACCAGTACCGACCACTACCGTGCACCGCGGTCGCCGCGTGCTCACTCGCGCGCGGGAGCAGCCCGTCGAGTGCCGAAAGGATCTCCTGCATGCCGCTGCCTCCCGGGGCCGGAACCGTGGGCCACGATTCAAGCACACGGGCGCGCTCCGCGGGGTTCACGCGGGAGGAGGCCGTACCGCGCATGCTTAGGATTGTGAGTCATGGACTCCTCGCACGCTCCGGCCGCCGACGACCGCCGAGCCCGCATGCTGCGCAGCGCCGCGCGACTGCGTGCGGTGCTGCGCCAAGGGGTGTACTTCCTACGCAGCATGGAGGGGGCGCGGGAGCTCACGAGTCAGCAGATCAGCTTGTTGACCATGCTCAAACCGGGCGGTGCCCGCATGACGAGCATCGCCTCGAACCTCGGGGTGCGCACCCCCACGGCCACGCAGAGCGTGGACCGGCTGAGCAAGGCCGGACTCGTGCAACGCGATCCGGACCCCACCGATGCGCGGGCCGTCCTGGTGTCGCTGACCCCGCAGGGGGAAGAGGTGCTCGCGCGTGAGGATCAGCACCGCAGTGAACGGGTCGCGGATGTGCTGTCCGAATTGAGTGCCGAGGAACTCGACCTCCTGGACGCCGCGCTGCCGGTGTTGGCCAAGCTCGCGCGGGCCCAGGAGTCGAGCGGGGACTGACCCGGGTCAGAGGGTCTCTGTGACGTCGTCCTCGAGGAAGCGGGGGCCGCGCTCGTAGGCGGGGGCCACGGGGTGCCCCAGGTTCACGACCACGATCGAGCGCTTGCCCGTCCCGGCGAAGAACTCCCGGTCCACGGCCTCGGCGTCGAAACCGGTCATGGGCCCGGCGGCCAGACCCGCGGCGCGCGCGGCCACGATGAAGTAGCCCACCTGGATGTGGGAGTTGGCCTTGCCACTGGTCAGGCGGAGATCATCGTTGTCGTCGTACATGCCCTGCAGCTGCGGGGCGGCGGGGAGGAACTCGGGGAAGCGGGTGTGCCAGTTCTCGTCGTAGGCCAGGATTGCGGTCAGCGGGGCCTTGCGGGTCTTCTCCTGGTTGCTGCCGCTCATGTGCTGGACCAGGCGCTCGCGGGCCTCGGGGGTCTCCAGCCACGTGATGCGCAGGGGCTGGGAGTTGAACGCGGTGGGGCCCATCTTGGTGATCTCGTAGATGGCGCGCTTCTCGTCCTCGGTCACGGGCTCGTCCGTGAAGTGGTTCGCGGTGCGGGCGTCGAAAAACAGACGGTCGGCATCCTCCTCGGTAATCGCAAGGGCCAAATGTTCAGCGGTCATGACGGTCATGGCACGTCCTTTCTACGGCGTCGGACACCCGGTTCATCGGGCGTCCGCAATAATTTCTTCAGAAACTATACGTGCTGTGCCGTGGCACCGTAAACCGAATGTCAGCAAGCTCACGTGGGCGGTAACTTGTTCGGGTGACTACAGCTTTCCTGCCCGGTGTCCTCACGGGCCTGGCCCTCATCGTGGCCATCGGGGCCCAGAACGCCTTCGTACTGCGACAGGGCATCCGCCGCCAACACCTGGGCGTCGTGGTGGCGATCTGCATCGCCTCGGACGTGGTGCTGATCGCCCTGGGAACCGCCGGCATCGGGTTCCTGATCGAACGCGCGCCCTGGTTGCTGGACATCTTCCGCTGGGCCGGGGTCCTCTACCTCGTGGGATTCGCCGTGCTCTCGTTCAAGTCGGCGCTGAAACCCCAGACCCTCGAGGCGGCTCAGGAGGGCGGTGGCTCACTGCGCACCGCGGTGCTCACCACCCTGGCCCTCACGTGGCTGAACCCCCACGTGTACCTGGACACCGTGCTCATGCTCGGGAACCTGGCCAATCAGCACGGTGACCACCGTTGGATCTTCGCCGCCGGTGCCATGACCGGTTCCGTGATCTGGTTCTCCGCGCTGGGCTGGGGTGCGCGCGCCCTGTCCCAGGTGCTCAACACCCCGCTGACCTGGCGGATCGTGGATGTGGGTGTGGGGCTGGTCATGCTGTTCATCGCCGTCAAGCTCGCGTTCATGCCAGGGGTCTGAGCCCTCATTGACGCGTGTGCTGGAATGGTGCCATGACGCCCACGTCCTCCTACACCAGCAGCGGAACCGGGCGTAGGTCCCAGGAATTCACCCCGGCCGCGGCACTGTGCGGTTTCCTGGAGCACTCCGGTCGCCGGGCCGCCGAACTGAGTCCCGGCTACGAGCACGTCTGGGAGTGCGTGGCCCGCGTGACCGGCCCCGGGGACGGGCTGCAACAGGGGCTCGTGATGGCCGCGGCGGAGTCCTATCCGGCCCGGCCCACCCGCCCGGTCCTCAACGCGGTGGCGGCCGCCTTCGAGTTGCTCCGCGCGTCCCTCGAGCTCCGCGACGGCGTGCAGACGACACCCGGCGGCGCAACGCCCAGTGACCTCTCGCCCCATGGCGCGACCATGGCGCGCTCGGCCCACACCGATGCCGCCGGGGAGGCCGACGACGCCCTCGCGAGCGACCTCGCCCTGTCCGGCGCCTACCGGATGATCGCGACGTCCCACGCGCCGGAGTCCCGCCTGCTCAAGCTCCTGGACATCCTCGACCACGCTGCGTTCCACGCCGCCGCCGGGGATCGGATGGCCGCCGAACACGCGCGGCGCACCGGGGCGGTTTCTCGCCAGGAGGTCCTCGACGCCCTGCGGATCGGCAGCGCCGTCCCGTGCTTCGAGGCGCCGCTGCGCGCCGGAGCAGTCCTCGGGGGTGCCCCGACCGCGCAGGTCACGGCCCTCGCGCAGGCCGGCCGCGCGCTCGGCGTCGCCCATGCACTCGCGGGGGAGTTGAGCGTGTGCGCGGGCTCGGAGGTCGACGACGCCCCGGCCCGGTTCCTGACCTCCGGGCGCCGCACCGTGCTGGGCTGCCTCGTGGAGTCCGGCCCGCACGGCCCCGCGTGGCGCGCGCTCCGTGAACGCTGCGTGCAGCGAACCGCTTCGTCCGACGACGTCGCCCACGCCCGCGATCTGCTGTCCCGCTCCGGCGCGGACGCGGCCGTGGCACGGATGGTCGAGATCGCCGTCGAGCGGGCGCGGGACGCCATGACCGCCGGGGACCTCCCCGCGCCCCTCACGGAACGACTCACGGGATGGGCGGAGCGGGAGCTGATCCGCTGACACCGACGCGGCACAAGCCGTGCCCCACACACGGCGACGGCGCGCGGACCGAGGTCCACGCGCCGTCGTCAGGAGAGCGGGGTGCACGCCGTGAGCGGCAGCGCACCCCGCGCCGGGACGATCAGATCCGCGCCAGCGCCCCCGCGGGGTTCTCGATGCAGTCGGCCACGAAGCGGATGAAGCCGCCCGCCGCGCCGCCGTCGCACACGCGGTGGTCGAAAGCGATCGACAGGGTCGCGACCTTGCGCACCGCGAGTTCACCGTTGACCACCCACGGCTTGTCGATGATCCGACCGATCCCCAGGATCGCGACCTCCGGGTGGTTGATGATGGGCGTGGCACCGTCCGTGCCGAACACCCCGTAGTTGTTCAGCGTGAACGTGGAACCACTCAGCTGCGCGGGGGAGGCCTTGCCGGAGCGGGCGACGTCGATGACCTCCCGCATGGCCACCGTGAGCTCCACGGCGCTGAGCCGGTCCGCGTTGCGCAGGTTGGGCACCATGAGCCCGCGCTCGGACTCCACGGCGAGCCCCAGGTTGATGCCCTGGAACCGGGTGATCGTGCGGGATCCGTCCGGCGCGGTGTCCATGCGCGCGTTCAACTGCGGGAACCGCTGCAGCCCGGCCAACGTGAACCGCGCGATCAGCGCGAGCAGGCTGGGCGTGGTCCGCGGGTCCGCGGCCTTGAGCTCGGCGCGCAAGCGCAGCAGCTCGGTGGCGTCCACGTCCACCCACACGGTGGCCTCGGGGATCTCGCCTCGCGAGCGCGTCATGGCGTCCGCAATGGTCTTGCGCACACCCTTGACGGGCTCCCGGACGGCCACGCCCAACCCCGTGCGGGGGTCCACGTCCTGACCCGTCCCACCGAGCTCCGGCGAGGACGACGGCGCCGCGGGCGGCTTCGGAGCCCCGGCCAGGCCCGCAGGTCCACCCTGAGCCCCCGGTCCACCCGGTGCCGGGGGCGGCGGAACGGGTGCACCGGTCGTGAGACCCGGGGCCGCGGGACCGGCCGTGGCCAGACCCGTGGGAGCCGGCCCGGCGGCGTCGGCCCGGGAACGCTGGTCCTCGACCTGGTCCAGCGCAATGAGGACGTCGCGGCGCATGATGAGACCGCCCGGGCCGGTGCCCGCGAGCGCGGTGATGTCCACGCCGTGTTCGCGCGCGAGCTTGCGCACGAGTGGCGAGACGACCGTGGGGGCCATCCGGGGTGCCGCGGTCAGCGCGTCGTGCGTGTGGGCAGCCGCGCCCGTGGGGGCAGCGCCGTCCGGAGCGGCAGGACCGCCGCGCTTGCGCCGCCGCCGCCGGGAGGACCCCGCGGCGGACGTCCCGTAACCGATCAACACGTTGCCGGAGGACTCGTCCTCGCCGGCCTCGGGGTCGGCCTCGTCCACGGAGAGCTCGGCCGACGGGCGGGTGCCCGCGAGCTCCTCCTCGCGGTACCCGGCCCCGTGGGTGGGCTCGGGAGCGTCGTCGTCGGATCCGGAACCCGCGGCGGACTCCGGGGCCTCGATGCCGTCGGAGACGGAGATCAGCGGTTGGCCCACCAGCAGCGTGTCGCCCTCGGCGCCGTGGAGTGTGTGCACCACGCCCTCGAACGGGGTGGGTACCTCCACGGCCGACTTGGCGGTCTCCACCTCCACGATCGGCTGGTCCATGGTGACGGTGTCACCCTCGGCCACGAGCCAGCGGAGGATGTCCGCCTCGGTGAGCCCTTCGCCCAGGTCGGGCAGGTTGAACACATTGATGCTCACGGGTCAGTCCTCCCATTGCAGGTCGTCCAGGGCATCCAGGACGCGCTCGGAGCTCGGGATGTGGTGGTGCTCGAAGGACGGCGAGGGGTAGGGGATGTCGAATCCCGTGACCCGCAGCACCGGTGCGGCGAGCGAGTGGAAGCAGCGTTCCTGGGTGCGCGCGGCGATCTCCGAGGCCACAGACGCGAAGCCCTGGGCCTCGGCCACGACCACGGCGCGCCCGGTCTTGCGCACCGAGGCGGCCACGGTCTTGTCGTCGTAGGGGACCACGGAGCCCAGGTCCACGACCTCCACGGACATCCCGTCCCGGGCGGCTTCCTCGGCTGCGGCCAGGCACACGGGCACGGACGGCCCGTAGCTGATCAGGGTCGCGTCACTGCCTTCGCGGGCGACGACGGCGTGGCCCTCCCGGCGCGGCAGCGTCCCGTTCTCGTACTGCGAGCGCAGCTCGTCCAGGTCCACCTGCGCGGTGGACCAGTACAGCCGCTTGGGCTCGAAGAACACCACGGGGTCCGGCGAGTCGATCGCCTCGCGCAGCATCACGTAGGCGTCCGTCACGGAGGCCGGGGTGAAGACCTTCAGCCCCGGGGTGTGCGCGTAGTAGGACTCGGAGGAGTCGCAGTGGTGTTCCACACCGCCCACGCCACCGCCGTAGGGGATGCGGATGACCAGGGGCATGGGCAGCTTGCCGCGGGTCCGGTTGTGCATCTTGGCCACGTGGGAGGCCACCTGCTCGAACGCGGGGTACGCGAACGCGTCGAACTGCATCTCCGCGACCGGGCGCATGCCGTTCATGGCCATGCCCACCGCGGTGCCGATGATCCCCGACTCCGCGAGCGGGGTGTCGAAGCAGCGCTCGCGGCCGAAGCGCGCGGTCAACCCGTCCGTGATGCGGAAGACCCCGCCCAGGGTCCCCACGTCCTCACCGAAGACCACGACCTCCCGGGACGCCTCCATGGCGTCCGCGAGTGCGGTGTTCAGCGCCTTGGCGAAACTGACTTTCGAAACGCTCATCACGCCTCCTCTCGGGAGAGCTCGTCGGCCAGCTGAGCGGCTTGTTCGCGCAACTGGGTCGTGGGTTCGTGGTAGACGAAGCGGAACAGGTCCTGGGGATCCAGTTCCGGCTTGGAGGCCATGGCCTCGCGCAGCCGCTTGGCCATGGCCTCGGCGTGCTCCGAGATCCGTTGGGACGCGGCGTCGTCCAGCGCACCCTGGTCGGAGAGGTAGCGCTGCATGCGGGTGATCGGGTCCTTGGCCACCCACTCGCTGACCTCGTCGCGCTCGCGGTAACGGGTGTCGTCGTCCGCGTTGGTGTGCGCTTGCATGCGGTAGGTCATGGCCTCCACGAGCAGCGGACCGCCGCCCTGGCGGCACAGCTCCACGCCGCGGCCCAGGACGGAGAGCAGCGCCGCGAGGTCGTTGCCATCCACGCGCTCGCTGGCCATCCCGTAGCCCACACCCTTGTGGGCCAGGGACGGCGCGCGCGTCTGCGAGGACAGCGGCACGGAGATCGCGTACCCGTTGTTCTGCACCAGGAACAGGACGGGCAGCTGGAAGACGGCCGCGAAGTTCAGGGCCTCGTGGAAGTCCCCCTCCGACGTCGCCCCGTCACCGCACATGGCCAACGTCACCGTGTTCTCGCCGCGCAGCTTGGCGGCGTGGGCCACACCCACGGCGTGCAGCAGCTGCGTGGTCAGCGGAGTGGCCTGGACGGAGACCTTGTACTTGCGGGGGTCGTAGCCGCCGTGCCAGTCCCCGCGGTAGGTGCTCATGACCTCCAGCGGATCCACACCGCGGGACATCACGGCCACGGAGTCACGGTAGGTGGGGAACAACCAATCGTCGTCCTCGAGGCACAGGGCAGCCGCCACCTGGCAGGCCTCCTGGCCGTGGCTGGACGGGTAGACCGCCATGCGGCCCTGTCGCACGAGCGCCATGTTCTGGTCGTTGATGCGCCGGCCCACCACGAGCTTCTCGTAGGCGTCCAGCAGGCGGGAGTTCTCCGGCATGGGGTACTCGTGGCCGGGCTCCTGACCCTGCTCGGACTCCGGGACCGCGCTGCCGTCGGGGTTCAGCAGCCGGATCTCGCTGCTCGCGGGCAGCATGTACTGCTCGGGGGTGATCCCGAAGTTTTTGGAGGCCTCCACCGCCGGATTCACGGACGGGGTGTGCTCCTGGGCGGCGGATTCGCCACCGGCGGGGGTGGGCTCGCTCATGGTGCGTCCCTTTCTTCTCTGTGTGGAAGTCGGTGGTGCCCGGCACCTCGTTCCGCGGCAGCGCGCAGCGAAGGGCGGGGTGGACACATCGTCCGCACAGTATGAAAAATTCGGCCGCCTCGTCTCCACACCGGGGGAAATTCGTGGACGAACGGTGATTCTGGGGCGCTCTCATGGACAATATGCTTGGTAGTGACGTGCGTCATGCTGCTTCGTCTACCGCGTCGCGTCCGGTGACGACGGCGCTCGGCGCGGCGTCGTCGTCACCCCCGAAGCGCGCGGGCCGTCGCGAAGGGGCGTGAGGCCCATGGTCATGGAGCGCGAGGCCCATGACGAGAGACCGCGGGGCACGATGACAGAGAAGGAGTACCGGATGGCGGAGCGGGAGCGCCCCGAACTGGACGACACGGATCGACGGATCCTGGAGGAACTCTCGGCGGACGCACGGCAATCGGTGACCGCGCTCGCGGCCAAGGTCCACATCTCCCGCGCGCACGCCTACGAGCGCATCCGCAGGCTGCACGAACAAGGCGTGGTGCTGCGCTACACCGCGGTGATCGATCCCGCGCGGGCGGGGCTTGAGGCCTCGGCATACGTGACAGTGCGGTTGAAGCAGAACACGTGGCCGTCCCTGTGCGTGAAGCTGCGCAAGATCCCCCAGGTGCAGCACATCGCACTGGTGGGTGGCACGTTCGACGTCATGCTCCTCGTGCGCGCCCGGGGCACGGCGGAACTGCGGGAGGTGATCTTCGACCGCATCCAGCCCATGCCGGAGGTCGTGGACACGCAGACGTTCCTGATCTTCGAGGACGTGGACGTCCGCGGGTGACGGAGCCCTGCCCGTGGGTGGCGTCGGATGCTCGGCATACGATCGACATGGATGGGGTGGCCGCCGCGGTCATCCACGGATCGTTCACGGTTGGGAGTTCGCATGACTGAGACCGCACGGCTCGCCCTGGTCACGGGAGCCACGGGATACATTGGCGGCCAGGTGGCCCAGGAACTGTTGCAGCGGGGGTGGCGGGTGCGCCTGCTCAGCCGCAGTGCGGAGAAGGTGCGCGACCTCCCCTGGGGGGACGCTGTCGTCCCCGATGGGCAGAGCGCAGAACCCGGCCGCGCGGAAGTGGTGGAGGGGGACGCCTCGGACGCGAGCGACGTCGCCCGCGCCCTGAAGGACGTGGACGTCGCGTGGTACCTGCTGCACTCCATGGGCGACTCCGAGAACTTCGTACAGGAAGAAGTGGAGATGGCGGAGACGTTCGCGCGGGCCGCTCACGACGCCCACGTGCAGCGGATCGTCTACCTGGGGGGACTGCACCCCACGGACGAACCGGTCGAGCAACTGTCCGATCACCTGCGTTCGCGCGTGGAGGTGGGGCAGGCGCTCATGGACTCCGGGGTGCCCACTGCGGCGCTGCAGACGGGTGTGGTGATCGGGGACGAGTCCTCGTCCTTCATCATGATCCGTCACCTCTCCGAGCGACTGCCGGGTGCAATCGCCCCCAAGTGGGTGCGCAACCGGATCCAGCCGATCGCCGTGGCGGATGTGGTGCACTACCTCGCGGGGGCGGCGGACCTGCCGTCGGACGTGAACCGCACGTTCGACGTGGGCGGTCCGGACGCCATCGAGTACGCGGACATGCTGGACCAGTACGCCCGGGCTGTGGGCAAGGGCGGGCGGTTCATGCTCACCGCGCCCGTGACCACCGCCGAGCTCGCGGCGTACTGGATCGGGCTGGCGACCCCCATCAGCTCCCGGCTCGCGCGGCCTCTGATCGGTAGCCTCCAGCACGACACCGTGCTGCACGAACGGGACCTGGACGATTACATCGGTGCCCCGGAGGGCGGGCACACGTCCTTCGCCGACGCGGTGCGCGCCGCCGTGAAGAACGAGGACCTCGGCCGGTGGCGCCGCGTCTTCCTGACCACCGCGGGGGCCGTGGCGGCCACGGCGGTGGCCGGTTCCCTGGCGACCGACCCCGGTTCGCGGTGGTACCGCACACTGCGCAAGCCCCGGTTCCAGCCCCCGGCCTGGCTGTTCCCCGTGGCATGGACGGCTCTGTACGCGGACATCGCCGCGGTGGGCGCGCTGTCCATCGCGGATCTCGGGGAGAAGAAGCAGGAGAAGGAGAAGCGCGCCTACATCGCCGCGCTCGGGACCAACCTGGTGCTCAACGCCGGGTGGAGCATCCTGTTCTTCCACCGCAAGCAGCTCACCGCGTCTTCCGTGGAGTCTGTCCTGTTGACACTCAGCAGCGCGGACCTGGTGCGCCGTAGCGCAAAGGTGTCCCCCGAGAAGGGCGCTGTGCTCAGCCCGTACGCGGGCTGGACCGCGTTCGCCGCCGTCCTGACCAACACCCTCCGAGCACTCAATCGGCGCAGGAAGTGATGATGTGAGCGAGTACCGGGTCAGCCCCTACGGGGACGCCACCCAGGCCACGCGCAAGCGCACCGTGTGGGTCGTGATCATCACGGGCCTCCTGGCCGCCGCAGGTCTCGCGTGGTCCCTGCGCATCCCCGCCGGGGACCCGTGGTTCACCCCCGCAACCTTCATCCTCGCGGGGGTATACATCATGGGCAGTTCGATCGCCGTGCGGATGACGGGGGAGCGCCTGCCCTGGAAGGTCACCCCCAAGGGCTTGCGGGACGCGGTGATCGGAGGTCTGCTGCTGGCGGCGCTTTTCATCGCGGGCGGTTTCATGGTGCGGCTCGTGCCGTTCCTGGCCGGGCCCGTCCACGAACTGCTCAACCACGCCCGCGTGGGGAGCTTGTTCATGGTGGCCCTGACCACCGCGGTCAACGGCGTCGCGGAGGAGACCTACTACCGCGGCGCGCTGTGGCGCGTGCTCCCGCGGGGCCGCCGGATCCTCGTGACCACGATCGCCTATACCGCGGCCACGTCCCTGGCCGGCATCCCCCTGCTTGCGCTCGCTGCCGCCGCACTCGGCGCGTTCGTGGGGTACCTGCGCGAGCGCACGCGCTCCCTGGTCCCCGGGATCGTGACCCACCTGATCTGGTCGCTCACCATGTTGTTCGTGTTGCCGTTCGTGGTGTGACCGGTCCGTCCGTCTCGCGTTCGCTCGCCCTCGGTCGTCCCGCTGCTGCGGAGCTTGCGGGGGCGACGTCGCTGCGGGGCTCTCGCGGTCGACGGCGCGTGCGCGGCAACCACGTGACGACGACGCTGCGGGCGTGCAGCGTCGTCGTCCGTCTCATAGCTCCAACTGCGCCCCGATCATCACCGTGCGCTCGCGCGGGAGGCGGTAGTAGTCGGCGGGGACCGCAGCGTTGTGGCTCATGGCCATGAACAGCAGCTTGAACGGTTTGCGCATGCCCCGGTAGCGGCCCGCGTCCAGGAGGGTGAGCTCGGAGACGAAGTAGCGGGCGGTGTCCGGGTCGATGTCCACCCCGTGATCGCGGGCGATCCGCGGGCCGGCGGGGACGTCCGGGTCGTCCAGGAATCCGTAGTGCAGGGTCAACTGGGTGATGTGATCGGAGTCCGCGCCCGTACGGTCCACCGTGACCGTGTCCTGCGGTGCCACGTGCGGGACGTTGGCGGGAACCGTGCGCACGATGAACACCTTTTCGTGGATGACCCGGTTGAACCGCGCGTTCTCGCTCAGCGCGAGGGGGGTGGGGACCGTGTTGGGGTGCAGGTAGACCGCGGTCCCGGGGACCTCGTTGAGGTGGCCGTTGCGGGCGCGGCGGATGAAGTCGGTGAGCGGGCCTTCCACGTCACTCTGGTAGGCCATCACGATCCGGCGGCCCTTGCGCCACGTGAGCATGCTCGCGCCCATGATCCCGGCGATCGCCAGGGGGAGCCAGCCGCCGTGGAAGAGCTTCACGGTGTTCGCCGCGAAGAACAGCCCCTCGACCACGTAGAGCACCGTGCCGAGCGCGATCAGCCGCCACAGGGGCCAGCGCAGTTTGATGTGTGCATAGACCAGGAACAGCGTGGTGGTCAGCAGGAACGTGCCCGTCACGCCCAATCCGTAGGCGATCGCAAGCCGCTCGGAACTGCGGAACACCACCAGCAGGACGAGCACCCCGATAAACAGGGCCCAGTTCACGCTGGGGATGTAGATCTGCCCCTCCTCGTGCTGACCCGTGTGACGCACGGTCATGTGGGGGAGGTAGCCCAGCCGCTCGGCCTGCCGTGCGGCGGAGAACGCCCCGGAGATCACGGACTGGGAGGCGATCACGGTGGCCATGGTGGCCAGTACGACCAGGGGCAGGCGCGCCCACCCCGGGTGGGGGCCAAGGGCGGCCGCGGCGTCGTCGTTTCCGAGTGGTCGCCGCGGGGCGGCCGAAGAACAGGGGTCGGGGATCAGGCGGGGCGCGTGAACGCGAGCCACATGGTGGGGATGATGTACCGGACGCCGCCTTCTGCGCCACCCACGGCCATGTGGTCCGTGAGTACACCGCTGTAGCTCGCGACCATGAGTCGGGCCACTTCCTGGGGCGGGACCACGAATTCGAGGTGCTGGCTCTCTGCCACGCGTGTGAGGGCCTGTTCGATGGCGCCGTGGACGAGATCCCGGATGGGCACCACGGCCCGGCGCACCTCGGGGGAGCGGAACGCCGCGAGGAACAGCTCCACCCGCACGGCCTGCTGATTGGGGTCGGAGACCCGGTCGGTGATGCCCTGGATGATTCGGGTGACCACGGTTTCCATGTCCAAGCCGGAATCGAGCCATTGGTCCAGTTGGGAATCGAGGGTCTCGGTGAGGTGCCGGGCCAGGTGCTCGAACACCGCGACGGCCAATTCCGTCTTGGTCTCGAAATTGGAGTAGAACGCACCGCGGGTGAAGTTCGCGGCGGCACACAGGTCACTCACGGATGCGCCCTCGATGCCGTGCTCGGCGAAGACCGCGGGGGCGCGTTCGATCAGCTTGAGCCGCGTGGCGCTGCGGGAACGTCTGTCCCGCGCGCCCTGCTGCGTGGCAGGGTCATTCGTGACGGGCCGCGGGCCCTCCGCGAGGTCCGCAGCGGGTGCACCGGGTGCGTCTGTATGGTTGCTCACGTATCCATCGCCTCGTCTTCACATCTCGATACATCAGTGTATCGTGATCAGGAACCCCCAGACACGTCGTGCATTCCTCGCGCCAGGAGAAACCTGTGACACCCAAACACGCTTCCGCCCACTCCCTCCGGGCCCGACTCGGACGGCCTTTCGGCCAGGTCGGGTTCTGGCTGCTGCCCATGCTCGCGATCATCGCCGTGGGCGTGATCGGCACCGCCCTCTACCTGGGAGGCCTGTCCAGCCCGGACAAGCACTTCAAGGAGTTCCCCATTGCCGTGGTCAACCAGGACAAGGGCGCGGAGGTGCCCCAGGCCGACGGCAAGGCCAGCCAGGAGAACCTGGGCAAGGACCTCGTCCAGAAGTTCGCGGACAAGGCCGCGGAGGAGGACAAGATCGACCTCCGGCAGCTCAGCATCGACGAGGTACGGGAACAGTTGGATCGCGGTGAGCTCTACGCCGCCGTGGTGGTGCCCGAGTCCTTCTCCGAGGACACCGTGAGTCTCATCGAGGGGTCCCTCACCCGGGATAACGCCGCGCGCCCCGAGGTCACGGTCTACACGGACCCCCAGGCCGGGTCCCTGGGCACCCGACTGGCCACGGGCGCCGTGGAACCCGGTGTGCGCGAGGCCAGCAAGAAGCTCGGCGAGCAGCTCACGGATTCCGTGGCACCCGCCGAGGACCAGGCCTACAACAAGGTGCTCCAGCAGCTGCAGCAGTCCCAGCAGCAGCAGTCCCAGCAGCTCCAGCGCCAGGCCGCGCAGGGCGGGCCCGAGGTCCAGCAGTTCGCGCAGCAGGTGCAGAAGTCCCAGGAGGGCTCCGCCGAGCAGATCGCCAAGGAGCTCTCACCCACCGTCAGCTCGGTGGCCAAGGACACCCTCAAGGACCCCGTGAATATGGTGTCCAAGGCATACAACGACCTCCCCGAGGGCACCGCCCTGGGCATGAGCGCGTTCTACTACTCGATCCTGCTGCTGGTGGTCGGCTTCTCCGGCTCCGTGGCGCTCAATCTGCTCATGGATGGGCGCATGGGCATGGCCCCGTTCGAGATGGGGCCGTTCTTCAAGGACTACGAGCGGGCCGTGCTGCCCCGCCCCGTGGGCTACCTCATGAAGTGGCTGACGTTCGTGGTCGCGGCCGCCCCGGCCTCCGCGCTCATGATGTGGGTGGCGTCCACGGTGGGCATGCCCGTGCCACACGGGTTCCTCGTGTTCCTGCTCGGGTGGCTCGCAATGTCCACGGTCTCGGCCATCGTCCTGGCGCTGATCTCCGTGGGCGGCAGCGTGGGGATGCTGCTGTGCCTGGTCTACCTCGTCTTCATGGGCCTGCCCTCCGCGGGCGCCGTGGTCCCGTTGGAGGCGGTTCCCGGATTCTTCCGTGCGATCGCCCCGATCGAGCCCTTGCATCACATCTTCACGTCCATCCGCTCCGCGCTGTTCTTCGACGCGATCCCGGAGGCCGGTCTGACCACCGGG
This sequence comes from Kocuria marina, assembly GCA_014652975.1. Classification (GTDB taxonomy): domain Bacteria; phylum Actinomycetota; class Actinomycetes; order Actinomycetales; family Micrococcaceae; genus Kocuria; species Kocuria marina. The sequence goes on along the minus strand of BMZV01000007.1, from coordinate 25,767 downwards.
CTGATCGGGCTGTTCGTCATGCTCGCCCTCGCCCTGCTCGTGGGTGTGCTGGGCGGTTGGGGCTACGACAAGTGGGTGGGTCTGCGCGGCTCCGCCGGCGGCGGCAAGCACAGCGCCCGTGCCGCGGCATCCGACGGGGAGAAACCTCTCCCTGAGACTGCGGATAACCCCTCCGTGCCGGACGGCGCCTCCGCCTAGGCTGGAGCCAGGACACGACCAGTGAGCTTTCCCGGCTCGGACACCACGGAGATGACATGAGCTACGAACCGCAGCAACCGCGTCCCGACTACCGCTCGCAGGGACCCACGGGCCCCGGCGGGCCCGACCCTCGCGGCCAGCAGTACGCCCAGGGCGGCCCGCACGCCCAGGGTCCCAACGGCTACCGCGCGGGTTCCTCCGGGCCCCGGGACGACGAGCGCACCGTGGCCGTGCTGACCCACCTCGCGGGCCCGATCGCCGCGATCGTCTCCGTGGGCTGGCTCGGCTTCCTGGGCCCGCTCATCGTGTGGTTCATCTACAAGGACAAGAGCCCGTTCCTGCGGTCGGCCGCCGCGGGCGCGTTCAACTTCAACGTGACCATGTGGCTCGTCAACCTGGTGGGCTGGGTCCTGCTGTTCACGGTGATCCTCTCGCCCGTGGGGTTGCTGCTGATCGCCGCGTACTGGGTCCTGTTGCTCGTGTGCCACATCATGGCCGCGGTCAGGGCCGGCCGGGGCGTGGTGTACCGCTATCCCATGCAGCTGCCGATCCTGCGCTGAGCGCGCCGCACCCGCGGAGGGTGAGCCGCTCCTCAACTGCTGAGGCAGCGCGAAGCCGTTAATGGAAATCGAGGCATCGAGAAGCCACTTCGGTCCGTCCGAAGTGGCTTTTCGCTACCCAGAATCTCGGGCATGGTCTGGGGATGCCTCGGACATTGCCGCCGCGCCGTCAGTTGTCCGACGGTTCGCTGGGCAGATTGTTGAACAACCTATAGGATGCCTTCATTGCACGAATGTGTCCCCGCTCACGTGACCCCTTGGATGGAAGCATGTCCTCTGTCAGTCCCAGCCCGCAGCCCGGCGAGTCCGTGACCGAGGGCGGGAAAACGCCCCAGCGCACCACCGGGCACCGCAGTGCCCTGTTGGGGGCCATGTTCCTCATGGCCACGAGTGCCATCGGGCCCGGTTTCATCACCCAGACCACCGTCTTCACGGTGCAGTTGGGCGCTGCCTTCGCGTTCGCCATCCTGATCTCGATCCTCGTGGACATCGCCGTGCAGCTGAACGTGTGGCGGGTCATCGGGATCTCGGGTCGCCGGGCGCAGGAACTGGCCGGGAGGGTGTTGCCCGGTGCCGGGGCGGTGCTCGCGGCGCTGGTCTTCCTGGGCGGTGCGGTCTTCAACATCGGCAACATCGCGGGAACCGGTCTGGGCCTCAACGCCATGTTGGGCCTGGATCCCAAGATCGGCGGGGGGATCTCCGCCGCGATCGCCGTGTTGATCTTCCTCTCGAAGCGCGCGGGACTCGCGCTGGACCGCATCGTGGTGCTGTTGGGCGCCGTCATGATCCTGCTCATGCTGTACGTGGCCATCGTGGCGGCTCCGCCCGTGGGGGAGGCGCTGAAGAACACGGTGTTGCCGGAGCGGATCGACTTTCTGGTGATCACCACGCTGATCGGCGGCACGGTGGGCGGGTACATCACGTACTCCGGCGCGCACCGCATGATCGACTCGGGAGTCACCGGTGTGGAGAGCGTCCGGGAGATCACGCGCAGTTCCGTGCTGGGCATCCTGGTCACGTGCGTGATGCGTGTGTTGTTGTTCCTCGCGATCTTCGGCGTGGTGGCCGGCGGCGTCTCCCTCACGAGCGACAACATGGCGGCGGAGGCCTTCGGTGCCGCGGCCGGTGAGATCGGTGTACGGATCTTCGGTGTGGTGCTGTGGGCCGCGGCGCTGACCTCGGTCATCGGGGCCGCGTTCACGTCCATCTCCTTCGTGACCTCGTCCCAGGGCAAGCCGCGCACCCGGAACCTGCTCACCGTGGCCTTCATCGCGGTGTGCGCGGTGGTCTACTTCTTCCTGGGCCAGGCACCGCAGACCCTGCTCATCTTCGCCGGTGCCTTCAACGCCCTGATCCTGCCCTTCGGTTTCGCCATCCTGTTGTGGGTCGCATGGCGTCGCAGGGATCTGCTGCACGGCTACCGCTACCCGGTGTGGTTGCTCGTGGTGGGTGTCCTCGCCTGGCTGCTCACGGTGTATCTCGCGTGGAACTCCCTGGCGGGCCTCGCGAAGCTCTGGTCCTGATCCCGCCCACCCGAACCGTCAGGTCAGGTGCGCGAGGATCTCGTTCCGTGCCGCGGTCAGGGACTCCCTGAGTAGGTGCATGGCCCGGTCACGGTCGCCGGACTCGAGGGATCGCAGCACCTGGGTATTGCGCACCGCGTAGCGCGCGTGGAACTGCGGATCCGTGGACATCGCGTGGAACACCAGCCGCATCCGCGCCGACAACAGATCCATGACCGCGACCAGCTCCGCCGAACCGGACGACGCCACGAGCTCCCGGTGGAAGCCCTGGTTCGCATCCGCCATGGCCGTCACGTCCCCGGCATCCCGGGCGGCGAGCGCCGAGGTGGTGAGCGCACTCAGCCGGGACAGCGACTGCGGATCGGGCGCACCCCACAGCACGGTGCCCGGCTCCAGGACGCAGCGGGCGGCGTAGAGGTCGCGGACGTCGTCGGCGTCGGGCTGTGCAACGAACACACCCCGGTGCGCGATCCGATCCACGAGGCGCTCCGCCGCCAACATGGTGAACGCCTCGCGCAAGGTGTTGCGCGAGACCCCCAGCTCTCGGGCCACGGCCTGTTCCGAGAGTTTCGCTCCCGGGGGCAGTTGGCCGTTCGAGATGCGGGCGCGCAACTGCCGGGCCGCGTGGGCGCTCGCCTGGGCGTTCTCACGCGGCTCGACGGCCGTCACGCGATCTCTCCCAGCGTCTGCCCCTTGCGCACTGCGGACCCCTCCGCCAGGTCCGCCCGGGTCAGCGTGCCGGAGCGATGAGCGCGGACGGGCGTCTCCATCTTCATCGCCTCCAGCGTGAGGACGGTGTCGCCCTCGGCCACCTCGGCGCCGTCCTGCATGGCCCACGTCACGACCGTCCCGTTCATGGGCGCCACCAGGCTCGTTCCTGCCGAGTCCTCATTGTGCGACGACGCCGCCCCGGTTTCTGCCCCCGCTCCCGCGGTCTCACCGGACCGCGGTTCAGCGCCCCCGGATGCCGAAGCGGACCCGGAACCTGCGACGGACCCGCCACCCAGGAGGGCGGCGGCAAGGTCTGCGGGCAGGCCCAGTTGATGGGCGCGCCCGTCGATCTCCACCGTGACCGTGGTGCGCGCGCCGACCCCTGGCGCCACGTACGGGGAGGCCTCCAGCTCTGGTGCGAACTCGTCCTCGATCCACGTGGTGTACACCTCCACCCCGTCCGGGGACGTGAACGCGGGCGCCTCCAGGACCGCGCGGTGGAACGGGACCACGGTGGGCACCCCGCGGATCACGAGTTCCCGCAGTGCGGCGCGCGAGCGCACGAGGGTCTGCTGCCGGTCCTCTCCCCACACGATGAGTTTGGCCAGGAGGGAGTCGTACTCGGCGGGCACCACGGATCCGGAACGCACTCCGGTGTCCATGCGCACCCCCGCGCCCGTGGGGGCCTCGAACGTCTCCACCGTGCCGGGCGTGGGGAGGAAGCCGAGGGCCGGGTCCTCCGCATTGAGTCGGAACTCGAACGCGTGCCCCCTCGGTTGCGGGTCCTCGGTGAGGCTCAGCGCCAGACCGTCGGCCACGCGGAACTGTTCCCGCACGAGGTCCACGCCCGCCGTCTGCTCCGTGACGGGGTGTTCCACCTGCAGCCGCGTGTTGACCTCCAGGAAGGAGATCAGCCCGTCCGGGGCCACGAGGTACTCGACCGTGCCCGCTCCGGTGTACCCGGCCTCCCGGCAGATGGCACGGGCGGATTCGTGGATGGTCGTGCGCTGCTCATCGGTCAGGAACGGCGCAGGGGCCTCCTCCACGAGCTTCTGGTTCCGCCGCTGCAGCGAGCAGTCCCGCGTGCCCACCACGATCACGGAACCGTGGGTGTCCGCGATGACCTGGGCCTCCACGTGGCGGGGCTTGTCCAGGAAACGCTCCACGAAACATTCACCCCGCCCGAACGCCGACGTCGCTTCGCGCACCGCCGCGTCGAACGCGGCGTCGATCTCGTCCATGGTCCTGGCCACGCGCATCCCACGACCACCACCGCCGAAGGCGGCCTTGATGGCGATGGGCAGTCCGTGCTCCTCGGCGAATGACCGGGCCGCAGCGGCGTCGTCCACGGGACCGTCCGTGCCGGGGACCAGGGGAGCGCCGGCGCGCACGGCGATGGCGCGGGCGGTGACCTTGTTGCCCAGTTCGCGGATGACCCGGGCGGACGGCCCGATCCACGTGAGGCCGGCATCCGCCACGGCCTGGGCGAAGTCCGCGTTCTCGGACAGGAACCCGTAGCCCGGGTGCACGGCGTCCGCGCCGGAACGGGAGGCCACGGCGAGCAGACGGTCGATATGCAGGTAGGTGTCCGCGGGGGCGGAACCGGGCAGGGCGTAGGCCTCGTCGGCCGTCTGCACGTGGAAGGCGTCGGCGTCGGGTTCGGAGTACACGGCCACCGAGGTCAGGCCGGCGTCCGCGCACGCCCGCGCGATCCGCACCGCGATCTCCCCGCGGTTGGCGATCAGGACCTTCTTCATGGTGTGTCTCCTGCGGTGTCGAATGCCGGGTGGCGCGGGTCGGTGAACGTGAAGCGGACCGTGCTGCCCGGGGGTAGTTGGGCGGAGAGGGGGAGGTCCTCCGGGAGCACGACCCCGATCACGGGATAGCCGCCCGTCACGGGATGGTCGGCCAGGAAGAGCACGGGAACCCCCGAGTGGGGAACCTGCAGGGAACCGGCCACCACACCCTCGCTCGACAGTTCGCCCTCGCGGGAACGCTCGAGCGGCGGGCCCTCGGTGGGTTCCTCGAAGCGCACCCCCACACGATTGGACTGCTCGCTCACGACCCAGTCCCGGGAGAGGAACGTCTCGATTGCCTCCGGGGTGAACCAGTCGTCGCGGGGACCCGGGCTCACACGCAGTGTGACGGTCTCGTCGGGAGCGGGGAGGGTGACCGCCGGTGGCTCCGGCAGGCCCACGGCTCTGCCCGCGGCAACTTCGAGGACCGGGAGTTCGTCACCGGCGCTCAACGGGTCTGGTCCGATCCCGGACAGCACGTCCGTGGAGCGGCTTCCCAGGACCTCGGGCACGTCGATCCCACCGCGGACTGCCAGATAAGTGCGCAGGCCTCTGCCCGGGGCGCCCAGGGTGAGGCGCTCGCCGTCGTACAGGGCGAACGGAGCGTGACACGTGACGGCGCGTCCGCCGAGGGGTCCCTCGATCCGGGCCGGAGTGGGCGCGCCACTGAGGGCCAGCACGTGGTGCCCGCGGGCCGTGACGGACAGCCCACCCAGCAGCGACTCGATCACGGCGGCCTCGGGCGAATTGCCCACCAGCCGGTTGGCCTGCTCGGCCGACGCGCGGTCCGCCGCGCCGGAGGCCACCACGCCCAGGTCGCCTCGGCCGGGTCTGCCGCCGTCCTGGGGCAGGGACTGCATCCCGGGATCCTCGATCACCAGGGCGTGTGTCCGCTCCCGGCGCGACGCTGGTAGTGCCGTCTCCGAGGACACCGTCACGAGTTCGCGCACCGCCCGGTAGCGCACGGTGTCACCCGGTCGGATCAGGGCGGGCTCCTCCCGGTCCACGTCCCACAGCGGCGCGTCCGTGTGACCGATCAGCTGCCAACCCCCGGGGGAACGCCGTGGGTAGACGGCCGAGAAGCGTCCCGCGAGCGCCACGGACCCGGCCGGCACCGCGGTGCGCGGCGAGTCCCTGCGCGGCACCTCGAGCGGATCGCCGTCGGCCACAAGGTACGCGAATCCCGGCGCGAACCCGCCGAACGCCGCCGTCCAGCCGGTTCCCGTGTGCGCCTCGATCACGCCGCGCTCGCCGAGCCCGGTCAGCTTTCCCACGGCGGCCAAATCCTCGCCGTCGTAGACCACGTCGATCGCCACGTCCTTACCCGCGGCCGGTTCGGTGGAATCGAGCCGGATGTCGACGACGTCGCTCACGGCCCTCCGCGCCGCGGCGGGAGTTGTGAAGGTCAGCAACACGGTCTCCGCGGCGGCCAGGACATCGAGCTGACCCGGGTACGGATGGGCACTCAGGTGGGCATGCAGCCGCATCACGTGCTCGAGCGAGGGGCACTCGATCAGGAAGGCCCGCGTGCCGGCCCAGCGCAGACCCGTCCGCGGCGGGGTGGCCGTGTCGGGTGCTGCCGATGAGGACGTGGCAGGCGCGGTGGCTCGGTCCCGGGGTGCGGTGCGCGGCGCGCCGGATCCGCTCTGCGTCACGTTGGCGGCTCGTGGAGTGGCCGGGGAGGGCACGCCCGCGCCGTCGTGGGCGGTGCCCGGACCGGGCGTCGTCGAATCGCGGCCGCTCACACGAACGACCGGATCGTGATGCCCGCGCGCTCCAGACCCGCGCGGACCTCGGCGGCCATGGCTGCGGACCCGGGGGTGTCCCCGTGCACGCAAATGCTCTCGGTGGCGAGGTGCACTGTGGAGCCGTCCACCGCGGTCAGCGTGCCGTGTTCGGCCAGGCGGATCATGCGCTCGGTGACCTGGGCGGCGTCGTGCAACACAGCGCCTGGCTCGCGGCGGGAGACCAGCGTGCCCTCGGGGGTGTACCCACGGTCGGCGAATGCCTCGGCCACCCCACGCAGTCCCGCTCGCTCGGCCTTGTCCAGGGCCACGGAACCGGGCAGCAGCAGCAACGGGAGGTCACCGCCGAACGCCTTGACCGCGTCCACGACCGCCTGCGCGTGTGCCTCGTGGTGGACGATCGTGTTGTACAGCGCCCCGTGGGGTTTGACGTATTTGATGGTCGTGCCGACCGAGCGCGCCATCGCCTCGAGTGCACCCATTTGGTAGAGCACGTCATCGGCGAGTTCGGTGGGGGAGCAGTCCAGGAACCGTCGGCCAAAACCGGCCAGGTCCCTGTACGCCACGTGGGCGCCCACGGTGACTCCTGCGGCCACCGCGTCCCGGCACGTCTGTGCCATGGTGCCCGGGTCCCCGGCGTGGAACCCGCAGGCCACGTTGGCGGAGGAGACGGAACGGAAGATGGCGGCGTCGTCGCCCATGTGCCAGTTGCCGAACGACTCGCCCACGTCGCTGTTCAGATCGATGACCGTCATGCGTGACCTCCGTCTCAGTACCGAGTTCCAGAATGCCGCACGCGGGAGGATTGTTCAACAATCTAGTGCGAATGACCTTCGAACTCCTCGGCCTCCAGGATCCGCGGAAGCGTGTTGACGGGGATGAGCACCACGTCGCGAATCTTCCAGTCCAGTGCCAGCAACTGCTTGCGGGCGGCGTCCAGCCGATCGGGAGTCGCGACATCCGGGGTGCGGGGAACCACGAATCCCTCGACCTGGAACACCTGACCCTCGTCGCGTACGCGTGCGGCACCCACGCGCGCCCACTCCAGCTGTCGGAGGAAGGCGTCCACGTCCGCGTTGAGCGGGTGAGGCTCCTTGTTGTCCACGGTGGTGGGACGGGCATCCGCGAGCCCGGCCACGGCGGCGCGGAGGTTCGTGATCCCGTCCCTGAGGATGGACACGGCGATCACGATGGCCGCCACGGCGTCCGCCCACCACCACCCCAGGCCGATCCCGATCACACCCGCGGTGGCCGCGGCGGAGGTCATCCAATCCGCCTTGTTCATGTCCGCGTCCGCGAAGAGCACCTTGTTGTGCAACGGTGTCGCGAGTTTCAACTTCATGCGCCCCAGGATCACCGGCGGGATGCCCGTGACAACCAGGACCCCGATCATCAACCAGCCGAGCCACACCGTGGTGCCGAACAGCTGGATCCCGCCGATGGACGGGTGCTCCGCCGTGATGAGTTTGCTGCCCGAGTCGACGATCAGATATGTCCCCATGACCAGCAGCGCGGTGGCCGAGACCAGGTGGGCCATCCCCACGGAGCGGTGATGGCCGAAAGGGTGCTTCGCGGTGGCCGGGCGGCGGGTGATCCGTACGCCGACCAGGAACGCAATGGGCGGGATGAAGGACAATAGGTCCTCGACCCATGCCGTCTTCATGGCCTGCGAGTTCCCCAGCACGAGGAACACGAGGGTCACCGTGACCGCGAGGGTCCCGAGGGTGATCCATTCCAGGCGCACGGCCCGGGTGAGGGCTCGGGTGATCTCCGGCGGGAGTTGCTCGCCGTCCACCGGGTGGTGTTGCGCGCTCATGACCTGCCTCCGTGGTCGGCGAGGAATGCTTCGAGGTCCAGGAGAAATGCGTTCTCCCCGTTGCGTACCGCCATGACGTGTTTCCGGGTGTCGCCGAACTCGTCGGTGGATTCGGCGTAACCGCGGGTGATGCCCACCTCCGTGTCCCACGGGCTGTCCTTCGTGAGTCCGCCGATGACCAGGTCCAGGTGGCCGTTCTTCAGCTGCTTGACGAGATCCTCCTCGCCACCGGGAGTCCAGGTGAGGTGGGCATTCACGGTCTCGGCGTACTGCCGCACGAGATCCACTTCGGTGCCCGTGGGTGGGTTGGGTCCGAGATCCGTCTCCGGAGGACTGTGTGAGACACCCACACGGAGTTCCCCGTCGGTCACGTGCTCGAGTGTCCCGTGCGGGTCCGCGGGATAGTGACCCGAACACCCGGCCAGCGCAAGAAGCAGGGCCAGGAGAGCAATCAGCCGCCCGATGGGTGATCTCATGGCACCACTGTAGGCCGGAGTACCGTTCGCCACACCCGGATATTTTCCCTGGAATAAATCTCCGCGGCGGCGCATTATATAGGTAATTCAAATTTGAAATATCTACGGAACGGAGCTGCGGCACTCGCGCTGCGGCGTCGTCGACCACAAGCCAAGGAGGCCGACATGCAACTCGGCATCTTCACCATCGGGGACGTGACCCAGGACCCCACCACCGGCAAGACCCCCACCGAGAACGAGCGGATCAAGGCCACCGTGGCCATCGCTCGCAAGGCGGAGGAGGTGGGTATGGACGTGTTCGCCATGGGCCAGCACCACAACCCGCCGTTCGTGGCGCCCGCAAACCCGCCGATCCTCATGGCCCACCTGGCGGCGCAGACCGAGAAGATCCAGCTGGGCACCGCCACCACGCTGATCACCACGACGGACCCCGTGCGCATCGCGGAGGACTACTCGTACGTCCAGCACCTAGCGGACGGGCGCGTGGACCTCACGCTGGGTCGCGGCAACACAGGGCCCGTGTACCCGTGGTTCGGCAAGGACATCCGGCAGGGCATCCCGCTGGCCGTGGAGAACTACCAGCTGCTGTACCGGCTGTGGCGCGAGCAGAGCGTGAACTACTCCGGTCGCTTCCGCACGCCCCTGCAGGGCTTCACAGCCACGCCGCGCCCGCTGGACGACGTCCCGCCGTTCGTGTGGCACGGTTCCATCCGCTCCCCGGAGATCCCGGAGCAGGCCGCATTCTACGGTGACGGGTTCTTCCACAACAACATCTTCTGGAACAAGGAGCACACCGAGCGCATGGTGGACTTCTACCGCCAGCGCTACGAGTACTACGGCCATGGCTCCTACGATCAGGCGATCGTGGGTCTGGGTGGTCAGGTGTTCATGGCCAAGAACTCGCAGGACGCCATGCGTACGTTCCGCCCGTACTTCGACAACGCGCCGGTCTACGGTCACGGCCCGTCGCTCGAGGACTTCACCGAGCAGACCCCGCTGACCGTGGGATCCCCGCAGCAGGTCATCGAGCGCACGTTGTCCTTCCGCGGGTACGCGGGTGACTACCAGCGTCAGCTGTTCCTGGTGGACCACGCCGGCCTGCCGCTCAAGACCGTCCTCGAGCAGATGGACATCCTGGGCGAGGAGGTCGTCCCGGTGCTGCGCAAGGAGTTCGACGCCGCTCGCCCGGCCCACGTGCCCGAGGCCCCCACCCACGAGTCCCTCGTGGCGCGCCACGCCGCGGGCAAGGACCCGATCCCCGGCGGTGGCCCGGATTCGCAGGCCGCGAAGGATCGCGCACAGCAGGCGGAGGCCGCGCAGCGCGACCACGAGAACGCCAAGTAAGTTCACGTACCACGTCAGAGAGAAGGACACCATGACCGATCGGTTGACCCTCGCGGTGGTGACCGCGGGACTGTCGGAGGACTCCACGACCACGCGCCTGGGCGAGGCGATCGCCCAGGCCGCGAGCACCACGGTCGAGAACGCCGGGCAGCACGTGCACATCAAGGTGATCCAGCTGCGAGATCTGGCCCACGGGCTGACCGACATGATGATCACCCATGTGGCCTCGCGCGCCGTGCAGGACGCGATCGACACCGTGCTCACCTCGGACGGCCTGATCGCCGCGTCGCCCACGTACAAGGCGTCCTACTCGGGGCTGTTCAAGCAGTTCTTCGACGTGATCGACGAGTCCGCGCTCGAGAACCTGCCCACCGTGGTCGCCGCTACGGGCGGGTCCCCGCGGCACTCGCTCGTGCTGGACACCGCCATGCGGCCGCTGCTGAGCTACCTCAAGGCCCTCGTGCTGCCCCTGGGCATCTACGCGGCGTCCGAGGACTGGGGTCACAACGACCTGCAGCGCCGGATCGATCGCGTGGGCGCCTCGCTCGGCGCCATGCTGCTCGCGGGTTCGCGGGGCAGTGCCGGTTCCACGGACGGCGCCTCCCATGGCGACGCCGCTCGGCCGGGTCTGCGCCGCGAGGTCAAGGACGAGTTCAGTGACGTCCCCGACTTCGCGAGCCTGCTGGCCTCGGTGGGATCGTGAGCGACACGGCCACCAGCGCCGTTGCTTTGTCCAAGGCTGCGCCGTCCGGGTCCGCGCACGCCGAGACCGCGCCGTCCGAGCCCGTGACGGGTTCAGACGGCGCGGACACCACCGGCGCGGCATGCATCGGTGGCGCGGAATCTCTCGATGATGCGGCGCGTGCGGGTATCTCGGACGCGTCCCGGCAGGACTGGGACGCGTGGCAGGTCTACTTCGAGACCACCGCGCTGCTCACCGCCCGGATCGAGGAGCGGCTCAAGCAGCACGGTTGCTCGCTCATGGACTACCAGTTGCTCCTGCTGCTCTACAGCGCGCCCGAGCACCGGATGCGCATGGGTGAGCTGGCGCACCGCCTGATCTTCTCGCCGTCGCGGTTGAGCTACCAGATCGGTGTGCTGGGCAAGCGCGGCTGGGTGGTACGCCGCCGCGTGGAGTGCGACGGCCGCGGCTTCGAGGCGGTGCTCACAGCCGAGGGCCTGCGCGCCTTCCGCGAACTGCGCCCCGCCCATGCGCGGGACGTCCAGGAGCTCTTCTTCCCCGCACTCCAGGACGACGACGCCGCTCGACTGGCCGACCTCATGCGCCGGGTGGGTGGGCTGCTGGGTTAGTCCCGGCCACCTCGGGATCGCCCTGGTGGCGGCCGTGATCCCGAAGTCGCCCATGAAGGATGCCGCCCCGCTGTGCAGGAGTTGATCCTGTTATGCAGTGGGGCGGCATCACGCCGTTCCGGGGTCAGGAGCCGAACGTCCTGCGCCCGGCCCGTTCGACGAAGATCCGGGGGACCACCGTGGCGGCAAAGTCCCCCGTGTTCCGGATCCGCGCGCGATGGGATGCCATGGGATCGCGGTGGACCCAGCGGTGGCTCTCGTGGCCGATCGCGGGCCAGTTGGAGGTGGCCATGGTGCTCCTTGATGGAACTGCTGATCCTGATTGTCTCAGTAGGAGTCTTATTGAGACAATCCATCGATCCGGTCTCAATAAGCGGCGCTGGCAGACTGGATTCATGACGGCTTCACCCGGAACCCTGCCCCTGCGCGGTCGAACGGCGCTGGTCACCGGGGTGTCACGACGCCGCGGCATCGGCTTCGCCGTTGCCCGCACCTTCGCGCGGCTGGGCGCGAGTGTATTCATCCACCACTACGGCCCGCACGACGAGGACCAGCCATGGGGCGCGGACGATCTGAGCGACGTCGTGAACGCATTGCGGGCCGAACTCACCGGGGGTGCGCGGCTGGGGGAGATGAGCGCGGATCTGCGGGACCCCGGACGGATCCGACCGCTCATCGATGCCGCGAGCGAGCTCACCGGGTCGCTGGACATCCTCGTGTGCAACCACGCCAGGAGCGGTGGGGACGGCTCCATCCTGGACATGACCCCCGAGGCGCTGGACGCGTTCTGGCAGACCAACACCCGCTCCACGCTGCTGCTGACCCGGGCGTTCGCGCTCCTCAAGGCCGACGCCCCGACCGCTCCGGCGCGGCCGGGAGAACGCATCCGGGGCGACCGCGAGCGGAGGTTCACCGCACCGACGGGGCGGGTTTTCTGGATGACCTCGGGACAGGGGCACGGGCCCATGCGCGGCGAGGTCGCGTACGCCACGAGCAAAGCCGCGCTCGCCGGGGTCACCGCTACCGTGGCCGCGGAGCTGCTCGAACTCGGCATCGTGCTCAACACCGTGAACCCCGGACCGGTGGACACCGGGTACCTGTCCCCCGATGCCACGGACCGTCCACTCGGTCAGATCCAGGAGTTGATCGACGGCACCCCGTTCGGCCGCTTCGGCGCGCCGAGCGATCCCGCGAACCTCATCGGCTGGCTCGCCACGGACGACGGCGCATGGATCGTCGGCCAGGTCCTCACTTCGGACGGTGGGTTCTACCTGGCGTGAGCCCGGTGGGGGCGGGGCTTCGCCCCGGATATTCATGAATCGAGTAATGGACGTCTTCGGTCCGTCGCGTGGCACGCTGCTGCTTGCCGGGGATCCACGGCGACAGGTGACAGCGCAGGAAGAGAACCATGACCAACACGACCCGGACTGCGGCGTCGTCCGCGGAGAACGCGACGAACGTGACGGACGCGCAGAACGAGAACGGCGCGGAGACCGCCGAGAACCTGGCCACGATCGATGGCGCGAACACCCAGTCCGGGCTCCCCGGCGGCGTCGTCCACGAGTTGCCCGCGGACGTCGCCGAAGCGCTCGCGCTGGACCCCGTGACCGCCGAGCTGTGGCGCGGACTCACTCCGCTCGGGCGCAACGAGTTCGTGTGCTGGGTGGAGGATGCCCAGAAGCCGGAGACCCGGCAGCGGCGGATCCGGCGCACCGAGGAGGAAATGCACGAGGGCAAGCGCCGCCCGTGCTGCTGGCCCGGGTGCAAACATCGGGAGCGCACCGGTCGCTGAGACCCGATGCACCCCCTGGCGTGAAACCACGGCCGACGTGGTACAACGGTCGGCGCGGTACTACGGCCTGCTCGGCACTACAACCGCAGCGAGCCCGCGCCACCGGAGGCCGGCCCCTTGCCGGAAGCCGGTGTGGTCGGGGCGCTCGCCGGGCACGTGGCACGGAAGCCCGCGATGAGCGCGGCGTTCATGGCCGCATCCGGGTCCGGACCCTCCTCCACGTAGGAGCGGCCCGTGTAGGCCAGGGCCATCCGTCGGGAGGCGTCCCGCGTGGTGAAGGACACCGCACGGGTGCCGAAGCCGGCGCCGTCGTGACCGATGAGCACCTCGGGGGTGCCCGCCGCGGTGCGGCAGGGACCGTTGATGAGGTAGAGGCCGTAGCCGTAGCGCGCCTGCTGAGCCGCGCCCACGGGAGTGACCATGGCGTCCACGAGGTCCTTGCGCAGCAACCGTCCGGTCATGAGGGCGCCGGTGAAGTCGGTGATGTCCTCCGCGGTCGCGTACACCCCGCCCGCGCCGGAGAAGATGGACGGGTTGACCAGGGGCAGCGGCGCCAGCCCGGCCTGGAACTTGCCGTACAGCAGGAGGTAGCGGCCTCGGACCAGCGTGGACTCCTCGAGCCGTGACTGCTGCATCTTGGCGGGCTTGAACACCCGGTCCCGCACGACGTCCTGGATGCGCGACCCCGTGGCGGCCTCGAGCATCATGGACAGCCCCACGTACCCGACGTTGGAGTAGGACCAGCCGGTCCCGGGCTCGAACTCCCACGGCAGCCTGCGGCTGAGTTCCACAAGTTCCTGCTCGGGGTGGTACGGGACCACCGCGGCCTCCAGGTCCTGCACGGTCCACGTGTACCACTCCCGGTCCGGGAGCAAGGAGTAGATCCCGTCCGGCATGCCCGAGGTGTGGTTCATCAGTTGCGCCACGGTCACGCCGCCGTGGCCCGGGTAGAGCCCCGGGGTGACCTGGTCGATGGTCGTGCGCAGAGTTCATTGCCCCGCCTCGATGCGCTGCATCACGAGCACCGCGATCATCGCCTTGGTGATCGAGGCGATCCGTGCGCGGTCCTGGGGCCGGGCGCTGTCCTTCTGCAGGTGCCGCTTGCCGGCGGCGCTCAGATAGGTCCCGCCCGGGCCCACGACCGAGGTGGTCATGCCCACGGCGCCGTCGCGCACGAGGTTGGCCAGGGCGGCGTCGATCCCGGCGGTGTTGAACGCGGTCTTCGACGGCGCTGCCGCGGCACCGGTCGTGAACGCCGGGGTGGCGAGCGCCGTGGCGGCGCGACCGAGTTTGTCCGCGAGCCAGCCGAAGACGGGGGAAAGGGCATACATCCCCGCCACGTGCAGGGAGATGGTCAGCCCCACCACGGACAGCGTGGCCCCGTGGGTCGTGAGGTGCACGGGCGTCATGGACATGAGACCCACCATCACCGCGTGGGACAGGGCCACCACGAGCACCGCGCGCCGAGCCGCGGGGACGGTGCGCAACAGGGTAAACCCGCCGGCCGGGCTGGGTGTGGAGGCCACCGATTCACCGCGGGACAGGGCGACCTTGAGCGGGTCCGGGCGCAATCCGATGAAGTACACGATGGCCCCCAGCACCTGGGCACACAGTGCGATCACGAACCCGCCGGTGAACTGGGGCAGCCCCAGCGCCCGCCCCTGCGACCGCCACGAGGGCGCCGGTGGTCAGGGAGATCCGCCGACCACGACGTTGCGCCAACCGCGCCAGGGGGATGGCCAGAATGGCGGCACCCAGGGTGTTCATGGTGGCCGCCAACCCGGACACCGCACTGCTCCCGGAGACCTCCGTGACGAGCAGGGCACCCAACGCGAGGGTCGCACCCGTTCCCAGCCCACCCAGGATCTGGCCCAGCGCCAGCACGGTCAGCACTTTGCGCTGGAACTCTGGCCCGGGGTCGGGTGTCTGCGCGGTGGAGGCCGTGGAGGTTTCGGTCATGCACGCATCATGACGGACGAACGCACCGGCGCACCATCATCACCGGCTTGCGTCCCGCTCTCAGTCGCCGCGCGGGCGGGTCAGTTCCGCCTGCCGGTGCGCCTTCACCGGCTCGGGGGTGGTGCGGTTGTCCTCGCGGGTCTGTTTCGTCTGCTCATCGCCGCCCACGACCTCGTCCACGTCATTGAGCAATGCTTCGAAGCCCTGCTGGGCCACGAGGACCTTGTCGTTCTTGGTGGCGCCCGGCCCGAGCGCCGTGTTGTCCATGCCGGCGTTGGAGTGGAAGTCGCTGTCCGTGGCACCGGGTAAGAGCGCCGTGACCGTCACGCCGGTGTCACGCAACTCTTCGCGCAATGATTCCGCGAAGGAGAAACCGAATGCCTTGGAGGGGCCGTAGACGGTCTCGTAGGGAGTGGGCGTCGTGGCGGAGGTGGAGGACACGATGAGGATGCGCCCGTGGCCGTTGGGGACCATGTGCTGCACGACGCGCTTGGCCATGTGCACCGTGCCCTTGACGTTGATGTCGATGAGCCGGAACTCGTCCTGGAGGTCGGTGTCCATGAACGCTCCGCCCAGTCCGATACCGACGTTCAGGGCCGCGGCATCCAGGGGACGACCCAGCTCGGCCACGAAGTTCCAGAAGTCCTCGACACCGTCGTAGGTGGCGGCGTTCGCCTGGAACGGGTAGGCCTGTGCGCCGAGCTCCTCGATGCTCCTGGCCGCCTCATGGACGCGGTCACTCGAACCGGACAGAGCGACGTCGTAGCCGTGCCGGGCGAACTGCTTGGCCAGTTCGAACCCGATGCCGGAGGAACCACCGGTGACCATGGCAAGGGGGCGTTGATCGGACATGAGGATTTCCTTCCACACCGGGAGCGCCGCGCGAACGGGTGAGGATCGCGAAGCCGGGGCCCATGACGGATGCCGCTGACACGTGACGGTTGGACCAGTGTGCATCACCGATGCAGTGACCACAACGCCGTGACCGCTTGCTAGGGTGACGCATATCACTCAGGGGACTTGCGGGGTGTCCGTGCCCATGTCAGGAGCCGCCATGAGCCACCCCGTGAACATCAACCCCGTGCGAGGTCTGCTCTACCAGGCGCGCTACAGCCCCGAGCACCCCGCGGTGATCTACGAGGACGAGACGGTGGACTACGCCCACTTCACCGAGAGCGTGCGGCGTCTCGCGGGCGCGTTCGCGCGTTCCGGGGTGGGCGCCGGGGACCGGGTCGCCTCACTGGGGTTGAACTCCGAGGTCTTCCTGCGCACCATGTTCGCCGCGTGGTGGCTCGGCGTGGTTTTCGAGCCCCTGAACTTCCGACTCGCCCCGCGCGAGGTCGCGGGCCTGCACACTCGATCGACCCCCGCGGTGACCATCGTGGAGCCCGGTCACGTCCCCGTCCTGGAGGCGGCGCTGCCGCTCGCGGAGGGTTACGAGGGCGGCAGCGTCGTCATGGACACGGACCCCGCCGTGCCCTGGATCCCGGACGGTTCGCGGGGCGGGGAGGCTTCGGGGGGCGACGGCGCTGCTGTTCCACATCGGTGCATTGAACTCGTTCACCGTGCGCGCGCTTGTGCGGGGCAACACGACCCTGGTGCGCAGGACATTCGTGCCCTCGCAAGTGCTCGCGGACATCGAGCACTACGGGGTGGACACCACGTTCCTGGTCCCCGCCAGCTGGGCCGTTCGCTGCCCGGTGTCCAGGCGGTCCCCTAGGCTGGGGGCATGCAGCACCACGGTGACATCTCGTTCCGCACCCGCAAATGGGTCAAGCCGGAAGACCTCAACGCCAACGGCACCCTGTTCGGGGGATCGCTGCTGCGCTGGATCGACGAGGAAGCGGCGATCTACGCGATCGTGCAATTGGGTAATCAGCGGGCGGTCACCAAGTACATGTCCGAGATCGAGTTCGTCTCCTCCGCGGTGCAGGGGGACATCATCGAGATGGGCCTCACTGCCACTACGTTCGGACGCACCTCGTTGACCATGCGGGCGCAGGTGCGCAACATGATCACCCGCGAGTTGATCCTGAGCATCGACAAGATCGTGTTCGTGAACCTCGGGGAGGACGGCAAGCCCGCCCCGCACGGGTACACGCAGATCACGTACGACCGCGACAGGATTCCCAGCATGTCGCTCCCCGCCCACAACAGCCCCAGGAGGTCGCAGTCGTGAAGCAGCTCACCGCCCAGAGGATCACCCCGTCGTGGATGTACCACGGTGAGGGGCCGTGCTGGAGCAAGGAATGGAACGGGCTGGCCTGGGTGGACATGCTCGCCGGGGACGTCATGACGTTCACCCCGGCCGACCAGCCGCGCCGCCAGCACGTGGACGCCGTGGCCGCGTGTGTGCGTCCGCGCCGTTCGGGTGGGCAGATCATTGCGGTGGAACGGGGAGTGGTCCTGACCGATCCCACGGGCGCAGTGGAGCGGGAGATCCCCATGTGGGGGGACCCCGAGATCCGCATGAACGAGGGCGGTGTGGCCCCCGACGGCTCCTTCTACGTGGGGTCCATGGCGTACGAGCAGACCGAGGGCGCGGCCACGCTGTACCGGGTCGCGCCGGATCTGTCGTGGCAGCCCGTCCTCGAGAACGTGAGCATCTCCAACGGGATCGCGTGGTCCCCGGACGGCAACCTCGCGTACTACAACGACACCCCCACCCACGAGGTCTCGGTCTTCGACTGGAGCCCCGAGGCCGGCCTGCAGAACCGCCGCACGTTCGTCGCGCCCGTCCTGGACGACCACGCCGCCGCGGCCGCCACGGACCCGGAGGAGAGTTACGAACCGGGCCGCGTCTCGGTGAGCCCGGACGGGTTGACCGTGGACTCCGAGGGCGCGGTGTGGGTTGCCCTCAACGGCGCGGGGCAGGTCCACCGCTACCTCCCGGACGGGACCCTGGACAGCGTCGTCACCGTGGGCGCCAAGCAGACCACCGCGTGCACGCTGGGTGGTGAGGATCTGCGGACGCTCTACATCACGACGTCGCGCGAGGACCTCCCGGACGACGTCCAGCCCACCGCCGGTTCCCTCTACGCGGTGCGCGTGTCCGTCCCGGGCCAGGTCACGCAGCCCTTCGGGGGCTGAGCGCGTCGGCGGGCCGGCTCCCGGACCGGCGCGGCCCGCGGACGTGGTCGCCGCACCGCGGCGGCCTCGCCGCACGGTTACCATCACCGCAGGAGGCCAGATGAGTACCGCACCTGGGGTGAGCGGCGACGCCGTCACCACAGCCATCCGCCTGTTGGCCGCGCAGGGTTACGACGCCACCACCGTGGACCAGCTCGCGCACGCCACGGGGGTCAGTCGCGCCACGTTCTTCCGCAAGTACGGGTCCAAGGAGGACATCGTGTTCGCGGATCACGCGTCCAACCTGGAGCGGCTGGAGCAGTTGCTCAACCGCCCGCACCTCACCGCCCAGGCGGGGGTGAGTGAGGGCGTGCAGCTCGTGTTCCGGTACAACCTGGACCACGCGGACCGTGCGCTCGCACGACACCGACTGCTGCAGCGGGTCGAGGCGTTGCGGGACCGGGAGCTCGCCACGTCCCACCGGTACGAGCGGGTGTTCCGGGAGTTCCTGCGCCGCGTCCTGCCAGACGGCCCCGACCGGCGGGTCACGGCGATCTCGTTGGCCTCCGCCATCGTCGCCGTGCACAACGCCTACCTGCGCACGTGGTTGCACGATCCCCAGGCCGCGGACGGCGAGCGGCTGGCCGCGGGACTCAATCGGCGCATCGCGTGGTTGTGCACCCTTTTCGGGCTCTCGTTCGTTCCCGGGCGCCCGGTTCAGCAACTTCGCTCCGCGGACGACGGTGCGGGCCCGGCGCCCGTGGTCGTCATCGTCCCCGAGGGGGTCGACGCGCGGGACGTCGCCGAGCGGACGGCGCGCTCGGTGTACGAGGCCCTGGCCCCGGGCGGCACGCAGCTCGCGCGGGATGCCCGGCCCGGTGGGGAGCAGGACGCCTCCGAGGGCGGCGGGTTCGCCGGGGCGCGACCTTCCGGCGAGGTGCGTGTCCCCGCGGCGGATCAGTCCGCGCGTCGCTCAGACACGAGCACCGCGTAGACGAGTTCGTCGCGCCACTCGCCCAACTGGTAGTGGCTTTCCCGCAGGGTCGCCTCCTGGCGCATGCCCACGCGCTCGCAGACCTTCGCGGACGCCACGTTGAGACTGTCCAGGCGCGCGAAGACGCGGTGCGCGCCGAGGTGCTCGAACGCGGCGTCGACGGCGGTGCGCGCGGCCTCCGCGGCGTACCCCTTGCCCGTGTGGTCCGGGTGCAACGCCCAGCCGATCTCCACCTGCGCGGCCTCCGCGTCCACGAGGGTCAGCACGATCTCGCCCACGAGCTCGTCGGAGTCGTGAGGGGAGATCGCGACCCGCAGGCTGTCACCGTCGGAGGACCAGGACCCGGGTTCGCGATTGGCCTCGACCGTCCTGATCACGTGGTCCATGTCGCGGGGTTCCCGCCATGCATGCATGGCGTAGTCCTCGCGGGACTGGTAGGAGTGCATGGGTTCGATGTCCGCATCGGTGGGCCAGCGGAAGCGCAAGCGGTCCGAGTACAGCGGCAGCTGGAGAGTCATCGGGGTCAGCCTATCCAGGACGTACCGGGCATCCGGGGGCCGGGTGACACTGAATGTCTTGACGTGAGACGCAGTCTCACGTCAGACTGTTCTCGCGATACTGTGGGCCACACCACCTTTCGCCCAGACACAGGAGCCAAGCGTGAGCGAACAGACCTTCCCGTCCACCGTGACCATCGACGTGACCCGTCCCGTCCTGCCCGGGCGGGAACGACCGATCGCCCTGGTGTCCCTGGGGTCCACGGAGCCCAACGGGCTCGTGATCTGGGGTTCGGAGGCCATGCGCGAGTTGCGCCGGGAGCTCTCGGCCATTGACACCTCGCAGGTCGAGGCCGTGGTGGTCACGGGCAACGAGAAGTCGTTCGGTGCAGGCGCCAATCTCAAGGAGATCCGCGCCGCACAGTTCGACGGGGGTTCGGAGGACTACGTCGGCTCCGGGCACGAGGCCTTCGGCGTCCTGGCGGAGATGCCCGTTCCCACGTTCTCGCTCATCACGGGGGTGGCCCTCGGCGGCGGTCTGGAAATCGCGCTGCACACCGACTACCGCTTGGCCACGTCCGGCAAGGCACCCATGGGTCTGCCCGAGTGCCGGCTGGGCTTCTTTCCGGGCTGGGGTGGCGTCTACCTGCTGCCGCACCTGGTAGGCGCTGAGGCGGCACTGAACATCATCGTCACGGACTCCATGCGCGGGCGGAACCTCAAGCCCGCCAAGGCCGCGGAGATCGGTCTCGTGGACGCCGTCCTGGATGCCGCCCCCGGCACGGACGAGTGGGAGACGGCGTGGCAGCGCTGGGTCGTGGAGGCCCTCGAGGGCAAGCACGAACCGCGCCGCGCCGACGACGACGAACAGACCTGGCAGGCCGCCGTGGACAAGGCCGCCGCCAAGGCCCACGCCGCGTGGCACGGTGCCGCTCCCGGCCCGGTGGCCGCGATCGACCTCGTGGGCCGTGCGCGCACGGACACCCGCCAGGCCAACGGTGCCGCCGCGGTCCAGCTCTTCAGTTCGATCGTGCAGTCCGACGCCGCCCGCGCGTCCCTGTACGCGTTCGAACTCGTGAGCGCCCGCAGCAAACAGGCCGCGAACGTCCCGGACGCTGCCGTGCGCCCGATCAAGAAGGCGGCGGTGATCGGCGCGGGACTCATGGCGGGTCAGCTCGCGTCCCTCCTCGCCCAGGGCGCCCGGGTCCCCGTGGTGATGACCGACCTCGACGACGAGCGCCTCGCCACAGGCGTGCAGCGCACCCGCGACCGCTTCACGGCCCAGGCCGAGAAGGGTCGCATGAGCGCGGAGCAGGCGGAGCAGCTCGGTTCCCTGATCTCGGGGGCCGAGAGCCCGCAGGACCTCGCGGACGCGGACTTCGTGATCGAGGCCGTCTTCGAGGAGCTCGAGGTGAAGCGGCAGGTCTTCGCGCAGTGGGAGCCCGTGATCCGCGAGGACGCGATCCTCGCGACTAACACCTCGTCCCTGTCCGTCACGGCCATGGGCCGGGACCTCAAGCACCCCGAGCGGCTCGTGGGCTTCCACGTGTTCAACCCGGTGGAGGTCACCCCGCTGCTCGAGATCATCTCCGCGCAGCAGACGGACGACTCCACCCTGGCCACCGCGTTCGACCTCGCCGCCAAGCTGCGGCGCATCGCGGTGCGCGTGGAGGACGCCCCGAGCTTCGTGGTCAACCGCGTGCTGACCCGCATGTTCGACGAGATTGGCCGCGCCATGGACGCCGGTGGCGATCCGGAGACCGTGGACCACGCCCTCGCCCCCATGGGGCTGCCCATGACACCGCTGCAGCTGCTCGACTTCGTGGGCCCGGCCGTGCTCGTGCACATCACGCACACCATGAACGACGCCTACCCGGACCGGTTCACCCTCTCTCCGTGGCTCGACGCCGTCGCGGACGCCGGTCTGACCCACACGCTGCCCGCGCGCGGCGAGACCTCGCAGACCTACCTCTCGCCCGAGGCTCACGACGCACTCGAGCGCACGCGGCAGAAGAGCGGCGTTGCGGCGTCGTCGGACGACGGCGCCGGGGGAGAGCTGCTCACGCGCGTCCAGGACGCGCTCGCGGACGAGATCGGGCACATGCTCGACGAGGGCGTGGTCGCCTCCGCACGGGACGTGGACCTGTGCATGATCCTGGGCGCCAACTACCCGTTCCACCTGGGCGGCATCACACCCTACCTGGACCGCACCGGCGCCGCCGAGCGCGTCCGCGGCCGGCGTTTCGACGCCGCCCAGCAGTAACCCCTGATCGCGAAGGACCAGTCATGACCACTGAGAACACGGCACCCACCTCGGAGAACTTCCCCGCGGGCACGCTGGAACCGGAATACACGCTCACCGAGGCCCTGGGAACGGACGAGGCGGGGGTCTTCACGGACGTCTCGGACGAGGACCGCGCCCACTGGATGCGCGCCCGGTCCTTCGTGCAGGAAGACGTCCTGCCCGTGATCGCCCGGTACTGGGACGAGAGCGAGTACAACCTGGATCTCGTGACCCGGATGGGCGAGCTGGACCTGCTGCGTGACGGCGTGGCGGTCCCGGGCATGGACAACATGTCCAAGCTCGCCGCGGGTCTCGTGACCATGGAACTGGCCCGCGGGGACGGATCGGTGTCCACCGTGGCCGGTGTGCAGGGTGGCCTGGCCATGCGCTCGATCGCCATGTGCGGCAGCGACGAGCAGAAGGACCGGTGGCTCCCGGACATGGCCGCGGGCAAGCTGCTCGGTTCCTTCGCGCTCACCGAGCCGGCCCACGGTTCGGACTCGATCGGCCTGGAGACCCGAGCGACCCCCGTGGATGGCGGCCACGTCCTCAACGGTGAGAAGAAGTGGATCGGCAACGGGTCCATGGGCGGGATCACCGTGGTGTGGGCCCGCAGCGACGAGGACGGCGCGGTCCACGGTTTCGTGGTGCCCCAGGACTCCGAGGGCTACACGGGTACCACCATGCGCGGGAAGCTCTCCCTGCGGGCCATCCACCAGGCCCAGATCCGTATGGAGAACGTGTTCGTCCCCACCGAGAACGTCCTGCCGAACGCCCGCTCCTTCCGGGACACGGCCTCGGTCCTCTTCGCGACCCGCATCGGCGTGGGGTGGGCCGCGGTGGGTCACGCGCAGGCGTGTTACGAGACCGCGGTCCAGTACGCGGCGCAGCGCGTGCAGTTCGGCCGTCCGCTCGCGGCGTCGCAGATCGTGCAGGAGCGCCTGGCCCGCATGCTGAGCGAGCTCACCTCCATCCAGACGCTCGTAATGGCGATGACCCGCAAGGAGGAGGCCGGGACCCTGACCGGGCACCAGGCCTCGCTGGCCAAGTACACGGCCACCCGCACGGCACGCCAGGTCGCGGCCAACGCTCGCGATCTGCTCGGCGGAAATGGCATCCTGTTGGAGAACCGTGTTGCACGTCACTTCGCGGACGTGGAAGCCGTGCACACCTACGAGGGGACCGAGACGGTGCAGGCCCTGATCATCGGCAAGTCGATCACGGGCTTCTCCGCCTACAACTGATCCGCTCGTGCCCACACGGCCCGGTTCGCGCCCGTCCGGCGCGTGACGGGCCATGACCGTTCAGGAGCACCATGTTCGCGAACACCGAGCCGCTGACCCCGTTGCGCTTCCTCGAGCGCAGCGCCGAGGTCTTCCCCGACCGCCCGGCGATCGTGCACGGCTCGCGGGTGTGGAGCTACGAGCAGTTCGAACGGGACGTGCGCCGGTTCGCCACGGCGCTGTTGCCGCTGCTGTCCGGTTCCGACGGCTCGGCGGGCGCTGCTTCCCGGGGGTCCGCTGGATCGGACGACGCCGCTGGGTCGCCCGAGTCCGCGGGGTCGCGTGAGTCCGCCGGGTCACCGGTCACGGGCGGTTTGCCCGGAACTGCCGAGTCGGGCGACACTGCCGGGTCCGAGCGATCCGCGGGGGCCTCGGGTGAGGGGAACGAATCGTTCCAGGGCGCGGAGTTGCTGGAGTGCTCGTGGCCCACGGTCGCGGTGATCGCGCCCAATCTTCCCGCGACACTCATGGCGCACTACGCCGTGCCGGCGGCCGGGGCGGTGTTGGTGCCGCTCAACCCGCGACTGAGCGCGCGGGAACTGAGCTACATCCTCGAGCACTGCGAAGCCCGCGTGGTGCTCGCGGACACCTCGGTGCTCGAGACCGTCGCACAGGCCCTCGGTGACGGGTCAGACGTGACGCTCGTGCAGATCGACGACCCGCAGGCGGGCGTGCACCCCGTTCGCGACGGCGCGGGGTCGGGAGTGCCCACGTTCGAGGAGTTCATCGACGTCGAGCCCGCCCAGCCGGCAGGACCGGGTGCGTCGGGCGGCGTCGGCTACGGCGTCGCGGACGAGAACGCGCCCATCACCCTGAACTACACCTCCGGCACCACGGGGCGCCCCAAGGGGGTGCTGTACGGCCACCGCGGGGCGTACCTGAACAGCCTCGGGGAGGTGTTCCACAATGGGTTCACCGGCGCCACGCGGTACCTGTGGACCCTGCCCATGTTCCACTGCAACGGGTGGTGCACCACGTGGGCCGTGACCGCCGCGGGCGGCACGCACGTGTGCTTGCGGGCCGTGCGCGCGGACGAGATCTGGCGCGCGTTCGACGAGCAGGGCATCACCCACCTGTGCGGCGCGCCGGCCGTGTGCTCGATCATCGTGGACGGTCCGGAGGCCCACCCACTCGAACACACCATCAGGATCACGACCGCCGGGGCCCCGCCCGCGCCGAGCATCATCGAGCGGCTGGAGAGCGCGGGCTTCGACATCGTCCACGTGTACGGGCTCACCGAGGTCTTCGGCCCCATCACCATTTGCGAACCCCAGGAACAGTGGCGTGAGCTCTCGCCCCGGGAGCGGGCGCAGCAGATGTCCCGGCAGGGGGTGGCCATGATCCAGGCGGAATCCGCCCGCGTGGTGGACGACTCCCTCGAGGACGTGCCGGCGGACGGTACAACCGTGGGGGAAGTGGTGCTGCGGGGCAACAACGTGATGATCGGCTACTACAAGGACGTACCCGCCACGCGGAAGGCATTCGAGGGCGGGTGGTTCCACACGGGTGACCTGGGGGTCATGCACCCCAACAACTACATCCAGCTGCGGGACCGCGCCAAGGACATCATCATCTCCGGCGGGGAGAACATCTCGTCCATTGAGGTGGAGCAGGCCCTCTACTCCCATCCGGACGTCGCGGACGTCGCCGTCGTGGGGGTAGCTCACGAGAAGTGGGGCGAACGCCCGGTCGCGCACGTGGTGCGGGTGAACGGGTCCACGGTCACGGAGGACGACCTGCGCGACCACGTCCGGAACCAGCTCAGCGGGTTCAAGGTGCCGGATTCGGTCGTGTTCAGTGACGAGCTGCCGCGCACGGCCACGGGCAAGGTGCGCAAGAACCTGCTGCGGGACTGAGGCAGCCACCCGGGTAACGCCACTGCGCGACCGCGGCCACGTGATTGTGCGGCCGTTGTCTGCGGGCGCCGCGTCGATGCCCGGCTCGGGGCGGGGCGACCACCCCGCGTCCGAACGCGGCCCGGAGGTGGCGGGCCCTCCCCAGGGCCGTTTTGCGCAGTCCCGCGGGCGTGTGTAATGTATTCCAAGTCGCCGCAAGGACGAACAGCGAACCGCTGGTCCGGCAGGCCGACGAGCTACCTCCCCCAACTTCCGAACGGCAACAGCGTGCGAACGCCGAGTTGCGAAGAAGACGGGGAACGGATAAGCTAGTCGAGTTGCCGCAAGGACAGCGAGAAGCGTTCCGAATCAACGGCAGCCAAAACTTCCAACTCATGGCTCTGGATAAGAGCTTAGGTGTGGTTTGTTGTTTGTCAACTCAATAGTGTGTCTAGTTTGTTGATACCAAAGTTTTTTTGTTTTTGGTTGATGGCCTGACAGTCCCCTGGGTGTTTTCCCGTTTCCTGGGGGTGTTGGGTGTCAGCTGGGATCCTGCCCTGGTTCTGCTGCGCTG
>BMZV01000006.1 GCA_014652975.1 Kocuria marina | reverse complement strand
GTTGGTAACCAGGAACAGACCGATCGCCTGGAGGGTTGAGGACAGGATCACGCGCCCACCCCCTTCTCGCAGCAGCCGGGCACGGAGCAGGCCGGGTCCAGGCACGGGGCACTCTCATCCACCGCGAGGGTGACCTCGACCAGAGCAGTCAGCGCCCGCGCCAGGTGTGCATCGGCGATCTCGTACCGGGTCTGGCGGCCCTCGGCCACGGCGACCGCGATCCCGCAGTCCCGCAAGCACGCCAGGTGGTTCGACACGTTCGACCGGGTCAGCCCCAAGTCCCGCGCCAGTTCGGCCGGGTAGGCCGGCCGTTCCAGCAAGGTCATCAGGATCCGCGACCGGGTGGGGTCGGCCATCGCCCGGCCCAACCGGTTCATCACGTCAACACGAGAAACAATAGTCAGCATTCGCTGAACTATACAGTATGAGCTGAACTTACAGAGTCGCCTCGTAAAGCTATAGGTTGATTAGACGTTCAGCGCGCGGTTGGCCTCAGGTTCACTCCCTGCGTGAATGGGCACCCGGAAGTGTCTCGCTAAGTCGTCTCGACGAAAAGCGCCTCAGGGTGGTGACTTCCAGGACTTTCTGCCCCATGCTGGGGGTATGAGGCAGCTGGGATACACCCGCGTGAGTACGGCAACTCAGGATGCGCAGCTGCAAGTCGATGCGCTGGTGGATGCCGGGGTGCAGAAGCGGGACGTGTTCTCGGATGTGACCTCGGGTAGCCGGACCGCGATCGAGCGACCGGGGATGAAGCGGCTGCTCGACTACGCCCAGGACGGTGACACCGTGGTGGTCTGGCGTATCGACAGGCTCGGCCGGTCCCTCATCGATGTCCTGAACACGGTCACGCTGCTGCGCGGGCAAGGCGTGAAGATTAGATCGGTCTCGGACGGAATCGACCCGGAGACGACGTCGGGCCGGATGATGATGGGCATGCTCGCCACGTTGGCCGAGTATGAGCGCGAGCTGATCACCGAACGTGTCAATGCCGGGATCGCCGCGGCGAAGCAGAACGGTACCCGCTTCGGCCGACCTCCGGTCGACCCGGCCGTGGTCGCAGAGAAGCTCGACATCGCCGCCGATGCGCGCGCGAAGGGCCGCACCGCCGAAGACGCCGCCCGACTCGTCGGCTGGTCGCGGGCGACGCTGTATCGCCACCAGCAGGCGGCCCGCGCCCGAGCAGCTGTCGCCGAGCAGGTGTGAGATGGACGGGGCGGCGCGGTGGCGCATCCTGCGGCTGCACGTCGAGGACGGCATCGCGCTGACCGCCCTGGCTCGCGAGACCGGGATCGGGCTGCGCACCTTGGAGCGCTGGCACGCCCGCTACCGCATTGACGGGTATGCGGGCCTGAGCACAGGACAGCGCTCGGATGCCGGTACTCACCATCTTCCCGCGGAGCTCGTGCGGTTGATCGAGGGCCTGGCGCTGAGCAAACCCCGCCCCGCGATCGCCACTCTCCACCGCAGGGTCACCCGTATCTGCGGTACCCGCGGGTGGCCGGTGCCTTCCTACGGCGTGGTCCGCTCGATCGTGGCGGCCCTGGATCCGGGAATGGTCACTCTCGCCCTGGAGGGCGCGGGGTCCTACCGTGACAAGTACGAGCTGGTGTTGCGCCGGCAGGCCGAGCACCCGAATGCGATGTGGCAGAGCGACCACACGTTGCTCGACATCCTCGTGGTGGGCACCGACGGCAAGCCCGCCCGGCCGTGGCTGACGGCGATCATTGACGATTGCTCCCGCGCGATCTGCGGCTACACCGTCTTTCTCGGTGCGCCCTCGGCGATGAACACTGCGCTGGCGCTGAGGCAGGCGATCTGGCACAAGCCCGACCCGGCGTGGCCGATGTGCGGCCTGCCGGACGTGCTCTACGTCGACCACGGCAGCGACTTCATCAGCCACCACCTCACCCGCACCACCGTCGACCTCCATATCCGGCTGATCCACTCCACCGTCGCCCGCCCCCAGGGCCGCGGCAAGATCGAACGGTTCTTCGGCACCGTCAACACCGAGCTTCTCGCTGACCTGCCCGGCTACATCACCGAGGACCACCTTGCTCCGACGCCGAAGCTGTCGCTGGCCGAGCTCGACAGCGCCCTGGAGGGGTTCGTGGCCACCTACAACGACCGGTCGCACAGCGAGCTTGACACCTCGCCGCGCAGTGCGTGGATCGCCGAGGGCTGGCTGCCGCGCATGCCCGAGAGCCTCGAAGACCTCGACGGGCTGCTGCTCACGGTTGCCCAGTCCCGGGTGGTGCAGCGCGATGGCATCCGCTTCCAGGGGCTGCGCTACGTCTCCCCGACGCTGGCCGGCTACGTCGGACGGCCCGTGGTGATCCGCTACGACCCGCGCGACATCACGGAGATCCGCGTCTTTGACCATGACGAGTTCCTCTGCAAGGCCGTGAACCAGGAGCACCAGGCCCAGAAGATCGGCCTCAAGGAGATCCAGGCTGCCCGCAACGCCCGCCGCCGAGCCCTGCGCCAAGGTATCAATGAACGCATCGCCGTCGTAGCCGCACACACCACCGAGGCGCCGCCGACAGCCGAGCCGCCGGCCCCCGCGCCAGCACCGAGGCGGAAGCTGAAGGTCTACAGGGAGGACCTGATGTGAGCCAGCGCTTCATCGTCACCAAGGAGCACCGCCGCTTCACCCAGTTCGCCGACGCTGTGCGCCGCGGCCACACCATCGGCCTGTGCTTCGGACCGGCCGGGGTGGGTAAGACGCTGTCCGCGCGTCGCTACGCACACTGGGAAAAGGCCTACGACCTGCTGACCAACTGGGGGCCGCGCGCCGACAGCGACGCCAAGGTCTACGCCGCCCTGGCTCGGAGTCGTACCGTGCTCTACACCCCCAGTGTGCTCACCACCCCACGGGTGCTCAAGGACGAACTCGCCCAGGCCATCACCCGCACCAACATCTGCATCGAGCAGCACCTGGAGGCGATCGGCCAGATCACCCCGCAGTCGTGGGGATGGCGGCACGGCAGGAACCACGTGCAGCTGGTGATCGTCGATGAGTCCGAACGGCTCCGCCCCACCGCGCTGGAGCTGCTGCGCGATCGCTACGACCGCGACAACATCGCTCTGATCCTGATCGGCATGCCTGGGCTGGAGAAGCAGTTCAGTCACTACCCGCAGTTCTACAGTCGTGTCGGCTTCGCCCACCAATACCGACCCCTGGGCACGGACGAGCTGCTGTTCGTCCTCCAGCGTCACTGGCGCTCCCTGGGCAAGACCCTCGACCCCGAAGACTTCACCGACGCTCAGGCCATCGCAGCCATCACCCGCATTACCCGCGGGAACTTCCGACTGCTGGAGAGGCTCTTCCCGCAGATCGAGCGCGTCATGAAGATCAACGAGCTCGACACCATCACCAACGATGTCATCGAAGCAGCCGCCAGCACCCTCGTTATCGGTACCACTTGAGGCCGCTACGAAGCATCAACAGAACCCCGCCATTTACCGGCAAGAGTCACAGAGCCCCCGAGGCAAAGGTGCCCGTCGGCAGCAATGATCGGCTGGCTGAGCTCTACGGCACCACGCTGAAGGGCAACGACATCAATTTCCGCATTTTCAGCCCGAATGCCCAGAAAGAACTCAACGCCGTGATGCCTCCACAGCTCAATGGCGCATGGGGCGCATTGTGTTCACATGCCGTCACCCAGGAACAGCTCATGGAGACTGGCGTCAACGCGAACGGCCACAATTGGCGGCCCTTCCAGTACGCGGTGACTGAGAGCGGTGCGCCCCCACTCAGCGGCGATGCGAAGTCCAAAGAATATGAGGCGGCCTCGCTGGCGGAACTTTCTCACGGGGGATCCTGCGCCGTCATCCAGTCACCGGACACATCTGCTGCCACCAAAACCAGCGTCGCCTCCGTGGGCCACTACCTGGGCAACTCGACTCTGGAAGCCACGGTGTACGTGAGGTAGCCTGCGGGCTCCGGATCGGACGCCCCCTGGGGAACTGTGGGGGGGTAGAGCCCGCCTTCGGGCTGACTGCGGCTCAGTCGATGTCGTGCGTTTGACGGATACCCCAGCCGTGCGCGCCGGACACGCGAACGGGCGGCCACCGGAACCCCGGTGACCGCCCGCCGTCGTACGCGGTAAAGCTCAAGAAGCGCGGATCAGGCGCCGACCTCCTCGATGGCCTTGGAGAAGATCCGTAGGCCCTCGCGCAGCAGGTCGAAGTCGATCACGAGCGGCGGCAGCAGACGCACGTTGTTGCCGAACGTGCCACACGTGAGGATGACGACGCCCTGCTCGAGGCACTTGGCCGCGATCTGCTTGGCGGCGTCCGCGTTGGGTTCCTTGGAGCCGGGCTTCACGAACTCGAGCGCCATCATGGCGCCGCGCCCACGCAGCTCGCCCACGATGGGGGAGGACTCTGCCAGGGAGCCGAGCTCATCCTTGATGATCTTCTCGATCTCGAGGGCACGGTCCGCGAGGTTCCAGTCCTCGATGGTCTCGATCGCGCCGAGAGCGGCCGCGCACGCGACGGGGTTACCGCCGTAGGTGCCGCCCAGGCCGCCACCGTGCACCACGTTCACGAGCTCCGCGCGGCCCACCACGCCGGACAGCGGCATACCGCCGGCGATGCCCTTGGCGAAGGTCACGAGGTCCGGCTCGACACCCTCGTACTCGGAGGAGAACCACTTGCCCGTGCGGGCCACGCCAGCCTGGACCTCGTCCGCGACGAAGACCGCGCCGTTGTCCTTGCACCACTGCGACAGGGCGGGCAGGAAGCCCGGGGCCGGGACGATGAACCCGCCCTCACCCTGGATGGGCTCGATCACGATCGCGGCCACGTTCTCCGCACCCACCTGCTTCTCCACGAGGGACAGGGCGCGCTTGGCGGCGTCCTCGCCCGTCATGCCCTCCGGATCGCGGAAGGGGTAGGACATGGGAACGCGGTACACCTCGTTGGCGAACGGCCCGAATCCCTGCTTGTACGGCATGACCTTGGAGGTCATGGCCAGGGTCAGGTTGGTGCGGCCGTGGTAGGCGTGGTCGAAGACCACGACCGCGTTGCGCTTGGTGTGCATGCGCGCGATCTTCACGGCGTTCTCCACGGCCTCCGAACCGGAGTTGAACAGCGCGGCGCGCTTGTCGAAGGCCCCAGGGGTCAGGGACGCGATCTTCTCGGCGACCTCCACGTACCCCTCGTAGGGGGTCACCATGAAGCACGTATGGGTGAACTTACCCACGGCCTCGCGCACCTTCTCCACAACCTTGGGCGCGGTGGCGCCCACGGAGGTCACGGCGATGCCGGAGCCCAGGTCGATGAGCTGGTTGCCGTCCGCGTCCTTGATGATGCCGCCGTCGAGCTCGTCCGCGTAGACGGGCACGGAGGAGGCGACACCGGCCGCGACCGCCTTCTCCCGCCGCGCCGCGAGTTCCTGCGACTTGGGGCCCGGGAGGGCGGTCTTCAGATCGCGCTTCTGCTCGAGCCGGTATTCGATGTCAGCCATGTTCGGTTGCCCTTTCACTACAGCGGCACGGGGACGCGAAAACTCGATAATCGGATCCGCCCCGGAAAGCCCCGGTGATCCGGGGCTCCAGCCGAGGCGGGTCCGTGTGCGGCCGGTGCCGGGAGTTCGGACCCTCGTGGGGCCCTCCTCCCGTCAGGCGGGCGCGGGCGTGCTCAGGCCCAGGGCGAGGGCATGCCCATGTACTGCACGGTGGTGTACTCCTCGATGCCCTCGGCGCCGCCCTCGCGGCCCAGGCCCGATTCCTTGACGCCGCCGAACGGCGCCGCGGCGTTGGAGATCACTCCCACGTTCATGCCCAGTAGGCCGTACTCGATGCGGTCGCCGATGCGCAGGGCACGCGAGATGTCCTCGGTGAACACGTAGGACGCCAGGCCGTACTCGGTGGCGTTGGCCAGGCGGACGGCGTCGTCCTCGTCCTTGAACGTGATCACGGGGGCCACGGGGCCGAAGATCTCCTCCTTGAACACGCGGCACTGCTCGGTCACGCCGGTCAGCAGGGTGGGCTCGAAGAAGTACCCCGGTCCGTCCACGGCCTTGCCGCCCACGACGGCCTCGGCGCCGTTGTCGAGCGCGTCCTGGACGAATTCGGCGACGCTGTCACGCGCCTTCTTCTCGACCAGGGGACCCACGGTGGTGTCCTCCTCGAGACCGTTGCCGGGCTTGAGGGCGTCGAGCTTCTCCGCGAACTTCTTGGAGAACTCGTCCGCGACGGACTCGTGCACCAGGAAGCGGTTGGCTGCGGTGCACGCCTCACCCATGTTGCGCATCTTGGCGGCCATGGCGCCATCCACGGCCTTGTCCAGGTCCGCGTCCTCGAACACGATGAACGGGCCGTTGCCGCCCAGTTCCATGGAGGTACGCAGCACGCGGTCCGCAGCGGTCTTCATGAGCTGTTTGCCCACCGGGGTGGAGCCCGTGAAGGAGATCTTGCGCAGCCGGGGATCCTCCATGATGGGCCCGGAGACGTTGGATGCGGACGCGGAGGACACCACGTTGAGCACACCCGCGGGGATGCCTGCCTCGATCATGAGCTTCGCGAAGAACTGTGAGGTCAGCGGGGTCAGGCGCGCGGGCTTGAGGATCATGGTGCACCCGGCGGCCACCGCGGGGGCCACCTTGCGGGTGGCCATGGCCAGCGGAAAGTTCCACGGGGTGATCAGCAGGCACGGGCCCACGGGCTTGTGGGTCACGATCATCTTGAGGTTGCCCTCGGGGGTGTCCACGTAGCGCCCGTAGTGACGCACGGCCTCCTCGGAGAACCAGCGCAGGAACTCGCCGCCGTAGACGACCTCGCCCTGGGACTCCTTGAACGGCTTGCCCATCTCCAGGGTCATCAGCAGTGCGAGATCGTCCTTGTGCTCCTGGACGAGGTCGAACGTCCTGCGTAGGATCTCGGAACGCTCGCGAGCACTCGTGCGGGCCCAGGACTCCTGGGCGTTCGCGGCGGCGTCCATGGCCGCGCGCGAGTCCTCCTCGGTCGCGGAGGCCAGCGTGGCCAGCACCTCGCCGGTCGCGGGATTCTCGACGTCGAACGTCCCGCCGTCGGAGGCATCTCGCCACTCGCCGTTGATCAGGAGGCCCTTGGGTGTGGCCTCGAGGACTTCTGAAACCCGGTCTTTGATGCTCATCTGGTTCCTTTCTGGGAACTCCACTCGGCGTGGTCCGGTGCAGTCTCGAACTCGTGGGACATAGCTCCCTTCCTCCATGGTATGCCCGGCCGCAACGGTGCGATCAGCGGCTGCGGGTTCGTGACTCGCTCGCTGCCACGAGCCGCTCCTCGGCGTCCGCGCCGGGGGCGATCCCGCGCGGGATGCGCAGCATGAAGATCAGCCCCAGGACCCACCACAGCGCGAAGATCACGTAGGGGGCGGTGCCCAACCCCGCGGGCATCCCGGGCAGATACAGCACAGCGAGTCCCAGGCAGAGCACTACGGACAGCACACCGATCACCACACCGCCGTGGTGCTTCCCGCCGATCCGGTAGGGCCGCTCCATCTCCGGTTCGCGGCGTCGCAGGATCACGAACACGATCGACACCAGCAGGTACGCCACCACGATCGAGGGCGAGCCGGAGTCCACGAGCCAGCCGAGCATCTCGGTGCCGAAGAACGGGGCGATGAAGGACAGCGCCCCCACGAACAGCAGGGCATTGGAGGGGGTCCCGTACTTGGGGTGCAGCTTGGCGAACCAGCGGGGCAGCATCCGGGAGTTGCCCAGGGCCCAGAGCAGACGTGAGGCACCCATGAGCAGGGAGTTCCAGGACGTGAGGATCCCGGCCAGGCCACCGGCAAGCAGCACGTTGGCCATGGCGCCCGAGGTGAAGAGGTTGCCGAACGCGTCCGCCACGGCGATGTCCGCGTTCGCGAGGTCATGTGCGGACATCGCCGAG
This sequence comes from Kocuria marina, assembly GCA_014652975.1. Taxonomy (GTDB): domain Bacteria; phylum Actinomycetota; class Actinomycetes; order Actinomycetales; family Micrococcaceae; genus Kocuria; species Kocuria marina. The sequence continues at coordinate 108,375 of BMZV01000006.1, read as the reverse complement.
GACGTGGTGAGGATGACCATCACGTACCACGCGGTCGCTATCAGCACGGAGGTGACGATCGTGCCGCCCAGTTTCTTGGGCGGCAGGTGCATCTCCTCGGAGACCTGCGGGATCACGTCGAAGCCCACGAACAGGAACGGGACCACCACGAGCACCAGGGAGAACCCGGAGACACCGTTGTGGAAGAAGGGCTCCATGTTCTGTTCCGAGCCGCGCGTGAACGCGCCGAAGACCATCATGAGTCCCACGATCGCCAGGAAGATGATCACGAAGACCTGCACCGTGGACGCCTGCTTCACACCGCGTAGGTTGATCCACGTGATCACCACGGCGCTGAGCGCACCCACGAGCGCCCACGTGAGGTTCACCTCGAATCCGGCGATCGTCCACAGCGGGACGTGGCTGAGGTTCGGGAAGATGTACTCCACGGTGCGAGGTACGGCCACGGCCTCGAACGCCACGATCGTGATGTACCCGACCGTGATCGCCCACGAGCCGATGAATGCCCACCTGGCACCCATGCCCCGCAGCAGGTAGTTGTGCTCACCGCCCGCGGCGGGCATCGCGGCCACGAGTTCGCCGTACACCAGGCCCACCACGGCCATGATCGCCCCTCCGGCCACCATGGCGAGCACCGCGCCCATGGTCCCGGCGTCGTTCAGCCAGCCTCCCGTGAGGACCACCCAGCCGAAGCCGATCATGGCCCCCACGCCCAGGGTGATGGCGTCCAGCCGCCCCAGGACCTTCTTGAACCCTGCGCCGTGCTCCGGGAGATGGCGTTCGTGTGTCATGCATGCCGTCCTGGGATGTCGAGGAGGTCGAGGTTGTTGCGCTCCATTGTCCGCGCGGACGGCGCCCCCGGGGCTTGTGTGCGAGTTCGTGTCATCGACAGCGGGCGGAGGGCGACGGCGCTGGGTCCCCTTGGCGGTGGGAGTGGCGTCGTCGTCGGTGGGCAGCAGGTCCCGGCAGAGAGGGGAATGACGGCGCGGGGTGGGGGGCAGGTGTCATGAAGTCTCGCCCTCGGTGAACGCTATGTCGTGAGAGTGTGGCGGGGCATACGCTGACAGCATGGCTTACGCAACAATCAACCCTGCAACGGGTGAGACCCTCAAGAAGTTCGACACCGCCACGGATCAGGAGATCAAGGACGCCGTCCAGCGTTCCGCCAAGGAGTACTCCTCCTGGCGCAATGTCCCGGTGGCCGAGCGCGCTCAGCTGATGCACAAGATGGCGGAGCTGTACCGCGAGCGTCAGGACGAGCTCGCCGCGATCCTCACGGAGGAGATGGGCAAGCCGGCCGCGCAGGCCGCGGGCGAGGTACAGATCGTCGCCGCGATCTACGACTACTACGCGGACAACGCGGAGGAGTTCATGAAGGGCCGCAGCCTGACCCCCTCCACCGGGGGAGAAGCCCGTGTGGTCCTGGACTCCACGGGTGTCCTGCTGGGCATCATGCCGTGGAACTTCCCGTACTACCAGGTGGCCCGTTTCGCGGCCCCCAACGTGATGCTGGGCAACACCATCCTGCTCAAGCACGCCGGTAACGTCCCGCAGTCCGCGCTGGTGCAGGAAGAGCTGTTCCACGAGGCGGGCTTCCCCGAGGACGTCTACATCAACGTGTTCGCGTCCAGCGACCAGATCGCGGAGATCATCATCCCGGACCCCGCCGTCCAGGGTGTGTCCCTCACGGGCTCCGAGCGTGCGGGTGCCTCCGTGGCCGCGACCGCCGGCAAGAACCTCAAGAAGGTTGTGCTGGAGTTGGGCGGTTCGGACCCCTTCATCGTGCTCGACGATAAGAACGTGGAACGCACCGTTAAGCAGGCCGTGAATGGGCGCATGAACAACAACGGCCAGGCGTGCACCAACGCCAAGCGGTTCATCGTGCTCGAGGACGCGTACGAGACCTTCGTGGAGAACTTCGCGGAGGCCGTGCAGGGGATCACCCCGAGCGATCCCACGGACGAGAAGACCTTCCTGGGCCCGCTGTGCACCGTGTCCGCGCGTGACGAGATCATGGAGCAGGTCCAGGACGCCGTGGACAAGGGTGCCACGGTGCTGGCCGGCGGCAAGAAGCTGGACAAGCCCGGTGCTTGGATGGAGGCCACGCTGCTCGCGGACGTGACCCCCGAGATGCGCGCCTACGCCGAGGAGATCTTCGGCCCGGTAGCTGTGGTCTACAAGGTCAAGGACGTGGACGAGGCCATCGAGCTGGCCAACTCCTCCTCGTTCGGTCTGGGCGGTTCCGTCTTCGGCGCCGACGAGGCCGAGGCCCTGGAGGTCGCCAAGCGTGTGGACTCCGGCATGGTGTTCGTCAACGAGGTCACCGGCACCGCTCCGGACCTGCCCTTCGGCGGCGTCAAGCGCTCCGGTGTGGGCCGTGAGCTCGGCCCGTTCGGCATCGAGGAGTTCGCCAACAAGAAGCTGCTGCATACCCCCAAGAAGTAATTCCCGCGCGGCCGGGTTCCACATCCGGGACCCGGCCCTGTCCGACGACGTCGCCCCCGCACCGAGAAGGTGCGGGGGCGACGTCGTACCGGGAGAAGGCGGACCCTAGTGCCGCAGGTCCTTGGCCTTGGTCTCGGGCAGGATGGAGGCAACCACGGTGGAGACCACCAGCAGCAGGCCCATGTGCAGCGAGAACATGCCCGCCGAGTACTGCGTGCTGATCCAGTTCTGCAGGTACGGGGCGGGGCCGCCGAAGATGGCCACGGCTACCGCGTACGGGAAGGCCACGCCCACGGTGCGTACGCTCGTGGCGGGCAGGAACAGGGAGAGGAACATCTGGCCCACCATGGCGTTGAGCGGGAAGAACAGCAGCAGCGGCACCAGATTGCCGATGATCAGCAACGGACGCCGGCCCCAGATGTCGGAGAGCTTGCCCCACAACGGCAGGGAATGATCAGGACCACGTTGGCCAACAGGCTCGCCTGCAGGGCGGTGGCCTGGGGGTTGAAGATCTCACACGCGCAGTAGATGGAGAACGTTGCGTAGATGCTTCAGTCGTACCACTCGAGCGCGTTGCCGATACCGGCGTGGATGAGTGTTTTCCTGGAGGAGACCGCCGGGCCGCCGAGGTTGGTCTCGGTGGCTATCTCAGAGGAAGCAGCGGAAGTAGACATGTCGTGCATCCTGAGAGGTGAGGGCGGGTCAGATCAGCCCTGTCAAGTCGTCACTGCGGGCAACAGTCATGCAGCGTGCTAGCCGCTCTGCATGATGTGATACAAATAACCAACTGTATGACATAAATTTCTACAATTTTGGGTTGCTTGAATCGATCTTATTTCAACTCGGGTGTCCGAACGTCTCGGTTACGACTTGGCACCGGACGGTCCTCGCACTCATCATGGGGCGTTGGGAGCCGCGGTCGGGCCCGGGAGTACGTCCGTCCCACGGGTCGCATGCCGCCATCCTGGGACGGCTGAACGGCACCGCCCGCGCCGCCACCCGTGCCACGAGCCCAGGAAACAGAGGACCCATGCTGAGCAACGGCCACATCAAGAGCGAGCTCTCCCCCCAGGATCAGGAACTGATCAGTTTGCTGCAGTGGGCGCCGCGCATCACGTGGGGGGAGGCGGCCGAGATCCTGGGCGCGCACGCCACCACGCTCGCCGGCCGGTGGGAGAAGCTGGAACGTTCGGGCATCGCGTGGATCACGGCGCAGGTCAACCTCTCGGACACCCGCAACCAGCTCAGCTTCATCGAGATCTCGTGCGATCCGGGGGGCTGGGCTCACGTGGTGGACACTTTCACCGCGATGCCCGAGGTAATCTCCGTGGAGGCGTTCGCGCCGTCCCCGGACCTGGGGTTGACCGTGCTCAGTCACGACCTGGAATCGCTGTCCCGTTTCGTGGAGGGACAGATCTCGCAGGTGCCGGGCGTGGCCAAGGTGCAGCTCATGCTCTCGTCACGCCTGCACCGAGCGGGCGACAAGTGGCGACTGGACCAGCTCAGCGACGAGCAGCGTGCCGCGGCCCAGGCGTGGACCTCCGCCGAACAGGCCGCCCTGCCCACCTCAACCACCGCGCTCGGGGAGGACCAGCGCCCGGTGATCGAGGCCCTCATGCGTGACGGCCGCGCGAGCGCCGCGGAGATCGCCCGCAGCACGGGGCTGCACCCGGCTACGGCCCGGCGCTACCTGCAGAAGGTCCTGGCCTCCGGGCTGTTGAGCATCCGCTGCGACCTGGTGCAGGGGCTCTCGTCCTCCCCTGTGACCGCGCAGTGGTTCATGCGTTTGAATGCTTATCGGCACGAGGACGCGGCCGAGGCACTCGCGAAGGACCCACGCACCCGCGTGGTCTCTTCCATCACGGGGCGCTCCAACATGATGGTGGTCATGTGGCTCTCCTCCGTGGGGGAGATCATCGAGGCCGAGCAGGCCATCCAGAGTCTCGTCTCGGACGTGGAGATCCAGGAATCGGTGATCTCCCTGCGCCCGCTCAAGCGCATGGGCTGGGTCCTGGAGAACGAACGTAACGCCACCAGGACCTTCGTGGCCCCTCACCTGCACCTGAGCTGAGCGCGCGGTCGGTCTGCGCGGTCGCGGGGTACGACGCCGCAGGGTCGCCCGCCCGGACGACGTCGCCCGGGGACGCACGCGGGCGACGTCGCCCGTGGGACGTGGGTGAGCGTCGTCGTTGTGCCCCGCGCTGTCAGTCCGCGCGCTGGTAGCGGATCTGGGCGCCCACCACGGTGGCCTCGACCACGGTGTCCTTCACGACCTCGGCGTCCTCGGAGAAGATGTCGCGGTCCACGCTCACGAAGTCCGCGAGCATCCCCGGGGCCAGGCAGCCCTTGAGGTTCTCCTCGTAGGACGCGCGGGCCACCGCGTGGGTGTAGTAGTACACGGTCTCGGCGCGCGGGAGCCGCTCGTGGGGCTGCCACCCGCCCTCGGGCGCGCCGTCCCGTGTGCGGGTGATGGCCGCGTGGATGCCCTGGAACGGGTTGGGGTCCTCTACGGGGCCGTCGGAACCGAACACGAGCTCGGCGCCGGCCTCGCGCAGACTGTTCCACCCGTAGGCTACGAGGTCGCGCTCGGACAGGAAGTCGTTCATGGGGATGTCCGCCGTGCAGTGCATGGGCTGCATGGACGCGGTGACTCCCAGCTCACGGAACCGGGGGACGTCCGAGCGCTTCATGTACTGGGCGTGCTCCACGCGCTGGCGCAGGCCGAAGACCCGGGCGATCGACTGACTCTTGGCGAACGCGTCCAGCACCTCCGTGGTGGCCTGGTCACCGATCGCGTGGACGGCCGTGGCGATCCCGGCGGACGCCGCCAGACCGATCCAGTGCTCGAGCTCGTGCGGGGACGTGACCGTCATGCCGTGGTTCTCGGTGCCCGGCCACGCCTCGGACATGTGGCACGTGTGCGAGCCCAGGGCGCCGTCCGCGAAGAGCTTGAGCGGGCCGATCGAGATCCACTCGTCCCCGGAGGCCGTGCGGATCCCGCGCCGGATGGCGCCGTGGACCTGTTCCTGGTGCAGCACCTTGTGGATGCGGATGTCCAGCTCGCCGCGTTCGCGCAGCTTCTGGTACGCGTACAGGCAGTCCGCGCCGTCGATGTCGTGGATGGATGTGATGCCCCGCTTGAGCAGCTCACGCTGACCCAGGGGCAGGTAATCGTCGATGTTGCCGGAGACGTGCGACTGCATGAGCCCGTCCCGGATGGGGATGGCCGCGGCCTCCCGGATCACGCCGGTGAGCTCACCGTGCTCGTCCCGCACGAACTCGCCGCCGTCAGGGTCCTTGACGTTCCGGTCCAGGCCCAGCTCCTGCAGCGCCTTGGAGTTCAACCACAGGGTGTGCCAGTCCAGCGACCCCAGGGCCACGGGGATGTCCGGGGCCACGGTGTCCAGCGCGTGGCGGTCCGGCAGCTCGGGGACGTCCCACGCGTTGACGTTCCACTGCCCGCCGAAGATCCACGTGATGGACTCATCCGCCATGCCTCGCTCCACGAACGGGCGTAGCACCTCGAGCGCGGACTCCAGGGACGTGCAGTGGCGCATGTCTGGCTCGATGAGGGAGCGGGAGTACATGGCCGAGTGGATGTGGCCGTCGCCCATGCCCGGGAGCACGTAGGTGCCGCCGAGATCGGTACGTTCGGTGCCGAGCGGCGCGAGGTCCTTGAGCCGCTGGTAGTCGCCCACGGCCACGATGCGGTCGTCGGAGGTCAGGATGGCGTCCGGATGGGGCATGTCGTGGGAGTGCCACTGGGCCTGGGGAGTCCATCCGGTGGCCGGATTCATGGCGTGCACCGTGGCGTTGTGGAAGAGGCGGAACATGGAACGGGCTCCTATCGGCCGGCCCCGGCGCCGACACAGTTGTGTGATGGTGCGCCGACCCCCGCGACGGCGCCCCCACGAAGCGGGGTGCAAGGATCGGGCAACCGCGGTCCTCGATCCATCAGTCTAGGTCGCAGCGGATACGGCCCGGCAGAACGACGGCGCCGGGCCACAGAATTGTTGACACCGGCGCCGTGGCGTTCGGGCGAACCGATCAGGCGTTCATGGCCTTCTTCAGGGTGGTGGTGAAGATCTCCACACCCTTGCGGATCTCGCCATCGGCGGGGTGGCAGAAGGACATGCGCACCTCGTACTCACCGCGGCAGTCCGTGGAGAACGCGGTGCCCGGGACGAACACCACGCCCTTGTCGATGCCCTCCATGCACAGGTCGTAGGAGTCCACGTCCTGCGGCAGGGTGATCCACGAGTAGAAGCCGCCCTCGGGGCGGGTCCAGGTCACACCGTCGGGCATGTGCTCGTCGAACGCGTCCATCAGGGTCTGGGCCCATTTGCCGTACAGCACGCGGTACTCGTCCAGCACGGAACGCCAGTCGTACTTCTCGAGGCACCCGGCGACCACTTCCTGAGCGAAGGCCGAGGGACTGAGCACAGGGGCCTCGCTCTGCAGACACAGGATCGTGGCGAGCGAATCGGGGGCCACGGTCCAGCCCACGCGCAGACCCGGCGTGAACATCTTGGACGCCGAGCCCAGGTAGACCACGTTCTCGTCGTCCGCGCGCATGGCACGGCAGTCTGACCCTCGAAGCCCAGCAGGCGATAGGGGTTGTCCTCCGCGATCAGCACGGGGTGCGCGGCGCGGACCTCACAGATCCGGTCGCGGCGCTGCTGCGGCATCATGGTCCCGCCCGCGTTCTGGAAACTCGGGATGGTGTACAGGAACTTGATGCCCCGGTCCTGGGACTCGAGCTCCTCGATGGTCTCCTCGAGTTCGTCCGGGGTCAGCCCCTCGTGGTCGATCGCCACGTGGACGACCTCCGCCTGGGCGCCCGCGAACACGGCCATGGCGCCCGAGTAGGAAGGCGCTTCCGCGAGGATGACGTACCCCCGGATCGATCATCACGCGGGCGAGGGTGTCCAGACCGTTCTGGGAACCGGTGGTCACGAGCGCGTTCTCACGCGTGAACGCCACGCTGTACGCGTGCGCCCGCTCGCTGCGCAACCTCGCGGCCCACGGTCAGGCACGCGGCGTGTCCTTCAAGCTGCCCGACGCTCCCGTGACCACCTACGGGTGCCCCGCGTTCCTGATCCTGCTGAGCCTGCACATCATGTTCGACATGACCAACCCGCACTGGTACTACAGCCTCATCGCGGGCATCGTGATCCTCGTGGGCACCGACATCGGCTACGAGATCTCCACGCGTCACGTGGCCAAGCACGGCCTGTCCGAGCTGGGGCGCTCGCACCCGTCCGAGCACGACAAGACCGGCACCGACGTGCGCTGAGCGACGTCGCCCGCGGCACCCCGCGCCGTCGGCGCCGAACACCGCGCCCTGCCGCTATGGTGGGGGTCCGAGTGAACTGAGCAGTCGAACGACGAGGGACGCCATGGACAACGTGAACAACTTGCCGTCCGCCACCGTGGACGAGATCCCGGCGGGCGCACCCATCCTGGACGTGCGCGAACAGGACGAGTGGGATGCCGGGCACATCGACGGTGCCCAGCACCTGCCGCTGTCGCAGCTCGCGGAGCGCACGGACGAGGTCCCGCTGGACCAGGACGTCTACGTGATCTGCCGTTCCGGCGGCCGCTCGCTGCGCGCCACCGCGTACCTCGCGCAGTACGGGTACGACCCCGTCAACGTGGTGGGCGGCATGGGCGCGTGGGCGGACGCGGAGAAGCCCATCGTGTCCGAGACCGGGGAAACGGCGCGCGTTCTGTGAACGCAGCACTGTCCGGCGTGGCCTCGGGTCCTGTGGACCCGGGGCCATGCGCTCGTGAGTACGCTTTCCTGGGCCCCGAGGGCACGTTCACCGAGGCGGCACTGAGGCAGGTCCCGGGGGTCGACGACGCCGCGTGCACCCCCATGAGCTCCGTCCCGGCCGCGCTCGCGGCCGTTCGAGAGGAACGTGTGGACGCCGCCGTGGTGCCCATCGAGAACTCGGTGGAGGGCGGCGTGACCGCCACGCTCGACGACGTCTCCTTCGGTGCCGAACTGCGGATCCTGCGCGAGATCCTGGTGCCCATCCAGTTCGTCCTCGTGGCCCCGCCGGGCGTGAGCCTGTCCGACGTCCACGCCGTGGCGACCCACAGTCACGCCTGGGCGCAGATCCGCGGCTGGGTCGAACAGAACCTCCCAGGCGTGAGCTACGTCCCCGCGTCCTCCACGGCGGCCTCGGCCATGGACATGTTGGACGGCACGGGCGGGGTGAGCACCGAGGGTCTGGGCTACGACGCCGGCGTGTGTTCCCCCGTGGTCGTGCAGCGCCACCCCGAGCTGAACGTGCTGGCCGAGGACATCGGGGACAACGAGCACGCGGTCACGCGTTTCGTGCTCGTGGCCCGCCCAGATGCACCCATGCCCGAGCCCACCGGGGCGGACAAGACGTCCCTGGTGATCCCGCTGTGGGAGGACCGTCCCGGGGCGCTGCTGGAGATCCTCGAGCAGTTCGCCACGCGCGGGGTCAACCTGACCCGCATCGAGTCCCGCCCCACGGGCACCCACCTGGGCGACTACTTCTTCTCGGTGGACATCGACGGCCACATCCGGGAGGACCGGGTCTCCGAAGCCCTCATGGGTGTGCGCCGGATCTGCCCCCGCACCCGATTCCTCGGGTCCTACCCCCGCGCCGACGGGCGCGCGGTCCACGTGGCCAAGCACTACAGCGACGCCGCCTTCATCCAGGCCCGTTCGTGGGTCAACAACCTGAAAGGACATTGACGTCCATGGAGATCGAGGGTTGGAGTCAGACACTGACAGCCGGGCCGTTGCTGCTGATCGCCGCGGTGGCCATCGCGGTGTTGTTGGTGCTGATCATCACATTCCGCGTGCACGCCTTCCTCGCGCTGATCATCATCTCGGCGCTCACGGCGTTCGCCACGGGCATCCCCACCTCCCAGGTGGTGCCCGTCCTGCTCTACGGCTTCGGTAACACGCTCGCCAGCGTGGCGCTGCTCGTGGGGCTGGGAGCCATGCTGGGCCGCTTGCTCGAGACCTCGGGCGGCGCCCAGGTGCTCGCGGACCGGCTCATCCGCGCGTTCGGGGAGAAGCGCGCACCGCTGGCCCTGGGTGTGGCCTCCCTACTGTTCGGCTTCCCCATCTTCTTCGACGCCGGTCTGGTGGTCATGCTGCCCGTGGTCTTCTCGGTCGCACGCCGACTGGGCGGCAGCGTGCTCACGTACGCGCTGCCCGCCGTGGGCGCGTTCTCCGTGATGCACGTGTTCCTGCCGCCCCACCCGGGTCCGGTCACCGCCGCCACGTTCTTCGAGGCGAACGTGGGCTACATCATCCTGGTGGGCCTGATCTGCGCGATCCCCACGTGGTACGTCTCCTCCTACCTGTTCGGCAAGTTCTCGGGGCGCCGGATCAAGCTCCCGGTCCCCGCGATCCTGGGCCAGGCCGAGGACGTCCGCAACCCTCCTGCGGTGGGCACCGTGGTGGCCATGCTGCTGCTGCCCATGCTGCTGATCTTCCTCAACACCGGCCTGGGCACGCTCGCCAAGTCCGGAGCGGTCTCCGAGGAGACCTCGTCCCAGGCGTGGTTCGAGCTGCTGCGCGCGATCGGTGAGACGCCCATCGCCCTGACGCTCACGCTCATCATCGCCGCGCTGACCATCGGCAAGGCCCGCGGGGTGAGCGGTTCCGCGATCGAGAAGACGTTCGAGTCCGCCCTGGGCCCCGTGTGCTCGGTCATCCTGATCACCGGCGCCGGCGGCATGTTCGGCGGTGTGCTGCGCACCTCCGGGATCGGCAACGCCCTCGAGGACGTGCTCGCGGACCTGGGCATCCCCCTGATCATCGCGGGCTTCCTGATCGCCGCGGTCATGCGCGTGGCGCAGGGTTCCGCCACGGTCGCGCTGACCACGGCCGCGGGTCTGATCGCCCCGGCGGTGCTGGCCGCCGACTACAACGTGGTGCAGCTCGCGGCCATGGTCGTGGCCGTGGCCGCCGGTTCCGTGGTGCTCTCCCACGTCAACGACTCCGGGTTCTGGCTCGTGGGCCGGTTCCTGGAGATGGATGTGCGCACCACGTTCAAGACCTGGACGGTGCTCGAGACCATCATTGGTGTGCTGGGCTTCGCGATCGCCGCGGCGATCTTCGGACTCGCAGGCGCGGTCTGAGCCGGCGCGGTGCGTGGCGCCTGTGCGGGGCGTGGCGCCCGTGCGGCACATGATGCCCGCGCGGCGTCGTCGGCCCTGAGGCCCGCATGAACGAACGGCCCGGTCCCTCCGAGAGGAGGGACCGGGCCGTTCGCGTGCGGATCAGTCGGCCTGGGTCGGTGGCACGCGGACCTGCAGGGACTTGTGGTGCATGGTGGTCTCGAACGCCTTGATCCGCCCCAGGGGATCGCCGTCCACCTGGTACTCGATGGGTTCGTGGAACTCCACCCGGACCTTCTTGCCGCTGCGGTAGTCGATCACGGGCAGCTCGTGGCGGTGGCGGAACGCGACCTTGGCAACCATGCCCAGCCAGCCCACGAGCGAGCGCGGGGTCATCACCACGAGGTCCAGCACGCCGTCGTCGATCTTGGCCTCCGGCACCAGGATCAACCCGGCGGTGAGTTCGCCGCAGTTGCACACCATCACGGAGCGTACGAGCTTGGACTCCCAGGGGCCGTCGTCGATGCTGTAGCGCGCCCAGCGGGGCCGGTTGAACAGGTGCCGGAAGCCGGCTTCGCCGTAGGCGGCCCACCCCACGAGGTCCTTGAGGTCGTCCTTGGTGTCGGCCATGATCTGGGCGTCGAAACCCGCGCCGCCCATGACCAGGAAGCGGTGGTCCTCGGTGCGGTCGTCGTCCGTCTCGAGGTGCACGGCCACGGTGTCGATGGCCTTCTGGGACCCGAACAGCGCCACGTCCACGGAGTGGTGCGGGTCCGCGAGGTCCGCCTTGAGGTTGCGCGCCAGCAGGTTGCCGGTGCCCAGCGGCACGAGCCCCAGCGGGATGCCCCCGCCAGCCAGCGACTCGCCCACGGCACGGATGGTGCCGTCACCGCCCGCGGCGAGCACGACGTCCGCGCCCTCCTCGACGGCGCCGCGGGCCATGGAGAACCCGGGATCGTCCACTTCTGTCTCGTAGAAGACGGGATCCGCCCAACCACCCTTGCGGCACGCGATGATCACCGCGTCCCGTGCTGCGTCTGCCTGGGCCTTGATGGGGTTGATCACCACGGCCACTCGCTGGGGTTCCACTGTGTGCTGCGGCACGGGAGTCCCCTTCCTGGATCGTTCGAAAGGCGGCTGTCGGACGCGGCCAGTCTACTGGCGCGCGGGCCAGGCGCCGCCTCCACGTCGGATCGCGCACCCGCGCGTTTCGTTGGATACCCTGGACGGGTGATCGACATCAACGACCTGCGCGCCGACCCTGAGACCTACCGTGCTTCCCAGACCGCCCGGGGGGCGGACGCGGGACTGGTGGACCGCATCCTGGAGGCGGACTCCCGGCGGCGCGGGGCGATCACCGACTTCGAGTCTCTGCGCGCGGAGCAGAACGCGTTCGGTAAGAAGGTGGCCAAGGCCCAGGGTGAGGAGAAGCAGCAGTTGCTCGCCCAGGTCAAGCAGCTCGCCGCGGACGTCAAGGCCGCCCAGGCGGAGGCAGACGCCGCCCAGCTCACCCAGCAGGAGCTCGTGGCCCAGTTCCCCAACCTGATCGTGGAGGGCATCCCATCCGGCGGCGAGGACGACTTCGTCCTGTTGCGCACCGAGGGCACCCCGCGCGACTTCGAGGCCGAGGGCTTCGAACCCCGGGACCACCTGGAGCTGGGGGAGTTGCTGGACGGGATCGACATGGAACGCGGGGCCAAGGTCTCCGGCTCGCGCTTCTACTTTCTCAAACGGGACGTCGCCCGCCTCGAGACGGCCCTGTTGCTCGCGGCCCAGGACCTCGCCCTGGACAACGGGTTCATCCCCATGTCCACGCCCAACCTGGTGCGCCCGGCCATCATGAACGGCACGGGATTCGACGTGGAGCACGACGACGAGATCTACCGCGTGGGCAAGGACGACCTCTACCTCGTGGGCACGTCCGAGGTCGCGCTCGCGGGCTACCACGCGGACGAGATCCTGGACCTCAGCGACGGGCCGCTGCGCTACGCCGGCTGGTCCTCGTGCTACCGCCGCGAGGCCGGTTCCGCGGGCAAGGACACCCGCGGGATCATCCGCGTGCACCAGTTCAACAAACTCGAGATGTTCGTCTACTGCCACCCCGAGGACGCCGCCGCCGAGCATGAGCGGTTGCTCGCGTGGGAAGAGCAGATGTTGCGGGCGTGTGGGCTGAGCTACCGCGTGATCGACACCGCGGCCGGGGACCTCGGGACCTCCGCGGCCCGCAAGTTCGACTGCGAGGCGTGGATCCCCACCCAGGGCAAGTACCGTGAGCTGACCTCCACATCCAACTGCACCACGTACCAGGCGCGCCGGCTCAACATCCGGGAACGCCTGCCTGAGACCACGGACGCCCAGGGCAGGACCAAGAAGGGTGGGACCCGCGCGGTGGCCACGCTCAACGGGACGCTCGCCACGACCCGCTGGCTCGTGGCGATCCTCGAGACTCATCAGCAACAGGACGGCTCCGTGGTCGTCCCCGAGATCTTGCGCCCGTACCTGCGCGGCCAGGAGGTCCTGCGCCCGGTCGGGTGACGCACATCGCCCGGGAACTTCACGCTCCCGTCACCGGGCGGTCCATCGCAAGACATGCATCGATGGTGATGTGACACCATGACTGTCATGACTGATATCCAGGCCGGCATCGATGACCGGCACACCGAGGAGAAGGCGCAGAGTGCTGCAGCGGCGTTCGCGCCCATGAAAATACAGACCCCCCGTTCGAGTTCCTGGACCAGGGAAGAGGGCGTCCGGTACCTCGTGGCGCTGGACGTGGACGGGACCCTCGTGGACCACGACGGCCACATGTCCCGCGGCGTGAAGGACACCCTGCGCGCCGTCGTGGGCGCCGGCCACCACGTGGTGATCGCCACGGGCCGCTCCAAAGGCGCCACGCTGCCCGTGATCCGCCAGGGCCACATCCACTCCGGGTTCGCGGTGTGCTCCAACGGGGGCGTGACCCTGCGATTGGACCCGCAGCTCGAGCAGCGCTACGAGATCACCGACCGCGTGAGCTTCGACCCCTCCAACGCGCTGCGGGCGCTGTCCAGCAAGTTGCCCACCGCCAAGTTCGCCCTCGAGGGCGTGGATGGGCAGTTCTACTCGACCGAACGCTTCCAGGACTCGTCCTTCGGGATCGAGGCCGTGGGCGTGGACCTTCAGGAGCTCTCCGAGATGCCCGCGGTGCGGCTCGTGGTCTACAGCGCCACGGACGCCCCCAGGGACTTCGCCCAGGCCATCGAGCAGGCCGGTCTGCACGGCGTCGCCTACTCCGTGGGCTGGTCCTCGTGGCTCGACGTCGCCGCGAACGGCGTCTCCAAGGCCAGCGCTTTGGAGCAGATCCGCAAGCAGCTGGACGTGGACCCCGCGCACACCGTGGCCATGGGGGACGGGCGTAACGACATCGAGATGCTGCAATGGGCCGCGCGCGGTGTGGCCATGGGTCAGGCCCCGGACGAGGTCGAGCAGGTCGCCCGCGAGGTCACCGGCAGCGTGTACGACGACGGCGCCGCGGCCATCCTGCGCACGCTGCTCTGAGCGGGACGTCCGGTTCGGGAAATGCGCGGCGTCGTGGCCGGGTTGCCCGGTGCGGAACTGCGATACTGGAACCGTGTTCGTCCTGACCCTGACCCAGCGTGTGGCGGACGCGTCCCGCCCCGACCCCGCCATGGACCACGAACTGTGTCGGCGCCTGCGTGACGTGCCCGCGCGCGCCCCGTTCCAGCCCATGGCGCCGGGTGAGGTGCGCGGTCTGACCGAGGACGCCCACGCTGCGGTCGCGGCGGCCATGATCGCCGTGCGCGAGGACCGCTATGCGGTGGGCATCGGCGTGGGGGACGTGTTCCTCACGCGCGTGGACCACGAGGACGGCCGCGTGGCCGTGACCGCCGAGGGGCCGGGCATGAACCACGGTCACCTCGCCGCGCAACCGGGCCGTGACACCGAGCGGGCAGCCGTGCGGGTCAGCGCGGTGGACGCGACGGCCGCGGAGCAGGCCCAGGCGGTGCTCAAGCTCGTGGGCCGGATCGTGAGCGAGCGCAGCGAGGCCGAGTGGCGCGTGGTGGACCTGCTGGTCCCCGGAGCCAGAGGTCAGCAGAAGACCGTGGCCCAGCAGCTCGGGATCACACCCCAAGCGGTGTCCAAGGCCGTGGTGCGCTCCCTGTGGAACGAGGAGTGGCAGGCCCGTCCGGCGGCCGCGACGCTGTTGCGCCTGTGCGAGTGAGCCCTGGGCCAATGGGTACCCGCGCTATGGGCGTCCGAGGCGGTGCCCGGTCGGGGAACGGCGGCCGGGTCAGCGGTCGAACACGTCAATGCCCGCTCGCGTGAGCGGGTGGCTGCGGCGTCACCACCACGTGTCCACGGCATAACCCGCGCTCGCGAGGTCCGCTTCCAGGATGGGCAGGCACGGGGACGGCAGCCGCAGTGACCCGGCGATGTCCCGGGCGTCGAAGTACCCGGTGAGCCACGTGAAGGCGGGGTGGTCGGTGGCGAGTGCTTCGCAGCGCGCCATGATGTCCGCGACGTCCGCCTCGGGGGCGAAGACCCAGAAGGACTCGAGGTCCGTGAGCTGGAACAGCCCCACGCCGGTGCCTCCGGGCTCCGGGCGGGCGGGATCACCGGGCCGGTCAGAGGGGTCGCGGGGGACCGCGGGCTCCCCGGAACCCCACGCCCGCGCGGGACTGCGTACCCACCCGCCCGACGCCGCGGGGCCGAGTGCCGGAGCCAGGGGATCGAGTTCCCATCGCGGGGCGCGCACGAGCCAGTCCGGTGCGCTGGGCGGGAACAACGGTCCCCCCGGGGGATCGGGCCAGCGGTCCTGCCACGTGGCCCAGCTGCCCTTGTCCACCCGGTCCCAGAAGGCGTCCGACCCGAGGTCCACGGAGACTTCCGTGACCGTGCTACGCACGTGCATCCAGTGTTCGGGTGCCGGGTCACTGGGATCCTGCTGGGATTCCGAGGTGTAGGGGCGCGGGACGATGTCCGAGTGCAAGGACGGCTCGGGCGCCGGATCGGTTCCGGCCGCCGACAGCAGCGTGCGCACCTGACCCATGAGGTGCTCGGGGCCCAGGACCTGCGTGGACTCGGTGCCGTGGAAGACGTAGACGTGCCCGTGTTCACGTGCGTGCGGATCGAACACGGGTACCACCTTTCCGAAGCGCAGGGGACCACCGGGTTCTCGCGGCCGCGTCCCGCAGGATCATCCCACCACGGCCCGCCGACAGGCATAAGCGCCCGCGGTTCCGAGGGGCGCGGGATGCGGAGTCACCGGGCGTGGGAGTCACCGAGCGTGACCGTCACCGAGCCGGTGTGCACGGGTGAGGTCCCCGTGCTCGGTGCGCACACCGACCACGGGGACCCCGAATGGAGGGGGACGGACTCAGTCGTCCTGCTCGGCCTCCGCGGCGCTGTCGTAGTGGGACTGCTCGAAGCGCTGCTGGGCCTCCACGATGAGCCGCTCCGCGGCCTCCTTGCCGTCCCAGCCCTCGCCCTTGACCCACTTGTTGGGCTCCAGGTCCTTGTAGCGCTCGAAGAAGTGCTGGATCTCCTTCTGCTTGAACTCGTTGACGTCCTCGAGACCCTGGATCTCGTCGTAGCGCTTGTCCGTGGACACGCACAGGATCTTGGCGTCCCCGCCGGCCTCGTCCGTCATGTTGAACACGGCGATGGGCCGGGCCTCCACGATCACACCGGGGACCACGTCCACGTCCAGGATGACCATGGCGTCCAGCGGGTCGCCGTCCTCGCCCAGGGTGTTCTCGAAGTAGCCGTAGTGCGTGGGGTACTGCATGGAGGTGAAGAGTACGCGGTCCAGGCGGAGTCGACCGGTCTCGTGGTCGATCTCGTACTTCACGCGGGAATACCGCGGGATCTCGATGGTGACGTCAAGCTCCATGGTCAAACTCCTCGGGTCGTAGTGCTGTGTGCCGGGCGGTTCGCGCACCCGGGCACCGCGCGGGACAGCGCCGAGCCGCCGCGCGTTCGATCGGATGCTCCCACGATACCGGCCGTGGCCGCGCCGTAGGGCAGCGCCCGCCCGTAGCGGTCCGGTGCTCGGCGTACGACGGCGCTCGGTGCGTTGTCCGTGTCGGGCGGGTACGGGAGAATGAGGGCCATGCCCGCACCCCCACCGAGTACCTCCGCGCGTCGCCGCTCCTGGCCCCTCGCGTGTGCACTGCTCGCGCTCGCGGTGCTCGTCGCGGCAACATTCGCCGTGCCCGCGGTCGTCGCGGAGCTACGGCCGGCATGGCAGCACGCGCAGGACGCGGACGACGCCGCGGCGTCGCCCGATCCCGCTGCGGCCGGTCTGGCGGCAGCGTCCGGGACGGTGGATGCCGAGGGCGTGGCGGAGGCCCTGGACGCGGGTCTGACCGGGGCCCCGGGAACCGTGGCAGCCGCCGTGGCGGTGGCGGGGGAGGACACCGTGGTCGCGGGGCGGTCGCAGGAGCGGCCCATGGTGCCGGCGTCGAACCAGAAGGTGCTGACCGCCCTGGCGCTGGCCGCGACCGTGGACCCGTACGAACGACTGGAGACCACCGTGGTCCGGGGGGATCAGCCGCGGAAACTCGTCCTGGTGGCCGGTGGTGACACCCTGCTCGCTCCGGGCGAGGGGCGGGCGGATGCGGTCAACGGTCATGCGGGACTGGGGACGCTCGCGGAACGCACCGCGCAGGCCCTGCGACAGGACGATCCCGATGCCGCGGCCTCCGGGCAGTGGACCGTGGAACTGGACACGGACCTGTTCGCCGGACCGGAGCTGAACCCCGCGTGGGAGGGGGAGGACGTCGCCGCCGGGGAGATCACCCGTGTGGCGCCCGTGGCCCTGTATTCCCACCGGGTGCCCACCGCGGACGGCGCGGACCCGGGCTCCGGCGGCGAACGGCCCCAGGACCCTGCGGCCGCGGTCGCGCGAGAATTCGCGCGCCAGCTCGAACAGCGCCTGGGCGCAGGGGCGAGCGTCACAGTGGGAGGCGCCGCGAGTGCCCCGGAGGACGCCGTGGGGCTCGCGCGCGTGGCATCCGCGCCCGTGTCCGAACAGAGTGCCTACATGCTCGCGCACTCGGACAATTCCCTCGCCGAGAGCCTCGCGCGGGTCGCCGCGGTGGCCTCCGGACGTGAGGGCAGCGTGACGGGTGTGCAGGAGCTGATCCCGGCCGCCCTGGCCGAGCATGGGATCGACACCGAGGGCCTGCGGGCCGCGGACGCGAGCGGGATGGCGCAGCAGGACAGGGTCAGCGCCACCACACTCGCCCGCGCGGTGGACACCCTGGTCACGGATCCCCGCTACGGTCCGTACGGCCGGGGGCTGCCACTGGCGGGAGCCCAGGGAACGCTCTCGGAGCGCTTCGACGACCCGGCGGAGGCCGCGGCGCGCGGTGTCACCCGGGCCAAGACCGGGACCCTGCTGGACGTCGTGGCGCTGTCCGGGTACGTGCAACGCGCCGACGGCAGCGTGCTCGTGTACTCCCTGGTGCTCAACGGGGTCAGCGGGGACACCACCCGGGCCAAGGACACCGTGGATCGCACGGTGGCCGCGCTCGCGAGATCTGCGTGAGCCGACCACTCGCGGAACGCGCCGTACCCCGGGAGTTTCCAGCCTCCGCCCATTCGCGTGACCGCCCGGGTGTGATTGAGTGAGCGCATGAGCCAAGAACTGACACGTCGTTCGCTCGTGGACTGGGACGCAGCCGCCCAGATCGCTGCCAAACTGACCCCGCCGGGCCCCACGCCCGGGCCGCGTGAGATGTCCCGCGCCGTGGAGTCCCTGCGCTACTTCGCACATGAATCGGTGCACCACGTCCACGCGATCACGCGTCTGGACGCCGCGGAGAACCTGCGGGACTCCACCGTGCTCGTGGTGGACCGCGCGGGCTGGGCCAAGGCCAACACGCAGACGTTCTCCGTGCTCGTCCAGCCCGTCTTCGACCGGTTGCACGCCAAGGACCCCGGCACGTTCGACGCCGCCCTGCGGGGCGTGGCGCCCACGGCCATCGCCGCGGAGATGGGGGCCCTGGTGGGTTTCCTGTCCGCCAAGGTCCTGGGGCAGTACGACCCCTACGCCGGGCTCGTCTCCGAACAGGCGGCCCGTTCCCACCCCGGGGGTCGGCTCATGTTCGTGGCACCCAACGTGTTGTGGACCGAGCACGAACTCAACGTGGCACCCGAGGACTTCCGGTTGTGGGTGTGCCTGCACGAACAGACCCACCGTGTGCAGTTCGCGGCGGCCCCGTGGCTGCGCGATCACATGCTCGAGCAGATCTCCCGCCTGGGTTCGCTGGACGCGTCCGCGTGGGATCGCCTGCGCGCCGCCGCGGCGTCGATCACGGGCCGCTCCGCCGGCCGCCCGGACGCGGGTCTGGGTCCCATGACCCATCTGCTCACGGACGCCGAACGTGACACGGTCTCCCACGTGACGGCGGTGATGTCCCTGCTCGAGGGTCACGCCAACGCCGTCATGGACGCCGTGGACTCGTCCATCGTGCCCTCCGTGAAGACCATCCGCCGCCGCTTCGACGACCGCTCCGCGACCCACGGCGCCCTGGACCGGTTCATTCGTTCCCTGCTGGGCATGGACGCCAAGATGCGCCAGTACAGCAACGGCCAGAAGTTCGTGGAGTACATCGTGGAGCGTGTGGGCATGGAGCGCTTCAACACGGTGTGGACCTCACCCGAGACCCTGCCCACCGAGGTGGAGATCCACGACCCGCAGGCCTGGATGGATCGCGTCCTGGGCTGAGCCCGGGACGTGCTCTCGGGTTTTCCCCCGGTTGTCTGTGTCAAGATGACCGTGTGAGCTCTGAAAACATCAATCAACAGATCCGGCTGTACGGTCAGCCGCTGTCAGAGCGTTTTGGCGCCGTGGTGGGGGTCTACGGTATTACGCAGCGCAGGCTGGCCCAGGTCCTGGGCCTGTCCGCGCCCATGCTCTCCCAACTCATCAGCGGCAGACGCATCAAGATCGGTAACCCTGCGGTCTACGAACGCTTGGTCATGCTCGAGGACAGCGCAGGGTCCTCGGACCAGGAGGCCGTCCTGAACAGGGTGGAGGCATCCCAACCGGTGCTGTCCACGTCACAGATCCGCACGCGGATCACCACGGACACGGATGCCGTGTCCGCGCTCGCCTCGGTGGTTCCGGTGGGGGAACTGGAACGCGCCCTGGTCATGCTCGGTGACACCACCCCCGTGCTGAGCAAGGTCCTGGGGATGGCCGAGGAAACGGCGCAGCGCGCCAGGTCCGCCCAGGACTGACGGGGTGCAGCACGGACGGGCCGGTCGCCTCCATCCCGTGGTCGCCCGCGCCAGGCGTGCGGTGGCCCGCGCTGTAGACCACCTACCCCGTGAGACGTCGGCCGGGGGAGCGGACGCACGTGATCCGATGCGTCCGGACCCCTCGACGACCCCGCGGGAAACAACTACCGAGCACGCGCGGGCGGGCACTGATCCCCGCCCGCCCCTCGTGCTCGTGGCATGCAGCGGTGGCGCCGATTCCCTCGCGCTCGCCGCAGCGACTGCGCACCTCGCGCGGCGCGGCCGCGTGCGGGTGGGCGCCGTCGTGGTGGACCACGGACTTCAAGAGGGCTCGGCCGAGGTGGCCCGTGACGCGGCGCGCACCGTGCGGGAGCTCGGCCTCGAGCCCGTCGCGGTCGAGCGGGTCACGGTGGTGCTCGAGCACCACGGCCCCGAGATGGCCGCGCGCCTCGCCCGCTACGGCGCCCTCAGCGATGTCGCGCGCCGAACCGGCGCTGCCGCCGTCCTGCTCGGACACACACGGGACGACCAGGCGGAGACCGTGCTGCTGGGCCTCGCCCGGGGCTCGGGAACGCGCTCGCTGTCCGGGATGCCCGAGCGGCATCATGTCGACGACGTGCTGTACCTGCGTCCGTTCCTCAACGTCACGCGCGCCGAGACCGAGACGGTGTGCGCGGCCGAGGGGCTGTCGCCATGGCACGATCCCACCAACGCGGACACTGCACTGACCCGCGCACGCGTGCGCCACGAGGTCCTGCCCTATCTCGAGTCCCAGCTGGGGCCGGGGGTGGGCAGGGCACTGGCCCGCACGGCGTCGGTACTCGGCGCCGATGCCGACTACCTGGACGAACAGGCGTCCCTGGCGTTCGACGCCGCCCTGGTGCCCGCGGCGTCGTCCGGCTCGTCGGTCGTGCTGGACGGTGCCGTCCTCCAGGGGACCCCGGCGGCGCTGCGCCGACGCATGCTCGCGAAGGCATGTGTCCTCGCGGGCGGGGAGACGCCCACGTTCGAACGGTTGAGCGCGCTCGAGCAGTTCGCGCTCGGGTACGGGGCGGCCGGGCCGGTGCAGATGGCGGGTAAGGTGGCAGCGTGGCGGCACCGCTCGGACGCGACCCATGCGCGAGGGTGCCTCGAGCTGCGCGGTGAGCGCGGACCTCGCCCGCTGGAGACAAGTCCACCCACGAACGACCCCGGGAGTGCACAGTGAAGGCCGAACACGTCCACGACGACCTGAGCAACGTCCTGTTCACCAAGGAACAGATCGCGCAGAAGGTCCGTGAACTCGCCCAGCAGATCGACCGCGACTACGACGGGCGGGACGTGCTGCTCGTGGGGGTGCTCAAGGGTGCGGTGATGGTCATGGCGGACCTCATGCGCGAGCTCGAGGGGCAGTACCCCATGGACTGGATGGCGGTGTCCTCCTACGGTTCGGGCACCAAGTCCTCGGGCGTGGTGCGCATCCTCAAGGACCTGGACACGGACCTGCACGGCAAGGACGTGCTGATCGTGGAGGACGTCATCGACTCGGGCCTCACGCTGTCCTGGCTGCGCACCAACCTGGAGTCGCGCGGACCCGCCTCGGTGGAGATCTGCACGCTGCTGCGCAAGCCCGACGCCGCCAAGACGGACATCGACGTGCGCTATGTGGGCTGGGACATCCCCAACGAGTTCGTGGTGGGGTACGGGTTGGACTTCGCGGAGCAGTACCGCAACCTGGACTGCATCGCCACGCTCGCACCGCACGTTTACGAGTGAGTCGCGCACGGACCCTCACGCCCAGCCAATTTCGGGCAGAGGCGTGTACCGTGGCCCAATCGTGTGCGCTGTGAAAGAACGGACCGCACGCACGGCGTCGCAGCGCCATTCGAAGCGATAGATTGTGCCATACACGTCACGGCCACCGTTCCCCACCCCTCCGCCCCATGGAGACAGGTGTACGAGCGGGCCGTGACGAAACGTGTCACGTCCATGGGAGGATCAACGGCTTGGCCACGGCAAAAAAACCCACGAGTTTCTTCAAGGGTCCACTCTTCTGGATCCTGCTGGCCATTGTGGTCCTGGTTCCCGTGGGCGCCAGCGTGTTCAGCCCCACCTCGTCCCGCGTGGACACCAACGTGGGTCTGGAACTGCTCAGGGACCACAAGGTCGACGAGGCCAAGATCTACGACGGCGAGCAGAAGGTGGAGCTCAGCCTCAGGGACGATCTGAACCGGGACGGCCAGAACCTCGGTAAGGACGTGGAGTTCTTCTACGTCCAGCCCCGCGCGGAAGACGTCGTGCGGACCATGAACGACGCCCAGTTGAGCGGCTTCACGGACCAACCCGTGGAGAACAACTGGTTCCTGTCGCTCGTACGCTTCCTGCTCCCGTTCCTGATCATCCTGGGTATCTTCTGGTTCATCTTCGCCCGCATGCAGACCGGCGGGCAGGCCATGAAGTTCGGCCGGTCCAAGGCCAAGATGTTCAACAAGGAGAACTCCGAGGTCACGTTCGCGAATGTGGCCGGCGCGGACGAGGCCGTCCAGGAGCTCGACGAGATCAAGCAGTTCCTGGTGGAGCACGACCGCTTCACCGCTGTGGGTGCCAAGGTTCCCAAGGGTGTGCTGCTCTACGGCCCTCCGGGTACCGGCAAGACCCTGCTGGCCAAGGCCGTGGCGGGTGAGGCCGGTGTTCCGTTCTACTCGATCTCCGGTTCCGACTTCGTGGAGATGTTCGTGGGCGTGGGTGCGTCCCGCGTGCGCGACCTGTTCCAGCAGGCCAAGGAGAACGCCCCGGCCATCGTGTTCGTGGACGAGATCGACGCCGTGGGCCGCCAGCGCGGTGCCGGTATGGGCGGCGGCAACGACGAGCGCGAGCAGACCCTGAACCAGTTGCTCGTGGAGATGGACGGCTTCGACGCCAACACGAACGTGATCCTAATCGCGGCGACCAACCGCCCGGACGTCCTGGACCCCGCGCTGTTGCGCCCGGGCCGTTTCGACCGCCAGATCGGCGTGGATGCCCCCGACATGAAGGGCCGCGAGCAGATCCTGCGCGTGCACTCCCAGAACAAGCCGCTCGCGAACAACGTGGACCTGGCCTCCGTGGCCAAGCGCACGCCAGGGTTCACGGGTGCGGAACTCGCGAACGTGATGAACGAGGCCGCGCTGTTGACCGCCCGCTCCCACGCGCAGCTGATCGACGACCGCGCGGTGGACGAGGCGATCGACCGCGTGATCGCCGGCCCGCAGAAGCGTTCCCGCGTGATGAAGGAACTCGAGCGCAAGGTCACCGCGTACCACGAGGGCGGCCACGCGCTCGTCGCCGCGGCACTGCGTAACACGGACCCCGTCACCAAGATCACGATCTTGCCGCGCGGCCGAGCGCTGGGCTACACCATGGTGATGCCCTCGGACGACAAGTACTCCACGACCCGCAACGAGCTGTTGGACCAGATGGCCTACGCCATGGGCGGTCGCGCGGCGGAGGAGATCGTGTTCCACGACCCCTCCACGGGTGCGTCCAACGACATCCAGAAGGCCACGGACACCGCGCGCAAGATGGTCACCCAGTACGGGATGAGCTCGCGGATCGGCTCGGTCAAGATCGGCGGGGACAACTCGGACCCGTTCGTGGGCCGCGAGATGGGCTCGGGCTCCAAGGAGTACTCGGACCACACGCTGGCCGTCGTGGACGACGAGGTGCGGGCACTGCTCGACCAGGCCCACACCGAGGCACACCAGATCCTGCTCGAGAACCGTCCCGTCCTGGACCGCCTGGCCCTGGAGCTGCTCGAAAAGGAAACCCTCAACGAGGCCCAGATCCAGGAGATCTTCCGGGACGTCACCAAGCGGGACCTGCGCCCGGTGTGGCTTTCCGGGGAGGAGCGCGAGGTCTCCGACATCCCGCCGGTGGTCACGTCCGCCGAACGGGAGGAGGCTCGCCGCAAGAACCTCCAGGACCCCAGCACCATGGCACCGCAGGACCAGGCCGTGGCCGCCAAGCCGGAACACCCGCTCGAGGTGCCCGAGCACCAGGACCCACAGCCGGGGGCCGACGCCTCCGGCGCGGGCCCGGACGGGCCGTCCGGACAGGAACCGGGCGGTGTGCGGCGGGAGAACCCCTGATGCACGGCACCCACGAGGACGATCCGCACGAGCCGGTGTCGGGGTCCTACGCGGACTACGCCGATGCCCCCCAGCTCGATCCGACGATCGACCAACCTCGGATCGCGGCCGCGGTGCGCGAGATCCTGTTGGCCGTGGGGGAGGACCCGGACCGCGATGGTCTGCGGGACACCCCGGCCCGGGTGGCACGCGCGTACGCCGAGGTCTTCGCGGGTCTGCACCAGGACCCCGTGGACCTGCTGGCCACGTCCTTCGACATCGGCCACTCCGAGATGGTGCTCGTGCGGGACATCCCGTTCTACTCCACGTGTGAGCACCACCTGGTGCCGTTCCACGGGCTCGCTCACGTGGGGTACATCCCGGGCCCGGAAGGCAAGGTCACGGGCCTGTCCAAGCTCGCGCGGCTCGTGGACCTCTACGCCAAGCGTCCCCAGGTCCAGGAGCGGCTCACCACGCAGGTTGTTGAGGCCCTGAGCGAGCACCTGCACCCGGCCGGGGCGATCGTGGTGATCGAGTGCGAGCACCTGTGCATGTCCATGCGGGGGGTTCGTAAACCCGGCGCCAAGACCGTGACGTCGGCCGTGCGCGGTCAACTGCGTAACCCGGCAACCCGCGCCGAGGCCATGAACCTGATCCAGGCGGGGCGCGCGCAATGAGCGCGCCGCACGACGCCGCGAGCTCGCCCGACGGCGTTCGGGCCCACCATGCCGGGCCCGCTCGGCACGCGCTTGGCTGGGGTTCGTTCGACGCGCTGCCCACCGGACGCACACTCGTGATGGGCATCCTCAACGTGACCCCAGATTCGTTCAGCGACGGCGGTCGCCACGACACCGAGGCCGCGGCGGTGGCGCACGGGCTGCTGCTCACCGAACAGGGCGCGGACATCGTGGACGTGGGCGGGGAGTCCACCCGGCCCGACTCCGAACGGGTGGATCCGCGGGAGGAACAGCGGCGCGTGCTGGCCGTGATCCGCGAACTGAGCGACCGCGGCGTCGTCGTGAGCGTGGACACCCTGCACCCGGACACGGCCGAGGCCGCCCTGGACGCCGGGGCGCACATCATCAACGACGTCTCCGGGACGAACCTGGACCCCCGCATGATCGAGCTGGCCGGGGACCGGGGCGTGCCGTACGTGCTCATGCATTCGCGCGGGACCCCCCAGACCATGACGTCCCTCGCGGACTACGACGACACCGTGACCGAGGTGCTCGCCGAGCTCGAGCAGCTGCGGGAGCGCTGCCTCGCCGCGGGGATCCGCCCGGAGCACCTGATTGTGGACCCGGGGCTCGGCTTCGCCAAGGCGGGGGAGCAGAACTGGGAACTGCTGCGCGCCCTGCCCCGGCTGACCGGTCTCGGCAAGGTCCTGATCGCCGCGTCCCGTAAACGCTTCGTGGGCGCCCTGCTGGCCACGCAGGACGGACCGCGTCCCGTGGATGAGCGGGACACGGCCACGGCAGCCATCAGCGCACTGTCCGCGTTCGGGGGAGCCTGGGCCGTGCGCGTTCACGACGTCCCGATCACGGTGGACGCGGTGGCCGCGGCTCACGCGTGGCGCGGCGTCGCCCCGCCCGTACTGCACCCCCGGGATATGGGAAACTGAGCCCGCCATGAACACACCCGCCCCTGACAAGAACCATCGCGATCGGATCACCCTCACCGGCCTGGGCGCGGTGGGCTACCACGGCGTGTTCGAGAAGGAACGCCGCAGCGGTCAGCCGTTCTTCGTGGACCTCGTGCTCTACATGGACCTGCGACCGGCCGGGACCAGCGACGACCTCACCCGCACCGTGCACTACGGGGAGGTCGCGGAAATGGTGCGGGAGATCATCATCGGGACCCGGTTCCAGTTGATCGAGGCACTCGCGGAGGAGATCGCGCGGGCGCTCGTGGAGAATTTCCCCGCGGTGGCCGAGCTCGAGGTCACGGTCCACAAACCCAAGGCGCCGATCGACGTGACGTTCTCGGACGTGGCCGTGAGCATCCACCGCCGCCGAGGACACTACGAGGCGAGCGCGGACGGATGACGGCCCGGTGTGTTGTGGCCCTGGGGGCGAACCTGGGGGAGCGGTTGACGGTGCTGCGGCAGGCCGTGCGGACGCTGGACGCGACACCCGGGATCAGTGTCACGGCGAGCTCACCGGTCGTGGAGACCCGCGCGGTGGGTGGACCGCGGGACTCCCCGGACTACCTCAACGCGGTCGTGGAACTGCGTACCCGGCTCACGCCGTTCGAGGTGCTCGCGGTGTGCCAGAGCATCGAGGCCGAGCACGGTCGCACGCGTGACGTGCGCTGGGGGCCGCGCACCCTGGACCTGGACGTCGTGTGGTTCGAGGACGTCCACAGCGACGATCCGCGTTTGCAGTTGCCGCACCCGCGGGCCCACGAACGCGCGTTCGTGCTCGAACCGTGGGCCCTCATGGATCCGCGGGCCCACCTCGACGGCCGACCCGTCCGCGAGCTGGCCCGTGAGGCCTCGGACTTCGCGGATCTGACCGTGACCGAGCACCGCGTGCGACCGGAGGTGGGGTTCCCGTGCGATACCTGAACGTGTTGTCCCTCGTGGCGGCCGCCGCGGTCGCGGCGGCCGTGGGGTGGAGCCTCAATCACGTGGTGAGCGGGCAACACCAGAGCCTGCTCATCCTGCCGTGGCTCAGTCTGCTCGCCGAACTCGCGGCCGCGCTCGTGGTGGGGTACCTGGGGCTGCGGTTGCGCGCCTACCGGGACCCCGAACGCGGTGCCGGGCGACGTCGCGACCCGGCTCGGCGCAAACCGTACGATCCCGTGTGGGCCGTGGGTACGGCAGCGGCGGCGCAGGCGATCGCGTACTACGGAGCGCTGACCGCCGGGTGGCACGCCGGGATCGGCGTGGACCAGCTCACCCTGCTCGGGGTGCGTTCCACGCAGGAACCGTTGTGGCTGTGCATCGCCCAAGGCGTGGCGGGGATCGTGCTGGCGGTCGTGGGCTGGATCGTGGAGAAATCGTGTCGGCTCCCACCCGATGACCCCGACGCGGAGGAGGAAACCCCCTACGGTGGACGGCGGGACCCGTACGCCCCAGGAGAGGGAGGATATGCCCGCCACCGATGAACTGTCACCTCCGGGACTGACCTGGCACCGGGTGGCGCCCCAGTACGTTTCCGTACGCCTGATCAGCTCCGCCATCTCCACCGTCGTGTGGACCGCGATCTTCTCGATCCCCTTGATCCTGGGTCTGCTCGGGACCTGGGGCGACCGCCCGCAGTGGTGGATGTGGGTGCTGTTCGGGATCGTGCTCGGGCTGGGTCTCGTGAACCTGTCCCTGATCCCGCGCCGGGTCCGGGCCATCGGCTACGCGGAGGCACCCACCGAACTGTGGCTGCGCAAGGGCCTGTTCTTCCGCAGCGTGACCGTGGTGCCGTACGGGCGGATGCAGTACGTGGACATCAAGACCGGGCCGGTGCTCAACGCGTTCGGGCTGGCCACGCTCACGCTCCACACCGCGTCCGCGGCCACGGACGCCGTGCTGCCCGGGTTACCCCGCGCGGAGGCGGGCCGGTTGCGTGAGCAGCTCACGGAGCGCGGGGAAGAGCACATGGTGGGGTTGTGATGAGCCCGGACCCGTCCCACCGCTACGCGCAGCCGGGGTCGCCGACAGACCCGGGCTCCGGTCCGCTCCCCGGGTCCGCCCAGCGCACTGGCACGGGTCCACGCCCCGGGGCGGACGCCGACGGCGCGTGGCACCGGGTGCACCCGCTCACGCCTTTCGTGCGCAGCTGGCTACTCGTGGTGGCCCTCGCGTGGGGCTTCGGCAACGTGTTCCTGGACGACCTCGTCACGGCGGTGCTCAACGGGGACCCCATCGAGATGGACGTGGGCGGGGCGGTGCAGCTCGCGGGCGTGGGTCTTGCGATCGCGATCCTGTGCGGTGTGCTCGGCCTGCTCATCGGTCTGGGTCTACTCTCGTGGTGGTTCATCCGCTACCAGATCACGGACGAACACGTGCGCCTGCGCACGGGGTGGCTGTTTCGCACGCACCGCCAGGCCCGCCTGGACCGGGTCCAGGGCATCGACATCGAGCGCAAGTTCGTCCCCCGGATCCTGGGTCTCGCGTCCTTGAAGTTCGACGTCGCAGACGGCGGGTCCAGCGTCCTCGAGCTGTCCTACCTTCGCCGCGACCACGCCCGCCAGCTGCGGCAACAACTGCTCGTGGCCGCGCACCACGCGTCGGACGCGCCGATCCCGCACACCGCCCCGGACGCCCACGAGGCGTCGGCCGCTCATGACGGCCAAGCAACGGGGGAGGCGGCTGCCGACCGGTACCGGGATCCGCAGGTCACCCGCCCCGGGCGCGTGGCGCCGTGGGACCGTTCGGCGGCGAGCGCCGTCGTCCCCGCCGTGGACTCCGGCGCAACCGACCGCTACCCCGCGTACCCGGGGGACCCCGCGGCCGGTACGGGCGAGCGCGGCAGGCGCGACACCGTGGACGTGCGGGCCGCCCGGAAGTACGGCCTGTTGGGCGAACAGGACGAGCTGCGGCGCGTGTTCACGGTGCCCACGAGCCGGGTGCTGCTGAGCCTCGTATGTTCCCCGCCTGCCGTGCTCCTGCTGCTCATGGCGGTGGCGGCGGTGATCGCCGCGTTCTGGAACGCCCAGGTGATGCGGGTCATGATCCCCAGTTTCGTCCCCCTGCTGCTCGGCGTGGTCTCCACGGTGTACTCGCGGCTCGAGAAGAGCTGGGGGTTCACGCTCAGCGTGGTCCCCTCCGGGGTGCGCACCCGATCCGGGTTGTTCAACGAGCGCTCCTCCACGATTCCCACGGGGAGGGTGCAGGCCCTGGAGGTCGGTAAACCCCTGATGTGGCGCGGTTTCGACGGCCACCACGTCCGTGTGATTACCGCGGGTAAAGGCGGCTCCGAGGGCACCGAGGGGCTCGGTTCCACGGTGTTGCCCGTGGGCACACTCGAGAACGTGCATGAGATCCTCGACCTCGTGCTGCCGCTCGAACACGCGCCCACCGAGCTCGTGGACCAGGGACTCACGGGGATCGGCGGCTCGGAGGACTTCACCACGAGCCCCCGGAGGGCCCGCTGGTTGGATCCGCTCACGTGGCGTCGCACGGGCTTCGCCTTGAACACGTCCGCGCTCGTGCTGCGGTGGGGCAGACTCGCACGGCACGCGAGCGTGATCCCGCACCACAAGACGCAGTCCGTGGCCGTGACCCAGGGTCCCGTGGACCGGCGGTTGCGGCTGAGTGGTTTCGCGGTGCACGTGACCCCCGGGTCGGTGACCACGTCCGTGCACCACCTGGACACCGCACAGGTCCGCGAGCTGCAGGCACGCCACACGGACCTTGCCCGCGCGGCGCGCGACCGCGTCAACGGTCGGGGCCGCGAACAGCACGCCACTGCGCTGGCAGGCACGCCCGACCCGCGGGGGAGCTGAGGCGCGTGCGCTACTCTGTGCGTGCCGTCGTCCCCGACGAGGAGAATTTCCGTGAGACAACCCAGTGACCGCCCGGGCCGGTTGGGCGTGGGCGTGATCAGTGCCGGCAAGGTGGGCGCGGTGCTGGGCGCCGCGCTGCGGGCTGCGGGACACGCCGTCGTGGGTGTGCACGCGTCCTCCGAACAGAGCCGGGAGCGCGCGGGCGCCCTGTTGCCGGACGTACCCGTGTTGGACGTCCCCACGATCGTGGAACGCAGTGAACTCGTACTGCTCGCGGTCCCGGACGACCAACTACCAGGCCTGGTGAGCGGGCTCGGTGCCACGGGCGCGTGGCAACCCGGTCAGCTCGTGGTGCACACCGCGGGGCGCTACGGCACGGATGTGCTCGAACCCGTGCGCCGCGCCGGGGGGATTGGCCTGGCCGTGCACCCCGCCATGACTTTCACGGGGCTCAGTCTGGACCTGCACCGGCTCGCGGACTGCAGCTTCGGCGTCACCGCCGCGGCACCCGTCCTGCCCATCGCGCAAGCCCTCGTGGTGGAGATGGGCGCCGAGCCCGTGGTGATCGCGGAAGCGGATCGCCCCCTGTACCACGCGGCGCTCGCCCACGGTTCCAATCACGTGATGACCCTGCTCGGGGAGTCCATGCAAGTGCTCGGGCAGATCGGGGTCACCCACCCGGAACGCGTCCTGGGCCCCCTCGCGCGAGCCACGGTGGACAACGCCCTGGCCTCCGGGGAGGATGCCCTGACCGGTCCCGTGGCCCGCGGGGACGTCGCCACGGTGGCCGCCCACGTCGCCGCCCTACGGGAGCTGTCCCAAGATGGGGTCTCCGCCGCCGACGCCGCCCGCTCGCCCGAGCGCGTCACGGCACCCGACGCCTCCGTGCGGGGAGCGCGCCAGACGGACGCCGGGGAGCAGTTGTTGGCGGGGTACCGCGCACTGGCGCGGCAGACCGCGGCCCGCGCGGCGTCGTCGGGCCGGATCGACGAGACGACCTATCGCGCGGTGCTTGCCGCGCTCGACGGAGAGGAACGCCCGTGACGGGACCCGTGGTGTGCACCACCGTGGCGCAGTTGCGCGAGGAGATCGGGGCGCGCGTGACCCGCGGCGCCCGCACCGTGGGGTTGTTCCCCACCATGGGTGCCCTGCACGACGGGCACGCGCGGATCGCGCAGCGCACGCGTGCGGAGAACGACCTCGCGGTGGTGTCCGTGTTCGTCAACCCACTGCAGTTCGGTCCCGGCGAGGACTTCGAGAGCTACCCGCGGGACCTGGACGGGGACGTTGCGCGGCTCGCCGAGGTGGGTGTGGACCTCGTCTTCGCGCCGTCGGTCGAGCAGATGTACCCGGACGGGACGCCCGTGGTGTCCGTGACCTCCGGGCGGGCAGGGTCGATCCTGGAGGGGGCCACGCGCCCCGGGCACTTCGACGGCGCCCTGACCGTGGTCAACAAGCTGTTCGCGATCGCGGCACCGGGCCCCGCCGCCGAACTGCGGGCCTATTTCGGGGAGAAGGACGCGCAGCAACTGCTGCTTATGCAGCGGATGGTGCGTGATTTCGATCACCCGGTGGAGATCCGTGCGGTGCCCATCGTGCGCTCGGAGCAAGGGCTCGCCCTGTCCTCGCGCAACCAGTACCTCTCCGCCGCGCAGGCCGGCCACGCGCTCGTGCTGCACCGGACGTTGCGCGCGCTCGCGGCAGGGGAGCTCACGCTCGAGCGGGCGCGCAGCGCCATCGACGCCGAGCCGGAGGTGCGCCTGGACTACTTCGTGACCGTGGACCCGGGAGATCTTTCCCTCGTGGAACCCGGCCCCGGGACCCTCGCGCTCGTGGCGGCGTGGGTGGGCCCCACCCGCCTGATCGACAACATGCGAATCTGAGCGCGGGCGGTATCCTGGTCCATTGTGACCGAGCAGCCCGAATCCACCGTTCCCGCAGACACCGCCAGCACCGATCCGGAGCTGAGCGCCCACGAGCTCAACGATCAGATGGCCGTGCGCGCCGCCAAGCGCCAGGCAGCGCAGGTCGTCGGGATGGCGCCCTATCCCGTGGACGTGCATCGCACCACGACCCTTGCCGCGGTCCGTGAGCAGTTCGGTCAGCTCGAACCCGGGGAGGAGACCGAGCACGTCGTGACCGTGGCCGGTCGTGTGGTCCACGTGCGCAACACCGGCAAGTTGTGCTTCGCGACCCTCCAGGAGGGGGACGGCACCCGGCTGCAGGCCATGCTCTCCAAGGTCAACGTGGGGGACGAACCCCTCGCGCAGTGGAAGGCCCTCGTGGACCTTGGCGACTTCGTGGCCATCACCGGTCGCGTGATCAGCTCGCGGCGCGGGGAGCTGTCCGTGATGGCGGACTCGTGGACCTTGGCCTCCAAGGCCCTGCGCCCCCTGCCCACCATGCATAAGGAACTCAACGAGGAAACCCGGGTGCGCCAGCGCTACCTGGACCTGATCGTGCGCCAGGAGGCCCGCGACGTCGTCCTCACGCGCTCCACGATCACGCGCACCGTACGCCGTGTCATGGAGGAACAGGGGTACGTGGAGATCGAGACCCCCGTGCTCCAGCTCGTGCACGGCGGGGCCGCGGCGCGCCCATTCGGTACGCACCTCAACGCGTTCGACCAGGACATGACGCTGCGTATCGCCACCGAGCTGTATCTCAAGCGCGCGGTCGTGGGCGGTATCGACAGGGTTTTCGAGATCGGCCGGGTCTTCCGGAACGAGGGTGTGGATTCCTCCCACAGCCCGGAATTCACCACGCTCGAGGCGTATGAGGCCTATGCCGATCAATTCGTGATGGCGCAGCGGATCCAGGAGATCATCCAGGAATGTGCCCGCGCGCTCGGTGTGGACGGGGTGGACACCGAGGACGGCCGCATTGATTTGTTCGGGGAGTGGGCATGGGTTTCCGTGTATCCGGGACTGTCCGAGGCCGTGGGACGGGAGGTCACCCCGGACACGGATGTCACGGAACTGCGAAAGATCGCCGCTCAGCGCGATATCCAAGTGAATCCTGCATGGGACGCACAGAAACTCGTCATGGAACTCTTCGAGGAAATCGTGGAGCCCACCCTGATCCAACCCACGTTCGTGTACGACTACCCGCCGGCCGCACAACCGCTCGCCCGGCCCCACCGCGAGAAGCCGGGGTTGATCGAGGCGTGGGACCTGATCATCGGAGGGATGGAGCGTGGCACCGCGTTCTCCGAGCTCGTGGACCCGGTGGTGCAGCGCGACCGGCTCACGGAGCAGTCCCGGCTCGCCGCGGCGGGGGACGACGAGGCCATGCAGTTGGACGAGGACTTCCTGCGGGCCCTCGAATACGGCGCGCCGCCCATGGGCGGGCTCGGCCTGGGGCTGGACCGGCTCATCATGCTGTTCACCAACCTGGGTATCCGGGACACCATCCTCTTCCCACTCATGAAGCCCGAGTGAACCGACCCGGCGCAGTACCGCGTCCAGCCGCCGTCCAGTCCTGGAGAGAATGATCACCGTCATGGATTACCTGGCCGTCTTCGTACCCTCACTCGGTGTGGGTGTGGTCTTCTACCTCGTGATGCGCTGGTTGCTGCGCGGGGACAGGACCGAGCGCAATGCGCAGGCACAGGCCCGCGACGACGCCGAGCAGTGGTACCGCTCGGTACGCGAACGCGAGGGGGACAAAGTCCCGTTCGGATATCAGGAGGATAAGACCCGGCAACAACGGGGTCTGGACTTACGCAACAGCATTCCTATTCGTGAATCCCCGGAAGATCCCAATAGCCCGTGATGACAATTATTCGAATATCTGCCATGATAGGACCGTGAATCCGCGGTCCCTGCATTTCATTCCGGGGGCGTTCCCATGGGTGAATCCGAACAGTTTCCACGAGGAATGGAGATCGGAATCACACGGGGGACAAATTCCTGTGTTTCACCCCACAGCATGAATTTGCTAGCGCGAATAATTGATCGACGAGCCCGTAGGGCGTTTGGAGGAGCTGGAGCATGGCTCAGACCGTGAAAATCATTCTTGAAGACGATATCGACGGCGGCGAGGCCAATGAGACCGTGCGTTTCGGTCTGGACGGCGGCCAGTACGAGATCGACCTGAGCTCGGCCAATGCCACCAAGCTGCGCGACGCCCTGCGTCCCTACGTCGCGGCCGGTCGCCGCGCGTCCGCCAAGAGCGGGCGCAGCCAGAACACCACCACGCGCCCGAACCGCTCGGGCAACCCCGAGACCCCCAAGATCCGCGCGTGGGCCAAAAAGCAGGGCCTGCAGGTCTCGGACCGCGGCCGCATCCACCAGGACATCCAGGACAAGTACTACGCCGCTCACAACGACTGAGTTCGTAGCACACCCCGGCATCACGGCCGGAACACGCCGCAACAGGCGTGTTCCGGCCGTTGTCGTCGGTACCGGGGAGCACGGGACGGGGAGTTGCGAAAGGCCCCCCGGGGGGAATTTTGCTGAGGGCTGGATACCGTGCGCCAGTGGCGAACAGTGCCGGAAACGCCGCGCGGGATGCCTAGCATCGTTGACAGAGATCAATGAAGGAGTATCCATGTTCGAACGCTTCACCGACCGCGCCCGCAGGGTCGTCGTGCTGGCCCAGGAAGAGGCCAGGATGCTCAACCACAACTACATCGGGACCGAGCACCTGCTGCTCGGCCTGATCCACGAGGGTGAGGGCGTCGCCGCCAAGGCCCTCGAGTCCATGGGCATCACCCTGAGCGCCGCCCGCGAGCAGGTCCAGGACATCATCGGCCCGGGCCAGCAAGCGCCCTCGGGCCACATCCCGTTCACGCCCCGCGCCAAGAAGGTGCTCGAGCACTCGCTGCGCGAGGCCCTGCAGTTGGGGCACAACTACATCGGTACCGAGCACATCCTCCTCGGGATCATCCGTGCCGGCGAGGGCGTGGCCTCCCAGGTGCTCGTCAAGCTGGGTGCGGATCCCGGTAAGGTCCGCGCCACGGTGCTGGAACTGATCTCCGGCTACCAGTCCGGCAACGCCGGCGGGGAGAAGGAAGCCGCCGGCGTCGGCACCGGTGGCCGCGCGGAGGGCACTCCCGCGGGGTCGGCCGTGCTGGACCAGTTCGGTCGCAACCTCACCGCCGCCGCGCGCGAGTCCACGCTGGACCCCGTCATCGGGCGCTACCGCGAGATGGAGCGCGTGATGCAGGTGCTCTCCCGGCGCACCAAGAACAACCCGGTGCTGATCGGTGAGCCCGGTGTCGGTAAGACCGCGGTCGTGGAGGGCCTGGCCCAGGCGATCGTGCGCGGGGACGTCCCCGAGACGCTCAAGGACAAGCAGCTCTACACGCTGGACCTGGGATCGCTCGTGGCCGGTTCCCGCTACCGCGGTGACTTCGAGGAACGCCTCAAGAAGGTGCTCAAGGAGATCCGCACGCGCGGGGACATCATCCTGTTCATCGACGAGATCCACACGCTCGTGGGTGCGGGTGCCGCGGAAGGCGCGATCGACGCCGCGTCGATCCTCAAGCCCATGCTGGCGCGCGGCGAGCTGCAGACCATCGGTGCCACCACGCTGGACGAGTACCGCAAGCACATCGAGAAGGACGCCGCCCTCGAACGGCGCTTCCAGCCCATCCAGGTGGACGAGCCCTCCGAGGCCCACGCCGTGGAGATCCTCAAGGGCCTGCGCGACAAGTACGAGGCGCACCACCGCGTGTCCATCTCGGACGACGCGCTGGAGGCCGCGGTGCACATGTCCGCGCGCTACGTCTCGGACCGGTTCCTGCCCGACAAGGCCATCGACCTGATCGACGAGGCCGGTGCACGTCTGCGCATCAAGCGCATGACCGCGCCGCCGGAGATCAAGGCCCTGGAGCAGAAGATCGCGGACACCAAGCGTGCCAAGGAAGCCGCGATCGAGGGCCAGGACTACGAGAAGGCCGCGTCCCTGCGCGACACCGAGCAGAAGCTCATCGCCGAGCGTGACGAGAAGGACACTGCGTGGCGCGAGGGCGACGACCAGATCTCGGAGGTGACCCCGGAGGTCATCTCGGACGTCCTGTCCGCCTCCACGGGTGTGCCCGTGTACAAGCTCTCCGAGGAGGAGTCCGGGCGGCTGCTGCACATGGAGGACGAGTTGCACAAGCGCGTCATCGGGCAGAACGAGGCCATCAAGGCCCTGTCCCGCTCCATCCGCCGTACCCGAGCTGGTCTGAAGGACCCGCGCCGCCCGGGTGGCTCGTTCATCTTCGCCGGGCCCACTGGTGTGGGTAAGACCGAGCTGGCCAAGGCGCTCGCGGAGTTCCTGTTCGGTGACGAGGACGCCCTGATCACGCTGGACATGTCCGAGTACCAGGAGAAGCACACCGTCTCCCGGCTCTTCGGTGCCCCTCCGGGCTACGTGGGGTACGAGGAGGGCGGTCAGTTGACCGAGAAGGTCCGCCGCAAGCCGTTCTCCGTGGTGCTGTTCGACGAGGTCGAGAAGGCCCACCAGGACCTCTTCAACTCGCTGCTGCAGATCCTCGAGGACGGTCGCCTGACCGACTCGCAGGGCCGTGTGGTGGACTTCAAGAACACCGTGATCATCATGACCACGAACCTCGGTACCCGGGACATCTCCCGCACGGTTCCCGTGGGCTTCCAGGCCAGCGGGGACGCGGCCACGTCCTACGACCGCATGCAGGCCAAGGTGCAGGAGGAGCTCAAGGAGCACTTCCGTCCCGAGTTCCTTAACCGCGTGGACGAGATCATCGTGTTCCCGCAGCTGAGCGAGAGTGAGATCGTGCAGATCGTGGACCTGTTCGTCGCGCGCCTGCAGCGGCGGTTGCGTGAGCAGGACATGTCCATCTCGCTGTCCGACGCCGCCAAGCAGTTGCTCGCCAAGAAGGGCTACGACCCCGCGATGGGTGCCCGGCCGCTGCGCCGGACCATGCAGCGCGAGATCGAGGACCAGCTCTCCGAGCGGATCCTGTTCGGCGAGATCGCCTCGGGTGAGAAGATCTCGGTGGACGTCGAGGGTGAGGGCGACGACGCCACCTTCACCTTCTCCTCCACGCCCATGTCCGAGCTCTCCGACGACGAGATCCGGGAGATCGAGAACACCCCGGCGTTCTCGGACGACGCCGACAGCCAGTCCGGCAAAGACGTGCCGCGCTCGCCCCACTCGGGGCCCGACAGCGGCGGGGGAGCGGCCCAGGCGCAGGCCTGAGCCACCCCGCGCGGTGCCCGGCACCGCGGCGCCTCCGCGAGCGGGCGGCGTCGTCGACCACAACGGTCGGCGGCGCCGCCCGCTCGCGTTCGAACGGACGCGTACAGTCGTGGGCATGGTAGAGATCCGCATCCGCCCCGCCCGGACCTCGGACGTCCATGGCATCAAGGAGCTCGTGGCGCCCATGGCGGCCGAGCGCATCCTGATCACCAAGGACACGGTGACGTACTTCGAGAGTATCCAGGAGTTCGTGGTTGCGGAGGACGACGCCGGGAACCTCGTGGGCTGCGGGGCCTTGCACGTGATGTGGGAGGACCTCGCGGAGGTGCGCACCCTGGCCACGTCCCCCGCGGCGCGCGGTCATGGCGTGGGCGGGCGGATGATCGAGGAACTGCTGGCCCGTGCGGCTCGGCTCGGGGTCGGCCGGGTTTTCTGCCTGACCTTCGAGGTGGCGTTCTTCGCGCGGCACGGATTCGCCGTGATGGAGAACCAGGAGACCATCGAGCCCGAGGTCTTCGCAGAGCTGTTGCGTTCCCACGACGAGGGCGTCGCCGAGTTCCTGGACCTGGCCCGGGTCAAACCCAACACGCTGGGCAACACGCGGATGATCCGCGCGATCACCCCGGAAGGCTGACCGCGCCGTCGTTCGAGGTGGCCAGACCGTCCGCGAGCAGTCCGTTCAACGCACGCTCCCGTTGTTCGGCGGGCGCGGGCAGCCGCCACAGGGCCCCGAGCCGTTCGATCACCACGGCGGGTGGGGCCGCGTGCTCCCCGGCGATCTGTTCCGAGCTCGCGAGGTCCGTGAGCAGCAACTGCGCGGGCACGGGCTCGTCCGCGGCGCGCAGCACTGCCATCATGGCCCCCCGGACCTGGCGGTCCGTGCCGTGCCACAACTGGCCCCTGGGCGTCTCCTGCGCGGGAGGGCTGCCAGCCGCGACCCACGCGCAGTCCCGCCGCACGGGGCACTCGTCGCAGCGCGGGGAACGCGCGGTGCAGATCAGTGCGCCCAGTTCCATCACGGCCTGGTTCCACGCGACCGATTCCGCGACGTCCTGCGGCAGGACGTCCTGCGCCAACCGGGTCTCCGCCGCGGTGAGGGAACGGGACGGCAGGGCCCGCCCGGAGAACACCCGGGCCTCGACCCGGCGGATGTTCGTGTCCACGACCGTGTGGCGCTGACCGAACGCGAACACGGCCACTGCCGCCGCGGTGTACGCGCCGATCCCGGGCAACGCCAACAGCTGTGCGTGGTCCTCGGGCACCCGCCCGTCGTGCTCCGCGGCGATGTTCTGGGCAGCCGCGTGCAGCCGCAGCGCGCGGCGCGGGTAGCCGAGCCTGTCCCACGCGCGCAGGACCTCCGCCGGCGACGCCGCCGCGAGATCGCCCGGTTCCGGCCACTGTTCGAGCCACCGGCGCCACACCGGCAGGACGCGCCCCACCGGGGTCTGCTGCAGCATGATCTCGCTTACGAGCACCTGCCACGGTGTGCGTTCGGGCGCGCGCCACGGCAGGTCGCGGGACGCCCGCCGGTACCACTCGATCACGGCTGCGTGAGTGCCGTGAAGTCGCTCGTCGCGGGCTGGTGTGCGGCTCGAGTTCATAACTGTCCACGGTAGCCTGGAGACCATGGCTTCCGGTTCCGAACAGCACGATCCCCCCACGTCCCCCACGGAATCCGCGGACACCGGGGGCAGGCTCCCGGAGCACGTCTATCGGCGACGCCGCATGGTCGCGCTCGCCGTGATCGTCGTCCTGGCACTGGCCCTGCTGTGGGCAGTGGTCTCGGGCGTGCGCGCACTCACGGCACCGGACGCCGACGACACGAATGCCACGCAGCAGCCCGACGCCGCGGCGCAGCCGAGCACGGATCCCCAGAACAAGTTCGCGGACTTCACTGCCCGGCCCACACCGTCCGGGTCTGGTGCACCCGGTGCGTCCGGCAGCCCGAGTGCCAGCAGGACGGCGGCGCCGGAATGCGGCGCGGATCTGGCGGTGAGTGCCGCGACCGACAAACAGAGCTACGCGGCGGGCCAGAACCCGGTGCTCGAACTGACCCTCGAGAACAAGGGCCAGCACCCGTGCCGCGTGGACGCCGGTAGCAATCACATGGCCTTCGTGGTGACCTCCGGTGCGGACACCGTCTTTGATTCACGGCACTGCGCGGCAGCCGGTGAGGACCGTCAGATCACCCTGGACACGGGGCAGAAGGAGACCGCACGGCTCACGTGGAACCGGGTGCGCACCGCGGAGGGCTGCCCGGCCGGCCAGTCCGAGGCGCTCGCCGGGTACTACAACCTCACGACGTCACTCGGGGACGTCGCGAGCCAGCAGGCCGTTTTCAGTCTGCAGTGAGTGGGCGACGGGCGGCTCGCGGCTTGCGCAGATCCACCGGCGACGGCGGTCCCGAGGTTCGCGCGGCCGGCTGGCGGCCCTCGAGGTGACCATCGGTGGGCGATGCCCGGGCGGTGCACGGGCCGCGTCCGCGACCGGGCCACCCGGACTGCTACATGAACCGTTCCAGCAGGCTCGTCTCGGCCATACGGGACAAGGACTCGCGTACGGTGCGGGCACGCTGCTCGCCGATGCCCTCCACGGACATCAGGTCCTCGAGGTTCGCGGCCATGAGCGACTGCAGGCCGTCGAACTGGGCCACGAGCCGTTTCGCCACCGCACGCGGCATGGACTTGATGCCCTCGAGCAGCCGGTAACCGTGGGGGTGCAGGTCCACATCCAAGTTGCCCTGCGGCCCGGTGAGACCCGCGGCCACTGCGACCCGCTGCAGATCGATCAGTTCGGTGGACGACAACCGGGCGAGCCGGTCCAGGGACTCCGCGATCACCTCGGGCGTCGTGGCCTCGGGCAGGTAGTCCCGCAGGACTACGCCGGGCCCCGGTCCCGTCCCGGCCGTGAGCTCCTCGAGCTGCAGGGAGATCAGACGCCCGTCCGAGCCGAGTTCCAGGACGTACCACCCGATCTCGTCCGAGATCCTGCGCACCATCTCCATCCGCTGCAGCGTCAGGGCCACGTCGCGGGCGGTCACGGCGGCTTCGATCTCGAGCGCCGAGAGGCTGCCCAGGACCTGCTCGAGGCGGTTGCTGTAGTGCTCCAGGGTCTGCAGGGCCTGGTTCGCGCGGGCCATGATGGCCTGGGAACCGTCGATCGCGTAGCGGTAATCGGCCACGTAGATCGTGATGACGCTCATGGACTGGCTGACCGAGATCACGGGAACACCGGTCTGCTTGGCGGTGCGCTCGGCGGAGCGGTGACGCGTGCCGGACTCCTGGGTGCGGATGGACGCGTCCGGCATGAGCTGGACCCCGGCCTTGAGGATGCGGGTGGCTTCCTTGTCGCACACGATCGCCCCGTCCATCTTGGCGAGTTCGCGCAACTTGGTGGGGGTGAATTCGGTGTCGATGTCGAACCCGCCCGAACACAGCGACTCCACGGAGCGGTCGAATCCGAGCACGATGAGCGCGCCTGTGCGGCCCCGGAGGATGCGCTCCAGCCCCGTCCTCAGTTCGGTACCGGGGGAGACCCTGGCAAGGGTCCGTCTCAGGGCAGTCTCGTGCGATTTCACCACGGCCTCATTCTATGTGCGCTCGCCCCGCCCGAAGGCCAACATGCCCCGCGTGGCATGTGTGTTCGGACTCGGCCCTGCCCCGGCGAACTCGGCCGTACGGCGTCGGACT
Source organism: Kocuria marina (assembly GCA_014652975.1). Lineage (GTDB taxonomy): Bacteria > Actinomycetota > Actinomycetes > Actinomycetales > Micrococcaceae > Kocuria > Kocuria marina. Next base: position 68,183 of record BMZV01000006.1, on the reverse strand, counting down.
CAGCCCTGCCGCGGCGGGAAGAGCAGCTCCATGGCCTGTGAGACGGTGGTGACCTCACGCACGGAGAAGCCCGGAGGGATCTTGCCGGGTCCGTTGGGGGATGCCGGGACCACGGCGTGGGTGAAGCCCAGCCGGGCGACCTCCTGGATCCTGCGGTTGATCTCGGGTACGGGGCGGACCTCACCGGCCAGTCCGATCTCCCCGAAGCACACGAGCCGCTGGGGCAGCGGTCGATCCTGGGCGGCGGACGCGAGCGCCATGCACACCGCGAGGTCCGTGGCGGGTTCGGTGAGCCGCACACCGCCCACGGTGGACACGTAGCAGTCCATGGTCGCGAGGGCCACGCCCGCCCGGCGCTGCAACACCGCGAGCAGCATGGCCACCCGGGAACCGTCCAGGCCGGAGGTGGCCCGTCGGGGTTGCGCGGTGCTGGACTTGTCCAGCAGGGCCTGGACCTCCGCGAGCAGCGGCCTGCGCCCCTCCACGGTGACGCTCAGACATGTTCCCGCGACCGGGACGGGGGTGCGGGAGACGAACAGGCCGGACGGGTCCGAGACCGAGCGGATACCGTTCTCCTCGAGATCGAAGCACCCGACCTCGTCCGTGGGGCCGAACCGGTTCTTCACGGCCCGCAGTAGGCGGATGCGCGAGTGTTTGTCCCCCTCGAACTGACACACGACGTCCACGAGGTGTTCGAGCAACCGGGGACCGGCGATCGAACCCTCCTTGGTCACGTGGCCCACGAGCAGGGTGGTCATGTTCCGGGTCTTGGCGGCGTGGATGAGGCTCGCCGCGACCTCCCGCACCTGGCTCACCCCGCCCGCCGAACCCTCGATCTCCGGGCTCGCGAGGGTCTGCACCGAGTCCACGATCAACAGTTCCGGTTTTAAGTCCTTGACCTGCGCGAGCGCCGCGGAGAGGTCGGTCTCCGCGGTGAGGTACAGCTTTTCCGAGAGGGCATCGATGCGCTCGGCCCGCAGTTTGACCTGCGCCGCGGACTCCTCCCCGGTCACGTACAACACGGTGCGGGGATCGGGCCCGCCCGCCACCTTGGCGGCTGCGTCCAGGAGCAGCGTGGACTTACCCACGCCGGGTTCCCCCGCGATCAGGATGACCGCACCGGGCACGAGTCCGCCGCCCAGGACGCGGTCGAACTCGGTGACGCGCGTGGGGGTGAAGCGGGCCACCGAGGAATCCACCTGGCCGATGGGTTGAGCGGGCACCGCCACGCTGGCCGCGGCCCGGGTGCGCCCGTGTTCCAGGTTCGTGGAGATCTCCTGCACGGTGCCCCAGGACTGGCACTCACCGCACCGGCCCACCCATTTGGCCGTGGTCCAGCCGCATTCCGTGCACCGGTAGGAGACGGACGGCTTCCTGGTCTTCGCGCTCATGCTGTCACCGTAGGGGGCGGATCTGACGCGCATAAGCGGCACGGATCCGTGGCTCGGTCACCGACCGCCCAGCGTGGGCAGGTGCCGGATCGCCTCCTCGTGGGTGAGACCGGTGGACTCCAACAGGTCCACGACCAACGGACGGATCAGCAGCACGAGTGCCTCGCCCTCCATGGTCCGCACCCCCATGAGCCCGGGTTCCAGGCGACCGGCCACGGAGATCAGTTCATTGCGCGTCTGGCGCAGGTAGCTTTCACGGGTCTGGGGGTGACTCGCGGAGAACGTGTGATCCAGGCTCAGGATGGCGTCGGAGAGATCGGCGAGGGCCTCGGAGAGGGAGGCCACGGCGTCGTCGGACAGGGAGACGCGGTTGAGGACGGACGCGAGGCGGCGTGCGAACACGCGCGAGTTGCGCACGGCGAGGTCCACGTACCGGATGCTCTCGCTCAGGTCGTCGATCTCGCGGCGGTGCCGGCGGTGCAGAGGGGATGCGTGGGCGATCTCCCGGGAGGCCGTGAGCCCCGAGCGTACCGAGTCCACGAGCGGCTGCGTCTGACGAGCCCGCACGAGGGCGTGCCACGCGAGGCGCGAATCGGTGTCCGAGACCGCACGGGAGCAGTCCGTGAGCACCTGGGTGAACTCCACGATGAGCTTGCTGAGGTCCTGGCGCGGTTCGCGGCGCGGGTCTTGGGGAATCACGTACGCGAGGAGCAGCGCGCACAGGCACCCCACCACGGCGTCGAAGGACCGCGCGAACACGCCGTCCTGCGATGGCGGGAGGAGCACCACCAGCACGGACTGCAGCCCCATCTGCGTGGTGAAGATCGCGCCGTTGTCAAGGAACCGGGCGAGCAAGAGGGACAGGAGCAACACGAGGGCCGCTTGCCACTCACCATGGCCCAGGACCTGGATGAGCAGATCGCCCATCACGATCCCCAGGGTGCACCCGATCGAGACCTCCAGCACCCGGCGATAGCGCAGCCCGCCCTTGGCGTACCCCAGGGACACGAGCGCGGCGGTCGCGGCGAAGATGGGGCCTTGATGGCCCAGCAGTCGTTCCGCGATCACGTACGCGCCAACGGCCGCCACGGTCATCTGCACGGCCTGGAAGAAACCGGACGTCATGCGTGCCCAGCCGGAGCGCCCGCGCTTGCCCACGACCTCGGGAACACGACGGAATCGGGAGCGGTACTGAGCTGCTTCCGAGGACGTCATGGCTCCCATCCTAGGCGGGCGCCTCGGACGGACGCGTACCGCGCGGGACGCGTGACCGGGCGGCGCCGTGGCCAGGGGTGGCGCCGGTCACAGGGGTTGTTAACCGCCAGTTCACCTTCCCGGCCGCATCTGTCAATATCGCCTGCCTACGGTAATTCCCGGGCGCGCTGCGGACGCAGCGGCGTTGGACTCCAAGATCCGGTTGTCCGCACCCACCGGGCTCCCCGGTTCACGCTTTCGAAGGGAAATACAGTGAAGGTTTCGCATGTCGGCCGTTCGGCCGCAGTCCTGGCCATTGGTGCCCTCGCTCTGACCGCTTGCGGTTCCGACAACGCCACCGGCAACACCAACAGCGGCGGGGGCTCGGGCGAGAGCAGCGGCGTGTCCGGAACGCTGACCGGCATCGGGGCGTCCTCCCAGCAGGCCGCCATGACCGCGTGGCAGAACGGCTTCCAGTCCGCTAACAGCGGCTCCACCGTGCAGTACTCCCCGGACGGCTCCGGCGCCGGGCGCAAGGCCTTCCTGGCGGGCGGCGCGAACTTCGCCGGCTCGGACGCCTACCTCTCCGACGACGAGGTCGAGCAGGCCAAGCAGCAGTGCGGCCCCGACGGCGCCATGGACCTCCCGGTCTACATCTCCCCGATCTCCGTAGCGTTCAACCTGCCCGGTATCGAGTCCCTGAACCTGGACGCCCCCACCATCGCCAAGATCTTCAAGGGTGAGATCAAGCGCTGGAACGCCGAGCAGATCAAGCAGCAGAACCCGGACGCCGATCTCCCGGACACCCCGATCACCGTGGTGCACCGCAGCGATGACTCCGGGACCACCGAGAACTTCACCGACTACCTGCACAAGGCCGCTCCGCAGGAGTGGACCAAGGACCCGGCACAGGCTTGGCCCTCCGAGTACGCGGCGGAGAACAACAAGGGCACCTCCGGCGTGGTCTCCACGACCTCCGGCACCGAGGGCGCCGTGACCTACGCGGACTCCTCCGCCGTGGGCGATCTCGGCACCGCCGCGATCAAGGTGGGCGACCAGTACGTGACCCACTCGCCCGAGGCCGCCGCCAAGGCCGTCGAGGTCTCCGCCCAGGCCGAGGGCCGCGGCGAGCACGACCTCGCGATCAACATCGGGCGCGACACCAAGGAATCCGGTGCGTACCCGCTCGTGCTGATCTCCTACCACATCGTGTGCTCCCAGTACGACTCCCAGGAGACCGCGGACCTGGTCAAGGCCTTCGAGAACTACGTGATCTCCGAGGACGGGCAGAAGGCCGCTGCGGACTCCGCCGGTTCCGCCCCGCTGAGCCAGACCCTGCGCGACCAGGCCAAGGCGGCCGTGGACTCCATCACCGCGAAGGGCTGATCCGCCCCGACGACGTGTGAGTGCGGCGCCGGCGTGTCATCGCGCGTCGGCGCCGCAGCCACGCACGCGGTCATCTCGGACCGCCACGTCCTACGCTGTCCGAATTCACCGCTCAGCTCGTTCCACACCTTGATCGAAGGGACTGGTTCATGTCCACCACCATCAGCGCCCAGAAACCGGGGACCCGGCAGTCCTCGGCCGGACGTGCCGGTGACTCCGTCTTCTCCGGACTCAGCCTGGCCGCCGGCATCCTGATCTTCGCGGTGCTCGCGGCCGTCGCGCTATTCCTTTTGCTGCAGGCGCTGCCCACGTTCGCCGCCCCCGCCGAGGAGATCACCGGTGGGCAGGGCTTCTTCCACTACATTTGGCCGCTCATCGTGGGCACGCTCATCGCCGCGGTGATCGCCCTGCTGATCGCCACACCCGTGGGCATCCTGGTGGCGCTCTACATCTCCCACTACGCACCGGCCAAGATCTCCAAGCCGGTGGGCTACGTGATCGACCTGCTCGCGGCCATTCCCTCCGTGATCTACGGCGCGTGGGGTGCCACGGTGCTCGCGCCGGCGCTCGTACCGCTGTACAACTGGCTCACCGAGCACCTGGGCTTCATCCCCATCTTCGACGGGCCCGCGTCCCAGACGGGTAAGACCATGCTCACCGCAGGCATCGTGCTGGCCATCATGATCCTGCCGATCATCACGTCCATGTCCCGCGAGATCTTCACGCAGACGCCCAAGCTCCACGAGGAGGCCGCGCTGGCACTGGGGGCCACGCGGTGGGAGATGATCCGGATGGCCGTGCTGCCGTTCGCGCGCCCCGGGATCATCTCCTCGATCATGCTGGCCCTGGGCCGCGCGCTCGGCGAGACCATGGCGGTGGCCCTAGTGCTGTCCTCCGGGCCCATGATCGCGTCCCTGATCAAGTCCGGTAACCAGACAATCGCCGCGGAGATCGCGCTGAACTTCCCCGAGGCCTACGGCCTGCGGTTGTCCGAACTGATCGCGGCCGGTCTCGTGCTGTTCCTGATCACCCTCGTGGTCAACATGATCGCCCGCGCCATCATCGCTCGCTACAAGGAATTCTCGGGGGCCAACTGATGACCACGTCCACCCAACCCGGAACCTCACCCGTCCGCCAGTCAAGGCTCACCCGCGGTCAGCGCCCCAAGTGGCTCGTCCCCGTCATCGGCGTGGCCGCGATCGTAGCGGGGGCCGCGCTTGCCGCTCTGGTGGGGTTCAGCATCGCGCTGTGGGCCCTGTTCGCCACCGTGATCTTCCTGGTGGTCGGCCCGCTGGCCGTGGGCATGATCGAGGGTTCCCGCGCCGGGGCCGATTCGCTCATGACCTTCCTGGTCTATGCCGCCTTCATCCTCGCGGTGATCCCGCTGATCTCCGTGATCTGGACGGTGCTCGCCAACGGCATCCCCGGTCTGACCTCCAACATGTTGTTTACCTCCATGAACGGGGTCACGGGCTTCCACGACAACCAGGCCGATGCGCCCAGTCAGGTGATGGGCGGCGCCTACCACGCGATCATCGGTACGGTGTCCATCACGTTCTGGGCCACGCTCATGTCGGTGCCCGTGGGGTTGCTCACCGCGATCTACCTCGTGGAGTACTCCCGGGGCGGCTGGCTCGGCAAGGCCATCACGTTCTTCGTGGACGTCATGACCGGTATCCCGTCCATCGTGGCTGGTCTGTTCGCGGCCGCTCTGTTCGGCATGATCTTCGGCCCCTCGACCCGTACCGGGTTCGTGGCGGCGGTCGCGCTGACCGTGCTGATGATCCCCACGGTGGTCAAGAACACCGAGGAGATGCTGCGGATCGTGCCCAACGAACTGCGCGAGGCGTCCTACGCGCTGGGTGTGCGCAAGTGGCGGACCATCCTCAAGGTGGTCATCCCCACGGCCATCTCGGGTATCGCCTCGGGTGTGACCCTCGCGATCGCCCGTGTGATCGGTGAGACGGCGCCGCTGCTCGTGACCGCGGGCTTCGCCACGGCCATCAACTGGAACTCGTTCTCCGGCTGGATGACCACGCTGCCCACGTTCATCTACTACCAGATCATGACGCCCACCTCGCCCACGAACCCCGATCCGTCCCTGCAGCGGGCCTGGGCCGCGGCGCTGATCCTGATCGTGATCGTGATGCTGCTCAACCTCGTGGCACGCTTGATCGCCAGGGCCTTCGCTCCCAAGACCGCCGGCCGCTGAGTGCTGGCCGACCATTCGATCTAAGGAAACACACCCATGTCGAAACGAATCGACGTCGAAAACCTCAACGTCTACTACGGCGATTTCCTGGCGGTCCAGGACGTCAGCATGAACATCGAACCCCGCTCGGTCACCGCGTTCATCGGTCCCTCCGGTTGCGGCAAGTCCACGTTCCTGCGCACCCTCAACCGCATGCACGAGGTGATCCCGGGTGCTTACGCCCAGGGCAAGGTGCTGCTGGACGGGGACGATCTCTACGGCAAGGGCGTGGACCCCGTGACCGTGCGCTCCATGGTGGGCATGGTGTTCCAGCGCCCCAACCCGTTCCCCACGATGTCCATCCGCGACAACGTGCTCGCGGGCGTGAAGCTCAACAACAAGCGCATCTCGAGCAAGGACGCGGACGAGCTCGTGGAGAGCTCGCTGCGCGGCGCGAACCTCTGGAACGAGGTCAAGGACCGTTTGGACAAGCCCGGTTCCGGTCTTTCCGGTGGTCAGCAGCAGCGGCTGTGCATCGCCCGCGCAATCGCGGTCAAGCCGGACGTGATCCTCATGGACGAGCCGTGCTCCGCGCTGGACCCCATCTCCACGCTCGCGATCGAGGACCTGATCAACGAGATCAAGACCGATTACACCGTGGTGATCGTGACCCACAACATGCAGCAGGCGTCCCGTGTGTCGGACAAGACCGCGTTCTTCAACATCGAGGGCACGGGCAAGCCCGGCCGTCTGATTGAGTACGCGCCCACCACGGACATCTTCAACAACCCGCAGAAGAAGGACACCGAGGACTACGTGTCCGGCCGCTTCGGCTGATCCGCGTCCTCGCGCACGCGAACGGTGCCCTCCGAGACGGAGGGCACCGTTCGCGTGCACGCCCGGGGGCACGACGGCGCTCCGGCGGGACCCGGGGGTACGACGACGCACGCACCGGGAGCGCGCAGCGATCCGCACCGTGCGACGTCGTCAGCCTCCGCGTGCCCCCGATCGTGACGCGTGCCCCGAGCGAACCGCGGGTACGGATCAGGCCGCGGGGACCTGGATCAGCGGGGAGGCCGCCAGGAACAGGATGGCGGAGACCAGGCCGCACACGGGTACCGTGGCGACCCATGAGGCGATGACCCGCAGCACGGTGGCGTGATACACGGTGCGGAACTTCTGGGCGGAACCCGCGCCCAGGATCGCCGCGGTGGTGGTCTGGGACGTAGAGAGCGGAATGGGGGAGAGGAACCCCCCTACGAACAGCAGGGCGCCGGACACCGTTTGTGCCGCCGCTCCGCGCAGGGGATCCAGCGTCACGATGCGTGCGGAGAGGGTGTAGGAGATCCGCCAGCCGCCCAGCAGGGTACCGAACGCGAGACACGCCCCCACGAGCACCGTGAGCCACACGGGGATGCTGTCCCGGGAGAGGTTGGGGTTCACGATCAGCAGGAGGACCAAGAGGATCCACAGCGTGCGCCGGGCGTGCTGGATCCCGTGTCCGAAGTGAATGGCCGCGGCACCCGTGGCCTGCACGACCCCGGCGCGGAAGTTCACGCGTCCCGGGGTCTCGTGGCGTACCAGGTACACGATGGGCACGACCAGCAGGAACGCGAGCCCGAACGCGATCACGGGGGAGATCAGCAGGGGCAGCAGCACGTTCCAGGAGAAGTAGGAGCCCATGGCCAGGTGCTCGTCGTAGAGCCCCGCGGCGCGTGCTCCGAGCAGAGCACCCACCACGGCGCCGCCGATCGCGGCGGTGGAGGACGTGGGCATGCGCCACCACCACGTGAGGAGGTCCCACCCGATGGCCGTGAACAGGGCACACAACAGGGCCACCACGCCCGCGTCGTTGAGGGGGATGGGGATATCGAACGAGATCAGCCGGTCCAGGACCAGCCCCACCAGGAGGGCGCCCATGAGGTTGAACACCGCTCCGGTCCACAGGGCCACACGGGGTGTCAGGGCGTTGAACCGTACGGGCAGGGCCACGGCGTTGGAGGCGTCGTGGAAACCGTTGACGACCGTTAAGACCAGGGTCAGGAGGATGCCTACGACGGCCAGTAACTCTGTCACGGCGAGTCAGGACTCTGCCACGAGGATCCGGCCCACCTCTGCGGAGACCTGGCCCAGGGCGCGTGCGGCATCGAAGAGCTGGCGGGCGGCGTCCATGCGGCGGATGGCCTGGGCCGTCTTGAACTGATCCAGCAAGCTCGCGCGGTACACCCGGTGGGTCCGTTCGGCCTGGCGTGTGAGACGGATCATCTCGAACCAGTAGTCGTCCAGCTCGTTCAAGCTGGTCAGCCGGCCCATGGCCTTGGTGGTCATGAGCGACATGTGCTGGATCACCGCGAGCTGCTCGGTCGCGTGCGAGGTGGGCCGCTCCAGCTTGTACAGCTGGTGGGTCTCGGCACTCGCCACGAGGCACTGGACGGCTCGCAACAGCCACTGCCCCAAGATGTAGACGTCCTGACGCGGGATGGGCACTACGTACGAGGAGCGCGTGGTGGTCATCAGGGAGAAGTAAAGGTTGGTGCAGCGGTCCTCGGTGTCCAGGAGGTCCGTGATGGGGCGCTGCCAGGTCTTGTCGATCTGCCCGATGTGTTCGGCGAGCTGATCCACCGCGGTGCCCACGCACTGGGACATCTGGACCAGGAGCTCGGTCACCCGCTCGTCCTCCGGGAAGATCCGAAAGGCCATCCGTTTCGTCCTCCCGTTGAACCGTTCACCTTTCGGCCGTCACTGTACCGAACGAAAGTTAACCGGGGAGACATGTGGATCTTGTTGAGGGGGGGCGGTGCCGGACCGGGAGCGCCTCTCGGCGGAAGGCCGCTCGTAGCGGCTAAATGATGGAGCCCGGGGCTGCCACGACCCGACACCTGCCTCCATCATAATCCCCGACCCCGGGGGTGCCGCAAAGCGGTCCGTCCGGACGAGGACGCCCCGCGGAGGGCAGACCCTTACTCGAGCGCACCCCTGCGCCACGCGGCGGCCGCGGACTCGAGTTCCTCCGCGGTGCGGATCAGGCGGGGGATGCGGCGCCACGGATCGCGCACGCCGAGGCTTGAGATGTCCAGCGTGCGTTCCTGGCCCGTCGCGATCACGCGGCAGAACGCGGCGGAGCGTTCGAGAGCGACGTCGAACTCGCCGTCGAACGCGCCGGAGAGGATGGCGTCCGCGACCTCGCAGATCTCCTCCGCGCCGGGCGGGTCCGCGACGCCCGCGACCACGTTGGACACCTGCGCGGTCTGCTTACCCGCGGCGAACCAGCGGCCCATGCGGTAGGGGTCCTTGCGGGCGGCGGCGCGCAGCGCGTAGAGCCGCCACAGCGCACCCGGGAGGGACACCGCGGGGGCCTGCGCCCACATCTCCGCGATCCCCTCGAGACCCTGCTCGTCCGTGAGCCGAACGAGGCGATCGTGGACCACCGGATCCTCGGATTCCCGGCCCCGCGACACGAGCGCCTGCGCGGCCAGGTGGGCCGCCTCCGACACTCGGGCGGGGTCCGTGCCGCCCTCGTGGGCGTCGAACTTCTCGGGGGAGAACTTCACGGGCGAATGATGCGTGCGGCGTTCGGACATGCGCCCGAGTGTACGCCGCGCACCTTTCACGGGGCTCGGCGGATCAGTCGACCGTGTGCGTCTCCCCGGCCTGCTGACGCCAGCGTTCCTCGATGCGCAACAGGGCCTGCTGGGACACCGCGCGCCACCACCGCAGGGCCAGCCGGGGGTCCTCCTCCTCGATCTCCTGGATCGCCTCCGGGGAGAGCCTGCGCGCGGAGACGTCCGTGAGCGCGGTGAAGCTCACCAGGTGGCGCATATTGGTACCCAGGGCGATCTCACCGAAGCTCATCCCCGGGCCGATCACCTCCAGTTCCACGCGGTCACCCTGCGGTGAGCGCCGGGATACCTCCATGTTGCCGGACGTGACCATGTACACGCCGTTGAACTTCTGGCCCGTGCGCAACACCGTGGTCCCGGCCTTCCAGCCCACGGACTCGGTGTGTGAGCGGATGCGCTCCACGTCCTCCTCGCCGAGCGTGCTCAGCAGTTCGGAACGGGTGGAGTGCACCTTGTCCGGGGTGCACTCGGGGCCGCCGAAGCGCTCCAGGATCTGGTCCTCGGCCCACGTGAGGGCCTCGGCGCGCGTGGCGAAGACCGTGAGCGGGTGTTCGAGGTTCCGCGTGTTCTCACCGCTCTTCTCCGCGACGAGCACCATGTGGTGGCCCGTCTTCTCGATCTGTTCGGCGGTGCGGCTGAGCATGGGCAGGACGAAGCGGGCCATATCGTCCACCTGCCGGATGTCCACGAGCACGTAACTGGACCTGCGGGCGGCGTCGCGCACCGTGCGCACCGCGGTCTCGGCCCCGGCGAAGCGCAGATCGCCCTGCAGCTCGATGATCCGAGCGTCCTCGCCGTGCGCGTCGAGCACCTCGGTGGCGGCCTCGTTGCGCCGCACCAACGACGGCGCTTCCGCCAGGGTGTACTCGGAGCGCACCGTGGAGTGCCCGTTGCGTTCCGTGCGGGCGAAGTGCAGGTCCAGGTCCTTGGTGAGCCGTTCGCATGCGGCCACGCCACGCACGGAGTTGCCGTGGCGGTCCAGGGGCGGGGAGAACACCGCGACCGCGAGCTGCCCCGGGAGCACGGTCATCACGCCGCCGCTGACCCCGGACTTGGCGGGCAGGCCCACGCGGATGGCCCAGCGCCCGGCGTCGTCGTACATCCCGCACGTGCTCATCACGGACAGCACGTCCGAGACGACCTCGGGGTCCAGGACGCGCTCGCCGGTCACGGGGTTGCGCCCGCCGGCCGCGAGCGTGGCACCCATGCGGGCCAGGTCCACGCAGTTGAGCATGATCGAGCACTGGCCGAAGTAGTCCTCGAGCGCGCCGGTGGGATCCCCCTCGATGATCCCCCGGGACGCGAGCAGCCAGCCCAGCGCGCGGTTGCGGTCCCCGGCCTTGTGCTCCTGCGACTGGATGTTCTTGTTGATCCGCAGCTGCCGGCCCGCGCATCGGGAATGCAACCGCAGGATCCGTTCCATGCGCGTGCCGTGGGACGTGTTGCGCACGAGGGACGTCGCCGCGATCGCGCCCGCGTTGATCATGGGGTTCGCGGGGCGTCCCGTCTCCGGCTGCAGTGAGATCTCGTTGAAGGCGTCACCGCTCGGTTCCACGTCGATCTTCTCGAACACACCCTCCGGGCCGCGGTCCGTGAGCGCCTGGGCATACGTGAAGGCCTTGGAGATGGACTGGATGCAGAATTCGAGCTTGGTGTCCCCGGCCTGGTAGAGCGCGCCGTCCACGGTGGCCACGGCGATCCCCACGATGTTCTCGTCCGCGGCCGCGAGCTCCGGGACGGAATTGTTCACCGTGCCGTCCGTCAGCGGGCGCAGGTCCTCCACCACGCGGCGCAGGTACTCGGTGACGGGGGAGGGGCCCAGCTTGGACATCGCGACGGTGCTCATGGGTCATTCCTCGAAGGCTCGGCGGGAACCCCGCGGCGGGCTGCGCACGCCCCGGGTGTCGTCTCCTCCCAGGGTCCCATATTGCGGACGGGCCCGGTCGACGACGACGCCGCGCGCTCGCCCACGGCGCGGTGGCTCGTCGCGCCGCGCGGTGCGGCCCGCTGGGCCCGCCCGTGGTTGCCGTCGGTGCCGCGCGGGAGGCCGCTTCCCGAACTGGAAATGCGACCGCGCTGCGGTAGAGTAGCCGTGCTCGGTGGCGGGAACTCGCGGCTGGGCACGCGCCTTTAGCTCAGTTGGTAGAGCAGTGGACTTTTAATCCATGGGTCGTGGGTTCGAGCCCCACAGGGCGCACCACCTCCCGGAACCGGAGACCATGTGCCCCGTGGCGATCACGATCGCGCGGGGCATTTCCGTGTCCGCTCGCATTCGGGGCCCGGGGCGAGCGGCCTTCGGCGCCCCGGACCTGCCCGCGTGCAGCGCCTCTGGCCGAGTCGCGCTCAGTGCGCCGGGCCGACCCGTACGAGGCGCGCGAGCGCCCAGCCCATGAGCGGGCGGTAGGCCAGCAGGACGGGGGCGGGGCCCTGGATCCTGACGTCCGCGCGGGAACCGCCGCGCGGGGTGGGAGCGACATCGTGCGTGAGCTCCAGTGTCATGGGACCCACGCGCACGCGCCAGGACCACGAATGCAGGTTGGCGCGGACGCTCATCACACGGAACGCCGCGGGCACCAGGCCCAGGGCCGTGACCACGCCCGAGGTGCCGGGGGCCAGGGTGGCGGAATCGGCGCGGACGTTCGTGAGGTGGGGAGCCCACACGGTCCACAGATCGAGGCGCTCGTAGTGCTGCCACACGTCCGCCGGGCGAGCGGGGCCGGTGCGGGTCACGGTCATGTCCATGGCACCAGTGTGCCCGGGATCCGCACGGACGGGGGCGTCACGCAACGGTAAGTCCACTGTCGATTGTGGGGCGAGCCGGCGGGCTGGGATCATGGGGCGCATGGACCCGGCCTATCACGTAGACGTCTTCACCGATCCCGGGCTGTGCTCCGCGATCTTTAGTCGATTGCAGCACCGCCACGGCGGGGACGGCTCCGGGGACTACCAGCTCGTGCGCCGGGACAGGACCATCCCCCTGCGCCCCGACAACAGCCTGGACGTGGACGCCGTGCGCGCGTGGTCCCGCGAGGGTGAGGCCGATTTCCAGGTCGTGATCACGGAGATCCCCCGGCGGGCGGGCAAGCTGCCCAAGATGGCGGAGCTGCACTTCGAGGACGGGCTCGTGATCATCTCGCTGCCCGCGCTGGGCTGGCGGGGGCTCACGACCAAACTGGAACGCGCCATCTTCGACTCCCTGGACACCCTGGCCCATCAGGACCTCCCGGACGTCCAGGACCGGCGTGTGCGCTTCGGAGTGGTCCACGAGCAGGACGTGGACACCGGGCGTTCCGTGTTCATTGCGTCGCCGTGGTGGTGGCCAGGTCGCATCCGCCTGGTCCTGGGCATGGTGCGCACCAACCAGCCGTTCCAGGACGTCACCAAGCTCAAGCGCATGTGGGCGGCGGCGTCGGCCACCGGCGCGTTCGGCGTGTTCTACTCCTCCATCTGGCAGATGTCCCTGGCGTTGCCCTCGTGGCGGCTCGCCCTGATCTCGCTCCTGGCGGTTGGGGCCATGGTGGGGTGGCTGATGTTCAGCAACCGCCTGTGGGACCCGCCCCGGCGGCTCGGCAGTCGCGTGGAGGCCGCGATGTACAACGCCTCCACGATCGCCACGCTGCTCGTGACGGTTCTCACGTTCTACACCGTGCTCATGGCGGGGATCCTCGTGGCCGCTCTGGTGGTGATCGAAGTCGGATACATGCAATCCGTGATCGGAGTCTCTCCCTCGCTGAACAACTACGTGGACATCGCGTGGCTCTCTGCCTCGCTCGGCACGATCGCCGGTGCTCTCGGGTCGAACTTCGACAGCCACGCGGACATCGAGCGGTTGACGCACGGTCAGCGGAACGCCGAGCGGGTCGAGAAGGACGACGACCACTGACACGGGTCCCCATGACGGGCATTCGGGGCGTCCGAGCTGTCCCCATTTTGCGCTACGAATCAGCGCCGCCGTCCGGTCGATTGCGCGCAATGGAAGCAGGGAATCGGCCTCCGACATGGGAGAACATACGCTTGAGTTGATTTGTCCACAAAACTGCGATGGGTCTTGCGCGACGCGGTGACCGCTGGAAATCCTGGAGCGGGCGTGCCAGCATATTCATGTCGCAACACGGGACATTCAGTGATGTGCGGTCATGACCGGGGGGAATACGGGCCGTACGTCCATGACGGATTCGTACGCGTTCCACGCTGGGGGGGCGTGGTGTGTCCGGGTCACCCGTGACGCGACGGTACGAGGTTCATGCCGGGGGGCATGTGCTTCGAGCGGACCTGATCCGCGCCGGTTCTCCGGCATATGCGTCCGCTGCGCCGCATGGACTCCTTCGGGGGAATGAGTCCTGGCGCAGCGGACGCAACGCGTTAAGGGGTCGTACGCCCGACCCGGCGCGTCATGGGGCCTGATGCAGAGGGCCGCACCTCGCGCCGTGGTGGGCGCTCCGGTCGCTTCTGCGTGTCCGAACCTGCTGGGACACTCGAGTCATGATCGCGCCTGCGCACGAGAACACCGCATCCCTCCGGGACCGAGCCCTGGATCACCTCCGTGAGCTCACGGGGAACCCGCACGCCGATTTCCACCCCGGCCAGTTCGAGGCCATCTCCGCACTCGTCCAGGAGCACCGGCGGGCACTCGTGGTGCAGCGCACCGGGTGGGGGAAATCGGCGGTGTACTTCCTGTCCGCGCTGTTGATGCGGGCCCAGGGCTACGGCCCCACGCTGATCATCTCCCCGCTGCTCGCACTCATGCGGGACCAGGTCGCGGCGGCCCAGCGCGCGGGTGTCCGCGCCGCGGCCATCTCGTCCGCCAATCCCACCGAGTGGGCGGAGATCTCCGCGGCCCTGGATCGCGGCGAGATCGACGTCCTGTTGGTGTCCCCGGAACGCCTCAACAATCCCCGTTTCCGGGACGAGCAACTCCCACAGCTCGTCTCCCGGCTCGGACTGCTCGTCGTGGACGAGGCCCACTGCATCTCGGACTGGGGTCACGACTTCCGTCCGGACTACCGGCGAATCAAGGACCTGCTCGCGGACCTCTCGGACTCGGTGGCCGTACTGGCCACCACGGCCACCGCCAACGAACGCGTGATCGAGGACGTTCGGGAGCAGCTCGGGGTGGGCTCCGGGTACCGCGGCGAGGTGTTCACCCTGCGCGGTCCGCTGTCCCGCGCGTCCCTGCGGCTCGGCGTGCTGCGACTGCCCTCCACCGCCACACGGCTCGCCTGGTTGCTCGAACACCTGGACCAGCTTCCGGGCAGCGGGATCATCTACGCGTTGACCATCGGGGCGGCGGAGGACACTGCCCGAGCGCTGACGGAGGCGGGCCATCCCGTGGCGGCCTACACCGGTCGCACGGACGCGGCGGAACGCGAGGAACTCGAGGTCGCCCTGAAGGAGAACCGGGTCAAGGCCCTTGTGGCCACGTCCGCGCTGGGCATGGGCTTCGACAAACCGGACCTGGGTTTCGTGGTGCACCTGGGAGCGCCGTCGTCCCCGGTGGCGTACTACCAGCAGGTGGGCCGCGCGGGGCGCGCGACCGACACCGCGGACGTCCTGCTGCTACCGGGCGGCGAGGACCGGGAGATCTGGGAGTACTTCGCCACCGCCTCCATGCCCACCGAGGAAAAGGCCACCGCGGTGCTCACCGCGCTCGCGGAGAACGGCGGCCCGTTGTCGGTCGCGGCTCTCGAGCCGCGGGTCAACATCAAACGCACCCCGCTCGAGCTGTTGCTCAAGGTGCTCGCGGTGGACGGCGCGGTGGAACGGGTCTCCGGCGGCTGGCAGAGCACGGGCCGGCCCTGGACCTACGACGCCCCGCGTTACGAGCGGGTGCGCAAGGCCAGGATCGCGGAACAGCAGGCCATGATGGATTACCAGTTCACGAGCGAGTGCCGCATGCGCTTCCTCACCCGTCAGCTCGACGACGCCACCGCGGAACCGTGCGGTCGGTGCGACGTGTGCGCCGGGCCGTGGTACCCCACCACCGTGCATTCCGACGCCTCCGCCGCCGCGGACGACGCCCTGCACCGGGCCGGCGTCCCCGTGGAACCGCGCGCGCAGTGGCCCACCGGCATGGATCGATTGGGGTTGCAGGCCAAGGGGAAGATCCCGGAAACGGAACGCGCCGAACGCGGCCGCGCCCTGGCCCGGCTCACCGATCTCGGGTGGGGGCAGCGGTTGCGGGAGATCTTCCGATCGGACGAGCACGGCGATCCCGTGGATTCGGTGGTCACGGCGGACCTGGGACGCGCGAGCATCACCGTCCTGGCGCAGTGGGACTGGCAGGAACGGCCCACCGGGGTCGTGGCCATGCCGTCACTGTCCCGCCCACAGCTCGTGGACTCCCTGGCCCGCGGGCTGGCCTCCGCGGGGCACCTGCCGTTCTGGGGCTCGCTCGAACTGAACCCGGACGTCCCCCGCGGCTCCCACGGCGGCAACAGCGCCTACCGGCTCGCCGAGGTGCGGGACCGGTTCCTGGTCCCGGGGCCCCTCGCGGAACAGTTGGCGCGGGCGCCGCGGGCGAGCGTGCTGCTCGTGGACGACCTCGTGGACAGCCGGTGGAGCCTCACGGTCGCGGCCCGGCAGTTGCGCCTCGCCGGGGCGGACGCGGTGCTACCGTTCGTACTCGCCGCCCAGGGGTGAATCGGGCCGCCGCGGGATGGATCGGGCACTCTTAAGGGGACACCCAGGCGACGGGAAACGTGTGTAAATTATCCTTGCGACATGGTCGAACACCCGCAACCGCCGCTCGTGGACATCGTGATCCCGGTCCACTCCACCTCGCGACCTTTGCAGCGGGCCGTGTCCTCGGCATTGCGTGCGGCCCCCGGTGCGGCCCCCGGTCAGTGCCGGGTGACGGCGGTCGCGCATCATCTCACCGCCGAGCAGGTGCATTCCATGTTGAGCGTCGAGCAACGCGCCGTGGTGGACGTCATCGAGTCCGAGGACCGGGGGAGTACCGCGGCCGTGCCGCGCAACGAGGCGCTGCGACGGACCAGCGCGCGCTACATCAGTTTCCTGGACAGCGACGACACCCTCGATCCCGGCGCGGTGACCCGGTGGCTCAGGATCGCCGAGCGGCGCGGTAGCGACCTGGTCATGCCCTTCCAGCACCACGAGAACCCGAGGGTGGACATCACCCCCATCGTCAGGCCGTTGCGCCGTTCGGATCTGGATCCCGTGAAGGACCGCCTGGGGTACCGCAGCTCGGCGTTCGGCCTCGTCCGGGTCGACGCCGCTCGGCAGATGGGCGCCCGGTTCGACGAGTCCGTGCGTACAGGGGAGGACCAGTCCTTCGTCATGGCCCTCTACGCGGGTTCCCGCCGGATCGACTCCGCGCCGGGCACGCCCGGTTACCTCGTCCACGCCGATGCCGACGCGCGTGTCTCCCGGCAGTCCCTCCCAGTACGCGACGAGGTGGCCGCCGCGCTGGACCTGACACGCGAACCCTGGTTCGCAGGGGTTCCGGACGAGCTGAAGCGGGCCTACATCCTCAAGTACATCCGCGTGAACTTCTTCCCCGCTCTGGAACATGCCGTGCGCTCGGGGGCGTGGGACGCCCACTACGCGCGGTCGGCGAACGCCGTGTTCGGCGAACTGACGCAGTACGCGCCGCGCGTCGCGGACCAGCTCTCGCGGGCGGACCTGCGGGTCGCGCGGTTATTGTCCCCGGGCACGGGGGAACAGGAGTTGCTCACGGCCCTGGCCGAGCGACGTCGTTTCGCCACGCCGGACGCGCTGCTCACCGAGCGCTGGACCCGGGTGCTGGGCCGGCAGGCACCCCTGCGGGTGGTCGCCGCGAGCGCCGTCCAGATCCTGCGTTACCGCTGGGCGCTCGCGGCAGGGTCGCGGAACTGAACCGACCGCCGTCGCGAACGGGTCAGCCGCGACGGAGCCTGCGCCTGACCATGTCCACACGCGGTGCGAGATCACGCCATGAGATCACACACCACAGCGCCAAGAATCCCACGGTCGCCAGGACGGTCACGAGCACGCCCTGGTGTGTGAACACGAGCCACAGCCCGGCCAGGATCAGCACGTACCCCAACACCACCCGGAGCATGAGACCGGACCACTTCATGCGGTCGTGGACCCACACAATGATCAGCGGCCCCACCGCACTGATGAGGCAGCCGACCAGGTACCCCATGGCCGCGGCCATGACACCGAGCCGCGGACCCCACCACAGGACGGTGGCGACGCCCAGGGCCAGCCCGAGCGCGTTGCACGCCGCGAGCGCGCGGACCCCCCAGCTCTCCCCGCCGTTGAGCCGCGAGTTGGAGGCGTTGAAGCTCGTGGCGGAGACCGCGAAGAACAGGACGATGAGCAGGGGGACGGCCCCGGTGAACTCCTCGGCGCGGGCGTTGTAGAGCCCGTGGATCACGTACGGCGCCCAGAGGATGCCCACGCCGAACACGGGCAGGAACACGAGCACCATGACCCGCAGGATGGAATCGAGCTGCCGTTTCATGCCGGCCATGTCCCCGGCGGTGAACATGCGGGCCACGGCCGGCGCGAGGGCCACGAGCATGGAGGAAGAGAGCATGCTGGCCGGCGTCGCGATGCTCACCGCGGCGGAGTACTGACCCACCGCGGCGGGGGTGTCGTAGTGCTTGCCGAGCATCATGGACAGCTGCAGCAGACCCGAAGCGGTGAGGATGTTGATGGACGCCCACGCCGTGAACGAGTTGATCTGCCGTTTGAGGGATGTGGGCAGCGGGCCGCCGGAACGGTGCGGCCAGCCCGGGATCGCGTAGATCAGGTAGCCCAGGCTCAGCGGCACCAGCAGCAGCGGTGTGAAACCACCCAGCAGCACCACGAGCAGGAGGGTCAGGGTGATCCCCGAGCTGATGCAGTCCCACACGGCCGTGGTCACGAACTGGTTGTTGCCGGTGCGCACACCGCGTACGAAGTTGTAGGCAGACAGCGCGATCACCAGCAGGCCCGCGGACAGCGCGTAGCTTGGGGGCAGGTGCAGGAAGTACGTGGCCACCACGACCGCCACCACGGCCAGCACCGCCGAGGCCAGGGCCGCGGTGCGTGACGTGTAGACCGCCACGGACAACTGCTCCTCGCGGTGTTGCTGACCGCGCGCCATGGCGATGAACTTGGCCGCCGCGTTGCCCGAGGCCTGCGGCCACAGCAGGACCAGGAACAGGGCCAGGGAGATGGCCAGGTTGACCCGCCCCAGGATCTCACTGCCCAGGATGTTGCCCACCAGCAGGCTGTATCCGAAACGGGAGAGTCCCTGCACGAACACGGCGATCACGGTTAACGCGAACGACGAACCGATGGGGTTGTCCCGGTTCTCGTGATTCGGTGGGGGGAAGAGGATTCCCCGCCACCGCCGAGAGGGGGAGCCTGAGGTGGGGGAGGATGTCACATCGTGGAGTTTATCGACTCGCGTGTCGACCGGACGCATCCCGCGTCACGGCACGGTAGAGCCGGGAGAACTGCGCACCGATCTCCGCACGGGAGAACCGGGAGCGCACGGTGGCGGCGATGGCGGCCGGATCGGCCTCACGGAAGCGGTCCCGCGCGGTCTCGATCGCGTCCGCGAGTACGGAGACGTCCCAGCTGTGGGTGAGCACCGAGTTCTCGGGGGTGCAGTAGTCGTCGAACCCACCGCTCAGGGGGACCGCGGCGGGCCGTCCGGCCGCGATCGCCTCGGCAACCGCAGTGAAGAAGTTCTCCTGGGCGCTCGGGAGGAAGAAGATGTGCGCGTCGGAGAGCCGCTGGGCGATCTCCGCCGGGGGGACCGCCCCGGTCAGCTCGACCCGGTCCTCGATGCCCAGCTCACGGGCGGTCTGCGGGAGGGACTCCATGAGGGGGCCCTTGCCCACCAGGGTGTAGTGCACGTCCACTCCGCGGCGCACCAGTTCCGCGACGGTCTCCAACGCCAGGACAGGGCGTTTGCGTTCGATGAGTGCCCCCACGCCCACCAGTCGCAGGGGCGGGCTCGCCGGGAACTCGGCGGCCGGGTGAGGGTTCTCCACGACGCACGGCACCACGTGGGTCGCCCCGGGGCGGGAGAAGCGCGCCATTTCGGTGCACAGCTCGGCGGTCACGCCCGTGACCGCGTGAGGCAGTCGCAAGGCATGTCGCAGCCACGCCAACCGCTGCCACAGCGGATTCACACTCGCGGGATTGACCACTCCGTTCCAGTGCTCGGTGTGTACCCAGGGCGGCCGTCGCACGGCCCAGGCCGGTGCGCTCAGCAGGACCGCGGAGAACGCCATCGTGTGCAGCACGTCCGCGCCGCGCAGCCCGGCGGAGAGAACGCGGGTCACGTGCGCGTAGGAGCGCGGATCCGTCACGTCGAGCCACACGCGGGTGACAGGGATGCGCTGGTAGACCTCTTGCTCCGTGGTGCGCGTGCGTCGACCGATGTTCACGTGCACCACCGCGACGTCGTGGCCCGCTTCCTGTAGCGCCCAGGAGTGCTCCACGATGAAGGGGGTGCGGCTGGGGGTTTCCGCGTCGGGGAACCACGCGGTGACGACGAGTGATCGCACGGGACGAAGACCTTTCGGGCGGAAGCGGACGGAGCACAACGCCCCGCACTATGACTACCACGCCGGGGTGTGCTGCCGCTGCATCCCGGTGGGAACGACGCGCCCGCCGCTTTGACCGCTCGCGCACCGTGCCGATAAGCTGACGTCCGTTGTTTTGGGATGAGCTCGTTCTCATGGAACAGAGCATCACGAACGACACGGAGACGTGCCAGAGCGGCCGAATGGACTTCACTGCTAATGAAGGGTCCGGGTTAAACCGGACCGGGGGTTCAAATCCCCCCGTCTCCGCGGAATGTCGAGGGCCCCGCATGTCATGTGGGGCCCTCGTTCGTATCGGGGGTACCCCCGCAATATTTACATTGGTAAAGTTCGTGGCATTCGCAGTCCAGTGCTCCCGCCCACGGGCGTCAGCCACCTCGATCCGGTGCTGATCCCGCCTCCGCGAGCTGATTCCCGAGGGGGAAATCATGCCACGACGCTCCGCACGAACACTTCTCACGTTGTCCGTCTCCGCGCTGTTGCTGGCCACGGCCGCACCCGCGGCGGCCGCACCCCCGGAGGGGCCCACCCCGGAACAACAGGCCCAGACGAAACCCCCGACCGTGGGCGGCGTCGAATCCCTCGGAAGGGGAACGGGCGCCCAGGGCAAGGTCCTGGCGGAAACCGACCGGATCGTCGTGAAGTTCAAGGACCACGTCCCCGAGGCGCAGAAGGAAGAGGTCCTGACCGAGGTGGGGACGGCCACCGAGATCGAGGATCCGGAGATCGTCAAGACCACGGGCAACGCCGAGCAGGTGGTGGAATCCGACACGATGCTCGACAAGGCGGAGCAGCAAGCGGTGGTCGAGACCCTCGAGAAGGACCCCGCCGTGGAATCGGCGGAACCGGACCTGATCGTGGTCAACGGGCTCGCGGCGCACACGGCGTCCGCCCCGAACGACCGCTACTGGAACTACCAGTGGGGTCCCCGCAACATCGGTGTGCCCTCCGCGTGGTCGCACGGCACGGGTAACGGCGTGGTGATCGGGATCGCGGATACGGGCCAGATTAACCACCCGGACCTCACTCAGCGCACGGTGCGCGGGTACGACTTCCTCTCGGACCTGTACCACTCGCGGGACGGCAACGGCCGGGACGGCAACCCGCAGGACGAGGGCGACTGGAGCCCCGGGCGGCCCAACTGGTGGCACGGTTCGCACGTGGCCGGGATCGCCGCGGCCCACACCAACAACCGCACGGGTATCGCCGGGGTGGCCCCGGACGCCCGGATCCAGCACGCCCGCGTCCTGGGAGCGGACGGCCGCGGGTACGTCTCGGACATCGCGGACGGTGTGATGTGGTCCGCGGGCATCGCCATCCCCGGGGTCCCGCGCAACACGACCCCCGCCAAGGTCGTGAACCTCTCCGAGGCGTGGGACGCTCCCACGTGCGCACCCGTCATGCAGAACGCGGTCAACCGCATGCACAAGATCGGGGTCCCGCTCGTGGTCGCGGCCGGGAACGCGGGCAAGAGCGCCAATCTCGCCGCCCCCGCCAACTGTGGCGGCGCGATCGTGGTCGCCGCGACGTCGTCCCAGAACCGGATCACCGGCTACTCCAACTGGGGGCCCATGGTGGACGTCGCAGCCCCGGGCGGGGACACCAACGCGCCGATCTGGTCCACGGTCAACACGGGGGCGTTCAGCCTGGGCGCGCCCTCGTACGGGGACCTGAGCGGGACGTCCATGGCGGCGCCGCACGTGTCCGGGGTGATCGCCCTGATGAAGGAGCGCAACCCGAACATCGGCGTGGAGGCCATCCGCGCGACCCTGCGGGACACCGGCGTGAACGTGAACGGTTACCGCAAGGTGGACGCGGTGCGCGCCGCCCGCGCGGTGGCGCCCACCACGCGCGGGGCGATCGCCACGTACTACAAGTCCCACGGTGGGGCGGGCGTCTACGGCAATCCGACCACCGGGGAGCGGGACACGGGCGTGGGCGGCGTCGTGCAGCACTTCGTGAAGAACGGGCGCACCACCAAGCTCTACTGGTCCTCCCGCACCGGGGTGCGCGAGGTCCGCACGTGGACGGGCATCGGCTCGCGCCACGAGGGCCTGGGCGGTGCCCGCGCGGTGGGCATCCCGTTCAACAACGAGCAGCGCACCGCCACGGGAGGCTACTACCAGAGCTTCGTGGACCCGCGTTCGGGCAAGACCACCAAGATCCTGTGGAGCGCTCGCACGGGTGCGCAACCGATCGTCGAGAGCTCGGGCATCGGCCGGGTCTGGGTCCGCAAGGGGTACGAGACCAAGGCGGGGTACCCGATCTCCCCGGAGGTCCGCACGTCCACCGGCGCCTACCAGCGGTTCCAGAACATCAGGACGGGCGAGCGCACGCAGTACACCTGGACCCCGCGCGGGGGTGTCAAGGTCACCCGCATCAAGTGACCGCCCCGCGGTGATCCACCCGCTGCATTCCTGGCCCGAAAGGGCACGCCACCGATTGGCAGCGTGCCTTTTCGGGCCTCGGATGTTCTCGGGCGGTTCGTGGGCGGGGTACGACAGCGCTGCGGCATCCGCGCGCGGACATTACCGAGCGGCGTCGTCCCCCACGCGGGTCAATTCCGTGGGGGTGGAGCGGCGCATGAAGCACGTGAGCACGAGGACGATCGCCGCGATCACCGTGGCGGTGACGAATGCCGCGTGGACGCCGGGGATGGAATCGGTCACGGTGGCGCCGTCGGCCTGCCGATGAATCACGGTGCCGGCCTGCAGGACGCCCACGAGCAACGCCGTGCCCGCGCCGCCGGCCACCTGTTGCAACGTGGACAGCGTCGCGGAACCGTGCGAGTACAACTGCGGCGGCAGCGGGTTCAGCCCGGAGGTGAACGCGGGCGTGAAGATCAGCGCGAGCCCCACGGACATGGAGATCTGCAGGGTCACGATCCACCACACGGGGGTGTCGGACTGCAACCGGGAGAAGCCGAACATCACGAGGGTCAGCAGTGCGGCGCCGGGAACAGCCAGGGGGCGGGGGCCGAACGCGTCGAACAACCGACCCACGAGCGGTCCCAGCAGACCCATGATGAGCCCACCGGGCAGCAGGATCAGGCCGGTCTGCAGGGTGTCCAGCCCGCGGCCCGTCTGCAGGTAGAGGGGCAACACGATCACCCCGCCGAACAACGCCATCATGCCGAGCGCGAGCACCGCCACGGAGACCGTGAAGTCCCGGTGCCGGAACGTGCGCAGGTCCAGGAACGGTTGGTCCTTGCGCTGCAACCGGATCTGCCGCCACACGAACAGGGCCACGAGGACCACGCCCAGCGCGAGCACGGTGGCACCGCCGGCGGTCGTGGAAAGCCAGCCGGACTCGGCGCCGGCGTGGGAACCGGCGGCCCCCACCACGGACAGGCCCTGGACCAGGGAACCGAAGCCCAGCACGGACAGCACCACGGACAGCAGGTCCAGTGTGAGGCTCCCGCGTTCGCTCACGTCCCGCAACCGCAGCAGGCCGATCACCAGGGCTAGCAGGACGATGGGCAACACGAACCAGAACACCGTGCGCCACGGAAAGTGCGCCAGGATCAACCCGGACAGCGTGGGACCCAGGGCGGGGGCCACCGAGATCACGATGGACACGTTGCCCATCACCACCCCGCGGCGCTGCTGGGGGACGAGCATGAGGATGGTGGTCATCAGCAGCGGGAGCATGATCGCCGAGCCGAAGGCCTGAATCACGCGCGCGGCGATCAGCACCCCGAAACTCGGGGACAGCGCGGCCAGCAGGGTCCCGGCCGCGAAACTGCCCATGGCCAGGGCGAAGACCGCGCGGGTACTGAAGCGTTGTAGCAGGAACCCGGTGGTGGGGATCACCACGGCCATCGTGAGCATGAAGGACGTGGTCACCCACTGCACCGTGGCGGCGTCCACGTGCAGGTCTCCCATGATGTGGGGCAGCGCCACGTTCAGGACGGTCTCGTTGAGGATCACCACGAACGCGGCCACGAGCAGCACCGCAATGGTCCCGGTGGTGCCCTGGGGGGCGAACGTGCGTGGTTCGGCCGGAGCGGCAGAGGACATGGAGAGGTTCCCAGCGTTGGAGCGGACGGGGTCGGGCGGGCCTTCCGGGGCCGGGCCCCTGTAAGGGTAACGGTCACAGACGAACGCGTGCACATGCGCATCGGGAGCGGTCCGCCAGGCCCGCGGCACGCCCGCGGGTGGTGTGCTGGTCGGTCCGTCGAGCACTCGAGCGCGACACCGGCCGGACGTCCACGTCGGATTCATGCCCGGCCCGAAGGGGGGGTCACCCTTCGTTATCCTGAAGGACGTGGTGATTCAGCAACGCGTGGTGGTGGTGGGAGCGGGCCCCAGAGGCCTGTCCGTGGTGGAACGGCTCGCGGCGCACTCCGCGGCCTACGGGATCCGCGTCCACGTGGACCTGGTGGATCCTTTTCCTCCCGGACCGGGGCACGTGTGGCGCACCGACCAGTCGGAGCTGTTCCTCATGAACACCCCTTCTCTTTTCCCCACCGTGATCGCCGCCGACGGCGCATTGGCAGTCCCCGCGCTGGAGCCCCTGCGGGGGGTGAGCTTCGAACGGTGGCGCCGCGGCGTCGTCGCCGGGGAGATCACCCCGGTGAGCCCGCTCACGGACGAGCAACGCGACCAACTCGCGCGGCTGACCCCGCAGGGGTACCCGCCGCGCGCCACGTACGGGCGCTACCTCGCGTGGGTCTTCGCGACCCTGCGGGAGAACCTGCCGCGCACCGTGGAGCTCGCGGTGCACCGCGCCGAGGCCGTGGACGCGTGGGTCAGGACGGACGGGCGTCATCGCTACTCCGTGGAACTCGCGGGCGGTGTGGTGCTGCCCGCGGACGCTGTCGTGCTCGCGCTGGGCCACCTGGACGCGCACCTGCGTCCGTCCCAGAAGGAACTCGTGGACGGCGCCGCCGAACACGGGCTGACGTACTGGCCGCCCACCGTGCCCGCGGACGCCGCGTGGCCCGATCTACCGCACGGCGAGACGGTGCTCGTGCGGGGCATGGGCCTGAACTTCTGCGACGCGCTCGCCCAGCTCACCGAGGGGCGGGGAGGTCGCTTTACGACCGATCTGGACAACCCCGAACGGTTGGTGTACCACCCCTCCGGACGGGAACCGAAGATCGTGGCGGGCTCGCGTCGCGGAACGCCGTACCGGGCGAAGCCGCGGCTCCGGGGGTACTACGCGGCGTCGTTGCAGACCCGCTTCTTCACCGTGGACGCGGTGCGCCACGTTGCGGCCTCGAGCCCCGGCGAGCTGTCCTTCGACCGGCAACTCGGACCCCTGATCCGCAAGGACGCCGTGTGGAACTACTACGTGGTGCTCGCGCGCACGGCACCGGACGCGTTCCTGGGGGACCCCCGGGCGTTCCTGGACCGGCTGGATGAAATCCTCACGGATCGCACGGACGTGAACTGGGCGCGCAAGAGCGATGCGCTGATCTCGGACTCGGTGGTCCCCGGGCGGCAACTGCAGCAGGCCCGGCTCGCTCGGCCCTTCGAGGACGTGAGCTTCGCGAGCCACGACGAGTACGCGGCCGCCGTGGTGCACTACCTGGACCGGGACGTCCACGGGTCCCTGCAGGGTGAGGACGATCCCGTCAAGATGGCGATCGCGTCCCTCAATGCCGCGCGCAGCGTGCTCAAGTGCGTCCTTGCGGAGATCGGCATCTCGGACTCGTCCTGGGTCCACGAGCTGCAGCGCGAGTTCGAACCCTTCGTGGAGGGGCTGGCCTCCGGACCGCCCGTGCTGCGGATCCAGCAGCTCGCCGCGCTGACCCGCGCGGGGATCGTGCGGTTCCTGGGCCCCGAACCGCGCTTCGTCGTGGACCGCTCCGAGGGTTACTTCGTGGCCGCGTCCCCGTGGGTCGAGGCGGCACCCGTGCGCTCACGGTGGATGATCGAGGCCATGTCCCCGAGCAACGACGTCCACCGCAACATCTCCCCGCTGCTCACGCACATGCACGAGCGCGGCCTGGTGCGCGCGAAACTCATGGAGACGCGCGACGGCGCGAGCCCCGAGACGAGCACGGGTCTGGACGTCTCGCGCGAGCGTCCGCGGGGTGCCCACGACGACGACGCCGCGGCCGGCTCGTTCGTCTACCGCGCCGTGGGGGACAAAGACGCGGTGGAACCGGGCATCCACGTGATCGGTCTACAACTGTCCTCGGTGCAGTGGGGTGTGTCGATCGCGGCCGAGGCCGGTGCACCGGCCCACCTGGGTGCCCGGACCATCGCGGACGCGGACGCCATCGCCCGGGAGATCCTGGGGGAGCCGCGCGCCCGGCAGTGATCCGGTCCGGGCGGCGTCATACGGGGAGTGACCGTGCGCGGAGCAACCGCGCGCCATGGGACCGGGACGGGTGGGCTCGGGCCGGCGCCGCCGGGATCACGTCGACCCGGCCGGGATCGCGCCGAACCATGCGGGTCCCACCACAACCGCGCCGTCGGCTCAGCCCAGGAGGGTGCGGGCGGTGCGTTCGTCGGTGACGAGGTGGGACACGTACCCGGCCCGCAGTGCCGCGCGCAGGACCGGGGTCTTCGCTGTTCCGCCGGCCACGCAGATCCGGATCTCCTTGTGCCGCAGGGAGTCCAGGGGGATGGCCACGGTGCGGGCGTCGAGCTCGGGCACGGCGGGGTTGCCGGCGTCGTCAATAAAGTGCGAACACAGGTCACCCACCGCGCGCTGCGCGACCCCTTCCCGCTCCTCGGTGGTCAGGTAGTCGCGTGCGAGCAGGGGTGCGTCCCGTCCGGCGGAGCCCACGGTGAACACCGCCACCCGGGCGCTGCGGCCCAGGTCCAGGACGTACTCGATGTGCCGGTCCTGCGCCACGAGGCGTTTGACCTCGGGGCTGTCGAAGAGCGCCGGGAGGGGCAGCGTGTGGGGGTAGGCGTTGAACGCGGTGCAGAACATCCGCACGGTCTCGAAGTGCCCCGCCGCCGGTGAGGCCAGGCTGCTGCCGCCTTTGAGCTGGACCATGTGCACGCCGCTATGCGGTTGGGGGGTCAGCGCCTGGGCCACGGCGCGCATGGTGCGACCCCACGTGATGCCCACGAGATCGCCGTCGGCCACATTCTCCTCGAGCATGCGCGCCCCGGCGGCACCCAGGTTGTGCAGCAACTCGTGCTCGGTCTCCGCATCGGCCACCACGGTGGCCTGGGCGAGCCCGAACGCGGAGCACAGCTCGCGCCCCACGTCCGTGGACACCGTGCGGGGGTCCCGGATCTCGATGCTCACGAAACCGCGCTCGCGCGCGTGCTGCAGCAGTTTGGACACCGTGGGGCGGGACATGGCCAGTGTCCGGGCCACCTCCGCCTGGGACAGGCCGCGTTCGTGGTAGAGCCGGGCCGCCTCCAGGGACTGGACGTCCCGCGCGGTCAGGTCCACGACGGCGCTCCGGTCACCGGCCGTGCAGCCACGTCACAGCCCCATGATCACGCCGACGAGCGCGGCGTTGAGCATGTTCGTGAGGAACCCACCGAGCAGGGCGAACAAGCCCAGCTGGGCCACGTCCGCGCGCCGGTCCGGGGCCAGCCCGCCGATGGAACCGATCTGGATCGCGATCGAGGACAGGTTGGCGAAGCCCGCGAGCGCGAACGTGGTGATCAGCACGGACTGGGGATCCAGGTTGGGGATCTCCGGGCCGAACGCGGTGTAGCCCACGAACTCGTTGAGGATGGTCTTCTGGCCGATGAAGTTGCCCACCTGTGCGGCGTCCTGCCACGGCACGCCCAGGGCCCACGCGAGCGGCGCGAAGATGATCCCGAACAGCCCCTCGAGGGACCAGCCCTCGAAACCGAAGAGTGAGCCGACCCAGCCGAGCACGGCGGAGACCAAGGCGATCAGCGCGATGAACGCGATCAGCAGGCAGCCCACGATCACGGCGATCCGGCCGCCGCTGATGGCGCCGTTGCCGATCGCGTCGATCAGGTTCTTGGACTCGGTGTCCCGGACCTTCAGCGTGTTCACGGAGGCCACGGAGGTCTCGGTCTCGGGCATGAGGGCCTTGGCCACGAGCAGGGAACCGGGGGCGTTCATCACAGACGCGGCGAGCAAATAGGGCAGCGGTGCGCCCAGCAGGGAGTACCCCACGAGGGTCGATCCGGCCACGGCGGCGAACCCACCGGTCATACACGCGAACAGTTCGGAGCGGGTGAGCTTGCTCAGGTACGGCTTGATCATGAGCGGTGCCTCGCTCTGGCCCAGGAAGATCACGGTGGACGCGAACACGGACTCGATCTTGGACGTGCCCATGACCTTGTTCAGCGTCGTGCCCAACACGTGCACGAAGACCTGGATGACCCGCAGGTAGTACAACGCACCGATCACGGCACCCAGGAAGATGATCACGGGCAGCACACTGAGCGCGAACACGAACCCGTTGTTGTCACTGAGCAGCCCGCCGAAGACGAACTGCGTGCCCTCGTTCGTGAACCCGATCAGTCCCTGGACCAGGCCGGAGAACCATTTCAGGGCCTCGTAGCCCGGACCCCACTTGAGGATCAGCAGCGCCACGCCCACCTGCAACAGCAGTCCCACCGCCAGAGTGCGCCACTTGATCGCGGTGCGGTGGCGGGATAGGAGAATGATGATGCCCAGGATGAGGACGATCCCCACCAGGCCCTGGAAACGGTCCACGGTGACCCCAGCTTTCGACTTCCGGCGCCGCGACGGGATCCGCCGCGGCGCGAACATTTGTCAAAACTATAATTGACAAATTTTCCGATACGCCGCCTAGGATTGCAGGACAGGTCGTGTCCTGGGACGCCCGGCGCCGACACGACACCGTGCCGCAGCTACACGAGGGAGTGATCACGGTGGTTGAAGCGTTCGACGCCGTCGACGTCATCCGCATGAAACGGGACCGCGAGACGCTGTCTCCCGAGGCCATCGACTGGGTGATCGACGCCTACACGCGCGGCGTGGTCGCGGACGAGCAGATGTCCGCGCTGGCCATGGCGATCTTCCTCAACGGGATGGACCGAGCGGAGATCTCGCACTGGACCCAGGCCATGATCGATTCGGGCGAGCGCATGAATTTCGGGGAGCTGTCCCGCCCCACGGCGGACAAGCACTCTACGGGTGGCGTGGGGGACAAGATCACGCTGCCGCTCGCCCCGCTCGTCGCGAGCTTCGGGGTGGCCGTCCCGCAGCTGTCCGGGCGGGGGCTCGGGCACACCGGTGGGACCCTGGACAAGATGGAGGCCATCCCCGGGTGGCGTGCGGATCTGAGCAACGCCGAGATGATGGACATCCTGGACACCGTGGGCGCGGTGATCTGCGCCGCCGGAACCGGCCTGGCCCCCGCGGACAAGAAGCTCTACGCGCTGCGTGACACCACCTCCACGGTGGAGTGCATCCCGCTGATCGCCTCCTCGATCATGTCCAAGAAGATCGCCGAGGGCACCGGAGCCCTGGTCCTGGACGTCAAGACCGGCCCGGGCGCGTTCATGAAGGCGGAGGAGGACGCCCGCGAACTCGCGCGCACCATGGTCGAGCTCGGCAAGGACCACGGCGTGGACACCGTGGCCCTGCTCACCGACATGTCCCGCCCGCTGGGGCGCACCGTGGGCAACGCCCTGGAGGTGCGCGAATCGGTCGAGGTGCTGGCCGGGGGTGGCCCGAGCGACGTCGTGCGCCTGACCGTGGCGTTGGCCCGCGAGATGCTCGCGGCGGCCGGCGTGCACGACGCGGACGTCGAGGAGGCCCTGCGCGACGGCCGCGCGATGGACACGTGGAAGCGCATGGTCGCCGCCCAGGGCGGGGACCCGGACGCCCAGCTGCCGCAGGCGGAGCACACGCAGGACGTGCTGGCCGAGACCTCGGGCGTGCTCATCGAGATGGACGCGATGTCCGTGGGCGTGGCGTCCTGGCGACTGGGTGCTGGCCGCGCCCGGCAGGGCGACCCCGTCCAGGCCGGCGCCGGCGTGGAGATCCACGCGGTGCCCGGCGAGCGTGTGAGTAAGGGCCAGAAGCTGTTCACCCTGCACACCGACACCCCCGACCGCTTCGAGCGCGCGCTCGAGTCCCTCCACGGCGGCGCCACGATCGACCCCGATGCCGCCGAGGGCACCGGGGCGCGCGACGACGTCGTGCTGGACCGCATCGCCTGACCCACCGTCCGACCGCAGCGACGGCGCTCGGGGACCGGGCGTCGTCGCCCCACCGTGGTGCATTGTCACCGCGCCGCACCACCCCCGCGAGGAGAACCGCATGATCACCCGTGAAGAACTGGCCGCCATGGTCGACCACACCCTGCTCAAGCCCGAGTCCACCGCCGATCAGGTCGCCGAGCTCGCCCGGGAGGCGGGTGAACTCGGGACGTACTCCATCTGTGTCTCCCCGTCCCGGCTGGACGTGGACCTGCCCGAGGGGGTCAAGCTCGCGACCGTGTGCGGCTTCCCGTCCGGCGCGCACCCCGCCCAGGTCAAGGCCGCGGAGGCAGCCGTGTCCGTGGCGAACGGCGCGGACGAGGTGGACATGGTCATCAACCTGGGCCTCGCCGTCGCGGGGGACTGGGACGGCGTGCGCGACGACATCGAGGCCGTACGCGCGGCGTGCCCCGCGCCCGCGGTGCTCAAGGTGATCATCGAGTCCGCGACCCTGACCGACGATCAGATCGTGGCCGCGTGCCGCGAGGCCGAGGCCGCCGGCGCGGACTTCGTCAAGACGTCCACGGGCTTCCACCCCGCGGGCGGGGCGTCGGTCGAGGCGGTGCGCCTCATGGCCGAGACCGTGGGCGGGCGCCTGGGCGTGAAGGCCTCCGGCGGGATCCGCACGACCGAGGCCGCGCTGGCCATGATCGACGCCGGCGCCACGCGCCTCGGGCTGTCCGGGACCCGCGCGGTGCTCGAGGGGCTCGATTCCTGATGAGCGACCAGCTGCTCGAGCGGGTGCGGCAGTGGGTCGAGCACGACCCCGATCCCGCGACCCGCGACGAACTCACCGAGCTGTCGAACGCCGCCGCCTCCGGTGACGAGCCCGCGCTCGCCGAGCTCGACTCGCGCTTCTCCGGACCGCTCGTGTTCGGCACCGCCGGGCTGCGCGCGGCCGTGGGCGCGGGGGAATCGCGGATGAACCGCGCGGTCGTGATCCGCGCGAGCGCCGGGCTCGCCTCCTTCCTCACGGAGCGCTCGGGGCCCGCGCCCCTGGTCGTGGTCGGGTGCGATGCGCGCCACGGTTCCGAGGACTTCGCCGCCGACGCCGCTGCGGTCTTCTCCGCCGCCGGATGCCGGGCCGTGCGGTTGCCGTCCCGGCTGCCCACCCCGCTCGTGGCCTACGCCGTGCGACAACTGGGCGCGGACGCCGGCGTCATGGTCACCGCGTCCCACAACCCGCCCGCGGACAACGGGTACAAGGTCTACCTGGGCGGTCGCGCGGTGGGCTCCGACGACGAGCGCGGCGTGCAGATCGTGCCCCCGGACGACGCCCTGATCGCTGAGCACATGGCCGCCGCCCCTCCCGCGGATCGCGTTCCCCGGGACTCCTCGCGTGTTTCAGCCGCCGACGCCGATCTGGTCGCCGGCTACATCGAACGCGCCGGGTGCCTGCGCGACCCCGAGGCCCGTTCCGAGATCTCCATCGCGCTGACCCCCATGCACGGCGTGGGCCTGGACACCGCGCTCGCCGTACTGCGTGGCGCCGGTTTCGAGCGGGTCTCCGTGGTGGCCGAACAGGCCGAGCCGGATCCCGACTTCCCGACCGTGGCCTTTCCCAATCCGGAGGAACCCGGGGCCATGGACCTGCTCGTGGCACTCGCAGCGGACCAGGACGCGGACGTCGCGATCGCCCTGGACCCGGACGCGGACCGCTGCGCCGTCGCCATCCCCACGGGCGCGGGCACGGGCGATCCCGCACGTGACTGGCGGCGACTGAGCGGCGACGAGCTCGGCGCGTTGCTGGGGGAGAACGCCGCAGCGGATCCCGATCGCGCGGGGGACACCCTCGCGTGCTCGATCGTCTCCGGGCGGTTGCTCGGGCGGATCGCCGAGCACCACGGGCTCTCGTTCCGTCAGACCCTCACGGGGTTCAAGTGGATCGCCCGCACCCCCGGGCTGCGTTTCGGGTACGAGGAAGCCATCGGCTATTGCACCGATCCCAGCGCCGTGCGTGACAAGGACGGGATCTCCACGGCCGTGCGGGTGGCCTCCTACGTGGCCGCTCTCAAGGACCGGGGCGCCACGGTGCAGCAGGAACTGGACCGGCTCGCCACGCTCCACGGGCTCTACGCGACCGCGCCGTTGACGTTCCGGGTGGCGGATCTCTCGCTCATCACCCGCGGGCTGGACCGGTTGCGGGAGAACCCGCCGCGGGAGATCGCGGGCTCGTCCGTGGTCGAGTACACGGATCTGTCCAAGGGCGGGCCCGAAATGCTGCCCACCGAGGGGATCCTCATCCGCACCGAGGCCGATGACCGCGTGATCGTGCGGCCCTCCGGGACCGAGCCCAAGCTCAAGTGTTACCTCGAGGTCGTCCTCCCGGTTCCCGAGGGCGGTGCCGTTCCCCGCGAGGAGGCCGCGGCGCGGCTCGAGCGGATCAGTGAACAGCTGCGGGAGGTCGTGGGGCTCTGAGCTCCGCGCCCGGACTGCACTTCGGGAACCGCTGGGTGCTTCCCCTGGTGACGAGGGTCGCGTAGGCCACGAGATTCTCGTCGAAGGTGCCGGTGGCGGGGTCGTAGCGGTCGCACGTGATGAGCCGCAGTTGCGGGTCCGCCGTGTTCCCGTAGACGCGCATCGTGGGGAAGGCGTCCTTGGCGTAGCGTTCCGCGTGCGTGACCCGGAACTGGGCTTGCGTGCCATCTGCACGGTGCACGCGGATCTCGTCCCCCGGCGTCAGGACGGGCAGGTCCGCGAAGACGCCTGGCCCACCGCCCGTGGCGTTCACGTGGCCCAGCACCACGGCCGGTCCCGTCTGCCCCGGTGTCGGCGGGGCCTCCGGGCATCGCCATGTGCGAGGACACGAACTGGCCGCACGCGATGGGCACGTCCGTGGCCAGGGGCAGCACGGGGTTCATCGGGTTCACGGCACCCGCGGCCGCGGGTGTGAGCGCCAGAGCCCCCAGGGTGAGAGTGGGAAGGGCGAGGAGAGCGGACCTCTTCTTGACGATGGCCTTTTGGGCGGATGGGTGCGGGGCCCAGCTGTGAGGCAAATCACAGACTACTGTCTATTTCGGAGGCGGCCAGGATCCATGCAAACGACAAACTTTTTTTGACGTGGGGCGACCTCGGTGGGCCGCCGTGTGCTCCGCCGCGCGCCCCATGAACCCGAGGGCTGGTGGGGCGACTGATCCGTGCCAGTAGGGCCGGACATACGAAGGCCCCGGATTCCTGACGGAACAGGAATCCGGGGCCTTTGAACTGGGCGGAAGGTAAGGGAT
The DNA here is from genome assembly GCA_014652975.1 of Kocuria marina. Classification (GTDB taxonomy): domain Bacteria; phylum Actinomycetota; class Actinomycetes; order Actinomycetales; family Micrococcaceae; genus Kocuria; species Kocuria marina. The sequence continues at coordinate 34,497 of BMZV01000006.1, read as the reverse complement.
TTGAACCCTTGGTACGGGGTTACCGCACACTGGTTTTCAAGACCAGCTCCTTAGGCCGCTCGGACAACCTTCCAGTGTCGCGCGCTCCCACGGCGGCGCGGGCGAACGAATCGCCATTATTCCATGCGCCGAGCCCGGGGGGCCAATGCCCTCGGCGCGGTGCAGGGAGGGAGGGGTGCGGTGGTGCGCCCCTGGCGCGGGTGATGCCGCTGCGGGAGAATGGGGTACAACGCCGTCGTCAGAGAAGGAAGTGCCATGCGAGCAGTACGCGATGTCCGATCGGGGGGGCCGGAGGTCCTCGAGGCCGCGGAGACCGCCGAGCCACAGCTGATCCCAGAGGGGGTCCTGATCGCCGTGACCGCCGCGGGGCTCAATCGCGCGGACGTCATGCAGCGCAACGGCAACTACCCCGTCCCGCCGGACGCCACGGACATCTTCGGCCTGGAGGTGTCGGGCACGGTCGTGGAACTCGGGGCGGACGTCCCGGAGGCGGCGGGGCTCGCGGTGGGCGACAGCGTCGTCGCCCTGGTGGACTCGGGCGGCTACGCCGAACGCGTGGTCGCGCCGTGGCGGCAGGTCCTCCCGCTGCCCGACGGTGTGGACCCGGTCGCCGCGGCGGGGCTGCCCGAGGTGGCAGCGACCGTGTACTCCAACGTGTTCATGGCCGCCGCGGCCCGGGAGGGGGAAACCCTGCTCGTCCACGGCGGAGCGGGCGGGATCGGGACGCACGCGATCCAGGTGGCCCGCGCCCTGGGGCTCACGGTGCTGGCGACCGTGGGCAGTGACGAGAAGATGCGCGTCGTGAGCGAGCTCGGCGCCACGCCCATCAACTACAAGGACGAGGACTTCGTGGAGCGGGTCCACGAACTCACGGACGGCCACGGCGCGGACGTGATCCTGGACGTCGTCGGCGCCAAGTACCTCGAGCCCAACCTCCGGGCCGCGGCGACGAACGGGCGCATCGTGATCATCGGGACGCAGGGCGGGATCAAGGGCGAACTCAACGTGGGACGGTTGCTCAACAAGCGGGCCGCGGTGATCGGTACGACCCTGCGGGCACGCCCGGCGGACGAGAAGGCGCGGATCATGGCGGCGGTGGGCGAATACGTGTGGCCGCTCGTGGCGTCCGGACAGGTGCGCCCCCTGGTCGCGCGCACGTTCCCGCTCGACCAGGTGCGTGAAGCGCACGAGTATTTCGACAGCGGATCGCACGTGGGCAAGGTGCTGCTGACCGTGTGATCGGGGTGCCCGAGACAGGGTGCCAATGCCGGGACAATGTGGTCCCGCTCGCATACACTCGTGCCAACAATCTCACGCTTCTGCCAGCGTGTTGGCACGAGATCCGGAGCCTTCCCCATGAGCACCACACATCAGCAATCGGCGGGCGCACCCCGGCCCGCGGGCGAGGGTCGCACCGACCTTCCCCCCAATCACGTGGACCCCGAGGTCCTGGAACACGAGCAGACTCGCTGGACCCCGCTGCGGATCGTGATCTGGGTGGGCATCGCCCTGCTGGGCGCGATCGCATGGGCCATGATCGCGTTCGCGCGTGGTGAGTCCATCAACGCCATCTGGTTTGTCTTCGCGGCGGTGTGCAGCTACTTCATCGCGTACCGCTTCTACTCCAAGTTCATCGAACGGAAGCTGACCCGCCCGGACGACCGTCGCGCTACGCCGGCGGAGTACAACGCCAACGGTAAGGACTTCATGCCCACCGACCGGCGGGTGCTCTACGGCCACCACTTCGCGGCCATCGCCGGCGCGGGCCCGCTCGTGGGACCGGTGTTGGCCGCCCAGATGGGCTACCTCCCCGGGACCATCTGGATCATCGTGGGCGTGATCCTGGCCGGTGCGGTCCAGGACTACCTGGTGCTCTTCTTCTCCATGCGCCGCGGTGGCCGTTCCCTGGGTCAGATGGCCCGTGAGGAGCTCGGCGTGGTGGGCGGGTACGCCGCCATCATCGCGACCTTGGCGATCATGATCATTATCGTGGCCATCCTCGCGCTCGTGGTGGTCAATGCCCTGGGCGAGTCGCCGTGGGGTGTGTTCTCCGTGGGGATGACGATCCCCATCGCGCTGTTCATGGGTGTCTACCTGCGGTACTTGCGCCCGGGCAAGGTCATGGAGGTCTCGATCATCGGGTTCGTCCTGCTCATGGCCGCGATCGTTGCCGGTGGCTGGGTCGCGGGCACGGACCTCGGCGCCCAATTGTTCACCCTGGACCGCGTGACCCTCGCGTGGTGCGTGATCGTCTACGGTTTCATCGCGGCCGTGCTACCCGTGTGGTTGCTGCTGTCCCCGCGCGACTACCTCTCCACGTTCATGAAGGTGGGCACCATCGTGCTGCTCGCGGCCGCCATCGTGGTGGTGCGCCCGGAGATCACAGTCCCCGCGGTCAGCGAGTTCGCGGGCCGTTCGGACGGGCCCGTGTTCTCCGGTTCTCTGTTCCCGTTCCTGTTTGTGACCATCGCGTGCGGTGCGCTCTCCGGGTTCCACGCCCTGATCGCATCCGGGACCACGCCCAAGATGATCGAGAAGGAACGCCAGACCCGGTTCATCGGATACGGCGGCATGCTCATGGAGTCCTTCGTGGCCATCATGGCGCTCGTGGCGGCGGTGTCGATCGACCGCGGCATCTACTTCGCGATGAACTCCTCCCCGGCGGCCACCATGGGCACCGTGGAGGGCGCCGCGGCGTTCGTGAACTCGCTGGGTCTCTCCGGCGTGCACGTGACCCCGGAACTGCTGCAGGGCACCGCGGACGCCGTGGGCGAAGAGACCATCATCTCCCGCACGGGTGGCGCACCCACCCTCGCGCTCGGGCTGTCGCACATCATGCACCAGTGGCTCGGCGGGGCCTCCATGATGAGCTTCTGGTACCACTTCGCGATCATGTTCGAGGCCCTGTTCATCCTCACCGCGGTGGACGCCGGCACGCGCGTGGCCCGCTTCATGCTCACCGACACCCTGGGCAACTTCATCCCCAAGTTCCGCGACGCCGATTGGCGCGCGGGTGCGTGGCTCACCACGGCCATCATGGTCGCCGGCTGGGGATCCATCCTGATCCTGGGCGTCACGGACCCGCTGGGCGGTATCAACACGTTCTTCCCGCTGTTCGGCATCGCCAACCAGCTGCTCGCGGCCATCGCGCTCGCGGTGTGTCTGGCCATAGCGGCCAACCTGCACCGCTTCAAGTACCTGTGGATCATCCTGCTGCCGCTCGCATTCGACGTCCTGGTTACCGTCACGGGGTCCTGGCAGAAGATCTTCTCCCCGGACCCCAAGGTGGGCTACTGGGCCAACCACTTCGCGTTCAAGGACGCACTGGCCCAGGGACAGACGAGCTTCGGGACCGCCAAGAACGTGGAGGCCATGGAAGCGGTCGTGCGCAACACGTTCGTGCAGGGCACCCTGTCCATCCTCTTCGTGGTGCTCACGATCATCGTGGTGATCATGGCCGTCGTGGAGGCCGTCAAGGCGTTGCGCGGGCACGAGCGCCGCACGCACGAGGACCCCTACGTGGAGTCCCGCTTCTACGCGCCGTCGGGCCTGGGAGCCACACCGTCCGAGAAGGCCCTGGCCAAGCAATGGGACGCGCTGCCGATCGAGCAGCGCACCCCCACCGGCGGAGGACACCACTGATGTCGGGCGCGGCGCAGATCCCGGTGCTCGCCCGCGTCGGCTCGTGGTGGCGCGGCGCGTTGCGCTTCGGCAACGGGGTGCTCGGTGCGGACAAGTACGAGCACTACGTGCAGTACCACCGGGCCTCGGGGTGCGGGACGCCGCTCATGACGGAACGCGAATTCTGGCGGGACTACCAGGACTGGCAGGAGGCGCACCCCGAGGGCCGGTGCTGCTGAAGCGGTACCATTGACTGCTGCCCGCGGGTGGCGGATCGGAAAGGGGTATCGGTGGGTTTCTTCAGCGACTACAGGGCCACGCGCCGCGACGAACGTGAACTGGGCGAGGGCGTCTGGCGCCGGGCCCACGACCGCTTCAAGCGCGGCCTGGACCGCTACCACCAGATCCTGGAATCCGTGCGCGACCCCGAACTGCGCGCCGCCGCCGTGCCGGTGGCCAACGACCTCGCGGACCTGTTGCCCAGGGTGCGCGCCGTGTGCATGGAGGCGCACGTGCGCGCCCCATCGCGCTCGCAGGACATCCCGCACTCCACGGACGGTTACCTCTCGGACGTGCACCGGCAGCTCTCCCGGGCCGGCAATTCCATGGCCCAGGCCGCGGAGGCGCTCACCATGGCGCGGTTCGCCGCGGGTTCCCATGCCCATTCGTTCGCGTCGGGTATGGCGGGGGAGGGGACGTCGGGTCTCGTGGGTGAGCCAGGTTCCGGGGGCGACGCCGCTGGGTCCCCCGAGCAGCTCTCGGCACCATCGCAGGGTGTGAGCGCCATCCAACGCCGCTCAACGGTCGTGACGGAGTACGTAACTGCGGCGGAGCGGCTGCTCGGTGAGCATGCGGAGCACTCGCCGGAGGATTGAGGGTCCCACCGGGTAACGGGTGTGTGATCGGATCCGTTACGTCTCTCGGGATGGTTGACGTTCCCCTGGGTGGTTGACGTTCACATCGGATGAGCGGTGTCTCAGAGGTATTGCACCCTCAGCGCACCCGATGCCCGCAGGCAACAAATGTGGGTGTGGACGGTGGCGTCTCAGGCTCGGGAGGGGCTCCGGGGGTTCCCCTTGCCCGTCGGTCGTGGATCTCGGCCGATTGAAGGAACCCCCGGGGCGCCATGGTGTCCCCTGTTCTGGATCATTGGGCAGCCAGAGCCACAACGTCCTGACACATATGTTATGGAACAGCGTTGTGTTTAGGAAGTGTTGCGCGAAATCGTTGCCAATATGTCACCGGCGTAAGGACCCACAGGCCTGAAACCACAGATGCCGGCCGACGGAGGGCGGGTGGCAGGGGCCAGCCGCACTAAACAGGGAGCAGGCGCGGAAATGACGATCCCCGCCCTCCGCGCAGCAGGTCCTGCCGGGGAGAACGGGGATGGTCCATGGAGCCGCCTGCCGGAATCGAACCGGCGACCTATTCATTACGAGTGAATCGCTCTACCGACTGAGCTAAGGCGGCGTGACCGGGACCATTGCGGCCCAGATGCACCCGGAAACAGTATCAGATCGGGCCGGAACACCACCAATCACGGATCACCCGGGTACAGGGGCCGGTGGCCGCGTGGATGGCACCCGGCGGCGGGCCTCAGTCACCGCACGTGGCACCCTCGTCCGGCAGGGTGCCGTCCAGGAGGTAGTCGTCCACGGCGCGGGTCACGCAGGGGTTGCCGGAGGTGTAGGCGGTGTGCCCGTATCCCTCGTGGGTGAGCAGACGGGCGTCGCCCATCTGCTGCTGCAGGGAATGGGCCCACGGATACGGGGTGGCGGGATCGTGGGTCGTGCCGATCACCAGGGTGGGAGTCTCCAGATCCGCCCGATACGTGTCCAAGGGCTTGACGGGCTTGTCCGGCCAGCCCTGGCACGCGGCCGCACCATAACCCAGGTAGGGACCGAACGTGGGGGCCTGCTGGGTCATCTCACGGGCCGCCCGGGCCATCTGTTCGTCCGTGACGTCGTTGGACACCGTGTCCAGGCAGGAGACCGCCGTGAACGCCATGGACACGTTGGACGTGTACTTCCCGGAGGGTTCACGCCCGTGGTTGGAGTCGGAGAACGCCATGAGCGCGTCCAGGTTGCCGTCCAGGGCCTGCTGCAGGGCGGAGTTCAGCTGCGGGTACGAGGCGGTCGAGTAGAGGGGGACCAGGATCCCCTCGATCGCATTGGTCGGCGTCACGGAGCGTCCGTCCGAGACCGTGGGGCGGTCCTGGGCCACCGAGCGCAACATGCGCTGGATGGTGGCCATCCCCGCGTCCACGTCCGCGCCGGCCACGGCGCAGTCGTTGTTCGTCTCCTGGCAGTCGGCCACGAAGTGGCGCAGGTTGTCCTCGAAGCCCTTGGCCTGCGCGAGCGTGGTGGCGCGATCGTCCAGGGTGGGGTCCACGGCGCCGTCCAACACCATGCGCCCGGCACGCTGGGGGAACAGGTGCGCGTACGTGGCGCCGATCTCGGTGCCGTAGGAGAACCCCAGGTAGTGGGTCGCGGGCTGGTCCAGGACGGCGCGCAGGACGTCCAGGTCCCGGGCCACGCTCTGGGTGTCCATGTGGGAGACCACGGCCGAGGAGTGCTCGTGGCACTTCTCACCGATCTCCCGGGAGCTCTGCCGCACCTCGTCCAGGGACTGCCGGCGCGGGTCGAAGGCCGGTTCGGAACGCCACTGGTCCATCTCCGGATCCGTGAGACAGCGGATCCCGTCCGAACGGTCCACACCGCGGGGGTCGAACCCCACGAGGTCGTACTTCCTGCGCACCTCCTTGGCCGTGAAGTAGTCTGCGGAGCCCATCATGTCCACGCCGGATCCGCCCGGCCCGCCGGGGTTGAGGAACAGGGCACCCGCGGGGGAGGAGCCGGTGGCCTTCAACCGGGCGATCTCCACGGTGGTGTCACCGGCGGAGGGGTTCGCGTAGTCCACGGGGACCGTGATGCTCGCGCACTCCAGACCGCTCGGGAACTGTTGCCGTTCGGAGGTCTTGGTGCACTCCCGCCACTGCGGCGTCTGGGTGTAGTAGGACGTCAGCGCGGAGTCCACGCCGGAGGTGACGTCCGGGTCCGCGCTGCCCCGGGCGCCGGACTCCCGGGAGGGATCGGCGCACGCGGTCAAGGCCAGCGCGGCGGTGCACAGCAGGACGGCCAGGCGGCGGGGGAGGGAACGGTTCACGGGGTCCTCTCGGCTCAGACGATGGCCACCATCATGGCCTCGAACGCGAGTTGTGCGCTGACGTTGGTGCGGATGCGGCGCCGGGTCTCGCTGATCACGTCGATCTTGTGCAAGGTGTGCTCGGCGGTGGTGTTGGTCGCGTACCCGTGGATCTGCTCACCCAGGTGCTGGTTGATCAGGACCGTCCCGGTGTCGAGCTGAACGCTCAGCACGTCCCGGTAGAACGTGGTGAGGTCGATCAGGAAGCGGTCCAGGGTGTCGGTCTGGATGCGCCGGGAGCGTCGCTTCTGATCGGCTTCGAGCCGGTTGAGGGCACCCCGGATGGCGGGTGGCACACGGCCGGTTTCGGGGGCACCCATGGCCGCGAGCAACTGCGCGCGTTCCTCGTTGTTGCGGGCCTCGGCGTCCGCGGTGGACTCGTCCACGGCGAGGCGGTGCAAGCGGTCCGCGGCCTTGACCGCCCGGGTCACCCCGTGCATGGATAGCGGCAGGGAGACGACCTCCTGGCGGCGGGTGCGGGCGTCGTCGTACAGGGCGAGTCGCGTGGCCACGCCCACGTGGCACTGGGACAACCGCGCGCACTCGATGGCGCGCTGCTCCGGGACCCCGTGCCGGGCCACGAGCAACCGGGCGACGTCCTCGGGGGACGGGACCTTGAGGGTCACGGGGCGGCAGCGGGAACGGATGGTCACGAGCACGTCCATGGGGGAGGGGGCGCACAACAACCAGATGGTGTGCGGAGGGGGTTCCTCGATGCTCTTGAGCATCACGTTGGAGGTGCGCTCGGTCATCCGGTCGGCGTCCTCGACGATCATGATCCGCCACGAGCCCACGGAGGGCCGATCCTGCGCCTTGACCACGAGCTCGCGGGCTTCCTCGATGCTGATCTGCGGGTTCTCCGTGACGAAATGGGTCACGTCCGCGTGGGTCCCGGCGAACGCCGTGCGACACGCGTGGCACGTGCCGCAGCCCGTGCCGTGCTCGCACAACAGCGCTGCGGCCAGGGCGCGCGCGGCCGTGGAGCGACCGGAGCCCGGGGGCCCGGTGAACAGCCACGCGTGGGTCGGGTCGTTGTCGCGGGCCGCGCGTTGTAACTGCTCCACCACGCGGGGCTGACCGACGACCTCGTCCCACACGCTCACGCGGAAACCTCTGTGCGCTCGGCGAGGATCCCGGTGACCCGGTCCACGATCGCGTCCGTGAGCTCGGCCGCGGGCGCGGACGCGTCCAGGACCAGGTAGCGGGAGGGTGCATGCGCGGCGAGCTCGCGGAAGGCCGCGTTGACGGCGTCGTGGAACGCCCGCGCCTCGGACTCCATGCGGTCCGTGGCCAGGGCGCGCTCGCGGCGTCGGGCCTCGGCGGTGGTCTGGTCCACGTCCAACAGCACGGTGAGCTCCGGGACGAGACCCTGCACGGCCCACCGGTTCAGTTCGAGCACGCGTTCGGTGCCCAGCCCGCGTCCCGCCCCCTGGTACGCCACGGAGGAGTCCACGAACCGGTCGCAGATCACGACCTCCCCGCGCTCGAGGGCGGGGCGGATCCTGCGCGCCACGTGGTCCGCGCGCGCGGACGCGAACAACAGTGCCTCGGTCACCGCGGACACCGGCGCGTGGGAGGGATCGAGCACGAGCGCGCGCACAGATTCCGCGAGGGGTGTGCCCCCGGGCTCGCGCGTGGGCGTCACGGTACGACCGTCGCGGCGCAGGGCGGCCACGAGCGCCGCAGCCTGGGTGGACTTCCCGGCGCCGTCACCGCCTTCGAACACGATGAGGGCCCCGCGCGCTGATTGCTTCACGCCCCCACTGTAGCGATCGCACCCGACAGCTACAGCGGTGCCGTGGGCGTCCACAGGACGGGCCGCACGGCGCCGCGGGATTAGGCTGGAGCAATGCGTAAAGACACCGTGGTGGTCGCCGGCGGCCGCCCCGACCACGAACACGACGCGCCCGTGAACCCGCCCGTGGTGCTGACCTCCACCTACCGGGGCACCGGGGAGCTCGACCCCGCGGACCGCACCTACGCTCGGCTGACCAACCCCACGTGGGAGGCGTTCGAGGACGTCCTGGCCCAGCTCGAGGAGGCCCCGTGCCCCGCGCTGTCCTACGCGTCCGGGCTCGCCGCGATCACCGCGGTGCTCACCCTCGTGCCCGTGGGCGGCACGCTCGTGCTGCCGCGCCACAGCTACCAGGGCAGCGTGGCGCTCGCGCACACATGGCAGGAGCGCGGCATCTTCACGGTGCGCACCGTGGACATCACGGACACCGAGGCCACCTCCGCGGCACTCGACGGCGCGGACATGCTCTGGGTCGAGAGCCCCACCAACCCCATGCTCGAGATCGCGGACGTGCCCGCACTCGTGCGCGCCGCACGGGAAAAGGGGGTGCTCACGTGCGTGGACAACACGTTCGCCACGCCCCTGCTGCAGCGTCCCCTGGGCGTGGGGGCGGATCTGGTGGTGCATTCCGCGACCAAGTACATCGCCGGTCACTCGGACGTGTTGATGGGTGCGGTGCTGTGCGCCACGCCCGAGCTGCGGCAACGCCTGCATTCCCAGCGATCTCTCGAGGGCGGGATCCCCGGCCCCTTCGAAGCGTGGCTCGCGCTGCGCGGCGTGCGTACCCTCGCGGTGCGCGTGGAACGTTCCATGGCCACCGCCGCGGAACTGGCCCGCCGGCTCGAGGCCCACCCCGCCGTGGCCCACGTGCGCTACCCGGGCCTCGCGTCCGATCCCGGCCACGAGCGCGCCACCGCGCAATTGCAGGGCGGTTTCGGTTCGGTGATCTCGGTGGTCCCCCACGGCGACGTCGCTGCGGCCGAACGTCTCCTGACGGACCTTCGCGTGTGGACCCCCGCCACGTCCCTGGGCGGGGTGGAGTCCTTGATCGAGCGGCGTCGTCGCCACCACGACGAACCGGAGACCGTCCCCGAGAACCTGCTGCGCCTGTCCGTGGGGATCGAGAACGTGGAGGACCTCTGGGAGGACCTCCGGGCCGGACTCGACGCGCTCGCGGATCGATAGACTGACCCCGTGACTTCCATTCCTTGGGCCATCGTTCTGGCGAACTACCTGGACTACGCCATCACCCTGGTGGTGGCCGTCCTCGCGCTGCTCGCGGTGTTCGACTGCTTGCGGCGTTCGGCGGTGCAGTTCGAACGCGCGTGGAAGCGGACCAAGACGTTCTGGCTCGCCCTGACAGGTGGCGCCGCGGTGGTGTCCGTGTTCAGTGCAGTGTTCTCCACCCTCACGCTGCTGGCCGTGGGTGTCCCGGGGACCGGCTCGTTGATCCTCATGCTGATCGCCGCGACGATCACCGGGGTGTACCTCGCGGACGTGCGCCCCGCTGTCTCGGGCGAGTCCAAGAACCCCGGGTACAAGTAGTAGGCATTTACCGTTCGAGGTCTCTCCCGGAGCGCATGTCGAGCCACCGTGGGGTCGACCTCCCACGGGCTCGGTGGGTCAGCCCTCGACGCGCCATCCCGGTTCGTCCGGCGCGACCGCGGACCACGGCACCGTGAGTTCCCCGAGCCGCCACCGGTGGGGCCCGTGCAGTACGGGCCACCCGGCGGCGCGCAGGTCCCGGCACATCGCCGTCCAGCGCTGTCGATGACCGAATGGTGACAGGGCCGCGTTGGCCAGCCACGCGGCGTCGGCGGCCGCGAGGAATGCGTGGACCCGCTCGCCCGGGACGTTACGGTGGATCAACGCCTTGGGCAGTCGTGCGGCCACGTCCGAGGGCACGGTGAACGCACCTGGACGCATACTCACGGTGAAGGTGCGGGGGCCCTCCACGGTGCAACATAACCACGTGGCCAGGCGCCCGATCTCGTCGCACGTGCCGTCCATCAGGACCCCGTTCGGCGCGAGCCGCCCGCACGCGAGGTGCCACGCGGCGGGGACCTCTTCCACCGGGTACTGCCGCAGCACGTTGAACGCGCGTACGAAGACCGGGGAGCGTGACCCCGAGGGGATCTCGAAGCCCCCACACCGGAAGGACAGCCCCGGGCGGGTGTGGGGTTGGGCCGCGGCCACCCGGTCCGGGTCGATCTCGATGCCCATGACCTCCACGTCCGGGCGCACCGTGCGCGCCCGCTGCCACAGCTCGACCGCGGTGATCGGGGCCGCCCCGAACCCCAGGTCCACGAGCAGGGGGTCGTATGCCCGGCGCACGAGCGGGGCCAGGACCCCGGTGAGGTACCGGTCCGCGCGCCGGAGGCGGTTCGGGTTCGTGGTCCCGCGGGTGATCGATCCCACGGGGCGGGGCTGGGTTGGCACACCCACACTGTAGTGCGCACGTCACGACACGCGTTCCCTCGGTGGCCCCGGGGTGGGACAATGGCCCCATGGCTAACGATTCCGCTACCCACAAGCTCATCCTGCTGCGCCACGGTCAGTCCGACTGGAATGAGAAGAACCTGTTCACGGGCTGGGTGGACGTCCCGCTCACGGACAGGGGCCGCGCCGAGGCCACCCGCGGCGGTGAACTGATCGCCGAGAACCAGCTGCTGCCGGACGTGGTGCACACGTCCCTGTTGCGCCGCGCCATGAACACCGCCAACCTCGCGCTCGACGCCGCGGACCGCCTCTGGATCCCCGTCAAGCGGTCGTGGCGGCTCAACGAGCGCCACTACGGTGCCCTGCAGGGCAAGAACAAGGCGGAGATCCGCGAGCAGTACGGCGAGGAACAGTTCATGGTCTGGCGCCGTTCCTACGACACCCCGCCGCCCGCCCTGGACGATTCCTCCGAGTGGTCGCAGGCCGGGGATCCCCGCTACGCGGACGTTCCCGACCTGCCCCGCACTGAGTGCCTCAAGGACGTCCTGGAGCGGTTCCTGCCGTACTGGGAGGAGCAGATCGTCCCCGATCTCAAGAGCGGCAGGACGGTCCTCGTGGCCGCGCACGGCAACTCGCTGCGCGCACTCGTCAAGCACCTGGACGGTATCTCGGACGACGACATCGCCGGGCTGAACATCCCCACGGGCATCCCGCTGTACTACGAGCTGGATCAGAACCTCAAGCCCGTGACCCCCGGTGGGCGCTACCTGGACCCGGACGCCGCCGCCGAGTCCATCCAGGCCGTGGCCAACCAGGGCAAGAAGTAACCCTTCTGGCACCGTGACGAATCCCCGGCACACTTCGGTGCCGGGGATTCTCATTGTCGCCGTGTCTCGCGGGGCCGCGTGTACGCCGCCATTCGGAGCGATCGGACGACGCCGCTCGGGCCGGTCCCCGGATGATCCCACCCGGGGCGCGCCGTCACGGGTTCCGGCGGCTCACGCCACCGGGACCCGCACCGCTCACTCGCCGGCGTCGGCGCCGATGTGTCCGTGGCCGGTGGGGTGGCTGTCGGTCGCGGGGGCCCAGTCGCCGGTCACGAGGTAGGAGACCTTGCGGGCCACGGAGACGCCGTGGTCACCGATGCGTTCGAGGTAGCGGGAAGCGAGCGTGACGTCCACCGCGGTGGGCACGGAGGAATCCCAGTCGGGATCCGCGAGCATCTCGAACACCTGCTGGTGCTTGAGGTTCAGCTCGGACTTCAAGGCGAAGATCTGGTCCGCCTCGGAGATGTCCCGGTCCTCGAGCACGGAGATCACGCGTTCGACCAGACGCGCGTCGATGTCGAACATCTCCTCGAAGTGCCCGCGCATGGCCTCGGGCAGGACGGGCTCGGGGAAGCGCAACCGGGCCAGCTGGGCTAGGTGACGGGCCAGGTCGCCCATGCGCTCGAGCGAGGCACTCATACGCAGCGCGCCCACGATCATGCGGAGGTCGGAGGCCACGGGGGACTGCAGGGCCAGGATGTCGATGGAACGCTCATCGAGATCGTTCTGCAGGAAGTCGATGCGAGCGTCGTTGGAGATGACCTCTTCGGCCACCTGGATGTCGGCGTCGAGGAATGCGGTGCGGGCGCTGCCCAATGCCTGCTGCACGAGCGTGGCGATCTGAATCAGCTCCTCACCGACCTGGTGGAGCTCAGCCTGGAAAACCTTACGCACAGGGGGCGTCCTTTCGTTCATGGCAAGTCCTGGTCCGTAGCCTACGCGGGTTGAGTGGGCCGGGTGCCATCGGGATGTCATCGGGGGAGCGGCACGACGAATTCGCACGCGCCCGACCAGGTTCACAGGCTGCCGTGAACGAATCGTCATCCCCAGGTGAACGTTCGTTGAACCGGCCCCCACGGGGCGCGGATCACCGGGGTGCGTCCGGGCGGGCCGTCTAAGCTGACACCGTGAGCGATACGTCGATTGCCCTGCTGGCCGGTTTCATCGGCTTCTTGCTCGGCATCAGCGGGGTGATCGCCGTGCGGGTGAGCCAGCGGCGTCGCCATTCGCTGGCGGACGTCCAGGAACCCACGCTGCCCGAGGGCACCGCGGAGATCCTCGCGGCGCTGGGCCTCGCGTACGTCGTGGTCGACGGCGTGGACGGCGTCGTGCGCGCGTCCCCCGCGTCCTACGCGTACGGGATTGTGCGCGGGCACACGGTGGTGCACCAGGACCTGCTGGAGATGATCCGCAATACGCGCCGCAACGGCGTCGTGGAGGAGAAGCGCCTGGAGCTGACCCGCGGGCAGTTCCAACACGGGTCGATCGTGCTGGACGTGCGGGTCGTGACCATCGCGGACGAGTACATCCTGTTGCTCGCGGACGACCAGACCGAGATCGTGCGCGCCCAGTCCATCCGCACCGACTTCGTGGCCAACGTCTCCCACGAGTTGAAGACGCCCGTGGGCGCCATCAGCCTGTTGTCCGAGGCCATCGAGGACGCCGCGGAGGACCAGGACGCGGTCCGCCACTTCGCCGCGAGCCTGCAGCGCGAGTCCATGAGGCTGAGTGCGCTCGTGCAGGACATCATCGAACTGTCCCGGTTGCAGGCCACGGACGTGGTGGCCAAAGGCACTGCCGTGGATCTCAACCGCGCGGTGCGTGAGGCCGTGGACCGGAACAAACTGGCCGCGGAGGCCAAGAACATCAGCATCAAGGTGGGCGGGCGGATCGAGACCCCCGTGTTCGGGGACCCGGACATGCTCGTGACCGCGGTGCGCAACCTGATCGACAACGCCGTGCGGTACTCCCCGGAGAACACCCGCGTGGGCATCGGCCTGCGGGAGCGGGAGGGGATGGCGCACATCACCGTCACGGATCAGGGCCCCGGCATCACGGAGACCGAGCAGGACAGGATCTTCGAACGTTTCTACCGGGTGGACAGCGCTCGGTCCCGCCAGACCGGGGGTACCGGTCTGGGATTGAGCATCGTCAAACACGTCATGGCGCAGCACGGCGGGGAGGTCTCCGTGTGGTCCCAGCCGGGCCGGGGGTCCACGTTCACCCTCGTGCTGCCGCCCATGGAGGAACCCGAGGACCAGGCGGAGCCCCCGCGCGGAGGGCTGCGTAAACAGCGAGTGGAGGAGCGCGCGTGACCCAGATTCTCATGATCGAGGACGAGGAATCCCTGAGCGACCCGTTGGCGTACCTGCTGGGCCGTGAGGGGTTCGAGGTCACCGTGGTCGCGGACGGGCTCGAGGCCGTGGCGCAGTTCGACCGCACCGGCGCGGACCTCGTCCTGTTGGACCTCATGCTGCCCGGCCAGTCAGGGACCGAGGTCTGCAAACAGATCCGGCAGCGCTCCACGGTCCCGATTATCATGCTCACCGCCAAGGACGCGGAGATCGACAAGGTGCTCGGGTTGGAGCTCGGCGCGGACGACTACGTGACTAAGCCGTATTCGTCGCGCGAACTCGTGGCGCGGATCCGGGCGGTGCTGCGGCGGCATTCCGAACCGGAGGAACTGATCACGGCCACGGTCGCCGCGGGTCCCGTGCGGATGGACGTCGAGCGTCACGTGGTCCACGTGGGCGGGGAGCCGGTGGCCATGCCGCTCAAGGAGTTCGAACTGCTGGAGATGCTGCTGCGCAACGCGGGCCGCGTGCTCACCCGGGGCCAGCTCATCGACCGGGTGTGGGGTTCCGACTATGTGGGGGACACCAAGACCCTGGACGTGCACATCAAGCGGCTGCGTTCCAAGGTGGAACCGGAGCCGTCCGCGCCGCAGCACATCGTGACCGTGCGCGGTCTCGGGTACAAGTTCGAGCCCTGATCCCGACGCCTCCACCGAGCGGCACCCGTATGACGTAAGGAGCGCCCCCTTAGCAGGGTGCGGTTCTTCCGTCTGTACACCGGTCGGAGAAAGCGAGCGCCCGGACCCTCGTGTTCGGGGCCCGGGCGCTCGCTCGCGCCGGTCGGCGTGGGTGGTGTAAGGGGTCAGTGCCCGCCGTGCGCCTCGCCCGCGGGGGCCGGAGTGTTGGAGGGGTTGGCCGGGGTGGACGGTGCGCCGCCGGGGACGAAGGATGCGTAGCGCGGGTAGGTGTGGTCCAGGACGGGGACCTGGGTGGTCTGGTCCTGGTCGTCCGCGGTGAACGTGGTGTCCACCATCAGGCCGGGGTTCGCGCCGGCGCGGTCCAACAGCACGGGCCGGGACTTCTCGAGCACGACCTCCTGGTTGGCGGGGACCTCCACGCTCGCGCGGGCGCCATTGGCGTCCATGGTGACGGTCTCGGTCTGGTCGCCGGTGTTGATCAGGGTGCCCAACACGCGGCCCTCGGAGTTCTCGTCCTCGGCGACGACCAGGATGTTGCGCAGCTGGACGTCACCCAGGTCCATCTGGATCCCGTCCGTCGGGGCGTAGCTGTCCATGGTGGCCTGCGGGCTGATGTACGCGCACCCGCTCACACCGGTCAGGACGGCGAGTGCCGCCGCACCCATTCCGAGGTGCTGCAACTTCTTGTGGGCGGCGTTCTTCACGGCACGAACTCCTCGGGCTCTCTGACAGCGGGTGCAAAATCTGCAGTCAGTCTATCGGTTTGGCCACGGATCGTCTGCATCCGCGCCCCGTTCGTGGCGCGCCCGTGGGCCCGTGGTACGCGCGCTTATGGAGTGACGACGACGCCGCACGGCCGGGTCACGCACACCCGCCCGGGCGCTTCCCGGGTGGCCTCCATAAGGCCCCGTGATGCGGTTCGTGGAGCGGCCACGGACGGGGCTCGCGGAAAGGTGGGCAATCATACACCGTGGTAGACTTGGCGGGCTGAAAGGGGTTTGTGCATGGTTTTTGAGGTTGGCGAAACGGTTGTCTATCCGCACCACGGTGCCGCAACTATCGAGGAGATCAAGACTCGAACCATCAAGGGTGAGGAGAAGATGTATCTCCGGTTGAAGGTCACCCAGGGCGATCTCATGATCGAGGTCCCGGCGGAGAACGTCGATCTCGTGGGTGTGCGGGACGTCGTGGACGAGGAAGGCCTCAAGGAGGTCATCGCGGTCCTGCAGGCCAAGGACGCCGAGGAAGCCTCCAACTGGTCGCGCCGCTACAAGGCCAACCTCGAGAAGCTCGCCTCCGGCGACGTCCTCAAGGTCGCCGAGGTCGTGCGTGATCTGTGGCGCCGCGATCGCGGCAAGGGCCTCTCCGCCGGCGAGAAGCGCATGCTGACCAAGGCCCGCCAGATCCTCACCTCCGAGCTGGCACTGGCCAAGAAGATCGACGAGGAAGAAGCGGAGAAGCGCCTGGACGACATCCTGTCCGCGGCCTGATTCCCGTAGCACGTCTTCGTGTCCCAGATTTCCGACCTCGCGAGCCCGTCCGCCATGGACGGGCTCGCCGTCATTGTCGTGGCCGCCGGTTCCGGCACGCGGCTCGGGTACGGGATGCCCAAGGCGCTCGTCCCCGTGGCCGGTCGACCGATCCTGGAGCACGCGCTTGCCACGGTGTGCGGGACCCTGCCCGGTGCCGCGGTGATCGTGACCGTGCCCGCCGGAGACACGGACCTCACGGCCGTCGCGCGCGCCGCGGGGGCCGCGGCCGTGACCGGGGGTGCCACACGCGCCCAGTCGGTCGCGGCAGCACTGACCGCCCTGCCCGCGGGTGTCACCCACGTCCTGGTGCACGACGCCGCTCGCTGTCTCACCCCGCCCGCCGTCCTCGAGCGGGTGGTCACCGCCCTGCATACGGGTGCACAGGCCGTGGTTCCCGTGACCCCGGTGACCGACACCGTGCGCGGTGTGGACACCCACGGGCGCAGTACCGGGACGGTGGACCGGGCGGGGCTGCGCAGCGTCCAGACACCCCAGGGTTTCGACCGTGCACTGCTCGAACGGGTGAACCGCGCGGCCGGTCTGCTCCCGGACGGCCCACTGGACGCCACGGGGGAGGACCCCCAGCTCGGGCACAGTGTTCGAACGGCAGAGGCGGCCACCACGGTGACGGGCTCCGCAGGGGATCCCGAAGGCATCACGGACGATGCGAGTCTTGTGGAACTGTTCGCCCCCGAACACCCCGTGGAATTCGTGGCCGGGGACGAGGAGTCCTTCAAGATCACCCGTCCCCTGGACCTGGTACTCGCCCACGCGATCGTGCGTGAGCGGGACTCGGCCTGTCCGGCACAATGGCCGCATGACTGACGCAACCCCAGGCCCCGCCGATCCATCGACCCCGGAACCCCAGCCGTACCCCGTTCCGCTCGTGGGGATCGGGGTGGACGTGCACGCGTTCGGCCCGGAGGGCACCCCGCTGTGGATCGCCGGACTCATGTGGCCCGGCGAGCCGGGACTGAGCGGGCACTCGGACGGGGACGTCGTGGCACACGCCGCGGCGGACGCGCTGTTCTCCGCGGCCGGCGTGGGGGACCTGGGAGCGCACTTCGGAACGGACCGCCCGGAGTTCGCCGGGGCCTCGGGGTGTCGGATCCTCTCGGAGGCAGTGCGGATCGTGACCGAGGCCGGCTTCCGGGTGGGCAATGTCTCCGTCCAGCTCGTGGGCGACCGGCCCAAGTTCTCCCCTCGGCGGGACGAGGCCGCCGCGGTGCTCACGGAAGCGGCTGGCGCGCCGGTGCACCTGAGCGCGACCACCACGGACGCTCTGGGGCTCACGGGCCGGGGCGAGGGTCTCGCGGCGATCGCCACCGCGATCGTGTTCCCGCACGGCTGAGCTCAAACGGGCGGCGACCGAGCCCACCGGCCGCAACCCAGCAGACCGGTCGAGTCCACCGGGGGAGCCCGCCAGTAGTGCCGGCCGACCGAACCCGCCCGCCGCGAGCGTGCGGCGCCACCCCGTTAGACTGGCAGGGTGACTTTGCGCTTCTACGACACCGCTTCCGCGACCGTCAAGGACTTCGTCCCCGTGCGACCCGGCGAGGCGGGCCTCTACTACTGCGGTGCCACGGTGCAGGGCGCACCGCACATCGGCCACGTGCGTTCCGCGCTCGTGTTCGACATCCTGGCCCGCTGGCTGCGCTTCCGTGGCTACGAGGTCACCACGGTGCGCAACGTGACGGACATCGACGACAAGATCCTGGCCAACGCGCACGCCTCGTTCGAGAACGACTACCAGGGTGACCACCCGCGCGAACCATGGTGGGCGCTGGCCTACCGGTTCGAGGGTGTGTTCGGGCGGGCCTACTCCGCGCTCGGTATCGAGGCCCCCACGTACGAACCCCGGGCCACGGGCCACGTCCCGGAGATGCACTCGCTGATCCAGGAGCTGATCGACGCCGGGCACGCGTACCCCGCACTCGACGATTCCGGCGACGTCTACTTCGACGTCCGTTCGTGGCCCCGCTACGGCGAACTCACCCGGCAACGCGTGGAGGACATGCAGGACGCCCCGGACGCCGATCCCCGCGGCAAGCGCGATCCCCGCGACTTCGCGCTGTGGAAGGGACACAAGGAGGGCGAGCCCGCCACGGCGTCGTGGGATTCCCCGTGGGGCCGCGGCCGCCCCGGCTGGCACCTGGAGTGCTCGGCCATGGCCCACAAATACCTGGGCGCGCACTTCGACATCCACGGCGGCGGCCTAGACCTGCGTTTCCCGCACCACGAGAACGAGCTCGCCCAGTCCACCGCGGCGGGCCGCCCGTTCGCCAACTTCTGGCTGCACAACGGGCTCGTGACGTACGAGGGCGAGAAGATGTCCAAGTCAATCGGCAACACGGTCTCCCCGGCGAGCATGCTCGCGGAAGCACGGCCGCTCGCCGTGCGCTACTACCTGGGCCAGGCCCACTACCGTTCCGTGCTGGACTACCGGCCCACGTCCCTGCGGGAGGCCACCGCCGCCGTCGAGCGCGTGGAAGCCGTCCTCGCGGCCGCGCAGCATTCCGGACTCAGCGTGTCCTGGGAGCACACGGATGTGCCTGAGGAGTTCGTCGCGGTCATGGACGACGACCTCAACGTGCCCCGCGCGCTCGCGGTGCTGCACGAGACGGTGCGCGCGGCCAACACGGCTCTCTCGGGCCCGGAGGCCGCGACCGCCCAGCCGCTCGTCTCCGCGATCGCGGGCATGTCCGACGTCCTGGGATTGCTCCCCTTGATGAGTCTCGACGGCGCTCGGGACGCCGACGGCGCCGAGCACCGCGCGCTCGACTCCCTCGTCCAGGACCTGCTGGCCCAGCGTGCCGCCGCGCGTGAGGCGAAGGACTGGGCGCTCGCGGACCGGATCCGGGACCAGCTGGCCGCTGCCAGCGTCGTCGTGAAGGACGGCGCCCGGGGGTCCGAGTGGTCCGTGGGGGGATGAGCCTGGCCTAAACTGGAGCCAGATCGCCGACCACCCCGGGGCGGCCCGCGGGCCGTGACCCGTGACAGACACGGAGTACTGACCATGGCCCAGAAGAACCGACCCGGAGCCACGCGCAAGAAGAAGGGTCCGGTCGTGGGTAGCGGCGGCCAGCGCCGCAAGGGCCTGGAGGGCCGCGGCCCCACGCCCAAGGCCGAGGACCGCGTCTACCACAAG
Source organism: Kocuria marina (assembly GCA_014652975.1). Lineage (GTDB taxonomy): Bacteria > Actinomycetota > Actinomycetes > Actinomycetales > Micrococcaceae > Kocuria > Kocuria marina. The sequence continues at coordinate 14,939 of BMZV01000006.1, read as the reverse complement.
GCGTACAAGGCCAAGCAGGCGGTCGCGCGCAAGCAGCAGAACCTGCACCGGCGTCCGTCCCGCACGGGGGCCGGGCCCATCAAGGAGGACCTCGTCACGGGGCGCAACGCCGTGCTGGAGGCCCTGCGCGCCGGGGTGCCCGCCAAGACGTTGTTCGTGGCCACCAAGATCGAGATGGACGACCGCGTCAAGGACATCCTGCAGTTGTGCGCCGAGGCCCAGGTGCCTACGCTCGAGGCCTCGCGCGGCGAGCTGGACCGGCTCTCAGCGGACGCGATTCATCAGGGTGTGGTGCTGCAGGTCCCGCCGTACGACTACCAGGACGCGGACGAGCTCGCGGCCTCCCTCATGGCCGACCGGGGCGAGGATTCCCGCCCGCCCCTGCTCATCGCGGCGGACGGGATCACCGATCCCCGCAACCTGGGTGCGATCATCCGCAGCGTCTCCGCGTTCGCCGGGGACGGGGTCATCCTGCCCGAGCGCCGCTCCGCCGGGGTCACGGCCACGGCGTGGAAGACGAGTTCGGGTGCTGCGGCGCGCGTCCCCGTGGCCAAGGCCACGAACCTCACGCGCACGCTCGAGAACTGCAAGAAGCAGGGCTACTTCGTGGTCGGCCTCGACGGCGGCGGGGACGTGGACCTGCCGCAGCTCGAGTTGGCCACCGAGCCCCTCGTGGTGGTCGTGGGTTCCGAGGGCAAGGGCCTGTCCCGCCTGGTGACGGAGCACTGCGACGCGATCGTGTCGATCCCCATCGAATCCGCGATGGAGTCCCTCAACGCGTCCATGGCGGTGGGGATCACGCTGTACGAGATCGCGCGCCGGCGTGCAAGCGCGTAGTTATCCGCTGGGCGTCCACCCCTCCCCGTCCGGGGACGGGACCGCCAACGTCGCGGTGTACGCCCCAGGCCTGACCGAGGTGGACCTCATGTTCCGGCGCCCCGGTGAATCGTGGCAGCGGTTGCGGCTCGCGGGGGAGAACCACGGGATCCATTACGCGACCGTCTCGCGCCCACGCCATGTGCCGGAGGTGGAACTCACCCCGGACGAGCTCGCACGGGACGTGTGTCCCGCGATGCCCGAGGGAACCGAGTACGGATTCGTGAGTGCCCGGCCCGAGGGCAGTCCCGTGCCGGATCCGGCGTACGAACCGGTCCTGCTGGACCCCTACGGGCGGGGACTGACGCGTGTGGCGCCACCGAGCGGCGTCGTCAATCCCGGCGCGGACGCCTACGGCGGGGAGTACGTTTCCGTGGTGGTCGCCCAGGACCACGAGTGGCGCGACCACGACCGTCCCCGGCCGGCGTGGCGCGAGACCGTGATCTACGAGGCCCATGTGAAGGGCCTCACCATGCTGCACCCGGGGATCCCTCACGAGCTGCGCGGCACCTACGCGGGACTCGCGCACCCCGTGATGCTCGAGTACCTGCGCAGCCTGGGGATCACCGCGGTGGAGCTGTTGCCCGTGCACGCCCACCTGGACGAGGCCCACCTGACCGCGAACGGGCTCACCAACTACTGGGGGTACAACACCCTCGCGTTCTTTGCACCCCATGCGGGGTACGCGACCAAGGCCGCCCAGGAGGCCGGGCCCACCGCGGTGCTCAACGAGTTCAAGGCCGCCGTGGACGCCTTGCACGGCGCGGGGCTGCAGGTGTTCCTGGACGTCGTGTACAACCACACCGCAGAAGGCGGACCCACACAGCGCCCGTACTGCTGGCGCGGGCTCGGGGACCGGGAGTACTACCGCCACGACGAGCACGGCAACTACGTGGACGTGACCGGGTGCGGCAATTCCATGGATTTCGGCAACCCCCAGGTCGTGCGCATGGCTCTGGACTCCCTGCGCTACTGGGTCACGCAGTGCCACGTGGACGGCTTCCGCTTCGACCTGGCCCCCGAACTGGGCCGCGACGAGCACCACCACTTCACGCGCAACCACCCGTTCTTCGTGGCGATCGCCGCGGATCCGGTGCTGCAGGGCGTGCGGATGATCTCCGAACCGTGGGACGTGGGCGCCGGTGGCTGGCAGACCGGGCGCTTCCCCACCGGCTGGGCGGACTGGAACGACCACTACCGGGACACCGTGCGGGACTTCTGGCTCTCGGGTCAGCGCACCATGCGTCGCGGGGGCGGTGGGGGCACCGCCGGTCGGCTCGCCGGGGCGATCTCCGGGTCCGCGGACCTGTTCGCCCCGCACGGGCGCACCACGCTGGCCTCGGTCAACTTCATCACCGCGCACGACGGGTTCACGCTCTACGACCTCACGGCGTACGACGCCAAGCACAACGAGGCCAACCGCGAGAACAACGCGGACGGCACCAACGACAACCACTCGTGGAACCACGACCACGAGGGCTTCTCCCCGGACGTGCGCGTGCGGGCCGCCCGCGCGGCCACCGCGCGCAACATGATGGCCACCCTGTTGTTCTCGCAGGGCATCCCCATGATCACCGCGGGGGACGAGCTGTTGCGCTCCCAGGAGGGCAACAACAACGCGTACTGCCAGGACAACCGGCTCTCGTGGGTGGACTGGCGACTCGCACCCCTGGATCGGTCCATGCTACGCACGACCCAGCGGCTCATCCGGATCCGCCGGGCCTTCCTGGCGAGCCAACCCCGGGACTTCCCCACGCGCCCCCGGGACGTGGTGCTCAATTGGTACGCGAGTTCCGGGGAGCCCATGAGCGACGATCTGTGGCAGACGGACGGGGTCCGTGCGCTGCAGATCGTGATCGGCGCGCGCGGGGGTGACCTCGCGGGACTGTTCGTGCTCAACGGCACCGCATCGCCCGTGGCCGCGGTGTTGCCGCGCTTCGAGAACCTGGCCGGCTCGGACGTGGAGGGGGCCTCGTACCGGCTCGTGCTCGCCACGGACCCTCAGCTCGACGAACTGACCGGCAACCGATGGCGTGCCGGGGAGGAGCTCACGGTCCCGGCACAGAGCATCGCGATGTTCGCGATCGCGTGAACCGGGCGGGCCGGACGTCAGTCCCCAGCGTTGCGCACGAGAGCGAGTTCGGCCGGTGAGGCCAACTCGTCGTGGCGCGGCAACACCCTCACGGTGTACCCGAACGGGCCGGAGCGGTCGATCGTGATGGGCCCGGAGAACGTCATGCGTCCCCCACCCAGCTCGATCACGTCCTCGAGCGTGGCGTAGGACCGTTCGTGGATGTGATCGGTTTCCGAGACGCGCCCGTAGCTGACCTGCACGGTCACGTCCTCGGGGGTCAGCTCGCCCAGATCTACGTACGCGTTGACCGTGAGCTCGTCACCGATCTGCGGTTCCTGGCGCACACCGTGTGCGTCCACGTGCTCGATCCGCAGCTGCGGCCACGCGGTACGCACGCGCTCGACCCAGTGGGCCGTGCCGCGGGCCAGGGCGCCGTCGTCCGTGGTCACGCGCCGGCCGGCGACGCACGCGGGGACGTACAGCTCGTTGACGTAGTCGGTGAGCATCCGCCGGGCGGAGACCTTGGGCCCGAGGGTCGCGAGTGTGTGGCGCACCATGGCGAGCCACTGGTGCGGCACGGTGCTCGCTCGCGACGGCGCGGTGTCGGGTCCGGCCGCGGTCGTGGCGTCCTCGGAACCGTCACCGTAGAACCGCGGTGCCACGTGGCTCTCGATGAGTTCGTACAGCGCGGCGGCCTCGATGTCATCGCGCTCGTCCGTGCCGGCCTTGTTGTCCGCGGTGGGGATGGCCCAGCCGTTCTGCCCGTCGTACATCTCGTCCCACCACCCGTCCAGGACGGAGAGGTTGAGCCCGCCGTTGATCGCGGCCTTCATCCCGGATGTCCCGCACGCCTCGAGCGGACGCAGCGGGTTGTTGAGCCACACGTCGCACCCCGGGAACAGGACACGCGCCATGGCGATGTCGTAGTTGGGCAGGAACACGATCCGGTGACGCACCTGCGGATCATCCGTGAACCGTACGAGGTCCTGGATCATCCGCTTGCCCATCTCGTCCGCGGGGTGGGACTTGCCCGCGACCACCAACTGCACGGGGCGGCGGGGGTCCAATAGGATCCGCTTGAGCCGTTCCGGGTTGCGCAGCATGAGCGTGAGCCGCTTGTACGTGGGGACGCGGCGTGCGAAACCGATGGTCAGCACGTCCGGGTCCAACACGGACTCCGTCCAGCCCAGTTCCGCGTCCGCGGCACCGCGGCGCTTCCACGAGGCCCGTAGACGCTCGCGGACGTCGTGCACGAGGCGTTCCCGCAGGGCGCGGCGGGTGGCCCAGAGCTCGGCGTCGGACACGTTGTAGATCCTGCGCCAACGAGCGGCCGGGTTGGTGTCGTTCTCCTCCGGGTCCACGGCCATGCGCCACACGGCGGGGTCGATCCAGGAGGGGACGTGCACGCCGTTGGTCACCGAGGTGATCGGGACCTCCTCGGTGTCGAAGCCCTCCCACAGCCCGTGGAACATGGACCGGGACACGGCACCGTGGAGCTCGGCCACGCCGTTGGCACGCTGGGCGAGCCGCAGCCCCATGACCGCCATGTTGAATTTGCTCGGGTCACCGCCCGGCATGGTCTCCGCACCCAGCTCAAGCACGCGCTCGGAGGGGACATCCGGGGCGAGCCCCGCGGCGAGGACGTGGGCGATCTGATCGCGTTCGAAGCGGTCGATGCCGGCCGGGACCGGGGTGTGGGTCGTGAACACGGTCGCGGCGCGCACCGCGGTGAGTGCTTCCTCCCACATCATGGCCTGGGCGTCGGCCCCGGGGTTCATGAGTTCCTGGATCCGCTCGACGCCCAGGAAACCCGCGTGGCCCTCGTTGCAGTGGTAGACCTCCGGCGTGGGCGCACCCGTGATCCTGCTGTGCGCGCGCAGCGCCCGGATCCCTCCCATGCCCAGCAAGAGTTCCTGGTACAACCGGTGGTCGCTGCCGCCGCCATACAACCGGTCGGTGACGTTGCGTGCGGCGTCGTCGTTCTCGCTGATGTTGGAGTCCAGCAGCAGCAGCGGCACGCGGCCCACGTCCGCCCGCCAAATCTGCGCGGACAGCGTGCGGCCCTCGGGCAGCGGTAGGACCACGCGCGCGGGCGTACCGTCCGCTTCGCGCAGCAAGGTAAGAGGGAGTTCGTCCGGGTCCAGCACCGGGTAGGTCTCCTGCTGCCAGCCGTCCCGGGACAGCGACTGCTTGAAGTACCCGGCCTGGTACAGCAATCCCACGCCCACCACGGGCACGCCCATGTCGGACGCGGTCTTCAAGTGGTCCCCGGCGAGGATCCCGAGTCCGCCCGAGTACTGCGGAAGCGCGGACGTGATGCCGTACTCGGCGCTGAAGTACGCCACGGCCGCCGGGGCGTCCTCGCCCTGCGTGCGCTGGTACCACTGGGGTTCGGTGAGATAGGTGTCCAGATCGGCGTCGAGGTCGCGGATGCGCGCCACGAGCTCGGGGTCCGCGGCGATCTGCTGGATCTCCTCGCGCGTGAGCGAGCCCAGGAGCTTGACGGGGTCCCCGTGGACCGCGTCCCACGCGTGCGGGTTGAGTTCGGCGAAGAGGTCCTCGGTGGGCTGATGCCACGTCCATCGGAGGTTCTTGGCCAATCGTGAGAGTGCGGCGATCGACTCGGGTAGGACGGTGCGGACGGTGAACCTGTGGATGGCCTTCACGGTCCCGAGCCTAGCGGCTGTGGCCTCGCCGCTCCACGGGGTCCGACGTGTGACGCGAGTGCGTCGCCGTCGCGGTTTGGGGACCACGGCCACGGCCTTATGAATCGGGGCGTTTGTCGCTAACGTTGGTCTCGTGTCGCAGCAGAACTCACAGCCCCAGGGCCGCCGTCCGTCCTCAGATCCCGTGCCGGATCCCCACGCGGGCGATGCCCACCCGGACGTCGGGTCCCGCTTGACCCCGCCGGTCCCGGCCACGGGCGTTCCCGACGTCGCCCCCTCGGTACGCCGAGCGGAGGCCCACGACGATGCCGCTCGCGTCCCGTCCGCGCCGGAGGCAACCGAAGCGGCGTCTTCCGCCGGTGCCGGGCAGCCGGACGCCCACGCACATGCGGAACCGGGTGCGGCCGAGGAGGTCGCCGCGGTCGTAACACCTACCGAGGACACCGAATCCGAGGCGCAGCCCGCATCCGACCAACAGTCCGCACCCGGAGCGCAGCGCGAGCCCGACACGCAGTACGAGCCCGACACTCAGTCCGCACCTGATCCGCACGCCGAAGCCGCGGCGCAGGCCCCGGCCGAGCAAGACTCCGATTCCGGGGACGACGAGCACCTGGCGGACTTCCCGTCGGACGATCTCGTGTACGGGCGGATCCCCGTGACGGACGTGAGCCCCGTGATCGAGGGTGGGCGTTTCCCCGCCACGGCCGTTCCCGGTGAGGACATCCGGGTGAGCGCGACCGTGTTCCGCGAGGGTCATGACTCCCTCGGTGTGACCGCGGTGTTGTACGACCCGCAGGGCCGTGAGACCCAGCGCCGACCCATGACGCTCGTGGCCCCCGGGACGGACCGCTACGAGGCGTGGCTGCGTCCCGAGCACGAGGGCCCCTGGAGTTTCGCGGTGGAGGGCTGGTCGGATCTCTACGACACGTGGCACCACGCCGCGCAGATCAAGTTGGGGGTCGGCCAGGACGTCGAGCTCATGTTCCAGGAAGCGGCCCTGCTCTTCGACGCCGCCTCCAAGGAGTCCGATCGCGCGACCGAGGAGGCCCGGGTCTTCGAGGACGCCGCCGAGGCGATGGCGGACACCGACCGCACGCCGGAACAGCGGTGGGAGATCGCCACGTCCCCGCAGCTCCTGGACTACGTTCGTGAGCGGCCGCTGCGTGATCTGCTCAGCTCGTCCCCGCGCTACCCGCTCGGCGTCGAGCGCGAGGCCGCGGGTCGTGGTGCGTGGTACGAGTTCTTCCCGCGCTCCGAGGGCGCCACGTACGACCCCGAGACGGGCGAGTGGACCTCGGGGACGTTCCGCACGGCCACCGCGGCCCTGGACCGGGCCGCGGCCATGGGCTTCGACGTCGCGTACCTCCCGCCCATCCACCCGATCGGGCGCAACCACCGCAAGGGGCCGAACAACACCCTCACGGCCGGACCCCAGGACCCGGGTTCCCCGTGGGCCATCGGTGGGCCGGAGGGAGGTCACGACACGATCCACCCGGACCTCGGGAGCTTCGAGGACTTCGACGCGTTCGTCGCGCACGCCCGTGATCTCGGTCTCGAGGTCGCGCTGGACCTCGCGCTGCAGGCGTCCCCGGATCACCCGTGGGTCGCCGAGCACCCGCAGTGGTTCACGACCCGCGCGGACGGCAGCATCGCCTACGCCGAGAACCCGCCCAAGAAGTACCAGGACATCTACCCCCTGAACTTCGACAACGACCCCGAGGGCCTCGCCGCCGAGATACTGCGGGTCGTGGAGCTGTGGATCGGTCACGGCGTGGACATCTTCCGCGTGGACAACCCGCACACCAAGCCCCTGTGGTTTTGGGAGTGGCTGATCGCCAGGGTGCGCAAGAACCACCCGGACACGGTGTTCCTCGCGGAGGCGTTCACGCGTCCGGCCATGATGCAGGGGCTGGCCAAGGCCGGGTTCCAGCAGTCCTACTCGTACTTCACGTGGCGCAACACCAAGGAGGAGATCGAGGAGTACCTCCAGGAGATCTCCCACGAGACCTCCGGGTTCTACCGGCCCAACTTCTTCGTGAACACGCCGGACATCCTCACCGAGTACCTGCAGTTCGGTGGCCCGGCCGCGTTCAAGGTGCGCGCGGCCCTGGCGGCCACCGCGTCCCCGCTGTGGGGCGTGTACGCCGGCTTCGAGTTGTTCGAGCACGTCGCTCGTCCCGGGGCGGAGGAGTACATGGACAACGAGAAGTTCCAGTTGCGCCCGCGCGACTTCGACGCCGCCGTGGAACGCGGCGAGTCGCTCGCGCCGTACATCACGCGCCTGAACCGGATCCGCAAGGACCATCCCGCACTCGGGGACCTTCAGAACCTCACGCTGCAGAATTCCACGGACGACGCCATCGTGGCCTACAGCAAGACCAAGACCGTGGAACGGGACGGCGAGCAGGTCTGGGACACCGTGATCGTGGTGCTCAACACGGACCCGCACAGCGCGCGGGAGGCCACGGTGTGGCTGGACCTCGACTCCCTGGACCTGCGGGGCCAGGACTTCAACGAGGACGGCTCTTTCTGGGTAGACGACCTGATCTCCGGTGCGAGCTGGAAGTGGGGCACCCACAACTACGTGCGCCTGGATCCGTACGTGGAACCCGCGCACGTGCTCAGCGTCCGCCGCGGGGTCAAGTGAGCGAGCGCCGTCGCGATGCGCCCCGACCGCTGAGCGCGGCGCACCACGGCGGCCGGCACCCCGCACCCGTCATGACCGACACGCACGTTTCTCCGAGAGGGCAGTCCAGCCGACCATGAGCACCACTCCTTTCCAACTCAACGCTCCCGGGCTCGCGCACGACCCGGACTGGTTCCGCAAGGCCGTGTTCTACGAGGTGCTCGTGCGAGCCTTCTCGGACGCCAACGGTGACGGCTCCGGCGACTTCTCGGGTTTGATCGACAAACTCGACTACCTGCAGTGGCTCGGGATCGATTGCTTGTGGCTGCCCCCGTTCTACGAATCCCCGCTGCGGGACGGCGGCTACGACATCTCCGACTACTACTCCGTGCTGGACGAGTTCGGCACCGTGAGCGACTTCAAGCGATTGGTCGCAGAGGCCCACGCGCGGGGTCTGCGGGTCATCACCGACCTGCCGCTGAACCACACCTCGGACCAGCACCCGTGGTTCCAGGCCTCGCGGGAGGACCCGGAGGGGCCGTACGGCGAGTTCTACGTCTGGTCGGACACGGACGAGAAGTACCAGGACGCGCGGATCATCTTCGTGGACACCGAGGTCTCCAACTGGACCTTCGACCCCGTGCGGCGGCAGTTCTTCTGGCACCGGTTCTTCTCCCACCAGCCGGACCTGAACTTCGAGAACCCCAAGGTCGTCGAGGCCGTGTTCGACGTCGTGAAGTTCTGGCTGGACATGGGCATCGACGGCTTCCGCGCGGACGCCATCCCCTACCTCATCGAGGAGGAGGGGACCAACTGCGAGAACCTGCCCGGGACCCACGACTTCCTCGTGCGGCTGCGCGAGATGGTGGACCGCGAGTACCCCGGCCGCGTGATCATCGCGGAGGCCAACCAGATGCCGCACGAGGTCGTGGAGTACTTCGGCACGGAGCAGGCGCCCGAGTGCCACATGTGCTTCCACTTCCCGATCATGCCGCGGATCTACTACTCGTTGCGCGATCAGAAGGCCGCGCCCATCGTCTCCACCATGGAGCACACGCCGCAGATCCCGCGGGGCACGCAGTGGGGCACGTTCCTGCGCAACCACGACGAGTTGACGCTCGAGATGGTCACGAGCGAGGAACGCCAGGCCATGCTCGGGTGGTACGCCCCGGATTCGCGCATGCGCGCGAACATCGGTATCCGACGCCGCTTGGCGCCCCTGCTCGACAACTCCCGCGCGGAGCTCGAACTCGCGCACGCGCTGTTGTTGTCCCTGCCCGGGTCGCCGTTCCTGTACTACGGGGACGAGATCGGCATGGGGGACAACATCTGGCTCGACGACCGCGACGCGTCCCGCACACCCATGCAGTGGACCCCCGACCGCAACGCCGGCTTCTCCACCGCGGATCCGGGCAAGCTCTACCTCCCGGTCGTGCAGTCGCTCGTCTACAACTACACGCAGACGAACGTGGAGACGCAGCTCGCGTCGTCCTCCTCCCTGCTGCACTGGATCCGGCAGATGCTCATGGTGCGCAAGGCGCACCCGGCGTTCGGTCTGGGGGACTACGTCAACGTGAGCACGGACCACGAATCCGTCCTGGCGTTCCTGCGCCGCTTGAGCCCGCAGGACGCGGACGACGGCGTGGGGGAGACCCTGCTGTGCGTGTTCAACCTTTCCCACGTCCCCGCGAGCTGCAGCGTGCACCTGGCCGAGTACGCGGGCCGGGGCACCCGGGAACTGTTCGGCGGTGAGCCGTTCGGCTCCTTCTCGGAACAGGGCGACTACCGCATCACGCTCGGTTCGCAGGACTTCTTCTGGCTCCGGTTGCGCACGACCCCCGGCACGGACGGTTCCCACCCCGAGACGGTGGCCATGCCCATCATCAAGCCCGCGCGCAACGAGTGAGCGCGCGCGGGTACGGCCCGCGCGCGAAGCAGTGATTGTCCAGACGAAAGCGGGGGAACCTCCATGACGGATCAGCAATTTCTCGACAGGTTGCGCGACTGGTTGCCGCGGCAGCGGTGGTTCCCGTTCACGGCCACCCCGGACCAGTTGCGCTTGAGCGTCGTGGGCCGCGCGACCCTGGATTCCGGCACCGGATCGCATCGCGGCACGGAACGCATCATGTTCCTGGTCCAGGTCACGGTGGGCGAGCGCAGCGAATTGCTCAACGTACCGGTCGTGCGCAGCACCGAAGCCCTGCCCGAGCTCGAGCGCTTCACGATCGGCAGCTATTGCTCCGGCGGCCCGGACCGTCCCCTGCCCGAACAGCTGATCGCGGGTGCGGAGGCCTCGGCCTCGTTCCTGCGCCGCGCCATCTCGCACGCGGGTTCCTTCCGCGAACGACGCCGCTCGGAGCGCTCGCGGACCGCCCAACCCATTACCTCGGAGGACTCCCCGGAGGCCGGTCAGACCGCCGGCGCCCAGGAGAAGGCCGGCGCGTCCGGTCGTAGTGAGGCCCGCGCCGATGCACAGGGCAGCGAGAGCACCACCGCGGACGAGACGGCCAGGTTCCACCTCTACGACGCCGTGGGGGACCCAGGTTTCATGGACCGGGTGCTGCGGATCATGGATGCGCAGCTGACCGAGGGCGGGGTGCTGCGCCACGGGATGGGCCTGCACGGCCGCTACACCGGGGCCATGAACACGGATTATCGGATTGGCTCCGCGGATCAGGTGCGGGTGATCTCCTCAGAGCAGTCCAACACGTCCGTGATCCTCACCCCGCAGGACGCGGAGGACTCGGATTCCGCGCTGGGCGGCGACGCGGTGATCGTGAAGTTCTTCCGCGTGGTGGGGGAGGGGCGCAACCCGGACGTGGAGGTGGGCGTCAAACTCACGTCGCACGGTTCCACCGCGGTCCCGGCCACGGCTGGATGGCTCGATGCCCAGTGGCGCCAGGGTCTGGTCACCACGTCCGGTCAGCTCGCCGTGGCCGCCCAGTTCCTGGCCGATTCGCGGGACGCGTGGGCCATGGCCCTGGACGCGGCGAGCCATGCCCGGGACTTCTCCGAGCTCGCGGCCGAGCTGGGTGCCACGACCGCGCGCGTCCACGCCGACCTCCTCGGCGTTTTCGACCCCGTCACCGCGGACGACGATGCTCGGCGCCGGTTCCTGGACGACCTCGCCTCGCGGATCCGCTGGGCGTGGGAGTCCTGCGGGGACTACTTCGATTCCTACCGGGCCGAGGTCGAGGACCTGCTCGAGCAGCTGTCCCGGATCCGGGAGATCCCCGCCCTGCAACGGATCCACGGTGATTACCACCTGGGCCAGGTGCTGCACAACGACGCCCAGGGGTTCCGGATCCTGGACTTCGAGGGTGAGCCCCTACGACCCATTAAGGAGCGTGTCCGCCCGGACGTGGCCCTGCGCGACGTCGTCGGCATGCTGCGCTCGTTCGACTATGCGGGCGCCATGGCCGCGCGCGAGCGGGACGAGGACATGAACGCCTGGACCGACGCGGTCTCGGACGCGTTCCTCGAGGGGTACGCCCGCACGAGCGGTTCTGGCGTGGACCGGGATTCGGTGCTCTTCCGCGCCCTGTGGCTTGACAAGGGCCTGTACGAAGTGGTCTACGAGCAGCGCAACCGCCCGGGCTGGGTCGCGGTCCCGGCCGGTGCCGTGGTGCGTTCGCTTGAACGCGCACGCTCCCGTAACGTGAGGCGTGAAACACACGAGAGCCACACACCTGCATCCAGAACCGAGGATTTCGTGACCCCTGAACACCCCGAGAACACCGGCCCCGCGGCGTCGTCGACTCCTACGGGCCCCGAATCCACGCCGACCCCGGCCTCCGAGTCCGCGCAGCACGCCGACGGCCGGGCGCCGTCGGCGGAACCGCGCAACGCGCGGGGCGCTGCGTCGGAGGCGACCGGGACGAACGACGCGTCGGCTCGGACCACCGACGGTAATGACGTGACGGCTCCGGCGGAGACCGCGGGCGGGAACCACGCGTCGACTCGGGCCGGGACTTCCCAGCAGAGCGTCGCAGCGGCGTCGGAACGGGAGCACCCCGCGGGCGGGCCCGTGCCCGTGAGCGCGGACGTGCTCGCAGCGGTGGCCGAGGGGCGCTACCACGATCCCCACGCGGTGCTCGGGGCGCACTTCAACCCGGACGGTTCGGTGACCATCCGGACCCTGCGACGCTTCGCGACGCACGTCTCGGTGCGCACGCTCAACGGGACGTTCCCCCTCGAGCACGAGTGGGGTGGGATCTTCACCGGCGTGGTCCCCGCGCACAACGAGGGCAAGATCCCCGACTACCGCGTCCTGGTGACCTATGCGGGCAAGGAGCCCGCCGAGGTCGACGACCCCTACCGCTTCGCGCCCACCCTGGGCGAGCTGGACCTGCACCTGATCGGCGAGGGCCGGCACGAGACCCTGTGGACCGTGCTCGGTGCTCACGTGCACCACTACCCGTCCTCCATGGGGGACGTCTCCGGCGTGAGCTTCGCGGTGTGGGCCCCCAATGCCCGGGCCGTGCGCGTGATTGGTGACTTCAACGGGTGGGACGGTTCCGAGCATGCCATGCGCTCGCTGGGTTCCAGCGGTGTGTGGGAAGTGTTCGTGCCCGGCATGGGCTCCGGAGACACCTACAAGTTCCGGATCCAGGCGGCGGACGGCTCGTGGCGGGACAAGGCGGACCCCATGGCCTTCGGCACCGAGATCCCGCCGTCCACCGCGTCGCGCGTGTTCGAGTCCTCCTACGAGTTCCAGGACGACGCGTGGATGCAGGCCCGCGCGGCCAAGGATCCCCACAACGCACCCATGAGCGTGTACGAGATGCACATCGGCTCGTGGCGCATGGGTCTCGGCTACGTGGATCTCGCCCGCGAGCTCGTCGAGTACCTCACGTGGCAGGGCTTCACCCACGTGGAGTTCATGCCCGTCGCGGAGCACCCCTTCGGTGGTTCGTGGGGTTACCAGGTCACCGGCTACTACGCGCCGTCGTCGCGCTTCGGTTCCCCGGACGAGTTCCGCTACCTCGTGGACCAGCTGCACCAGGCCGGCATCGGTGTGCTCGTGGACTGGGTCCCCGGCCACTTCCCCAAGGACGAGTGGGCGCTCGCCAAGTTCGACGGGCAACCGCTCTACGAGCACCCGGACCCCCGCCGCGGCGAGCACAAGGACTGGGGCACGCTAATCTTCGATTACGGCCGCCGGGAGGTGCGCAACTTCCTCGTGGCCAACGCGAACTACTGGCTCGAGGAGTTCCACGTGGACGGGCTGCGCGTGGACGCCGTGGCCTCCATGCTCTACCTGGACTACTCGCGCAACGACGGCGAGTGGGAGCCCAACCAGTACGGTGGACGCGAGAACCTCGAGGCCATCGCGTTCCTGCAGGAGGCCAACGCCACCGCGTACCGGCGCAATCCCGGGATCGTCATGGTTGCGGAGGAGTCCACGTCCTTCCCAGGGGTCACCAAACCCACGAGCGCCGGCGGTCTCGGCTTCGGGATCAAGTGGAACATGGGGTGGATGCACGACAGTCTCGAGTACATGGCCGAGGATCCCGTAAACCGGCACTACCACCACAACAAGGCCACGTTCTCCATGGTCTACGCCTACTCGGAGAACTTCGTCCTCCCCATCTCCCACGACGAGGTCGTGTACGGCAAGGGCTCCCTGCTGCGCAAGATGCCGGGTGACCGGTGGCAGCAGCTCGCCAACGTGCGCGCGTACCTCGCATACATGTGGGCCCACCCGGGTAAGCAGCTGATCTTCATGGGCACCGAGTACGCCCAGGAGTCCGAGTGGTCCCAGGAGCACGGCCTGGACTGGTGGCTCTCCGAGACCCCACCGCACCACGGCGTGCAGGAGCTGGTGAAGAGCCTCAACGAGATCTACCGCGAGACCCCGGCCCTGTACGCACGAGACAATGACCCGTCCGGTTTCGAGTGGATCGACGCCAACGACGCCAAGCGCAACACGCTGTCCTTTACCCGATGGGACGACCAGGGCAACCCGCTCGTGTGCGTGGCCAACTTCGCGGGCAACACCCACGAGCGCTTCCGGTTGGGTCTGCCGTGGGCGGGTGAGTGGGACGAGGTGCTCAACACGGACTCTGACATCTTCGGTGGTTCCGGCGTGGGCAACCTGGGCCGGGTCACCGCGGCCGAGGGTGCATACAACGGGAAGCCGGCGTCCGCCGAGGTCACCGTCCCGCCGCTCGCGGTGTTGTTCCTGAAGCCGGCCAAGGGTGTGGGCACCAGCCCGATGGCGCGCGACCGGGACTGATCAGGTCACGCATCATTGAATGCAGAACCCGCGGGAGCACGTGCTCCCGCGGGTTCTCCGTCTCCGGAGGGTTCGCCACCTCCGGAGGGTTCGCCGTCTCCGGAGGGTTCGCCGTCTCAGGTTTGCCGTCTCCGGTGGGGGCGTGTAATGTCTTCCGAGTTGCCACGGCAGCGGCCGCGAAGGCCGAACGGGGCAACGAAACGGAGTTGATCCCACCACTGACGAGCCGCGTACAACGGCGAGAAGGTGTGCTAGGATGATTCCCCGCAAGCCGCTGAAGAGCGGTGACAGCAGGAAGCAATCGAGAGTTCATTTCGAGTTGCAGCCCGGGTCACCCGCAGCTAAGCTTGCAGATCGCAACCGACCGTTGTGGCCCTGGTGAGGGGTCTGGTGGTGTGGTTTGTTGTTTGTCAACTCAATAGTGTGTCTAGTTTGTTGATACCAAAGTTTTTTTGTTTT
>BMZV01000005.1:120722-160623 GCA_014652975.1 Kocuria marina | reverse complement strand
GCCGGCACCAGCGGTAACACCGGAGGCGACGCCTAACCCACCAACCCACCACCACGACGCCCCCACACCGCGCGGCACAGTGACGTACCTCCGCGCGTTCACCGTGCCCGGGCCGTGATGGGCCGGCGAGAAGCACCCCGTATGACTGCCCGATGAGTCGATTGGTTCGACGACGCAGCCCGCAGGCTAGGGCCCCGCCCGCGTCGCACCGTGATGCGCACCCGAATTTCATCTGCGGATCGTGAATTGGAAATTTACGGTTTGACTAGTGGCGACGTCCGGCATCCAGGCTGTGGTGCGCATCAGCACACTTCCGGGGGCCTGCACATCATGGAAACTCAATCGCCGAAATCTGGTCGCGGGAACAGCAAGCCTGGGCGCGCTGGCGGCGGGCGGCCTCGTCACCTCCCCCGCCCACGCCCACCAGGGTGGGCGCCATGGTCGAGACCCCTCCGGACTGCCCACTGCACCGCGGACCCCCGCAGGCCGCCTGGCCCGTGACGAGAAGTACTGGCGCACCGTCGCACGGCATTTCCGCATGGACATGCCCGTCACCAACTTCGAGAACGGGTACTTCGGAGCGAACCCTCAGAACGTACGAGATGCCTATGCCCACGCCAACCGGACCATCCAGGAACAGAACTCTTGGTTCCTCCGCAACGCGTACGAGGAGCGCATCACAGATGTGCGGGCTCGACTGGCGGAAGCTGTCGGGTGCTCCGTGGAGGAGATCGCCATCACGCGCGGCGCTATGGAGGCGCTACAGGCCCTGATCGGTGGCTACAACAAGCTCAAGCCCGGTGACGCCGTGGCCTACGCCGATCTCGACTACGACTCCATGCAGTACGCCATGAAGTGGCTCAAGGACCGCCGCGGGGTGGACGTGATCGCCACCGCGATCCCGGAACCCGCGACGTACCAGAACGTGATCGATCATTACACCAAGCTGCTCCGGGACAATCCGCGGATCACATTGCTCCTGCTGACCCATATCTCCCACCGCACGGGCCTCAAGCTGCCAATCGCGGAGATCAGCCGGATGGCCGCGCAGCACGGGGTCGACACGATCGTGGATGCCGCGCACTCGTGGGGCCATGTGGATTTCAGCGTCAGGGATCTCGAGAGCCCCTTCGTGGGGTTCAATCTGCACAAGTGGATCGGCGCACCGCTGGGCTGCGGCTTTCTCTACATCAAGAAGGATCGCCTTCCCGATATCGATCGTCACTTTGCGGACGAGGACCACGACGCCGATGACGTGCGATCACGGATTCACACGGGAACCGCCAATTCGGCCAACTACCTGGCAGTCCCGGCGGCTCTGGACTTCCACCGAGCCGTGGGAGCCGCCAACAAGTTCGCGCGCCTGCAGTACCTGCGTGATCGCTGGGTGCACCAGGTCTTGGACGTGTCCAATCTGACCATCATGACTCCGGAGGATCGGCGCATGTACGGCGCACTGACGTCCTTCCGGATCGACGGGAACACGACCCGGGAACGCAGCGTGGCCATCACGGACTACCTCACCAAGGCGTGGAGGATATTCACGGTGCGTCGCGGCGGTGTGACGAACGGCGAGGTCATTCGTGTGACCCCCGCCCTGTACAACACACCGCAGGACAGCGACCGCTTGGCGCGGGCATTGAGGGCTGCCGCCAGGCGGTTCTGAAGCCCGTGGACCAAACGGTACCGGGACCGACGCGGCGTCGAGACTCGGACGAAGGCGTTCAGCCGGCCTGGGCCAGCTGTCCGCACAGCCGCTCGGCGGCCTCGCGCAACAGGGGCACGGCGCGGTCGCCGAAGTCCCAGTCCACGCGGGACGTGGGCCCGGACACCGAGATCGCAGTGGGTGTGGGTGCATCCGGCAGTGCCATGGCAAAGCAGCGCACGCCGATCTCCTGTTCCTCGTCGTCCACGGCGTAGCCGCGTTCTCGGATCTTTTCGAGATCGGCGAGAAGCTCGTCCACAGTCCCGAGGCTCTTCTCGGTGGGGGTAGGCATGCCCATGGACGCCACGATGGACACGACCTGCTGTTCGGGCAGGGTCGCCAGGATCGCCTTGCCCACACCGGTGTCGTGCACGTGGGCGCGCCGGCCCACCTCGGTGAACATGCGCATGGAGCGGGAGGACTGCGCCTGACCCACGTAGACCACCATGTGACCGTCCAGCACCGCCATGTTGGCAGACTCCCCCAGTTCGTTCACGAGCCCCTGCAGGACTGGTTGCGCGTAGGTGCCCAGTTGCAGGCCCGCCGCATAGCCGAGGCGGATCAGTCCGGGGCCCAGCGCGTAACTGCGGTTGGGCAGCTGACGCACGTAGCCCAGCGGGATCAGGGTGCGTAGCAACCGGTGGATGGTGGGCAGCGGAAGATCCGCCCGGGATGCGAGCTCGCTGAGGGAGGACTCCCCTCCGGACGCGGTGATGATGTTGAGCAGGTCGAAGACCCGCTCCACCGATTGCACGCCGCCCGCACTCTTGCCTTCCGCCATGGCCCTTCTCCCTCTGCTGCCGGAGCGATCACCGCCCCGCGTGGGGTCGCGTACGGTGACCGCAATGTGAAACACGTCTCACGAAGACCTTGTCATGCCTCGTACTCTACGCCTAGGATTCAATTAATGAAATTTATTTTCCACAATACGGATAGGTAGCGGGCCACCGCGGTTCCGCTCGACTCGGAAGGAAACCCGTCACATGGCGGCTCCCAACCCCGGCTACTCCATGGTCCTGCGCGTGGAAGCGCCCGCGACCTTCAACTCCACGAGCGAGATCACCACGGCGGCCGCCGCCGGTGCCCAGGTGACCGCACTGGACATCGTGGAGTCCTTCCCCAACAGCGTCGTCGTGGACATCAGCTGCAACGTGTCCAACGCCGAGCACCGGGACGAGGTGCGCGACGCGCTCAACGCCCTGGACGGCGTCAAGGTCCACAAGATCTCCGACCGCACCTTCCTGATCCACCTGGGCGGCGAGATCGAGGTCACCCCGAGCGTGTCCCTGCGCAACCGTGACGACCTCTCCCGCGCCTACACAACGGGCGTGGCCCGCGTGTGCATACCCGTCCGAGAGAGCCCCAAAGACGTCCGGCGGCTGACCCTCAAGCGCAACACCGTGGCTGTGGTCACGGACGACACCCCGGTACTGGGCCTCGGTGACATCGGACCAGCCGCGGCCCTGCCAGCCATGGAGGGCAAGGCCGCCCTGTTCAAGGCGTTGAAGGACGTCAAGGTGGTCGTCTCCGGCGTGGGTGCCGCGGACGTGTTCATCGGCGTCTCCGCCCCCAATGTCCTGGACGGCAACGACATCGCGACCATGGCCGACGACGCCATCGTCTTCGCCAGGGCCAATCCGGACCCCGAGGTCCACCCCCGTGGAAGGTGCCGAGCCCGCGACCGTCGTGGCTACCGGTCGGCCGGACTTCCCGAACCAGATCAACAGCGTGCTGGCCTTCCCCGGGCTGCTGGACGCGGGCGCTTGCGAGATCACCTCAGAGGTGCTCGCGGCCGCCGCGAGGGCCATCGCCGACTGCGTGCACGAGGACGAGCGCAACGCGAGCTTCATCGTCCCCAGTGTGTTCGACCAAGAACGTCGCCCCGGCCGTGGCCGAGGCCGTGAAGTCCGTGGCGGAGGCCCCAGGCCGGCTGACGGGAACGACCGGGTGCGGCGGCGTCGTACCGAGTGCAGGGCCTGCCGCACCCGCAATGAGCAGTACAAACTACACCGAAAATCCAGGAGGCAACCCATGAGCATCACCCACAACACACCCGACAACATCCCCGCCGCGAACGAGATCCTCTCATCCGACGCCCTCGCATTCGTGGAGGCGCTGCACGAGAAGTTCGCGGACCGTCGTGAGGAGCTGCTCGGCAAGCGCGAGACCGCCCGCGCGAAGGCCGCCGAGAGCGGCACCATGGACTTCCTCCCCGAGACGCGCGAGGTTCGGGAAGGCGACTGGAAGGTCGCCCCGGCCCCCGCGGCCCTGCAGGACCGGCGCGTGGAGATGACCGGACCGGCGTCGCCCGCGAAGATGGCCATCAATGCCCTGAACTCCGGCGCCAAGGTGTGGCTCGCGGACCTCGAGGACGCCGCCTCCCCCAGCTGGGCCAACCAGGTGGACGCGATCGCCAACCTGCGCGACGCCGCCCGCGGCACCCTGGGCTTCACCTCCCCGGAGGGCAAGGAGTACAAGCTCCGCGAGGACGTGCCCCTGGCCGTGGTGGTCATGCGCCCGCGCGGCTGGCATCTGCCCGAGTACAACATCACGGTCAACGGGAGGACCGGTTCCGGTTCCCTCACGGACTTCGGGCTGCACTTCTTCCACACGGCGAAGCAGCTGATCGAGAACGGCCAGGGGCCGTACTACTACTTGCCGAAGATGGAGTCCTACCTGGAGGCGCGACTGTGGAACGACGTGTTCACGTTCGCGGAGGACTACCTGGGCATCGAGCACGGCACCGTTCGCGCGACCGTGCTGATCGAGACCATCCCCGCCGCGTTCCAGATGGACGAGATCCTCTACGAGCTGCGGGACCATGCCTCCGGGCTCAACGCCGGACGCTGGGACTACCTGTTCTCCATCATCAAGTACTTCCGCGACGCCGGGGAGAAGTTCATCCTGGCGGACCGCTCCGCCGTGACCATGACCGCTCCCCTGATGCGCGCGTACACGGACCTGCTGGTGCAGACGTGCCACAAGCGCGGCGCGTTCGCGATGGGTGGCATGGCCGCGTTCATCCCGTCCCGCAAGGACGAGGAGGTCAACCGGGCCGCCTTCGAGAAGGTCCGCAACGACAAGACCCGCGAGGCCAATGACGGCTTCGACGGCTCGTGGGTGGCCCAC
Organism: Kocuria marina; assembly: GCA_014652975.1. GTDB lineage: Bacteria > Actinomycetota > Actinomycetes > Actinomycetales > Micrococcaceae > Kocuria > Kocuria marina. Next base: position 155,789 of record BMZV01000005.1, on the reverse strand, counting down.
CCGGACCTCGTGCCCGTGTGCCAGGAGGTCTTCGACGGCGTGCTCGGCGAGAAGCCCAACCAGGTGGACCACCAGCGCCCCGACGTGGACGTGACCGCCGAGATGCTGCTGGACGTGCCCTCCGCGGGGGACCAGCGCACCGAAAAGGAACTCAACGCCAACCTGTACGTGGCCATCCGCTACGTGGCGGTGTGGCTGTCCGGCAGCGGCGCGGTGGCCATCCACAACCTGATGGAGGACGCCGCCACCGCGGAGATCTCCCGCTCGCAGATCTGGCAGCAGATCAAGAACGGCGTGGTCTACACGGACACCGACAACACCGCCACGCGCGAGCTCGTCTCCGACGCACTGGACACTCAGCTCGAGGTGCTGCGCGGTGAGATCGACCAGGAGAACTACGAGAAGTGGTTCGTGCCCGCCGGGCGGCTCATCTCGGACATGGTGCTCAGGGAGGACTACCCGGCGTTCCTCACGCTGTCCGCCTACGACCTCATGGAAGGCAGCAAGTAACACCGGCGCACCTGGACGCCACCCCGGCCCCCGCCACGACCGCCCCGCGCGGCGGGGGCCGCACCCTCTCTACCGGCGGGCTTCGGTCACCGCGCGGACCTGCTGCTCGCGGGCACGGACGCTGACCTCGCACGGTTCCTCCCCGGGGACTCCGGGACCCGCCAGCCCGTGCACACGTGCTACGTCCTGGCGGACCTCGTCATGGAGCGGACGCCCGGCGACTGGGGTGTCGCGGCGGCTTCGGCGGCCGAGGAGGCGGGCGGACTCGCGGCCCTCGCCGAGCTCGCCGGGGTCGACGACGCGGCGGCACCCGATCTCGTGGCCCGCGTCCACAAGAAGCTGCGCACCGAACCGGTCGAGGACACGAACGCCTCCACTTCCGGGTGCCTGCTCCCCCGTGAGCTGAAGGTCCACCGTTTGTTCGGCGAGCAGGAGACCACGCTGGCGATCGTGGTGGCGATGAGCAGCGCAGTGGTGGGCTTCTCCTCCAGCACCGCCCACTTGAGGAGGACGTTGATGCCGATGGTGGTGAGGTAGCAGATGCCACCCACCGTCAGGAACCGCATCTGACGTTTGCCCCGGGTGGTCGAGGTCGATCCGGTGCCGGCGGACTGCGTCGTGGTGCTTTCCCTGTCAACGTGTCAGGCCCGTGTTCAGGAGTGCTTTCAGCGGACGGGAGCGGCTCCACAATCTACACGAGGGCGGGACACGGCCCGTGCACGCACAACGCCCCGGGCCGTAGTGGTCCGGGGCGTTGTGCGTGCTGCGCGGGTGTTCAGATGGTCTTCGCGTCGATCACGAAGCGGTAGCGGACGTCCGAGTCCACCACGCGGTCGTAGGCCTCGTTGATGTCCTCGGCGCTGATCAGCTCGATCTCCGCGGTGACACCGTGCTCGGCGCAGAAGTCCAGCATCTCCTGGGTCTCGCGGATGCCGCCGATGTTGGAGCCCGTGAGGGACTTGCGGCCGCCGATGAGCGAGCCCGCGCTGACCTCCAGGGCCTCGGTGGGCAGCCCCAGCAGGACCATGGCACCGTGCGGGCGCAGGGTGGCCATGAACTCCTGCACGTCCACGTGGGCGGAGACGGTGTTGATGATGACGTCGAACTCGCCCTTGTGGTTCTTGAGGGCCTCGGGATCCTCCTTGCGGGCGATCCAGTCGGTGGCGCCGAAGCGGCGGCCGTCCTCCTCCTTGGAGCGGGTCTGGCTGATCACGGTGACCTCCGCGCCCATGGCGGCGGCGAGCTTCACGGCCACGTGGCCCAGACCGCCCATGCCCACCACGGCCACCTTGGAGCCCTCGGTGACGCCCCATGTCCGTAGCGGGGAGTACGTGGTGATGCCCGCACACAGCAACGGCGTGGTCGCGGCCGGGTCCAGGTTCTCGGGGATGTGCAGCGCGAAGGCCTCGGAGACGAGGATTTCGGTCGAGTACCCGCCGTCGGTGGGGCGCCCGTCGAAGCGGTCCTTGCCGTTGTAGGTGCCCACGGCCTTCGGACAGTTGTTCTCCTCGCCCTTCAGGCACCACTCACACTCGCGGCAGGAGTCGACCAGGCAGCCGACGCCCGCGCGCTCGCCGACCGAGAACTTCGTGACCTCGGAACCGACCTCGGTGACGCGGCCGATGATCTCGTGTCCCGGGACCATGGGGAACTCGATCGGTCCCCACTCCTCGCGCACGGTGTGGATGTCGGAGTGGCAGATGCCGGCGAACTCGATTTCGATGCGGATATCGTCCGGGCGCAGGTCCCGGCGCTCGATGGTGCCCTTCTCCAGCGGGGCGTCGGAGGCGACGGCCTGGTAGGCAGCAACATTGGTAGTCATGGGCCGTGACTCTAGACCCCCGCCGTGGCCTTGTCACGTCACTCCTTTCACAGGGGACCATATCCGCAGACAGAACAACATAGACCCGGCTGTTGCTCGCCCAGCCCATCCTCGAATGCCCCCCCGTGCGGGGCGTTTCGAGGAGCCGGGAATATCCGCGGGCACCTCCCCGCTGTTATTGATGAGTTTCATCGAGATGAGTGAGGAGTCATCATGGCTTTCCGTACGGAGAATCCCGCCACCGGCATTGTGGAGCAGGAGTTCACCTCGGCCACCGATGCTGATGTCACCCGCGCGATCGAGCGCGCCGACACCGCGTTCGCTTCCTGGCGCAAGACCCCGGCCGCTGACCGCGCCAAAGCGCTGGCCGGTGTCGCCCAGGCGTTCCAGGACCGCGGGGACGAGCTCGCGCGCGTGATCAGCACCGAGATGGGCAAGCCCTTCGCGCAGGCGCAGGGAGAGGTCGCACTCTCGGCATCGATCTACCAGTGGTACGCCGACCACGGCGAGAGCCTGCTGGAGGAGGAGACCCTGGACGTGGGTGACGACGCCAAGTCCGTGGTCGTCACCGAGCCCATCGGTGTGCTCATGGGTGTCATGCCGTGGAACTTCCCGCAGTACCAGGTGGCGCGTTTCGCGGCCCCGAACCTCATGTTGGGCAACACCGTTCTGCTCAAGCATGCCTCCATCTGCGCCCGGACGGGTGAGCTGATCGAGGAAATCCTGCACGCCGCGGGTATCCCGGAGGACGCCTACATCAACTTGTTCGTGAGCACCGACCAGGTGACCACGATCATCGAGGACCGGCGGGTGCGGGGCGTGTCCCTGACCGGCAGCGAGGGCGCCGGTGCCGCGGTGGCCACCACGGCCGCGCAGAACCTGAAGAAGAGCGTTCTGGAGCTCGGCGGGTCCGACCCGCTGATCGTGCTCGACGATGTGGACGTGAAGGAGACCGCTACGACCGTGGCAACGGCGCGGATGAGCAACGCAGGCCAGGCCTGCAACTCGCCCAAGCGCATCCTGGTGCCCGCCGGCATGTTCGACGAGTTCGTGCAGACGGTCGTCGAGACCGTCGAGGGCATGCCGGTGGGGGACCCGCTGGCGGAGGACACCGAGATCGGCCCCCTGTCCTCCGTGCAGGGCCGTGACGACGCCGTGTCCCAGGTCGAGCGTGCGGTGGAGCAGGGTGCAACCCTGCACACCGGTGGTAGGGCTCTGGATAAGGACGGGGCGTGGATGTCCCCGGCGGTACTGACCGGTGTGACCCGGGAGATGGATGCGTTCAAGGAGGAGATCTTCGGTCCGGTGGCAGTGATCTACTCCTACGACTCGGTGGACGAGGCGGTGGAGATTGCCAACGACTCCGACTTCGGTCTCTCCGGCTCCGTGTGGAGCAAGGATGAGGCGAAGGCTGAGGAAGTCGCGCGTCGTCTGGAGGTGGGCATGGCCTACGTCAACGAGCACGCGACGACGAAGGCGGGCCTGCCCTTCGGCGGCGTGCGCCGCTCCGGCTACGGCCGTGAGCTGGGCCGCTGGGGCTTCACCGAGTTCGCCAACACCAAGCTGGTGCGCGTTGCCGGCTGACACCCGCCCGGCGCCCACCACGAGAGAGGTTTGCACTATGGCTCGCATTACCAAGGCTCTGCAGTCCCTGACCGCACCGTCTCCCAAGCCCACTGCGACGGAGACGGCAGTGCGCCTGGCCCTGGGAGCGTTCATGTCCACCGCGGGCATATCCCACCTGACCTTTGCCCGGGAGGACTTCCAGGCGCAGGTTCCGGACTGGTTCCCCATGGACAAGGACACCGTGGTTCTGGCCTCCGGTGTGGTGGAGATCGCCTTTGGTGCCGCACTGTTGGCGCTGCCCAGGCAGCGCGCCGCCGTGGGCGCCGGTCTGGCGGCGTTCTACGCCGCGATCTTCCCCGGCAACATCAGCCAGTACGCCGAGCGGCACGACGCATTCAATCTGGACACTGATGCCAAGCGGCTGGCCCGGCTGTTCGGTCAACCGGCCTTGATCGCCGCGGCCCTCCGGGCCGGGGGCTTCCCCCGGAAGTAGTCGGAAGCGCAGGACGCGAGCCGGCCTCACCGCCCGAATGGGAAACCCTTCAGGTCCTTCGGCAGAGGGGTCGCGTACGTGCGGACCTTGGAGGTCCTCAGCCCCAGCCACACCAGCGACTGCGCCACGGTGACCGCGGCAGCCACGCCGTCCATCACGTGCACGCCGCACCGCTCGTGCACGGCGTGCTCAAGGGCGGCCATCCCGCCGCAGCCGAGGACAACCACCTCGGCTGCGGCCCTGTTCGATGGCCCGCTGCGCTTCAGCGACGATCGTCTCGACCGCCGCGTTCTCATCACGCTCCAGGTCCAGCACGGAGGTGTTCGGCGCCCGCACGGACGCGCAGCGCTCATCAGCCCGGCCAGCTGCAACCGGTCCTCGATGAGCGGCACGGTGCGGCCCAGGGTGCTCACTCCCGGTGTAGCTGCGCCTCATGAAGATGGCGATGGAAGCGGCCACCTGGGGATGTCCACGACGGGCTGGTCGAGGAGCTCCTGCAGACCTTCCCACCGGTGCTCGCCGAACCTGGCCTGGATCACAGGGGTGAAGGGCGGGTCGTAGGTCAGCACCGCGTCCATCACCCCCACCGCGGCGAGGTAGGACTTCACGTTCCCTTCGCACGACGACGCCGTGCTCCACCCTGCGGGGCAAGTGGGAGGGAGCCCGCGGCGGCGTCGTTGGGCGCGATCTCGTGCGAGACGCAGGGTCGGTGCGAAGTGGCGGCCACGATGGCCTCACCGTGCTGGTCGGTGCACTCGAGCTCGCGCTTGGCGGTGACCAGGTAGCACAGGGCGCCCAGGTCGGCCCCAATGAACTACGAGAACTCGCCGACAGCCTGGAAGACGGGCAGCAGGGCGACCGCCAGAGAGGCCAGTATCGTGGGGACGAACGCCCCGGTTGCCCGGGGGTCACGCCGCCGCGGTAGACGTACTCGCCGTCGTGGGTGTCCATGGAGAGCTGGGGCACGTTCACGCTGGAGCGGCGGATCAGCCAGTAGTCCACCATGATGATCCCGAAGAGCGACCAGAGCAGCGGCGCCCAGCCCACCCAGGAAGCACACGATCACCACGGGCGAGGTGTAGAGGTTCCACGGCAGGATCAGCAGCGCTAGGGACGCGAGCACCTGCAGCGCGCCCACACCCAGGACCGTGAGCACCTGCCACGCACCGAGTCCGAGGGCGAAGAGGCCGATGGCGAAGCCGTAGTTGCCCAGGGAGTGCACGTCGTTGGCCCTCATGGTGAAGATGCTGTACGCGCTCCACGTGCGCCCGTAACGGCTGGTGGGAGCGAGGTCCACGTTGTAGAGCCTGTTGCTCGTGTCCGAGCGCGGCTCGTGGGGGACGCCGGGCGGTGCGTGCAGGCGCCCGGGCTCGGGGCGACCGCCCGCCTGCTCCGTGGTGCGGGGGAAGTCCTGGAGAAAACCGTGAGACGACGTCGCACCGTTCAGCTCCCAAATCTCACACCACGGGTTGACGCGCATCACACCCGGTCGATAACTTTTCATTCATCAGAACTCAAATTTCACTCCATGGAATCAAGGCGTAAGAAAACGGGGCGGCCGCGTCACCGCCCCGGGGAGGGCCCACCGTGCGGTACACCGTGAACGCCTCGATCATGCTGACCGACCTGCCCGTGCTGGAGCGCCCCGCCGCCGTGGCGCGCGCAGGCTTCTCCGCGGTCGAGTTCTGGTGGCCGTTCCCCGCCACCACCCCGTCCGAGAGGGAGATCGAGGACTTCGCCCGGTCGCTGGAGGACGCGAACATCCAGCTCACGGGCCTGAACTTCTTTGCCGGGGACATGCCCGCCGGTGAGCGGGGAGTCCTCTCCCACCCAATGCGCACGGATGAGTTCCGGCGAGGCGTGGACTCCCTGGTACGCGTGGCCCGGGCCACGGGCTGCCGGGCCTTCAACGCCCTTCACGGCAACCGCCTGCCGGACGTGCCCGTGGCCGAGCAGGACGACGCCGCCGTCGAGAACTTCCGGTACGCCGCGGACGCGGTCGCGGTCTTCGGCGGGACGGTCCTGGTGGAACCGCTCTCCGGCGCCTCGACGTATCCTCTGCGCACCGCCGCGGACGTCATGGCCGTGCTCGACCGCGTGGACTGCCCGAACGTGAAGCTGCTCGCGGACTTTTATCACCTGGCGGTCAACGGGGAGGACGTCGAGGCCCTGATCGAACGGCACGCCGCGGAGTTCGGGCACATCCAGCTCGCGGATGCACCCGGCCGCCACGAGCCGGGCACGGGCGATCTGCCGCTGCTCCGGTGGGTGGCCCGGGCCCACGAGCACGGCTACCACGGACCGGTGGCGCTGGAGTACGTCCCCTCCCAGGACGACCCCTTCGCGTGGCTCCCCCGCGACCGGCGCGCGTGAGCCCGCAAACCGACCCCACCCACAGAGGCCGCGCGGGTGAGCACCGCGTGGCCGGGCCCCGAGCGGGCGGGCACGCCGGGCGGGTGCCACGTGAACAGGTACCGAGCGAGCGGGTACCGCGCGGGCGGCGTTGTGCTGGAATGGTCCCGGAACCGGACATCCCCAGAAGGAGGACACCGTGCGCGTCGTCGTGGCACCGGACAAGTTCAAGGGGTCGGTGACCGCCCACGAGGCGGCGGCCGAGCTTGCGGCGGGCATCGCCGAGGTGCGCCCGGACGCCGTCGTGGAGGTCCTCCCGGTCGCCGACGGCGGAGAGGGGACGCTCGACGCCGCCCTGGATGCGGGCTTCGAGCGCCACGACCTCACCGTCACCGGACCCGCGGGAGGTCCCGTCCCCGCCGCGTGGGGTCGACGCGGAGACGAGGCCGTGGTGGAGATGTCGTTGACTTCGGGCCTCGCTGTCCTCCCCATCCAGGACGGCCGCCCCGTGCTCGCACCCCGCACCGCCACGAGCCGCGGCACGGGCGAGCTCGTGGCCGCCGCGCTCGATGCCGGCTGCACCCGCGTGCTGCTCGGCGTGGGCGGCAGCGCGACCACTGACGGCGGCGCGGGGATGCTCGCCGCGCTGGGGCTGCGCCTGCTGGACGTGAACGGCCGCGACCTGCCCCCTGGCGGCGCGGCGCTCGCCAAGTTGCATCACGTGGATGCCGCACAGCTGCACCCACGCATCCGGGACGTCGAGTTCGTGCTTGCCGCGGACGTCGACAACCCTCTGCTCGGCCCGCGCGGCGCCGCCACGGTCTTCGGCCCGCAGAAGGGCGCCTCCGAACAGGACGTCTTGGACCTCGACGCCGCCCTGGCCGTGTTCCGCGACCGCCTCGCGGACGCGCTCGGCGAACCGGCCCGCCAGGCCGCGGATGCCCCCGGCGCGGGGGCCGCGGGCGGCGTCGGATACGCGGGACTCGCGGTGCTGGGGGCGCGGCGCAGGCCGGGGATCGACGTCGTGCTCGACCTTGTGGGGCTAGATGCCGCCGTGGCCGGCGCGGACCTGCTGCTCACCGGCGAGGGCAGCCTGGACGAGCAGAGTCTCGGCGGGAAGACGCCGCTGGGCGTGCTGCACGTGGGGCGGCGCCACGGCGTGCCCGTGGTGGCCGTGTGCGGGCGCACCACCCTGGATGCCGCGACACTTCGCGAGGCGGGGTTCGCCGCCGTCCACGAACTGCGTGCGCTTGCAGCGGACCCAGAAACGTCGATGCGAGAGGCACCTCGCCTGCTCCGGGAGGTCGGTCGCCGCATCGCCTCGCAGTGACGGAGCTTTCCATTTCCACGGGCACTCGAGAGCGAGCAGCCCCTCACGCACCGCACCGCCCGGCCACGAGCGCCGGAACGCGCCAGCGGAAGGGCACCACTTCCATGAATGCCTCCCCGCAGCACGGTTCACCTCAAAAGAAGACCCCGGAGTCCGCCCGGGACAAGACCCCCCGGCCCGGGGCGACCGCAGACCCGGAGGTCGACGAGGAGCGCGCGAACGAGCGGGTGCGGGCGACGGTGGAGCAGGCGGCGTCGAACCCCGAGAGTGACGAGTCCCTGCGGGAGGCCGCCCAGGAGAACTCGCAGCGCGCCGTGACCGGGCGGCACCGCGAGGGGGTGGAGGCCGCGCGGGCCGGGCAAATCGCCGCAGTCGAACCGCTCGGCGCAGGCATGATCGGCGTGCGGGTGGTGGAGCTCGCCGAGGGCGAGACCCTGATCCCCGGACTCGTGGACACCCACGTCCACGTCAACGAGCCCGGGCGCACCGCGTGGGAGGGCTTCGCCACTGCCACCCGTGCGGCGACGGCCGGCGTCACCACCATGGTGGACATGCCCCTGAACTCCGTGCCCGCCACCGTGAACGTGCCCGCCCTGGGGTACGAGCGGCTGTTCGCAGCGCAGAACGCGTTCGTGGACATCGGCTTCCGGGGCGGCGCCGTCCCCGGCAACAAGGAAGACCTGCGCCCCCGCACGATGACGGCGTGTACGACTTCAAGTGCTTCCTGCTGCACTCCGTGGGGGGTGGACGAGTTCCCCCACCTGGAGGCGGACGAGATGGAGGAGGTGCTCGAGGAGAACGTCGAACGCACCCGCTGGACCGGGGCGCGCTCGCACATCCTGCACCCGTCCTCCTCGGACGCCATCCCCATGATCCGCTCCGCGAAGAACGACGGCCTGGACATCACCGTAGAGACCCGCCCCCACTACCTCACACTGCTCGCGGAGGAGATCCCGGACGGCGCCACGAGGGCCACGTGGTGGACGCCCAGCGACTGAACCATGAGAACCCCATCACCCCTACCAGGGCACGGTGTTCTCCGGGAAGGTCCGCAAGACCTTCGTGGGCGGGCACGAGGCAGACTACGAGACACCCACCGGCCGCCTGACCTCGCGCGGCCAGGCCTGACGACGACCTGCCCCACCTTTGTGACGGCGGGACACCGCGCCGTCTGCCCGCCGTGCTGATCGTGCGTTCAGGACGACGGCGCTATCTGGCCTGCCAGGGGGTCACGAAGTCATTCGCGGGTCGTCCCTCGATCGCTGCGAGCAGCTCCGCGGCCTGTGCGCCGTCGATCTCCTCGCGGATGATGTCAGCGTGCCCCGCGTGCCGGGCGAACTCCTCCACATGGTGGACGTAGAGGTATCGCAACTTCGCCGGGCGTGCTTCAGTCATGCCCACCCAGGGCATGGGGCCCACTGGCAGCTCCGCGTCGAGGTCACCGTCACGGCACATCCTCATGTATTCGCCACGAACCTCGTCGAAGGTCTCCAGCAGTGTCACGATGTCCTCGTCGTCCGACGGCGTGAAGCTCGCGAAGAACGCCTCGAACGGCTGGTCGTGCTCGTGGTGTCCGGCTCCGAAGAGCGACTGCTTCATGCAGTAGACGACGTGCTTGGTGATCCCACTGATGCTCAAGGTGCTGCGCAGGGGAGCGCGACGAGCCTGGTCGTCGTCGAGACCGTAGGAGCTGGCTCGGATGGCATCGAGCTGAACGTCCAGGTAGTTGCAGAGCGTGGCACGCTCGTTGTCGATCTGGGGCAGGTACACGATGATGTCCTCTCGGGGTCAGTGGGCGCTGTCACGACCATGACACCAGGCCCTGCGGACAGCTTCGGTCCGCTGCCTCCGCGAGAATGCAGACATGGCCGAAACCACTCAGCGCGTCCTTCGCCTGCTCGGGCTGTTGGAAGCGCGCACCACCTGGCAGGCGCACGAACTCGCCACCCGTCTGGAAGTGACGGAGCGCACCGTACGGAGGGATGTGACCAGGCTGCGACAGCTGGGCTACCCGGTGGAAGCCGCACGAGGTCTGGACGGCGGGTACCGCCTGGGTACCGGGCGCCGCCTCCCACCCCTGCTGCTCGATGACGACGAAGCAGTCGCCCTGGTTGCCTGCCTCCGCATGGGCGCGCTCTCTGGCACAGATGACGTGGGAGAAGCCGCTCTGCGCGCGCTGACGAAGCTTGACCAGCTTCTGCCTCCGCGACTGCACTCACTCGTCGCAGCCGTTGACGGGGCTACTCGAGCTCTCCCGCGCAACAGACCTGCCGTTGATCTCCACCTGCTGCAGCAACTGGCGACGGCACAGCGTGACCACACGTTGGTGCGTTTCGACTACCGCAAGCCCACCGGGGAGGTCAGCTCCCGGGAGGTGGAGCCGGTGCGACTCATGACCCAGGGGGAGCACTGGTATTTGCGGGGTTTCGACCGCGTGCGGGACGACTGGCGGGTGTTCCGCCTGGACCGGGTGACCAACCTCCGCGCCACGACCTGGCAGTTCGCGGTTCGTGAGGCGCCGCCGCTGGACTTCCGCCGCGATCTTGCCAGCCGCTACCCGTGCCGTGTCCGCGTGGAGATGGGCGTCGATGTGGAGAAAGCCACGGCCCGGATACCGGCCCCCTACCGGAGCAATCTGGAGCCCACTGCTCGCGGCTGCCGTTTCCTGGTGGGCGCACCCGATTGGGACGACCTCGCATGGCACGTCCTGTGGGTCAGCCGAGACCTTAAAGCTCCTGTGACAGTCCTGGACGGGGCAGATGCGGATCCGTTCCGGGAGGCCATGGCACGCATCTCAGACCACGCGCGAGAGGCGAGTTAGGGGGTGCCGGCCGGGGCTGATCGCCGCGGGCGGTGTGAGGTCGATGATTTCGGGCCCTCCAGTTGAGTTTCTCATCAGTCCGGGCGAACAGCGCTCAAGCAGAAGAGTTGACCCATCGGGTCGAGCATGACGCGCCACGGTTCGGGTGAGGGCTGGAAGTTCGCTTCCCGCGCACCGAGCTTCATGGCAGCACCGAGGAAGTACCCCCGATGAACCTCGGGACAGTGCCACGAGGATGGCCGTGGGCGCGCGACGGGATCCGGCCACGCCGATCGGCTGGCTGAGCTGGAGAAGGAAGTGCGTGAGCTTCGCCGGGCGAACGCGATCCTGCGATCGGCCGCGGTTTTTTCGCAGCGGAGCTCGACCGCCCACAGAGATGATCGTGACGTTCATCGACCAGCACAAGCACGAGTTCGGCGTCGAGCCGATCTGCCGCACGCTCACCGCAGCGGGCACCCAGATCGCGCCAAGCACCTACGACGCGTTCACGTCCCGCCCGCCCTCGAAGCGGGCACTGCGCGACGAGGAACTGCTGGTCGGTATCCGGCGCGTGCACGCGAAGAATTTCGGGGTCTACGGCGCGAAGAAGCTCCACGCCCAACTGCGCCGGGAAGGGGTCGGGGTGGCGCGTTGCACGGTCGAGCCGCTGATGCGCGCGGCGGGGCTGCCCGGGATCAGCCGCGCGAAAGGGACTCGCACCACGATCCCTGGCCGCGGCCCGGACTCCCGGCCTGACCTCGTCGAGCGGAACTTCACGGCGACCGGACCGAATCAGTTGCGGGTCGCGGACACCACCTATTGCCGCACGTTCGCGGGCTGGGTCCACGCAGCGTTCGTCATCGACGTGTTCTCCCGCCGCGTGGTCGGCTGGCAGGCCTCGACGTCGCTACGGACCGACCTCGCCCTGGGCGCCCTCGAGATGGGCATCTGGACCCGTCAGCACTCAGGTCACGACATCTCCTGTCTCACGCACCACAGCGACGAGGGCCTCCAGTACGTCGCCGTCCGCTACACCGAGCGACTCGCCAAGGCCGGCGCGGTCGCCTCGGCCGGTTCGACCGGCGACTCCTACGACAACGCTCTCGCCGACGCCTTCAACTCGCTCTACAAGGCCGAGCTGATCCGCAACCGCGGACCGTGGAAGGCCATCGACGACCTCCCGGCGACCGCCGACGCGGCACTTGCGAGCCTCTCACAAACCCGGGTCGATTCACGCCACAACTGTTACAGCGACGACGGCGTCTCGACCCATCAACGTCGCCAGTCAGTACATCTCGTGAGGCTCGTCTTAAGCGCCAGGTGACACGCCCGGGTCTCTGAGGCGCCAGTGGTTGCGTCAGCTCGTCTCACCATGCGACCTCGCCTTTTTGCCACTCACGCATACGCCCTACCGTTCCCTCATGACCACCCCATCCGATTCCGCCCAGCCTCTCCGCTACAGCCACGGCCACCAGCCAGCGGTCCTCGCCTCCCACGGAACGCGGACGGCCGCGACCAGCTGCGCCTACTTCCTCGACCGCCTGCGCCCCGGAATGCGAATTCTGGACCTGGGGTGCGGCCCCGGTTCAATCACCTTGGACCTGGCGGAGCTCGTGGGCCCCACCGGGCAGGTGGTCGGCGTCGACTTCTCCGAGGACGCCGTCGCCACGGCACGTGAGAACGCGCGGAGGCGGGCGGACACGACCACCACGTTCCTCGCCTCCGACCTTTTCACCGTGGGCGTCGAGACCGGTTCCTTCGACGTGGTCCACGCCCACCAGGTGCTCCAGCACGTTCCCGACCCCGTGGCGGCGCTGCGCGCGATGGCTATGCACTGCGCCGAGGACGGAATCATCGCGTGCCGCGACGCCGACTACGGCGCTATGGTCTGGCACCCCGAGAGCGCGGGTCTCGACCGTTGGCGGGAGACGTACTGCGCGAGCGCCCGGGCTCTGGGCGGCGAACCGGATGCCGGGCGGCGGCTGCGGGCCTGGGCGCACGAGGCCGGGCTCGACGTCGAGACCGCCCAGTCCTCCACATGGACCTACGCGACCCCCGAGTCGACGCGCTGGTGGGGCGATTCCCAGGCCGAGCGCGTCCGCACCTCGGGTTTCGCCGACCGAGCGCGGGAAGAGGGCCTCTCCCCCGACGAGGTCGAGCAGATCGCCTTCGCCTGGCAGGACTGGGGCCACTCCCCCGACGCCTGGTTCTGCATGCCCCACGGGGAGGTCATCGCCCGCCCCGACTTCGCAGCACGATGCGCAAGGGTCTGATCACCCTCAGCGAGCCGCGGACAGCGGGGTTTTCATGGCTCCAGTCGTGGTGGGCACGTTGCGTGAGCGAAACACACTCTCGCGGCGGGGCCTGTCCAGGCGATTCAGGACCTGTCATTCGAGCTGCCGAACGATGGGCACGAGACAGTCGATCTCGCCCTCACGTCGGTAACTCTCAATCGAAGGCCGGGTGGGGTCGTGCTCCGCCCGCCCAAAGAGGACGTCGAATGCTTCGCCAATCCGTCCGTAGACCTCTGGCACCTCGCCTCGCAGACAGGGCATGGCGAGTTGCATAGTTGCCCATGTGAGAGGTCTAACCGAGATTTTGGCAAGTTTTCAAGCACTCCCAGCAGACGGGTGGCGTCAAAGGCAGTTCTTCCGATCGGAACTGTCGGGGTGTCCCGCGGCCCGTTTCGATGGTGACGATGCGAAGAGTGGCCGCCGAGGTGTGGAGAGCGCCCCGGAGGCAATGGGATCGGCAAGCCGTTCTTCAACGAACCGCCCGGCATGACACCAGCCCCCGCCTCACACAGGCCGGGTACGGCGCCGTCGGGAGACGCACGCCCCCCGCCAAGGGTGGGCGCCTCGATCACGCACTGCCGGCACAGACCGGCGCGGGTGGTCCTACGACTCGCAGCAGGAGGACTGCTCCTGCTCCCCCGCGCAGCAGTGGCCCTTTGTGGGGGTGGGGACGTCCAGGACCGGCGAGCGGTCGAAGAAACCCTCGGGGCGCAGCTTGTACGCGACCGGGTGGCCCAGACGATTGGGGTGCTCGGCGCTGGAGACGACCCAGGTGCGGCCCACGGCCGCGTCGGCGTCCTGCATGGCCTCCCTATCGGTGGCCAGCACGGTGCACTTGCGCGTGAACGCGTTGCCGCGCAGGCTCACGTCCGAGGACAGGGACACGCGCACGGCGTCCTCCTCCTCTTCCAGGCGGCAGGGGCCGCCGTCGAGCGCGATGTCCAGGCGCGCCGAGAACAGGTGCTGGCGCCACGGCGCACCCAGCCTCGGTGCGATCTCGCGCAGCTCACCGCGTCCGGTGACCACCACGGGCGAGAGGTGGGTGATCTCGCCGACAGTCGCAGCCGAGCTCCAGCGAGTTGGCCCACTGGCCCACCAGGTACTCGCCGGCGTCGAAGTAGTTCTGCCAGGAGCGCACCTGGGATGGATCACCGTAGGGCACCATCATCTCCGCGATGGCCGCGCGGTCCAGGATGCGGTGCTTCTGCCTTTTGTCCTCGAGCGCGATGTTGTGCAGCACCAGCCCCTTGCGCATGTCGAAGCCCAGGTCCAGGCTCCACTTCTCCCACTCCGCGTGGTTGCCGCCGGTCACCGTGAAGAACGGGCCCTCCGGCTGGATGATCTCGATGGGCTTCTGGGTGGTGCACGAGGCCCGATCAGCTCCGGGTCCGAGTATTCGCCGTGCTCCTCCGGGACGGGCGCCAGCTCGAGGTCCAGCACCTGGCCCACCATGTGGCTGGTGACGTCCACGCGGGCTTGTGATCCTCCTTCTGCAGGAACGGGAGGCCGCGCAGCATGCGCCGCCCCTTCTCCTTCGGGTACTCGAACACGCCCGCGGACAGCGGTGCCACCCGGACCTTCTCCACGGGCAGGCCGCGGCGCTCCAGCGCGGCGAGCCAGCGCTTGTCGGTCGAGTAGATCTGCTCGACCATCTCGAACTCCTCCTCCAGCACCGGCAGCTCACCGGTCACGGAGGTGTCCCGCTCCACGACGGGCTCCACCTCGCGGTTGGTCGCGGAGACGACGGCGTCTTTCGCGGTGACCATGCGCCAGATCTCCGCCGGGGCCGGCTACGCCAACGGTGCCCTGAAGACCTACTTCGCGGACAAGGCGGACCTGCTGGAGGCCACCTGCACCCACGTCTTCGAGCGCACCAACGAGAGGGCGGAGCGCGCAGCCGCGGGGCTGTCCGGACTCGGCGCGCTGGTGGCGTTCTGCCGCAAGGTCATGCCCCTGGACGAGGCCAGCGTGGTCATGGCGTTCTGGCAGGGAGCAGCCCACGACCCCGCCCGCGCCGCGCGCAACAACCGCTACATGCGCCGAGGGCGGGCAGGTCACGTACCCTACTGGGATGCGCTCGCCCCGCCCGCTTCCCGCCCGCCCCGACGACCACGACGACGGGCCACCGCCCGAGAGCCGCTACCAGCACCTGGACGACCAGGCCGTGCGCGCGTCCGCGGCCGCCCTGCAGCGCAGGATCTACTACCGCTTCCCCCAGCGCAGCCTGTGGGAGGTCTGCGGTGAGCTGATCGCCCTGGTGGACGAGGTCACCGAGGGTGGTGGCATCAGCCGGCGCCGGATCCGCACCGCCCGCGCCCTGTCCCGGCTGGGCGTCCTGGTGGTGCTGCTCGTCTTCGGCACCGCCATCACCCTGGCGGCGCTGAGCATCTGGGCGGACCCGGACGCCCTCGGCCCGGTGGACTGGCTACCCCTGCTGGAGACGGTGGTCAACGACCTCGTCTTCGCGGGCATCGCCATCTTCTTCCTGCTCGCGGTGCCGCAACGCTTGGAGCGCGCCCACGTGCTGCGCGTGGTGCACCGGTTGCGCTCGCTCGCCCACGTGATCGACATGCACCAGCTCGTGAAGGTCCCGGAGCGCCTGCCCGCCGCCAGGGTCTACACCGAGGACGCGCGGGAGGACGAACTGGCACTGACGCGCGCACAGATGACCCAGTACCTGGACTACTGCACGGAGATGCTCTCGCTCGTGGGCAAGACCGCCGCACTGTTCGCAGAGGACACCACGGACGCAGACGTGCTGGACGCCGTGGAGGGCATCGAGGCCCTCACGTCGGACATGGCGCGGAAGGTATGGCAGAAGATCGCGATCATCCAGGAGCAGGGCGGCTGACCACCCACCGCGGGGGTGCCCGCCCCGCCGTGAAGACCCGTAGAGCCGGGAGCACCGCACAGGCCATGAGGCCCGCGACCGAGGAGCAGACCCCGAAGCCCGGGACGCACGCCAGCAGCACCATCAGACCGATGGCGGGTGCCCCCTCTCCGATGCCCGCGGCCACGAGCACGGGACGCCCGAATCGACGCAGCGGGCCGCGGGTCAGCGCAAGGCCCAGGGGAAGGACGAGCACGAGGGCGATCACCGTGGCCAGCGCCGTGAGGCCCAGGTGCTGCCAGCAGGCGGCGAGGAACTGCTCGGGGCGCCGGTCCAGAAACCCTCCCACGGGTCTGCCCCCTCTCTGCTCGACACACCCAGACCCGTCGACCAGGGCTCGGCCGAGTGGTCAGGGTCGATTGGCCGCCCGAGGGGCGACGTGATGATTGGCCCATCACAAGGTGGCTTTTTGTTGACGTGCATCCATGTTTTTGTCCGGATATACTTGCGACAGTAACTATTTCTTAGGTAATATGTTGAGTATTCCGGCGGCCTCCTGGGCCGTCCCCCGACAAGGAAGTGGTTCCCGTGTCCCTGCTCATCCAGCGCCCCGATCCCCGCAGCCTGCGCCGCCGCCCGGCGGACGACCTGCTCTCCGACGGCACCACCATGGGTGCCGTGGAGCTGCTCGTGAAGGACCTGGACGGGATGATCGCCTACTACTCCACCGGCGTGACCCTGGACGTGCTGCAGCACTCCGGGGAGACCGCCGTATTGGGCCACGACGGCCGCGTGGTCGTGCGCCTGCGCCGCGTCACGGACCTGCCGTCCTGGCGCCCGAACCAGGCGGGCCTGTTCCACACCGCCGTGCTCTTCGACGACGACGACGCCCTGGCCCGCGCGCTGGCCTCGATGGCCCGTTTCGCACCGGGCACCTTCACGGGCTCCGCGGACCACCTCTACAGCCAGGCGTTCTATTTCACGGATCCCGAGGGCAACGGCGTGGAGCTCTACGCGGACCGCCCCCGTGAGACGTGGCAGCGCGAGGCGAACGGCCTGCTCAGCCTGGCCTCCAACTATCTGGACCCGAACGAGTTCTTGCGCACGAATCTGCCCCTGGAGGTGCCACAGCCGACCACGGCACCGGCCTCCACGCTGGGTCACGTCCACCTGCAGGTGGGCGACATTTCCACCGGGCGCGAGTTCTACGTGGACACGCTCGGCTTCGAGGTGATGAGCGACGCCGGGTCCGCCCTGTTCATCTCCGCCGGCGGCTACCACCACCACATCGCTTTGAACACGTGGAACAGCGCGGGCGCCGGTCCGCGCGCCGCGTCCCTGGGCCTGGGCCAGGTCAACATCGACCTCCCCACCGGCGAGGACATCGCCGCGCTGGAGGAGCGCCTCACGGACCACCGCGTGGCCACCCGCCACGACGGCGCCGTGCTGCGCTTCGAGGACCCCTGGCGCACTCTCATCCAGGTCGCGCAGGCCCCCGAGCCGGGCGTCGCCTGACACTGCCCGCCCCGTAATGTCGGCTTGCTACAGTCGCCAGGGAAAAGGCCCCGACCGGCCACCACACCACCGCAGGAGGTTCCCATGAGCCAGCACGCACCCACCACCGCACGGATCGCCGGGATCGAGCAGGAGATCTTCCGGCTGAACCTGGGCGGGAACACGTTCGGGTGGACGAGCGACGAGCAGCAGTCCTTCGACGTCCTGGACACCTTCGTGGCCGCGGGCGGAAACTTCGTGGACACCGCCGACATGTACTCCGTGTGGGCCGAGGGCCACGAGGGCGGGGAGTCCGAGACGGTTCTGGGGCGCTGGTTCGCGGCGCGCGGCAACCGTGACTCCGTGGTGCTCGCGACCAAGACCGGTGCGCACCCGCGGTTTCGCGGCCTGGCCCACGACACCGTGGTGGCTTCTCTCGAGGCGTCCCTCGATCGGTTGCAGACCGGCTACGTGGACCTCTACTACGCACACTATGACGACGCGGACACGCCCATCGAGCAGCAAGTGGAAACCTTTCACGAGCTCGTGGACTCCGGGCGCGTGCACGCGGTAGGGCTGTCCAACTACTCGCCGCAGCGCATGCGCGAGTTCTTCACGGTGGCCCGCGAGCGCGGCTTGGCGGTGCCCGCGGCCATCCAGCCGCAGTACAACCTGGTGCACCGCCGCGATTTCGAGCGGGACTACGCCGCGATCGCCCGGGAGTACGACGCTGCCGTGTTCCCCTACTTCGCCCTGGCCTCCGGCTTCCTCACGGGCAAGTACCGCACCACCGATGACCTCGAAGGAGCGGCCCGCGAGCAGATGGCCCGGGAGTACGTCTCCCCCGAGGGTTTCGCGGTTGTGGAGGAACTGGTCTCCGTGGCGGACAGGCACCGCGCCGAGCCGGCCACCGTGGCCCTCGCATGGCTGCTCGCCAAGGGCGTCACCGCACCCATTGCTTCCGCATCCTCCGCCGCGCAGCTGTCCTCGCTGGTGGCGGCGCCCGCACTGCACCTGGGCGCGGACGACATCGCCGCACTGGACCGGGTGTCGCAGCCCTTCGCGTGAGGGGACGCTGGGTGCACGCAGCAGACGCCGCGCGGCGGCGTCATGATCGTGTCGCTAATAGCGGAACCGGCGGGGACACCCTTGCCAGGGAAAGTGCCGCGGTGCCACAGTGGAACCGCGACCCAAGAGAAAGGATTCTCGACAATGGCTGAACTATCCGGCAAGAAGATTCTCGTTCTGGTGACCAACCAGGGCGTGGAGCAGGACGAGTTGAAGGTGCCCCTGGAGAAGTTGCGGGCCGACGGGGCGGAGGTCACGGTGGCCGCCCCCGAGACCGGCGAGGTGAAGTCCCTCGTGGGCGACTGGGACCGGGGGGAGACCTTCCCCGTGGACCAGACCATCTCCAGCGTCAACGAGTCCGAGTACGACCTGCTGCTGCTGCCCGGCGGCACGCTCAATGCGGACGCCCTGCGCCTGAACGAGGACGCGCAGGAGATCGCGAAGTCCTTCGCGTCCTCCGGCCGCCCAGTGGCCGCCTTGTGCCACGGCCCGTGGCTGCTCGTGGAGACCGGCGTGGTGGACGGCAAGACCCTCACGTCCTACGCGTCGCTGAAGACCGACATCACCAATGCCGGCGGCAACTGGGTGGACCAGGAGGTCAAGGTGTGCCCCGCCAACGAGTGGACCCTGATCACCTCCCGCGACCCCGGTGACCTTGAGGCCTTCGTGGGTGCGATCAAGGAGCAGTTGAGCATCTGACCCCGTCTTTGCACCGACGCACAGTGGGCCCCGCCGGATCCGGCGGGGCCCACTGCGTCGTCGGGGGTCGTGTGCGGTGGACCGCTGTCCGTGCGGGTGGCGGCGGGCCAGCGAGGGTGCTGCGGATGAGGGCGTCGGCGGGTGCGCACAACTTCTGTGCTGCACCACGCACGTCAGAACCCCGATTTCGCGTCTTATCGCAGCACAGATGTTCCCCGAAATGGGCGGGCTCGGCGCCCGTTAGCGGCCCAGCACCTCCCGCAGCGCACCCAGGATCAGCGTGACCGACTCCGGGGCGGCGTTCGGACCCATGAGCCCGATGCGCCACACCGTGTTCGTGTACTCCTTCACACCGGCGCCGATCTCGATGTCGTACTTCTCGAGCAGTTCCCTGCGCACCGCGGCCGAGTCCACGCCCTCTGGCACCTTGACCGTGGTCAGTTCCGGCAAGCGGTGTCCCTGCGCCGCGAACAGTTCCAGGCCCATGGCCTCCAAACCGTCCTGCAGCGCGCGGCCGGCGGCCTCGTGACGCTCGCGAACGGCGTCGAGCCCCTCGTCGAGGACACGGCGCAGACCCGCCTCGAGGGATGCGACCATCGCCACGGGCGCGGTGTGGTGGTAGGTGCGGCTGGAACCGGAGGCCTCCCCCACGTAACCGCCCAGCATGCCGAGGTCCAGGTACCACGAGCGCGGCTTCTCGACCCGGCGCTCCCACGCGCGCTCGGACACCGTGAACGGCGCGAGCCCCGGAGCCACACCCAGGCATTTCTGGGTCCCGGCGTAGCCGATGTCGATGCCCCACTCGTCCGCCTTGAGCTCGATGCCGCCGATCGAGGTCACGGCGTCCACGAGCAGCAGTGCGTCACCCTTGATCCGGCCCAGGGCGGCGATGTCCGAGCGCACGCCCGTGGAAGTCTCCGCGTGCACCGCCGCGATGATCTTGGGCGAGGGGTGGGCCGCGGCGACCTTCTCCGCGTCCACGGCTTCGCCGAAGGGAAAGTCCACGCGGATCACGTCCGCGCCGCACCGGCAGGCGACGTCGCACATGCGCTCCCCGAACAGACCGTTGACCGCGATCACCACGGGGTCTCCGGGGTTCACGAAGTTCACGAACGCCGCTTCCATCCCGGCCGAACCGGTCGCGGAGAGCGGAAGCGTACGGCGGTTCTCGGTGCCCCACACCGCGCGCAGACCGTCGCATGCACTGTCCATGATCTCCAGGAACTGCGGATCGAGGTGGCCCAGCAGCGGCCGGGCCAGCGCCTCGGTGGCTTCCGGATACGGGTTGGTGGGGCCGGGTCCGAAGAGGTGACGGATGAGGATCTGGCTCATGACTGGGTCTCCTTACTGGCACCGCCGCGGCGGACCGGGGTTCGCCCGCGGAACGTGCGGGCCCATCGGACGTGTTCCGGGTTACGTCCAGCGTAGGCCCAGGGCCCCGGGCCGCGCGATTCACCACCCGGTGGGTATCACACGACGACGCCGCTCGGGTTCCGTCGTACGTTACCCGGCGGCACACTTCAGTTCCCGCTGGGTGCCACCGGGCGGCGTGGCAGGAAGATGGCGGCCAGGACGATCGCGATCACGATCAACGCACCGATGCACAGGGTCGCCCCGCCCCAGCCCGCGCTCGTGAACGCGATGCCGGCGGCGTACCCCAGCGCGGAGGAGCCGCCGTAGTAGAAGAGTGTGTAGAGGGAGGACGCCTGGGCCCGCCCCTCGGTGGCCATGGCGGGAACCCATCCGTTGGCCACGGAGTGCGCCGCGAAGAATCCGGCGGTGAACACCAACAATCCCGCCACGATCACCGGCAGCCACGGGAGGACCGTGAGCAGCAGACCGCCCAGCATGATCAGGGCCGCGGTGATCAACACGGGGCGGCGGCCGAAGCGATCGGCGAGGCTTCCCGCCCGCGCGGAGGACCATGTCCCGGAGAGATAGGCCAGAAACAGCAGGGACACCACGCTCTGGGGCACGTTGAACGGTTCATCCCCCAGGTGGAAACCGATGTAGTTGTACACCGCCACGAAACCACCCATGAGCAGGAATCCCTGCAGGTAGAGCGTCACCAGGCGCGCGTCCTTGAGGTTGACCCACAGGTGCGCGATCAGCCCCTGCTCCCCCGTGAGCCGCACGGGCTGGGGCGTGAAACCACGCTGGCGCGGGATCAACAGGATGAAGGTCACGGCCGCGGCGGCGGCGATCAGCGCGACGACGCTCGTCCCCACGCGCCAGCCGAAGAAGTCCGCGAGCGGGGCGGCCACGATGCGCCCGGAGAGCCCGCCCAGACTCGTCCCGGAGATGTAGGTCCCGGCCGCCACGGCCCCATAGCGCGGATTGACCTCCTCTGCGAGGTACGCCATGGCCACCGCGGGGATCCCGCCCAGGGCCACGCCCTCCAGGAACCGCAGGCCCACGAGGGATTCGAACGTGGGCATGACGTTGATGAGCACGCCCAGGACGGCGGCGCAGCTGATCGCGGCGACCATGGCGCAGCGTCGTCCCCAGCGGTCCGAGACGAGCGACCACGGGATCACCCCCACGGCGAGACCCAGCGTGGCGGTGGAGACGGCGAGCGCGGCCTGGGCGGCGTCGATGTCGAGGTCCTGGGCCATGATGAGCAGCACGCCCTGCACGGAGTAGAGCTGGGCGAACGTGGCCACGCCCGCGCACAGCAGTGCCACGAGAATGCGCCGATAGCCCGAGCTCCCCTTGTCGTAGCCCTCCCACACCCTGCGTGACGATCCCATACCCGGGTGCACCTCCTGCTGCGACTGTCCTGCCCGGGCAGCTGCGTCTTCCCGGGCCCGGCCGTACCATGCGTGCACGACCTCGGCCAGGGTACGCCCGGTGCGCGCCCGGGCCCGGGCCGCTCCCGCGCGAGGTTTCCGTGCGGCGTCGTGCGGGAGTCACGCGGAAGCGGCGGCACCGCGCCCGGACACGACGACGCCCGCGTCCTCCCTCGGGAGGACGCGGGCGAACGGTCATTCTGGCGCGGGGCACACCGCTCCGCGGGGTGTCAGGAGCCGGCGACGGTGGAGGCGAGCCGCTCGAGGGACTCCTCCAGAACCTTCTCGCCGAAGAGCGGGAAGCTGATCTTCTTCGTCACCTTGGGGTTGGCGTGCTCCCACGAGTAGGTGAGGGTCACGGTGGTGGAGTCCGAGCCCTCGGGCTGCAGCTCGTACACCCATTCCCAGCCGTTGTCCTCCACGGAGGTGCCCTCGGGGCAGGGCTTCCACGCGATGAGCTTGTTGGGGTCCAGACCGGTGACGTGGTTCTCCGTCTTGTAGTCCCCGCCCATCATCTCGGCGTGCATGTTCATCACGAAGACGTCGCCGACGTTCTGGATGCGCTGGTCCGTGCCAGAGATGACGGTCCCGGAGGCGTCCAGGCTGGGGTGTTTGGCGGGCAGTGTCAAGATCTCGAAGATCTCCTCCGCCGGGGCGTCGATGAGACGGCTGACGGTGATGGACTTCTCACTCATGGCATACCTCCTGATTGACGATGCTGATGGTTTCTACGTTAGCCACGGGAGAGGGAGGCCCTTCAAGCGTTTTTGCGATGGGCGAAGCGGGCGCGCGCCACTCCGATTCCTCCCGCGGCAGTGAGAGCGTCCGCAGGTGATGCGCGAACCCGAGCTCCGCACGTCCTTCGAGCCGCCCCGACGTCACCGCACGGATCCGGTCCGTGGCCTCGACCCGTGCGCCCACTCGGTGCAGTGCAGCCAGCAGGGCTTCGTCCTCGCTGCACGCCAGGGGTGGGAAACCGCCCGTGTGCTCGTAGAACGAGGCGCGCACACCCATGTTCGCCGCGTGGATGTGCGGGTGGCTCTCTACGAGCGTGTGTTCGCGCTGCCACAGCTCGTACACGTGCGGCGGACACTCCGTCGGGTCCGGTTCCACGGTCCCGAGAATCGCATCCACACCGGCGCCCGCGCGCTGCACCTGGTAGCGCAGCCAGTTCTCGGGCACCACCGTGTCCGCGTCCGTGGAGGCGATCCACTCCGGGTCCGACGCCGCGAGCGCCTGCCGGGCTGCTGCGGCGCGCGCTCCCCCGGCGCTGTGCCATTGCCCCGAAACGATCTCCAGTCGGGCTCGGCCACCGTCCCGGTTCGGCACCGCCCACGCCTGGCGCGCGCGCTCCACCGTCCGGTCCGTGCAGCCGTCCGCGGCGAGCACGACCGTGACCTCGACGTCGCCCGTCCCCACACCGCGCGGCGCCCCCCACAAGGGCGGCATGGCATCGATTCGGGACGTGCCGGGAGCGGGCCCGGCGACGTCGTCGGCGGATGCCCACTCGGACCGTGCGAACGACGGATCATGACCCAGCCCCGCGATCGCACCGGCGACCGACTCGAGGCACCGGCCCACGCGGTCCTCTTCGTTGCACGCCGGGATGATCACGGCGATCCGGCGGATCACGTGTTCTCCGCGGGAACGGGCGCGAAGACCTCGATCACGAAATCGGTTTCGCGGTGGCTCAGCACCCCGTGCAGCCCGGGAGTGCGCCGAGCCTCTCGGTGGACGTCCGCGCCGTCGAGCGGCCAGTCCGCGATCGGGTGCCGCCAGTGGCACAGCACGAGGTGCCCGCCGTCCGCGAGCGCCGCCACGCAACGCCGCAACAGCTCGCGCCATTGCTCGGGCGAGCAGAAGTACCCCATTTCGCTCACCACGATCAGCTCTCGCGGGGACCAGTCCTCGTCCCAATCGCGCGGCAGCACGGCGCTGACGAGTTCCACGTTCGGCACGCCCTTCCGTTCGAGCCGGGTGCGGGCGGCGCTCAGGGCGACGTCGCTCGCGTCCACCGCGGTCACGGAACGCGCGCGCCGGGCCAGTTCCACCGTGAGGGCGCCCGTGGAGCACCCCAGATCCAGGACGCTGCCGTAATGCTCCCGCGGCAGGCACGCGAGTAGCACGTCCCGTTTGCGCCGCTCGTACCACGAGGTGTCCACGGCCCAGGGGTCCGCGCTCGCGGTGTGCACACGGTCGAACACGGTCCGCTGATCGGGCGTGCCGAGCACGAAAAACTCGACCGAACGATCGAAGTGTTCGAGCACGTGGGGGCCTAGGAGCACCTCGTCCCCCCGCCGGTCGGACAGCGGCTGCACCTGGGTCACGTGGTGGGCCAGGGCGGAGCGCTTGGCAGCGCGAGCGGCGTCGTCCAGTGGGACCCGCACGAGCCCGCGCGGCAGGCGCGTGGGGGAACCCCAGTGCCAGAACCACACGGGGTACTGCAGGCAGCGCACCCCCCGCGCCCCGGCGGCCGCGACGACCGTGCGGGCCAGGACCTCGTGGTCGGTGTGCCCGTCCTCCTCCCACGTGACGATCACCAACGGCTGCTCCCCCTGCTCGAGCCATTCGAGATGACGGGCCACCGGCTCGGACAGTTCATCCTCGGTCAGGCCGCCGTCGGTCAGGGCGAGGTACTCCGGCGGGGTGTCCGTGCTGGTCAGGGTGTGCACCGCGGCGGCGAGCTCTTCGTGGCGCAATGCGGCCAATCGTTCGGGCGTGTGGGTCGGTGAATCCGGGTGGGAGTTCTCCCCCAGGGTCGCCACGACCACCCGCACATCCGCTCCCGCGTCCGCGAGCCGGTGCATGGTGCCGCCGGCCCCCAGGGTCTCGTCGTCCGGGTGGGCCGCGAACACGACGACCCGGTCCACGCCGGTCAAGTCCACCTCGGGGGCGCGGTGCAGAGCGCCGCAGCGGGCCCAGTCGGCCTCGGGCGTGCCCGGATCACGGTGGTCGAAGCTCACCACGGGGTCTCCTCCGACCCATCCTGGACCAGCTCCAGCAGGGTGCGTCCGAGGGCGGCGGTGTCCCGCTCGGCGTGGTCCTGGCGGATGTAGACCTGCAGGGACTCGACCCGCCGCACGTGTGCGGGGTCCCCCGTGAGCGGACCGGGCCCGGTGGCGCGGGAGACCACGCGGATCACGGTGTCGGCGGCGTCGGCCACCGTGCGGCGCACGCGCAACGCCCATGCGGCGCCGTGCTCACCCGTGGCCTCGCCGCGGTCCACCGCCGCGGCCGCACGGTCCAGGACGGCCTGAGCCGCGCCGAGCGTGAGGTCGAGCTGCCCGAGGGCGGTGCGAGCGACGTCGTCGACGGGGCGTGCGGGGCGCACGAGTTTGCACCACAGCAGATCCGCGACGGACTGTGCGCCGCCGAGCCACACGGCCGCCACGCCCATCCCGCCCCACGCGAAGCCCGGGCGGGTCAGGTACCACTCGTCCGCGCCGAGCGGTTGCGCCGGAACGCCCTCGAAACGGACGGGTACCGTGACGACCTCGGCGAGACCGCGGGACGTCCACCCCGCGGCGGCCTCGGGCCGGAATCCCGGGTGGTCCGTGGCCACGACGAATGCCCGACGGTGTCCCGTGGGTTCCCCGACCTCGTCGGTGACGTGCGCGGTCACGACGGCGCGTGAGACGGAACCCGCGAGCGAGCACCAGGGCTTGGTCCCGGTCAGGGTCCAGTGCGGACCGTCGGCGGCGTCGTCATCGGCCGAGTGCGCAGCGGACGACGGCGTGGCCAGCAACGGCTCGCCCGACCCCTCCGCGGCCCACACGCCCCACGTGTCGCGGTCGGTGATCAGGTCGGTGCGGCCCGCCTGGCGCAGGATGGCCAGGGCATCCAGGTGGGGTTCGATGATCCTCGCGTACGCGAGGTCCATGCGGCCCAGTGCGCTCAGCTCGCGCCACAGTTCACGCGTGGCGCCCTCCCCCGGGGCGGGCAGGTCGCGTCCGAGTACGCGCGCCTGGTCCAGTGCGTGATCGACGAAGCGTTGCACGGCCCGGGGATCGGCCGGAGCCGCGGCGGGGACGGGAAGTTCTGGGTGCTCGGACACCCCATCAGCCTACGTGTCGGGGCGGACACCCACCCCACCTTTTCAGCGGTAGGCCACCTACCATGAGGGGAGTCGATCGAAGGGGACAAGGCATGTTCACGGTGGATCCCGCCGCTTCCACACCGGTGTACGAACAGCTCGTGGAATGCGTCCTGCGGGACGTCTCCTCCGGGGAACTCA
Source organism: Kocuria marina (assembly GCA_014652975.1). Taxonomy (GTDB): domain Bacteria; phylum Actinomycetota; class Actinomycetes; order Actinomycetales; family Micrococcaceae; genus Kocuria; species Kocuria marina. The sequence continues at coordinate 129,508 of BMZV01000005.1, read as the reverse complement.
TGGTGGGTGACCGCATCCCACCGGTGCGCGCGCTCGCGTCCGAGCTGGGGCTGTCCGCGGGCACCGTGGCCAAGGCCTACCGGGAGATGGAGACCCACGGCGTGATCGAGACACGCGGGCGCAAGGGCACGTTCATCGCGCAGGGCCGGGACGACCGCGACGCCGCCGCGGCACGCGCCGCCGCCCGGTACCTCGACGAGGTGGCCGGGCAGCTGCACTACTCCCCCGAGGAGTGCATGGCGCTCGTGCAGCACGCGCTGCGCGCCCGTTCGGAGGGGTGACAGCGGCGTCGTCGTCCATGCCTCGGACGACGACGCCGCCAACCTCACTTCTCGGCCTTGCGCCCCCCGTGCCGGACCACCAGTGCCAGCAAGAACGCGGCAAGGCAGAACACCGCGAGCAGGGTGAGCCCCACGAAGTAGGAGTTGCTCTCGGGGTCGTAGGTGGCACCCATGACCAGGGGCGGGAAGTAGCCGCCCAGACCGCCGGCCGCGGCGATGATCCCCCCCACGGTGCCCACGTTCTTGGCGGGGGTCGCCCGACCCACCCAGCCGAACACACCACCGGTGCCGAGGCCCAGGAACAGGGCCATGAGCAGGAACAGCGGACCGTAGACGTGTTCACCGCTGGGTTGGAGGGCCACGAGCATCGCGAGCACGATCGTGCCGCCGAACGAGAGCAGGGTGATGATCTTGGGACCGAAGCGGTCCGCGAGGGTACCGCCCACGGGGCGTGCGATCACGGCGGCGAGCGCAAAGCCCGCGGTGCGCGTGCCGGCCGCGGTGGGATCGTACGAGTACACGTTGGCCAGGTACGTGGGCAGGTAGTTGGAGAAGGCCACGAACGCACCGAAGACCACCGCGTAGAGGAAGCACAGCTGCCAGGTGACCTTGAGCTTGAACGCGGCCTTGAGCTTGGGCATGGCCGGTTCCGCCACGACCCCGGCGCGGGCGGGCGAGTCGCGCAGCAGCAACCAGCACAGCAGGGCGCTCACGGCCACGATGACGGCCACGATCACGTGGGTCATGAAGTACCCGGTCGCGGCGACCAGGCGCGGGGTGAAGAACGCGGAGACCGCGGTACCCACCATGCCCGCACCGAACACGCCCGTGGCGAAGCCCTTGCGGTGGGACTCGTACCACGCGGAACAGAACGGGATACCGATCGCGAACACGGTGCCCGCGATCCCCAGGAAGAACGCCACGACCACCAGCAGCGGGAAGTTGTTGAGCTGACCCACCACACCCGTGAGCAGCACGAGCGGTGCGGTGATCCCCAGGATCACGGTGAACATGAGCCGCCCGCCAAACTTGTCGGTGAGCGCACCCACGGGAACCCGGGCGATCGAGCCCACGAAGATTGGCATGGCCACGAGGATCGCGGTCTGCCCGGGACTCAGGTGCATGTCGTTCGCGTAGCGCTTGGACAGGGGCCCCACGATGGTCCACGCCCAGAAACCCACGGTGGACGCCAACGTGGCCAGGATGAGGTTCCTGAACTGGCCCTGTTTCAGGTTCGGTGCGGCCTCAGCGGCGGGGACGGCGGACATGACTCTCCTCAGGGGTGGGGCGGGGAAGGGGCCGGGTTATTTGACGCGCGTGGAACCGGAGCGTTCGCGCGGGGGCCGCGTGCGGCGTCGTGAACTGGCGCGGTCCTGGGTGCCGATGGGCTCCCAACCGCGGCGGTAGTTCACGGAACCGGCACGCGGGGCGTTACCCCGCGAGCGGTAGACGATGTACGGGCGGAAGAGGTAGTGCAGCGGCGCCGTGAAGGCGTGGACCAGGCGGGTGAACGGCCACACCGCGAACAGGGCCATGCCCCACAGCACGTGCACGTGGAAGCTCGTGGAGGCGGCGGCCATGGCCCCCACGTCCGGTTGCAGGATCCACAGGGACCGGAACCACGGCGACACCGTTTCGCGGTAGTCCACGGTGGCCGGGTCGAACACGGACAGCACCGTGGTGGCCAGACCGGCCAGGATCGCGCCGAGCAGCATCACGTACATGAACTTGTCGTTGGCCGTGGTGGCCATGAACACGGGCCCGGTCCGGCGGCGGCGCACGATGAGCATCACGATGCCCACGAGCGTTCCCACACCGGCGACCGAACCGATGGACAGCGCCAGGAAGTGGTAGGCGTGCTGGGACAGACCCGCCGCCTCCGTCCACGACTTGGGGATCACGAGCCCCATGATGTGCCCCACGAGCACGGCCAGGATGCCGAAGTGGAACAGCGGCGAGGCGATGCGCAGCAACCGGGACTCGTAGAGCTGGGACGAGCGCGTGGTCCACCCGAACTGGTCGTACTTGTACCGCCAGATCAGCCCTCCCACGAGGGTCAGCATGACCACGTACGGCAGGATCCCCCACAAGAGGGTGTCGATCACGTTCACTGGTTTCCTCCGGTCATGGGCAGCAGGCGGGGGTCGTAGGCGTCCAGGCCCACGGCCTCGGTGGGCGGTCCGTAACCGGCCATCCGGGCCACGGCTGACTCGTCCTCGGGCGACGGCCCGGGAAGCGTGGAGCACACGAGTTCCACGGCGCACGCCTGGGGCAGGTCGTCTCGGATCAACGCCAGGCGCAACAGTTCCAGGGACGGGCGGTAGCGCTGCAACAGCTCGAAACCGTCCTCGCCGGAGACCCGCGCGGCGAATTCGAGCACCACGGGCAAGTGGTCCGGCAGTTCCTCGTCCCCGAACTCGCACCCGTGCGCGCGGTAGACCTGTTTGAACGCGGACAGGGCCTCGCCGCGACGGCGCGTGTCACCGTCCGTCCAATAGGTCAGGTGCAGGCTGTGGCGCCGGGACAGGTCGAACTCCTGGACGTAGTCGCCCTGGATCTCCCGCAGGTCCGATTCCCGCAGCCACCGGATCAGGGGTGCCACCTGTTCGGGGTCCACGCCCACCTCGGTCAGCGCCCGTTCCACGAGGGGCAGCTGCTCGATCACCTCGGGGCGCGGGTAGCTCAGCAGCAGGGCCGCCGATTGGCGGATCACCGCGGAACGCTGCGGGTTGCGGTCCCGGTACCCGGGCACCTCCACGGTCCCCTTCCCGGCCCTGCCCAGAAGGCTCGACAGCAGCCCCATCACCGGCCCCCGCTCGCCCCGGCGGTGCCCTGGTCCGGTCGCGAACCCGGGTTGTCGGAGGTCGCCGCGAGCGACGCCCCATCTCGCTCCGGTTGCGCCGGGAACAGTCCCGCGGGGGTCCCGTTGCCGTCCCAGTTGAGCAGGTTCACGCGACCGGCCAACTGGTCGTTGCCCGTGGGGTCCTCGCCCGTCTGCCGTGCCCGCAAGGCTGCGAAGTTCTCGACGGCGACCGGCATGGGTCGGCCGGAGGCCTCACCGAACACGCCGGTCTGGCCCATGCCCGGGCCGCCGTCCACGTCCAGGGAACACCCGATCTCCTCGAGGTTGTGGGCGTCCTCCACGTGGGCGGCGGGGATCACGTAGCGCTCGTCGTACTTGGCGATCGCCATGAGCCGGTACATCTGGCGGATCTCGGAACCCGTCATCCCCACGGCCTGGGCGATCGACTCGTCCGGTTCGTCCCCGAGCGTGACGTTGCGCATGTAGGCGCGCATCGCGGCGAGCTTGCGCAGCACGTGGGTGACCAGCTCGGTGTCCCCCGCGGTGAACAGTTCCGCGAGGTACTCCACCGGGATCCGCAGGGACTCGATGGCGCCGAACAGGTTGTCCGGGTCCTCGCCGTCGTGGCCCTGTTCCTTGAGCAGGTCCACGATGGGCGACAGCGGCGGGACGTACCAGACCATGGGCATGGTGCGGTACTCGGGGTGCAGCGGCAGGGCCACGCGAAGGGTCTTGGCGAGTGCGTACACAGGCGACTTGCGGGCCGCCTCGAGCCAGTCCTCGGGAATCCCGTCCCGGCGAGCGGCGTCGATCACCTCGGGGTCGCTGGGGTCCAGCATGAGGTCCAATTGGGCCTCGTAGAGGTCCTGCTCGTTGGGCGTCGCGGCCGCCTGGGTGACCTTGTCGGCGTCGTACAGGAAGATGCCGATGTAGCGCATGCGCCCTACGCACGTCTCCGCGCACACCGTGGGGATGCCCACCTCGATGCGGGGGTAGCAGAACGTGCACTTCTCGGCCTTGCCGGACTTGTGGTTGTAGTAGATCTTCTTGTACGGGCACCCGGTCACGCACTGGCGCCACCCGCGGCACCGGTCCTGGTCCACGAGCACGATCCCGTCCTCGGACCGTTTGTAGATGGCGCCGGACGGGCACGAGGCCATGCAGGACGGGTTGAGGCAGTGCTCGCACAACCGCGGCAGGTAGAACATGAACGTCTGTTCGAACTCGAACTTGATCCGGTCGTTCGCCTCGTCCCGCAGCTTCTGCACCACGGGGTCCAGGTGACCCATCTCGGTGGCGCCACCGAGATCGTCGTCCCAGTTGGCGGACCACTCGATCTTGGTGTCCTCACCCGTGATGAGGGACTTGGGCCGGGCCACGGGGAAGTCGTCACTCGCGGGGGCGTTGACCAGGTTCTCGTAGTCGTAGGTCCACGGCTCGTAGTAGTCCGCGAGTTCCGGCTGCACCGGGGACGCGAACAACTGCGCGAGCTTCTTGAGCCGGCCACCGGACTTGAGCTTGAGGTTGCCGCGCCGGTTCAGTTCCCAGCCGCCCTTCCACCGCTCCTGGTCCTCGTAGCGGCGCGGGTAGCCCTGACCGGGGCGGGTCTCCACGTTGTTGAACCACACGTACTCGGTGCCCGCCCGGTTGGTCCACGCCTGCTTGCACGTGACCGAACAGGTGTGACAACCGATGCACTTGTCCAGGGTCATCACCATGGCAACTTGGGACATCACACGCATCAGTACTCGACCTCCTGGGAACGCTTGCGGACCACGGACACGATGTCCCGTTGGTTTCCGGTGGGCCCCATGTAGTTGAAGGCCCAGGACAGGTGGGCGTAGCCACCGATCATGTGGGTGGGTTTGACCAGGATGCGCGTGACGGAGTTGTGGATCCCGCCACGCTTGCCCGTGGTCTCGGACTTGGGGACGTCGATCGTGCGCTCCTGTGCGTGGTGGACGTACACCACGCCCTCCGGCATGCGGTGGGAGACCACCGCACGGCCCACGAACACGCCGTTGGTGTTGACGCACTCGACCCAGTCGTTGTCCTTGACCTCGATCGCGCGGGCGTCCTGTGGGGCCATCCACACAGTGGTGCCACCGCGGGAGAGGGACAACATGAACAGGTTGTCCTGGTACTCGGAGTGGATGGACCACTTGTTGTGCGGGGTCAGGTAGCGCACCGCGATCGACAGTTCGCCCTTCTCCCCGAGCTGTGGTTCGCCGAAGAGCCGGTGCATGTCCAGCGGAGGCCGGTAGATGGGCAGCATCTCCCCCATGTCCTTGAGCCAGTCGTGGTCCAGGAAGAAGTGCATGCGCCCGGTCAGGGTGTGGAACGGCTTGAGGCGTTCGATGTTCACCGTGAACGGCGCGTACCTGCGGCCACCGGTCTCGGAACCGGACCACTCGGGGGACGTGATCACGGGCACGGGGGCCTGCTGGGTCTCCGTGAAGGTGATCACCTTCTCCTCCGAGCCCCGGGAGAGGTCCGCGAGCGGTTTGCCCACGCGCTTCTCGAGGGTCTCGAAGCCCTGGGTCGCGAGCGCACCGTTGGTGGTCCCGGACAGGCTCAGGATGGCCTCTGCCATCCGGGCGTCCGAGTCCAACGCGGGGCGGCCTTCGGCCGGGCCGGAGTCGAACACGCCGTGCTGACGGCCCAGCCGGTCCACGACCCCGGTGACGTCGAACGTGACGTTCTTGGTGGTCAGCCCGAGCTTGTCCGCGAGCGGGCCGAGCGCCACGAACTTGTCCCCGATGGCCGTGTAGTCACGCTCCACAATCTTCAGTTGGGGCAAGTTCTTGCCCGGCACGGCGGGAACATCCGTGCCCTTCCACTCGGGCACGCGTCCGCCGGGTTGGGCGATCTCCCCCGGGGTGTCGTGCTGCAGCGCGGTGGCCACCACGTCCTTGCGGGTGTCCAGGTGCCCGGCCGAGAGCCTGCCGACCTCGTCCGCGAGCAACTGGAACAGCTTCCAGTCCGTCTTGGCCTCCCACGGCGGGTTGATCGCCGGGGTGAACGCGTGCACGTAGGGGTGCATGTCCGTGGAGGAGAGGTCGAACTTCTCGTACCACGTGGCCGCGGGGAACACGACGTCGCTCAGCAGCGTGGAGGACGTCATGCGGAAGTCCGCGGAAACCAACAGGTCGAGCTTCCCCTCGGGTGCTTCGTCACGCCAGCGCACGTCGTGCGGCGTGGACTCCGCGTGGTCCTGCCCCTGCACGCTATTGCTGGTCCCGAGCAGGTGCTTGAGGAAGTACTCCTCGCCCTTCGCAGAGGAACCGAACAGGTTGGAGCGCCACAGGACGAGGGTGCGCGGCCAGTTCTCGGGGGCGTCCGGGTCCTCGACCGCGAAGTTCAGCTCGCCGTTCTTGAGCTTGGCCGCGATCCATTCGGGTTCCGACGCCGCTTCGCCGCGTTCCACACCCGCGATCGCCGCGTCCGCGACGTCCAGCGAGTTCTCGTGGAACTGCGGGTAGAACGGCATCCACCCGAGCCGCGTGGACTGGGCCACGACGTCCGCGGTGTGCATGCCTCTCAGGTGACCCTCCGCGAGCGGCGACTGCAAGGAGTCGGAGGAGTACCCGTCCGAGCGCCACTGGTCCGTGTGCATGTACCAGAACGCGGTGCCGATCATGAACCGCGGGGGACGCATCCAGTCGTTCGCGGACGCCATGGCCGCCCACCCGGTGATGGGGCGGGCCTTCTCCTGACCCACGTAGTGGGCCCACCCGCCGCCGTTGCGTCCCTGGCACCCGCACAGCATGAGCATGGCCAGGATGGCCCGGTACGTGGTGTCACCGTGGTACCACTGGCAGATGCCCGCGCCCAGGATGATCATGGAGCGTCCGCGGGACTTCTCCGCGTTCGCAGCGAACTCGCGTGCCGTGCGGATCACGGCCTCCGCGGGGACGGACGTGACCTCCTCCTGCCACGCGGGGGTGTAGGGGGTCCGGGCGTCGTCGTAGCCGGCGGACCACTCACCCGGTAGGCCCTCGCGACCCACGCCGTACTGCGCGAGCATGATGTCGAAGACCGTGGTCACCGTGCGCCCGGCCACCGTGGTGGTGGGTACGCCGCGGCGGATCGTGGAACCGGCCCCCGTGGGGTCGGTGAACGCGGGCAGATCGAGGTGGGTGACACCGCCGTCGTACCCGGCCGAATCCGCGATCGACAGTGCGGGCAGGGTGTCCCCCAGGTCCAGGTTCCACTTGCCCTCGTCCTGGTCGTTGTAGCGGAAGCCCATGGAGCCCTGCGGGATCACGGCCTTGTGCGTGTGCCGATCCAGCAGGACGGTCTTGAACGCGGGATCGGCCTGCCCCGCGGCGGCGGGATCACCCGCTGCCGCGAGATCCTCCGCGGTGACGAACTTGTCCGGGACCACCGTGCCGTCCGCGCGCTCGTCGAGCGAGATGAGGAACGGGAGGTCCGTGTACTGCAGCACGTACTCCTCGAAGAACCGCACGCGACGGTCCACGAAGTTCTCCTTGAGGATCACGTGACCCATGCCCATGGCGAGCGCGGCGTCCGTGCCGGCCTGTGCGGGCAACCACTCGTCCGCGAACTTGGTGTTGTCCGCGTAGTCCGGGCTCACCGAGACCACCTTGGTCCCGCGGTAGCGCACTTCCGCGAGCCAGTGCGCGTCCGGGGTGCGGGTCACGGGGATGTTGGAACCCCACATCATGAGGTAGGTGGCATCCCACCAGTCCCCGGACTCGGGGACGTCCGTCTGGTCGCCGAAGACCTGTGGCGAGGCCACGGGCAGATCGGCGTACCAGTCGTAGAAGCTGTTCATGACCCCACCGATGAGGTTGATGAACCGCGCACCCGCCGCGTGGGACACCATGGACATCGCGGGGATCGGCGAGAACCCCGTGCACCGGTCCGGGCCGTAGGTCTTGATGGTGTGCACGTGCGCGGCCGCGGTCATCTCCACGGCCTCCTGCCAGCTCGCGCGTACCAACCCGCCCTTGCCGCGGGCCTGTTGGAACTCACGACGCTTGACGGGGTCGTTGACGATCGACTCCCATGCGAGCACCGGATCGTGGTGGAGCTGCTTGGCCTCGCGGTACATCTGCAACAGCACGCCCCGGATGTACGGGTAGCGCACGCGGGTGGGCGAGTAGGTGTACCACGAGAACGCCGCACCGCGCGGGCACCCGCGGGGCTCGTACTCGGGGCGGTCCGGACCCACGGAGGGGTAGTCCGTCTCCTGCGCCTCCCACGTGATGATGCCGTCCTTGACGTACACCTTCCACGAGCACGACCCCGTGCAGTTCACACCGTGGGTGGAGCGCACCACCTTGTCGTGGCTCCAGCGGTTGCGGTAGAAGGCGTCACCCGCGCGACCACCCTCACGGAAGACGGCGCGGCCGTCCGGCGTCTCCTCCCAGCGGGAGAAGAAACGTCCCATTTTCAACAGCGCATCTGATGCCGGTCCGTCGATCCCGGCGGGGGTCTCGGTGGTTGCCATACCGGCATGCTAGGTCGATTTGGTATCGAAAATGCGTATTTTGTTCGGCGTGGCTCGAACATTGCGGTGAACCCGTGTGACGTGCGGGAATACGGCATATTTAGCTGGACTAATAAGCCTGGGTGCTGCCGCTGGTTCCCGAGGTTTTCAGGAGCGGTCTCGCGGTTCGCCGTCCCGGTCCCGACGGCGGCCGCACAGACGCCCCCCCCCCCCCCCCCCCCCCCCC
>BMZV01000005.1:0-120706 GCA_014652975.1 Kocuria marina | reverse complement strand
CCCCCCCCCCCCCCCAAGGCTGCCGGGCGATTCCCGACGGCGTCCGCGCACCGGTTCCCGGGGGCTCGCGAGGCAACCATGCGACGTCGTTCCCGGATGTCCGTGCGAACGGCTCCAGGCGCTCGCGGGGCGACCGAGCGACGTCGTCCCCTCCCGGCCGACGGTGCCCGACCCGGTCGCGGAGGGCCGGGGCCCGCGCCCGTAGACTGGTGCCCCATGAAGTCGTTCGTCGCTCCCGTGCTGCTCGTGATCACCGCGCTCGTCCAGGCCATGGGCATCTACCCCTACGTCCAGGACGGCATCACGCTCACGGGGCAGCTGCTGTTCCCCATCCTCTTCGCGCTCGCGGCCATGTACCTGGCCCGCAAGGGTCGCCCCGGCGCGTTCGGCACGGCGCACATGGTCATCCTGGTGCTGTCCGTGGTCCTGGTGGCGCTGTCCCTCGTGGGCATGAGCCAGCAGCTCCCGTACTTCTACCCCACCATGATCCTGTACTACATCGCGTTCGTGCTCGTGGCCGTGGAATGCGCGCTGCGCATCGCCGGGTTGCCCAAGAAGTCGCGTGCCGTGGGTGCGGAGTCCGACGACGCCGCCCCCACCCACTGAGCCGTGCCCTCCTCCCCGAACGCGTCCTTGCAGTTGCCCTTCGACACCGTGGTCGTGGCAGGGGGCCGCTCCTCCCGGCTGGGAGGCGCCCCCAAAGCCCAGTTGTCCTTCAAGGGCTCCACGCTGGTGGCCCACACGGTCGCGGCGGTGAGCCTGTTCGGTGCCGTGGTGGTCGTGGGGCCCGAGGATCCGCGGCTGCCGCCGGACGTATTACGCGCCCGGGAGGATCCGCCCTTCTCGGGACCGGCGGCGGCGGTGGCCGCGGGCGTCGTCGTCCTGGACGGCATGAGCGGACGTCACGAGTGGACGGCGGTGCTCGCATGCGACATGCCGCATGTCGACCGCGCACTGCCCGCGCTCGTGCGGGCTGCGCAGGACGTCCCCCCGGAGGTCGACGGCGTGATGGCGTTGTCCGACGAGGGCCGGGCCGAGAACCTCGCCGTGCTGATCCGTTCCGCGGCGCTGAGCGCGGTGCTGCGCGAGGTGCCCACGGTGGACGTGTCCGTGCGCTCGGTGTGGCGTCATCTGACGTTGGACACCGTCCCCGTCCCCCACGCCAGCACGAGCGACGTGGATACATGGGAAGATGTGCGTAGATTCGACCTGCACTGAATCGCCACGTCGAGGAGACATCATGCCCGGACTTCCGCACCAGCACGATCCCACCGCTCACGAGGACGACGACCAGCGCGAGAACCGTTCGGCGGCGTCGGAACCGACCGTGCGCTGGGCCTCGTGGGACGAGGCCCGACGGATCGCCTACGGCACCCCGCACTCCCTCCCCAACATCCTGTTGCCGCTGGCGAAATGCCTCGACGAGATCCTCGCCGAGTCCGTGACCGCCGAGATGCCCGTGCCCCACTACCCCTCCGCCGCGGCGGACGGCTGGGCCGTGGCCGGGGAGGGCCCGTGGCGGATCCGCATGCCGCGCCCCGCGGAGACCGACGAGCGCCTGCTGCTGACCCTGCCCCCGGACCAGCGCATCCTCCCGGTGGTGGAGCTCAAGCCGGGTGAGGCCACCCACGTCAATGCCGGGGACGCCGTCCCGTTCGGGACCCGCGCGGTTCTCGAGGCCCACCGGGGCCACGTGGTCCCCGCCGACCCCGCGGCTCGCGACATGCCGACCGGTGAGCACGGCCGCGGACCCGAGGAGGGCGACACCCTCGAGGACGCCACACCCGCAGCGACCCTCGTGAAGAACCAGGACGTCCGGGCCGTGGGCGAGGAGATCGAGCAGGGGGACCTCCTGCTGCGCGCCGGTCGCAAGCTCAACCCCGCCCACCTCGGTCTCGCCGCGAGCGCGGGCCACGACATGCTCCCCGTACGACGCCGCCCGCGCGTGACCGTGCTGCTGGGTTTCGCCAACGTGGTCGAGGACGGCATTCCCGGCCCCGGTGAGGTGCGCGACGTCCTCGGACTGCAGCTGCCCGCCGCGCTGCGCGAACTGGGCGCGAACGTGGATCAGGTCCGGCGCGTGGCCGACGGCGCGGACGGGATGATCTCCGCATTCACGGAAGCCCCCATGGGTGCGAGCTCGCTGCTCGACGCCCGTGCGGAGATCGTGGTCTCCACCGGCGGCACGGGTCACGGGGAGGACGATCACGTCCGTAAGGCCCTCGAGGATCTCGGGGCCCACCTCATCATCGATGGCGTGGCGCAAGAACCCGCCCACGGGGTGATCGTGGCCCAGCTGCCTGACGACGGTCCCGTGGTGCTCGCGCTGCCCGGTTCACCGCTGTCCGCGATGACCGGTCTGCTGAGTGTGGGGCACGCCCTGATCGCCGGGGCCAAAGGTGAGGCCATGCCGTTCACGCGCCGCGTCACCGCGGGTCAGGACCTTGAGGCCACAGGCCGCACCCGCGTGATTCCCGCCTACCTTCAGGACGGCCATGTGTTGCCGGAACCCACCGTGGGTCCCACGATGCTCTCGGGTCTCGCCCACGCGGATGTGCTCCTGGTGGTTCCGGAGGACGGCATGAGCGCGGGCCAAGACGTGGAGGTCATCCCCCTCCCCTGGCGGGGCTGAGGCGGGGGCGCCACGGGATGGACCTACGGGGTGCGTCCGGCCGCCAGGAACTTTTGGGTGCCCTGAGCCCCCCCCGCGCAATTTTCAGGCGCCGTGAGGCCATGGAGCCCAGCCGATGGTGGCTCCAGAGTGACTTGGAATTCGCGGCTGGCCCCGGAATGACTGATATGTCCAGGACAGCTTTGGAACGCCTGGGAGTTACTCAGCGGCCCGGGCATGGCTGAGAGTTACCGCGTGGCCCGGGGTGACTCATAAATTCGCCCGCGGGCGGGCACCGGGGTGGACCTCAGTTCGCGGTGACGAAATAGACGATCGTCCCGATGATGAACGTCAGCGAGGCCAGCAGGGCGCACGACAGTTCCACCAGGATGCCCACGCCCATGGCCTTCGCGGCCACCCAGGATGTGCTCAGTGCGGTGTTGAAGTCTTTGTTGCGCACGGTCTCGGACAGCAGGAGCCCCACCACGAAACCGATGAACAGGCCCACCACGGGGATCACGAACATCCCGATCACCGCGCCCACCACACCGAAAAGCAGCGTGCGGTTCGGGATGGCCCGGCGTTTGAGCTTGCTGCCGGTGAGCACGAGACTCGCGGACATCCCCGCGAGGAGGAGCGTGCCGCCCAGCGCGAGCACGACCCACCCCTCAGGGGCACGCACCACGAACGTCCAGATGATCAACCCGATCAACGCGGTGATGGAGCCCGGGAGCACCGGGACCACGATCCCCACGCAGCCGATGACGATGAGGGCGGCTGTCGCGATGGTGGCGATAATGTCTGCGGTCACGCCCTCATCGTACGGGCAGGGCCGCTGACGAACGGCCCGCCGCGGCGGAACGCGGCGCGCGCCGGGGCCGTCATCGACTGCGCAACCCATGCACAACACCCGGTGGCACCGGTGGTTCCGCAGACCCATGGCCCGTGAACCGCGATCCGAACAGCGGTCCCCGTGGCGCTCCGGGCGGCGGTCCGGGCGGCGGTCCGGGCGGAACCGGCAGCCGCCTATTATGGTATTTCGTACACCAATTATGGAACGGATTCAGCGTGCCCCCCATCAGTGCCCCGCAGCGGCCCAGCACCTCCACCGCCCGCAGGGGCCGCTCATGGCACCGCACCGCGGGCAAGCCCGTGCGCTGGTGGCTCGTGGCCCTCGTGATCGTGATCGCAGCGCACCGGTGGATCCCGGACACCCGATGGCTCATGGTGCACATGGTCACGCTCGGGCTGATCACCACGTCCATCATGGTGTGGTCCCAGCACTTCACCGAGGCACTGCTGCACCACAAGCTCCCGGACTCCGGCCGTCCGCGGCAGATCGTGCGGATCTACGGGGTCACGGTGGGCACCGCCCTGATGATCGTGGGGATGCTCGCGGGGTGGTGGTGGCTCACTGTGGCCGCGGCCACCGTGATCGGCGTGATGCTCACCTGGCACGGCCTGGCCCTGCTGGCACAATCGCGCACCGCACTGCCCGCGAGATTCGGACTCACCGTGCGCTGGTACGCCACGGCCGCGTTCTTCTTACCCGTGGGGGCGGTGTTCGGCACGATCCTGGCCCGCGACCTCTCCGCGACGTGGCACTCCCGGCTCCTGCTGGCCCACCAGGCCGTCAATGTCCTGGGTTTCGTGGGCCTCACCGTGTGCGCGACCCTGCTGACGCTGTGGCCCACGATCCTGCGCACCCGGATGCGCGACGACGCGGTGCGGTTGTCACGCATCGCTCTGCCCCTCATGGCCGCGGGCAGTCTCCTCGCTGCCGTGTTCGCGGTGCTCGGAACGGCCTCACTCACGGCCGCCGCGTTGCTGCTCTACGCCGCCGGCGCGGCCACGGTGGGGTGGCTCATGCTGCGCACCGGGATGCAGCGCCGCCCCGAGGGTTACATGGGATGGTCCGTGGCCTCGGGCATCGCCTGGCTCGTGATGACCACGGTGCTGGCCGCGTGGCTCGTGCTGACCCGCGGGGTGGAGACCTCCGTGGCGCAGTCCCTCACGATCCCGTTCGTGGCGGGATTCCTGGTGCAGACTCTCTTCGGCGCCATGAGCTACATCCTGCCCTCGACCATGGGCGGCGGCCCCGCAACCGTGCGCGCATCTCTTGCCGCCATGAACCGCGCCGGGGTCTACCGCGTCACGGTCGCCAACCTGTGCATCACGTTGTTCGCCCTGCCCGCCGGGGTCCTGCCCTCGTGGGTCCGCGCGCTCGTGTCGATCGTGGGGGCCGTGGTCCTCGCGGCCTTCATCCCGCTCATGATCTCCTCGGCCAAGGTGGCCATCGCCGCACGACGCCGCGCCGTCGCCGAACACGCGGCCGGCACAGCACCCACGGACCGCACCGGGGCAACCGCTGCCGAGTCCTCCCGCCGCGGGATGGGAACGGCCACCCAGTTCCTGGCCGGGGTACTCACGGTGCTGCTCACGATCGCGGCGGGGATCGCCGTCGCACCCCAGTCCGCGGGTTTCTCTCTCACGGGCAGCAACAGGTCGAGCGCGGAGGGCACCGGGGAAACCACCGAGGTCAGGATGCATGCCCAGCAGGACATGCGTTTCGACCCGTCCGAGATCCGGGTACCCCAGGGAAACCGCCTGGTGATCCACCTGACCAACGACGACCCCACCACGGTGCACGATCTCGTCGTCACCAACGGCGCCACCTCCGGCCGCCTGGACCCGGGAGCCTCCGCGACCGTGGACGTGGGAGTGATCACCGACAGGCTGGAAGGCTGGTGCTCGGTGATCGGTCACCGCTCCATGGGGATGACCGTCGACGTGATCCCCGTGGACGCACAGGGCCAAGAGGTCACCGCCACCGGAACAGATGGCGCCCACGGTTCACACGGGCACGCGGAGAACACCGGAACGGACCCGGCGCAGGCGGCGGATCTCAACGCCGCCCCCGGTGAGGGTTTCACGACCCGTTCCCCCGAGCTGGCCCCCGCATCGAACGAAACCGTGCACCGGATGACGCTGGACGTCCAGGAAGTGGCCCGCGAGGTGGCCCCCGGCGTGACCCAGGACGCGTGGACCTACAACGGTCAATACATGGGGCCCACGCTGCGCGGGAAGGTGGGTGACACCTTCGAGATCACCCTGACCAACGGCGGCACCATGGGTCACTCCGTGGACTTCCACGCGGGGGACATCTCCCCCGACCAGGCCATGCGCACGATCGCCCCCGGCGAATCGCTCGTGTATCGGTTCACGGCCCACCGTTCCGGGATCTGGCTCTACCACTGCTCCACCATGCCCATGAGCAGTCATATCGCAGCAGGCATGTTCGGCGCGGTGATCATCGATCCCCCGAACCTGCCGAGCGTGGACCGTGAGTACCTGCTCGTGCAGAGCGAGACGTACCTCGCGGCCCCGTCCCCGGATCAACACGGTCTCCCGGAGGGGGTCAACGCGGTTGTGGATCCGGAGAAGATCGCCGCGAAGCAACCCTCGTTCACGATGTTCAACGGCCATGCCAACCAGTACATGCACGACCCGCTCACGGCCCGCCCGGGAGAGCGCGTACGGATCTGGGTGCTCGCGGCCGGCCCGTCCGAGGGGTTGAGCTTCCACGTGGTGGGCGGCCAGTTCGACACCGTCTACGCGGAGGGCGCGTACCAGCTCTCTCCCGATGGACCCGGTAATCCCGGTGGGACGGGTGGCGCTCAGGCCCTGGATCTCGCACCAGCGCAGGGCGGCTTCGTGGAACACCACTTCCGCGAGCCCGGGACCTACACGTTCGTCAATCACTCGTTCGCCGAGGCCGAGCGGGGCGCCCGGGGGCTGATCCGGGTCCAGGAGTGAGCGGGGCCCGGGCGACGTCGCATCGTCACCCGGACCCCCGGTCACGTCCCGACTCAGTCGGTCAGTGCGCTGCGCAGCGTCCGTAGCGCCACGGACAGCGCGGCGAGTTCGGCGCCGGCGTCTCCGCTGTCGGCCATGGACTCGATCTCGTCCAGGACCTCCCGCAACCGCTCGAGCCGGTCCGCGTTCTCCTGCTCCCACGCCTGGATCTTCTCCTGGGCGTTGTCCCCCGGAGAGTCCAGGGCCTGACCCGCGAGCGCCACGAGCGTGGAGTACAGGTCCTCGCGCATGGCGATCCGGGCCATGTTCTCCCACCGCGTGGTCTGCGGCAGGGCCGTGATCCGGTTGAGCAGGTTCTCCAGGCCGTAGCGGTCGAACAGGGCGAAGTACACGCGGGCGATCATCTGCACGGTCACACCCTCGCCGGAACCCTGCGCGGTGTCGTCCGACGACGCCGCGGCGTCGCCGGGCTCGTACCCCGCGATGCCCTGCGCCTGGGCGAGCCGGGCGACGTCGAGCAGCGCGAACGCGTCGAGCAGTTCCGCCCATTCCACGGCGAGTGCGCGGGGCACGCCCTGGCGCTCGGCGAGCTCGGCCTCGGTCCGGGCGCGCTCGGCGGATTCCTCGCCCAGCAAGCGGTCGTTGCCGAAGCGCAGTGCCACGATGGGCCGGTACATCTCCACGAGCTCCTGGATTCCGGAGTCGGTGTCCTGGCGGTGCAGGAACCAGCGGACCACGCGGTCCAGCAGCCGCCGCATGCGCAGCGACATCCGGTTCCACAGCTCCAGGGGCACGTCCGCGTCCAGCTGGGCGTGGCGGGTGGCATAGCTCTCGAGCTCGAAGATCTCCATGGCCACAGTGAACGCGCGGGCCACGTCCACGAGGTCCGAACCGGAGTCGTCCACCACGCGGTACGCGAAGGCGATCCCGCCGTAGTTGATGATCTGGTTGGCCACCACGGTGGCGATGATCTCCCGGCGCAACGGGTGGGTGTCCAGCTTGTCATCGAAGCGCTCCCGGATCTGGGCCGGGAAGTACTGGGACAGCGTGCGGTGGAACCAGGGGTCGTCCGCGAGGTGGCTGTCCACGAGTGCCGCGGAAAGCTGGATCTTCGCGTACGCCGTGAGCACGGACAGCTCCGGGCCGGTCAGGGGCTGGCCCTGGGCGGCGCGCTCGCGCAGCTCGGAGTCGGAGGGCAGGAACTCCAGCTCCCGGTTGAGGTCCGCGTGCTTCTCCAACCAGTGCATGAGCCGGATGAACGTCTCGGTGAATTCCACACCGCGAGCGCGCTCGGTGGTCAGCAGGACGTTCTGGGCCACGTTGGTGCGGAGCACGAGTTCGGCGACCTCGTCCGTCATGGACTCGATGAACTCCGCGCGCTCGTCCGTGGAGAGCAGGCCGGCCTGGACCATGCCGTCCACCAGGATCTTGATATTGACCTCGCGGTCGGAGGACTCCACGCCGCCGGAGTTGTCGATCGCGTCCGTGTTGACCAGGATCCCGTTCAGCGCGGCCTCGGTGCGCCCGAGCTGGGTGGCCCCCAGGTTGCCGCCCTCACCGATGACCTTGACGCGCAGGTCCTCGCCGTTGACGCGGATGGCGTCGTTGGCCTTGTCCCCGACCTCCTGGTTGGTCTCGGTGTACGCCTTCACGTAGGTACCGATGCCACCGTTGTACAAAAGGTCCGCGGGCGCGAGCAGCACCCTGCGCACGAGTTCCTGCGGGCTGAGCGACTCGACGTCGTCCTCGATCCCGAGCGCCTCGCGCACCTGCGGGGTGATGGGCACGGACTTGTCCCGGCGCGAGTACACGCCGCCGCCCTCGGAGATCACGTCCCGGTCGAAGTCCTGCCACGAGGTACGCCCGGCGGTGAACAGCCGTTCGCGCTCCTGGTAGGAGGCCGCGGCGTTCGGGGTGGGGTCCAGGAAGATGTCCCGGTGGTCGAACGCGGCGATCAGGTGGATGTGCTCGGACAGCAGCATGCCGTTGCCGAACACGTCCCCGGACATGTCGCCCACGCCCACCACGGTGAACGCCTCGGACTGGGTGTCCACGCCCAGCTCGAAGAAGTGGCGCTTGACGGACTCCCACGCGCCGCGGGCGGTGATGCCCATGGCCTTGTGGTCGTAACCCACGGACCCACCGGACGCGAACGCGTCACCGAGCCAGAAGCCGCGCTCCAGGGAGATCGCGTTCGCGGTGTCGGAGAACGCGGCCGTGCCCTTGTCCGCGGCGACCACCAGGTAGGAGTCGTCGTCGTCGCGGCGCACCACGTTCTCGGGGTGCACCACGGTGTCCCCGGCCACACCGGAGGTCTCGGCCGACTCGCTCGCACCGCCCTCGGAGCCCGGGGTGGCATCACCGCGGGACGACGACGCCGTGTCCCGCGCGGTCTCGCCGGTCCCGTCCTGCGCGGTGCCGGTCTCGGCCTCGCGCTCGATGTTGTCGGTGACGTCCAGCAGGGAGGCGATGAACAGCTTGTAGGCCTCCCGACCCTCGGTCAGCCAGCCCTCGCGGTCGGTCGCGGGGTCCGGCAGTTGCTTGGGGAAGAACCCACCTTTCGCACCCGTGGGCACGATCACCGCGTTCTTGACCATCTGCGCCTTGACCAGCCCCAGCACCTCGGTGCGGAAGTCCTCGCGCCGGTCGGACCAGCGCAGACCGCCGCGGGCCACCTGGCCGAAGCGCAGGTGCGTGCCCTCCACGCGCGGGGACCACACCCAGATCTCGAAGGCCGGGCGCGGTTGCGGGGCCGCGGGGATGGCCGCCGGGTCCAGTTTGAACGCCATGGTGGGCCGGCTCTGGAACACGTTGGTGCGCAGCGTGGCCGTGACCACGTCCGCGAGCGCGCGGAACAGCCGGTCCGCATTCAGGCTGGGGACCCCGTCGAGCACCCCGGCCAGGCGCTCCAGGGCGCCGTTGCGCGCCTCGTCGCGGGCGGCGTCGTCGTCGGTGAAGCGGGAGGGGTCGAAGCTCGCCGAGAACAGCTCCGCGAGCTCGTGGGTGGCCCGCGGGTAGTCCACCAGGGTGTCCGCGATGAACTCGAACGAGTTGGGGTAGTTCAGCTGCAGCAGGTAGCGCACGTAGGCGCGCAGCACGGCCACGGTGCGCCAGCCCATGCGCTCGGTGAGCACCAGGCGGTCCAGGCTGTCCGACTCGGAGCGGTTGGAGAGCACCGCGCACAGGGTGTGCTCGATGAGGTCCTCCGTCTTGGCGTCCTCGGGGCCCTGGGGGTCCACACCCTCGGGCAGCTCCACACCGAAGTCGTAGAGCTGGAACTCGCGCCCGTCCGCGGGGGTGACCGTGTAGGGGCGCTGGTCCAGCACGGTCAGGCCCATGTTGTGCAGCAGCGGCAGCAGCTCGGTGAGGGACAGCGCCTGGGTGAGGTAGATGTTCAGCCGGACCTGGCCGTCCGCGGTCTGCGCCACGCGCACCTCCGCGGGCAGGTCAGGGTCGCGGCCCCACAGCTCTTCGCAGCGCTTGAGGTCCTGGATGGCCTCCTCGATCTCGTAGTCCTCGCGGTACGAGCCCGGGAACGCGTTCTCCCACACGGGGCCCAGCGCACCGGCCTTGTCATCCTCGAACTCCAGGCCGATCGCCCGGCCCAGGGACTCGGGCCAGGAGCGCACCGCCGCGCGCAGGCGGGCTTCGAGGTCCTCGTGGTCGAAGTCCCGCACCTCACCCGTGTAGGGCAGCCGGATGCGGAAGAACAGGCGGGCCAGGGAGGAGGAGGTCAGGCGCACCTCGAAGTCGATGGCCTCGGCGTCAAAGACCTCGAACAGCTGGGCCTCGATGCGCTGGCGCACCGAGGTGTTGTAGCGGTCCCTGGGCAGGAACACCACGGCGGACATGAAGCGCCCAAAGGTGTCCTGGCGCAGGAACAGACGGGTCTGGCGTCGTTCGTTGAGCCCCAGCACACCCCCCGCGGTCTCGTAGAGCTTCTCCGCGGACATGTGGAACAGCTCGTCCCGTGGGTAGTCCTCGATGATGCCCATGAGGTCACGGGCGGAGTGGGAGTCCGGGAGGAAGCCGAAGCGCTCGACCACCCGCTGCACCTTCTCGCGCACGAGCGGGGTCTGCTGGGCCGGGACCGAGTAGGCGTGGCGGGAGAACAGCCCGAGGATCAGGTACTCGCCATCCACATCCCCGTTCTCGGCGAACGTGCGCACCCCGATGTAGTCCAGGTACTCGCGGCGGTGGATCGAGGAGCGGCGGTTGGCCTTGGTCACGAACACCACCTGGTGGTCGCGCGCATGGGCGCTGCCCAGGCCCGTGAGCTTCTGGGCATGGCCCTCGGTGCCCTGCTCCCGCAGCAGCCCCAGGCCCGTGTCCGGGCGCGAGTGCAGCACGGCGTCCTCGCCGTCCACCTCGAGGTCGTAGCGCTTGATGCCCATGAACACGAAATTGCCGCCGCGCAGCCACTCCAGGAACTCCTGGGACGCGCCCACGTCCGGCAGCCGCGAGCCGTCCTCGAACGTGATGTCCTCCAGGGGCGCGAGGGAGTCGGCGATGCGTCGGGTCTGCTCCAGCATGGCCTCCTGGTCCTCCGCAACCCGGCGCACGTCCGCCACGAGCGCCTCGATGTGGCGCGCGAGCTCCCCGCGGGCCTGCTCGTCCAGGGTGCGGTGCAGCTCCACGCGGATCCAGGACTCCACGGCGGTGTGTGAGCGCCCACCGGCGGCGCCGCCCACGAGCTCGTCCGTGATGGGGATCGAGGTGGTGTCCCCGGAGGAGACCGCGGAGATGTTGGGGACCTCCCCCAGGGATCTCAGCACGTCCTCGGAGTCACGTGCGGCGAGCAGCAGCGGGTGCAGCACGAGCTTCGCGCCGCCCCAGTTGGCGGCGATCTCCGTGGTCAGCGTGGACACCAGGAACGGCATGTCCGTGGTGACCATGTACAGCACGGTGTCCCCGTGGTCCTCCCGGACCTCGATGCACAGTTCGTCCGTCCGGCGGCTGCGCCCGACCTCCCGGTGGCTCTCCGCCCGTTCCGTGAGCACCTGCTGGTCCGTGCCCGCCATGTCCGCGTCCGGGACCGAGCGGTAGTACTCGTTGAGCCACGCCTGCTCTGCACTCCATCGCGGCCGCTGCCACACCGTGGGGATGGCCTGGGTGGTGGCTTGAGGAGAGGTCACTGCTGCATCACGCCTTAGCTGTCGTTGAGTTGGGATGTCACTCCACGGCGTGGCTCGTGGTGCCCGGTGGGGCACGGCGCACAGACCTCCGCCGGACCGCTCGCCCCGGAACCCATGACGTCTGCCTAACCCACGGCCACACTGCCGCATGTTCCACCACCATAGGACCCCGCGAGCACCGGGACCAGACGCCGCGCGTGTTCGCGCGAGCGTTGCACGGCCCTACACTCATGCAGTTACGGTTTTCCCCTCGCACC
The DNA here is from genome assembly GCA_014652975.1 of Kocuria marina. Classification (GTDB taxonomy): domain Bacteria; phylum Actinomycetota; class Actinomycetes; order Actinomycetales; family Micrococcaceae; genus Kocuria; species Kocuria marina. The sequence continues at coordinate 108,887 of BMZV01000005.1, read as the reverse complement.
CCGCCCACCGGCGACTGCGGGTGCCCCTGACCCCGCAGCCGGGGCGCAGGCCCGCCCCCCCCCACGACAGAAAGCAGAGCAGTCATGACCAACGTGAACCCATCGGATGTGGTGGCGAACGCCGTCACCGCCGGGGAGGCCAAGGCCACAGCGCCCTCCGGCGCCCTCGTGCTGCGCGGCGTGCTGGGCGGTGCCGTGCTCGCGGCCACCACCTCGTTCGCAGTGTCGGCCACCGTGAGCTCCGGCTCGCCCGTGGTGGGCGCCCTGCTCTTCCCCGCCGGCATCACCATCGTGATCCTCATGGGCATGGAGCTGCTCACCGGCGGCTTCGCCCTGACCCCCATGGCCGCGCTGCGCGGACTCGTCCCGTGGTCGGCCGTGGCCCGGTACTGCCTGATGGTGACCATCGGCCACATCATCGGGGCTGCGCTGTTCGCCCTGCTCTACGCGGGCACCCTCACGGGCTTCGGCTCCCACGACGCCGGCGCGCTGGGCAAGAAGTTCGCCGACACCGCCGCGGCCAAGACCACTGCCTACCAGGCCATGGGCTTCGCGGGCATGGTCACGGTGTTCGTCAAGGCCGTGCTGTGCAACTGGCTCGTGTCCCTGGGCGTGTTCATGGGCATGGTCTCCAAGGACACCATCGGCAAGATCGCCGCCATCTGGCTGCCCATCATGGCGTTCTTCGGCCTGGGCTTCGAGCACGCCGTGGTCAACTTCTTCATGATCCCCATGGGCATGCTCATGGGCGCGGACGTGGGGCTGGGCGACTGGTGGATCTGGAACCAGATCCCTGTGCTGCTGGGCAACCTGGTGGGTGGTTTCGTCTTCACCGGACTCGCGCTGATGTACGCGCACCGTCCGGCCCGCACGGAGGCCACCGAGACCGCGGCCGCTCGCCCCGGCGCAGAGCAGTAGTCCGGTAGGTCGGTCAGGGGGCGGCAGCCAGCTGCTGCGTGGTCACCTCGAGCACTTCCCCGTTCTGCAGGCTCGGCAGCTCGACCCCCAGGATCCGGCCCGCAGTCAGGCGGATGAACGTCCCGTGGGCCACGATCATCACGTCCTGCTGCGGGTACCGCGCGGCGATCTCGCGCAGTACCGCGATCCCCCGCTGCACCACGTGCTCGGCCGCCTCACCGTGCTCCTCCATGAACGCGTGCCGCTCGTCCTCTGTCATCCCGGTGCAGTCGTAGCCCTCCGCGTCCCCGAAGGAGCGCTCCGCGAGGTCCGCGTAGGTCCCCGCCGGTGCGAGTCCGAGCTGCGCCCCGATGATCCGGGCCGTCTCCCGTGCGCGCTGCAGGGGAGAGGAGACCAGCGCGTCCCAGTGTCGCCCCGACGCCGCGAGTTCCCGGCCCACCGCGCGGGCCTGTTCCCTGCCCGTGTCGTTGAGGGGGATGTCCGTGCGGCCCTGCAACAACCGTTGCAGGTTCCAGTCCGTCTGGCCGTGGCGGATCAGGGTCAGGGTCGTTTCGCTCACCCCACCAAACTACCCCGCGGGCACCCGGGTGCCGCAGCGGCGTCGTCCCCCTGTGGCGGGGACGCGGACGACGCCGCGCCCACCGCGGGTGCCGCGGACCGGGGGTTCCGTCGCGAGGGCGGACGACGACGGACCGGCACCCCGCTCGGAGATGCCGGTCCGTTGGAAGCTCTTGCCGCGGGCGACGCCGCGTGGCTCAGTGCGCGGGGCGCTCGTCCGTCTCGATGTCCACACGCTCCTTGCGCAGGGTCTCCTCGATCACCTCGGTGCGCTCGACGCGCTCGGCGACCAGTCGGACACGCTGGTACGGGACCCGCATGGTCTGCACCACGGGCTCGGTGCGGTACAGGATCAGTTCGTCCTCACCCACGGGCAGCTCGCGACCGTCCAGGAACGCCTGACGCTCCTCCTCGGTGATGGGGGTGCGCACCACGTTGGCCTCCTCCGAGGCGAGGGTGACCTCCTGGCGGACGGGCTCACTCACCACGTACTTGCGCAGCCGGGCACGGCCGGTGACCTCCTCCTCGCGGTTGATCACCAGACGCTCCTCGTGACGGATCACGGAAGCATGCTCGTCGTCCGGGGCTGCTGCGTGGCGGGGGTCGCGCGAGTCCTGCCCCGGTGCGGTGTTCTGTACTGCCATCCTGACCTCCTGGGAGAGTGTGGTTTTGAGATTAGCAGCCGGGTTCCGAATCGGCTCACCATGTAGCATCCTTAGATTCTTACTGGGTCCCGGGAGGTTGATCTGATGAGTTACTCGGATGACGGCAACGGTTATTTCACGCGTGCTCTGGACGCCGAGGACCGCGGTGAGCACGCCCTCGCGGAGACCGCGTACCGGCAGGCCATCGAGCTGTTCCACGAATCCGGCGACACCGCCAAGGAACTCGCCGCGTGCCACTACAACCTGGGCCACATCTACGTGGTCATGGAACGCACCAGCAAAGCCGTGGCGGAATACCGCACCGCGCTCGAGTACTTTTCCCAGCTCCCGGGCAGTGGCAAGCATAAGGCCCGCGCGCACCTGATCCTGGGGTCCCTGCTGGTCGAGACCGGGGAGTTGCGCGCGGCCGAGACCCAGTTGTTGGACGCCCTGGGCCAGTACCTGGACGCCCCCCACGAACCCCGCGACCAGGCCGACTGCTACAGCAACCTCGCACGGGTCTACCGCGAGACCCAGCGCAACGCGCAGGCTGTGACCGCCTACAACCGCGCCGTGGACTTCTACGAGGAGGTCCCCGATTCCCTGCGCGACCGCTCCGACTGTTTCACGGAGCTCGGAACGGTCTACGAGAGCACGGGCAAACTCGACGAGGCCGCCGCCGCGTTCGCCGAGGCCGCCCGCCTGCGCCACGGCGCCGAGCAGCAGGGCGGGCGCCCGTGAGCACTCCCCTGATCTACGGGTGCATGACCCTGGGTGGCTCCTGGGGTCAGGAGTCCGTCCCGGCGTCCCAGTACGACGTCGCTCGCGAGGCCGTGTACGCCGCGCACCGGGCCGGGTTCGAACTCTTCGACCACGCGGACATCTACATCGGCGGCGCCTCTGAAACCCTGTTCGGTCGCATCCTGGCCGAGGACGCCCTGCTACGGCGCGCGGTGCGGATCCAGACCAAGTGCGGGATCAAGCTGCCGGGTAACACCGGGCCCCAGGACTCACCCGTCCACTACCGACTCGACCGTGACTCCGTGCGGTCCTCCCTGGAGGGGTCCCTGCAGCGGCTCGGCGTGGACCACGTGGAGCGGTTGTTCCTGCACCGCCCGGATCCGCTCACACCCCTGGGCGAGACCGCGCGGGCCCTGGACGAACTGCACCGTGAGGGCCTGATCGGTTCCGTGGGGCTGTCCAACATGACGCCGCATCACGTGGCCGCGTTCCAACAACTGTTGAGCGTGCCCGTGACCGCGGTGCAGATCCAGATGAGCCTGGCGCACCGCGATTTCGTGGAGTCCCAGGTGCTCGCCAATCACCCGGAGGGGACCGGGGTGTCGTTCCCCGGTGGGCTGCTCGCCCAGTGCATCGCGGACGAGATCGAGTTGCAGGCATGGGGTGCCATGGCCGGCGGGATCTATTCGGGTGCACCCGCGCCCGCGTCCGGAGCTACGTCCGCGCCGGCTGCCTCGTCCGGGGAGGACGGGATAGGCGGTGCGGAGGCCGGGGGTGCGGCGTCGTCTTCCGGCGGTGTGAACGAGGACCCCGTACGGCGGACGAGCGCCCTCGTGGAGCAGCTCGCCCAGCGCATGGGCGTGTCCCGCGAGGCCGTGGTGGTGGGCTGGTTGCTGCGCCACCCGTACGATATCCGCCCGATGGTGGGGACCCTGAACCCGCAGCGGATCGCCGCGTGCGCGCAGGCGCCGCGGGCCGCCGAGCTCATGACCCACGAGGACTGGTACGCACTGTGGACGGCGGCGCGGGGCCGTCCGCTGCCCTGATCCAGCCCCTGTCACCGCGGCCGTTCCGGCACGCGCCGCGTCCGTGTGGGCCCGGGTGGCATATATGCGTCGTCATCAAACGGTGACCTTCCGGTGCTTGCTCGCGCCCCTGCTTGGTGGATATTTTCTTCTGTGAAGCCGATGCGGCGGACTGCCGCGGGGCCGAAGAGGGAGAACAGGGCTATGGAGCATCGCTGGATGACCCCGTTGCACGGGCATGTCGTGTGCCGCCCGGAACAGTTCGGGTACCGCACGGACCTGGGCGTGCTGGACGCACCGGCCGGGCGCTCGCTGCGAGTGGACGAGCACACGGTCGTGGAACTGCGTGTGGGTTCCTTGCACCACCAGTGCGTGATCACCCACGCCGGGGAGCAGTGGGTCGAGACCGTGGGTCTGTTCGAGGACACCGCAGCGCAACTGCCCACGCTGTGCAGCATCGCCCACCCCACGCCGTTCGCCTCGCACGTGGAAGTGGGCTGCACAGTCACCGAGCACTCCCCTCGCGGTCTGCAGCGGGAGCTCGCGCGCCTGCACGACACCCTGGATGCGGCACCCCTGGCCGTGTGCGTCCAGGACACCGAGGACCCCGCGGCGGTCACCGCTGCCATGTGCCACGCGGACCCGGACTCCCACGCCGTGCTGTGGTGGACGTGGCGGGTCTTGCCGGAAAGCGGCCACATCCTGCGCACCCGCGCGCAGCTGCGGTTGCGGACCCCGGTGAAGCTCGCCGCCTGAGCGGCGTCGGCGCGGTGCGCGGGTGTGCGCAGGTCAGAACGGCGACGGCGCCGTATACGGTTCCAGCAGTTCGCGCTGTTCGGGGGTCAGGCGCACCACCGTGCGCGTGCTCGGGAGGTAGAACGCGAGCTGGGTCTGGGCGCGGACGCAGGGAGCGCCGTCGGCGAAGTCGAGGATCTCGAATCCCAGGACCAGGGTGGCGGCCCGGGCGGAGACCACCCACACGCGCACATCCACGGGGACGTTGCGGTACGCCAGGGGGCGCAAGTACTTGACCCGGTGCTCGGCGATCAGCGCCTGGGTGCCCTCCGGGAGCACTGAGAACAAGGGGATCTTGGCCGGCAGGACCTGCTCGCCCGTGCCTACGGGGACGCCGAACGCGGCGATGCGCGCTTCCTCGAGCACACGGACGACCTCCACGTTGTTCACGTGGCCGTACGAGTCCATGTCCCCCCACCGGAGCGGAACCTGGCAGGTCATCGAACGTTCGAGGTGGTCGTTCGAGCGCATGAGCTGACTCCTTGGTGGGTGTTTACCGGTACGAGATGCAGAAGCCTCGGAAGGGGTTCCGCTGGATGAGATGATATCCGCGGCATTCCTGTAAAGCCCCACATCGGAAGGACATCCGTGGCACACGCGGCCCCCGAGCAGACCCTCGCCAAGAAGCGGCGGTGGCCCCTGCTGGTGTTGACCGTCCTGACGATCCTCGTGGTGCTGTGGCTCGCGGTGTGCCACGCCGTGCTGGACAACCCCCGCGTGGATCCGCCGAAACGATCTGACGCGGTGTTCGTGCTCGGACCGCCGGACACGTCCCGTATGGCCTACGCGGAGGACCTCGTGTTCAACCAGCACGTGGCGGACACGCTGGTGATCTCCGCCCCGGACCCCCAGCCGTACGAACCACCGCAGATGCAGGAGTACTACTCGACCCGCCCGTTCTGCGCGCCCCGGGAGGGCGTGGAGGTGATCTGCTTCAAACCGGATCCGTCCACGACCCAGGGCGAGGCCATGGAGCTGCAGAAGCTTTTCGAGGAACGCGGGTGGGACACCGTGACCGCCGTGACCTTCACCCAGCACGTGCCCCGATCGCGGCTCATCCTCTCCCGCTGTTATCCCGGTGAGCTACGCATGTCCGCCGTGGACTTCCACATCACGGGCAAGAGCCTGCTCATGCAGTACCTGCACCAGACGGGCGGCTTCATCAAGGCCTGGCTCACACCGGGGTGCAATCAGCAGCTCCCCTGGAACCCCAAGTCTCTGGACTGACGCTTCACGCTCACGAATCGAGGGGTGGTGCGCGGGCCCACCCACGCTGGTTCGGCAGGGCAGGACATGGCCCCACGCGGGTGACTGAGGCGCGGTGCACCGACCGTCGTGAACGGATGGCACGGGGCATGGACGCGCGGTGGTCGACTGCCGCGCACAGTGCGGATCCGAGCAGGTCGCCGAGGCGGCCTCCGCAGCCGCTTATGCAGGTCGGAACCGGTTCCTACCCTGGGGTTTGCTTCTTCCCCGAGGTCTTGAGAGGACCACCACCATGCCCAGGTTCCCCCGATGATGGGCCCCAGCCATGCCGCGTGCGGTGCAGCCGCGTGGGTGGCGCTGACCGGTACCTACACCGTGCACCTCGCCGACGTCTCCGTTCCGGTGGGTTTGGGGGTGATGCCCGTGGGCGACCCCGGCGTCATCACCGGCGCGCTGATCTGCGCCGGCGCGGCCCTGCTCCCGGATCTCGACCACCCCGGGGGCACGGTCGCCCGCTCCCTCCCGCCACTGTCCACGTGGGTGGCCCGGGCGGTCGGCAAACTCTCCGGGGGCCACCGCAGGGCCACACACTCGCTCGTGGGGCTGCTCCTGATCATCGTCCTCGCGCTGTTGTCCCAGCGCGCGTCCGTCCCCGTGGGGGACGCCCTGCGCTGGAACTCCTTCTCCTGGCCGGGGACGGAAGGTCAGGCGGGAGAGATCCCGGACGCCGCGGCGTCGTTACCAGGACAGGTTTGGCCCCTGGCGGCGGTGCTGTCCGTGCTGCTCATCGCGTGCGCGGTGAAGGTCCTGGCGTTCGTCCCGGACCGGCTCTCCCACGCGAACTGGATCGTGGGCATCCTACTGGGGGCGTTCGTCGCGGCGAATCCCCCGCAGGACCCGCGCTGGTTCGTGGTGGCCGTGGGTCTCGGATGCGCCGTGCACATGCTGGGGGACCTGCTCACGACCCAGGGGATCCACCTGTTGTGGCCCCTGCGCACGTCCCTGCCGCTGCCTACCACGTTCTACAAAGGCCGCTCGTTCGTGCGCTTCCCCGTGCTCGGCAACGCGGGCTCCGCCCGGGAGATCGCCCTGCTGGTCCCGGTGACGCTCTACGCGCTCGCCGGACTGTTCTGCGCCGGCGTCACGTGGGCGGGACTCACGGTGAGCATCTGAGGCGCCACAGCGCCGTCGCCCCTACCGAGAGTTCGACGACGCCGCGATTCGCCAAACGTCGCACGCGTCAGGTATTCTTTTCGACGTTGCTCACCGGCGAATGCCGCGTGGAACAACGAGCGCGAGTGGCGGAATAGGCAGACGCGCACGGTTCAGGTCCGTGTGCCCGAGAGGGCGTGGGGGTTCAACTCCCCCCTCGCGCACCGCAAGAAGTCCCGTTCGACCGGAAGGTCGGACGGGACTTCGTCATTCGCGGGGTCGGTCGAAGGCAACCGTTATCCGGCGCTCCCCACCGGACGGCTCCGTAGAACCGAAGCCGACGGAGACCGCGGGAACTCTCCGTATCGATGGTGCGGCCGGCCCCTCGCGCCGCCGCCCCCGCTCAATCCTCGGTCAGTTCGTACCGGGCCCCGTCCGGGGCGCGCCTGAGCACTCCCGTGTCCACGGCGTGCCGGTGGAAGAACGCGGCGTCGAGCACGAACATCCGCAGCCACCCGTTGAGCGCGGACTCCGCGACGGCTTCCCCGGGGCGCACGACCCGCCGGGCCACCGCGGCCACGACGTCGTCGACCCAGCGCACGGGCAGGTCCGGCACGCTGCGGATCAGATCCGCGCGCTGGCCGAGAAACTGCAGGCGCCGGTCGTGTCCCTGCGCGGGGGCCGGGGCATCACGCCCTCGTCCGGACCATGGACGCAACACCCCGGGTGGCACGCCCCGGACGCACGGTGGTTGCCGTGCGTCCGGGGTACCGGTCGGGTACCGCTACCCCCGACTCACCGTGACCTTACCGGTGGAGCGGTGCCACGTGGCCACCACACCGCGGGAAAAGCGCTGGGCCATACCGCCGGAGACGGCGTACTCGTCGGTCGCGGGGTACCCCCACGCGTGTTCGTGCCCGGCCTTCTGCCAGGCCGTACCGATCCCGCCGCTGAGCTTGATCACGCGGGTGCCCGTGGCCGGGGAGTACATGGCGCGGTAGCGGGCGTTGCCGTTGCGGAAGTCTTGGTAGGCGCCGCCGGGGATCTTGCGCTCCGCCATTACGGGATAGCCCCACCCGCGCTCCAGACCGGCAGCCTTGTAGGCGTTACCGATGCCGGTCCCCCACTTCACGGGGTGGGCGCCGGTCGCGGGGCTCCAGTAATACGTGTAGTTCTTCGTGAAGCCCTGGTAGACCCCGCCCGCGCGGCCCGTGGGCTTCTCCGCCGACGTCGGTTGCCCATATGCCCCCATCCCACCCGTGGCGACGTAGTCGGTCCGGATGGCCCCGCGCAGCCAGGACGTCTGAGGGGTGCCCCGTGTGGCGGTCTGGCCCGTCGTCGTCGGCGCGGGCGGCAGCGTGGCCAAACCCTGGGCGATCAGGCCCACGATGTCGTAGTCGTCGTGGTCGTAGCCCTGCAGGGTCTTGAGGGAGGCGCGGGTGAACCCGTCCGCCCGGAACCGCTTCATGCCCTGGGCTGCGGCGGCGGACGCGGACCACGTGGGTGGGTTGGTGCTGCCGGCCACGTCCTTGGTCCCCGCGTGCCATGTGATCGGGAGGGAGCGCACCGCGGCACTCGGCGCGGTCTGCATGCCGCTGGCACCGCCGCCGCCGATGATTGTCGCACCGCCGCCACGGATCCAGTTCTGCCGATCGGCCAGCAGCTCGTACGTGATGAACTCCGCGCCACCCGAGTAGCCGGCGAGCCACACGCGGGAGGTGTCCAGGTCGTAGGTCTTCACGAGGCTGTCCTTGAGCGCGCGAAAGTAGTCGCCGTTGCCGTCCGCGTCCTCCCACCACGTGATGCCGTTGGGCTTGAGCTTGTGGTCCGGGGAGATGGGGACCACCAGGATCATGTTCTTCTTGCGGGCCTGAGCGGCCAGTGCTGTGAGCGCGGTCCCTTGGGGGCTGTGCACCCAGGTCTCGCCGGGGTTGTCGTAGTCGCCGCCCAGGTAGAACAGCACACCCACGGCCTTCGAACGGTCGATGCCGTTCGTGTAGATGTGGTAGCTCGAGTTCTTGCCCGCGGCCTTGAAGGGTTTGTGATGGGCGGTCGCGGGAAGGGCGGGGGCCTGAGCCGCGTGCACGGGCGCCTCGGGAACCCGCGGCGCGGTCCGGACCGCGGGAACCGCGGGAGCGGTCACTGCGGGAGCGGTCACTGCGGGAGCGGCGTTCGCCGGGGCCAGGAATGACGGGGAGAGCGCCAACGGGGACAGCGCCGTGACCACGGCGAGGGCCGCCGCGGGCACCACGGAGGAACGGAAGAAACGCATGGGGGGCTGCTTTCTACATGGGGGGGGTATTCAGTTGTGGCCCGCTCGGTCAGCTCATTCCGGGCGCAGCGCTGGCCGAGCATCGGGGGAAATGCTCAGCCAGGTGAAGATCATGCCATCGGCGTGATCGAATTTTGCGAACGCGAAGCCCGTGCCGCGTTAATTTTTGGTGTCCCGGCCGCTCGCAGCCGTCGCCCCCCCCCACGACTGGCCGCCCGCGGCCGCCGATCCCGCCCCGATCAGCCCCTCATCCGGGTCACGACGTCGGTGAGCTGCGCGTCTTCCTCCTCGGTGATCCGCACGCCCAGATCCCGGACCTCGGTCACGATCTCCGGGGCCGTCAGTTCCCGCTGCCGGGTCGGCCGCCCAGGGGTGCGCACGGTGGTGCCGTGTTCGGTCACGGTCACGTGGCCCCGCGGGGTGTGCTTCATGACCATGAGGTGATGGCGGAATATGGACTCCGCACCGGTCGAGGTCTGCAGGTGGCCCATCCGCACGTCCGCGGGGTGGATGGTGGACTCGTCCAGCACGTGTTCCATGGCCCCGTCCCGCTCGAACGACCACACGGGCCAGCCCTCGTCCGTGACCCGCCCGATCGAGAAGGTGCGGTCCCCCTCCACGCGGCGCGCGCCGTCATCCAACGGGATGGGACCCGTGATGCTGAAACCGAAGCCGGGATCGCACAGGTAGCGTGTGCCGGCGAGGTCCACGAGCACGGTCATGTGGGTGCGGGGGCTGTCGAACGAACGCACGCGGCCCAGGGCGCGGCGCACGGTGAAGCCCAGCGTTTCCAGAACGGCCGCGAACAACTGCGAGTGCTCGAAGCAGTACCCGCCGCGGCGGCGTCGGACGAGTTGGTCCTGCACGGTCGCCAATTCCACCCCGGGATGCTGTCCGAGCAGCACCTCCACGTTGCTGAACGGGAACGTGAAAACATGGGCGCGGTGCAGCCGTTCGAGCAGGCTCAGGTCCCGCGGGGCGGCGGCGAGCTGCGCGGCGTCGACGTCCAATGCCGCGAGGTAGCCGGGGACGTCCACGTCCTCGATCCGCCACGGGGACGCGGGGCGTTCGTTCATCATGACCTCCGGGGGCACGGGAGCGGGCCGGTACGCGGGGCACGGCAAGGTTGACCCGGCATCATGGTGACACACGACCGCACCCCGACAAGGACCCGTCATGCATCCGCACACCACGTCCCCGTCCCCCTCATGAGCCGCGCTCCGGGACGCGTCGCCGGCTGGATGTGGGGTCTGCTCGTGGTGCTGGCCCTCGTGGTGGGTGCCGTGTGGGCCGGTTCGGGACCGCTGCGTTCGATCGTGTCGAGTGCCCCTCCCGCACTGGGCAGGGCGGAATGCACGGTGACCACGCAGGACGGGGACGTCCCTCTGACCCGCGAGGAGGCCAAAGCCGCGACCACCGCCGTCGTGCGCGGTGCGGACGCCTCCGCGGCACCCGGCGTGGAGCCGACTGTCATGGAGCGTCTCACGCACGGCCCGCCCGACGACGCCGGGCCCAGCCTGCGCTGCCGCGGGCACAGCAGCGAGGGACTCGAGGCGCAGGAGATCACCCCCTCCGGGCTGACGCCCCGGGCCGAAGCGGTCCGGGACGCGATGATCGAGGTCTTCGGCCCCCTGAGCCTCGGCGGTTTCGCCCCGGGCGGTGTGGGCCACGGACATGGCGAGAATTCCACGCACTACGACGGGCGCGCCGTCGACGTGTTCTTCCGCCCCGTGACGGAGGAGAACCGCCGGCAGGGGTGGCAGCTCGCGCACTGGCTCGTGGCCCACGCCGAGGACCTGGACGTCCAGTACGTGATCTTCGACGACATGGTCTGGGGTTCGCGCTCCCCCGCCGGGCGCTGGCACCTCTACAACGCGCCCGCGCCGGCGAACGAGATCCTGCGCCACCTGGACCACGTGCACGTGGACGTGGTGCGCGGGGAGCCCGCGTAATCGTCGCGCACTCCGGCCCGATCCCGTAACGTGACGAACCAGCCCGCACGGCACCCGTTGCGGTCCGTCCCAGCGCAGGAGGACACCCATGAACGCTCACGTGGTGGTTTTCGGAGCCACCGGATACACCGGCCGCCTGGTGGTCGAGTCCCTCGTGGAACGGGGAGTGCGCCCCGTCCTCGCCGGGCGCCGCGAACGGCCCCTGAACCAGCTGGCCTGCACGCTGGGCGGCCTGGACGTGCGGACCGCGGACCTGGCCGAGCCCGATTCCGTCCGCGCGCTGGTCTCCGAGGGGGACGTCCTGGTCACCACCGTGGGTCCCTTCGAGCGACTCGGGGACGTGGCCGCGGACGCCGCCGCGGCCCAGGGTGCCCACTACCTGGACTCGACGGGTGAGGTGGGCTTCGTGCGTCGGCTCCAGGAGCGCTATCCTGCCGCCGCGCCCGACGACGCCGCTGCACCGGGTGATGCGCCCCGCGGCACCATGCTGCCCGCATTCGGTTACGACTACGTGCCCGGGATCCTCGCGGGATCCCTGGCTCTGGAACGCGCCGGGGACCGCGCCGAGACCCTGCGGGTGGGCTACTTCGCCCCCGGGGCGGGCCCTACCGGGCTGAGCGGCGGGACCATGACCACCATGCTCGAAGAGCTGAGCAAACCGTTCCTGGTGTGGCGTGATCACCGGTGGAAGAAGCCGGGGCGGATACCGCGGCAACACACGTTCACGGTGGACGGGGCGAAGCGCAACACGGTGATGGTCCCCGGGAGCGAGATCGTGTTCCTGCCGGACGCGTTCCCGAAGGTTGCGAACATCGAGGTGTTCAACGGGTGGTTCTCCGCGCCGGGGCCAGTCATGAAGGCTGCGCTGCCCGTGATGGCCGTGGCCGGTTCCTCGTCCCTGGCCCGCAAGGCGCTCGGCAAGGGCATCACCGCCCTGACCGGTTCCGAGGGTGGGCCCAGTGCCAGTGAGCGGGTGAAGTCGTCCTCCCTGGCCATCGCTGTGGCCACCGATTCCCGGGGCGAGACCGTGTCCGAGGTCCGCGTGGCGGGTCCCAACGTCTACACGCTCACCGGCCACCTGTTGGCGGCCGGCGCGGAGCACGTGCTCAAGGACCGTTCACGGGCGCGCGGGGTGGTGGGCCCGCTGCAGGCCTTCGGCATGGAAGGCCTCGTGGAGCTGTGCGCTTCGGCGGGGTTGCGGGAGGTCAGCCCCGGGGCGGCTCGCTGACCGCGGTCGAGCCGCCTTCCACGTGAGGATCTGCCGATGACGACGCCCCGGTCGCTGAGACCCCGGACGACGGCGCTCCGCGCACCGCGGCGACGTTCCCCCGGTGGGTAGACACGGCGTCGTCGGCATCCGAGGACTCACGGCCGGCGGCATCGGAGGAGTGAACGTCGTCGTCGCCGTGCTTCTTGCCGAAGGGCAGCACGTGGACGATGCCCACGATGATGGAACCCCACACGATGCCCAGCACCAGGGCGCAGAACGTCTCCACGAGCCACGCGAGCGCGGGGCCCACCCCGGCCACGTGGTGCACTGACTCGCCCAGGTGGTGGACCCAGTCGTACACTGGGGTGAACCCGAGGTCGGCCATGCCCACCAGGATGATGTGCCCGCCCACCCACAGCATGGCGAAGACACCCACGATCGAGATCACGGACAGCACCGTGGGCATGGCCTTGACCAGGCCCCGGCCGAACTTCTGGGCGCCCTCGGAGTCCTTCTGGGCCAGGGCCAGGCCGATGTCGTCCATCTTCACGATCAGGGCCACGACGCCGTAGACGAGCACCGTGATGAAGATCGCCACCACGATCAGGATGAGCGTGCGGGTCAGGAACGGCTCGTGGGAGACCTCGTTGAGCGCGATCACCATGATCTCCGCGCTGAGGATCAGGTCCGTGCGGATCGCCCCGGAGGTGATCTTCTTCTCCGCCTCCGGACCGCGGTCCGCGGCGGGTTCGTTGGGGGCGTGCTCCTGGTGGGACAGGTGCTCGATCACCTTTTCCGCGCCCTCGAAGCACAGGTACGTGCCGCCCAGCATCAGCAGCGGCGTGAGCAACCACGGCGCGAACTGGCTCAGGATCAGGGCCACCGGCAGGATGATCAGCAGCTTGTTGCGCAGGGAGCCGATCGTGATCTTCTTGATGATCGGTAGTTCCCGCTTGGGGTTAACACCCTGCACGAATCGCGGGGCCACCGCGGTGTCGTCGACGACGACGCCCGCGGCCTTGGCGCTCGCACGCCCCGCCGCCCCGGCAACGTCGTCCACACTCGCGGCGGTCAGCTTGGCGAGTGCCGCGATGTCATCCAGCAGCGCAGCCAGTCCAGCGGCCATCAGGCTCCCTCAATCCATGTGCTCAGCTATCTCGATTAAGGACAAGCGTAAAGGGTGCCGCGGCCGGCGCGAACCACGAGCGGCATCGGCCCCTGTCCGAGGTAGTTCGCGCCTCGGTCGCCGAGACCGCTACGCGCGGTCGATTCCGCTGCGGTGCAGATCGGCCATCGCCTGTGCGACCACGACGGCGCGTTCGGGGCCCAGGACGTCCACGAACGTGGCCGTCATCGTCTCGGCCACGAGATCACGGACCTTCCCTGCCGTGGTGCGGCCTTCGGCGGTGAGCTCGAGGTAGACGACGCGCCGGTCCTCGGGACACGGGGCACGCCGGACCAGGCCGCGCTTGGTGAGCCGGTCCGCGACCTTGGTGAAACCGCCGGTGCTGAAGGCCACCTGACGGGCCAATTCGGCCATGGGCATGCGCTGGTGCGGGGTGCGCGTCAGCCGCAGCAACGCCTCGGCCTCCGCGGCGTTCAACGCATGGGCCGCGGCCACCTCTCGGTGCAGGTTCTTGTTGGTGCTCTGGAACCCCTCGATCACCTGGCCCCACAGGGTCACGGGGTCCACCGCCTGGGCAGCGGTGTCGGTGTGCGCGGTCATGATCTCCCCTTTCGAGCCCTTCGAGCCCTTAGAACTCGTTGAGCTGAGGGATGATTTTACCTCGCCACGGAAACATTTGTCCAAGAATCTTCTTGCGCGGCCACCCCTAGCCCCGCACCCTGTCCCGACCCCTTGAGCGGACCCCGACCGCAAGTTAGTCTTGCGAGGAAGATATTTCTGTTCAAATGAGTTCATCTCCACCCGGACCGCCCCGTCGCATCCCGGACCCGCGCCGGGAGGCCGCGACAGCAGCGTCGTCGTCTCCGGCGAACGCAGCCGGCGCGCGAAACCACGAGGAGCCGCCATGACCGAGCAGGACCGCTTCTTCCTGGACAAGTCCGACCCCTCCAGCTGGCGGGCGGTCAACGCCTTCTCCCGCAAGGTCGGGGCCGCGGCCGAGGACGCGGGCATCCCCGCCTCGGTCGTGGAACTGGTCAACGTGCGGGTGTCCCAGCTCAACGGGTGCGCGTTCTGCCTGGACCTGCACGTCCGCAAGGCCGAGACTGCCGGGGTGACCGCGCAGCAACTCGCAGTGCTCCCCGCATGGCGTGACACCGTTCTTTTCAATGCCGTGGAACGGGCCGCCCTGATCATCGCCGAAACGGTCACCCTGCTGCCCGACGAGAACACGCGGCACGCCGAGCAGGCCGCGGCCCGGGAAGCACTGAACGACGAGCAGTACTCCGCCCTGCAGTGGACCGCGATCGCGATCAACGCCTTCAACCGGATCTCCATCCTGTCCGGACACCCCGTCCGTCCCCGTAAGACTGCGTCCGCGCCGGCCGGTGCGACCACGAGCAGCGGAGGTGCGCGATGACCAACCTGGAACGCAACCCGCAAGAGGTCCTGTGCACCGAGGCGATCGGTGCCGGGGCGGCCCTGCTGACCCCGCGGGACGTGCCCCTGGGTGGCCCGCGGGCGATGACCGTGCGCCGCACCCTCCCCCAGCGCCATCGCAGTCTCATCGGCGCGTGGTGTTTCCTGGACCACTACGGCCCCGATCCCGTGGCGGACACCGGGGGCATGTCCGTGGCGCGCCACCCGCACACCGGCCTGGCCACGGTGAGCTGGCTGTTCACCGGCGGCATCTCCCACCTGGACTCCGCCGGGTACAGCGCGGACGTGCGCCCCGGGGAGGTCAACCTCATGATCGCCGGGCGCGGGATCTCCCACCAGGAGTTCTCCGCCCCGGACACCACCACCCTGCACGGCGTGCAGCTGTGGTACGCCCTGCCGGACGACACCCGTCACATGGCACCGACCTTCGAGCACTACACGCCAGAGCCCGTGAAGAACCACGGCGCCGAGCTGCGGATATTCATCGGTGAGCTGGCCGGATCCACGTCCCCGGTGAACACCTACACACCCCCGCTGGTGGCCGCCGAGATCCTCATGGAGCCGGCAACGGAACTGGACCTGGACCTGGACCCGTCCTTCGAGCACGGGGTCCTGGTGGACACCGGGGACCTGAGCCTGAACTCGGCGCCGATCCCGGAGGACCACCTGGCCTACCTCCCCACGGGGCGGGACAGCGTGGTCCTAACCGCCGACGAGAAGCCCGTGCGGGCCATGCTCCTGGGCGGGGAGCCCCTGGGGGAGCAGATCGTGATGTGGTGGAACTTCGTGGGCCGCACCCACGAGGAGGTCATGGCCTACCGTGAGCAGTGGCAGGCCGAGATCGACGCCGAACCGGACCCCACCCCAGAGTCCGGAACTTACTCGGACGGGACCCCGTACCCGCGCTTCGGCCCCTTTCCCGACGGTCAGCCCGCGCCACTGCCGGCCCCGACTCTGCCCACCGTCACTTTGCGACCCCGCGGCTGAGCCCGCCCGATCCCACCCAGGAGAGTCCCGTGGAAACCGAATCCGACATCACCGTCCGCCACAACGCCGACGGGCACCGCTACGAACTCCTCGACGGTGACGCGGTCATCGGCGAGGCGCACTACCTGCCGTTCGACGGCGCCGACGAGCCGCGGCGGATCTTCTACCACACGACCGTCGACGACGCTTACAGCGGTCAGGGTCTCGCGTCCATGCTCTCGAGGGTGGCCTTGGACGGCACCATCGCCGATGGGAAGACCATCGTCCCGGTGTGCCCCTACATCAAGTCCTGGCTCGGCAAGCACGACGACTACCAGCCCCACGCCACTGCGGTCCGCCCGACGCACTTGCAGGCGTTGTCGGGGATGAATCGGTAACTTCTATCGGCGCCTCAGCACAGCCGCTTCCACTCACCCGGCCGCGGGTCCCAACACGGTCACGAGGAACTCGCTGTCCGGGGACCAGGGGCGTACGTCCCACCCCGCCAGGGTGAGTTGCGGTGTGAGACCCTCCGCAGCTGCGTCGGCGAAGAACTCCTCGGCGGAGTAGCCGCGCCCCGCGCCGAAACCGGCCACCGCGCGGCCGTCCTGACCCAGGTGACTGCGGAAGCCGCGCAGCACGTCCCGCCGGGTGTTTTCCGCTAGGAACGTGACCACGTTGCCCGCGCACACGATGGCGTCGAAGGCGTCCCCGAGGTCCATGTCGGCCAGTACGGCGAGATCGGCCACGCGATACTCAGGGCCCGGGTAGTCCTGCCGGGCGGCGTCGATCAACTCGGGATCCACGTCCACCCCGACCACCCGATGCCCGGCCGCGTGTAGGTACCCGGACAGCCGCCCCGCTCCGCACCCGGCATCCAGGATGCGAGCGCCGCGGGGAACCATGGCGTCGATGAGCCGGGCCTCCCCCACGATGTCCTCCCCGCGCGCGGCCATGGTGCGGAACCGTTCGATGTACCACTGGGAATGCCCGGGGTTCCGAGCCACCCGGGCAAGCCACTTGTTCTGTTCCGTCATGAGGCCAGGCTATCGAGGTGCCGCCCCCTTGCCCACGCTCCGCGTGCCCGCCTCCGTGAACGGTCTGGGTAGGCTGACGATCGGCAGGCTCGTCGGCGAACAATGCTCGGAGGACAGACAGTGGCTGGACGTGGAGGTGTCTCGTGGCGGCTGCGCCTCGCGGCGCTGCGGTACCGATTCGAGGAGAGCCTGTTCCTCTATCCCGCCATCATCATGCTGGGCGGGATCGTGTTGGCAATCATCGCGACGTCCGTCGATCACGCCCTGGGGTACGACACCCACGTGCCGTTCACGCTGGAGATGAGCAGCAACGCGGCCACGTGGTTGCTGGCCACCGTGGCCGGGGCGATGATCACCACCGTGGGCGTGGTGTTCTCCCTGACCGTGGTCAGCCTGCAGTTGGCCAGCAGCCAGTTCTCCCCACGGGTCATGCGGTCCTTCATCCGGGACCGGCTGAGTCAGCGCGTGATCGGCCTGCTCGTGGCCACCTTCTTCTACTGCGTGCTGGCGCTGCCCAGTGTCAGCGGGGAGACCACGGCCCCTGCGCCGAAGGTGTCGCTGACGCTCGCCGTGGTGCTGACGCTGATCACCGTGATCGGCATCATCATGCACCTGGATCACCTGGCCCACGGGCTCCAGGTGGGCAACGTGGCCCGGGTCATCGCGGACGAGGGAGAGAAGGTGGCCGCCGCACTTGACGAAGTGCCCTCCGGGATGCGTGAGGTCGATCCCCGGGACTTCCACGATGCCCCCGATGACGCCGCAGTCATTCCCGCCACGCGCAGCGGATGGATCAGCCAGGTGGACATCCGCCAGCTCCTCGCGGCCGCCTCCCCCGGCACCACCGTGCGCATGGACACCCGCGTGGGTGCTTACATCCACGCCGGTGAACCCCTGTTGACGGTGTGGCCCCGCCCCTCGGCCGCCAGCAGGAAGGGTCTCGCCGAGTCGATCGGCGTGTCCGATATGCGCACCACCCTCCAGGACGTCGACTTCTCCGTCCGCCAGCTCGTGGACATCGGGCTGCGTGCCCTGAGTCCGGCCGTGAATGACCCCACGACCGCCGTGGAGGTCATCCTGCGGCTGGGGAGTCTGATGCGGACGTTGCTCATCACTCCACTTCCGCCCCCGGCGTTGCAGGACGGATCCCGCCGGGTGCTCGTCCAGCCCTGGAACCTCTCCCATGAGGAATACATCGCCCACGCCTTCGATCAGCTCCGGCAGACGTGCCTCGACCAGCCGGACGTGGCCGCCACCATGTTGCGGGGGCTGCGGATGCTGATCACCCACCTGCGGGACCAGGGGCACCCCGATCTGGTTCCGGCCCTGCAGCGACAGATGCAACTGCTGCTCGACGGGCTCGAAGCACAGAAGGACATACACCCCGAGGATCTACGCCACCTCCGCTCCCTGTCCTCCGACCACACGGATCCCGCCGACCACAGTCGGTGACCCGCCCCCGCCGGGTTACGCACAGAAACCCGAGAACGGGCACTTCGTGACCCTCGATGTGTCCGCTGAGACCGGCCCGAGGGAACAGTTCCAAGAGGCCCTCTACGGCACTGATTACATGTTCAATCCGCACGAATGGAAATTCATCACTCCGGCCGGGACCACGGCGAACTCGGTGGCATCAGCCGCGTCCTACATGTGCTTGCCCGATGCAGAGCGGATCCCGGAGATGGGGCCCGCCGAGCGTGCGACCGGCAAGATCGTGTTGGACGTGCCCGCGAAAACGGGAACCCTGGTCTATGCGCCCGGTTTCGTGGACCAGGCCTGGGAGTGGAAGCTGTAGGCTCCATCCTTCGTGGTGCCCGCGCGTAGCGAACGCGCCACGACCACTGCACGACGACGCCGCCCGGGTTCCGCACACGAAGCCCGGGCGTCGTCGTACCCGCGGAGCGCACCCAACGCGGCGTCGGGCACTGCGCGGCGTCGTCGACCGGGCCCGGCGACCTGTGCCACTCGGGCACCTCCGAGCGCAGGCCCGGACGGCTCCCGGGCAACTCCTAAGAACACGACGGAGCACTACGGAGTGTGTTTTCACGCGTCAGGTGTATCATGCCGGTTGTTAGGTAGTCTTCTTTCCCTGCCGGACGTCCTTCTGACCATCCTTGGAGCCGCAATGCACTTGATCCCTCGCGAGCAGGAGAAACTGCAGATCGTCGTCGCCGCGGACCTCGCACGCAGACGCCAGGCCCGGGGCCTGAAGCTCAATTACCCGGAGGCCGTGGCGATCATCAGTTACGAACTGATCGAGGGCGCCCGGGACGGCCGCACGGTGGCGGACCTCATGAGTTGGGGGACCACCATCCTCGGCCGGGACGACGTCATGGAGGGTGTGCCCGAGATGATCTCGGACGTCCAGGTGGAGGCCACCTTCCCGGACGGCACCAAGCTCGTCACCGTCCACACCCCCATCCGATAGGAAGGAGACTCCCATGATCCCTGGCGAATACGTCCTGGCGGACACCCCCGTGGTGTGCAACGAGGGCCGCGACACCGTGGAGCTGGACGTCACCAACACCGGCGACCGCCCGGTGCAGGTGGGCTCCCACTTCCACTTCTCGGAGACCAACCCGGCGCTGCGCTTCGATCGCGACGCCGCCCGCGGCTTCCACCTCGACATCCCCGCCGGCACGGCTGTGCGCTTCGAACCGGGGGACAAGAAGACCGTCCGCCTGGTGGCGATGGCCGGTGACCGTGCCGTGTTCGGATTCCGCAACGCCGTCAACGGCCCCCTGGACAGTGAGGAACGCTCATGAGCTTCGAGATGTCCCGGCAGCAGTACGCCGGTCTGTACGGCCCCACCACGGGGGACGTCGTCCGGCTCGCGGACACGGACCTGTTCCTGGAGGTGGAGAAGGACCTCACGAGCCACGGTGACGAGACCGTGTTCGGCGGCGGCAAGGTCATCCGCGACGGGATGGGTCAGGACGGCAACACCGTCCGCGACGGCGCCCCGGGTGACCTGGCCGTGGCAGACACCGTGATCACCAACGTGATCGTCCTGGACCACACGGGCATCTACAAGGCGGACGTGGGGCTGCGGGACGGACGGATCCTGGCCATCGGCAAGGCCGGCAACCCCAACATCATGGACGGCGTGGACGTGGTGATCGGTCCCGCGACCGAGGCCGTGGCCGGTGAGGGCCGCATCCTCACCGCCGGGGGCCTGGACACCCACATCCACTTCATCAGCCCCGACCAGTTCGCTACCGCCCTGAACTCGGGGATCACCACCATGATCGGTGGCGGTACCGGACCCGCGGAGGGCACGAAGGCCACGACCATCACGCCCGGGTCCTGGAACCTCGCGAACATGCTGCGCGCCGTCGAGAACTTTCCCATGAACGTGGGCCTGCTGGGCAAGGGGCACGCGAGTGCGGTGGAACCGCTGGCCGAGCAGATCAAAGCCGGGGCCATTGGGCTCAAGGTGCACGAGGACTGGGGCGCCACGCCCGCGGCGATCGACAACTCCTTGAAGGTGGCCGACCATTACGACGTGCAGGTGGCCATCCACACGGACACCCTCAACGAGGCCGGGTTCGTGGAGGACACGATCAAGGCCATCGACGGGCGGGTCATCCACACGTACCACACCGAGGGTGCCGGCGGCGGCCACGCCCCGGACATCATCAAGATAGCCGCGTTCCCCAACGTGCTGCCCGCCTCCACGAACCCCACGTTGCCGTTCACACGCAACACGGAGGAGGAGCACCTGGACATGCTCATGGTGTGCCATCACCTCAACCCGGACATCCCCGAGGACGTGGCGTTCGCGGATTCCCGCATCCGCCCGGAGACGATCGCTGCGGAGGACGTGCTGCAGGACATGGGCATCTTTTCCATCACGAGCTCCGACTCCCAGGCCATGGGCCGCGTGGGGGAAGTGATTCTGCGGACGTGGCAGGTCGCGGACAAGATGAAGAAGCAGCGCGGCAAGCTGGACGGGGACACCGAGCGCGGCGACAACTTCCGGCTCAAGCGCTACATCTCCAAGTACACGATCAACCCCGCGCTCGCCCACGGTGTGGGTGACTACGTGGGCAGTGTGGAGGCCGGGAAGTTCGCGGACCTGGTGCTGTGGGAACCTGCGTTCTTCGGCGTCAAACCGTTCATGGTGTTCAAGGGCGGGCAGGTGGTCTCCTCCCTCATGGGTGATTCCAACGGGTCCATCCCCACGCCCCAGCCCATGACCATGCGCGGTTCGTTCGGCGGGTTGGGTTCCGCGGTGCACTCCTCCTCCATCACGTTCATGTCCCAGGCGGCCGTGGACGCGGGCGTCCCGGAGCAGCTCGGTCTGCGGAAGACCGTCAAGGCGGTCCACGGCATCCGGTCCCTGCGCAAGTCCGACCTCGCGTTCAACGGCGAGACCCCCGAGCTGGACGTGGACCCCGAAACCTACGAGGTGCGCGTGGACGGCGAGAAGGTCACGTGCGAGCCCGTGGACGTGCTCCCCATGGCCCAGCGGTACTTCCTGTTCTGAGCCCAAGCGGCCGCCGGCAATCCGCGGACGACGGCGCTCGGCTGGCACCCGGCGCCGCCAACCAGTCGTTACGGGCCCGTCGTTGCCGCCCCGGCACCGGCACCCCGACCAACCATTCCCGACACGTTCCCGACAAGGAGGATCTCGTGATCGTCGACCGCGTCCTGGGCAACCTGGCCGATCTGTCCCCCTCCGAACGGCAGGGGCTGCACGTGGAGAAGGTGGTGCTGCCCAGTTCCGAACTCGTGAAGCGGATCCAGCGCGTGACCACGGATCACGGCCGCACCCTGGGGTTGCGCCTGGACAGTCCGCGCGGCGCGGCCGGCGACCTCCAGGACGGGGACATCCTGCTCCGGGACGAGCGCGGCGTCGTCGTCGTGTCCGTCGAGGCCACGGACGTGCTCGTGATCGCCCCGCGCACCATCACCGAGATGGGCGTGACGGCGCACGGGCTGGGCAACCGGCACCTGCAGGCCCAGTTCTTCGACACGTCCTCCGAATACGGCGCAGAGGTCATGGTGGTGCAGTTCGACCACACGGTGACCCAGTACCTGGACGAGCACGGCGTGCCGTACGAGCGGCAGGAACGCGTGATGCCGGTCCCGTTCCGCCACGCGGAGCACACGCACTAATGACCGGGGACGCACAGGACTGGGCGGGATCTCTCCTGCCGCTGCTGCAGATCTGCGATTCCGCGCTGCCCACGGGGGCGTTCGCGCACACGTTCGGCATGGAGACCTACCTGGAACGTGGCACCGTGTCGGACCAAGCGAGCTTCCAGGACTGGCTGGAACGTTTCCTCGACCACCAGCTCGTCTACGCGGACGGTCTGGCCGTGCGGCTCACCGCGGAGTTGTTCGCGGGGACGACGGCGAACGGAGCCTCGGCGGGCACGGCACCTTCCGCGCTGGCGGCCGCCGACGGCGCGGCGTCGCCCGCGGATCCCCCCGCAGCCCCGGCGGACGCGACACCCGACTCCGACTTCGACGCCGGCCTCGTCCGACTCGACGCCCTCATGTTCGCCCAGGCCCTACCGGCCCAGGTGCGACAAGCCGGGCTGACCATGGGACGCCGGCTGCTCGAGATCGGCACGCTGTCCCTACCCGGCCCGGGACTGGAACGCTACGCCCGCCTCGTGGCGGAGGGGACGTGCCACGGCCACCAGGCGATCGTGTTCGCGCTGATCGGGGTGGACCACGGTGTGCCCCCGGCAGCGATCACGCAGGCCTTCCTGTTCTCCACCCTCACCTCGCTGACCCAGAACGCGGTGCGCGGGATCCCCATCGGGCAGAACGCGGGCCAGCGCACCCTGGGGGCACTGCGCCCCCGGGTCGCGGCCGCGTGGGAACGCATCTCCGCACTCGACATGTCCGATCTGGGCGTGGTCTCCCCGGGGTTGGAGATCGCCCAGATGCACCACGAAACCCAACGCGCGCGCATGTTCATGAGCTGAACCGCGCCATCGAACGTACGGAGGAATAAACCACATGACGGCAGTGAAGATCGGGATCGGCGGACCGGTGGGCGCGGGCAAGACCCAGTTGATCGAACGTCTCACCCGGGCGCTGAGCCAGGACATCTCCATGGCGGCGATCACCAACGACATCTACACGATCGAGGACGCCAAGATCCTCTCCCGCAACAGCGTGCTGCCCCTGGACAGGATCGTGGGACTCGAGACCGGCGGGTGCCCCCACACCGCGATCCGCGAGGACACCTCCATGAACCAGGCGGCGATCGACCGGTTGGAGCAGGAGCACCCGGACCTCGAGGTCGTGTTCGTGGAATCCGGCGGGGACAACCTCTCCGCCACGTTCAGCCCCGAGCTCGTGGACTTCTCGATCTACATCATCGACGTGGCCCAGGGCGAGAAGATCCCCCGCAAGGCCGGCCAGGGCATGATCAAGTCCGATCTGTTCATCATCAACAAGACGGACCTGGCGCCGCACGTGGGGGCGGACCTCACGGTCATGGAGGCCGATTCCCGCCAGTTCCGCGGGGACAAGGCGTTCTGCTTCACCAATCTGAAGACGGACGAGGGCCTCGAGCACGTGATCGAGTGGTTGCGCCACGACGTCCTCATGCAGGACCTCGCGTGAACCCAGCCGCACCGGTGACCGACACGCACGCCTCCGCCGCGCCGACGGCCACGCGGGACGACGCATCCGAGTCGGCGTCGACGACCGCGGGGACAGCTGCGACCACGCTGACTGTGGCGGCATCGGCGAACACGGTGACCGCGGCGTCGTCGTCCCCCGGAACTGCGCGAGAGACGTGGCGCGGTGAACTGGAACTGGGAATCACGGCGCGCCCGGGGCGTTCCGTGGCAACCCACCAGTTCCACCGCGGGGCGCTGCGCGTGCTGCGCCCGCACTACCTGGACGCGAGTGGGCAGGTGACCTACACGGTGGTCAATCCCGGCGGCGCGTACCTGGACGGTGACCGTTACCGCGTGGCCGTCACGGTCGGGGACGGCGCGGACCTGCTGCTGACCACCCAGTCCGCGACCAAGGTCTACCGCACCCCCGTGGGTCTTTCGACCCAGGAGATGACGGTGTGCCTGGGCTCGGGCGCGCGGCTCGAGTACCTGCCGGACCAATTGATCGCCTACCGGGACTCACGCTATCGGCAGCACACGCTCGTGGACATGGACCCGTCCGCGACCCTGGTGCTCGCGGAGGTCGTCACGCCCGGCTGGTCCCCCACGGGCGAGCCGTTCCGCTACGACAGTGTCCGGTTGCGCACCGAGGTGCGGATGTCCGGGCGCCCGGTGGCGCTCGACAACATCCGCCTGGAACCCTCCGGGGATGAGCCGGGGTTTGACGGTGTGGGCTCGTTCGAGGGGTTCAGCCACGTGGGTTCGCTGCTGGTCCTGGATCCCCGCGTGAACGACGCCGCTCTGGCAGCCGTCCGCGCGCTGCTCACCGAGCGCGCGGGGCACCTCCGTGGCGGCGCCTCCGCCCTGGCCGTGCCCGGGTTCGCGTTGCGTGTGTTGGGCAACTCGACGCAGGAGATCGACGAGCTGATCCTGGCCGCGGTGGCCGTGGTTCGCGAACGGTTCTTCGGCCAGGGGCCCGTGAACCTGAGGAAGTACTGACGTCCGTTGGAGGTAGAGATGACGCGCACCGATGGAAGTACGGCGGTGACCCGCACGGCAGTGAGTGAGTGGAGTCTGCGCTCCCGGGTGCTCGCAACCCTGGGCGCGGTGGTGCTGCTGCATGTCCTCGCGCTGGGCATGTTGGGTGCCGGGGCCCTGGAGAGTTCCGTTCCCTTGTCCATCGGACTCGTGGTCACGTGCTACCTCACGGGGGTGAAGCACAGTTACGACTGGGACCACATCGCCGCGATCGACAACTCGACCCGCCGGTTCATCTCCCAGGGCAAGCGACCGGCGAGCGTGGGTCTCGCGTTCAGCCTGGGGCACAGCTCGGTCGTGATCCTCGCGGGAGTCCTGGTGGTGCTCGGGGCCACGTTCGTGTCCTCGTTCATCGAGGAGGGCACCACCGCGAACACCGCGCTGGGGATCATCGGTGGCACGGTGTCCGGGGTCTTCCTGCTGGTGCTGGGAACGTACAACGCCACCGCGAGCGTGCGGTCGTGGCGGCTGCGGCGCGCGGTGGCGGACGGGCAGCGGATCACGGAGAAGGACATGCGGTCCCAGGGGTTGATCGCCCGCGTCCTGGACCGGCCGCTGCAGCGGGTCAAGAGCCCGCGCAACATCTACGTGCTCGGTTTCCTCTTCGGTCTGGGTTTCGACACCGCGAGCACCGTGTCCCTGTTGATCATCACGGCGTCCGCGTCCGTGGCAGGGGTGTCCACGTGGACCCTGATCTCCCTGCCGTTCTTCTTTGCCGCGGGCATGTGCCTGTGCGATTCCCTCAACGGACTGGCCGTGCTGCGCATGTATGGCTCCACGTGGCGCGATCCCGTGCGCAAACTCGGGTTCAACGCGGTGATCACGGGCATCTCCGCGGTCTCCGCCCTGTTCATCGCCTTCATCACGGTGGGCGGGGTGCTCAACACCGCGTTCGACCTGAACGATCCACTCACCACTTTCCTGGCCTCCGTGGACCTGGGCCACGCGGGACTGTTGTTGATCGCGGGGCTGCTCGCGGTGTGGGGGATCTTCGCCCTGGTTCACCGCTCGTCGTGGCGGGCCTCCCCCGCCCTCCACTGACGGGAGCGTAGCGCCAGAACGGTCCACGTGACGAGTACGAAGGGCCACGTGTACGGCGCGACCCCCACGGCCGTGATGACCCACCACAGCGGCACGGTGAGCGCGGCGGCCAGGACGGGCACCCCGATCCGCAGGATGCGGGACCCCCGGGCGGGGAACGCGACACCGAGCGCCACGGTCACGAGCATCGCGCCGTAGCCCAGCAACCCGGATGCGGCGGGGCCCTGCCCGATCCCCACGAACCCGGCGAGCGTGCCCACCAGGGTCCCGGCCGCCGCCCACACACCGGCCCGCCACCCGGCGGCGAACATCCCCGCGAGCACCAACAGCCCGCCCAGCACGGAACCGCCCAGGATTACCTGGTGCGCTCCCCGCACGGCCCCGGCGAGTACGTCGTGCACGGGGGAGCCCAGGGGCACCACGGCTCCCTGGGTCCGTTCAAACGGGACCGCTACGGCCACCGCGATGCTGTTGACCAGGCAGAACGGCCCCGTGAGCAGCGGAAGGGATTCGGGCCACGAGAGCTTGGGGGCGCCCCACACGATCAGCGCGCAGACCGCCGAACCCGCAAGGGTCCACAACGCCGCGGGGATCCCGGGCCCGCACGCGAGCACCGCGGCACACCCCGTCAGGGCACCGTTGAACCCGTGCAATCCCTGGTCTACCTCTGCGGGGATCACCCCGGCTCGGCTCCGGGCCAGGGCCCTCGCACCGACCCGTGAGCTCTCGGGATCGTGTCCCGGGATGCCACTCCGGGCCCGGGTCCCGCCCTCCCGGAGACGGTGCAGGCCCCGCGCGTCGTCCCACCCGGCGAGCGCCAGCGCACACCCTGCCTGGACCGCCGCCCCCGCGAGCGCGGCGAGCGCGAACCACGCGGACGCCACCGTCATGGCGGCGAGCGCGAACACCGCGGGGCCCCATCCGGCCTGCAGGAAGATCTGGCCTTGGGCCCGGACGATGCCGCGGAGGAAGTTCATGCCCCTATCCTCCTACCGTCATCCCCAGGTCGCGACCCATGTCCCGGGTGCAGCACCCATGATATGCGCCACGGATCCCACGCGGTGCCACCCGGCGGCGCACACACGGATACCCTCGAACCACTGACCCCGCTCACCGGAAGCCGCCCATGTTGATCCTCATCGCCGCCCTGCTCGCCGTGCTCGTGGGTACCGTCCTGCAACGGGTGTCCGGCACCGGGGTGGGCCTCGTGGTGGCACCGGTGCTGTCCCTGATCATGGGTCCCGGCCCGGGAGTCCTCGCGACGAACGCGGCCACCACGTGCTCCGGTTTCCTGATCACCCTGTCCGTGCGCCGATTCGTGGAATGGCGGCACGCGGCGGTGCTGGTCGCGTCCGCCGTGCCCGGGATCGTGGCCGGAGCGCTCGTGGTGCGCTGGGTGCCGAGCGCGTGGTTGCAGGTGGCCGTGGGTGCGGTGGTGCTCGCGGGCCTCGCCGTCACGCGCTTCTCCCCCGCGACCCCCGAGCTCTCCCGTCGCAAGGCCATGGTCCCGACCGGGGTGATCGGGGGATTCTTCAACTCCACCGCGGGTGTGGCGGCCCCCGCCATGGTGATCTACTCGCGCGTGACCCGCTGGGACCAACACCGGTTCGCGGCCACGATGCAGCCCGTATTCATCTCCATGGGGGCCTTGTCGGTGGTCTCCAAACTCGCGGCCGGGGTGCACTTCGCCCTGCCCGTCCCCGCGCTCGCGGCCGTGGGCGCGCTCGTGCTCACGGTCCTGGCCGGGATCGCGGTGGGGACCTGGCTGTCCCGCCACCTCACCAAGGCGACCGCGCAGAAACTGGCCATGGCGCTCGCGGCCGCGGGCGGCGTCGTCGTCCTGTTGCGCGGCGCGGCGACCCTGGTCCTCGGCTGAGCACGGCCGCCCCGCGACGACCCGGCATCACCCGCCGTACGGGCGCATTCGTCACGGGACGACGACGCCGCTGCCCCTGCTACCGCGCGGCCGCCGCCTCGAGCGCGTCCAGGTCGCGCACCTCGTGCCGCCGCCCGTAGGCCATGACGCCCAGGCACAGGGCCGCGATCACGGCACCGGAGGCGAACAGCCACGGGTAGGACGTGAACCGGGCGATCAGTGCGAGGACCATGGGCACGAAGAAGCCCATGTAGGTCAGGGAGTAGAAGACCGCGGTGAGTCCCGCGAGGTCGTCCGGGCGGGCGATGCGCTGGACCTCCTGCAACCCGGAGACCAGCACGAGCCCGTAGCCGCAACCCAGGACCCCGGAGGCCGCGAGGACCACCAGGATGTTCAGGGTCGAGGCGGCGGCCACCCCGGTGAGCATGCCCAGGATCACCGCGACCATGCCCACGGCGAGCGAACGGATGGAACCGTCCCGGTCCAGATGACGGCCCAGGGGCTGGATGAAGAACCCGCAGCCCAGGCCCACCAGGCACATGAGCCCCGAGAACGCGATGCCGTAGTCCGGGCCCACGACGTCCGCCATGAGCGCCGGGAGTATCGCGTACGAGGACGCCGCGCATCCGAACACCCAGGGCGCGGACGGCGCCACCACGAACCAGAACCGGTGCTGACGCGTGGCCGGGATCTTCAGATCGGACAGGAGGGAGCCGTGCGGTGCGCTTGCGTAGCGGGTCTCGGGTGCTCCCGCGACCAGCAGGACCGCGGGCAGACAGATCAAGAGGTTGATCACGTACGGCAACACGGTTTGCAGCGGGGCGAACTGGGCGAGCGTCGCTGCGATCACGGCACCCAGGGCGAAACCGGCCGTGAGCGACAGGGACGCCCTGCGAGCGCCCGAGACCCGCTCCGGGTGCTCCTCGTACGGCCGATCGGAGAGCTCCTTGATCCACGAGGTCCCCACGGCCATGCCCAGTCCCAGGGCCAGCCCGGAGAAGACCCGGCCCACGAAAAGCAGCACCAGACTCCCGGCCCCCATGGCCAACAGGATGCTGCCCACCATCGCGAGGATGGGCGCGGGGATCATCAGTGCCCGCCGCCCGTGCCGATCGGACAACGGCCCGCCGATCAACAGGGCCGGCACGATCCCCAGGACGTACGCGGCCAGGAGCATGTCCACGGCCACCTGTTCGTACCCCTCCACCGTGCGGTACATGACGAGCAACGGGGTGAACTCATTGCCACCCCACGCCACCGCCAACAGCGCCGAACTGACCCTCATCCAGGGTTTCACACTCATGACACGATCCCTTCGTACACGCGCTGCAAATGCTCCGCCAACAGGGCTTCCACCCGTTCCGTATCTTTTTCCCGAACGCCCGCCACGATCTCCGCGTGCTGCGCCAGGATCTCGTCAGACCGCTCCTGGGCCGTGCGCACCGCGGTGGCGATCAACCGGATCTGCCGGTCCCGCAACCCCTGGTAGAAACCGCTCAACAGACTGTTGCCCGCGGCCTCCACGAGAGCGGTGTGGAACGCGGCATCCAGCTCACCGAATCGCGGCGTGCCCGCAGCCTTTCGCTGCTGTTCCAGGAGGTCGGCGAGGGTGTCGGGCAGATCGGGATCCCCGATCGCCTCCTTCACGCTCGCGCATTCCACGACCCGCCGCGCAGCGAGCACCTCGCGGGACTCGTGCGGGCCCACCGGCACCACGAGCGCACCACGCTTGGGGTAGAGCCGCATGAGCCCCTCCACCTGGAGCCGCAGGAACGCCTCACGGACCGGAGTCCGGGAGACCCCCAGCTCCGTGGCGAAGACGCCCTCGGACAACATGTGCCCGTCCAGCTCCCCCGTGAGGATCCTGGCCTTGACGTGCTCGTACGCGCGCTCGGCCGCGTTGTACGCCATGGTGCTCCCTGTTCGACGTCGCTCCGGCCGGTTCCGTACCCGCTGGCACGGCCGCGTGCCCCGGGGTGTGGGGCGAGCGGCAACCCGCGGCGATCAGTCCGCGGGTTGCATAGATACAAGCTGCATACTAAGTGTCGCACGTCACTCGGGCAACCGGGACGAGTGGCTCCGCAGCGTCGTCGAACTCTGCTGCGCCGTCGCAATCCGTAGCGCGGTCCAACTCTGCCGATCCGAACCCACGGGACCGAGGCCCGTGCCGGATCAGTGCTCCATCTCGTACAGCCGCCGAGCCCGGACGCGCGCCTCGTGGTGCACGGCGGCGTCGGGATTCACGAGTCGGTAGCACGCGAAACCCAGCAGCACCGCGATCGCGTGCCCGATCGCGAAGCCGGCGAACACACGCCGCCACCCGAAGCGGTGTTCCATGGGCGCCACGACCAGGGAGAACGCGATCCACCACACCGCGAGCTCGATGGGCAAGACGTACATGGCGCTGCGCAGCAGAACGGCCACCGGATTGATGCCCAGCTGATGCAGACTCGTGGACTGCTCCGCGAGGAACGCTCCCCGCAACCGCCCGTTCGTGTTCCACAGCAACCACGTGGTGAACGTGAGCAGCACCAGGTACAGGTACGTCAGGGGTGCCTGGCGCACCCAGTCCTTGGCCGGGTCGCCACGGCGCAGCAACCTGATCGCCCTGTTGCTCACGGACATCTCCAACCCGGTGTTCTTCGAACTCATCCGCGGCGCGGAGGCCGCCGCGACCGAGGCCGGGTACACGGTGCTGCTCAACCACACCCGGGAATCGGACCAGCTGGAACGCTCCATCGCCGAGCGCGCCCTGCCGCTCGTGGACGGCGTGCTGCTGACCAGCTCTCGGATGTCCGACTCCGCGATCCGCATGATGGCCAAACAGAAACCCACCGTGATCGTGAACCGCGCGGTCAACGGGGTGGCGTCCGGGGTGGCGGACAACGCCCGGGGCATGCGCCGGGCCGCCGAGGACCTGGCATCCTCCGGGCGGCGCACCATCATGTACGCGTCCGGACCGGAGGCGTCCTGGTCCAACGGGACGCGCTGGCGCGCGCTGCGTGAAGCGGGCCCGGAACTCGAACTGAAGGTGTATCACGCCGGCCCGTTCGAGCCCACGGTCAAGGGCCGTGCCCTGGCCGCACAACGCTGACTCACCCACCGGGTCCCGGCGGTGGTCCTCTACAACGACCTCATGGCCATGGGCTTCGCCCACGAGCTGCAGAAGCACCGCGTGCGCATCCCGCAGGACGTGGCGGTCGTGGGGTTCGACAACGTTCAGGAACTGGAGCTGATGCCCCTCCGCTGTCATCCGTGGCCGCGCCCATGTACACGATGGGGCGCACGGCGGTCACCAATCTCCTGGCCATGATCCGCGGGGACGCCCACACCGCGGCCAAACCCGTCCTTGCCCCCACGTCCCTGGTGGTGCGCGCGTCCTCGGAGCTGCCGCTCGTGGAGCCGTGACACTCGGCGGCCCGTCGGACCCGCCGACGATCACCACCCGGTCAGAGAACGCTCTTGGGTAGTCGGTGGGTCGTCACGGCCCCGATGGGCGTCATCGGATGCAGCGGATCCGGGTCGGACGATCCGGTCGGGCCACCCAACCGGGAATGGGCCACGGCGCTCATGACCGCGTAGGCATCACCCGCGCTCCAACCATGGTCGATCGTCAGGAACCGGAACATGTCCTCGTAGCCGCGTTTGATGCTCTCCTGCACCGGTTCCCCCAGGCCCACGAATACCCACTCGTCCTCGAGCTCGATCCGCGGCGCACGGAGGGGCATCGACTTGACGAGGTCCACCGACACCACGGCGGTGCCCTGCGCCTCGATGGCCACGAACGAGGATTCACCCTCGGCCATGATCGCGTGGATGTCCCCGATGGACAGGTAGGCACCGGGGGTCATGACCGGCAGGTAGACCACGGCGCCGGGGCGGCACTCCGTAAGATCCATGTTCCCGCCCTGACCATAGGTGGGCATGATCGTCGAGTTCGTGCCCTCTGCCGGAGCCGTACCAATGCACCCGATCATAGGGCGGGTCGGGAACGTGTGTCCGTCCGTGACGTGCGCACCCTGGTGGTCGATGGGAATGCGGCGGGCGAAGACCTCCGCACCCATCAGGTCCTGCAGCGCTCCCGATCCGGGCAGGCTGACCGACCAACCGCGGTCGATCAGCTGGATGTCGTGGATCGTCACCGCGAGAGCGTCCCCGGGCTCGGCGCCTTCGACGTAGACGGGCCCGGTGACGGGATTGATGCCCACTGTGAGCTTGTCCATGTCCCCGTGCTCGTGGAGTTGACGATAGACCTCGTCGCTGGTCTCGAACCCGATACGTTCACCGGTGCCGGGTGCGATCCGCAGTGCCGGAGTCTCGGATGCCGAGAATTCGAATTTTCCGTACGTGTTGTCGAGGAAGTGGTCCATGGTTCACTGTCCGCCTTTCTGTCCCGCGGCCGGAATCTTGTCCGCTCCGACGTCCGACTCCCCGGACAGATCGGTCTTCCTGCCTGTGACGTGGTAGTACCCGAGGACCGCAGCGCCGATGGCGAGCCACACGACGCCCCCGACCTTGGCCTCCACATTCGCATTCCACAGGACGTAGCCGATGATGAGAAATCCGATGATCGGTACGAACAGGTGCACCCCGTAGTTCCGTGATCCGTGCTTGACCACGAAGTAAACGACCACCGAGACGTGCAGCAACAAGAACCCGAACAGCGCCCCGAAGTTGACGAGTGAGGACAACACGTCGATCTGCCCGACGAAGAACAACACCAGGACGGCCGAGAGCGCCGAGACCAGGATGATGGCGTTGCGCGGCACGCGCCGGTCGTTGAGGGTATGCAGGAAACGGGGCAACTGACCGTCCCGGCTCATCGAGTACAACAAGCGCGACGTCGCCGCCTGCGCAGCCATGGCGTTGGCGATCCCGACGGCCAGGACGTTGACCACGAAGAATGCGTTCATCCACCCGGTTCCGGCGGCCGCCTGGACGATGGTGAAGAAGGCGTTGCCTTCCGCCTCTGCGTCGAACGAGTCCCGGCCACCGGCCAAGGCACTGGCCAGCCAGGTCTGGATGATGAACAGGAACGCAACGATGAACAGGGCCCACACCATGGCTCGGCCGGTGGCCCGTCGCCCGCCAGTCGCTTCCTCGGAGAGCGTGGCGATCCCATCGAATCCCAGGAAGCTCAGGACGGCGATGGACAGGGCCGCGGCGATCAACGGCCCGCTGACCTTGCTGGGGTCCCAGATCGGGTCCGTGGTCAGGGCCGCACCGGGAATGACGTCGCCGGACAGCGCCCTGACGGCGATGACCACGAACGTCACCACGAAGACGAGTTCGATGGCCAGGAACACACGGTTCACCAGCTTCATGGAACCGACGCCCAACAGATTGATGACCATGTTGATCGCGACGAATACCAGGGCCCACACCCAGCGAGGGGACCCGGGGAACAACCCGACCATGGACTCCGCCGCGAAGACGTACAGCAGAGTGGGTACCAGCAGATAGTCCAGGAGGATCGCCCACCCTGCGAAGAACCCTACGGTGGGATGGATGCCCTGGCCCACGTACGAGAAGACCGACCCGGCCAGGGGGATGGTCTTGGCCATCTGCTGATACGCCACGGCGGTGAAGATCATGGCGATGAGGCCGATGAGATACACCAACGGGACCATGCCGTTGGAGGCGTTGTAGACGACCCCGAAGATCGCCCAGGGGGCGATCGGGACCATGAAGATCAACCCGTAGATCAGCAGGTCGACCGTGGAGAGCGAACGCTTGAGCTCCTGCGTGTACCCGTAGGCCTCCAATTGTTGCTGCGGGCTCAATTCGTGTGAGCCGTCGAACGAGGCCGCCTGTCGGTCCTCGCTCTCATGGGATCGCGCGGTCATGACTGCGCACCGGCCGGGTCGTGCTGGGCCAGGAAGTCACCGATCACGGCCCGGAACTCGGCGGGGTGCTCCAGGTGAACGCAGTGACTGGCATCCGGGTGGACATGGGTGCGTACGTCCTCGATCCCGTCGACGAAGGGCTGCCAGGTGAGGGGAGTCGCCTCATCGTGTTCACCGGCGAGGACCAGCGTCGGGACGTCGATGGCGCCGAGCCGGTCGATGATGCTCCATTCCCGCAGGGAGCCGATCACATGAAATTCGTTGGGCCCGTTCATCGTGTGATAGACGGTGGGATCAGCCTCCATCTGTTCCTCACTCTCCTCGAAGTCCCGCGGGGTGGGCTCGAGGCGACAGACATGACGGCGGTAGAACTCCTGCGTGGCCGCCAGGTATTCGGGGTCGTCGGTCGTGCCCGCTGCTTCGTGTCGCGCGAGGGCCTGCTGGGTGTGGGACGGCAGCTCGGAACGAAGCCGTCCGGCGGCTTCGACCCAGAGGGACATGGCCGCGGGTGAGTTGCAGATGGCCAGACTCCTGAGACCCTCGGGTCGTTCCACGGCGATCTCGGAGCCCAGCATCCCGCCCCAGGACTGACCCAACAGGTGGTATGCGGGAAGGTTCAGGTGCTGGACCAGGTTCGTGAATTCGTCCACGAATAATTGCGGGGTCCAGAACCCCGCCGGGGCGTCGGGCAGGTGGGTGCTGTTGCCGCAGCCCAGCTGGTCGTACAGGATGACGGTGCGCCCGGTCTGCGCGAGTTCGGCGATGTTGCGAAGGTAATTGTGCGCCATGCCCGGCCCACCGTGGAGGACGATCAGAGGGAGCATCCCCTCCACGGGGTTCGCCGGTTCCGTGATATGCGCCCATGTGCTGTGTTCCCCGAAGGGGACCGTCATTTCACGAGTCTTGGGCATGCGCACTCCCTTTGCTTGAATATGATTCACGACACCGTTCGCGTCGTGGCAACAGAATGGACCATAAAAGGTTCCATGACAAGACCTTTTCGACGACGAGAGGCGCCCGGATCCCATGCCCCCCACCTCGCCCGCTACTCGCCCGGCCGAGCGTAACCGCCCGTCGGTCCTCGACGGCGCACTGGAAGCGCCCTCCAGTGCTGCGGACATGGTCGTGGACAGGTTGATGACCGCCATCGCCGTTGGTGAATACCTGCCCGGCAGTCGGCTGCCGTCGGAACGCGACCTGGCGGCATCCTTGGGGGTGGGGAGGGTGACGGTCAGGACCGCATTGGCCCACCTGTCGGACCAAGGCTTGTTGCAGACCGTCCGTGGCCGAGGCGGCGGTTCGTTCGTGCGTGAGCAGCAGGCCACCTCGGCCGGGGCGTCGATGCACCGCGCCCTCTCCGCTCGTCGGGAGAACCTGCTGGATGTCTTCGAGGCGGTGCGCCTGCTGCACGGAACGATCGCGCGCGCTGCCGCTGAGAACCGTACGGATGAGGACGCACGTGCTCTGCGAGATCGGCTGGAGCAGTTCCGTGTAGCGGGAACCGGCAGGGAATCACAGCGAGCTGATGCGCGATTCCACGAAGCGGTCATCGCCGCCGCACACAACGCGACGTTGCAGAACGTACTCCTGGAATTGGAATCCAGGATCAGCCTCACCGCCCCGGCGCATCTGTGGGGCTCGGTGGACGGGATGCGCGAGATGGAGCTGCGCGCCCTGTCGGACCATGAGCAACTGGTACGGGCCATCATCGGTCGGGACCAGGAGGAGGCCGGGACGATCGGGGCCGAACATGCTCGTATCGATGTGGAACTGTTCGAGAAGGCGGTGCACAGAGCCGAACACCGGGTTGATGCAGCGGAAGTGCCCACTCGGTGAGGACCTGAGTGACGTAGGAACAGCTCGTGCGGAACCAGTCCATTCACTCACCCCGGAGGGGACACCCGCAAGCCCGGACCCGAATCCAGGCCGGCTAGCAACTCACGGCAACCCGTTGCGCGGGGGACGGCCGGGCTGTGATGAGAGCATGTCAACGTCGATAGCAGCTCACCCCGACCGCTCGTTGCCGACCGACCCCGCCACGCGGGAGATCGCTCGCAACCCCCTGGAGCAGGTCGAGGACCTGCCGATCGTGTTTCCGCACGGGCACGTGGACGCCCGGATCATCGCGGAGAACACGCCGTTCCCGGATCCGGCCCAGCTGCTGATCAGCCCGGACCACCACGTCACCCGGTTGACGCACGCAAATGGTGTGGGCATGGGCCTGCTCAACACCATGACATGGGCCCTGAAGGCCGACACCATGGAGTACGGCGAGTACAAGACCGGAATCCACACCGAGGGTGCCACCTACTCCGCCGTCTGGTTCACCCGCAAGATGGGCCAGGCCATCGCGTCCTACGCGCTCGTGGTCGTGGCGTTCGACCAGCACGCCCCGCAGCAGAGCCCGGACACCGTGAACGGCATGGCGGTCGCGGGCGGGTTGATCCCCGCGGTGGTCTTCCTGATCGTCATGCTCATCATGGCCGGCTACCCGCTCACGGAGGCAAAGTTCAAGGACATCATGAAGTCCATCGAGGCCAACCGTTCGCTGCGCCATGAGTAGCTGCACCCCGGTGAGGTCCCGGCTCCCGCGGGGACCCGCACCGACCGCCCCGGCCCCACGGCCCGGGATTCCCACCCCATGACCACCCAGGGCCCGTCCGTGCCGTCCGAGCGCGGCGACGGGTCCGGCCCGTCCCCACGCTGATCCGCCATAATCGAGCGGGCCCACCGTTCCAGAGAGGAAACACCATGAAGATCACCGAAGCCAAGGTCATCGTCACCAGTCCCTCACGCAACTTCGTGACGCTCAAGCTCACGACCGACGAGGGTGTCACCGGGATCGGTGACGCGACCCTCAACGGCCGCGAACTGGCGGTGGCCACGTACCTGTCCGACCACGTGGCACCCCTGCTGATCGACCGCGACCCGGCAAACATCGAGGACACGTGGCAGTTCCTGTACCGCTCCGGCTACTGGCGCCGCGGCCCCGTGACCATGGCCGCGATCGCCGCGGTGGACATGGCCCTGTGGGACATCAAGGGCAAGGTGGCCGGCATGCCGGTGTACCAGCTGCTCGGTGGCGCCTCCCGCCGCGGGCTGTCCACGTACGGCCACGCCTCCGGGCGGGACACCGAGGAGATCTTCGACTCGATCCGCTCCGAGCAGGAGCACGGCTACACCGCGATCCGCGTGCAGTCCTCGGTCCCGGGGATCACCGCGCTGTACGGCGTGGCCGCCCAGCCGCAGGCCTCCGGCGAGCGCTCCGACTACCAGCCGGCACAGCGTGCCGCGCTGCCCGCGGAGGAGGACTGGGACACCCGCGCGTACCTGCGCCACATTCCGTCCGTCTTCGAGGCCGTGCGCAACGAGTTCGGCCCGGAGCTGTCCCTGTTGCACGACGGCCACCACCGCATGACTCCCATCCAGGCCGCCAAGCTCGGCAAGTCGCTCGAGCCCTACGACCTGTTCTGGCTCGAGGACTGCACCCCGGCGGAGAACCAGGAGGCCCTGCGGCTGGTGCGTCAGCACACCACGCAGCCGCTCGCCATCGGCAAGGTCTTCAACACGATCTGGGACATCAAGGACCTGATCTCCGAACAGCTGATCGACTACGTGCGCTGCGCGTCCACGCACTTCGGCGGGATCTCCCCGCTGAAGAAGGTCATGGACTACGCCGCGATGTACCAGGTCAAGTCCGGCTTCCACGGCTCCACGGACGTCTCCCCCGTGGGCTTCGCGGCGCAGCTGCATGTGGGCATGGCCATCCACAACTTCGGCCTGCAGGAGTACATGCCTCACTCGGAGAAGGCCAGCCAGGTCTTCCGTCAGCACATGACGTTCGAGAACGGTCTGCTGCACCCCTCCGACACCCCGGGCCTGGGCGTGGAGATCAACGAGGATGAGGCGGAGAAGTACGAGTACACCACCGCGCACCTGCCCTACAACCGCCTCACCGACGGCACGGTGCACGACCGGTGAGCGGGGTGAGCACGGACATCGCACCGCTCGTGGTGGTCATGGGCGTCTCGGGGTCGGGCAAGACCACGATCGGCACGCTCGTGGCCCACGAGCTGGGTGTGGACTTCGTCGACGGGGACAGCCTGCACCCCATCGAGAACGTCCAGAAAATGGCCTCGGGCACGCCGCTCGACGACGACGACCGCTGGCCCTGGCTCGAGATCGTGGGCCGCACACTGCACGAG
This sequence comes from Kocuria marina, assembly GCA_014652975.1. GTDB lineage: Bacteria > Actinomycetota > Actinomycetes > Actinomycetales > Micrococcaceae > Kocuria > Kocuria marina. Next base: position 71,255 of record BMZV01000005.1, on the reverse strand, counting down.
CGGGGTGAACAGCACGAGGGCATGGTGATCGCGTGCTCCGCGCTCAAGCGCAAGTACCGGGAACGGATCCGCTCGCAAGCGCCGTCGGCGTTGTTCCTGCACCTGGACGGGTCCGTGGCGGTGCTGACCCGGCGGATCGAGGGCCGCAGCGGGCACTTCATGCCGGCCACGCTGTTGCAGTCCCAGCTGGACACCCTCGAGCCGCTCGCGCAGGAGGAGGGCGGCTACAAGCTCGACATCGATCAGTCCGTGCCGGACATGGTGAACGAGGCAGTGACCAAGCTGCGGGCCATCGCGGCGGCGAACTCATAGTCCACGCCTTCGCGGCAAGCATCCGAAGCGTCCCAGGGTGCTCGACAGGGCACCCCGGGACGCTTCTTCGATGCGCGTGCCCGTCCGCGACCCGGGACGATGACGCCGGGCCCGGCGCCGTCGTCAGCCTCGCCGGGTCGCCGGCATCGAACCGGTAGTCCCGCCCCTCACCCTCTGCGCAGTAGGACCGCGACCTCGTAGTGTTCGGTGTGGGGAAACATGTCCAGCAGTCGTGCTTCCACGGGCCGCAAGGACGGCATCCGGCCCAGGTCCCGCGCGAGCGTCGTGGCGTTGCACGACGAGTACACGACATGATCCACCGATGAGTTCTCGAGCCACGCACACAGGGACGCTTCCAGCCCGCGGCGGGGCGGGTTGACGATCGCGAGCTCCGGGGTGCCGGGCAGATCCGCGGGGGTCGCGGCGGCGTCGTCGGCGAGGAAACGCACGGAGCCCGGACCCTCATCCGGTAGCCCCATGGCGCGGGCGGTGTCCCGGGCGGAGGCCACGGCCTCGGCGGAGATCTCGGTGCCCACGACCTCGCGCGTGGGAGCGGCGACATGCAGCGCGAAACCCCCGACCCCGCAGTACAGGTCCCACACGCTCGCCGGGTCCACCGCGTCCACCCAGTCCGCGACCTGGCGGTACAGCTGCTCCGTGACCCGTGTGTTCGTCTGGAAGAACGAGCGCGGCCGGACACGCAGGTCGATGCCGTTGACCGGCATGATCAGCTCGCCCTGCCGCGAGAGCAGGATCTCCTCGGCGCCCTCGATCACGGCCTTGTGCTCGGGCTGGATGTTCACGGAGAGCACGTCCGCGTGCGGCACGAGCTCGCGCAGCAGATCCGTGTTGTCCCGGATCTTGGCCAGCTGCCCGGTGCTGCGCAGCACGAACCGGATCATGAGCCGCCCGTCCGGGTTCCCCGTGACGATCAGGTGTTTGAGCTCGCCGCGCCGCTTGGCCACGTCGTACGGCAACAGCCGCACCCGCGCGATGAACTCGGCGAGCGCGTGGATCGCGCGCGTCACGGGTTCGGGGTAAAGCGGGCAGTCGCGCAGGTCGATCCCGCGGCCCCCGCGGTCCAGGATGCCTAGGGTCGGTGCGCCGACCTTCCCGGCCACGACCATCTTGGCCTTGTTGCGGAACCCCGCCTCCACGGACGCGACCGGCTCGAGCCACCGCGGCTCACCGTGTGAATCCACGAGGTCGCGCACGAGCTGTTGTTTGCGAGCCAGCTGCCGCGCGTAGGGTACCTCGATCACCGTGCAGGATCGGCACAGGTCCCGGTCGTAATATCCGCATTCCACCCGCTCGATTCTACGACGACGCCGCACGCGCCCCTTCCCCGCTCGGGCCGCCCGCCCGCTGGTAATCCCGGCAGTATCGTGACAGCGTGGCACGGACACCGCCCCTTCCGCCCGAGGACCTGCCATGAGCACCCCGCACCCCTCCCCCGCCGCGATGCGCGGCCGCAAGGACCCCGCACTGGGCGTCCGCCCGGTGGACTACACCTCGTGGCGTCCTTCCGAGCGGCAAGGGGACGCGGACGCCGTCGGCGATGACTCCGAACCTCGGGCCGGAGCAGCGCCGGACGGGACGCCTCGGTCAGGTCCCGGGCCCCGAACAGTTCCCGGCGCGGACGGCACCCGTGCTGTTCCTGCAGCAGGCGGGGTACCCAAACCGGGCCCCGGGCCGCGCACGGTCCCCGCCGGGGAACCCACCACGCCCATCGCGTCCGAAGCACCACGCGAGCTCACGGTGGACCCGCAGCTCGCGGAGTTCGTTCGCCTGTTGCGCGCGGGCATCACCCCCGACACCACTGCCCCCGAGCGTGCGTTCTACACCGTGGACTCCGATCTGTCGGGGGCCCCGGCGCTCGAGGTGCCCGCGGACGGCGTCGTCGTACAGGGCGTGTGGGACGTGAGCGAGAGCGCGCTGCAAGCCGTCGTGGCGGACCCCGAGGACACCTGGACCGCGGACCTCGGGCGCACCGACTACTACGTGCGCGGCCGGCTGTGCGTGCAGGTGACCCGGGCGGAGCACCGCGTGGTGGGGATCTACCGCAGCGGGTGGGCGATCGCCCGGCGCCCGGACGAGACCTGGGCGGACACCCCCGACTCCCTCGAGCACACCGGTGCGAAACCCGGGGGCAGCGGCACCCGCTATCCCACCAACCGCAGGGAACTGCTCGAACGGTTGCGCGGGGCGGGCTTCGAGGTCACCACGTCCGGGCCCACCCACGGGAAGATCACCCACCCGGACGTCCCCGGTAGGTTCCTGCCGTTCTCCTCGACGCCGTCCTCGCAGCGCTATGGCCGCCACGTGACCACTGCGGTGAAGCGGGTCTTCGGGATCGACCTGCGGGACCCCGCGAAAACCCGGTAACTGCCCTAAGTACCCCCTAAAGGGAGGGCAGGCATTTCCCCTCGGGAACCCCGGAATCACGCGCCAAAGGCGTATGCTTTTGCACAGTTCACTCCGCCCGTCCCGGGGAAAATGGTTAGTCTGGGCAAAAGTTCGTCAGGGGGCAAGCGCGCCGAGGTTCTTGGGGAAGAACCGGACGCCCGCGGCGGAGACACGTATTACTTGGGGGATCATTCATGCTCACGTACTCGCAGCTGCGCCGTTCCAGGCCCGGCCACCGCTCACGCGTTCGCGAGGAGGACTCCGTACGCCACGGGTGGGTGCCTGCCGGGAACCGGTGGATCGCGGTGGACGTGCACGAACCCACGGCCACCGAGCGCGGCGGGACCGTCATCGTCGTGGGGTCCCCGGGACGCGAGCGCGTGACCCTGACCCGCAGCATGATCCACACGGCCCGGGCGCTGGCCGCTCACGGGTGGCGTGTGGTGCGCCTCGACTGGTCCGGGACCGGTCAGAGCCCCACCGCCGAGGAAGCCGTGGACGCCGGACTGTGGGTCGACGACCTGACCACCGTCCGCGATTGGGCGAGCTCCCACGGCCCCGTCCACGGGGTGGGCTTCAGCCTGGGCGGCACCGTGCTCGCCGCCACCGAGGATCATGGCTGGGCCTCCCGGCTGGTGCTGGCCCCCGTGTCCGGTAAGCAGTGGGTGCGCCACCAGAGCGCACTGCGCCGCATGGGCGGGCCCGACCTACCGCCCCGCGTGAGCGAGGGCACGGAACTGATGAACCTGCAGCTGTCCTCGCACGGCGCGGCCGCGCTCAAGGCGCTTCCCGAGCCCGCGGACGGTCCCGATCGTCGGATCCGCATCCTGTCCGACGAAGAAGCAGGCGCCCTCCCGATCAACGTGCACCCCCGCGCGGCCGCCGTCCCCGCCCGTCTGATCGCCACCGTGCGCACCGCGCTGGACGCCGCCCCGGCCGGGACGACGCCGGATGACACCGCTCGTCCCGGCGGGGACGGCCTGGTCCCCGAGCAGGAGATCACCGTGGACGTGGCCGGGACATCCGTGGTGCTGCGGCGCTCGACCAGCGGGGCCGCCCGACGCCCGGCCATCATCACCGAGCCGGTGACCCGCGACCACGACGCCCCCGGGCTGGCGTTCATCTCCCCAGGTTCGGAGGTCATGGAGGCCTCCGGCGGTCTGTGGCTGCGCACCGCGCTGCTCGCGTCCGCGCGCGGCGCCGTGTGCTTGCTCGCCGAACGCTCCGACACCGGCGAGCTCGTGCGCTCGGACATCACGCAGGACTCCAACCCGTACGCTCACCACACGCTCACCGAGTCCCGGGAACTCGTGATGCACCTGAGCGAACTCACGGACGGTCCGCTCCTGGGGGCAGGCATCTGTCTGGGCGCGTGGGGCCTGGTGGCCTCGGCCCACGAACTGCCCGCAACCGTGAGCGAACGACTCACGCTCATGGTCATCAACAACGTCGCGTGGCAGCGGGCACCGTGGCGCTACTGGCGCCAGGGCCTGCGCGGCGGCCCCCTGGCCCCGACCCTGCCCGGGCAGGACGAGGCGGCGGCAGCGCCGTCGTCCGCTCCCGCCGCCGACGACGCACCCGCCGGCTCCCGCTGGGATGCCGTCCTGGCCGGGCTCAACGCCTACGTGGGGACGACGGCGCGCACCGTGGTACGCGGCACCCGTCACCGCGCCCGCAACGCGTCACCTCGGGTCAATGCGCTCGCGGCCGGGGTGGGGGTCATCGACGTCCCGCAGCCCACGCTGCGCCGGCTCTCCAAGATCCCCGGACTCACGGTGGACGCGGTCTTCGGACCCGCCGATGCCAAGCACTGCGGGGTCACACCTCAGCGCCTGGGCCCGCGCAGCACGCTCACCGTCCTGGACCCGTTGGACCACTCGCTGTTCGCCACGGAATCGTGCCGCCGGATGGTGGATTACGTCCTGGCGTACGTGCCCGAGGTGTGAACCGCGGCGTGTACGGGACAGCGGGCCGATGACAACCGCCGGCAAATGACTCAGGAGCCCCGCACGGGTGGCGTTGCCAGCACGTGCGGGGCTCTCTCGTCGATGCGGCTCATGGGGCCGTCATGAGGTGACGCTTCACCCGGCCCGTTGAGAGATCGTCGGCTACTCGGGCTCGGCGCCCACCGGTACCGATGGGGCGCTCAGCGCCCGCACCCGCGCGGCCGCACGACCCTCGTCGGTGAGAGCTCCGCTGACCGGAACGTGCACCGTCTCACCCGGGAGCACATGGACGTAGCCGTCCTCGGCCACGGCCCCGCGGGGCAGGTCCAGGGCCACGAATCGCGCAAGTCCGAACGCCGTCACGGCCACCGACCACTCCCCCTGTTCCGTCCTGACCCAGTGAGCGTCGAGTCCCGGATCGGGTGCATCGTTGCGTCGCGGTCCGCCGGTCAGGTGGACGTCCCGGGCGAGCACGCGACCGGAGGGGTTCACGAGCTGGGCGGACACGGCGTCGTACTCCCGCTCGCCGAAACCGTACGCGTGGTCAAGGTCCCGGAACGTACCGTCCGCGAGGTCCGCGCGGATCACGGTCTCACCGTGCGCGGGCACCGTGACCGGGATGTCGAGGGGTTGCTGGCAGCCGCCGTGCACCGTGGCCACGGTCAGTCGCAGTGTGGCCGTGAGTGGGGTCGGGCCGTCGTTCCAGACATGGACGGGTAGTCCGTCGCCGCCGGCGGGGAGGAAGGACACGGCCACGGGCGCGCACGCCCGGCGCATCCCGTACCACGCGGCGGTGGGCCGCCCGGAAGCATCCAGGACACCCCACCCGGGCCCCGCGGCCATGGACAGCGCCGAGAGCACGAGCGCTCCCTGGCACGGCGACTCCTCGCTGCGCCACTGGGCGAAAGTCCGCTGGAACACATGGGCGAGCGCGGCGCGCTCGTACTCGAGGCGCTCGACGTGACCCGTCCCTGCGCCGTCGGACGCGGGCTGCCCCGGGGTTGCCAGACCGGCGTCCGGATCGCTGTCCCGGTCCAGGAACAGTCGGTGGACATAGATCGCGGTGGTGTCCTCGAAGGTCCATTCCGCCCCCGGATCGTGGGCCACACCGGCGCGCCACGCGTCCGCGGAATCCCCATCGTCCAGCGGACCGTCCGTCCCGAATTGCTCCCGCACCGCGGCGGGTTCCGGCGGCACCGCGAAGGCCAGCGCCTCCGCAGCGAACCGCACCCCGCGGGTCACCGCGTCCTCGAGCGGTCGCCCGTAGGCCCCCACCCCGAAATAGTGGGACACGCCGTCGGCCGCGTCCGTGGGAGCTGCGGTCGGCATCGTTGACGACGACGACGCCCGCTCCCCCGAGGCCTCGCCCGTCTCGTACGCGTGCTGCGCGGCGTCCAGGTCCGCGTCCGAGCACGGAGAGGACGGGACGACCACCACGTCCGCGCCGGCCTCCCCGACCGCGCGGGGAACGTCCCGCAGGATCACGTCCGTGCGCCACTGCTCGGCGGGCCGGCCCGCGAGCACGGGGGCCTGGATGACCTCGGTGCCCCCGGAGATCACGACCGTGGACGGATGAGAGGCCAACCGTGCGGCGAGGTGTCGGACCTCATCACGCAGTCCGGCGCGCCACTCGGGATCGTCCGGCGGGTCCTGAGGCCCCAGGGCCACGTCCTGCCAGACCATGAGACCCAGCTCGTCGCACGCGCGGTGGAAGTCCTCGGTCTCGTAGCACGCCGTTCCCGGGACGCGGATCATGGTGCTGCCGCCCGCGCGCAGGCGTTCCAGCACGTCGCGGGTGCGCTGCGGGTCCGCGGCCACCTCGAAGGGGTCCGCACCGGCCCACACGGCACCCCTCGCGAACACGGGGACGTCATTGATCCGCAGGGCCAAGCCATGATGGTCCCGGTCCCGCGGTTCGGCACACACCGTCCGGAACCCCACGGCGTACGTGCATTCCCCCTGCCCGGTGCGCACCCGCACCCGGTACAGCGGTTGCTCGCCCATCCCGTGCGGCCACCACAGCGCGGGGTCGGGCACGGTCACGTCCACGGTGAGCGTTCCGCGCGATGTGGCATCGGACGCGGTCACGACGCGCTCGGCGGTCACCGGTTGCGCGTCCACCTCACACGGAGGCTCCACGGTGATGTGTACGGTTTCACGCGCATGTTCCACCGCAGCGCCGCGGGCCACCGCAACATCCGGGTCCGCTGAGCATCCCACGTCCGCCAGCTCCGCGGCCGCGCCCGCGCTCCCGGCCGTGTCCGCGCGAAGATCCGGGGTCGTACCCGCGCCCGCGGCGAGTTCCACGGTCACGACGCCGCTACCGTCCCCCCCGACCCGTGTGCGCACTGCGCGCGGCACGAGTTCGAGCGAGGGGTGGGGAGCGGCGTCGTCGGCGGAAGAAGGAAGTGGGACAGCGCGCAGGCCGCCCCACGGGCCCAGGACGGGCAGCGCACCGGGCCAGTCGATCGAGCCGATCAGCGGGGTGCGGCGCCACCGCAGGGAGCGCTCGGACACGAGCGGTGACAACCAGCGGGCGCGCGGCTTGCGCGGCACGCTCACGGACGCCGTGGGCAGGATCCGCAGGGCGATCTCACACGGCCCGGACGGCAGCTCCGCGATCACGTCCCACGGCGCGAAAGCGCTGTGGGACTCGTGCACGACCTGGTCCGCGACCAGCAGCTGCGCCACGGTGGCCACGCCCGTGGACATGAACCGGTGCCGACCACCGGCGGTGGTGACCCGGGTGCGGTACTCCCACACGGTGTCGGGACCGTCAGTGGCCAGCACGGTGGCCACGCGGTCCTCCCCGAGGGCGTCCCGCAGGGCACCGGACACCGTCCCCGGGACCCGCGCGGGAATCCCACGAGTCAGGGCATCGCCCGGGTCCTGCGACGGGTCGAGGCGCCGGAGCGTCCACGCGGCGTCGCGCACCCCGGTCACTCCCCCAGGCCCAGGGCCTCACGCACCGCGCGCATGCCCGCGGTGTGCCCGGCCACGAACGCCTCCGCGGACGAGTCGATGCGCGGTGTCCTGCCCGAGGCCGCTCGGGCGAGCTTGAACTGCAGGGTCTTGGCCGCACCGGCGGCGGCGTCGAACTGCTCGGCGGCCTCGATCAGCTGCTCCGCGTCCACGTCGCTCGGCCACTCCTGCGCACCGCGGGAGAGGTACCGGCACGCGTGGGCGGCGAGCCCGGACGTGAGACCGGCCTGGCGCGTCGTCGCGAACGAGTACTGGTGGAAGTACTCCATGCCCCGCTCGGCGAGCACCGGGACGTGCTCCCGGATCGCGGCCACGAGCCGGTCGGCCGCCGGATCGGGGTGCGCGGTATTGCCCGTCCCGGCGTCCGGGGCGCGGCGCAGGTGCCCCCGCGCGATCTCGACGGCGCGCTGCCACAGCGCCTCGGGCGCCAGGGACCGGATGCCGTCCAGTCGCACGAGTTCCACGTACGGGTACGGGACCCACCCGGAACCCACACCCGTGCCCAGCGCGTTGTCGAGGTCCTCCCCGTGCAGCACGTGGACACCGTCGTTGTGCAGGTAGACGAGTTCCCCCGCGACCGGATCCAGGCGCAACGGCACGATGGACGTCTTGGTATGGGCCCGCCCGTAGGACACGCCCTCGGTATCCGGGAGGTGATAAGCGTCCACCTCCACGATCAGGGCGTCCCCGCGGGACATCACCAGCTGCACGTGTTCGGCCAGGGGCCGCCACGTGTCGTACTCCCCCACCGTGAGGCCGTAGAGCGTCTCAAGGTCCTCCTGCCGGGGCTTGAGGAACTCCCACTGGTCCCCCAGGAAGTCCGCGCTGAACGCGGCCCCGAGCATGGGCAGCGGGTCCAACCCGAGGGTCGCGGTGAGACCGATCCACACGTCCATGTAGCAGTTCGTGGGTGACCACGGTTCCGCCGGGTCGTGCAGGACGGAGCGCGGTGCGTTCGCCACGGTGAGCGACTCGCACCCGCGCACGGCCAGGACCTCGTGGCCGAAGGGCTCCCGCACGGACGCGGTACCCGCCGACCCACCGTGGTTCACGGTCACGGCGGTCATGGCAACCCCAGTTCCTGACGCACGGTCGCGGGCCACGCGGCGGTGTCGAAACCGTGGCGCATGGCCAGGGCCAGGGCCACCCGCTCCAGACCGAAGCCGAAGCACGCGGAGTGGGCCACGGCGCCGTCGGCGGTGTGCAGGTGGAAGCTCTCCCCGAAGTGGTCCTCGTGCAGGTTCGCGGAGGCGATCGCGGTGGGATGCCCCGGGTAGACCTCCGTGAGGATCTCGAACTTCAACTGCGCCTCGCGCTGACCCGCGCTGAGCAGGCGCCCCGCGCGGCCGAAGAACGGGTCGTTGGCGGTGTCCGCCTGGACCTCGAGCCCCAGGGAGCTCAGCAGGTTGGTCCCCGCCTCGAGCCACTTCTCGCGGTGCTCCCGGGCCTCCTGCGGCGTGCCCAGGCACACCGCCTCGAACATCCGGAAGGTCACGAAACGCATGGGGTCCGGGCTGGGCTCGTGGCGGTAGCACTCGCCCACGAGCTCGAACACCGAGCCGTCCACCTGCGAGCCCTCGAGGTACGCGTACAAGGGGTGGCACACCGCGGGGACCAGCGCGTGGCCGGCCGGGGTGAGCTGGGCGGACCAGTCACCGTGCTCCTCGTACGTGGCGAGCAGCTCACGGTGAGCCTTGTTGTCGCCCTCGAACGCGGAGATGGTCCCGAGCAGTTGTGGGAAGGACGCGACGTAGTCCGTGCGCTCGAGCAACCGGGTCCCGTTGACCGGTGGGAAGCGCAACCGGCGCGTGCCGGCGTCCGGGGACAGCCGCGCCGCGACCTTGCGGGCCGCGGCGGCGATGCCCTGCACGACGTCCTCGGCCTGCGGACCGAGCCCGGTCACGCCGTCCCCGAGGGTGGGCAGGAACCAGCCGTGGGCCTCGAGGCCCTCGCGGAAGGTGTCCTGCAGCTGGGAGAGGTCCTGTGTGGTGTCCGTGGCGCTCATCGTTGCCCCCTGGAAACGAGTTGGAGTGTGGCGGTGTGGAGCAGGATGCGGTCGTTGTTGACCATGACCGAGGGCCCGATGCTGTCCCGGTACAACCGGGCCAGGCTCACGGGCGAACGATTGGCGAAAGCGGTGATGCCCACGATCACCATGGCGTCCCCCACGATCCGGCGCACTGCTTCCGCGCCCGAGACCTTGAGGGTGTTCATGGCGATCGCGAACTGCATGGACTCGGTCACGGCCGGATCGTCCCACGCGGCCTCGTAGCGGGCCACGCTCGCGCGCACCACGTCCGTCATGGACTGCAGCTGCACCTCGAGTTCCGCGAGCCGCAGCGCGGACGGCGGTGTGGTCCCCGGGGTCTTGCGCGCGGCCTTCTGCACCACGGACCGGGCGGTGAGCCCGGCCTGGGTAGCCATGCCCAACCACGCGGAGGCCCACAGGCAGTGGGCCGCCGGGAGCATGGTCTGCGCGGAGATCGTCTCGAACAGCACCGTGAACATGGCGTCCGCGGGCGTGGTGGCGTCCAGCTCGAAGGACTCGGAGCACGTGCCCCGCATCCCCAGGGCGTCCCAGCCACGCTGGCGGTCCAGCTGCAGGTTCTCGGCCTCGACCACCAACAGCACCTGGTCGCTCGACGCCGCGTCCTCGCTGCGCCGCGCGGTCACCAGGATCGCGTCCGCGTACGCACCGTAGGAGATCACGGGGCAGCTCTTGTGCAGGGCCACCCGGCCGTCCTCGATCGGGCGCACGGCGCACGTGGAATTGCGGGTGTCCCCGCCGATCTGGGCCTCGGTCGTGGCGGAGGCCAACAACAGCCCCTCGGCGGCCACACGGCGGGTGTAGCCCCGCAGGAAGTCGGTGTCCGCGTGGCGGGTGAGGCACAGCACCTGGGAGTGGTGCATGGCCAGGATCATGGCCGTGGAGGTGCACTCCCGACCCACGCGCTCGAGCATCCGGCACAGCTCGGTGATGCTGTAGCCCAGCCCGCCGTCCGCCTCCGGGATCGGCGCGGCCAACAGGCCCTGGGCGCGGGCCTCCTCGATGGCCTCCCGCGGGAACCGGGACTCCGAGTCCACCGCGTCCGCGAACTCGCGCGCCACGGCGGCCACGGCCTCCGCGCGCGCGGCGACCCGCTCGGCCCGGTCGGTGTCCTCGGCACCCCGCTGCGGGGTGTCGGTCAGTACTGCATGATCAGTCATTGTTGATCGCCTCCACGGCCTCGGTGATGGAGTTGATGGACGTGAACGTGGCCTTGGTCAGGCGCTCCTCGGGGAACTCGATGTCGAACTCGTCCTCCAGGCCCAGCATCACGTTCACGGACGCGTGGGAGGTCATGCCTGCGCGGTACAGGTCCGCATCCGCGGCGATCGTCCCGGCGTCCTCGGACAGCTTCCCGTGCTGGCCCAGCACGGAGCGGACGGTGGTCTCGATGGCGGTGGAATCCATGGGGTGAACCTCTTTCGGTTGATGTGGTGGTTTTCGATGTCCGCGCCCCGGGTACCGGTCGGCGCGGTGGTCTGGCCTCCGGTCAGGGCTGGGGTGAGCGGATGGCCAGGGCCACGGCCATCGCGAAGCCTCCGTCGTGGGACGTGCTCACGCTCCACGCCCCGAGTCCGGCGCCGCGGGCCAGGCAGGCGGCCGTGCCCCGCAGTTCCACGCGAGGGGCACCGTGGGCGTCCGCGCGGATCATGATCTGGGGCCAGGCCACGGCGTCGTCGGCGCTCGGGCGCAAGACCTTCAGCACGGCCTCCTTGGCCGCGAAGCGCCCCGCCACGGACTCCGCCGCGAGCGGGCGTCCGTCCGGACGCGTGAGGTCGGCGATCTCCTCGGGCGCGAACAGTGCCCGCAGGTACCGCTGCCCGCGCTGCGCGAGCGCTTCGGCCACGGGCGCGACCTCCTGCAGGTCGCACCCCACGCGGGGTACGCCGACGACACCGTCCCCGGCCTCGGTCCCGCGTGTCACGGTCACGGGCGCGCTCGTCACGACGAGCTCCGTGAGGTCACGTCCTCGAATGCCGAGGGCACCGACGGCTGGGGCGAGGTGCGCTTCACGCCCACCCGATCGGCCCAGCGCCCGAGGGCGACCGTGGCCGCGGGGGTCCAGCACGGGAACTCGTGGCCGCCGTTGCACTGGCCCGCCTGGCCGTACTCGGTGTACTGGTAATCCACTCCCTGTGACTCGAGCTCGCGCGCCATGGTCACCGTGGTGTCCTTCAGAGCGGGTTCGATGTCCCCCTCCTGGCCGTTGCCCCGGCCAGCGAAGAGTTGCACGTGGACATTCTTGAGCTCCCCGCTCCGGACCGCGGGATCGTTCGCACGCCACTGTTCCTCGGTCGTGACCGAGCCGTTGCCGAACACCGAATCGGTGCGGCCCGTGGCCTCCTGGGATCCCGTGGCGATCGTCTGCTTGGCCTCATCCGAGGACAGGTCCAGCAACCCGGACAGGCTCACGGCCTCCCCGAAGAGATCGGGACGTTGCTCGGCGTAGCGCATGGCGCCGTACCCGCCCATCGAGTTGCCGATGATCACGCGGTGCTCGCGGTCCGCCCTGGTGGACAGGTGCTGATCCACCCACGGCACCACCTGGTCCAGGTGGAATGTCTCCCAGTTCTGCGTGAGTTCCTCCTGGGACGCCCAGTCCGAGTACCAGCCCACCTTGCCCCCGCTCACGATGACAGTGATCACGGGCAGACCCTGGGTGAGCTGCTCGGCCTGACCCGCCTCGTACCACTGCAGGGCAGGGGCCTCCGTGGCACCGCTGCCCGGGAGGAGATACACCACCGGGTACTTCTTCGCGGGGTCGTAGTCCTGCGGGGTGATCACCACCACCGAGTTGCGCCCGCCCGGGGCCTCGGCAGAGACCTGGTCCGTGCTCACCGCGAGTTCCGCGGCCCGCTCCGAGAGCCCCCGCGCACCCGTCACGGTGATCCCGTGGGACGGTTGCGTGAGTTGCTGCGGGTCCGCGAAACCCACCCGGGACAGCGCGGCGTCGTCGAAACCCAGGCTCTCACCGGAGGAGGACGGCGCGTGGTCGCCGGACCCGCCGGCCGCGCAGCCGCTCAGCAGCACGGCCGTGAGGGCGCACCCGGCGAGCGCGCGGGCGCTGCGTGTTCTCAGACGGCGCACGGGACGACCTCCTCGGCGGGTGAGGGGCTCAGGCCCAGGGCGGCGTCCACGATCTCGAGGGCCGTGAGGCGTGAGGCGTGGGCCTGGAGGGAGTGGTCCAGGGCGGGCACGTGGGCCACCCTGATCCGGCGGCCCTGGCGCTGCAACCGGGCCAGACCCTCCTCCCCGCGTTCCTGCTGGAAGAGCAGACCGTCCTCCGGCCCGAAGTAGAACGTGACCTCGGCGCCCCGGGACGCGTACTCCATGACCACCTCGGGAACGTTGGGGATGTTGCGCCGGCCCAGCACGAGCCACGCGATGTACGGCATGCGGCGGCGCACCCGGTCCTTGGCGCGCGTGCGCCAGCTCGTGGTGACCTCCACGTCGCTCATGGTGCGCAGCTGTTCCAGCACGGCGTCCACGTCCCAGTTGCGATAGAGCTTGTCGTAGTAGCTCTCCGCCGCGCGCCACGCCACGTTGTTGAGCACCACGCGGGTGGTCATGGCGCTCGTGGGCGGGGCCATGGCGACCAGCCAGCCGCCCACGCACAGCCCCACCCCGGTGACCTTCTCCCCGGTGCGCTCGGCCAGCCACGCGGCACCCAGGTCCAGGTCCGCCACGCCCTGCCCCGTGTAAGGGTTGATGTCCTTGACCTCGTCCAGGCCAGCGGCGTCACCGCAGTGGTGACGCTCGATGCGCAGCGCGGGGACACCGCGCGCGGCGAGTCGGCGTGCCTGCACGGTCCACAGTCCCGTGGGCCCGTCCTTGGGGTCCGCGGACGGCGGTGCGAGCACCACCGCGCCGGCCCCGGTGCCGTCGCGGCCCACGGGGTGAGTGTAGGAGGCCGGCAAGTGGTCCGGGCCCAGCTCCAGCAGGTCCTCCTGGACCTCCGCGCCGAACTCCGCCACATGGAAGCACGCGGTCGTCGTGGGACGCCAGCCGCTCACGTCCACCCAGTCCTCCCTGTGGGACGTGGTGGGGACGGAATCGTCCAGTCGACCCACGAGGGCGGCGATCGCCTCCGGACTCGCCTTCGCGTAGATCGCGGCCACGCCGTATAACTTCTTGGCGATGCGCCGGTCCTCCTCGCGCACCGTGATCAGACCCGGGGTCTTGATCTTGCGGGGATCCGGTAGGGCGCGGATGGCCGCGGCTTCGGCGTCGGTGAAGTGTGCGCCGCCGATCTCCACGCCGTCGGGGACCTCAGGCGGCAGGATCAACCCGCTCGTGCGCCGCAGGCCCGTGTACTGGCGCATGTAGACGGCGCCCGAGACCGGTTCCCACAGCACGCGCCGATCGAACGGCAGGGGTGAGGTCGCGAGCACACCCGCACCGATGCGCAGCCCGATCCCGTGCACGGGCAGATCAGGTCCTACGAGCTCCCGCGCGGCACTGTGGGCCACCGCGAGGTCCTCGTGCCACACCTCGAGCGGGTTGCTCAGGGCCGGACGCGCACCGGATTCGGAGGTCCCGCTCCACGCCAGGCGGATCACGAGCCACCCGGATTCCGCGGCGCGCGCGGCCACGAGGCGCATGCTGCGGTGACTCACGACCTCCTCGCGCGCCAAGGCCGGCGCCACGATCACGGCGCCGCGCACACGATCGTCCGCGGGGCCGTGGACCCACGCGTGGATGGTGTGGTCGTGGTCCGTCAAGAAAGTTGCCTGCCCGGCAATACGCATGAAATCTCCCCCAGTTCTGCTCCGGTGCGCCTCAGCCGCGCCCCTTCGCACGTCCCCCGTGGTGATGGGTGCCCTCTCGAAGACCGGGCCCCACCCCGAAGTGCGGATCGATGCCCCGAACTCCGCGTCACTTTCGCGTTCCCCCGCGGGAGTCGTGCATGTTTGCACTCATAAAGCATAGCCAGGGAGACACCGGTCGTGACCGAGATTACCGTCCCCTAATGTGTGGTTTTACATCAAGATCACTGTTTTTCGCGCTCCCACCTGAGGCGATACCGACGTGTACCTATATGAGCCCACACAGAATTGTCATCACTGTGGTGTTAGGTGCTTGTGCACACGATTATGATGGCAAACGTCGGCACACGCGGGATTCGTGTTTCGGCGACATTCACCGCTCCCGGTGGGACAGCCATGAGGCATTGCTGCACCACGTGGCGCGGAGGCGGACTGGGGAAGTCCGCCCATTCGGGAAAAGCGGCAGCGGCTGAGTTGCTCCGCTTTTCATGGGGGAGGAGATAGCGTGGCAGCACGCGTCCTGATCATCGGACTCAACTATTCACCGGAACACACGGGCATCGCCCCGTACACCGCCGGCATGGCTCGCGCGCTGCGCGAGGAGGGATGGGACGCCCGGGTCATCACGGGTCTCCCGCACTACCCGCAGTGGCGCGTCCACGAAGGGTATTCGCACCGCCGCGCCGCGCACGAGGAGATCGACGGTGTACCCGTCCTGCGCGTGCCGCATCCCGTTCCCCACGACGCCGGACAGCTGCGCCGGCTGGGGATGGAGATCGTCTTCGGTCTGCGTGCCGCGACCGCCGCGTGGGGCGATCCCGACGCCGTCGTGGTCGTGAGCCCCGCCCTGTTCTCGTCCGCGATCGTGCGGGTGCGCGCCGCACTGAACCGCACGCCGGTGATCGCGTGGGTGCAGGACATCTACACCGCCGGGCTCACCGAGACCGGCGCGGCGAGCGGACCCGTGGCGCGCGTCATGCGCGGTATCGAGAGCACCTTCCTGCGCTCGTGCCAGGGGGTGGTCGTGATCCACGACCGCTTCTCGGACTACCTGCGCCGCGAGATGGCCGTGCCCGCGCGCCGGATCAGCACCGTGCGCAACTGGACCCACATCTCCCAGACCCCCTCGGTGGACACCGACGAACTACGGCGTCGTTTCGGGTGGGGCGCGGGCGACGTCGTCGTCCTGCACACGGGCAACATGGGGGCCAAACAGGACCTCGCGAACGTCGCCGCGGCCGCGGACGTGGCCGAGCGCACGGGAGCGCCGCTGCGATTCGTGCTCGTGGGCGGCGGGCACCAGCGCCCGCAGCTCGAGGAGCTGGCCCGGCGCACGCCGCGCTTCGAGGTCCTGCCCGGGGTCGACGACGAGACCTACGCCGGACTGCTGCGCGCCGCGGACGTCCTGCTGGTCAACGAACGACCAGGGCTCAAGGAGATGTGCGTCCCGAGCAAGCTCACGAGCTACTTCACCGCTGGCCGTCCCGTGCTCGCGGCCGTCGAGGCCGAGAGCCCGTCCGCCGCCGAGCTCGACGCCGCGGACGCGGGCATCCGTGTGGCGCCCGGGGATCCCGAGGCACTCGTGGCGGGCGCCCTGCAACTGCACGAGGAGTGGATCGCGACCGGCGGCGCCACGCACCGCGGCGGACGCCGCTACGTGCGCGACGTGCTCAGCGCCGGCGCCGCGGTCCGCGCCTTCAGCACCGCGCTGCGCGCACTGCTACCCACCGAGACCACCGCGCCTGCGGCGGCACTGCATTCCTGATCGGCCGGGACACCCGTCCCGACGTACCACGTCACACAGGGGAGACCACTCATGACCAAGAAAGCACTCATCACCGGCATCACCGGGCAGGACGGTTCCTACCTCGCGGAGCTGTTGCTCGCCAAGGGCTACGAGGTCCACGGACTGATCCGCCGCGCGTCCACGTTCAACACGTCCCGCATCGACCACCTGTACCAGGACCCGCACGACCCGCAGGCGCGGCTGTTCCTGCACTACGGCGATCTTTCCGACGCCGCCCGTCTGGTCACGCTGCTGGGCGAGATAGACCCGGACGAGGTCTACAACCTCGCGGCCCAGTCGCACGTGCGCGTGTCCTTCGACGAGCCCGAGCACACGGGTGACACCACGGGCCTCGGCACGGTGCGTCTGCTCGAGGCCGTGCGCCGCGCCGGGGTGAAGTGCCGCTTCTACCAGGCCTCCACGTCCGAGCTGTTCGGGGCCACTCCCCCGCCGCAGAACGAGGACACCCCGTTCTACCCGCGCTCCCCGTACGGCGCGGCCAAGATCTACTCCTACTGGATCACCAAGAACTACCGCGAGGCGTACGACATGTTCGCCGTGAACGGGATCCTCTTCAACCACGAGTCCCCGCGCCGCGGCGAGACGTTCGTGACCCGCAAGATCACGCGTGCCGTGGCCGCGATCGCGGCGGGCAAGCAGGACCTGCTCTACATGGGCAACCTGGACGCCGTGCGCGACTGGGGCTACGCGGCGGAGTACGTGGAGGGCATGTGGCGCATGCTCCAGGTGGACGAACCGGAGGACTTCGTGCTGGCCACGGGCCGCCCGTCCACGGTGCGCGAGTTCCTGGAGACCGCGTTCGAGCACGCCGGGCTGGACTGGGAGAAGCACGTCCGCTTCGACGACCGTTACCTGCGCCCCACCGAGGTGGACGCGCTCATCGGTGACCCGTCCAAGGCCGAGCAGAAGCTCGGGTGGAAGGCCACGGTGCACGCCCCGGAGCTCGCGCGGATCATGGTGGACGCGGACCGCGCTGCCCTGGAGTGCGCCGGTTCCCCGTGGATCGACACCGTGTCCGAGCGCATCTGGACGCCGGAGCACGCGGCGTGAGCGCGGACGTGGCGAACCGCCGGGACACCGCTGCCGGCCAGGAGCACTGGCCGCACACGGTGAGCGACCCGGCCGATGCCCGCACGACCGACGACGTCGCCTACACCCCCGGCGCGCTGGACCGCTCCGCGCCGTTCTACGTGGCCGGTCACCGCGGTCTCGTGGGTTCCGCCATCTGGCGTCACCTCCAGGACGAGGGTTTCGAGAACCTGATCGGTGCGAGCTCCCGTGAGCTGGACCTGCGGGACCGCGCGGCCGTGGAGGCGTTCATGGCCGAACACAGGCCGCGCTACCTCGTGCTCGCGGCGGCCAAGGTGGGCGGGATCGGCGCGAACAATTCCCAGCCCGTGGACTTCCTGTCCGACAACCTGCGGATCCAGCTCAACATCCTGGACGCCGCGCGCACCGCCGGCGTGGAACGCGTGCTGTTCCTGGGTTCCTCCTGCATCTACCCCAAACTCGCGGAACAACCGCTGCGCGAGGACTCGCTGCTCACGGGGTACCTGGAGCCCACCAACGACGCCTACGCGATCGCCAAGATCGCCGGCATCCTGCACGTGCAGTCGATGCGACGCCAGTACGGGCTGCCGTGGATCTCCGCGATGCCCACCAACCTCTACGGCCCCGGGGACAACTTCTCCCCGTCCGGCTCCCACGTGCTGCCCGCCATGATCCGCCGCTACGACGAGGCCGTGCGTGCCGGTGACACCGAGATCACCAACTGGGGTTCGGGTTCACCGCGGCGCGAGTTCCTGCACGTGTCGGACCTGGCCACGGCGTGCCTGTACCTCATGGAGCATTACGACGGGCCCCAGCAGGTCAACGTGGGCACCGGCGAGGACGTGACCATCAAAGAACTCGCCGGCCTCGTGGCCTCGGCCACCGGGTACGAGGGCACCACCTCGTGGGACACCTCCAAGCCGGACGGGACGCCCCGCAAGCTTATGGACGTCTCCCTGTTGCGCTCGCTGGGCTGGTCCGCCTCGATCGACCTGCCCACCGGGCTCGACGACGCCGTGGCCTGGTACCGCGCGAATCGCGAGCAGGCGCGGGGCGCCTGAGCGACGGGATGCCCCGCGTAATGCGGGGACACTCCGTGTCATGGGCGAACTCTCCGCATGATGCCGTGACGACCCGCGCGATGCGGGCCGTCTCCGCTGCCCCGCGGGGATGGCCGCGGCGTGCCGACCGCAAATAGCAGGGGAGCCCGGCGTTCAGAGCCGAGCGCCCTGCTCGAGAAGGCAGCCATGGACATCCACGCCTACGTGGTCGATCACGTCGATGCGCCGTTCCGGTGGGAAGAACTCACCGTGGACGAGTCCGTTCCCCTGGAACTCGCGGGCCCCCTCGCGTGCGGTATCACCACCGGGGCGGGAGCCGTGCTCAACACCGCGAATCCCGGCCCGGGTGAATCCGTGGTGGTCTACGGTGTGGGCGCCGTGGGGCTCGGGGCCATCATGGCTGCCCGCAATTCGGCCGCGGCCACGATCATCGCGGTGGACCTGCATGACTCCCGCCTGGAGCTCGCCCAGCGCTACGGGGCCACGCACGTGATCAATTCCGGGTAGGAGGACTCGCTGGAACGGATCCGGGAGATCACCGGAGGGGCAGCGGACTACGCCATCGAATGCACCGGTGTGATCGCCGTGCTCGAGGAGGCCATCGAGGCGGTGCTCACGCTCGAGTGAGCACCGCCCGCCGCACCGCGGGACGCCACGCGTCCACGCCCAGGATCGTGATCGCGAGCAGCAGCGAGCCGTCACGTCCGTGGGCCAGTGGTACCCCAGGTAGAGCCGACTGAACGCGACCACCCCGATCAGCACCACCCCCGCCGCGGCCACCCACCATCGGGTGAGCGGGGAGCGGGAGGGGCGCGGGGTCGTCGTACCCGTTGCGGCCTCAAAGGACGACGCCGCCGCGGGACCCGCCGCCGGTGACCGCGGGCTCGTCGAGGCGCCCGCGCAGGAAGGTGGACCGGCCGGTCGCCGGGGTCGAGGTCGTCATGGCGTCATGCTGCGTCCGCAGACCGGGAACGGGTTGTGCGTTGGCCCTACGCCACCAGGAGCCAGCAGCCCGTCAGCCCGATGGTCGAGAGGACCGCAGCCACCAGGAACGACCGCCACGGCGCACTGCGTCCCACCAGGACGTATGCGACGAGGACCACGGCGAACTCACGGATGACCAGCAGCGTGGCCGCGAGGTGCAGGTCGAACGACGCGACCCATGCGATCAGCGCACCGAAGACCACGCCGATCACCGGACCCACGAACGTCTTCCAGGCCGCACCGGTGCGCACGAGCAGCACGGAGGCCGCCCAGGACAGCACTACGGGGAAGGACACCATGGCGATGAACGGCACCATGGACATCGCGGGTTTCCAGTCGCCACCCAGCAGGGGCGTGAGGACCACGCTCGCCGTGAGGGCGATCAGCACGCACGCGAACGCGAGTATGAGCGCGCGCAGCAACAAATGGTCACTCGCGCTCCGGATCTCCTCCGGGGTCTCCTTGTCCGCGATCCCCACGCGCACCACGTTCGC
Organism: Kocuria marina; assembly: GCA_014652975.1. Taxonomy (GTDB): domain Bacteria; phylum Actinomycetota; class Actinomycetes; order Actinomycetales; family Micrococcaceae; genus Kocuria; species Kocuria marina. The sequence goes on along the minus strand of BMZV01000005.1, from coordinate 51,400 downwards.
GGTGGACGCGGCCAGGGCGTCCCCCGGGGCGCGGCCCACGGCGCTGCCCGCGGTGTAGGTACCGAGGACGGCGGTGCCGGCGAACACGGCCATGAACAGTCGCTCGGCCTGGCCCTGGAACCAGGACACCAGCGCGTAGCCGGACATCGTGCCCATGTCGGAGAGGATCGAACGCTCGCCCGGCGTGGAGTGCGGCAGGGGCTGGGTGTTAAGGCGCGCACGGCGCCAGCACAGCAGGGCGAACATGCCCTCCGTGACGGCCAGCTGCAGGGCCGGGCCCAGCAGCGAGTGGGTCAGCACCAGGATGGTCCCGCCCACGAGCAGACCCACGAGGGAGGCCCGCAACTGCATCCGGGCCAGGGTCCCCCACTGGTTGGTGGCCTGCAGCGTGCCCACGTACAGCAGACCCAGGGCCCCGAAACCGGGCGCGAGCGCCACGGGCAGCACCTGGAAGAACTCGCCCCAGTTCTCGAGCGTCCCGTTGTGCAGAAGGAACAGCATGAGCCCGGTAAGGATCACGAAGGCCAGGACGGGCATGATCACCCGGTAGCGGTTCATGATCTTCATGCCCCCGGGTTCGGTCAGCACGCGGATCACCGCGAACCGGGCCCCGGAGTCGATCGTGACCTGGATGGCCGTGTAGAGCAGGGTCACCACGTTGTAGATACCCACGTAGTGCGGGGACGTGAACGCGGCGAGCGTGAGGATCACGATCGCGGAGGACATCCGCGGGATCGCGCGCTCGATGAGCGACTTGATCTGGTTCAGCATGCCGACGCCGGGATGAGGGTGGCGGCTCTCGCCAACTGACGCCGCGCGTAGTGCCGCGTCCCGGGACGCACCCCGGCCACGATGGTCTCGAGCTGTCCCCCCGTGCCCCGGATGGATCCGGGGACCCCGCCGTTGGCCTCGAGCCACGGCCGCCCGGAGGCGTGGGCCCACGCGGTCCACGCGCGCCGGATCTCGGGGTCGGAGACGATGCGCTCCAGGTAGGTGTCCGAACTCGACAGCTGGCTCTCACTCAACCGGTAGGCCACCACGGGGGTGGCCAGTTTCACGATCCGGGCCCCGGCGCGCAGGGCGTCGAGCCACAGGACGTAGTCCTCCGCGGTGTTGGGCCGCGCGTAGGCGTCCGCGGCTACGAGCGCCTCCCGGGTGGCGAGCATGCTCGAGTGGAACAGGGGGTTGACGAACGGCAGCAGCAGTCCGATCTCGCGGGTCGTGAGACTGCCCGGGTACCCGGGGCGCGGGAGCATCCCCCGCCCGAAGCGGATCCCCGTGCCGCACACGATGTCCGCGTGGCGCACGGCCCGGAAGCCCACCCGGAAACGCCACGGGAGGGAGATGTCGTCCGAGTCCATGCGGGCCACGAGCTCGCTGTCCGTGGACTCCAGGGCCCGGCGCATGCACGCCACGGTCCCCCGGTTGACGGCATCGGTCCGGACGACGACGCGGCGGTCCGTCACGCGGCGTGCCGCGCGTTCGGTCTCGCCGTCCGGGCCGTCCACGGCCACCACCAACTCCGCGTCCCGCGGCATGGCCCGCAGCGTGGAACGCATGGCGCTCTCCACGGTGGCGCCCGCCCGATAGGCGGGCATGATGACAGTAAGCCTGGGCAAAGTGGTCCACTCCCCGTTGATGAAGCCCCGGGAACGCGGAGGTCGCCCCTCCACACCCGTTGAGCTGATTTATTTGTGAACTGCCGGTGTCCGCGGTGAAAGCTCCGTGGCCGGTGAAGATCTTATTCCCGCGGGCGGTGATTTCGTATCACCACGGCCGAAGATGCGTTCAACGATCCACAACCCCCACAGTGGCAGGATCGACAACGTCAAGAACACCTCGAGGGACTCCAGCTGCCCCACGATGCCCTGGAAGACGAGCGTGGATCCTACGGTGGCCAACAACAACCGATTGGTTTCACTCCGGCTGCGACTGTAGGCATCGGAGACCATGGCAGACACCAGCCCCAACACGAAGTAGCCGACGATCGCACCGAGCAGGCCGAAATTCAGGATCATTTCTGCGCTGAGCCCCGGAACCACGTAAATCTGGTCTTCCCCACCCAACAAGTCGTATCCCGAGACCTGCACCATGGACCGGAAAGGATTCTCCGCCGGGATACCCGCGAAATGCAGAAGCGCAAGCGGGACGTTGAGCAGGGCGCTCAACAGGGTCTCACCGTGGAGCGCCCCGTGGAACTGGACGTGGTTCTCGGCCCAGGCGGCCATGGAGAACCGCCCCCATTGCCAATCCACGAACGACCACGGGTCCGTGGTGGCACCTACGCGCCGGGCCGTGGTCGCGATGATAAACCCCACGAACACGGTCACGCCCACCACGATCAGCGGCCACCGCAGGACGTTGATCCGGGGCAGCATCAGAGCCAGCAGAGGAAATGCCACGTAGGCGATCTCGGAACGCCCACCGTTCCACGTGGCGCTGACGCCCAATGCGGCCAACCCGGCCACCAGGATGATGGTGTTCCACACCGCTGGGCCGGGCACACGCTTCCGGCTCGCGAGCGCCAAGACCAGGATCGTAATGCCCCACGGCAGCCAACCCGCCAGGAATGCGTAGCGGGCATTGCCGCCGTCCACGGAAATGATCCGCCCGCCGGTCTGGTCGGTCGTGGCGCCCATCACTCGCACGAGTCCCACGGCGCCCGCTGCTACGAGTACGAGAGCCAGGCCCCCCATGCTGACCCGGTGATGGGATACGAAGGAATACAACTGTTCGGGTATCAGAGGGCGCCGGGGAACCTGTCGGGGACCACGGTGTGCGGCCAGGATCCGCGGCCGCGGGATCGTCAGCCCCGCCCAGAGGGCACACATGCCCAAGAAGGTCGACCAGGCGGCCGTGGTCAAGCCGGATGTAGCACCTGCGGGAGTACCGGACATGGCCTCGTAGAATCCGCGGTCCCTGGACCACCCCAATACATGGGCGAATCCGGACAGGACGTTGGCCACGAGGAAGTTGATCACGAGCCACATCCGCAGGTTCAGCCCGTCCACCCGGTCCCTGGTCCAGATGTGGATGAGCGCGAGCGCACCCACGGCGGTCGTGGCCCCCAGGAGGAACACGGCCCAGCCGAAAGGAGTCATCGTGTTCATCGTGGGCTTCAGAGAACGCCGGAGTGTGCGCGCGAAGGGCGCACCTGGTTGGCCACCAATGCCACGGGCGTTTCGCGGAATCCCTGAACCGAGAACTGCAGCTGATCGGTCGAGGTCTTCCCGGGCACCGTGACCAGCAGGACCTCATCCGCCAGTTCGCCCAGCACCGCCGCGTCCACGGAGTCCTGCAACGGGGAACAATCGAGGACGACCACGTCGAATTCCGAACGCAACTCACCCACCAACGCAGCCATCGGTTCCGAGCACACCAGGTCACTCGGGCGCGGCGTCGGCGTACCCGCGGGTAGGAAGGTCAGCCCCATCTCGAGACGAACAGTGCTCTGGTCTGCCCCGGCCCGACGTTCCACGAGATCCGAGACACCGAGGTGATTGTGCTGGGCCAGCAAAACAGTTGCCCCGCGGTCGGAGAGGTTGGCATCCACGAGAGCCACGCGGCTGCCCAGACCGGCAAAGCTACGCGCGAGTTCCACGGCGACCGTGGTGGCACCGTCGCCCGAACGCTGACCGGTCACCACCAGTACCGCGCAGCCGGCCACATGGGGCAGGACCTCGGCATGACCTTGTTGGATGCGCGAGCGCAGCGAAGTGACGTGAGGTGACACCTCCCGCGCCGGCGCGGATTCGCCACCCGCGGGAAAGAAGCTGCGCGCGTCAGTCCTGTGCTTCAGTCGCGGAACGGACGCGACCAGCGACGCACCCGGCACACGACGCAGCTCCGTCGTGGTCCGCGGCCGCCGAACCAGACTCTCCAACACGAAGGCGAGGATCACGCCCAACAGCGCGCCGCCGACCACACCGAACAACGGATAGAGCCACGACGGCAGGCCACTGGTTTCATCCGGGAGCTGCGCCCGGCTGAGAACCGTGGCCTGAACGGCGCCTCCCCGGTTGGCGACCTCGGGGGACAGTGACCCGACCCCTCTGGTCAATTGATCCGCGACCCCGTTGGCAACCGTCTGGGCCTCCTGAGGTGAGTCCGTGGTGGCATCGACCTGGATGATGGAGGTGGCCGTCGGATTGGTGACGTCCAACATGTCCTGCAATTGCGCGACCGTCTTATCCACACCCGTGTCCTCGACGACGGGTTTGAGGATGTAGGGGGACGTCGCCACGGTCGCGTACGACTTCAGCTCTCGCGAAAGGTACGTAGCTGCCTGGTTCAACTCCGTGGCGGAGTCACTCGCGGGAATGGAGACGTAGAGGGATGACGTGGCCTTGTACGTGTCCGGAGACACCAAGGCGTAGATCCCCCCGGCCAACAAGCCCACCACGGTCAGTGTGATGACGGTTTTCCACCATTTCTTCAAAATATCGACGTAATCATGCAGCGTCATGTGCCCTCCCAGCCCCTGATCACAATGAAAGACGGTTCGTCTCGGACGCTGCCCAGCCCCCGAGCACGTCCCACCAGTCTCTTCATCGCTCCCCTGTAATGGGCCTCAGTCTAACGCGCGAAATCATGTCGATGAACACGCAGGTAGTTTCTCTGGAATTATTTTGTACCCGAATTGGGGGATAAACCTTCATCGGCAGATCTCGACAGCAATTGGAACCCGCAGGAAATGAGGGCTGCAAAACTGTTCGCAGAAGCAGAAACATTCCCACGACAAGTACGTTGCCCTCAGCAACGAGACAGTACGCGACCTGCGCCGTTGCGGAAAGTCTTCCCGTACGCATGCGGGCAAGGACCCCGCCCCAGGCGCCCGTCGGCGTCGAGGAGATATCGAGGACGAAGCGACGGCATTACCCCCGGTGTCTCCACTTATGGGGTCAGAAGCAGGCGGATCGACGAGCACAGTGTGCCAAGCTTGGATCCCGTAGCCGCGCGCCCGCGGGGAGAGCGGACCGGTTGCGCGCAGAGCGCAGCCCTATTTGCGGCTCGACGACAGGGGGAGACCATGACACACACGACGAGACGCCTGGCCACTTTCACCGGCCGCGGCTACGACAAGGGCCGGGGAAGGCTGCAGTGCGCCGCGTGGGCCCTCGTGGCGGAACCGCTGCAACGGTCCGTCCTGTGCCCGCCGAGCGTACGCACCCGGATCCTGCGGGCCTTCGGCGCGCAGATCGGGGAGGGCACACTGATCCGCCACGACGTGCGGATCCACTGGCCGTGGAAACTGACCGTGGGCGAGAACTCGTGGATCGGCGTGGGCGCATGGTTGCTCAACCTGGAGCCCATCACGATCGGCTCGGACGTGTGCGTGTCGCAGGGCGCCATGCTGTGCACGGGCAGCCACCGCGCGGACGACCCGGCCTTCGAGTTCGACAACGCCCCCATCACCGTGGCCGACGGCGCATGGATCGCCCTGCGAGCCACCGTCCTGCGCGGCGTCACGGTGGGCGAGGGCGCCGTCGTGGGAGCCACCGCGCTCGTCACGCGGGACGTCCCGGCCGGGGCGCGCGTGCTCGCCCCCGTGGCCACGAAGGCGTGAGCGGCATGCGGATCCTGCAGGTCGTCGCCCTGGTCTCGGGCACCAACGCGTACGGCGGGCCCACCACGGTGGCCCTCAACCAGTGCCGCGCGCTCGCCGACGCCGGACACGACGTGATCCTCGCCGCGACCGGCTCCGATCTGGGCGCGCCCCTGCCCACCGAACGCGACGGCGTGCGCACGCAGCTCTTCCGTCCCGTCCAGGCCCTGCCGGGTGCGGGTTTCGCGGGTCTCACCTCGCCGGCCATGCTGTCGTGGCTGCGCCGGGTCGCGCCGACCGCGGACGTGGTGCACGTGCACACGGCGCGTGACCTGCTGACCCTGCCGACCGCGTGGCTCGCGGAGCGCGCGGGCACCCGAACCGTCCTGCAGACCCACGGGATGATCGACCCGTCCGAGAATCCCCTCGCGGGGCCCCTGGATGCACTGCTGACCCGGCGGGTGCTGCGGGACGCGCACCGGGTCTGCTATCTCACCCCCCAGGAGGAACAGGACCTCACCGAGGTCGCCCGCGGGCCCGTGAACCTCATGGAACTGCACAATGGGATGCCCGTATCCTCGCGCCCCCGCGTGCCGCGGGAAGACGACGAGTGTCGCGTGCTGTTCCTCGCGCGTCTGCAGGAGCGCAAGCGTCCGCTCGCGTTCGTGGCCGCCGCGCGATCCCTGGCCGAGCGGTTCCCGCGCGCCACGTTCACGCTCGTGGGCCCGGATGAGGGCCAGGGGGACGCGGTGCGCGCGGCGATCGCGGCCGCGGGCCTCGGCGAGCGCCTCACGTGGGCCGGCCCGGTGGACTCCGCGGGCGCGGCGCAGTGGATGGCGGAATCGGACGTGTACGTCCTGCCCTCCGTCCACGAGCCGTACCCCATGTCGGTTCTCGAGGCCATGTCCGCGGGGCTGCCCGTGGTCGTGACGGACACGTGCGGGCTCGCGCCCACGGTCGCGCGAACGAGGTCCGGCGCGGTCGTGGACGACACCCAGCCATCCCTCGAAGATGCCCTCGCGCAGCTGATCGCCGATCCCGAGCGGCGACGGCGAGCGGGTCGGGCGGCCGCGGACACGATCGCGCGCGAGTACGGGATGCGCGCCGTCGTCGAGAAGCTGCTGGGCGCGTACCGGGACTGAGCGGACGGCGCGGTCCCGGAGGACGACGCCGCCGGGTCACCCCGCGTGCGAGCGCCGCGCTCGGGGGTGACCCGGAATGCTACGACGTGAAACGGGGCGCCCGCGCCCCACCCCGTAGGATGGACGGGTGAAGGCCTTACTGCTCGAGAACATTCATACCGACGCCGTCGACTCGCTGCGTAGCCGCGGCTTCGAGGTGGAGACCCGCAAGGGTGCCCTGGACCCGCAGGAACTGATGGCCGCGCTGGACGGCGTGGACCTGCTGGGGATCCGCTCCAAGACGCGCGTGACCCGCGAAGTGTTCGAGGCGCACCCCACCCTCAAGGCCGTGGGTGCGTTCTGCATCGGGACCAACCAGATCGATCTCACCGCCGCCACGGACACCGCCACGGCCGTGTTCAACGCGCCGTACTCCAACACGCGTTCCGTGGTGGAGCTCGCGCTGGGTGAGATCATCGCGCTGGCGCGTCACCTCACGGACAAGAACTCCGCGATGCACCAGGGCGTGTGGGACAAGTCCGCCAAGGGCTCCCACGAGGTGCGGGGCCGCACCCTGGGGATTGTGGGCTACGGCAACATCGGCAAGCAGTTGTCGGTCGTGGCGGAGGCCTTCGGGATGAACGTCTACTTCTACGACATCGTGGACCGCCTGGCCATGGGCAACGCGACCAAGTGCGATTCCCTGGAGCAACTGCTGAACACGGTGGAGACCGTGACCCTGCACGTGGACGGGCGCGAGAGCAACACCAACATGTTCGGCCGGGAGCAGTTCCGCCAGATGCGCCCCCGTTCCCTGTTCCTCAACCTGTCCCGCGGTCACGTGGTGGACATCGAGGCCCTGCGCGAGGCCCTCGTCTCCGGCCACCTGGCCGGGGCGGGCCTGGACGTCTACCCGTCCGAGCCCAAGGCCGCCGGCGAGGCGTTCGAGTCCCCGCTGCAGGGGCTGCCCAATGTGATCCTCACCCCGCACGTGGGTGGTTCCACGGCGGAGGCCCAGGAGAACATCGGCGGTTTCGTCTCCGGCAAGCTCATCGACTACTGCCGCTACGGCACCACGAGCCTGTCCGTGAACTTCCCCGAGGTGCAGCTGGACCCCCACATCCACGGCACCCGGTTGCTGCACATCCACAGCAACCTGCCCGGCGTGCTGGCTCGCGTGAACGCGGTGCTCGGCGAGCACGGGATCAACGTGGACCGCCAGCAGCTCGTGACCAAGGGGCAGATGGGCTATCTGGTCACGGACTGCGGCAACGGGGTCACGGAGGACGTGGTGGCGGCCGTCAAGGCCCTGCCCGAAACCATCCGGGTGGCCACGGTCAGCTGAACCACGCTGCCGTACGCTGGGGTGACCGCCCCTTCCCCCACAACGATGTGGAGACATCATGAGTCACCCGGCCGTACCCGGCGCGCACCTGCAGAACATGGACCCGGACCCTCACCGCGGTGAGGAGGTGGACTTCCAGTCCCCGGGCGAACGGGCGGAGGCGGAGAAACCCCGCACCCGCACCGTGCGCTGGATCGGCCTGGCGGGCGGTCTGTTGCTCGCGGTGCTCATCTACACCCTGATGCCGCAGGACGTCCCCCACGCCGCCCGGCTCACGGCCGCCACGGCCGTGCTCATGGGCGTGTGGTGGATGACCGAGGCCCTGCCGTTGCCCGCGACCGCCCTGGTCCCCCTGGTGGTGTTCCCCACGCTCGGCACGGACGTGAAGTTCGACGCCGTCGGGGCATCCTACGGCAACAACGTCATCTTCCTGTTCATGGGCGGGTTCCTGCTCGCGCTCGCGATGCAGCGCTGGAACCTGCACCGGCGGATCGCCCTGCTCACCGTCAAGGTGATCGGCACCAAGCCCACGCAGATGATCGCGGGGTTCATGGTGGCCACGGGCTTCCTGTCCATGTGGGTGTCCAACACCGCGACGGCCGTGATGATGCTGCCGATCGGCGTGTCCGTGCTGCTGCTCGTGACCAAGATCGGTGCCGACGCCGCGCAGGGCACCTCCGCCGCGCCCGCCCCGGAGGAGATCGACCCCCAGGACACCGAGGTCAAGGAGGAGATCGTCAAGTCCAACTTCGGCACCGCGCTGATGCTCGGGATCGCGTATGCGGCGTCGATCGGTTCGCTGGGGACCATCATCGGCACCCCGCCCAACACCCTGATGGCCGGCTACCTGTCGGACGCGCACGACATCACGATCGGTTTCGGTCAGTGGATGCTCGTGGGCGTGCCCCTGGCCGTGGTGTTGCTCGCGCTGTGCTGGGTGCTGCTGACCAAGGTGTTGTTCAAGCCCGAGATCACCGAGATCCCCGGCGGCAAGGAACTCATCAACGACGAACTCGCCAAGCTCGGCCCCATGTCCCCCGGTGAGAAGCGCGTGCTGGCCATCTTCGTGCTCGCCGCGCTGTCCTGGGTCTTCGTGCCGGTGCTCTTCGCGGATCCCATGATCTCCGACGCCGGCATCGCCATGGCCGTGGGGCTGCTGTTGTTCCTGTGCCCGGCCGGTGCGGCGCCGGGCGTCCGCCTACTGGACTGGGACTCCGCGGTCAAGTTGCCGTGGGGCGTGCTGCTGCTGTTCGGCGGTGGCCTGGCCCTGTCCGCGCAGTTCTCCACCTCCGGGCTCACCGAGTGGATCGGCGAGCGCGCCCAGGGTCTCGGCGGACTGCCCGTGGTCTTGCTCGTGCTCATCATGGCCGGCGGCATCCTGCTGCTCACCGAGCTCACGTCCAACACGGCCACCGCGGCCACGTTCCTGCCCGTGGCCGGCGGTGTGGCCATGGGGATCGGCGTGGACCCCATGCTCCTGGCGATCCCCGTGGCGCTCGCCGCCACGTGCGCGTTCATGCTGCCGGTGGCCACCCCGCCCAACGCCATTGCGTTCGGTTCCGGGTACGTGACCATCGGGCAGATGATCAAGGGCGGGATCGGGCTCAACCTGATCGCCCTGGTCCTGATCACCGCCACGACCATGACCCTGGGCGTGTGGGTGTTCAACCTGGCGTTCTGACCCGCGGTCACCCATCCGGCGACGACGGCGCGGCGCCGCCTTAGCAGGGTGACCGCAAGCGGCGTCGTCGTTCTCCAAGGCATACGACAGCGTGCGGCGGCACCCGACCGCAGAGGAAGGACCCCCGGACCCGCATGATGCGGATCCGGGGGTCCTTCTACTACATGTGTGGTTACTTCTTCTTGGCGACCCGGCCGCGCTTGACGGCCTTGGCGGCGTCCTTCTCCGTGCGGGCGGCGGAGTTCTCCAGCACGCCGGAATCGGACTCGATGTGCGAGCGCATGAACCACTGGAAGAGCTCGAGCCCGCGGACCTGGGCGATCAGCATGTCCTCGGTGATGGGATCCACGTCGCTGATGCGGGCCAGGGCATCCCGATGGTCGGTGATGACGCCGTCGTAGACGAGGTCCAGTGCCGCGAGGTGCTCCACGCCGGAGGCGCGCTGGACGTCGTAGTCGTCCCACGTGCGCTCGGCCGCGATGGCGCCGGGCAGACCATTCGGCGACACACCCAGGGTGGCCATGCGCTCCGCGAGCTCGTCCACGTACCCGCGGACCTCCTCGATCTGCGGGTCCAGCATCTCGTGGACGGAGATGAAGTTGGGACCCACCACGTTCCAGTGGGCGTGCTTGAGGGTCAGTTGCAGGTCGTTGAGCGCGTGCAGCCGCTGCTGCAGGATCTCGGCCACACCGTGGCCCTGCTCCGTGGTGAGACCCGGAACGGTGTAGTTGGCGTTCTTCGTGGATTTCTTGGCCATGACAACCTCCTCGTGGGGCGGTGGTCCCGGGGTGGAACCACGCCATGCCGTCTTATTTTGATGTATTCAGAATAACAAGGACGCGAGCATTGCACCAGGGGTCACACGGGAGCCACCGCCCTGGGGCGCTCGTGGCCTCGGGGTGCCCGGAAGATCGGCCCGACGGCGCTCTGGTCCCGAAGCGCCTCCACGGTGCTCTGGGTCCTGAGCGCCTCTACGGTGCGGCGGCACGACACCCCGCTGACGGAACGCGAGCGGGAATCCGCGAGCCGCCCAGATGCGGGCGGTGAACTCCGCCTGAACCGACCCCTCGACCCATCCCGCCGCGGACGCCGAACGGATCGGGGGGTTTCCTGCTGAGCTGGTTTCCGCCGCGCCACACCGAGAAGCTACGCCGGACCGGCCGGGACACCGTGCGCATCCTGGGTGGTTACGTGCGGGGCACCGCTGCGGTGGCGGTGATCGAGATGCTCGCGATCGCGGTCGGCTGTGGTTGCTCGGTGTGCCGCTCGCGACCCCGCTGACCATGCTCATGTTCCTGGGAGCGTTCATCCCCATCGTGGGCGCCGCCCTGGCGGTACCCCCTCACGGCGGTGGCGTGATCCGTGGTCCAGTTGTAGCTGCCACGGCCCGGTCGGATTGGTGATCCAGCTCACGGGCTCTAGGGTGGAAGAAATACCTGAGACCTGGAGTATCGGATGAGTTCCTATCCCCATCTTCTGTCCCCGCTGCGCGTGGGTCCGCTGACCCTGCCCCACCGCGTGATCATGGGGTCCATGCATACCGGCCTCGAGGAGGTCCCGGGCGGTGAGCACGAGCTCGCGCGCTTCTACGTGGAACGCGTGCGCGGCGGCGCCGGGCTGATCGTCACGGGCGGGATCTCCCCCAACCCGGAGGGCGCTGCCCGCCGCGGCGGTGCGCACCTCAGCCGCGAGGACCAACTGGATCCGCACCGCACGGTCACGGACGCGGTACATGGCGAGGGCGGGCTGATCGCACTGCAGCTGATGCACAGCGGACGGTACGCGATGCACGAGGACGCCGTGGCGCCGTCGGCCATCCGCGCTCCCATCAACAAGGTCACGCCGCGCGAGCTGAGTACGGCGGAGGTCGAGCGTACGGTCGAGGACTTCGCGAACGCCGCGCACCTCGCGCAGCGCGCGGGCTACGACGGCGTGGAGATCATGGGCTCCGAGGGGTACCTGATCAACGAGTTCCTCGTGGCCCACACGAACGAGCGTACCGACCGGTACGGCGGGTCCGACGCCGCTCGCCGCCGGTTCGCCACCGAGATCGTCCGGCGCGTGCGCGAGGCCACGGGCCCGGACTTCCTCATCATGTACCGGCTCTCCGCGCTGGACCTCGTGCCGGACGCCCAGCAGTTCGCGCAGGTCCTGGAGCTCGGCCGGGAGATCGAGGCCGCGGGGGCGTCGATCATCAACACGGGGATCGGGTGGCACGAGGCCCGGATCCCCACGATCGCCACGAGCGTGCCGCCCGCGGGGTTCACATGGGTCAGCAGGGCACTGCGCGAGCACCTGAGCTTACCCGTGGCCGCGGTCAACCGGATCAACACCCCGGAGATCGGAGAAGCGGTGATCGAACGCGGGGACGCGGACCTCGTGTGCCTGGCCCGCCCGTTCCTGGCGGACCCGCAATTCGTGGCCAAGGCCCGTGCGCAGCGCCCCGCGGAGATCAACACGTGCATCGCGTGCAACCAGGCGTGCCTGGACCACACCTTCTCCGGCCGCCGCATGTCATGCCTCGTGAACCCGCGCGCGATGCGCGAGGACGAGCTGGTGCTGGGCCCCACGCGCACCGCGGAGCGGATCGCGGTGGTGGGTGCCGGACCGGCCGGGCTGGCCTTCGCGGAGGCCGCGGCGCAGCGGGGTCACCGGGTGACCCTGTTCGAGGAGCAACCGGAGTTGGGCGGCCAGTTCCAGTTGGCGCTGCGCATCCCGGGCAAGGAGGACTACGCCCACACCGTGCGCTACTTCAGCACGCGCTTGGCCGAGCTGGGGGTCACCGTGCACACGGGGCACACCGCCACCGCGCAGGACGTGGCCTTCGCGGACCGCGTGGTCGTGGCCACCGGCGTGACCCCACGCGTCCCCGGCATCCCCGGGGAGGACGGCCCCACGGTGCTCGGGTACAAGGACGTCTTGGCCGGCGCCCCCGTGGGTGAGCGCGTGGCGGTCGTCGGCGGCGGCGGGATCGGATTCGACGTCGCGCACTTCCTCACGCACGACCCGCACTCCGACTTCTACACCGAGTGGGGAGTGGACCGCTCGCTGGAAGCGCGGGGCGGGTTGCTCGCCCCGGCGCCGTCGAAACCGAGACGGCGCGTGACCCTGCTGCAGCGCAGCGCCGGTAAGCCCGGAGCGCGACTGGGCACCACCACGGGGTGGATCCACCGCGCCGAACTGCGCATGGCGGACGTGGAGTTCGTAACCGGGGTGCAGTACGTGCGGATCGACGAACAGGGCGTGCACGTCCTGGCGCCCGCGCAGCGGGATGCGTCGCAGACTGGCGACCCGGACACCGAGGACCGGATCGAACGGATCATCCCCGCGGACACCGTGGTGCTGTGCGCGGGCCAGGAACCCCGCGCCGAGCTCGCCCGGGAACTCGCGGGAGAGAACGGGGAGCGCCCCGTGCACGTGGTGGGCGGCGCGCACGTGGCGGCGGAACTGGACGCGAAACGCGCGATCCGTGAGGCCGTGGAACTGGCCGCGTCGCTGCCCTGATACGGCGTCGCAGTCACGACGCGATCACAGAACGCCCCGCTGTCAGTGTGCAGCGGGGCGCTCGGTCAGCGGCTCATAGGGGCGTCCCCGGTGATCCGCCCCCGCCTCCCCCCACGAAGCGACAGGCGCGAGGGGGGGCAAGACGGTATGTAAGCGGCGCCCCGGGACGTCAGCGCGCGGTGACGCTGCCGTCCTGCACGTTGACCGTGTACTCCCTGTCCCGGTTGTCGATGTCGAGCTCAACTTCCCAGCGCACGACGTCGTCGTCCTCGTCCAGGGAGGCCTCGTCCAGCACTTTGGTGCCCGACTCGGACTCGGCGGACTCGAAGACCCGCTTGATCGCGTCTTTCGCGCCCACGGCCGCGGCACGCAGCTCGGCCACGTCGTCCTCGTCCGCGCGGCCGTCCGCACGGTCCTCCTGGACGTTCTTGCCCGTGCCGTCCACCGTGACCTGGTGGGCGTTACCGTCCGCGATCAGGTCCACCTCGAACTTGTCCGCGCGGCGGTCGTAGTCGATCTCCACCACGTCACCACCCTGGTGCTGGGCCAGCGCGGAGTCCACGGCGGCCAGCGCGGCGGCCTGCCCGCCGTTGACGGCCACGCCGGACGCCGAACCGCTCGGGCTCGCGCTGCCGGACGCGCTGCGCGTGGGCGAGGCGCTGTCGGACGGCGAGGCGCTGTCCGTGGCGGACGCGGTGTCGGAGGGGGATGCACCGGTCGCGTCGGGCGTGGCCGCGTCCTGCGTGGTGCCGGTGGCCGCCGGGGTGGCGTCCCCGGCGCCCTGGGTCGCGTCGGTCTGCGCGGGGGCCTGGTTCTGGGTGGTGTTCCCGCAGCCCACGAGCAACGAGGCGCTCAGCAGTGCGGCGGAACCGAGGGTCAGGATCTTCTGGGGTCGCTTCATGGTCCCGAGTATCGCCCGCCCCGGGGGACCGGGTCGAGGGTCCGTCGGTAGAAGTCGCAGTGTGTTGACCACCCGCGCTGCACCGCGGTACGCCGCGACGCGCCGGGCCGGCCACCGCGTCCTGCCCGGCCGGGCGCGCTCCCAGCGGGATCACGCGCGCTGTCACCGCCCACTCAGCCTGTCCGGCTACTATTCTGAACACTGTCCATGACCGTGTGTACCGCCGCCCCCTGCGGTCGCACGCCGCGCAGCGCCACTGGCTGACCGAGGAAGGAGGCGGGATGGGTTTCTGGACCGGGCTGGAGAACGGGATCGAGAAGGTGGTCCGCACCGCCTTCACCGCGGGTTCTCGCAAGCGGGTCGAGGCCGTGGAGATCGCAAGCGCCCTGCGCCGTGAACTGGACCAGGAGTCCTTCACCGTTCCCGCGGGCCGCACCATGGCACCCAACGTCTTCACCGTGGAGTTCTCCGACGACGACTTCCCCCGGGCCCAGGAATGGGGCGTCCAACTGGCCGAGGAACTGTGCGACGTCGTCATCCGTCACGCGCGCTCGCAGGCCTATACCCTGCAGGGCGCGGTGCGCGTGAGCTTCATGCGCCAGTCCGAACTCGAGGCCGGCCACTTCGACATCCTGTCCTCGTTCGAGCGCACGAGCACACCGGAGGTTCCCGCGGACGCCGGGACCTCCGCGCGCGCACCCCAACCCCCGGCGCCCGCCCCGCACGCCCGCCCGCGCGATGGCCAAGCCGCTCATTCGGCCGACGACGACGCTGCGGGCCACGTTCCCGGCGGCTATCACGACCCGGTCGATGACCAGGCCGGGCTGCAACCGGTGCCCGTGATCCAGGTGGGCGCCGAACGTTTCACGCTCAACGCGGACCGCGTGAGCGTGGGCCGCTCCGCGCAGGCGGACGTGACCGTGGAGGACACGGGGGTCTCCCGCGAGCACCTCGAAATCCGGCGCCAGGGGGACCATTTCCTGGCCGTGGACCTCGGTTCCACGAACGGTTCCTATGTGGACGGCCAGCGGATCCAGGGCAGGGCCCAGCTCGTGGACGGTTCCGTGATCACCGTGGGGCGCACCAGGTTGACCTTCCGACTGATGCTCCCGAGGGAGAGGCGCTGACGTGTCCGAACTGACCGTGACCCTGCTGCGCTACGGATTCCTGGCGCTGCTGTGGATCTTCATCGCCGCCGTGGTCTTCTCCCAGGCGCGTGACCTGACCGTGGGCGGCAAGGCCCGCGCGGCCGTGCGCGGTGGTCGCGAGAAACTGCGTGACGCCCGCGCACGGGAACCCCGCCAGGAGACACCCCAGAACCCCCGCCCCGCCGCCCCCACCACCGGGGGTGCGCGTACGCGCGCGCAACAGCTCGTGGTCGTGGACGGCCCGCTCGCCGGGCGGAGCTTCCAACTGGGATCGGCCCCCGTGATGCTGGGCCGTTCCGCAGAGGCCACCATCCCGCTCGAGGACGACTACGCCTCGGGGCGCCACGCCCGCCTGTTCGCGCAGGGATCCAAGTGGTTCCTGGAGGACCTCGGGTCCACGAACGGCACCTACCTGCAGGACCAGCGACTGTCCCGCGCCACCGTGGTGGACCCGGGTGCCCGGTTCCGGGTGGGGCGCACCGTGATGGAACTGAGGCCGTAGCCCATGCCCATTGCTTTCCGATATGCTGCTCGCTCCGACGTGGGCCGGGCCCGTTCCAAGAACGACGACTCCGCCTACGCCGGCCGCTACCTGGCCGTCGTCGCGGACGGGATGGGTGGTCACGTGGGGGGTGACGTCGCCTCGGCCTCCGCGGTGATCGACCTGACCCACCTGGACCACGCCGGTTACGACGGTGACGCCGAGACCGTGCTCGCGGACGAGATCCAGAACGCCAACCAGAACCTCGCGAAACTCGTGCAGTCCAATCCACGGTTGGGCGGGATGGGCACCACCGTGACGTCCCTGCTGATCGACGGGGACGAGATCTGCGTGGCGCACATCGGGGACTCCCGCGCGTACCGATTGTCCGAGGCCGAGGGTTTCGAGCAGGTCACTACCGACCACACGTTCGTCCAGCGGCTGATCGACGAGGGCCGGTTGCAGCCCGAGGAGGCCGAGACCCACCCCCACAAGAACGTGCTCATGCGGGTGCTCGGTGACGTGGACGCCTCCCCCGAACTCGAGGTGCGCACCGTGCGCCCGGCCGTGGGTGAGCGCTGGTTGCTGTGCTCCGACGGCCTCAACGCGGTGGTGAACGCTCAGACCATCGAGAACGTGATGCGCTCCACGGGGGATCTGAACCAGATCGTGAACTCCCTCGTGGAACTGACCCTGGACCGCGGGGCCCCGGACAACGTGACCGTGGTTGTGGTGCAGGTGGACGAGGTCCCCCAGGGCAGCGAGGCCCACCCCATGACCGGGGAGAGCCAGGGGGCCGTGCCGGATCAGTCCCGCACGTCGGATGAGCAACTCATGAGCGAGTCCGAGGTGGAGCACTGGGACGGACCCATGGACTCCCCCGTGGCCGGCGGCGGCACCGACTACCGCGAACCCGGCTACCCCCACACCACATCGCAGCCCACCCAGTCCTCGGCCTCCGTGCTGCGCCGGGACCTGGCCGAGCGTCCCCACCTGCTCGTGGGTGCCGCGGCGAACGCGACCCAGACGGGGCGTATCCCTACCGTCTCGGATTCGGCGATCCAGCGCCGCGCCACGATGCTCGCGACCTCCACGCTGGACGTGACCACCGATCCCGCCGAGGTACGCAGCCTGTTGCGTCGCAAGGGTGACGACCCCGCGCGCGGGACCAAACGCCGTCGTGCGGCGTGGATCGTGGGCGTCGTCGTGCTCGCCCTCGCGCTGCTGCTCGGCGGGTGGGGTGCGCGCGCGTGGACCTCGTCCCAGTACTACGTGGGTGAGGACCGGGGTCACGTGGCCGTGTTCCAGGGGGTCTCGCAGTCCCTGGGTCCCATTTCGCTGAGCGAGTTGAGCGCGACCACCGAGATCCCCGTGGACTCCCTGTCCCAGTACGCGCAGGACCGCGTGCGCGCCACGATCCCCGCGGGCAGCCGCGAGGAGGCCGAACAGATCGTCGCGGACCTGGAGTCCTCGCGCGGACCCGAACCCCGCCCCACGGGCCGGGTGACGGTCACGACCCCCACACCGAACCCGTCCGCGAGCGCGTCGCCGAGTGGCTCGGCCACCCCGCGCACGTCCCCCGGTGCCTCGGGGACCCCCGGGGGTGAGAACCGATGAGTTCGACCGTGAACGCCGCGCCCGAGCGCGGCACAGAGGCTCCCGTGCGCCCCAGGCCGCGGCGGATCACCGAGTTGCTGTTGCTGCTCGTGGCCCTGGCGATCGGCATGGGCGCCAACATCCTGGTGGATCCCGAACGCGCCCAAGCGGATCCCCGCCACATCATCATGAGCGGCACCGTGCTGGGCGTGGGCGCCCTGCTGGTGCACGTGGTGCTGTGGATCCGTGCGCGCTACGCGGACCCCTACCTGCTCCCGCTGGCCGTGGCGCTCAACGGGCTCGGGCTGGCGATGATCCACCGCATCGACCTGTCCACCAACCAGAGTGCCGCCAACACCCAGGTGGTGTGGACCGGCGTGGCCATGCTCGCGTGCTGCGTGGTGCTGTGGTTGCTCAAGGACCACCGGCGACTGCGCAACGTCACGTACATCATGTTGCTGCTCTCCGCCGTGCTCCTGCTGCTGCCCATGATCCCGGGCCTCGGCGTGGAGATCAACGGCGCCCGACTGTGGATCTCGGTGGCCGGGCGCACGTTCCAGCCCGGTGAGATCGCCAAGATCACGCTGGCCATCTTCTTCGCGGGCTACCTCTCGACCAACCGGGACCTGATCCTGCTGGCTGGGCGCAAGATCGGCCCCGTGCGCCTGCCCCGGTTCCGGGACATCGCCCCCATGCTCGCGGCGTGGGTGATCGCGATCGGCGTGCTGGTGCTGCAGAAGGACATGGGTACCGCCATCATGTTCTTCGGCCTGTTCCTGGCCATGGTCTACCTGGCCACGGGACGCCTGGGCTGGATCGTGCTGGGCGTGCTGCTCATGGCCGTGGGAGGTTTCGCCGCGAGCCGCATGTTCTCCCACGTGGCCCTGCGCCTGGACGCGTGGCTGGACGCCTTCAACCCGGACGTCTACAACCGCTCCCCCGGTGGCTCGGCGCAGATCGTGCAGGGACTGTTCGGTCTGGCCTCCGGCGGACTGTTCGGTCAGGGCCTGGGTCAGGGGCGCCCGGACCTGGTCTCCTATTCCAATTCGGACATGATCATCACGGCGTTCGGTGAGGAGCTCGGGCTGATCGGGCTCGGCGCGATCCTGGTGATGTTCCTGCTCTTCGCGACCCGCGGGTTGCGCGCGGCCCTGGGTACCCGTGATGCGTTCGGCAAGCTGTTGGCCGCGGGCCTGTCCTCGCTCATGGTGCTGCAGTTGCTCGTGGTGATCGGCGGTGTCACGCGGTTGCTGCCGCTGACCGGTCTGACCACCCCGTTCATGTCCGCCGGTGGGTCGTCCCTGCTGTCCAACTGGATCATCGTGGCGATCCTGCTGGCCATCTCCCACAGCGCGCGGCGCCCCGTGGTCACCGGTCCCGCCACGGACGAGGACCTCGCGACCTTCGAGCGCCGCCTCCGCGCCCGCGAGGAACGCCGCGACGACGAGCGCACCCGCACCGACGGCGCCGACGCCGCCCCGGCCCGGGAGCCGGCCACGGAGCCCACCCCGTCGCTGTCGCGGACCACGTCCGTATCCCACGACGCCGCGGCGTCCCCGGGCGCGGCGGAATCGGCATCCGCGACCGAGGCGATCTCGCGGATCACGCATCGCTCGAGCGGTTCCGCCGGCTACGGCGCCACGCGCGCCTCCCGGAGCGACCGCACCGGGGGTGACGCGGCGTCGTCGTCCGGTGAACGCGGCGCATCCGGCGGCAACGCGCACGATCAGGAAGGGGGGACCCGGTGAACAAGGCGATCCGGCGCATGTGGCTCATGGCCGTGGCCATCATGGTGGTGCTACTACTGACACTGACGTACGTGCAGTTCTTCGCGGCCAACGCCCTCCAGGCCAACCCGTGGAACAACCGCACGCTGTACGAACAGTTCGGCCGGGACCGCGGCTCGATCCTCGTGGGCGGGAAGGAGATCGCTCGCTCCGTGCCCGCGGACGGCGACTTCGCGCACCAGCGCGTCTACTCGGACTCCCCCCTGTACGCGAACCTCACCGGGTACTTCTCCCTGGTCTACGGGGCCACGGGACTCGAATCCGCCATGGGTGACCAGCTCTCGGGCGCGTCCGACGACCAGTTCTACGACCGCGTGGTGTCCCTGTTCTCCGGGAACCAACCCAAGGGCGCCTCGGTGGAGCTGACCCTGGACCCCGAGCTGCAGCGCATCGCGTACAACGCACTGGAGGGTCACAACGGCTCCATCGTGGCCGTGGACCCCAAGACCGGCGAGATCAAGGCCATGGTCTCCCGCAAGAGCTACGACGCGAACGCCCTGTCCTCGCACGACACGAACCAGGTGGTCGCAGCCGCCCAGTCCCTGAACGCGGACCCGGACAAGCCGCTCGTGAACCGCGCGATCAGCGGGGACCTGTACTCCCCCGGTTCCACGTTCAAGATCATCGACACCGTGGCCGCGCTGGAGTCCGGGAAGTACACGACCGACACCACGCTGCCGAACCCCAACGAGCTCCCGCTCCCGGACACGACAGTTAGCCTGCCCAACTACCGCCAGGGCGGGTGTGCCGCGCGCTCCCAGGTGGACCTGCG
This sequence comes from Kocuria marina, assembly GCA_014652975.1. Taxonomy (GTDB): domain Bacteria; phylum Actinomycetota; class Actinomycetes; order Actinomycetales; family Micrococcaceae; genus Kocuria; species Kocuria marina. The sequence goes on along the minus strand of BMZV01000005.1, from coordinate 31,519 downwards.
CTTCGCGCTCGAGCAGTCCTGCAACACCCCGTTCGCGCACATCGCCATGGACCTGGGCCAGGACAAGATCCGCCAGACCGCGCAGAACTTCGGCTACGGCCAGAACCTGGACATCCCGCTGCAGGTCACCCCGTCCGTGTTCCCCGAGGACATGAATCAGGCCCAGCTCGCCCTGTCCTCGATCGGGCAGTACGACGTCCGCACCACCCCGCTGCAGGTGGCCATGACCTCCGCGGCTATAGCCAACGACGGTGTGATGATGCGTCCCAGCCTCATCAAGACCGTGCGCTCCTCGGACCTGTCCGTGATCGACCAGTTCCAGGCCGAGCAGCTGCGCCGCTCCACGGACGCGGAGACCGCGGGCACCGTCAAGGACCTGATGACCTCCGTGGTCAGTAACGGCATCGCGTCCGGCGCGGCCGTGCCCGGCGTGGAGGTGGCCGGGAAGACCGGCACGGCGGAGATCGGCAGGGACGGATTGAACGATTCGTGGTTCACTGGATTCGCGCCCGCCGACGACCCCCAGTTGGCGGTGGCCGTGGTGGTCGAGGACGTGGACGTCACCACAGGGTCTTCCCTGACCAGCCCCAGTGCACGGCAACTCTTCGAGGCGGTGTTGAACAAGTGAGACCATCGTCGAACACCACCCTGGGCGGTCGTTACGCCCTGACGGAACGAATTGCCATCGGCGGCATGGGCGAGGTGTGGAAGGCCAAGGATCAGGTCCTGGGTCGGATCGTCGCGGTGAAGATCCTCAAGGACGAGTACAACGGGGATCCCACGTTCCTGCAGCGGTTCCGGGCGGAGGCCCGTCACACCGCCCTGCTCAACCACCCGGGTGTGGCCAACGTCTTCGACTACGGCGAGGACGAGGGCTCCGCGTTCCTGGTCATGGAACTCGTGCCCGGCGAACCGCTGTCCAATATCATCGACCGGCAGAAGTCGTTGGACCCGGACACGGTCCTGAACTACATCGGCCAGACCGCCCGCGCCCTGGCCGCCGCGCACGCGCAAGGGCTCGTGCACCGGGACGTGAAGCCCGGCAACCTGATCATCACCCCGGACAACCGCGTCAAGGTCACCGACTTCGGCATCGCCCGGCTAGCGGACCAGGTGCCGCTCACGGCCACCGGCCAGGTCATGGGCACGGCCCAGTACCTGGCCCCCGAGCAGGCCACCGGTCAGACCGCCACGGGTTCCTCGGACATCTACTCCCTGGGGATCATCGGCTATGAACTGCTCGCCGGCCGGCGCCCCTTCACGGGGGAATCCCAGATCGCGATCGCCCTGGCCCAGGTCAACGACAACCCTCCCGCGCTGCCGGACTCCATCCCGGACCCGGTGCGCGCCCTCATCATGTCCATGCTCGCCAAGGACCCGGAGGAACGCCCGGAGAACGCGGGCAAGCTCGCCAACGCCGTGGATGCGCTGCGCCGCGGGGACGTCACGGCCGCGGTCACGATGGTCCCGGGGATGCAGCCGTTCCTGTCCCAGGACTTCTCCGACGAGCAGCCCACCGAGGCCATCGCACCGGTCTCGGGACCGAGCACCCGGCCCATATCCGGGACGGCCGCCGCGGGAGTGACCGGTTCGGCCGCGGCCGCGGCCCAGCCGGACCCCAAGTACAGCGCCCACCCCTCTACCGCACAGTTCGACGCCGTGAACCGGCCACCGAGCTCGCAGCGCGGTTCCACCCCGCAGGGTGAGCGGCGCAAGACGTCCGTGTGGGCGTGGTTGTTGCCGCTGCTCGCACTTCTGGTGGCCCTGGCCGTGGCCGGGGTGTACTTCTTCTCCTCGCGGGGCGATTCCGGCTCCCCCGCACCGGGCACCGTCACGTCCTCCACCGTGAGCCCCACCGCGAACACCGTGGTGTTGCCCGCCAACATGGTGGGCCGCGACGCGGACCAGGTCGCCTCCGAGATCACCGCCATGGGCGTGAACGTGGACAAGCGGCTGCAGCAGGGCACGGGTCAGGCGGAGAACACCGTGGTCTCCGTGGAACCCGCGGCCGGTTCGCGGGTGAAGGTCGGTTCCACCGTGGTGATGTACGTCGCGTGGACCCCGGGTGCCCAGACGACCCCGGGGGCCGGGACCGGGGGCACCGGTGCCACGCAGTCACCGCAGCAACAGCCCGAGCAGAACCAGAACACCCAGGCACCGCAGCAGACCGCTCAGCCCGCTCCCACCAACGGCGGGGGCAACGGCGCCGGTAACGGCGACGGCGCGGACAACGGCGGGGCCGGTAACGGAGCCACCAACGGTGCCGAGGAGACCGGCCAGAACGGGGCGAACACCCAGGCGGACACCGGTGCCCAGGGGACCACGGATCAGAGCGCCCGCACCGAGGCAGGATCCGGGCAGTCCAACCCCGTGCAGGGCACCGGTGACGGGGCGCTCGCGGCTCCGAGCGCTCCCGTCAGCGGCGCGGGCGGCTGACACGCATGGGGACGTCGGGACTGCCGGATCTGATCAACGACCGGTACGAGGTCGGTGAGGTCATCGGCCGCGGTGGCATGGCCACGGTGCACGTGGGACAGGACGTTCGCCTGGGCCGCCGCGTGGCCATCAAGATCCTGCGTCCGGAACTGGCCGCGGATGAGACGTTCCACGAGCGGTTCCAGCGCGAGGCCCACGCCGTGGCGTCCCTCAACCACCACTCGATCGTGGCCATCTACGACACCGGGGAAATCCGCCCCCAGGGCCCGGACGGTGTCCTGCGCCCCTACATCGTCATGGAATACGTCCCCGGGCGCACACTGCGGGAACTCATGCACGGGCCGGGGGTCACTCCGGAACAGGCCATCGAGTACATGCTCGGCATCATGGACGCCCTGTCCTTCAGCCACCGCGCGGGGATCGTGCACCGGGACATCAAACCCGCCAACGTCAAGGTCACCCCGGACGGCAGCGTCAAGGTCATGGACTTCGGGATCGCGCGTGCCGTGGAGGACACGCAGGCCGCGCTGACCCAGTCCCAGGCCGTGCTCGGCACCGCACAGTACCTTTCCCCCGAACAGGCCAGCGGGGCCGCGGTGGATCCCCGTTCGGACCTGTACTCCGCCGCGTGCGTGCTCTTCGAGTTGCTGACCGGGCGCGCGCCGTTCGTGGGGGAATCCTCCGTGGCGATCGCCGCGCAGCACGTGCGGGACGCGCCGCCCGCGCCGTCGGCGTTGAACCCGCAGTTGCCGCCCGCCGTGGACCGGTTCATGGAGCGTGCCCTGGCCAAGGACCCCCGGGACCGGTTCGTGGATGCCGGGCAGATGCGCCGGTCGCTGCGGGAACTCGGCGGGCAACTGCCCGGCAACCTCGGGGCGACCCAGCCCATCGACGTCACCCACACCGCCGACTCTCACACCAAGACCCTGCCCGCGGTGGGCGCCGGTACCCCGGCCGCCGCCGTGACCGCCGCGGGACGCAGCGAGGACGCCGAGCCCACCGTCTCCGCACAGTACGGCCGGTTCGACGACGACGCCGCGGCCGACGACCCAGCGCCCGTCGCCGCCCCCGCGTCCGCCTCCGCGCCGTACGAGCGGCGCCGTCGCAGGTCCCTGTGGGTGGTGCCCGTGGTGCTGCTGCTCGTGCTCGCGCTGCTGGTCGGCGGGACCGTGCTGGGCGTGCGGTGGTGGCAGGACCAGCAGGTCGAACAGGTCGCGCAGGTGAGCGTCCCCCAGGTCACGGGGATGGACAGCACCACGGCGGAGAACACCCTGCGGGACGCGGGGCTGAACCCCACGTTCACCACGCAGCACAGTGACAGCGTGCCGGACAAGCACGTGATCAGCATGAGCCCCGCCGCGGGGACCCAGGTGGACCAGGGGTCCTCGGTGGCCGTCGTGGTCTCCGAGGGGCCCGAGAACGTGACCGTGCCCAACGATCTCGTGGGCCAATCCTTGGACTACGCCCGCCAGTCCCTGCAGCAGGCCGGCCTCACGGCGGGCCCGGTCAGCACGGTCAACAGCGCCACCGTGCCCCACAACGTGGTGCTCTCGACCGATCCCGGACAGGGCGCCTCGGTGGCCCGGGACAGCGCGGTCAAACTGCAGGTGTCCACGGGCAAGGTCACGGTCCCGGACGTCGTCGGCCGCAGCCGCGCGGAGGCCGAACAGGTCTTGCGGGCGGACGACGTGCGGCTCAACTACGACGTGGAGATCCGCGAGACCGAGGATGCTGAGGCTGGCACGGTGCTGCGGCAGTCCGCTCCCGCGGGGTCCTCCGTGAGCCAGGGATCCACGATCACGCTCACGGTGGCCCGGAAGGTGACGCCCACGCCGAGCCCCACCCCGTCCCCGACGAACGAGGACGAGCCCACGACGGAACCCACGACTCCCGCCGAACCCACGGATGCCGCACCCCAACCCACGCAGCCCCAGCCCACGAGTCGCCCCACCGCATCCCGCGGGGGCGACGGCTGAGATCGGCCGGGCCTTACTGTGCGGGGCCTTGCTTCGACGGACCTCGCTCCGACGGAGTGTGCGGTCCGGGTGCCTCTGACGGAACTGGTTCTCAGGCGGTCATGAGCGGGGACAACCCCGCGGCCGCTGCGGCGGCACCGTGCTGGCCCACTTCCTCGAGCCAGTTGCCGAGCATGAGGTAGCCACCCTCCGTGAGCACGGACTCTGGGTGGAACTGCACACCGTGCAGCGGGGCGGAGCGGTGCTTGAGACCCATGACCACCTGCCCGTCTTCGGTGGTCGCGGTGACCTCGAGGCAGTCCGGGACGGTGTCCGCGGCCACGGCGAGCGAGTGGTACCGGGTCGCGGTGAACGGCGACGGGACCGAGGGGAAGACGCTGTCCCCGTGGTGCACCAACTGGGACGTCTTGCCGTGCATGAGCTGTTGGGCGTGGCCCACGCGAGCGCCGTAGACCTCACCGAGCGCCTGGTGGCCCAGGCACACGCCGAGCAACGGTGTCCTGGTGTGCTCCGCCCAGCGGATCAGGTCCGCGCACACGCCGGCGTCCGCGGGGGCACCGGGGCCGGGGGACAGCAGGACACCCTGGTGTTCACCGGCGAGAGCGGTGGCCGCGGCGACGTCCAGGTCGTCGTTGCGCACCACGGTCGTCTGGGCCCCCAATTGCTGCAGATACCCCACCAAGGTGTAGACAAAGCTGTCGTAGTTATCCACGACGAGAATCTTCACAGACACTCAAGAACTCCTGCGCGTTTACCAAGTGACAGAACTCGCGCCAGTCTACGCCCGCTCGGGCGGATAGACTGAACGCCGATCTCGCGGCAGGAACCGGTCCCCGCCGCACCCGCGGGCCGCCACGGCCGCGAGCCCACCCCCGGGCCACGCCCGGACGTGGTGCCCACGCAGCAGGAGGAAAGAACGCCAGTGTCTGAGCCCAAGAAGCGCTTCGGTCGATCCCGTAAGTCGCAGGACGACACACAGGACTTCGCCCTCACGGAACGGGACCGCGAACTCGCCGCCCTCGCGGCGGAGATCCTTCCCCGCAACAGCGCCGCCGCGTCCTTCGAGCGTTCTGCCGCGCGCAAATCCGGGTCCTCGGCCGTCTCCACCAAGGATGCGGCGACCGACCACGGTCTCGCCGACGACGCCGCTGCGCCCGGTACCGGGAATGCGTCCGGGGACCCGGCTGTGCCCGCTGGCAAGACGACGTCCGTCGGTAAGGACCGGGCGGGGAAGAAGCGGGCGGCCGCGGCATCCGTGTCCGCTTCCGGGACCGCTGTAGCGAACGAATCCGGCATGAAGGGGGCCCGTGCCGGTACGTCCGGAGCGGACGCATCCGGCGAGGCCGGGTCCACCGACGAGCCGGGCGCCGGCACGTCCGATACGAGCAAGGACGCGGAGACGCCCGCGGCGCGCAAGAAGCTGCAGCGGGACGAGCGACGTCGTGCGGCGAAGGCCGCCAAGGCGGAGAAGCGCGAGCGCCGGTCCACCGACTACCAGCCCACGCCGCTGTGGTACAAGGTGGTCATGATCGGGTTGATGATCCTGGGGCTGTTGTGGATCATCACCTACTACCTGTTCCAGGGCATGGTGCCCATCCCCGGGATCAGCGTGTGGAATCTGGTGATCGGGCTCGGGTTCATGCTGGCGGGGCTCATCATGACCACCAGATGGCGTTGACCCTGCCACCGATCCGCACTCGCGCCCCGCAGGAGGCCTCGTGAACACTTCCCCTCACCCCTCGTCACCCGATGACGGGCGGGGCGCCGGGCCCTCCGATCGGAACTTCCCGGACGACGACGCCGCTCCGGGGCCCCTGTCCGAGGCGTCGTCGCGCCGAGGCGCGAACGAAACCCGCCGCGAGGGGTACCGGATCAACCCCGCGCGTATGGAGGTGAGGGTGCGGCGCATCGCGCTCGTGGGACTCGTGCTCGTGCCGCTGATCTACTTCATCGTGCAGTCGTTGCGCTAGCCGCGCTCCTGCCCCGCGGAACGCAAGTGCCCCATCGGTCGGACAACCGGTGGGGCACTGTTTACGCGGGGAGCGAGTCGCTCGGGCGCGAGTCGTTCAGTTGGTGGACTCCGGAGCGGTGAACTCCACGTCCAGGTCGATGCGCACCTTGTCGGAGACCATGACCCCGCCGGCCTCGAGAGCGGCGTTCCAGGTCACGTTGAACTCCTTGCGGGAGATCGAAGTGGAGGCGGTGAAACCCGCGCGGGTGGTGCCGAAGGCGTCCACGGCCACGCCGTTGAACTCGGCATCCAGCTTCACGGGCTTGGTCACGCCACGCAGGGTGAGCTCGCCGGTCACGGTGCCCTCACCGTCGTTGAGCTCCAAGCCGGTGATCTTGTAGGTCATCTGCGGGTGGTTCTCCACGTCGAAGAACTCGGCCGAGCGCACGTGGTTGTCGCGGGTCTCGTTCTTGGTGTCCACGGAGTTCATCCCCACGACCACCTGGCCGTTGGACTGCGAAGCGTCCTCGGCCACGTTGAGTTCACCGGAGACGTCGCTGAACACACCGCGCACCTTGGAGATACCGGCGTGGCGGACGGAGAACGCGACCTCCGTGTGGGCGGGGTCCAGGGTCCAGGTTCCGGGGGTCATACCTTCGAGCGTGGTCATTCGTTTCTCCTTGGCATCGGGCGGGCCGTCGTCGGACGGCCCAATTGGTTGCTTCGGAAACTAATTTACGACCCGCTGTTTGATGCGTCAACCTATTCTGGAGAAAACTTTGGGTGAACAGCGTCACACACGGCACGGCGAAGGCCCGCCCGTCAGAGGTGCAGGTCCAGCACCGAGCTGTCGCTGAGGCCGTGGAACTGCCGCTGGTGGTACACAAGCGGGCTGCCCGAGCCCTCTTCACCCAGGACCTCCACGACGGCGGCATTGAACACGAGCGCCGACCCGGCCTTGATCCGCGCGAGCGGGATGGCCCTCAGCACGCGGCGCACCCCGAGCAAGCGGGGCTCGCCTGTGGACAGCGTGGTCCACTCCATGTCGTCCCCGAAACGGGGTGCACCCGAAATGGCGAAGGATCGTGCGAGTTCCACGTTGTCCGAATCCAGGAAATGCACCACGAAGGAATCGGCCGTTGCCACGACGGCCGCTGAACCGCGCTTGGCCTGCAGCGAGAAGCCGAGGATCGGAGGGTCGGCGGAGATGGAGGAGACGGAGGACGCCGTGAGGCCCACGGGGCCTTCCGGCCCGGCGACCGTGATGATCGCGATGCCCGCGGGATGCTGACCGAACGCGGACTTGAACCCTTCCGTCAGGCGCGGATCGCTGTGCAGCGCCTCCGTGGGGGCCACGAGGTCCACGGCATGTGCGGCGACCCGTTCTGCCTCACCCCCGGATGCCGGGACACCGTCCAACCCCTGGCCGTGGTCGGGGGTCTCGGGAGCTGCTGAGGTGTTCTGGCTGACGCGGTCCGGCATGGTGGGTCCTCTCACACGGCTGTGTTCCCGGATCGGCGGTCCGGCCGCCGTTATCCGGACAGGCTAAATCCTGCCAGGCATCTCATGTCCAACACATGATTTCGTAGTCCACATTCTGGGCCACACGGCGCAATGAGACGTCACATTGGGGGGACACCACCGCTGCGCACCGTGCGACGAGCGATCCCCCACTTCTCACCGTACGCCCACCCGCGGCCGGGATCACCCGATGCTCTTGTACTCCCTCGCGAAATGGATCAGGGGACGGTCCGCGGCACCCGCGTCCATCCCTCGGCCCATGGCCGTGACACGCCCCACGACCACCAGGTGGGTTGCCGCGGTGTGGGTGGACACGGTGTCCAGCTCGAACCAGCTCAGGCACCCGTCGATCACAGGCGTCCCCGTGCGCTCGGTGCGGTGGAACGGGACGGTGTCCAGCAGTCCGTCCACGGGGTTGCCCGGGCTCGCGAGCCAATTCGCCACGGAGCGCTGATCCGCGTTCAGCAGGGATAGGGTCCATGTGCCGGTGCTCTCCACGGCCTCGCACATGCGGCCCATGTCGTACAGGCACACGAGCATGGTGGGCGGATCGTAGGAGACATCCGCGAACGCCGTGACGGTGATCGCGTGGTCCTTGCCCCGGTAGCGCGAGCACACCACGCCCACCCCCACCGCGTGATCGGCGGCCAGGGTGCGGTAGCGCTCCACCTGCACGTCCGTGGGGCGGGGATCCAGGGCCTCGTTCTGCATGACCCCAGTGTGTCATCGCGCCCGTCGCGGCCCCGGGTCCGAGCGGGGCACCGGTTCTCGTGGCCGAGCGGCGCGCAGACCCTCGCGTTCGAGCGGGGCGCCCGCCCTCGTGTGCCGACAGACGGGGTCGCTCTCAGCACGTCAGCGCGCTCGCCGGTGTCCACCCGTCATGCGTAGCGTGATGTTCAACCGCCCGCCGTTCTTCAACCCCAGGTGCAGGCCACCCGTGCCGGGGAACACTTTGGGCACGCCGTGGAACGCGTACCGGGAGGGTCCGCCGAACACGAACAGGTCCCCCGAGCGCAGTTCCACGTCCCGGTACGGAGCCGTGCGGGTCTCGGTGTTGCCGAAGCGGAACGTGCACGTGTCCCCCAGGGACAGGGACACGATGGGCGCCGCCGAGAACTCGTCCTTGTCCTGGTGCATCCCCATGTGCGCGGCGCCGTCGTAGTAGTTGACCAGCGCGGAGTCGGGGACGAAACCGCGGACGACGTCCTCGACTTCGGGGACGCCCACATCTCCCGCGTCCACCACCCCGTACGCGTCCGCCACGGCCCGCGCACCCAGATCCACGAGCCAGTCCGGCAGGGCCGCGACCTCCGCTCCCCCGGTGGCCCCGTAGCGGTAGGGGGTCCGATTCGCGCCGAGCATGACCGACTGCACGGACATCCGACCGCCGCCCGGCATCACCTGGTGACGCATGGGGGCCGAGCGCACCCAGTCACGGCACGCGGCCACGAGATCGTGCTGCCGGGCGACGGGGAGCCAATCGGGAACGTGCACGGCCCCGGGCGCGAGCACGGTGGGCTCGCGGGGGACGGTGAACAGCTCGGTGACCTCGTACTCGGCCATGCCCGTGAGCCTAGGACCGACCCCCGACACCCACAACGCGCGCCGCCAGGCGCCGGCTGGGGCGATCCGAGCAGGGCGCCCCGAGAACTGAACCGGCAAGTCCGGGTCCGGTGGTGGCCCCGAGTCTGCGGGTAGGCGCTCCCTCATCCCGCTCCCCGCTCATCCCCTCCCACCCCGAGCAACCCGTTCAGCACACCCGGGAGAGCAGCGGCCCGCGGAATATCGGGCCCCGTGAGCCCGTTATTCCTACAGCAAGTTTTCTCTGGAAAGGGTTTCATTCATGGCACTGCCCCTATCGGTCATCGACTTCGCCACCGTGCGCGAGAACCAATCGGTGGGTGAGAGTTTCGCGGATTCCGTGACCCTTGCCCGGCACGCGGAGCGGTTGGGATACACGCGGGTCTGGTACGCGGAGCACCACAACATGCCCACGATCGCGTCCTCCGCACCGGCAGTGTTGATCGCCCACGTGGCCGCGCACACGGAACGCATCCGGCTCGGTTCGGGCGGCGTCATGCTGCCCAATCACTCCCCGCTCACGATCGCGGAACAATTCGGCACCCTCGCGGAGCTGCATCCCGGCCGGATCGACCTGGGGCTCGGTCGCGCCCCGGGGACGGATCCGCGCACGCTGCGCGCACTGCGTCGTTCCCCCGAATCCGCCGAGAGCTTCTCCCAGGACGTCAAGGAACTGCGGGGCTACCTGACCGGCAACTCACTCATCCCGGGAGTGCAGGCGATGCCGGGTGCGGGGACCAACGTGCCGCTGACCATCCTGGGCTCGTCCCTGTTCGGGGCCCAGCTGGCCGCGGCCTACGGACTGCCCTATGCGTTCGCATCGCACTTCGCGCCGGACGCCCTCGTGGACGCCGTGGCCGCGTACCGGTCCCAGTTCCAGCCGTCCGAACAGCTCGCGGAGCCGTACGTGATCGCCGCGGTGAACGTGATCATTTCCGAGGACGCGCAGGACGCCGCCCGTCAACTGGAAGCGACCCAGCGCTCCCGGGTCAAGGCCATGGTGGGCCGCGGCCGGGAGTTCACGGACGAGGAGATGGACATGGTCATGGCCTCCCCCGCTGCCGCGCAGATCCTGCACATGATCAGTTACACCGGCGCGGGCACCCCGGACACCGTGGTGGACTACCTGCACCGGTTCGCAGAACACGCTGATGCGGACGAGCTGATGATCTCCCCCACCGCCACGCGTCAACCGGACGTCCTCACAGCCATGGAGCTGCTCGCCGACAACTGGAACTGAGCGCCGGGCATCCCCGGGTACATCCATGCCCCGATAAAGCACCCGGATCGCGATTCCGAGGCATTATCGGGACTCAGATGTTCGCCCGCCATTCCGCCCGTGAGCGGCACCCGCGAGCCGCCCGATCAGACGAGGCGCGAGAGGAAGGCACCCAGAGCGGCGTCGTACTCCGAGGGGTTCTCCATGTTGGGCGTGTGCCCGCTCGCGGGGACCACCACGAGCTCACCGTGGCGCAGCAGCTCGCTCATGACCTGGCCCGCGCCGTTGTCGAACGCGTCCGAGTCCCCCACGATCACGAGCGCGGGCTTCTCCCACGCGCGCAGCGTCTCGGTGAAATCGTTGCGTTCGGCGCGCCCGCGCATGGCCGCGGTGGAGCCCTCGAGCGGGGCGGTCCGGATCATCTCACGCACGCGCTCGGCGACCTCCGGCAGCCGCTCCACGTTCTCCTCCGCGATCATCTTGGACAGCACGTTCTGCGCGTAGGTCTCCATGCCGTCCCGCACGATCCCGTCCGCCGCCACATGACGACGACGCCGCCCCGCCGCGTCCTCGGACGTGGGCACCGTGTCGTTGATGATCAGCGCGCTCACCCGTTCGGGGTACGACGCGGCGATCTGCATGGCCACCTGACCGGACATCGAGAAGCCCAACAGGATCACGGTCTCCAGGCCGAGCTCGTCCAGCAGCGCCACGATGTCCGCGGCGAACTCCTCGGTGTACACGATCCCCTCGGTGACCTGGGACTCGCCGAACCCGCGCAGGTCCGGGGCGATCACGCGCCAACCCTGCTCCGCGAGAGTCGTGACCTGCCCGTCCCACATGGAGCGGTCGTACGCGTGGCCGTGCAGCAGCACGATGGACTCGCCCCGGCCCTCGTCCGTGTAGGCCAGCTCGGTGTCATTGACGTGGGCGGTGTGCGTGGTGAATGTCGATCGGCTCATGGGGCCATGATGTCAGGTGGGGTGGCCCGGGAGCGGGTGATGCCAGGGGTGCAGTCCACGCACCGCCCGCACGACACGGCCCGCACACGACGACGACGCCCACCCCCGGGAAGAGAGCGAGCGGCGTCGTACCGGGAGCTCAGATCTCCGCGTACCGCACCACCGCGCGGCTCGCGAGACCGGCGATCAGCGTGACGACCACGAGGCCGAGCGGGATGCCCCACCGTCCGAGCTCGCTCGCAAGGTCCAACCACAAGTCCGGCCAGGCTACGATCGCGGCGAGCAGACCCAGTGCCACGAGCACCACGGCCACGATCGAGATCACGGTCCAGATCACCCCGGCCGCGCGGTAGATCCCGCCGAAACTCATGCCCGCGAAGAGGCTCATGAGACTCAGCAGGAACAATGTCACGGCCACGATCAGGGGGTTGCCGTCACCCAGGGCGTGAATGGTGAGGAAACTGATCCCCAGCCCGAACCCGGTCGCGGCCTCCGCGGCCAGGATCACGAGACCCACGGCTGCGACCACCAGGGGCGTGATCATGAAACCCATGGCCGCGCCCGCCCAGAAGTTCCGGCGGGTGCTGCCGAACGCGAGCGCGCCGGCGAAACCCCGGTTGGCGGTCAGCGCGCCGTGGGAGATCAGGAAGCCCGGGAGGGCCCAGAACACGGCCAGGTTGGCTTGGAATCCGTCCTGGACAGGCCGCGGTAGGGGCAGAACGGTGCGGATGCCGATGATCAGCCCGATCACGACCGTGAGGATCGCGACCAGGATCAGGATGGCCGGGGCCACCACGAAGGAGTTGAGTCGGTTGGTCAGGTACAGCGCGAGGTTCCGGCGGGCGTACTGCATCACACACTCATTTCTGCGTCGTCGGTGCCGCGCATGCCCCGCGCGGCCACGAGTTCCTGCAAGGTGACGGGTTCCACCGAGACATTGGCGGCGTCCGCGCGGCGCCGGTCCTCAGCGGTCGCGGTGCCGTCCACGGTGACGGAGAGGATGTTGCCGAGTCGGTACTCGCGCAGGACCCTGCGAGCGCCCACGACGTCCCGGACCACGGGTTCGAGTCCGCGCAGCACGAACGCGCTGTCCTGGGCGTCGTCGATGTCCGCGTCCACCGTGACCCGGCCGTCCTCGATCATGACCACGTTCTCAAGCAGGTCGGACACCTCGTCGATCAGGTGCGTGGAGAGGATCACGGTGCGCGGGTGTTCGGCCATGGCGCGGGCGAACTCCTCGTAGAACAGGGCGCGGTGCCCGGGGTCGAGCCCCAGGTACGGCTCGTCCCTGAAGGTGTACGGCGCCCGCGCGGCCAGCGAGATGACGATCGCCAGCGCGCTGCGCTGCCCGCGGGAGAGCTTGGTGGTGCGCGTGCTCATCGGCAGCTTGAACCGGGGCGCCAGGCGCTCGGCCAGGTCGGTGTCCCACGCGGGGTAGAACGTGGGCAGGATGCGCAGCAGGGAGGCCGGGGTGTCGTCGTCGTGGAACTTCTGGTCTTCGTGGACGAAGCACGTGCGTTCGAGCAACCGCGCGTTCTCCCGCGGATCCTCACCGTCGATCAGCACCTCACCGGAGTTGCGGAACGTGTGATTGAGGATCACGGACATCAGCGTGGTCTTACCCACGCCGTTGGCCCCGAGCAGCCCGTGCACCCGATCGGGCGCGAAATCCACGGTGATGTCCCGCAGCACGTGCTTCTTGCCGAAGGACTTGTTCAGGTTCCTGATCCGGATCCCCTGCCCCGGCGCGCTCTCGCGGTGATCCGTGTGTCGTACGGGAGAACTCATGGCGAGACCTTTCTGATGAGTGCGACCATGTCGTCGAGTGTGAGTCCGAGCCTCCGGGCCTCGGCCACGGCGGGTTGGATGAAGTCTTCATGGAACGCCTCCCGGCGCTGCGCTCGCAGGATGTCCGGGCCATCCGCGGCCACGAACGTCCCGATCCCACGACGCCGCTCCAGGACTCCCTGATCCACCAAGCGTCCCAGCGCTTTCCCCGCCGTCGCGGGGTTGATGCGGTAGAACGCGGCGAGTTCGTTGGTGGATGGCACCGCGGAATCCACCGGGTAGTTGCCCTGGAGGATGTCGTCCGCGATCTGATCGGCCAGGACCATGAAGATCGGGCGACCGTCTTGTTTGGGTGTCATGGAGAACTTCCAGCTCCTTGGTTCATTACTTTACTAATGAACCACACAACCGGCGAGGCGGTCAAGGGTTCACGGATCGGATCAGGACGAGAACGACGACGCCGCCCGCCCCCGGGAGGGGGCGAGCGGCGTCGAGCGACCGGCCGGGGTCAGCCCGGGCGCACCGCGGCCCACCAGATGAGCAGCATGGTCACCAGGAAACCGGTGAGGTAGTTCAACCACAGGAAGGTCTTCCACCCCGCGTTGGCCCGCCCGGAATCGGTGTCCGTGACACCGCTGAAGCGCAGCACGTTGAGCAGGTACGGCACCGCGAGCAGTGCGGCGAGCTGGCCTGGCCACTCGGTGAACACCATGAGCCCGCCCGCCAGGGCGTACAGCAGCGCGGCCACCCACACGGTGGGCCGGGCCCCGAGCACCGTGGCCACGGACGCGAGTCCGCCCTCCCGGTCCGGGACCACGTCCTGGACCGCGCCGAACATCTGGGAGGCCATGCCCCACAGGAAGAACCCGATGAGCAGCGCCCACAGTCCCGGTGTGAACGTGGCGCCCGCCAGCGTCAGGCCGTAGACCGCGGGCGAGACGAAGTGGGTGGCACTCGTCATCGCGTCCACGAACGGGCGTTCCTTGAACCGCAGCCCGGCCCACGAGTACGCCACCACGGCGAACAGCGAGACCGCGAGCACCGCGATGGACACCCAGTTGCCCGTGGCCACCGCGTACCCCAGGAGCACCAGGACGAAGGGCACCGGGACCAGGCACGAGGCCAGCAACACGGGGCGTTGCGCGGCACGGTCCACCACGGCACCCTCCACCCCGCCCTTGCGGGGATTGCGCAGATCGGACTCGTAGTCGAAGACGTCGTTGATGCCGTACATGGCCAGGTTGTAGGGCACCAGGAAGAACACCGTGCCGAGCACCACGAGCCACCACGGGATGCCCCTGGTCAGCAGCACCGCCGCGGTGAACGGGTACGCGGTGTTCACCCAGCTCAGGGGGCGCGAGGCCCAGAAGAGCTTACTCAGCACGGACTCCCCTTTCCTCAGCCCCCGGCGTTCGGGCACCGCGAGCGCCGCGTCCGTCGTGCGCCCCGCGTCCGTCGCCGGCACGACGTTCTTCACGGGCACCGCGTTCTTGGCGGGCACCACCGAGCAACAACCACAGCGCCGGCAGCAGGAGCACCCCCGCGAACGGGTACGCGAAGTCCTCGAGCGGGGCCAGTCCGATCTGCGCGCCGGAGATGTTGTGCTCCGTGTAAGTCATGATCCCGGCGGCGATCATGAGGTTGTCGAAGATCGCGGTGAGCACCCCGAGCAGCACGAAGGACGCCACCAGGGATCCCCAGAACAGCCCCCGCGGCCGCCGCACGAGCACGGCCACAAGCAGCACCACTGCCGAGATGCCCAAGAAGATGAAGTTCACGCTCCAGTACGTCACGCTCCGTGACCTCCTCGCAGTTCGGACGACGACGCCGCGGTGCCCCGCCGGTCGCGCAGCCACCGCCACAGCACGGGTGCCCCGAGCACGTAGATCATGGTCTGGTAGCACAGGAATGCCAGGAAGAAGACCTCTTCGAGGGGCAGTTCGGGGGCCACCAAGATCCCCAGGGTCAGCGAGTTCTCGCCGTGCCAGAACAGCCCGTTGACGATCCCCACAACGTCCCACGCGAGGAAGAACAGGACCCCCACGACGAGCACGAGCCACGCCCGCAGTTTGTACCCCGACCAGAAGTAGAGGTTCCACCGCCGGTCGATCAGCGCGTAGCACCCCAGGAACACGAGCAGCATGAGCAAATACATCAGGACACCCCGCTGTCCTCGCGGATGGCGTCCCACACCACCTGGGATGAGATCAAGCACATGGGCACGCCGATCCCCGGGCGCACCGAGGACCCCGCGTAGAACAGGCCCCGAATCCCGGGATCGGTCACGCCGGGGCGCAGCATCGCGGACTGGCCGAGCGTGTGACCGGGGCCCAGGAGGGAACCGCGCCACGCGTTGAACTGGGCGACGAAGTCCCCCGGCCCGTACGTGCGCCGCACCACGACCCGGGACTCGAGATCCGGGATCTTCGCCCAGCGGGCCAGTTGCGCCACGGCCGCGTCCGCGACCCGCTCGACCTGTTCCGAACCCGGTTCGTGGCGTTCCGGCGTGCTGATCCCGCCGCGACCCCACTCGGGGACGGCCGGTGCGGGCACCAGGATGAAGAGGTTCTCGTCCCCCTCGGGCGCAGTAGCGGGGTCCGTGGCCGACGTCATGGACACGTAGATCGAGGTCTCCTCCGCGAGCTCCCGCCCGGTACCGATGCGCGCGAAGTTGTCGTCCCAGTCCGCCGTGAACAGCAGGTTGTGGTGGGCCAATTGCGGCAATTTCCCCCGCACGCCCAGGCACACGAGCACCCCGGACGGCCCCGGGTCCCGGCGCTTCCACCGCGATTCCGGGGCCCGGTACCGCTCGGGCAGCAACCTGGTCTGGATGTGGTGCAGATCCGTGGCACCCACCACGAGATCGGCGGGCACGGTGGTCTCCGCACCGTCGGCCGCCGTCCGCGGCGCATTCGAGGCCGATGACGTCGCACGGTAACGTACGCCGCGCACGGAGCCGGCCGAGCGACGTCGTGAACGGGCGGCAGCCACCTGGGAACGCACGGAGCGCGGTGCCCGCTCGACGTCGATCCCCGTGACGGTCGCCCCGGTCACGATCTCGACCCCGGCCGCGCGCACCAGCTCGGCCATCGCGTCCACGAGCGCGCTGAACCCACCCACGGGGTACTGCACTCCGTCCGTGAGATCGAGGTGACTCATGAGGTGGTACATGGCCGGAGCACTCGAGGGCGAGGCGCCCAGGAACACCGCGGGGTACCCCAGGATCTGGCGTTCCCGCGGATCGGTGAACCGCTGGTCGATGTAGCCCTTCATGGACCGGGTCAGCAGTGTGCCGAGCCGCGGGAGGTTCTTGAGCACCTGCGGGGTCATGAGCTCACGGGGGTGCGCGAAATCCGTGTAGAGAAAGTACTTCTTGGCGAGCTCGTAGACTTCCGCGCCGGAGTCCAGGTACATGCGCAGCGCACGGGAGGATCCCGGGTCCAGTTGCTCGAACAGTTCCTCCGCGTGCCCGCTGACCACGTCCGTCGGTGGCTCGTCCAGGTGCTCCTCGAAGAACGTGCGGTAGCCCGGGCTCAGGGTGCGCAGGTCCAGTTCTGCTGCGGCGCTGGAGCCCATGAGCCGGAACCACCGGTCGATGACCTCCGGCATGAGGTACCAACTGGGGCCGGTGTCGAACGAGAAGCCCTCCGCGGACCACCGCCCGGAGCGCCCACCCAGGATGTCCTGTTGTTCCAGAAGGGTCACGCGGTGCCCGTCCTGGGCGAGCAGCCCCGCCGTGGCCAGGCCCGCGAAACCGCCGCCGATCACCACCGTCCGTGTCATCGTGTCACCACCGAATCCGAGAGGGAGCGCGCCGCGATCCGCAGTTTCACCGCGGTGGGCACGCTGATGCGTTGTCTGGTCAGTTCCCGCGCGGGGACGCGTTCGATCCGCCGGGACAGTTCCGCGAACAGTCCGTGCGCAATCAGGACTGCCCGGCGAGCGCGCCGGTCCAGGGCCAGGATCCCGGGCATCGCGGCGTCGAGATCCGCATTGAGGTCCGCGAGCAGCTGCGCCTTCTGGGTCTCGTCCAAGTGGGCGGGGTCCGCGCCCGGGAAATACGTGCGACCGAGCTGGTCGTGGTCCGCCCCGAGGTCACGCAGGAAATTCACCTTCTGGAAGGCCGCTCCCAGCCGACGGGCCGTGGCCCGCAGCATGTCCCGCTGCTCAGGGGTGTCCGCCCGTGTGCCGGGCATGTCCATGAACACCTCGAGGCACATGAGTCCCACGACCTCCGCGGAACCGTAGATGTACGACTCGAGCGACGCGCCGTCGTGCTCGGCCACGTCCAGGTCGGCGCGCATGGACGCGAAGAACGGTTCGGTCAGCTCCCGCCCGAAACCGTGACGGCGGGCGACGTCCGCGAAGCCGTGGATCACCAGGTCCGTGGCGAATCCCGTGGCCAGGGCCGAGTTCACAGCCGCTTCGTACCCGTCCAGGGCGGTGCGCACGCGGGCGGCTTCGAGGCCCGCGGCGCCCGCGGTGCCGTCCACGACCTCATCCGCGACGCGTACAAGCGCGTAGATCCCCGCAATGTCCCGGCGCACGGCGGGCGGCAGAGTGCGGCACGCCAGCGAGAAGGATGTGGAGTACCGGCCGATGACCGACCCGGAGGCCGCGAGGGCCGTGGCGGTATACAGGCGAAGCGACGAGAGGGGCGGCGCGTCCGAATCCGGCATGGGGGTCCTCACTACGAGTGTCTGTTCAGGACGTGGTGGCACAGCGCGACGAGCTGATCGCGCTGCGCCGCGGGCAGGGGCAGTTCGTCCAGGGTGGTCCGGGCGCGGTCCACGAGATCCGTGGCCAGTTCCACGGCCACGTCCTTGGCGCCGGAGGCCGTGAGCGCTTCCCGCGCGTGATGCACCGTGGTGCGTTCCGCCGCGAGGTCCCTGAGGACCCGGCGGACCGTGGGTACCCCCATCCCGTGGGCGGTGAGCACGGTGGCCTTGCCCGAACGTAGATCCGCGTCCACCGATTTGCCGGTCAGTCCCGGGTCACCGAACGTCCCCAGGACGTCGTCCACCACCTGGTACCCCACGCCCAGCATGGCGCCGGCCTGGGCCAGCCGCTCCGCGACGTCCGCGGGAGCACCCGCGAGCAGTGCGCCGGCCCGCAGCGGGGCCTCGAACGAATACGTGGCGGTCTTGAGCCGCTCCATGTCCAGGATGTCCTGCACCCCGGGGTGCTCGGCGCCGAAGCGATGCAGGGACAACAGCACGTCATCCAGCTCCCCGGCCGCGGAGGCGGTCACGGCGTCGAACACCACGTCCGCCACGGCGCGACACCGCGCGAGGTCCGATGCGCACGTGGTCGCGAGCCGCAGTGCCCCCGCCAACAACAGGTCCCCCGCGAGGATCGCCGCCGAGGCCCCCGCGTGTTCCGCTTCGTGCTCGGGTGCGCCGGCGCGGGCCGCGTCACGGCGGAACAGCTCTCCCACCGTGGGCATGCCCCGGCGCAGCCAGTCGCGGTCCACCACGTCGTCGTGGACCAGCAGGGCCGCGTGCAGCATCTCGAACGACGCCGCCAGGCGCACGCACTCGGGGTTCGGCACCTCTGTCTCCCGGTCGCCCGCCGTGTGGTTCCCGTCTCCGGCCGCATCGCGCACACCCGGCGTCTCCTCGGCATCCCCGGCGTCCGGCGCGACGAGCAGGTCAGGCGCGCTCGATCCATCCCCCGCGCCCCCGGCGAAGGAGGACCACGCGATCCAAGTCAGTCGCGGCCGGATGAGCTTGCCGCCCACCATGTGCTCGCGCACCCGCTCCCACAGCACCCCGAAACCCGGGCTCGTGGGAACTCGATTCGCGGGGGCCGCGAAGAACGCGTCCAGCTCTTCCCCCACGGCGGTGCGGAAACGGCACCAGGCGGCGTCGTCGGCGGGGGCGACACTCGGGGAGGCCCCAGGATCGGCAACGGACGGGATCCCGGGAGCCGCTCGGTGGGATTCACGGGACCGGGCGGTGCGTACGCGTTCGGTCATGACCCACCCGCCCCGGGATCGTCCTGGGACGCCTGGTCCGCGCGCCCGCGCAAGTCTTCCAAGTACTCCTCCAGACGGGACTCGGTACCTCTCAGAAACCGGAGGACGGCCTCACGCCCGGGCTCATCCAGGGCGTCGAGCTCGTCCTCGACCATCCCGATTACCGGCACGACGTGCTCCCGGGTCCGCTCCCTGGACGAGGTCACCGCGCGCACAGTCATCCGGCGTCGATCCCCCTCCACGGGCTCCCGGACCACGTGACCCGCGCGCACCAGTCGGTCCACCACCGCGGTCGCGGAGGCCGTCGTGATGTGCAGTGCGTGAGCCAGTTCCGTGGGCCCCATGGAATGGACTATGAGCATGGCCATGGCCGCGTAATCGGTTCCCTTGAGCCCCAAGATGCGGCGGATCTCGTACGCGATCTCCGCGTTGAGCACGACCACCCGGCGCAGCGCACGCGACTGCGGGCTCACCGGCCCGTACCACGTTGCACTGCTCTCCATCGCGTCCCTCGCGTTGTGGATAACTAGACAATCTAGTAAACATTATGCTGCACGTGCGGGGGACGTGTCCAACCATGTCACGCGGGTGGAAAACGTTGTCCGCACCTGCCTTGTAGCAGTCATCGGCCGAGAACGCCCTGTCCTCAGCGGGTGATGGACGCGCCCCGTAGTGTCACATCAGACTGCGCAGGGCCCGTAGGACCGCCCCGCCGTAACCACCGTCGAACCTGATCGCATGCACCAGCAGCGGCGGCAACTGGTACCACGGCACCCGGTCGTGCCAGCCGTCCGCGAGGGGGTAGGCGTCGTCGTACGCCGCGAAGCATTCCCGCCCGAAACCGCCGAAGAGCTGCATCATGGCCAGGTCGTACTCGCGGTGTCCGTAGAACGAGGACGGATCGATGAGCCAGTTCGTCCCGTTGCGATCGACCACGCGGTTGCCTGCCCACAGGTCACCGTGCAGCAGGCTCGGGGGCTCGGGAGGGCCCGCGAGTTCGTCCGCTCGCGGCGCCACGCGCGCCAGCAGGTCCGACGCCGCGGGGTCCAGGTGTCCCGCGTCGATCGCCGCGCGCAGTAACGGCTCGATGCGGCGGTGCAACAGGAAGTCGGCCCAGTCGTCCGTGGGCGTGAGATCCACCGGGAACGAGCCGATGCGTTCCGGCAGCTCCGCCGAGAGCCACCCGACGTGCGGGGCTCGCGCGCGGTGGATGGCCGCGAGACCGGCCCCCATGCTGCGTTCCGTGGCACGGTCCTGCCGTCCGGGACCCTCGTCGATCCACTCGAGCACCAGGGCCTCATCGCCCACGTGATGCACCCTGGGCACCCGCACCTCGGCGGGGGCGACGGCGCGCAGCTCCTCGAGTCCCGCCGCCTCCAACGCCAACACGCCCGCCGGGGCACCCGGCATGGTCTTGGCGAACAGGGGCCCGTCCGGGGTCTCGAGCCAGTATGCGTGGGCGGTGTCCCCGCCGCTCAGGGGACGGGCATCGCTCACACGCAGGTCCGCGACGATCTCACCGGGAAGCTCATCGATGGTGGCCATGCGTCTTGTCTACACCATGCCGCACAGCGCACCACCCCGCGCCCACCCGCTGCCCCGAGCGCATCCCCCGCCCGACACCTAGCTCCGCCTCACCCCCCCCTCTGCTTTTACTGAGCTAAAGCAGTTTTGAGGCACCCCCAGGTGCTTTTACTCCACTAGGCATCACGTGACGCGACACGGATCGCCGATCCCTGCAGGGTGAACACCCTCTGGCACAATAACGTCGTTGCAAATGCACCGACATGATGCCGGGTGCTTCCTCCGAGACCCGGGACCGCGATGCCTGCCGAGACCATTCACCATCCTGCCCGCCGCCGGTGGGCCGCCGGTCCGAGGGCCCGTGCGAGCACCGTCGTCCTGGCGAGCTTGTTCGCCCTGACCGCGTGCGGCGGCGCCGCAGAGTCCGCGCCCACCCCGGACGACTCGGTGGCCACGGTGGAACGCGTGGTGGACGGGGACACCCTGGACGCCACGATCGCGGGGAAGTCCACGCGGGTGCGGCTGCTGAACATCAATACCCCGGAGGTCGCGCGGGACGGTCAGCCCGGCGAGTGCCTCGCGGACGAGGCCACGGCCAAGCTTGAGGACCTCCTGCCCAAGGGAACCACGATCCACCTGGACTACGACGTGGAACGCACGGACCGCTACGGGCGCACCCTCGCCCGAGTGACCCGCGACGACGACGGGTTGAACGTCAACCAGGCACTCGTCAAGGCGGGCCTGGCAACACCCATGACCGTGGGCGCCAACAGCACGTACCGGCGAGAGATGGACAGCGCGTACAACGTGGCCCAGGCCATGCAGGTCGGTTTCTTCGACCCGAAGCAGGACTGCGCGCCGCCGGGGGAATCCGCATCCCCCGGCACCACAACTTCGAGCACCGCGAGCCCGAGCGCGACGCCGAGTCCCACCCCGTCCTCCACACCCACTCCCACGCCGACGCTCGAGGCGCCTCCCGCGGTCGTGGAGGACGAGGTCGCCGTGGGCGATCCGGCACCCCAACCCAATCCCGCTCCGCAACCGAGCTACAACTACGACCCCGCCCCCGCGCAGCCCGCGGCACCTCAGCTACCGGCCGCGCCCCGGGTACCTGCTGCCCCGCAGCTGCCGGCGGCACCCCACGTGCCCCCGGCTCCCGAGAGTGATGGCGGCTATCCCGGTTACACCGGCCCCCGGTGCTACGAACCGGGAGGCAAGGTCTGGCACCCGTGCTGAGTCGCTGATGACACGCCAAGGCGCGCCCAACCGGTCGGTTGACCGGGTGGGCGTCCCTGCTTTTCGCCGCGCTTTCGTCACGCGACCGGCGAGCCGCCGGATGCACGGCGGCCCGAACTCAGGGTTCCTGCGTGGACGACGTCGCTCCCGGCAGGTCCCAGGGTTCGTGACGACCGGGGTTGGCGGTCGCGCTGCGCAAGGGGGACGGCGTCGTCGTCGGAGCGGGTGCCTGCGAGGACGCGGACCCGCCCGCGGCCGGCGCCATGGTGAACGACTGCACGACCGGGAGGATCTCCTGCCGGAACCGGCCCCCGGACAGGAACTCCCGGGTCTCCGCGTCCATGTCCACGGCATCGTTGCGGCCGCCCTCGTGCGTGCCCTCGAACGAGACCGTGGTGCCGTCACCCCGCGGGACGAACCCGAAGGTGTCCCCAGCCTCCGCGGCGGGCGTGATGCCGTAGACGACCGCCATGTTCACACCCGGGGCCTGCCCCGGGAACGGGCCGGCGGCGATCCGCAACGGAGTGCCATGTGCATCGCGCGCCCCGGGGAAAGTCCCCAGCGTGGTCTCGTGCGGGGGGATCGCGGGGCTCGCGATGCCGGCGTCGGGCCGCAGCGACAGCATCAGGACCTTCTCGTGGCGGGCATCCCGGACGTCCCTCGTACCGTACTCGGGATGGAGGTCGCGGAGGGAGCCACGGTCCAGTTCGTCGGGTATCGGAAACTCGTGGTCCCGCCCGGGGTCGTGAACGTCTGGGTGAGTGCCCCGGCCGTCACCGCCGCCTCGCTCGCGGTGGGCGTGGCGGTGACGGAGGGCGACGGCGTCACACTGTCCTGCTCCGAGGCTTCCGCGGTCGACGGCGCGACGGCTATCGAGCGCAAGAGCCAGTTCTCGGGTCCCAACTCGGGCATCTTCATGTCCTGCACGTCGTGGGGCAGGATGACCACGGCAGGGCCCAGGTGCCCCCGTGCGGTCCATTCCGCCCGCTTGGGAAGACGAGCGCGGCGGGAGGCCGGCGGTTCCGTCATCGTTCGTGGGCCTCGTCACGGGGCTGTGCTACGCTTACTCGTAACAAAGGATCATGAGTCCCGGTGCGAAGCTCTGGCTAGCCGGGCGGCAACCCTCCAGCTGTAGTGGGGTGCCCCAGATGAGGATCCGGCCGCCGCGCAACCGCGTGGTCGGCAAGTACGGCGCTCGGAGCTCGTCCTCCGGCGTCCTAAGGCCGGAGGATTTTTTATATGCCCGCACCCCTCGCAGCGTCAGAACCCGCGCCCGTGACTGGCCCGCCCACGGGGACGTCCTGGCTGGTCCGGCGCCCGCGCCGCTCCACGCTCGTCTCGTTCGAAGTGTTCCCGCCGCGGCCCACCGCGGACCCGGACACTGTGTGGCGCAACATCGACGCCATGGCCCAGGCCGGGCCGGATTTCTTCTCCGTCACCCACGGTCACGCCGGCCATCACGGCGTCTCCCGCGAGGCGCTGCGCCACCTGCGCCGCACGACCAAGACCCCGGTCATGGCGCACTTCACGTGCGGTGGCACGGACCGCGCGGGTCTCGAGCGCGCCGTGGACCAGTTGCTGGACGACGGCGTTCGCGACCTCCTCGCGCTGCGCGGCGACCCGCCCCTGGGTACCGGGGAATGGCGGACCCCCGCGGGTGGCCTGGGCCGGGCCTCCCAACTGGTGGAGCTGATCCGGGACGTCGAACGACGTCGCTTCGGCACCGGGTTCCGCCCGGGTCAGCGACCGCTGTCCGTGTCGGTGGCGTGCTACCCGTCCCCCGCGCGAGGCCGCGACTTCGAGGCGGATCTCGCGTCCCTGTGGGACAAGCAGGAGGCCGGTGCGGACTACGCGATCACGCAGGTGCTCTACGAACCCGAGGACTACGCCACGTTCCTGGAACGCGCGCGCTCGGAGGGCATCCACATCCCCGTGGTCGCCGGGCTCATGCCGCTGAGCAACCCGCAACGGTTGCAGCGCATGACCGAGATCACCGGGGTCCGGGTCCCGGAACGCCTCACCCGGTTCCTGCGCGCCGACACTCCTGAGAAACTGCGCCACCGAGGGGTCGCGGCCACCCTGTCCCTGATCGACGACCTCATGGATCTGGGCTGCGCCGGTTTCCACCTGTACACGTTCAACCGCCCCGAGGCGGCGCTGACCATCCTGGAGCACCTGCGGGTCCGGGATGCCGCACGCGAATACCGAGGCCGCAGCCCCGCGGCCTGACCGCCGCACCAGCCCCGACCGACCCGTGAACCGATCGTGTTGGCTTCGACCGCCACATCCGGGCAGGCCGAAAATCGTTCGTAGCGGCACCACCCACGCTGACGTTCCCCTTACCCCGCCGCGCCGGAGCACACCCGTTGCCGCGGCTCATCACACCCCCTAACCGCCATACCCCACACCAGCTCCGAGGAGTTCCCATGAGCACCCAGCCCGTCCCGTTCCCCGCCGCCACGATCCTGGGCTACCCCCGCATCGGCCCCGACCGCGAGCTCAAGCGCGCACTCGAGTCCTATTGGAAGGACCCGCAACAGCACCCCGCCACCACCGTGCTGGACACCCTCGCCCGGTTGCGTGAGCGCACCGCCACGCGATTGTCCGAACTCGGCCTCACCGCGGATCACGCTGTGCCGTCCGAGGGGTTCGCGGTGGACCACGTCCTGGACACGTCCCTGGCGCTGGGCGCGGTTCCCGCGCGGTTCATCGCGGACGGCTACGAGCCCGCCGCCCCGGACACGCCCCGCGGGATCGAGCTGATCACGGCGTTGTCCCGCGGCACCGATCGGTTGGAGCCGCTCGAGATGACCAAGTGGTTCGACACCAACTACCACTACTACGTACCCGAGATCGGCCCGGACACCCCGTTGCGTGCGAACCCCGAGAGTCTCGTGTCCCGCTACCGGACCACCCTCGGGACCACCGGGATCACCACCCGCCCGGTCCTCGTGGGCCCCGTGAGCCTGCTCTTGCTCTCACGCCCCGAGACCACCGATGCCGTCGCAAGTCACCCCCTGCAGCGCCTCGACGACGTCGTGGCCGAATACGCCGCGATCCTGCGAGCCCTGGCTGAGGCCGGCGTCGAATGGGTGCAACTCGACGAGCCGGCCCTCGCCGCGGACGGGTGGAGCGTGGAACGCACCGAACTCGTGGCCGCCCTCGAGAGCGCCTACACCCAACTTTCGAACGAGCAACAGCGCCCCGCGATCCTCGTGACCGTGGGCTACGGCGATGCCGGCGAGGACGCCCAGCTCGCCCTGGCCCACACGAACGTCGACGCCCTGGCCATCGACCTCGACCGCGGGGACGTCCCCGGCAAGAAGGCACTCGAGGCATGGGGCGAACGCCCCGTCGTGGGCGGCGTCGTGGGCGGACGCACCGTGTGGCGCACCGACCTCGCGCGCGCCGTCGAGACCCTGGACCGGCTGCGCGCCGCGGCCCGCGGGCCGGTGGCCGTGGGCACCGCGACGCCGCTGCTGCACGTCCCGCACGACGTCGCCCGCGAGACCGCACTGGATCCGGACGTCACCAGCTGGGTCGCGTTCGCGGACCAGAAGGTGACCGAGGTGGTCGGGCTCGCGCGCGGCGTCGAGCACGGCTGGGATGCCATCCGGGACACCCTGGACGAGGACGCCACGATCCGCGCGGCCCGCGCCGAGCACCCGGCAACTCACAAGGCCGAGATCCGCGAGCGCACCGCCGCGGTGCAGGACGCGGACCGCCAGCGCGCGGACGCCGAACAGCGCCGCGCTGCCCAGCGCGAACGTCTGCGCTTGCCCGTGCTGCCCACCACGACCATCGGATCCTTCCCGCAGACGCCGCAGATCCGCAAGACCCGGGCGGACCACCGCGCGGGGCGGATCACGGAGGCCGAGTACACGGACGCGATCCGCGCGGAGATCGCCCACACGGTGCGCGTCCAGGAGGAACTGGGGCTCGACGTCCTGGTGCACGGCGAACCCGAGCGCAACGACATGGTGCAGTACTTCGCGGAGGGCCTGGACGGTTTCGTGACCACGCAGCACGGCTGGGTGCAGTCCTACGGATCGCGCTGCACGCGCCCGTCGATCCTGTTCGGGGACGTCTCGCGCCCCGCGCCGATCACGGTGGACTGGACCTCGTACGCCGCGTCCCTGACCGAGCGCCCCGTCAAGGGCATGTTGACCGGGCCGGTCACGATCCTCGCGTGGTCCTTCGTGCGCGACGACGCTCCGGCCGCCGAGGTCGCCGACCAGGTCGCACTCGCCCTGCGGGACGAGATCGCGGATCTCGAGCGCGCGGGAACGCCCGTGATCCAGGTGGACGAGCCCGCGCTGCGCGAGCTGCTGCCCCTGCGGGCGGCCGAGCGCCCGGCGTACCTCGAGTGGTCCGTGGGGGCGTTCCGCCTGGCCACGGGCGGGGCGGCCGCGGACACCCAGATCCACACCCACCTGTGCTATTCGGAGTTCGAGACCGTCCTGGACGCGATCGACGCCCTGGACGCGGACGTCACCACGCTCGAGGCGTCCCGCTCCGGTTCGGGCATCGTGACCGGGCTCGCGGCATCCGACTTCCCTCGGGACGTGGGTCCCGGCGTGTGGGACATCCACTCGCCCCGGGTCCCCACGTTCGAGGAGGTCGCGGGGCGCATCCGCCACGCGGCGCACGAGATCGGCGCCGAGCGCGTGTGGGTTAACCCCGACTGCGGGTTGAAGACCCGCGGCTGGCCCGAGACCGAGGCCGCACTGGACCGGCTGGTCGCCGCGGCGGTCACCGTGCGCGCGGAACTCTCCGCCGACGACGCCGCTCGGACGGCCGGCGCGCCCGCAGGTGCACCGGCGAACGTGGACCCGAACGACGCGACGACCGTGTCCGGGAGCGTCACTGTCGCCGCGTCGTCGACCCCTGCCGCGGATACTCCGGCGCAGCGCTGATTCACCCGTAGGGAACGTCCACCCGGTGGCCGCCGCCGCGCGGCCACCGGGTGCGCCGAGGAAGGAAGAAGACCATGACCGCAGCCACCCCCGCACCGCTGGGCACACCCATCGTCCGGCCCATCCACCACAGTGCCGCGTACGCGTTCGAGACCCTGGCCGACGCCCGTGAGGTCTTCGCCCAGCGCGCGAGCGGTTTCACGTACGCCCGCACGGGTAATCCGAACGTCGCGGCGCTCGAGGCCGAGGTCGCGCGGCTGGAGGGAGGGGAATGCGCGGTCGCGACGTCGTCGGGACAAGCCGCGGTGAGCCTCGCTTTGCTCACGTTGACCGGGCCCGCGAAGGACGCGCACGTCGTCGTCTCCTCGCGGATCTACGGCGGGACGGTGGACCTGCTCACGGACACCCTCGCGGACACGGGCCTGGAGGTCACGTTCGCGGATCCCCGCGAACCGCAGCAGTGGGAGGATGCCCTGCGCCCCGGCACGCGCGTGTTCTTCCTCGAATCCGTGGCCAATCCGCTCACGGAACTGCCCGAACTCGAGGCGATCGCGGAGATCGCGCACCGCAACGGTGTGGTCGTGATCGTGGACAACACCGTGGCCACGCCGCACCTCTACACTCCCGGGCGCCACGGTGCGGACCTCGTGGTGCACTCGGCCACCAAGTACCTCTCGGGACACGGCGGGCCCCTGGGCGGTGTGCTCGTGGACACCGGGTCCTTCGACCCCACCGAGGACCCCGAACGGTGGCCGTGGCTGACCCGCAAGCACCACCGCTGGGGGGACCGTTCCCCCGTGGAGGTCTTCGGTGCCCGGCGTGCGCTGCTGGGTGTGGCCCGGTGCAAGTACCTCAACGACCTGGGCCCGTGCATGGGCGCGACCACGGCCCACGAGATCCTGCAGGGCATCACGACCCTGGGTGTGCGCGTGGAACGCCAGTCCGCCACGGCGGAGCGACTCGCCCTCACCCTGGCCGAGCATCCCGCGGTGGAGCGTGTCCACCACCCCCGCTTCGGGGATCCGCGACAGCAACAGCTGCGGGAGACCGGAGGCTACCGCGGGGTGGGCGGCGTGTTCTCGATCGACCTCAAGGGAACCCCGGAACAGGTCGAGCATGCCGTGAACTCGCTGCGTCTGATCAAACTCGCGGCCAACATCGGTGACGTCCGTACCCTCGTGGCGCACCCCGCGAGCATGACCCACTGCCGCCTCACGCCCGAGCAGTTCCGCGCGAGCGGGATCACCGAGCGGACCCTGCGCGTGAGCGTGGGGCTCGAGGACGAAGCCGATCTCACGGCCGATCTCTTCCAAGCCCTGTCGGTCATCGCCCCGGCGCACGCACCGCAGCCCCGCTCGGCGTCGACCACCGCGGCCCACTGAGCTGCCCGCACCCCCCGAAGGAGACCACCCCATGATCCGCACCGACACCCGCCTGCCCGGACTCGCCACGCGCGCCATCCACGACGGCCAACAGCCCGACCCGACCACCGGCGCCGTGGTCCCGCCCATTTACCAGACCTCCACGTTCGTCCAGGACGGCGTGAACCAGTTCCGCACCGGGGGCCACGAATACAGCCGCGGTTCCAATCCCACACGCAACGGTTTCGAGGAACAGCTCGCCTCCCTCGAGCAGGGCACCCGGGCCTTCGCGTTCGCCTCCGGCATGGCCGCGGAGGACGCCTTGTTGCGCGCGGTCCTTGCCCCGGGGGATCACATCGTGCTCGCCTCGGACGTCTACGGCGGCACGTTCCGCCTCGTGGACCAGGTGCTGTCCAAGTGGGGTATCGAGCACGGCTTCGTGCCGTCCGCCTCCGCGTCCGACGCCGCGGAGACCGTCCTCCCCGGACGCACCAAGGTCCTGTGGCTCGAGACGCCGTCCAACCCGTTGTTGCGCGTCGCGGACATCGCCGCGTGGGCGCAGGTGGCCGACGACGCCGACGCCCTCCTCGTCGTGGACAACACCTTCGCGTCCCCCGCCCTGCAGAACCCGCTCGTGCTCGGCGCCCACGTGGTCGTGCATTCCACGACCAAGTACATCGGCGGGCACTCGGACGTGCTCGGCGGTGCCGTGGTCGTGGGTGACACCGAGTGGCGGGGTCAGCCGCTGTCCGAGCTCATCGGGTTCCAGCAGTTCGCCGGGGGCGCGGTGGCCGGCCCGTTCGACTCGTTCCTCGCGGCCCGGGGGTTGAAGACCCTCCCGCTGCGCATGGAACGGCACTGCTCGAATGCGCTGGAGGTGGCCCGCTTCCTGCGCTCACGCTCCGACGTCCTGGAGGTCAACTACCCCGGTCTCGAGGAACACCCGCAGCACGAGCTGGCTGCACAAACCCTCACCGGCGGATTCGGCGGCATCATCTCATTCCGGCCCGCCGGGGGCATCGAGGCCGCCCACGCGTTCGTGCGCGAAACTGAGCTCTACAACCTCTCGGTGAGCCTGGGGGGTGTAGAGTCCCTCGCGTGCGTGCCCCATAGCATGACCCACGGTTCCCGGGTGGGCACCCCGTACGAGGTTCCCGAGGATCTGGTGCGCCTGTCCGTGGGGATCGAGGACATCGAGGATCACCTGGCGGACCTGGACCGGGCGCTCGGCGCAGCCAGGTGAACCGGTCCTGACCCGGAAGAGGGACGCGTCGACCCCGACCTGGGACAGGGGACCGTCGATCTTGGCCCGGGCAGGTGGCCCCCGAGAATGCAGCCGTCGGCCACCTGCCCGGTGCAACTGACCGAAACGACCTGCGCGGGCCGCCCCAGAGGCAGACGCGCGGGATCCTCGGAGTCAGTCCCCGCGCAGCCCCGCGATACTCAGCTTTTTCATCTCCAGCATGCGTTACCCGCGTTGATGAGGACCACGTGGTAGTCCCCGATCCGCAGATCCGCGGTGAGCAGTTCGCCGGCGAACGTCTGCTGGAAATCGGGCACCCCCTCCGACGGATACCGGGACGAACCGGCGAGCATGCAGTCCGGCAGGGCGTTCCGGTAGAACGCGACTGCTTCCTCCGCGGTGCCCTGGCACCACACGTGCGGGATGATCTTTTCTGCATGGGATCCCACCTCGGGGTCGGTGATCGGTGCGGGGTCGCTCCGGGCGGGGGAGCGCGAAGCGTCACTTACCCCGCAGGATGCGGTGCCAGTAGATCCAAGGAAGGCCCCAGCGGTCGAAGAGGAACGTGGACCTGCGTTCCTTCCGCGGGTCGAACACCTTGCTGCTGGGCTTGGGGGTGCCGTCCGCGGTGAACTCCGCCAGCACCAGCGTGCGGCGGGAGACGGTGAACGGACTCACGGTGTACCCGGAGTACCGGGCAGTGGCGGGCTGCCCGCGCATCGCGGACAGGACGTTCTGCGCGACGACCGGTGTCTGCTTCCGCAGCGCACCACCGGAACTGGAGCCCGGGGTGGCCGCGATGTCCCCGAGTGCCCAGACGTTCTCGTACTGACGATGACGCAGCGTCCCGGGATCCACGTCCACGAACCCGCGCGCTCCCTCGGTGGAAAGGCCGCAATCCACCACCCAGTCCGGGGCGATGTGCGGGGGCGTGAGGTGCAGGAAGTCGTACGAGATGTCCTCCGTGGCACCGTCGGATTCGATCGTGATCGCGCTCGTCCTCAAGTCCACCGACCGGACACGGGTACGCGTGCGTAGCTCGATCCCGTAATCGTCGACCGCCCGTTGTAGTTCATCGTCCACGACGGGGACGCCGAAGATCGTGTCTTCCGGGACGGTGAGGACCACCCGCATGTCGTCCAGGAAACCGCGGCTGCGCCACAGATCGCACGCCATGTAGAGAATCTTCTGGGCGGCCCCCGCACACGGGCACGTGGTGTCGGGCATCGTGAACACAGCGGTCCCCGAGGTGGCGCCGTCCACGAGTCGCCACGTCTTCGGGGCGAGATCGAACAGATAGTTAGTGGACGCGTTCTCGGACAGGACGGCCTCAGCCGATCCCGGGATGAAGTCCCAGTCGGGACGCGAGCCGGCGGCGAGCACGAGCTGGTCGTAGCCGATCGTCGCGCCGCTGCCCAGGGTCACCGTGGAGAGTTCGGGATGGACCCGTGTCACGACGTCGCGCACCCAGGTGGATCCCTCCGGCATGACTTTGCTTTGCTCCCGCCGTGCATCGCCCAGGGTCGCCAGGCCGGCTCCCACGTAGGACAAGAGCGGGCGGTAGAAATGCTCCGAGCGGGGCTCAACGATCACGACGTCGCTCTCGCCCTTGCGATTCAGGCGCGAGGCCAGGGCGATCCCGCCATTGCCACCGCCCACCACGACGACGCGCGCTCGGTTCGGAGGCTTCACAGCTGCTTCAACGACCATAGCCCCAGACACTACAGCGTTCCGGCGTGTTAAATGGTGGGAGGCCGCGCCCCTAAGGGGGTGCGGCCTCGACCACTTCTTTCTTTCATGTTAATCCCGGCGGTGTCTTACTCTCCCA
>BMZV01000004.1 GCA_014652975.1 Kocuria marina | reverse complement strand
GGCGAACGCCTCGCGGAGATCGGCGCGACGCCGTCGATCGGGACCGTCGGTGACAGCTATGACAATGCCTTGGCCGAGACGGTGAACGGGTACTACAAGGCCGAACTCGTCCGCGGGCCGGCCCGGTCCGGGCCGTGGAAGACGGTCGAGAATCTCGAGCTCGCCACCCTCGGTTGGGTGCACTGGCACAACACGCAGCGCCTCCACAGCTACCTCGGCGACGTCCCGCCCGCCGAGTTCGAGAACGCGTTCTATGCTGTCCAAGCCGACCGCGAACACCTGGTCGGAATCAAATAGCGCGAGTCTCCATCAGACCCAGGGCGCTTCAGTGCGGTCCCATTCCTGGAGTGGGGGATCAGAACCCGGGCAATACCGGTTGCTGGGCACCCGATCCGGGGTGGGTTCACCGGCCGCCGTGTTCACCCGCTGCGATGATCCAGGGTTTTCCCGGCGGGCTCGTGGGTGACTACGGGACAATGGATGGCATGAGCAACTCGAAACCAGGCCCCGCCCAACTGTCCATCGCCCCGGAAATGCCCCGCGGTGAGGTGGTGGGCCGTTACCGGACCTACGCCCTGGCGCAGAAAGCCGTTGACTACATGGCGGACGAACACTTCCCCGTGGCCATGGTCTCGATCATCGGCAGCGACCTCAAGTCCGTGGAGCAGGTCACCGGTCGGCTCTCCTACCCCAAGGTCGCCCTGCAGGGTGCGCTCAACGGTCTGGTCTTCGGCGCGTTCTTCGGCCTTTTGATGTCCCTGCTGGGCGGGGCCAACATGGCTTCGTCCCTGTTGCTCACCATGATCCTCGGTGGCGCGTTCTGGATGCTCATGGCCACCATCACGTACGCCATGTCCCGCGGCAAGCGGGACTTCACCTCGACCAGCAGGATCGTGGCGGGCAGCTACGAGGTCCTCGCCGCCCCGGAGGTCGCGGGTCAGGCCCGCCAGGTGCTCAACGGCATGGAGGGCGGCCACGTGGTGGGGCAGCGCGGGCAGAACCCGGGTCAGGGGTACCGCGGTCCCGCCGGTCCGCAGGGTGACCAGTGGGGTGGTTCGGGTGCTCCGCAGGGCAGCCAGTACCCCGGTGGCCCGCAGTACGGTGGACCGGCCCAGGGCGGTCCCGTCCAGGGCGGGCGGCCGGGCGCTCCGGGTCAGGGCGCCCCGGTTCACGGTGCTCCGGTGCAGGGTGATCCCGGGGGACAGAACGCTCCCGGCGGTTCCGAGCCGCGCTACGGTGTGTTTCTCCCGGGTGCAGATCAGCAGCAGGAAGACGCCAACCGTTCCGCGAAGTTCCCGGACCTCCCGGACGGACGCCCGCAGTACGGTATCCGGCTCGAACCCTCCGACGCCGCCCCGGCCGGTGGACAGCCCGCACCGCAGGCCCCCGCGAACGCCGCCGCTCCGTCCCACCCCGCGGCCGACGCTCCCGCTCCCTCCACAGACGGGGCGTCATCGGGCACGATCCCCGCGAACCCGGCTCAGTCGGCCGACCGCGCGGCGCCGTGGACACAGCCGGGTACCCCCGAGGCACCGCGCGAGGGCGGGTCCACCCCGCACAACGGACAGGGCACGACCCAGCGGCCGCACGGCGAGGACCAGCGCTGACCCACGGCACACGCGCAACAAAATTTCGGGCACGCCAGAGCCACAAATGGTGCCCGAAGGTGGCGCGGGAGTGACTGGGAGTTCGGCGGCGTCACGCACAGAGAGCGATCCCCGGGTCCTGACATGCGGGCCCGGGGATCACTCTCTAGGTGTTCCGGGGGTTACGCCGCGGGGCCCGCGCTGGGGCCCACGTTCTCGTCCCGGTTCCAGATGCCCTGGATCCACGACTCCACGTCGTCGGGGTTGCGGGGGAGGGCCTCGGAGAGGTTCTCGTTGCCCTGCTCGGTGATCAGCACGTCGTCCTCGATGCGCACACCGATGCCGCGGTACTCCTCGGGGATCGCGAGGTCCTCGTTCTTGAAGTACAACCCGGGCTCGATCGTGAACACCATCCCCGGCTCGATCACAGCGTCCAGGTAGAGCTCACGCTTGGCCTGGGCGCAGTCGTGCACGTCCAGTCCCAGGTGGTGGCTCGTACCGTGCGGCATCCAGCGGCGGTGGTGCTGACCGGCCTCGGACAGGGAGACCTCCGCGGACACCGGCAACAGCCCCCATTCCTCGAGCCGCTGGGCGAGCACCTTCATGGCCGCGGCGTGGAGGTCCCGGAACTTGTTACCGGGGACGGCGACGTCGAACGCGGCGTCCGCGGCGTCGAGCACGGCCTGGTAGATCCGGCGCTGCACGTCCGTGTAGCTGCCGGTCACGGGCAGGGTGCGGGTGAGGTCCGCGGTGTAGAGCGACTCGGCCTCCACACCCGCGTCCACGAGGATCAGCTCGCCCGGCTTGACCGAGCCGTTGTTGCGGATCCAGTGCAGCACGGTCGCGTTGTTCCCGGACGCCGCGATGGTGTCGTAGCCGAGGTCGTTGCCCTCGAGGCGGGCGCGGGAGAAGAACGCGCCCTCGACTACGCGCTCGCCGCGTTCACCGCCGATCGCGCGCGGCAGCACGGAGACGATGTCCTCGAAACCGCGGATCGTGGCCGCCACGGCCTCGCGCAACTGCCCGACCTCGTACTCGTCCTTGATGAGCCGCAGCTCGCTCAGGGCCTCGGCCAGGGTCGCGTCCTTGGTGTCCGACTGCTCGAGGTCCACGCCCGTGTTGATCCGGGAGGTGTCCACGAGCGCGTCCATGTTCAGGTCCACGTCCCGCACCAAACGAATGCTGAGACCACCCAGGGCGGTGTTGCCTGCGTCCTTGGTGACCGCGGTCTCCAGAGCGGAGAGGTCCTCGGTGGGCAGCGCGAACTCGTCGCGCAATTGCGCCAGCGTGGGGCGGGGCCCCACCCAGAACTCACCGTTCTTGGCATCCGCGTAGAACTCCGCGGAGTCCCGCCCGGCCATGGGGTGGAAGTACAGGGTGGAGGTGTGGTCGCTGCCGTCGTCTCCCTGACCCTGCTCGGTGGGTTCCATGACCAGCACGGCCTCGGGCTCGTGGTCCACTCCCATGCCCGTGAGGTGCGCGAACGCGGAGTGCGGGCGGAAGCGATAGTCGGTGTCGTTCGAGCGCACCTTGGGGGCGCCCGCGGGGATCACGAGACGCTCGCCGGGGAACATCCGGGAGAGCCGGGCACGGCGCTGAGCGGCGAACTCCGCGACCTCGGCGCGCGGCGTCGTCGTGTGCTCCGGAGCGGCCCAACCCGAGGCCATGAACTCGCGGAACTCCGCGTTGTCGGGGCGCTGCGAGCGGTTGTCCACCCGCTCGTCCATGGGCTGCGCGGCGTCCTCGCTCGCGTGATGGGAAGCGGTGGGGTGTGCTGAGCCTTGGCTCATGGACGCGGTCATCTCCTTCGGGGCGCGGGCTCCCGCGCGGGTCGCGATGCTGGCGGAATGTTCTCGTCCATGGTGCCACGCCGGTCAACCCTGGCCCGTGGGCAGCGAGGACCGGGCGATCGGTAGCGATGGCTCGGCCTCGTCCGGTCGGCGCGTATCGCGGGCCGACCCACCGCGGTCCGCGGGTATCGTGGAGGTGATGAGAATCGACCTGCACACCCACTCCAACGCGTCGGACGGCACGGAGTCCCCGGCGGACGTGGCCCGCGCGGCACACCGGGCCGGGCTCAACGTCTTCGCGCTCACCGATCACGACACCACCGCGGGGTGGCAGGAGGCGGGGGACACCGCCGTGTCCCTGGGGGTCGCGTTCGTACCCGGCATGGAGATCACGTGCACCACCGCGGACGGTATCTCGGTGCACATGCTCAGCTATCTGCACGGCCCGGACCACGCACCGCTGCTGGACGCGATCGAGGAGTCCCGGCGCAGCCGACTCTCCCGCGCGCACAAGATGGTGGACCTGCTCGCGCAGGACTACCCGATCAGCTGGGACGACGTCATGGCCCACGTGAGTCCCGAGGCCACGGTGGGCCGCCCACACATCGCGGACGCCCTGGTGGAGCTGGGCGTCGTCCCAAACCGCTCTGCCGCGTTCTCGGACATGCTCTCCGGGCGATCTAAGTACTACGTGCGGCACATGGCCCTGGACCCGGTGCAGGCCATCAAACTCGTGCGCGCGGCGGGCGGGGTCCCGGTGTGCGCCCACCCCATGGCCCCGTTGCGCGGTCGCGTGGCCACCCCGGCCGATTTCAACGCGATGATCGACGCCGGTCTGGCCGGCGTGGAAGTCGCCCACCGGGACAACCCGGACGAGTCCCGCGCGGTGCTCATGAAGCTCGCCGCGGACCACGATCTCATCGTCACGGGATCCAGCGACTACCACGGCGCGGGCAAGCCCAATCGGTTGGGGGAGAACTCCACGTCAGTGCGTTCGCTCACGAGGATTTGCGAACAGGCCACCTCCGGGATGGAGGTCCGCTGGCCGTGAGGCCGGGGCGCACGGCACGGTCCTGACGACGTTTCGAAGAACAGTCGGGATGCAGCGGCTCGTGAACCGGATCAGGACGCGCTGAACACCGCCGTATCCGGCAGGCGCCGACGCATGACGTCCACGGCCTCGGGGTTGGAGTCCACGCACACGAACTTCCGGCCCAGTTGCTCGCTGACCGCGCCCGTGGTCCCCGAGCCTGCGAAGAAGTCCAGCACCCAGTCCCCGGGACGCGAGGACGCCGTGACGATCCGGCGCAACACCCCGGCGGGTTTCTGCGTGGGATAACCGGTCTTTTCCTTGCCCGTGGGGGAGACGATCGTGTGCCACCACACGTCCGTGGGCAGCTTGCCGCGCGCGGCTTTGACGGGACCCACGAGCCCCGGGGCCATGTACGGCTCCCGGTCCACGTCCGCGGAGTTGAAGTGGTAGGCGGTCGGATCCTTGACGTAGACCAGGATCGTGTCGTGCTTGGCCGGCCATCGCTTGGCGGTGCGTCCGCCGAAGTCGTAGGCCCAGATGATCTCGTTGAGGAAGCACCGGCGGCCGAACAGCGCGTCCAGCAGCACCTTGACGTAGTGCACCTCGCGGTAGTCCAGGTGCACGTACAGCGTCCCGTGCGTGGCCAGCACGCGCCGGGCATGCATCAGCCGGGGTTCCAGGAAGCCCAGGTAGTCCGCGAACGAGTCCTCGTAGCGCAGCAACGAGCCCATGATCGTTTCGTAGGAACGCCCCGCGAAGCCCACGCGATCGCCCTCGCCCGCGGCCGCGGGGACGGAGCGAGTGGTGCGGCGCACCTGGTCCCTGCCCGTGTTGAACGGGGGGTCCAGGTATACCAGGGAGAACGCCTCGTCCGGCAGCCCCTCCAGCACGTTGAGGTTCTCACCGTGCACGATCGCGCTGGTGCCCTCCGCGTCGAATGCGAAGGGCTCCCACTGCGCCATCTACTCTCCCGCTGTAGAGGACTGCTGCGCCTGCTGACCGCCCTGGGCAGCCTTGTTCTGCCCCGAGGAACGACGACGCCGCCGGCGCCGCTTGGTGCCCTCGCCCGTGTTCTCCACGGAGGTCTCCCGGGAACGCTCGCCCTGCTCGGAGCGGGGCCGCTGGTTCTCCGCCTGGGATCGCCCCGCGGAGCCGCTGCGGGGGTCGGAACCGCCCGAGCGGCGTCGTGCGCCGGAGCCGTTGCGGCCACCGGAACCACCGCGACCGCCGCGGCCCGAACGCTTCTCGGAGTGCTGCGGCCTGCCGTCACCGAGGTCCTCGAGCTCCTCGGCGTCGAGGCCCTCGAGCGTGCGCTGCGACTTGGGCAGCTTGCCCTTGACGCCGCGCGGGATGTTCAGGTCCGTGTAGAGGTGATCGGAGGACGAGTAGGTCTCCACGGGTTCGGGCACGCCCAGCTCGAGGGCATTGTCGATCAGGCGCCAGCGGGGGACGTCGTCCCAGTCCACGAACGTGATGGCCGTGCCCTTGTTGCCCGCGCGCCCGGTGCGCCCGGTGCGGTGCAGGTAAGTCTTCTCGTCCTCGGGGCACTGGAAGTTGATCACGTGGGTGACGTCCTCGACGTCGATCCCTCGCGCGGCGACGTCCGTGGCCACAAGCACGTCCACCTTGCCGTGACGGAACGCGCGCAGCGCCTGCTCGCGGGCGCCCTGGCCCAGGTCGCCGTGCAGGGGAGCGGCGGCGAAACCGCGGTGGATGAGCTCGTCCGCGAGCTTGGCGGCCGCGCGTTTGGTACGCGTGAAGATGATGGTCCGTCCCCGGCCCTCGGCCTGCAGGATGCGCGCGACGACCTCGTCCTTGTCCAGGTGGTGGGCGCGGTAGATGACCTGACGGATGTCCTTCTTGGTGCTGCCCTCGTCCGGGGCAGCCGCACGGATGTGCATGGGCCGGGTCATGTACCGCCGTGCCATGGCCACCACGGGGCCGGGCATGGTCGCGGAGAACAGCATGGTTTGGCGCACCTGCGGAACCGTGGCCAGCAGCTTCTCCACGTCCGGGAGGAAGCCCAGGTCCAGCATCTCGTCCGCCTCGTCCAGCACGACCATGCGCACGTGGCTCAGGTCCAGGAAGTGCTGGCGGTTGAGGTCGATCAGGCGCCCGGGGGTGCCCACGACGACCTCCACGCCCTTTTCGAGCTCGGCGATCT
The DNA here is from genome assembly GCA_014652975.1 of Kocuria marina. Taxonomy (GTDB): domain Bacteria; phylum Actinomycetota; class Actinomycetes; order Actinomycetales; family Micrococcaceae; genus Kocuria; species Kocuria marina. The sequence continues at coordinate 253,801 of BMZV01000004.1, read as the reverse complement.
GCGACTCGTAGGGGCGGCCACCGTAGATCGTGGCCACGCGGGCGTTGCGGGTCTTGGCGGCGATCGCGAGGTCGCTGCCCACCTGGACCGCGAGCTCACGCGTGGGGACCACGATCAATGCCTGGGGGGCGCCGGGCTTCTTCAACTGGGCCCAGCCGTCGTCGTCACGGCCTACGGCACGCTGCAGTGCGGGGATGCCGAAACCGAGGGTCTTGCCGGTACCGGTCTTGGCCTGACCGATGATGTCCTGGCCGGACAGCGCGATGGGCAGCGTCATGGCCTGGATGGGGAACGGGGAGGTGATGCCGTGCTCGGCGAGCGCGTCCACGATGTCCTGGCGGACGCCGAAGTCCGCGAACGAGGACTCGGTCACGGGTTCGGCGGTGTCGACCGCCTGGGTCCCGGCCTCGTCTGGCTCGATGATGTCGTGTTCGGGTGTTGCAGTGATATCGGTCACGAATGTCCTTCACGGGTCGGCGCGGGGCACCACACCGGATCATCGGCCGGGCCGTCCCGGAGGACGGAGCGGCACGAAGCGGGGGCCGCCGCGCTGTGAGAGGAAGCCGATCGTGAAACGCACCCCGCCCGGGCGCTCAGCGGAAGGCGCGGGACCTTCCGGGCGCGGGCCGAAGCCGGGTAACAAGTGAACGTGACGGTCTCATGGGACGACCGGTCATCCTGATAAACACCTCCAGTGTACCCGCAAAACGGTGAGGCCCCCGGACGCGGTGGTCCGGGGGCCTCACGGCGTGGGCGGTTCAGCCGAGGGGCAGGGGGGTGAAACCCACCTTTCGCTTGGTCTCCTGGCCGGTCTCCACGTAGCCGATGCTCGCGGAGGGGACCACGGTGGTGGAACCCTTGGTGTCCTGCAGCACGAGCGGTGCGCCGGAGCTCAGCGCCTCCGTGACCTTGGTCTGCACCTCGTCCGCGGAGAGGTCGGCGTTGACCACGAGCTCGCGGGCCACGTTCTGAATCCCGATCTTGATTTCCATGAGTACCTCCTGCGGCGTCACCGGCCCACGGTGATCACGGGCCGGACCATGTCTTCCAGGTGCCGCGCACCCCGGTGAGGGGCGGGCGCGTCAGCCTCGGTCGTTGCCGATCAGTTTAGGAGCAGGTTCCCGGCGCTCCTCGTCGAGCGTCCTGATTCCGCCCCAGGCTAAACGGAAAATCCGGTCCTGGACCTCTTCGCGTGTGCCCGCTTCCGGGTGGCGGGTCCAGAACACAGCGGAGGTCTGGACCAGGTGCACGAGGCCCCGGGACAGCATGATGGCCTGGGCCGGTGGCATGCCCGCTTTGGGTCCGAGCACCGCGGCCACGGCCACGGCAATCCCCTGGTAGAACTCGTCCAGTTGCGCCGCGACCTCGGGGAAGGACATGAGGTCCGCGCTGAACACGAGCCGATGGGCCTCCGGCTGGCTGTTCACGAACTCGAAGTGGGTGTCGATCACGTTCTGCACCCGCGCCTTGTTGGTCTCGGCGCTGGCCAGGGACCGCTCGAGCTTCTCGGACAGTTCCGCGAGCGTGAACTGCACGAGCGCCAGGAACAGGTCCCGCTTACCCGGGAAGTGCTGGTAGAGCACCGGTTTGGAGACCCCGGCCGCGGCGGCGATCTCGTCCATGGAGGTCGAGTGGTAGCCGCCTTCGGAGAACACCCGCAGTGCCGTGCTCAATAGCTGCTCCCGCCGCTGGTCCCGGGTCATGCGAGGGGCCCGCGTGTGGCCGGTGGGCGCGGGCGCGTCGCGTGCATCGGGAGCGTTCATGGGGTCCTCCTCTGTGACGGGCCCTCGCCCGTCGTGGCTTCAACCGGCCGCGCGGGGACGCGGGGTGTCTGAGGGGGATCGTTCAGCGAGGGGATCCTGATCCGCGGGGAGGGTCTGCGGTGGTGCGACCTCCAGACCGAACAGCGCTTCCAATCCGGAAATGTATTCGTCCGCGCGGCCCTCCGCGGCGAGCTGACGGGCACGGACGGTGGGGATGTGCAGCAGTGAGCGGACCATGCGGCGCATGGCCATCTCGATCTGTTCCTCCGCGCCGGTGCAGCCGTGGTGGGCACGGACCTTCTCGAGTTCGGTGTCCAGCACGGCCATGGTGTGCTTGCGCAGCGCCACGATGGCCTGGTCCATGGTGCGGGCGTTCTGGGCTGCCGCGAAGCCCTGGGCGGCCTCGTCCACGATCTCGCGCGCCGCGCTCACGGACTCGCGGGTCTCCTCGGGTGCGGCCACGCGCACCGATTCCAGGGTGATCAGCTCCACGTCCGGCAGGTCCGCGACGGCGGGGTCGAAGTCCCGCGCCAGCGCGAGGTCGATCACGGTGCGCGGTCCGCTCGGGAAGGCGGACGCCGGTATGGGGGCGGAGCCGCCCGAGCAGCCGATCACGACGTCCGCGCGGCGCAGTGCCGCCGGCAGCTCGACCTCCGTGACGGGGGAGCCGCCGCGTTGGTCCGTGAACTGCTGGGCGCGTCCGGAACCGGAGTAGACCTCGATGTCCGCGCAGCCGCGGTCGCGCAGCGCGGCCATGGTGGCGCCGGCGTACGCGCCGGTGCCGAAGATCAGGGCGTGCCGGTTGGGCCAGCTGCCGCGGGTGATGTCGTCGGCGAGGTCCAGGGCCACGGACACGATGGAGCGTCCCCGCTCACCGAGGCCGGTGCGGGCCCCGACCTCACGTGCGGTGCGGGCGGCGGCCTCGAATAACTGCACGAGGTGTCCCGAAGCGGTGCCGGACTGGCGGGCCTGGTTCAGCGCGCGGCGGACCTGTCCGGTGATCTCACGCTCGCCCACCACGGCGGACTCCAGACCGGAGACCACGGTGAACAGGTGTTGCGGGACCTCGGTGCCGTGGTAGGTGTCCATGGTCTCCAGGACGAAGCGTTCGTCCAGCCCAGCGCGCTCAGCCACGCGTTCGGCGAGCTGCTGCTGGGCCAGGGCGACGTCGCGGGTCCCGTCCTCGGGCAGCTCAGCGTAGAGTTCGAGCCGGTTGCACGTGGATAGCGTGATGGCCCCCGAGAGCGCGCCCTGGGACACGGCCTCCTCGGCCACCCCGAGAGCCCCCGTGCTCAACCGTGCGACGGTGTTGAGGTCGACGGAACGGTGCGATGCGACAAGACAGAAAAGAACCACAATCCGGCCATCCTAGACGAATTCATCCTGGCTCGCTCAGCATAACCACTGGGCGCACCCGGCGCAGAGATTGTGTTCCCGGCGGACACTACGTCATCAAAACCGGCGGGTTCCTTTGGCACAATGGGGCCATTATGGCTTCCCAGAATGATCGCACCGTAGAATCCCGCCGCGCCGAGTCCCCCCATGATCCCGCCGCGGCCACGGAGCCGGGCGGCGATCACGCGTGGGAGCAGCGCATCGCCGCGCTGCCCACCGAGCACCCGCTGCGCTCGGCGGGTGTGGCCGACTCCCCCCTGATCAGTACCCTGCGGGGGCTCCCCGCCGCGCACACGCCCGTGTGGTTCATGCGTCAGGCGGGTCGCTCGCTGCCCGAGTACCGCGCCGCCCGGGAGGGCACGAGGATGCTCGAGGCGTGCCTGACCCCGGACCTCGCCGCGGAGATCACCCTGCAGCCGGTGCGCCGGCACGGCGTGGACGCGGCCATCTTCTTCTCCGACATCGTGGTGCCCATGAAGCTCGCCTCGGTGGCCGTGGACATCGTGGCCGGGCGCGGCCCAGTGCTCGACCACCCTGTGCGCACCGCCGCGGACGTCACCGCGCTGCCCGAACTGCCGGACTCGGCGTTGGACCCGATCCGCGAGGCCGTGGCGCGCACGGTCGCCGAGCTCGGGGACACCCCGCTGATCGGTTTCGCGGGCGCGCCGTTCACGATCGCCGCATACGCCGTGGAGGGCGGGCCCTCGCGCGACCACTTGCGCCCGCGCACCATGATGCACGCGGATCCCGCGTCCTGGACCGCTCTGGCCGAGTGGGCCGCGCGCACCTCCGGAGCGTTCCTGCGCGCCCAAGTGGAAGCGGGGGCCTCGGCCGTGCAGTTGTTCGATTCGTGGGCGGGCTCCCTGTCGCTCGCCGACTACGAGGCGCACGTCCAGCGCCACTCCGCGGACGCGCTCGCCGCCGTGGCGGACCTGGGGGTACCGCGGATCCATTTCGGCACGGGTACGGGCGAGCTGTTGGCCGCCATGCGGGACGCGGGAGCGGACGCCGTGGGTGTGGATTATCGCATCCCGTTGGACATCGCATCGCAGCGTCTGGGTGGGCGCACCGTGGTGCAGGGCAACATCGATCCCGCGCTGCTCGCCGCCCCGCGGGAGGTGCTACACGAGCACGCCCGCGACGTTCTGCGCCGCGGTCGCAGCGCCCCCGGTCACGTGGTCAACCTGGGCCACGGCGTGCCGCCGGAGACGGACCCGGACGTGCTGAGCGAACTGGTGACCTTCATCCACAAGGAGACTCGGTGACAACTTCCCCCGGTGCCCAGCGGCGCACCGCGCCACGGCGTCCTCGCACGGCTCTCGTGGTGGGCGGCGGCGTCGCCGGGTTGACGGCCGCCCGTGACCTGGCGCGCGCCGGTCTGCGCGTGACCCTGGTCGAGGCCTCGGACCACTTCGGCGGCGCCGTGGGTGCCCACGAGGTGGCGGGACTCGTCCTGGACTCCGGCGCAGAATCCTTCGCCACACGCTCGGACGCCGTACCCGATCTGCTCGAGGAACTCGGGCTCTCCGACCGCGTGGTCACCCCCCATCCCGCGGGCTCCTGGTTGCAACTCCCTGAGGGTGCGGTGCCCGCCCCCAAGTCCGGGGTGCTCGGGATCCCCGCGGACCCCACCGCACCGGAGCTGCGCAAGCCCCTGGGCCGGGCGGGCGTGGCCCGTGCGCGCATGGACAGGGCGCTGCCGGCCCGCGTGGGTGCGGGGGAGCGTTCCATCGGCGGTCTCGTGCGTGCCCGCATGGGCCAGCGCGTGCTGGACCGGTTGGTCACCCCGTTCGTCTCCGGGGTCTACTCGACCCACCCGGACGAACTCGACGTCGACGCCGTGGCCCCCGGTTTGCGCGCCCGCTTGCGCGAACTCGGCAGCCTGGGCGCGGCCGCGGGTGCACTGCGCACAGCGAGCCCCGCGGGTGCGAACGTGGCCGGGCTCGACGGCGGGATGAACCTGCTCAGCGAACGGCTCGTGCGGGACGCGGAGCGGTTGGGCGTCAAGCTCGTGACCCGCTACGACGTCATCGCCCTGGACCGCGACCCGCGCAGGCCCGGGTGGATGGTGATCCAGCGCCAACCCGTGAACGGGGACAAGACGGCCGTGGCCCGCGGGGAACTGCTCGTGATGGCCACGGACGGACCCACCACGGTGCGCTTGCTCGGCACGCAGGTCAGCGACGTCCAGAACTTCACGCCTCGCTCGGGGCCCCGGATCGCGCTCGCCACCCTCGTGCTGGATTGCCCCGCCCTGGACAGTGCACCCCGCGGGACCGGTCTGCTCGTGAGCGACGACGTGCGCGAGGTGCGCGCCAAGGCCCTGACCCACGCCACGGCCAAGTGGAAGTGGGTGGCTCGCGAGGCCGGGGAGCACCGCCACGTGGTGCGGTTATCCTACGGCCGGGCCACCCCGCGTGGATCGGGCCCCTCCCCGGAGGTCACGCTCGAGGACAAGCACCTCATCTCGCTCGCCCTCGGGGACGCGAGCACGCTGCTGGGCGTACCGATCGAGCCAGAACAGCTCGTGGGCGCGGACGTCGTGCGGTGGCACACCGCCCTGCCGCGCACGGACGCGGGTCACAGCGCCCGCGTCACGGGGTTCCGCCGGGCGCTCAAGGACGTCCCGGACGCCGCGGCCGTGGGGGCGTGGCTGTCCGGCACGGGACTCGCGGCGGTCGTCGCCGACACCCGCCACCAGGTCAGGACCCTGCTCAAGCACCACGGGTTCGACGTGACCCCGAACTGAGGGACCGCCGCGCGCGGGACCGAGCCGTGCGACGTCGTCCGCGCAGCCCGGGCAGTGCTGCGCGGGACGAGAACCACCGAACGTGAACAGAACGAGAAGTCGAAAGGGAGCACACACGATGAGTGAGCACGCAACCGAGGCAGGCCAGGACGCGGCACAGGCCGGCGGGGACACGCTGTACTGGGCCGGTTACACAGTGTTCGAGCGGACGGGTGAGCGCCCGCGGGACGCGGACTCGCAGGCCAACCGCAGCGCGTTCGACGAGCTCGTGAAGGACCTCGAGGGTCGGGGCGTCACCGTGCGCGGCGTGTACGACGTCTCCGGGATGCGCGAGGGCGCCGATCTGATGCTGTGGCTCACGGGCAAGGAACCGGACGCCCTGCAGGCCGCGATCCGGCAACTGCGCCGTCAGCCGCTGCTCGCGGGCACCCGGCAGTCCTGGAACGCCATGGGTGTGCACCGCGAGGCGGAGTTCACGTCCAACCACTCGCCCGCGTTCGCGCGCGGTGCGGAGGCTGGCGCGTGGGTGTGCGTCTACCCGTTCGTGCGCTCCTACGAGTGGTACTACATGAACCCGCAGCGCCGCGGGGAGATGCTCAAGAACCACGGCATGAAGGCCCGCGAGTACCCGCAGGTGCTCGCCAACACCATCGCGTGCTTCGGGCTCAACGACTTCGAATGGCTGCTGGCCCTGGAGGCCCCGGAGCTCGTGGACCTGGTGGACATCATGCGCCACTTCCGCAACACCGAGGCACGCCTGCACGTGCGCGAGGAGACCCCGTTCTACACGGGGCGCCGGATCACCACCCACGAGATTGCCGAGGTGCTTGACTGAGATGACTGACACCCGAGAGACCAATGCCCTGAGTGCCGAGCGCGCCAACGCGCCGCGCAGCTTCGACGCCCTGATCCTCTCCTCCTTCGGCGGGCCGGAGGGTCAGGAGGACGTGATCCCGTTCCTGCGCAACGTCACGCGCGGCCGCGGCATCCCGGACGAGCGGCTCGAGGAGGTGGCCACCCACTACCGTGCGAACGGCGGCGTGAGCCCCATCAACGCCCAGAACCGGGCGCTGCGCGATGCGCTCGAGGCCGAGCTGCGGCGTCGTGGTGTGGAGCTGCCCGTGCTGCTCGCCAACCGCAACTGGGACCCGTACGTGGCGGACGTTCTGCGCGAGAGCCACGAGCGCGGGTACCGGGACCTGCTGGTGCTCGCCACGAGCGCGTACTCCGGGTACTCCAGCTGCCGCCAGTACCGGGAGGACTACGGCGTGGGCCTGGAGGAGACGGGGCTGCAGGACGAGCTGCACGTGGAGAAGATCCGGCAGTACTACGACTCCGAGGGCTTCCTGCGCCCGTACGCCACCAAGCTGCGGGACTCGCTGCTCGCCCTGCGCGAGCGTACTGACGGACCCGTGCGCGTGCTGTTCACCACCCACTCCGTGCCCATGACGGACGCCAACGCGGCCGGCTCCCAGCGGATGAGCTTCGAGGGGGACTCCGCCTACGTGGCGCAGCACCTTGCGGCCGCGCGCTGGATCGTGGAGCAGGTGGGCGAGCCCATGAACGGGGTGGAGTGGGAGCTCGTGTACCAGTCCCGCTCCGGGCCCCCGCAGGTCCCGTGGCTCGAACCGGACATCTGCGACGTCATCGAGGAGCTGCCTGGCAAGGGCGTCACCGGCGTGGCCGTGGTGCCCCTGGGCTTCGTCTCGGACCACATGGAGGTGCTCTGGGACCTCGACACCGAGGCCCGTGACGCCGCGGCCGAGGCCGGCCTGGAGTTCGAGCGCATCCCCACCGCCGGCACCGATCCCGAGTTCGTGGCCGCGCTCGCGGACCTCGTGGAGCAGCGGCTGGGCACGCCCACCGCGCCCCCGCGGGTATCCGCGTGCGCCCAGGGCACGTGGTTCGACACGTGCGCCCCGGACTGCTGCGTGAAGGTGCTGCGCGGCCAGAGCGAACCCCGCCCCACGATCGCCCAGCGGCCCGTCGGCGAGCCGATCCCCGTGGGGCTCGACGAGAACGGCGAGGTGATCCACCGGTGAGTGGACCCGTGTTCAGGGTGGGCACCCGAGGCTCGCAGCTGGCCATGACCCAGAGCCGGTGGGCGGCCGAGGCCGTCTCCCGTGCCGGGGGCATCGACCACGAGCTGGTCACCGTGCGCACCGAGGGCGACGTGCTCACCGGGCCGCTGTCCCAGTTGGGCGGTACAGGGGTCTTCGCCACGGCGTTGCGGTCCCAGGTGCTCGATGGCGCCGTGGACCTGGCCGTGCACTCCCTCAAGGACCTGCCCACCGCGGCGGTCACGGGGCTCACCATTGCCGCGCTGCCGCAGCGTGAGGACCCGCGGGACGCCCTGTGCGCCCGTGACGGTCTGACCCTCGACGAACTGCCGGAGGGCGCGGCCGTGGGCACGGGCTCGCCGCGGCGCGTCGCGCAGTTGCGCGCGCTGCGCCCCGACCTGCGCATCGTGGACATCCGCGGCAACGTGGGCACGCGGCTCAACCGCGTGGCTCCCGGGGACCCGGGGGACCTCGACGCGGTGGTGCTCGCGGCGTCGGGCCTCAAGCGCCTGGGCCTCGAGGGGCGGATCACCGAGTACCTGGATCCGCACCGGATGCTGCCGGCCCCGGGCCAGGGTGCGCTCGCGCTCGAGGTCTCGGCGGAACTCGCGGCGGACTCGGGTCTCGCGACCGGTCTGGCCGCGGTGGACCACCTGCCCACGCGGCTCGCGGTCACCGCGGAGCGCTCGGTGCTGGCTCGTCTCGAGGCGGGCTGCGCCGCACCTGTGGGAACCTTCGCACGCCTCGTGGACGGTGATCTCGAACTGGACGTCGTCGTGGCGAATCCGGACGGCTCCGAGGTCATGCGCCGCACGGAGTCCGCGCCGGAACCCTCGGTCGAGGCCGCGCGGGCTCTCGGTCAGCGGGTCGCGGAGGACCTGTTGGCCCACGGCGCGGACCGGTTGGCACGGTTGAGCCTGTGACCGCGGCGCGCGTGCTCATCACCCGCGACCCCGCTTCCGCGAGCGCCCTGGCGGTGCTGCTGCGGGAACGCGGGTACGAGCCGTGCGCCTCGCCCCTGCTCGAGGCCCAGTTGCCGTCGGACGTGGAATCACTGCGGGAGCTGCTGGCCGAGGCCACCGGCCCGAGCGGTCCCACGTGGTTGTGCGTGACGTCCGCGACCACGGTGGCGGCGCTTGCCGCGGTCGCCCCCACCCCGCAGTGGGGTGCCGCGCTCGACGCCGCTCGGCGGCCCTCCGCTCGTCACCGCACCGAGGCCGGTGAGCCCGCGCTGCGGGTCGCCGCGGTGGGCGAGGCGACCGTCCGCGCGCTGGGGGAGTATGGTGTGGGCGTGGATTTCGTCCCCGCGCGCGTCTCGAGCGCGGCGGGCATGCTCGCCGAGTGGCCCGAGGAGCACCCGGGTGCATCCGGGGCCCCGGTGCGGGCCCTCGTGCCGGTCTCGGCGCTCGCGTCCGACGCCCTCGTGAGCGGACTGCGGGAGCGGGGGTACGACGTCGTGCGGATCACCGCGTACGACACCGTCCCGGCCCCGGCGGACCGCCCGCTGCGCGCCCCCGGTGCCGGGACCGCAACCACACCGGAAGCCCCCGAGGAATGGGGCGCCGACGCCGCTCGGGCCGCGTGCGCGTCCGGTGAGCTGGCCGCGGTGGTGGTCACGGCGCCGTCGCGCGCGGACGCCCTGCTGGAGGGCATGACGCCCGCGGCCGCCACGGCGTGGATCGCGATCGGGGAACCGACCGCCCGCGCGCTGCGGGCCCGCGGAGTCGACCCGATGACCTCCGCGCAACCGACCCCAGCGGCCCTGGCCGACGCCGTATCGCGGGCGCTGGGTGAGCCGGACACTTCGGCGCCGGAGCGGGACGGTCACGCCGAGCCCGCAACGACCCGCCCCGTGACGACTCAAAGATTTCGATGATCAGGAGATGTGAACCATGACCGACCATGACGTGTCGTACGACCTCGTGTCACGGCCCCGCAGACTGCGCAGTACCCCGGCCATGCGCCGGTTCACCGCGGAGACCCGCGTGACGCCGTCCGAGCTGATCCTGCCCGTGTTCGTCAAGGAAGGACTCGACGAGCCGCAGCCCCTGGCCTCGATGCCCGGTGTGGTGCAGCACAACATGGACTCTCTCAAGCGCGCGGCCGCCGAAGCCGTGGAGCTGGGGCTGGGCGGCTTCATGTTGTTCGGGATCCCGCAGACCCGCGACGCAGAGGGCTCCGCCGCGCTGGACCCGGACGGCATTCTCAACCGCGGGATCCGTGCCGTGCGTGACGAGGTGGGGGACGACATCGTGGTCATGTCGGACCTGTGCCTGGACGAGTTCACCGATCACGGCCACTGCGGCGTGCTGGATGATCAGGGCCGCGTGGACAACGATCGCACCCTGGAGATCTACGGCCGCATGGGCCTGGCCCAGGCCGAGGCCGGCGCCCACATGCTGGGACCCTCCGGGATGATGGACGGCCAGGTGGGCGTGATCCGCGCGGCACTGGACGCTGCGGGCCGCGAGGACGTGTCGATCCTCGCCTACAGCGCCAAGTACTCGTCCGCGTTCTACGGCCCGTTCCGTGAAGCCGTGGACTCCACGCTCACGGGTGACCGCAAAACCTATCAGATGGATCCTGCGAACCGCCGGGAGGCCCTGCTGGAGCTGCAGCTGGACCTGGACGAGGGCGCGGACATGGTCATGGTCAAGCCGGCCATGAGCTATCTGGACATCCTGCGCGAGGTCGCGGACGCGTCCCCCGTGCCGGTCTCGGCGTACCAGATCTCGGGTGAGTACGCGATGATCGAGGCCGCCGCGGCGAACGGCTGGATCAACCGCGACGCCGCGATCCGCGAGTCCGTGCTGTCCATCAAGCGCGCCGGGGCCAACTCGATCCTGACCTACTACGCGACCGAGCTCGCCCGCTGGTTCCATGAGGAGAACGGCAGGTAACCCCAGAACCCCCGCGCCCGCGCCGTCGCGCGGCACGGTCTCACCGGGAGAGCCTCCCGGCGAAAGGAATGAAGTGATCTCATGAGTGTTTCGCAAGAACTGTTCGACCGCGCCCAGCGCGTCATGCCCGGGGGCGTCAACTCGCCCGTGCGCGCGTTCAACTCCGTGGGCGGTACCCCGCCGTTCATCGCCGCGGCCAAGGGCCCGTACCTCACGGACGTGGACGGGCGCGAGTACGTGGACCTGGTGTGCTCGTGGGGCCCCGCGCTGATCGGTCACGCGCATCCCGTGGTCACGGAGGCCGTCCACGAGGCCGTGGAGCGCGGTCTCGGTTTCGGCGCCACCACGCGCGGTGAGACCGAACTCGCCGAGCTCGTGGTGGACCGCGTGGCCCCGCTCGAGGAGATCCGCATGGTCTCCACGGGCACCGAGGCCACCATGACGGCGCTGCGCCTGGCCCGCGGGTTCACGGGCCGCGACCTGGTGGTCAAGTTCGCCGGGTGCTACCACGGTCACGTGGATTCGCTCCTGTCGGAGGCCGGTTCCGGTGTCGCGACCCTGGCCCTGCCGGGTTCCGCGGGAGTCACCGAGGCCACCGCCGCCCAGACGCTCGTGGTGGCCTACAACGACGTCGCGGCGCTCGAGACCGTCTTCGCCGAGCACCCCGGTGAGATCGCCGCGGTGATCACCGAGGCCGCTCCGTGCAACATGGGCGTGGTCACCCCGGAGAACGACTTCAACGAGCACATCCGTCGGATCACCCGGGACAACGGCGCCCTGATGATTCTGGACGAGGTGCTCACGGGCTTCCGCGTCCACGAGGCCGGGTACTGGGGGCTCAGCAACCAGAACGGCGAGGACTGGGTCCCGGACCTGTTCACGTTCGGCAAGGTCATCGGCGGGGGACTGCCCACCGCCGCACTGGGCGGGCGCCGCGAGATCATGGAGTACCTGGCCCCCATGGGCCCGGTGTACCAGGCGGGCACGCTGTCCGGGAACCCCGTGGCTATGGCCGCGGGGATCGCGACGCTCAAGTGCGCGGACCGGATCGCGTATCAGACCATCGACCGCCGTTCCGAGCAGCTGCAGGCGGGGGTGCACGAGGCCCTCGATGCCGCCGGGGTCGATCACTCGATCCAGGTGGCCGGCAACCTGTTCTCGGTGGCCTTCGGGACCGGTGCCCGCGGGGTGCACGACTACGCGGACGCCAAGGCTCAGGAGAGCTTCCGGTACACGCCGTTCTTCCACTCCATGCTGGATGCCGGGGTCTACCTCCCGCCCTCGGTCTTCGAGGCGTGGTTCCTCTCCGCGGCGCACGACGATTCGGCCATGGACCGGATCCTCTCGGCCCTTCCCGCCGCGGCTCGTGCGGCAGCGGAGGCTCGACCCGCCGAAGGCTGATCCGCTCCGCCTTTTTTGTACGCCTTTTCCTGTACGACGACGGCGCGGCGCCGCCCGGGTGGTTCCCGGCGGTGCCGCGCCGTCGTCGTTGCGCAGTGCGACGGCCGCGGTCGTGCGCGTGACGGTCGCTGTAGTGGTGCGGGTGGGGTCAGGGGTGCGGGTGGACGGGCCACGTGCCGTCCACCACGGCCTCGGGATCTCGGCGCCGGAAGTACTCCTGCAACGACGCCGCTTGCTCGGCTGCCCAGCCGATCTGCAGTTCGTGCAGCTCTTCCGCGGGTCGTTCGAGCTCTGCGAACCGTTCGACCAGGGCGGTGGCGAGCCGCTCGGTGGCCAGCGCGTCCGCCGCGGAGGTGTGTGCGGCATCCAGGACCACGCCGTACTCCTCGCACAGTGCGCCCAGCGTCCGCTTGCCGCGGCGGTAGCGGTGCACCTGCTTGTTGAGCACGAACGGGTCCAGCACGGGCATCGGGGCCGGGGCGGGCAGACCGTGGCGCTCGCTCTCTCTCGCGAGGACCGTGAGGTCGTAGGCGGCGTTGAATGCGAGCACCGGGATCCCCGCGCGCCACAGCCCGCTCAGCACGTCGTGCAGTTGCGCGGTGACCTCCGCGGCGGGGCGGCCCTCGGCGCGGGCCCGTTCGGTCGTGACGCCGTGGACCGCGGCGGCCTCCGCGGGGATCTCGATCCCGGGATCGGCGAGCCACTCCCATTCCCGCGTCACGGTCCCAGTGGCGTCCACGAGGACCACCGACGCCGTCACGATCCTCGCCTCCTGCGGATCCCGCCCCGTGGTCTCGAGGTCGAACGCCGCGCGCTCGCCGGCGGTCCACGACGGCGCGGCGCCGACCTCCCTGCGAGCCGCCCCGTGGGGGACGGTTGCTGCGGTCGCCGCGGGCTCGACGGCGTCGTCGCCGGCGGTCTGTGCTACTTCGGACGCGCGGTCGCGTGAGGGCGCGGAGCGGGTGTCGGCAGCGTTGTCCCGCGTGAGTTCAGACCCGGGCTCGGGCGCGGCGTCGAACAGCGTGGGCTGCTCGGGCTGCGGCGCGGCGGGCTCCTCGGGGTCCGCCGCGGGTGGCGGGGACGGCACGTCGAAGAGTGCGGGCTGATCGGTGTCACCTGTGTCGTGCGGGGAAGCCATGCGACCACGGTACCGGTCGGTGCGCGGGCCGTTATGCGTGTCGGATGACCGTGATGTGATCACCACATGCGAACGCAGCGTGAACCGTCCTGGCGCGTCCTGCCGCCCCGCGGCGTCGAATCCGGCGGGGCGGACCCGGAGCTGGACCCCGCGCAACGCACCGTCGTGGAGCTACCGGCCGACCACGGGCCGGTCCTCGTGCTGGGAGCGCCCGGGACGGGGCGCAGCACGGTGACCGTGGAGGGTGCGGTGCGACGGATCGTCGAGGGAGCCGATCCGCAGCGCCTGCTCGTGCTCGCGCCATCGCGTGAACTGGCGGCCACGCTGCGGGACGAGATCAGCCGCCGTGCGCGCGCGACCATCAGCACGCCGCTCGTACGCGCGTGGCAGGCGTACGCGTTCGACGTCCTGCGCCGCGCACAGGCCCAGGACCTGTTGCCCGGGGTCACCACCACACCGGTGTTGTTGTCCGGGCCGGAACAGGACGCGTTCCTCGCGGAGATGATGCGCGGGCACGCTGCCGGGTACGGCAGCCCCGTGGTGTGGCCCGCGGAACTCGATCAGGCGCTCGGCACGCGCGGCTTCCGCGGCGAATTGCGCGAGCTGTTCGACCGCATGAACGAATACCGCATGGCGCCCGACGTCCTGGCGCGCTGGGCGCAACCCCTCGGTCGCCCCGAGTGGCGCAGCGCGGCGGCGTTCCGCGCCGAGTACCAGCAGATCCGCGCCCTGCGCATGCCCAACGCCTTCGACCCGTCCGAGCTCGTGGACCGCGCGGCCCGCGTCCTCGAGGAGAATCCGGATTTCCTCGCCCGGGAACAGGACCGGTTGGACGTCGTGCTCGTGGACGACCTCCAGGACGCCACCCCGTCCGCCCACCGGCTCATCGGGGTGCTCACCCGGGGCCGGGACGCCGTGTTCACCGCCAATCCGGACACCACCGTCCAGGGGTTCCGCGGCGCCCGCCCGGACCTGTTGCGCACGCTCGAGGACCGGGTGGGCACCCCCGCTCGGCCACTGCAGCGCTTACAGCTAGGCACGAGTCACCGCATGCCGCTGCGGGTCAACGAGGCGTGGCAGCGCGTGGCGCGGGCCATCTCGGTCGTGCCGGGGGCCCGGGTCCAGCGGGCTCCCGAGCAACCCCGTGCGACCGAGCACATCGCCTCCCAGGCAACCGATGCCGACACAGCCGACGACCTCCATGCCCCCGACGACGTCCACCCTGCCGACGACGCCGCAGCGCCGGGTTCGGTGCGCGCGACGCTCTTCGATTCGCCCACGGCCCAGGCGCGCTGGTGCGCGGACCACTTCTTGCGTTTGCATGTTTTGCACGGTGTGCCCTACCGGGACATGGCGGTGATCGTGCGCAGCGGTTCCCAATTGTCGGCGCTGACCCGGCAGCTGTCGGCGCTGGGCGTGCCCACGACCACGTCCGCCGCCGAGACCCCCTTGCGGGAGGAACCCGCGGTGATCCCGCTGCTGCATGCCCTGCGCTTGTTGCTCGCGGCGCAGGATGCGGTCGCGGAACCGGACGGAGCACTTGATCAGGAAGCACAGGAGGCCGGCCCGGGCCGGGGTGGGCAACCGGGCGACGATCCCGATTCCGCTTCCGGAACGTCGATGGAAGGCTCGGAGGCCGAGGACGCGGACCGTGAGCGGGCCGCCCACCGATCCATGCTCACGGCCAGTGCCGCGGTGGCCCTGTTGACGTCGCGGATCGGCGGGGCGTCCCCCATGGAGGTGCGCCGGATCCGCCAGAAACTGCGCGGTTACGAGCTGCGTACCGGGGGTGGACGCACGAGCGACGACCTCCTCGTCCAGGCGCTCGCGGACGGTGTGTTGCTCGAGCTCGCGGAGGTGCACTCGGATTCCGCGGCGCGCGTCGCTGACATGCTCCAGGCCGGTCAGGAGGCGCTGGACGAGCCCGGCGCCACCGCTGAATCCGTGTTGTGGGCCCTGTGGGACGCGTCCGGGGTCGCACCGCGCTGGCGGCGTCGTGCCCTGGCCGGGGGAGCGGAGGCCGTGCGGGCGGACCGGGACCTGGACGCCGTCGTCGGACTGTTCGAGGCCGCCGAGCGGTTCGTGGACCAGGTCCCGGGCGCCACGGCACGGGCGTTCATGGACTACATGGACCACCAGGAGTTGCCCATGGACACCCTGGCGGCCCGAGCACCGGCGGAGGACAACGTCTCGGTGATGACCCCCGCGGGGTCGGCGGGTCGGCAGTGGGCGCACGTGGTCGTCGCCGGGGTGCAACAGGGGGTGTGGCCCAACACCGCCCTGCGCGGTCAGTTGCTGGGAACGGACGTGCTCACCGACGCCCTGGACCACGGGCCGGAACAGGCCACACGGTTGAGCGCGGTGGACCGGTTGCGGCAGGTGCGCTTCGACGAACTGCGGCAGTTCGCCACGGCCGTCTCCCGCGCCACGGCCGGCCTCACGGTCACCGCGGTGGCCAGCCAGGACGAGCAACCGTCCGAGTTCGTGGACCTCGTGGCCGGTGGGAGCCGCGACGATCCCGGCATCTCCGTCGAGGAACTGAGCGCACCCGAACCCCTCACGTTGCGCCAGCTCACGGGTGCGCTGCGCCGCACCGTGCAGCAACCGGACGCGGCCGCCCACGAACGAGAGGCCGCCGCGCGTCTGCTGCATGATTTCGCCGCCCTCGCAGAGCCCGTGCCGGGTGCCGCGCCCGAGCAGTGGTGGGGCCGCAACGCTTTGTCCACCGAGGACGCGCTGTTCGCACCGGACGAGGCGGTACGCGTCTCCCCGTCCACGATCGAGACGATCCACCGCAGCCCGCTCGACTGGTTCGTGAGCGAGGCCCATGCCACCGAGGTGACCGATCTGCGGCGCAGCCTGGGAACGCTCGTGCACGACATCGCCGAGCGACTCCCGGACGCCGACAGCGTCGAGTTGATCGCGCACCTGCGCCGCCGCTGGCCCTCCCTGGGCATGCCCCACGGCTGGACGGGGGAGCAGGAGCTCGAACGCGCGGAGAAGATGTTGCGTAAGTTCGCGCAATACTCGCGGGAGATGCGCTCCGAGCACGGGCGCGAGCTCGTCTCCGTGGAGGGCAGTTTCGAGGTCCTGGTGCGCAGCGAGGCCCGGGACGCCCTGCTGACCGGGCGCGTGGACCGGCTGGAGGTGGACGCCCACGGGCGCCACGTCGTCGTGGATCTCAAGACCGGCAAACACCAGCCGACCAAGAAGGACATCCCCGAGCACCCGCAGCTGGGCGCGTATCAGGTGGCCTTGCAGGCCGGCGCCGGGCGGGCCATGCAGGAGGCCTCCCGCACCGAGGATCTGCATGAGACCCGACGTCCGGAGCGCATCGAGCTGCCCGAGGGCGCCGTGTCCGCCCAACCAGGGGGAGCGCTGCTCGTCCAGCTCGGCAGCCCCGCGGCGTCGCCCGGTGTGCAAGTCCAGGACCCCCTGGACGAGGAACACCGCTGGGCGCGGGACCTCATCACGCAAGCGGCCCTCCTCGTGGCGGGCACGCGATTCGAAGCGCGGCACACCGCGGATCAGGAGGCCGGATTCGGGATCCGGTGCTCCGTCCCGTGGCTGTGTCCGCTGTGCGCCCAGGGAAGGCAGGTCACAGAGAAATGACCCAGCAGGATTCCGCCCCCCAGCCCCGCTCACCGCAGGAGGTCCGGTATTCCCCGTACGAAATCGCGGAGGCGCTCGGGGACTTCCCGCCCACCGAGCAACAGGCCGCGGTGATCGCGTCCCCGTTGACCCCACGACTGGTCGTGGCGGGCGCGGGCTCGGGTAAGACGACCACCATGTCCGATCGCGTCGCGTGGCTTGTGGCCAACGGGCTGGCCCGCCCGGACGAGATCCTCGGGGTCACCTTCACGCGCAAGGCCGCGGGCGAACTGTCCCAGCGGATCAACCAGAAGCTGCGGAACCTGCGCCGCGCGGGACTCATCGACGAACCCGAGGACGACAACGCCCCGGCCGCGGCGCAGGAGCCCACGGTCAGCACGTACCACTCCTACGCGAACTCGCTCGTACGCAGTTACGGGCTTCGGCTGGGCGTGGAAGCGGACACCGTCCTGCTCGGTCAGGCCCAGGCCTGGCAACTCGCACACGACCTCGTGCAGAGCTGGGACGGTCCGTTGCCCGCGACCGTGCCCGCCGCATCCACGCTCACCACGGGTCTCATGCAGTTGGCGTCCGAGGCCTCGGAGCACCTCGTGGAACCGCGCCGGATCCACGAGTTCGTGGGCCGGCTGCGTGCGATGTGCCTGGACACCCCTCCGGACGGGCGGAAGAAGTCCCCGGGGCGCAAGGTGCAGGACGCCGTGCGCCGGATGGAGCAGACCGAGGTCCTCGCGCAGCTCGTGGAGCGCTTCCGCGCGGCCAAGCGCGTGGACTCGGCGCTCGACTACGGTGATCTGCTGGCACTCGCGGCACGGATCGTGCGGATGGACCCCCACGCGCGCACGGTCGAGCGGGAACGCTTCTCGGTGGTCCTGCTGGACGAGTTCCAGGACACGTCCCACGCCCAGTTGGCCCTGTTCTCGGGATTGTTCGGGGAGGGGCACTGCGTCATGGCCGTGGGCGATCCCCAGCAGTCCATCTACGGCTTCCGGGGGGCGTCCTCCGGCCAGCTGTTCAGTTTCGTGGAGAACTTCCCGGTCCGGGGGTCCTCGGACGTGGAGCCGTCCCGGTTCGCGGACACGAGTTTCCTCACCACGGCGTGGCGCAACAGCCTCGCGGTCCTCGAGGTGGCGAACGCCGTGGCCGAGCCGCTGCGCACCCCGCCCGCGTGGAGCCGTTCCGCGGCCACGGTCGAGGTCCCGCCGCTGGACCCGGCGCCGGGTGCGGTGCGCGGTCGTGTGCGGGTGAGCCGCTACTTCACGGACACCGAGGAGGCCCAGGCCGTGGCCGCGTCGATCCACGACCAGCGGGCCGCGCATCAGGGCCAGGCCCCGGACGAGATGCCCACCATGGCCGTGCTGTGCCGCAAACGCGCGCAGTTCGAACCCCTGCGCCTGGAACTCGAAGCCCGGGACATCCCCTACGAAGTGGTCGGGCTGGGTGGGCTGTTGCACACCCCGGAGGTCGCCGACGTCGTCGCGATGCTCCACGTCCTCACCGATCCGGGCCGCTCGGATGCCCTCGCCCGATTGCTCGCCGGTGCCAGGTGGCGGCTGGGTGCACGCGACCTCGCGGCACTCGGCGACTGGGCCGCGGCCCTCGAGCGCGGCCACGAGCGGGCCGCGCGCGGCGAGGATCCGGAGCCCGCCGACGACGCGGCCACCACCGGCGAGAATGCCGAGGAGCCCGTGGTCATGGCGGACATCGTGGACCGCGCGAGCCTGATCGAGGCGCTCGAGACACTGCCCCCCGAGGGCTGGGTCTCCTCGCGCGGTCGCGGGATCAGTGCCGAGGGCGTGCGCCGGTTGCGCGCATTGCGCCGGGACGTGCGAGACCTGCGCAGTGTGCTCGGGGACGAGCTGACCACCGTGATCCACGAGGTCGAGACCGTGCTGGGCCTCGATATCGAACTCGCCGCGCTGCCCGGGGAGGATCCCGTGCGCGCGCGGCGCAACCTGGACGGCTTCCACGACCAGGCGGTCCAGTTCACGGCCACGACCCGCACGCACGACGTCGCCGCGTTCCTGGACTGGCTCGAGGCCGCGTCCCACGAAGAGAACGGCCTGGAACTTCCGCCCGCGTACACGCGCCGGGACGCCGTACAACTGCTCACGGTCCACGCCTCCAAGGGCCTCGAGTGGGACCACGTCTACGTCCCCGGGCTCAACAAGAACGACTTCCCCTCCAAGAAGTCCTCCGCGTGGACCCTGGAAGCGGCCAAGCTGCCGTGGCCGTTACGTGGCGACGCCGCTCAGTTGCCCCAGTGGGATGCGCGCGTCTCGGACGTGCGCGAACTCGAGAGTTCTTACGAGGAGTTCGCGGAGGACGTCGAACAGTACGACCTCGCCGAGGAACGTCGGTTGGCCTATGTCGCGTTCACGCGCGCCAAGTCCCTGCTCGAACTCTCCGGCAGCGTGTTCCGGGGCACCGCCCAGGAGGTCAAGGAGGCCTCACCGTTTTTGCTCGAAGCGCGGGAGTTGGTCGAGGGATCGAGCCCCGGTTTCGAGGCGGGTCCGTGGGCCGAGCCGGAACCGGATGCCACCAACCCGCAGCGGGACACCCGGGTCAGCGCGCTGTGGCCGTACGACCCCGTGGAGGGACCGGAACTCGTGCGCACCGAACGCTCCGCGGACGGCGAGCACATGGAAACCGTGATCGCTCCGGCACACCGAGGCCGCCGAGAGGTCATGGAACGCGCTGCCCGCGCCGTGGCCGAGCGCGGTTTCCCGGACACCCGCCAGCTCACGGACAAGGAGTTGGCACAGGGGCCCTCCGGTGACGTGGTTACGCGGTGGCGGCGCGAGGCCGAACTGTTGCTGGGTCGCCGCGCGGCGTCCGAGGAGGACCGCAGCGTGCACATGCCCTCCCACGTCTCGGCGTCCGCGCTCGTGGCCATGGACACCGATCCCGAGGGGTTCATCAGCAATCTGCGCCGACCCATGCCACGCAAACCGGGCTCCGCGGCCCGGGCGGGTACGGCGTTCCACACGTGGGTTGAGAACTACTTCGGGGACTCCGCGATTTTCGACGCGGACGAACTGCCCGGTTCCGACGACTACGTGGACGAGGACCTGGACCTGCCCCGGCTCGCCGAGACCTTCCGGAACAGCCCGTGGGCGTCTCTGGAGCCCTACGCGATCGAACTGCCCGTGGAGACCCCGGTGGGGTCGCTCACGGTGCGCGGTCGGATCGATGCCGTGTTCCGCACCGCGGACGGCTGGGAACTCGTGGACTGGAAAACAGGGCGAATCCCGCACGGTCGGGAGCTCAAGCGCAAGTCCGGGCAGCTCGCGCTGTACCGGTTGGCGTTCGCGCGGTTGCACGAGGTCCCGGTGGAGCTTGTGTCGGCGGCGTTCTACTACGTGGCCGCGGACCAGGTGGTGCGTCCCCACGACCTCGCGGACGAGACAGAACTCGAGGCCGTGGTGAGCTCGCTCTACGAGGTGGGCGTGACGGATCCGGACGCCGCGGAGGAACCGCCGGTGGAGGAACCGCCGGTGGAGGAGCCGCCCTCGCCGGAGTGATGGTCGGGGGACAAGCCGTAGTCGCTGGGGTGACCGTCCGGGGCGGAGTCGCCGTCGAGGGCGCGGCCGTCGGAGTCAGTGCGGTCCACCGAGTCGACGTCGGAGTCGCCGGCCCGATCCGCACCGGACGCGGCGGCCGACGCGGTCGAGGCGGGCGGCGGACCGGCCACCCCCGGGGACGGCGACGCGCTGGCCCGCACGTCCGCCGCGAGGGTCGTGAGCATCCGCTGGGCGTTGTCCACCATGGACGTGATGCCCCGGTCCACACCGCGCACGAGCCATTCCGCGAGCGCGAACTCGGCCTTGAGGTGCGCGCGGCGCAACAGATGGCGGTCCGGGGGTTGGACGGCCGCCACGGAGTAGGCCTCTATCACGGTGTCCGCGAACGCAGGGTCGGACATGCCCACGAGCCATGAGAAGTCCACGGCGGGATCGCCCACGTGCAGATCGCTCCACCCCGTGAAGGACGCGAGTGAACCGTGGTCCACGGTGATGTTGTCCTCGTGTAGGTCCCCGTGCACCACGCGCGTGGAGAACTGCCACAGCGTGGTGTCCTCGAGGGCCTCCTCCCACCGGCGCAATAGGTCCCCGGGGATCAGCCCCGTGGTCGCGGCCTGATCGAGATCGTGGAGCATGCGCTTGCGGCACTGTTCGGCGCTGTAGGCGGGCAGGTCCGCGTCCATCACGAGCGCACGGGGCAGAGAATGAAGGCACCCGAGCGAACGGCCCAGTTGCACGGCCAGGGGGGCGCGCGGCGTCGCACTCGGGGAGGGCGTGTGCACGGGAGGTTCGGGATGTTCGTTCTGCCGCTGGAACTCCCGCAGGCTAAGCGTGTGACCCGGCAGGTGCGAGTAGACAAAAGTGCGCAACCCGTCCTGCGCCACGGACCCCGCGACCGTGGGCAGGTGGAACGGCAACCGCGAGCGCACGGACGGGGTGAACGCCTGCAACACCAGGTGCTCGGTCTCCAGACGCATGCTCGCTTCGGTGTTCAGGGGACTGCGGACGCGCCAGCGGCGGCCCTCGGAGTCCTGGACCACGCACGAGCGGAAATCCGCGGCGTCGTCGGGAGAAGGACCGGTGGCCACAGGGGCCACCCCGGGCACGGCCGCGGCCGCGACGGCGGCCAGCAATTCGGGGGTCGTTCTCACCTCACCCACCCTACCGGCCTCGGCCCGGGGCGGGCTGTCCACCGCGGCCCGTGAGGATGTCCGGACCCCGGTCTACAGTGGTCGGATGATCTCATGCCAGGACCGTCCCGGCGCCGTCGCGCCCCTGCTCGACGACGCCCAGCTGCCCTTCGCCGGGCGCCCCTTCGACCGGGACGCAGTCGCCCGGGAGCACCGCGATCTCGTGGCTGAGGCGCTCGCCTCGCCCACCGCGCGGGTGCTCGTGCTGCGGGGCTCCCAGGCCCCCACGCGCGACGGCGCCCTGGTCCTCCCGCTCGTGGCGGAGGTCCCGGGACCCACGGATGATGCCGGCCGCCCGGACGTATACCTGGGCCGCCTGGCGGACGGCACCCAGGTGATCCTGCGCACCTTCCCCGAGGACACCCAGCTGTCCGGTCTCGACGGTGCCCGGTGGGAGGGGCTGCGCACGCTGGCCACCGTGGTGGACCCCGAGCAGACGTCGTTGCTCGTCACGGCGCAGGCGGTGGCCTTGTGGCACCGCGACCACCCGCGGTGTCCTCGCTGCGGGGCGCTCACGCAGAGCATCCGCTCCGGGTGGGCCCGGCGCTGCCCCGAGGACGACTCGCTGCACTTCCCCCGCACGGATCCAGCGGTCATCGTGGCGGTGGTCGAGGACGGCCCGGACCCGGCCTCGCAGCGCATCCTGCTGGGCCGCTCTGCGGCATGGGCCGGCAACATGTACTCCACGTTCGCAGGCTTCGTCGAGCCGGGGGAGTCCGCCGAGCAAGCGGTCGTGCGCGAGGTGCGCGAGGAGGCCGGGATCACGGTGGACACCGTGCAGTACCAGGGCTCTCAGCCGTGGCCGTTTCCCCGCTCCCTGATGCTGGGCTTCCGCGCCGTGGCCCACACGTCGGTGGCCGAGGCGGACGGCGAGGAGATCCTGGACGTCCGGTGGTTCACGCGCGAGCAGCTGCTCACGAGCACCCGCACCGGTGAGGTCACGCTGCCGGGGAGGGTGTCGATCGCGCACGCGCTGATCGTCAGCTGGCTGGGCGAGGACCTCCCGGGGACCGACTGGTGAGCGTGGAGCAGAGCGCCGAGGAGCGGATCCTCGGAGGCCTGGACCCGGAGCAGCGCGTGGTCGCGACCACACTGAACGGTCCGGTGTGCGTGCGCGCTGGAGCGGGCACCGGCAAGACGCGGGCCATCACCCACCGCATCGCGTGGGGCATCGCCTCGGGGGTCTATACCCCCCAGAAGACCCTGGCCCTGACCTTCACCGCGCGCGCCGCCAATGAGATGCGCCAGCGGCTGCGGGCCCTCGGGGCTCCCGGTGTGCAGGCCCGGACCTTCCACTCTGCCGCCCTGCGCCAGCTGCAGTACTTCTGGCCGCAGGCCGTGGGTGGGCCCCCGCCGGGGCTCGTGAACCACAAGGCGAGACTGATCACTGAGGCCGCCCAGGCCATGCGCCTGACCACGGACCGGGCGACCGTCCGGGACGTCGCGGCCGAGATCGAGTGGGCCAAGGTCTCCATGCACACCCCGGACACCTATCCGCAGGCGGCGGGCCAGCGGGACATGCCCGCGGGCTACGACGTCCGCACCATGCAGCGGCTCTACCAGTCCTACGAGGACCTCAAGGCGGACCGGCACCTGATCGACTTCGAGGACGTCCTGCTGATCACGGTGGGGATCCTGGAGGAGGACGAGCGGATCGCCGCGGCGGTGCACGCGCAGTACCGCCAGTTCGTGGTGGACGAGTACCAGGACGTCTCGCCCCTGCAGCAGCGGCTGCTGGACGCGTGGCTCGGCTCCCGGGACGATCTCTGCGTGGTGGGGGACGCCTCCCAGACCATCTACTCCTTCACGGGCGCCACGTCCCGGCACCTGCTGGAGTTCCCGTCCCGGTACCCCGGCGCGTCTGTGGTGGAGCTGATCCGCGACTACCGCTCCACCCCTCAGGTGGTCAACACCGCCAACCGGCTGCTGGCCGCGCGCCGTCCGTCCCTCACGTCCACCCCGGACACGTGGGCCACACCGCTGCGCCTGGTCTCCCAGCGCCCCGCGGGCCCCGAGCCCGCGTGGAACGAGTACCCGGACGACGAGGCCGAGGCCGCGGGCGTGGCCGTGCGGATCCAGGACCTGATCGACGACGGCGTGGCCCCGCACGAGATCGCCGTCCTGTTTCGCACCAACGGCCAGTCGCAGGCATTCGAAGCCGCACTCGCGGATGCGAACATCGGTTTCCAGCTGCGCGGCTCCGAACGGTTCTTCAACCGGCCCGAGATCCGGCAGGCCATCGTGCAGATCCGTTCCGCCGCACGCACGGCGGGCGCGGACCGCGCGGACGTCCCCCAGCAGGTGCGGGACATGCTCGGTTCGCTCGGCTACACGGAGCGGGCCCCGCGCTCCGACAGCGCCACGCGCGCCAAGTGGGAGTCCCTGCGTGCACTCGTCTCGCTCGCGGACACCATGGCCCGCCGCGCCGTGGCGGACGGCGAGACGCTGTCGCTCGCCGGTTTCGCGCAGGAGATCGAACGCCGTGCGACCACCCAGGAGGCCCCGGTGGTGGACGGGGTCACGCTCGCGTCCCTGCACTCGGCTAAGGGCCTGGAGTGGGATGCCGTGTTCCTCGTGGGGCTCTCCGAGGGACTCATGCCCATCAGCTTCGCCGACACCCCGGATGCCATGGACGAGGAGCGCCGGCTGCTCTACGTGGGGATCACCCGCGCGCGGGAGCACCTCGTGCTCTCGTGGTCGCTGTCCCGGACCCCGGGCGGTCGGCCCAACCGGGTCCGGTCCCGTTTCCTCGATGCTGTGCTGCCCCCCGCGCCGCGCACCCCGGCACGACGCCGCGGCGGCCGCTAAGCGGGTGCGGCCGAGGCCCGGCCGGGACCGGCCCGTGCGGCGTCGTCAGCTGCGCTCCGCGCTCGCCCAGAACTCGGTGGCCAGGCGGGCGAACTCGTCGGGCCGCTCGATCATGGGCCCGTGGCCGGTGTCGGGAAACCGGTGGCTGCGAGCCCCCAGGGCCTTCGCCCCGCGGGCGAGGTGACGGAAGGGCAGCACCGTGTCCTTGTCGCCCCACATGATGAACACGGGAACACCGGTGGCCCGCACGCGGGGGAGCAGCCGGCGCCGCCAGGGCCGCTTCACACCCGCGATCGAGCCGATCGAGCGCAGCATCTGCAGCATGGCCTCGGAGCCGCCGGGGCGCTGCGCGAGCTCGTAGCCGCGTTCCACGCGCTCGGGCGTGGCCAGGGCGGGGTCGTGGTACATGGCCCGCTCGGAGCGCAGCGCACCCTTGCGGCTCGGTGCCAGTGCGCGCTCGCCCACCCCGGGCAGCGCCGCGAGACGCAGGGCCGGGCTCACGCCCCGTCCGAATCCTGCGGAGTCCACGAGCAGCAGGCTGCGCACGAGTTCCGGGTGGTCGGCGGTGAGCTGCATGGCCACGGCCCCGCCCAGGGAGTTGCCGGCCACGTGGGCCGGCGCAATGCCCTGGGCGCGCACGAACTCCGCCACGCGGGAGGCGAGATTCGAGAGGCTCATGCCCTCGGTGGGGACCTCGGAGCCACCGAAGCCGGGGAGGTCCACGCTGATCACACGGTGCCGCGCGGCCAGACGCTCGTGCTGCTCGTCCCAGTCGGCCAGGCTGCGTCCGATCCCGTGGATCAGCAGCACCGGGGTGCCCTCACCGGTCTCGCGCCAGCTCAGCCCGTTCCACATCTGCGTGCTCACGCGCCCACCCCCGAGGCGGTGCGGGCGGGCACCGTGAACTCCAGTTGCTCGTCCTTCTCGGCACCCGGACGGAACAGCACCCGGTCCCGCAGGTAGTTCTGCCGCACGTTCCATGCCCCGTCGCGGCCCTGGCGGGGCAGCAGGTGCGCGCCACGCTGGATGTAGCCGGAGGCCAGGTCGATGAGCGGGCGCAGCCCGGTGCGGGGGCCGGAGTACCGGGGCGTGACGGCCACGGCACCCTCGCGGTCCATGCGGTCCAGCAGCCGCCGGAAGTACTCTGTGATCAGGTCCACGCGCAGGGTCCACGAGGAGTTCGTGTACCCGATGGCGAAGGCCATGTTGGGGACGCCGTCGAGCATCATGCCACGGTAGCTCACGCGCGCGGCCGGATCCACGGTCTCCCCGTCCACCACGAGATCCATGTTCCCAAGAAACTGCACGTTGAGCCCCGTGGCGGTGACGATCACGTCCGCCTGGAGGTGACGGCCCGAGCGCAGCTGGATGCCGTCCGCGGTGAAGCGTTCGATGGTGTCCGTGACCACCTCGGCGTGGTCCCCGCGCACAGCCTTGAAGAAGTCGCCGTCCGGTGCCGCGCACAGCCGCTGGTCCCACGGGTCGTACTCGGGGGTGAAGTGCTCGTCCACCGGGAAGGTGGGGCCCAGGTGCTTCACAGCCCCGCGGTGCAGCAGGTCCCGCATGGCCTGCGGTCGGCGGCGGCTGAACTCGTAGATGGCCATGGAGCGCACGATGTTGCGCCAGCGGTTGGCCTCCCCGGCCACGCGCGGCGGCAGCCACTTGCGCAGCTTGATGCCAGTCTCGTCCCTGCCGGGCACGGAGGCCACGTAGGACGGGGAGCGCTGCAGCATGCTCACGTGAGCGCCGCGGTCCGTGAGCGCGGGCACGAGGGTCACGGCGGTGGCGCCGCTGCCGATCACGACCACGCGACGGCCCGCCACGTCCAGGTCCTCCGGCCAGTGCTGCGGGTGGACCACGGTCCCCTCGAACTCGGACAGCGTGGGCCAGTCGGGGGTGAAGCCCTCGTCGTAGCGGTAGTAGCCCGTGGCCATGAACAGCCACCGGCCGGTGAGCTGCTCGGCCCCGCCCGTGTGGACGTCGCGGTGCGTGACGGTCCACGTGTGGGTTTCGGAGGACCACCGTGCCTGCTCGGCGCGCCGCCCGAACCGGATGTCCTTCGTGACGTCGGCCTCCTCGGCCGCCGAGTGGACGTAGTCGAGGATGGTGTCCCCAGTGGCCAGGCTGCGCTCTCCTGTCCAGGGGTGGCTGCGGTAGCCGAAGGTGGCCATGTCCGAGTCCGAGCGGATACCCGGGTACCGGAAGAGGTCCCACGTGCCGCCCATGTTCTCGCGCGCCTCGAGGATGCGGACGGTGCGGCCGGTGCCGGCGAGCTCCCGAGCGGCGCCGATGCCGGAGATCCCGGCACCGATGATGATCACGTCGACGTCCTGAGTGTCCATGTGGTTCTCCAACTTCCTTGCGGTCGCGCGCCCCGGTCGGATCCGGGTGGTGCAGCCGGTGCCCGACGGCGTTCCCGACGGGTACCGGCTCCGAAACCTCGCGGCGACGTGGCCGCTTCCAGTTCCCTGCAGGCAGGCCGTGCGCCGGGAGGGGCCCGGGTCGGTAGCGGTCCGTGCCGGTGCACACTAACGCGTGTTAGCTTGATGGTTGTCGAGTGTAACAGCTCACATTCGTGGGGCATCAGGGCCCGGCGGCGGTGGGCCACTCGCTACCATGTGGCCACCGACCTCCAGGGAGAACTCACGAGCATGCACCGGCACCGCACCCCCGCACGGCGGACCACGAGCGCCGACGTGGCACGGCTGGCCGGGGTCTCCCGCACCACCGTGAGCTTCGTGCTCAACGACACCCCCTCACAGTCCATCTCCGCGGGCACCCGACGCCGCGTGCTCGACGCCGCCCGGGAGCTCTCCTACGCGCCCTCGGCGGAGGCGCGGGCGCTCGGCCGGGGCCGCTCCACCTCCGTGCTGCTATACCTCCCGCCAGCGGGGTCCCTCACCGAGGACATCGGGGTGATCGTGGAGCGGCTCTCGGTGCTGTTCTCCGAGGTGGGGCTGTCCATGGTGATCCATGCGTGGACCCGCCGCCCCGCCGCCCAGGTCTGGTCCTCCGTGACGCCGGCCGCCGTGCTCGCGTGGGACCTCGCGGAGGACGACGCCGAGCGCATGCGTCGAAGTGGCGTGCGCGGCGTCCTCTCCTGGACCGGTTCGGACGACATGGGGCGGTGGATCACGGGTCTCCGTGAGCGGGACATCGCCAGGGTGCAGGTGCAGCGGCTCGTGGCCGCGGGCCATACGCACCTGGGCTATGCGATCACGGGCGGGGAGCACATGCACGGCGTCTCCCAGTGGCGCTTCGAGGTGCTGCAGCGCGAGTGCGCGGCCCGTGGCCTGCCTCGCCCGAGCGCTCTTCCCCTTCCTGCGGATCCCCGCGGGGCGGCCGATGTGCTGCTGCAGTGGCGCGAACGGCACCCGGGGGCGTCCGGGGTGTGCGCCCACGACACCACCGCCGCACTCGCCGTGCTCTGCGGGATGCGGCGGCTCGGCTGGAAAGCGCCCGCGGACCTCGCGATCGTGGGGGTCAACGACTCCCCGGCGGCGGCGCTGGCCGACCCTCCGCTGACCATGGTGGCGCTGGACCCGGAGGTCACGGCCCGGCACATCGTGGCCGTGATCAACGCCCTGGTGCGGGACGAGCCCGCACCCTCGCCCCCGGACACGGCGGGGGCCTTCACGGTGGACCGCGACTCCGTCTGAGCGGGCACGGGTGGTACGGCGCACTCCGCACACACGGTTCACAGCCCGGTGAACGCGAGGGAGCACAGGCACCTCGGATCCGGGGCCAAAGGCAGAACCGTCAGCCCCCGGCGCAGCACGAGGCACGCTTCCGGACCGTCAGGTGACTGCGTTCCGGCGGTGGGCCGGGCCGGCGGTGGGCCGGACGGTGCCGTTTCGGTGCCGGCAGGTGGCACGTCCGGGGGAGCGTCGTGTGGCGGGTCGGACGGTGCCGCCCGCGGAGCGGCGTCGTCCCGCAGCACGTGGGACAGCAGGCGACCCGCGATCTCCCCGGTGGCCACCGTGCGCGTCAGCACGGCCATCGTCCCGTCCTGACGCGGAAGCAGAGGCTCGCCGGGCGTGGTTGGGGACCCACGGAACGCGCGTCGCGCTTCACGGACCGCACTCGCCACACAGGCCCGGCACGGGCGGTGCGCCCAGTCGGTGAGGGGCCAGACAACCACGGACCCGCCGTCGCGGACCACGCTCAGGGTGGGCAGCGCCGGGTCTAGGTCCGGGGAGGAAGCCGTGGCGAGGTCCGCCACGAGATCACCGGGCACGGACCACGTGTGGAGCACCACGGCGGTGGGCACCGCCGCCGACGGGAAGAGCTCGGGTGCGCTGAGCGGGGCGCAGCGCGGGGATCTGCGCCGCAACAGGGTCCTCAGCACCAGTTCACGCGGCTGGCCCTGGAACTCCGCGGGATACGGGCCGTGGCGGACGTCCGCGGTCCCGACGGGTGCAGGATCCCGGACGTTGAGCAGGCAGACCCCGGCCTCCGCGAGCGCGAGGCACACGGCGGCGGTGAGGGGGTCGAGCCCGAGCGCGAGAACGCGCAGCTCGTCGAGCGCCGGGGGAGCGCAGGGTTCCTCGGGGGCGGTTGGGCAACGGTGGGTCATGGCACCAGGGTTGCCGAAGCGGGGTGCTCCCGCGGCCGGAGCGGGGCAATCCACAGGACGGGTGCCGCGGGCACCGTGCTCCCCTTCTGCGTCCCGGTTCGTGCCCCGCCCGGGCGGGGTGGTGAACTGGGGGCATGCCCCCACCACGAGCCAGAATCGTCGAACCACCGGAGGAGATGCCGGAGATCGTCGTCAAGCGCAGTGCCCGCCGCACCAAGACCGTCAACGCCCACTTCAGCGGGGACGCCGTGGTGCTCTCGGTGCCGCAACGGGCCACCCGTGCCCAGATCGCGCATTGGAGTGCAACTCTCGTTCCCAGGGTCGTGGCCAAGCGGCGCGCGGCGGAGGCGGCCTCGCGCACGCGGCACTCCGACACGGCGCTGGAGGAGATGGCGCAGCGGCTGTCCCGGACCTACCTGGAGGGTCGTGCCCGGCCCACGAGCATCACGTGGTCCGCCCGCCAGCACACACGGTGGGGCTCGGCGACCCCCGCCACGGGTGCCATTCGGATCTCACGGCGACTCGCGGACGCGCCCGAGTGGGTTCTGGAGACCGTGGTGCTGCACGAGCTCGTGCACCTGCTCGAGGCTCACCACAACGAGCGGTTCTGGGAGATGGCACGGCGCCACCCCAGGGCGCACGACGCCGGCCAGTTCCTGGACGGCGCCGCGTGGGCGGAGCGGAACCCCGCGCAGGTCACGGGCCGGGAGTGAGGCACCCGAGGGGCCAGCCCGGCGAGCCGGGTCGGCGAGGGGCCGGTACGAGGTCCGCACGAGTCTCGGTGCGAGTGGCTCCGTGCCGTTCGTACGGGCCCGGCCGCGAACCCTGAAGTCCGTACGACGGGCCTACTACACGGAGGCCCAGCCGCCCACGATCAGTCCTCGTCCCGCGTGGTGTCGGGATCGTCCTGGTCGTCGTCGCCGGCAGTGCCCGTGCTCTCACCCGGCTCGCGTCCAGTCGACGTCTCCCCGGACGCACCCTGCTTCGCGTCCGCGGAGGCTTGGCCGGTGGAACTCGCGCCCCCCGGGGCCTGCCGGCCGTCCTCGTACCCGCCGGCCAGCAGCTTCTCCAGGGCGGCGTCCATCTCCTCGTCGCTGGCCGTGAGCAGCCCGCGGCGCTCCTCGAAGCCCTGGGGATCGTCGAGGTCCTCGTTGGTGGGCAGTAGCTCGGGGGACTCCCAGAGGCTGTCGCGCTCGGTGATCCCGCGCTGTTCCTCCACGTAGCCCCAGAAGGTCGCTGCCTCACGCAATCGGCGGGGGCGCAGTTCGAGACCCACGAGGGAACCGAAGGTGCGCTCGGCGGGCCCGCCCTCGGCGCGGCGTCGGGCCATCATCTCGGTGAGGGCGGCGGCGGAGGGGATGTTGGCGGTGGAGGCCACGGTGACGCGGTTGACCCAACCCTCCACGAGCGCGAGGACCGTCTCGAGCTTGGCGAGTGTGGCCTCCTGGCGCGGGGTCATCTCGGGGCTGAACACGCCGGAGGCCAGCGCGTCCTGGATGCCCGAGGGGTCGGAGGGGTCGAGTTCCTGGGCGATGGACTCGATCCGGTCCATGTCGATGTGGATCTCGGACGCGAACGCCGTGATCAGGTCCAGCACGTACTGGCGCAACCACGGCACACCGTGGAACAAACGCGTGTGGGCGGCCTCGCGGATGGCCAGGTACAGCATCACGTCCGAGGCCGGCAGGTTCAGCCCCTCGCTGAACTCGGCCACGTTGGACGGCACGAGCGCGCAGCGGTCCTTGGCCAGGGGGATGCCCACGTCGGTGGAGGACAGCACCTCGCACGAGAGCGCACCCACGGCCTGTCCCAGCTGCATCCCGAACATCATGGAGCCCGCGCCGGAGAGCATCCCGGACAGGTCCGCCCCGCCCATGGCCTGGGAGAGCTCGGGGGGCAACTGCTGGGTCAGGGCGTCGGACATGGCCTTGGACACGGAGGTGGCCACCGGGGTGGTCATCTCCTTCCAGGTCTCCCACGTGGCCTCGATCCACTCGGCGCGCGCCCACGCGGACGGCAGCACGGGGGCTTCGCCGAACGCGGTGTTGTCCGTGAGCCACAGGTCCGCGAGCTTCATGGCATCGTTCACGGCGCCCTTCTGCTTCGCCGAAACGGACGCGTCGCCCTTCTGCGCGGCCACCTGACGGGCGTGCTGGTTGGCGAGCTCCCAGTTGATGGGCTCCCCCGAGGAGGTCGAACTCATCATGGACTGGATCTGCTGGAACATCATGGACATGGCCTGCGGGTCCATGGGCATACCGGCCGGCATGTCACCGGGCTTCATGTTCCCGGACCCCAGCAGACGCTCGAACATCTCCTGGAACGGGTCCTTGGGGTTCTCGCCGTTCTCGTCGTTCGGAGGGTTCGAAGGCATGGGACCGCCAATCGTCGTGGAGGATCTAGGACTGCTCAAACCCTAGCCGTCCGCCCCGGGCCCGAACCACCGCGTGCGCGCCCAGTTCGCTGATGGCTCAGGTATCCTCCGGGCGCCCGTTCACCGGGAGCGGGCGACGCCGCCGTCCCCGGCCGTGTGGCGTCTTCGAACCTTCCACGAGGGCGTGCGACGTACGCCCCAGACGGTGTGCGCGGGACCTTCCCAGGGTGGGCCGAGTACGCTGGGACGGTCCTGGAGGCCGTGGAGAGGAAGCGACGTGACGGGTGAGCAGAAGGGGGCGCGGCGCGGATTCCTCCGCCGCCGGTCGTTGCCGTCGGTCGCGCTCGCGGGGACCACGGTGCTGCTGCTCGCGGGCGTGGTGCTGCCCGCGCCGTACGTCGTGGAATCCGCCGGACCCACGTTCAACACCGTGGGCAGCCACGACGACAAGCAGCTCGTCAAGATCACGGGCGCCCCGACTTACCCGAGCGACGGCCGGTTGGACCTGACCACCGTGTACGTCACGGGCGGACCCTCCGGGCGGCTCAACTCCATCAACGCGCTGCTGGGCTGGTTGGATCCCTCCGATGCCGTGATCCCGGAGGACACCCTTTACCCGCCGGACACCACGGGCCAGCAGGTGGACGAGTCCAACGCCGCGGCCATGGTCACCTCCCAGGAGGACTCCGTGGCGGCCGCGCTGAACCACCTGGGCAAGCCGTTCACAACCACCCTGACCGTGCACGCCGTGATCCCCGGCGGCGCCGCGGACGGTGTCCTGCGGGCCGGGGACCGGATCCTCTCCGTGAACGGCACGCAGGTCACCTCGCTCGAGCTGTTGCGCGAGCAACTCGACGCCGCGGGGGAGCGGGGAGCGGACGTCGTCGTGCGCCGGGACGGCAGGACGGTCACCGAACACGTGAAGCTGACCCGGGACGAGGACTCGCAGCGGTGGCAGCTCGGCGTGTACCTCGTACCGAAATACGAGTTCCCCGTGGACGTGGACTTCCAACTGGACCAGGTGGGTGGGCCCAGCGCCGGGATGATGTTCGCGCTGGGGATCGTCGAGGAACTGACCCCCGGATCGATGGCGGGCGACGAACACATCGCGGGTACCGGAACGATCTCGGCGGACGGGAAGGTCGGTCCCATCGGCGGGATCCGACAGAAATTGCAGGGCGCAGCGGAGTCCGGTGCCACGTACTTCCTGGCCCCCTCGGACAATTGCGGTGAGGTGGCCGGGCACGTCCCGGATGGTCTCACGGTGATCGAGGTGAAGACACTGGGAGATGCTGTGGAAGGGGTCGAAAAAGCGGCGTCCGGATCGGTCGTGGAGCTGCCTTCCTGCGGCACCCGGTGACATCCCGAGGTGGTGAAATTGCATGCCGCGACGGGGGCCAGCACAATAGGGTGGACACTGATCATTGACAGATCATCATCCGTGCCCAGGGAATTCAGAGGTATTCAGTGACCGCCGGATCCACATCCCCACGTCCATCCAGCGGGTCCGCAGCGGGCCGCAAGAAACACGGGGCCCTGTTGCCCACAGTGATCGCGGTGGTGGTCCTCATCGCCCTGTTCGTGGGGTTCACCCAGGTCTACACGAACATCCTCTGGTTCGAGCAGCTCGGCTACCTGCGGGTGTTCGTCACCCGTAACCTCGCGATGATCGGTCTGTTCATCATCTCCGCCGTGATCGTGGCCACGCTCATGTTCCTGAGCCTGTGGCTCGCATACCGCAACCGCCCCCGGGACACCGGCCAGGTCAGCGACAACATGCAGAAGTACCAGCAGGCGCTGGACCCCGTGCGCAAGATCGTCATGGTGGCCGTCCCGGTGATCTTCGGGCTGTTCGCCGCCTCCACGATCGCGTCCCAGTGGCAGACCGTGCTGCTGTTCCTCAACCAGGAACCCTTCGGACAGACCGACCCCCAGTTCGACCTGGACCTGGGCTTCTACGTGTTCACCCTCCCGTTCCTGCGGCTGCTAATCGGCTTCCTGGTCACCGCGCTGCTACTCGCCGGTGTGGCCGGGCTGCTCATGCACTACGTCTACGGCGGGATCCGCATCCATGAACGCGGGATCGCCACGACCCGTTCCTCCCGCGTGCACCTGGGCTCCATCGTGGCCGCGTTCCTCGCGCTGCAGGCCGTGAACTTCTGGCTGGACCGCTACGCGACCCTGACCTCCAACTCGGGCAAGTGGACCGGTGCGCTGTACACCGACGTCAACGCCGTGATCCCCACCAAGGGCATCCTGGCGATCGCCGCCGTCCTGGTAGCCATCCTGTTCGTGGTGGCCGGGTTCATCGGCCGTTGGAAGCTGCCCCTGATCGGTGCCGCGATGCTCGTGGTCGTGGCCGTGGTGGCCGGTGGGCTCTACCCGTGGGCCATCCAGCGCTTCCAGGTGACCCCCACGGAGCAGGCGCTCGAGAACGAGTACATCCAGCGCAACATCACCATGACCCGACAGGCCTACGGTCTGGACAACACCGAGGTCACCCCGTACGACGCCACGACCCAGACCGAACAGGGTGCGCTGCGCCAGGACACCGAGACCACCTCCAACATCCGTCTGCTGGACCCCAACGTGGTCTCCTCCGCGTTCGCCCAGCTGCAGCAGTTCCGGCCGTACTACCAGTTCTCCGACATGCTCAACGTGGACCGCTACACGATCGACGGCCAGACCCAGGACACGGTCATTGCGACCCGTGAACTGAACCCGGACCAGATCCAGGGCTGGTACAACCAGTCGGTGGTCTATACCCACGGCTACGGCGTGGTGGCCGCGTACGGCTCCCGCGTGCAGTCGGACGGCAAGCCCCAATTCATGCAGGCCGGGATCCCGTCCCGCGGTGAGATCTCCAACGACTACGAGCCGCGGATCTACTTCGGGAAGAACTCGCCCGAGTACTCGATCGTGGGTGGCTCCCCTGAGGACCCGCCGCTCGAGCTGGACCGCCCCCAGACCAATGACGGGGACGCCCAGGACGCCAAGACCACGTTCGCCGGAAACGGCGGCCCCACCGTGGGCAACTGGTTTAGCAAACTGTCCTACTCCATCAAGTTCCAGTCCACGGACATGCTGCTCTCGGACGCGGTGCGCCCGGAGTCCCAGATCCTCTACGACCGCAACCCGCGTGAGCGGGTGGAGAAGGTGGCCCCCTACCTCACGGTGGACGGCAACCCGTACCCGGCGATCGTGGACAACAAGGTCGTGTGGATCGTGGACGCCTACACCACGGCGGCGTCCTACCCGTACTCCACGCCGTCCGTGCTCCAGGAGGCCACCCAGGACACCCAGACCGCGCAGGGCACCGCCGCTGCGTTGCCGCCCGAGCGTGTGAATTACATCCGTAACTCGGTCAAGGCCACGGTCAACGCCTACGACGGTTCCGTGGATCTCTACGCGTGGGACGACCAGGACCCCGTCCTGAAGTCGTGGCAGAAGGTCTTCCCGAATACGCTCAAGCCGTACTCGGAGATGTCCGCGGACCTCATGGCCCATGTGCGCTACCCCGAAGACATGTTCAAGGTCCAGCGTGAGCTGCTCAACCGCTACCACGTCACGGACGCGAACAGCTTCTACGCGAGCGACGACGTGTGGTCCGTGCCCAACGACCCCACCCAGCAGAACCAGGACGTCCCGCAGCCGCCGTACTACCTCTCCATGCGCATGCCGGGTGAGGACAAGGCGAACTTCTCGCTCACCTCGTCCTTCATCCCGCAGCAGAGCGAGTCCGGCAACACCCGTAACGTGATGTACGGGTACCTCTCCGCCAACGCGGACGCCGGGACGGGTGAGGACGGCGTCAAGAGCGAGGACTACGGCAAGCTGAGGCTGCTCGAACTGCCGCGCTCCTCTGTGGTGCCCGGTCCGGGCCAGGCGCAGAACCTGTTCAACTCGGACACGGATGTGTCCCAGGAGCTGAACCTGCTGCGTCAGGGTGCGTCCGAGGTCATCAACGGCAACCTGCTGACACTGCCCGCGGGCGGGGGCATGCTCTACGTCCAGCCCGTGTACGTGCAGTCCTCCGGCGATGCCGCCTACCCCACCCTGCGCCGCGTCCTCGTGGGCTTCGGTGAGAAGGTCGGATTCGCCCCCACGCTCGACGGCGCTCTGGATGAGGTTTTCAGCGGTAACTCCGGTGCCACCACGGACACCGGGGCCGGCGTGAACGACCAGGCCGCGGAGGCCGCCCAGGGCGGCGACGGGCGCACCGGCGCGGTGGACGACGGCGCGTCGGCCAGCCCCTCGCCGCAGCCCTCCGGGACCCCGTCGCCGCGCTCCACGTCCCTGCAGCAGGCTCTGGACAACGCCAACCAGGCCATGCAGGAAGCGGATCGGGCACGCCGGGACGGTGACTGGACGCAGTACGGCGAGGCCCAGGACCGGCTGAAGCAGGCCATCGACGAGGCCATGCGTCAGGACGGTGCCACCCCGTAATCCAGGGGAGACGCCCGAAGGGCGGTGGTCGGGTTCTCCCGGTCACCGCCCTTCGCCATCACCGTCCCCCCCCCTTGTCGCCGCCCCTGTCCTCACCGCCCCTCGCCATCGGGGCGCTGTCCCGTGCGGATCCGCGCCGGGGGACACCCGATTTGCACGATCCGTTCACCCTCCGTATAGTTGAGGACGTCGCCGCGGGGTGGAGCAGTTCGGTAGCTCGCTGGGCTCATAACCCAGAGGTCGCAAGTTCAAATCTTGCCCCCGCAACCACGAAGAAGCCCGGTTTCCCAGGAAACCGGGCTTCTGGCATGTCCGGACACGTGTCCGGGGCTACTTCGCGACAAGCAGTGGAGCAAACGCAGCAGGCGATGCCGCGTTTGCTCCACGTCGGCTCACGCCGGGGGTGTCTGCTCAGCCGCGGGATGAGGCCCTGAATGCTGCGGCCACCGCACCGGCAGTCCCGGAAGTGACTCAGACTTCCTCGGAGGACACAATCTTCTCGCCGTCTTTGGTGGCGCTGCCGGCCTTGAGCGCCGCGAGCCGCGCCTCGATCTCGGTTTGCTGACCCATGTCCTCGAGCGCCTCGAACTGGCGGTCCAGGGAGGAATCGGCGAGCTCTTGCTGGCCGGCCACGCGAGCCTCCTCGCGGCGGATCTTGTCCTCGAACCGGGAGACCTCGCTCGTGGGGTCCATGACGTCGAACGCCTTGAGGGAGTCCTGCACCTGGGCCTGGGCCTGGACGGTCTTCTGACGAGCGGCCAGCTCGTCACGCTTGGCGGAGAGCTCCTGGAGCTTGCCGCGCATGGTGTTGAGCCCGTCCTTGAGCTTCTCCACGACCTCGGTCTGGGACGCGATCTGGGGTTCGACCCCGCGGGCCTCGCTCTCGGACTGGATCTGACGTTGCAGCGCGACCTTGGCGAGGTTGTCGAACTTCTGGGCCTCGCTCTCCTTGCCGGACGAACGGAACTCCTCCGCCTTGTTGGACGCGGCCAGTGCCTTGTTACCCCACTGGGCGGCCTCCTGGACGTCCTCGGCGTGGTCCTTCTCGAGCAAGCGGAGGTTACCGATGGTCTGGGCCACGGCGGACTCCGCCTCGCGGATGTTCTCGGTGTAGTCGCGGACCATCTGGTCCAGCATCTTCTGGGGGTCCTCCGCGGAATCGATCATCGCGTTGATGTTCGCCTTGGCCAGCTGAGCGATCCGCCCGAAAATGGACTGTTTGGACATGGTGTTCTCCTCTTCTCGTATCTCGGACAAAACTGAAATCTGTCACGGGGCGGCGGGTGCGTCGCTGACCCGGAGGGGGTCAGAAGTTCCCGCCCACACCGCCGTCGAAGCCACCGAAATCGCCGCCTCCGCCGCCGAAACCGCCGCCGAAGTCACCGCCTCCGCCGCCGTTGAGGATCCCGCCCAGCAGGATCCCGCCGAGCATGGCACCACCGAGGCCGTTGCTGCGCCGGCCGTAACCCATGCCGCCGTAGCCCATGGGGGAGTTGTAGAACTCGTCCACGTCCGTCTGTGCGGAGCGCTGTGCGGAGTCCGCGAGGCGGATGGATTGGTTGGCCTCGTTGAGTGCCCGCTCGGGATCAGAGTTCTGCAGTTGCTGCGCGATCTCCAGGTGGCGTTCGGCCTCCGCGAGTTCCGTGCGCGCGCGGGCGCCCACACCGCCGCGGCGCGCCCACACGTAGTCGGACGCGGTGGTCAGGCTCGCCTGCGCGCTCACGAGCGCGTGGGACAGGGTCTCGCGCGCGGAGCGGGCGCGGTCGTTCGCGCTACGGACATCGTCCAGGCCCTTGTCGAGCTCGGCCTTGGCCTGCGCGAGCCGGCGGGCGGAGCCCATGGGGTCGTAGCGCCCGGAACGCATGTTCTGGGTCACGGTCTGCAGCACGGAGCGCACCCCGGCGGCGGCACCCGCGAGCTCGGGACGGGAGCCCTGCTGGACCAGTCCCTCGGCCTCGGCGACGTCCCGTTGGGCGATGCTCACGGCGTCCTTGAGGGACTCCTCGGCCTTGGCCAGTTCCCGGCGGGCGTTCTCCACCGAGGTGATCAGACCCTCGGCCTGGCCCTGCGCTTCCTCGGCGGCTCGGATGTTGAGCACGGCCTGGGAAACCTGTCCCGCGTCCAGGTGCTGTTGGGCCTGGGCGATCGCGGATTCGGCGAACTCGAGGCGTTCGCGTGCCTGCTCGCCGTTGTCCCGCACGGGGGCCAGAGCGGCGTCGTCGTACGTTGCGTGCAGCGAGACGAGCAAGGACTCGGCGTCCTGCAGGCGCGGCTGGACACCGGCCACGGCGTGGCGCACGTCCTCGAGCGCCTCGGGGGCGCGGGTCTCGAGTTGACGCAACTGTGAGAAGTTCTGTTCCTGTTCCGCAAGGGAGCCGCGCGCCTGGTTGGAGCGCTCGATGATTTCCCCGAGCCACGCGCGCTGGTCCGCCTCGGTGTCCGGGATGTGGTCCTCGAGCTTCTGCTGTAGCTCGAAGGACGCGCGCATATGCTCTTTGGCCCGCGCGAGCGCGTGCTCGAACGGCTGGGTCTGCTCGCGGCCGTACTGCAGCTGCGCGAAGGTGAGTTCCTGCTCGGAGTGCTGGATCGCGTTGTCCGCCTCCACGAGCGCCGAACCCGCGCGCTTGTGCAGCTCGGGCAGGGGCACGAGCGGTCGCTGCGGCGCGCTGCTGCCGTTGTGCGGTTCCGGGGCCTGGGGTGCATTCGCACGACGACGCCGCCCGCGCATGAGCGACGCGACGCCCACGCCCGCGGCCGCGAGCCCGCCGAGCACCACGACCCCGCCGACCACACCGCCGGCCCCGTTCAGGCTCACCCCGCCGAGTTTCGAGTCGATCCCCTTCACGGCCCCCTGGGCGGCGGCGTCCCAGTTGCCGTTGCGCAGGGCCGGGACGATGTTCTCGTTGTAGATCTCCTGGGTGTCCGAGCGGGACAGGGGACCCGCCGAGTTGGCCACGAACCGCGCCTGGCGGGTCTCGGTGGCCACGGTGAGCACGGCGTCGTTGGTCCCGAAACCGTTGTTCCGGGCGAAGTCCTGGACCCACTGACCGGGATCGGTGGGGTTCGTGAACCGGTCCACGTACACCACGTAGAGCGTGATGTTGTGTTCGCTGGCGACCCTGTTGATCTCGTCCTGCAATTGCGACGTGTTGCCCAGGACGTTGGCCGAATCCACGATCCGTGTGCCGGGGTCCACCTGCTGAGGGGGCTCGGCCAGGGCGGCGGGCGCCGCGAACAAGCACACTCCCGAGAGTACGGTCGCGGAAACAGCGCGGCGCCAAACGGTGTGTGAATTCATGACCCTCGTTCCAATCGATCTCAGCCCGGCGGACGCCCTCCCGGGGATCGTCCCCGGGACATGATGGTCGTCCGAGTCACAGACTACGCTGAACGGACAATGCGGTCACGAGATCAGCGAGCGTCCCGGAGATCGCCAGACAACGTGCAGGAATCGGCCAGTTCTCACAGCCGTGGCTCAGTACGCCCGGGCATACTGGGCTACCGGAAGCCGCCGGGCGGGTCCCGGTATCCGCATCCAGACACACGATCCCTCGACGTCCTGTCACAGTCCTGAAGGAGAGAACATGGCCGATTCCTATGACCCCCGTGCGGGCGGCGATCCCCAGCGTCCCGTGCCCCGGTACGGCCAGTACGGCTCCGGGACGGAGGGCACCGGCCAGGGTTCGCCGTGGCACGCGCAGGACACCCAACCCATCCCGCCCGCGGGCGAACACCCCGGCGCCACCGGGGGTTACCAGTACGGCACCTATTCCGGTGGTCAGGACGGCTACACCGCGGCGTCGCAACCGGTCGGTGGTGCTGCGACCGCCACGACGCCCAAGCGCAAGTTCTCGGCGGGTGCCCTGGTCGCCGGGATGGTGCTCGCAGGGCTGATCGGTGCGGGGACCGCGGTGGGGACCGGCGCCCTCGCCGAGAACAACGGCGTGTCCGCGGCGGGCAACAGCTCCCCGGTGATCGTGAACAACACGGAATCGGTCAACCAGATCACGGGGGCCACCCACAAGGCCTCCCCGTCCGTGGTGACGATTTCCGCGTCCGCCGGGGGCCGCGCGGGGACGGGGTCCGGTGTGATCTTGGACGATCAAGGACACATCCTCACCAACACCCACGTGGTCACGCTGGACGGCGCGAGCTCGGATGCCAACCTGGAGGTCCAGACCTCGGACGGTTCCGTGCGCAAGGCCAGCCTCGTGGGCACGGACCCCGAATCGGACCTCGCGGTGATCAAGGTGGACCCGAGCGGTCTTACGCCCGCGGAATTCGGGGATTCGAGCAAGCTCAACGTGGGGGACACCGCGATCGCGATCGGCTCACCGCTCGGACTGAGCGGGACCGTCACGGACGGCATCGTCTCCACGCTCAACCGGACGATCGCCGTCGCCTCCTCAGCGGCGCAGGAGACCCCAGAGGACTCCCAGCAGGGCGGCGGCGGGCAGGACTTCTTCTTCAACTTCCCGGACAACGGGCAGTCGAGCTCGCAGTCCGCGAAGTCGAGCGTCTACCTCAACGTCCTGCAGACGGACGCGGCGATCAACCCCGGCAACTCGGGCGGCGCGCTCGTGAACTCGAGCGGTCAGGTGATCGGCATCAACGTGGCGATCGCCTCGGCGGCGGGGTCCTCCTCGAACGACTCCTCCAGTTCGGGGAACATCGGTGTGGGATTCTCGATCCCGTCCAACACGGCCAAGCGGGTCGCGGACGAGATCATCAAGGACGGCAAGGCCACGCACGGCTACCTGGGCGCGTCCGTCTCCGCCTACACGCCGTCCGGGAGCAACTCGGAGCAGTTCTCCTCGGGTGCCCTCGTGCGCAGCGTGCAGGACGGCTCCCCGGCCGCGGACACCGGGTTGCGCGCGAACGACGTGATCACGCAGTTCAACGGCAAGCGCATCACGGACGCGGACGCTCTCACCGCCGGCGTGCGCGAACTCGCGGCCGGGACGGAGGCGGAGGTCACCTACCGGCGCGGCGGGGACGAGCACACGGCCAAGGTCAGGGTGGGCGACGCCGCCGAGCAATCGGGCAAGTAGGCGCCCGCGGCTCCGGCCGCGCCGACGGCGTTCACGACGGCGCTCGCAGGGTGTGCATATGCACGGTACCCGGCGAGCGCCGTCGTCGTGGCGGGATCACACGCCGTCGGGGAAGCCCAACTGCCGCCAGGCCTCGTAGAGTGCGATGGACGCGGAGTTGGCGAGGTTGAGGGAGCGGCGCCCGGGCAGCATGGGGATCCGGACGTGCTCGGTGACGTGCTCGTCCTCCAGCACGTCGGTGGGCAGCCCCGTGGACTCGCGGCCGAAGAGCAGGACGTCCCCGTCCTGGTAGGTCACGTCCGTGTGGCGGGTGCTCGAGTGGGACGTGAACGCGATGACCCGGGCGTCCCCGAGTGCGTCCCACAGTGCTTCCACGCTGGGGTGCACGTCCATGACCGCGAGATCGTGGTAGTCCAACCCCGCCCGGCGCAGGTGGGCGTCCCCGAACGTGAAGCCCAGGGGCTCCACGAGGTGCAGGCGGGCGCCCGTACAGGCTGCGAGGCGGATGGCGTTTCCCGTGTTGCCGGGGATCTCGGGGGTGTGGAAGACGAAATGCAGCATGGCTGCGAGTGTAGGCGCGTCCGCGCGCGGCACGGCACCGGCGGGGCGTGGGGTGTTGCATCGACGCAGCCGGGGGTCTCACCGGCGGTGCACTGGGGGAGGTCGCACCGGAGGTGCGCCGGGGAGGTCGCACCGGAGGTGCGCGGTCGAGGGAGGGCCGCGGTGGGCGCGCCTAGAATTGGACCCATGCCCACACCGCGCGTCTACATGGATCACGCCGCCACGACCGACATGCTGCCCGAGGCCGTCGAGGCCTACGTGGCGCAGGCCCAGCGCGGCGGCAACCCCGCGTCCCTGCACTCGGGAGGCCGCTCCGCGCGCATGGCCCTGGAGACCGGGCGGGACAGCGTGGCCGCCGCGTTAAACGCGGAACCGGTGGAGATCATCCTCACGTCCGGCGGGACGGAAGCGGACAACATGGCCGTGCTCGGGCTGTTCCGGGCGGCCCGGGACGCGGATCCGCGTCGCACCGTGATCGCGCTGTCCACCGTGGAGCACCACGCGGTGTCCGAAGCCGCCGAGTGGCTCGCCGCGCACGAGGGCGCCGAGCTCGCGTGGCTCGAGGTCGACGCCGAGGGCCGGGTGAACCCGGACGACCTGCGGGAGCTGCTCGGCCGCCGCGGGGACGAGCTGGCCCTGGTGACCGTGATGTGGGCCAACAACGAGGTCGGCACCGTGCAGCCGATCGCCGAGCTCGCGGCCCTGTGCGACCGGGCCGGGGTGTCCTTCCACGTGGACGCCGTGCAGGCGTTCTGCGCGGTGCCCGTGGACGCGCACCTGCCCGGGATCAGCACGCTCGCGGTGTCCGCGCACAAGCTCGGCGGTCCGATGGGTGTGGGTGCGCTGTACGCACCCCGCACGGTGACCTTGGCCGCCACGAGCTTCGGCGGGGGCCAGGAGCGCAGCGTGCGCTCCGGCACGGTCAACGCCGCGGGCGCGGCCGCGTTCGGTGCCGCGGTGGACGCCGCCCAGCGCGATGCGCACGCCGAGTTCGTGCGTCGCGCACGATTGCGCGACACCCTCGTGGCCGGGATCCGCGAACGGGTCCCGCAGGCCGTGCTGCGCGGGCCCGAGCCCGGCGCCCCCGAGGACGAGTGGGCGCACCCCACACGGCTTCCGGGCAACGCCCACTTCACGTTCCCCGGGTGCGAGGGCGATTCGATGCTCTTCCTCTTCGACGCCGCGGGGGTCGCGCTGTCCACGGGATCGGCGTGCAACGCGGGCGTCCCGCGCGCATCCCATGTGCTGCTGGCCATGGGGGTGCCCGAGGAGACCGCGCGCGGCGCCCAGCGCTTCTCCCTGGGGCACTCGAGCACACCGGACGACGTCGCCGCGGTGCTGGCCGCCGTGGCGGAGGTCTACGACCGCGCCCACACCGCGGGCTTGTCCGGGCACGTCCCGGGCTTCGCGTCCTGAGCGACGCCGCCCCGAACAGCGGCGCGGCCAGGAACAGCGGCGCGGCCGGAACGGGGTCGTCGGGAACTGCAGCGCGGTCGGGACCCGCGACACCGCCCGGAACAGCGGCGTCGTCGGGAATAGCCCCGGCGGCGCGCTGGTTGTTAAACCGGTTCGACCCTTCACCTTTCGACCCACGACGGACCTGGAGGAATTGACGTGCGTGTTCTGGCAGCGATGAGCGGCGGTGTGGACTCGGCGGTGGCCGCGGCGCGCGCCGTGGACGCGGGTCACGACGTCACGGGGGTGCACCTGGCACTGTCCCGCACCCCGGGGACGCTGCGCACGGGTGCCCGTGGTTGCTGCACGATCGAGGACTCCCGGGACGCGTGGCGCGCGGCCGAGAAGCTGGGCATCCCGTATTACGTGTGGGACTTCTCCGAACGGTTCCAGGCGGACGTCGTGGACGACTTCGTGGCCGAGTACGCCGCGGGGCGTACCCCCAACCCGTGTATGCGCTGCAACGAGAAGATCAAGTTCGCGGCCCTGCTCGAGAAGGCGCTCGCCCTGGGCTTCGACGCCGTGTGCACGGGTCACTACGCCAAGGTCGTGGAAGATGCGGACGGGCACAAGGAACTGCACCGCGCGGCCGATTGGGCCAAGGACCAGTCCTACGTGCTGGGTGTGCTCACCGCCGAGCAGCTCGAGCACGCGATCTTCCCCCTGGCCGAGACCCCGTCCAAGGCGCAGGTGCGCGCCGAGGCCGAGGAGCGCGGGCTGTCCGTGGCCAAGAAGCCCGATTCGCACGACATCTGCTTCATCCCGGACGGGGACACCCGCGGGTGGCTCGAGGACCACATGGAGCTCGCCCCCGGGCGGATCGTGGACACCCAGGGCACCGAACTCGGTGAGCACCGCGGCGCGCACGCCTACACGGTGGGTCAGCGTCGGGGTCTGCACATCGGCCGGCCCGCCCCGGACGGCAAGCCCCGGTTCGTCCTGGAGATCCGGCCCAAGACCAACGAGGTGGTCGTGGGGCCGGAGGCCCTGCTGTCGATCGACGTCATGGAGGGGATCCGCCCGTCGTGGGCCGGGCTCCCGCCCCGCGAGGTCGCGGCGATGGCCGAGGACGTGGACGGGCGCTCCGACGAGTTCCCCGTGACGGTCCAGGTGCGCGCCCACGGCGATCCCGCGCCGGCGCGCGCGTGGCTCACCCGGCAGGGCGGGCAGCAGCGGTTGTGCGTGCGCCTCGACGAGCCCCAGCGCGGTGTGGCCCCCGGGCAGACCATGGTGCTCTA
Organism: Kocuria marina; assembly: GCA_014652975.1. Lineage (GTDB taxonomy): Bacteria > Actinomycetota > Actinomycetes > Actinomycetales > Micrococcaceae > Kocuria > Kocuria marina. The sequence goes on along the minus strand of BMZV01000004.1, from coordinate 209,563 downwards.
CCAGGGCACCCGTGTGCTGGGCCAGGCCACCATCGACGCCGCCTTCGCCGACCGCGCGGCCGCGGCCGCGTCCTGAGCCCCACGTCCCGCGAAGGTCGCGTCGTGTTCCTCACGTGGTGCGGCATGACCGCCACACGACCGGGTGCCACGCACACCCCCATTACAGTGGACGCATGAGTGCAGTCACCGACCCCGCCGACCACGCGCCCGTCGACTCATCGGGCGCCGATTCACCGGGCACCGACCGCCCCGCGGACAGCGCGTTGACGCGCCTGAAGGCCATTCGCGGCACGATCGACAACATCGACGCCGCACTCGTGCACCTGCTCGCCGAACGCTTCAAGGCGACCCAGCAGGTGGGCAAGCTCAAGGCGGAGAACGACCTCCCACCGTCGGACCCCGAACGCGAGAAGACCCAGATCCACCGGTTGCGCCGACTCGCGGAGGCCGCACACCTGGATCCCGAGTTCGCGGAGAAGTTCCTGAACTTCATCATCAGCGAGGTCATCCGCCACCACGAGGCCATTTCCCAAAACCACCAGCGCAGCACCGACGCATGAGCGAAGCAGTCACCGCAACCCTCACCCGTTCCCTGCGGGGCACGGACCTCCTCGAGACGTTCACCGTGCTGCGCGGCGAGCTGGGCGCACCGCACCTGGCCACCGTGCCGCTGCTGCCGGAGCGGGGTCCGCACGCCGAGCTCGCGGCCCGCACGTGCGCCGTGCTCGACTCCCTCTACGCGGACCGGCAGCCCCACGGGTGGCGGATCAGCGGTGTCCCCGGCGACGACTCCCGCCGTGCACGCCGGCAACTGGAGAGCGACCTCAACATGGTCGCGGACGTCCTGGGCGCCGAATCCGGCGCGGACACCGGACCGATCGCCTTCTCGCTGCTCGGCCCGGTCTCCCTCGCGGCGACCGTCCACGTGCACAACGGGGAGAAGCTGCAGTCGGATCCCGGCGCTCGCCGTGATCTCGCGCAGTCGTGGTGCTTGGGCGTCGCAGACCTCGTGGCCGTGCTGCGGCGCAACACGGCCGGGCGCGGTGTCGTGCTGGTACTCGAGGAACCCGAGCTGGAACGCGTGGTGACCGGGCGCATCCCGACCGCGAGCGGCTACCGCACCCTGCGTGCGCTGCCGCGCCAGGAACTGCGCGCCACGCTCTCGGACGCCGTGGCCGCGTGCCGTGCGACGGGGGCGGAGACCGTGGTCCTGGACGCGGGCGCCGTGGGGATCGACTGGACCCCGCGGGTCGGCGCGGACGCCGCCGTGCTTGGTCTGCCGGACGGGCCCACCGAGCAGTGGGAGCCCCTCGCGGCCCTGCACGAGGCGGGGGTGCGGTTGTGTTTCGACACCGTCCCTGTGGCCGGGCGCACCCCCGTGTCCGAGCTCGTGCGGCGCGTGCTGGGCCCGTGGCGTGAGCTGGGCATGGATCCGGCGGCGTTGCTGGGAACGGTGCTGGCGCCGTCGGCGCGGATCAGCGAGCTCACCCCGCCGGAACTGCCGGACGCCCTGCAGCGGGTGACGCACCTGGGCGGCGCGCTCACCGAGGCGTGCAACGAGGGTTGAGCCCGGCCAGGCCGTAGAATCGAGGGCGTACACGGACGCCGATCCCGGCCGCTCCGGGTGTCAGGGACGAGCGCGAAAGCGGGCCATGAAAGCAAGAATCCTGGTGGTGGACGACGACGCCGCGTTGTCCGAAATGATCGGCATCATCCTCGCGTCCGAGGACTTCGAGCCCGTCTACTGCTACGACGGCGCCGGCGCCCGGGACGTGTTCCGCGCCTCCGAACCGGACCTCATCCTCCTGGACCTCATGCTCCCCGGCATGGACGGGATTCAGGTGTGCCAGCAGATCCGCACCGAGTCGGACATCCCGATCGTGATGCTCACGGCCAAGTCCGACACCGCGGACGTGGTGCGCGGGCTCGAGGCCGGCGCGGACGACTACGTCCCCAAGCCCTTCAAGCCCGCCGAGCTCGTGGCCCGCGTCAAGGCGCGTCTGCGCCCTATGGACCGCGGGGCCACCCAGGAGATCACGCTCGGGGACATCGTGATCGACGTGACCGGGCACAGCGTGACCCGGGCCGGGCAGGAGATTTTCCTGACCCCGCTGGAGTTCGACCTGCTCGCGACCCTGGCGCGCTCGCCGCACCAGGTGTTCAGCCGGGACGAGCTGCTGCGTGACGTGTGGGGCTACCCCCACGCCGCGGACAACCGCCTGGTCAACGTGCACGTGCAGCGGTTGCGCTCCAAGGTGGAACGCGATCCGGAGAACCCGGAGGTGGTCCTCACGGTGCGCGGGATCGGCTACAAGGCCGGGGGACACGCGCATAAATGACGTCCGCCCCGGCGCGACCCGTGGCGCACAGCCCCGCCGAGCGGCGTCGACCCAAACGCTTCCGCAGGATCCGGCTGGGTCGGCGCATGCTCTTCCGCCGGTGGCGGCAGTCCCTCCAGTTCCGTGCCATCGCCGTGGCGCTGACCCTCACGTCCGTCGCGTTCCTGGCCACGGGCAGTTTCCTCTCCCACCAGATCGCGGACCGGCTGTTCACCGACCGCCTGGACCAGGTGCTCGAGGAGGCCCGCAGCGACATCAAGACCGCGCAGGCGAGCTTCGATGCCTCGGACGCCTCCGACCGCACCGAGGTGCAGGCGCTGATCAACTCCACGCTGGGCGGGCTGAGCCAGGACACGAGTACCACCGACCACCGCTGGATCCTGATCCCCCTGGACCAGGGGGCGGGGCAGTCGTTCGTGGGGGTGCAGACCGAGAGCGCGTGGATGACCTCCGCCACGGTGCCCCAACAGCTGCAACAGCGCGTGGCCAACGGGGACGGCACGTACTGGCAACCGGCCTCGGCGCGGATGGCGGAGAACGCTCCGGAGAAACCGGTCATCGTGATCGGGGACGTGGTCCAGCTCAACCAGAACTCCCGCTACGGGCTGTACTTCGTCTACGACTTCTCGGACCCCCAGGCCACCCTGGACTCGATCCACGCGGTGCTGTTGCTGTCCATGGTCGCGCTGCTGCTGCTCGTGGGAACGATCGTGTGGTACGTGACGCGGGAAGTGGTGCGTCCGGTCTCGAGCACGGCGCGTGTGTCCCAGCGGTTGTCCGACGGCGACCTGGACGTGCGCATGGAGGTCCACGGAAGCAACGAGGCCGCGCGGTTGAGTCGTTCGTTCAACCGCATGGCGGACTCCATCCAGGGCCAGATCACCCAGCTGGAACAGCTGTCCTCCATGCAGCAGACGTTCGTCTCGGACGTCTCCCACGAGCTGCGCACACCCCTGACCACCGTGAAGATGGCCGCGGAGGTGCTCTACAACGCGCGCGAGGACTTCGATCCCGTCAACCGGCGCTCCGCCGAACTGCTGCACAACCAGGTGGACCGCTTCGACTCGCTGCTCTCGGACCTGCTCGAGATCTCCCGGTTCGACGCCGGCGCCGCGCGCCTGGACATGGCCTCCACGGACATCTTCACGGTCATCTACGACGTCGTCGAGGCGTGCGCGCCGCTCGTGCTCGAGAGCGGTTCGGAGCTCACGGTGCGTTCCACCCTGACCCGCTGCGTGGTGCAGATGGACCAGCGGCGCATCGACCGGATCCTGCGCAACCTCGTGACCAATGCGCTCGAGCACGGGGAGAGCAAGCCCGTGGACATCTACGTGGGTGCCAACGAGAACTGCGTGTCCGTGGCTGTGCGCGACCACGGCATCGGGATGACCGAGGAGCAGACGACCAAGGTCTTCAACTGGTTCTGGCGCGGGGATCCCGCGCGCGCTCGCACGGTGGGCGGTACGGGCCTGGGGCTCGCGATCGCCACGGAGGACACGCGGTTGCACGGGGGAGCGCTCACGGTGTGGGCCGAACCCGACAACGGAGCGTGCTTCCGGCTCACCCTGCCCCTGCTGCGGAACCAGGTCCTGGACCCGGAGCAGCCCGATCCGCTGCCCATGCCGCCCGTGGAACAGCACAGCGAATCCACCGCCCGGGTCACCGACACCGGTTCGCTGCAGCTCACCGCCCCGGCCGTCCGCCCGAGCGAGGACCGGGACACGGGCCAGCTGCTCATCGACTTCCCGGACGCCGGCGCGGCCGCCGGGGAGCCCGCCGCGACGACGGATGCGAACGCCTCGGAACAAGAGCGCACGGGCTCGAGCGCCTCGCGACACCGTGATCGGACGGAGGAGTCATGAATCCCGCAGACCACGATCGGACCCGTGATCGGGCGGATGCCACCCGGGCCGTCGGGGACGCGCGCCGGGTGAGCGACGTCGTGTCCGGGCGAACGCGGCGTCGGGCGCGGTACACGGGCCTGGCGTGCGCGATGGTCCTGGGCCTGACCCTGTCCGCGTGCGGGGCCATGCCCCGTTCCGGGCCCGTGCACAAGGTGATCGAGCCCACGGAGCAGACCCAGCAGTCCGCGATGCCCTTCAATCCCCAGGGGCCCCGGGTGGGGGCCACGGCCCAGGAGATCGTGGAGGGGTTCCTGGCCGCCGGGGTGGGCGCGCAGGACGACTACTCCGTGGCCCGCCAGTACCTCACACCGCAGCTCGCCGCGACCTGGAAGCCGGACACCCGCGTGCTCATCCACTCGGGGGAGCCCACCACCGTGCCGCGGCTCAATGACGGCGAATTCCGCACGAGCATGGAGGTCAGCGGGGAGCTCAGTGCCAACGGCGTGCTCGCCAAGCAGCCCTCGGGCAGCACGCGCGTCCTGGATTTCGTGCTCACCTCGGTGGACGGGCAGTGGCGGATCTCCCGCGCGCCCGACGGCGTGGTGGTCCCGCAAGCGGACTTCGAGAAGATCTTCTCGCCCACCAACCTCTACTTCTACTCCGCGCAGGACAGCAAGTACCTCGTGCCGGATCCGCGGTGGTTCGCCAACCGCTCCACGACCTCCACGGCGGCGGTGCGCGCGCTCATGCGCGGGCCCGCCGCGTACCTGGGCAACGCCGTGACCAGCGCGATCCCGCAGGGTGCCGCGCTGTCCCGTTCGGCCGTGCCGGTGTCCGGGGGGACCGCGGCGGTGGACCTCACGCTCGCGAGCTTCGACCCCGCGGAGGTGAACCAGGCACGCCGGATGGAACAACAGCTGCGGGCCACCCTGCGCACCATCCCGAACGTGGACGACGTCGAACTGCGGATCAACGACGCCCCGGTGGACACCTCCGGCGGCAGCGACAACGACCCGATCCAGGCCGTGACCGTCCCCAACCGGCAAATCGGGGTCTCCGACAACAAGCTCGCGTTCTACCAGGGCGGCCAGACCGAGCTGATCCCGGACCTCACGCTGCCCGAGGGCGTCACGCTCAGCAAACCGGGAATGGGCATGGAGGCTGGGGCCTTCGGGTTCGTGGACAGCGCCGGTTCCACGGTCTACACCGTGTCCCCCGGACAGCAACCCCGGCAGCGGTGGTCCGGGGACAAGCCCACCCGGCCGAGTTTCGACAACCTGGGGTGGGTGTGGGGCGCGGACCGCTCCGGGACCGTCCGGGTCGTGCGGGCGTCGTCGGAGGGGCAGGGTGACACCGTGTCCGCCTCGTGGCTCGACGATCAGCACGTAGCGTCCCTGCGGATCTCCCGCGAGGGCAGCCGGGCGCTCGTGGTCACGACCGACGCCGCCGCGACGCGTTCCACCGTGTGGATCGCGGGAGTGGTGCGGGACGCCTCCGGCAAACCCACCGAGCTCGCCAAGGGCAATGCCGTGGCCACGGACGTGGACGTGGACACCGCCCAGTGGATCGGCCCGGACGAGTTCGTGTCCAGTGCCCTGGACCAGGACACCAACTCGCAGCCCCGCCGGTACACGATCGCGGGCAAGGTGGACGAGCTGCCCGCCCTGACCGGGGTGACCTCCCTGGCCGGGGGCAACGGGCCCGCCGCGGTGTACGGCGCCTCGGACGGGCGGCTCTACATGCTCACGGGCAGTTCCTGGGCGCTGCAGAGCGAAGAGGTCACGGACACCGCATTCGCGGGGTGAGCACTCGTTCCTGAGGGGGTGCGCCGTGCGGTGCGCGCTGCACATATCTGCCGGGCCGTGGACGGACACCGTCCGCGCACCGTGAACTGGTGCCATGACCCGCTCCCGCCCCGTCGTTCCGTACCGCTCCTCGACGGTGTCCCGTTCCGCGGTGTACGACGTCGCTCCGGGCCGTGGCACCGCCGGCGCACCCTGGCGCCGCCAGGCGGTTCTCGCGCGGTGGGACCGTCGGGCCGCGGTCGTCAGCGGGTGGTGCGCGCAGGCCTTGGACCTGGTGCTACCGGTGTCGTGCGCGGTGTGTGCGGCCCCGGGCACCACGCTGTGCCGTGCGTGCCGGATCGTGCTGCGCCGTGCCACGGTTCGGCCGCACCCGGTGACACCCCCGGCGGCACTCGCCGCGTCCGGTGTGCGGGTCGTCGTGGCGGGGGAGTACGAACACGAACTCGCCTCGTGCGTGCTGTCCTTCAAGAACGGCGGCCGCACCGATCTCGCTCCCGTGCTCTCCGCCGTGCTCTCGGCAGCCCTGGCGACCGTGGCGCGCGAGCTCGGTGACGACAGGCCCACCCTGTACTGGGTGCCGGTGCCCACGAGCGCCCGCGCGCGGCGTCGTCGGTGGTTCGATCCGGTCGCCACGCTGCTGCGGGGCGCGGCACTGCCCCCGCGGTCGCGGATCGCACCCGCCCTCACGCACCGAGCGGTGGCCGGGCGCGGCACCCAGAAGGGCCGCGGGAGGATCCAGCGCACCCGGGCGCTACGCGGGAGCCTGCGCGCCGGGGACATGTCGGGACTCACGTGCGTGGTCGTGGACGACGTGCTCACCACGGGCGCCACGGCCGCTGAGGCCGTCCGTGCCCTGACCGCGACCGGGGCCAGGGTGCCCGCGGTCGTGACCCTCGCGGGGGTGCGCGTGCGGCGTTCACCGGGGGAGAACGCAGGATCATCGGACGTTGTCATCCATGAATTTCCCCGTTGTTTCCTCTAGCGTTGGATCACGGGAGGCATTGAAGGTGTCCCGTGTGGGAGAGCAGCACATCCCGCGTCATCCCCAAGATGTGGAGGGTCTCATGGAACTGAACATCCTAGGCCGCAACGTCACCCTGCCGGACCGATTCAAGGAATACGTCGAGGAGAAGAGCGAGCGCTTCCAGCAGCTCGGCGACAAGGTCCAATCCATCGAGGTCAAGGTCACCAAGGAACACGCCGCCTCCGGCCACCAGGGCATGCGGGTGGAGATCACCGTCGTGGGGCGCGGGCCCCTGGTGCGCGCCGAATCGCGCAACGACGACAAGTTCGCGGCGTTCGACGAGGCCTACGCCAAGCTCGTGGAGCGGTTGCGTCGGGCGCGTGACCGCCGTAAGGTCCACCGCACCGGGCACCAGAGGCCCATCGCCGTGCACGAGGCCACGGGATCGCTGCCCGTGGACCCTTCGGGACCGACTCCCACGTATGCCAGCCAGGAAGAACTCGCGGCGGCCGAGGACGAGGCCTTCAGCACCGAGTACCCTCTGAGCGACCCCCCTACCCCCGTGGAGATCCGGCGCAAGCGCTTCCCCGCCCACGAGATCACCGTGGACGAGGCCGTGGACCGGATGGAGCTCGTGGGTCACGACTTCTTCCTGTTCGTGGACAAGGAGACCCAGGAACCCTCCGCCGTGTACCGCCGTAAGGGGTGGGAGTACGGGGTGATCAGTCTCAGCAATGACGGACGCTCCGGGGAGGAGAAGGCGCGGGCCTACCAGCCCGACACCGCGAACTCCGCGGCCTCCTGAGTATTCGCAGCACCGCACCGAGGACGGGCCCGCGACTACGTCGCCGGGCCCGTCCCGTGCCCGGCGAGCGGGTAGCGGGAACCTGGTCGTTGCCCATCCCGCGTCTGCCGAGGGGGCATCGGGGATTCCGCGGCCACCCGTCCGGGGGCCACCCGGTGCCCGGCGCGGTGGCACGCGGCCGGCGTCCAGCCTGGCTCACGTACACTGTTCGGCGGTGCACCCACTGTCCTGCCGGTGCCCACCATTGATCTCGGAGGAGCGAACACACGTGGCGTCATTCCTGGAAAAGGTTCTTCGCACTGGGGACAAGCGGGTCCTGAAGCGGCTGAGAACTTACGCCGACGCCGTCAACAGCCTCGAGGACAGTTTCAAGGAACTCTCCGACGCCGAGCTGCGCGCCGAGACCGACTCGTTCCGTGAACGTATCCAGGGCGGCGAGTCCCTCGACCGGTTGCTCCCCGAGGCGTTCGCGGCCGTGCGCGAAGCCGCGTCCCGCACCCTGGGCCAGCGCCACTTCGACGTCCAGATCATGGGCGGTGCCGCCCTGCACCTGGGTTACATCGCGGAGATGAAGACCGGTGAGGGCAAGACCCTGGTGGCCACGGCGCCGGCCTACCTGAATGCGCTCGCGGGCAACGGCGTGCACGTGGTCACGGTCAACGACTACCTCGCCGAGTACCAGGCCAACCTCATGGGCCGTGTCTACCGCTTCCTGGGGTTGGAGACCGGCGTGATCCTGAGCGGTCAGGACCCTGCGACCCGGCGTGAGCAGTACGCCGCGGACATCACCTACGGCACGAACAACGAGTTCGGCTTCGACTACCTCCGGGACAACATGGCCTGGTCCAAGGAGGAGCTCGTCCAGCGCGGGCACAACTTCGCGATCGTGGACGAGGTGGACTCCATCCTCATCGACGAGGCGCGGACCCCGCTCATCATCTCCGGACCGGCTTCCGGGGAGGCCAACCGGTGGTATCGCGAGTTCGCGACCGTCGTGGAGAAGCTCAACGGGGAGACCGACTACGAGGTCGACGAGAAGAAGCGCACCGTGGGCGTGCTCGAACCGGGGATCGAGAAGGTCGAGGACTGGCTCGGCATCGACAACCTCTACGAGTCCCAGAACACCCCGCTGATCGGGTTCCTCAACAACGCGATCAAGGCCAAGGAACTGTTCCGCGCGAACAAGGACTACATCGTCGCGGGCGGCGAGGTGAAGATCGTGGACGAGCACACCGGCCGTGTGCTGTCCGGGCGGCGTTACAACGAGGGCGTCCACCAGGCCATCGAGGCCAAGGAGGGCGTGGAGATCAAGCCCGAGAACCAGACGATGGCCACCATCACCCTGCAGAACTACTTCCGTCTGTACGACAAGCTCTCGGGCATGACCGGTACGGCCCAGACCGAGGCGGCCGAGTTCATGAACACGTACGAGATCGGCGTCGTGGCCATCCCGCCGCACCGCGGCATCGCCCGCGAGGACAAGCGGGACGTGGTCTACAAGAACGAGGCCACCAAGTACGCCGCCGTGGTGCGGGACATCGAGGACCGCCATGAGAAGGGCCAGCCCGTCCTCGTGGGTACGGCGTCCGTGGAGAAGTCGGAGTACCTCTCCCGTCTGCTGGCTAAGCGCGGTGTGCGTCACGAGGTGCTCAACGCCAAGAACCACGCGCGTGAGGCCGCGATCGTGGCCCAGGCCGGCCGCAAGGGTGCGGTCACCGTGGCCACCAACATGGCCGGTCGAGGCACCGACATCATGCTGGGCGGCAATGCCGAGTTCAACGCCGTGGAGAAGATGGCCGAACTCGGCCTGGACCCCGAGCGCGATGCCGAGACGTACGAGGCGAGGTGGCCCGACGTCCTCGCGGAATGCGAGGCCGCGACCAAGACGGAACACGAGGAGGTCCTCGAATCCGGGGGGCTCTACGTCCTGGGCACGGAGCGCCACGAGTCCCGCCGGATCGACAACCAGTTGCGCGGGCGTTCCGGTCGTCAGGGGGACCCGGGGGAATCCCGGTTCTACCTGTCCCTGTCGGACGACCTCATGCGCCTGTTCAACCCCGGTGCGGCGCAGCGGCTCATGGCGATCGCCCCGGACGACGTCCCCGTGACGGGCCGGTTGATCACCTCCGGTATCGCCAACGCGCAGAACCAGGTGGAGGGGCGCAACGCCGAGCAGCGTAAGAACGTGCTCAAGTACGACGACGTCCTGAACCGCCAGCGCGCGGTGATCTACCGGGATCGCAAGCGGATCCTCATGGGCGATGACATCGAGGACCAGATCCGGCAGTTCACGGACGAGGTCATCACGTCGGTGATCACGGAGCACACCGGGACGGGTCACCCCGAGGACTGGGACCTGGACGCGCTGTGGACCGCGCTGCGGGCCATCTACCCCGTGTCCCTGACCCGCGACGAGGTCCTCGAGGAGGCGGGTGGCCGCCCGCGGTTGACCTCGGACTTCCTCCAGGAACAGATCCTCTCGGACGCCGCGGTCACCTACAAGGAACGCGAGGACGAGCTCGGTTCCGAGGCCATGCGCAACCTCGAGCGCCGGGTCCTGCTCTCGGTGATCGGTCAGCGCTGGCCCGAGCACCTCTACGAGATGGACTACCTCAAGGAGGGGATCGGGCTGCGCGCCATGGCCCAGCGCGATCCGCTCGTGGAGTACCAGCGCGAGGGCCACGCCATGTTCCAGGAGATGATGGCCGCCATCCGCGAGCAGACCGTGGTGACGCTGTTCAACCTGGAGGTCCGCAAGCAGCGCACCGGTGCGGACGGCGGTGCCGTGGAGCTCACGACGCCCCAGCGTCCCGCGTTCCTGCAGTACACCGCCCCGGACGAGGACGGCACGCCGCGCGCGGCCGTGGAGTCCGAGCCCCGGGTGTCCTCCGACGACGACGAGCCTGCGGCGGACACCGAGCCGGCGACGACGAACGGGGCCTCGGACGCCGACGGCGCCACCTCCGCTGGCGAGGGGGCCAACCGTGCCCAGCGCCGGGGGAAGTCCGGCAAGGCCGGCGGCAAGGCGAAGCGGGGCAAGCGGCGCTGAGGCCCGGCTGGGCTCGGCGAGATCACCCGACTTCCAGATGGGTGACCCGCCACTGCCGCGCGATCCGCTCGATCCGTAACGCCACGGCGCGCGCCCGGGTGGATTCCTCCACCACGAGGGATGCCTCGTAGCACCCGGGGGCCGGGCTGCACACCCGGATCCGCCGGATCCGGGCGGCGCGGTGCACCTCGAACACGGCGCGCCGGTCCGGGCACTGTTCCTGCACGAGCTTGAGCATGGCCGCACGCTGGGTGAAGCGTTCCACGATCTCAGGCTCCGTCCACCGGGACAGTTGGTTCGCCGGGCGGGTGCCCGCGAGGATCTCCACCGCGGCTTGCCCGATGCTGCGGGCGATCGCGCCGACCCGCTCCATCTCGTTCTTGCCCGTGAGGGCCGCCACCGTGCGGTCCTGGCGCCACGTGTAACCGCCCGCGGGAGTGCGGGGTGCTGATTCGGGGACGGCGATGCTCATGGTGTGCTCCTCGGTGACGAAGGGTGGGCCGGACGGCCCGGGGACGATGGAGAGAGGTTGTGGCCCCGCCGCGAGGCGAGTTCCCGACGGTGTTCCGGGGCCCGCGTGGGTCCTGAAGTGGCCGTGTTTGGAGTCATGGATCCCAGGGCGGACCTGCCTGGAGTAGACCTATCCGGTGCAGCGCTCCTCGTGCGGTGTGCCCGCCGGATCGAGCAGGTGGGGCGGAACGCGTAACTGGTCCCCGGGGCGGATCAGATCCCCCTGGTGCGCCACGGCGTTCAGCTCGAGCCACGCCGGGAGGTTGTGGCACACGGTGGCGTCCGTGGCCCCCGGCCCCAGCAATTGTTCGGTGAGGCCCCACAGGGTGTCCCCGGCCATCACGGTGAGGACGCCATTGGAGACGCGCTGCCCAGCGGGCGGGTTGGCCGGCTCGAGCATCGGGGTCGAGGCCTCCGGGGCCCGTACAGGAGCGGCCGTGGATTCGGGGGTCGCTTCCGGGCCGCTCGTCTGCGCTCCGGGTGCGGCGTCGGGAACAGCTTCCTGAACGGATTCCGGCGCGGGGGCGGAGGGCTCCGCGAGCTGCTCGGTACCGGCGGTGGCCGGGGCCCAGAAGGGGTCGAGGGCGGCGTCGTCGGCGTGGGCGGGTGCCACGACCACGAGCTGCACGCCCACGAGGGCGACCGCGGTGCGCGCGACCAGGGCGGGCGTGAGGTGCGTGGCCCACCGCTCCAGGCCGTGCCAGCGCAGTCGCCGGGCCGCCCGGGCGAGAGCGAGCATCACCAGTCCACCGACCCACCACCCGGCCACGGCGAGGCACGCACCCGCCGCGACCACCGCGACCAACAGGTCGGGGTCTTGACCGGATCCTGTGGCGCGCAGAGTCTGCGCATATCCGAGGCCCAGAACCCCCAGCGCCCCGGCCAGCACGGGGACGCCGAGCCACGCGACGGCCAAGCGGGTGCCGGTGGAAGGTGCCGATCGATGGATCGTAGACATATTTGCCTCCGAATAGTGCTGTTTGATGCCGTTTGACATTTCTAGATCATTCAGCGGTCTCGGTCGGCTGTCAATCATCGTTGCAATTGCATTCATGTCGGCATGACATCCGACGCGGAGCCGGCCCCTGCACGCCGTAGCGTGACCTCAGGACCCCGAGACCCAAGGACGGTGGCGGATGCGCTGGGACGACCTCTTCGAGGACATGGAGGCCCAACTCGAGCAGGCCAGGGTGCGGCTCGTGGAGCAGGAGGCCGTGGAGACCGCGCGCGCGGAGCTGTCACGACTCACGCTGCTCGAGCGGCTCGCGGCACACCGCGGCGGTCCCGTGCGGCTGCGCCCAGCGCGCGGTGACACCCTGGAGGGAGAGCTCGCGGACGTGGGCTCCGGCTGGGTTGTGGTGCGCGAGCGGCACCTCCAGCACCTGGTCCCACTGCACAGCGTGGTGTGGTGGGAGGGACTACCGCGTCGCTTCGAGGTGCTCCCGGAACGTTCGACCATCCGCAGGCTCGGCATGGGCCACGTCCTGCGCGCCCTCAGCACCGCGCGCGTGCACGTGCGGGTCGTGCTGCAGGACGAATCCCGTCACGGGGAGATCGAGGGCACGGTGGACGCCGTGGGTCAGGACTTCTTCGACGTCGCGGTGCACCCGCAGGACCAGTTTCGCCGACGCAGCTCGGTCACCGCGGTGCGCACGGTGGGGTTCCATGCCGTGGCGCTGGTCTCGTCCCTCGATGCGGGGTGAGTCGCCCGGCGTCCCAAGGGTGTGTCAGTGCAGGGTGCCCTCACGCACCGCTTGCTCGGTGCGCTCGTAGCCCTGTTGGATGTACTCCTCCAGCTTGACCGTCTCCACGCGCCACTGCCCCCGGCCGCCCACCTGGATCGCGGGAAGCTCCCCCGAACGCACCATGGCACGCGCTTGCGGGACGGAGATCGAGAGGATCTCGGCGACGTCCGCGAGTGTGAGGAATCGCTGCTGGGACATTCCGGTCCATCACTTTCTTAGGTGCCGTTGCATGCTGTTTCATTGGGGTTCGCTCGTCATTGTCCCACGTGAGGGGGTAGGCGGCGGGTTATCAACAGGTCCTGGGCGGAATGAACACGTGGCCACCTCCGTCCACAGGTCGTTCGTCACACTTCCCAGCGCGGTGTGCGACGCGGCACACTCGGGTGCAGCCGGCGGGGGCCGGCGCATCACGAAAGGATGTCAGCATGGGGAGCACCGCGGCGCTCGAGCGCTCGGGACGGTCCACGGCCGCACGATTCCGCAAACCGTCCTGGCGGGATCCGCGGCTGCTCGTGGGGCTGCTGCTGGTCCTGCTCTCCGTGCTGGGGGTGACCCTGCTGGTCGCCACGGCCAACCGTACCCAGCCGTACTACGTCGCGGCCAACGACCTCTCCGTGGGGCAACGGATCACGCGGGAGGACCTGGGCACGGTGGACGCACACCTGCAGGATTCCTCCGCGCAGTACGTCCCGGACGGGCAACTGCGGGAGAACGCGGTGGTGACCCAGCGCGTGGCGCGCGGGCAACTCGTGCCGGCTGCGGCGGTGGGCACCGCGGACGAGCTCGACCGCACACCTGTGGGGGTCGCCCTGACCACCCCCATGCCGGCCCAGGCGGAGGCGGGGTCCCGCGTGGACGTGTGGGTGGCCGAGCCCAAACCCACGGGGCGCGGGTACGGGGCGCCCGAGAAACTCGTCACGGGCGCGGAAATCGCGCGCGTGGACACCAAGGACACGGCGCTTGGCGGTAACGCCTCGGCCACGGTCTACGTGCTCGTCACGCAGGCCCAGGTGGGTCCGCTCGTGGACGCGCTCGGCAACGACGCCAAGGTGACCCTGGTGCTCAACACGGCGGGTTCCGGCTCGTGAGTATCTCAGTGGTGACGCTCGGGACGAGCACGTGGCCGCTCGTGGACCGGCTCGAACGCTTGCACGGGGACGTCACGGTGGTGCGGCGCTGTCTGGACCTCGCCGAGCTGCTCGCGTGCGCCCACACCCGCATGGCCCACGTGGCGCTCGTCGCGGAGGGCGCCGAGGAGCTCACCGCGAGCCTGCTCGATCAACTCGAGACCGACGACCTGCGGGTCCTGGTGGTCGAGGGACACGACGAGTCCCGCGTGCAGCGTCTGGGTGTCGGCAGCGTACCCCCGGACGCCACCGGGGAGGAGCTGGCCCGGATCATCACCCGCGCGATGCTCGGTCCCGCACGCTCGCCGTCGTCGGTGCGGGACGACGGCGCTGCGGCGCCGGGCGAACGCCCGGCACCCGAGCGTAAAGCGGCGTCGAGAGGAACGTCGTCAAAGGGAATGGCATCGAAGGCAGCGGTATCGAACGGCGCGGCGGCGACTGATGCACCCGCGGACGGGCCGGCGTCGCGCGAAGGAGCAGCCGGGCGAGCCGCGGGCCGAGCAGTCGCAAAGTCCGCATCCTCCCCGGACAGCACCCATGGGGAAGGTCACATCGGCCCCGACGCCGCCGGACTCGGCTCGGGGGCTGCCGTACCCGGTGGGTCATCCGGCGATCCCGCGACGGCGCACGACCTCGATGACTCAGACGCCCTCGACCATGCCGAAGCCTGCCGGGTGATCGCCGTGTGGGGACCGATGGGGGCCCCCGGCCGCACGGTCACCTCGCTCAATCTCGCCGCCGAACTTGCCCTGCTCGGGCGGCGTGTGCTGCTCGTAGACGCGGACACCTACGCCGCCTCGGTCGCGGCGAGCCTCGGGATGCTGGACGAAGCCGCGGGGCTGGCGCAGGCGTGCCGGCTCGCCGATCAGGCGCGGCTGGACCGGGAGGGATTGCGACGCTGCGCGAGCACGGTGTCCGTCGCGGGCGCCTCGCTGGACGTCCTGACCGGGATCACCCGCTACGACCGCTGGCCCGAGATCCGGGGTTCCGCCCTGGACCTCGTGCTCGACCGTGCCCGGAAGGACTACGACGCCGTGGTCGTGGACACCGCCTCCGGCCTCGAGTCCGACGAGGAGATCAGTTCCGACTTCATGGCCCCGCGGCGCAATGCCGGGACGCTGACCGCGGTCGCGGCCGCGGACGTGGTGATAGCACTCGGCGCAGCGGACACCCTCGGCGTACCGCGGCTCGTCAAGGCTCTGCCGGACCTGTTGGACGCGGCACCGGACGCGCGGATCGTCGTCGTCATGAACAAACTGCGCGCCGCCGCCACCGGTCGCTCCGCGGCCGAGTCCGTGCGGGAGGCCTGGGAGCGCTTCTCGCCCGGGCACCCCGTGGCCCACACCCTCTCGTGGGACGCCAAGGCGTGCGACGACGCCCTGCTCGCCGGTGCTGTGCTCTCGGAGACAGCGCCACGCAGCACGCTACGTCACGAGATGAGTGGGCTCGCGGAGCTCGTGCGGCGGATGCGTGAGCCCGATGCACACGAGGGCGCGGCAGAACCCGTGGGCGCGGGAGCGGGTCCGGCGGGGACTAGGCTGGGGCGTCGGATGGGCGCGTGGTTGCGCCGCGGTTGAGCATCGGAAAGCGAGCGTTCCATGGCCTTCACGGATCCGTTGCGATCTGTCCCGGACTTCGACGCCGGGGACGCCGAGTGGCTGCACCTGCTCGTGGGGGACTGGCAGATGGTCGCGGACCTGGGCTTCGGGGACCTGCTGTTGTGCTTCCCCGCGGACGTGATCCCCGCCGCCGAGAGCCCCACGGGGGATCCGATCCCGGGTGAGGGCAGCGAGTTCCTCGTGTTGGCGCACGCCCGGCCCACCACGGGACCCACCGCTTACCAGAAAGACATGGTGGGGGAGGTCGTGGGTGGCGAGGCTGCGTTCACACTGCGCAGGGCGTGGGTGGACCGGCGGATCGAACGGGCCGGTCCGTCCGAGTGGTCGAGCCTCGCGTCGCGGTCGGTCACCCTCGTGCCGCTCGTGCGCAACAACCGCACGATCGCCGTCCTCAGTCTCACCGCGGACCCCCAGCACGACCGCTTGCCGTCCCGCATGGAACTCGTGTACCACGAGCTGGCTTCGGCCCTGCTGCGCATGGCGAACCAGGGGACGTGGCCGGATTTCGCGGTGCGCACCGATTCCCGCCGGGGCGCCCCGCGCGTGGGCGACGGCATGATGCGGCTCAACGCCGAGGGGAGCGTCGAGTTCTGTTCCCCCAACGGTCTGTCCACGTTCCGGCGGCTGGGTCTGGCGGGGGACATCACGGGGCAGAACCTGTTGCACGTGGCACGCCAGTTGCCCCTGACCACCCCGGGCGTGGACGAGACCCTGGCGCCCGTGCTCGCGGGGACCATGCCGTGGCGCGCGGAACTGGCCACCGGCAAGGCCTCCGCCACGCTGCGTGCGATCCCGCTGCGGGAGGGCCCGGAACGCACCGGGGCGCTGTTGCTGTGCCGGGACGTCACGGAACTGCGGCGCCGCGACCTGCAGCTCGTGTCCAAGGACGCGACGATCCGGGAGATCCACCACCGGGTCAAGAACAACCTGCAGACGGTCTCCGCCCTCCTGCGCCTGCAGTCCCGGCGCATGCATTCCGACGAGGGACGCAACGGCCTGCAGCAGGCCATGCGGCGCGTGAGTGCGATCGCGCGCGTGCACGAGTCCCTGTCCCACGAGATCTCGGAGGACGTGGACTTCGACGACCTCATCCGCCACCAGGTCAAACTCGCGGTGGAGACCGCCTCCGCGGGCCAGCACGTGCGCACCCGGGTCAGCGGCCGGTTCGGGCGGTTGCCGTCCAAGAGCGCGACGTCCGTGGCCCTCGTGGTCAACGAGATCGTGGCCAACGCCGTGGAGCATGGGCTCAAGGACCGGGACGGCACCGTGGAGCTCGCGGTGACGCACCGGCAGGACGAGGTCACGGACGCGGGAGAGAGGTACCGCGTCGTCGAGATCGCGATCAACGACGACGGGCGCGGCATGGGGGACGCCGTGATCGAGGAATCCGGTGTGGACGCCTACCGCCCACCCGCGGAGGGCGAGGGACTCGGGATGCAGATCGTGCGCACGCTCGTGGCCGGTGAGCTGCAGGGCGGCATCCGGTGGCAACCCGCTGACGGGGGTGGGACGAGCGTGATCATCACCGCCCGGTTCCCGCGGGCGACGTCCGGGCGCTCCTGACACGCCCAGCCGGCCGCGGACGACGGCGGCCCGTGACCTGCTCGTGGGAGCAGGTCACGGGCCGCCGTGGGGAACGGACTCAGGAGGCGCGGCGGGCGCGGGCGGCGCGGCGCTTCAACGCACGCCGTTCGTCCTCACTCATACCGCCCCACACACCGGCGTCCTGACCGGAT
This sequence comes from Kocuria marina, assembly GCA_014652975.1. Classification (GTDB taxonomy): domain Bacteria; phylum Actinomycetota; class Actinomycetes; order Actinomycetales; family Micrococcaceae; genus Kocuria; species Kocuria marina. The sequence continues at coordinate 192,020 of BMZV01000004.1, read as the reverse complement.
TCGAGGGCCCACTGCAGGCACGTGTCCATGACCTCGCACGTGCGGCACACGGCCTTGGCTTCCTCGATCTGCAATAGGGCGGGGCCGGTGTTGCCCACCGGGAAGAACAGTTCGGGATCCTTTTCGAGGCAAGCTGCGCGACTACGCCAATCCATGACGGCACGGCTCCTTTCGGGTTCGTGGGTGCGGGCCCGTGCGCATCCCAAGCAATGCGGCAGCGGGCCGCGTCGCGGATTTCCGGGGGGAATGACACACAGAAAAGGCCCGTGAATGTCGGGCCCTGGGGATTCTGCCCATTATTTTCCCACGTAAACACACAGTAAACAAGGGTGTGAGCGCTATATCACATCCCAAGGCGCCCCCCGCAACGATTGCCGCCGGATGTCCGTGCGCGAGGCCGGCCCCTGTACCGGCGGCTGGGACCCACCGATGAGACGGACCCGTGGGACCGGTTGCTCGGGCCGCTGCCCGCGCGGCCGACGGCCGGCATCGGTGGCCGGGACCGAGTGTTAGGACCGGTTTCCCGAATGAGCCGTCGGCACCGACCGGTGGCATCGGCCTCCGGCATCAGCGGACGGGACAGGTTCCCGGCATCCGTCACCGACCGCGGGCCGATGCGGTCACTACAGTGGGAGTGCTCCCGTTCCCGCCGAAAGGTTTTCCGCATGGCCGCCCCGGATCGTCGTACCGCCCCCGGAGCCGCGAGCTCCCGGCCCTGGACTGCATCCGTGATCACCGTGCTGGTGGCGTTGGAGGGTGCGGCATTGCTCGCGGTTGCCGTGGGCCTGGTCGTCTCCCTGTTCTCCGTGCATGTCCTACCCATCGCGGGGATCATCTTCGCGACCGTGGTGCTCGCCGCGGGTGCGTTGTGGCTCGGCGCGGCGGCCCGCGGGACCTGGCGAGGTTTACGCTGGCCGCGCGCCGCGGTCCTGGTGTCTCAGGCGTTCTTGTTGATCGTCGGACTGTCCTTCCTGCAGCTCACCATGGGCTTCTGGGGGATCGTGGTCGCGGCGATCGCGGTGGTCACCGTCCTGTGCTTGTTCGCACCGCGCACCGTCGCCTGGATGCATCGCACCCACGACGACGTCGCTCGCTGACCTCGCGGGACCTCCCGCGGAGCACGCCGGGACCTCAGGCACCGATGCTCGCGCGAGCCGGCAGTGATGGCGTCCACCGCAACGGCCCCCGGGTGACCGGACGGTTGCGGGGCGTGGCCCGCCGAACGGGGCCGAGCGTCGTCGTACCTCTCACCCTGTGACCGCCTGCGCGGGCGCGGGCAGCTGCACCGGTTCCGCGAGGCCGCGGTGCACCCAGACCGCGCGGCCGGGCGGCCCGCCCAGCGCAAGGCCCGTGAGGGACACGCCGAACACGTCACCGTCGAACACCCGCCGTGGACGCACCAGGAGCGTGTCCGCGTGCTGTCGCCACGCGAGTAGCGGGGGAAAGGTCCCCGCGAGCGCATCCGTGAGGCGCACGCCCACGATCATTCGTGCCCCGGGCTGGGCCGAGGCGGTGGCTGAGCTGTCCGCCGCCTGGTGGGACTCGACCGGGGCAGCATGCGGGGACCACGCGGTGGCCAGTGCCCGCAGGACATCGGAGGTGAGGTGGTCCGCGTCGTCGATCACGATCGTGGCCGACCGATCAGCTGACCTGGCGGCGTGCAGGAGCTCCTCGGCCTCGGCTGCGGTGCTGGGGGAGCCGGCGAATACGAGATGTCCTGGCCCGCCGTCTCCGGATGCGCGTGCAGCCAACCCGGAACGGGCGGCGTCGAGGAACGTGGATCGCCCCGACCGCGCCGGGCCGGCGACGATCAGGGTCGAACCGGGACCCCACGGGTGAACGGCGCATTGCCCGTCCCGCGTGACACCCAGCACCAAGCCGGCCACGGACCGATCGGGGACATGCCACACGGTGGGCAAGGGGAAGGACGTGGGCCACGGGTTCGCCGGCTGGTGCGTCGGGGCGTCGGTGCGCCGTGCGTCCGGGGAATCCTGGGACGCGGCGGCGAGTGCACCCGCAGGTTCATCGGGCCGTGGCGGGACGAGCCGGGCATCCCGGAGGCCCGTGGGCACGGTGGGTCCGGGTGCGGCACTGTGGGCGACCGCGGGCGCGTCGGGTCCGAGCCACCTGGCGAGCTGGACGACCGCGAGGTGCCCCGAAGAATCCTCCACGCCCCACGGCGTGCAGCGGGCGGCCATCGGGCCCGCGAGGGCGGCTCGCTCGGGATGCGGCGTGAACGGGGGCAGGCGGGGCCACTGCACGAGGGCGTCGCTGCTCTGTCCTTGTGGGAAGTACAAGCGGTTGGAGCCGAGGTGGGACGCGCGTCCCGCAACCAGCGCGCGATCCCCCGCGACCACACAGGACAGCCCGCCGGACGCACCCGTGGCCATGAGAGACACCAGCTCGTCCTCCAGATGCGCCCACGTGCTCGCACGCAGGACCTGGCAACAGCGATCCCAGTCGTCCACGGCGAGGACGGCGCGTGACGGGGGATCCCTGGGAACGGTGGACGCGTGCTCGAGCCCCTCATGGAGTTGTCGCACCAGGTGGGCCACGTCCCCGGGCTGGTCCGCACGGGCACAGCCGCGGACAGCGGGGTGCAGGGGCCGACCGTCCGCCGTGGTGAGCCCCTCCACGGGCTGGCCCGAGGCGGTGAGGACGTACACCGCCACCCCCGTGTGTGCCTCGTCCGTGGCGGTCGGGATCCGGATGTGGGCGCAGCGCCGCAGCACATCGCGCAGTCCCTTGCGCGTGGCCTCGGGGCGTCCGATCAGCAACAGCGGCCCGTCCTGCCACGGGTGCCACGAGACCCGCCCGCACCAGTGGGCCGCCGGATTCTCCGCGGCACCCAGATCCACCTCGTCACCGTCGGTGCGCACCGCGGGCACGTGGCGGGGCAGGGGCGGTGGGACAGCGGCGTCGGCGGGAACGCGAGACGATGCCATATCAGTGGAGGTGGGCGGCGGATACCCGTGCCAGGCACGGGAGACGTCGCGCACCGCGGCGGTGACCCCGGCTTCCCGCTCCGAGGACGCGGTGAGGCGGACGTGCCCGGTTCCCGCGGCGGGCGGGCTCGGAAGGGGTCCGGGATCGAAACGAAGCACCAGGGGCTCGGGTCGCGGTGGGATCATGCGGGTCAGGACCGCCGCCTGCACCTCCACGGGCGGGCCGTCCCCGCGGTCCAGGAACCCGCGGCCCGGGATGCCCGGGGCGATGCGGGCCGCCGCGGCGGTTCCGAGTACGTCCATCGACTCCTGATCACTGCGCACCCGCAGACACAGTGCCTGGGTGATGTTGGCGCGCACGTCCGCGCTCAATGCACCCTGGGGACGCTGGGTCGCGAGCACGAGGTGCACACCGAGGGAACGGCCCACCGCGGCAATTACCGCGAGCTGTTGCCCCGCATCCGGGAAGGCATCCGTGAGCATCCTGGCCTCGTCCACCACGACCACGAGCTCCCGTAGGGGAAGTGCACCGCTCGCGGCGCACAGCAGCTGCGCCATATCATTGAGCCCGAGGGAGCACAGGACCCGCTCGCGGCGCTGCACCTCGGAGCGTAGGAAGGCCAGGGCGCGGCGGACCTCGTCGGGTCCCAGGTCCGTGAGCAGGGTCGTGACGTGCGGTAGCCCCGTCAGTGGGGCCAGGGCCGCCCCGCCCTTGAAGTCGATGAACACGAAATCCAGGCGCTCGGGTGGGAATGCGTGTGCGAGCCCCGTGACGAGGGTGCGCAGCACTTCCGACTTCCCGCATCCCGTGGTGCCCGCGACGAGCAGGTGCGGGTTCTCGTCGTTGAGCCGGACGACCTCCGGCCCCGCGGATGACACGCCGAACACCGCGGCCAGTGCTGCGTTCGACGTCGCGGGCTGGGGACGAGCGGCGGACCCGCCACGGCACGTGCCGACGAGCGAGGTGGAGGTCGGACCGAGGTGCGCGGCCACCAGCTCGTGCGAGCCCACGCGGCGAGGCAGTGGCCCACCGTGAGCGCCTCCCGCGGCTCGTCGCCACGCGCGGATCGCCGCCTCTGCGGTGTCGAAGGTCACGGTGTCCGGGGTGAACGCGAGGTGCGTCCCGCGCCCGGTCTCCGCAAGCCCCGGAACGGCATGGACCACTCGGCTGCTGAGCCGCAGGCCGTCCGGTCCCGCGGTGACGACGGTGTCCCCGGGGGCACCCTCCGGGTCTGCCGTCACGATGATGCGAAGCGTCCCGGGCGTGGCCGGCGCGGTGGCGGCCCACGCCGGTGTCACGACCTCCAGCGCGACGTCCCGGTCCGGTGAAGAGGCCGTGGGATTCTCGCGGGGTGCTGCGAGCAGATCGTGGGCCACGGGCGGGCGCCATGTGATGCCCGGGGACACGCGCAATGCGGCGAGCGCCGCGTGCCCCGTGAACAACTGCACGGCCAGGGCATGGAGAACACCCTCCGCGCGTTCCCGGTCGAGAACCAGGGTCAGGCTGCCAATCCCCGCCAGATCCAGTAACACGGGAGCGTGGGAGTGGAATGCCGCGCGAGGCGCCGTCGCACGGTCACCGACGATGTGCGCGGACCGTGCCGCGTGACCCAGCCGGACCCACCGATGTGTCCGCTCAGCAGGGGCGCCGATCCGTCCGGGCGTTGTGGCGTCATGGGACAGTGCGGTGGCCGGGCGGGGTCCGCCGCCGTCACTCCGGGACGGGCTGCGCACCGCCCGGCCGCGCGCCACGATCTCCGCGGCCGACGGCGCCGCCTTCTCACAGCGGCGCAGGTCCCGTTGGAGTGCCGCGGCCAGGCGACGTCGATGATCGCGCCGCGCGCCGCGCTCGCCGAACCAACCCACCGCGGACGTGACCGCACCAAGGGCACTGAAGACCAGGAAGAACCACCAGTGGGTGACCACCGCGATACCGATCCCGGCCAGGAGGGGGAGCAGACCCGTGATCAGGGCGATCCGGGACTTCCCGACCGCGGGGGAATCCACACGCAAGGGGTGGGCCGGATCCGCCTCCTGGGCGGTGAATCCTGCCGAGGGCACCGCCGGATCCGGCCAGGCCAGGTCCTCGGTGTGCGCCGGGGGGAACGAGACCCGCAGGGTGCACGCGCGACCGTCCGCCCGCACGCGGACCCGGTCGCCGTGCCGCAGTGCTGCGCCTCCCGGGAGCACCCGCAGGCCCACGTCATCCATGATCAGGGTCGGGTGGGCGGGATCTTTCCGTAGCTGCGACGCGGGGAGCAATCGTGGCTCGTGGGGCGTGAGGCCGAGCTGATGCGTTCCGCGGGCCAGCGGGAAGCGCGTTCCCACCCCGACGCCCTCCACGGCCACGAGATACGCGGTCTCCTGTGAATCCGCGAGCGGCACGACCGGGGATGGGGGACCCGGCGTCGAGGCCCGAGCGGGCCCGGCCGGCACGTCCGCGTCGTCGAGGGTCCGTGCCTCCGGGGTCAGGACCACCGTGGCACCATCCGTCAGGGGCGGGGTGCCCACGCGCGCGGCCGCGAGATCGACGCCCGAGACCACGGCGGTGCACGGCGTCCCCAGGAGTCGGGCGAGTTCGGCGCGCAGGTCCGCCCCGCGCGCACCCGATGCGGCGGTGAGGTGCGCAGTGTGGACCACGCCAGAACCGGCCCACGTGATCCGGAGACTCAACTGCATGACAGCACTTCACCCGCCGGTGACCGCCCGCGGCGAGGACACGTCCCGCCGTGTGGATCCGCGCGGCGCGGGGGAGTACAAGGGCTCGCTCGTGCAGTGGGCTCACCGCGGGCCGATCTTCCCACCGAACGCCCATGCACGCGCCGTGGACGCGGTCCGGATTGGGGCGTGAATCATGAGACAGTAAAGGCCATGAGACCCCGCAAGGTTGTCATCGTCAGCCGAATCTTCCTCCCCGAACCGGCGGCCGCGTCCTTCCGTCTGGCCGCCCTGGCCAGGGGCTTCGCCGCCGAGGGGGCCGACGTCACGGTCCTGACCACGAACCCGCCCCGCGCCATGGCTGCGGCCACCGTGGACGAGCCGTACCGCATCGTGCGGGTCCCCGTTCTGCGGGACAGCGAGGATTACGTCCGCGGTGTGGCCCAGTACCTGAGCTTCGACGTCCAGGCCTTCGCCCGCCTCCTCACCATGGACGCGGACATCGTGGTGAGCGAACCACCCCCCACCACGGGACTCGCGGTATGGCTGTCGAGTGCACTGCGGCGTCGTCCGTACATCTGGTACAACCCGGACGTGTGGACCTCCGCGACCCTGAACATGGACGTCCCCTCGGTGGTGACGCAGCTGATGCGCGTCGCGGAGACCGTGTCCGCCCGGCGCGCCGGCGGTGTGATCACGGTGTCCGAGTCGATGGGCGAGGAACTGCGCCGCGTGACCGGGGTCGGGCGGGACAAGATGTTCCTCGCCGAGAACGGGATCGACACCGACACCTTCACCGCGGACGGCCCCGCCGAACCGTGGGACGGAACGTATTTCGTGTACGCGGGGTCCGTGTCCGAATGGCAGGGTATGGACATCTTCATCGAGGCGCTCGCCCGGATCCTGCCGCGCCACCCCGGGGTGACCCTGCACGTCCTGGGGCGCGGGTCGGACCTCACCCGCGTCCAGGAGGTCGCCGCGCGGCTGGCCCCGGACAACGTCGTGTTCCACGGCGTGCAGCCCCCGGCGCGCACCGCGGCGTTCCTGCGGGGTGCCGTGGCCGCCCTCGCCTCCGTCATCCCGCACACCGGGTACGACTTCTCCAAGCCCACCAAGCTCTATGCGGCCGCCGCGTGCGGCACACCGTCCATCTACGCCGGGGTGGGCGCGGGTGCCCGCCTCGTGTCCGAGAACCGGTTGGGAACGCCCGTGGAGTTCACCCCCGAGGCGGTTGCGGACGCCATGGAACGCGCGCTCGACGACGCCCGCTCGGGTGAGCGCGAGGGCGCGCGTGAGCGCCGTCGGACGTGGGCCCGCGAGAACGCGTCGCTCGCGGCGTCGGGGCGAGCCGCCGCCGCGTGGGTGCTCAGCGGCTTCACCCGGGACGCCCGCTGAACGCGGAGCGCGCGCCGCGCTGTCATCCCGGCGCCGCGGTACGTGAACCCCGCCGTCCTCCGAGCTGCGGCGCCGTCGCCGATGCGGCCGAGCGGCGTCGCACCCCGCGCACGACGCCGCCGTGTGACGGCGCTCATGAGGCGCGGCGCTGTGCGGGTCACACAGGGCGCACGGGGTGGTGTCCGGTATTTTTAGGCCAGACGATGTCCGTGCATGAATCGCGGAAGATGCTAGGAGAAACACATGAACACTGATCTGGTGGTCGTGGGCTCGGGTCTGTTCGGTTTGACCGTGGCGGAACGAGCGGCGCGAGAAATGGGTCTGAAGGTCACCATGATCGACCGGCGTTCCCACCTGGGCGGCAACGCCTACAGCGAGAACGAGGAGCGGACCGGGATCGAGGTGCACCGCTACGGGGCCCACCTGTTCCACACCTCGAACGAGCGCGTGTGGGAGTACGTGAACCGCTTCACCGCGTTCACGAACTACGTGCACCGGGTGTACACCCGGCACAAGGGGGAGGTGTTCCCCATGCCCATCAACCTGGGCACGATCAACCAGTTCTTCCGCGCGGCGTACTCCCCGGGGGAGGCGCGCGATCTGATCCGCGAGCAGGCCGGTGAACTGGCGGGCACGGATCCGCAGAACCTCAACGACAAGGGCATCCAGCTGATCGGGCGCCCGCTGTACGAGGCGTTCATCAAGCACTACACCGGCAAGCAGTGGCAGACCGATCCGAAGGACCTGCCCGCGTCCATCATCTCCCGGCTGCCCGTGCGCTACACGTACGACAACCGCTACTTCAACGACACCCACGAGGGCCTGCCCGTGGACGGGTACACCGCGTGGCTCGAGCGCATGGCGGACCATCCGAACATCGACGTGCGCCTGGACACCGACTTCTTCGACGACTCCCAGGAGTTCTCCAAGTCGAACGTGGTGGGCCAGGTCCCCGTGGTCTACACGGGCCCGGTGGACCGGTACTTCGACTACGCCCAGGGCGACCTCTCGTGGCGCACGATCGATCTGGAGGAGGAGGTCCTGGACATCGAGGACTTCCAGGGCACCTCGGTGATGAACTACCCGGACGAGGACGTCCCGTTCACGCGCATCCACGAGTTCCGCCACTTCCACCCGGAGCGTGACTACACCAAGGACGCGACCGTGATCATGCGGGAGTTCTCGCGTTTCGCCGAGAAGGGTGACGAGCCCTACTACCCCGTGAACACGCAGGCGGACCGCGAGAAGCTGCTCGCGTACCGGGATCTGGCCAAGGAGGAGTCGTCGGTGTTGTTCGGCGGCCGCCTAGGCACCTACAAGTACCTGGACATGCACATGGCCATCGGCTCGGCATTGTCCATGGTGGACAACAAGATCGCACCGCATTTCACCTCCGGTGCGCCCCTGAGCAGCGGAGGAGTGGACGAGTGAGCAGCGAACGCGTGGAACAGGCCAGCCAGCCCGAACCGCAGACCACGGATGACCAGGAGTACCTGGCCAAGATCAACACGGAGCCCAGCACGGCGGAGGACCTGCGGGAGGTGGCCCGGGTCGTGTTCCCCGCGAACAAGGACTTGGACGCCCTGCCGCTGTACATCGACGGTCCCATCAACCGGGACGGCCCGTCCTCGGCCGGCGCCGACACCGCCAACCAGCACCCGGACGACATCATCTCGCGCCGTTCGGTGCGGATCCGGGCCGGGCGACGCGTCTCGTTCGGCTCCTACTTCAACGCGTTCCCGGCGTCCTACTGGCGCCGCTGGACCGTGGCCGAGTCCGTGGTGCTGCGCGTGCGCACTACGGGTGCCGGATCGCTCATCGTGTACCGCACGAATGCTCGCGGGGTCGCGCAGCGCGTCGAGGACCGTCGGGTCAGCGGGAGCACCACGTGCGAGTTCGAGCTCACGCTGGCCCCGTTCGGTGACGGTGGCTGGTACTGGTTCGACCTGATCGCGGACGAGGAGGGCATGGTCCTGGACGCGGCGTCCTGGCTCGTGCCGTCCCATGGCCGTCCGGTGGGCCGGGTGACCCTGGGTGTGACGACGTTCAACCGCCCGGACTACTGCGTCAACACGATCAAGACCATTGCCGAGGCGGACGGCCTGGACGAGGTCCTCGACGAGCTGATCATCGTGGACCAGGGTAACAAGCTGGTCCAGGACGAACCCGATTTCCCGCAGGCCGAGAAGGCCATGCGCGGGAAGCTGCGGATGATCCGGCAGGGGAACATGGGCGGTTCCGGTGGTTTCGCCCGGAACATGTACGAGGTCGTGCGCGGCCGGGACACCCCGAACGGCGTGGAGAAGTCCGACTACGTCCTGATCCTGGACGACGACATCCTGCTCGAGTCCGAGGGCGTGCTGCGGGCTACTGCGTTCGCGGACATGTGCCACACCCCGTCCATCGTGGGCGGGCACATGTTCGACATGTACAACAAGCCCCTGCTCAACGCGTACGCGGAGGTCGTGAACCCCTACCGGTTCTTGTGGGGTCCCATCGACGGCCTGGGTGGCGTGGACTTCGCCGAGCGCGGTCTGCGTTCGCGCCCCCAGCTGCACCGGCGCTGGGACGCCGACTACAACGGCTGGTGGATGTGTTTGATCCCGCGCGTGGTCCTCGAGGACATCGGGCTGTCCCTACCCGTGTTTATCAAGTGGGACGACTCCGAGTACTCGCTGCGCGCGAAGGCCGCCGGCTACCCGACCATCTCCCTGCCGGGTGCGGCCGTATGGCACGTGTCGTGGGCGGACAAGGACGACGCCGTGGACTGGCAGGCGTACTTCCACGAGCGCAACCGCTTGATCGCGGCCCTACTGCACTCTCCGTTCGCCAAGGGCGGGCGGATGCTGCGCGAGTCCCTGACCACGGACACCAAGCACGTGGTGTCCATGCAGTACTACCCGGCCAAGTCCGTGTTGCTCGCGATCCAGGACGTCCTGGACGGCCCGGACGGGCTGCACGCCATGCTGCCCACCCGCATGCCCGAGATCCGCGCCATGAAGGACGAGTACTCGGACGCGCGCGTGGTCAAGGACCCGGCCACCCTGCCGCCGGTCCGGCGCAAGAAGCCCCCGCGCACCATGGGGGCTCCCAAGTCTCCGACCAAGGCGCAGCTGATCCCGTGGGCGGTGCGCACTGTGCTCAAGCAGACGCTGCGCCCCGTGCGGGACATGGCCAAGGAGTACCCGGAGGCCAGCGTGGCGCACATGGACAGCCACTGGTCCTACCTCGCGTCCCTGGACTCGGCGATCGTCTCCAACGCGGACGGCACCGGGGCGTCCTGGTACCGCCGGGACCCCGCTCAGGTCCGTGAGCTCATGGTGGAGAGCGTCAAGCTCCACGCCGAGTTGCTCTCCCGTTGGGACGCGCTGAGCGAGCAGTACCGCGCCGCCCTCCCGGAGATCACCTCGGTGGACGCGTGGGCGCGGACTTTTGCGGAGAACGGCCCCGCGCAGTAATTTGGCCCCTGCACGACGCCGCACGCAGACTTCCGCGTGCGGCGTCGGCGTGTATCCGGTCACGGCGCACAACGGCCCGTGCGAGGAAAGGACGGCAGATGGAAATGCAAGCCCCCGCGACGCAGTTGCGGCCTCCGGGGCAGGACCGCGGCCTGCGGGACGTGTTCGCCAACAGGTTCCTGCTCAAGCTGATCGTGGACAAGGAGATCCAGATCAGGTACCGCGGCACGGTGCTGGGTCTGTTATGGTCCTACCTCAAGCCGGGCGTGCAGTTCTTGGTGTTCTACATCGCCATGGGCGTGTTCCTGGACCTGAACCGGGGGATCGAGAACTTCGCGGTCTACCTGTTCTCGGGGATCGTGGTGATGAACCTGTTCGGTGAGGTCTTCGGCAACGCATCGCGTTCGGTGGTGGCCAACGGTGGTCTGCTCAAGAAGATCTACCTGCCACGGCAGTTGTTCCCGGTGTCCAACCTGCTGGTCGCGTTCATCCACTTCGTCCCGCAATTGGCCATCCTGCTGCTCGCGTGTTTCGTGACCGGGTGGCGCCCGGACCTCAAACAATTGCTGGCCGTGGTCGTGGGGACGCTCATCATCGCCCTGTTCTCCCTGGCCCTGGGCATGTTGTTCACCACGTTCAACGTGTTCTTCCGGGACGCGGAGAACATCGTGGACCTGATCGTCATGGTATCCACGTGGGCCTCGCCCGTGCTCTACATGTGGACCATGGTGCGGGAGAAGCTGTGGGACTGGGTGTACTACGTCTACATGGTCAACCCCCTCACGGTGGCCGTGGAACTGTTCCACTACGGGTTCTGGTTCCCCACCACGGACAACCCGCAGATCTGGCACGTCCCGCCCCATCTGATGACGGGCTGGACCCCGTTGGCCATCGTCACCAGCCTGATCCTCTTCGTGATCGCGGACCGGCTGTTCCGGTCCCAAGAGGGCAACTTCGCGCAGGAGCTGTGAATCATGTCTAGTTCAGTCACGCCGCACACCCCCGAGCGCACCGAGGCGGACGTCGCCATTCGGGTCAGGCACATGACCAAGGAGTTCGTGCTGCGCCACACCCGCTCCATGAAGGAGGCCTTCGTGTGGCTCGTGAAGGGCCGCAAGGGGGACCTCACGGCCAAGTTCACGGCACTCAACGACGTCTCGTTCGACGTCTACGACGGCGAAACCGTGGCGCTGCTGGGCTTCAACGGTTCGGGCAAGTCCACGACCCTGAAGATGATCTCCGGGGTCATGAACCCCGACTCTGGGGAGGTGCTCACGCGGGAGCGCGTCGCGGGGCTCATCGAGGTGGGTGCGGGTTTTCACCCGGACCTCACGGGCCGCGACAACGTCTACCTCAACGGTGCCATCTTGGGGATGGACAAGGCGGAGATCGACGCTAAGTTCGACGACATCGTGGCCTTCTCCGAGATCGCCGAGTTCATCGACACCGAGGTCAAGTTCTACAGCTCCGGCATGTACTTGCGCCTCGCGTTCTCCGTGGCCATCCACACGGACCCCGAGGTGTTCCTGGTGGACGAGATCCTCTCCGTGGGGGACGAGCCGTTCCAGAAGAAGTGCATCGGTCGGATCAAGGACCTCGTACGCCGGGGCAAGACCCTCGTGGTGGTCAGCCACGACCTCAACCTCGTGATGGACATCTGCGAGCGCGGGATCGTGATGGACCACGGCAACAAGGTCTTCGACGGCAACGTCTACGGCGCCGTCGCCCACATGCGCAACCAGCCGGAGGAGGAGGTGCGCCGCGAGCACGCGGAAGGCCTCGCGCGCGCTCTGGAGGACAAGCGCCGCAAACGCGAGTGGCAGGCCCGCGAGGCCGCCGAGCGTGGCGAAGAGTTCGTGCCCCAGTACGATCCGGACCTGGACGGGCCCCTGGCCGGCTGAGCCCGCCCCCGCTTCCCGACCTTCGGACGACGCCGTCGCCGCGAGATTTCCTGTCTCGCGGCGGCGTCGTCGTGTGCCGAAGGGCCGCTCAGTCGCAACCGGTGATCTCGTACAGCTTGGCCTCGGGACCGGTCTGGGCGATCAACTCGAACCCGTTCTCGGGTGTGAGCTCGGAGTAGCCGCTCGTGTCGAAGTACGCGAACGGGTTGACCTGTTGCGTGCCGAAGTCCAGGACGAACTGGACGTGGTGGCGGCGCAGCGCGGGGCACACCGCGGGATCGGTCGTGAGCTCGTCCAGGTGGTGGACGATCGTGGAGACGTCCTTGTCCGCGATCAGGCCGTTGTGCGGGATCAGCACGTCCACGCCCGCGACCGAGTAGGCCTGGGAGGTCCCGGTCAGGGGATTGCCGTACACCGTGGCTCCCGGGGGAACGTACTCGGGTAGCTCGTGCAGAAGCTGCAGCTCCTCCGGGGTCAGCAACTGGTAGTCGACCCCGCTCGCGTACTCCGTCTTGCCGTACTCCACGATGTCGGTCATGGGTTGCGTCTGGATCAGCATCCACCCGACGACCACGGCGAGCACCCCGCCCACCACGGCCGCGCCGCGGGAACGCACCACGGGCCGGATCCGAGCGGCGGTGTCCCGCACGGCGGGGGAGGCCCGGCGGCTGCGCGCGGCCCGGCCGAGGGTCTGGCGCACGTGGGAGACGATCCAGTGCAGGATCGCCACGGCACCCGCGGTGGCCAGCGGCACCGCGACCACGGGGATCAACGCCAGGATCCGGTGAGAGTCGTTGTACCAGACACCGGTCCAGTCGTAGCGGAAGGAGTAGTCCCGCGAGGCGGCCACCAGGACGTAGAGCCACACGAGGAACAACCATGCTCCCACCACCCAGCGGGAGGTGTGGCGCAGCAGGCTCCCCGCGCCCACGAGGACCAGCAGGACCAGGACCCACGGTAGGTGGGGGGCGTCCGGGTGCACGGTCGCGAGGGCCTCACCCAGGGCCTGCGCCTCGGTGACGTGGGGCCGCCACGAGGACGCGGTCTGCGAGGCGCGCGCGGCGAACCAGATCTGCTGCAGCACCGCGGGCATCGCCACAAGACCCACGGCCCCGAGGACCTTGATCCACCACGGGCGGGTCCGGCGCACCGTGCGCCACCACGCGGTCACGAGCATGATCCACAGCAGCGCGAGACCCACCACCACGGTGGAGGGGTGGGCGAGACCCATGGCGCCGGTGACCGCGAGCAGGGTCAGCCACAGGGCGAGTTTCGAGCGCAGGTAGGGCTCCCGGGACAGCCCCAGGGCATCCGCGAGCAGACCCAGCCACAGGGGCAGCATGGCGATGGAGAGCGTGTTGGGGTACAGGTTGCCGTAGAAGCTCAGCAGGTACGGGAACGCGGGGAAACTGGATGCCATCAGCCCCGTGGCCACCGCCACGGCGGGACGCGAACCCAGCAGCCGGGTGGTGAAGTACAGGCTCCCCAGCACCCACACCATGCCGCACACGATCATGGTCATGGCATTCGCCGTGAGCGCCACGGGCAGGTCGGCGACCTGGGCCACGAACGCCACTGTGTTGTGCCACGCCGCCGGGTAGAAGCTTGGTTCCACGACGCCCAACCCACCCAGGGTCAGGGAGGACGCGGACCCGGTGTCCTCGATGTAGCGCACCGCGTTGTAGTGGAAGTTCGCGTCGTAGGTCTGAGAGATGGCATCGGGGCGCTGCATGATCAGGTGCAGTCGCTGCACCACGATCCCGATCCCCAGCACCGCACCGCACACCACGGCCACGGCGGAGCTATTGATCCGTTCCCGCAGCGGGACGGTCCCGGCCCACGGACCGGTGCGGCGGCGTCGTGAGGGCCACAGCACGAGCCACAGGATAACGGCCGCGACCACGAACGCCGCGGACGCCGTGAGTGGGTTCCACGGCACGCCCGCGAAACCAAAGATGACGGCGGAGACGGAGAAGCCGGCCACGGAAAGCGGCACCACCGACGCCCATCGGGCGAGCCCCCGCAACCCCAGGGCCACGCTGAGCAGCGTGCCAGGGAGGACCACGAGGAGTGCTACGAGAGCGTACGGGGGAAGTGCTTCTGGCCAGCTCAAGGGATCCATGACTCCAGATGTCAACGGGGCGGGGTACGTGGGAAGTTTAGTGGACGGGGCTGGCGGGGGCTCGTGCACACCCCACAGGGTGCAATCGGGCGGTGCCCGCCCGCCGGGGAAGTCGGAGACGCCAGCGAGGCTCCCCGCAGACGCCCTGCTGGGACGGCGCCGGCACGCCTGTGGCTCGGTCGCGCTATGGAACAATGGTCGGGTGAGTCGAGCGTGGATTGTGATGCCCGTGTACAACGAGGCCCAGGTGGTGGGGGAGGTTCTGGAGAACCTCCGCCGGACGTTCCCGCATGTGGTGTGCGTGGACGACGGCTCCCGTGACGACTCCGCACGGATCTGCCGCGAGGCCGGCGCCGTGGTGGTCCAGCACCCCATCAACCTCGGTCAGGGTGCCGCCCTGCAGACGGGTTTCGAGTACGCGCTGCAGGACCCCGAGATGGACTGCGTGGTCACGTTCGACTCCGACGGCCAGCACCGGGTGATCGACGCGTACGACATGGTTCAGCGCATCCGCTCCGGTGAGGCCGAGGTGGTCCTGGGCTCCCGGTTCCTGGACGACCGCACGCAGGTCTCACCGCTAAAACGCCTCGTATTGCGCACCGCGGCGTTCGTGTCCAAGTTCACGAGCGGGATGGACCTCTCCGACGCCCACAACGGGTTGCGGGCCATCGACCGGGGGACCCTGGGCAAGATCCAACTCAAGCAGAACCGCATGGCCCACGCCTCCGAGATCGTCAACCAGTTCGCGCAGATCCAGCCCCGGTGGGTCGAGCACCCGGTGGAGATCATCTACACGGAGTACTCCAAGGGCAAGGGCCAGTCTCTGCTCAACGGTGTGAACATCCTGACCGAACTGTTCGTGAAGTAGCGGGAGCCCCCACATGACCATCGTGGTCCAGATCGTCCTCATCCTCGCCGTGGCGTACGGTGCGCTCACGCTCGTGCGCGGCGGGGCCAACGCCAAGCACCAGGCGATCCGCCGGCTCGCGGCCGTCGCGTTCTTCGTCTTCGCGGCCATCTCGATCCTGGTCCCGGACCTCGTCACGAACGTCGCGCGGTTCCTGGGCATCGGCCGTGGTACGGACCTGGTGCTCTACGCGCTCGTGGTGCTGTTCATGGTCACGCAGTACACCACAGCGCAGCACCGCCGTGCGGAGGAGGTCAAGCTCACCCGCATCGCCCGGCACATCGCCATCTCGGAGACCGAGAAGCCCTGGGAGCCCGACACTGCCCACGGCGAGCGCCGCTCGGTGCGCGCCTTCCGCCACACCTCGCCGCTGGGTCGGCCGGTGGAGGCGCCATCGTCGGGGTACTCGTCCGGGCACAACGCCGCTGGGCCGGGTTCCGCACAGCAAGAAAATACCGGGCTATAGGCCGGAGGCCCACACCCGGTACATAGTCATTTTACTCCCCGACATCGGGCCCAGCGATGCCGGGCTGGGAGGCATGGTCATACATCCTCAAGCCGAGGCACGCAGTCTTCCTCTCGGTCAGGAAATCGGGCACACCACATCGTTGGGCGACATGGTTTGCGAGCAGGGCCTTGGGCGACCGGGAACCGGCGAGTCCCGCTGTGAGACGTTATTTATCCCGGTCGGATCGCCCCTATGAGTAACCGTTCGAACAGCTTCAGGTAGGCCGTCCACGGATCTGCGAACGGTGCCACCGGGTCGGCAGGATCTCGAGCAGCGACGCAACAGAAGAAACGGAAGTCGCTGTCGGCCAAGACGGTGTCCACGAAGCCCTCGTAAGTATTGAGGGCGCCCTGGGTGAGATCCGTGAGGTGGAACTTGCCGTAGTCGTGGGTTCGGTCTCGGTACTTCTGCATGCTGCGCAGAACCCGGGGAGGCCCGGGTGAAGGAGAAGGCTGACAGCGAAGAATCCGTCTCGGGAGATCGAGCCTGTTTCGTCGAGAAAAGCGAGAGAGGGGGGTGGGTCTTAGGCAGAAACAGGTGCTTGGCCACTCTTCCCTCCTTCCATCGGTGGCGTCACCTTAAGGCGGGCGGATCGCACGCTCATTCTCAACTTGCGCCGTTGGCCCCGCACGGAGCTCGTGCTGCAAAGGACCAAGTCTCTCAGTCACGTCGCGGCGACCAGCTCGGCCGGACTAGCTGTAGGAGGCCAGGACGTTGTTGACGCGTAACGGTGTCGCGGATGCTGGCGGGCGACCGTCGTGTGCGCTGTGGGGTCGGTGGTAGTTGTAGTGCAGGTTCCAGGTGAGCAGCCCGTCTCGGCGTTGCTGTTCTGAGGACCAGGCTTGGGCGTAGAGGAAATCCTCGGCGAGGATGCGGTTGTAGCGTTCGATCTTGCCGTTGTGCCGCGGCGTGTAGGGCGTGATGCGCTGATGTCGGCTGCCGTCGAGAGCGGCAGCGAATGCCTGCGAGCGATAGCAGGCTCCGTTGTCGGTCACGATCCGTTCGATGGCGACGATGCCGTGGGCGGCGAACCAGTCGCGGGCTCTGGCCAGGAACTCAACTGCGGTGATGCCCTTCTCATCGTGGGGGGGGCTTCCGTGTACGCCAGTCGCGAGTAGCCGTCGATCGCGGAATGCAGGTAGACGTATCCAGCCCGCGATCCGCGCCGCTTCGCGCGGTCGACCGCTTTGGCTTGGGGGGCTACCCTTGCTGTGAATGCGCCAGCCGCCACCGTCCGGGATCCGGCCGACCTTCTTCACGTCGATGTGGACCATGTGACCGGGTCGCTCGGCAATGATGCGCTGCGGTTCGCGGTTTGTCTCGCCGGTCGGGTCGATGAACCGCCGGTGGCTCAATCCGAGATGCCCCAGCAATCGAGTCACGGTCCTGCGGCTGAGGCAGACCCCTTCCCGCTCAAGTTCAAAAGCGATGCGAGATGCCGACCATTTGTGCTCGCGGCGCAACCACTCGACCCGCCGGACGACCGCACCCGACGTGGCGGTCGGCTGCCGCAATGGCCTCGAGGAGCGGTCGAGCAGACCCTCGTCGCCGAAGGCTCGGTGCCGATTGACCCATTTCGAGGCCGTGGCACGAGATAGGCCCATCTCGGCCGCGACGTGTGAAATCGGCCGCGTCTGGCAGCGCTCAATCAGTCGGCGGCGGCCCTCCAAGGTGAGCAGACTGTTCCGGTGAAACATCATCCACCCGTCATTCGAGGTTGGCCCGGCCCCAGATCCGCATTGCCTCGCGAATGATTTCGGCGTTGCTCTCACCGCCGTAGGTTGCGGCGAACCGAGGATCGGCCACATACAACTCGGAGAGCCCGGTATAGGCCTCACGGTCGGGTTCTCTACCTCCCCAGTACGCCGTAACCCACCGATGATGGTCCGCGACCAAGCTCTGGAAGCGGGAGCCGTTCGGGCCCTCGCCATCCTCGGCCGCGGCCCGCAACGCCGCGTTGACGTCGCGGCTCTTCTTTTCGTCGGCTTCCCGTTGTTCGTCGGTCATGGCGGCGAGTCGCTGAGCGCTACGCTCCCACGCCGCGTCACCCCAGCGGGTGCGCACTTCGGTCTCGTACTGACTCTGGTCGACGCCTGCGAAGACTTCCTCGATGGACATGGACTGGCCCTTCTTCACCGTCTCGAGCGTGTGTCGGACGACGGCGATCTGTTCGTTGGTTCTGTCTCGGCGCTCTTCCAGGAGCCCGAGATGCGTTTCGATGGCGTCAGCGAGAGAGGTCTCGTCATCGAGCGCGAGTTGGATGGTCGCGAGGGGGAGTTCGAGCGCGCGGAGCGACAGTATTCGATAGAGCCGTGAGATCTCGGCGTCTCCGTAGAAGCGGTATCCGTTGCTCGCGACCCGCGAGGGGAGGAGCAGCCCGATCTGCTCGTAGTGCCGGAGCGTTCGACTGGTGAGCCCGGTCGCCTTCGCAAGGTCTCTGATCGGCCACTCCGTCACGTTGCTCTCCTCAGCCTTGGTTCCAGTTCGGGGCGGCTGCTCCCTCGGGCAGCTCGAAGTCACCGGTGATCTGATCGCTCGCCCAGGCCTGCGCGGCAGCCTGATCCGCCACACGCGGAGCGGTCAGAGTGACCGCGTTCCCGTCCTTGTCCGTGAACGTGACGTCGGTCGTGAACCACGGAGTATCGAGCGGCCCCGCGACCTCGGCACCCGCCGACCGAAGGCGATCAGCGACTTGCCCGAGGTCGACGTCGCCCGCCGCAAACGACGCGGATACTGACCCGCGCACCGCTACGCCCTGGGTCATGAGGATGTCCTGGTACTTCTCCCGGCGCAGATGCACAAGCGACGGCACACCGCCCGGCCCCGGGATGGTCGCAAGCGTCACGAACCCCGCCGAGGCATAGAGCGCTTCGGATGCTGCTAGGTCGCTGACCACGAAGTTCACGAACATTGGCATCACATAGATCGACCGGTCAATCGCCGGCCCGTCGTTCTCAGTCATGAACATCACCCTGTCGGTTGACGTTACGACAGAGTCAAGCCGTCGCTCTAACATCCAAGCCCCATGTCTGGCAGTGACCACGCCGAGGCGCCGACGCCGTCAACAACCTCATGGCCAACAACAACTAGCGAGTCCTGCCCCATTGGTGTGATGCCCATCATGCTCGATGCAGTTGCATAGTGGGTCGAAACATGACGCCCATGGCCGGGTTCATCGGTGCACGTCAGCGGGATTATCCACAGACCGGGTGCCGTGTCGTGTCGATCAGCTGTGATTTCCCCTAGCGTTCCCTGCAGAGTTGACCAGCCGGTAACGGGTTCGAAGGAATCCCAGGGGGAGTCATGGCCGTAGGGGTCGCCGAGGACGCGATCGGGTTGATCGAGGCGGATGTGCGTGAGCAGATCCGGCGCAGCGGGTTGGATCCGTTGCATGAGGTGGAGCCCACCCGTCAGATCGTGGCCGCTGTGGTGGCGGAGTACGACGTGCGTTCGGCGCGTGCGGGGTTGCCGCGGGTGCAGGACCTTGAGGCTGCCCGTAAGACGGTGCTGGACCTGGTGGCCGGGTACGGTCCGTTGCAGCCGTTCCTGGATGATCCCGAGGTCGAGGAGATCTGGATCAACGGCCCGACCGAGATCTACATCGCCCGCGACGGCGAATCCGAGCTGACGAGTCTCGTGCTGAGCGAGTCACACGTGCGCACCCTCGTGGAGCGCATGCTCAAGTCCTCGGGGCGCCGCCTGGATCTGAGTTCCCCGTTCGTGGACGCCTCCCTGCCGGACGGTTCCCGGTTGCACGTGGTGATCCCGGACGTCACCCGGGCGCATTGGGCGGTGAACATCCGCAAGTTCGTGGCACGGGCCCGCCGCCTGGAGGATCTGGTGGGGTTGGGCTCGCTCACCACCCAGGCCGCGCAGTTCCTGCATGCGGCGGTGGATGCCGGGTTGAACATCCTGGTGTCGGGGGCCACCCAGGCCGGGAAGACCACCCTGCTCAACTGCTTGTGCGCGGCGATCGGCCCGCGGGAGAGGGTGATCACGGTCGAGGAGGTCTTCGAGCTGAAGGTGGCGCTGCGCGACGTCGTCGGCATGCAGTGCCGCCAAGCGAACCTCGAGGGCACGGGCGAGATCCCGCTGCGCCGGCTCGTGAAGGAAGCGCTGCGCATGCGCCCGGACCGGTTGGTCGTGGGGGAGGTGCGCGAGGCCGAGAGCCTGGACATGCTCATCGCGCTGAATGCCGGGCTGCCGGGGATGTGCTCGCTGCACGCCAATTCTGCCCGCGATGCCGTGACCAAGATCTGCACCCTGCCGCTGCTCGCGGGCGAGAACATCAGTAGCGCGTTCGTGGTACCCACCGTGGCCTCGTGCTTCGACCTGGTCGTCCATTGCCACCGCGCGCCCTCGGGTCACCGGTACGTCGCCGAGATCCTGGGCATCGGTAACCGGGTGGAGAACGGCGTCATCGAGACGTACCCGATCTTCCGTTTACAGGACGGTGCCCTGCGCGCGGTGGCCTCGGAGCTGCCCTCGGCCCACAAGTTCACGCGCGCGGGTTATTCTCCGGCGTCGCTGATTCACGACGACGCTCCGGCGAGTACCGCGTCCGACGATGCCAGCCGCAACGCCACGCCCGCGGACGACGCGTCGCGAACGGGGCGGCGAGACCCATGAGTGCGTTGTTCGGAGTACTGCTGGGAACCGGGGTGTTCCTCGTGTGGTGGTCGTGCTGGACCCGGCCACCCGCCGCGCGGACCAAACACGCGCGGGCAGGCTACCTCCCCACCCTGTTGTTACGGGCGGATCTCCCGGGCCTGTCACCCGCGGCGTTCATCGGGCTGAGCCTGCTTCTCGCCCTGGTGGCGGGGGTGTTGATCCTGGCGCTGACGTCCGCCGCGGTGTTCGGCCTGTGCGTCTTCCTCGTGACACTGTGCCTCCCGCTGTGGCTCGTCAAACGGCGCGCACGACGTCGCACGGCCGTCCTGCGCGAGGTCTGGCCCGACGTCGTGGACCACGTGCGCTCCGCGATCCGCGCGGGAATGGGCCTGCCCGAAGCCCTGATGCAACTGCAGTACCGGGGACCGGAACCCCTGCGACCCGCGTTCGCCCAGTTCGCGGCCGACTACCGTGCTAGCGGTCAGCTCCACGGGTCGCTGACCATGCTCAAGCAGCGGCTCGCCGATCCCGTGGCGGACAACATCGTGGAGGCGCTGCGCGTGACCCGCGAGGTGGGCGGCACCGATCTGGGGAAGTTGCTGGGCACCCTGTCCGAGTTCCTGCGGGAGAACGAACGAACCCGCAGTGAACTGGAAGCCCGGCAGTCCTGGACCGTGAACGCCGCTCGGCTGTCCGTGGCGGCACCGTGGCTCATCCTTGCGCTCATGGCCACCCAACCCGCAGCGGTCCGCGCCTACAACACGGCCACCGGCGCCGCCGTGCTCCTGGGCGGGCTCGCGATCTCGGTGCTGGCGTACCAGCTCATGCTGCGCCTGGGCGCCTTACCCACCGAGCGGAGGGTGCTGCGATGAACCTCACCGTGCTGTCCGGGGTGCTCGGACTCGTCCTCTCGCTGGGACTGTGGCTCATCCTTGCCGCGGCCAAGGCAGTGGGAGCGCCCAGCTTCGCGGACCGGATCGCCCCGCAACTGCGTGCCGCGGAGCTCTCCGCCGGACTCGGGGACAACCCCTGGCGCTCACGGCGCTCCCGCGGCCAGTCCCTGACGGGTGCGGCGGGCAACGCCCTCATGCACTGGATCCTTCAGCGCGCAGCGCCCCTGTTCTCCAACGCGGACGTCCTCGCCCGACGACTCGTGCGGGACGGTTCCCGTAAGGACGTCATGGACTACCGCGCCGAACAGGTGCTCTTCGGTGTGGCCGGAGCGGTCGTGGGCAGCATGATCGGAACGGCCCTGGTGCTGCGGGCGGACGTGAACATCGCGATCCTCGCCGTGGGTGCCGTCCTCGGTGCGGGGACCGGTGTATGGCTGCGTAACTACCTCTTGAGCCGCAGTATCCAGCGCCGGGAGAAGCGCATGCTCGCCGAGTTCCCCGCCGTGGCAGAGCTCATGGCGCTCGCGGTAGGCGCCGGGGAAAGCACCGTAGGCGCGCTCGAACGGGTGTGCCGGGTCGCGGAGGGCGAGTTGGTCGGGGAATTCCGAGCGGTGCTCGCCCAGACGCACGCCGGGTCCGGATTGACGACGGCGCTGCAGGACTTCTCGGCGCGCACCGACGTCGTGGCGCTGGGCAGGTTCGTGGACGGCATCGTCGTCGCCATCGAACGGGGCACCCCGCTCGCTGACGTGCTGCGAGCCCAAGCTCAGGACGTGCGGGACCACGACAAACGGGTCCTGATGGAGATCGCCGGCAAGAAGGAGATCGCGATGCTCGTCCCGGTCGTGTTCTTCATCCTGCCGTTGAGCGTGATGTTCGCGGTGTTCCCCGGACTCGCGGTGCTGGACCTGGGGTTCTGACGGATCGGCTCCCGAACCCACTGACTACACAAGGAGAAAATCATGAAACACCTGATGCGCTGTCATGCGGCCACCGTGTGGCTGCTGACCGTCTCCCTGCCCGCCCGGCTCGCACCGAGTGATGACCACCCGGATCGGGGGGACGTACCCGGCTGGGTCATGCTTACGCTCATGTCCGCGGTGCTGGTGGCGGGGTTGTTGCTGATCGCCCGGCCCGCCTTGGAGGGGCTGTTCCAGGATGCCATCAACCGCGTCTCGGGCCTCTGACCCCGCGCTCGACCTGGACGCCGGCAACGCGGTGGCCGAATACGTCATGGTCCTCGCGCTCGCGATCGTGCTGTTCGGCCTCATTCTGCAGGTCGGATTCGCGCTGCACGTGCGCAACACCCTGATCGACGCCGCCGCGGCCGGGGCCCGGTACGCGAGCCTCGCGGACCGCACCGACGAGGACGGCATCGCCCGCACGCGCGGGATCATCACCGACACCGTGGGCGCGAATTATGCGCGGGACATCTCCGTGTCCCGTACCAGCGTGGGGTCACTGCCGGCGGTCGAGATCCGTGTGGTCTCGCCCCTACCGGTCGTGGCCACGCTGGGCCCGCCGCGCGCGCTGGAGGTGAGTGGGCATGCGGTCGACATGGATTCGTGAGGTCCTCGCGCGGCGCGGTTCCGGGGACGATCCGGACCGGGGGAGCGCGATCGTGGAGTTCATCGGACTGGGCCTGCTATTGCTCGTGCCCGTGATGTACCTGGTGGTCACGGTGGCCCGGGTCCAGGCGGGCTCGCTCGCCGTGGTCGCGGCGGCGGACCAGGCGGCTCAGGCCGTGTCCGTTCTCGAGGCCAAAGACCTCAACCGCGTAAGGGTGCACGACGTCGCCGCCGTTGCGGCCCAGGATCACGGTTTCGACCCGCGGGACCTCGCTGTGACGGTGAGCTGTTCGGACGGGACATGTGAGACACCCGGTTCGGTGGCCCGGGTTCACGCCACCGTCACTGTGGAACTCCCCTTGATGCCGGGGTTCGTCACAGCCAGGATCGCCACGCTGTCCTCGGACGTCACCGTGATCGCGGGGCGGTACTCATGATGCGCGCAATGCTATCCGGCCGCGACGTGATGCGGCTCTTCATCGGTATCGCGACTGCGCAGATCGACGACCTCGACGGGCCGCGGCCACACGAATGCCCGGCGCAGGGGACGAGTCAGGACCGCGATGAACCGCATCGTGCGAACCCCGAGGATCCTGACTCCGGTCAGACCACGATCGTGCTGATCGGTTTCGCCCTGGTGACTCTGCTCCTGGTGGTCACAGTCATGGCGATCACCAGCGTGTACGTGGGGGAGCGGCAACTTCAATCGCTCGCCGATCGGGCGGCGGGGGCCGCCGCGGACACGTTCACGAACGTGGACCGCTCCGGTTCGGGTCCGCCCACACCCATCCTCACGAACGGGGCGGTGGCCGCCTCGGCCACGAGTTACCTGGGGACCGTGGGGGCTTTCCACGATGTCAGCGGGCTGTCCCTCGCGGCGCCCACGGGATCGGCGGACGGGACGACCGCCCAGGTCACGCTCTCGGCCGTGGTGCATCCGCCGGTGGTCAACGTGTTCATCCCAGCGGGTGTCCCGATCAGCGCCACGGGGGACGCGCGAGCCGTCATGCAGCGGTGATTCACCTCACCCGGTTTGCCGTCTGACCAGCGGTTTCACAGGTGACGTGTTGTGTACCGTTGACGCGTCACTGGCGGAGTGACTTTCCGTGATAAGTAGGACTGCCATGACCGATGCTCCGACCACCACAACCGACACCGCACGCGCAACCTCCTGGGCCGTCGTCCAGCACGACGGTGCTCCCTCGGTGTCCGTGGGCCTCCTGATCCTGCGCCTGGGCCCGATGCCCCAAACGGCCCGATGACGGGTGCCGTCACGAGTGACGTTCCGCCATTAGCGAGGCCCCGCTACAAGCGAGGTGTCGCTATGAACCACGCACCGCTAGGAGCACGGCAACGCTACGCGTGATGCACCGCACTGAACGAAGCACCGATATGACGAAGGCACGGCCGGGAGATTCCCGGCCGTGCCTTCGCCACATTGCAGTGGACGTGACTCAGCGGCGCAGCATACGCAGCAAGCGACGGGCGGTGGCCACCCGGCGGTATGCGGCCACGGGAGGCACCACGCCGATGAGGCGGCGGGTGGCCTGACGGCGCACGGTGGAGCGCAGCACCTGACGCAGCACGGGGCCCAGGGTGGATCGGGAACGGCTCATGACAAGACGACCTTTCGAAGGAGGCGATCAGTACTGCTCATGGTTCCGCGGCAGGACCGCGGAGGTGTCGAACGCTTCTCGTTGGCTCACGGTACCGGTGCGGTCGATCACCGTGACGTGCTGCGCGGAACCGCGCTGCGAACCGCCGGTGATGTCCGCACCCGAATCGGCGACCACGTTGATGAGCTCCACTGTGGGCCCCACGTGCACGTCGTCGAGCAGCACGGAGTTGCGCACCACGGCCCCGGCCTCGATCACGCAGTTCTGGCCGATGATCGAGTGTTCCACGGTGCCAGCCACCCGCGCCCCGGGGGCCACGTACGAGCGGGAGACCGCGGCGTCGTCGGCGATGAATGCGGGCGGGAGAGCAACCTGGCCGCTCCAGATGGGCCATGCGGGATCGTCGAGGGTCGCGCCGTCACCGTCGATCAGCTGCATCTGCGCGGTCCAGTAGGACTGGACGGTCCCGAGGTCCATCCAGTACCCCAGGTGCCGGTGCTCGACCACCCGGTGGTGTTCCAGGACGTAGGGGATGAGGTCCTCGCCGTAGTCGCCCAGCTCGCCCAGTTCGGACTGCAGGGTGTCCAGCGCCGACAGAAGCACGTCCGTGGAGAAGAGGAACATCTCACCGGCCACAAGGTTGCCCTTGGGCTCCTCGGGCTTGTACGCGAACTCGGTGACCTGGCCGACTTCATTGGTGCGCACCACGCTGTAGCGGGAGGGATCCTCGGGGACCTCGGTGGTGACCATGGTCAGATCAGCGCGCTTGGTCAGGTGGGTGTCCACCACGGACCGGAAATCGATCGTGTAGAGGTGGTCCGCGGAGAGCACGAGGACCAGATCCGGGTTCGCCTTACGGATGATGGTGCTCTGGCGGTAGATGGAGTCCGAGTTGCCGCTCGCGAAACCCTCGCCGTGGGACCCCTCGTACGGCGGCAGGATCTGCAGCCCGCCGTGGGAGCGGTCCAGGTCCCACGGGCGACCGCCGGCCATGTAGGCGTTGAGGTCGTGGGGCAGGTACTGCTGCACCATCCACACGTCGGGGATGCGCGAGTGCGCCAGGTTGGACAGGGACACGTCGATCAAGCGGTACGTGCCGCCCACGGGCAGCGCGGGCTTGACCACGTGATCGGTCAGGGTGCCCAGTCGAGACCCCTTGCCTCCCGCCAGGATGAGTGCGAGTACGGTGGGGCGTTCCATCGGCGGGCTCCTCAGCAGCGGGGTCGCAGGCAATCGTACCGACTCACGGACCCGGGGGGCCATGACGTAAAGTGATGTGTCATGGCCTCCATTGACTACGCTGCAGAAATCCGTGCCCTCCGAGCCATCTACGACTCCGTGGCGGCGGTCAGCGACGTCGAGTCCATGAAGAAGCAGATCGCCGTCCTGTCCGAGCAGGCCGCGGCCCCGGACCTGTGGGACAACCCGGACGAGGCCCAGAAGGTCACCTCGCAGCTCTCGCACGCGCAGAGCAAGCTGGACCGGCTGAACAAGATCCACGGGCGCATCGACGACCTCGAGGTCATGGTGGAGCTCGCGGAGGACGAGGACGACCAGGAGACCCGGGACGCCTCGGCCGTGGAGCTCGAGTCCATCCGCAAGGCGCTGTCCGAACTGGAGATCCAGACCCTGCTGGCCGGCGAGTACGACGAGCGCGAGGCCGTGGTCACCATCCGCTCCGGTGCCGGTGGTGTGGACGCCGCGGACTTCGCGGAGATCCTCATGCGCATGTACCTGCGCTGGGCGGAGCGTCACGGATACCCCACCAAGGTCCTGGACACCTCCTACGCGGAAGAGGCGGGTCTGAAGTCCGCCACGTTCGAGGTCAAGGCGCCCTACGCGTTCGGGACCCTGTCCGTGGAGGCGGGTACGCACCGGCTCGTGCGGATCTCCCCGTTCGACAACCAGGGGCGGCGCCAGACGTCCTTCGCCGCGGTGGAGGTCATCCCGCTCATCGAGTCCGACGACACGATCGAGATCCCGGAGTCCGAGCTGAAGGTGGACGTGTTCCGCTCCTCGGGTCCCGGTGGTCAGTCCGTGAACACGACCGACTCCGCGGTGCGCATGACCCACATCCCCACGGGCATCGTGGTGTCCATGCAGAACGAGAAGTCGCAGATCCAGAACCGCGCGTCCGCGCTGCGTGTGCTGCAGTCCCGCTTGCTGCTGTTGCGCCAGGAGGAGGCGGACGCCAAGAAGAAGGAGATGGCGGGGGACGTGAAGGCATCCTGGGGTGACCAGATGCGCTCGTACGTGCTCAACCCCTACCAGATGGTCAAGGATCTGCGCACCAACTACGAAGAGGGCAATCCCAGTTCCGTGTTCGACGGCGGGATCGACTCGTTCATCGACGAAGGCATTCGCTGGCGCGCGGACGCCCGCCAGCACGACGAGGACTAAGGGTTCCACGCCGCACGACGACGCCACCGCGCCCGGCAGGTGCCCCGCGCACCCGGGCCGGGACAGCGGCGTCGTCCCCGGCGAGACCCGGTGAAGGAAGAACAGGCCGATGGCCAAGAAGAACGCTGATGACGGCCGCCAGATCGTGGCCAACAACAAGAAGGCGCGCCACGACTACAACATCTACGACACCTACGAGGCTGGTCTGGCGCTCATGGGGACCGAGGTGAAGTCGCTGCGCATGGGGCGGGCGTCCTTGGTGGACGCGTTCTGCCAGTTCGACAACCGCGGCGAGCTGTGGCTTGAACACGCCCACATCCCGGAGTATCTGCAGGGCTCGTGGACCAACCATTCCGCGCGGCGGCGGCGCAAGCTGCTGTTGCACCGCTCCGAGCTGGACAAGATCGCGGGCAAGACGCGCGAGGCCGGTTACACCATCATCCCGCTGTCCCTGTACTTCGTGGACCACAAGCGCGTGAAGGTGGAGATCGCGGTGGCCCGCGGTAAGCGCGAGTACGACAAGCGTCAGACCCTGCGCGAGAAGCAGGACAACCGCGAAGCCCAGCGCGCCATGCGCTACCGCAACATGCGCGGCTGAGCCCTTTGACTCACGGCGTCCCGGCCGGTCCCTCCAGTGCGAGGTGCTGGCCGGTCCAGTTCCTGCGCAACCAGCGGTCGTGGGAGGCCACGAGCACGGTCCCCGGGTAGTCGGGCACCGCCGCCTCGAGCTGCGTGGCGAGCACGAGTGAGAAGTGGTTGGTGGGCTCGTCCAGCAACAACACGTGCGGCGGGTCCGCGAGCAGCACCGCCAGGGCGAGCCGACGCCGCTGTCCCACGCTGAGCTCACCGACCCGCCGGTTCTCGTCCCGCCCGGCCAGCAGACCGAACGTCCCGAGGGGAACGGTCTCCGCGCGATCCTCTCCCACGAGCTCATGGTAGATATGGGCCGCCGTGTGCCCCGGGTCGGCGCCGGGCAGTGTAGAGTCCTGATCCAGTAACCCCACGCGTATGCCGGGTGCGACGTGCACGGAACCGCTCGTGGGTTCCAGTCGCCGGGCGAACAGGCTCAGCAGGGTAGATTTGCCCACGCCATTGGGACCCGTGATGAGCCACGACTCACCCGCGCTCACGGTCAGGGACGCGGATGCCATCCGTCCCGCGACCTCGGCCGCGGAGGCGGTCAGTACCGGACCCGTGCGGTGCAGTGCGGCCTCCGATCCGGACAAACCCGCGGTGAGCCCCTGGAAGAACAGCTCCCGGGGTGGCTTGCGGATCTGCTCCTCCTCGAGCGTGGCGAGGCGTGTGCGGGCGTCGTTGACCCGGCGCGAGATCACGGTGGCGTTGCGGTCCGCGTAGAACTTCGCGGCCATCCGTGTCTCGGAGCGTGGGGTCCAGTTCGCGTGGCCCACGCTCTGCTGCTCCCTGACCGCGGCCCGTAGCTTCTTCAGTTGCGCCTGTTCGTCCCGGTACGTGCGTTCCCAGCGCTCGCGGGCATCCATGCGGGCGAGCACGTACTGGGAATAGGTGCCGCCGAAGCGGGTTACGCCGATGCCCGTCCCGGTGCCGTCACCCACAAGATCCGAGGTGACGGCATGCGGTCGGGGTGCGGGGTCCAGGTCCACGAGCGAGCTCACGGCGGTGTCCAGGAATGCGCGGTCATGGCTCGCCAGCAGCACCGGTCCGTGCCACGACCGCAGGGTCGCGCGCAGGAAGTTCGTGGCGGCGTCGTCAAGGTGGTTCGTGGGTTCGTCGAGCAGCAACACGTCCGGGGTGGAGAGCAGCAGCCAGGCCAGGGACAGCCGTGAGCGCTGTCCGCCGGACAGGGCGCCCGTGGGCCGGTCGCGATCCACGCTTCCCAGGCCGAGCCCGTCCAGGGTGACGTCGATGCGGGTGTCCACGTCCCACGCGTCGACCCGTTCGGCAGTGTCCAGGGCGGCGGCGTACGCGGTGGCGGCGCCCTCGTCCTCCGGGGCGCGGGTGAGGGCGTCAGCTGCGCGGTCGACGGCGGATGCTGCGTCCCGCACGGCCCGCACCGCCGACTCCACGGCCTGGGCCACGGTGTCGGGCGGCGCGAAGGGGGGTTCTTGGTGCAGTAGGCCCACGCGCAGCGGATCGCCGGGGCCGACGGCACGGACCTCACCGGCGTCGGGCGCGCGCAGGCCCGCCATGATGCGCAGCAGGGTGCTCTTGCCGGAACCGTTCTCTCCGATCAGACCCGTGGGATCACCCGCGGTCACGGAGAAGCTGATGTCCGTGAACACCCGGTGGGAGCCGTAGGAGGCGGAGACGCCGGACACGCGGAGGTGCGCGGCCGTATTGGGGGTGGCGGGGGAATGCGGGGGATGAGCCATGGGTGTCCTCGGATAGCCGGGATCCCCGCCGGGCAGCGGCCACGGGCGCGGGGAGGTCGAATGGCTCATCGGAACATGCGTTACACCCTAGGGCATCCCGCGGGGGAGGTCCAGGGTGGTGCAGCACCGGGGGTGTCAGCGCGGGCCGTGAGGGCTCGCCGTTCTCCGAGCCTGTTCCCGGAGCCTGGGCCTTGGGGGTCGCGGGGTCCGACGTGAGGGGGCTCGGTGGTTGAGGTCCGGCGCATGAGTGGGTCGGTGCATGGGGCCGGGGGTTCAGGGGCCCACGGCGAGTTGACGGTTCGGCCCGGGCGGGCGTATTCTTATGTGTCCACGCGCGGGCGGATCTGTAAGTGTCGCAGGCACGTGGAAGATCATTGAAAAATGAATACGGGGATGATCGGTTTCGACGATGTGAGTTGAGACAGGGGAAGCGGGTCGAGGATGCAGAGTTATCTCGTAAACGCTCTCTGTAAAACAATAAGTGCCAAATCCAAGCGCACTGACTTCGCTCTCGCTGCGTAAGTAGCGACAGCAGTCTGGCAGCCCAGGTTCACCTTCGACCTGGATCCTGCCATCAGCTAGAAGGTCACTGCTGCGGACGCAGGTTACGGGCGTTCGTGGGACTTCTACGTAACTGAGTTCGGCGGCCACTCGTGTGCGAGATGGCCGGAACTGAGAAACCTGTAAGCACACTGCACCCGGAGAAGCCCTGACAATGCTGCATCGGACGGGGGTTCAATTCCCCCCATCTCCACCGTCGTCCTGTCCCAGGATGTGAGAAAGACCCTGAACCAACGGTTCAGGGTCTTTCTGTTTGCCTGAGCCCGGCAACATCTGTGCCCCGAAAAAGCACGTGGCCGATGCCTGAGGGTGCGTTATCGGGACATATTTGTGTCCAGGGGTCCGCGTTCGGCGGGGCAAGCACGGGAGCCCGGCGGACCTGGGCTGTGTCCGCCTGAAGATCTTTGCGGTGCAGTGAGGCGTGGAGAAGTGCGGTGAGGTGGGCCGAGACCTTACCTGGGAGCGCAAGGTCCCTGGCGGGGGCCTTCCGCACTTCACAGCGGTGGGCCCGGGCCTGTGCAGTCCGCACATGGAACGAGGGCCAGGACCCACGCCCGCGCCCCGGGAACATGTGTGCTGCGATAAAACCGTGTACCGGCCGGTCAATGTGCGTGGTGCAGCACAGTGGTTCAAGGCGGCCGGAAGGGGCGGCTGGGGCGTCCCCGGTGTTCCCGGCGCGATGTGGAAGACTTGAGCCGGAAACCCATCATCGAAACCGAGAGGTAGGCGCTTCCATGAGTGAGCGGTCCAACGATCAGTCGGGTTCGTCCTCGGCCTCCCACCGGGACCAGCCGCAGTACGGTCAGTACTCCGACGACCGGGTTCAGAGTGCGGGCGGGACGCAGCAGCCCGAGTACGGCCAGTACAGCGATCCGTCCGCTCAACAGGGCGGCCAGGGCTACGGAAACAACGCCTCCCAGGCCGACGGCTACGGCGCCACCGGCCAGTACGGCGGTGGCGACCAGTACGGTGCCTCCAACCAGTACGGCGGTGGCGACCAGTACGGCCAGTCCGGTCAGCAGTCCTACGGCGACCAGGCTTACGGCAATCATGGCTACGGCAACCAGGGCTACGGCGCCGGCGGCTACCCCCACCAGGGTTACGGCGTCCAGGGCCAGGACACCCAGGGTGGCTACCCCACGCACTACCAGAACGAGTACAGCCAGGGGGGTTACGACAACCCCTACGCTCCGGTGCCGGGCCGCGGGCTGGGCATCGCCTCACTGGTGCTCGGTATCCTGGGCATCCTCACGTTCTGGTTTGCCGGTCTGGGCGGTGTACTGGGCCTCGTGGGCCTGATCCTCGGCATCATCGGCGTGGTCAAGATCCGTAAGTCGCGCCGTGGTTCCCCGGCACTCGCGGTCGTGGGCATCGTACTCTCCGCACTCGCGCTGCTGGGAGGCATCCTGATGGCCGTGCTGTTCGCCTGGGTCTTCGGTCAGGCCGCCGATTGCATGGACCTCGCGGTGGCCGGAAGCGACGCCGCGTACCAGGAGTGCGTGCAGAACGCCCTCAACGATTCCTTGAACTCCTGAGGTCCCCGCGGGTGATCCCCGCCCCTCGGATGAGACGGACGAGCCCGGTGTCACGCACGTGACACCGGGCTCGTTCAGTCCTGGGGGGCGCGGGTACCGAGGACGTCCAGAGCGGCGTCGTGCAGGAGACCGTTGCTGGCCAGGGCGTTGTCCCCGAAGGGACCGTCCTGCCCGGCCAGGGACGTGAAACGCCCGCCGGCCTCGGTGACGACGGGCACGAGCGCGGCCATGTCGTAGAGGTTGAGTTCGGGTTCGCACGCGAGGTCCACCGCGCCCTCGGCGACCATGCAGTAGGACCAGAAGTCGCCGTAGGCCCGCGTGCGCCACACGGAATCGGTGAGCTCGATGAACTGCTCGCGCACACCCAGATCCCGCCATCCGCTCAGGGACGAGTAGGACAGCGACGCGTCCGAGAGCTGGTTGACCGAGGAGACCGACAAGCGCGTGGCCTGCGAGAGGGAGCGCCCGGTGAAGGCCCCCGACCCGGCGGCGGCCCACCAGCGGCGGTTGAGCGCCGGCGCGGACACCACGCCCAACACCACCTCACCGTCCTCGATCAAACCGATCAGCGTGGCCCACACGGGTACGCCGCGCACGTAGTTCTTGGTGCCGTCGATCGGGTCGATGACCCACTGGCGGCCGCCCGAACCCGTGGTCCCGAACTCCTCGCCGATCACGGCGTCCCGATTCCGTACGCGCCCCAGTTGCGCGCGGATCACCTGTTCGGCCTCGCGGTCCGCGTCCGTCACGGGTGTGAGATCGGGCTTGGTCTCCACGGTGAGGTTTTGGGACTTGAACCGTTTCATGGTCAGCCCGTCCACGGAATCCGCGAGGATGTGGGCCAGGCGGAGGTCGTCCGTGTAACTGCTGGGTGCACGCATGCGTCTACGTTATCGCTTGTCCGAGCTGCTTCTCGCTGTCCCCCCGCTGTGTCTGCCCGCGCGACGCCGCGAGCAACCTGCGCAGCGATTCGAGCCGCTGCGGGGCCGCCGGGGAGGCCCCCGGGCGGTGCACCCACGCGTCCAGCGCGCACCCGGGGGAATCCTCCGTGTGCAGGCACCCGCGAGGACAGTCTGCGGTGGCGGGGACCAGGTCGGTGAACGCGTTGAGCAGTTCCTCCTCGGGCACGTGGGCCAGACCCAGGGAACGGATCCCGGGGGTGTCCACGACCCAGGTCCCGGGGCGGGTTCCGGGCACCGTGAGGGCGCGCGCGGAGGACGACGTGTGCCGGCCACGGCCCGTGACGTCGTTGACGCCGCCGGTGGCCCGCTGCGCTCCCGTGAGGGCGTTGACCAGCGTGGACTTGCCCACGCCGGAGGGCCCCAGGAACACGCTCACATGACCGTCCAGCAACGACCGCAACCGCTCGAGGGAATCGGGGGACACGGCCAGGGACTGCTCGTGGATGCCGGCCTCGGGTCGTTCGCCGCGGTCGGTCGCGCGCTGCGTGCTGAGGGTGATCACGTCCAGATCGTGGAGGTAGTCCAGGAACTCCGTGGGATCGGCCAGATCGGACTTGGTCATGCACACCACGGGGGTGATTCCCGCGTCCCATGCCGCCACCAACCCGCGGTCCACGAATCCCGTGCGGGGGGTGGGAGAGGCCGCCGCGAGCACGAGCACGAGCCGGTCCGCGTTCGCCACGATCACGCGTTCCACGGGATCGGTGTCATCGGCACTGCGACGCAGCACGGTGGCGCGCGGTTCGATCCGCACGATGCGTGCCAGGGTGTCCGGGGCACCGGTGACGTCACCCACGACGCCCACGAGATCCCCGGGCACGATGGGCCGGCGCCGCAGCTCCTTGGCGCGCACGCACGTCACCGTGCGCGGTTGTTCCTCGTCCTCTCCCACCACGCACGTGTACCGGCCGCGGTCCACGGCCACCACACGTACGATCACGGCGTCCTCGTGCGTGGGTCGCTGCTTGGTGCGAGGGCGGGAGCCGCGCTTATTCGCGCGGATCCGGACGTCGGACTCGTCCCAGGTCCTGCGGGCCACTGCGTCAGGAACCCCGCCGCACGAGGCGGTCCCACATGCCCGGGAAATCGGGAAGCGTCTTGGCGGTGGTGGCGACGTTCTCCACCCGGATCCCGAACACGCGCAGGCCCAGGATGGCTCCCGCGGTGGCCATGCGGTGGTCGTGATAGCTGTGGAAGACTCCGGCGTGCAGCTCAGCGGGGGTGATCAGAAGTCCGTCCGCGGTCTCCTCCACGTTCCCACCCAGCGCGTTGAGCTCGGTGCTCAACGCGGCGAGCCGATCGGTCTCGTGCCCGCGCAGGTGGGCGATACCGCGCAGCACGGAGGGGCCGGTGGCTAGCGCGCAGATCGCGGCCACGGTGGGCGCGAGCTCGCCGGCTTCCGAGAGATCCAGGTCCACCCCGGCGATCTCGTCCGGACCGGTCACGGTGAACGTGCTGCCCTGCACACGGACGTCCGCGCCGAACAGGGGCAGGATCCGCCGCCACTGATCCCCGCCCTGCGTGGTGTGGGCGGGCCAGTCGGGGATGCTCACGGTCCCGCCCGTGACCACGGCCGCCGCCAGGAACGGTCCGGCGTTGGACAGGTCCGGTTCCACGGTCACGTCCAGGCCGGCGACGTCGCTCGGGCTGACCCGCCACGCGGCGTCACCGATGCGCTCGGCGGCCACACCGGCGTCGCGCAGCACGGACACGGTCATGTCCACGTGCGGTAGTGAGGGCACACCGGAGCCGCCCTCGTGGTGCAGTACGAGCGGGGAGTTGAAGCGCACCGCGGAGAGCAGTAGTGCGGAGACGAACTGGGACGAGCCGCTCGCGTCGATCGTCACGGTGCCCCCGGTCACCGATCCGGTGCCGACGACCCGCAACGGCAGCGTGCCCCGGCCGTCGCCCTCGACGGCCACGCCGAGCTCGCGCAACCCCGCGATCACGGGACCCATGGGACGCACGCGCGCTCCGGCGTCGCCGTCGAAATCCACGACCCCGGAACATAGCGCCGCCAGGGGCGGGACGAAGCGCATCACGGTACCCGCAAGACCGCAGTCCACGGCCACGGGCCCGGTGAGGGTATGCGCGCGGGGCAGGGGGGTGATCCGCAGATCCGGACCGAA
The DNA here is from genome assembly GCA_014652975.1 of Kocuria marina. Lineage (GTDB taxonomy): Bacteria > Actinomycetota > Actinomycetes > Actinomycetales > Micrococcaceae > Kocuria > Kocuria marina. The sequence goes on along the minus strand of BMZV01000004.1, from coordinate 157,500 downwards.
CGGCCCCGGGTCCGGCAGCGCTTCGATCACCGCGCCCAACTGCTCGAGCGCGGTGATCATGAGCCTGCTGTCACGCGAGTGCAACGGCTTGCGCAGCACGGACGGTTCATCCGCGAGGGCCGCGAGGACCAGATACCTGTTGGTCAGGGACTTGGAACCGGGGACGGCCACCGTGCCTCTCACGGCGGCCCCCTCCGAGAAGGGGGCCCGCCAGTGAGCGGCATCCAGGGCTTGCGGTTCGCCGTTGCTCGGCATCACGTGGCGCGGTGCTCCTAGTTGGAAACGGCGTCCTGGACGACCTTCTCGGCCTGCTCCAGCTTCTTCTTGGTGTCCTTGCCGACCTTGACCGCGTTCTTGCGGACATCGTCGGCGAGGTGGCTAGCGCGCCACACGAGGGACGGGTTGCCCGAAGTGTCCACGGCCGCGATCATCACGGCACCCAGCAGGGACACGTTCTTGAGCAGGTCCGACCGGCGGGCGGCCTTGCCCTCGGTGGTGCTCGCGTCCGCGGAGCGGTATTGGGTGTAGCCGTTGAGCGCGGTGGTGCCGAGCAGCACGGTGGACGACAGGCGCGGGAGCTTGCTCGCGGCGAGCAGCGACGCCGCGACGACCTGGGCGGCGGCGATGCCCTGTGCGACCTGAGCGCGGTTGGCGGTCACGGGGCGCACCTGCGGGGCGGCGCTCTCGAGGGCCTTGAGGACCGGGTCCAACTGCTTCGCGGCAGCGGACGAGTTGCGGAACGCGTTGACGCCCCCGGCGATGTAACCGGTGGCGAGCAGCGGGCGGGCGAGACGACGAACAATGCTCATGGTTCTCCTCCTTACGGCCCCGGCATCTCCGGGTACGCACTGTAGCCATCCTATCGGCCCGAGTTCGCGCCGCCGCCGGGAATACTCGCACGGCGCGTGCGTGTTATCCACGGTGTACAGAAGCGCCACATATGTGACGTAACACTCGGCAACGACCAGGGAAGTGGGTGACGGCGGAGGATGACGGCCCCCACCTTAGACTGGGACGTGATGAACGATCAGCGAACTCACGATTCCCATCCGGTGGAACACCCCGAAGAGGTGCCCGCCGGAGCGGAAACCACGCAGCAGCGCCGTGAGCGTTTCGAACGCGACGCCATGCAGTACGTGGACCAGCTCTACGCCGCGGCATTGCGCATGACCCGCAACCCGTCCGATGCCGAGGACCTAGTGCAGGAGGCCTACACCAAGGCGTTCTCCGCATTCCACCAGTACAAGCCGGGGACCAATCTCAAGGCCTGGTTGTACCGGATCCTGACCAACACGTACATCAACCTGTACCGCAAGCGGCAACGCGAACCGCGCCAGGCCAACACGGACACCGTGGAGGATTGGCAGCTGCACCGAGCGGAGTCGCACACCTCCACGGGACTGCGTTCTGCGGAGGCGGAGGCGTTGGACCACCTGCCGGACTCGGACGTCAAGCGAGCCCTGCAGGAGTTGCCCGAGGAGTTCCGTCTGGCGGTGTACTTCTCGGACGTGGAGGGATTCGCCTACAAGGAGATCTCCGAGATCATGGACACGCCCATCGGAACCGTGATGTCCAGGTTGCACCGTGGCCGCAAGCTTCTGCGCGAGAAACTGGGCGACTACGCCCAAGAACGAGGATTCGACACGTCCAAGGTCCAGAAGAAGACCAAGGACGGCGCACGAGCGAAGGATCGAGGCTAGAGCATGACCGCGAAACCGTGTCACAACGGCTGCACCGACGAACGCATCCAGCGGATCTACGAGTACCTGGACGGGGCACTGACCACCGAGGACCTCGAGGAGATCCACGCGCACCTCACGGACTGCGCCGACTGCGAGCGCGAGTACAACCTGGAGTGCGTGATCCGCTCCGTGGTGAAGCGTTCGTGCTGCGAGACCGCGCCGGACGAGCTCAAGCGCTCGATCCTCGCGCGCATCGACGCCCAGTGCAACGAGCACCCCGCTGCCTGAGGACCGGGCTGCGCCGGTACCGGGCGGGATGAGTCGCCGGCGGCGCCCAGCGGCGTGAGTGCTCAGCCGCGCAGGGACCCGGGGAACGAAGTACCCGATGACGCGGCTCCCTCGGACAGAGCGAAGCCCCCGTGACCGATGACGGTCACGGGGGCTTCGTGATGCGTTCGCCGAACCTCAGGAATTGGGCCGCTTGCCGCGGTTTGCCGAGTTCTTGCGACGATCCTTGCGCTTACGTCCACGCTTGCTCATGATGTACCTCCTGCGATGATTGGCTGGGACATCGTCTGTCAGTATCTCACATTCCGGGCGGTGCTCATGCCACCGCTCCGGTGCCGCCCATGCCATAGGGGTGCCCCCGGACCCTGCGGCCAGCGCCACGGGTGGTGTCACCCGGAACCGCCGCCCCGCATTGCCGCGGTCGCCACGGCGAGAGGCGAGCTCAGCGCGGCTCGGGCAGCTGCAGCCAGTCGTACCACCCGCGGTGCAGCACAAGCCACGCGATGAGCCCGTAGCCGGCCTGACCGGGGTTGCCGTGGTTGGCGGCGAGGTCCTTGCGCCACTGCTCATGGTGCTGCAGGGGGTTGAACGTGTCCACGTACACGTGGTTGCGCCGCGTGGTCACGTCCCCGTAGGCCGCAGAGAGGTCCGCGATCTTGCGGTTGCGCTGCGGGTCCAGGGTGGGTGGGGGACCCACGACGAGTACCTTGGTGTTGTTCTGGGTGGCCTGGTCCACGATGTTGGCCATGTTCAGCCGGGACCGGGCGGAGGTGATCCCCAGGTCGATGTCCAGGGCGGACGGTGCGATCACCAGACGGTTGTCGCACGCGGAATCGAAGCGGCGGGAAGCCTCCGCGAACCAGTGGTCGTTGAGGGTCTCACTGCCCTGACCAGGCGCGGCGAGATTGTAGGCGTCCACGGGAACCACGTCTCGGGGGGTGCGCGCCATGACTCGTCCGAACCAGCCGAGCGCGCGGGGGTCGTCCACGCCGGCCAACAATTCGTCTCCCACGGCCACAATGCGGATCCTGCGTTGGTCCACTCTTCTTACATCCTTCGCTAGCTGGGACCCGGGGGGCCGTCTCGCGACGGCCCCCGGGCGGATCATGCCCGGTGATTGGGCGGGGACGTACGACGCCGCGCAGCTCGCGGTCCCGTGCGCCGGGCGGCACTCACTCGCCGCGGGCGAACGCCTGCTGCACCAGGGTCTCCAGCTCCGCCGTGTGGCGCTTGGCCGAGCCGTTGGCGGGGGAGGCCGAGGCGGGGCGGGACGCGAGCGTGATCGGGCGGTCCAGCTGCGGCACGAGGTTCACGGCCATGAACGGCCACGCACCCTGGTTGGCGGGTTCGTCCTGAGCCCACAGGATCCGGGCCTCCGGGTAGCGCGCCAGCTGTTCCTTGATCTCGTCCACGGGCAGCGGGTAGAGCTGCTCCACGCGCACGATCGCGGTGGAGTGGTCGTCCGACTTCTTCCGCTGGGTCACGAGGTCGTAGTACAACCGACCGGAGACCAGGATGACGTCGGTGACCTTGGCGTCGTCGAGCCCGGCGGTGTCCGGGATGACCGTCTGGAAGCCGCCCTGCGTGAACTCCTCCACCGGGGACGCCGCGGCCTTCAGGCGCAGCAGCTGCTTGGGCGTGGCCACGATCAGCGGCCGGCGCGGGCGCGAGTACGCCTGGCGGCGCAGCAGGTGGAAGTGGTTGGCCGGGGTGGAGGGCTGGGCCACGATCATGTTCTTCTCCGCGCACAGCACCAGGAAGCGCTCGATGCGCGCGGAGGAGTGGTCGGGTCCCTGGCCCTCGAAGCCGTGCGGCAACAGCATCACCAGGTTGGAGCGCTGACCCCACTTCTGTTCCGCGGAGGAGATGAACTCGTCCACGATGGTCTGCGCACCGTTGGTGAAGTCACCGAACTGCGCCTCCCACACCGTGAGCGCCTCGGGGCGTTCCACGGAGTAGCCGTACTCGAAGCCCAGCACGCCGTACTCGGAGAGCAAGGAGTTGTAGATCGAGAACCGTGCCTGGTCCGCGGAGAGGTGGTTCAGCGGGGTCCATTCGGCACCGTTCTCGGCGTCGAAGAACACCGCGTGGCGCTGCGTGAACGTACCGCGGCGCACGTCCTGACCGGACATCCGCACCGGGACACCGTCCATGAGCAGCGAACCGAAGGCCATGAGCTCGCCCATGCCCCAGTCGATCCCGCCCTCGCGCGTCATCTCGCGGCGCTTCTCCGCGAGCTTGTGCAGCTTGCGGTGCATCGTGAAGCCCTCGGGCAGGTCCACGTGGGCGTCACCGATGCGGTGAGCCGCTTCCTCGGAGATGGCCGTGGTCTTGGGCACGGACACCCCGGAATCGGCCTGCTGCGCGGACGGCCGCTCGATGTTGGCGATCGCGGCGGCGTCCCCGGTCACGAGCGGGACCGTGGAGGTCTGGGCCTCATGGGTCTCGGCGAAGACCCGCTCCAGACGCTCCTGGTAGTCCTTCAGAGCGCGGTCCGCTTCTTCCTGCGTGATGTCCCCGCGGCCCACGAGGTTCTCGGTGTAGACCTTGCGCGTGGAGCGCTTGCCGTCGATCAGGGAGTACATCAGCGGCTGGGTCATCGAGGGGTCGTCGCCCTCGTTGTGCCCGCGGCGGCGGTAGCACACCAGGTCGATCACGACGTCGCGCTGGAACCGCTGGCGGTACTCGAACGCGAGCTGCGCCACACGGGCCACGGCCTCGGGATCGTCCGCGTTGACGTGGAAGATCGGGGCCTGCACGGTACGCGCGACGTCCGTGGAGTACGTGGACGTGCGGCCCGCAGAGGGCGCGGTGGTGAAGCCCACCTGGTTGTTGACCACCACGTGGATGGTGCCACCCACGTTGTAGGCCTCGAGCCCGGACATCTGCATGACCTCGTAGACGATGCCCTGTCCGGCCATCGCGGCGTCACCGTGGACCTGGATGGGCAGCACGGGGTACTCACCGTTACCCTCCGGCCCGGCGCCCAGCACGTCCGTCTTGGCGCGGGCGATGCCCTCGATCACCGGGTCCGCGGCCTCCAGGTGGGAGGGGTTCGCGGCCAGGTACACCTGGGTCTCGTTGCCGTTGTCGGAGGTGAACACGCCCTCGGTGCCCAGGTGGTACTTCACGTCACCCGAGCCCTCGGCGGCGCGCGGGTCCTGGCTGCCCTCGAACTCGCGGAACACCTGGGCGTAGGACTTCCCGGCGATGTTGGTCAGCACGTTGAGGCGGCCGCGGTGGGCCATCGCGATGCCCACACCCGCGAGGGAAGCATCCGCGGCCTCGGAGATGATCGCGTCCAGCAGCGGGATCAGCGACTCGCCGCCCTCCAGCGAGAAGCGCTTCTGACCCACGTACTTGGTCTGCAGGAAGGTCTCGAAAGCCTCGGCGGCGTTGAGCCGCTCGAGGATGTGGAACTGCTCCTCGCGCGCGGGCTTCTGGTAGTCACGCTCGAGCTTGGACTGGAACCATTCGCGCTGCTCGGGCTCCTGGATGTGCATGTACTCCACGCCCACGGTGCGGCAGTAGGCATCCCGCAGCCGACCCAGGATCACGCGCAGCGTGAGCAGGCTCTGGCCGCCGAAACCGCCGGTGGGCCACTCGCGCTCCAGGTCCCACAGGGTGAGCCCGTAGGTGCGGATGTCCAGGTCCGGGTGCTTGCGCATCACGTACTCGAGCGGGTTGGTGTCCGCCATGAGGTGACCGCGCACGCGGTAGGAGTGGATCAGCTGCTGGATCCGGGCGACCTTGTTGATCTGGATCTCGGGGTTGACCTGGTTGTCCACGGCCCAGCGGACGGGCTCGTAGGGGATGCGCAGGGCCTCGAAGATGTGGTCGTAGAAGTCATCGCCGCCCAGCAGGTAGTGCTCCACGAGCTTGAGGAACTCACCCGAACCGGCGCCCTGGATCACGCGGTGGTCGTACGTGGACGTCAGGGTGATGACCTTGGAGACCGCGTTGCGCGCGATCGTGCGGGGGGAGGCACCCTTGTACTCGGCGGGGTAGTCCAGCGCACCCACGCCGATGATGCACGCCTGGCCCTTGGACAGTCGCGGCACCGAGTGCACGGTGCCGATGCCACCGGGGTTCGTCAGGGACACCGTGGTGCCCGCGTAGTCCTCCATGGTCAGCGCGCCATTGCGCCCGCGCTTGACGATGTCCTCGTACGAGGTCCAGAACTGCTGGAAGGACATCTCTTCCGCACCCTTGATGTTGGGCACCACCAGGTTGCGGGAACCGTCCTTGTTGGGGATGTCGATCGCGATCCCGAAGTTCACGTGCGCGGGATGCACCGCGGCGGGCTTGCCGTCCACCTCGTCGTAGATCACGTTCTGGGACGGGAAGTTGGCGAGCGCGCGGATCACGGCGTAGCCCACGAGGTGGGTGAAGGACACCTTGCCGCCGCGGTTACGGGCCAAGTGCGAGTTGATCACCAGGCGGTTGTCGATCAGCAGCTTGGCGGGCACCGCGCGCACCGTGGTGGCGGTGGGCACGGTCAGGGAGGCGTCCATGTTGGCGGCCACGGCCTTGGCGGGACCGCGCAGCTTGACCACGGTGTCCTCGGCGGGTTTGTCCTGGCCCTTGTCCTTCGCACGGTCCTCCGGCTGCGCCCGGATGGGGCGCTTGGTTCCGGAGCCCTCGCTGGTCTCGGTCTCGGTGTCCACGCCTTCGGGTCGTCCCTTCGCCTTGGAACCGGTGGTCGACGGCGCCGGGGACTTGGCCCGCTGCGCCTTCCTGGGCGCCTCCGCGCCGGCACCGGAGGTGTTCTGCTCGGTCTTGGACGAGGTTGACGCCGTCCCGGAGGCGGGCTTGTTCTCGCCGAACGTCCCGGAGGAGGCCTTGTCCGCGGACGTCTTGGCGGCGGCGTCGTCGCGCCGTACAGCGGGACGATCACCCCCGGACGTCCGCGCAGCCGCCCCCTGGGACGGGGCGGCTGCTGAGGTCTTGGTGTCGGGGGTCTGGGTATCGGACTGGTCGTCGCCGGCCATCTGTTCGAAGATGGGCCACCACTTCTTGTCCACCGAGTTCTTGTCCGCCTGGTACTTGTCGAACAGCTCATCCACGAGCCATTCGTTGCCGGCAAATTCTTCAGGGATAAGGTGACGCGGCTGGTCTGGCACTAGTGATACGCCTCTTCCATCTGTGCTGGGTGTCCCGGGCGGCGAGCTGGTCCTTGCGGCCCTCGTGTGGCTCCCACGGAGCTTACCGGCCGCGGGACTTGCGAACTGGCTTCGCGCACGCAAAGCCGTACCGGTTTTTCAGTCTAGTGAGGCATCTGGACGGTTGCCACCTACCCGCCGGCCCGCCCGCCGGCCCGCGGCGGAGCACGTAGACTCTCCTCTTGTGCGATTCCTGACGACACCCACCACGGACCTGACCTACAATGACGTCTTCCTGGTGCCCTCGATGTCCCGGGTGACCTCCCGGTTCGACGTCGATCTGGCCCCCGCGGACGGCACCGGTTCCACCATCCCGCTCGTGGCCGCGAACATGACCGCGGTGACCGGGCGGCGCATGGTCGAGACCATGGCCCGGCGCGGCGGTCTGGGCATCCTGCCCCAGGACATCCCGCTGGACGTGATCGCGGAGGTGACCTCGTGGGTCAAGCAGCGCTCGCCGCGCTACGAGACCCCCGTGGTGATGCACCGCAGCAACACCGTGCACGACGCCCTGGGGATCATGCACAAACGCCCCCACGGCGTGGTCATCGTCGTGGACGCGGACGAGCACTACGCCGGCATGGTCCTGGACTCCGACTGCCGGGACGTGGACCGCTTCACCCAACTGGGGGACCTGGCGCATTCGGAGGGCCCCGAGTTCCAGGACAGCGACTTCCCCGTGGACTCCGACCCGGAGGTGTTGCGCGCCGCCTACGAGACGATGTCCGCCGCGCGCGTCAACGTGGCCCCGGTGCTGCGCGGACGCGAGGTCGTGGGCATCCTGACCCACCAGGGCCTGGTGCGTTCCACGATCTACGCACCCGCCCTGGACGACGACGGCCGGTTGCGCGTGGGTGCCGCGGTCGGAATCAACGGGGACGTCTCCGGCAAGGCCGAGCAACTGCTCGAGGCTGGGGTGGACGTCCTCGTGGTGGACACCGCCCACGGTCACCAGATCAAAGCGTTGGAGGCCGTGTCCGCCGTGCGGGACCTGCACCCCCGGGTGCCGATCGTGGCCGGCAACGTGGTCACCGCGGACGGCGTGCGGGACCTCGCGGGCGCGGGTGCCGACATCATCAAGGTGGGCGTGGGCCCCGGGGCCATGTGCACCACGCGCATGATGACCGCCGTGGGTCGCCCCCAGTTCTCCGCCGTGGTCGAGTGCGCGGAGGCCGCGGCCGATCTCGGCAAGCACGTGTGGGCCGACGGCGGGGTCAAGCACCCGCGCGACGTCGCCCTCGCGCTCGCGGCCGGCGCGAGCCAGGTGATGGTCGGATCCTGGTTCGCGGGCACGCACGAGAGCCCCGGTGAGATCAACATTGACGCCAACGGGCGCGCCTACAAGGAGTCCTTCGGGATGGCCTCGGCGCGCGCCGTGCGCCACCGCACTGCAGGGGAGGACCGCTTCGCGCGGGCCCGCAAGGCCCTGTTCGAGGAGGGCATCTCCAACTCCACCATGTACCTGGACCCCCAGCGCCCCGGCGTGGAGGACCTGCTGGACCACATCACCTCCGGGGTGCGCAGCTCCATGACGTACGCCGGTGCGGCCACGCTCGAGCAGTTCGCGGCGCGCGCCGTGGTGGGCATCCAGTCCCAGTCCGGGTACGACGAGGGCCGCCCCCGCTCGGAGTCCTGGGCCTGAGCGGCCCGTTCTCACCACGCCCCTTATTGAGAATGGTTCATGATATGCTCACGCACGGCTACATGACATTGATTCTCATTGGCGGGAGCCGGGGGTCGGACGAGGGAGATGGACGATGACCGCAGGGCGCAGCGTGCGCAAGGGTAGGACGAGCGTGTTGGGCGCGGGCGTGGTGGTGGGTCTCGCGCTCGCCGGGTGTTCGAGCGGGACCGCGTCGGACGCGCAAGGTTCGCCCGGTGCGGGGAAGATCGCCGTGGTCACCTCCACGAACGTCTACTCGGACCTCGCGTCCCAGGTGGGTGGCGACAAGGTCTCCGCGACCCCCGTGATCGACTCGAGCGCCCAGGACCCCCACTCCTACGAGGCCACCCCCCAGGACCGGCTGAAGGTGGAGAAGGCGGACGTCGTGGTGTGCAACGGGGGTGGGTACGACCAGTTCATGACCGATCTGGCCTCCGGCGGCCAGCACGTGGTGGACGCCGTGGAGGCCTCCGGTCTGCAGCGAGAAGAGGACGCGCACGACGACCACGGCTCCGGGCACCACCACCACGGCGACTTCAACGAGCACGTGTGGTACGACGTCGAGAGCATGCAGATGGTCGTGGACCGCCTGGCCGAGCAGCTCGGCCAGGTGGACCAGCAGAACGCCGAGTACTACCGGGACAACGCCGCGCGCGTGAAGAACGAGCTCGGCACGGTCGAACAGAAGGTCGAGGGGATCAAGGCCTCGGGCGGATACATCGCGACCGAGCCTCTGCCCGGGTACCTCCTGCAAGACGCCGGCCTGCACGACGAGACCCCGCAGGCGTTCACCGAGGCCATCGACGCCGGCTCCGACGCCGCACCCGCGGTGCTCAACGACACCCTCGGGCTCGTCAAAGGCAGCGACGTGAAACTGCTCGCCCTCAACAAGCAGACCTCCACGGGGCAGACCGACCGGTTGCGCTCGGCCGCCGGGGACGCCGGCAAGCCCGTGGTGGAGTTCACCGAGACCATCCCGGACGGGCTGAACTACCAGCAGTGGATGACGCAGAACGCGGACCGCGTGGCCCACGCGCTCCAGAAGTAGGGACATGAACGCACCCCAATCCGCACCCGAGGTGGCCGCCCGTTCCGGGGCCGACGACGCCGTCGTCCGGCTCAGGGACGCGCGCCTGGCCTTCGGGGACCGCACCCTGTGGTCCGGTCTGGACCTGGACGTCGCCCCGGGGGAGTACCTCGCGGTCCTGGGCTCCAACGGGACCGGCAAGACGAGCTTCCTGCGCGTGCTGCTGGGACTGCTCCCGCTCACGAGCGGGACCGTACGCGTCAACGGGACCCGTCCGCGGGCCGCCTCCGCCCGCGTGGGGTACGTGCCCCAACAGCGCGGCTTCCCGGCGCGCACGCCGCTGCGGGCCCGGGACCTCGTGGCGCAGGGCGTGGACGGGCACCGCTGGGGGATCCGACTGCATCCGCGCCGCGTGCACCGCACCGTGGACGAGTTGCTCGAACGCGTGGGTGCCACCGACTACGCCGACGCCCCCGTGGGCGTCCTGTCCGGGGGCGAGCAACAGCGCCTGCGCGTGGCCCAGGCGCTCGCTGCGGACCCCACGCTCGTGCTGTGCGACGAGGCCCTGCTGTCCCTGGACCTGCATCACCAGCACGTGGTGAGCGAACTCGTGCACGAACAACGTGAACGCAGCGGGTGCGCCGTGGTCTTCGTGACCCATGACGTGAACCCGATCATCGAGCACGTGGACCGGATCCTCTACCTGGCCAACGGCTCGTTCCGGATCGGCACGCCGGAGCAGGTGCTGCGTTCGGACGTGCTCTCCGAGCTGTACGGGACCCGCGTCGAGGTGCTGCACAGCAACGGTCGCATCCTCGTGGCCGGGCGCCCGGACAGCTCCCACCACACCGATTCCCCGGAGGAGCTGATCCTGTGAGCCTGGCCGCGATCGACTGGAACTCATTGTTCGGTTCCGTGTTCGTCTTCGACAACTACGGCGAACTGCTGTCCCTGCTGCGCAACTCCGTGTGGGCGGGCGCGGTGCTTGGCTTGGTGGGCGGGCTCGTGGGCACGTTCGTGATGATGCGCGATCTCGCGTTCTCGGTGCACGGGATCGCGGAGCTGTCCTTCGCCGGTGCCGCCGCGGCCCTGTTGGTCGGCTCCGATGTGGTCACCGGGTCCCTCGTGGGGTCCGTGCTCGCCGCGCTCATCATGGGGTTCATGGGCCTGCGCGCGCGGGAGGGCAACTCGTTCGTGGGCGTGCTCATGCCCTTCGGCCTGGGGCTCGGGATCCTCTTCCTGTCCCTCTACGAGGGCAGATCCTCCAACAAGTTCTCCTTGCTCACGGGCCAGATCGTCTCCGTGTCCTCCCTGCAGTTGACGTCGATGATCGTGCTGTCCGTGGTGGTGCTCGCCACGCTGCTTGTGGTGTGGCGGCCGCTGACGTTCGCGAGCACGGACCCGCTCGTGGCCCGGGCCAAGGGGCTGCCGATGCGCTCGTTGGCGATCATGTTCATGGTCGTGTTGGGGATCTCGGTCGCGATGTCCGTGCAGATCGTGGGCGCGCTGCTCGTGCTCGCGCTTCTGATCACCCCGGCCGCGGCGGCCATGAACCTCACCTCGAGTCCCGCGCGCACCGTGGTGCTCTCCGTGGTCTTCGCCGAGCTCGCCATGGTGGGCGGGATCCTCCTGGCGCTGGGCGGCAACGTCCCGATCAGCCCGTACGTCACGACCATCTCGTTCGTCGTGTGGCTCGTCTCGCGGTGCGTGCGCGCGGCGCGTGAGCGCTCGTCGTCGTATCGCCGTTCGACACCGCGGTCGACGACGCCGCTCGGCGCCGGTCGCGCGGTTCAGAGCAGGACGCGCACCGCGGCGGGGAGCACCTTGAGCGAGGCGGGCAGCGGACCCAACCGTTCGCCGTCGCCGTAGGCCGCGTCCCGCGGCTCGGAAGGGATACCGTGGGCCGCGACGGTCGCGGCCGTGGCGGGCACCACGGTGACCTCCCGCAGGGATTCGTGCGTGCCCAGGAACAAACGGGGGAATAGCCACGCGAGCCGCAGCGCGCCCACGTCGGAGACCATGAACAGCTCACCCGAGCCGTCCGTGGGATCCGCGCGGGGAACGATGGTCAGCCCGCCCCCGATCGACGAGGTGTTGGTCAGCGCCAGGAAGGTCAGCGTGCGGTCACTCACGTGGCACGCGCCGTCCGGGCCGGTCCAGCTCAGGTCGTAACGCCGCGCGCGCATGGAGACGGCCTCCACGGCGAGCGCGGCGACGTACTTGACCGAGTGCGTGACGCTGGACCAGCGGTTGGCGCGCGCGTTCACGCGGGCGTCGAGGCCGAGGCACACCGCGGTCGCGCACACGTGGTGGCTGCCGTCCGCGCACGTGACGTGCACGAGGTCCATGCTGCGTTCGGGGGACTCGAGTCCGCGCAGCACCCGGCCCGCCGCGCGTTCGACGTCCCCCACGGGTACACCGTGGAACCGGGCCAGATCGTTGCCGGAACCGGCCGGGATCAGCCCGAACGGGAACTCGACGCCCTGCTCGCGCAACCGGTTCAGTGACTGCAAGACCAGGTGGACCATGCCGTCTCCGCCGACCGCGACGACCGCGGCGATCCGGGTGGACGCGTTGCGCAGGGTCGCGGTGAGATCGCGGGAGAGGGCCTGGGCGGTGGCCGCGCTGAGCGGTCGGGGGTCGTAGCCGCCGGCCCGCAGGATGCCCACGGCGCGCTCGCACGCGTTCCGGCCCACGAGGGAGGCGCCGTTGTGGACGAGCAGGATCTCGCGGCGTGACATCCGGGTCACCGGGCGGGTTTCGCGGTTTCTCGGGCGTCGGAGGACTCGACGCGGCCCCGGGCCCCGCACTCGGCACAGATCCCGGAGATCTCCACGGTGTGGTCCACGTCGGCGTAACCGTAGCGGCGCGCGGTCTCCTCCGCCCATGTCTCGACGTCCGGAGCTTCGAGTTCCACGGCCGCGCCGCACGAGCGGCACACGATGTGATGGTGGTGGTGCTCGGCCTCGCACCGGCGGTAGATGGCCTCGCCCTCGGCGTTGCGCAGCACATCCACCTGACCCAGCTCGGCCATGGACTGCAGGATCCGGTACGTGGTGGCCAGGGACACCGACTGTCCGCGATCGCGCAACAGCCGGTGCAGGTCCTGCGTGGAGATGAAGTCCTCCAACCCCTGCAGCGCGCCGGTCACGGCACGGCGCTGCTTGGTGTTGCGAACCTCCGCGGTTCCGGTGGTCTTGGTGCTCAACCCAGGTGTCCTTTCCGCGAGCGGCCGTCCGGGACATCTTAACGTGCGGCGCGGACATGCACAGGCGGCGTCGTCACGGCCGGACCGAGCCGCTAGGGTGAAGCCATGTTGCTGACCAAGTTCACCCACTCGTGCGTGCGCCTCGAGAAGGACGGCGCGGTGCTCGTGATCGACCCGGGCACGTTCTCCGAGGTCGAGGAGGCACTGCGCGGAGCGGACACGGTCCTCATCACCCACGAGCACCCGGACCACTACGACGCCGAGCGGCTGGGCGCCGCCCTTTCGGCGGATCCCGAGCTCACGGTACATGCCCCGGGCCAGGTGATCGAGAAGCTCGCGGAGCACATCACGGACACGGACCGGTTGCACGCCGTGTCGGCGGACACCACGTTCACCGCGGGGCCGTTCTCCGTGGCCACGTACGGGGGTCAGCACGCACTGATCCACCCCCTCATCCCCATCATCGCCAACGTGGGCTACGTGATCGACGACGCCGTGTTCCACCCCGGGGACTCCTTCACCGTCCCGCACGGGCTCACCGTTCCCACGGTCCTGGTCCCGTTGCACGCCCCGTGGTCCAAGATGTCCGAGGTCATCGACTTCATCATCGCGACCCGCGCGCAGCGGGTGTACCAGATCCACGACGCGCTGCTCTCCGAGACCGGCTTCGGTGTCGTGGAGAAGCAGGTCAAGCATTTCTCGCAGGTCTACGGGACCGAGTACCGGCACCTGGACACTCGCGAGAGCGTGGAGCTCCACACCGCATGACCCATCCGGCCACCAGCCGGTTCCACCCGACGGAAAGGACATCACCGTGAGTTCAGTGTTCACCAGGATCATCGAGGGCGAACTGCCCGGCCGGTTCGTCTGGGCGGACGAGCACTGCGTGGGCTTCCTGTCCATCCAGCCCCTGTCCCAGGGCCACGTCCTGGTGGTCCCGCGCCAGGAGATCGACGCGTGGGTGGACCTACCCGTGGAGCTGGCCATGCACCTCATGAAGGTCAGCCAGTTCATCGGCAAGGCCATCGACGCCGCGTTCACGCCCAAACGGGTGGGGCTCATGATCCAGGGCTTCGAGGTGCCCCACACCCACCTGCACGTGTGGCCCACCAATTCGATCGAGGAGTTCGACTTCGCCCAGGTGGATCAGGACCCGGACCCCGCGGTCCTGGACGAGTCTGCCCGCCGGATCCGCGAGGCCCTCGAGGCCCAGGGCCACCAGGACGAGGTCCCGCAGCAGTAGCGACCGACGGCCTCGCTCACGGGTACCGGCGGCGGGTGCAATGCACCCGTCGCTGGCGGGCTTTAACCGCCGGTGTCGCTCAGCCGAGCTCGCGCAACCGCTTGCGGATCCGCTTCTCCGACACCGTGTGCGCGGTGCCCAGTTCCTGCGCGAAGAACGAGATGCGCAGTTCCTCGAGGTCCCAGCGCACGGCCCGCAGCGCAGCGGGCGTGGGTACGGTCGAGGGGACGGCGTCCACCGCGGCGCGGTACTCGGCCTCGAGATCGTGCACGGTCTGCATGGCCACGGCGTCCCGCTGCAGGTGGCCGGAGAGTTTGTCCAGGCGCACGTTGATCCCCGCGAGGTAGCGCGGCACGTGCTGCAGGGCCCGCCACCCGGTGCGGGCCACGAAGCCGGGATGGATCAAGCGGGAGAGCTGCTCGGACATGTCCTTGAACGCGGCGACCGCCCCGAGTGACCCGGGTTTCTTCAACCGTTTGCGCACGGTGTTGGACTCGGTGAGCGCGGTGGTCACGAGCGCAGTGACGGCGAAGACCGTGTCGATCAGCTCGGCGCGTACGTGCTCGGCGACCGCCCGGAACTGGTCCCGCGTGAACGGCGGCTCCTCGGGTACCAGCCGGTCGATCGCGGCGATCGTGCAATCGGTGATGAGCGCCTCGACCGAACCGTGGGGGTTCTGGGTGAAGATCAACCGTTCCTTCTGGCTCAGGTGGTCCACCACGTAGCGGTGCACGGACGGCAGGGTCCGGTGCAGCAGGGCGATCACGCCGTCGCGTTGCGCGGCGCGCTGTTCCTCCGCGTCGCTCAGGATCCGCAGGTCCACGCGGGGTGGCTGCGAAGCATCGGTGTCCCGCACCGCCACGAGTGTGGGGTATCCCGTGACCGTCTGACCCGCCACGGTCGTCTCCACGCGGCGCGGCGGATCGGGTTCGGGCCACGCCGTGAGGTCGGTGCGTTCCAGCGAGGCGGCCTGGGGTGCGCCGGATCCGGGGGAAGTCCCTGGGGCCGGTCGCGCCGAGCCCCGCTTGCCGCGACCGCGACGGGCCGCGGCGGCGTCGTCACCGGACGCGGCCGAACCCTCGGCGCTGCCCCGAGCGGCGTCGTACAGCTGGGCCGCAGCGCCCCCGAGGGACTCGGCGAGCGCCGCGCGGACCTTGGGCCGCAACCGCTGTTTGAGCTCCGTGAGGTCGTCGCCCCGGCCCAGTACCGAGTTGCGGGCGTCGCGCACCTCGAAGCGCATGCGCAGGTGGGCGGGCAGGGCCTCCGGGTGGAAGTCCGAGGCCTGGACGGGGTGGCCCCGCAACCGCCGCAGAACGGTGGCCAGGGACTCCAGGAGGGAGTCGCGGGCCGGATCGAACTCGGCGTCCAGGTGCTTCACGGCGGTGACGGCGGTGTCCGGGGCGGGCACGAAGTTGCGCCGCACGGCCTTGGGCAGCGATTTGATCAGCGCGGTCACGAGCTCCACACGCAGCCCGGGGATGTGCCATTCGAACTGCTCGGGGGCCAGTCGGTCCAGGAACAGCACGGGGACCCGCACCGTGACGCCGTCCGCGGTCTCCGCCCCGGGCGCGAATTCGTAGTCCAGGTCCAGACTCAGCTCGCCGTCCGGGGATGCCACGGTCCAGGACCGCGGGAAGGAGGCCGTGTCCAGCTCCGCGACCTCGGGCGCGATCAGGTCCTCGGGAGTGAGGTCCAGCAGGTGCTCGTCCCGCTGGCGGGCCTTCTTCCACCACGCATCGAAATGCCGCTGGGAGACCACGTCCGCGGGCACGCGCGCGTCGTAGAAGTCGAACAGCACCTGGTCGTCCACGCGCAGGTCCTTGCGGCGCATGCGGTTCTCGAGTTCCTCGACCTGGGCCAGGGCCTTGCGATTGCGCTTGACGAACGTGTGGCGGGTCTGCCAGTCGCCCTCCACGAGCGCGTGGCGGATGAACAGTTCCCGGGAGAGTTCGGGATCGATCCGGGAGAACAACACGGGCCGCTCGGACACCACGGGCAGCCCGTAGAGCGTGACCTTCTCGTACGCCATTACGGCCCCGCGGGAACGGGACCAGTGGGGTTCGGAGTAGCTGCGCTTGACGAGCTGCGGCGCGATCTCCTCGGCCCACTCGGGCTTGATCGCCGCGTTGGTGCGCGCCCACAATCGGGAGGTCTCCACGAGCTCCGCGGACACGAGCCAGTCCGGGGACGTCTTGAACAGGGCCGAGCCCGGGAAGATCGCGAACTTGGTCCCGCGCGCGCCGCGGTACTCGCGCGTGCGTTCGTCCCGCACGCCGATGTTGCTCAGCAGCCCGGATAGCAGGCTCTTGTGCACGGCCTCCTGGTGCGAGGCGACGTCGATCTCCCGGGACGCCCCGGCATCGATCCCCACCTGGCGTGCGATCTGTCGCAACTGCGCGTAGAGGTCCTGCCACTCGCGGATCCGCAGGAAGTTCAGGTACTCGCGTCGGCACAGCTTGCGGAACTGGGACGAGGACAGCTCGCTCTGCTGCTCCTGCAGGTACTGCCACAGCAGACCGTAGGACAGGAAGTCGGAGGTCTTGTCGCGGAAGCGCGCGTGGAACTCGTCCGCCGCCTGGCGCTTCTCGAGCGGGCGTTCCCGCGGGTCCTGCACCGTGAGCGCGGCCGTGAGCACGAGCACCTCGCGCACGCACCCCCGGCGCTGCGACTCCACGATCATCCGGCCCAGTCGCGGGTCCACCGGCAGCGCGGCGAGCACCTCGCCCGTGCGGGTCAGCGGACCCCGCGGTCCGCTCTGCCGACCGCGGTGGCGCCCGGACCGCGAGCGCCGCCCCCGGTGCCCGTCACGCGCGGACGACGACGCCGCGGCGTCGCCCGCGTCCGCCGCGCCCGAGCGCAGGGCACCGAGTTCGCGCAGCAGCACCACGCCGTCCTTGACCGCGCGCGCATCGGGTTTCTGCACGAACGGGAACTGGGTGATGTCGTGGGGTTGCTCCACCACGCCCACCGAGATCATCTGCAGGATGACCGCAGCGAGGTTCGTGCGCAGGATCTCCGGGTCCGTGTACTCCGGCCGGGACTCGAAGTCCTCCTCGGAGTACAACCGGATGCACACGCCGTCGGACGTACGCCCCGAGCGCCCCGCGCGCTGCCGCGCCGACGCCTGGGAGATGCGCTCGATGGGCAGGCGCTGGACCTTGGTGCGCGCCGAGTACCGGGAGATCCGGGCGGTGCCCGGGTCGATCACGTACTTGATGCCCGGGACCGTGAGCGAGGTCTCGGCCACGTTGGTCGCGAGCACGATCCGGCGGTGCGAGGACGGCGCGAACACGCGGTTCTGTTCGGCCATGGACAGCCGCCCGAACAGCGGCAGGATCTGGGTCCCGGCCAGGGAACGGTGCGAGTCGATGACCTTGTGCAGCGCGTCCTGGGCATCCCGGATCTCACGCTCGCCCGCGAAGAACACGAGGATGTCCCCGCGGGGTTCGCGCGAGAGTTCCACGACGGCGTCGCACACGGCGTCGATCGGGTCGCGGTCCTCGTCCACGAGCCCGTCGCCGGTGTTGTCCTCGTCCTCGCCGCCGTCCCCGCTGCGCTCCTGGGCCAGTGGTCGGTAGCGGATCTCCACGGGGTAGGTGCGCCCGGAGACCTCGATGATCGGGGCGGGCTCTGGATCGGCGTCCGGGTGCTGCGGGTCCGGCAGCACGAAGTGCTCGGCGAAGCGTTGCGGGTCGATCGTCGCGGACGTGATGACGACCTTCAGGTCCGGGCGCTGGGGGAGCAGTCGCTTGAGGTAGCCCAGCAGGAAGTCGATGTTGAGGGAGCGCTCGTGGGCCTCGTCGATGATGATCGCGTTGTAGCGCGACAGCTGCGGGTCGTGGCCGATCTCGGCCAGCAGGATGCCGTCCGTCATGAGCTTGATCCGCGAGTCCTTGCCCACCTCGGACGTGAAGCGCACCTGGTAGCCCACGGTGTCCCCCACGCGCTGCCCGAGTTCATGGGCGATGCGCTCGGCCACCGAACGCGCCGCAATCCTGCGCGGCTGGGTGTGACCGATCAGACCGCCGTCTCCCAGACCCAGCTCCAGACACATCTTGGGCAGCTGGGTGGTCTTGCCGGAACCGGTCTCACCCGCGATCACCACGACCTGGTGATCGCGGATCGCGGCCATAATGTCCTCCCGGCGCGCGCTGACGGGGAGGTCGTCCGGGTACACGATGCGGGGCTGGATGCGGGGCTCAGTCATGTCAACGGAAGAGTCTACGGGCCCCGGCCGACACGCGCCCACGGGCCGCTGCGGGAGCCCGACGACGCGCCCGATTGTCCGCACATGTGAGCTGCGTCTCTTTTTCGACCGATTGTTAGATAATATCCACTCATCATTGATCCTCGGGGAAAGGAATTACCCGTCATGAAGCGTTTACTCCCGGTCGCCGCCGTGGCCACCACCGCGGCGTTGCTGCTCACGGGTTGCGGATCCGACAACGGTGGGCAGTCCGGTGAGACCAAGAAGGTCACCGTGGGCATCTCGCAGTTCGTGGAGCACCCCTCGCTCGACGCCGCCCGCGAAGGTTTCGTGCAGGCCCTCAAGGACGGCGGCTACACGGAGGGTGAGAACCTGACCCTGGACGTGCAGAACGCCTCCGGCGACCAGGCCACCGCGACCAACATCGCCTCCAACTTCACGTCCTCCAACGACGATCTGATCCTGGGCATCGCCACGCCGTCCGCCCAGTCCCTTGCCCAGGCCGTCACGGACAAGCCCGTCCTGTTCACCGCCGTGACCGATCCCGTGGACGCGGGGCTCGTGAATTCCATGGATGCGCCCGGCGCCAACGTCACCGGCACCACGGACATGAACCCCGTGGCCGAGCAGATCCAGCTCATCAAGAAGCTCAAGTCTGGCGCCAAGTCCGTGGGCATCATCTACAGCTCCGGTGAGACCAACTCCCAGGTGCAGGTGGACGAGGCCAAGAAGGCCGCGCAGGCCGAGGGTCTGAAGGTTGAGGAGAAGACCGTGACCACCACGGCTGAGGTGGCCCAGGCCGCCGAGTCCTTCGACACCGACTCCATCTACGTGCCCACCGACAACAAGGTCGTAGCCGGGCTCGAGGCCGTGATCTCCGCCGCGGAGGCCAAGAAGATCCCGTTGATCGCGGGTGAGGGCGACTCCGTGGAGCGCGGTGCCCTGGCAACCCAGGGGATCAACTACACGGACCTGGGCAAGCAGACCGGTGAGATGGCGGTGCGCATCCTCAAGGACGGCGCCAAGCCCGGCGAGATGGCCGTGGAGTCCCAGAAAGAAACCAAGCTCATCATTAACGCCAAGGCCGCCAAGGCCATGGGCGTGGAGGTCCCGCAGAGCCTGCGGGACCAGGCCGACCAGGTCATCGAGTAACGCCGGTGATCGCTGGAATCGAACTGGGGCTGATCTACGCGATCATGGCCCTGGGTGTGTACCTCACGTTCCGCGTGCTGGACTTCCCGGACCTGACCGTGGACCAGTCCTTCACGAGCGGGGCGGCCACCGCGGCCATGGTGATCCTGCACGGCGGCAGCCCGTGGTTTGCGACCGTCGTGGGCTTCGTGGTCGGCGCCTTCGCCGGTCTGATCACCGCGCTGCTGCACACCAAGGCGCGGATCAACGGGTTGCTCGCGGGCATCCTGACCATGACCGCCCTGTACTCCGTGAACCTGCGGCTTATGGGTGGCAAGGCGAACCTCGCGCTGTTGCGCGAGGAGACCGTCTTCACGCCCCTGCGCGAGGCCGGGCTGCAGGGGACGGTCGTGGGAGTGTTGTTGTTGTTGGTCGGTGTGCTGCTCGTGAAGCTCGCACTGGACTGGTTCCTGTACACGGACGCCGGCCTGGCCATGCAGGCCACGGGTGACAACCCGGAGATGATCCGTTCCTTCGGGGTGAATACGGACCGGCAGAAGATCCTCGGTCTGTGCCTGTCCAACGCCCTCGTGGGCTTGTCCGGTGCCCTGATCGCGCAGTACCAGGGCTTCGCGGACATCGGCATGGGCATCGGCATGATCGTCGTGGGCCTCGCCTCCGTGATCCTCGGCCAGGGCATCTTCGGCACGCGCACCGTGGTGATCGCCACGCTCGCGGTGATCCTCGGCTCGGTGCTGTACCGCCTGGTGATCACCGTGGCGCTGCAGGCGGGACTGAACCCCTCGGACATGAAGCTGATCTCCGCGGTGCTCGTGGTGATCGCGCTCGTGCTGCCACAGCTCGGCGTGTACAAGCGGTGGAAGCGCCACCGCACCCTCAGGGCCGCGCAAGCGGTGCAGGCGGACGTGCGATCCCGCGCCCGGCGCACCGTGGACGCCGGTGTGTCCGGACGAACGGGAGCGTGATCGGATGCTGAACATACAGGACGTGCGCAAGACGTTCTTCGCCGGGACGGTCAACGAACGCGTGGCGTTGAACGGGGTGAGCCTCACGGTCAAACCCGGGGACTTCGTCACGGTCATCGGCTCCAACGGTGCGGGCAAGTCCACCCTGCTCAACACGGTGTCCGGGACGATCATCCCGGACAGCGGCCGGATCATGGTGGGGGACCGGGACGTCACGCGGCTTCCCGAACACCGCAAGGCCACGTGGATCTCCCGGGTGTTCCAGGACCCCATGAAAGGATCCTCGCCCACCCTGAGCATCGAGCAGAACATGGCCATCGCGCAGCGCCGCGGTCGCTCCCGTGGTCTCGCGCGCGGCGTCACCCGCGCCCGACGCCACGAGTTCGAGCAGGAGCTCAAGACCCTCGAACTGGGTCTGGAGCACCGGCTGGGGGCCAAGGTGGGGTTGCTGTCCGGCGGGCAACGCCAGGCGCTGTCCCTGCTCATGGCCACGTTCTCCGCACCCGAGATCTTGTTACTGGACGAGCACACGGCCGCCCTGGATCCCCAGCGTGCGCAGCACGTCACGGAGATCACCGAGCGGATCGTGAACGAGCGTCACCTGACCACGCTCATGGTCACGCACAACATGGACCAGGCCCTGCGGCTGGGCAACCGGCTCATCATGATGCACGAGGGTCGCATCCTCTTCGAGCTGGACGCGCAGCAGAAGGCCGAGGCCACCGTGGCGGATCTGCTCGCCGAGTTCCGCAAGCTGCAAGCGGCCACGGGCGAACCCGCCCTGGATGACGCTACGCTTCTGGAGACAGCTCGCAGCGCCGAACCGGCCGGTGCCCCGTCCCGGGGTGCCCCCGCCCACGGCGCCCCAACGGGTGGTTCCTCCGCTCCGGGGGTGTCACCGGAAGGCCATTGATCTTATGAAGCAGCCCCACCGCAGACAACGTTTCACGTCCGTCATCACCGCGGTGGGGCTGCTTTTGTTGTTCGTGTGTTGTTTCACCCTCCCGGAGGCACTCGTGGCCATGAGCCGGGCCGCGGCGGACCACGGGGGAGAGCCCTTGAACACTCGCGGGTGGACCATGATTGCGGTGGGTTTCGGAACCCTCGCGGTGGGTGGCCTGCTCACGATTGTGGGGGTCGTGCTGCGGCGCACGGCTCCACCCCGCCCGGTGGAGGAGGACCAACTGCTCGAAGAGCACTACGGCAGCGACTCCGTGGTCAATGAGTACGACCCACTCGAGCTGAACCCCCACCTGAGGACCCGCCAGCAGCGCCGCGGTCACCGCTGACCCGCTAGCTCGAACCACCCGCGATCCGGGTGCCGGCCCCGTAGGGCGTGGGGGTCCCCGAAATGCGAAAATGCCCTCCCCGAGGGGAGGGCATTCGTGGTGCCCGCGACAGGATTCGAACCTACGACCTTCTGCTCCGGAGGCAGACGCTCTATCCACTGAGCTACGCGGGCGTGCCGTGTCACAGGACCCGAGAACGAGGCCCGCGACGACAACTCGACGATACTACCAGGTCGCGCGGGCGCACCAATCGACGCGGATCGAGCGGGGTGCTCCCGCGCCGTTACACTGGCACAGTGACTCCTGAAGAACTTTCCTCCGCCGTGTCCGCATGCCTGCAAGACGCCGTGGCCGCCGGTGAACTGACCCCGGTGGATGGCGCCGAACTCCCGCACGCGAAGGTGGAGCGACCCAAGAACCGTGAGCACGGGGACTGGGCTACCACCGTGGCCATGCAGGTGGCCAAGAAGGTGGGCCGTTCCCCCCGGGACGTCGCGCAGATCCTCTCCGAGCGCCTGTCGGCCGTCCCCGGTGTGAAGACGGTGGACATCGCCGGTCCGGGCTTCCTCAACGTCACGCTCGACGCCGCCGCGGCCGGTGAGCTCGCGCAGTCGATCGTGGAACAGGGGCGCGCCTTCGGGACCGCGGACACCCTGTCCGGCACGACCATCAACCTCGAGTTCGTCTCCGCGAACCCCACCGGTCCGATCCACCTGGGTGGCACGCGGTGGGCCGCCGTGGGTGACTCCCTGGCCCGGATCCTGGATGCGCAGGGCGCCTCGGTCGTGCGGGAGTACTACTTCAACGACCACGGCAACCAGATCGACCGCTTCGCCCGTTCCCTGCTGGCCCGCGCCCGCGGGGAGGCCGCCCCGGAGGACGGCTACGGCGGGCAGTACATCTCCGAGATCGCGGACGAGGTCCTGGCCCAGCACCCGGACGCCCTGGAGTCCGAGGACCCGCAGGAGGTCTTCCGCGCCGCGGGCGTGGAACTGATGTTCGCCCAGATCAAATCCTCGCTGCACGATTTCGGCGTGGACTTCGATGTCTTCTTCCACGAGAACTCGCTGTTCGATGACGGCCAGGTCGAGACGCTGCTCGACCAGCTGCGTTCCTCGGACGCGCTGTACTTCGAGGACGGAGCGTGGTGGCTGCGCTCCACCGACCACGGGGACGACAAGGACCGCGTGGTCATCAAGTCGGACGGTCACGCCGCGTACATCGCGGGGGACATCGCCTACTTCAAGAACAAGCGGGACCGTGGCGCGGACCTGTGCATCTACATGCTCGGCGCGGACCACCACGGTTACGTGGCCCGGCTCAAGGCCGCCGCGGCCGCGCTCGGGGACTCCCCGGACGCCGTCGAGGTGCTGATCGGTCAGATGGTCAACCTGGTCAAGGACGGCACCGCGGTGCGGATGTCCAAGCGCGCGGGCACCGTGGTGACCATGGAGGACCTCGTGGAGGCCGTGGGCGTGGACGCCGCGCGGTACTCGCTGACCCGCTATTCCGTGGACTCCAACATCGACATCGATTTGGACGTGCTGACCAAGCGCTCCAACGAGAACCCGGTCTTCTACGTCCAGTACGCCCACGCACGCACGTGCGCTGTGGAACGCAACGCCCACGCCGCCGGTGTCGCGCGCACGGACGAGGCCGGCGCCGCCCGGTTCGACGCGTCCCTGCTCGAGCACCCGCGTGAAGCGGACCTGTTGGCCGCGCTCGGACAGTACCCGTCCGTCGTCGCCCAGGCCGCGGCCCTGCGCGAACCGCACCGCGTGGCGCGCCACCTCGAGGCCCTGGCTGGGGCGTACCACCGCTGGTACGACGCGTGCCGGGTCACCCCGCAGGGCGACGACCCGGTGGCGCCCGTCCACCACACCCGCCTGTGGCTCAACGACGCCGTGCGCCAGGTCCTCGCCAACGGGCTGGACCTGCTGGGCGTCTCCGCTCCCGAAAGGATGTGATCCCATGACCGAACTCGCTCCCGCCCACCCGCTCGCCCCGGCCTGGCTGCAGGTCCCCGCGGACCCCGCGGCACTGGACCCCGTGGTCTTCACGTCCCAGTACGCCCGGGATGACACGGGGTGCGTCACCGTGGATTCCGTGCCCGTGACCGAGATCGCCGCGCGCCACGGTTCCCCGAGCTACGTGGTCTCTGAACGGACCTTCCGGGACCGCGCCCGCGGTTTCCGCGAGGCGTTCGAGGCCGCCCTGAATCCTCTCGGCGTGGAACTCGAGGTCTATTACGCCTCCAAGGCCCTGCTGAACACCGCCGTGGCGCGGTGGGCCACGGAGGAGGGCCTCAATATCGACACCGCCTCCGGCGGGGAACTCGCCGTGGCGCTCGCCGCGGGTGTGGCCCCGGGCCGGATCGCGTTGCACGGCAACAACAAGTCCGCGGAGGAACTCGACCGGGCCCTCGAGGTGGGCGTGGGACGCATCGTCGTGGACTCGCTCGCCGAGATCGAGCTCGTGGCACGGCTGGCCCGCGACCGCGGCACCCGCGCGCCCGTGATGATCCGCGTGACCCCGGGGGTGCACGCGTCCACGCACGAGTTCATCGCGACCGCCCACGAGGACCAGAAGTTCGGACTCTCGCTGAACCCCGTGCAGGAGGGGGAGGACTCTCCCGCACTCGTGGCCGTGGCTGCATGCGTTGACGCTTCCGATGCACTGGACCTGCGCGGGCTGCACTGCCACATCGGATCCCAGATTTTCGCGGCGGAGGGCTTCGGTCAGGCCGCCGAGCGCGTCTTCGCGCTGCGCGAGACCGTGGCCGAGCGCTGGGACGTGACGCTGCCCGAGATCGACCTGGGTGGCGGCCACGGTGTGGCGTACACCGCCGCGGACAGCCCGCGCGAGGTCGCCGCGATCGCCGCGGACCTCGCCCCGCTGCTCACTTCCGTGCTCGAGTCCTCGGATCTGCCCACCCCGCACCTGTCCTTCGAACCGGGCCGGTTCATCGCCGGGCCCTCCGGGTGCACGGTCTACACGGTGGGCACCGTCAAGACGGTCACGGTCAGCCCGGGCGTGCAGCGCCGGTACGTGTCCGTGGACGGCGGCATGAGCGACAACGCCCGTCCTGTGCTCTACGACGCCGACTACACCGCCGTGCTCGCCAACCGCGTGTCCGAGGAGACCCCCGTGCTCTCGCGCGTGGTCGGCAAGCACTGCGAGTCCGGTGACATCGTGGTCAAGGACGTCTACCTCCCCGGGGACGTCACCGCGGGTGACCTGCTCGTGGTGCCCGTGACCGGTGCGTATTGCTGGTCCCTGTCCAGCAATTACAACTGGCTGCCCCGCCCGGGGATCGTGGCGGTCGCACCGGACGGTGCCACCCGCGAGATCGTGCGCCGCGAGGCCCTCACGGATCTGCTCGCCCGCGACACCGGGGTGTGAGCCGGCCGGCGCGGTCGAGGGGCGCGAGCCACATCGTGCCCCGCCACCGCGCCGGACGCCGCCCCGCCGCGCCCGCCTCGCCGCACCCACCGGGCCGCGACCGCCCGCGGGGCGCGGCCCTACCCATTGACACGCCCCGACAGCAAGCCCCCGACAGAACACCAGGAGCCATGAACACTTCACCCGCAACCGACCGCGAGACGCCCGTGCTGAAAGTGGGCCTGTTGGGTGCTGGCACCGTGGGCTCCCAGGTGGCCCGCGTGCTGCTCAACCACGCCCATGAGCTGGCCCTGCGCAGCGGCGTGCGCCTGGAACTGAGCGGCGTGGCCGTGCGCAATCCGCAAGCCCCGCGGGACACGGAGCTGCCCGCGGAACTGCTGACCACGGACGCGGACGCGGTGATCGACGCCGCGGACGTGGTGGTGGAGCTGACCGGCGGGATCGAACCCACGCGCACGCGAGTGCTGCGTGCCCTGAACGCCGGGAAGTCCGTGATCACGGGCAACAAGGCGCTGCTCGCGGAGCACGGGCGCGAACTGCACGACGCCGCGGCGGCGTCGGGCGCCCAGTTGTCCTACGAGGCCGCGGTGGCCGGCGCGATCCCCATCGTGCGCCCCATGCGCGACTCGCTCGCGGGGGACCGGGTCAACCGTTTCCTGGGCATCATGAACGGGACCACCAACTTCATCCTGGACCAGATGGACACCACGGGGGCCGCGTTCGACGACGCCCTCGCGCAAGCTCAGGAGCTCGGCTACGCCGAGGCGGACCCCACCGCGGACGTCGAGGGGCACGACGCCGCCGC
This sequence comes from Kocuria marina, assembly GCA_014652975.1. Taxonomy (GTDB): domain Bacteria; phylum Actinomycetota; class Actinomycetes; order Actinomycetales; family Micrococcaceae; genus Kocuria; species Kocuria marina. The sequence goes on along the minus strand of BMZV01000004.1, from coordinate 131,407 downwards.
CAAGGCCGCCGTGCTCGCGTCCCTCGCGTTCCACTCGACCTACACGATCGCGGACGTGCACTGCGTGGGGATCACGGGCATCACGGCGCAGGACGTCGCGGCCGCCCGCGAGGCGGGGTACGTGATCAAGCTGCTGTCCGTGGGCGAGCGCTGCGGTGACGGCGTGAATCTGCGCGTGAACCCCGTGATGATCCCGCGCGACCACGTGCTCGCGGGTGTGCACGGCGCGTACAACGCGGTGTTCGTGGAGGCCGCGAACGCGGGTTCCCTCATGTTCTACGGACAGGGCGCGGGTGGTCACCCCACGGCGTCGGCGGTGCTGGGCGACCTCGTCTCCGCGGCGCGCGCGATCGCGCTGGGAGCTCAGGGCATCCCGCTCGACGCCTACGCGGCGCTGCCCGCCGTGAGCATGGACGACGCCACCACGCGGCTGTCCATCACGGTGGCCGTCACGGACCGACTGGGTGCGCTCGCGCAACTGGCCCAGGTGTTCGCGGACCACGGGGTCTCGATCTCCACGATGCTGCAGATCGAGGACCCGGACGCCCCCGGGATGTCCCAGCTGCGGCTCGTGACGCACAGCGGCCGACACGCGTCCCTCATGGCCACGGTCGCGGCCCTGCGCGAGCTGGACGTGGTGCGGGACATCGTGTCCGTCACACCGGTGGAAGCCGGAGAATAATTCTTGAGCGCCCCGCGCACCACGCGGCGCGGGGCCACGAGTCGAACCGAGGAGCACGCGGCATGGCACACGTCTGGCAGGGCGTCATCAACGAGTACAAGGACCGGTTGCCGGTCACCAAGCAGACCGAGGTCATCACCATGGGAGAGGGTGGCACCCCTCTGATCCAGGCGCGGGCGCTGTCCGAGCTCACGGGCTCCACGGTGTGGCTCAAGTTCGAGGGCATGAACCCCACCGGTTCGTTCAAGGACCGCGGGATGACCATGGCCATCACCAAGGCCAAGGAGTCCGGGGCCAAGGCCGTGGTGTGCGCGTCCACCGGCAACACGTCCGCGTCCGCGGCGGCGTACGCCAAGCAGGCCGGGATGCGCAGCGCGGTGCTCGTGCCGGAGGGCAAGATCTCCATGGGCAAAATGTCCCAGGCCGTGGCCCACGGCGCGGACATCATCCAGATCGACGGCAACTTCGACAACTGCCTGGAGGTCGCGCGCAAGCTCTCCGAGTCCTACCCGGTCTTCCTGGTCAACTCCGTGAACCCGTACCGGATCGAGGGTCAGAAGACCGCGGCCTTCGAGGTCGTGGACACACTGGGCGACGCCCCGGACATTCACGTGCTGCCCGTGGGCAACGCCGGGAACATCACGGCGTACTGGAAGGGCTACCGAGAGTACGCGCAGGAGACCCCGGCCACCTCGGGTGAGACCCTGTCCGCGGTGTCCACCCGCACGCCCGCCATGTGGGGCTTCCAGGCGGAGGGTGCCGCACCTCTCGTGCTGGGCCATCCCGTGACGGAACCGGAGACCATCGCGACCGCGATCCGGATCGGCAACCCCGCGTCCTGGGACACGGCCATCGCCGCGCGTGACGAGTCCGGCGGGCTCATCGACTCCGTGAGCGACGTCGAGATCCTCGAGGCCCACCGCTGGCTCTCGTCCCGCGAGGGCGTGTTCGTGGAACCGGGCTCCGCGTCCGGAGTGGCGGGTCTGCTCAAGAAGGCCCGGGCCGGGGAGGTACCCACGGACGCGACGATCGTGGTGACCGTCACGGGCCACGGCCTGAAGGACCCCCAGTGGGCGATCAAGGGCGCCGAGGCCGAGGACCCCACGGCCGCCGAGCCCAAGCGCGTGGCCTTCGACGTGGTCTCCGTGGCCTCGGCCCTCGGCCTGGAATGACCGGCTCCGCCGTGAATAACGCACCGTTGCACGCCACCCGCTCCGACGCGCCCGACACCGACAGCGCACCCCGCACCGGGAACGTGCCGGGCGCCATCACGCCCGTGGGTACCACCGTGAGCGTGCGGGTCCCCGGCTCCACGGGCAACGTGGGCCCGGGCTTCGACTCGCTCGGTCTCGCGCTGGGTCACTACGACACCGTGACGCTCACGCGCATCGAGCGCGGACTCGAGTTCGACCTCTCGGGGGAGGGCGCGGCGGGCGTGCCGCGCGGTCCCGAGCACCTGGTGATCCGTGCCATGCAGGCCGCGTTCGACGCCGCCGGGGCCGGTGAGCTGCCCCCGCTGCGCTTGCGCGCCCACAACGCGATCCCGCACGGCCGGGGCATGGGCTCCTCGGCCTCCGCGGTGGTCGCCGGTGTCCTCGCGGCCAACGCGCTGCTCCCCGCATCCCACCGGCTCTCACCGGATGCGGTGCTGCAGGTGTGCTCCCACATGGAGGGACACCCGGACAACGTGGCCCCCACCCTGCTGGGTGGTCTGACGATCTCGTACGAGGACGAAGGCCGTTTCCACAGCGTGCCCGTGCGCGTGCATCCGGACGTGGTTCCCGTGGTCGCGGTGCCCGACTTCGAAGTCGCCACGTCGGTGGCCCGCGGGCTGCTGCCGGAGATGGTCGCGCATCGCACGGCGGCCGTGAACGCCGGCCGCGCGGCGCTTCTGGTTGCGGCCCTGGGCGAACGGCCCGAGCTGCTCGTGCCCGCGACGTTCGACCTGCTGCACCAGCCCTACCGCGCACAGGCCATGGCACCGAGCTGCGAGCTCATGACCCGATTGCGCGACCTCGGTCACGCCGCCCTGATCTCGGGTGCGGGCCCCACCGTGCTCACGCTCGCGAACGGCGCGGAGCACGCTGGGCGCGTGGCTGCGGCGATCGAGGAGATCGCGGCGGACGCGGCGTCGCCGGCGCACGAGTACCAGGGGCGGACGGTGACGTGGCGTGTTCATGTCCTGCGGGTGCCCGAAGAGGGTGCTAAAGTGAGCGTATCCACGCAATAGGCCCCGGGTTCGCGTCCGTGCCGGACAGTGCAACCCCGCAGCCGAGCCTCGTGCGCAGTTCCTCAACGCAGGTGTTCGACCGCGTCGCCTCTCTGCGATCCTCTTCCGCGTAGACCAGCCACCTCTGTAATGTGGCGTCCCGGCTCCGCGGGAGATTCGGGGGACTTCATTGCTGATGACGCGCGCCTCCGGCGCGCACTTTCGTGGCCCGCCGCGGGTGGCCCACACCATCATCGTCGGGTTGCTGGCGATCTGAGTGCCGCAACCCCCATCGAGTCAGAAGGAAGCTTCGTGACAGAAACCACCGCCCCCGAACAGGGAACGGACACCTCGAACGCCCAGAGCACCGGTCTGTCCGGGCTCAAACTCGCGCAGCTGCAGGCCCTCGCGGCCCAGTTGGGCATTACCGGCGCGCGTCGCATGCGCAAGTCCCTCCTGGTCGAGGCCATCGAGGCCCACCAGCGCGGGGGCGTCGTCGCCGAACGCGACAAAGCCGTGGAGGCCAAGATCGAGCAGACCGCTCGCAAGGCCTCCCAGCGCCACTCCTCCGACGCTCCGCAGTCGTCCTCCGCCGACGCCGCTCCGGCCGCCGCGGACGCGGACGCGGCGTCGTCGGACTCCTCCTCGAAGCCCCAGGAGGGCTCGGAGAGCGAGAACGGCGAACAGAACGTCCCGCGGCAGAGCGGTTCGCGCCGTTCCCGGCGCGCCACGGCCAGCGGCACGGGTGAGCACGGGCGCTCCGGCCAGGACCGTTCCGCCCAGAACCAGCAGGACAAGGACCAGGCGGAGAAGGGCCGAGACGAGTCCGGGCAGGACTCCGCCCAGGGCTCTGACGACTCCGGCAACGAGTCCGGGCGCGGCCAGCGCAACCAGCGCGGTCGCCGCAACGAGAAGTCCGAGCAGAACGGCTCGTCCCAGGACGAGAACCGGCGCGAGAACAAGCAGGGTCAGGTGGACGGTTCCCGCCACGCCAACCACCAGAAGGATTCCAAGGACAACGGTCAGGACCGGGACAACCGCCGTGACTCCAAGGGCCAAGGCGGTTCCAACGATTCCGGTGACCCCAAGGACGGCGGTCAGGACAACCAGAACCGCAACGACCGGCGCAACCGCAACAACAACGATCGCAACAACGACGGTGAGGGCAACTCCCGCCGCAACCGGCGCAATCGCAATCGCAACGACCGTAACGATCGCAACGACCGCAACGAGCGGCGCAACCGTCGCAACCGGCACAACGGTCCGGACGTGGACGACGTCGAGATCACCGAGGACGACGTCCTGCTGCCCGTGGCGGGCATCCTGGACGTGCTCGACAACTACGCGTTCGTGCGCACCTCGGGCTACCTGCCCGGCCCGTCGGACGTGTACGTGAGCCTGTCCCAGGTCAAGAAGAACAACCTGCGCAAGGGCGACGCGATCGTGGGTGCCATCCGTGCTCCCCGCGAGGGCGAACAACACAACAACTCGCGCCAGAAGTTCTCCGCGCTCGTGCAGCTGACCACGGTCAACGGCCGCAAGCCCGAGGAGAACAAGGACCGGGTCGAGTTCAACAAGCTCGTCCCGCTGTACCCCCAGGAGCGGCTGCGCCTGGAGACCGAGCCCAAGAAGATCGGTCCCCGCGTGGTGGATCTCGTGGCCCCGATCGGCAAGGGCCAGCGCGGTCTGATCGTTTCCCCGCCCAAGGCCGGTAAGACGCTCATGCTGCAATCGATCGCCAACGCGATCACGACCAACAACCCCGAGGTCCACCTCATGATGGTGCTCGTGGACGAGCGCCCCGAAGAGGTCACGGACATGCAGCGCACGGTCAAGGGTGAGGTTATCGCCTCGACCTTCGACCGGCCTGCGGACGACCACACCACGGTCGCGGAGCTCGCGATCGAGCGGGCCAAGCGCCTGGTGGAGATGGGCATGGACGTGGTGGTCCTGCTGGACTCCATGACCCGCCTGGGCCGCGCGTACAACCTCTCGGCACCGGCGTCCGGCCGCATCCTCTCCGGTGGTGTGGACTCCGCCGCGCTGTACCCGCCCAAGAAGTTCTTCGGCGCCGCGCGCAACATCGAGAACGGTGGCTCGCTGACCATCCTCGCGACCGCGCTCGTGGAGACCGGGTCCAAGATGGACGAGGTCATCTTCGAGGAGTTCAAGGGCACGGGCAACATGGAACTGCGCCTGTCCCGTCAGCTCGCGGACCGGCGGATCTTCCCGGCCGTGGACGTCAATTCCTCCGGTACCCGCCGCGAGGAGAACCTGCTGTCCGCGGACGAGATCAAGATCATGTGGCGGCTGCGCCGCGTGCTCTCCGGTCTGGAACAGCAGCAGGCCCTGGAACTGCTCACGAGCAAGCTGCGGGATACCCAGTCCAACACCGAGTTCCTGCTGCAGGTCCAGAAGACCACGCTGGCCGGTCACTAGGAACCCGCGAGCACCGCGTTCCACCCGTCGATCCCAGGAGAGCACCGTATGTCCGACCCCGTTCAGCCGCTGCTGGATGAGCACGCCGAGCTCCAGCGCGCCCTGGCGGATCCCGCCGTCCACGCGGACGCGAGCAAGGCCAGGAAACTGGGTCGGCGCTACTCCGAACTCAACGGCATCGTCGAGGCGCATCGCCGGGTGGAACGCATCTCCGAGGACCTGGGCACCGCGCGCGAGCTCGGGAGCGTGGATCCCGAACTCGCCGCGGAGGTCAAGCCCCTTGAGGACGAGCTCGTCGTGGCGCGCGAGGAACTGCGCCGCAAGCTCATCCCGCGGGACCCGGACGACGGCCGCAACGTAATCCTCGAGGTCAAGGCGGGTGAGGGCGGGGACGAATCCGCCCTGTTCGCCGGGGACCTACTGCGCATGTACATGCGCTTCGCGGAACAATCCGGGCTCAAGACCGAGATCCTCTCGTCAACCCCCACCGAACTGGGCGGCTACAAGGACGTCCAGCTCGCGGTCAAGGGGTCCTCCTCCGATCCGGCCGAGGGCGCGTGGGCCCGGTTCAAGTACGAGGGCGGGGTGCATCGCGTGCAGCGGGTGCCCGTGACCGAGTCCCAGGGGCGCGTGCACACGTCCGCTGCGGGGGTGCTGGTCTTCCCCGAGGTGGACGAGCCGGACGAGATCGACATCAACCAGAACGACCTCAAGATCGACGTCTACCGGTCCTCGGGTCCGGGTGGGCAGTCGGTGAACACCACGGACTCCGCGGTGCGGATCACGCACGTCCCTACGGGCATCGTGGTGTCCATGCAAAACGAGAAGTCCCAGCTGCAGAACCGTGAGGCGGCCATGCGCGTGTTGCGCGCCCGGTTGCTCGCGCACCAGCAGGAACAGATCGACGCCGAGAACGCCGCGGCCCGCAAGTCGCAGGTGCGCACCGTGGACCGTTCGGAACGCATCCGCACCTACAACTTCCCCGAGAACCGCATCGCGGACCACCGCACCGGGTACAAGGCCTACAACCTGGACCACGTCCTGGACGGCGCATTGGAACCCGTGATCGCCTCCGCCGTGGAACTGGACGAGAAGCACCGGTTGGAACAACTGGGTCAGGACTCCGCACAGCACGGGTCCGCGGGCGGGAAGTAACTTCCCGTGGCCACGACTCTCGCCCAGGCGATCGCGTGGGGCCGGTCCCGGTTGCTTCGCGCGGGTGTGGCCTCCCCGGACGTCGACGCCGTGTTGCTCGCCGCCCACACGCTGGGCCTGGGCCGCGGGGACACCGAAGCGCGGGCCATCCTGGGCGCGCCGGAACCGCACGGGTACCGCGACCTCGTGGAACGCCGCGCACGGCGTGAGCCCCTGCAACACATCACGGGCACGGCCCCGTTCCGTAAGCTCGAGCTCGCGGTGGGTCCCGGGGTCTTCGTCCCCCGACCGGAGACCGAACTGCTCGTCCAATTGACCCTGGATCTGGTGCGCGTATGGCGCGGGGCCGGCGAGACCCACCCGGGGGTCATCGACCTCGGGACGGGCAGTGGCGCGATAGCCCTGGCCGTGGCGAGCGAGGATCCCGCGAGTAGGGTCACCGCCGTGGAACGCGAACCGGCCGCACTGGAGTGGACCCGGCGCAATCTGGCGGGCTCCCGCGTGCGCTTGCTCGAATCCGACTACCGCGATGTCACGGTCGAGTCGGCGGGGCGGTTCTGCGTGGTCGTGACCAACCCACCCTACGTCCCGGACGGTGAGATCCCGGAGGATCCCGAGGTACGCGATTACGATCCACCCACGGCGCTGTACGGCGGGGACGAGACCGGGATGACGTTCCCGTGCGCCGCGATGGACACCGCCGTGCGGATCCTGCGTCCGGGCGGTTCGTTCGTCATGGAACACGCCGAGTCCCAGGTCGCGGCCGTCGCCCGCGCCCTCGAGGACCGGGGGTTCCGGGACATCCGCACGTACCACGACCTGACCGACCGCCCGCGGGCCACGACCGCCACGCTGCCGGGGCCGGGGGGCTGAGAGACCGGGCGCCGCAGCGCCGTCGTGCCGGGAGACGTACCGTGAACGGGACGGCCGGGTGCGCGGAGCACGGGAAGAACACGAAACACGTCAGCAGAGGAGTTGCTCGTGAGTGAGATCCGATCCTGCGGGACCCCGCAGGAACTCGAAGCGGCCGTGACCGAGGCCGCGGGCGTCGTCGCGGACGGCGAATGCCTCGTGCTGCCCACGGACACCGTCTACGGCATCGGCTGCGATGCGTTCTCGGCGCCCGGTGTCCAGGGACTGCTGGGCGCCAAGGGCCGCACGCGGGAAATGCCCCCGCCCGTGCTGATCGCCCGCCCCGAGGTGATCGACGGCCTCGCGGACCAGATCTCCGACGACGCCCGCGCGCTCGCGCAGGCGTTCTGGCCCGGCGCCCTCACGATCATCTGCTGGGCCCAGCCCACCCTGGGCTGGGACCTGGGGGAGACCCATGGGACAGTGGCACTACGCGTCCCCGACGACGCCGTGACCCGCGCGGTCCTCGAACGCGTGGGTCCCATGGCCGTGTCCTCCGCCAACCGGACGGGGATGCCCGCCGCGCGCACCGCCGAGCAGGCCCGCGAGATGCTGCAGGACCGCGTGGCGCTCTACCTCGACGACGGTCCGCGGCCCGCGGGTGAGGTCCCCGCCGGTGCGCAGGACGTGGCCTCGACCATCGTGGACTGCACGGGGGAGACGCCCGTGGTGCTGCGCCACGGCGCGATCACGCTGGCGCGGCTGCGCGAGGTCGTCCCGAACGTGGACGGCGGCACCGAACCGGCAGCTCCGGCGACCGGTGAGAGCCCGGAGGCGGCCGCTGCAGCCGGCGGTGCCGGCGCGGCGGTCTCGGACGACGACGCCGCGGCGTCGACACACTCCGCGCGTCAGAACCCCGAAGCGAATGCACCGGAATCGTTCGGCGAGGGCGTGGCCCTCTCGGCCGGCTCGACTCCCGCGGACGAGGACCTCGTGGCCGACCTGGTCCGAAGTTCCCCCGCGGAGGCCCGTCCGTTCGTGGACCAGGGACGGGAACGCACACCGGACACCGAGCCGCGCTGGGACGGGACCGGGGCACTGAGCATGGAGGAGGCGCAGCGGCTCGTCGCCGGGGAACCCGAGAACCACGGGGCCTGAACAACAGGTGCCTTGACGAGACGATCCCCGCACCATCCCATGACGGGTACGGTGCGGGGATCGTTCTGTCAGCGCGGGAGTGCTCCGGACCGGGCGCGGCCGCGCTGCGAAGAACCCAACGCGCGGCTCAGCGACCCAGCGCGAGGTGCGCCTGGCGCAGCACCTCCTGCACGTGGGGCTCGGGGAGCACACCGTTCTCGTGGGCCCACCCGGGGACCTGGCGCTGACCGAACCACGTGACCTCCAGGCGGCGGATGAGCCCGCCGTAGCGGTAACCGGCAGCGGCCGAGGCCGTGCGCGCGGTCGCGATCACCGCCCGGCACACCCAGGACGGCAGCTGCAGGGGGTGGCGGCGTCCGGCGTCGCGCAGCACGGAACCGGTCGTGGCGCCCTCCCACGGTTGCAGGATCACGGGGGGCAGGACCTCAGGGAACTCGCCCACGGCCACCGTGAACTGCGCGAGGGCGGTCACGGAGGTCACGGGGGTGGGGGCGGAGCCGTCCCCGGCGACCGAGCTCAGGGGCGAGGACGCGAACCGTGCGAGCATGCGCGTGGTGCGCCGCCCGCTGCCCATCACGGACGTCGCGCGGATGACGCTCAACTGCGGAGCGCCGGATTCCTCGCGCCATTGGGAGCGCAACCGGTAGAGCGCGGACTCGCCCAGGGCCTTGGAGAAGGAGTAGGGGGAGAACGGTGCGGTGCGGATGGACTCGTCCAGCACGGGTGCGTCGGCCTGCACGGACGCGGAACTCATGTGGATCACCCGGCGCACGCCCGTGCGGTGGGCGGCGAGCGCCACGAGGACGGGAAGCAGCGCGTTAGCCCCGGTCAGGGACTGCTGGTGCGTCTGATCGGGGGCGGCCAGACCGGCGGCGTTGACCACCACGTCCGCGCCGGCGAAGGAATCGGCCAGGTAGTCGATCACGGACTCGAGGCGGTGCGCGTGCTCAATGAGGTGGTGCACCGTGGTCGCGGGCGAGGCCAGTCGGGGGGTGGCCACCGGGGTGACCGGGATGTTCCGGGTCTGCAGGGCAGTGGTGATGGCGGAACCGATGAACCCCGTGGCCCCGAGAACGCGCCAGCTGTGAGCCGTCACTGTTGTGTCTCCTCCTGTGATGGTGTCTTCATCGTACGGTAGCGCCCCGGACCCGTTCTTGGTGGTCAGCCCGTGGTCGTCAGCACGGCACATCACCCGTGCGGGTGACGTCGAGGCGGCGTCAAGGTACGCGTTGATAGACTCCCGGAGTTCACCGGCGTGCCGGGCGCCCGCGCGAGCGGCTGCGCGTGCGCCGCGGTCGAGCACATCTTCCTTGCACATCACGAGTCGTCCCGGGGGCGCCATGACCGAATCCACCGCGCGGGCGAGCGACCGTCCGGACGCGAACGTGAGCGTCGCGTGCGTCACGCAGGACCGCCCCGAGGACGTCGCGGCGCTGATCGACGCGCTGCGCGTCCAGACCGACCCGATCGCGAGTCTGTGTCTCGTGGACGCCGGGCGCACTGCCCTGGACCAGGCCGCGCTGGGGGAGCGGATCGGGGGAGCCTTCACGCTGCACTACCGCCGCTCCGTGGCCAATCTGGGCGGGGCGGGCGGATTCGCGCTCGCCATCCTCACGGCGCTCGCGAGCGGCGCGGACCAGGTGTGGCTCATGGACGACGACGCCCATCCCGAGGACCCCGAGTGCCTACACACCCTGCGCGAAACAGCGCGCGAGCGGGGGCTCGCCGTGGTGTCACCGCTCATCGTGGCGCCCCAGGACCACGACGCCCTCGCGTTCCCGTTCCGCTTGGACGGCGGGATCACCCACCGTCGCGCGGACCTGGAACCGCTGGGCTTCATCGATTCCTACGCCAATTTCTTCAACGGTGCGCTCATGGACGAGTCCGTGTTCTTCCGGGTGGGGTTGCCGGACCTGAAACTGTTCCTGCGCGGGGATGAGGTCGACTTCCTCGTGCGCCTGCGCAAGAGTGGGCTGCCGTTCGGCACGGTCACGACCACGGCCGTGTCCCACCCGCCGGGCTGGGCCGAGGAACACGTGGTGATCCCCGGCAAGCTGCAGGTGTTGATCCCGCCGGGGGAGTTCAAGCAGCGCCACTTCTTCCGTAACCGCGGGTACGTCTCGTGGCGTTACAAGCGCGTGGTGCAACTGGTCGCGGACGCGATCGGCTACCCCGCCCACTACGCGCGCCGCCGTGACCTGCCCGGACTGGTGCGGTGGGCGCGGCTCTACGGCAACGGCATGCGCGGACGTGGTTTCGGTGGCCCTCGCTGACCCGCTGACCCCCGCGCAACTGCCGGCTCGGTTCTCGGTGCTGATCCCCGTGTACGCCGCGGACACCGCCGAGCGGATCCGGCGCGCGGTGGAGTCTAATTCGGTGGAGCAGACCCGCCCGCCCGCGGAGGTGCTGCTCGTCCAGGACGGTCCGGTGTCGGCGTCGGTCACGGCGGAGCTCGAGCGGCTCGCGAAAGAATCCCCGATCCCCGTCCGTGTGCTGCGGATCCCGGAAAACGGTGGCCTCGCCCGGGCGCTGACCGTTGCGTTGCCGCGGTGCGCGTACGACGTCGTCGCGCGCGCGGACGCGGACGACGTCTCCTACCCCCGCCGGTTCGAGAGGCAACTGCCCCTGATCGAGGACGGCGCGGACCTCGTGGGTGCGTCCATGCACGAGATCGGCGACGACGAGACTCGGCCCGTCGCGCTGCGCACAGCCCCCGTGGGGGCCGCGCGGATCGCCGCGGTGAGCCGATACCGCAACCCCATCTCCCATCCCACGGTCGTGCTGCGCCGCAGTGCCGCGCTCGCCGTGGGTGGTTACGAGGACGTCCCCATGGCCGAGGACTACTGGTTGTGGACGCGCATGCTCCATGCCGGCGCGGACGTGCGCAACGTGGCGGAACCGCTCGTGGGTTATCGCGTCTCCGCGGGCTCCTACGAACGCCGCGGCGGGTACCGCGTGCTGCGGGCCGAACTGACGTTGCAGCACCGGTTGCGCACCCTGGGCCACGTGGGGTTCCTACAATGGGCCGTGAACGTCATGGTGCGCGGCGGCTACCGATTCGTCCCCCTGAGGGTACGGGAAACGGCGTACCGGCTCATGGTGGGTCACCGCGACTGACCCGCACCCGAAAGGACTACGACTGCATGGTCACCCCCGCAAGCCCCACCCCCCGAGCGGACAAACCGGTCGCGTGGCTGTGGATCCAGATGATCTTGGATTCCATCGCGTGGATCGTGGCGCTGTGGGTCGCGGCGTTCCTCCGGTTCGAGATGAACGTGGAGCTCATCTCCGTGGGGGGCGTGATCATCACGTGCGTGGTGGCGGTCGTGCTGCAACTGCTCGTGGGCTTCTCGTTCGCCCTCTACAAGGGCCGGTACTCGTTCGGCAGTTTCGAGGAGGCCAAGCTGCTCGTGGTCGTGACCGTGATCGTCACGGCACTGCTCGAGGCCGTCCTGCTGGTCTTCGGTGTGGCCCTGTGGATCCCGCGCTCGCTGGGGTTCATCGCGTTCCCGTTCGCGTGCCTGCTGATGGCCGCGTTCCGCTACCTCAAACGCATGTACCAGGAATCCACGGCCAAGCCGGGTGAGCAGGCGCAGAACGTGGTGATCTTCGGTGCGGGCGCGCTGGGCACGTTCCTGGTACACCGCATGATGCAGGACCCCGCCTCCGGTTTCCTGCCCGTGGCCCTGCTCGACGACGACCCCGCCAAGAAGCACCTGCGCATCTCCTCCGTCCCGGTCATGGGCACGCTGCACGACGCCGCGTCCGTCCTGGAGCACACGCGCGCCGGCGTGCTGATCGTGGCCGTCGCGGACGTGGACCCCCGCACCATGCAACGCGTCTCGGAAGCCGTGGAGGGCACCGGGACCCGCGTGATGACCGTCCCGCCCCTGACCGAGATGCTCACCGGCGCAAACCAGAGCGTGGACCTTCGTGACATCTCCATGGAGGACCTCATCGGACGGCGGCCCGTGGACATCCACGTGGAGGCCATTGCGGGGTACGTGACCGGCAAGCGCGTGCTCGTCACGGGCGCGGGTGGGTCGATCGGTTCGGAACTGTGCCGCCAACTCGTGGGTTTCGAACCCGCCGAGCTGATCATGCTGGACCGTGACGAATCCGGATTGCAGGCCACACAGATCTCCATCACCGGGCGTGGCCTGCTGGACGGCAACGACACCGTGCTCTGTGACATCCGCGATCCGGACGCGCTCACCCGGGTGTTCCAGGACCGCCGGCCCCAGGTGGTCTTCCACGCTGCGGCGCTGAAGCACGTGTCCCTGCTCGAGCAGTACCCGGACGAGGCGTGGAAGACCAACGTCATGGGCTCGCTGCACGTGTTGAGCGCCGCGGCCGCCGTGGACGTGGACGTGTTCGTGAACATCTCCACGGACAAGGCCGCCAACCCCACCACGGCGCTCGGTCACTCCAAGCGCGTGGCGGAGAAACTCACCGCGTGGATGGGGGACCGCACGGGCAAGCGCTACGCGTCCGTGCGCTTCGGCAACGTCTTCGGTTCGCGCGGGTCCATGCTGCCGCTGTTCGCGGAACAGATCCGTCAGGGCGGGCCGATCACCGTGACCCACCCGGATGCCACCCGGTACTTCATGACCATCCCCGAGGCGTGTCAGCTCGTGATCCAGGCCGGTGCGATCGCGCACGGGGGAGAGGTGCTCATCCTGGACATGGGGGAGCCCGTGCGGATCCTGGACATCGCCCGCCGGTTGCGGTCGATGTCCGGGCGCGAGGACATCAGCATCGAGATCACCGGGCTGCGCCACGGTGAGAAGCTGCACGAGGACCTCATCGGCACGGGTGAGACCGACGAGCGGCCCTTCCACCCCAAGATCTCCCACGCCAAGGCCGAGCGCCTGGATCCCGCGAACCTGGACCGTCACGTGTGGAAGGTGCGCGGCGGGATGATGTTCACGGGGTCCATCCCGCAGGTCGTGGTGAGCACCCAGCCCAAGGTCACGGACTTCTCCGTGCCGCGCGCCGCCGAGTGCGCACCGGCCACCGGACCCCGCGCCGAGGACGCGGACGCTGACGGTGCGGACGGCGACGCCGCCGAGGGACACACGGGCTGGAGGCGCCACGCATGAGCACCGTCCTCGTGTCCACCGCGTTCCTGCCCGCCCACGGCGTACCCACGGCCCCCGCGGTCGACACCGGCCCCGCCACTTTCACGGACGGCCAGGCGCTGAATCTGTTGTTGGCCCTCGCCCCGTGGACACTCGCCGCTGCCTTCGTGCTCTCAGTGCTCCTGCCGTTCGCGGTCAAGCCGTTGCTACGCCGGTGGGGCGTGATCGACATCCCGTCCGACCGGTCCTCGCACTCGCGGCCCGTACTGCGCGGGATGGGACTCGCGGTGGCCATCGCCCTGATCCTCACGTACGGGCTGTCCCTGGGGTTCGGTCTGATCCCCGTGGACCGCTCGCTCGCCCTGTCCGTGCTCGCCATGACCGCGGCCAGCGCGGCCCTGGGCTGGGCCGAGGACTACCGCGGCGTGTCCATCGGAGTCCGGTTGGGCATGCAGGCCCTCGTGGGCGCGCTCGGGACCGCCGCCATGATCGTGGCCCTGGGCATCCCCGCGTGGTGGTGGCCCGTGGGTGTGCTCGCGACCGTGGCCTACGTCAACATCGCCAACTTCATGGACGGTATCAACGGGATCTCCGGGCTGCACGGCGGCGTGGTGGGGCTGTTCTACGCGTGGGCCGGTGCGGCAAACGGGATGCCGTGGATGGTGTGCGCGGGCCTCGCGCTCGCCGGTGCGTTCCTGGGCTTCCTACCGTGGAACCTGGGGCGCGGCACGGTCTTCCTGGGCGACGTCGGCTCCTACGTCCTGGGTAGTGCCATCGCCGCGATCGCGATCGGCGCGTTCCTCTCGGGCGTCTACGTGGAGTACCTGCTGTCCCCGCTGCTGGTCTACCTCGCGGACACCGCCGTGACGCTCGTGCTGCGGATCCGCCGCGGGGAGGTCTGGTACACACCGCACCGGCAGCACGTCTACCAGCGCCTCACGGACGTGGGCCTGTCCCACGTGCAGTCCGCCGCGGTGGTCACGACCGCCACGGCGTGCGTCAGTCTGATCTCCCTCTACGGTCTACGGGCCGCGGGCACGGGTTCCGTGCTCGCCGGTGTGGCTGTGGTGCTCGTGATCGTGCTGTACCTCGTGTCCCCGGTGCTGCTCGCCCGCGCCCGGAGCACCGCACGGAGTTTGCGCCCGTGACCCCTGACCGCGCTCCGCGTTCGTCGGAGGAATCCGCCGCGCACGACGCCGCCCGCTCCCGCCCCCCTTCCTACGCCCGGGGTGTGCGGGCCGGGGCCGTCATGTTCCTGATCCTGGGTGTGATTCTGCTTACACTTTCAGCCGTCGTGGACATACTCTCGGCACCGCGCTCGGCGCTGCTCGGGGCGGGGATCATTGCGGTCAGCTCCGCAGCCACCACCCTCGTGGCGGCTCAGATGTACCGCGTGGCACCGGCGGCCACGGCTCCCGCGCTCGCCGCGCTGTACCTCCTCAAGGTGCTCGTGCTGGGCTGGTTCCTGCTGTTCCTGGGGGCCCCGCCGTGGCTCGCCCCGCGCGTGTTCGCCGTGACCGTCCTGGTGTGTCTCGTACTCGCCCTGGCCAGTTTCACCGTGCTGACCCGCGGTGTCACCCGGCAGGACGCGCCCGAGCCCGCACCCCACGCTGCGTCGTCGGCCGTCGAACACGCCCACGACGACGCCGCTGCCGCCCCGTCCGTCCCTCCCGCCCGTGACTCGAGTGGCGGCCGGGCGGGGCACGACCGACCCACTCACGAAAGGCGAACGCCATGAGTTCCGCACCGAACGAGCCGGGAGACCGGCGCCCCAGGGACCTGCGGGGGATGTCAACGCGCATGCGGGACAACGCGCGCAAGGAAACCCTCCACACCGCGGGGGAGCTCGTGGAGCGTGGCGGTCTGGGTGGTGGGATCGCGGTCCTGCTGTACATCGTGGTCGGTGCGGTGTTTTGGAGTTTGGTAGGCTGGTTCCTGGATCACCTACTGGGAACTCGGTGGATTGTGATCGCGGGAGCTGTCTTCGGGGCGGCCGCCGGGGTGTACCTCGGTTATCTTCATATGAGGGACGCCTTGAACCGCAGTACCGCCCCGCAAAAGACCCCGTCGGAGACGAAGAAGTCATCCGGCATGGGCCCCGAGCCCAGAGTGTGACCGGTCTGGATACCGCAGAAAGGACCTGTATTGAACCCCGCCCTGAGGATTCCGGCCGAATTCGTGGCCCCGTCCACGGAAGATGCGCATCTGCCCCCGTTCTTCGAAGTGGGTTCCTTCGCCCTCGGTAAGCACTCGTTGCTGATCCTGTTGTCGGTGGTTCTGATCGCCGCGTTCTTCATGTACGTGGTGCGGCGGCGAGCGCTGGTCCCCACCAAGGGCCAGTACCTGGGTGAGATGGGCTACGGGCTCGTGCGTAACCACCTGGGTCGCGACATCATCGGCGAGAAGGACTTCCGCCCGTTCGTGCCCCTGCTGTTCACCTTCTTCTTCTTCATCCTGGTGAACAACCTCTTCGGGTCCATCCCCGTCCTGCAGCTGCCCACGTTCTCGCACCCCGGCACCGCGTACGTCTTCGCGGCCATCGCCTACGTCGTGTGGGTCGGGGTCGGCATCAAGCGCCACGGTCTGGGCCACTTCATGGCCAAGATGACCATGCCGCCGAACGTCCCCAAGGTCCTGTACCTCATCCTGATCCCGCTCGAGTTCCTCTCGAACATGATCATCCGCCCCGTGACCCACGCACTGCGTGTGTTCGCCACCATGTTCGCCGGCCACATGGCCATCATGGTCGCGGCGGCCTTCATGGCGTACCTCGCCACCGAGGTGGGCGGCGCCCTGGGCATCGGCGGCTCGATCTTCGGTCTGGTCCTCGGACTGTTCATCTACTTCCTGGAGGTTCTGATCCAGATCCTGCAGGCCTACATCTTCACCCTGCTGTTCGCCGTGTACGTACAGGGCGCACTGCAGGAGGGGCACTAGCCCCACGAAGGAGCGCGACCTCCGGGCCGCTCACGTGACCATCGACCATTCACGGTTTCCCGTAATGGCACCACGGCCCGCTCCAGCGGGCACCCAGAAAGGAAATATCCATAATGGAAGGTTCGCTCAGCGTTATTGGCTACGGTCTCGCTGCCATCGGCGGTGGCATCGGTGTGGGTCTCATCTTCGCGGCTTACATGCAGTCCGTGGCCCGTCAGCCCGAGTCCCAGCGCGTGATCCAGCCCATGCTGTTCATGGGCTTCGCCGTGGTCGAGGCGCTCGCCATTCTGGGCTTCGTCCTGGCGCTGCTCTAAGGGCTCTCCCTTTCGCACTCGCCCTAACTAGAGAACAGGAATCGCGCTCATGAACGCAATGGTGTTGGCAGCTGAAGAGGGGCAGAGCCCTCTGTTCCCCAACGGCTGGGAAATGCTGATTACCTTTGTGGGGTTCGCAATTCTGCTCTTCATCGCGTACAAGTTCATCGTCCCGGCGTTCGAGAAGGTCTTCAGGGACCGCGCTGACGCCATCGAGGGTGGACTGGCCAAGGCCAAGGCTGCTCAGGCCGAGGCGAAGGCCGCTCGCGACGAGTACAACCAGCAGCTCGAAAGTGCCCGGCTCGAGGCCCAGAAGATTCGTGAGGAAGCTCGCTCCGAGGGCGAGAAGATCCTGGCGGACTTCAAGGATCGCGCCAACCTCGAATCCGCGCGGATCACCGAGAACGCCCACAAGGCCATCGAGGCCGAGCGTGCGGCCGCGGTGGTCTCACTGCGTGACGAGGTCGGCACTTTGGCAACACAGCTCGCGTCCAAGATCGTCGGGGAGTCTTTGAACGACGACGATCGCGCCAACCGCGTGGTCGATCGTTTCCTGGCTGATCTCGAGGCCGAGCAAGGTCGCACGGGAGCTGCACGGTAATGGCAGAAGCATCGAACGAACCCTATCGTCCGCTCTCCGTGGACGTTGACCGCTGGGCATCTGCCGCGAGTCCCGAGATCGCACACCAGTTGTTCGAGATCCTGGACATCGTGGACGAGAACGGCGCACTGCGCCGCGCTCTCACGGATCCCTCCCGGCCCGCAGAGGACCGCGCCCGGTTCGTGCACACGCTGCTCGACGGCCGCGCGCACGAGGTGGCCGTGGACGTCGTCGCCGAACTCGCATCCCAGCGCAGCGCCACCGAGCGCCAGCTGGGTGACGGGATCGAACGCACGGCTGTGTTGTTCGCGGCCGCGTCCGCCGAGAACCGCGGCGGCGTGAACGCGCTCGAGACCCTCGTGGACGAACTGATCCGGTTCAAGTCCGTACTGGATCACTCCACCGAGGTGCAGAACGCGTTCTCGGACTCGCGCGCGAGCGCGCAGGCCAAGGTCACCCTGGCCCGTCGTCTCATGACGACGAGCTCGGAGGAGGTCTCTTTGCTGATCGAACGCGCGGCGAGCGAACCCCGGGGCGCACTACCCGGTCGCCTGCTCGGGCACTTTGCCGAGTGGGTCGCGGACCGTCAGCAGCGCTGGATCGCGCGGATCACCACGGCTCGTCCCCTCCGGGAGGACCAGACGGAGAAACTGCGCCAGAGTCTGAACCGGCTGTACGGACGGGACCTGAAGCTCACCACGGAGGTGGACCCGTCGTTGGTGGGCGGCCTGCGGGTGCAGGTGGGCGAGGAGGTCATCGACGGGTCGGTGACCCACCGGCTGGAACAGTTGCAGCAGCGGATCGCAGCCTGATCCCCGCGCGCAGCGGGGATCGCGGGGAGTCGGTCGATGCCGGCATCTCGTCACGTTGCCCCCCGACCGCTGAGGTGGCCGCACGGCGATGGGGCAACGCATCGCGACAAGTACACCCGTGGTCATGGCTCGAGCGATGATCACAAGACGTAGAGAGCAGGGACAGTAGATGGCCGATGTGACCATCAATGCCGATGAGGTCCGTAGTGCGCTGAATGAGTTCGCGGCGTCCTACGATCCCGGCAATGTGGAACGAGTAGAAGTCGGACGCGTGTCGTCCGCCGCGGACGGTATCGCGCATGTGGAGGGCCTGCCCTCCGTCATGGCGAACGAGTTGCTCAAGTTCGAGAACGGGGTGCTGGGCCTGGCCCTGAACCTCGACACCCGCGACATCGGCGTCGTGGTGCTCGGTGACTTCCAGGGCATCGAGGAAGGCCAGGAGGTGCACCGCACCGGCGAGGTGTTGTCGGTGCCCGTGGGCGAGGGCTACCTCGGCCGCGTCGTGGACCCCCTGGGCGAGCCCCTGGACGATCTCGGACCCATCGCCACCGAAGGTCGCCGCGAACTGGAGCTGCAGGCTCCGGGCGTGACCATGCGTAAGTCGGTGCACGAGCCGCTGCAGACCGGCATGAAGGCCATCGACGCCATGATCCCGATCGGGCGTGGCCAGCGTCAGCTGATCATCGGTGACCGTCAGACCGGTAAGACCGCAATCGCCGTGGACGCCATCCTGAACCAGCGCTCCAACTGGGAGTCCGGTGACGTGGACCAGCAGGTGCGCTGCATCTACGTGGCCATCGGTCAGAAGGCCTCCACGATCGCCGCGGTGCGCCAGACCCTCGAGGACAACGGCGCCCTGGAGTACACCACGATCGTGGCCGCTCCCGCGTCCGAGTCCGCCGGTCTGAAGTACCTGGCCCCCTACTCGGGTTCCGCGATCGGTCAGCACTGGATGTACGGCGGCAAGCACGTGCTCATCGTGTTCGACGACCTCTCCAAGCAGGCCGAGGCCTACCGTGCGGTGTCGCTGCTGCTGCGCCGCCCGCCGGGACGTGAAGCGTACCCGGGTGATGTCTTCTACCTGCACTCCCGTCTGCTCGAGCGTTGCGCCAAGCTCTCCGACGAGCTGGGCGCGGGCTCCATGACCGGTCTGCCGATCATCGAGACCAAGGCGAACGACGTCTCGGCGTTCATCCCGACCAACGTCATCTCCATCACCGACGGCCAGATCTTCCTGCAGTCGGACCTGTTCAACGCCAACCAGCGTCCCGCTGTGGACGTGGGCATCTCGGTGTCCCGCGTGGGCGGTGCCGCGCAGGTCAAGGCCATGAAGAAGGTCTCCGGCACGCTGAAGCTGGACCTCGCGTCCTATCGTTCCATGCAGGCGTTCGCCATGTTCGCCTCGGACCTGGACGCCGCGTCCCGTCAGCAGCTGACCCGCGGTGAGCGGCTCATGGAGCTGCTCAAGCAGCCCCAGTACACGCCGTACCCCGTCGCGGACCAGGTCGTGTCCATCTGGGCCGGTACCACGGGCCAGCTCGACGACGTCGACGTCGCCAACGTCGCGGACTTCGAGCGCGCGCTGCTGGACCAGGTCCGGCGCACGACCAACGTGATGGACTCGATCAACTCCACGGGCAAGCTCGAGGACGACGCGGTCGAGGCGCTCAAGACGGCCGTGGCCGAGGTCAAGCGGGACTTCCACGGTTCCAAGCACGGGATCGAGGCCGGGGTCGAGGAGCACGAGTCCCTGGGTGCGACCGCTGTGAACCAGGAAACGATCGTCAAGAAGTAACCGTTCTCGTGGTGCGCCGGATTCCGGCGCACCACGGCGGTGCCGAAAGGAAATTTCATGGGAGCGCAGATTCGGGTCTACCGACAGAAGATCGCGTCCACGTCGTCGATGAAGAAGATCTTCAAGGCGATGGAGATGATCGCGACCTCGCGCATCAACAAGTCCCGTCAGAGTCTCGAAGCCGCGTACCCGTACGCCAATGCGCTGACCCGCGCGGTCTCCCAGATCGCCACGCAGCACAACATCTCCCACCCCCTGACCACCGTCCCCGACGATGTGCGGCGTTCGGCCGTCCTGGTGTTCACGTCGGACCGCGGGCTCGCGGGGTCCTACTCCTCCAACGTGCTCAAGCGCACGGAGGAGTTGCTCGAGCTGTTGCGTTCGCAGGGCAAGGAAGCGCGCGTGTACCTCGTGGGCCGCAAGGCCAAGGCGTACTTCGACTTCCGGCACCGTGACTACGACGAATTCTGGACGGGCAACACGGACAACGCCACGACCGAGCGCGCCGAGGAACTCACGGACAAATTGATGCGCGACATCAACGCCCCGTACGAGGACGGTGGCGTGGACGAGGTGCTGCTCGTGTACACGCAGTTCAACTCCATGGTGAACCAGGAGCCCCGGGTGTTGCGCCTGCTGCCCCTGGAGGTCGTGGACGCGAACGACCTCGGGGACGAGATCTCCGAGCGTTACGAGGCCCTCGAAGAGACGCAGAACAACTTCGAGTTCGAGCCGAACGCGGAGGAGCTCTTCAACCAGATCCTGCCCCGGTACGTGAAGGCGCGGATCTACTCCGCCCTGTGCCACGCGGCGTCGAGCGAGCTCGCATCCCGCCAGCGCGCCATGAAGGCCGCCGGGGACAACGCGACCGAGCTCATCAAGAAGTACACGCGCTTGATGAACAACGCCCGCCAGGCCGAGATCACCACCGAGTTGACCGAAATCGTCAGTGGCGCCGAGGCACTGTAGCCCGCGCTGCCCGCCCTTGCCAGCCGAAACGAAGTGAGAGAAATGACTGCCACAATCAACGACCAGGCCACCCAGCCGGTCTCGGAAGGTGCCACCGGCCGCATCGCCCGGGTGATCGGGCCCGTGGTCGACGTCGAGTTCCCCGAGAACCAGGTCCCCGACCTCTACAATGCGCTGACCGCGGACTACGAGTTCAACGGCCAGCCCCGCCGGATCACCTTCGAGACGGCACAGCACCTGGGCACCAACGTGGTGCGCGCGATCTCCCTGCAGCAGACCGACGGTCTGGTGCGCGGGACCCCCGTGCAGGACACGGGCGCCCCCATCTCCGTGCCCGTGGGTGACGTGGTCAAGGGCCACATCTTCAACGTACTCGGTGACGCGCTGGACCTGCCCACCTCCGAGCTGGACATCCAGGAGCGCTGGCCCATCCACCGCAAGGCCCCGTCCTTCGCGGAGCTCGAGGGCAGCACCGAGATGATGGAAACGGGCATCAAGTCCATCGACCTGCTGACCCCCTACATCAAGGGCGGTAAGATCGGCCTCTTCGGCGGCGCGGGCGTGGGCAAGACCGTGCTGATCCAGGAGATGATCACGCGTGTGGCCCGCAACTTCGGCGGTACCTCCGTGTTCGCCGGCGTTGGTGAGCGTACCCGTGAGGGCAACGACCTGTGGGTCGAGATGGAGGAGGCAGGCGTTCTCAAGGACACCGCCCTCGTGTTCGGCCAGATGGACGAGCCGCCCGGAACGCGTCTGCGCGTGGCCCTGACCGGTCTGACCATGGCGGAGTACTTCCGCGACGTGCAGAACCAGGACGTGCTGTTGTTCATCGACAACATCTTCCGGTTCACGCAGGCCGGTTCCGAGGTCTCCACGCTGCTGGGCCGCATCCCCTCCGCCGTGGGCTACCAGCCCACCCTCGCGGACGAGATGGGTGTGCTCCAGGAGCGCATCACCTCGACCCGTGGTCACTCCATCACGTCCATGCAGGCCATCTACGTGCCCGCTGACGACTACACCGACCCGGCTCCCGCGACCACGTTCGCGCACCTGGACGCGACCACCGAGCTCTCGCGTGAGATCGCCTCGCGTGGTCTGTACCCCGCGATCGACCCGCTGTCCTCGACCTCCCGCATCCTGGACCCGCAGTACGTGGGCCAGACCCACTACGACGTGGCCACCCGTGTCAAGGGGATCCTGCAGGAGAACAAAGAACTGCAGGACATCATCGCGATCCTCGGTGTCGAAGAACTCTCCGAGGAGCAGAAGGTCGTGGTCTCCCGCGCCCGCCGCATCGAGCAGTTCCTGTCCCAGAACACCTACACCGCCAAGCAGTTCACCGGCGTGGAGGGCTCCACGGTTCCCCTCGAGGAGACCGTCGAGGCCTTCGGCAAGATTTGCGACGGCGAGCTGGACAACGTCCCCGAGCAGGCGTTCTACAACGTCGGCGGCCTGGACGACGTCATGCGGCGCTGGGACGAGATCAAGGCCGAGACGGGCGAGAAGTAATCATGGCCGAACTCATCGTGGAAATCGTCGCCCTGGATCGCAAGATCTGGACGGGTACCGCGCGCCTCGTGCGGGTACGCACCACCGAGGGCGACATCGGCATCATGCCGGGACACGAGTCCATGGCGGGGCTGCTCAAGCCGGGGGAGTTCGCCATCGACCGTGTGGACGGCGACCGTCTCGTGGGCAGCATCGACTCCGGGTTCGTCTCCGTGGACAACAACCGTGTCACGGTGGTTGCGGACGAGGTCTCCCTGGATTCGGAGGCGCGTTCCGCCTGAGCGGTATCGCGTGACCGCTTGACGTCGACCCTCGTGCCTTCGGGTGCGGGGGTCGACGTCGTTCGCCTACCGTGGTGCGCTGGCCCAGGTGTCACGGCGGACTGTCCCGTACTCGTGATCGAGGAGAATGCATGGAAGAGAAGATCGAAGTACACGGGCCCACGAAGATCAACGGTGAGCTGCCCGTGTACGGTGCCAAAAACAGTGTGCTCAAGCTCATGGCTGCGGCGCTGCTCGCCACGGGCCGTTCCACGATCACCAACGTCCCCGAGATCCAGGACGTCACGATCATGGCGGAGCTGTTGCGCCGGCTCGGGTGCGAGGTCTCGTACGAGCCCTCGGCGCACACCGTGACCATCGACGTCCCGGAGGAGCTCGGTCACCAGGCCGACTACGACCTCGTGCGGGCCATGCGGGCGTCCATCTCCGTGCTGGGCCCGCTCATGGCGCGCTGTCTCCAGGCCGAGGTCGCCCTGCCAGGCGGGGACGCGATCGGAACCCGGGGCCTGGATATGCATCGCGCGGGACTCGAGGCCATGGGGGCCCGGTTGACCATCGAACGCGGGTTCCTGCGAGCTAGTGCACCGGACGGTCTGACGGGTGCGACCTATCGACTGGACTACCCCTCCGTGGGGGCCACCGAGAACCTGATGACCGCAGCCACGACCGCCCGGGGCGTCACGGTGCTGGACAACGTGGCCCGCGAACCGGAGATCGTGGACATCGGCCGGATGCTGCAGGCCATGGGTGCACGGATCGAGGGGCTCGGTTCCACCACGATCATGGTCGAGGGGGTCCCGCGGCTGCACCCGGTCACACACCGCACGGTCCCGGACCGTATCGTGGCCGGGACGTGGGCCTTTGCCGCCGCGGTCACGGGCGGTCGCGTAGAGATCGTGGGTGCGGAACCGGAACACCTGGACGTGGTGCTGGCCAAGCTGCGCTGCGCGGGTTGCGAGATCAACACCGCCGATGGGCGGTTCGTGGTGCGCGGTCCCGAGCGGCCCAAGGCCATCAACGTCTCGACCCTGCCCTATCCGGGGTTCCCCACGGATCTGCAACCGTTCGTGGTGGCGCTCAACGCGGTGGCCGAGGGTAGTGGGATCATCACGGAGAACGTGTTCGAGGCCCGGTGGGGATTCACCGCGGAGCTTGAGCGGCTCGGTGCGCGTGTGCGCCTGGACGGGCATCACGCCCGGGTGGACGGCGTCCCGTCGAACAAGCTGTCGGGTGCTCCCGTGGAAGCCATGGACATCCGGGCCGGCGCGGCTCTCGTGATCGCGGGGATGGCGGCCCACGGGGTCACCGAGGTCTCCGGGGTGGGGCACATCGACCGCGGCTACGAGCACTTCGTGGACCATCTGGCCGGAGCGGGAGCCAAGGTGCAGCGCCGCATGGCTCGCAGTTGGAACTGACCGCGCCCGCGGCGCTCCTCGGATAACCCGCCGCGCCCACCCCCACCCCTGCTTTTACTCAGCAAAAGCAGATTTTGGCGCGCTGAGCTGCTTCTGCTCCACTTAACATTCTGTGGAGTGGGATTGCCGCGGCGTGCGAACGTCCCGTGCGTCCCGGCATCTGCCCCTCAGCTCACCCGGCCCCGCGACTCGCTCGCGTCACAGCGGGCACGAGAAAACCCCCGCCACCTCGAAAGGCGACGGGGGTTTCGTCCGGGGAATGTCAGATGACGTTCACGCCGGTGGCCTGCGGGCCCTTCTGGCCCTGACCGATCTCGAACTCGACGCGCTGGTTCTCTTCGAGGGTGCGGAAGCCGCCCGACTGGATTTCGCTGTAGTGCACGAAGACGTCGCCATCAGCGTCGTCCGGCGTGATGAAGCCGAAGCCCTTCTCTGCGTTGAACCACTTAACGGTGCCCTGAGCCATAATGGGGCATCTCCTTCTGGAGTATGTAGTGCGTGCACACGATTGTGCACCTGAACCGGTACCGCGAGAAGGCTGTGGATGCGGCTCACAAGATGTTGTGCCACAGCGCCAGTCAGAACTTCACGCTCGCTACCATTCCTGCGAGCATGTCAAACATGATGCGAGAACTCCTCAAGCATCACACACTGCCGCCCCAGGGTCAATCGGCATCAGGTGATTTACTACGAGGTCCGAGAATATGACCGGTTTCCTCCCACGCGATCCGCAGACGGGTTCCGGCATAGGGGGCTGATCAGAAGAGGCGGGACTGGGTGTCCACGTTGCCGCGCATCTCGTCGTAGTCCAGTGTCAGGCACTCGATGCCGCGGTCGCGCGCGAGGACACGGGCCTGCGGTTTGATCTGCTGGGCCGCGTAGACACCTCGCACGGGGCTCAACAGGGGATCGCGGTTGAGCAGTTCGAGGTAGCGGGTCAGCTGCTCCACGCCGTCGATGTCACCGCGGCGCTTGAGTTCCACGGCCACCGTGGCCCCGCCGGCGTCCCGCGCGAGGATGTCCACGGGGCCGATGCTCGTGGGGTACTCGCGACGCACCAGGGAGAACCCGTCCCCGAGCAGGGTGATCTGCTCCGCGAGCAACCGCTGCAGATCGGCCTCCACGCCGTCCTTGACCAATCCGGGGTCCGTGCCGAGGTCGTGGGTGAGCTGGGAGTGGACGGTCATGATGTGGATGATCAGCCGGTCGTCGGACTTGCCCGCCTGGACCTCCCACACCTCGCTCACACCGTCCGCGGCAAGCTCGTCGGAGGGTTCGCGCACGTGCATCGTGGCGGGCGGACTCATCCAGTTCAGCGGTTTGTAGGATCCGCCGTCGGAGTGGATCAGCACCGAGCCGTCCGCCTTGAGCATGATGAGCCGACGAGCCAGGGGCAGGTGCGCGTTCAAGCGCCCTTCGTACCGTACCGAGCAGTCTGCAATCACTAAACGCACCAGGACAGCCTAGCGGTCCGGTTGCCCCCGGCTCACGCGCTCTTGTGCACCGGCGACGACGCCGCGCGTCGGCATGGGCGGCAACGGCACGGAGCTGCCGCCGCGGACGACGGCCCGCACCTGCCTGCTCGGACGACGACGCGCCCCCACCTGCACGGGCGACAACGCGGCGCGGCGGGGTACAGCGGCGTCGCCGCCGTCAGCGCGCGTCCTGGCGCGGGACGAAGACCTCGCGCACCAGCAGCAGTCCCGCGGCCGCGGTGGGGATGGCGATGAGCGCACCGAGGATGCCCCACAGCGCACCGCCGGCGGCCACCGCGATCACCGCGACCGCGCCGGGAACGGCCACCGCGCGGGCCATGATCCTGGGTGAGACCACGTAGGCCTCGAGCTGGAGGTACGCGAAGTAGCACAGGGCGTACGGGATCGCGGTGTCCCACCCGCCGAGCGTGGCCATGAGCGTCACGAGGATGCCGGCGAGCACGCCACCCACCAGGGGGATGAACGCGAGCAGCGCGACGAACAGGACCAGCAGTGTGGCGTAGGGGACCCCCGTGACGTTCATGAGGATGAACGCGACGAGCGCGTTGAGCAGTGCCACGCACGCCTGACCCATGACGTAGTTGCCCACGCCCTTGGTCATCTGGTCGCCCAGGTGCTTGACCCGGGCGCGCTTGCTCGCGGGGGCCAGGCGATAGCACCAGGCCTTGATCGTGGGCAGCGAGAAGAGGAAGTACAGGCTCAGCGCCATGACGATGAGCGTCCCGGTCACTGCATTGATCACCACGCCGCTCACGCTCACGACCGAACCGAACATCCCGCCCAGCAGGTTCTCGTCCGTGGCGAGGCGTTCCTGGAAGGCCCCGGTGGTGTGTTGCACGGACGCGGCGATGTCGAAGCGGTCGTCCAGGCCCTGGAACAACTCGGAGTTCATGAACTCGGTCACGAGCTCGGGGGCGCGGGCCACGAGTTGCTGGGCCTGCTCGATCATGCGGGGGACCACGACCATGATGAACGCGGTGATCACCAGGGCCAGGGCCAGGATCACCACCCCGGCGGCCACCGCGCGGGGCAACCCCTTGGTCTCGAGCCGGCGGACCAGGGGATCCATCCCCAGACAGATGAACGCGGCCGTGACGATCCACCCCACGAGTCCGCCCACGTTGGTCAGCACGTAGTAGCCCAGCAGCGCGATCCCCACGCCCACGGTGAGCAGGAAGCCCGTCTGGATGGGATGCGTCCGCGTGTTCACGGGGTGGTCCCACGGCGCACGCCGCGCGGGCTCTCCACCCGCAGCGGGTTCGGGCGGCACCTCGAAGCGGTGGCGGGTCGGACGGAAACGCGCGGGGGGCCGACCCTGCGCTCCTGGGGATGTGCTCACGCCGGAAGCGTACAACGCCGGGCCGCCGGGACTTCCAGCGTTCCCGGTGCACATAATGGGAGCAAAAGACACCCGTCCGTGCGCCCGGGAACAGGGCGCACGATCGAGTCCGCGTCCCATGTCGCGGACTCGCCGTCGAAGGAGGTTCCCATGAGCGAATTCCCCCGTTCCACCCCGGACCAGCAGCCCCCACGGGACGAGCAAGCGGTTCCTGCGTCCGTGCGCGGTGCCGTGGATCTCGGCGCGTCGGGCGGTGCCCGGACGGGTGCGCCGAACGACGACGCCGCGGCGGCGTCCGCGGGCGCCGGTAGCTACCGCGTGGAGCTGACCACCGCGAACTTCCAGCGCTACGCCGAGGCTTCCGCGACGTACCCTGTGGTCGTGGTGCTGCACGCGCCCCAGAGCCGGGAGTCGGAGACGTTCGTGGACGTGGTCGGGCGGGTCGTGGACGAGTTCCGGGGTCGGCTCATGCTGGGGACCGTGGACGCCGCCGCGGAACCGCAGATCGCGCAGGCGTTCCAGGCGCAGACCGTTCCCACCGTGCTCGCATTGCTCGGTGGGCGCGTGGTGCCGCTCGTGAACTCCACGGTCTCGGAACAGCAGTTGCGTGAGCTGCTGACCGAGCTCGTAAGCCTCGCGCAGCAAAACGGCGTCACGGGGACAGCCGAACCGGTCGCGGCGAACGAGCCCAAACCCCTGCCCCCGCTGCACCAGGAGGCCCTGGACAAACTCGAGGCCGGGGACCTGGCCGGCGCGGAGGCCAGTTACAACAAGGCGCTCGCGGAGAACCCGGGTGACCACGACGCCAAGCTCGCACTCGCTCAGGTACACCTCTTGCAGCGCGTGAGCGCGATGGACGCGACCGCCGTGCGGGAAGCCGCGGCCGCTGATCCCACGAACGTGCAGGCCGCTCTGGACGTCGCGGACCTGGACCTCTCCGGTGGGCACGTGGAGGACGCGTTCCGGCGCCTGCTCAACCTCGTGCGCACCACGGCCGGGGACGACAAGGATGCCGCGCGGGCGCGTCTCGTGGACCTCTTCGACGTCGTCGGCGCGGAGGATACCCGCGTGGTGGCCGCGCGCGCCCAGTTGATGCGGGCGCTCTTTTAGGCTGCCGCTGATGTCCGGGCTGCGGCTGAAGTCGACCGGTACGGGCGGTGGGCCTTGCGGCGACGCGCGGCCCCGGACGGGCGTCGTTCAGCGGCCCCGGTGAAGGGTTGGCGGGATCCTCGGGTCGACAGTGATGAGGTCCGGTGAATCCGCCATGCCACGCGGGTCACTCAGTACATTGGTGACATGAGTAGCCCAGTGAACGGACCCACGACCCCGCGCCGCGAGCCCGCCCCCGGCGCCGGGGGACCCGTGGCTAACGACCCCTCGACCGAGCAGCAGGGAGCACCCCGGCACGCGGCGCCCTCTGAGCATGCGGCACCCCCTGGGGCCGCCCAGCGGTATGCGGCGCCCCATGCCACCACGCAGTACGCGCCCCGAGTCCCCGCGCCGCACTCCGGCACGGGGACGCCCGCGCTCGCCGTGCGGGACCTCACCAAGTTCTACGGCCAGTCCGGCCGACCCGCCGCGGATCATGTGAACCTCACGGTGCCGCGGGGCTCCTTCTACGGCCTCGTAGGGCGCAACGGCGCCGGCAAGACGACCACGCTGTCCATGGCCACGGGATTGCTGCGTCCCTCCGCGGGCTCGGTGCTCGTGGGCGGGGGAAGCCGCGACGAGCTCGTGGACGTGTGGCGTGATCCCGTGACCGCCAAGCGACGCATGGGTGTGCTGCCCGACGGCGCCCACCTGTTCGACCGGCTCACGGGACGCCAGCTCGTGACCTACTCGGGTCTGCTGCGCGGGATGGACCGCGAGCTCGTCGCGCAGCGGACCGAGGACCTCATCGTGGCCATGGACCTGCAGGACGCAGCGGGGCGCCAGGTGCAGGACTACTCCGCGGGTATGACGAAGAAGATCGCCCTGGCCGCGGCCATGATCCACGCACCCAGCCTGCTCGTGCTGGACGAGCCGTTCGAGTCGGTGGACCCGGTCTCCGCCGCGAACATCCGATCGCTGCTGCACCAGTACACGAATTCGGGCGGCACCGTGGTGGTCTCGAGCCACGTGATGGACCTTGTGCAGCGCATGTGCGATCACGTGGCCGTGATGGACCAAGGCCGTGTCCTCGCGCAGGGGACCATGGACGAGGTGTGCGCCGGCATGTCCCTCGAGGACCGGTTCGTGTCCTTGGTGGGCGGACGCACCGAAGCGGGGGAGGGGTTGCAGTGGCTGCGTCCCGAGTGAACGACCCGCGCGACGCCGCGGCTCCCGACCACCTCGACACCGCATTCGCAGAAGGCCCCGCACAGGACGTCGCGCCCGACGCCGCCGTTCCCGCCTCCGTGCGCCCCTCGCACGGCGGGGGTGAACCCGTCACGCGCAGCATCGGGGCGTTCGAGGAGGCCCGGCGGCTGGCCGGGCTGAAATGGCGCGTGCTCATCAACACCCTGACCCGCAGCACGTGGATCCTGGTGGGCACGATTCTGGGTGGCCTCTACGCACTGTTCCTCCTGGGGATGGCGCTGACCGCGTTGATCGCGCTCGGGGGTGAAGCCCTCGAGACCGTGGTGGTCGCGTCGGTCCTGCTGGGTTCCCTGCTGCTCGTGGGCTGGTGGCTCGTACCGCTGGTCTCGTCCAAGGCCGACTCCACGCTGGACCCTTCCCGGCTCGCCCTGTTCCCCCTGAGCACCACGGGTCTGGTGGCCGGCCAGGTGGCGGGCGCGGTCGTCGGGATCCCGGGGGTGCTGACCGTGATCGCCCTGCTCGGCTGGCTGTTCTCGTGGCGCGGTTCCACGGTGGCGCTCATTGCGGCAATACCGTGCGCGATCATCGGCGCCCTGCTCGCGTTCGTCGGTTCGCGCTGCGTTACGGCCCTGGGCGCGAACTTCGCGAAGGGGCGGCGCACGAACGAGATCATCTCCATGGTCGTGCTGGTTCTCGTTGTGCTGCTGGGGCCCCTCATCTCCTTGTTCGCGACCGGCCTGGGCCAGGTGTGGCAGCTGCTGCCCACATGGGCGGGAGTTCTCGCGTGGACCCCCCTCGGTGCTACCTGGGCGGTCCCCGGCGACGTCGCGTCGGGTCACTGGCTCGCGGCCCTCGCCCGAGTGGCGATCTCCCTGGTCACGCTGCTCCTGCTCGTGGTCGTTACGTGTGCGGGTCTGCGCCGTGCCCTCGGCGACGCCGCCGGCGGAGCCGCCCGGGGGACGTCCCGCCCGCAGGAGGGCGTCGGTCTGTTCGACCGGTTCCCGGCGAACCAATGGGGTGCGGTGGCCGCACGGTGTCTCACGTACTGGCTCAAGGACCCGCGCTACTCGGCGTCGCTGCTCATGATCCCCGCGATCGGGGCGGTCTTCTGGTTCATCGCGGGTGAGTCGGGGTTCAGTCTGTGGGCGCTGCCCCTGTTCGTGTCGCTGCTCATGGCGTACGCGATCTCCGCGGACGTCTCCTACGACAACACCGCGTTCAGCCTTCACGTGCTGGCGCCGGTCTCCGGGCGTGCGGATCGGCTGGGGCGCGTGGTGGCCCTGCTGATCGTGGCCGTGCCGCTGGTGCTGCTCTCGATCGTGCTCTGGCTCGCGGGCGTGCAGCGCTGGGACGCCCTGCCCGCCGTGGTGGGCGTGTGCGTGGGGATCCTGCTCGGTGGCGCCGGCGTGGTCTCGATCGTCTCGGCCCGGTACACGTATCCCACGCCGCCCCCGGGCGCGTCCCCCATGAAGACACCCCAGGGGTTCACGATCCTCAACCTGGTGGTGCAGTTCGTGATCATGGGTCTCATGGCCCTGCTCGCGTTCCCGGCCGGGATCCTGCTGATCGTGTACCTCGTCACGGGAGCCGCCGTGTGGTGCTGGCTCGCGCTCGCGGTGGGCCTCGTGGAAGGCTTCGTGGTGTTGTGGATCGGCGTGCGTTCGGGCGGTAAGTGGCTGGACGCGCGCGGGCCCGAACTGCTCCAGGAGGTGGCCGCCTACCGGTGAGCCGGGCCCGGTGCGCGGGGTAGAGTGGGGGACATGGAAATCACCGAAGCCCAGGAATTCACGGATCCTTCCGTGCGCTCCTCCCGGGTGATCAGCAACGGTCTGTTCGGCACGAAGCCCGAGACCGTGGGTGGCACCTCCACGATCGAGCGCGAGGACACCCGGCAGCTGCAGGAACCCGGTGATCACGAGCGGTTCGCGCACTACGTCCGGAAGGAGAAGATCATGGAGTCGGCACTGTCCGGCGAACCCGTGATCGCCCTGTGCGGCAAGGTGTGGACCCCGGGTCGGGATCCCCAGAAGTTCCCCGTGTGCCCGGAGTGCAAGGAGATCTACCAGGGCCTGCGTCCCGGCAAGGACGAGCCCGAGAACTGACCACCCTTCCCTTCTCGTGAGGTCCCGCGCCGGGCGGGACCACCGGCGGCGCCCGCGCTCAGCGGGCGCCTTTGCCGTGCGGGGTCGCGCGGGCGTCGTCGTCCGTGCCTCGTACGACGGCGATCCGAGCGTCGTCGTCCGCGCGAGCGAGACCCCCGATCCGTGTGACGGGACCGGAGTGGATGCGCGCCAACGAGCGTGCGGAGAGGACGAGCACCACGTGTCTGACAGCGATCAAATGTCCCTTTTCGGAGCCGCGGCGGATCTCCCGCCGGCCTATCCGGACCGGGCGGCGTGGGGGACCGCGCCCAAGTTGCGCGCGTGGCAGGCGGAGGCGATCCACCGCTACGAACAAGCCCAACCGCGTGATTTCATGGCCGTGGCGACCCCTGGTGCGGGTAAGACGACCTTCGCGTTGACCGTGGCCAAGAAGCTGCATGACGCGGGGACCGTTCAGCGCGTGACCGTGGTGACCCCCACGGAACACCTCAAGCGCCAGTGGGCCGACGCCGCGGCGCGCGTGGGACTCGCGATCGACCCCAACTTCAAGAACGCGGACGGCCAGCACGGCCGCGGCTACATGGGCGCGGCCGTGACCTACGCACAGGTGGCCAACAAGCCGCTGCTGCATCGCGCGCGCACCGAGGCCGGGCGCACGCTCGTGATCATGGACGAGATCCACCACGCCGGTGACTCCCTGTCCTGGGGCGACGGGCTGCGCGAGGCCTTCGAACCCGCGACCCGCCGGCTCGCCCTTACGGGTACACCGTTCCGCTCGGACACCTCGCCCATCCCGTTCGTGAGCTACGAGGAGGACGGGGACGGGATCCGCCGGTCCACGGCCGATTACACGTACGGGTACGCGGACGCCCTGCACGATCACGTGGTGCGTCCCGTGATCTTCATGGCCTACTCGGGTCAGATGCGCTGGCGGACCTCGGCCGGTGAGGAGATGGCCGCCCAGCTCGGGGAGGGGTTCACCAAGGACATCACGTCCCACGCGTGGCGTACCGCCCTGGACCCGCACGGGCAGTGGATCCCGTCCGTGCTGCGCGCCGCCGATCAGCGGCTCACGCAGGTGCGGCGCACCGTCCCGGACGCCGGGGCGCTCGTGATCGCCACGGACCACCAGGACGCCAAGGCCTACGCCGAACAGTTGCACGCCATCACGGGGGAGCGGCCCACCGTGGTGCTCTCGGACGACAAGACCGCGTCCAACAAGATCGACGAGTTCTCCGAATCCGACAAGCGCTGGATGATCGCGGTGCGCATGGTCTCCGAGGGCGTGGACGTGCCCCGGTTGGCCGTGGGCGTGTACGCCACGTCCACCTCCACGCCGCTGTTCTTCGCCCAGGCGGTGGGTCGCTTCGTGCGCGCCCGCAAGCGCGGGGAGACCGCGTCCGTGTTCCTGCCCTCGGTGCCCACGCTCATGGCGCTCGCCAACTCCATGGAGGAGGAGCGGGACCACGCGTTGGACAAGCCCAAGAACATGCCGGGGGTCGTGGACTTCGACCAGCCCATGGAAACGGGCTGGGACGACGACCTGCTGGATGAGGCCAACCGCGAGGACAAGGCGTCGTCGTCCCTGGCCCAGGGCAACTTCCAGGCCCTGGACTCGGACGCGTCCTTCCACGGTGTGCTCTTCGATGGCGGCGCCTTCGGCGGTGGCGCGGCGGTTGGTTCCGAGGAGGAAGCCGAATACCTGGGGATCCCCGGGTTGCTCGACGCGGACCAGGTCTCGGCCCTGCTGCGGGAGCGGCAATCGCGCTCGGCCCAGCGCAACGGTCGGAGCGGCCATGACGCACCCCAGACCCCCGCGGTGCCGGATCACCGCCGCCTGAAGGACCTGCGCTCGCAGCTGTCCAAGAACGTCTCCGCGTGGTCCGCGCGCACCGGAACACCGCACGGGGTGATCCACAACGAATTGCGCACCAAGTGCGGAGGCCCGGCCGTGGCCCAGGCCTCCGAGGACCAGCTGACCGCACGGATCGCCCTGTTGCAGCGCTGGTTCATCGGCCGGAAGTAGCCGACGCCGCGTAGCGGCCGACGCGGCGACGCGGCCAAGCGGCGCGGCCCGCACGGCGGCGCGGCGGGCGTTCAGTCCAGGTCGGTCACGACCTCCGCGCCCGCGGCCTCGAGTTCCTCGACCGCCCGCTCACCGGACTCGGCTGCCACGGGCGCGGTGAGCGGCAGCAGCACCCGGGTCTCGTAGCCGGCCTCCACGGCGTCCTTGGCGGTGGCCAGCACGCAGTGGTCCAGCGCGAGACCGACGACGTCCACGGCCTCGACGCCGCGTTCCTGCAGCCAGTCGTCCAGGCTCACGCGTTCTTCGTCGGAGTCCTCCTCCGGTTCCCCCATGGGGACGTCCACGTCCGGGGCGGACAGGCCCTCGAAACCGGAGTAGGCGGCGTCGTATGCGCCCTTACGGAAGTACTCCGTGACGTACTCGGTGTCGAGATCGGGGTGCGTGTCAGCGCCGGTGGTCTCCGCGACGCAGTGCACGGGCCAGCTCGTGACGAAGTCGGGGGTGTCGCTGAAGTGCTCCCCGGGGTCAACATGCCAGTCCTGGGTCGCGGCCACGGCAACGTAGTCGCCGTGGTGGTCCTCGAGGTACTCGGAGACCTGCGCGGCGACCGCCGCCCCGCCTTCGACGGCCAGGCTGCCGCCCTCGCAGAAGTCGTTCTGGATGTCCACGATCAGCAATGCAGTGCGCATGGCTACCTCCCTGGTCAGTGTGCGGTTCCGGGTTCGATCACGGTGGGGATCACGGGCTCGCCCTCGGAGAGTCGGCGCGCCGCGCGGGGCAGTTCGGCCACGGAATCGACGTGGCGCTGCCGGGCACGGGTTACGGCCTCGGGGCCCGTGTAGCCGTCGTGCAGCTCGCCGCCGGTGACGTAGTCCACGAGCAGGGGGCGGTCATCGCCGTCGTCCTCGGGCATGTGCGACACGCCCACGATCTCGTGTGTGGCCACGCCCTGGGGATCACGACGGCGCAGCGCGTACTTCTCGCCGCCCACCGACTTCTTGCCGGAGGACGCCTTGGCCACGGGTTCCATGGCGCCCGAGGCGCCCTCGCGCGAGACGAGCTTGTAGACCATCGACGACGTGGGGGCACCCGAACCCGTGACGAGGCGCGTGCCCACGCCGTATGCGTCCACGGGAGCGGCGCGCAGGGCGGCGATCGCGTACTCGTCCAGGTCGCTGGTGACCGTGATCCGGGTGTTGGAGTTGCCGAGCTTGTCGAGCAGCGCGCGCACGGACGTGGCCTGCGTCACGAGGTCGCCGGAGTCCAGGCGTACGCCCCCGAGGTCCTTGCCCGCGATCTCGACGGCGAGCGTGACGGCCCGTTCGACGTCGTACGTGTCGACCAGAAGGGTCGTGGACACACCCAGCGCGTCCAGTTGGGCGCGGAACGCCTGCTCCTCGGAGTCGTGCAGCAGGGTGAACGAGTGGGCCGCGGTGCCCACGGTCTTGACCCCGTAGCGGAAACCGGCCTCGAGGTTGGAGGTCGAGTCGAAGCCCGCGACCACGGCGGCGCGGGCCGCGGCCACGGCCGCCTGCTCGTGGGCGCGGCGCGATCCCATCTCGATGCACGGGCGCTCTCCCGCGGCACCCACCATGCGGGAGGCCGCCGAGGCCACGGCGGAATCGAAGTTCAGGACGGAGAGGATGTAGGTCTCTAGGACGCACGCCTCGGCGAACGAGGACTCCACGCTCAGCAGCGGCGAGTGGGGGAAGTACGTCTCGCCCTCGGCGTAGCCGCGGATCTGGCCGGTGAAACGGAAGTTCTCCAGGTACGCCACGGTCTGGGCGTCCACCACGGCGGTGTCCCGCAGGAACCGCAGCTGCTCGTCGGTGAATCGGAACTGCTCGAGCCCCTCGAGCACCCGGCCCATCCCAGCGAACACCCCGTAGCGGCGGCCGTTGGGGAGTCTGCGGGCGAAGACCTCGAACACGCTGCGGCGGGACGCGGTGCCTGCCCGGAGCGCGGCCTGCAACATGGTGAGCTCGTAGTGGTCCGTCAGCAAGGACGTGGGCTGCGGGTGCCAGGAATAGGTGTGCTCGTTCACGTGGCCAGCCTAGTGGGCCGTCCGTCGTGCGCACATCCGTGTCCCCGTGACTACCATGGAGGCGATGTTCACTACGCACCGCGCCGTCCCCGCCCGGATCCCGGCCGTCCAGATGAGCTCCGCGCCGGCGGAGTCCCCCGTGCTCGAACGGGAGGAGCAGGCGGTCACGGCCATGAACGTGCCGTGGAACGTGGTGGTGTGGGACGATCCCGTGAACCTCATGAGCTACGTGGTCTACGTGTTCCGCGTCCACTTCGGCTACTCGGACGCCAAGGCCCGCACACTCATGCTCGAGGTGCACAACCGGGGCCGCTCGATCGTGTTCACGGGAACCCTCGAGGAGGCGGAGACGCACGTGAGCTCGCTGCACGGCTACGGCCTGTGGGCCACGTACGAGAAGGCGGGGGAGCACTGATGGCGCACGGGTTCAAGCGCACGCGCAAGGGCATCGTCGGTCGGTTCGAGGCCCCCGAGGTGCGGTTGTTGCAGAAACTGTTCTCGGACGTGGGGGAGACCCTGGCACCCGCAGCGCGCGAGGACGGGCCGGCTCGCAACGACGACCCGCTCGAGGCGCTGCTCGGCTGGGACGAGGACGTGGCCGAACCCACGGACCCGGCGGTGCGCAGGCTGCTGCCCGCGGCGTCGTCGGACCCGGAACAGGCCGCGGAGTTCCGGCGACTCACGGACCGCTCGCTGCGCGAACGCAAGACCGCGGCATTGCGTGCGTCCTCCCTGGCCCTGGAATCCCAGCCCGTGGTGCTGAGCGTGGCGCAGGCACAGGACTTCGCGCGCTCGCTCAACGACGTCCGCCTGGTGCTGGCCTCCCGGCTGAACATCGACTCGACCGAGGCCGCCGAGCGCGTGGCCGAGCTGACCGACTTCGGCCGGGCCGAGGACGTGGAGCAGTACATGGGTGTGGTCTACAACTTCGTCTCCTGGCTTCAGGAGACCCTCATGAACGCGCTGCTGAAGACCCTGCCGCCCCGGTGACCGGGGATCGCCAAGGTCACACGTCTCATGCGCGAGGGCGCGCGCGAAAAGCACTACAGTTTTCCGGTATGCAGGTGCACGAACGTCCCACCGGTCCCAATCCCAACTCGCCCATCGGCGTGTTCGATTCGGGTGTGGGCGGGCTCACGGTGGCGCGGGCGATCATCGACCAGCTGCCCAACGAGGAGATCCTCTACGTCGGTGACACCGCGCACGGCCCCTACGGGCCCCTGCCGATCGCCGAGGTGCGTTCCAACGCCCTGCGCATCATGGACGACCTCGTGGACTCCGGGGTCAAGCTGCTCGTGATCGCGTGCAACACCGCGTCCGCCGCAGTGCTGCGGGATGCGCGCGAGCGTTACACGCGCGGTTACAACATCCCCGTGACCGAGGTCATCCAGCCCGCGGTGCGCCGCGCGGTGGCCACCACGCGCTCCGGTCGGGTGGGGGTGATCGGCACCGAGGCGACGATCGGCTCGCGCGCGTACGACGACACGTTCGCGGCCGCACCCCAGCTCGAAATCACGTCCGTGGCGTGCCCCGAATTCGTGGAGTACGTGGAGCGCGGCGTCACCACGGGGCCCGATCTGTTGCGCACCGCCCAGCACTACCTCCAGCCCCTCAAGGACGCGAGCGTAGACACCCTGGTGCTCGGGTGCACGCACTACCCGCTGCTCACGGCGGTGATCTCTTACGTCATGGGCGAGAGCGTGAACCTGGTCTCGTCCTCGGAAGAGGCCTCGCGGGACGTCTACCGCTGCCTGTTGGACAACCACCTCGAGCGGGATCCCGAGCTCGCTCCCCACCACGAATTCCTGGCCACGGGGGACCCCGTGAGCTTCGAGGTCCTCGCCCAACGGTTCCTGGGCCCCGAAGTGGTCCGCGTCCGGCACACGGCGTCCGTCGCGGAGCAGTACCCCACCGGTTCCCTCGCCACGATCCACGCGGCTCAGCGCTGAGTCGGCACCAGAAAGGCGATCACCCATGATCCTCACAGTGATCGGTAACACCGGAAGTTTTCCCGGGCCCGATGCCCCCGCCTCGTGCTACCTGCTCTCCGGCGAGGACGCGCACGGGCGCACGTGGCGCATCGTGCTGGACATGGGCAACGGTGCCCTGGGTGTCCTGCAGCGCCACATCGACCTGCACGAGATCGACGCGATCATGCTCTCCCACCTGCACCCGGACCACTGCGTGGACGTGGGCGGTCTGCACGTGGCTGTGAAGTGGGATCCCCGCGGATGGCAGGGCGGTCGCATCCCGATCTACGGTCCGTCCATGCTGCACGGATACCTCAACCAGCTGCACCTGTTGCCGCCCGAGCACTCGATGGACACCGAGTTCGACTTCCACGTGTGGCAGGCCAACCAGCCCGTGACCGTGGGTCCGTTCACGGTCACACCCCACCCAGTGAACCACCCGTGCCCCGAGCCCTATGCGCTGCGCGTCGAGTACCGCGGGGCCCAGGGCACAGAGGTCCTCACGTATTCGGGGGACACCGACGTGTGCGACGAGCTCGTGGCAGCGGCCCGCGACGCGGACGTGTTCCTGTGCGAGGCCGCCTACCAGGAGGGCCGCGAGGACCATCTGCGCGGGATCCACCTCACGGGCAAGCGCGCGGGAGAGACCGCGACCGCCGCGGGTGTGCGTCGGTTGCTGCTGACCCACCTGCCCGTGTGGAACTCGGTGGACACGGCCACGGCGGAGGCCGTCGGAGCGTTCTCCGGTCCGGTCACGGTGGCCCGTGTGGCCACGAGTTACGACGTTGCCGGGCCGACCGACCAGTCGTTCACTGCATTGGCAAGCGCGGTGACCGGGGACTAGGCTGAAACCCATGACTTCGCCTACCGAGCCGGCACGATCCACCGAGAATTCCACGGGCGAGGGTGGCTCCGCCGCATCGGGGCTGGTACGAGCGGACGGGCGCGCCGTCGACGAACTGCGGCCCATCACCATCACCCGCGGTTGGTCTGAACAGGCCGAGGGCTCCGCCCTGATCGAATTCGGCGGCACCCGTGTGCTGTGCACCGCGTCCCTCACGGAGGGCGTGCCTCGCTGGCTCAAGGGTGAGGGCCGGGGTTGGGTCACCGCGGAGTACGCCATGCTCCCGCGCGCCACCTCCACGCGTTCGGCCCGCGAATCGGTCAAGGGCAAGGTCGGTGGCCGCACCCATGAAATCTCGCGTCTGATCGGCCGCTCCCTGCGTTCGATCATCGACCTCAAGGCCCTCGGGGAGAACACCGTGGTCCTCGACTGCGACGTCCTGCAGGCCGACGGCGGTACGCGCACCGCGTCCATCACCGGCGCGTACGTCGCGCTCGCCGAGGCCATCCGCTGGGCCCACGACAACGGCATCCTCAAGCCGCGGGTCAACCCCCTCATCGACACGGTCTCGGCCGTGTCCGTGGGGATCATCGACGGTGTTCCCATGCTGGACCTGCCGTACGTGGAGGACGTGCGCGCGGAAACCGACATGAACGTCGTCGTGACCGGCTCGGGGGACTTCGTGGAGGTCCAGGGCACGGCCGAGGGCGCACCGTTCAAGCGCGCCGAACTGGACGTGCTGCTCGACCTCGCCGTGGCTGGGTGCGCCCAGCTGGCCGAGATCCAGCGGGAGACCCTGGAGGCCACCCGTGGCCGATGACGTACGCGGTGCCCGCGTGGTGCTCGCGACACAGAACGCGGGCAAGGTGCGCGAGCTGCAGGCCATGCTCCGCGACGCGGGGCTGACGGATCCCGGGATCGTGGTGGACGCGCGCACGGCCGGGCTGAGCGACGTCGTCGAAACGGGCGTCACGTTCCAGGAAAACGCGCTGCTCAAGGCGCGTACTGCCGCCGCGGAGACGGGACTCATCGCGCTCGCGGACGACTCGGGACTCAGCGTGGACGTCATGGGCGGCGCCCCGGGCATCTTCTCCGCGCGGTGGAGCGGGGTCCACGGCGACGACGCCGCCAACCTCCAGCTGCTGCTCGCCCAGCTCGGGGACATCGCCCCCGAAAACCGCCGCGGCTCCTTCCTGTGCGCCGCCGCGGTCGTCGCACCAGACGGCGCCGAGCACGTGGTCACGGGTGAGCTGCCCGGGAACATTCTGCGCGAACCCGCGGGGGAGAACGGGTTCGGCTACGACCCGATCTTCGCCCCGGACGGCCAGGACGGCCTCAGCTGCGCGCAGTTGAGCCCAGAGCACAAAAACAGGATCAGCCATCGTGCGCAGGCCATGGCCGCCGTGTTGCCGCACTTGTTGCAGCTGCTCACGGGTTCGAGTGGGACCGCGCGGCAGGACGGGCCGGAAGCCACAGTGGCGTCCCCCCTGGAACCGGAGCCAGAGGACTGACCCATGACTTTCGCGTGCGGACACCTACCTTTTGCTCCGGCTGTCGAGGCGGTGTTGGCGGAGGCCAGGGTGCGCGTGGATCGCTCCGAGTGGGAGCTGCACGCCGGCGGGTCCGCGCACATCGTGGTCAACGCGGGGCACGTGATGAGCGTGCGGATCGCCAAGAACCCGACCTCGGGGGAGAACGTGCGCAGGCGTACCCGTGCGCTGTCGCGGCTACCGGAGTTCGACTTCGCCGTGCCGCGCCCCCTGACCCCCGTGCTGCAGGACGGGCGGTACACCGCGGTGGGGATGACCTGGATCCCGGGCAGCCCCCGCCCGCCGGGGCACGCGGACCCGCGGGAGCTGCGCAGGGTCCTCGAGCAGGTACATAATGCGGACGCGCGCGCGGCGGAACCGTGGCTGGACCGGCCCGGTCAGCACTGGGGCGGTCACCGCCGTCGCCACGTCCTGCTGGACCAGGTTCTGCCGCTGCTGCTCCCGCGGAACCGGGACCGCGCCATGAATGCGATCGAGGACCTCGTGGCCTTGGACAACGTCCCGCCGCGGCTCGTGCACGGGGACCTCATGGGCTCCAACATGCTGTGGCAGGACGATCACCTGGTGGGCGTGATCGACTGGGACCACGCGAGCATGAGCGATCCCGCGTACGACGTCGCGTCCCTGGGACTCTGGTTCGGCTGGTCCAGCGTGCGCCAGGCGACGGACGAGGAGAACTATCTGCGCGCGCGGTTGCACTCCCGGATCTTCCCGCTGCAGGCCGTGGCATACGCGCTGCACCATGAGCTCGACACCGCCCAGATCCGCCAGGCCGTGGAGAAGGCGGACGCGTGGTACGAGACCCGCGCCATGGCCTCCGTGTGAGCGACATGCCATGTCGGAGGCGTTGCCTACCCTGATCGGGTGCCCGTCAGTTTCACCGCCATAGATTTCGAGACCGCCAATCGCAGCCCTGCGTCCGCGTGCGCCCTGGGGGTGGTACGGGTCAGGGACGGCCAGGTGGTGGACACCCGGTACTCACTCATCCGTCCGCCGCTCGGCCACGACGGGTTCGAGCCCGGCAACGTCCGGATCCACGGCATCCGGCCCGCGGACGTCGCCCACGCGCCCACGTTCGACCTGCTGTGGGACTGGATGTGCGAGAACATCAGCCCGGAGGATCCGGATTCGGTTCTGGTGGCACACAATGCCGTCTTCGACACCGGCGTGATCAAGGCGGCGAACCGGGCGTGCGGCGGAACCGCTCGGAACTGGGACTACGCGTGCACTCTCCGCTTGGCCCGTGCGGCCTACACGCTGCGTTCCTACGCTTTGCCGTCGGCGTCCCGCGCGGCGGGGGCGGAGGTCGTGGAGCACCACAATGCGCTCAGTGACTCCCTCGCGTGCGCCGGGATCGTGCTCGATCTCGCGCGCCGCAGTGGGGCGCACAGCATGGCCGAACTCACGGCGCACTACGGGGTCAGGCTGCAGCGCGCGACCCTGTGACGCGACGCGCCTCCGATCGGGGTGATTCTCAGGCGTGCGGCCGCCACAGGGTGAGCCAGCGATCGGCCAGGGCGAGCAGTTCACGGCGGGACGCCGCGCGGGTTCCGGAGGGATCGGTGCCGGATGTGTCCGTGCCGCTGTGCGTTTTTGTGGTGCGGCTGTTGTCGTCGGCCACGGCGTCCTGCCGGGCCATGCGGTCGTCGCCGGCGGCGCCGTTGCCGCCGGGCGCGCCGTTGCCGCTCTCCCCGATGTCCTCGCCGTGTGTGGCGTCGCCGAGCCCCCAGCGCGCGGCAGCAACACTGACCGCGACGGTACGTGCCGCGTCGTTCGCCGCCGGGTGACCGGACAGCAGCGAGAGAGCCCGCTGAGCGACGTCGTCCCCCGAGTTGTCCGCGTGCGGCGCATCCTCGGCGCACAGCACCGCCGCGAGCCCCAGTGCCAGGGCCGACGACGCCGCGGTTCCGTCCCCCACGGCCCGCGTGAACGCTCCCGCGGGTTCCGTCATCCCATCGAACAGGGAGTCCCGGGCGGATCGGTCCGCGCACAGGTCGAGCAGCTCCCGGGTGAGGGGCGCGGGCCGGGTCATGAGTGTGACCACTCGGCCGGTTTCCTCGACTACGTCCTGAAGTGAGGCCCCACTGCCCCGCGCACGGCCCGCCGCGTGAACGGTCAGGGCCGCACCAACAGCCGCGGTCTGTGCCTCGGCGCTGCCGTGGGTGATCGCGGCCGAGTCCACGGCGAGGGCCACGAGCGACTTCCACCCGATGTGGGGCACCAGTCCATAGGGCAGCGTGCGGGCCAGGATCTCGGCGCTGTCCGCGAGTGGCAGGACCGGACGAGTGACCTCGCCCAGGCGGCCCATGGACAAGGCGGTGAAACCGTCCCCGGCGTGCTCACCCGGTGCGGTGAGGAGGGGGTAGTGGTGGTCCAGGTCGTCGTCGGGCGGGTGCGGTGCGTCGCCGGGGAGCTTCGCGCCGTTGCGCACGGCCCAGCGCAAGTACGCGAGCCACGCGCACGCCGTGGGATCCGCGGCCTGACCGTCATTCGCCCAGTGGGCCACCTCGTTCAGCGCCCCCGCGGTGCGCGCGAGGAGCTGGGTTCCCTCGCCGGGTCGTTCGGCCGCGGTCGCGCGCCACGGCGAGAGGAACACGCTCCTCACGAGCGACGGATACCACGACGACGCCGCGTCCAGACCGCGGTCTTGTTCCAACAGTTCGGGCGTGTGCGGTGAGGTCATGGGATCAGTTTATGAGGGTGGCAATGGATCGTGCGGGGTGATGCAGCTCGGGCATGGGGCCGTTCAAGAGGTCCGGGCGGCATAGGAGCCTGCCCGGGCTGGGAGCGCCTCGGGTACGGGACGGATCAAGTCGGCCGGGTGTCTCAGGAGATTGCGAGGGCTAACGGGCATGTCCGGCCTCGAGAGCGTGGGGGCCTTCCCTGGACTCGGCTATTTGTCGGCGCCGGGGCAGCCGATGCCGGTGGGGTTGGTGTGGCAGTCATCGGCGACGTTGTGCACGGTGGCCCGCCACACACTCAGCGCCACCGGGGGTGAGGTGACTTGGTTGTAGCCGGCGACCGGTTGCCACCCGGTGTCGGCGATGTTGTATTCCCCGTAGAACGAGGTTGTCAGGGTCACGGTGAAGTCCCCGGTGGTGGTGTACACGTGGGAGGTGTCGGTGGGCTCATCCCACGCACCGTCGGGTAGGGGTGCCCCGGTCAGGGGTGTGGGGCCCAGGGTGGTGCCGTCCCCGTAATACCAGGTGTATTGGACGGGGTAGGCCCTCACCTGGACAGGGTAGCCACCCAGGGTCGTGGTGAAGGTCTGGGGTTGGGCCTGCGCATAAACATTGGTGTGCATGTTCTTCAAGGTGTCCGGGGCGGGTTGGACGTGACTGGCGGCGGGGGCGACGGCCAGTTGTTGGAAGTCCTGGAGGGTGAACACCGGCAGCGCCAC
This sequence comes from Kocuria marina, assembly GCA_014652975.1. Lineage (GTDB taxonomy): Bacteria > Actinomycetota > Actinomycetes > Actinomycetales > Micrococcaceae > Kocuria > Kocuria marina. The sequence goes on along the minus strand of BMZV01000004.1, from coordinate 88,129 downwards.
GTACCCGTCGTCGCTGGCTTGATCGGCTTGGGTGTTGCTGACGCACAGTTGGGTACCGCGCGCGGCGCGGGTCCTGTCATTGGCCCCGCCAATGACGATGTCCATGTTCACACCGGCGGCCCCGGTGTCGTCGGTGCATTCTTGGGTGGTACGGCACCGTGTGAGTGCTGCCCCACGTTGGTCGGTGCAGGGGTCTTGGAGGCCGTAGACGGTTTTGTTCTTGGCGGTGTCCATCAGGCGGGCGTTGAAGAAGATTGAATCCTCGTTGGACATGAGCCGATCACGCAGCGCCTTCTGGAACGTGGGATCGGTATCCGGATCCCACGCCGCAGCCTGGCTGGTGTCCGGCGCGCCTGCGCCCTGTGGCCCGTGGCCCGCAAACCCAGGCCCGCTCCCGCCGGCGTTCCGGGATTGACGGAATCGGAGTTCGATGAACCCCTGACTCGCCCGCGCTGATGAACTGAGTTGCGCTGATTCCGCGGTCATACCGCTGTCGATCGGGGACGACTCGTGGCCGCGGCCCCCAGTGTTGGTAAGAACGAGCGAATACAACGCGGTCAACAAGGCGCAAACCAGATGAACTGATATCGCCCGCCGTGTCACAGTGATCCCCTGGGTGACGACGTCAGGTACCGCCACACGCCATTCTCCCGATAGATGTACACATCGAAGGCATGCGACTCGTCAAACGGAAGTTGCCTGGCGGCGACTTTGTTGTCGTCAATTCCTACAGTTCCGCTACTGGTGACGGATACGGGGATGTTGTAGCCGCCATCCGGTCGCTTGACGAATGTGTCGCTCAATATTGTGGGTTTCTCGAAACCGCCGGCCGCCCAGTCACCATTGGCATATCTACTGTCATACGCGTCGTATTGCTCGGTGCACTTCTCGCAATCCGTCGAGGTGACTTCCCGAATCAGCGAGGTGTCCCCGGTCTGGATCGAGTACCACTGGGCATCGGCGCGGTAGTTCAGGAACGCCTGCGCGCCGGCCTCGGTTTCGTCCCTGGCCTCCGCGGGCATCACGGGCTTGGGAACATTGCGGGCCGGATGCTCCAGGGTGGCGGGTTCGTAGTCCTCCGGGACCTTCTGGCCCGTGGCCAGCACCGTGGGTTCCTCCGGACGCCAGTCATCGGGCAATGCGCTGTCGGACCCGCTCGGGGACCCGCTCTGCGGCGTCGTCGGGGATGCGGGGGAGGCGTCCGGCGCGGGGGACGTGGGCTGCGCCGTCGTCCCCGCGGAAGTGACTCCCGTGGGCGCGGCGCTGTCACCCCCACCCGCTCCGGGCGAGCCGTTACCGCACCCGGTGAGTAGCAGCGCTGCGAGCAGGGCGAGGGTCGTTCCCCGGCCGGCCGTGGCGATCAGTCGTGGTGAATGCATCCCGGTGAACCCCCTCGTGCCACACCGTTGTGTGACGTACCAGACATCCCCCAGAGCATAGAGGCGCAAGACGGCGCGGGCCATGGCCGGGCCGTAGCTTGTGGACGACGAAGAACATGCGCATGCATGACCCCTGGTCACGGCGTGGAAGAGGGAACTAGCGAGTAGAAACAATCCGCCACGTGGCGCGCCGCCGGCCTAGCGAAGCGGTGGCGGCCGCGGTGGATCACACCGTCAGGGGGCCTGCGCCGTGTGACCTGCACATGTGCGGGAGGTCGCTGTGGGTGTCCGAGACCGCGGTTACATTGACCCCATGCTGATCTTGCACACCTCCGACTGGCACCTGGGGCGTACCTTCCACGGCGTCGACATCCTGGACGTCCAGGCGCAGGCCATGGCCGAGATCGTCGAGTGGGTGCGGCACCACGGTGTCTCCGCGGTCCTGGTCTCGGGGGACGTGTACGACCGCGCCCAGCCCCGCACGGAGGTGGTGGAGCTGCTCAGCACCACCCTGGCGCAGATCCGCGAGGCGGGCGCGTACGTGATACTCACGAGCGGAAACCACGACTCCCCGGCGCGGTTGGGTTTCGGCTCCGGCATCATGTCCCACGGCGGCGTCCACCTGTTGACCCGCGTGCCGGACGCCCACGTCCCGGTCCTGCTCTCGCAGTCGACGGACTCCACGATCACGGTCGCCCGGGCGACGGCGCCGCCCGCCCCCGACCCGCGCGGTGCCACCCTGTCGGGGGCGTTCACGGTGGCCGTGTACGGCATCCCGTACATCGAACCGCGCGCGGCCGCGCCGTCGCTCGACTGTGCACCCACGCACCAGGCCGTGCTGGGCACCGTGATGGAGCGCATCGATGTGGACAGGAAAGAACGAGGCGACATCCCGTCCGTCGTCATGGCGCACGCGTTCGTGACGGGGGCGCAACCCACGGATCCGGAGCGCGTCGTCGATTCCGGGGGCCTCGGCACCGTCCCGGCGGAAGTCTTCGCCCGTCATGACTACACGGCGCTCGGCCACATCCACCGCCGGCAGCGAGTCGCGGACGCCGTGCGCTACAGCGGCTCACCCGTGGCCTATTCCTTCTCCGAGGCCGGACACCCCAAGGGAGCGTGGCTCGTGGACGTCCAGGAGACCGGGGTCCATGAGGTCACCGGCTTGGACCACGCCGCGCGCATGGATCTGGCGTGCCTGCGGGGGACACTCGACGAGTTGCTACGGGATCCGGCGCACACCTCGGCGGAGGGTGCCTGGTGTCAGGTGGTCCTCACGGATCGTGACCGCCCGGCATCCGCGATGGATCGGATCAGGACGCGGTTCCCCCGCACGGTGGAACTGCGCTGGGAACCCGAGGGCGGCCGGACTCTGACCCAGCAGGCGTACAGCGCGCGGGTCGCGGAAGCCGCCGGTGCCGAGGAGCTGTGCGCCCAGTTCTACGACCACGTGCGGCACCGGGGGCTGTCCGTGCCGGAACAGGACGAGATCGCGGACGCGGTGGCCGCCGCGCGCAGCAGGGGAGTGGAGCAGTGAAGCTGCATCGGATGGAGATCACCGCCTTCGGGCCGTTCGCCAAGCGGGAGACGGTGGATTTCGACGTCCTGAACGAGGCAGGGGTCTTCCTGCTCAACGGCGAAACCGGGTCGGGTAAGACCAGCGTGTTGGATGCCATTTGCTTCGCGCTCTACGGATCCGGGCCCACGACTGCCGCCAAGGGCGGGCGCAAGGCCCAGCACAGTGATCACGCGGATCCCCGCACCGGGCCGCGCGTCGAGTTGGAGTTCACGGCGGGTGGCCGGCGGTGGCACGTGAGCAGGACGCCCGCGTGGCGCGAACCGTCCTCCCGGGCTGCGTCCGGATGGAGCGACCGTCACGCCACGGTGTCATTGCGGGAACACGTGGCGGGGGAATGGGTGGACCGCGGTTACCGCCCGGACGACGTGGGGCAGACCATCCACCACGTCGTGGGCCTGGACCGTGAGCAGTTCACCCAGGTGATGATGCTTCCCCAGGGCCAGTTCGCCAGGTTCCTGCAAGCAGGTTCCAAGGAGCGGGAAGACCTCCTGGAAACGCTGTTCGGCACGGACGTCTACGCGGACATCCAGGATGAGCTGAAAACGCGCTCGGATCGAGCCAAGAGCGTCCTGTACGAGGCGGAACGCGAGGCGGAACGAGCGGACGAGGTCCTCGCCCGGCTCAGGGAACGCGTGGCCCACACGGTCGCCCGGTTACCGGAGGACGTCTTATCGGACCTCCCCGGGGCGCTCCGGACCCGATTGGATCTCCCGTCGGACGAGGGGTCGGTCGGCGACGTCGCCGTGGGCACCGCGGCGGACGCCAACGGTGGAAAAACTGACGCGGGTTCGTCTGACCAGGGCCGAGCCTCGACCAGTGCTGCGTCGGCCGCTTCGGAGGAGGGGCCCGCGGACGGGATATCGGGGGACGCCGACAACGAAGGGGGCCCGGATCGATGGCGTGAGCTGGTCGACGACTGCGACACCCTCGTAGACACGGTGGGCCGGGCACGGGACGGCGCGGCGTCGTCGTACACAGGGGCCCAGCAGCGCTACGCACAATTGGAGACCCTGCATTCGCTGGTCAGGAGGCGCGGCGAACTCACGCGGCGCCGGGATGAACTCGCGGAGCACGCGGAGCAGTCGGAGGGTGCGGCCCGACAACTGCGCGAGCACGAGGCGGCACAGGAATTGCAAGCGCCGCTCGTGGAACTGCGTGACGCCCGACAGCGCGTCGCGACCCTCGACGCCGCCGTCACCGACCTGCGTGCCACTGTCACGGGGGACGCACCGTCGGCCCGCGTGGCTCAGCACATTCTGGGTCCGGACGCGAGCCTCATGGACGCCGTGGACGAGTCCGGGCAGGTGCCCGCGGGTCTGCGCGATGCAGTCGTGACCGCGCGCGAATCCGCCAGGGGCGCCGTGGCCCAGGAGGAGTCGCTCACGAGGGACGAGGAGGAGGCGGCTCGCGAACGCAAGGCCCTTTCGGCGCTCGAGGAGCGGGCGACGCACCTCACCCGGGATCTCGCCTCCGCGCGGGACGCCTTGACCCGCAGCGAGGAATTGCATCGCGAACTCCTGGGGGAGGTCAAGGACGAGGCCCTCGTGCGCGAACGGGCCCGCACCGCGCGGGAGGCCGTGGCCGCGAGTCGGGAATACGCACGGGCCCGGGCGGAGGAGCAGGAACGGGCGCGCCGGTACCGGGAGGATGAAACCGCACGGCGGGCTGCCGCCCAGCACGTGGAAGCGCTCGAAGCGCAGCGCTACGCGAGTGCGGCCGCGACCCTCGCCACCGGGCTGGAGCCGGGGGATCCGTGCCCCGTGTGCGGAGCCACGGAGCACCCGCACCTCGCCGGCGCCGGAACCGAGGACGAGGTCACCGATGACGCACTCGATCGCGCACGCGCCGCCCGGGACACCGCACAGGACACCGTGGATGCCTCCCACGCAGCGTGGCAGCGGGCGCAGACCGGTGCGGCCGAGGCGCTCGCGCGCGGCGCGGACACGGACGTCGACGCCGCCGTGGACCGGTGCCGCCACGCCGATGAGGAACTGGCCCGACTCGAGCAGAGCCTGACCCGGGTGCGCCGGGGTGAGGCCGAGATCGCGGCTGCTCGGCGGGAGGTCCAAGATCTCGAGGGGGAGGGGACGCGGATCAACGGTGACATCGCGGGGACCCGTGCGCGCCTCGAGGGACTCCTGACACGGTGCGACCGGGCGCGTGAGGAGTTGGCCCGGCGCATCAAGGGTTTCGATTCGGCCACCGAGTTCCTCGAACGGTCCGAGCACCTCGTGCGCACGGTGAGCGAGTGGGAATCGCAACAGCGGGCGCTGGAGGCCGCGCAACACGAGGTCCGCACCGCGCAGGGTGCCGTGGAACGTGCCCTTGAGGCGTCCCCGTTCGAGACCGAGAGCGCCGCGGACGAGGCTCTCATGGACCCGGCGGACGCGGCCGAACTCTCCGAGCGGCTCACCGCCCTGCAGGAGGAGCGGGACTCAGTCTCGGCGGAACTCGCGACCCAGGACATGCAACGCGCCGAGGGGCTCAGCGCCGAGCAACGCGCGGGCTTGTCCGAGGAAGCACTGGCTCGCACCGCCGCCGAACGGGACGGGTACGAACAGTTGCGGGATGCATTGAACCAGAAGCTGGGCGGACTGCAGACCCTCGCGGCCGACGCCGCATCCCACGCCGAGCACATGCCCGCCCGACGCGCCGAACTCGAGCGCGCTCGAGAGAACGCCCAGCGCCTGAGCGGACTCGCGGACGTGGCCACCGCGAACTCCCCCGAGAACGCCCTGCGGATGACCCTGACCTCGTTCGTGCTCGCCGCGAAGCTCGAGCACGTGGCCGCGGTAGCGTCCGAACACCTGGCACGGATGTCCTCCGGCCGCTTCACACTGGTGCATACGGATCGCACCCGAGGGGGTGGCAAGTCCGGGCTCGGACTCGAGATCGACGACTCGTGGACCGGTGTCCGCCGCGGCACGGAGACACTGTCGGGCGGGGAATCCTTCTTCACCTCGCTCGCGCTCGCCCTGGCTCTTGCGGATGTCGTCCGGTCCGAGGCCGGGGGACGGGAGATCGACACGCTCTTCGTGGACGAGGGTTTCGGCTCCCTTGACGAACAAACCCTCGAGCAGGTCCTCGAGACCCTGGACGGGTTGCGCCGCACGGGGCGGGTCATCGGTGTGGTGTCCCACGTGAGCGAGATGAAACAACGCATCGACACCCAGCTCGTGGTCACCAAGACCCCCGGCGGCTCGCATCTGTCGGTCGTCGCGGGGCCGTGGGATGCCGCGTAGGCTGAGGTCGTGAGTACCGCGATCCGCCGCCCCGCGCCCGAGAAGCCCGGCAAGGTGCTCACCCCGCGTGAACGCACCGTGCGCAGTGATCGCAGGCTGGGCGCGATCACCATGTTGCTCCGCCTGCCCCAGGTCATGGCCCCGTTGGGCCTGCTCACGCTCGTGGCGGTCTCGTCCTCCTCGGCGTGGACGGCCGCGTTGAGCTCGGCGTCCCTATGTCTCGGCATAGCCGTGAGCGGCGTGGGTGTGGCCGCGCTGGCCAACGCCCGCTGGCGATTGTGGGCCCTGGTCGCGTTCTCCCTGATCCAGGGGATCATCCTCTGGGTGCTGTCACGAGCCCAGGTCACCGAGATCCCGGTCTCGTGGGATGCCGTGTCCGCGCTCGCGCCGTTCTTCGTGGCCGGCGTGGTCATGACACCCATGGGACTGGCCGCGCGGCTCCGCTGGGCCTCCGTGTTGCGAGCACAGGACCGGTCACAAGCGTTCCCGGCGGCCATGCGCCGCGAATCCGTGAACGAGGGGCTGGCCACGGTGCTGGGTGCCGCGCTCACGGGACTGCTCGCTGTGACCATGGGCCCGGCGGTGGTGCTGCGTTTCGCCGCCGTGTGGACCGTGCTGATCACGGCGGCATTCGTCCTGCATTCCTCCGCCCGCTGTCCCCGCGCGGATATGCCCCTCTGGTCCTGGCGACGCCCCCGCGGCGCGCCCGGGCGCAGCCGTGCCGTGTTCCGGCTGAGCCATGGATTGATCTACGGTGTGGCGGCGCTGAACGCCCTCATGGGCGCGGTACTCGGGTGCCTCGTGGTGTACTCAGTGTCCCTGGACAGCGTGGAGACCATGGGGGTCATCTATGCGTTGCTGGGGTTCGGGGCCGCCGTGGGGTCGAGCCTGGCCGTGCGTTTCCGCCGCCGGTTGAGCGCTGAGAACATGTGGATTCTCGCCGCCACGGGTGCACTGCTGGCATCCATGCTCATGTCCGGGCCGTCCGGTTTCGTGGGGTATTCCCTCGTGCTCCTCGCGCTCGGGTTGTTCTCAGGCCCGTGCCTGCTGTGCCTCCACAGCAGTGCCGGTTACGTCACTGCGGGCAGCGACTTCCTGGGACTCGTGGCACGCATGACTGTGACGTCGAGCATCGCCACGGCGCTGGGACTCACGCTCAGCGCGTACCTGGGCGTACACTTCGACGACATGACCGCGGCCATGGTCCCCATGGCGGCCGCTATGGTGCTGTTGGCCACCGCCCTCATCTTCAACTACACGCAACGCCGCAGCCCCGGGCCCAGGCCCCGCATCTGACGCTGCTCACACGACGACGCCGCCCGGGCCGGTTCGCAGGGGACCGGGCCGAGCGGCGTCGTACCGCGAGCGCGATCACTCAGTGGCCGCGGGCGATCCATTCGCTCAGGTGTGGCTTCTCCTGGCCGATGGTCGTGGAGTCGCCGTGACCCGTGAGCACGAGGGTGTCCTCGGGCAGCGTGAGCAGCCGTTTCTCGATGGAGTCGATGATCGTGGGGAAGTCCGAATAGGACCGCCCCGTGGCACCCGGGCCGCCCTGGAATAATGTGTCCCCGGTGAAGACCACCCCGTTCTCACCCAGGTGCGGGGCGTGGAACACCACGGACCCGGGAGAGTGGCCGGGGGTGGCCAACACGGTGAACATCACGGTGCCAGCGAGGATCTCCTGTCCGTCTCGCAACGGCTCGGGCTCGGGCCCCTCCGGGTAGACGGCGCGCCACAGCATGAGGTCCTCGTGGTTCATCATGATCGGGGCGTCCGTGCCCGCGCGGTCGGTGAACTCGCGCACCGCCGCGATGTGGTCGTCGTGACCGTGGGTCAGCAGCACGTGCGTGATGGTGCGGTCCGCGACGGCGGCGAGCACGGCGTCGGGGTCGTGCGCGGGATCGATCACGACGCACTCGGCCTGGTTACCCACGACCCACACGTTGTTCTCCACGTCGAAGGTCTCGCCGTCCAGGCTGAACGTGCCCTCCGTGACGCAGTTCGTGACGGTGACGCCGCCGCGCGGGTCGGTCAGGACGGTCTGCGGTGCGCGCGTCATCGGGCCAGTTCCACGACGGAACGCAGGACCTTGCCGGACTTCATGGTCCCGAACGCGGCGTCCACGTCCTCGAGGGCGATGCGCTCGGAGACGAAGGCATCCAGGTCCAACCGGCCCAGGAGGTATTGGTCCACGAGCATCGGGAAGTCGCGCGAGGGCAGGGTGTCCCCGTACCACGCGGACTTGATGGACCCGCCGTGGGAGAACACCTGGTCCAGCGGGATCTCCGCCACGGTCCCGGGATTGGGAACGCCCACCAGGACCATGCGACCCGCGAGGTCACGCGCCTGGAAGGCCTGCATGAAGGTGTCGGCCACGCCCACGGCGTCGATCACGAGATCCGCGCCGTGACCGCCCGTGAGCTCGCGGATGGTCTCCACGGGATCCACGGAACGAGAATTGACCGTGTGGGTCGCGCCGAGCCGCTGCGCGGTGCTCAGCTTGTCGTCGTCCACGTCCACCGCGATGATCGTCGTCGCGCCCGCGAGCGCCGCACCCGCGACCGCGGCGGTGCCCACGCCGCCGCAGCCGATGATCGCTACGGACTCTCCGCGCTTGACCGCACCGGTGTTGATCGCCGCGCCGATCCCGGCGGTGAGGCCGCAGCCTAGCAGACCCACCGCGGCGTACTGTTCGCCCTCGAGCGGGGATTCGATGAGGGTGCACTGCCCGGCCGCGACCAACGTCTTCTCCGCGAACGCACCGATCCCCAGGGCGGGCTCGAGTTCTGTGCCGTCCTCGAGGGTCATCTTCTGCTCGGCATTGTGGGTGTTGAAGCAGTACCACGGTTCACCGCGGCGGCACGCCCGGCATTCGCCGCACACCGCGCGCCAGTTGAGGATCACGTGATCGCCCACGGCCACCTCCGTGACACCCTCGCCCACGGCGCTGACCACGCCTGCGGCCTCGTGCCCCAGGAGATAGGGGAAGGCGTCCCCCACGCCGCCCACCTTGTAGTGCAGGTCCGTCTGACACACCCCGCACGTGAGCACGTCCACGAGTGCCTCTCCCGGCCCCGGATCGGGGACCAGGATGGTTTCAACGGTGGCGGGCTCGTTCTTGGCCCGCACCACCACGCCTTTGACCTTGTGCATACGGTTGCCTCCGTCGTCTCGTAGCTTCCTAACGTCCTTCCCAGTATGCATGGTGGCCGCCACACATGGCCCGACGACGCCGCGTCGTTCGCCCCGCGACGAAAACCGGGTACGGATGACGAGCCGGGAGATGATCCGGGTCGACGAGAAACCGGATGACGAACCCGCTCGGCGACACCGGGTGCCAGGCCCTGAACATGAGAACGCGGGCCCGCACGATGGTGCGGGCCCGCGTTGCCAAGGATCGTCGTGGGGACTCAGGAGTCCTGGGAGTAGTCCACGTGCTCGGTGCGCAGCCGGATCTTGCGCCCCTCGGCCTCGAGCTTCTCCTCCTTCTCCTTCTGCTTCTTCACCTGGGTGGTGTCCCGGGGAGGCAGCTGGACGGCGTGCTCGGCACGGATCCCGCCCTGCAACTGGCGGCCACGCTCGAGTTCGGCGTCCACCTCGGCGCCGAAGAGGAGCACGTTGTTCATGATCCACAGGCCCAGGAGCAGGATGATCACGGAGCCGATGACGCCGTAGGTCGCGTTGTAGCTCGAGAAGTTCGCCACGTAGAAAGCGAACCCGAGCCCGGCGATGATCATGAACACGAGCGCGATGGCCGCACCCGGGCTCAACCACTTGAACTTGGGCTGCTTCACGTTGGGCGTCGCATAGTACAGGATCGCAATGAGCAGCACGAGCAGGAACAGGATGACGGGCAGCTTGGCCCAGTTCCACACGGTCACGGTGGTGGAACCCAGACCCACCAGGTCACCCACTGTCTGCGCGAAGTCACCGGAGAGCAACACCATGAACATCACGGCGGCCACGATCAGCACGATGATCAGGGTGATCAGCAGCATGATGGGCTTGAGCTTCCAGAAGGGGCGGCCCTCGGAGATCTCGTAAATGCGGTTCATGGCGCGGGCGAACGCACCGGTGTAACCCGACGCGGTCCACAGGGCACCCACGACACCGACGACCAGGGCGAACCCGGCCCCGGACTGCGTGGTCAACTGGGAGATGGGCCCGGACAGCAGGTCCACGAGGGCCGCGGGAGCGTAGCGGTTCAGGAAGTCCAGGATGGCGTTCGTGGTGGCCTCACCCTGACCGAACACACCGAGCAGGGACACCAGCGCCAGCAGCGCCGGGAAGATCGAGAGCACCGCGAAGTACGTCAACGTGGCGGCCAGGTCGGTGCACCCGTCCTTGCTGAACTCGGACACGGCCCGCTTGAAGACGTAGCCCCACGACTGCCCCTTGAGTTCGGTGGGGGAGTCGGGTTTGGCGTCGTGGTCCGGGTCAGGGGCGGCGTTCTCACGACGTACCGTGGACTCCGGGTGCTGACTGGTCATGGGGGTCCTCTCCAGGAGCGGATGTGGTGGCTGCGCAAAGCAGGTACTCTCAGAAGTTTAGCGACCTCCCGACCCCTGCCCACGCACTGTGCGCCTCTACGGCGCCGGCCCCGGTACTGCCGACGACACCGCCGCACGGCGCAGCGCCGTCGGGCGCGGCACTGCATCATATGGTATCGGGGCATGCGGCACCGCCGGGGCGCGACTCTGCTGTACGCGACGTCGCCGGACACGACACCGCGCCCACGACGAATCGTGGGCGCGGTGTGGGCCGCCGTACGGGCGGGTCAGTGCGTGCAGCGGTGCGGATCGGTCACCGTGACAACGACAACGCGTACTGATGGATGCGTTCACTCAGTCGCGTGAGCACCCTGATCTCCTGGGCGTCCAGAGCGGTGCTCATGACGTCCGCGACCATCTGGTCGTTGTCCTGCGAGATCTGCTCGTAGAGCTGGGTCCCGGCATCGGTCAGGGCGACCCGCACACCGCGCAGGTCCTGGGAATCCTGGCGCCGGGTCACGAGCCCCTTGTTCTCGAGACGCTCGAGCATGCGTGAGAGACTCGATTGCGTCAACAGCACGTGGCTGTTGAGATCGCGTAACCGCAGGCCACCCCGGCCGGTGGTGCACAGCGCGGCCAGGACCTCGAACTCACGACGAGACAAGCCGCGTAAATCCACTCCGCGTTGGAGCTGACGTGTCACCGACACATGGCAGCGGCTTAGTGCATCCCACGCTTCGACACTCCCCCTTGATGTCATTCTTCCCCCTTTGGCAACGTCCACCCCCTATGGACGTTATCTACATGTTACGAGAGGGGATGAGCGCGCCCCCAGCGAGCGGTGTCCACACTTGTGGCCGGGAGGACAGAGCCTGTCCACGCATTGGGGCACAGCTGATCAGAGGTGGAGACGACGGAGGGTCTTTGTGCGCAGTGCACAAAGACCCTCCATAACGTCCGCCGGAAGGGGACTACTTGATGCCGAGCACCTGGGCGGTGTGACCCATGATCTCGTCCGCGAGCTGCGGGTTCTCATCGAGCTTCTTGCCGTAGGAGGGGATCAGCTCCTTGATCCTGGGCTCCCACTCGGACATCTTTGCCGGGAAGCAGCGGGAGAGCAGGTTGAGCATGATCGGTACGGCCGTTGACGCACCGGGGGAGGCGCCCAGCAGAGCACCGATCGAGCCATCCGCGCTGGTCACGAGTTCGGTGCCGAACTGCAGCACGCCACCCTTCTGCCGATCCGACTTCATGACCTGCACGCGCTGACCGGCCTCGATGAGCTCCCACTGGGACTCCTCGGCGGCGGGGTAGTACTCCCGTAGTGCGTCCATGCGTTGGGACCGGGTCTTGGTCAGTTCGCCCACGAGGTACTTGACTAAGTCCAGGTTGGCCAGACCCGCACGGGTCATGGGGTAGAGGTTGTGTGCGCGCACGCTCTTGGGCAGGTCCAGCAGGGAACCGTGCTTGAGGAAGTTGGGCTTGAACCCGCCGTAGGGCCCGAACATCAGGGTGCGCTCGCCGTGGACGTAGCGCGTGTCCAGGTGGGGCACGGACATGGGCGGGGCGCCCACGGAGGCCTGGCCGTAGACCTTGGCGTTGTGCTGGGACGTGACGGTGGGATCGGTGTTGCGCAGGAAGAGACCGGAGACGGGGAACCCGCCGAAGCCCTTGGCCTCCCGAATCCCCGACTTCTGCAGCAGGGACAGCGCGCCGCCGCCGGCACCCAGAAAAACGAAACGCGCGTGGATGACGCGGTTGTTGTCGCTGTTGAGCCTGTCCTCGACCGAGACGTTCCAAGAACCGTCGCTCTGGCGTTTCAGGGTGGTGACCTCCTGGCCGTAGCGCACGGTCAGGTTGCGCCCGGTCAGGTGGGTGAGCAGCTGGTTGGTGAGGGCACCGAAGTCCACGTCCGTGCCCTCGGGGGCGAAGGTCGCCGCCACGCGACCGGCGCCGCGGCCGTGCATCGTGAGGGGCGCCCACTCGGCGATCTGGTCGCGGTTCTCGGTGAACTCCATGCGCTCGAACAGCTTGTGAGGCTTGAATGCGTCGTAGCGGGCGCGCAGGTAGTCCGCGTGGTCCTCACCGAACACCATGGAGATGTGGGGCACGGGGTTGATGAACGTGTCGGGGGACTCGAGCGTGCCGTTCTCTACGAGCGAGCTCCACAGCTGGCGCGTCACCTGGAACTGCTCGTTGATGTTCAGTGCCTTCTTGGCGCTCACAGTGCCGTCCGCGGCCTGGGGTGCGTAGTTCAGTTCGCACAGCGCAGAGTGTCCGGTGCCCGCGTTGTTCCAGGCATTGGAGCTCTCGAGACCCGCGGCGTTGAGGCGCTCCAGGACGGTCATGGACCAGTCCGGCTGCAGGTCGCTGAGCAGGGTCGCGAGCGTGGCGCTCATGATGCCGGCGCCCACCAGGACGACGTCGACGGATTCGGTGGGTTGAGATGAAGTCACATTGTCTCCCGTGCGTACATGATCGACGCGGCACTGCGCCGAGGCTTTCCGTTGTCCAGGGTATCCCCAGCTCCAGTCAACTCCCAAGGGAGCCGCCGGGCACACATGGTGCGGTTCAGGCCAGGCGCAGCTCGTTGAAGCGTTCGAACCCCGTGGAGGTCAACGGGAAGGACGCCACGCGCGAGTTCACAGCCACCGCCGAGACGGGGTGCGCGAGCGGCACGGCCGGGATCACCGCCGAGACGCGGTCATTGAGCGTGCGGTACGCGGCATTGCGGGCGTCGCCCAGGGGCATGGTGGCGGCGCGGTTGACCGCGGTGAGCAACCCGGCGTCGTCGTCCCCCAACTGTGCGTCGGGGGTGCCCAGCAACGGGCCCATGAAGCCGTCGGGGTCGCGGAAGCTCCCGCTCCAGCCCAGGAGGCTGAACGCGTGGCCCGCGGTGGGGTCGGTCACGGCGTCCACGTACCCGTCGTCCCAGTCCATGGGGACGGGGTCCAGACGGAAGCCCGCACGGGTGAGCTGCGCCGAGATCTGCGCGTACACGCGCTCCGGTTCCTGCAGGTACATCCGGGACGTATTGCGCGGGTAGTAGAAGCGCAGGGCCTGCCCCCGGTAGGAACTGGCCCGCAACTGGTCCCGGGCGCGCTGGGGGTCGTAGCCGGGGATCTGCAGGTTCTCGCCGTCCACGTTGAACCGGGCGGGGACGAACTGGTCCGCCACGTTGGTCCCGCTGGGGTACAGCTGGGACGCCAGGGCACCGCGGTCGATCGCGGAGGCGACGGCGCGGCGTACCGCGACGTCCCGCAGCACGGGGACGGAACGGTTGAACCCGAGGTAGGACACGGAGTAGGGGTCGCGGTAGAGCACCTGCACGCCGCGGCGCGCGAGGGGCGCGAAGGCGTCGAGCCCCACGAGGTCGTACGCGTCCACCTCACCCGTGAGCAGGGCCGCACAGCGCACATGTGCGTCACGGATGACCCGCATCTCGAGGGTGCCCACGTCCCCGAGCTCGCCCCAGTAGCCCTCGTGGGCGGAGAGCTTCACGGTGTCGGCGGTCGCCGAGTCGAAGCGGAAGGGGCCCGTGCCCACGGGGTGCTCGTTCTCCGTCCCCGCCTCGATGCTCGCGGGGGAGGCGATCCCGAACGCCGGCTGGGTCAGGGCGGCCAGCAGCGGCGTGTAGGGGCGGGTGAGCTTCACCACCACGGTGCGCTCGTCCGTGACCTCCGTGCCGGCGTAGGCCGAGGCCACGAGCGGGCTCGACGTGTCGTGGCGGAAGGCCGTGGCGAACGCACAGCGTGAGGCCCACGGTTCGGAGGACTCGGCCTGGGCCTGCCACTTGTCGAAGTTCGCCTTGACCGCGGCGGCGTCCAGCGCGGCACCGTCATGGAAGCGGACCCCCCGGCGCAGGATGAACGTCACGGACCGACGATCATCCGCGAGCTCCCACGACTCCGCGAGGCCCGGCGCGGGCTCACCGGTCGAGCGGTCCGCCGTAACGAGCCCCTCCAGGATCTGCGTGGCGATCCGGGCCGTCTCCTGCGAGTTCCTCCGGGAGGGGTCCAGCCCCGCCGGTGCCGCGGCGTGCGCCAGAACAAACGTGTTGCGGGGTGCGGTGGCGCTCGCCGAGGAGCGGGCGGTCGTGGACCCGCAACCGGTGAGCATGAGCCCCGCGCCCGCGAGGGAGAGGAAGGAACGCCGTCCGAGGCGGTTCTCAGCAACCACGGCGCATCCTTTCTCTGGCCGCCGCGTCGTCGCACGGCAGTACGCGGCATCATGGTGCGCAAGACGGGAATCGAACCCGCACGCCGTGAGGCACAGGAACCTAAATCCTGCGTGTCTACCAGTTCCACCACTCGCGCTGACATCGGGACCCGGACCCGGCCTGAACGCGGAGGGGGTGCCCGGAATCGTCCACCATACTAACCAGTGACTAACCAGTGACTAACCAGTGCTTCCTCCGCGCTCGCCGAGAAGCGCGCGGTGCGGCCCCGGTTCCGGGTCCCAGGCCGGGCGGCGGCCGCCCGCTCAGGTGTCGAGGCCGAGGTCCCGGCGCAGCTTGGCCACGTGCCCCTTGGCGCGCACGTTGTACTGGACGAGGCTCACCGTCCCCTGTTCGTCGAGCACCACGGTCGAGCGGATGAGACCCTCATAGACCTTCCCGTAGTTCTTCTTCTCGCCCCACGCGCCGTACGCCTCCGCCACGGCGTGGTCCTCGTCCGAGAGCAGCGGGAAGCCCAGACCCTCGTTCTGTGCGAAGCGCTCGAGGGCAGCGGGAGCGTCCGGCGAGATCCCGAGCACACGGTAACCCTCGGCACCGAACGAGGCCATGTTGTCCCGGAAGTCGCACGCCTGCGTGGTGCAGCCGGGGGTCTCGGCGCGGGGGTAGAAGTACAGGATGACCTTGCTCCCGCGCAGGCCCGCCAGGACGACGGGCTCCCCGTGGGCGTCGGGCAGGGTGAAATCGGGAGCGGCGTCCCCGGGGGATAGACGAACGGTCACGGCGTGATCCTTCCTGGTGAGTGACAGGTGTTCCCTAAGGACGCGTTCTCACGTACAGTTCAGGGATGCACCCGAGCATGCCATGCTTCGGGTTCGCGCACCGGCTCCGGTCTCGGTCCCGCCGTACGACGTCGCTGCGTCCGCCCCGCGCCCAGTGCGCACGATCCCGGGCGGTTCCCGCAGTCGCACGAGAGGGGTTCGCAAGACGATGTTCGGCGCGGGGATTTGACTGGCGGGGTGCCCCGTAGTATTGTTCAGCGATTTCGTCGAGCGGATACGATAGTTCTATGTCCTACAAGAACCAGTGGCCCACGAACCGTCTGCTGTCCACGGCGGCTCGCCTCGTGGAACACGCGTGGAACGAGAACCTCGCGTCTCTCGGTATCACCCACGCGGGCGTGATGGCCCTGGACGTCCTCCGCTCGGAGGGCAGCATGACGCAGGCGCAACTGGCCCACCAAGTGCGCGTCCAGGCCCAGACCATGGGCAAGACCCTGCACCGGTTGGAGGTGCATGGTCACATCACGCGTTCCCGCAACGCGCTCGACCGCCGTTCCCACATGGTGAGCATCTCCCCGGCGGGGGAGCGGGTCCTCGTGGACGCCGCGCGGTTGGAGAAGGGGTTGCTGGGTAGCGACCGTGACACGGACGAGCAGTTCCGCCGCAAGCTCATCGACCTGATCTCCACCCTGGGTGGTGCACGCTGGTGCATGGAGGTCGAGGATGGCACCGAGACCCCGGCCGGTCCCACGGAGGGTGCCGACTCACCGACGGAGTCGGAACACAGCGCCACGTCGCGCTGACCCGAGCGGCGCAGCGGCGTCGTCGTGACCCGGAACGCGACGAGCGGCGGGGCGACCGCGCACGCTCGTTGAGTTCAGATAGCGAAAGGACCGGATCACATGTGATCCGGTCCTTTCGGCCGTTCCGTGCGCCCCCAGGGACTTGAACCCTGAACCCATTGATTAAGAGTCAATTGCTCTGCCAATTGAGCTAGAGGCGCGGGCGTTGGACGGGTCAGCGGGCGGTGTTCGCCGTTGCTTTCTCCCTCGCAACGAGAGATTACTTTAGCACCACGGCGGGGGGAGTCAAATCGGGCTGCGGGGTGCCGATGGCCACGTCCGTAGTACGGGTCCTACGGCGTATACCGGACCGTAGAATCGGGGGCATGAGCCACTCCCAGGATGTTCCGCTGTCCGACCTGCGTGTGATCTCCTTGCCCGAGCAGCAGCTCTTCGACGAGATCAGCGCGGAAACCACCGATTTCACGTGCGTGCTGTGGGATCTGGAGAACGAGCCGGAGGGCTGCGCCCGGGAGGACGTGGACATCGCCGTGGCCCCCTACTACAGCGGGCGCTGGCTCAAGGACCCCTCCGTCGTGCGGGACGTGAGCCTGGTGCAGTTGCAGTCCACGGGCTTCGACGGCGTGCCCGAGAAGATCGGTGAGGACGTGGCCCTGGCCGCCGGCGGTTGGGTGCACGCGGCCGGGACCGCGGAGATCGCCCTGGGACTGATCATCGCCGCGCAGCGCAACCTGGACCGGGCCGTGTTGCAACAGCACGAGGGTGTCTACAAGCGGTACTTCTCGCGCGCGGTGGCTGACTCCCGCGTCACCGTGGTGGGCGTCGGGGAGATCGGAGGCGCGGTTATCTCCCGACTCGCACCGTTCGAGGTGGAGCTCACCCGAGTGGCTTCCCACGCCCGCGAGGACGAGGCCGGCCGTATCCACGGCATCGACGAACTCGACGAGATCCTGCCGCGCACCGACATCCTGGTGCTCGCGCTACCCCTCGGCGATGCGACCCGCGACCTGGTGGGCGAGCGGACCCTGGCACTGCTGCCGGACGACGCCCTCGTGGTCAACGTGGGCCGGGGTCCCGTGGTGAACACGGACGCCCTGACCGCGGAGGTCGTCTCGGGCCGTCTGCGCTGCGCGCTTGACGTGGTGGACCCCGAACCGCTTCCCGGTGACCACTCCCTGATGAGCGCGGCGGGCTCGATCGTGCTGCCCCACGTGGGCGGCTCCAACGTCTCCTTCCGGCCCCGGGTGCGCAAGCTGATCCTTGAGCAGCTGGAACTGATCCGGCAGGGTCGCTCACCGCAGTTCCTCGTGCAGCCGGGCCGACTGGCCCTGCAGGACGAGTGAGCACGGACAACCACGGTCCCGCACGGTCGACCACGGACGGGCTCGCGCACGCGGACGGGGGTGCCACGGTGGGGCACACAATGTTTCACATTGTGAGAAGGGGTGTCCGTAGTTTGACACCCGCGTTCTGTGGGTCACACCATGGTCGGTATGACAACGGCACTGCGCATCGTGGTAGACCTCGTACCGGTCGTCCTCATTGGACACCGGGCCTGAGGAGTACTCGACGCGCGTACCCGCCAGGCCCTCAGCCCACGGAACCCGTGGCAAGGGCCTTTTTCCATGTATGACGACCTGTCACCGGCTCGCCCCGCGCCACCCCGCTCGGCATCTCGCACAACACAGCAGGTAAGGACACAGCACTATGAGTAAGGATCAGCCGATCTCACCGGCGGTGATGGCCCAGCGGCGGCCGCCCGCGGCTTCGGCGCCCCGGCCCGCGGAGACGGACCAGGCACGGCTGACGGGTATCGCGGCGGAGGTCGTGGCCCCGGAGGAGATGACCGGTTCCCAGGCGATCATCCGCTCCCTCGAGCAGCTCGGTGTCACGGACGTCTTCGGTCTGCCGGGTGGTGCCATCCTGCCCACCTACGACCCGTTGCTGGACGCCGAGAAGATCAACCATATCCTCGTACGCCACGAGCAGGGTGCGGGGCACGCCGCGGAGGGCTATGCCCTGGCCTCGGGTCGCGTGGGCGTGTGCATCGCCACGTCCGGTCCCGGTGCCACGAACCTCGTGACGGCGCTCGCGGACGCCAACATGGACTCGATCCCCATGCTCGCGATCACCGGTCAGGTGGCCAGCTCCGCGATCGGTTCGGACGCCTTCCAGGAGGCGGACATCGTGGGCATGACCATGCCGGTGACCAAGCACTCCTACCTGGTCACGGACGCCCAGGAGATCCCCCGGGTCATCGCGGAGGCTTTCCACCTCGCCTCGACCGGGCGTCCGGGACCCGTCCTGGTGGACGTGGCCAAGGACGCCCAGCAGGCGATGATGACCTTCAGCTGGCCCCCGCAGATGGAACTGCCGGGCTACCGTCCCGTGACGCGCGGGCACTCCAAGCAGATCAAGGAGGCCGCCCGCATGATCGCGGCGGCACAGCGTCCGGTGCTCTACACGGGTGGCGGCGCCATGCGGGCGGACGTGCCCGCGGAACTGCTCGAGCTCGCTGAACTCACCGGCGCGCCGGTGGTCACCACGCTCACGGCGCGCGGGATTTTCCCCGACTCGCACGACCAGAACCTGGGCATGCCCGGGATGCACGGGACCGTGCCGGCGGTGTACGCGCTGCAGCAGTCGGACCTGCTGATCACCCTGGGGGCGCGCTTCGACGACCGCGTGACCGGTCAGCTGAGCTCGTTCGCCCCGAACGCCAAGGTGATCCACGCGGACATCGACCCCGCGGAGATCTCCAAGAACCGCGTGGCGGACGTGCCCATCGTGGGGGATCTCAAGTACGTGATCCCGGACCTCACCCAGGCCGTGCGCCAGGAGTTCGAGGAAACCGGCACGCCGGATCTGGGTCTGTGGTGGGATACCCTGAACTCCCTGAGCGAGACCTATCCGCTGGGCTACACCAAGACCGATGACGGTCTGGGCAGCCCCCAGTACGTGATCGAGCGGATCTCCGAGCTGACCGGGCCGGATGCGGTCTACGTCTCCGGTGTGGGACAGCACCAGATGTGGTCCGCGCAGTTCGTGGACTACGAGCGGCCCCGGCAGTGGCTGAACTCCGCGGGCCTGGGCACCATGGGCTTCGCGGTCCCCGCGGCCATGGGTGCACAGGTGTCCCAGCCGGACCGCGTGGTGTGGGCGATCGACGGTGACGGGTGCTTCCAGATGACCAATCAGGAACTTGCCACGTGCGTGATCAACAATATCCCCATCAAGGTCGCGGTGATCAACAACTCGTCCCTGGGCATGGTGCGTCAGTGGCAGACCCTGTTCTACGACGGTCGCTACTCCCACACGGAGCTGAACACGGGTCACAACTCCCGTCGCATCCCCGACTTCGTCAAGCTTGCGGACGCCTACGGCTGTGCCGCCCTGCGCTGTGAGAAGGACGAGGACGTGGACGAGACCATCAAGAAGGCGCTCGAGATCAACGACCGCCCCGTGGTGATCGACTTCGTGGTCTCCGCGAACGCGATGGTGTGGCCCATGGTCCCCGCCGGGGTCTCCAACGACCAGATCCAGATCGCCCGCAACATGACGCCCGAGTGGAACACGGAGGACTGATCGATGAGCCGACACACTCTTTCCGTCCTGGTGGAGGACAAGCCGGGCGTGCTGACCCGCGTGGCGGGGTTGTTCGCGCGGCGCGCGTTCAACATCCACTCGCTCGCGGTGGGCCCCACGGAGCTGAACGGGATCTCCCGGATCACCGTGGTGGTCGATGCTGAGGGTGAGCTGCTCGAGCAGGTCACCAAGCAGCTGAACAAGCTGATCAACGTGATCAAGATCGTGGAGCTGTCGCCGGAGTCCTCCGTGCAGCGGGACCACATCCTGGTCAAGGTCCGCGCGGACGCGGCCACCCGGTTGCAGGTCACGCAGGCCGCGGACCTGTTCCGCGCCACGATCGTGGACGTCTCCACGGAATCCGTGGTCATCGAGTCCACCGGATCGCGCGACAAGATCCACGCCCTCATGGACGTCCTGGAGCCCTTCGGGATCCGGGAGATCGTGCGAGCCGGCACCGTGGCCCTGGGCCGCGGCCCCAAATCCATGTCCGATCGCGCCCTGCGGCACTGACCGCTCGGCCGCAGGACACCGCATCTCGCGCAACGCCCGTGCCGTTGCGCCCCGACGTGCAATGCCCATCCGCTATTCGAAGGAGATAGAACAAGCCCATGGCAAAGATCTACTACAACGACGACGCCGACCTGTCGATCATCCAGAACCGCTCCGTGGCCATCATCGGCTACGGCTCACAGGGCCATGCCCACGCGCTGAACCTGCGTGACTCGGGCGTGGACGTCCGCATCGGCCTGTCCGAGAACTCCAAGTCCCGCGCCAAGGCGGAGGCCCAGGGCCTGCGCGTGCTGACCGTGGCCGAGGCCGCCAAGGAAGCGGACGTCATCATGATCCTGACCCCGGACCAGGTCCAGGCGCAGGTGTTCGAGGAGTCCATCAAGGACAACTTGGACGAGGGTGACGCGATCTTCTTCGCGCACGGCTTCAACATCCGTTTCGGTTACATCACGGCCCCCGAGGGCGTGGACGTGGCCATGGTCGCCCCCAAGGGCCCGGGCCACACCGTGCGCCGCGAGTTCGAGGCCGGGCGCGGTGTCCCGGACCTCGTGGCCGTCGAGGTGGACGCGTCCGGTCAGGCGCTGCAGCTCGCGCTGTCCTACGCCAAGGGCATCGGTGGCACGCGCGCCGGCGTCATCGAGACCACCTTCACCGAGGAGACCGAGTCGGACCTGTTCGGTGAGCAGGCCGTGCTGTGCGGCGGCATGTCCCACCTGGTCCAGTACGGCTTCGAGACGCTGACCGAGGCCGGCTACCAGCCGGAGATCGCATACTTCGAGGTGCTGCACGAGCTCAAGCTCATCGTGGACCTCATGGTCGAGGGCGGCATCGCCAAGCAGCGCTGGTCCATCTCCGACACCGCCGAGTACGGCGACTACGTCTCCGGCCCGCGCGTGATCGACCCCTCCGTCAAGGAGCGCATGCAGGACGTTCTCAAGGACATCCAGGAGGGCGTCTTCGCGGACCGCTTCATGAAGGACCAGGCCGCCGGCGGCAGCGAGTTCAAGGAGTTGCGCGCCAAGGAGGAGAAGCACCCCATCGAGACAACGGGCCGCCAGCTGCGCTCGCTGTTCGCGTGGGAGCAGACGGACGAGGACTACACCGAGGGCACCGCCGCTCGCTGATCCCTCCTTCCGTTGCTTCCTCGCCGACAGGGCGTGACATAACTGACGACGACGCCGCGGTGCCCCTCCCACGGGAGAGGCACCGCGGCGTCGTACCCACTTCAAGGACGACGGGCACGGTGCGCGGGTCGATAGAGTGGTGGGGTGACTGAGCAGACTCCCTTCTACGTGACCACGGCCATTTCCTACCCCAACGGCGCGCCGCACATCGGCCATGCCTACGAGGCGATCGCCGCGGACACCCTGGCCCGGTTCAAGCGGCTGGACGGCTTCGACGTCCGCTTCCAGACGGGGACGGACGAGCACGGCCAGAAGATGCAGCAGACCGCCGAGAAGCTGGGCGTGAGCCCTCGTGACCTCGCGGACGCCAATTCCGCGCGCTTCCTGGCCATGGACGACAAACTGCAGATCGGTTACGACCGCTTCATCCGCACGACGGACGAGGACCACTACGCGGCGTCGCAGGAGCTGTGGCGGCGCATGGAGGCCAACGGGGACATCTACCTGGGCAAGTACGCCGGGTGGTACTCCGTGCGGGACGAGGCCTACTACGCCGAGGACGAGACCGAGGTGCGCTCGGACGGTCAGCGCTACTCGATCGGTACGGGCACGGAGCTCACGTGGACCGAGGAGGAGAGCTACTTCTTCCGGCTCTCCGCGTACCAGGACCGCTTGCTCGAGCTCTACCGCACCGGGTTCGTTCAGCCCGAGACGCGCTCGCACGAGATCGCGTCCTTCGTGAGCGGCGGACTGCAGGACCTGTCCATCTCCCGCGCCACGTTCGACTGGGGTGTGCCCGTGCCGGGCAACCCCCAGCACGTGATGTACGTGTGGGTGGACGCCCTGACCAACTACCTCACGGGTCTGGGCTACCCGGACACGGACGCCGAGCTGTTCCGGGCGTTCTGGCCCGCGGACGTGCACCTGATCGGCAAGGACATCGCGCGCTTCCACGCCGTGTACTGGCCGGCGTTCCTGATGTCCGCGGGGCTCGAGCTGCCCCGGAAGGTCTTCGCGCACGGGTTCCTGTTCAACCAGGGTGAGAAGATGTCAAAGTCCGTGGGCAACGTGATCGATCCCCACGCCCTGATCGGCGAGTACGGGCTGGACCAGTTGCGCTTCTTCCTATTGCGAGAGGTCCCGTTCGGCCAGGACGGCAACTACTCGCACGACGCGATCGCCGGACGCATCAACTCGGATCTTGCCAACGACCTCGGCAACCTGGCCCAGCGCAGCCTCTCGATGATCGCCAAGAACCTCGGGGGCGCGGTGCCGGAACCGCGGGACTTCACTGCCGAGGACCTCGAAATGCTCGAACAGGCGGAGTCGGCGGTGGGGGACTACCGAGCGGCGTTCGACGAGCTCGCGTTCCACCGCGGTCTGGAGACCGTGTGGCGGGTCATCGCATCGGCCAACCGCTACTTCACGGCGCAGCAGCCGTGGGTGCTGCGCAAGACCGATCCGGAACGGATGGCCACCGTGCTGTACGTGACGGCGGAGGTGCTGCGCATCGTCGCGATCCTCGTACAGCCGGTCATGCCGGATTCCATGGCCAGGCTGCTGGACCAGCTCGGTCAGCCCGAGGGGGAGGCGCGGCAGTTCTCGGCCCTGGGGACGCGGCTCGCCGCGGGGACCGAACTGCCCAAGCCCTCCGGCGTGTTCCCGCGCTACGAGGCCCCGGAGGCGCTCCAGGACTGAGGTACTGCGGTATCGAGGTGCGGTGGCCGGGTCGTCGTCGGGCGGCCCGGCCGTTGCTTGTCCGCACGACGCCGCAGCGACCGTTGCGGGCCGGCCGAGCGTCGTCGGGCCGGTCGGCTGTCAGCGGATCTCGCGCCCACTGTTCGTCTCGCTATATGAAACTCGGGTTCACCATGTGGAAGGCCGCGGCGGGCGCACCTAAGCTGGCCTCCATGAGTCCGACGTCACCTTCCGCACCCGCCCGCAGCCACTCGATCGCCGTCCTGCCCGGTGACGGTATCGGCCCGGAGGTCGTGGCCGAGGCCGTCAAGGTCCTCGACGCCGTGACCCGCCCCGCGGGGGTGACCCTCGAGAAGACGAGCTACCCGCTCGGCGCCGAGCACTGGCTCGAGACCGGTGAGGTGCTCAACGAGGACACCATGGAACGGTTGCGTTCCCACGACGCGATCCTGTTCGGTGCCGTGGGTGCCGCCCCCAACGACAAGCGCATCCCCTCCGGGATCCTCGAACGCGATCTGCTGCTCAAGCTGCGCTTCGGGTTCGACCACTACATCAACCTGCGCCCCGCGGTGCTGTACCCCGGTGCCACGAGCCCTCTGTCGGACCCGGGGGAGATCGACTTCGTGGTCGTGCGCGAGGGCACCGAGGGGCTCTATGCGGGTAACGGTGGCACGCTGCGCACGGGCACCGAGCACGAGATCGCGACCGAGGTGTCCGTGAACACCGCCCACGGTGTCCGCCGCCTGGTGCGCTACGCGTTCGACCTCGCGAACAGCCGCACGCGCAAGCGGCTGACCCTGGTCCACAAGCACAACGTCCTGGTCAACGCCGGGCGGCTCTACCAGCGAACCGTGGACGAGATCGGGGAGCAGTACCCGGACGTCACCGTGAACTACATGCACATCGACGCCGCCACGATCTTCATGACCACCGACCCCGCGCGCTTCGACGTGATCGTGACCGACAACCTGTTCGGGGACATCCTCACCGACCAGGCCGGCGCGGTCACCGGGGGTATCGGTCTGGCGCCCAGCGGCAATATCAACGCGGACCGCACCGCGCCGTCCATGTTCGAGCCCGTCCACGGCTCCGCCCCGGACATCGCCGGTACCGGCACCGCCCAGCCCACGGCCGCGATCCTCGCGGGCGCCATGATGCTCGAGCACCTGGGCCACCCCGATCTCGCGGAACAGGTCAACGCCGCCGTGCGCGCAGACCTGGAGGCGAACGGTTCCGCGCAGCGCAGCACGTCGCAGGTGGGCGACGACGTCGTGGCGCAGTTGGGTGCGCGCAGCGCCTAAGGTCCGCGTCCCGGCCACCGCGGGCGGGATACTGGGAGCACATCATCACGTGCCAGCGCACCGCCTCAGCAGGGATGCCCGGCAGCACGCCGTCGAAGGAGAACACCAGTGAGCACTGAATTCGTTAAGCAGCTCAACCCTCACCCCGCAACCGATGAGGTGCGCGAAGCCGTGTTGCGGAACCCCGGTTTCGGCAAACACTTCACGGACCACATGGTGTGCATCGACTGGCAGGGGGACGTGGAAGCGAACACCGGCCGCTGGGACAACGCACGGCTGCAGCCGTACGGCCCGCTGAGCCTGGACCCGTCCACCGCCGTGCTGCACTACGGCCAGGAGATCTTCGAGGGACTCAAGGCCTACCGGCACGCGGACGGATCCGTGTGGAGTTTCCGCCCCGAGGCCAACGCCGCGCGGCTGAATCGCTCGGCGCAGCGGCTGGCCCTGCCCACGCTGCCCGAGGAGACGTTTGTAGATGCCATCCGCGAGCTCGTGGCCCAGGACGAGAAGTGGGTTCCTTCCGGGGAGGGCGAGTCCCTCTACATCCGTCCGTTCATGATCGGTACGGAGCCGTTCCTGGGGGTGCGTCCGTCCAGGGAGGCGCTGTTCTCCGTGATCGCGTCCCCGGCGGGCAATTACTTCGGCACGGTCGAACCCGTGGACATCTGGCTCTCGCGCACGTACGCCCGCGCGGGCAAGGGCGGCACGGGCTCCGCGAAGTGTGGTGGCAACTACGCGGCGTCGTTGATCGCCCAGATGGAGGGGGACGCGCACGGGTGCAGCCAGGTGCTCTTCCTGGACCACGAGCGCGGGGACGCGGTCGAGGAACTCGGTGGCATGAACGTGTTCTTCGTCTTCGACGACGGCCGGCTCGTGACCCCCGAACTGACCGGGACCATCCTCGAGGGGATCACGCGCGACTCCGTGATCCAGCTGGCCAAGGAACGCGGGCTGCAGGTCGAGGAACGCGCCTTCACCCTGGACGAGTGGCGCGAGGGCGTGAACTCGGGTCACCTCACGGAGGTCTTCGCGTGCGGCACGGCCGCGGTGATCGCACCCGTGCGGCGGCTCGTGAGCCACGACGAGACCATCGGCCCGGAGGACGCGGCTCCCGGCGAGGTGACCATGTCCATCCGCAAGCAGTTGCTGGACATCCAGACCGGTAAGGCGGAGGACACGCACGGTTGGTTGACCCGCTTGGCGTGATCCACGTGGCGTGAATCCCTCGGCACGCTTCGCGTGGCGGGGTCCGTGCCACCCGTTCGACCAGCCGCCCCCGGTCCGACCTCGGTTGCATCGCGGGCGGCTGTGTAGCCTGTGAGCATGCGCATCGCACGGTTCACACACGACAACGAAATCCACTTCGGCACGGTGCACGGGGAACCCGGCGCCGAGACGCTGCGGTACCTCACCGGCGACCCCCTGTACGTGGGGATCCAGGAGCTCGAACGCACCGTGGCCGTGTCCGAGGCCCGGTTGCTCGCCCCGGTGATCCCGCGCTCCAAGATCGTGTGCGTGGGGCGCAATTACGCAGCGCACGCGAAGGAGCTCGGCAACGAGCTGCCGCCCGCTCCCATGCTGTTCTTCAAACCGAACACCGCGGTGTCCGGTCCCGGCGATCCCGTGACCCTGCCCAGCTGGACCGAGGAGGTCTCGTACGAGGCCGAGCTCGCCGTGGTGATCGGGCGCATGTGCAAGGACGTCCCCGTGGAACGCGTTCCCGAGGTCGTGTTCGGCTACACCGCCGCGAACGACCTCACGGCCCGCGACGCCCAGCGCACCGACGGCCAGTGGGCCCGAGCCAAGGGATTCGACGGCGCGTGCCCGATCGGCCCGTGGATCGAGACCGAGCTGGACACCTCCGCCCTGTCCGTGCGCTCCACCGTGAACGGGCAGCTCAAGCAGGACGGCAACACGCGGGACATGATCTTCGACGTGGCCACGCTCGTCTCCTACGCGTCCGAGGCCTTCACGCTGTTGCCCGGTGACGTCATCCTCACGGGGACCCCCGCGGGGGTCGGGATCGTGGACGAGGGCGATCAGCTCTCCGTGCAGGTCGAGGGGATCGGCGAGCTCACCACGGTGCTGCGCCGCTGACCCGGCGCGCCGCCAGCCCACCCCCGGGGTGCGCCGTCGCCTGACGACCCGGGGCGCACGCGTTGCCGAGCCGTCCCTCGGCGCGCCGTCGTCGGAGCCGGCCGGGGCGGTGCGGCAGCGCTCGCCGACGCCCGCGCGGGCAGTCCCCCTACCCGCCGCGGGGATGACTCCTACCCGTAGAATAAACGCATCATGACTGACGACGCAGCGACTTTGCACCCCACCGTTCCCGCCGACGCACCCGTGCGCGTGCGCTTCTGCCCGTCCCCCACGGGCACCCCGCACGTGGGTCTGATCCGCACGGCCCTGTTCAACTGGGCGTGGGCCCGCCACACGGGCGGCACGCTGGTGTTCCGGATCGAGGACACGGACGCCGCCCGCGATTCCGAGGAGAGCTTCCAGCAGATCCTGGACGCCCTGGGCTGGCTGGGCATCACGTGGGACGAGGGCGTCAACGTGGGCGGACCCCACGAGCCCTACCGGCAGTCCCAGCGCGGCGAGACCTACCAGGACGTCCTGACCCGGCTCGTGGCCGGCGGCTACGTTTACGAGGACTTCTCCACGCCCGAGGAGGTCGAGCAGCGTCACCGTGCCAAGGGTGAGGATCCCAAGCGCGGGTACGACAACTTCGATCGCGACCTCACGGAGGAGCAGAAGGATGCGTTCCGGGCCGAGGGCCGCAAGCCCGTGCTGCGCCTGCGCATGCCGGACGAGAACATCACGTTCACGGACCTCGTGCGCGGTGAGATCACCTTCAAGGCGGGCTCGGTCCCGGACTTCGTGGTGGCCCGCGCGAACGGCCAGCCGCTCTACACACTCGTGAACCCCGTGGACGACGCCCTCATGGGGATCACCCACGTACTGCGCGGCGAGGACCTGCTGTCCTCCACGCCCCGGCAGATCGCGCTGTACCGCGCACTCATGGGCATCGGGGTCGCCGAGTTCATCCCCGAGTTCGGGCACCTGCCCTACGTCATGGGGGAGGGCAACAAGAAGCTCTCCAAGCGGGACCCGGAGTCCAACCTCTTCCACCACCGCGACAACGGGTTCATCCCCGAGGGTTTGCTGAACTACCTGGCCCTGCTCGGGTGGTCGCTGTCCGCGGACGAGGACATCTTCACCGTGGACCAACTCGTGGCGAACTTCGACATCCACGACGTCCTGGCCAACCCTGCGCGCTTCGACCTCAAGAAGGCCACGGCGATCAACGGCACGCACGTGCGCATGCTGGACCCCCGGGACTTCCGGGACCGGCTGATCCCGTACCTGCGCTCCGCCGGCCTCGTGGGGGAGACCCTGACCGAGAAGGAGAACGACGTCCTGGATCGGGCCGCCCCGCTCGTGCAGGAGCGCATGAACCTGCTCGGTGAGACCCCCGGCCTGCTGGGCTTCCTCTTCCTGCCGGACGAGCAGATCGAGATCGCCCCGGACGCTGCCAAGCAGCTCAAGGACAGCGCACCCCAGGTGCTCGACGCCGCGCTCACGGCTCTCGAGTCGCTGGAGGAGTTCTCGGCCGAGAAGATTGAGATCGCCCTGCGCGAGGCAATCGTGGATGGCCTGGGGATCAAGCCGCGCCTGGCGTTCGGCCCGGTCCGCACGGCAGTGTCCGGGCAGCGGATCTCCCCGCCCCTGTTCGAATCCCTCGAAATCCTGGGGAAAGAATCGTCGCTCAGGCGCATTCGCGCGCTGCGCGAGCACGTCGCCGCGTCCTGACCCGATCCGTCCGCGACGGGTGGGTGTCACCCAGGAGGTGACCCCCACCCCGCGGACCGGTTTGGCAGCCGCGGGTTCCCCGGGTATAGTTATTGCTCGTTGCGCGGCCGATCCGGTGCGGACCGGGCGGGCAGCGAGACCATTGGGATATGGTGTAATTGGCAACACAACGGTTTCTGGTACCGTCATTCTAGGTTCGAGTCCTGGTATCCCAGCGCTTTCTGGCATCGGACGGACCACGGTTCGAACGGACCGAGCATCGCTGTTCCACGGTGGGTTTTCCCGAATTGGAGCATTACCGCGAAGATGTTACTGTTTGGTGCGTCAACGCGGGACCGCACAGGAACGAGTTTCCGACAGCGGTCCACGGAAAGTACACGGCCCCATCGTATAGCGGCCTAGTACGCCGCCCTCTCACGGCGGTAACGCGGGTTCGAATCCCGCTGGGGTCACTACGGAAGAGCCTCGGTTTCCACGGAAACCGGGGCTCTTCGCATGTCTGCCACCCACTGCTCCCGTCCGTTCCCGGCGCGCTGCCGCGACGCCCGCGTGACGGCTGGCACAATGATCGTGTGAACACCGAGAACGCACCGGCCGTGCCGCTCATCGAGTCCCTCGAGACCACGCGTGAGCTCTTGCGCTCCACGACCCTGCCGCTCGCCACGGCGAGCGCGGCGCAACAGCGCGAGAACGCGGCGCGTGCCGTGGCCCAGTTGGACGACTACGTCCTGCCGCGTGTCCGTTCGTTGGACGCCCCGCTGCTGGCCGTGGTGGGCGGTTCCACGGGCGCGGGAAAATCGACCCTGGTCAACGCCCTCGTGGGCCACCCGGTCACACGCTCCGGGGCCATTCGCCCCACCACGCGCAGACCCCTGCTGATCCATCACCCGAGCGACGCGGGGGCGTTCACCACTCAGCGTGTGCTGCCGCACCTGGCCCGGGTCCAGGGGACCCTCGTGGATCCCTCTCGCCCCGCGCCGGCGCCCGACGACGGTGGGACGGCCGTGGAGGACATTGGGTCCCTCGTGTTGCTCGCGGACCAGAACATCCCCAAGGGCCTCGCGATCCTGGACGCCCCGGACGTAGATTCCGTCTCGGACAATAACCGGGCCCTGGCCGCCCAGTTGCTCTCCGCCGCGGACCTGTGGCTGTTCGTCACGACCGCCAATCGCTACGCGGACGCCGTGCCGTGGCAGCTGCTGCGCAACGCTGCGGGGCGCGACATCACGGTGGCCGTGGTGCTGGACCGGGTGCAGGCGTCGTCGGCCGCGGAGATCGAGGAGGACCTGCGGCGGATGCTCAACGAGGAGGGACTGGGTGGCGCCCCGATCTTCGTGGTCGAGGAGTCCCCGCTCAACGAGCTGCGCATGCTGCCCCCGGCCGCCGTGGAACCGCTGCGTGAGTGGCTCGAGACGCTCGGCGCGGACGCGCAGGCCCGCTCGGAGATCGCCGCGCGCACCCTCGGGGGAGCGGTGCGGGAACTCGCGGACACGACCGACCGCACCGCGGAGGCCGTGGCGGGCCAGCAGCACACGGAGGAGCACCTGCGCCGCGAGGTGACCACGTCCTTCGACGAGGCGCTGCGCGCGATCATCGACTCCACTCGGGACGGGACCCTGTTGCGCGGTGAGGTGCTCGCGCGCTGGCAGGACTTCGTGGGAACCGGCGAGTTCTTCCGCAGCCTCGAGGCGGGAATCGGGCGGGTCCGGGACCGGATGACCGCGTTCTTCAAGGGCCAACCCGCACCCGAGGTGCGCGTGGAGGAAGCCATCGAATCGGGTCTGCAGGCCGTGATCGTGGAGAACACGGCCCGTGCCGCGGAATCCGCCGAGCGGCGCTGGCGTGACGAGCCCGCCGGACAGGTGTTGCTTGCGGGCCGGGATGCGGCCGCCCTGCCACCGGACTTCCCCGACCAGGTCGCGGAGAGCATCCGGTCGTGGCAGTCGGACGTCATGCTCATGATCCAGCAGGAAGGCGCGGGCAAGCGCACGCGGGCCCGCGCAATGTCGCTGGGCGTGAACGCGCTCGCCGTGATCCTCATGATCGCCGTGTTCTCGACCACGGGCGGGCTGACCGGCCTGGAGGTCGGGATCGCGGGTGGTTCGGGTGTCGTGGGGACCAAACTGCTCGAGGCGGTCTTCGGTGAGGACGCCGTGCGCCGGATGAGCGACCAGGCGCGCAAGAACCTGGAGACCCGGATCCGGACGATGCTGGCCGGTCGGGCCAAGCAGTTCCTGGACACGATCGACGAACTCGGGGAGCACCCCTCGGCCGAGCAACTGCACGCAGCGGCCGCCCGCGTGCGCGCAGAGAGTGAGGCCCTGTGAGCCCGCGTTCCCGGGACCAGGACGTGTCTCTGCCCGATCGGATCTCCGGACTCGCGCAGGCCGTGGAGATCGCGGAGGGTCGCCTGGACGCCGAGGTGATCCGGGGTGCGCGGGAGACCCTCGAGCGCGCCGCGCAGCGCCGGGCCCTGTCCGCGGACCACACCGTGGTGGGCTTTTTCGGCGCCACGGGCTCCGGCAAGTCCTCCCTGTTCAACGCCGTGGTCGGTCAGGACCTCGCCCGTAGTGCGGCGCGCCGACCCACGACCTCCGCACCGCTCGCCGCGATCTGGGGGGATGAGGGCAGCCAGCCGCTGCTCGACTGGCTTGACGTCGCTGACCGCAGGGTCGTGGGTCCCGCGCTGAGCACGTCCACCGGGCGCGGGCGCAAGGCGAGCACCACGAGCGGTGGGCTCGTGCTGCTGGACCTGCCGGACTTCGACTCCGTGACGCGGGAACACCGGCAGATCGTCCAGCGCATGGTCGGTCTCGTGGACGTGGTCGTGTGGGTCGTGGACCCCCAGAAGTACGCGGACGCGGTGTTGCACCAGGACTTCGTGCAGCCTCTCGCGCGCCACGGCGCCGTGACCATGGTCGTGCTCAACCAGGCGGACCGGCTCGATGAGCGGGACGTCCCCTCGGTGCTCGCATCGCTCACGGAACTCGTGGCGCAGGACGGCCTCCCCGCGACCGGGCCGAGCGCGCCCGTGGCCGTCTCCGCTCTCACGGGTCAGGGTGTCCCGCAACTGCGGGACCGGATCCACGCCGTGGCCGCCCAACGCGCCGCCGCCGGGCAGCGACTCGAGGCGGACGTCATCCACAGTGCCGGGGAACTCGCGCGCGCCGCGGGGGAGGGCGATCCGCGCGGGATCACCAAGGACGCGAGTGAACGGCTCACCGCCGGGCTCGCGCGTGCCGCCGGCATCGACCTGGTCGCGGACGCCGCGGCCCGTTCGTACCGGTTGCGCGCGGGGCGGCACACCGGGTGGATCGCCACGCGCTGGCTCACCCGCCTGCGCAAGGACCCGCTCAAGCGCCTGCACATCGAAAGCCATGACAAGCACTCGGACCCCGGGGTGCACCGCACGTCCCTGCCGCCCATGAACGCGTCCCAGAAGGCCGCCGCGGACTCCGCCGTGCGCGGTTTCGCGGACAACGTCTCCCAGGGCGCCGGGGAGCCGTGGCGGCGCAGCATCCGTGGCGCCGCCCGCAGCAACGAACAGCGGTTGCCGGACGCGCTGGACCAAGCCGTCGCACGCACCAAGTTCTCCGCGCGCGGGGCGTCCTGGTGGTGGATCGTCTTCGACGTCCTGCAGTGGCTCGCCATGCTCGTCACGGTGCTCGGTCTGTTGTGGTTGCTGGGTCTGTTCCTGGCCGAGTACTTCCAGATCCCCCTGCCCCCGCCACCCACGGTCGAGGGCTTCCCACTACCCGTGCCCACGCTCATGGTGCTCGCGGGGGTCGTGCTCGCGCTCTTCCTCGCGCTCACGGGCGCGGTGATCGCGTCGCTCGCGTCCCGTGTCCGGGCCTCGCGGGTACGACGTCGCTTGCAGCGATCCGTCCGCACGACCGCCGAGGAGACGGTCCAGGCCCCGGTGGAACACGAACTCGAGGCGCACCGCGAGTTCACCGGGGCCGTGGCACGGGCGGCACTCACGCGGCGCTGACCTGCACGGCGTGCTCGGGGCTCACCCTTGCCGATGCGCCCGGCCCGGGTTGCGCCCACGGGCTCACGCGGCGCTGACGCGCACGGCCTCCGAGAGGTGCCGGGCCGCCTGGACCACGATGTCCGCGTGCTTCCGACCGGGCTGCTTGGACAGGCGTTCGATGGGTCCCGAGATGGACACCGCGGCGATCACCCTGCCCGAGGGTCCACGCACGGGCGCGGAGACCGAGGCGATCCCCGGTTCGCGTTCGCCGATCGACTGGGCCCAGCCGCGGCGTCGTACCCCGGCGAGGGTCGTGGCGGAGAACCGCGCGTGATGCAGCCCCTCGATCAGGCGCGCGTGGTCCTCCCACGCCACGAGCACCTGCGCGGCGGAGCCCGCCTTCATGGACAACTGGGTGCCCACGGGGATCGTGTCGCGCAAGCCGATGGGCCGTTCGGCCGAGGCCACGCACACGCGCCACTCGCCCTGGCGGCGGAACACCTGGGAGGACTCACCGGTACTGTCCCGCAACTGCAGGAGCACGGGGGCCGCGGCAGAGATCAGCCGGTCCTCACCCGCGGCCGAGGCGAGCTCCACGAGGCGGGACCCGAGGACGAAGCGCCCGTGCACGTCCCGGCCCACGAACCGGTGATGGGCGAGCGCCACTGCGAGCCGGTGGGCGGTGGGTCGCGCGAGCCCCGTGGTCTCCACGAGATCCGCGAGGGAGGCCGCGCCGGCCTCGAGGGCGTCCAGGATGAGGGAGGCCTTGTCGATGACCCCCACGCCGGAGGGGGAGAACGAGGACTCCTCGGGCATGCCCGAGCCCGTCCCTCGGCCGCCCAGGGGAGAGCCCAGGGGGGCTCCGGAAGGATCCATCGCGTGCGTCGTGTCCATGCCTTGATATTGCCGTCTCACAATGCGAGAAGCAAGTCCGAGGAGTGGAACTACTCGCCGCGAGCGATGACCATGATGGCAACGGTCACGTGCGGGACGCGCGAACGCCGCCCACGCGGCGTCGCCCACCGCACGCCAGGACACGAGCAGGAGTGACGAGATGACGAGCACACAGACCACCGCGCCGCGGACGCTGGCGGAGAAGGTGTGGAACGACCACCTGGTGCGCCAGGGTGAGGCCGGACGCCCCGACCTGATCTACATCGACCTCCACCTGCTCCACGAGGTCACGAGCCCCCAGGCCTTCGAAGGCCTGCGGCTGGCCGGACGCGGACTGCGGCGCACCGATCTGACGATCGCGACCGAGGATCACAACACGCCCACCGAAAACATCTTCTCGACCATCGCGGACGAGACCTCCCGCAAGCAGATCGAGACGCTGCGCCGCAACTGCGAGGAATTCGGTGTGCGGCTGCACTCTCTGGGGGACGCCGAACAGGGGATCGTGCACGTGGTGGGTCCGCAGCTGGGGCTGACCCAGCCGGGGATGACCGTGGTGTGCGGTGACTCCCACACATCCACGCATGGAGCCTTCGGGGCGCTCGCGTTCGGGATCGGCACGTCCGAGGTGGAGCACGTCATGGCCACCCAGACCCTCTCGCTCGCACCGTTCAAGACCATGGCCATCAATGTGGAGGGCACGCTCAAGCCGGGGGTCAGTTCCAAGGACATCATCCTGGCCGTGATCGCCAAGATCGGCACGGGCGGCGGGCAGGGTCACGTGCTCGAGTACCGCGGGTCCGCGATCCGCTCCCTGTCCATGGAAGCGCGCATGACGATCTGCAACATGTCGATCGAGGCGGGTGCGCGGGCGGGGATGATCGCGCCGGACCGGACCACGTTCGACTACGTCGAGGGCCGCCCGCACGCGCCGCAGGGTGAGGACTGGGACGCCGCCGTGGAGTACTGGAAGACCCTGCACACGGATGAGGGCGCCACGTTCGACCGCGAAGTGTTCATCAACGCGGATGAACTGGAGCCGTTCGTCACGTGGGGCACCAACCCGGGTCAGGGCGTGCCGCTGTCCCAGGCGGTCCCGGATCCGGAGGACGCCGGGGACGACAACGCCAAGGACGCCGCGCGGCGCGCCCTCGAGTACATGGGCCTGGAAGCCGGAACACCCATGAAGCAGATCCCCGTGGACACCGTGTTCCTGGGCTCGTGCACCAACTCCCGCATCGAGGACCTGCGGGCCGCCGCGGCGATCGTCAAGGGCCGCAGCAAGGCCGAGAACGTGCGGGTCATGGTTGTCCCCGGTTCCGCCAAGGTGCGCTTGCAGGCCGAGGCCGAGGGGCTGGACAAGGTGTTCACGGACTTCGGCGCGGACTGGCGCTTCGCGGGATGCTCCATGTGCCTCGGGATGAATCCGGACCAGTTGGCGCCGGGGGAGCGCTGCGCCTCCACGTCCAACCGCAACTTCGAGGGGCGCCAGGGCAAGGGCGGGCGCACCCACCTGGTGTCGCCGGTGGTCGCGGCGGCCACGGCCGTGCGGGGGACCCTCAGCGCGCCGTCGGACCTCGAGCCGGTGGCCTGAGCCCCGGAACCCGCCGCGACGTACACCACCAGAAAAGGACACAGCCATGGAGAAGTTCACCACCCACCGGGGCGTGGGTGCCCCGCTCAAGCAGTCGAACGTGGACACCGACCAGATCATCCCCGCCGTCTACCTCAAGCGCATCACCAAGACCGGTTTCGACGACGCCCTGTTCGCCGGGTGGCGCAAGAACCCCGAGTTCGTGCTCAACCAGCCCGAGTACCGCAACGCTTCCGTGCTCGTGGCCGGCGCGGACTTCGGTACGGGGTCGTCGCGCGAGCACGCCGTGTGGGCGCTGCGCGACTACGGGTTCAAGGCCGTGATCTCCTCCCGTTTCGCGGACATCTTCCGCGGCAACTCGGGCAAGCAGGGATTGCTTGCGGCGCAGGTGGACCAGTCGGACGTGGAGTTGCTGTGGAAGCTCATGGAGGAGCAGCCCGGCGTGGAGATCCAGGTGAACCTGGAGTCGCGCACCGTCACGTGCGGGCCCGTGACGGTGCCCTTCCAGATCGACGACTACACCCGCTGGCGGCTCATGGAGGGTCTCGACGACATCGGGTTGACCCTGCAGCATGAGGCGGACATCGATGCGTACGAGCGCACCCGCCCCGCGTTCAAGCCCACCACGCTGCCCGCCCGAACCTGAGTGGCGGCTGGACCGATCAGCGGTTCGAGCCGGTAGAATGTCGAGGTCCCGTGCGTGTTCCGCGCCCGGGAGATCCCTTCCCGCAGATCGGTAGGTCATGACTTCTTTGCGCATCACCGGCGGCGTTCCGCTGTCGGGTCAGGTGACGGTACGCGGCGCCAAGAACCTGGTTCCCAAGGCCATGGTGGCCGCGCTGCTCGGCTCCACTCCTTCCACGCTGGGCAACGTGCCGGAGATCAAGGACGTCAAGGTCGTCACGGACCTGCTGAGCCTGCACGGTGTGGAGGTCACGCGCGACGACGCCCGGGGTGAGTTGACGCTCGACCCCACCAACGTGACTCGTGCCCGCCATGCGGACATCGACGCCCACGCCGGCGACTCGCGGATCCCGATTCTGCTGTGCGGCCCGCTGTTGCACGCCCTGGGAGAGGCGTTCATCCCGGACCTGGGCGGGTGCCGGATCGGTGACCGACCCATCAACTACCACCTCGAGGTGCTGCGCAATTTCGGCGCCAAGGTGGAGAAGCTCGATTCGGGGATCCGGATGAGTGCACCGCACGGGTTGCAGGGCGCCAAGATCGACCTGCCGTACCCGTCCGTGGGGGCCACGGAACAGGTGCTGCTCTCCGCCACGCGTGCCGAGGGCCATACCGAGCTGCGCGGTGCCGCGACCGAGCCCGAGATCATGGACCTGATCGCGATCCTGCAGAAGATGGGCGCGCTCATCACCGTGCAGACGGACCGTGTGATCCGCATCGAGGGCGTTCCTGAACTCACGGGGTACGTGCACAGCGCGCTGCCCGACCGCATGGAAGCGGCGTCGTGGGGTTCCGCGGCACTGGCCACCGGTGGTGACATCTTCGTGGCCGGCGCCAAGCAGGCGGACATGATGACCTTCCTCAACACCTTCCGCAAGGTGGGTGGTGGGCTGGACATCCGCGAGGACGGCATCCGCTTCTACCACCCGGGCGGGGACCTCAACCCCCTGATCGTGGAGACGGACGTGCACCCCGGCTTCATGACCGACTGGCAGCAACCGCTCGTGGTCGTGTTGACCCAGGCCAAGGGCGTGTCGATCGTGCACGAGACCGTGTACGAGAACCGTTTCGGCTTCACGCGCGCGCTCAACCGCATGGGCGCCGTGATCCAGTTGCACCGCGAGTGCCTGGGCTCGGTGCCGTGCCGCTTCGGGCAGCGCAACTTCCTGCACTCCGCCGTGATCTCCGGCCCCACGCCGTTGCACGCCACCGACATCCACATCCCGGACCTGCGCGGCGGGTTCTCCCACCTGATCGCGGCGCTGTCCGCGGAGGGCGTCTCGCACGTGACCGGTGTGGAACTGATCAAGCGCGGCTACGAGCACTTCACCGACAAACTGGGTGGGCTGGGCGCGAACTTCACCGTCGACGAGCGGTGAGCCCCCGCCCGCACCGCACGGCTCACCCGATCGAGGGAACTGCAATCCGTCCAGCAAGGAGTGACAGCCCGGATGAGTAGGACCTCGCAGCGTTCAACGTTCCGCGTCCTCGCGGGGACGGTGATCCCCGTCTACCGACTGTTCGCCAGATCCCACTGGCGTGGCCGGGAGAACTTCCCGGACTCCGGCGGTTTCGTGGTGGTGGCCAACCATCTCACGGAGCTCGATCCGATCACCGTGGCCTACCCGGTGTACGCGTCCGGGATCATGCCGCGGTTCCTGGCCAAGGAGTCGTTGTTCCGGGTCCCGGTGGTGGGCACCATCATCGCGAAGATCGGGCAGGTCCCCGTGTACCGAGGAACCTCGCGCGCCAAGGACTCCCTGGTGGCCGCCCTGGCCGAACTCGACAGCGGCGGCGCCGTAATCGTGTATCCGGAGGGCACCATCACGCTGGACACCGAGATGTGGCCCATGCGCGGGCGCACGGGAGCCGCTCGTCTCGCGCTCAAGGCCGGCGTCCCGGTGGTGCCCATGGCGCACTGGGGGGACCAGGAGATCCTGTACCGGGACCCCAGCGGTCACCGCACGGTGAGCCTGTGGCCCCGTAAGCGCGTGGACGTGCTCGTGGGAGAGCCGATGCACCCGGAGGACCTCGTCCCCGGCGGTCTCCAGCGCCCTGGTCATCCGTCCTCCGACGAGCTCACGAAGGCCACCGAATCCATCATGGGTGCGATCACCGATCTACTGGGTGAGTTGCGGCAAGAAGAAGCACCGCGCGAGCTCTTCGACCCGCGAGCCGGGAAGGTGGCCCCGTGACGCCGGATCCGAACGGTCCCCGCAAGGTCACCGTGCTGGGAGCGGGTTCGTGGGGCACCACGTTCGCCAAGGTCCTCGCGGACGCCGCCGCGGATGTCGGCGCCCAGCGCACCGTGTGTCTGTGGGGCCGCGATCCCGAGTCGATGCAGCGGATCGCCCGCGAGCACCGCAACGACCGCTACGTCCCGGAGATCGAGCTACCGGAAACCCTCGAGTATTCGAGCGACCTGCGCTCGGCGCTCGCGGGAGCGGACCTCGTGGTCGCCGCGATCCCCGCCCAATCGCTGCGCGCGCAACTGGGCGCGGCGGCGTCGTACGTGGAACCGGAGGCCGTGATCCTGTCCCTGGCCAAGGGACTCGAATCCGGGACCGGGCTGCGGATGACCCAGGTGATCGCTCAGGTGCTCGCCGAACACACGCAGCGCACCGCGGAGGAGTGGGCCCGGCGCACGTGCGTGCTCTCGGGGCCCAACCTGGCCATGGAGATCGCGCGGGAGGAACCCACGGCTTCCGTGGTCGCGGCCACCGATCACGACACCGCCGCGTGGGTTGCGCGCTGCTGTGCCGCACCCTATTTCCGGCCCTATACGAACACGGACGTGATCGGCACCGAGATCGGCGGTCTCGTGAAGAACGTGATCGCCCTGTGCGTGGGGATCTGCGACGGCCGCGGCTACGGGGACAACTCCAAAGCTTCGGTCATGACGCGCGGCCTGGCCGAGACCACACGGCTGGCCCTGGCGCTGGGCGGCGACCTGACCACCTTGTCGGGGTTGTCAGGGATGGGCGACCTCGTGGCCACGTGCTCGTCCTCCCTGTCC
Organism: Kocuria marina; assembly: GCA_014652975.1. Classification (GTDB taxonomy): domain Bacteria; phylum Actinomycetota; class Actinomycetes; order Actinomycetales; family Micrococcaceae; genus Kocuria; species Kocuria marina. Next base: position 49,488 of record BMZV01000004.1, on the reverse strand, counting down.
CGCAACCACACGGCCGGTAGGCTCCTGGGGGCCGGACTGAGCCTCGAGCAGGTGCAGGACGCCATGACCCAGACCGCGGAGGGGATCAAGTCCGCCCCCGCGGTCCTCGCCCTCGCGCGCCGCCACGGCGTGGACATGCCCATCACGGAGGCCGTGGTGAGCGTACTGCGCAACGACGTTCCGGTCCACGAACTGGCGCCCAGGCTGTTGGGCCGCGATCTGAAATCCGAAGGGAACAGCGCATGAGCACCACCCACGAGAACCCCGAGTCCACCGCCGCGGGCAGTAAGCCGTGTGTCGCGGTCGTGTTCGGCGGGCGCTCGTCGGAACATTCCGTCTCCCTCATCACAGCGCGCTCGGTACTGCGGGCCATCGACCGTGACACGTGGGACGTGGTGAGTGTGGGGATCTCCACGGACGGCGCATGGTTCCTGTACTCCCAGGAGGAACTCGAGGCGCTGCTGGACGAGCAGCCCATGGCGCAGCTGCCCGTGGGGCGGCGACGAGTGAGCCTGCCCCTGCAGACGGGGGACAGCCGGCTGCTGATCCACGATTCGGACGAGCACGGTGCCGCCCTGACCCGCGGCCGCCACGTGGACATCGTCTTCCCGTTGCTGCACGGTCCGTTCGGTGAGGACGGGACCCTGCAGGGGCTGCTCGAGCTCGCGGACCTGCCGTACGTGGGGTGCGGCGTGGCGGCCTCGGCGATCGGGATGGACAAGCACTTCATGAAGCTCGCGTTCCAGGCCGCCGGACTCGAGGTGGGTCCGTACACCGTGGTCCACGACCGCACGTGGCGCACCGACCCGCAGGGCGTGCACCGCGCCGTCGCCGAGCTGGGCTTCCCGGTCTTCGTCAAGCCCGCGCGCGCCGGGTCGTCCTTCGGGATCACCCGGGTGGACGACCCCTCCGGACTGGACGCGGCCATCGAGACCGCGCGCGAACACGACCGCAAGCTCGTGATCGAGGCGGGCATCGACGGCCGTGAGATCGAGTGCGCCGTCCTGGGTGGCCACGGCACCGACGAGGCCCGCGCGTCCCTGCCCGGGGAGATCGAGGTGCAGGGTCACGCGTTCTACGACTTCGAGGCCAAGTACCTTGAAGACGACGGCGCTGCACTCTCGTGCCCCGCGAAGCTCCCGGAGGACGTGATCGACACGCTGCGCCGCGAGGCGGTGCGCGCGTTCCACGCCGTGGACGGTGAGGGACTCGCACGCTGCGACTTCTTCGTGACGCCCGATCACCGCGTGATCATCAACGAGATCAACACCATGCCCGGGTTCACCCCCATCTCCATGTACCCGCGCATGTGGGACGCGAGCGGGCTGCAGTACAGTGCACTGATCGACGAGTTGATCACCCTGGCGCTCGAACGGCCCGTGGGGCTGCGCTGAATCCGCCCACGCACGCCGCGTGAGGGTCGCGTGAACGCCGGGGTCGGAAGGGGCACCCGTGTGGCACAAACGCGATGACATGATCGTCCACGAGACCAACCCGTACAACGCGGAACCACCCCGGTCGGGACTCCACGATCCGATCACGACCCCCGATTCCTTCTACGTGCGCAATCACGGCCCGGTGCCCGAGAACGACCCCGGGGACTGGGCGGTCACGGTCGACGGGCTCGTCGACGAGTCCGCGAGCTTCACGCCGGAACGGTTGCGGGAGGAGTTCACGCACCACACGCTCACGGCCACGATGCAGTGCGCGGGCAATCGCCGTGCCGGTTTCCTGCCCGTGCGTGACATCCCGGGGGAGGACCCGTGGGGACCCGGGGCCACCTCCACCGCGCCGTGGACCGGGGCTCGATTGTGCGACGTCCTGCGGTCGGTCGGTGTCGCGGACGGCGCCCGGCACGTGGAGTTCACGGCCTCGGACGTTTCCGACCTCGCGGATCCCCCGCAGGCCTACGGCGGGTCGATCCCGCTCGCCAAGGCGTTGTCGTCCGAGGTGCTGCTCGCGTGGGCGATGAACGGCGAACCCCTGCCCTTGGTGCACGGGGCGCCCGTGCGCGTCGTCGTCCCCGGGTACGTGGGGGCGCGCAGCGTCAAGTGGTTGCGCGGGATCACGGTGCGCGCGGACCCGTCCGAGAACTACTTCCAGGCCACGGCCTATCGCGTCCTGCCGCCCGAGGCGGACCCGGATCACGCCGGGCCGGGGGACGGCATCAGTCTGGGATCCGTCGCGTTGAACTGCGACATCCTGAGCCCGGAGGAGCACGAGCACGTTCCGGGCGGTCCGGTGCGCGTCACCGGGTACGCGTACGCGGGGGACGATCGCACGGTGGCGCGCGTGGACGTCTCCGGGGACGACGGGCGCACGTGGCACCAGGCCGAGCTGGATGCGGCGGCCTCCCCGTGGGCGTGGCAGCACTGGGAGGCACTCGTCCCGGTGACCGGGGCCGGGTCCCACGTCCTGATGGCCCGCGCGTGGGACAGCACCGGCGCGTGCCAGCCGGAGTCACCGCGAGCGCTGTGGAACCCCAAGGGTTACGTGAACAACTCGTGGGCCCGGGTGGAGGTCACGGTCGAGTGAGGCCGCCTTCTAGGGGCGGCCCTGCTGCTCTAGGGTGTCCTTGACGGACAGGCACTGCCGGGTCTGCTCGATGTTCTGCATGGCGGATCCCGTGTCCACGAGCGCGGTCGAGGACGGCACGCGGCTGCTGTCGAAGAGCACCTCCACCGCGGGGGAACGGCCGTAGGTCACCGCGCGCCACTGGTCCTTCTGATCCGGCACCTCGGAGATCAGCCAGTCCACGCCGTTGACGTTCGTGCACGGGTCCGTGGTGGGTCCCGGTTCCTCCGCGCCGCAGCGCACGATCATGGCCGACGGGTCCCCGTAGGCCGTGGTGCCCTGGCTCGAGGTCTCCCGCTGATCCATCCCGCTCACCGACTCGGGCATCGCGAGCATCACGGACGCGCAGTCGGGGTTGGCGTTGTCCGGGGCGCCGTCCACGGTCACGGTCGAACCGCACCCGGTGAGCACGAGCGCACCCACCACAGCCGCGCCGGCCACGCGGCGGCGGGACGACGACGTCGGTCGCGCCCTCCCGCGCCCCGTGGCGGCGTCGTGCCCTGCGCCTCGTACGACGCCGCGCAGCCGCGGCCGAGTCCCGGGGGCCTGCGCGGCGGACGTGGGCGTGGACGGGTGCTGCGGGGCCGGGGGAATCATGGCACCCAGGATAGGTGCTGCACCCGGGAGTTCGGTGACTGTGCCCGTCGGAATGGCTCGCTAGTGTAAGGGACATGACGCACGAGCCCGCCGCCCCGCCCGGGACCACCGTGTCCCAACTCAGCGAGACCGAGCTGCTGGACGCGTTCCTCCCGGGCGCCACCACGGACGGACCGCACGTCCTGGTGGGACCCGGGGACGACTGCGCCGTGATCGCGGCCCCCGGCGAGCGGGTCGTGGTCACCACGGACACGCTGACCGTGGACCAGGACTTCGCGATCGTGTGGCCGTGCGGTTACCGCACCACCGGCGCGGACGTGGGGCACAAGTGCGCCGCGCAGAACCTCGCGGACATCGCCGCCATGGGGGCCGTGCCCACGGCCATGGTCGTGTCCCTCACCATGCCGGGGGACACCCAGGTCGCATGGGTTTCCGAGTTCGCGGCGGGACTCTCGCGGGCCTTCGGTGAACTGGGCGCGGCGGAGTGCGCGCTCGTGGGCGGGGACCTCGGGCGGGGGCGGGAACTGTCCGTCACGGCCACGGTCCTGGGCAGGCTCGAGGGTGAGCCCGTACTGCGCAGTGGGGCCGGACGGGGCGGGACTCTCGTGCACGTGGGCGTGCTCGGCCGCGCGGCGGCCGGACTGGACGCCCTGCAGACCCCCGTGCCGGGGCGCTGGGACGGCGTCCCCGAGCCCGAACGGACCGCGCTGCACCGCGCCCAACTGCGACCGGCCCCGCCCGTTTCCGTGGGGGCGGAAATCGCTCGGGCAGGGGCGATCGCCATGCTCGACATCTCGGACGGTCTGTTGCGCGATGTCCGCCGGATCGCACGAGCGAGCGGCGTGAGCATCGACCTGGACCCGCAGGCCCTGGAACCCGCGGTGCACACGCTCGCCCACGCGGGGGAAGCCGTTGGGGTGGACCCGTGGCAGTGGGTGCTCACGGGGGGTGAGGACCACGGTCTGCTCGCCGTGCTCCCTGTGGAATCCCCGTTGCCGTCCGGGGTCCGTGCGATAGGCTCGTGTGCACCCTTGCCCCGCGAGGACGGCCCCCGGGGCGGTGGCTCGTCAGCAGGGAACGGAGCACGGCAGCGGCGCCACGAGCGCGGCACCGTGACCATTGCGGGCCGGAGCCCACGGCAGTGGTTCGGTCGCGACGTCGTCGAAGGATGGGATCACTTTGAGCCATAGAGCCGGCTCGTCCACCACCGAGATACGCAACTGGCTCGACGCCGCGCACCGTCGGCTGCGCGAGCACGCGGACGTTCTAGACGATCTCAACGTCTTCCCCGTCGCGGACGCGGACACCGGTGCGAACCTCAGCGCCACGGTGGGATTCGCGGCGGAGGCCGCGCACCTGATCGAGGGCAGGGACGTGGGCGAACTGCTCGTCTACGCGGGCCAGGCCGCCCTCGAGCAGGCCCGCGGGAACTCCGGCGTACTGGCCGCGGTGGCGTTGACCGCCATGGGCCAGGCGGTGGAGGGCTGCGTGCGGCTGACCGCCGCGCAGCTCAAGGCGGCGCTCATGGCAGCCCAGGTCCGGTGCTGGTCCGCACTCACCGAGCCCGTTCCGGGGACCATGATCTCCGTCCTGCAGGCCGCCGGGGGGGTACCCGTCCCGGACACCGCCGCGGAAGGGTCCAATCAGCAGCTCGTCGAGTGGCTGGACCTCATGGTGCAGGCCGCCACGCAGGCCGTTATCGACACCGTGGACCAGATTCCGGTGCTCAGTGAACGCGGCACGGTGGATTCCGGCGCGCTCGGCATGCTCGTCATCCTCGCGGCGCTGCGCGCCGAACTCAGCGGGGAGGACTCGGCCGCGGACCCCGTGCAGGACATCGTCCGGGACCACGCGCTGCCGCTCACGAGTGACGAGCAGGAGCCCTCGGATGGGTACGAGGTCATGGGCACCATGGACCTCTCCGCCCTGGACGCCGCCGAACTGCGCCACGAGCTCGACGACGCCGGGGACAGTGTGATCGTCAGCGCGGTCAGTGAGAACGAGAACGGGTACACGTGGCGCGTCCACGTGCACGTCGCGGACCCGGACACCGCGCTGGACCTCATGCGCCGGCGCGGCACCGCGCGCAATGTGACAGTGACGTCCCTCGCGGCGGAGCCACGGTGACCAGCCACCAGCCGGACGGGGATGCGCCTGCCGCGCCGCAGGGGTTGCCCGCCTTCGCGGACCTGCTGGACCAGCCCCTGACCCGTTACGTCCCCGGGAAGTCCCCGCGCTCCACGGTGTCCCTGCTGGCCAAGGACCTGGGGATCACCACGGTGGGCCAACTGCTGGACCACGCGCCACGGCGTTACATCCGCCGGGGGAAGATCCAGGCGCTCACGGACCTGGTGGCGGGGGAGCGGACCTCGTTCGTCGCACGCGTCGAGAGCACAAGCACCCGGCGCATGCGCAGTGATCCTCGGCGCAGTCTCACGGACGTCACGGTCTCGGACGACTCCGGTGCCTACCTGAAGATCACGTTCTTCAACGCGTACTCCGCCCAGAAGGACCTCCCCGTGGGGGCGCTCGCCCTGTTCACGGGGAAGCCGGAGTTCTACCGGGGGAACCTGTCGATGGCGGGCGCGGACTACGCCCTCGTGGACACCCCCGAATCGGTGTCCCGTGCCGCCTCGGACTCCGGTGAGCTCATGCCCATCCCCGTGTACCCGGAGTCCGGCAAGCTCACCACGCCGCGGATCGGAAAGGTGGTCCAGCAAGTACTGCTCACCGCGGACCTGGACGCGATCCAGGACCCGCTGCCGCCCGACGTCGTCGCCGCGCAGGGACTGCCGGAACCGGGACAGGCCTACCGGGATCTGCACGTTCCCGAGACCGTGGCGGCCTACGAACGGGCGCGCAATCGGTTCCGGTTCCAGGAAGCGTTCGTCCTGCAGGCCGAGCTCGTGCGCCGTCGCGCGGAGCACGCCGCGCATCCCGTGGCCCCACGACCCCCGCGGGAGGACGGCCTGTTGGCCCGCTTCGACGCCTCCCTGCCCTTCGCCCTGACCCCTGGCCAGCGGGCGGTCGGGGAGGAGATCTCCCGGGAGATCGCGGGCACCGCACCCATGAACCGGTTGCTGCAGGGCGATGTGGGCTCCGGTAAGACCGTGGTCGCGCTGCGGGCCATGCTCCAGGTCGTGGACCACGGCGGCCAGGCGGCCATGCTCGCCCCCACCGAGGTGCTCGCCGCGCAGCACCACGAGAAGATCACGGCCGCGCTGGGCCCCCTCGCCATGGCCGGGCAGCTGGGTGGGGACCCGGAGGCCACACGGGTCACCCTGCTCACCGGCAGCATGTCCGCACCCGCCCGCCGCAAGGCCCTCCTGGACATCGCCAGCGGCGCCGCGGGCATCGTGGTGGGCACCCATGCCCTGATCCAGGACGCGGTGCAGTTCGCGGACCTCGGCTTGGCCGTCGTGGACGAGCAGCACCGCTTCGGCGTGGAACAACGCGACGCCCTCCGGGACAAGGCCGGCCAGGCCCCGCACACCCTCGTGATGACGGCCACGCCCATCCCGCGCACCGTGGCCATGACGGTCTTCGGCGACCTGGACGTGAGCACACTGCGGGAGTTGCCGGGCGGGCGCCAACCCATCGGCACGTTCGTCGTGGGCCTCGCCGAGCACGGCCCGGCCTGGGAACGCCGCGTGTGGGCGCTCGCCGCGGAGCACGTCGCGCGCGGCCGGCAGGTCTACGTCGTCGCGCCCAAGATCGGCGATGACGCCGCGGTGCCCCCCTTCGAGAGCCTGCGCGATTCCATCGAGACGCAAGAGGAAGATCTCGAGCCCGCGACCGTCACGTGGCTCACCGAGCTCGTGGCCGCACAGCCCGAACTTCGGGGCGCCCGCGTGGCCGTGCTGCACGGTCGCCAGGACACGCCACTCAAGGCTCGCACCATGGCGGACTTCGCGGCGGGGAACACCGACGTACTGGTTTCCACCACGGTGATCGAGGTCGGGGTGGACGTCCCCAACGCCACGCTCATGATCATCGCGGACCCGGAACAGTTCGGGATTTCCCAACTACACCAGCTGCGCGGGCGGATCGGGCGCGGTGAGCACCCGGGCACGTGCTTGCTCGTGACCCGCACGCCCCCCGATCATCCCGGGCGCGCGCGTCTCGACGCCGTGGCCGCGACCACGGACGGCTTCGATCTCGCGGAAGTCGATCTGAGCCTGCGCAAGGAGGGGGACATCCTGGGCGCGTCCCAGTCCGGGGGCCGCTCCGGCCTACGGTGGATCAGTGCACTGCGGGACGAGGCCCTCGTCGCACGGGCCAGGGCCGCCGCGGAGATCGTGGTCCACGACGACCCGCAGCTCACCGAACACCCCGCCCTGCGTGCGGCGATCACACGGGTCCTGGACGAGGACCGACAAGCATTCCTGGAGCGAGGATGACACGGATCATAGCCGGACGAGCCGGCGGCCAACGCCTGAAGTCGGTGCCCGGCTCGGCCACACGACCCACGACCGACCGGGTCAAGGAATCACTGTTCGCCCGGCTCGACGCCTGGGGCATGTGTGAGGGCGCACGCGTCCTCGACCTCTTCGCGGGCTCGGGCGCCCTGGGCCTCGAGGCGGCGAGCCGCGGAGCCGCGACCGTCACGCTCGTGGAACGAGCGGCCGTGGCGGCGGCGGTGTGCCGGGAGAACGCGACGCTCGTAGCGGCGTCGTGCCCGGACACCAAGATCACCACCGTGCAGTCCGCCGTGGCCGGGTACCTGGGCCGCGCCGCGCACCACCGCTGGGACCTCGTGCTCGCCGACCCGCCCTACCCTCTGGACAACGATGAGCTCGCCCGGACGCTCTCGCGGCTCGCGGGTCGGCTGGGGCCGGGCGGGGTGATCGCGGTCGAGCGTTCCACACGCACCGAGGAGCCCGCGTGGCCCCGCGGCCTGCGCCGTTTCGAGGACGGCGAGCATGGCGAGACCCGCTTGTGGTTCCTCGAAGCGGACGACGACGCGCCCGGTGCCTCGGACGCGGACTGACCTCGGCGGCACCCCGGTCCGGGCGTCGTCGACCCGGGCCCCTGCGCGGTCGACCTGGTCAGCTGCACCGGCTCAGGCACCTCGCGAGCCGGAGCTGCGCGAGGCCGAGCGCGCCGCCGTCGGCGCCCGGTAACGGCCTGTCAGACCGCGGCGGCGAGTCCCGCCATGGCCCCGCGCAGCACGTCCGTGCGCTTGCAGAACGCCAACCGCAGCCAGTCCGCGTACAGCCCCCGGTTCGCGGGACCCGCGAACGCCGAGACCGGGATGCCCACCAGACCCGCGTTCTCGGCCCAGTGCCGGCCGAGGTCCGTGGCGTTGTCCACCCCGGCGAGCGCGTAGTGATCGCTCACGTCCGCGACCGCGAAGAACGTGCCCTCGGGAACCGGCGGGGTCAGCCCGGCCTCCCGCAGCCCGGCCACGAGCACGTCTCGGCGCTCGCGGTAGTCCTCGAGCAGCGCATCGTAGAACGCGGGCGGGAAACTCAGTGCATGGGCCACGGCGTGCTGCAGCGGGGCGGCCGCGCTGTGCGAAAGATAGCTCTTCACGGCGATGACCCCGCGCATCAGCTCGGGCGGGCCGCTCACCCAGCCCACGCGCCAGCCCGTGGCGGAGAACGTCTTCCCCGCGGAGGACACGCTCAGGGTGCGCTCCGCAGCCCCGGGCAGGGAGGCGATGGGCTCATGGGGCCCGGCGAACCGGAGGTGCTCGTACACCTCGTCGGTCACGATCACGGCGTCGAACTCCGTGGCGAGCTCCACGAGCAGTTCCTTGAACTCGCGGGACGCCACCGTGCCCGTGGGGTTGTGCGGGTCGTTGAGTATCACGGCGCGGGTGCGGGGGGAGAACGCGGCGCGCACGTCGTCCGGGTCCGGCGTGAAGGTCGGGGGGAGCAGGGGGACGGGAACGGGCGTGGCGCCGGTGAATTCCACGGCCGCGCCGTAGAGGTCATAGCGCGGCTCGAACATGACCACTTCGTCCCCGGGCTGCAGCACGGACAACAGCGCCGCGGTCATGCCCTCGGTCGCGCCCGCGCTCACGGCGATCTGCGAATCGGGGTCGAGGTGCAGACCGTAGTGGTCGCGCTGGTGCTTAGCCACCGCCTGGCGCAGTGCGGGGACGCCGATAATGGGCGCGTACTGGTGGTGCCCGGTGTGCAGGGCGGCCACCGCGGCGTCGACCATGGGCTGCGGCGGCGCGAAATCCGGGAACCCCTGACCGAGGTTCACCGAGCCGGTGCGCGTGGCGAGCGCCGTCATCTCTTCGAAGACCGTGGAACGGAGGGCCCCGGAGGGATCCAGCAGCCCGCCGCCTGCGGCCATGCGCTGCCACGGCTGGGCGCGGGACAGCTCCCGGGCGGGATCGGCGCGGGGTGCGGCCGCGGGCGAGTGGTCGTGAGCGTCTGCGATCATGGGCCCAGTCTAGGAACCCCTGCCGCTAGGGTGGTGCCATGCGACGCGCCATCTGCCCGGGGTCCTTCGACCCGCTGCACCTGGGACACTGCGCGGTGATCCACCGCGCTGCCCGCCTGTTCGACGAGGTGATCGTGGCCGTGTCCACGAACCCCAACAAGACCCACCGCTTCAGCGAGGACACCCGGATCAAACTGGTGCGCGAGGTGTTCGCGGACGAACCGGCCGTGGTCGTGGAACCGCTCGCGTCGGGGCTGATCGCGGACTACGCGGAGCGCCGGGAGGCGGTGGCCCTGATCAAGGGGCTACGCAACAGCGCGGACTACGACTACGAACTGCCCATGGCCACCATGAACCGTTCCCTCACGGGCGTGGAGACGGTGTTCCTGCCGGGGGAGCCGTCCCTGTTGCACGTGTCCTCGTCCCTCGTGATGGAGGTCGCGGCACTCGGGGGAGACGTCGCGTCGTTCGTTCCCGACCCCGTCCTGCGGGCCATCGAACGGCGCTGAGGGGCCCGGCGGAATTGCCAGGTCGGGCATGGCCGCGGGGTGGTAGAGCTCGACCCCGTTGATCGAGTCCCTGACCAGCACCTCGGTGGAACGCACCCTGGAAGTAATCCTGTCCGTGTTGCTGTTCATGGACGCTTTGGACATCCGCGACGCCCCGCGTCGCAGCCGCACCCCGGTGCTGCGCGTGCTGTTCCTGGCCCTGCCACTCAGTCTCATCGCGGTGTTCTTCGCCGCCATGTACCTGCTGCCGGACGTCCGGTTGTCCCTGTGCCTCGTGCTGGCCTGCATCCTGGTCCCGAGCGACCTGGCCCGAACGCGCCACGATCGCGTGGCTGGATCCGCGCGGGATCGCCTCCGTCGTGCTGGCGCTCCTCGCCCCGCAGGCCGGGATCGATACGCAGATCGGGATCATCCTGGAGAGTGCGGTCATGGTCGTGTTCTGCTCCGTGATGCTGCATGGTCTCACCGCGCCGCCGATCGGGCGGGCCGTCTCCCGGCGAGAGCCCGCGGGTGCCACGGCCGTGCGTCCGGAGGACATCCGGACGGGGCCCGTGGGATGAACCGACGAGGGTCGGCATGCTAAGGTGGTCTGTCGGCCAGTGTCGTTAGCCAGGAGTTTCGTGAATCACCGCAACAGTTCAGCCCTCACGTTCAACGTCAGGGATCTCGAACACCGACCGGGGACCATGGAAACCCTGGATGTCGAGGCACCCGCACCGAAGGACTTCGGTACGGCGCTCATCGGCTCGCCGGAGGGCGCGCCCATGGATCTGCAGCTGCGCCTGGAATCCGTCCACGACGGTATTCTGGTGTCCGGAACCGTGATCGTGAGCGTTCACGGGGAATGCAGTAGATGCCTCGACCCCATCGACTACGAACTACCGGTCGACGTGCAAGAACTTTTCGTCTTCGATCCGTCCCCCCAGGGTGACGAGAACGTCGAGGACGAGCAAGTGTATGAAGTGCGGGACGAGGAGATCGACCTCGAACCGATGCTTCGGGACGCAGTGATCACACAACTGCCGTTCCAACCGGTGTGCCGGGCTGACTGCCCGGGCCTGTGCGCCCAGTGCGGCGCACGGCTCGAGAACGACCCGGACCACCACCACGACGTCCTGGATCCCCGCTGGTCCGCCCTGCAGGGGCTGATGACCGAATCGGGGGATCCGCAGGCGTCGGAGCCGACAACCGACACGAGAGAAGAGAGATAGCCGTGGCTGTTCCCAAGCGGAAAATGTCCCGCGCGAATACCCGGATGCGCCGCTCCCAGTGGAAGGCGCAAGCCCCCAAACTGGTGAAGACCGTGGAGAACGGCAAGGTCAGCTACAGCCTGCCGCACCAGGCCAAGCTGGTCTCCGATTCCGCCGGCACCCCCTTGTTCTACGAGTACAAGGGTCGCAAGGTCGCTGACGCGTAAGGTGACCATTTTGCCGGATCCCGGCGAACTGCTTGAGCGTCTCGGTGTCGACCTCGACACCGAGACGCTTCGCATTGCGCTCACACATCGTTCGTACGCGTACGAGCATCCCGGGGAAGTCCACAACGAACGCCTCGAGTTCCTGGGGGACGCGGTCCTGCAGCTCGCGGTCACGGACAAGATCTTCCACCGCTATCCCGAGTGGGACGAGGGGAGCCTCGCGAAACTGCGGGCATCCGTGGTCTCCGCCCGCGCGCTCGCCGGGGTCGCCAAGACCCTCGGCCTCGGCCCCCACATCCGCCTGGGCAAGGGCGAGATCCGCACGCACGGGGCCGAGAAGGCCTCCATCCTCGCGGACACCACCGAGGCCCTGATCGGCGCCGTCTACGAGGCGTGTGGGCCGTTGCCCGCGCGCGATCTCGTGCTGCGACTGATCGTCCCCTTACTCGAGGACACCCGCGTGCTGCACGAGGGCCGCGACTGGAAGACCCGCGTGGTGGAACTCGCCTCCCAGTACGAGCTGGGGACCGTGCGCTACGAGGTCGAGGGCACCGGCCCGGACCACGCGCGCCGCTTCGCCGCGGACGTCGTCGTACACGGTGATGTCCTGGGACACGGCGAGGGGACGTCCAAGAAGGCCGCCGAACGCGCGGCCGCCGCGGTCGCGTGCGAGGCAATCGTCGAACGTTTCGCCACCGAGAACTGAGCGCGCCGTGCCTGAGTTGCCCGAAGTGGAAGTGGTGCGCCGCGGCGTCGCCCGCTGGGTCGTGGGGCGCACCGTGGAGAGCGTGGAGGTCGTGGACCCCCGGTCCCTGCGGCGACACACCGACGGCCCGGAGGACTTCCGCCGCGAATTGACCGGGGTGACAGTTGTCGACGCGTGCCGGCGCGGCAAGTTCCTGTGGTTGCCCGTGCGCGCTGCGGATGGGTCAGAACCTTCCCGCGCACTGCTCGTGCACCTGGGGATGAGTGGGCAACTGCTCCTGTCCTCCCCGGAACACCCCAGGCCGCGTCACGAGCGCATCCGGCTGGAGCTGTCCCCGGCGCTCGACGAGTCCGGGCAGCCGTTGCCAGAGCAACTGCGGTTCGTGGACCAGCGGATCTTCGGTGGGATGCTGCTGGATCGTCTGGTGCCCGCGTCGGACGGCCACGGCACGGTCCCGGAACACGCCGTGCACATTGCGCGCGATCCGCTGGACCCGCTCTTCGACGTCGCGGCCTTCCACGCGGCGCTGCGGCGTCGTCGGACCGGGCTCAAGCGCGCGCTGCTGGACCAGGGGCTGATTTCCGGGATCGGCAACATCTACGCGGACGAAGCGCTGTGGGCGGCGCGCCTGCACTGGGCCGCGCCCACCGAGACCATGACCGCGCCGCGCACATACACACTCGTGGCGGCGTGCCAGGAGGTCATGCGTCGCGCGCTGGACGCGGGCGGCACGAGCTTCGACTCGCTGTACGTCAACGTCAACGGCGAGTCCGGGTACTTCTCCCGGTCACTGAACGCCTATGGCCGCGCCGGCCAGCCGTGCCCTCGCTGCGAGGCCGGCGGGGACGACGGCGTCATCGTGCGTGAGCGCTTCGCCAACCGTTCCTCGTATCGCTGCTCGCGGTGCCAGCGGCGGCCGAGACGTTTCCGGCCCTGACGAGAGACCCCGCAGGCGGTTCGCCCGTCGGGGGTCGAGACCGGCATCGATGTCCCCACGCCGCCCAGGCCATCCGGATCACCCGCTGGCCCCGGGGTGTCCCCGAGAGCCAATGACGAGAATTGTGCCCATGAATGCTCCCAGTGAACCGGACGAGAACCCGGGGAAGGCGCCCGGCGCCTTCGATGCACCCCGGGTCCGTCGAGCTGTGCTCACGGTCGCCCTCCTGAACTTCGGGTACTTCTTCGTCGAGTTCTTCGTCGCGCTCGGTTCAGGGTCGGTGTCGCTGCTGGCCGACAGTGTCGACTTCCTCGAGGACACCTCGATCAACCTGTTGATCTTCGTGGCGCTCGGCTGGGCCCTGGCCAAGCGCGCCGTCATGGGCAAGGTCATGGCCGTCGTGATCCTCGCTCCGGCCGCGTTCGCGGCATGGGAAGCAGCTCAGCGGTTCGCCGAGCCTGTGGCACCGGACGTGCTGCCCGTCGTCCTCGCCTCGCTCGGCGCCATTGTCATCAACGGGACGAGTGCTCTCGTCATCGCCCGCGTCCGCAACCACGGCGGCTCCCTCGGCCGCGCCGCGTTCCTCTCGGCCCGTAACGACGTGCTGGTGAACGTGGCGATCATCGTCATGGCCCTGATCACCGCATGGACGGGCTCAGGATGGCCGGACCTGGTCCTCGGATGTCTGATCATCCTGCTGGCGTTGCACGCCGCCTACGAGGTGTGGGAGGTCAGTGAGGAGGAGCGCCTAGCCGCCAAGGCCCTCGCCGGCGAAGAGATCGATTGATCCGGGCATCGGTCCCGGCCCTGTCCGGACGTCGTACCCGGCCACTCACGCCAGGATGCACCGGAGGCAGAGGCGCGTGGTCGAGGAGAATCACTGCCGAACACCGGCTGGTCTACATGGTCGTGGGTGACGATCTCATCATCCTGCAAGCGCGCTCCCACTACTGAGCAACCGCACGCGGAGGCCGGGTAGCGGGGCCTGCACCCTGGTTCGCATCGTGCCCGCGGCTCCACGCCGCGGGCACGACAGCGCCTACTGTGCGCGCACGATCTGCAGGTCGTTGCTCGTTCCGCTCTCTTCTTCGGGGGCGATCGAGGCGTCCTCGGCGCGGATGCGCTGGTCGTCGGCGACCTCCACCACGCGTGACACCGCGACCGATCCCGTGTTGCGCTGCGGGCGCGGCTTGTCGGAGTAATACGCAGTGAGCCGCGCGAAGCCCTCGTCCAGGCTCACGGACGGCGTCCAGTCCAGCAGTTCGCGGGTCTCGCGCTGGTCGAACCAGTGGGCCGTGGACAGCTGCTCGGCCAGGAACTCGGTCATGGGCGGCTCGCCGTCCCCGCCGCGGAACTTCGCGGGCAGGTACGGCCAGACCTTCTCGATGACGCGGCCGGCGAAGCGTGCCACGCCACCGGGGATCGAGCGCGTGGGCGCGGGGGCGCCCGCGGCGCGGCACATCCGTGCGATGAGTTCGCCCACGGGGCGGGGCTCACCGTTGGTGATCACCAGCGCGCGTCCGCGCACGGTGTCAATGCGCTCGAGCGCCCGCACGATGCCCTCGGACGCGTTGTCGATGTAGGTGGTGTCGATCATGGCCGCACCGTTGTCCAGGTACGGCATCCGCCCGGCCGCCGCGCGATCCGCGACGCGCTCCACGAGCTGGGTGTCCCCGGGGCCCCACACGATGTGCGGACGTACCGCGGCCACCTTGAGGTCGCGCTGGCCGTCCATGCTCAGGCCGAGCAGTTCAGCGGCGGCCTTGGACCGCGCGTAGTTCCCGCGCGCCGTCTGGGGGTTTGCGGGTTCCGCGCCCGCGCCCTCGATCGACACGCCCGCGTGGGCCACGGACGGCGAGGACACGAAGACCACGTTCTGCACCCCGGCGTTCTGCGCCTGGCACAGCAGCACACGCGTCCCGGTCACGTTGACCCGCACGAAGTCCTCCCAGTCCCCGGTGAAGGAGACCTTGGCCGCGAGGTGGATGACGTCGTCCACGCCGTCGAGCGCGCGCGCCACGTCGTCGGGATCGGTCACCGAACCGAGCACCTCGTCGACGCCTTCGCGCTCGGCCACGGATGCGTGACCCCGCTGGAAGACGCGCACGCGCCAGCCGCGCGAGAGCAGGACGCGGGCCACGTCCCCGCCGAGCATCCCTGACGCGCCGGTCACCAGCACGGTGCGGCCGTCCCCGGTCAGCTCACCCTGGGTCGCGGTGGCGCCGCCACGCTCGGGATCCGCGATCTGCGCGACGCCGGGAGCGGTGTCCTGCCGGTCTCCATCCGATGCGTTTGCATCGGAATTGCTTGCGTTCCCGTCGTTCCGGGGAGCCGACGACGCCGCCCCGGCCGCGGTGGCCCCGGGAGCGGGCGCAGCGGCGTCGTGATCGTCGGCGCGGTGGCGGCCGGCGCCGGAGCGGTCGGGAGCAGGGGTCTGGTCGTGGCTCACAGGGCACTCATCTTTCCGGTGGCCAGGGCCTGCTCGGCCCAGTCACTCAATTCGGCGCGGTCGATCTTGGAGTTGTGGCGGATGTCCGTGGGCTGCTCGGGGATCACGAGCACGGCGCTCACAGCCAGCCCGGTCGCGAAATCGATCGTAGCGCGCACGCGCTCGGCCAGATCCGCGGGGGCCACGTGGGGCTTGGCGGCCGGGGGCACCGTTTCGATCACGGCCACGGGGGACTGGGAACCGCGGGGGCCCACACCCACGACGGCCACGCGGCCCACACCGGGAACCGTCTGGGCGGCGTGCTCCGCCGCGACGGAAGACACCGGCCCGTCGGACATCGTGATCACGTGGGCCAGGCGGCCCTCGTACCACAGCCGCTCACGGGCGTCGAAGTGCCCCACGTCCCCGGTGCGGTGCCAGCCGGGGGTCAGGTCGGAGGCGCGCTCCGTGATCCACAACCGGTCGTAGTGGTCCTTGGCGTGCGGTGCGCGCGCCACGATCTCGCCGGTGACACCAGGGGTGGTCACGATGTCGGGGGAGACGGAGCCGTCCGCGCGCAGCGGCAATACGCCGAGCTGCGCTCCCTCGACCGGGGTGCCCACACACACGCCGCGGCCCGCACCCTCGACGCCGCTCTGGGCGTCCTCCCGTGCCGCGCGGATCACGTCCAAGCTGACGTCGGTCAGGGGCAACGCCTCGGTCATCCCGTAGGGGGTGTGCAGCTCGGCCGCGGGCATCAGCTCCTGCAACCGGGCGAGCAGCTCCTCGGGGATCGGCGCTCCGGCGGAGAGCATGAGGTCCACCCGGGCCAGCGCATCACGCTCGGCGGGGGACAGCTCGTCCGCGGTGGCCAGGACGTTGGCGATGGCCGCGGGGGACGCGAATACCGCGGTGGCGCCGATCGCCATCGTAGCTTCGGTGAGCGCCTGTGCGGTGAGCGTCTTGGGGCTCGTGACGTCCATGTCCGGTGTGACGGAGGCGGCACCAAGGGCGGGGCCGAGCAGCGCGAACGGCGCGAACCCGGCCACGAGTCCGGTTCCGGCCCGCAGCCCGTAGGTGTCCCGGATGGTGTCGCGCATCCCGGCCATCTGGCGGTGGGTGTAGACCACGCCCTTGGCGGGTCCGGTGGAGCCGGACGTGAACAGCACGGCGGCCGCGGCGTCCGGGTCCACGGCGGGGATGTCCTCCGGGCGCACGGTGGTCACCGAGTCCATGAGCTCGGCCACAGTGTGTTCCACGCCCAGCAGCTTCTTGGACACGGGGTCCAGCCGGTCCGCGGAGATCCGGCGTCCGGGCCAGCCCAGGGCGCGCGCACCCATGAGGGCCTTGCGGATGCCGATGAACCAGTCGGGGGACGAACCGCGCAGCGCCCGGGTCAGTCCCTTGCGGCCCAGCCCCTGGTCCGCGACCACGATCACCGCGCCCATGCGCAGGCACGAGTAGATCAGGGTGGTGAGCATGGAGCCCGGGGGGACCATGAGGTTCACACGGTCCCCGGGGCGCACGCCCGTGCGCAGCAGGGCCACCGCGAGCTGGTCCACGGACGTGCTCAGCTGGGCCCAGGTCACGGTGCGTTCCACGTTGAGCGCCGGTGCGGAACCGTCCACGGTTCCCATGACGGGTCCCATGTCCACGACGGCGGGGGAGGCGTCGCGGCGTCGTGCGTCGAGTTCGGCGAAGAACGGCACGAAGTCCCCGCGACCGCGCGCGCGGCGCTCACGGTGGGCCTGCACCACGGGCTCGTCCTGACCGAAACGCTCACCGAGCCACGTGAGGATCGCTGGGGCGATGTCCCGGGCCTCGGGCAGCAGGTGCTTGGCGCCTTCGAAGCGGTGGACGTCCGCGTGGGGTGCCCGCCGCATGAGGTCCTCGAGGTAACGCTGCTGGAACACGGGATCGTTGGTGCCCCACAGCAGCAGCGTGGGGACCTCGCGCGCGCTCATCCGCCCGGCGATGCGCTCGTACGCCGCGTTGGAGGGGTGGCCCGGTTCGGCGGGGATGTCGGCGACGAAGTGCGCGATGCCCTCGCGGCGCTCGCGGGAGGTGTACGGAGCCTTGTAGGCCTTCTTGAGGTCCTTGGCCGGGGCGGGATCGCACAGGGCCAGGGTGGTGTCCAGGAACGCGGTGGTCCCGGAGGTGAGGGGTTCGTGCACGGCGCGGTTGAGCGCGAGCCGCAGGGCCGAGGGGATGGGCTCGGCGTTGTCGTGGTGAACGGCGGTGTTGGTCATGATGGTCGCCGCGTGGAGCTGCGGGTGTTCCTGCGCCCAGCCCTGGGAGATGAGCCCGCCCCAGTCGTGGGCCAAGGTGACCACCGGCAGTCCGGCGTCGTCGATGCCCAGCGCGTGCGTGAGGTCCCCGAGGTCCCGGACGCGGTCCTCGAGCCGACGGAACAATCCCGTGCGCTCGGAGAAGCCCATGTCCAGCTGGTCCACGGCCACCACGCGCCACGGCTGCTCGGCCGTCTGGCCGGCGTGCACCACGTCCCGCCACAGGTAGGACCACGTGGGGTTGCCGTGCACCGCCAGGATGATCCCGCGGGGACTGCGGCCCGCCTCGGTGATCGCGTCCCCGTTGTCCAGCACGTGCCAGCGGCGCTTCCTGCCGGGCACGGGTTCCACGACCGCCGTGGTCGGGACGCTCACCGTGGTGGACCACGCGGGGTCCACACCCGGCAGCGGGGTGTCGGTGAAGGGCAGACGCACCGTGGTGGTGCGTTCCGGGGAGGGTGTGGAGAGCACGTTGCTCCTCCGTTCTGTGAGGCGGTGACCGGGGGCTACGGGCGGGTTACCAGGCGATCTCCATGAGGGTCGTGTTCAGGCCCGAGCCCACGCCCAGGCACAGCACGCGCTGGCCGGGTTCGAGCCGCTCGGCCTCGAGCGCGAGTGTCATGGGCAGGGCCGCGGCGGCCACGTTGCCCCAGTACGGGAAGGTGAGGGGGACACGGTCCGCGTCCAGGCCCATGTCCTGGATGAGCTTGTTGGTGTGCGAGTTGGAGACCTGGTGGGTCACGTAGGAGTCCATGTCCCGCCACTGCCAGCCGTCCTTCTCGGCCTCGAGCCACGCCTCGACCACGAGGCCCACCCCGTGGTTGAGCAGCCCGGTGGCGTCCGTGAACATGCCGTCGTCCCCGCCGATGCACAGGTGGTTGAACTCCGTGCCCGCGCGCGTGACGGATCCCACGATGCGGTGCCCGTTCGGGTGGCGGTCCGCGGGGCCCACCACGGCCGCGGCGGCACCGCACCCCAGCGTGAGCGTGGCGAACTCCTGCACCACCTGTTCGCGGGTGATGTCGTCCCCGCGCAACCGTTCCACCGCTGCGTGGTGCCACGGGGAGGGGTCCTCACCGGCGACCACCAGGGCGTACTCGATCGCCCCGGCGTCGATCATGGACGCCGCCACGGTTAGGGCATTGACGAAGCCCAGGCACGCGTTGGTCATGTCGAAGTTCAGCGCGGAGCTCGGCAGGCCCAACCGGTCGTGGATGCCCACGGCCACGGCGGGTTCGAAGTTGTCGCGGGTCACGGACGCGTTGATGAACAACCCGATCTGCTCCGGGGCCACCCCCGATTGCCGCAGGGCCTCCTGGCCGGCCTCCGTGGCGCCGTCCGTGAAGTGGCGTCCCTGTGCCCAACCGCGGCGTTCCTTGATCCCGGCCAGTCGCTCGAGCAGCCCCTTGGGCATGCGCAGCCGCCGGAAGGTCTCTGCCAACTCCTCATCGAACCGAGTAGACGGAATTACCACGTCCGCCTCCGTCTTGGTCACGGATAGGACTGCGGCATTTCGGTTTCTGATGGTGGAGTTACCGGTCAATGTGGCGCTTTCGATCAGACGCCACCCGTACCGTCAAGGAATCGATCGTGAGAGGAGAGCCTCGGCGCTCGGGTGAACTAGCGGGTTGGACCGGCTCAGTCTAACGGTCCCGACTGACAGCTCCCTTCGGATGTACGTTGCGTTTCTCTGCGGGCGCAGGCCGTTCCGGCCCCGGTGAGCCGCGGGTGTGAGCCCCCGCACGCGCCCCACACCGCCGCGGGGCCCGCCCCGGGTAGACTCGGGGGCTGCCCCCGCGCTCGCGATCGCCCAGGTCGGCGCGCCCGTCACCCGCCGGTGCGGGCGCCGAGGGGCGGCGTAAGCGACAACGACATTGGAGACCCCCGCGTGCATCTGAAGACCCTCACCGTGCGTGGTTTCAAGTCCTTTGCGTCCGCCACCACGTTCCACATGGAGCCCGGGGTCACCGCGGTCGTGGGGCCGAACGGGTCGGGTAAGTCCAACGTGGTGGACGCCCTCGCGTGGGTCATGGGGGAGCAGGGTGCCAAGTCCCTGCGCGGCGGGAAGATGGAGGACGTCATCTTCGCAGGCACCTCTGGTCGCTCCGCCCTGGGCCGCGCACACGTGTCCCTGACCATCGACAACGCCGACGGCGCCCTGCCGATCGAATACTCCGAGGTCACCATCTCGCGCACGCTGTTCCGCTCCGGGGGCTCCGAATACGCGATCAACGGCCGTTCGTGCCGGTTGCTGGACATCCAGGAGCTGCTCTCCGACTCCGGGCTGGGTCGGGAGATGCACGTGATCGTGGGGCAGGGGCAGCTGGACCGGATCCTGCAGGCCACCCCCGAGGACCGCCGTGGGTTCATCGAGGAGGCCTCAGGGATCCTCAAGCACCGCCGCCGTAAGGAGAAGACCCTGCGCAAGCTCGAATCGGTGCAGGCGAACCTGGACCGGCTCGAGGACCTCACCGGTGAGATCCAGCGTCAGCTCACGCCCCTGGGTCGGCAGGCGCGCACGGCTCGTAAGGCGCAGCGGATCCAGTACGACGTCCGTGATGCGCGCGCCCGTCTGCTCGCGGACGATCTCGTGGCGGCGCGCGCCGGGATGGACACGGATCAGGACGCGAGCCGCGCGGCGCGCGAACGCAAGGCCGAACTCGAGACCGCGGCCGCGGATCTCGCCCAGCGGCTGCAGGAGACCGAGACCCGTGCCGCGCGCACCACCCCGGAACTGAACGCGGCCCGCACGAGCTGGTACGAACTGAGCACGGTGCGCGACCGCTACCGGGCGCTGGCGGCGCTGGCCGAGGAGCGCCGTCGGCTGCTGGGCAGTACCGAGGAAACCGCCGCCACGAACCGGGACGCGCAGACCCTCGAGGAACAGGCCGCCCGGACACTCGTCGAGGCTGAACAGCTGGCCGAACGGGTCGTGGGGGCGCGCGAGGACCTCGACCGTGCGCATGCGGCGCGTGAGGCCGCCGAATCGACCGCGCGGGACGCGGAAAAGGAATCGGCCGCGCTCGTGCGCCGTGCCGCGGACCGACGCGCGGGGCAGGTCCGGCTCGCCGCGGCGGTCACGGCCGCGCGGTCGGCGCTCACGGCCGCAGAAGCGGACGTGGAGCGTGTTCGCGGGGAGCTCTCCGACGTCGTGACCCGCGCCGAGAGTGCCCGTCTGGACACCGCGTCCCTGCGCGAGACGGCCGAGGCCACCGCGGTCGAGGCGCAGCGCCTCGGGGAACGGGCCCGCGAAGCCCAGGAAACGGCCGACGCCGCTCGCGCCCGCTCGCGGGAGGCGGACGACCACCGACAGCAGACCGCGAGCGCGCTGCACGCCCACATCGTGCGCCTCGAGACTCTGCGCGAGTCCGTGCGGCAACCGGACGGCTCGTCCTCGGTGGCGGACGTCGTCCCCGTGCTGGGGGAGGTGCCGCGGGCCGTGCGCGTGAGCCCGGGGTGGGAACGTGCCGTGGCGGCCGCGCTGGGCCCGTGGTCCGACGCGCTCGCCGTGGCGTCCCACACCTCGGCCGCCCGGGTCTTCTCGCGGTTGCGCGATGCCGGGTCGGGTCGCGTGCACCTCGTGATCGCGCGGGAGGACGGCGCGGCCACCGAAGTCACCGGTCCAGCGCTGCCCGAGGGGTGCGTGCGCGCCACGGAGGTCCTCTCCTCGGCCCCGGAGGAATCCGACACCACGGGCCACGCGGCCGTCGTGGCCGCGGTGCGGGCCGCACTCGCCACCACGGTGCTCGTCCCGGACGCGACCGCCGCGCTCGCGGTCCTCGACGCCGCGGCGCAGGACGGGCGGGCCGACGCCGCGTGGCGCGTGGTCACCCGCGACGGTGACGTGTACGGCGTCCATCGGGTCCAGGGCGGAGCCACGGAAGCGGCCGGCAACCTCGAGATCCTCGCGTTGATCGACCGCGAGGTGGAAAAGACCGCGACCTTGCGGGACGCCGCAGAGACCGCGGCGGAACGGGCCCGGGAGGCCGAGGAACAGCGCGCGGGCGCGGAACGGGAGGCCCGCGAGACCGGCCGGGCCGCGCAGCGGGCCCAGCAGGAGGCCGCGGCGGCCGGGGCGGCGTCGAGCAGGGCGGAGGCCACGGCGTCGTCGGCGGATTCCGAACTGGAACGGCGCCGCGGTGTCCTGGCAACCGCACAGCAGCGTTTGACCCAGCGGGATGCGGAGCTGCGCGAGGCCGTGGAACGCGCCGAGGCCGCGGAGACCGGGGACGAGGAGGACCTCGACCGCGAGCAGCTCGCGGCCGCGTCCGCCAAGGACCGCGCCGAGGAGCAGGCCCGGACTGCCCGCGAGGTCGAGACCGAGGCGCGGCTCGCGCTGCGCGGGCTCGAGGAACAACATCGCCACGCCGAGTCCCGGGCGCAGGCCCAGGCGCGCGCGGCGCGTACCGAACGTGTCGCGCAGGCCGAGGCCGCGCGGCGTGCGGAACGTCGCCGCGTGCAAGCGGTCGTGGCGCGGGCCGTGGGGGAGGCCGCCCGCTATCTCCGGGAACGCGCCGACGACGCCGCGGCGCGGGCGGCCGCCCAGCGCGACGCCATCGAGACCAGCAGGGCCGGGCTGGACGAGGTCGCGCAGCGATTGCGCTCCGAACGTGACGAGCTCGCCCGGCGGATCGGCGAACTTACCGAACAGCTGCATCGTGCGGAACTGGACCTCGCGCAGCGCCGGGCCCGGCTCGAGGGGCTCGAGACCACGGCCCTCGAGAAATTGGGGATGACCCCCGACTTCCTCGTGGACTACTACGGCCCCCACCTGCCCGTCCTGGACGCGGACGCAGCGCTCGAGGCGGCCCAGCGCGCCGAGGAGGACGGCGCGCCCGTGCAGCTGGCTCTGCCCCGGATGACCGATGCCGGGACCCCGTTCCGACGCGAGGAGCAGGAGACCCGGTTGCAGCGCGCGCAGAAGCAGCTCAAGGCGCTCGGCAAGGTCAACCCGCTCGCGCTCGAGGAGTTCGCCGCGCTCGAGGAACGCCACAAGTTCTTGGTCACCCAACTCGAGGACGTCAAGAATTCCCGCACGGATCTGCGCAACATCATCCGGCAGGTGGACCAGCACGTCGAAGAGGTCTTCGCCCAGGCCTACCGGGACACCGCGGAACAGTTCGTCTCGGTGTTCGCGACCCTGTTCCCGGGCGGGGAGGGGCGGTTGCGCCTGACCGACCCGGACGACATGCTCAACTCGGGGGTCGAGGTCGAGGCCCGGCCCGCCGGGAAGAAGATCAAGAGGCTCTCCCTGCTCTCCGGCGGCGAGCGCTCCCTGACGGCACTCGCGTTGCTCGTGGCCATCTTCAAGGCCCGGCCGTCCCCGTTCTACGTCATGGACGAGGTTGAGGCCGCGCTGGACGACCGGAACCTGGGTCGGTTGCTCACCATCTTCGAGCAGCTCAAGGAGAGCTCGCAGCTGATCATCGTGACCCACCAGAAACGCACCATGGAGATCGCGGACGCGCTCTACGGGGTCTCGATGCGCGGCGACGGCGTGAGCCTCGTCGTGGGCCAGCAGCTCTCGCAGTCGCGCTGAGCTCTTCCGCCGACGACGCCGCTCGCCCGCCGAGGGTGGGGCGGCTCAGCTTGTCGCCGCGCGGGCGCGGCGCAACAGCGCGGCCCCGCGGCGGCGGAAGGTCAGGTCACTCCCGATCCTCGCGGTCAGCGTGGTGCCGTCAGAAGTCAACTCGGTATCGGGATGGGAGAGGGTTTCCCGGATCCGCTCCGGGGCCACTTCCGGTGTCAGGGACGGAACACCATGGCGAGCACGAGCACCGGCGTGGTGATGATCCCGCGGTCCCGTAGCTCCGTGAGGATCGCGTTCGCGACGAACATCGACACGAAAACGACCATGAAGAGTACCGCCGTGGAACGGGGACGACGTCGCTCGGTTGCGGCCACGGGAGCTCACTTCCGTCGGGGGGCGGGGCCCTGGGTGCGTGACTCCGGGGGCAGGGTGTCCCTGACCGGAAGCCACGCGACGGCGGCGAGGAGCATGAGCGCTCCCGAGATCCCAAAGGCCCAGCCGAAACCGGCGGCGTCCGCGAGCGCGCCCGCGAGCACGGGGCCGGCGATCTGGCCCGCGTCCGCGCACATCTGGTACCGGGACAGTACTCTGCCGCCCGCTCGATCCGGGCCGATGACATCCGCCACGGCGGCTTGCTGCCCCGGGTTGAGGGTTCCGGAGCCCACCCCGGAGAGCAGGGACAGTACGGCGAACGCCACCACGGACGTGCTCAGCCCCACCCCAATGGTCGCGAGGCCGCACACGAGCAGGCCCGTGAGCACGAGCGGTTTGCGCCCCACGCGGTCGGTGAGCCGCCCCGTGACGGTCAAGGCTGCAGCGTTGCCCACGGCGAACAGTGCCAGCGCGAGCCCGGCGACGGCCGGACCCTCACCGACCACCTGGACGGCCAGGAGAGGGACCAGGGCCACGCGTACGCCCATGGCCGTCCAGCCCGTGGAGAAGCTGGACACGAGCGCGGCACGGTACGCTCCGGCGTCGAGCGCTTCGCGGACGCGCATGGGCGGCTGGGCCCGGCCGGTGCGTCTGGCGCCGATCGTCTCGTCCTTCAGCCGCAGGTACACCACAAGGACGGCGACCAGCAGAGCGCCGGCGTAGATCAGGAACGGGGCGTGCATCCCAAGACCCGCGAGCAGTCCGCCGAGCACGGGCCCCAGGATGCCGCCCAGCAGGAACGCGGTCGCGTAGTACCCGGAGACCCGCCCGCGCATGGTGGGCGGGGCCAACCTCACGATCAGGCCCATCGCGGACACCGTGAACATCGTGGACCCGATGCCCCCGAGACCGCGGAAGATCAGCAATTGCCCATAGGTCTGCGCGAACGCGGTCGCGGCCGAGGACAGTGCCACCACGATCAACCCGATCAGATACGTGGGCCGCTCACCCAACGTGTTGACCACCGCACCGCTCGCGGGGGCGAAGACGAGCCGGCACAGGGCGAACGCGCTGATCACGGCGGAGGCCGCGGCCACGCCCACGCCGAAACTGGCCGCGAACTGCGGCAGCACGGGCGCCACGATCCCGTAGCCCAGGGCGATCACGAAGGCCGCAGCGATCAGGACCTTGATGGGCTCGGGGACCCTGCCGCGCGGCGCGGGTTTTCCGGCGGCGTCGTCCGATGCAGTGGACGCTGCGGCGGCGGCGTCCGACGCGGTCGCAGCAGCGCGCGCGTCGTCGGGGGAGGCGGGGACGGGATGCTCGGCGGGGTCGCGGGGATCGGGGCGGGACACGCCCTGCAGTTTATGGGACATTAGGAGGGTGATCACGACTGACCTGATGTGGATACTCATTGTCGCCGCGGTGGTGGTGGTGCTGCTCGTGGTGTTCGGCATCCTGCTGCTGCGCCGACCCAAGGCACCGCGGGGAGGTTACACGGACACCCGGGACCTGGACGACGTCCCGGAGACCGAGGGCGACACCCTCGTCGAGGACAGACCGGTCAGCACCCTCGAACGCCCGGAGTCCGCCCGCGGGCGCCTGGCCCGGTTGCGCGGACGGCTGGCCAAGTCCAACACCATGCTCGGCAAGGGTCTGCTGGTCTTGCTGTCCCGCGAACGCATCGATCAGGACACGTGGGACGAGATCGAGGACACGCTGCTCATGGCGGACCTCGGCACGGACGCGTCCCTCGAGCTCGTGGAGAACCTCAAGAAGCGCGTGCGGGTCGAGGGCACCAAGGACCCCGCGCAGTTGAAGTCCCTGTTGCGTGAAGAAATGCTCGCGCTCGTGGACCCCACCCTGGACCGTTCCCTGCGCACCGAGTCCGCCCCGGGCAAGCCCGCGGTGGTCCTGGTGGTGGGTGTCAACGGCGTGGGCAAGACCACCACGGTCGGCAAGCTCGCGCGCGTGCTCGTGGCCGAGGACAAGGACGTCCTGCTCGGCGCGGCGGACACGTTCCGCGCGGCCGCCGCTGACCAGCTCGAGACCTGGGGAGCCCGCGTGGGCGTGCCCACGGTGCGCTCCGAGCAGGAGGGCGCGGACCCCGCCTCGGTCGCGTTCGATGCCGTCAAGGCCGGCATCGACCAAGAGGCGGATGTGGTCCTCGTGGACACCGCTGGCCGGCTGCAGAACAAGGCCGGTCTGATGGACCAGCTCGGCAAGGTCAAGCGCGTGATCGAGAAGGCCGCCGAGGTGGACGAGGTGCTGCTCGTGATCGACGCGACCACCGGGCAGAACGGCATGACCCAGGCAAAGGTCTTCGCGCAGGCCGTGGACATCACGGGCATCGTGCTCACCAAGCTTGACGGCACCGCCAAGGGAGGGATCGTGGTCGCCATCCAGCGCGGCCTGGGCGTGCCCGTCAAGCTGATCGGTCTCGGCGAGGGCCCGGACGACCTCGCACCCTTCAACGCCGAGCAGTTCGTGGACGCGATCATCGACTGAGCCAGCTCCCTCTCGCGACGACGACGGCGCCCGCCCCCTTCGTGGGAGTGGGCGCCGTCGTCGTCGGGGCACCGGCACGTGCACTGGCCCCTGGCACTGCACTGGAACCGGCATCGACACCGGTACCTGAGGAGTTAACACGATCGTCACACGCGGACGTGACGTGAAACACCGGCGTCACGAACCCGCGCTGTCGCGGTAACACCCGCCCCGTTGACTGTGTGCAAGAGGCGCAAAGGCTGTGCCGACACGAGACAGGGACGAGGTGATCCGGGTGGAGTTGACCGCCGGACACGTGTGGACCGTGGTGGCCGCGGGGTTGGTGTTCTTCATGACCCCCGGACTTGCACTGTTCTACGGAGGCATGACCCGCGCCAAGGGTGTGCTGAACATGATGATGATGAGCTTCGCGGCGCTCGGCGTGGTGGGCGTCGTGTGGGTGCTGTGGGGCGGTTCCATGCTCGCCGGGGACCCGGTGCTGGGCGGCCTCACCGCGGATCCGTTCGCGCACTTCGGTCTGCACGGCCTGATGGGCACCGAGGACCTGCTGTCCTCGGACTTCTCCGTGACGTTCGCGATCATCACCGTGGCCCTGATCTCCGGCGCGATCGCGGACCGCACCCGGTTCGGCACGTGGGTGGTCTTCACGCTCGTGTGGGTCACCCTGGTCTACTTCCCCCTCGCGTACATGGTGTGGGGTGACGGGCTGTTCTCCGAGGACGGCGCCCTGGGCCGGATCTTCGGCGAGCCGATCGACTTCGCCGGCGGGCTCGCCGTGCACATCAACGCGGGCATCGCGGCGCTGGTGCTCATTCTGCTCATCGGTGCCCGCCGCGGCTTCGGCCGCGACTCGGGCCAGCGCCCGCACAACCTGCCGCTCGTGATGCTCGGCTCGGCCATCCTGTGGTTCGGCTGGTTCGGCTTCAACGCCGGCGCCGCAACCACCGTGGAGCAGGCCGCCCTGATCTGGACCAACACGCTCGTGGCCCCGGCTGCGGCCATGCTGGCCTGGCTGCTCACCGAGCGCATCCGGGACGGGCACGCGACGTCGCTGGGTGCGGCGTCGGGCGTCGTCGCCGGGCTCGTGGCCATCACCCCGGCGTGCGCCGACGTGACCCCGCTCGGCGCGATCCTGCTCTCCGCCGTGGCCGGTGCGTGCTCCGCGATCGCCGTGGGCCTGAAGTACCGGATCCACCTGGACGACTCGCTGGACGTGTGCGGCGTGCACCTGGTCTCCGGCATCGTCGGCACCGTGGCACTGGGCTTCCTGGCGATCCCCTCCGAGGGCCGGGCCGGGCTGTTCTACGGTGGTGGCTGGGGCCTGCTGGGCACCCAGCTCGCCGCGACCCTCTTCGTGACGCTCTACACCAGCGTCCTCACGCTGGTCATCGGGCTCGTCCTGAAGGCCACCATGGGGCTGCGGATCACCCGCCGGGACGAGGTCATCGGCGTGGACCTCACCCAGCACGCGGAGTCCGCGTACTCGCTGAAGGACGAGGCCACCGGCTACTTCGCCGGGCAAGCCCCCGCGCGGCCCCTGCCCGGGACCGCCGAAGCCCCCGTGCCCGCCGCCAGCAAAGGAGACAACCAGTGAAGCTGATCACCGCAGTGGTGCGACCCGAGAAGTTCAGTGACGTCAAAGACGCCCTGGAGAGATACGGCGTGCAGGGCATGACCGTGCTGACCGTCCACGGCTACGGCCGCCAGCGCGGGCACCGCGAGGTCTACCGCGGTGCCGAGTACACGGTGGACCTCCTCGAGAAGGTGCGCATCGAGACGGTCGTGGAGGACGGCGAGGTCCAGGACCTCGTGGACGTCATCGTCACCTCCGCACGCACGGGCGAACCCGGGGACGGCAAGGTGTGGGTCACTGCCGTGGAGAACACCGTGCGCGTGAGCACCGGCGAACTGGGTGACGTCGCGCTCTGAGGTCGCGCGCGACGTCGTCGGCACAGGCCCCGTCCGGGCGACCGGGCGGGGCTTCGCTTGCTAACCTGGGACACTGAATTCATCCGTTGTCAGACGAAAGCAGCGACCACCCCGTGTTCAATTCACTGTCCGACCGGCTCACAGCGACCTTCAAGAACCTGCGCGGCAAGGGCCGGCTCTCGGAGGCCGATGTCGATGCCACCGTCCGGGAGATCCGCCGGGCCCTGCTGGAGGCGGACGTGGCCGTGCCCGTGGTCCGGGAGTTCACGGCGATCGTGAAGGAGCGCGCGCTCGGCGCGGAGGTCTCCGAGGCGCTGAACCCCGGCCAGCAGGTCGTGAAGATCGTCAACGAGGAGCTGCAGAACGTCCTCGGCGGCGAGACCCGGCGGATCAACCTCGCCAAGACCGGGCCCACGGTGATCATGCTCGCGGGCCTGCAGGGTGCGGGCAAAACCACCCTGGCCGGCAAGCTTGGCAAGTGGCTCACGGACCAGGGCCACAAGCCCGTGCTCGTGGCCTCCGACCTCCAGCGCCCCAATGCCGTCACCCAGCTGCAGGTCGTGGGTCAGCGCGCCGGGGTACCGGTCTTCGCCCCGGAGCCCGGCGCCACCTCGGAGTTCGACGACCCCACGGGGGATCCCGTGAAGGTGGCCCGCGACGGCGTCGACTTCGCCCGCTCCAAGCTCTACGACGTCGTGATCGTCGACACCGCCGGACGCCTGGGCATCGACCAGGCGCTGATGAACCAGGCGCGCGACATCCGCGACGCCGTGGACCCGGACGAGGTCCTGTTCGTCATCGACGCAATGATCGGTCAGGACGCCGTGAACACCGCCAAGGCGTTCGATGAGGGCGTGGATTTCACCGGCGTGGTGCTCTCCAAGCTTGACGGCGACGCCCGCGGCGGCGCGGCCCTGTCCGTCCGCGCGGTGACCGGCAAGCCCATCATGTTCGCGTCCACGGGCGAGGGCGTGCGGGACTTCGAGCAGTTCCACCCGGACCGGATGGCCTCGCGCATCCTGGACATGGGTGACGTCCTCACGCTCATCGAGCAGGCCGAGCGACAGTGGGACAAGACCGAGGCCGAGCGGATGGCCAAGAAGTTCACCGATCAGGAGGACTTCACCTTCGAGGACTTCCTCGCGCAGATGCAGCAGCTGCGCAAGATGGGGTCCATGAAGAAGATGCTCGCCATGATGCCCGGCGCCGCCGGGATGCGCGAGCAGCTCGAGAACTTCGACGAGCGGGAGATCGACCGCGTGGAGGCCATCGTGCGCTCCATGACCCCGCACGAGCGCGTGGCCCCCAAGATCATCAACGGCTCGCGCCGCGCGCGCATCGCGAAGGGGTCCGGCGTCTCGGTCTCCGAGGTCAACCAGCTGATGGAGCGCTTCGCCCAGGCGCAGAAGATGATGAAGCGCCTGGCCCAAGGCAAGGGCGTTCCCGGGATGCCCGGCGGCATCCCCGGGATGGGCGGCGCCGGCGGGGGTGCTGCCAAGAAGGGCAAGTCCAAGAAGAAGAGCTCGCGCTCCGGCAACCCCGCCAAGCGCGCGCAGGAGAACGCGGCACTCGCCTCCGGTCAGAAGCCGGCGGCGCCGGGCAGCGCGTTCGGTGCCCAGGGCAAGGACCTGGACGCCGAGTCGCTGAACCTGCCCAAGGGCTTCGAGAAATTCCTCGGAAAGTAGGCGGACATGGGTTCATACCTCCCCGACGACGAACTGCGCAGCTTCATCGCGTCGCTGCCCACCCGGCGGCTCGCGTCCGCCGCGATCATCCGGGACGAGAGCGGTCGCGTGCTCACGGTCGAACCCAATTACAAGGACGACTGGACCCTGCCCGGCGGGACCGTGGAGGCGGGGGAGGATCCCCGCACCGGGTGCTTCCGCGAAGTGGTGGAGGAGGTCGGCCTGCACCTCGAGGGCGGGCGGCTGCTCGCGGTGAGCCACGGCGTGGGCATGGGCATGTGGGGGGACTCCGTGTCCTTCCTCTACGACGGCGGGCAAATCCCCTCCGACACCCCCATCACGGTGCAGGAGGAGGAACTGCTCTCGTACCGGTGGGTGGCCCCCGAGGAGCTTGAGACCGTGCTGAGCTCCGGCCTGGCGCAGCACATCCGCGCGGCTCTGGAGGCCTTGCGCTCCGGGACCGTGGTCGAACGCGTCATGGACGGCGGCCGGCGCGCATGAGTGCCGCGCCGCGCACCGCGCTGATCGTGCACGCGGACGCCCCGCAGTTGCCGTTCATCGCCACCGCTCTGGGGACCAGGTTCACGGCGCTCGCGCGCAACGGCTGGTCAGTCGTGCTGGTCCCGGACGAGTTGGACCCCGGGGCCCTCGCTGCGGCCGCGGACCCTGACGCGGTAGCCGTCCTGATCTCCTCGGACGGGGAGAGCCGCAGCTTGCGGATCTACCCACCCGTGAACTCGTTGAACGCTCGTGAGTCGTGGAGTGCCCAGTTCGCGCGGATCGCGGACGATTCCACGCTGCGCTGGGAACCCGCGGAGTCCGCGACCGACCTCGCCCTCGAAGCGCTCCGGGGGCAGGCGAGCCCGGTGCCCACGGCCCAGCCCGCGCGTGACGCGCAGGACACGAACGGCGCTTTGGATTTCAGCGGCGCCCCCGATACCGCCAGCGCCGCGGGCGCGGACGACGCCGCGTCGTCGCCCGCCGCGGGCACCGCCGAGGCCCGCATGCTGACCACGGTGGAGTTCATCGCGTCCCTGACCGAGCTGGACGCCGCCGCCACGGCCCGGCTCGAGAACTACGCGCGCACGCCCAGCTCGGGGCTGCTACTGGAATCCGTCCTGCAGCTGCTCGGCCTACCCACCGTGGCCGCGAAGCTCGTGGAGTCCCAGCGCGAGCTGCACGAGGTCGACGGTGTCTCGGACTTCGAGCCCCGGCCCCTGGGTCTGTCCATGCTGGCCGCCGCGAGCGTGGAGCCCAGCGGCGGGGACGTGCTGTCCCGGATCCAGCGGGCCTACGTGCGCAGGCCGGGACTGCTGCTCGCGATCGGGGGAGCGGAGATCGCCCTCGGCGCAGGGCTCGCGGGTCTCGCAGCCCGCGGGGGACCCCGTGCCGCCGTGCTCGGTTCGGCGTCGGCGGCGCTGTTCACGGACGCCGCCCTCCAAGCCGCCCTGTGGGCCTCGGTGCGCGCACGCAAGAACCGCTGACGCGTTCGCCCCGACCGCCCTCGGTTTGACACGTATGGCACAATGGTCGGGTACTCGACCCGTGCGGACCCTCTCACCGCGCGTGCTGTCGCGTCCACAGGAAATCCACTCACGGCCCGCCCCACGGGCAGGTGTGTGCGATGTCCGATTCCATTCGAAACAGGAGTAACCACACAAGTGGCAGTCAAGATTCGTCTCAAGCGTATGGGTAAGATGCGTGACCCTCGTTACCGCGTGGTCGTCGTGGATTCCCGCAAGAAGCGCGACGGTCGCGTGATCGAAGAGGTCGGTGTGTACCAGCCCACCGAGCACCCCTCGTACATCAACCTGGTGTCGGATCGCGTGCAGTACTGGCTCGGTGTGGGTGCGCAGCCCTCCGAGGCCGTGCTGTCCCTCATGAAGATCACCGGTGACTGGCAGAAGTTCAAGGGTGAGCCGGGCGCCGAGGGCACCCTCAAGCAGCCCGAGGCCAAGGCCGAGTTCGTGGCCCCGGACAACGGTTCCGTGATCATCCCCGAGGCCATCACCGCCAAGGCCGACAAGGCCGAGGAAGCTCCCGCCGAGGAGACCGCGGCCACGGAGGACGACGCCGAGAAGGCAGAGTGAGCATGCTCGCCGAAGCGCTCGAGCACCTGGTCCGTGGCATCGTGGACAGCCCCGGCGACGTGTCGGTGCGCTCCCGCGACGGCCGGCGCGGTCAGACGCTCGAGGTGCGAGTGCACCCGGACGATCTGGGTCGCGTGATCGGGCGATCGGGACGCACGGCCAAGGCCCTGCGCACCGTGGTCTCGGCACTGGCTTCCGGCGAGAACGTTCGCGTGGACGTGGTCGACACCGACCGGCGTCGCTGACGCGAACACACGAGACACACGTATCACGGCCCCCGTTCCTCGCACCGAGGAGCGGGGGCCGTGGTCGTTGCCCGCGCGGTAGCGTGCGGGCCCCACACAGCACGAGTCGCCACGAGGAGATGCCATGAGCGTTCGGGTAGCCCGGATCGGTAAACCGCACGGGGTGCGGGGAGAAGTCACGGTGGAGTTGTTCACGGACGACCCGCGGGCGCGGTTCGCCCCGGGCTCCGTGCTCGAGGTGCAGCCCGCCCGTGAGCGGGGCAGGGGCGAGGGCAATGCACCGGCCGGGGCCGGCTCCCCGCAGCTCGAGCACGTGACCGTGAGCGGTTCCCGGTGGAACAAGAACGTGCTGGTGGCGCGTTTCGAGGAGATCGAGGACCGCACCGCGGCGGAGGCCGCGCGGGGTCTCGAACTGTTCGCGGAGGCCGCGGACCTCGAGCTCGACGACGACGAGTGGCACCAGGACGACCTGCTGGGTCTCACGGCGGTGGACATCACACGGGAGGACGCCCGGATCGGGACGGTCAAGGCGCTGATCCAGGGTGCCGCCCAGGACCTGTTGGAGATCACCCCGGACGGCGGCGGGCGGCCCGTGCTCATCCCGTTCGTGGAAGAAATCGTCCCCGAGGTGGACCTGGACGCGGGCGTCGTGCTGGTGAGCCCACCCCCGGGCCTGCTCGAGCTCGCGGAAGCGGAGTGAACCGTGCGCATCGACGTGCTGAGCATCTTTCCTGAGTACCTGCAGCCCCTCAACCTGTCACTGATCGGTAAGGCCGTCACGGACGGGGTCCTCCACCTCGCGGTCACTGATCCCCGCGACTTCACCACCGACCGGCACCGCACCGTGGACGACACCCCCTACGGCGGGGGTGCGGGCATGGTCATGAAGCCCGAGCCATGGACGCTCGCCCTCGAGTCGGTGGTGCGCGCAGGGGGCGACGCCGCGGCGTCGTCGTCCGCTCGGACCGCACCGGAGGCCCCGAAGACCGCGGTGCCGGCTGTCGTGACGGACCCTGCGCAGACCACAGAGCCGGGTGCCGCAACGTCGTCCTTGACCGTCGGGAAACACTCCGCGGCACCCGTGCTCGTGGTCCCGTCCCCGGCGGGGGAGGTGTTCACGCAGCGGATCGCGTACGAACTGGCAGCGGAGGAACACCTGATCTTCGCGTGCGGGCGCTACGAGGGGATCGACGAGCGCTTCATCGACAACGCTCGGACCGAGGTGCGGGTGCGCCCCCTGAGTCTGGGCGACTACGTGCTCAACGGGGGAGAGGTCGCCGTGCTCGCCATGGTCGAGGCCGTGACGCGGTTGATCCCCGGCGTGATCGGCAATCCGGAATCACTGGCCGAGGAGTCCCACACGGGCGGGCTGCTCGAGTACCCCGTGTACACGAAACCCGCGGTGTGGCGGGAGCGGGCCGTACCCGAGATCCTGCTGTCCGGTCACCACGGGCGGATCGAACGGTGGCGGCGGGACCAGCAACTCTCGCGCACCGCGCAGCGCCGCCCGGACATGATCCTGGCCCTGGACCCCGCACAGCTGGACAGGGCGGACCTCGCGGTGCTCGCCAAGACCGGCTTCCACGTGACGGGTGGATCGTGGCGCCGTGACGGCGGGCACGCGGCCGCGGAAGGCACGCCGGATATGGCATAATAGAGCGCTGTGTGTGCGTCGGGCACGCCCCTGCCGCAGGGGGGAGAGCGACCAACGACGCACCACCCGGCACGGCCATCCCAAGTTCCGTCCCGGATCCTGGAGCGATGCCACCCCGCGCGGGGTGACACGCGGACCACACGTGGGAGACCTGCGGCGATCACGAGGAGTTATGTCATGAACATTCTTGACCAGCTTGATGCCAAGTCGCTGCGCAACGACGTCCCGGACTTCCGTGCCGGTGACACCCTCAACGTGCACGTGAACATCGTGGAAGGCAACCGCTCCCGTGTTCAGGTGTTCAAGGGCTTCGTCGTGGGCCGTCAGGGCTCTGGCGTGCGCGAGACCTTCACCGTGCGCAAGGTCAGCTTCGGTGTGGGCGTGGAGCGTACCTTCCCGGTGCACTCCCCGATCATCGAGAAGATCGAGCTCGTGAGCCGCGGCGACGTACGCCGTGCCAAGTTGTACTACATGCGCGATCGTCACGGTAAGGCTGCTCGCATCCGCGAGAAGCGCGACTCGAGCGCATCGAGCAAGTAAGACTCACCGGGTGCCACAGCACACGGAACACGCGGAGGGCCCGGCATCTGCCGGGTCCTCCGCCGTGAAACGGCCCGTTTCCACGCGCCGGTGGTGGTTGTGGGTCGTGGCCATCGCCCTGCTCACGGCCTTCGTCCTGGCCTCGGTCGTGCGCGGTTTCGTGGCGGACGTCTACTGGGTCGGTTCCGATTCCATGGAGCCCACGCTCCAGGGCGGGGACCGGGTGCTGGTGGACAAACTCGTCTCGGGGAACGACGTCGCTCGGGGCGAGCTGGTGGTCTTCGACGGCCGCGGTTCCCTGGACCCGCTGCACTCGACGGACCCGTGGCACCAGCAGGTCGCCCACACCCTGGGCCGCTGGCTGGGCGTCACCGGTTCAGACACCGCGTACGTCAAGCGGGTCATCGGGGTCGCAGGGGACACAGTGTCCTGCTGCACCGCGGGCGGACTGGTCACCGTCAACGGCCGGCCACAACACGAGGACTACGTCTTCCCCGGGGACGAGCCGTCCCGGATCCCGTTCACGGTGCACGTGCCCGAAGGACGAGTGTGGCTCATGGGTGACCACCGCAGCGTGTCCGTGGACTCCCGATCGCTGCTGGGCTCGCCGGGCGGCGGCCTGATCCGCACCGAACGCATCGTGGGCACCGCCGAGCGTGTCGTGTGGCCCCCGGAGCGTGCCCGTACACTGCGGGAGTGACGGTCTCGGTGCTCCGCCCCGCCCCGCCCACCCCCCCGCGCGGGCGGCACCCCGGGCGCGAGCGACGTCGCCGAGCAAGCTTCCGCGCGCGAACACGCAACCGTGTCCGTGG
Source organism: Kocuria marina (assembly GCA_014652975.1). Classification (GTDB taxonomy): domain Bacteria; phylum Actinomycetota; class Actinomycetes; order Actinomycetales; family Micrococcaceae; genus Kocuria; species Kocuria marina. Next base: position 14,268 of record BMZV01000004.1, on the reverse strand, counting down.
GACCCGAGAAGAGGAATGCGTAGTGGCTGAGCAGCATGGATCAGGTGTCGAGGGCGTTCGCGGACCGGGTGAGCCCGCACCGCAGCGCGACCCCGGCGGCGCGGCGGCACCCCGGGACGCGCGGGCGAGCGAATCCGGCGCACGGCGCCGCGGCCGCCGGGGCGCCAAGGAGCCCACGACCGGGTGGGGCGCGGTCAAGGAGATCCTGATCGTGGTGGCCCTCGCGCTCCTCATCGCGTTCCTGGTCAAGACCTTCCTGATCCGCGGCTTCTTCATCCCCTCCGGGTCCATGGAACAGACCCTGGAACTCAACGACCGGATCTTCGTCAACGTGCTGGACGGCCGCACGGGCAACATCGACCGCGGCGACATCGTGGTCTTCGAGGACACCCAGGGTTGGCTGCCCGAGGCGCCCCGGACCGCGGCCAACCCCGTGCGCGGCGCGCTCGAGTTCGTGGGCCTGATCCCCGACAGCAGCCAGCAGGCCCTGGTCAAGCGCGTGATCGGCGTGGGCGGGGATCACGTGACGTGCTGCGACGCGTCCGGGCGGGTCACGGTCAACGGCGAGGCGCTCGATGAGCCCTACTTGTACCCCGGGGCAGCGCCGTCCGACATCTCGTTCGACGTCACCGTGCCCGACGGCAAGCTGTTCGTGCTGGGTGACCACCGCAACGCCTCCGCCGATTCCCGCTACCACATCGCCACCGGCACCGGGTTCGTGAGCGAGGACGACGTCGTGGGCACCGCGTTCGTGATCGCGTGGCCGCTCGATCGCTTCCAGTTCCTGCACAACCCCGCCGAGGTGTTCCAGGACGTCCCCGCGGCCGGCGGGCAGTGAGCCCCGCGACGCCGCGCACCGTGCCCACGCTCGAACTGGAAACGGAACTCGCGCGCGCCGGGCACCGCTTCGTGGCCGGAATGGACGAGGTGGGCCGGGGAGCCCTCGCGGGCCCCGCGAGCGTGGGCCTCGCGGTCCTGGACCTCGAACGGATGACCGGGGGAGCGCCGTCGGACCCGCCGCCGTGGCACGGCGTGCGTGACTCCAAGGCCCTGAGTCCAGCGCGGCGTGCGGCCCTCGCGCGCACGATCGCGGCGTGGGCCGTGGGCACCGCGGTGGGGCACGCGCAACCGCGGGAGATCGACCAGTTCGGTGTCACCGCCGCGCTGCGCTTGGCCGGGCTCCGGGCACTGGCCACCGTGGCCGCACACGGCACGCGCGTCGATGCCTTGATCCTGGACGGTTCCCACAACTGGCTGGACGCACCCCCGGTGCTGGGGCAGGACGCCGACGACGCCGCGTTGCCGCCGGTCGTGCGCACATTCGTCCGGGCCGATGCGCACTGTGTCAGCGTGGCGGCCGCGTCAATCCTGGCGAAAGTGGAGCGCGACGAACTCATGGTCTCGCTCGGCCGCGAGTTCCCCGCGTACGCGTGGGAGTCCAACAAGGGCTACGGCAGTGCTGTGCATCGCGCGGCGCTGCTCGAACACGGCACCACGCCGCAGCACCGGCTCAGCTGGAACCTGGGCGCGCGGTAGTCCGCTGGTCACCCGCATTCCTTCGCAGGTGAGGTGGGGCCTGGTACTCGAAGGCCCATAGCGCGTCCTGGGCGGATCCGCCCTGCACAGGCGCGCCCCGGCCATGGCCGGGAGTGTCGTCGCGCATCACAGTGGGTCCATGACGACTTCCACATCTGCCCATGTGCCACGCAATTCCGGTCGTCCGGGCACCGCTCCGCCCGACACCGCCCCGCCCGACACTGCCCCGCCCGACGCCCCGGTCGCGGCCCATGTGAGCCTGGGGAGGGCGGGGGAGGAACTGATCGCGGACCTGTTGCAGCGTTCGGGCTGGCGGATCCTGGACCGGAACTGGCGCCCCGCCGTTGGGCCCGGGGCGCCCCGCGGTGAGCTGGACGTCGTGGCCGAGCGACAGGGAACCGTGACCGTGTTCGAGGTCAAGACGCGCTCGGGCGGGGACTTCGGACATCCCGCGGAGGCCGTGGGGTGGGAGAAGCTGCGGCGACTGCACGTCCTCGCGCGCGCCTGGGCCAGGGAACACAGGGCTGTCGAGATCGCCGGCGTGGACGTCGTGGCGGTCCACTGGCCCCGCGGCGGTACCCCGCGCGTGGAACACATAGGCTCCCTCGGCTGGTTGTGAGGCATCCGCGCGATCCGTGCCACGGGGCCCGTTCGCCGCCGACCTCCACCGGGGAGTCACACTCCGGGTCGTCACCGAGAGCATTATGAATTTCCCCCTCCCCGTGCCACGGTATTTTGTGGGATGAGTACAAAGGCTCGGCGATCGGGGGACGCATGAAGAGTCCGGCGTGGCTTCCTCACGTGTTGTCGGCCACGGCATTGGCCGCGGCCGCCTCGCTGATGCTCGTCTCGTGCGCGGACGAGGAGCCGCCCGCCGGATCCGACGCCTCCGCGTGTGCCACCTCAGCCGCGGGTGACCGGGGTCTGCATGCCGGGATCTTCCGGGCGAACCTCCCCAACGGGGCGTCCGTGCGCATCACGCTCCCCGCGCGGGAGATCCCCGATCCTGAACTCGACGAACTGCGCAAGGATGCCCGCGTCAAACGCGCGACGTACGCCACCGTGGAGATCGACAACGAACGGGGAGATTCCCCCGTGTCGGTGAGTCGCATGATCCTCAAGGCCTCCGACGGCGGGTCCTACCAACTGGAGAACGTCTCACGAGCCCTGGACCGGTGGCGGCCCCGGACGTCCGGGGACCAGTACCGCGCCCATGACGGGTCGCCACTGACCGAGCACGAGGCCCGGCACCTCAAGAATCGCATCGAGGAGGCGGACCGGACCGCCGCGGGGGACATCGCCGCGGGCGAACGCGGTACGAACATCCTCGTGGGGGACATCTCCCGTGTTCCAGAGAGCTTCGAGAGTCTCGAGCTGATCCCCTCCATCGGTAACCGGGAAGTCACCCCCGTGCGTGCCCAGCCCGAGGACACCGATGACACCCCGAGCGGCAACGGGCCCGCGGGCGGCGGACAATCGGGCAGCGGGAATGGATCGGACGGCGCCAGGGAGAGTGCGAGCCCCGATGCCCCCGCGGAATCGGCTGCTCCCGGTGTCCCCGCTCCGGACGTCCCCGAACCCTCGGCATCGCCCACCGCGGACACCCCTCAGGTGCCCGAGGATCCGGGTGCACCCGCGGTTCCGGACCCCGGAGCGCCCGTTCTCCCGGATCCGGGAGGGATCCCGCCGGTGAATCCCGATCCGGGCGGTCCCGTGCCTCCGAGCCCGGCGCCCACGATCCCGATCCCGCCGGTACCCGCGCCCGACACCTCCGTCTCGCCCCACCCGGCGGTGACCGATCCCATCGTCTCGGTGCCCACGGTGCCCACGGTGCCAGCACCGGTGATCCCGGACCCCGTGGACCCGGATCCGGGGATTCCGGGCCCGGGATCCCTGGAGCCCGCAGCCCCGGCGGAGTCGCAGGACCTATAGCTCGGTCCCATGAACCTGGAACTGCGGGCCGGAGCCCCGGTCACGGAGCTTCCCGACAGCGCCGTCTCCGTGGTGCCGGTGTCGGTTCCCACCGACGTGCTGCCCGTCGAGGACACGGACCCGGCAATTGCCGTCCCCGTGCCCCTGGAGGACCCCGCGCCCGCTGCTCTCTAGTGGGCCGTTCGTTGGGATTCGCCCCGGTACACGGTTCTGTTCAGGGGCGCCTCGCGAAGTAGTCTGCTGCGCCCGGCCGGGTCACGGGTCCGCCGTGCCGGCGCTGTTAGGGGCCTCCGCGGGTGATCGTGTTCCACCGGGTCTCTCGGGTCGTGCCTCGCCCGTCTGGCCAGTTCATTTCCGCATTCGGGCCGCGGCATCTGGGCTGCACACTGCTGGGCTGTGCTAGGGCCCGGCGGCCCGGGCGGGAACTCTGGACCCATGATTCGAGATTCGGTGACGTGCAGCGCCAACCCATGGTCCGGACGTGGCTCGTGAACGGGTTCGCGCGCAGCCGCAGTGTGGCGCTGGTCGGGTTGGCGGGGCACGTGGTGGAGGTTGAGGCGGACATCGGCCAGTCACTGCCGGCGTTCACGATCATCGGCCTGCCCGATCAAGCGGTGAACGAGTCCAAGGAACGGATCCGTTCGGCCGCGCGCCATGCCGGGGCCGCCCTCGCACCGCGCAAGATCACGGTGAACCTCTCCCCGGCCACGCTCCCCAAGCGGGGGTCGCACTTCGACGTCGCGGTTGTGATGGCGGTGCTCAGCGCCCAGGGGGTGGTGCGGGTGCCGCCGGACACGGTGTTCTACGCCGAGCTCGGTCTGGACGGTTCCCTGCGTCCGGTGCGCGGTGTCCTGCCCGCCGTGTTGGCAGCGGTGCGGGCGGGGTATCCCCGAGTGGTCGTCGCCGAAGCCAATCGGGCGGAGGCCGAGCTGGTGGCCGGCGCGGACGTGAGTTCCGCCGCCCACCTGTCGCAGCTGCTCGTCGCCCACGGAGCGGATTCTACGTTGCTGGCCCGTGCGACGTCGTCACGGGCCGAGAGCGCGCCGGACGGCGGGAACCCGCAGGAGCCGGACGGAACGGCCGTGCCAGACCTGCGGGACGTGGTGGGGCAGGTCGAAGGGCGTCAAGCGCTCGAGATCGCCGCCGCCGGTGGACATCATCTCCTGATGGTGGGCCCACCGGGAGCGGGCAAGACGATGCTCGCGGAACGGTTGCCGGGGATCCTGCCGGACCTCGCGGACGATGACTCCCTGGAGGTCACGTCCGTGCATTCGCTGCGAGGCGACGACGTGTGTTCGTCCCTCATACGGCGGCCCCCGTTCCAGGCCCCACACCACAGCATCACCATGCCCGCGCTGTGTGGCGGGGGCAGCGGGATGCCACGGCCCGGGGCCATTTCCCTGGCGCACCGGGGCGTATTGTTCCTGGACGAGGCCCCTGAGTTCGACCGCCGGGTGCTGGACGCCCTGCGGCAACCGCTCGAATCGGGAACGGTCACGATCGCCCGGGCACAATCCGTGGCCCACTATCCCGCGCATTTCCAATTGGTCCTGGCGGCGAATCCGTGTGCGTGCGGCAACGCGGGCGGCACGGACCAGGCATGCACATGCACGGCAGTGCAGCGCCGCAGGTATTTCGGCAAACTGTCCGGGCCCCTGCTCGACCGTGTGGATCTGCAATTGCGGGTCCCCGCCGTGACCTACCACGAGCTCAGCGGGGGCCACGGCCGGACCCCCGAGGACAGTGCAGCCGTCGCGGAGCGGGTTGCGACCGCCCGGGCCGCCCAGGAGGAGCGGCTGCGCCGCTGGGGGTGCCGACTGAACAGCGCGGTTCCGGGTTCACTGTTGCATCGCACTCTGTCACCGGGCACTCGGTCCGTGCTACCGCTCAAGGCCGCCATGGACAACAAGACCCTGACGGCCCGTGGATTCGTGAAGGTGTTGCGTGTTGCCTGGACCCTGGCGGATCTGGCCGGGGCCACGGTTCCCAGCCCCGAGCACGTGCAGCTGGCCCTCTACTTCAAGACGACGGTGACGACATGACGGAACACCACCCCGCCGGGTCTGAAAGCTACGGCAGCTCGACAGAGCACCACCCCGCCGGGCCGGACCGCCGCGGCAATATGACGGATCTAGGGGCAACCGCGGGGGACACTGCCGCGGTCGGCACCCCTGGCGATCCATACCACGCCGTCCGGGCGTGCCGCGTGCGCTTATCGCGCATCATCGAACCCGGCGACACCGCGGGCTTGATCTTGCTGGCAGCCCTAGGCCCTGAACTGTTGTGGCGCAGCATCGTGGAATTGCAGGCCCCCAGTCCCGCTCTGTGTTCCGTTTATCGCAAGGCCACCGAGGAGCTGGCCCCGGACTCGTCGGTCCCGAATCTCCTCAAACGGTTCACGGCCTGGCGCTCGCGGCTGCCCGTCCCGGAGCCCCGCGTGGATGCCCGGCACGCCGAACAGATCGGTGCGTGGACACTCATCCCGGAGGATCCGGAGTGGCCCGCGCATCTCGACGACCTGGGCCTGCAGCGCCCGCTGGTCCTGTGGGGCCGGGGTCATCGCGAGGTGCTGTCCCGGCTGGATCGCAGTGTGGCCGTGGTGGGCGCGCGCAACGCGAGCGGTTACGGGGCCGCGGTGACCCGTCAGATGGCCCATGAACTGGCCGCTGCCCATTGGTGTGTGGTCTCGGGCGGCGCGTACGGGATCGACGCCGTGGCGCACACGGCCGCCCTTGAGGCAGGCACCGGGGACGGGGCCACGATCGCCGTTCTGGCGTGCGGTGTGGATCGGTTCTACCCGGCGGGCAACGCGGACCTGCTGCATCACATCACGCAGCGTTCAGTGGTGCTGAGTGAGGTTCCCCTGGGCTGCGCTCCCGCGCGCTACCGGTTCCTGCAGCGCAACCGCATCATCGCGGCCCTCACGCGAGCCACGGTGGTCACGGAGGCGGCGTGGCGTTCCGGATCGCTCAACACCGCACGCCACGCAGCGGGGCTCTCGCGGGAGGTCGCCGCGGTCCCGGGGGACGTGCTCGTGGGAGGCTCGGCGGGCTGCCATCGCCTCATCCGCGACGATCACGCGGTGCTCGTGAGCAATGCTGCCGAGCTCCTGGAACTCGTGGAGCCCCTGGGCAATGCGGTGGCCCAGGATGCACACCGGGCGGCGAGTACCCGTGACGAGCGCCCCGAGGACGGCCTGGATCCCACGTTGTTGCGCTTGTTCGACGCGCTGCCCCTGCGCACCGACGCGGACCCGTCCCACCTGTGCGCGGTGTCCGGGTTGAGCCCGGGGGAGGTGCTCACGGGTCTCGTAAGGCTCCGTGACGCCGGACTGGCCGCGGACTCGCTGCTCGGATGGCGGCGGGTAGGCTCGCCGCATGGGCGCAGTAAAAGACCGGACGGTCGAACGGGAACCTGAGCACGCGGCGTCGTCGGGCGCGCAGGGGGCACCGGCAGCAGGGGCGAAGGATGCCCCGCCCGGGCCGCTCGAGGCCTACCTCCCGCAGTTCCGGGCGTACCTGAGCCTCGAGCGGTCCCGCAGCGACCACACCGTGCGCTCCTACGTCAACGACGTCTCGGACCTCTCGCACTGGATGCGGGACCACGGGATCGACGCCATGGACCTGCTGGACCGGGACACCCTGCGCGGCTGGCTCGCCCAGCGCCACCACCGAGGACTCGCCCGCAGCTCCCTGTCCCGGGGGATCGCGGCCGTGCACACGTTCTTCCGCTGGGCCGTGGACACCCAGGGGCTGCGTCACGACCCGGCCGCGGGGTTGCGCGGGCCGCGCCCCGCCAAGCACCTCCCGGACGTCGTGGGCGCCACGGCACTCAACGACATGCTCGACGACCTCGGGGACGTCGCCCTCGGTGGGCACGACGACGCTCACGCGGCAGCGCTCGCGGCGCGCGACTGGGCACTGCTCGAACTGCTCTACGCCACGGGCGCTCGGATCAGCGAGCTCGTGTCCCTCGACGGGTCCCACGTGGACGCCGTGAACCACGTCCTCACGGTCACGGGCAAGGGCAACAAACAACGCCGGGTCCCGTACGGGGAGAGCGCGGGGGAGGCGCTGGCCCTGTGGAGACATCGGCGCGCGGAGCTCGCGGCACCCGAAGCGGGTGACGCCGTCTTCGTCGGGGCCCGCGGTGCCCGGATCGACGCCCGGGTGGCCCGCAGGGTCGTGGCCCGTGCGTTGGAGACCATTCCGGACACCACCGCCCGTGGGCCGCACAGCCTGCGGCACAGCGCTGCGACCCACTTGCTGGACGGGGGAGCGGACCTGCGCACCGTGCAGGAAGTGCTGGGGCACGCGAGCGTGGCCACCACCCAGATCTACACCCATGTGTCCGTGGAGCGGCTCAAACGTGCCTACTCCCAAGCGCATCCGCGAGCTTGACATTTCAGCGCGAGCAGTGATTCGGGTTGACCGGTGAGTAGCCCTGCTGGACAATGAAACGGAATGAGCCACCCCCGCGGCCTCGAATCCGCGAGGGTGTGTACATCAGGTCGCCGAACACCGACCGGACAACTTCATACGGGCGCCGAAACACATAGACCGGGGCCTCCGAGCAGGACGTTGGGGAAGACGTACCTACACAACGGAGGAACAGGCTATGTCTTCACCCACCACGCGGGGTGTGCTGTACGTGCACTCCGCGCCGCAGGCGCTGTGCCCCCACATCCAGTGGGCTCTGGAATCCGTCTCGCGACAGCGCACGGATCTACAGTGGACACCGCAGAACGCCGAGCCCGGTTGCGTGCGCACCGAACTCGAGTGGTCCGGCCGCGCAGGCACGGGGGCGCTGCTCGCCTCCGCGCTCCGGACCCTGGGGCGGGTGAGGTTCGAGGTGACCGAGAACGCGAGCCGCGGTAACGACGGCTCCCGGTGGTCCTTCACGCCGGATCTGGGGATCTTCCACGCGACCACGGACGTCGCCGGGAACATCTGCGTGAGCGAGGACCGGATCCGGTTCGCGTTCGAGGCCTCCGGTGGGGACCCCTCCGCCGTGGTCGCGGAGCTCTCGCTGGCACTGGGGGAGGCCTGGGACGAGGAGCTGGAACCGTTCCGTCACGCCGCCGAGGGCGCACCCGTGCGGTGGCTGCATCGCGTCGGATGACCCCCGCCAGATAGCCGCCCGTCGGTAGACCCGCCGGATGACGCGGCTCGCCCCGGAAAGGCGTTACCGATGCGGCGTGACGTGGTGGGTGACCTACCCGGGGACCCCCGATGGGTGCCACCCGTACCTACAAGTTTCCGACCTCAGAACTCTCGCTCCGAATCCGTTGCGGAGCACGAACGAACCCTGGTGTCCCACCTCCACAGGGTGGGCCACCGGGGTTCGTCGCTGGGGTGGGCGCCCGCTACAGGGAGCGGAACGCCGCCACCGAGTTGTGCCCGCCGAAACCGAACGAGTTGGAGATCGCGACCATGTCCCCACCGGGGAGATTCCGGGCGGTGGTCACCACGTCCAGATCGATCCGGGGGTCCTGGTTCTCCAGGTTGATGGTGCACGGGGCCTTGCGCTCGGATAGGGCCAGGACGGTGAGCACACCCTCCACGGCTCCGGAACCGCCGAGCAGGTGACCCATCATGGACTTGGTCGCGGACACGGCCATGTCGTCCACGGCGGACCCGAATGCGCAGCGCAGTGCGCCGGCCTCGGGGATGTCGCCCACGGGGGTAGAGGTCGCGTGCGCGTTGACGTGCTTGATGTCCGAGGGGGCGATGTCCCCGGACTCCATGGCCTCACGCAGCGCGCGGGCGGGTCCGCCCTCATCCCCGGTGGCGGGAGCGGTGATGTGGTGGGCGTCGGCACTGAGACCCGCACCCGCCAGTTCGGCGTAGATCCGCGCGCCGCGGGCCTTCGCGTGCTCCTCGGACTCGAGCACCACGGCACCGGCACCCTCACCCATGACGAACCCGTCGCGGTCCACGTCGAACGGGCGGGAGGCGCGCTGCGGATCGTCGTTGCGCCGGGACAGGGCCTGCATGGAGTTGAACGCGGCAATGGTCATGGGGTGGATCGCACTCTCGGCGCCGCCCACGATCACCACGTCCGCCTTGCCCGAGCGGATCAGATTCAGACCCTGGAAGAACGCCTCGGTGCCGGATGCACACGCGGAGACCGGGGTGATCGCGCACGCGCGGGCCTTGAACTCCATGCTCACCGAGGACGCATTGCCGTTGGGCATGAGCATGGGCACGGTCATGGGCTTGACTCGGCGGGGCCCCTTGGCGAGCAGGGTGTCCCACGCATCCAGGAGGGTCCACACACCGCCGATACCGGTACCGAACGCCACGCCCACGCGGGTGGGGTCCAACTCGTCGCTCGAGTCGGCGTCGGCGCCGGAGAAACCGGCGTCCGTCCACGCCTCACGAGCCGCTGCCACGGACAGCTGACCGGAGGGGTCCAGACGCTTGGCCTGCACCCGGGACACGGCATCCTCAGACGGCTTGGGGGAGGTGGCGCCGATGCGCACAGGGAGGTCGTACTTCTCCACCCACTCCTGTTCCAGAGCGTGGACACCGGAGACACCCTTGAGGGCGTTCTGCCAGGTCTCCTGGACGTTCTCACCGATGGGAGTGATGGCACCCAGGCCGGTGACGACTACTTTGCGGGACATGTTGTGCACTTCCTCGGGTCCGGGGTCGCAGATGTTCCAGGGCTTGCTCGGTCGGCCGCCTGGTGTGACGTGAGGTGACGTGCCCCGCTCACGCTGGAGGGCACGCCACCTGACACCCGGGGATCAGTCCTGGGCGTTGTCGATGAAGTTGACGGCGTCCTCGACGGTCTTCAGGTTCTTGACCTCTTCGTCCGGGATGGTGACGTCGAACTTCTCCTCGGCGTTGACCACGATGGTCATCATGGAGATGGAGTCGATGTCCAGATCCTCGGTGAAGGACTTGTCGAGCTGCACGGCGTCGGTCTCGAGGCCGGTCTCTTCGTTCACGATTTCTGCCAGGCCGGCCAGGATTTCGTCTTTGCTCGCCATATCGGCTTCCTTTCCTTATAGTCGCGGTGCGCGACCTTACTGGGTGAGCACGGGGTTCGGGAGAACTACCGTGCGGACCGCCCGAGTGCTCGAACGGTCCGTGGACAAGAGGTGTGCGGTCTAACCCTACGGCACGCCACGGGTGGGATCAGGGCAACAGCACCACTTGGGCGCCGTACACGAGACCCGCCCCGAAACCGATCTGCAGGGAGGGCTTCCCGGACAGTTCCGGGTGCTCCGCGAGCAAGCGGTGGGTGGCCAGCGGGATGGACGCCGCGGAGGTGTTACCAGCCTCCGCGATGTCCCGGGCGATGATCACGGAGTCGGGCAGCTTGAGCACCTTGGCCATCTGATCGATGATGCGCATGTTCGCCTGATGGGGCACGAATGCCGCGAGGTCCTCGGGCTCGAGCCCGGAGGCCTCGAGGGCTTCCTTGGCCACGCGGGCTCCCTCCCACGAGGCCCACCGGAAGACCGTGGGTCCGTCCTGGCGCAGGGTGGGCCACATGGTGGCGTCCGGGCGCATCTCACCGGTCTCTGGGTCCGCGAGGTCCTTGGCGAAGGTCCGCTCGCCACCCTTCTCGACCGTGCGGATGTCGGTGAGCGGGTGGGTCATACGGATCGCATCCCACTTGGATCCGTCCGAACCCCACACGGACGGGCCGATTCCCGGCACGTCGGACGGGCCGATGACCACGGCGCCGGCGCCGTCGCCGAGCAGGAAGGAGATGGAACGCTCGGTGTTGTCGATGACGTCGGAGAGTTTTTCCACGCCGATCACCAGCACGTTGGTGGAATCCCCGGAGCGCACGAGCGCGTCCGCCTGGGCGATGCCGTAGCAGTAGCCCGCGCACGCCGCGGAGATGTCGTAGGCCGCCGCAGGTGTGGCCCCCAGGCGGTCCGCGAGCTGGGCGGCGAGGGACGGTGTGAGGTACGGGAAGGACACGGTGGACACGATGATGGTGTCCAGCTGCTCACCCGTGAGACCGGCGCTCTCGAGTGCCTCGCGGGCCGAGTGCTCGGCCATCTCCAGGACGGTGACGTCCGCCGGGGCACGGTGGCGGGTGTGGATGCCCGTGCGCTTGACGATCCACTCGTCGGAGGATTCGATCCACTGACAGACGTCGTCATTGGTCACGATCTCGGACGGGCGGTAGGCGCCGATACCCAGGATGCGTGTGTGGGCGTTGGGGGTGTTCTGTTTGATGGTCGCCACGGGAGGCCGACTCCTTACCTGGTGCAGTTCACGAGTTGTCCGGGTGCGTGCGCACACTTGTCAGCTCAGAATACTCCGCACCGTCTCCAGGTCCTCCGGTGTGTTGACCGCGGTTGCGGGCACGCCCTTGAGCCCGCGCTTGGCCAGACCCACGAGGGTCCCGGCCGGCGGCAGTTCCACGATGTGCTCGACCTGCAGTTCGGCCAGGGTCTCCATGCACGCGTCCCACCGCACCGGGCGGCAGACCTGCTCCACGAGCGAGTCCACGGCCGCTGCACCGCCGTCGACCCGGGCACCGTCGAAGTTGCTCAGCAGGGGGTGCTCCGGATCGTTCGGGGACAGCTGCGGCACGAGCTCACGCAGCGGCTCCAGCGCGGGCGCCATGTGCTCGGTGTGGAACGCGCCGGCGACCTTGAGCTTGATGACCTTTGCCCGCGCCGGAGGGTTCTCCGCGAGGGCGTCGAGCTGCTCGATCGTCCCGGCGGCGACCACCTGGCCACCGCCGTTCGCGTTCGCGGCGGTGGCGCCGACGGCGGCGATGGCCTGAGCGACGTCGTCTGGCTTACCGCCCAGCACCGCGGCCATCCCCGTGGGGGAGACGGCGGCTGCGCGGGCCATTTCCGTGGCGCGCACGCGCACGAACCGCATGGCGTCCGCCTCGCTCAGCACGCCGGACAGCGCGGCGGCGGTGATCTCACCGACGGAGTGCCCCGCGAAGACGACGTCGGAGCGGTCCTCCAAGCTCGGCGCGAGCAGTCGCCCGGCCACGAGACCCGCGGCCACGATGAGGGGCTGGGCCACCGCGGTGTCCTTGATTGTCTCCTCGTCCGCCTGGGTGCCGTAGTGCGTGAGATCCAGCCCGGCGGCGTCGGACAGCTCGCTCAGGTGGTCGGACACTCCGGGAACGGACAACCACTCAGAAAGGAAACCTGGCTTCTGGGACCCCTGACCGGGGCAGACAACTGCAATCACCCGTTCATTCCACCAAGAGTGGACCGCGCCATGGACTGGTCGGTGTCACCAACCTGGGGGACGAGCTTTGTGGGAGGTCTACAAGACCATGTCATGGCTGACTGTTCAGCCGGCCCGCGAGCACGGCGCAGTGCAGCACGAACGCGTCCCGCGGCAGCAGGGGGTCCCACCCGGTGATGTCGCTGACGCGGCGCAACCGGTAGCGCACGGTGTTGGCGTGGACGAACAGCTCGCGCGCGGTGGCCTCGAGCGAGTGCCCCACGCACAGGTAGGTGGTGAGGGTGTCCACGAGTCCGGTGGAGGACGCCGAGAGCGGTTCCCACACGGCCTCCACCATGGAGCGCAGCGCGAGCGGGTCCCCGCTGATGGCGCGTTCGGGCCACAGGTCCTCGGAGTAGACGGGATGCGGTGCCTGGGGCCAGGCCGCGGCGGCGCGCAATCCTGCCTGGGCGCGATCCGCCGATTCCTTGACCTCGAACACGGAGGACACCGCGGGCCCGTGGACCACAGGCCCCTCACCGAACACCGCCGCGAGCTTGGTCAGGGAACGCATGCGGTCTCGGAGCCCGCCGAGCACGAGTACGAGCCGGTCGGTCTGGATGGCCACGAGGCATTCCGTGGCATGGCGGCCGGCCGCGCGCCGGATGCGTTCCACACCGGCGGGTCCGGTGGTGGCGGGCGCGGGGCCCACCATGACCGTGACGTCCCCCTGGTCGGTCCAGCCGAGCGCGGAGACCCTGGAGCGCATGGAGTCGGAGTGGTCGCCGCGCAGGATCCCGTCCACCACGAGCGATTCCAGCCTCGCATCCCACGAGCCTCGGTTCTCGGCGGCCTTGGCATAGACGTCCGCGGCGGCGAAGGCGACCTCGCGCGAGAAGCGCAGCACGGCCTCGCGCAGCGCCACCTCGTCGTTGTGCTGGGCGAGCTCGGGGACCTTCTCCTCGACCACGTCCACGACGATGCGCAGCACCTGCAGTGCGTTCTGCAGCGTGATGGAGCGGGTCAGTTCCGTGGGGGCCTGCTTGAAGATCTCCGTCAGCACCCACACGGGTTCCTGCGGGTTCTCGTACCACCGCACGAAGGACGCGATACCGCGCTGGGCGAGCAGCCCGAGTTCCGAGCGTTCGTCCGCGCGCAGCTGGGAGAACCACGGCAGGGACGTGCTTAACCGCTGCACTGCCACGGTCGAGACCTGCCCTAGATTGGCCGTGAGGTTGTCCAGCGTCTTGGGGTGCGGTGTGCCCTGTTGCCGACTGCGGAGCGGCCAGGTCACCCGGCGCGTGGAGCGTGCTTTGCGGGCGGCGGAGCCGGAGGTGTCGGAGGGCATGAGTCGAGGGTAGTCCATGCCGTTCGCCCGTCCGGGGGGATGTCCCCGGACGACGACGCCGCACGCCGGGGCGGGTGCCCCGCGTCGAGTTGCAGGCGGGGTGCGCGCGTCCGCGAATACGGGTCAGGGCGAGCCCGCCGCGGGTTCGGTCTTCGAGGTTTAACGCGTTTGCATGGTACGACGGCGCCCCCGCACTGTCCCGTCCGTGTGTGGGTGGGTGGTGTGGGGGCGTCGTGGTGGTGGGTTGGTGGGTTAGGCGTCGCCTCCGGTGTTACCGCTGGTGCCGGC
>BMZV01000003.1 GCA_014652975.1 Kocuria marina | reverse complement strand
CCATGTGGTTGACCACCAACAACCCCCCACCCCGCTACCCGGCCGCGCAGGCTGGTGTATGGGGTGGGCTGGGGGTAGTGGTTGGTAACATAATAGAGCTTGGTCCACGAAACACGGGACCCTCATGGTTTCATCGCCTCACGCATGGTTGCTGGTAGTCACCGTGTAGGGGTTGGTGGCAGGGTTTCCGGTGGTTATAGCGTGGGGGAAACGCCCGGTCCCATCCCGAACCCGGTAGCTAAGACCCACAGCGCTGATGGTACTGCACTCGGAAGGGTGTGGGAGAGTAAGACACCGCCGGGATTAACATGAAAGAAAGAAGTGGTCGAGGCCGCACCCCCTTAGGGGGCGCGGCCTCCCACCATTTAACACGCCCATTCCAGAGCACCGGCGCGAACACCAAGCCCACCCACGAACACGAAGCCCACTCGCGAGCACCGATGCACGCACGATCACCAGCACACGCCCCCAGCCCGGGGGCTTTTTCCATGTGTCCCATGGGGAGCCTCTCTGAGTCCTTACTCCTTCCGTTCCGGGAATGGGCATTCAACGAAGGATTCCCGTTGTCGCCACATCGCATCCCGGTGACGCCTTGCGTGACGCCGCTCACCGCAGATGCAACGATGGGGCCATGAACACCTCATCGAATGACAGCCTGAGAACGCCACTGTGGACCCCCTCGGAGGACTCCATTCGTGGCTCGCGGATGTTCGACTTCGCCCGGTGGGCAGAACGCCGGCACGGGATCGAGCTCCCGGACTATCCCTCACTGCACGCGTGGTCGGTGGAGCAGATGAACGAGTTCTGGCAGGGCGTCTGGGACTACTTCGACGTCGTGGCTTCCCGGCCGGGGGAACAGGCACTGAGTACCTCCGAGAGCTCGGAGGCGCATACGGGGATGCCCGGCGCTCAGTGGTTCCCCGGTGCACGCCTCAACTACGCTGAGAACTCGCTACGGGCGGCCCGCACCCGGCCGGACGACGTCGCCATCATCGGGGAGCACGAATCACGTGCACCGGACACCTGGACTTGGGGTGAGTTGGAAGCCCGAGTGGCCTCCGTGGCGCAACAATTGCGTGATCTCGGGATCGTCCCGGGGGACCGGGTGGCCGCTGTACTTCCCAACCTTCCGGAAACTGCGATCGCCATGCTGGCCACCGCGTCCGTGGGTGCCGTGTGGTCGGTGGTGAACACCGACTTCGGGCCGTCCGGGGTCGCGGACCGCTTCGCGCAGATCGAACCGCGGGTGCTGTTCGTGGTGGACGGCTACGAGTTCGGCGGGTCGCTGCGGGATATGACCGGGAGCTACGCCGGTTTGCTCGAGGTCCTGCCCACCGTGGAGCAACTGATCGTGGTTGACCAACAACCGCGGGACAAGGTGGGCGCCCTGCCGGAGGGGTCGCTGCGCTTTTCCGAGATCAGCGGGCACGACGTGACGCCGCGGTACGAGCAGCTCCCTTTCGACCATCCCCTGTGGATCCTCTACTCCTCGGGAACCACGGGTAAACCGAAGGGGATTGTGCATTCCCACGGCGGGGTGGTCCTGGAGTTCCTGAAGGCCTTGGGGCTGCACGCCAGTCTCGGACCGGAGGACATCGCGTACTACGCCGTGGCCACCACGTGGATGGTCTGGAACATGCTCGTGGGCATCCTGCTCACCGGCTCCCGCATCATCACCTACGACGGTTCACCCGTGTACGGGGGACCGGAGAAGTCCCTCGAGCTGGCGGCGCGCAACGGGGCCACGTTCTTCGGGACGGGAGCGGGCGTACTGGCCATGATGCAGCGCGCCGGCGTGGTCCCCAATGTGAGCATGGACCTCTCCGCGCTGAAATCGATCCTCGTGACCGGATCACCGCTGCCCGATGCCACGTGGGACTGGGTGTACGAATCCGTGTCCGACACGGTGCGTCTCGGATCCGATTCGGGCGGCACGGACGTCACGAGCGCGTTCATCGGCACGAACCCATATCAACCCGTGTACAAGGGCGAGCTCATGGGCCCGTACCTGGGAGTGGACGCCCAGTCGTGGGACCGCGAGGGACGGCGGGTGTACGACCAGGTGGGGGAACTCGTGATCACCCGACCCATGCCGAGCATGCCCGTGTTCTTCTGGGACGATCCGGACGGCTCCCGGTATCACGCGGCCTACTTCGACATGTTCCCCGGCGTGTGGCGGCAAGGGGACTGGGTCACCCAGCTCTCGGAGGGCCCGTTCGTGGTGCACGGGCGATCCGACGCCACGATCAACCGCGGGGGGATCCGGATGGGCTCGGCCGATCTGACCCATGTGGTGGACCAGGTGGACGGCGTGGCGGCGTCCATGGTGATCGGGGCGGAGCTCGCGGACGGGGACTACTACATGCCCCTGTTCGTGGTCCCGCAACCGGGCACGCGGCTCACGCAGGAGCTCGAGGAACGCATCGTGCGGGCCATCCGCGAGAAGATCTCCCCGCGGTACGTCCCGGACGAGATCATCGAGGCCCCAGCCGTTCCCCGCACCCGTACGGGCAAGCTGCTGGAGATCCCCGTCAAAAGGCTCTTCCAGGGCGCGGACCCGAGCAGCGTCAACCGCGCGACCGCGGAGGACGCCGAGGTCCTGGACTGGTACGCCGAAGCGGCCCGAAAGTACACCTCGGGGGCCTGACGGCGCAGGCCCCGTCCCCGGTGAACCGGGAGCGGGGCCTGCGGCATGGGTGGGTCGGATCAGGACACGATCTTGCCCGGGTTGAAGTTCGTTCCCGGATCCGCCGCGTGGAACAGCCCCTTCATGAGGGCCACACCCTCGGGGGAGACGTCCTGCTCCATCCACGGCTGGTGCTCCACGCCCACGCCGTGGTGGTGGGACAGGGTGGCACCCGAGTCCACGAAGGACTGCTGGATCGCGGACTTGACGATCTCGTACTCCTCGTACGGTTTCTCGTCGTCGAACACGTAGGCGAACGTGAAGTACAGGCACGCCCCCGAGTGGTACGAGTGCGACATGTGGGACATGATCCAGCCGGTCTTGCCGATCCGCTCGTAGGCGCGCTGAGCGGCGTCGTACGCGGCCTTATGGACCGTGGTCAGGCGCGACCACGGCGCGGCGGTTTCGGAGACGTCCCCCACCGTGTTCTGCTCGAGCAGGAAGTCGCGCAGGTGCGGGGTGTCGAACTTCTTCTGGTCGTAGAGCGCGCCCGGCCCCGACCCCAGGACGACGGCGCCCTGGGCCTTGGCGATCTTCGCGACGGCCTTCTTGCGCTCGGCGACGTCCTTGGGGGTGCCCTCGAAGCACACGTACGAAATGCACATGGCGTCCGTGTCCCACCCGCGCTTGCGCATCACGGCCCACAGGGCGTCCTGGCCCTTGGCGGCGAGCTTGCCCTTGACGGAGGTCGCGGCCTTCTGCGTGGCCAAGGAGAACGCGGTCTCGTGGGCGTCCGACACGCGGGCGAACGTGAGGGGGATCTCCGCCTCGGTATACTGGCGCACCGCGGTCAGGGCCTGCTGCCACGTGGGGAACATGTAGGCGATGACCTCGTGCTCCTGGGGCAACCGGTGCACCTGGACGGTGAGCTCGGTGATGATCCCGAGCCGGCCCTCAGAGCCGATGATCATCTCGCGCAGGCTGGGCCCGGTGGAGGTCGAGGGCAGGGAGCGCAGCACGACCGTGCCGGACGGGCGGACCATGCGCAGGCCGCGCACGATGTCCGCGATGTCCCCGTACTTGTCCGACTGCATGCCGGAGGAGCGGGTGGCTGCCCAGCCGCCGAGCGTAGAGTGGGCGAACGAGTCCGGGAAGTGGCCCAGGGTCCACCCGCGGGCGTTGAGCTGTTCTTCCATCTCCGGGCCCAGCACGCCGGCCTGGATGGTCGCGAGCCCGGAGGTCTCGTCGATCTCGAGCACCTTGTTCAACCGGCCCATGTCCACGGACACGATGCAGCGGGTCTCGTCCGCCTCGGCCTGGAGGCTGCGCGAGATGCTCGAGCCACCCCCGAAGGGGATCACCACGAGGTCGTGCTCCACGGCGGCGGTGAGGATCGCGGTGACCTCGTCCTCGGAGCCGGGGTAGACCACCGCGTCCGGGACGCGCGCGAAATCATTGCGCAGTGTCTGCATCAGTTCCAGGACGGACTTGCCGGCCCAGTGCACGATGCGCAGTTCGTCGTCCACGGACACGTGCTCCGCGCCGCTGATCCCGCGCAGGACGGTCAGCACGTCCTCGGACGCGGTGGACGCCGGGACCCGCGCCGTGGCGAAGTCCACGGTGTCCCGTTCGCGCGGCCGCAGGGACACCCCGATCGCGTTCTTGACGAACGGCGCGAAGGCCGGCTTGTTCTGGTAGTCGAAGAACACGCCTTCCTCGCCCCAGCCCCACCACTTCTGATGCTTCACGTGTGCCACTGAGGGACAACCTCTTTCCTGGGTCCGACTAGTCCTGGATTCTGTGCCGGTTCGCAGCGTACAGCGCACGCACCGCGGCCTCGATGCGCTCGTTGAAGCTGTAGGCGTTCTCGTTGCCCCGCGCTCGCAGGGGTGCACCCACGGCCACGACCACCGGCGGGCGGCCCCGGCGGGGCCAGCTCGTACCGCGCGGCATGGCCTCGTGCGCCCCGATCAGGGCCACGGGCACGACCGGCACCTGCATCGCCAGCGCCAATGACGCCGCTCCCACCTTGAACGGGGCCATCTTCCCGGTCTTCGAGCGGGTCCCCTCCGGGAAGATCAGCAGCGGGACACCCGCGGCCAGCAGCTTCTTGGACAGGCCCTTGTTCGCGCCCTCACCGCGACGATCCACGGGGAACGCGTTGAAGATCAGCTGCGTGAACAGTTTCTTGTGCCACGCGGTGAAGAAGTAGTCCGCGGCCACCCCGGTCGCGAGATCGCGGGAGATGTAGTGCGGCACGCCGCTCATCACGAGCGGGGCGTCCAGATGGCTCGAGTGGTTCGCGACGACCACGCACGTGCCCTTGACCCCGTAGGCCGCGGGATCCACCACGTTGGTGCGGGTGATCGTGCGGTTGACGATCCCCCGGAAGAAGACGGTCTGGGTGATCCGGCGCAGTATCCGGCGCACGGGCTGGGTGTAGTGGGTCGCCGTGAGATCCGCGGACTCCGCCGGGGGAGCGGGCGGATCGGGTTCCTGCCGACCGGTGTGGCCCTCGAGGGAGTCCAACACGCGAGGGTGGGGCTCCGGGGTCGACCGAGGCGTGGAGCCGGGGCGTTGGCGGGACGCGGCGCGCGGACGCCGGGCGGGAGTGCCGTCGTGCTGCGGGGAGGAATCCTGGGGTGGCATGGGATCAGGCCTGGAGCTCGCGGCGTCGGACGCTCGAGATCTGACGGGAGATCCACCGGACGGTGGGGCGCGGGAGGTGGCGCAGCGCGGTGACCATGACCTTGTAGCGCAGCGTGGGCACCGAGATCACCTTGCCGCGGGCCACGTCCGCGAGGGCCTCCTCCACGAGCCGGTCCGCGTCGAGCCACATAAAGTCGGGGATCGAGGAGCCGGTGATGCCCGCGCGGCTGTGGAACTCGGTGCGGACCCACCCGGGCAGCAGGGCGGTCACGTGGACCCCCGTGCCGTGCAGCTCCACGGCGAGCGACTCGGTCATGGCGGTCGCATAGGCCTTGATCGCGGAGTAGTCGCCCATGGTCACGCAGCCCGAGGTGGAGGTGACGTTGACGATCCACCCCGAGTGGCGGGCGGTCATGGCACGGGCCGCGGCCCCCGAGAGTCGCGCGACGGCCGCGCACATGACCTGGAAACCGGCCTCGTGCTGGGAGAAGTCCTGGGCGGTGTAGGGCACCTTGACCGAGAAGCCCGCGTTGTTCACGAGCATGTCCACGGGACGATCGGGGTCCTCGAGCCGCTCGGCCACGTGCAGCAGGTCCTCGGTCTCGGCCAGATCGGCGGGCAGTGTCTCCACGTGGATCCCGTGTGCGGCGCCGAGCTCCCGGGCGGTGCTCTCGAGCCGTTGCGTGTCCCTGGCCACCAGGACCAGGTTGAAGCCTCTGCGGGCGAGGGAACGTGCGAACGCGGCACCGATGCCTGACGTCCCACCGGTCACGAGAGCGGTAAGCATGCCACTAAGATACACTACGGTAGGCGTAGCGCAGCGTCCCCCGGCCCGGCGTGAGCGCCCCTCGGCGAGCCATGACGGAGTATCGAAGGAGCGTCCCGTGAGCCAGCAGTCCTACCTCGCCCGGCATCGCCAGGGCCGGCTCTACGGGCCCGTGGAACAACCGATCGTGCTGCGCTCGGGCTTCGACGTCAAGGACTTCACGTACCGCGCGCAGGGCAGCCTCCGACCCCAGCTGGACCTCGCCGCTTTCGACCGCGCACCCCTGGACCCGGCCGTGCTCGAGGACCTGCGCTACCTGCGGGACATGGAACGCTCCACCATGGGCCAGGTGCGTTCCGTGGTGGTCAGCTACACCAACAAGGAGTCGCGGGTCGCCGCGTTCCTGACCACGTGGGCGTACGAGCGGCACTGGATCGCGGACGCCTATCAAGCCGTCCTGGACGCCCACGGACCGCACGCCGGGGCTCCCCAGCCGCCCGAGCACTCGTGGGTCGAGCGGGTCGAGACCGCCCTGGACAACCTCTCGCCCATGGTGGACTCCGTGTGGACCAACTTCTCCGGGGAGGCCGTGGTCGCGGGACAGACCGCGCGCGGCTGGTCCCAGGAAGCGAGCACCCGCGCGGTCCTGCGGATGCTCGTACGCCGCGCCGGGCACCCGGAACTGTCCTCGCTGCTGCGGCGCGTGGCCGAGGTGAAGGCCACCCACGAACGCTTCTTCGCCGAGGAGGCCACCGCGCGGGTCCGTACCGACCCGCGCGCCCAGCGCTTCGCCCGCGCCTACCTGACCTTCGCATTCCACCCGCTGCGGCCCGTGGGCCTGTCCCACGCCCACGCGCGCCGGTTCCTGCGGGACCTGGCGCCCACGGTCGCGCAGCGACGCGAACTGTTCGCGCTCGCGGACGAGCCCTTGCAGGCCACGCCGGGCACCGCGGGCAGCGAACCCCTGCGCCGGGCCGTGGAACGCGAGTGGCGACTGAGTCGATACGCTCCCCACCAGACCCTTCCACCCGCGTCGCGGTCGGCGCGGGTGGCCACCGCGCCCACGGCGCACCCGTTCCCAAGCACCGGAGGATCCCGTTGACCCAGACCACCACGACTCGCGTCCTGCTCACGGGGGCCACGGGCTTCCTGGGCCAGGCCGTCCTCGAGCGCCTGCTCTCCGGCTCGGACGACATCCACGTGACGGCGGTGGTCCGACCCAAGGGCACGCAGTCCGGTGAGGCGCGCCTGAAGCAGTTGTTGCGCAAGCCGTCCTTCAAGACCTGGCGGGACGCCGTGGGCCCGGAACGCGCTCAGGAGATCTTCGACGCCCGCACGAGCGTGCTCGAGGGCGACCTCACGGGGCTGCGGGAGATCGCGGAACCCTTCGACGTGGTGGTGCACTCCGCGTCCACGGTCTCGTTCGACCCGCCCATCGACGAGGCGTTCCGCACGAACGTGGGTGGCGCCGTGGGGCTCTACGACGCGCTGCGCAGCACAGGTCAGGACCCCCACGTGATCCACGTGTCCACGTGCTACGTGGGCGGGATCGCCAAGGGGTTGCGCCCGGAGGCCTCGGTGGATCACGACGTGGACTGGCAGGTGGAGTACGACGCCGCCGTCCGCGCCGCGGACACCGCCCAGGTGGAGTCCCGCTCACCCGAGCGTCTCGAGTCCTTCATCCGGCGCGCCACGAGCACGCGCGGCAAGGAGGGGCCCAAGTCCGTGGCCCGCGCCGCCGAGGAAGCACGCCTGGAGTGGGTGCGCTCCCGGCTCGTGGACCACGGCCGCACGCGCGCGCAGTCCCTGGGGTGGACGGACATCTACACGTTCACCAAGGCCCTGGGCGAGCGCGTGGCGGAGCAGAAGTGGGCCGGGGCCGGGCACCGGTTGTCGATCGTGCGCCCGTCCATCATCGAGTCCGCCCTGCGTCACCCCTTCCCGGGGTGGATCGACGGCTACAAGGTCGCGGACCCGCTCATCATGGCGTACGCGAAGGGCGCGCTGCCCGAGTTCCCGGGCCTGCCGGACTCGGTGCTGGACGTGATCCCTGTGGACTTCGTGGTCAACGCGATCGTGGCCCTCGTGAGGGAGGGGCACCGGGAAGCCAATGGGGCACCCACGCTGCGGGACGCCCAGGATCCGGCAGCGCGGTACTACCAGGTGTGCTCGGGGGCCTCGAACCCCCTGCCGTTCCACCAGATGTATGAGAGCGTGCGCTCGTACTTCCGCGAGCGCCCGCTCGAGGACTCCCATGGCAATCCCATCGCGGTGCCCGAGTGGAAGTTCCCCGCGAACAACTCGATGGAACGCGGGCTCGCGGTCAAGGAGAAACTGGCCGCCGCGGGGAGCCGATTGAGCTCGGTGCTGCCGGCCACGGCGCGCACACGCGAGTGGACCAATTCCCTGCACCGGATGCAGACCGGGCTGGGCTCGCTGCGCACCTACGTGGACCTGTACCAGAACTACACGCGCACGGAGATGATCTTCGACGACACCCACACGCGGCAACTGGACCGCTCCCTGCCGCAGGGCACGCCCGAGGACCAGCACTTCGACGTGCGGGCCATCGACTGGCGGGACTACTGGCAGAGAGTGCACCTGCCCGCACTGACCGAGATGACCCGTGCGTACACCCGGGCCAAGGCGGCGTCGCGCAAGCGGGCCGTGCGCAGTCGGGGACTGAACGAGGGCACGGACGTCGTGGCCGTGTTCGACCTCGAGGGCACCGTGGCCTCGGGCAACATCATCACCCAGTACGCGCAACTGCGCCGCCGGGAGCTGAGCCCGCTGCAGTGGCCCGCGGAACTCACCGAACTGTTCGGCAACGCCCCCACCTACATCAAGGCGGAACGGCGCGATCGGGGCGAGTTCATCCGGGCGTTCCTGCGCCGCTACGCGGGCGTGCCCGTGGCGCGGGTCGAGGAACTGATGAACGGGTCGCTCGGCCGGGTCGTGGAGAACAGCATCCGCCCGGGAGCACTCGAACGGATCGAGGAACACCGGCGTGCGGGGCACCGCACGGTGCTCGTGACCGGGTCCCTGGACCTGCTCGTGAGCCCCGTCGCTGAACTGTTCGACGACGTCGTGGCCGGGCGGATGGACCAGGTGGACGGCGTGCTGACCGGGTACCTGGCGGCCCCGCCGCTCGTGGATGAGGCCCGGGCGCAGTGGCTCAAGCGCTACGCGCAGGACCACGGCCTGGACCTAAGCCGCTCGTACGGGTACGGGGACTCCGTGGCGGACGTGAGCTGGTTGTCCCTCGTGGGCCACCCGTACGCGGTGAACCCCGACCTGCCCCTGTACCGGCGTGCCAAGAAGGCCCATTGGCCCGTAGAGGACTGGAGGAAGGTCTGAGTCATGGCGTTCAACATCGACAAGTTCGCGGAGACCTCGGCGCGGGTCAAGTGGTCGGACCTGGACATGGACGAGTTTCTGACCAACCCGCTGTCCGAGGACTCGCTGCGCTGCCTGCGCTACATGTGCGACGTCGAATACCACACCGTGTGCTACATGCGGGACATGCTCGTCACGCCGTCCCACCAGGACCAGGACGTCTCCACCTTCATGACCATGTGGAACCGCGAGGAGTACTGGCACGGTGAGGCACTCGCGGAGGTGCTCGGGATGCACGGGATCGTGGTGGACTACGACGAGATCAAGGCCAAGCGCATGAAGCTCGGCTGGTCCGAGTCGCTCAAGCCTCTCAAGCAGTCGCTGCTGTCCAACATGGTGGGCGTGGACTTCATCGCCACGCACATGGCGTGGGGCGCGGCCAACGAGTGGTCCGCCGTGGCGGCCTACCGGCGCATGGCGTCCCTCGAGAAGCACCCGGTGCTCGCGGTGCTGCTGCAGCGGATCGCCCACCAGGAGTCCCGCCACGTGGCCTTCTACGCGACCCAGGCACGACGCCGCCTGGAAGCGTCCCGCAAGGCCCAGCGCCTCACGCGCTTCGCCCTGCGCAAGTTCTGGGCCCCCGTGGGCTCCGGGGTCATGGACGACCGCGAGGTGGGCCACGTGATGCGCCACCTCTTCGGTGGCGGGGGCGGGGCCCACGAGATCGACCGGTTGGACGCGAACATCGCCAGACTGCCCGGTATGGCGGGACTGCAGATCTTCCGCAGGGCCACGGCGCCGGCCCGCGAGGCGCCCGTCCGGGACACCGTCCCCGCCTGATCATGAACGCGCACCCCGCTGGTTCGCGATCCGCGTCCGCGCCCGAACGCGCCGACGCCGCTTCCGTGGACCCCCGCACGGCCCGCACCGATCGCAAGATCGTGGCGGGGGCGTTGCGCCTGCTCCGGGAGGGCGGGCCCCGGCGGGTCACGATCGAGGCGGTGTCCGCCCGCACCGGCGTGGCCAAGACCTCGATCTACCGCCGCTACGCCAACAGCACGCAACTGTTGGAGGCCGCGCTCGAGCACACGGTCACCGCGACCGCACCGCTGGCGCCGGACGCCACGTGGGAGCAGGCGCTCACCGCGGCCGTGGACATTCTCCTGCGGGACATGGGACTCGGCGTGGCCATCACCCTGCTGCAGGAACCACATTCGGCCACTGCGCAGGTGCTGCGGGCCACCGTGGTGCGCCCACGCTTGGATGCGCTGCGCAAACTGTTGCAACGGGACAAGGACCGGGGACTGATCCGGGACACCGTGGACCTGGACATGGTCGTGGATTTCATCCTGGGGGCGGCGTACGCGCACGTGGCGCGCTACGGCTCGCTGGACGAGAACTGGACCGCGCGGGTGCACCGCGCCGTCACGGACCTGATCACCACGCGACCCGCGGCGGACTAGAACACGTCCTTCTCGTCCGGGCGTTCGGTCAGGTAGGACTGCACGTAGTCCTGGACGGCGTCCTGCGTGGGGACGTCCTTGCCGGCCTTCTCCGACATGAACCAGCGGTGCTCGAGCACCTCGTGGATCATCTGCGCCGGTTCCCGTTTGCGCCGCAACCCGGCGGGAACGGCCGCCATGATGGGCACGAAGATCTCGCGCATCCACAACTGGGCGGTGAGGTCCTCGGGCAGACCGGGGTAGAGCGCGTGCCCGAACTGGTCGATGTCCGTGAGGATGCGCCGGGCCTGGTTCTCCTGGGTGTTCAACCCCGTGAGGTGCAACAACCTGCGCGCGTGGTGGCCCGGTTCCACGACCCGCGGGCGCAGGTGGACCTGACCAGACTCGTCCGCGTCCATGGAGGCCTCCTCCACGTCGAAGCCCAGGTCGTTGAGCCGTTGCACGCGCGCCTGGACCCGCCACCGGTCACCCACGGGGAAGATCTCGGTCGCGGTCAGCTCGTCCCACAGCCCGGTGTAGGTGTCCACGAGCCGTTCCGAGACCGCGAACGGGTCCACCGAGGCCGGATCCACCCCGGCCTGGGCCAGGCGCTGCTGCATGTGCTCCCCGGCCAGCAGGTCCATGACCTCACCGGCCACGTTGGTCCTGGCGAGCTCGATGTCGTACTCGCGCTGACCCCGCGTGAGCTGTGGGTGCAGTTCGCCGGTCTCGGCGTCCACGAGGTAGGCGGCAAACTCCCCGGCGTCGCGTCGGAACAGCGTGTTGGACAGGGACACGTCCCCCCAGTAGAAACCGGACAGGTGCAGTTGCACGATCAGGGACGCGAGGGCGTCCACCAACCGGTCGATGGTCCCCGGTGAGGGGACCTGCTCGAAGATCGTGCGGTAGGGCAACGAGAAACTCAGGTGTTCCGTGACGAGTGCGGCGGGCAGCAACTCGCCGTCGGGGGAGTAGCGGTCCGTGACCACCGAGTCCGGGACCACGGAGGGCGTGGTCATGCGTTGGAGCTTGCGCAGCAGCCCGTACTCGCGCCGGGCATAGTACTGAGTGGTCTCCTTGACCGCCACGACCTTCTCCCCGACCCGCGCGAAGCGCACCACGTGGCGCGAGATCCCGCGCGGGTACGCCGCGAGCACCTGCTCAGGCCAGTCCTCGAGGGGCGTGTCCCACGGCAGTTCCAGCAGGCCCGGCTCCGGGAAGGCCGTGTTGATGGAGACACCGCGGTGAGCGGGCGGGGGGCTCGGCGCCGCGGGCTCGGGGGGCGGGGAGGCGGTCATGTCAGTTCATGCTAGTCACCGCACGGGCCCGCTGCCGGGCGAATTCCGTGAGCAGCCGGGTCAGTTCGTCCGGATCCGCCACGCGCCACGGGGTCGCGGAGTCCTTGGTGCCCACCTTGATCCCCACGTCGTGGGGTCCCAGGATCGCCATGGCGTCCTCGTCGGTGTCGTCGTCACCGGCGAAGACCGTGACCTGCGGGTGTACGGCTCCGCGGATGGCCGTGAGACCGTCCCCCTTGGTCGCGCTGAGCACCGAGCACTCGATGACCTGCTGACCCGGGGTCAATCGCAGGCCGGGCATCGCGGCATAGGCCTCGGTCATCTCGTCCAGCGCTCGCCGGGCGGTGTCCGGGTCCTCCATGGGACGCGTGTGGAAGGCCACCCCCGCGGGTTTGAGTTCCGCCCGTGAGCCCGGGTAGCGCTGCACGAACCCGTACGTCGCATCGATCGCCCGGTCCAGCAATGCCAACTGGTCCTCGGTCAGTTCGATCTCGGTGTCCGCACCGAAGCCGGGCGCGGCGCCGAGGTCCAGCTCCGCGCCGTGCGAACCGGAGAGCACCATGCGGCGCCGCGGGTCCACCACGGTGCGCAGGAACTCGAGGGGCCGCCCCGAGATGATCGCGACCGTGGTGCGGGGCAGTCCGGCGAGCGCGTCGAGCGCGTCCCGCGCGGCGGGCAGCGGCCGGGAATCCGCGGGGTCCTCGGTGAACGGTGCCAGGGTGCCGTCGAAGTCCAGGGCCAGCAACATGGTGTCGGCCGTGGCCGCGGTGGCGAGGGCGTCCGCGAGCGAGTCAGTCACGATCCGCTCCGGGCGTCGTGTCGGCCGCGACGCCGTCGTCGTGCGCGGAATCCCGCCCGGGCGCGGTGCCCTGCTCGAGCTCCGGGGCGTGCGCGGCGAGGTCGTCGAGGAAACGGTGGGACCAGTCGACGACGTCGTGCGTGAGCACCTGCCGGCGCATCGAGGACATGCGCTTGCGGGCCTCGGCGTCGGACATGTCCCGCGCGTGCAGCATGGCGGACTTGAGCCCGTCGATGTCGTGCGGGTTGACGAGCACCGCTTGCTTGAGCTGCTCGGCGGCGCCGGTGAACTCCGAGAGCACGAGTCGACCCGAGCGGTCCTGCCGGGCCGCGACGTACTCCTTGGCCACGAGGTTCATCCCGTCCCGCAGGGCCGTGACGAGCATGACGTCCGCGGCGAGATACAGGGCCACCATCTCCTCGAACGGGTAGCCGTGGTGCAGGTAGCGGACGGCGGTGTGGGAAATGGTGTCGAACTGGCCGTTGATCCGCCCCACCATGCCCTCCACGAGTTCGCGCAGTTGCCGGTAGGAGTCCACGCGCTCGCGCGACGGACTCGCGACCTGGACGAGCACCGAGTTCTCCACGGAGATCTCCCCGTCCTCGAGCAGCTCGCCGTAGGCCTTGATGCGATGCCGGATGCCCTTGGTGTAGTCCAGGCGGTCCACTCCCAGGAACACGGTGTCCGGGTTGCCCAGCTCCTCGCGGATCTCCCGCGCCCGGGCCTGGACCTGCGGGTCCGACGCGAGTTCCTTGATGGATTCCACGTCGATCGAGATGGGGTACGAGCCCGCGTTGACGGCCCACTCGGTGCTCTCGCCGTCCGCCGTGTCCTCGGAGAACCGGGCGCTGCCCTTGGTGAACTGCACCCCCAGGTACTTGCGCACGCAGCGCTGGAAGTTCTGGGCGTCCCCGGGGCGCTGGAAGCCGATCAGGTCCGCACCCGTGAGACCCTCCAGCACGGCCTTGCGCCACGGCAACTGGGAGTAGATCTCGGTGGGCGGGAACGGGATGTGGTTGAAGAACCCGATGGTCACGTCCGGGCGCAACCGACGCAGCATGCGCGGCACCAACTGCAACTGGTAGTCCTGGACCCACACGGTCGCACCCTGGGAGGCCGTCTCCGCGGCCCGGCGCGCGAAGCGCTCGTTGACGCGACGGTAGGCGTACCACCACGTGCGGTGGAACTCGGGCGGCGCGATGACATCGTGGTACAGCGGCCACAGCGTGGCGTTCGAGAAGCCCTCGTAGTAGCGCTTGACCTCGAGCTCGGACAGGCTCACCGGCACGAGATGGAAGACGTCGTGGTCGAACGGCTCCAGCGTCTCGTCCGGGGCGCCGTGCCACCCCACCCACGCGCCGCCGCGCTGGGCCATCACGGGTGCCAGGGCGCTCACCAACCCGCCGGGGGAGCGGCGCCACGTGCTGTTGCCGTCCTCGTCCACGTCCCGGTCCACGGGAAGACGGTTGGACACCACCACGAAGTCGTAGCCGTCCTGCGGGACGGGCACCTTCTCAAGAGACTGGTCTGCGGACACGATCGCTTCCTTCCCCGGGGCGGCTGTTCACCCCCATCCTAAGTGTGCGTACCACCGGCACCGGGGGAGAAGTCGCCGCCGGGGCGGGAGCACGACGCCACGCCGGTGCGGGGCGGCCGCGACGGGGCCCGAGCGGCATCGTCCCCGGCAGCTGGGAACGGGCTGAATCGGGGCCCCGCCGGGCCCGGGTAATCTGGGGACGAAGACCGACACCCGTGTAGCACATCGGAAGGAAACCCGGGCCCCCATGGCTTCCAAGAACAACACCGCCGGTTCCTCGTCCTCGGACCAGGCCCGGGAGCGGGCACGCCAGATCGCAGACCGGCAGTCCCGCCGCTCCAACGGTAAACCCGTGGGGCTGATCGCCGCCGTCATCGCGCTGCTCGTGATCATCGCGCTGATCATCGGGGTGGTCGTGTGGCAGAACAACAGGGCCAGGATCCCCGACGCCGGCCCCGTGCCCGCGAGCGCTAACCAGTACGGCGGCATCACGGTCACGAAGGACGGGATCGTGCAGAACAGCTCGGACGTCCAGGAACGGGACCTCTCCCAGGAGCCCGAGCCCGCTGCCACCGCGGACACCTCCAAGACGCCCCCGGGGGTCGTGGACCAGGACCAGGCCGCGAGCAACGGCAAGCCCGTGCAGGTCGTGATCTTCCAGGACTTCGAGTGCGTGCACTGCGCCGACTTCGAGAAGCAGAACGCGGACGCGATCAAGCGGGCCGTGGACGCCGGTGACGTGCAGGTGGAGTACCGCAACCTCAACTTCCTGGACCGGGCCACCCGCGATCAGTACTCGTCCCGCGCCGCCAACGCGGCCTACGTGGTCGCCGAGCAGGTCGACAGCGACCAGTACATGGAGTTCGCCCAGGAGCTGTTCAGCCACCAGGGCACCGGCGGCCTGAGCAACCAGCAGATCGCGGACATCGCCAACAAGCACGGCGCGAACGTGACGGCGGGCCAGCTCGGTGAGAACACCTACCGCCCCATGGTCAACGTGATGTCCCGCGAGTCCATCAACAACGGTGTGGCCGGGACGCCCACCATCTTCATCGACGGCAAGCGCTACGAGGGAGGCAACTTCCAGGACGCACTGAAGAAGGCGGTCGACGAGAAGAAGTGACGCGGGCGATGCCCCCCGACGCGATGAGAGCCCCGGTCATCCCGACCGGGGCTCTCATCGTCTGTCACGCGGGGACGACGGCGCCGTGCCCGGGTTCGGAGCCCCCTGCCGGATTCGAACCGGCGACCCTCTGTTTACAAGACAGATGCTCTGGCCATCTGAGCTAAGGAGGCACTGCTGCCCAGTGCGATCACGGGACCGCTCCATGGTACTGGACGACGCGCCAAGGGCGGGCACCCGGCGCGCGGGAACCGGTCGGGGCGGCGGGACCCGTCATGCGGTGGCGTGCTACCTACCCATGCCGGAGAAAAACTGCTTCGATGGGGTCATGGACATCAAGGGAAGAATGGCAGAAGCGTTCAACGACCAGATCACCATGGAGCTGCAGGCGACCGTGGTCTACCGCCAGTTGTCCATTGAGATGGACGTGGCGAGTCTGCCCGGTTTCTCGCAGTGGTTCCGCGCCCAGGCGGCCGAGGAGATCACGCACGCCGAGAAGTTCATCGACCACATCGTGGACCGCGGCGGTGATCCGCAGATCGGGGATATGGCCGGTCCGATCATCGCCGACAAATCCGTCCTGGGTTGCTTCGAGGCCGCGCTTGCGCACGAGCGCAAGGTATCCGAATCGATCCGCAACCTGTACCGGCTGGCGCAGGAAGAAGGCGACATCGATGCCATGCCCCTGCTGCACTGGTTCATCAGCGAGCAGATCGAGGAGGAGGCCACCGTAGAGGAGATCTGCGACCAGGTGCGCCTGGTCCACAACGACGGGCCCGGCCTGTTGCGCCTGGACTCCGAACTGGGTTCCCGGCCAGTCCGGGCCGACTGAGCGCACCTTGCCCGGTCCGGGCGACCCGGAAAACGCCCGAACAAGGAAGAACACGGAAGAACCGGCCCCGCTTGAGCGGGGCCGGTTCTTCCTGCATGGCGGGTACTACTCCTGGGTGCTCTCCACGTCCGCCTGCTCCTCGCGGCCAAAGGCCCACAAGAGCAGCTCGGACGGTTCACCGCGCACGAGTTCCACGCGCCGGGCGGACTTCTTGCCGCCGCGCACCGCACCGAAACCGCCCGCGAGTAGCACCACGGACTCGGACTTCTTGCGCAGCAGTGCCGGGCCCATGAGCTTGAGCACGTTCCACAGGTCTTTCTGCTCGTCGTTGAGCAACTGCCGGGCGTGCCACTGAGGCTGCGCGCGGCGGACGTCCTCGTGGTGGATGAAGAACTCCCCGGTGTTCATCCGCTTGTCGATCGGGGACCAGCGACCCGGGGAGAAGAGCGGGGGGCGCTCCACGAGGTCCACGAGCTTCTCCCACGGCATCTCCCGGTAGTCGGCGTCCACCGACTTGGCGTGGCGCCCGAGCACGGGCAGCTTGGGGGAGAGCATCCCGGCGACCGCGTCCGGACGGGAATCACGGATGACCAGGTGGATCGCGAGGTCCCGGGCGTCCCAGCCTTCGCACAGGGTGGGGGCGTCCGGCCCCACACGGCGCAGCAGCGCGGCAAGATGACGACGTTCGACATTGGCGAAGTTGGTCACGTGAACATCCATTCTGTGGGGTGGACCGTCACGTCCACGGTAGACGGGCGCCGCGGTGATTGCCACCGCCGCGCGCGCTCACGAGGCGGGGTCCGCCGCGTTGAACTGCGCCCTGTAGAGGTTGGCGTAGGCCCCGTCCGCCTCGATCAGCTCGTCGTGGGAACCCTGCTCCACGATCCGCCCCGACTCCATGACGATGATCGTGTCCGCGTCCCGGATGGTGGAGAGCCGGTGGGCGATCACGAAGGACGTGCGGCGCTCCCGCAGCGCGGCCATGGCCTTCTGCACGAGCAGCTCCGTGCGGGTGTCCACCGCGGAGGTCGCCTCGTCCAGGATGAGCAGGGACGGTTGCGCCAGGAACGCCCGGGCGATCGTGATCAGCTGCTTCTCACCGGCCGAGACCGAGGAGCCGTCCTCGGAGATCACGGTGTCGTACCCGTCCGGCAGGGCGCGCGCGAAACGGTCCACGTACGTGGCGCGCGCAGCGGCCAGTACCTCCTCGTCCGTGGCGTCCTGACGGCCGTAGCGGATGTTCTCCCGGATGGTGCCGCTGAACAACCACGCGTCCTGGAGCACCATGCCCACCTGTGAACGCAGTTCGTGGCGGGAGAGGTCCCGGATGTCGATCCCGTCCAAGCTGATCCGGCCCGCGTCGATCTCGTAGAAGCGCAGGATGAGGTTCACGAGCGTGGTCTTCCCGGCGCCCGTGGGTCCGACGATCGCCACGGTGCGCCCCGGAGCCACGTGCAGGCACATGTCCTCGATCAGGGGCTCGGCACCCCGGGCCAGGGCGGCCTTGTCGTAGGAGAAGTTCACGTGGTCGAAGCGCACCTCACCGCGCAGCGTGCCCGGCAGGTGGGCGGTGGGCGTCTCCGGTTCCTGTTCGGGGGCGTCGAGCAGTTCGAAGGTGCGTTCCGCGGAGGCGATGCCGGACTGCAACTGGGTGGCCATGCCCGCGACCTGGGACAGCGGCTGGGTGAATTCCCGGGAGTACTGGATGAACGCGGTGGCGTCCCCCAGGGTCAGCTGGCCCGTGGCCACGCGCAGCCCGCCCAGCACGGCGATGCCTACGTAGGACAGGTACGAGATGAACTGCATGACCGGCATGATCGTCCCGGACATGAACTGCGCCCCGAACGCCGCCCGGTACAGTTCCTCGTTGCGCTCGTCGAACTGCTGCTGCATCTGACGCTGTCGGCCGTACGCGTGCACGAGCTCGTGGCCCGAGAAGGATTCCTCGATGTGCCCGTTGAGCTGACCCGTGGCGTGCCACTGCTGTTTGAACAACCGCTGGGAGCGGGTGCCGATGATCCCCGCCGCCACGGCGGACAACGGCAGAGCCACGAGCGCGACGAGCGCCAACTGCCACGAGACGATGAACATCATGACCATGATGCCGAGCACGGTCAGCACGTTCTGCACGAGCTGCGCGAAGGTCTGTTGCAGCGCCGTCTGGATGTTGTCCACGTCGTTGGTCACGCGGGACATCACGTCCCCGCGCTGGCGCGCGTCGAAGTAGCTCAGGGGCAGGGCGTTGACCTTGCGCTCGATCTCCTCGCGCAGGTCGTACACGACCCGCATGACCACGCGGTTGAGCACGTAGCCCTGCAACCACATGAGCACCGAGGCCACGGTGTACATGCCGAGCACCACGAGGATGAGGGTGCCTAGTCGGGTGAAGTCCACGCCCTGTCCCGGGACGAGCGTCATGGCGGACATCATGTCCGCGAGCGTGTCCTGGCCCTGCGCACGCAGCCCGGCCTCGACCTGTTGCTGGCTCGCGCCCGCTGGCAGGGATCTGCCGACGACGCCGGCGAAGATCACGTCCATGGCGCGTCCCAGCACGCGCGGGGCCCACACCGTGAGCACCACGGACAGCACGACGGCCCCGACGACGACGGCGAGCGCCGCCTTGTGCGGGGCCATGAGCTTCACGAGCCGCCCGGCCGAGGCCCAGAAGCGCTGCGGCTTCCGAGCCGGTTCCTGTGTCTCGCTCACCGTTCGCCTCCTGTGGTCTGTTCGGCCGAGAGCTGTGACGTGACGATCTCCCTGTAGGTGTCGCTCGCGGCCACGAGCTCCTCGTGGGTGCCGCGCGCGATGATCCGGCCGTGCTCGAGGACCAGGATGAGGTCCGCGTCCGTGATGGTGGAGACGCGCTGGGCCACCGTGATTACGGTGGCGTGCCGGGTCACGGGGCGCAGGGCGGCGCGCAACCGGGCGTCCGTGGCGACGTCGAGTGCCGAGAACGAGTCGTCGAAGACGTAGACCCGGGGGCGGGCCACGAGGGCGCGGGCGATGCTGAGCCGCTGGCGCTGACCCCCGGACACGTTGGTCCCACCCTGGGACACGGGGGCGTCCAGACCCTCGGGCATCTCGCGGACGAAGTCGTCCGCTTGGGCCACGCGCAGGGCCTCCCACAACTCGTCGTCGGTGGCGTCCGCGCGGCCGAAGCGCAGGTTGGACGCCACGGTCCCGGAGAACAGGAACGGCCGCTGCGGGACCAGGCCCACCCGGCCCGCGAGGTCGTCCGGGGCGTAGTCGCGCAGATCCACCCCGTCCAGCAGCACACGGCCGGTCACGGGATCGAGCAAGCGGGGGATCAGGCTAATAAGTGTGCTTTTCCCGGAACCCGTGGCCCCGACCACGGCCACGGT
Organism: Kocuria marina; assembly: GCA_014652975.1. Lineage (GTDB taxonomy): Bacteria > Actinomycetota > Actinomycetes > Actinomycetales > Micrococcaceae > Kocuria > Kocuria marina. The sequence continues at coordinate 364,902 of BMZV01000003.1, read as the reverse complement.
GCGTCCCGGTCCCGCCGCGAAGTCGATCCCGGACAGCACGGGATTCTCCGCGCCGGGGTACTGGAACGTGACGTCCTCGAACCGGACGTGGCCCACCGGGTGCGGTGCTACGGCCGGTCGCTGCGGCGGGTGCATGGTGGGGCGGGTGTCGAGCACCTCCCCGATCCGCTCGGCGCACACGACCGCGCGCGGGACCATCATGAACATGAACGTGGCCAGCATCACGGCCATGAGGATCTGCAGCATGTACTGCAGGAAGGCGGTCAGCGCCCCGACCTGGATCTGGCCCTGGTCCACGCGGTGGCCGCCGAACCACAGCACGGCCGCGGTGGCCAGGTGCATGACCATGTTGATCACGGGGAACATCAGCACGAACAGCGCCCCGATGCGCAGGGAGATGTCCGTGAGGTCCTGGTTCGCGCTGCGAAAACGCGCGGTCTCGAACGGCTCCTTGACGAAGGCGCGGATCACCCGGATCCCGGTGATCTGTTCGCGCAGCACCCCGTTGATCCCGTCGATGCGTTCCTGCATGATCCGGAACCACGGCATCAACCGGGAGACCACGAGGCCCAGCAGCACCCCCATTACAGGGATGGACACCCACACGAGCCACGACAGCCCCGGGTCCTCCCGCAGGGCCATGACGATCCCGCCCACGCACATGATGGGCGCCATGACCATGAAGTTCAGGCCCATGAGGGTGAGCATCTGGATCTGCTGGACGTCGTTGGTGGTGCGCGTGATCAGCGACGGCGCCCCGAACTTCCCGACCTCGCGCGCGCTGAACTGCCCGACCCGGCGGTAGACGTCCCGGCGCAGGTCCCGGCCCACACCGATCGCCGTGCGGGCACCGCACCACACGGCCACGACGGCAGCGATCACCTGGGCGAACGCCACGGCGAGCATCACGGCGCCGGCGCACCAGATGTAGTCGGTGTCCCCGCGGGCCACGCCGTTGTCGATGATCCGGGCATTGAGGCTCGGGAGATAGAGCGTAGCGATCGTGGCCGCCAGTTGGAACACGAGAACGCCCACGACCCACGGGACGTAGGGGCGCGTGAAAGTGCGTAACAAACTCAGCAGCATGACGGTCGATCCTGACGTCGAGCACGGAGGGAGCCGAATACGCGCCCAATATACGCGCGGGCCGGGACACGCTGAACGGACCGGGGCACCCCGGGTGATCCGGGTGTCACGCGCTAAAGTTTCGGTGCACCGAAACTTGCCGTTCCACGCGGTGCGCGGGACGGTGGACCTGAGCAGGAGGCCACCATGACGTCGGGCAATCCAGCGCCGCAGGACGCGACCGGTGCGGGGGGTACGACGGCGCGGGCGTCGTCGCACGGGACCATCGCCGCACTCGGTCCGGCGTTCGTGGCCGCGATCGCTTACGTGGACCCCGGCAACGTGGCCGCGAACGTGAGTGCGGGTGCGGGGCATGGCTACCTGCTCGTATGGGTGCTCGTGCTCGCCAACCTCATGGCCATGGTCATCCAGTACCTCTCCGCCAAGCTCGGGATCGTGACGGGGCTGTCCCTGCCGCAGGTCCTAGGCGATTCGCTGCCGCCCGGTACCCGGGTGCTCTACTGGGCCCAGGCCCAGCTCATGGCGATCGCCACGGACGTCGCCGAGGTGATCGGCGGGGCGCTCGCATTGTGGTTGCTGTTCGGCATCCCGTTGCCCCTGGGCGGGGTGATCGTGGCCGCGCTGTCCATGCTCGTGCTCGCGCTCCAGAACCACCGCGGTCAGCGCGTGTTCGAGACCGTGATCCTGGGGATGCTCGGGATCATCACGGTGGGGTTTCTCGGGGGACTCGTGGTGGGCCCGCCCGATCCGCGGGGTGTGCTCGACGGTCTGGTACCGCGGCTGGAGGGCTTCGAGTCCCTGGTGATCGCGGCGGGGATGCTGGGTGCCACCGTGATGCCCCACGCGATCTACATCCACTCCGCACTGAGTCGGGACCGTCACGGCATGGGCCACGCCCCAGAGCGCGTCTCCCAACTCCTGCGCGCGACCCGCGTGGACGTGGTGCTGGCACTCGTGGTGGCCGGTGCGGTGAACATAGGGATGCTCCTGCTCGCGGCCAGGAACCTCTACGGCGTGGAGGGCACGGACACGATCGAGGGTGCGCAGCACGCGATCTCCGACGCGCTCGGGCCCGCCGTGGGGGTCGTCTTCTCCCTGGGGTTGCTGGCCTCCGGGCTCGCCTCCACCGCAGTGGGTGCGTACGCGGGGGACGTGGTCACGGCGGGTCTGTTGCGGTGGCGCATCCCGCTGCTCGCGCGGCGGCTGATCACGGTGATCCCCGCCGTCGTGATCCTGGCGCTCGGCGCGGAACCCACTGCAGCCTTGGTCGGGAGTCAAGTGGTGCTGAGCTTCGGGATCGCGTTCGCGCTCATCCCCCTGGTGCGCGCCACGGGCAGGGCCTCCCTCATGGGCCGCTTCCGCAATGGCCCGGTGCTCGCGGCCATCGGGTGGGTGAGCGCCGCGATCGTGGTGGTGCTGAACGTGGTCCTGCTCGTCATGGGCGTGGGAAATGTGGGTTAGGGGCTAGCAAAACCACATAAACAGACATAAGCTCACATCACACAGGGGTTTCACCGCCGACACCCCGGTCCGTGAGGTGAAGATGTTCGCTGCAGAACGCCACGAGGAGATCACACGCACCGTGAGCCACGAGCGCCGTGTCAACGGTGCGGGACTGGCGAAGCGGTTCGGTGTGACCATGGAGACGATCCGCCGGGATCTCGCCGTGCTCGAGTCCCAGGGGAAACTGCGCCGTGTGCACGGCGGTGCCGTGTCCGTGGACCAGTCCACGAGCGGCGAACAGGGGATGGACTCCCGATCGCGCCTCGCGGCCGATGAGAAACGGGCCATCGCCCGCAAAGCCCTCGAGGTACTCGAACATGCCGAGGCCGGTGCCGTGGTCCTGGATGCCGGCACCACGGTCGAGGCGCTCGCGGACCTGTTGCTGGCCCGGGACAACCACCTGCCCGGCGGGCAGGAACAGCTGATCATCACCCACGCCCTGCACATCGCGGCGAAACTCGCGGACGCCGAGGGTGTGGGGCTCGAGCTCGTGGGTGGGCGGATCCGCAAACTCACGTGGGCGGCCACCGGCTCGCGGGCCGCCCAGCACTACGACCAGTTGCGCCCGGACCTCGCGTTCGTGGGTTGCAACGGCGCCCACGCCTCCTTCGGGCTGTCCACCCCGGACCCCATCGAGGCCGTGGTCAAGGCGACGATCGTGCAGGCCGCGCGCCGCGTCGTCGTCCTGTGCGACGCGAGCAAGCAGGACCAGGAGACCCTCACGCACTTCTGCTCGCTCGAACAGATCGACACCTTCATCACCGACCGCGCTCCCGTGGGGGAGCTGGCCCAAGCCCTCGAAGACGCCGACGTGGAAGTGGTTCTCGCATGATCATCACCGTGACCCTCAACCCCTCCGTGGACCGCACCGTGGACCTGCCCGGCCCGCTGGCCCGCGGTCGCGTGCAGCGCGCGAGCGACACCCGCCAGGACCCCGGGGGCAAGGGTGTGAACATCTCGCGCGCGCTGGCCGCGAGCGGTGTGGACACTGTGGCCGTGGTCCCGGGGGACGGCACTGATCCGCTGTTCACCGCGCTCGACGCCGCGGGGGTGCGCTACGACAGCGTGTCCATCGGTGCGCCCGTGCGATCCAACATCACCGTGACCGAACCGGACGGGACCACGACCAAGATCAACGAGCCCGGCCCCCCGCTGGACGAGCACACCGTGGACCGGATCGTGGAACGGATCGTCTCCCGCGGCGCGGGTGCGCAGTGGCTCGTGTTCGCGGGGTCCGTGCCGCCCGGGCCCGCCCCGGACGTCTACGCCGTGCTGGCCGCCCGCGTGAGCGGCGCGCTCGGTGCGGCCGCGCCGTCGTTCGCGCTGGACACCTCCGGGGACGTGCTGCGCGCGGCTCTCGCCCCGGGTGTCACCGTACTGCCGGACGTGATCAAACCCAACGGCCACGAACTCGCGGAGCTGCTGGGCCGCACCGACGGCGATGCGCTCGAGGCCGATCCGCGCGCCGCAGCGGACGCCGGGCGGGAGCTCGTGGCCCGCGGCGTGGGGGCCGTGCTGTGCACTCTGGGCGGCAACGGTGCCGTGCTCGTGACGCCCGAGGGCGCGTGGCACGCCGTGCACGAACCCGTCACGGTGCGCTCGACCGTGGGCGCCGGCGACAGCGCCCTGACCGGGTACCTCGTGGCCGCCCAGCGCGGGGAGGCCCCGGCCGAACGCCTGCGCCGGGCCGTGGCCCACGGCTCCGCCGCCGCCGCCCTGCCCGGGACGCAGATGCCCACGGTCGCGCAGACCACGCCCGACGCCGTGCGGGCCACGCAGCTGACGTCCGCACGGCAAAGCGCCGCGACACCGGACGTCCCGACGCCGAACCCGGCCGCGCCCCGCGAGACGCAGCCCCGGACCTGATCCACCCACCGCCCCGTAGCCAAGGAGCACCGACATGTCAGATCTGATCAATCCCGGCCTGGTCCTGTTGGACCGGGACCTGGGCGAGTCCACGGAGAGTGTGATCCGTGCACTCGCGGCCACCGTCCACCGGGAGGGCCGCGCGAGCACCGCGGATTCCCTCGCCGCGGACGCCCTGGCCCGGGAGGCCAAGAACGCCACCGGGATCCCGGGCGGGATCGGCATCCCGCACTGCCGCTCCGAGGCCGTCACGCAGGCCACCCTGGTCATGGCGCGGCTCGCCCCCGCCGTGGACTTCGGGGCCAAGGACGGACCGGCGGACATCGTCTTCTTCATCGCCGCACCGGCCGGCGCGGACCAGGAGCACCTCAAGCTGCTGTCCAAGCTCGCACGTTCCCTCATGAAGAAGCCCTTCGTGGCGTCCCTGCGCGCAGCGCAGTCGCCGGAGGAGGTCGTGGACATCGTGGACACGGCCCTCGGTCTCGCTCCGCAGCCGGACGACGCCGCTGCGGCACCCACCGCGGCGACCGGAACCGCGGCCACGGGATCCTCCGCCGCGACCGGTCCCGCCGCGACCGGTGCCGACGGGTCCGCTGCCACGGGAACCGGCGGTGCCGCTGCCGGCGCAGCCGTAGCTGGTGCGAGCGGTGCGACCGCGGCGTCGAACGCCGGGACGCAGGCACCCACCGGAACGCACGCGCCGCTGACCGAATCCGCGACGTCGACGGCGCCCGATGACGCGGGCGCCCGGGGTCCGCGCAGGCTCGTGGCCGTCACGGCGTGCCCCACCGGCATCGCCCACACCTACATGGCCGCGGACGCCCTGGCCAACACCGCCCAGGAAATGGGAGTGGACCTGCAGGTCGAGACCCAGGGCTCCTCGGGCGCCACGCGTCTGGACCCGGCCGTGATCGGTCAGGCGGAGGCCGTGATCTTCGCGACCGACGTGGACGTGCGGGAGCGCTCGCGGTTCGCGGGTCTGCCGTACATCGCGTCCGCGGTCAAGCGCGGGATCGACGAACCCCGCGAGATGATCCAGGAGGCCCTCGAGGCCGCGGACGATCCCCAGGCGCCCAAGGTCACGGGCGACGGCGGTGAGATCTCCGCCGCCGTGACCGGCAGCGAGGGGTGGGGCACGCGGATCCGCAAGGCCGTGATGACGGGTGTCAGCTACATGATCCCGTTCGTGGCCGCGGGCGGTCTGCTCATGGCGATCGCGTTCATGATCGCGGACCCGGTGCTCGTGGCCCAGCAGGCCGACGACATCCTGGCCACCACCACCCTGGGCAACCTGGGGGACGTGTCCCTGGCCATGTACCTGGGTGCGGTGCTGTTCAAGACCGGCAACCTGGCGATCAGCCTGTTGGTCCCCGCGCTCGCGGGCTACATCGCCTACGGGCTCGCGGACCGTCCGGGCATCGCCCCCGGCTTCGCGGCCGGTCTCGTGGCCAACTTCATGGGCGCCGGGTTCATCGGCGGCATCGTGGGCGGTCTGCTGGCCGGCATCTGCGCGTACTGGCTGACGCTGCCCCGGCTGCCCCGCTGGCTTGGATCACTCATGCCCGTGGTCATCATCCCGCTGCTCGCCACGCTGTTCGCCGGCGGGTTGCTGTTCCTGCTAATCGGCGGGCCCATCGCCGCGTTCATGACGTGGCTCACGAGCCTGCTCGCCGGGATGAGCGGTGCCTCGGCCGTGGCCCTGGGTGCCGTGCTTGGTCTGATGATGTGCTCGGACCTGGGCGGTCCCATCAACAAGGTGGCCTATTCCTTCGCCGTGGCCGGACTGGGTGCCGCGACCGTGACCAACACGGCGCCGCAGGAGATCATGGCCACCGTGATCGCCGCGGGCATGGTGCCCCCGCTCGGGATGGCGCTCGCCTCCACCGTTCTGGGCCGCAAGTACTTCAGCGCCGCGGAGCGTGAGAACGGCAAGACCTCGTGGCTGCTCGGCGTGTCCTTCATCTCCGAGGGTGCCATCCCGTTCGCCGCGGCCGATCCGCTGCGCGTGATCCCCGCCTCGATGGCCGGTGGCGTGATCACCGGTGCCCTGACGATGGCGTGGGGCGTGACCTCGGCTGCCCCGCACGGTGGGATCTGGATCCTGCCGGTCGTGGACGGACGCTGGGGCTTCGTGGCCGCCATCCTGGCGGGCACCGTGGTCACCGCCGTGCTGGTCACCCTGTTCAAGCGCATCGGCAACGTGAAAAAGCACGTGGGCGAGGTCCCCGGGGTTCCGCAGACACAACAAACCGTGGAAGTGTGAGACATCATGACTGACAACGACGTGACCGGTGCCGCACAGCAGCGCGTGGAACTGCGCGGTGTGGGGGTCAGCCCCGGGCGTGTGATCGCCCCCGTGGTGCACATGGCACCCGCCGTGAGCGAGCCGCCCGAGGGCGAGCCGCTCACAGGGGACGCCGAGGCCGCGATCGACCGCCTCAAGGCAGCGGCGCTCGAGGTCAAGGCCGAGCTCAAGGAAAGGGCCGCTCGGGCGCGCTCGGAATCCGCGGCGGAGGTACTCAAGGCCACGTCCCTCATGGCGGGGGACAAGGCCCTGATCAAGAACGCGGGCAAGCTCGTGACCGATCAGCAGCTCAGCCCCGAGCGGGCGCTGTGGCAGGCTGCCACCGCGTACGCGGACCAGATGCGGGCCATGGGCGGCTACATGGCCGAACGTGCCGCGGACATCGAGGACGTCCGCGCGCGCATCGTCGCCCGACTGCGCGGGGAAGACGCCCCGGGCGTGCCCCAGCGCAAGGAGCCGTTCGTGCTCGCGGCCGAGGACCTCGCACCGGCGGACACCGCGGTGCTGGATCCGGACGTCGTCGTGGCGCTGGTGACCGCCTCCGGCGGACCCCAGTCCCACACGGCGATCCTCGCGCGCAACCTCGGGCTGCCGGCTGCCGTGGCCGTCGAGGGGATCCTCGAGGTCCCCGCGGGGACGCCCGTGTTCGTGGACGGTGCCGAGGGCGCCGTCGTCGCGGCACCGGCAGAGCACGAACGCGAGGCAGTGACCGCGTGGCAGCGCGCGGCCGCGCAACTCGCCTCCTTCGACGGCCGGGGCGCGCTCGCGGACGGCACCGAGGTCCCGCTGCTCGCCAACGTGGGCACCGGCGACGACGCCCGCGCGGCCGCCGAGGCCGGCGCCGAGGGCGTGGGATTGTTGCGCACCGAGTTCTGCTTCCTGGGCCGGGACAGCGAACCCACCGTGGCCGAACAGACCCAGGCGTACGCCGAGATCTTCGCGGCGTTCGAGGGCAAGAAGGTGGTCGTGCGTACGCTCGACGCCGGGGCGGACAAGCCCCTGCCCTTCCTCACGGACACCACCGAGCCCAATCCCGCGCTCGGTGTGCGCGGCTACCGCACCGACTGGACCACCCCGGGCGTGCTGCAGCGCCAGCTCGAGGCGATCGCGGCGGCGGCCCGGGAGACCGGTGCGCACGTGTGGGTCATGGCACCCATGATCGCCACCGCGGAGGAGGCCGCCCGGTTCCACGAACTCGCGAGCGCCGAGGGGCTGCAGGTCACCGGCGTCATGGTCGAGACACCCGCCGCGGCCATCACCGCCGAGCAGATCCTCGAGCGCGTGGACTTCGTGTCGCTCGGGACCAACGACCTCACCCAGTACACGATGGCCGCGGACCGCATGCTGGGTGCACTCGCCGAGTTGAACTCCCCGTGGCAACCGGCCGTGCTGCGCATGATCGAGCGCACCGCGGCGGGTGCGCGAGCGGCGTCTGACGCGTCCGGTGAACACAAGAACGTGGGCGTGTGCGGCGAGGCCGCCGCGGACCCCGCGCTCGCCGTGGTGCTCGTGGGGCTCGGGGTGGACACCCTGTCCATGAGCGCACGCTCGCTCGCCGCCGTCGCCGCCGTGCTCGCCCGCGTGGACACCGCCCAAGCCGAGCGGCTGGCCGCACTCGCCGTGTCCGCCACGAGCGCGCGCGAGGCCAAGGAAGCCGTGCGGGCACAGTTGCCCGTGCTGCACGAACTGGGGCTGTGACCCCGCCCGAACCAGCGTCACCCGAACCGACCCAGCAAGGAGCTGACATGTCAGAACGCATTGCCACCGTGGCCTCCCGTGTGGGGCTGCACGCCCGGCCCGCCGCGATCTTCGCGGAGGCCGCCGGCGAGTACGAGAACCTGGAGATCACCATCCGCGCCGAGGGCGAGGACGCCGAGGAGGGCATGGACGCGTCCTCGGTGCTGTCCCTGATGTCCCTGGGCGCGGCCCACGGGGACAAGGTGGTCCTCGCGGCCGACGGCGACGGCGCCGAGGAAGCCCTCGAGCACCTCGCCTCGATCATCGAGACGGACCTCGACGCCGAGTGATCCTCCCCACCGCCGGCGCCGGGCGCCCCTGTGTGGGCACCCGGCGTCGGCGCTTTCCCGGGGGGTGATCGTCGCATTCCGGTGACCGGGGTCGGGGCCCAGGGCGAGGAGTACGGTGAATCGCATGGTGCGGTTTCTCATTCTGACAGGTCTGGTCGTGGCCACGATTGCCACGGTTCTCGCAGCGGTCTTCGGTCCCTGGGGATGGTGGATCCTCGCAGTCATCTTCTTCCTGCTGTTGCTCGTGGGCATCCGCGATGCGACGCAGCGCAGGCACTCGATCCTGCGCAACTTCCCCGTGCTCGGGCACGCGCGGTTCTTCATGGAGAAGATCCGCCCCGAGATCCAGCAGTACTTCATCGAGCGCAACTACGACGGCAAGCCGTTCAACCGTGACCAGCGCTCGCTCGTGTACTCGCGGGCCAAGGGCTTCAAGGGCGACAAGGCGTTCGGCACCGAGCTCAACGTGAACGAACCGGGCTACGAGTACTTCGTCCAGTCCGTGGCGCCCAAGGCGGCCCCGGAGAGCGAGCACCGCGTGCGCCTGGGCGGGCCGGACTGCAAGCAGCCGTACGACGCATCGCTGCTGAACATCTCCTCCATGAGCTTCGGCTCCCTGTCCAAGAACGCCGTGCTCGCCATGAACAAGGGCGCGGCCATGGGCGGGTTCGCGCAGGAGACCGGTGAGGGCGGGCTGACCAAGTACCACCTCGCCCACGACGCCGACATCATTTGGGAGTTCGGTTCCGGGTATTTCGGCACGCGTGACGAGAACGGCAACTTCGACCCGGAGGCCTTCCGCAAGAAGTCCAACCTGCCGCAGGTCAAGGCCATCAACATCAAGCTCTCCCAGGGCGCCAAGCCGGGCCTGGGCGGCGTGCTGCCGGGCTCCAAGGTGACCGAGGAGATCGCGGAGGCGCGCATGGTCCCCGTGGGCCAGACCTGCATCTCCCCGGCCAGCCACTCGGCGTTCACCACGCCGCGCGGTCTGATCCAGTTCGTGGCCCACCTGCGGGAACTGTCCAACGGCAAGCCGATCGGCTTCAAGCTGTGCGTGGGCTCGCGCGTGGAGTTCCTGGCCATCTGCAAGGCCATGATCGAGGAGAAGGTCACCCCGGACTTCATCATCGTGGACGGTTCCGAGGGCGGCACCGGTGCTGCACCGCTCGAGTACCAGGACCACGTGGGCACCCCGCTCGTGGAGGGTCTGATCCTGGTGCACAACGCGCTCGTGGGTGCGGGACTGCGGGACCGGATCAAGATTGGCGCCGCCGGGAAGATCACCTCGGGCCACGACATCGTGCGCCACATCATCCAGGGTGCTGACTTCTGCATGAGCGCGCGCGCCATGATGATGGCCGTGGGCTGCATCCAGGCCCAGGCGTGCCACACCAACAAGTGCCCCGTGGGCGTGACCACGCAGAACCCCAAGCTCTACAAGGCCCTGGACATCGAGGACAAGGGTGACCGCGTGGAGCGTTACCACCGCCTGACCGTGGAGGAAGCGGGCCAGATCATCTCCACCATGGGCTGCGAGCACCCCGAGGAGCTCACGCGTCAGATGCTGCGCCGCAAGGTCACGGCCACCCAGAGCATCTCGTACGAGACCCTCTACCGCTGGCTCACGCCGGGCGAGCTGTTCGAGGGCGTCGAAGGCGGTTGGGGTGAGGACTGGGATTACGCCGATCCGGACAAGTTCACCCCGGGTCACCCGGGCAAGTACGTGTTCAAGGGCCGCAGCCCGCTGGAACCCGGCGACGTCATGCCGGCGGACGATCGCGAGCCGGCGCTGTCCGGTGCCCGCGGCGGCGAGCGCGGTACCGAGTCCGCCACGCCGCGCACGAGCGGGCCGTCCGCGGGGCAGGCCTCCGAGGCGAACCCCGGGCAGTCCACCGCGGGCACGAGCCGGCGTCCCGAGGGGCAGCCTGGCAACGCGGCCGGTGCCCAGCACACGACGAGCGACCCGTCCCCGGACTCCGATCACGTGGACCCCTCCGACGACTCACGCACCCGCAACCCCGGGCTCGCCTGAGCCCGAGGGATACCATGTGAGGCGGTGCCGCGACAGCGCGGCACCGCCTCACATCGTCAGTGCCCCCCTGTACAGGATTGAGAGAGCCTTGCGAGAATTCACGGCACGTTTTGCCACCGATCAGGAAATCGCCGAGTGGGACTCCCACGTCACGGCCAACCCCTCGGGCGGCAACCTGTTGCAGTCGGAGGCGTTCGCGCTGGTCAAGAAGGACCACGGGTGGAAGCCGCAGTACGTGGTGTACGAACCCACGGACGGTTCGCAGCCCAGTTATAACCTGGTGCTCGAGAAGTCCGTGCCCGCCCTGGGCAGGCTGTGGTACATGATCAAGGGTCCGGACGTGGCGAGCGTGGACGACATCCCCGGCATCGTGGCGGCCAACGAGCGCTTCGTGTCGGGTCCCGCGCGCGGCGTGTTCGCGATCAAGTACGAACCCGAGATCGTGGCCTCCGACTACGCCGCGGGCGTGATGGCGCGCAGCGGACTCGTGAAGTCCTTCGAGATTCAGCCCAACGACTCCACCGCCGTGCTGGACACGGACATGGACGAGAAGGCCCTGCTCAAGTCCCTGCACTCGCGGGGTCGCAACGCGGTGCGCCGTGCGACCCGCGAGGGCTGCGAGGTGGACCAGGTCCCGCTCACGGAGGAGAACATGCGCGCGATGTACGCGCTCATGGATTCCGTGGGTCAGGGTCACGCCAAGGTGACCCTGCGTTCCTACGAGTACTACCGGGCGTTCTGGAACAATTTCGCCGATCGCGGTCAGGGCCGGCTCTACTTCACGTACGAGGACGGCAAGCCCTCGGTGGGTGCCTACGTGATCTCCTACGGGCGCAAGGGCACCTACAAGGACGGCGGCTCCAAGCCGCGGCGCAAGCAGTACGGGGACTCGCACCTCGTGCAGTGGAGCGCCATCACGGACCTGAAGCAGGACCACGAGATCACCCAGTACGACTTCTGCGGGACCCCGCCCTCCGACCAGCTCAAGAACAAGGAGCACCCCTACTACGGTCTGGGGTTGTTCAAGACGAGCTTCACCAAGACTGTCGTGGATTACGTGGGCGTTTGGGATCAGCCACTCAGCCGCGCGAAATACGCTGTGTGGAACAACGTGGCGGAGAAGGTACAGCGCCAGTTGTGGGTGCGCCGCACGGGTCAGCCCTTCTACTGACAGGCGGCCGCGGCCCCTCCACCCGGCCCCCGCTCGCCCGCAGGCGAGGACGTGGGCGAGCACGGGCGCGCGAGCGGATGCGTGTGGGCCGCACCCCAGCACACAGGAGTCGAACAGTGCCTGCGGCGGCAGGGAAGGGTGATCCCACGTGAGCGTGAGCGAGCAATTGACGCGTCTGGCGCACCAGGGCTACCCGTCCTCGGGTGAGAGCACGGGCCCGCACGCGGTGGACGGTGAACCGTTCGGTCCCGCCGGGGACACCGCGCTGCGCGACGCCGTGCAGCACACGAGTCCGGGGCGTCGTACGCGTTACGCACCGCGCCCCACCGAGGAACAGGCCGCCCGGGCGGAACTGCGTAGCGCGCCCGTGCACACCGACACCCGGACGACGTCGCAGCTGCGGGTCCCCGGCGTCCGTCCCCGCAGCGCCGGGCGCGGTCCCGCGACCGGCACCGGAACGCCGCAGGTCTCCTCCCTGCCCGTCCTCACACCGGGCCAGATCGCCGCCGACCGCGCGGGCCAGGGGCACCGGGCGGCGGTTCCCGCGGCATTGACCGAACCCATCGGCAGCCCGTCCCGGCGTGGCACCGCCCCCGCGAGCTCACCCGTGGAGCGCCCGGAAACCGTGGCGCACGAGCCGGCGCCCGCGACCACCGCGATCTCGCGGGGCGTGTACCCGGCCACCCGGGTCAAACCGTCGCGGGCACCCAAGGCACTGTTGCGCTCCCTCGTGCAGGGGGACGCCGCGCCCACCGCGCCCATGCGTGTGGTGGACCGGCTCACCGCCACACCGTTCCAGCACCTGCGCAAGTTCGGGGACAGCACGGACCGCCAGGCCCGGCGCACCCTGAACTTCGCGCTGCGCCTGGCCGAGACCATGTTCCACTACGGCGCGGACGCGCTGGACGTGGAGAACGCGATCATCGCGGTGTGCGCCACGTACGGGGTGGAGAACCTGGACGTGGACATCACCAACCAGTCGGTGACCATCAACTACGTCGCGGAGACCACGGCCACGGGCAAACTCACCGCCGCCGGCGAGGCCCCGCGGCGGGTCACCGAGGACACCGGTTCCTCCGCCCACCCCGCGACCGCCCTGGCGGGCACACCCGGGACCACGGGGGAACAGCGCGGGAGCTCCGCGCCGCGCACCGGCCAGGACCCGTGGGGCGATTCTTCGACCTCGAGCCACACCGTGATGCGCGTGGTGCGTTCATGGACCGACAACTACTCGGGTCTCGCGGACTCCCATCAGCTCGTAACCCGGATCATCGAGGGCAACACGCCCCTGCGGGACGCCGAACGGGAGCTCGCCCGGATCAACGCCCGGCCCAAGCCCTACCCCAAGTGGGTCGTGTGGCTCGCCACGGTGATCGCGGCGGGGACCATCACGCTGGCGATCGGCGGCAGCCCGGCCGGTGCGCTCGTGGCCGTGGTCTCCTCCGTGGTGGTGCAGTCCGTCACGGCGAAACTGGGGGCGTGGCGCATCCCGGAGTTCTTCTCCCTCGCGGCCAACGCCCTGGTGGTCACGCTCGGTGCCCTGTTGATCTCGGCGGTGGGGGTCGAGGTGTCCCCGCCCAGGGTCATCGCCGGTGGGATCATCATGCTGTTGCCCACCACCCGCATGGTCTCCACGATGCAGGACGCGATCAACGGTTTCCCCGTGACCGCGGCCGGACGACTACTGTCCACCGCCATGGCGTTCCTGGGGATCGTGGCCGGGATCGCCCTGGGGATCACCTTGTCCGCGCACCTGGGGGTCCCACGGATTGACGTTTCCCAGTCCGGGTTCACACCCGCGGCAGCCGTGACCAACACAGTGTTCATGCTGATCTCCACCGCTCTGATCGCGATCACCATGCAGGCGAAGCCGCGTCACCTGCTGCCTGCCGTGGCCGCGGCCCTCGTGGGCCTCGGTTTTTACCACGGCATCGGCAGCTTCGATCCCAGCACACGATTGGCCACGGGCGTGGGGGCTGTGGCGAGCGGTTGTGTGGCCGCGCTGCTCGCGGCGAGGGCCAAGATCCCGCAGGCGATCCTCGCGATCCCCGCGATGACCTACCTGCTGCCCGGGTTGAGCTTGTTCCGCGGAATGTACGCGATCACCGTGGAGAACGAGACCACGGGGAACGGCATCACGGGACTCGTCAACGCCATGGTGTCCATCGTGCTGCTCGCGGCGGGCGTGGTGCTCGCCAAGTACCTCATGCGCCCGTTCATCGAGCGGATGCAGTACCTCTCCCAGCGGCGCAACCGCCGCCGCTGACCGGTCAGAGGATCTTGCCCACGGGCAGCTTCTTCTCCGCCTGGAACGTCTCCTCGGCCCGCCCGGCCGCCCAGTACCCGGACAGGGATACCTGCGAACGCTCGAGCCCGCGGACGTCGAGCAGTTCCTTCCGGGCAGCCTTCATGGTCTCGCGCTCGCCGTGCACGAACGCCTGCACACCCGCGGTGTCCTCGGGCCACGCGGCGTTCGCGAGTCCCGTCACGAGGGCGCGCTCACCGTCCTGCTGAGCGGCGCGGTGCACCCAGCGCACCCGGACGCCCTCGGGGATCGCGAGATCGGTGAGGTCGAGTTCGTGGGAGGCGTCCTCGACCTCCAGGACGGCTTCTCCGCGCGCCGAGGCGGGCAGCGCCTCGAGGTTCGCGAGCACGGCGGGGACGGCGGCGTCGTCGCCAGCGAAGACGCTCCACGCGGCGGCCGGATCCGGGAGCCACTTGCCGCCCGGGCCGAGCGCCACGATCCGGTCGCCGGGGGACGCGGCATCCGCCCACGGCCCCGCATAGCCTTCGGTGCCGTGCAGGGCGACGTCGATCCATACGGTCTCGGCGTCGGGTTCCGTGTGGCGCAGGGTCATGTGCCGCGTGACGGGCTGGTCCTGGGGTGCGGCGTTTTCGCGCGCGGCCCAGTAGTCGGGGAACGCGCCGGGCGCGGTCGCCGCGAGCGTGGCTGCGGAGAAGAAGACGAGCTTGACGTACTTCTCCGGCGCCTCCATGTCCTGGAACTGCTCGGCGTTCTCGATCCTGCACACCACGCGCACCATGCCCGGGGAGAGCTGAATCCGGTCCGTAACCGTGAGGTTGAGCTGGGGTTTGCGGGGTCGCGCCGGAGTTTGTGCCATGCGTCCAGCGTAGGTGTTGCTACGCGGGCAGTTCCCACGAGACGGGCTGGGCGCCCTGTTGTTGCAGCAGCTCGTTGGCGCGGGAGAACGGGCGGGAACCGAAGAACCCCCGGGACGCGGACAACGGGGACGGGTGCACCGATTCCACGGTGGGCGCCCCACCCAGCCAGTCCTTGGTGCCGCGGGCGTCGCGACCCCACAGGATGCCGACGAGGGGTTGCTCGCGCGCCCCAAGCGCGCGGATCGCGCACTCCGTGACCGCTTCCCAGCCCTTGCCCCGGTGGGACGCGGGGGAGCCCGCGCGCACCGTAAGGACCCTGTTGAGCAGCATGACGCCCTGCTCGGCCCACGAGGACAGGTCCCCGTGCGCGGGCGGTGTGATCCCCAGATCGGAGTGCAGTTCCTTGTAGATGTTCTGCAGGGACCGCGGGATCGGGCGCACGTCCGGGGCCACCGAGAACGAGAGGCCCATCGCGTGGCCCGGGGTGGGGTAGGGGTCCTGGCCCACGATCAACACCTTGACCGCGGACATCGGCTCGCGAAGCGCGCGGAAGATGTGGTCCCCAGCGGGCAGGGTGTGGTGGCCCTCGGCGTGTTCGCCGCGCAGGAACTCGCCCACGGCCCGAATCTGCGGCTCCACGGGTTGCAAGGCACGGGCCCACTCCTCGTTCATGATCTCGTGCAACGGGGGCGGGGTGTTCACGGTGCGACCTCCAGGGCGTGCGGCCTCCGGGTACCGCCCGGAGCGTTAGGGTTGAGCCCATGTCTACCACGGGCGACGGCCTCGACGAGCTCGACCGGGCCATCCTGGACCTGGAGTCCGAGCACTGGAAGTACCGCGGCGCCAAGGAGTCCGCGATCCGCTCCCGCCTGGGGTTGAGCCCCGTGCACTACTATCAGCGGCTCAACGCCCTGATCTCCTCAGAGGCCGCCGCGCGCCACGCCCCCATGCTGATCTCCCGGTTGCGCCGCGCGCGCAATCGCTGAGTGGGTCCCCGGGTGCGCGTGGGATAGTGGGCAGCGCACCGCGGACCCCTGACCGCCGCGGGTCCGGCAGGCGGGGCGCACGCCGTCCCACGGTCCCGGCACCCGCGGGTCGGCGCCCCTGATCCCGCCGTTCGTTGAGGAGAGCCACAGCATGAGCGAGTACCCCCGTGACGAGTTCGACGACGTCCCCGAGGACGGCGCCAGGCAGGGTGCCCACCGAGGCCATAACCCGAATGCCCGAGCGGGGTCCCGGGGCAAGTTCCTGGTCATCCTCGTGACCGGTGTGCTCGCCCTCGTCCTGGGGGCGGTGGCCTTCGTGAACGCCCCGCGCACGGCCCAGGAAGCGCTCGCCCTCCCCGCCGCAGCCGTTGCGGTGTCCCCGGACGACGACGCCGCGGCCGGTGCCTCCGCGGTGGGTGCCGTGGCGCTCGGGACGGCCGCGAGCGACGTCGTGCCCGGAGCCCCCGCGGCCGCCTGACCCGCCCGTTCAGCCGGGGACGAAACCTGAGTCCACTGGACGCAGGGCGTTTGCGGTTCCGGCATGACGAGTGCCACTATGGGATTAGCACTCAGTCGCGTGGACTGCTAACCGGGTCCGGTGGTGGTCGCGCGGCGGACGAGTGACATCACGGTGAGGTGGTTGCGGCGCGGTGAGGATCGCGGCGCGGCACCGTCCGTCGCGGGCATCGTGATGACAAGTCTTGTTTGTCAACCGTCCAGGAGGGACGAAACACATGGCAAAGATGATCGCATTCGACGAAGAAGCCCGCCGCGGCCTCGAGCGGGGCCTGAACACCCTCGCGGACGCCGTCAAGGTCACCCTCGGCCCGCGCGGACGCAACGTGGTCCTCGAGAAGTCCTGGGGCGCCCCCACGATCACCAACGACGGCGTGTCCATCGCCAAGGAGATCGAGCTCGAGGAGCCGTACGAGAAGATCGGCGCCGAGCTCGTCAAGGAGGTCGCCAAGAAGACCGACGACGTCGCCGGTGACGGCACCACCACAGCCACGGTGTTGGCCCAGGCCCTCGTGAAGGAGGGCCTGCGCAACGTGGCCGCCGGTGCGGACCCGCTGTCCCTCAAGCGTGGCATCGAGAAGGCCGTGGCCGCCGTGACCGAGCAGCTGCTGTCCTCCGCCAAGGAGATCGAGACCGAGGAGGAGATCGCCGCGACCGCGTCCATCTCCGCCGCGGACCCGGAGATCGGCAAGCTCATCGCCGAGGCCATGGAGAAGGTCGGCAAGGAAGGCGTCATCACCGTCGAGGAGTCCAACACCTTCGGGCTGGACCTTGAGCTGACCGAGGGCATGCGCTTCGACAAGGGCTACCTCTCCGGTTACTTCGTGACCGACGCCGACCGTCAGGAAGCCGTCCTCGAGGACCCCTACATCCTGATCGTCAACTCCAAGATCTCCGCCGTGAAGGACCTGGTCCCCGTACTCGAGAAGATCATGCAGGCCGGCAAGCCGCTGCTGATCATCGCCGAGGACGTGGACGGCGAAGCGCTCGCCATGCTCGTGCTGAACAAGATGCGCGGTGCCGTGAAGTCCGTGGCCGTCAAGGCCCCCGGCTTCGGTGACCGCCGCAAGGCGCAGCTTGCGGACATCGCGATCCTCACCGGCGGCCAGGTCATCACCGAAGAGGTGGGCCTGTCGCTCGAGTCCGCCACGATCGACCTGCTGGGCCAGGCCCGCAAGGTCGTGGTGACCAAGGACGAGACCACCATCGTGGACGGCGCCGGTACGCAGGAGGAGATCGAGGGTCGCGTGGCCCAGATCCGCGCGGAGATCAACAACTCCGACTCCGACTACGACCGCGAGAAGCTGCAAGAGCGGCTGGCCAAGCTGGCCGGCGGAGTGGCCGTCCTCAAGGCGGGTGCCGCCACCGAGGTCGAGCTCAAGGAGCGCAAGCACCGCATCGAGGATGCCGTGCGCAACGCCAAGGCCGCCGTGGAGGAGGGCATCGTCGCTGGTGGTGGCGTGGCCCTGATCCAGGCCGGTGCCAAGGTCTTCGAGTCCCTCGGGCTGTCCGGGGACGAGGCGACCGGTGCCAACATCGTCAAGGTCGCGATCGACGCGCCGCTCAAGCAGATCGCGCTGAACGCCGGTCTCGAGCCGGGCGTGGTTGTGGACAAGGTGCGCGGGCTCGAGACCGGTTGGGGCCTCAACGCCGCCACCGGCGAGTACGAGGACCTCATGGCCGCGGGCATCAACGACCCCGTCAAGGTGACCCGTTCCGCCCTGCAGAACGCGGCGTCCATCGCCGGGCTGTTCCTGACCACGGAAGCCGTGGTCGCGGACAAGCCCGAGCCCGAGGCCGCCGGTGCGGGCGCGGGTGCCGATCCCATGGGTGGCATGGGCGGCATGATGTGATCTCGCTCTTCTGAGTGAGTTCCGCCCGCTACACGGGTGGGCATTTCGAGAACCCCGGGGACACGTGCTGTCCCCGGGGTTCTCGCATCTCCGGGAGCGCTCGCGCACCCGGGTGCTCTTCGCGCGCCCGGGTGGTGGCCCCGGGGTGGTCCGCTGAACCGCGGGCCAATGCGGGACCGGACGATCGCCTGTCAGCGGCGGTGGTTCAACGTGTCGGGAGGTTTTGCGAGGATGAGCGCATGACGATCATCGCTTCCGCGGACGGCTCCGCACTCGGCAACCCCGGACCCGCGGGGTGGGCCTGGTACATCGATCCCACTTCGTGGCGCGCGGGGGGTTGGGCCCACGGGACCAACAACATGGGCGAGCTCACCGCGGTGCTCGATCTGCTCCGCTCCACCCGGCACCGCGCGGACGAACCGCTGCGGGTGCTGTGCGACAGCCAGTACGTGATCAACTCGGTCACCAAGTGGATGCCGGGCTGGAAGAAGAAGGGCTGGAAGAAGCGCGACGGCAAACCCGTGCTCAACATGGAGATCATGAAGGCGCTGGACCGCGAGCTCTCCGGTCGGGACGTCAGCTTCGAGTGGGTCAAGGGGCACGCGGGTCACGAGCTCAACGAGGCCGCGGACGAGCGCGCCCGCGCCATGGCCACGGCCTACCAGTCCGGCACCGCGCCGGAGGACATGCCCGCGGGGCCGGGCTTCCGGGACGACGCGGGCCGCGGAATCGAGGCGGGAGACGTGGAACCGGATCTTTTCTCCGCGTGGGCCTCCTCGGAGGACCTTCCGGCGGGTCACGCCGGGTCCACGGACTCCCCGGATTCCGGCGGCACCCCCGAGCATCTCATCTCGGACGCGGCCTCGCGTGAGGCCACGGTTCTCGGCCGCGGGAATGCTCCCGGTGGACCGGGGGAGTCCCTGCACCCCGACCTGGTGTGCGTGGACCGGCGAGGTGCCACGGCAGCCCCCGAGTCCGTGCTGAGCATCGTCGAAGCCGCAGGGTGCGAGCCCCGGGAGCTGCGGGTCACGGCCCTGGGCGCGCACGCCTACCACGTGAGCTACCGGCTCGAGGAGACATCCGTCGTGACCCGGCGCAGTTCCGTGTGGGTCCGCGAGGACCAGCACCACGACATGGGCCCATGGCTACTGCGGTACCACCAGGTCACGGCGGAGGTCTGAGCCCGGGCTCACCCGGCGAACATCCGCGCGTTCGCGGCCTCGGTCTCGGCGTACTGGGTGCCCGCGGTCGCGAGCGCCTGGTTGATCTGGGCCACGGCCTGTTCCATCTGGGCCTGCGCGGAGCGCCAGGAGTGGAAGGCCTCCTGGAAGCTGGCCGAGGCGGTGCCGGTCCACGAGGCCTGGAGATCGGCGAGCGTGGCGCTCATGCCGTTGACCTCGGAGCTGAGCCGTTCGATGTGCCCGTGGGCCTGCTGAGACTTGGCGGCAATGGTGTCACTGTCCACGACGAAGTGGGCCATGGTGTTTCCTCCCTGGAGCGGATGCGGTGGCCGGTGGGTTGCCGGGCCCGATCCACGCTAGGCAGCTCGTGCCGCGCAACGCCCCGGAGAGGGAGGGGATGGGGACTCAGGCGTCCTCGGAGTCCTCGTCCACAGGTTTCGTGTGGGGGATCCGCACGGTGAAGGTCGCCCCGCCGCCGTCGGTCTCCTCGAGTTTCACCGCGCCGTCGTGCTGGGCGATGATCGCGGCCACGATGGACAGGCCCAGCCCCGTGCCGCCGGTCTCGCGGGTGCGGGAGGAATCCGCGCGGTAGAAGCGTTCGAAGACGCGCTCGGCGTCCTCCCGGTCGATACCGGGCCCGTGGTCGCGCACCTGCAGTACGGAGGTGAACCCGCCGTCCACGGCACTCTCCAGACCCACCGCAAGTTCGAGCGGCGATCCCGCGGGGGTGTAGCGCAGGGCGTTGGTGATCAGATTGGCCACGACCTGGCGCAGCTTGGACTCGTCCCCGTGCACCCACGCGGCCTCGGGCTGGGAGTCGTGCAGCCCCACGACCCGCACCGTGCGGTCCGGTGCCGTGGCGTGGGCGTCGGACGCGGCGTCGTACGCCAGGTGCAAGAGGTCCACTGGTCGCGTGGTGGCGACCCGGCGTTCGTCCAACCGGGCCAGGGTCAGCAGGTCCTCCACGAGCTGGGTCATCCGCTTGGACTCGGACTCGATGCGTTCCATGGCCTTGCCCACGTCCTCGGGCGTCTGCAGCGCGCCGTGGCGGTACAACTCCGAGTACCCGCGGATCGACACCAGGGGGGTGCGCAGCTCGTGGGAGGCGTCCGCGACGAACCGCCGCAGTTTGATCTCGGAGCGGGTGCGGGCGTCGAACGCGTCCTCGATGTGGCCGAGCATCGCGTTGAGCGAGCCCGAGAGCTGTCCGATCTCGGTCTGGGGGTTGTAACCCTCCATGCGCTGGGAGAGGTCCCCCTCCGCGATCCGGGCGGCCGTGGCCTCGACCTGCCGCAACGGTTGGAACGCCCGGGTGACCATGACCCAGCCCACGGTCATGGCCGCGAGCAGGGTGGCCAGGCCGAAGCTGAACGTCAGCAACCCCACGCCGGAGATGATCGCGTTGGTGCGGTCCAGGGGTTCGGCCACGACCACGGACATGTCGAACGCCGCGAGTTTGGTGGGCACCACCCGCCACTTGCGCTCGGGGACGCCCACGGATCCCACGGTCTCCGCCTGGCCGTCGTGGGCCATGACGTAGTCCAGGGTCATCCCGCTCAGATCTGGACTCGAGCTGTCCGGGGACGTGCCGGTACCGCTGCGAGCGCTCGCCACCACGTTGCCGTTCTGATCCAGCAGGTACCCCGAATTGGGCACCGGTGTGGTCACGTCACCCTGCAGCGCTCCCGTGAGCACCGGGGCCACGGTGTTCACGGACCCGCGCAGTTCCTGGTCCATGCTGGTCACGAGCGAGTCGCGCAGCACGGACACGGCCACGAGCGTGGTCACCGAGATGCTGATGGCCAGCAACAGCCCTGTGAGGGCCATCAGCTGGGAACGCAGGGATGCGGAGCGGAACCGGCGGGTGAGGACGTTCAACGGTTCAGTGGCGCTTGTCCGCCGAGCGCAAGAGGTAACCCACGCCGCGCTTGGTGTGGATCAGGGACGGCTGCTCGGGGTCGTTGTCGATCTTGCGGCGCAGATAGGAGATGTAGGACTCCACGATGGAGGCGTCCCCGTTGAAGTCGTACTCCCACACGTGGTCCAGGATCTGGGCCTTGGACAGCACCCGGTTGGGGTTGAGCATGAGGTAGCGCAGCAGCTTGAACTCGGTGGGGGACAGGTCGATCTCGCGCCCGCCGCGGAAGACCTCGTGGGCGTCGTCGTCCAGGACCAGGTCGTCCACGCGCAGCCGGGAGTCCTCTTCCTCGAGCGGCTGGGTGCGGCGCAACACGGCGCGGATGCGGGCGACGACCTCGTCCAGGCTGAACGGCTTTGTCACGTAGTCGTCACCGCCCACGGTCAGGCCGGCGACCTTGTCGTCGGTGTCGTCCTTGGCGGTGAGGAACAGGATGGGGAAGTGGCGTCCGGCGGCGCGCAGCTTGCGGGTCACGGAGAATCCGTCGATGTCCGGG
The DNA here is from genome assembly GCA_014652975.1 of Kocuria marina. Taxonomy (GTDB): domain Bacteria; phylum Actinomycetota; class Actinomycetes; order Actinomycetales; family Micrococcaceae; genus Kocuria; species Kocuria marina. The sequence continues at coordinate 342,839 of BMZV01000003.1, read as the reverse complement.
AGCATGACGTCCAGCACGGCGAGGTCCGGGTCCTCGGCCTCGGCCTTGAGCAGGGCGTCCCGGCCGTTCGCCGCGGTGACCACTTCGAAGCCCGCGAATCGCAGGGAGGTGGCCAGCAGTTCCAGGATGTTGGGTTCGTCGTCGACGACGAGCAGTTTTGCTTCGGGTGTTTTCGTGTTCACGCCCGCCAGTATCTCCAAGTTTCCTGAATGGATTCTGTTCTCCGGCCGTCCGTTATCTGGAAGGGCGACGCCGCTGCGCGCGCCTCAGCGGGCCGAGCGCCGTCGCGCGCCCCGCAACAGTTCCACGCACATCAGCAGGAAGGCCACGGGGAGGAAGATCGCGGGGAAGACCGTGAACCCGCCCCAGATCACGTGCCCTCCGGCAGCCGCCACGAGCACCGCCACCAGCGACAGCGCGCACGCGAACGCGAGGACCAGTGCGACGACGAGCAGGGGGGACATGCCCCGGCGAGGGCTCGGGGAGGTGCGGCCGGATGCGGTGGGAACGGTGGGTTCGGACATGGTCCTCACGGTAGCAAGGACCGGTTACGCGGTGGGTTGAATCCGGGCCCGGGGCGATCATGAGGGGGCTAAACTATTGACTTCGCGAGCCGCCCGCGTTCCCGTCGGTGGCCGCGCAGACACGGCGACGAGAGACTGAGGTGATCCGCGTGCCCACGGGCAAGGTCAAGTGGTTCGACGCAGACAAGGGTTTCGGCTTCCTGGCCACCGACGACGGCCAGGAAGTGTTCCTGCATTCGTCCGCCCTGCCCAAGGGGGTCACCACGGTCAAGCCCGGGACCCGCATGGATTTCGGGATCGCGGACGGCAAGCGCGGTGCGCAGGCCCTGTCCGCGACCTTACTGAGCAAGCCGCAGTCCGTGGCTCGCAACACGCGCAAGCCCCCCGAGGAGATGGCCGTGCTCACCGAGGACCTCATCCGGTTGTTGGACGGGATGTCCAACGGACTGCGCCGGGGGCGCTACCCGGACCACTCGCACGGCAAGAAGATCGCGACCATCCTGCGCACCGTGGCGGATGAGCTCGATGTCTGAGACCACCGCGGAGACCGCTCCGCAGCGACCCGCGGGGCGTACACGCACACCCAAGCAGGACCCGGTGCTTACGGGCGCGGTGGATCTCGCGCGGGAGGCTGTGCTGGCCCCCGTGACGGACGCGTCCTCGGTGGGGGAACACCTCGGTGTCACCGTGCACGAGGACCGGCTGCTGACCCACCTCTTCGACTGTCGCCTGGCTGGCTACCCTGGCTGGGCGTGGTACGCGACCGTGGCCCGGGCCCCGCGCAGCAAGCACGTGACCGTGTGCGAGACCGGCCTCATGGCGGGTCCTGATTCCCTCCTGGCCCCGGACTGGGTGCCGTGGGAGGAGCGGATGCAGGCGCTCCAGGAGCAGGAGGCGCAGGACGAGCACGACTCCCCGGCGGAGGGGGACGAGCACCCGGGCGACGGGCAGGACTCCGCCGACGCCGAGCACGCCGGTGACGGTGACACCGCACCCGCCGAGGGGACCTCCACCGATGGGGAGACCTCCCGCACCGAGGACGAGTACGCTGCATCGGAAGATGCCGAGGACGGCGCAGCATCGTAGGCAGCGGACCGGCCGCCGCCCCCGGGACCCCGCCGCCGGCGGTCCCGGAGTCGGGGATGTTCCGGTCCCTGCGCATCCGTAACTACCGTCTGTGGTTCACGGGTGCGCTCGTGTCCAACGTGGGTACGTGGATGCAGCGCACCGCCCAGTCATGGCTCGTGTTCGATGAACTGACAGATCAGGACGCCACGGCCATGGGCGTGGTGATGGCCCTGCAGTTCGTTCCGCAATTGCTGCTCGCCCCCTACGCGGGGGTGCTCGCGGACCGCTACGACCGGCGCCGGATCCTTGTGATCACGCAGGGTGTCATGGCACTGCTGGCCCTGGGGTTGGGCATCCTGTTGCTCCTGGACGTCGCGCAGTTGCCCACCGTATACGCGTTCGCGCTGGGCCTGGGGATCGTCGCGACGTTCGACGCCCCCGTCCGGCAGACGTTCGTCTCGGAGATGGTCCCGGACACCCACGTGTCCAACGCAGTGGCCCTGAATTCCACATCGTTCAACTCGGCGCGGTTGATCGGTCCCGCGGTCGCCGGTGTGCTGGTCGCCGCCGTGGGCACGGGGTGGGTCTTCATGATCAACACCCTCACGTTCGCCGCGATGATCTGCGCGATCGTGCTGATCGACGCCGCCAAGTTGCGTCCCGCTCCACGCGCGCGGCGGGCACGCGGGCAGATCCGGGAGGGCATCGGCTATGTGCTCCACCGCCCGGACCTCGTGGCGGTCATGAGCACGATCTTCATGATCGGCACGTTCGGGATGAACTTCGCCGTGTTCCTCGCGGCCATGGGTGGTTCCGTGTTCGGGCGCGGCTCCGAGGAGTTCGGCGTCCTCAACTCGATCCTGGCAGTAGGCACCCTGACCGGGGCGTTGCTCTCCGCCCGCCGCGCGCGGGCGCGGTTGCGCTACATCTTCTTAGGCTGCGTGGCCTTCGCGATCACGTGCCTGGGTGCGGCCACAGCCCCCACGCTGTGGGTTTTCGCGCTGTGGCTGATCCCGTGCGGCATCGCGTCGCTCACGATCATGACCACCGCCAACGCCTATGTCCAGACGACCACCGCACCTGCGATGCGCGGGCGCGTGATGAGTCTCTACATGGCCATCTTCATGGGCGGTACGCCGATCGGCGCACCCACCGTGGGGTGGCTGACCGACACGCTCGGGGCGCGGTGGGGCATGGGTGCGGCGGTGCTCGCCGGGGTCGTGGGCGCGCTGATCGGCGCGTGCTTCGCGTGGCGACTGCGCCGGGAACGGCAGCTCGCGACGTCGTCCACGGCGGCGCCGGGGACGACGTCGCGCGGCTGAGTCCGCTCAGTCCAGGCCGTTCGCCACGGTCCAGTCGATGCACTCCAACAGGGCGCGGACGTCCTCCGACGGTACGGAGACGAACGTGGCGATCCGCAACTGGTTGCGCCCGAGCTTGCGGTACGGCTCCACGTCCACCACGCCGTTCGCGCGCAGGACGGCCGCGATCCGGGCGGCGTCCACCGCGTCGTCGAAGTCCACCGTGCACACCACGGGGGAGCGGTGCTCGGGCAGCGTGACGAACGGGGCGGCGACGTCGCTGCGTTGCGCCCAGTCGTAGACGAGCCCCGAGGTCTCGGCCGTGCGGCGGGATGCCCAGTCCAGACCGCCCTGGGCGTTGAGCCAGCCCGCCTGCTCGTTGAGCATCACGAGCCCCGCGAGTGCGGGGGTGTTGTAGGTCTGGTGCTTACGGGAGTTCTCCACGGCCGTGGCAAGGGACAGCACGTCCGGGATCCAGCGACCGGACGCGGCGATGCGCTCGACCCGCTCGAGCGCGGCGGGGGAGAAGGCGGCGAACCAGATCCCGCCGTCACTGCCGAAGTTCTTCTGCGGGGAGAAGTAGTAGACATCGGTCTCAGAGAGGTCGACCGCCATCCCACCCGCGGCGGACGTCGCGTCGATGACCGTCAGAGCGCCGTCGTCCGCGTGAACGCGCTGTACGGGCATGGCGACGCCGGTGGAGGTCTCGTTCTGGGGCCACGCGTAGACGTCCACCCCGGGCGCCACGCGAGGCCCCTCGGGGCGCGAACCGGCCGGGGCCTCGATGACCACGGAGGGTTCGAGGAACGGTGCGCGATCCGTCACGTGCGCGAACTTGGCGCCGAACTCCCCGAAGCTGAGGTGCTCGGCGCGCCGGGACACGAGGCTGAAGGCCGCGCTGTCCCAGAAGGTGCTGGACCCACCGAGACCCAGCACGATCTCGTACCCCTCGGGCAGTGCGAAGAACTCGGCGAGGCGCTCCTGCACCTGCGCTACCAGGTTCTTGACCGGGGCCTGGCGGTGGGACGTACCCAGCAGCGTGCTGCCACCGCGTTCGAGCGCGGCCACCTGCTCGGCCCGCACCCGGGACGGGCCCGCGCCGAAACGGCCATCCGTGGGCAACAGGGACGGGGGGATCACGGGCATGCTGGTCACGAAGGCTCCTCTGGCGGGCGGTCGGGTGTGTCCCCCATTGTGCCCGCCCGGGGAGTCGATGGCGCGTTCGAGACGCCTGCCGCCAGGACACCCACTGGCTATAATTATCCTGAATCATTCAGACTAGGCTGAACGGCAGCCCCCACCGGGGGTCGTTGACCCGCGCGCTGTGGTGCGCAGAAATCTGAGGACGAACCATGAGCGGCGATCTGATCGACACCACCGAAATGTACTTGCGCACGGTGCTGGAGCTGGAGGAAGAGGGGATCACCCCCATGCGAGCCCGCATCGTGGAACGCCTGCACCACTCCGGCCCCACCGTGTCTCAGACCGTCTCCCGCATGGAGCGCGACGGCCTGCTCTCGGTCGCGCCGGACCGCTCCCTGCAACTCACCGAGGCCGGGCGCACCACCGCTGTGTCCGTGATGCGCAAGCACCGGCTCGCCGAACGACTCCTCGCGGACGTGGTGGGCCTGGACATGGCGCACGTCCACGAGGAGGCCTGCCGCTGGGAACACGTGATGAGTGAGCGCGTGGAACAGCGGCTCGTGAACCTCCTGGGGGATCCCGAGAACTCCCCGTACGGCACGCCCATCCCGGGGCGGGGCGAGCACCACGGCACCGGTGCCGCGGCCGAGGTCTTCGACGGCCTCACCCTGCTCGAGGTCGCCGGGACCCAGGACTCCACGGAGTACGTGGTCCGGTTGCTGCCGGAAGTGGTGCAGGCGGATCAGGAACTCATCGAGATGCTCAGCTCCGCGGGCATCCTCACGGGCTCCAGGGTCACGGCCGAGATCAACCCCGGGGACGAGAACCGGGTCGTGGTGACCCGGGTCGATTCGGGAGTGTCCCTGGACCTGGACTCCGCCACCGCGCGCGCCATTCGGGTGGCCGCCGCCGAGGCCTGATCGCCGCTGCGTCTCTCCGCGGTTGCTTCCGGTGACGTCGGAACGCGACGCGCCGTGATCTTCGAGAAGTTGACCGTGATCTTCCGACTGTGTGGACAATCACGGGTGATCGGCGCGGTTTCGACCTTCGCTCACTGGGTGAGCCCTGTATGACCGCAGGTCAGGAGGCTTTTCCGCGGTGTGGGCTTTCGAGCGGGCGGGCGTGCTGAGGCGGCCGATTGATATCGACGGTCGTGGTAATTCGCGGTGATTCATAGCGACCGATGCCCGATGCGTGACCGGCTGTAATCAAAACGTGACATTTTCGTTATCCATCCTGTACAGTCATGCCCGTGCCGATCACTGGTCGGATCGCCACTCCCGAGCGTTCGCCGAGTTCTGCCATGCGCTCCGGGACCCGTACACAGAACATCCGCATGGCAGAAGCGGGGGAACCACTTCCGGGCTCGTTGCCATCCGACGGGTCCTTGGGGTCAAGCCAGCACGGCACCTAGGTGCGTGCGGCCGGATGTCTCCCATCCGAACCCGACAGCTCACCTCGTAGGCGCAGGGAGGAACACACATGTCTTTCATGAAGCAGAACTCTGCCCGGCACCGCGCCGAGACGCAGTCGCACCTCGTGCGTAACACCGCTATCGGTACGGTCGTCGCTGGTGCCGCCGTGGTCGGCCTCGCGGCCCCCGCGCAGGCCTCGAGCGGTCTCATCGATCTGGGCTCCACGGCGTCCTACGGCTACCAGGCGTCCACCTCCTCGGTGCAGGCCTACACCGCGTCGTACACCATGCAGACCACCAACACCGTGGGGTCCGCCGCCAGCGTGAGCACCCAGTCGAACCGCTCCACGGGTGGTCTGGTGGGCACCGCCTACCAGGGCATCGGCGGCGCGTACGTCTGGGGCGGCGTTGGCTTCAAAGCCTGGGACTGCTCCGGCTTCACCCAGTGGGTCTACGCCCAGAACGGCATCAACCTGCCCCGCACCACCTGGGCCCAGTTCGCCGCTGGCACCCCCACCTCCAACCCGCAGCCCGGCGATCTGGTCTCCCAGAACGGCGGCTCCCACGTGGGGATCTACATCGGCAACGGCCAGATGATCTCCGCTCTCAATCCCTCGCAGGGCACTCAGGTTCACTCCGTGAATGCCATGCAGCTGGATGGTTACTACACCTTCCGGTGACCCGGTGACACCGCGCCCGAGCATGATGCGCGGTCCACACCGAGCCACATTGCGGTCGGGTGTGCTGGCCGGGTCCCCGGACCTCGGTCGGCACACCGCGCCGGAACCACCTGAAAACCGAAAGTAATCTCCCGCCCAAATCCGTGCACCGCTGCTGCGTCCTGACGGATGTGCCGGTCACCGCACACCTCCGTGCCCTGGGTGGACACGAACGTGTTAGGAAACCACACGAATGTCGAACGAAACCGCTCCTCACGCCGCCAAGGGCCTCTTCGCGGGTAAGGCCCGCACCGTCGCCGCCGTCGCAGCCTTCTCAGGTCTGGCCCTCGCGACCACCGTGTCCGTGCAGGCCACGCAGAATGCCTCCGAGCAGGCCCCCGCCGCCGCTGTGTCCGAGGCCCCCGCCTCCGACAACACCGTCTCCGCGGAACCCGCCGCCAAGGCCGACAAGGCCCAGGAGAACGCTGCCAAGGAGCAGAAGGCCGCGAAGACCGAGAAGGCGCAGCCCGCCGCTCAGGCTCCCGCTCAGCCCTCCGTGGTCCAGGCCGCTCCCGTGGCCGACGTGACCCCGCTGCAGGCTCCCGCCGTTCCGGGTGCAGCCCCCACCGTCGTGACCGCTTCCGAGAACGTCACCTCGGTCGCCGAGCAGGCTCCGGTGGCCCAGGGCCGCCACGCCGCTCCCGCCACCGCTCAGACCGTTGCCAAGGAGGCCGCCGCCGAGCAGCGCGCCGCTGTGGCTTCCCCGGTGATCCCGAACTACGCCCCCGCCCAGGGTGCCGCTGCCGCCCAGCCCGCGTCCTACAAGGCTCCGCAGGCCCCGGCCGCCCCGAAGGCGCAGGCTGCCCCCCAGGCTCAGGCCGCCACCCAGGTGACCACGCAGTCCAACGCCCAGGCAAAGGCCGAGGCTGCTCCCGCCGCCACCCAGGTGACCACGCAGTCCAACACCCAGGCGAAGGCTCAGGCTGCTCCCGCCGCCAAGGCCTCCTCCGTGTCCGGCTCCGCGAAGGGCCAGGCCATCCTGGGTGCCGCCGAGGCTCAGATCGGTGTGACCCAGGACTGCACCATGCTGGTGACCAACTCCCTCAAGGCCGTGGGCATCAACCACCACGGCTGGCCGGCCAGCTACAAGTCGCTGGGCACCCAGGTCTCCGCGGACCAGGCCCGCGCCGGTGACATCGCCTACTACGCCAACGGCGGTTCCGGCATGGCTCACGTGGCCATCTACGCCGGTAACGGCCAGGCCATCCACGGCGGTTGGAACGGTAACCAGACCGTGAAGACCAGCGCCTACGTGGGCTCCGGCCCCGAGTTCATCCGCGTCGGCTGAACCGGATCGAGTTCGGCACAGCGCTGATCCGCGCGGCGCCACACCTCGTGTCGAGTCGGGACCGGTTGTGTACCCGATCCCGATGAGAGCGATAGAGAACGTACGGACCCTGTTGACCGCAGGGTCCGTACGTTTTTTCGTGCCCGGAACCCGGACGTGGACCGGCAGCGGTGATCACTCAGCCCTCCTAGCACCCGATCCCCGTCGTGCAGGCGTCGATCGCGGATCGGCCCCAGCGATCGCGCAGCCCCGGCCCGTAGAATGGACGCCATGCCCTCCGATCTCTCCACCGCCGCACGCACCCCGCAGGACCAGGAATTCACCTACTACGCCGTGGGCATGGTTGCCGGTGCCATCCCGGGGATCGTCGTGGGGTTCATAGTGGCCGCGTTCGTGGGTCACGCCGCCATGTGGTTGTCGGTTTTCGGTGGCGTGGGGATCATCATCGGCCTCGTGGTCGCCACGGTCGTCTTCCGGCGACGCCGCGCGGCCGCCCGGGCAGCCCAGCCCACCTCGCCCGCAGCGCCGGGCGACGACGTCGCCGATCGCCGCAGCTGAGCCCGTCCCACCGGGGACCCGGCACGCCGCTGTCGGCCCTCGTCGCAGACCCACCCACCGGAGAGCCGGGTCGACGTCGCTGGGTATTCGTACGGGTCCGCGTGGCCGTCCAGCCCGGCCCCGAGCTCCACGCGGCGGTGAGTTCTCTCCGTCCCCGTTACTTCCAATCGACCTCGAAGGTCGGCTCAGGCCGTGATCAGCTGCGTGATCTCCCGTTCCAGGTTCTCCCGGGCGCGGGCCTCCCACAACGTCACCGCACGAGGATCGTGGAACAACGTGTCTTTTTCCAAGAGTCCGCGCAGGATCTCGGCGCGGCCCGCCCTGAACTGCTCATCCGGGACGTGGGCGTACTCGCGGCGCACCGTGGTCCGATACCGCTCGTACTCGTTCTCGCTGCCGCCCAGCACGGACAGGTCCGCGTCCACGAGTCGACAGGCGTCCACGTCGCTCGGATCCGGGCGGTGGTCCACGGTCACGAGCACGAGCTCCGCCACGCGGCGCCCGATGGCCGCGGGCCACTCCGGGCCTGACAGTCGTTGCCGGGCCAGCTCGGCCGAGTCCCGTTCGTCCTGACCTGCTTGCCCGTCATACACGGCATCGTGGAACCACGCGGCGAGCACGAGCTCCGCGCTCGGGGCGCCGTGGGTGAGCCGGTCAATGCCTTCCAGCACGTTCAGCAGATGCGAAGGACCGTGGTAAACGCGGTGCGGTTCACTCCAGCGGGTCAGCAGCTTGGCACCCAGGTCGGGATGCTCGGGGAAGTGGTGCGCCCAGCGGCGCGTGAGGGTCACCGCGAGCTTGGCCGGGCGGCGTCGTGCGGGGACCCGCAGGCCACTGTGGATCAGGACACGGACGAGTTTCTTGCCGTCTACAGCGAGGGCACCCGCGGCCACAGCGTCAGCGTGGCGGTGCGCGGGGACGTCGTAGTGGTCGCGGTCGAAGGCACGTTCCGAGACCCCCAGGGCGCGGGCGAACTCGTGCAGCTCGGCCAGGGAGGTGTCGGAGATCAGGTGCGAGAACACCGTGCCGTGCGCGGGCCATCGGGGTGGATCGATGTAGACGGTCATGGCTCCATTGTGCGCTGTTCCAATGTGCTCTCAACTCGCGGGGGGAACGCGCCGCCGATACAGTGGTGCAGTGTTGCCCCCGTAGCTCAGGGGATAGAGCACGGCTCTCCTAAAGCCGGTGTCGTTGGTTCGAATCCAATCGGGGGCACCGAGGACGTCCCGCCTGATATCGGGCGGGACGTCGTCATTCCCGCAGTGCATTCCCACAACCGGCCGACCCGCCCAGCGAAACCCGCCCGCCCGGTGAGAATGGCCGACCCCGCACATCAACGGGGATGCATGAGTGGAGTAAAAGCAGCCCGTGGCCCTGAGACCTGCGTCAGCTCAGTTGAATCGCGGCGTGGGGAAGCGCGAGGGGTGTATCCCCGAGCTCAGGCGCGCGGGCGCTGGCCCGGCAGCTTGCCCTCGGAGAAGTCGTCGAGTTTGCGGCGCGTCACGGATACCGCCACGATCACGGCGATCAGCACGAGCAGAGCGAACAACACCCACCGCGCGATCACGAGCCCCGAGGCGAGTGCCACGGCGGACGCGTCCGCGGGGTCGGCCACGGCGGCGTCGAGCACGGTGTTGCCCCCCAGGAAGACCACCGCGTAGACCAGGATGACCGCCCAGTACACCCATTTGCGGGCGCGCTGCGGGGTGTTGAGCCCGGTGAACAGCAGCCAGCCCAGGCACATGAGAAGGGGAGTGAAGAGCCCCGTGGTCGCGTGCACGCCCTCGTACTCGGTGCGGCCGTCCGCGCCCAGGCCGCGGGCGAAGTCCGCGAGGTGGCCCTGGGAGAAACCGCCGGCCATGAGTTCGGGCGCGGTGACGCCGCCGGCAAGGTTTCCGGAGACGCCCTGCAGCACGAGCAGGTGGTAGTAGAGCCACAGCGCGGCACCCACGAAGAACGCGACGCCCACCAGGATCCCGGCCGACGACGCCTTGGTGGGTTCCGCGGCGAGCTCACCGGAGCGCATCTCGTGGACGCTCGCGGGGCGCACTCGGGGTGCACGAGCGGGCGAGGACCCCGCCTTCGCGGAGCCCGCGTTCTCCCCGTACTTCCTGGCCTTCTGCGCTCTGGTCATACCCATGGCCCCATTATCCCCCGGGTTGTACTGTGAATGACTACGGGTACCACGCTCGATGACGAGGTGGTGAACAGGTGCCCCGCGGGCACTGCGGAAGGGTGGTGATGGTCATGGAACTCTCCATCGGCCTGCCGGACGGACTGCTCATGAGCGCGGGTGACGGCACGGAGCTCACCCTGTACGAGGCCGATCACACCACGGTCCGGCGCAGGATCAACTGCTCCGTCCTGGAGGGCGCGCGGATCGCGGACATCGTGTGGTCCCACAAGCTCTCCGCCGTGATCGCCGCCGTTCCGGACAAGAACCAGTTGTTCCGCTGGGACCCGTACACCGACGCCCTCCAGGAGTACGGCGGCACGGGTGAGCCCGGCCGCCGGGACGGGAAGATCGCTCAGGCCAAGTTCGCGGCCACGGTCTCGATCACCGAGGCCGGTGACGGCAAGTTGTGGCTCGTGGACAAGGATTCCTCCGCGCTGCGCTACATTGCGATCGATACGGACCGGCCCGACGGCGATCCCCACGTGGTCACGGTCATCGGCCGCCACGGTGCCGGGTACCAGGACGGCCCCGCGGCGGACGCCAAGCTCGCCCGCCCCGAGGACCTGCAGATCCTCTACGACGGTTCCGTGGTGGTCGCGGACACCGGCAACGACGCCATCCGCCATTTGGACCCCTCCGCGGGGGAGGTCTTCACCATTTACGGCGGGCCCGACCAGGACGGGGACGACCTCGACGAAGACGTCGTGCTGCAGGCCCCGGCGCGGGTCACCGTCGCGGATTCGCACCTGTGGGTCGAGGACGCCAACGGGCGCCACCTGTTGGAACCGCGCTACGTGTGATCCGGGGTTGTCCACGGGCCGGTGAGGGCGTCCCCACCGCTGGCTAAACTGGTGCCACCATGGACTTCCTCTCTGACAATCCCCTCCTGTCCGCGGCCTCGGTGCGCTCGGCGAACGCGCCCGACTCGGACGAGTTCTCCCAGCCCACCCCGGCATCCGGGGCTCAACTCGTGGAGGGACTGAACGACCCCCAACGCGCCGCCGTGGAGCACGCGGGTTCCCCGCTGCTCATCGTGGCCGGTGCCGGTTCCGGCAAGACCAGGGTCCTCACGCACCGGATCGCCTACTTGCTGGCCACGGGCCGCGCCCGCCGGGGGGAGATCCTCGCGATCACGTTCACGAACAAGGCCGCCGCGGAGATGCGGGAGCGGATCGTGGATCTCGTGGGGGAGTCCGCGCGCTCCATGTGGATCTCCACGTTCCACTCGCTGTGCGTGCGGATCCTACGCCGCGAGGCCAAGACCGTGGGGCTGTCCACCAACTTCTCCATCTACGACTCCGCGGACTCCCTGCGGTTGATCACCCAGGTGGCCAAGCAGCATGAGTTGGACCCCAAGCGGTTCGCGCCCAAGGCCATCCAGCACAAGATCTCCGCCCTCAAGAACGAGCTCGTGGACGACGAGACCTACCTGGCCCGCGCGAGTTCCTCGGACCCGTTCGAGTCCGCCGTGGCCCGGGTCTACCGGGGCTACACCCAGCGGTTGCGCGCGGCCAACGCCATGGACTTCGACGACCTCATCGGCGAGACCGTGCACATGTTCCGCGCGTTCCCTCAGGTGCTCGAGTACTACCGACGCCGCTTCCGGCACGTGCTCGTGGACGAGTACCAGGACACCAACCACGCCCAGTACGCGCTCGTGCGGGAACTCGTGGGAGGCGGTTCCGAGAACCACCCGGATGACTCCGGGATCCCGCCGGCCGAACTCACGGTGGTGGGGGACTCGGACCAGTCCATCTACGCGTTCCGCGGCGCGGACATCCGCAACATCACGGACTTCGAGCGGGACTTTCCCTCCGCGCGCACCATCCTGCTGGAACAGAACTACCGCTCCACGCAGAACATCCTCTCCGCGGCCAACTCCGTGATCTCCCAGAACGCGGACCGCCGGGACAAGAAACTGTGGACCGCGGAAGGCGATGGCGCCCCCATCATCGGGTACGCCGCTGAGAACGAACACGAAGAGGCCCGCTTCATCGCGGAGGAGATCGACACGCTGCAGGACGAGCACGGGATCCGCCCCGGCGACGTCGCCGTGTTCTACCGCACCAACGCACAATCGCGCTCCCTCGAGGAGATCCTGATGCGCGTAGGACTGCCCTACAAGGTGGTGGGCGGGACCCGCTTCTACGAGCGCAAGGAGATCAAGGACGCCATATCCTACCTGCGCGCGATCGCGAACCCCGCGGACGACATCACCGTGCGGCGCATCATCAACGAGCCCAAGCGAGGGATCGGGGACCGCGCCCAGGGCTCGATCGCGGCGCTCGCCGACCGCGAAGGCATCTCCTTCTCCGAGGCCATGCACCGCTTGGACGAGGCACCCGCCCTGGCCACTCGCTCGGCGAACGCCATCAAGAAGTTCTCCCAGCTCATGGACGATCTCGCGGAACTCGCTCAGGGCGCCTCGGTGACCGCGGTTCTCGAGGCTGTACTCGAACAGTCCGGGTACCTCGAGGCCTTGCGCACGTCCACCGACCCGCAGGACGAGTCCCGTGTGGAGAACCTCGCGGAGCTCGTGGCCGTGGTGCGCGAGTTCGAGAAGGACCACCCGGACGCGGGCCTCGGGGAGTTCCTGGAACACGTGGCCCTCGTGGCGGACGCGGACCAGATCCCCACCCAGCCCGAACCCGAGGGCGGCGCGAGTGCCCAGCAGATCGCGGAGCAGGTCGCGCAAGCGCGTTCCCAGGGGGTCGTGACGCTCATGACCCTGCACACCGCCAAGGGGCTCGAGTTCCCGGTCGTGTTCCTCACGGGCATGGAGCACGGGATCTTCCCGCACCAGCGCAGCTTCGCCGACGCCTCGAGCATGGAGGAGGAACGCCGCCTCGCGTACGTGGGGATCACCCGGGCGCGCAAACGGCTGTACCTCACGCGCGCCGAGTCCCGCTCCATGTGGGGGCAGTCCCAATTCAATCCCGCGAGCCCGTTCCTGGACGAGATCCCTTCGCGGTTGATCGAGTGGAAGCGCGAGGGCGCCAGTGCCGCGGGCGGATGGGGTTCGCCCGTGCACGCCGGATTCCAGGCCCGCGATCCGTTGCGCGGTTCCTCGTGGGGTGCGGGCGCCGGATCCGGGGCAAGTTTCCGCAGGCTCTCACCGGCCTCCGCCGGGCGCGTGCAGCCCCAGCGGGAGATTCCTTCCCTCAGCGTGGGAGACACGGTGGAGCACAAGGCATTCGGCCGCGGTTCCGTGGTCGCCATGGAGGGCTCCGGGGACAAGACGGTCGCCAAGGTGCGCTTCGGTGCGGAGGAGAAGCGGCTCTTGTTGCGTTACGCGCCCATGACCAAGGTCTCGTAAGGGGTACGACGCCGCGGCCCCGCCGCGCGCGGTGTCGTCCGGTGCGCCGAAACGCACCGGGTGGCTCGAACCTGCCTGGCGAACCCATCTGGCGGCCCGGTGCAGCCCGGTGTGCTGAGACGCACCCGGATGCTCGAACCGTTCGGGTGGCCCGGCGGGATCGGAGCGCAACCGATCAGGGTTGCTCCCGGCATGGGGACAGTAGAGGCGGTGATCGCTCAGACGAAGATCAACACGAGCACGGTGAACAGCGTGGTCACGCGCAGGGACTCGCCGGAGCGGACGTGGATCACGCCCAGCAGCACGCAGCTCAACAGGGTGGTCACGGCGGCCGCCTGGCCGCCGGCGAGGAAGGCCACGGCCCCCATCGTGAGGCCCGCCACGAGACCGCCCCACGGGACCCACCGGGACCCCTGGAACGTGAGGACCTCCCGGATGGCACGGTGCGAGTACGCCAGCAGGCCCGCGACTAGGAAACTGCGGCCCACCAGGTAGCAGACCCACGCGACCATCGCCAGCCACCCGAGGGGCCCGTACACGTGGAACAGTTGCAGGTAGCGGTCCAGCGGGGCCAGACCCCACGGCGCCCCGATCAATGCGGGCAGCACGATCGCGAGCACCACGGCCAGGACGAAGCACAACAGGATCTCCCGCCAGCGGCGGTGGTCCACCCCGCCGTCGACGCCGACTCGGCCCGCGGCGGCGTCGTCCCGACCCGCGGCACCCCGTCCCACAGCGGCCCGGCCTGTATTGCTCCTGTTCGCGGTGAACGTGCCCGAGGCGGCGTCGTCCCGGCCGTCGACCGCGTCGTCGCGCCCCGCGCCCGCTTCCTCGCTCGGCAGCGGATCGACCCCGCGGCGCCGGGACCAGGCCACCAGGGCGCGCGCGAGCAGCACCCACAGTGCCCCGAGACCCACCCATTCCACGACCTGCCAGCCCAGGGGATAGAAGGTGGATACCGAACCCGTGAGGGTCAGGATCGTCCCGCTGACCACCAACTCCAGCCCGAGTGCCACGAACGAGAAGGTGGCCAACGAGGCCATGAACCCCGGGTCCGCCTCGCGGGCGTCCCAGATCTCCGGCAGTCCGATGCGTCGCATGCCCCCAGTCAACCAGCCGCTGCCGTGCGGGCGGGAATCCCGGGCCCGGTCCCGCGGTGTCCGCGGGGGCCGGGTGTGACGCGAATCAAGGGCCCATGGCCTAAAATGCTCGCGAGGGCTCTGTGAGCGCAGTGCTGCGCTGCATCCCCCCACATCAGGTCGCTCCAACCGGGGGTTCCCGGTGCGGAACGACACACCTCGACGCAGAAGGACACTTATCCGTGGACCTGTTTGAGTACCAGGCACGCGACCTGTTCGAGAAGCACGGCGTTCCCGTGCTGGCCGGCATCGTCGCCACTACCCCAGAAGAAGCCAAGGCAGCAGCAGAGAAGATCGGCGGGGTCACCGTCGTCAAGGCACAGGTCAAGGTGGGCGGCCGCGGCAAGGCCGGCGGTGTGAAGGTCGCGAAGTCCGCCGACGAGGCCTACGAGTACGCCCAGCAGATTCTGGGAATGGACATCAAGGGCCACACCGTGCACCGCGTGATGATCGCGCAGGGCGCGGACATCGCCGAGGAATACTACTTCTCCGTCCTGTTGGACCGCGCCAACCGCTCCTACCTGGCCATGTGCTCGGTCGAGGGGGGCATGGAGATCGAGCAGCTCGCCGTGGAGCGCCCGGACGCCCTGGCCCGCGTGGACGTCAACCCCGCGGAGGGCATCACCGAGGCCAAGGCCCGCGAGATCGTGGAGCAGGCCAAGTTCGACGCCGAGACCGCCGAGAAGGTCGTCCCCGTGCTCGTCAAGCTCGGTGAGGTCTACACCAAGGAGGACGCCACCCTGGTGGAGGTCAACCCGCTGGTCAAGACCGGCGACGGCGAGATCCTCGCCCTGGACGGCAAGGTCTCCCTGGACGACAACGCCGAGTTCCGCCACGAGGACCACGCGGCGCTCGCGGACAAGTCCTCCGCGGACCCCCTCGAGGAGAAGGCCAAGGAGAACGACCTCAACTACGTCAAACTCGACGGCGAGGTGGGCATCATCGGCAACGGTGCCGGTCTCGTGATGTCCACCCTGGACGTCGTGGCCTACGCCGGTGAGAAGCACGGCAACGTGAAGCCCGCCAACTTCCTGGACATCGGAGGCGGCGCGTCCGCCGAGGTCATGGCCGCCGGTCTGGACGTGATCCTCAATGACCCGCAGGTCAAGTCCGTGTTCGTCAACGTCTTCGGTGGCATCACCGCGTGCGACGCCGTTGCCAACGGCATCGTGAAGGCGCTGGACATCCTCGGTGACTCCGCCACCAAGCCCATCGTGGTGCGTCTGGACGGCAACAACGTGGAGGAGGGCCGCCAGATCCTGCGCGAGGCCAACCACCCGCTGGTCACCTCCGCGGACACCATGGACTCCGGCGCCGACAAGGCGGCCGAGCTGGCCCACTCCGCCAAGTAATCGCCCACGCGAACAGCTATCAGGAAGAAGACATGTCGATCTTTTTGAACAAGGACTCCAAGGTCATCGTTCAGGGCATCACCGGCGGCGAGGGCACCAAGCACACCGCGCGCATGCTCGCTGCCGGCACGAACGTGCTCGGCGGTGTCAACGCCCGTAAGGCGGGCACCACGGTGAACCACCAGGACAAGGACGGCAACGCCGTCGAACTGCCCGTGTTCGGCAGCGTGAGCGAGGCCGTGCAGGAGACCGGGGCGAACGCGTCGATCGTGTTCGTACCGCCGGCCTTCTGTAAGGACGCCGTGATCGAGGCCATCGACGCCGAGATCCCGCTCGTGGTGGTCATCACAGAGGGCATCCCCGTGCAGGACTCCGCCGAGTTCTGGGCGCACGCCAAGGCGAACACCGGCGCGGACGGCAAGCCAAAGACCCGGATCATCGGCCCCAATTGCCCGGGCATCATCTCCCCCGAGGAGTCGCTGCTGGGGATCACCCCCGCGAACATCACGGGCAAGGGCAAGCTGGGCCTGGTCTCCAAGTCCGGCACGCTGACCTACCAAATGATGTACGAACTGCGGGACCTGGGCTTCACCACGGCCATCGGCATTGGCGGTGACCCGGTCATCGGCACCACGCACATCGACGCCCTCGAGGCCTTCGAGGCGGACCCCGAGACCGAGGCCATCGTGATGATCGGTGAGATCGGCGGCGACGCCGAGGAGCGCGCCGCGGAGTTCATCAAGGCGAACGTGACCAAGCCCGTGGTGGGCTACGTCGCGGGCTTCACCGCTCCCGAGGGCAAGACCATGGGCCACGCCGGCGCCATCGTCTCTGGTTCCTCGGGCACGGCCCAAGCCAAGAAGGAGGCCCTCGAGGCCGCCGGTGTGAAGGTGGGCAAGACCCCGTCGGAGACCGCGCAGCTCATGCGGGAGATCTTCGAGGGCAAGTAAGCCCCTCCCGGCGCTTCGCCGCCGGTGCATCCACGACGACGCCGCTCGCCCACCTCGGTGGAGGAGCGGCGTCGTTCGTCGTGGTGCCGTTCGGACGCGAGCGTCAGCCGGTGAGGGACAGCGGCGCGGTTCGTCGTGGTGAGAGTCGAGCGCCGGCCGGACGGGATGCGGGCGCGCGATGAGGACCGTGACTCGGGTCAGGACTCAGGCCAGGACGATGGTCCGATTGCCGGAGATCACCACGCGACCCTCCGCGTGCCACTTCACGGCGCGGGACAGGGCCTGGGTCTCCGCCTCGGAACCCACCGCCACGAGGTCCTCCGGGGTGTGCGCGTGATCCACCGGGATCACGCGCTGCGCGATGATCGGACCCTCGTCCAGGTCCGGGGTGACATAGTGGGCGGTGGCCCCGACCATCTTGACCCCGCGCTCGTAGGCCTGGTGGTACGGCTTGGCGCCCTTGAAGGAGGGCAGGAACGAGTGGTGGATGTTGATGCACCGACCCGCGAGCTGTTGTGTGAGCTCGTCCGAGAGGATCTGCATGTAGCGGGCCAGCACCACGAGTTCGGTGTCGTAGGACGCGGCGATCTCGAGCAGTTGCGCCTCGGCCTGCGGCTTGGTGTGCCGGGTGACGGGCACGTGGTGGAACGGCACACCGTAGAAGTCCACGAGGGGTTGCAGGTCCGTGTGATTGGACACCACACCCACGATCTCGATGGGCAGTGAGCCCACGCGCGCTCGGTGGAGCAGGTTCACGAGGCAGTGCGAGATCTTGGAGACCATGACGAGCACACGGGTTTTGTGCCGGGCGTCCACCAGACGGAAGCGCATGTCGTGCTTCTCGGCCACCGGGCGGAACCCCTCGATCAGGGACTCAGTGGTCACGGTGCCCGGTTCGTTCATGGTGTGGCAGCGGATGAAGAATTCGTCGTTGTGCCGGTCCGAGAAATGCTTGACGTCGAAGATGTCGCAACCCTGCTCCGTGAGGTTCGACGCCACGGCGCTCACGAGACCGTAGGCCTCGGGGCAGTGGACGGTCAGGACGTGTTCATCGGACGTGGGCTGCTGGGCCGACATGAGGGGATACTCCTGGGATCGCGGAACGGGGAACGGAGCGGCCCCGGAGCACGGGATGTCATCCGTCCGGGGCCGCAGACGATCTTATCGCCCCGGGCTACACAGCGCGCGGGATGGTCCGGATCTCGGAAGGGGCGTTAACGACCGGTGGCCGCGGGAGCGGACGGTAGGAGCCCGTCCGGCGCGGGGAGAGGTGCGCCTCTGTGAGAGAACCCGCAGCCACCGGCAGGCGATAACGCCTCAACGGGATCAAGCCGTGGGCTGAGCGGCTACCGACGCACAGCATCAACCACAGAGCACCCCCCAGTGCATGTGTGGCGATTTCCCTGTGCGAAGTCTCCCGTTGCGGTGGTTCGTAGAACCACGCCCCCAGAATATCGGAATTTCTCAGATGACTCGGAGCCGGTGAAATTTCATGAAGTGTGGTTCGCGCCAATCGGCCCACCGATTTATGCGTGTAAATCAGCCGGAAATTGACCCCTTAAAGCCGCTCTGACCTGCAATAACAGGGTTTTTCGCCTAGTGAGCGAGGGTTAACAAATGCTAATGAGCGAATATCTCAACAATATTCACTGCACTTGTAGGCCGTAGAGGGGACAAGTAATGCCTCCTGATTGTGGACACGCACCACTTTTATGTCGCACAAATCACACTTCTGCCCACGGAGAACAGTCGTCGTTCGGTACTCACGAGACCGTCGTGTTGAATGCGAGCCCCAGAAGGTAGGTGGCGATCGCGGCCCCGTACCCAATCCCGAGCTGCCGTAGTCCCCGCCTGAACGGGGAGGCGCCGGAGAGCAGCCCCACGAAACCGCCCGTGATCAACAACGCGATGCCCACGAGCGCCATTCCCACGGCCATGGCCACTCCGCCGCCCAGGCCGAAGAGGTAGGGCAGGATCGGGATGATCGCCCCGGACGCGAAGAAGCAGAAGCTCGACGCCGCCGCCCCCAGATCGGTGCCCAGGGCCTGGTTGTCGTCCGTGGCGGGAAGCTCCTCGCCCGGTTCCGTGTTGAGCACACGACGCGCCTTCTCGTCTTGGAACGACAGCGATGGATCGCAGTCGCAGTCGAAGTGTCCGAGTCGCTCGGCCGCCCGGTGCTCTGCAGCCTTCTCGCTCATGCCCCGGGCCCGGTAGATCAGTGTGAGCTCGTTGGCGTTCAGGTCCAACGCCGGCGCCACGCGCAGGGTCACCTGGGTGGGTTGGGAGGCGTCCAGCAGTTCCCGCTGGGATCGCACGGAGACGTATTCGCCCGCTCCCATGGACAGGGCACCCGCGAGCAGTCCGGCGATGCCCGAGAACAGCACCAGGGAACTGGACGTGCCCGTGGCGCCCACGCCCATCACCAGGGCCAGGTTGGACACCAGGCCGTCGTTGGCGCCGAACACGGCGGCCCGGAAGTTGCCGGACAACCGCGTGCGGCCATCGGTTGCGAGCGCGCGGATGATCTCCTCGTGGACGGCCTCGTCCGCCGCCATGGCGTCCGTGGCATCCGGGTCCTCGCGGTACGGGGAGCGGGACTCGGCGCGCTGCAGCAGCGCCAGGACGAAGACGGATCCCACGTGCTTGGCCAAGAACATGAGCAGTTGCGCTTGCAGGGCGGGTCTCGCCGGACGATCGGCGTGGGGTCCGAGCAGACGACGCCAGTGTTCGGCGTGGCGGCCCTCCGCCTCGGCCACGCTCTGCAAGATCTCGGCATGGCGGCCCGAGCTGTGGCGGGCCAGGTGTTCGTACGTGGCGGCCTCGGCGAGTTCGTCCGCGAGGTAGTGACGCCACCTGCGGATCTGGGCGGCAGTGGGTTCCGGTGACTCGGGAACGGTGGAGGAAACGCTGTGGTGCTCGGGCATGTACCCGAATTTTACGCGCGGGTCACCGGCGGTGGTTTCGGGGCTCCGAAGCACCTCGCGCGCCGTCGGCCGTGGATCCCGCCTCGCGCCTGGCTCGCACCTGAACCCGCGCCGAACGCTGTTTGCGCCGCAATACGCTCTGCGCGCCATCGACCGCGGAGCCAGTCAGCCCGCGGAGCCATCCAGCCCGTGGGCCGCTCAGCGTACCGGGACGCTAGGCGACGGCCGGAGCCACCCGCGTCGCGAACGGCAACAGGACCCCCGCGAGCACCCCCGCGGTGATGGGTTTGGGTACGGCGGCCAGGAGTTTGCCGAACAGCCCGGTCGCGCCCAGCACGAGACTCACGAGGGCGGCGACCACGTAGGCGCCCACGGCGTCGGAGAACTCGTAGTTGCTGAGGGTAGCGCGAGCAGGCGGCTCGCGGTGATCTCCGGGGCGGGGAGCGACCCCACGCCCCAGTGGAACTCGTACGGGTCCCCGCACGCCCGGTGACTGCGCATGCCGGCGAGGACGCTGCGCGCGGCCGCCCGCGGCAGGCACGGTCCGCACGTCCACGGCCGTCCAGGGACGGTGGGATCGTCCCACCCCCACGACCTCAGCCGCTCCGCGGGACACCACGGCCCGGTGAACTCGGCGGGTCCGTGGGTGGCGGCCGCGGAACGGCCCGCGACGCGCTGCAGGGCGCACTGCACCCCGCGGGGTCCCGTGCGCACCCACGCGGCGGGAACGTCCGGGGTGCCCTCCGGTGAGTCGTACTCGACCATGAGGAAGTCGTTCCAGAGCATCCCGGCGATGGCCCTGGTGAGGACGGACTCCAGCCGGGACCATGGACAGACCGGCGGATCGGGGACGGGGGAGGCAACCCGGGCCAGCACAACACCGATCCCGGCGCGCCGCAGTGCCACCTCGGTACTCGGACCGTGGCCGTGCGGCGTCCTGCTGTGTGACATGCTCGAGTGCCTCCCAACACCGTGATCACGCAACACCCACGGATCGGGTCAGGGGTCCGCGCACGCGGTGCGGGTGCGCCGGGGCCAGCGTGATCTGTGCTCACGCTAACCCGCTGACCGTGCCGGGTCGACAGGCCGGGGGGAGTGTGACTTCCACGGAAAGGACCCCGCGCGGTGTTCCCGCGTGCGCCCGAGCTCGACCGTCGGCGTGATCGGGACCGTGCAGGGTACTCAACGGACCCCGGGGTTCGCTCAGACACCAACCAGCGCGCGGATGTCCTCGGCGTCGAGCGTGGCGGAGAAGAACCGTTCATCGTCGAGCACGGCCCCGAACAGGTCCGCCTTGCGGGCCTTGAGGTCCATGACCTTCTCCTCGATTGTGCCCTGCGCGACCATGCGGTAGACCATGACCTTCTTGGTCTGCCCGATCCGGTGGGTGCGGTCCACGGCCTGGTTCTCCGCCGCGGGATTCCACCACGGGTCCAGGAGGTAGCAGTAGTCGGCCTCGGTGAGGTTGATGCCGAAACCGCCGGCCTTGAGGCTCACCAGGAACACGGGGGCGCGGCCGCTGCGGAACTTCTCGAGCGCCCCCGCGCGGTCCCGCGTGCTGCCGTCGAGGTAGCTGTAGGCGATCCCGGCGTCGTCGAGGCGCTGGGCCACGATCTTGAGGAAACTCGTGAACTGGCTGAACACGAGCGGGCGGTGGCCCTCCTGAACGAGCTGGGGCAGCTGGTCGAAGAGGACGTCCAGCTTTGAGGATGGCGCCTTGGACTCCGGGTCCACCAGGACGGGGTCCAGCGCCAACATCCGCAGGGTGGTCAGCGACTGGAAGATGGTGAACCGGTTCTTGTCGAAGTTGCGCAGCAGGCCCAGGATCTTGGCGCGCTCACGCTGCAGCCGGCGGTCGTACGCACTGCGGTGTTCGGGGTTCAACCCCACGGGCAGGACGTGCTCGAGCTTGGGTGGCAGCTGCAGGTCCACGTCCGCCTTGGTGCGGCGCAGCATGAACGGGCGCATCCGGGCCCGCAGCCGGGCCAGGGCGTCCGAGTCCATGGCGCGTTCGATGGGACGCTGGTAGTGCTCGGTGAAACGTTTCTTGGACGGGAACAGCCCGGGGGCGGTGAGCGAGAGCAACGACCACAGTTCGGAAAGACTGTTCTCCATGGGGGTGCCGGTGATCGCGAGACACGTGCGTGCCCGCAGGTTCTTCACGGCGCGGTAGGCCTTGGTCCGGGGGTTCTTGACGAACTGGGCCTCGTCCATGATCACCCCGGTCCACTCGACCGAACGGTAGGCCTCCGCGTCCAGACGCAGCAGGGCATAGGACGTGAGCACCACATGGGAATGCGCGGCGGCGTCGGCCACGGAGTCTTTGGTGTGGTTGAGCACGGTGATGTCCAAGGAGGGCGCGAAGCGGCGCAGCTCGGCGGACCAGTTGGCCACCACGGAGGTGGGTGCGATCACCAGGTGGGGCGGCAGCTGCGGGTCCCGATCCGTGGCGCGCAGGATCGCGGCAATGGTCTGCACGGTCTTGCCCAGGCCCATGTCGTCCGCGAGGATCCCGCCCAGTCCGTGGTCCCACAGGAAGCTCAGCCACCGGAAGCCCTCGTACTGGTAGGGGCGCAGGTTGGCCTGTAGGGCCTCGGGGGCCGGGGGAGAGGGGATTTCGTGCAGGTGGGTCAGTGCGCGCACGCCCTCGCGCCACTGCTCGGCCTGGCGGGTGTCCGTGGCGAGGTCCTCAAACTGCTCCCACAGGCTCGCCTGGTAGCGGTTCAACGCGAGCGGCGCGTCCTTGTCCTCCTGCAGGGTGCGAGCCTCGGCGATGAGCGTGCGCAGCCGCGTGAACTCGGGGCGGTCCAGGGAGAAGTAGGAACCGTCCGGCAGCAACATCACGTCCTGGCCGCGGTCGAGCGCTTGAAAGATCTGGGAGAACGGGAGGTAGTGCTCACCGACCCTGATGGTGACACCCAGGCCGAACCAGTCGTGGTGTTCGGTGGGCGCGGTGGACACCGTGATCTCGGTGGGTTCGGTGACCTCGCGGTAGGCGGGACTCCCGCCGGTCTCCACGATGCGCAGGTCGGGGATCTTGCGCAGCAGCGGCAACCACACCCGCAACAGGGTCAGGGCGTCCTGCGCCGCGTACGAACTGCGTTTGAAGTCCAACTCGGGGATCCGGCGGTGCACGGCCTGGACCATGGAGGACTCCCACCGGGACTCGCGGGCCACGGGCTCGTCCCCGAGAGGGTCCAGGGGGCGGAAGGGCAGCCGGATCCGTTCGCGACCCTTCTGGTACTCCCACTCCCACTCCACGCGTTCGGTGAGGTCGTCGTGGTGGATGGTGAGCACGAACTGCGGATCCGCGACCTGGGGCAGCACCAGGGAGTCCTCGCCCGCGATCACGTGCATGCTCTGGTGCAACCGGGGGAAGTAGGTGTCGAAGAACTCCTCCACACCGTCATGCGGGACCGTGAGGGATTCGGCGCGGTCCAGGAACGAGCGCTGCTGCTGATTGAGGCGGGTGCCCAGGGCGACCAGGTGCAACGGGAACTGGTTGAGGTCCTCCGCGGTGTCCAGGGCCGCGGGGGTCGCGTCCGGGTAGAACAGGCCGTGACCTGGCTGGCCGATGATCCGGGTCCAGCGCAGGGGGATCTCGTTCTCGCCCACGATGAGCTGGGGGTGCAGGGCGAGCTCGCCGTGCTCGCCGGGATCCACGCGCACCTCGAACCGGCCGTCGCGATCCACGATCACGGGTGCTCCCGTGCCCTTGGAGACGAGCGGGATCCCGAGCCCCCGGGCGCGCCCCAGGATGGGCCACAACAGGGGAGAGGTGTAGCGCTCCATGTGCAGCTGGTGCCGGTCCGCAGCGTAACTGCCGCGGTGCGACTCGGAGAGCGCTCGCAGCTCCTCGAACCAGTCCAGTTGCTCCGCGCTCAGGTGTCCGGAGCGGGCGTGGGAGGCCAGGTTGCCCCAGTCGATGCCGGTGTGCACCCACCCGTGGCGCTGTCCGCGCAGCACCGGACGGGCCGTGAGACTCAGCGGGGTCTCCCGGGGTGATTCCTGCCACGCTTTCGGTGTGCGGTTCTGCACCCGGGCCAGGTCCAGTTCGAGGGCCACGGTGGGTCCGGATTCCGGGTCCGCCACGACCCTGTCGGGACTCGTGCCGGGCACGATCCGGGAGAGTTCGCTGCGCCAGTCCGGGGCGGCACCCGGACCGCGGGCGTCCGTGAACTGCGCAGCACCATCCATGGCCCCTACCGTACCGCCCGGTGCGGACACGGCCGGGCGCCGGTGGGCGAGGGCCGGGGCAGCGGCGTCGTCGTCGTGCAAACCGGGGGCGCGGTGGGATCGGGCAGTGAACCGCCGACGGGCGGGAACTTATAATCGACAGGGATTGTCGTGTTTCGAGCGCGCCGCACGGCGCAGACGGAGGATTTGTGGCTGACGCTGCCGGTTTCCACACGGGGGACCACGCAATGGCATCCGGACCCCGGGAAGTCGAGTACCTGCGCTGGAACGACGCCGTGGCGCGGGCATTCTTCGGCCCCAGGAGGGCCGGGGAACTGGTCCACCTGGACCTGGACGAGAAGATGCTCGAACAGATCGGCTCGGAATTCGGCCTGGACGGCCCGGCCACGCTGCGTGCGCTTGCCGACTCCGTGACGCCGCTGCTCGTGACGGACGGCTCCCGCCGGTCCGTGTTCGACGCGTTCAACAAGCTCACCGAGGCGTGGTACCGGACGTCCCGGCGCCAGCTCGAGGACCTCACCAGGATTGGCCCGCCGCCCATCGTGGCGCTGTTGGCCCTGTTCGCCCTGGCCGGGCGGCACATGTCCGCGCTCGCGGCGCGCACGGGCAAGAAGTCCGTGTCCACGTTCTACCTGCCGCTCGCGGTGTTGCTGCAAGCGGGCCAGGACAACGTCAAGGCGCTCGAGACCTCGGTGCGCAAGGACTCCGAGACCTACTGGGACGCGCTGCGCTATTGGCTCGAGGCCTTCGACGGCCAACTCGGGTTGCCGTCCGCGTACGCCGTGAACCACCGTCCCGTGGGCCTCGCTCTGTCCCAGACCCTGTTCGGCCCGTCCGAGCTGCGGCAACTGCACCAGATGTTCGAGGACCTCGAACTGACCACGGCGCAGGGGATGAGCGCGGCGGAGCTCGGGATCTACATCGACTTCTGGCTCGACATCGCGGACACCGATGTGTCCAAGAGCCTGCGCAGCATCTGGACCAACCCCCTCACGCGCGATCCCGCGTTGCAGGTCGCGCTCGCCCAGTTGGACGCGTGGGAGTCCGCCCCGGACGACGCCGCCGCGGCCGCCGCCCGCGGCACGCGGCACCTGGGCTCGCGCAGCCCCGGGTTGTCCCTCACGGACGGCACGGACTACGTGGGCAACCCCATCTACGAACTCGGTTTCGTGGTGCCCAAGCGGCTG
This sequence comes from Kocuria marina, assembly GCA_014652975.1. GTDB lineage: Bacteria > Actinomycetota > Actinomycetes > Actinomycetales > Micrococcaceae > Kocuria > Kocuria marina. The sequence goes on along the minus strand of BMZV01000003.1, from coordinate 317,583 downwards.
GTGCCCGGTCGGGAGGTGGATCTCGCGACCACGGTCGGCCCGCGCACCATGTTCCTGTCCTACATCGGGGACGCGTTCCTGGGGATCTCCGCGTACAACGCCCGCATGACGAGTGACACGCTGCTGTCCGGGCAGCTGCAGATCACCGCGGGGGAGCTCACCCTCACGCGTAATCCACGGCCCGTGGTGGTCTTCGCCAAGGACGCGTACTCGGACACGTTCATCTCCGTGGACCACGTCCCCGCGGCGTGGCCGTGCCGGATCATGGTGCGCAATCAACCTGAATGGGTGGATCAGATCCGCGCGATCCTGGACGACTCGGCCTCTCCCGACTACCGCGTGGTGGGCCCGGGGGAGAACGGGGTCTGCGAGGGCTGGGTGCTGTTCGACGACGTCCAGGTGCTGCGTGCCGGTGACCCCGCGCTGACCGTCAACGACAACTTCTCGGCCCTTGTACCCCGCCTGGTCCCCGCAATCACCCTGTCCGGCGGGCTGCGGATCCCCGGGGACGTGGACCGGTTCTCGGCCCTGCGGCCCCCGCAGTTGACCGTCACGTCCGACAGCGACGACCCCCTGTCCGTGGAGTGCGAGTGGCGTAACCCGCACTCGTTCAAGCTCATGAGCACCAAGCTCACCGCACCCCGGGTGCCACCGTTCCAGGTGAGCCTGGGCGGTACGGAACTGGCCCGCGAGGACGGCCACCTCAAGCCCAACGACTACACGCTAGTGCTGCGTTCCGGGCGCACCGTGAAGCAGCGCCTCGAGTTCCGCGTGCGGGACAGTTCCTACTACATCACTCAACGTTCCCTGGGCTACGACGGTGAGATGGTCCACGTCGCGGAGGAACCGTTGTGGCCCGTCACCGCGGTAACGCGGGACGAGATCCCGGATGAGTACGTCCAGGGCTCGTTCGACAACATGGACCCCCACGAGGCCGCCGTGGACGAGGTCCCCGTGCCCGAGGTCGCCGGGTGGGAGTCCGCCGAGGGGCAGATGTTCCCCGAGCGCAGCAACGAGCTGCCCGAGGCCCCGGACGTGTCCTGCATGGTCACGGGCAAGCACAAAGTGATCCTGCCCCCCATGGATCCCAAGGCCAAGGCGCCGTGGGTGTTCGGGCGCTGCAAGTTCTGCGGGCTCACCAAGCGCTACCCCGGCCGGCTCACCAAGCTCTCGGCGGTGGGTCAGACGGGTTCGGTCGAGGCACTGCAGTTCATCGGCCCGGACGAGGGCGAGTACCCGGGGTCCTGGGCGCCGTTCAAGGACATCCTCACGTTCTTGGGTGGCGGCAAGCGGTCGAGCCTGTCCATCGTGGCGCGCCAGCTCGAGGACTCCGAGCGCTTCGAGGAATGGTTCGTGGGTCACCTGCAGGCCCTCGGTTTCCTGGAGGTGATCCGGGACGAGAACTGGACGGTGCGCCGCTGGCAGGTGTGCTCCCCGGCCCTGACCCAGCTCGTGGACGGCTCCATCCTGCTCACGGGCGGGTGGAAGACCGACCAAGAGGACGCCGTGACGCAGGCGGTCGGGGCCCAGGGTGGTGAGGTCGTGGTGCTGTCCCCGGAGGACCACGCGACCACCATGCTCCAGGATGTGGACCTCGACGCGCTGAGTAAGCTGCTGCCCGAGGGGCTGTGCGACGTGGTCTACGACGCCGGGCCCGTCATGCTCGACACCCTGCCCCCGTTGTCCTCGGTCGTCGCCGGGCTGCCCCTGAAGGAGATGCAGTACAACGGGGTCGCGGAACGCTTCGTGCCCGCGGACGCCACGTGGGAGGCCACGGACGACCGCAACCAGGCGGGGCTGTATCGGATCAACCACCACCACAAGACGCGCTACGTCTACCGCACCGCGGAGGACGTGGTCTCGGGTCACGCCCGTCCCGTGTCCTCGGGGCTCGGCAAGCACCTCGCGGCGCGGGACACCGGCACGGCGTTGGTCAGCTACGATCCCGAGCTGCGGTTGCTCTCCGTGCCCATCGGTGCCGCCCTGCCGGGGCTGTACGCGCGCGCCACGGTGCTGTGCTCGGGGCTGCTGCCCACGCTCGTGGACGAGGACTTCTCCCTGAACTACGGGGACGTCTCCGAGGAGTTCGCGAGCGCCCTCGTGGCCAAGCTGCTGGGCTGACAGTGCCGCCCCGGGCGAACGGGGGGTGTGCTCGTGGGGCCGCGCGGCTGCATTCGGCTGCTGCGCGGCCCTCCCCTACAGTGAGGTGGCGTGCCATGACTAACGGCTGGTAGTAAGGCGCCTCAACCCCGGGTCGTCCGACGTCCGACCCGCATCCCCGACGTGACCACACACGATTCCTCGTCCATCCGTCACCCACGCCCGGGCTCGTCGCCCGTCGCGGATCCGCCCGCCCCGTCCGGGCCCCTCGCTCTGCGCCACCCCGGTTGCCCGTCTACTGGCGGGTCTTCGTGGCCGCGGCAACCCTGCTTGTCTCGCTGTCCGCCTGGGCCACGGAGGCACCCGAGCACGCCGACGCCGTGATCGGCGGCGTGGTCGCGTGGGTTGCCTCCCGGCTGGGGTGGTTCTACATCCTCACGGCCGCTCTCGTAATCGTGTTCGTGATCCTGGTCGAGGACAGCAGGCACGGCACGATCAAGATGGGCCCGGACCACGCGAAACCCCAGTTCAACCTGTTCACGGGGTGGGCCATGTACGCCCTGATGGGCATGGCGTTCGGTTACTTCGCCTACCGCTTCGACATGCCGTTGAGCATCCGCTCCGCGCTCTATCCCCTGATCGGGCGCCGCATCTACGGGGTCGCCGGCGACGCCGTGGACACCGCGGCGCTGCTGGGGACCATCTTGGGCGTGGACAAGGGCATCCGGCGGCTTTCCGAGCTGAACATCATCCTGGCGATCGGGCTCATGCTGTACGTGCTCATCACCGGGCGCACGGCGTTCCTGCTGGATGCAATCGTCAAGGGCGTGAGCGGATTGCGCGTGGCAGACGCCTCGGTGATGCCCGAGCTCGTGACGGTGAACCCGAACATCACGGTCTTCATGAGCGGTGAACGCGCCGCCGAGCTGATCGCCCAGGACCGGGACGCGACCGCCCGGTGAGCACGGCCGCCAAGAACCGAGCAGGCTGAGAACATGGGTGTGGCCCGGGTCCGTCCGGACCCGGGCCACACCCGACCGTGGAGTTCGCGGTCGCGGGAACCGTGCTCGCGAGGACTACGCGGGCAAGGGCTCCAGCTTGTAGAAGGACACCCCGCCGGTCACCCGGGACGCCCCGGGGACCAGGAGTCTGCTGTACTTGGCGCACCACTGGCCGCGCCCCCGTGTGTGCTGTGCGGCGAGTGCGACCTCACGGGCGTCGTCCGCGAAGTACTCGTGCTCGTGACCGTCCGATCCCGTGATGGACACCACGTGCCGGGCGGGGTCCGCCTGAACGGTGACGTCCACCCACTGTTCGCGGGTGTCGGGGTGGGATTTCTGGGTTGTCGTGTTCATGTTGTCGGGCCTCTGATTTTTCCGGTCGCTTGCCGGAACCACACGTGTGGCCCCGGCCGCTTCGTCATCCAATCCACCCCTGAACCGAGGGTTGGCGTACGCCGAGTTGGAGCTCTGGGCGCGCGGTGACGTCCTTGTCGTTGCGCGGGCGCATCTCGTGAAGCTGCTTCGAGCCTATCCGTGGATTCGGGGGACTAGCCAGGCGCGGACCGAGAATGTCATCAAAACTTAATCAAGCTTCTGTTGAGTAACATCTGGCACCCGGCGGCGGTTCTCATGGGGTGCGCAGGTCGCTGCGGCGCGTGCCGCGCATCCGGGAGGTGACCGTGCGAGCGCGCGCGTAGTGGCCCAGCAACTGCTCGCACACGGCACCCCACGTGCGCTCCTGCACGCACTGGTGGGCGGTGCGCGCGAAGGCGAGGCGTTTGGCGTCGTCGCCCGCGAGGTCCCGGACGCGCTCGCGCAACCCGGCCAGGTCACCCGGGGCGTAGAGCCACCCGTTACGCGAGGAGTCCACGAGGTCCAGGGGACCGCCGCGGCCCACGGCCACCACTGGGACCCCCGAGGCCATGGCTTCCTGGATGGTCTGGCAGAACGTCTCGTGCTCACCGGGGTGCACGAACACGTCCAGCGACGCCATGGCCGTGGCGAGTTCGGTGCCCGTGAGGAAGCCCTCGAAGTGCGCGTTGGGCAATACCGAGCGCAGCGACTCCTTCCCGGGACCGGAACCGATGATCACGAGCCGGGTGTCCGGCAGGGCGTCGATCGCGGCGAGGTCCGCGACCTGCTTCTCGGGGGCCAACCGCCCCACGTATCCCACGAGTCGCTTGCCGCCGCCCACGCGCTCGCGCCACGCGTGATCGCGCAGCGCGGGACGGAACCGGCTCGTGTCCACTCCGCGGCGCCACATGTGCACCCGCTGGACGCCGTGCTCGTGGAGCTGGCTGATCGACGCCGTGGAGGGAGCGAGAGTGAGGGTCGCACTATTGTGCATCGCACGCACGTGGGACCACATGGCGGTCTCCAGCACGGACGCCCCGTACCGGGCGGCGTAACCGGGCACGTCCGTCTGGTACACGGCCACGCACGGCAGGCCCAGACCCTTGGCGGCCTGGATGGCCTGCCAGCCCAGCACGAACGGGGACGCCACGTGCACCACGTCCGGCGCGAAACGGGCCAGGATGCGCTGCATGCGACTCAGGGTGCAGCTCGCCACGCGGACCTCGGGATAGCCCGCGAGCGGCAGGGACGGGATGCGCTCGATCCGCACGCCGTCCACGTGGTCCACCGAGCCCAGGAACAGGGTCTTCTCGTAGGAGGGGGCGATCACCATGGCCTCGTGCCCGTGATCCCGCAGGTGTTCCAGGACGCGGATCACCGAATGAGTGACACCGTTGACGTGGGGGAGGAACTGTTCGGCCACCAATGCGATTCTCACGGTTCCCACTGTGGGCCCGGCGCCTCACGGGGGAGTCACCCGGGGGTGGCCCGCAGGTGAAGTCCGGGCTAACTTCGCTGCCCGTGGTGCGCGGGTGAACGTGAAAAGATGTCCGGTGATGAAACTTCCCTCACTGCCCGGCGTGGTCTCGGGCGTACGCGACCGCTTCACGTCGCGCGGTTCGTCCCCCGTGCGCGCCGCCGACGTGCCCCGCCCCGAACCGGACGACTCCCCGGGACTGCCCATGCCGCTCGCGCTGCAGGGCGTGATCGAGCTGCTCGCGGTGGCCGTGGTGGGCCTGTTGCTGGGCACCGTGCTCTTGGGTGCGGTATGGGCTGCGGGGGGCTTCGCGACCCTGGGCGCGGGCGGGAGCCTGCAGCTCGCCGGTCAGGTCTGGTTGCTCGCGCACTGCGTGCCCCTCACGATCCAAGCCATCCAGGGCCTGTCGCTGGACGGTGGCGGGACGGTCACGCTCGTGCCTCTAGGGCTCACGCTGATCCCGTTCGGCCTCGCGGTGATCGCGGGCCGCCGGATCGCCCGGGCGTGCTGGCGCGGTCAGTTCCTGATCCCGTTCTTCGCCGGGATGCTCGCGTACGCGCTCTTCGGTGCCCTCGTGGGCTGGCTCAGCCGCACCGAACAAGTCTCGGTGGACCTCGTGGCGGCCGCCCTGTTGCCCCTGGTCCCGGCCGGGTTGGGCACCCTCGTGGGCGGGTGGAGCGCTTCGCGCTCGCTCGCCGCGGTGCTCGGGGCCGACGTCGCGTCCTGGTTGCAGCGCACGAGCCAGCACTCACGCTGGGCCGGTTCCTACATGTGGGCCGTGATCCGCGCCGGTTTCCTCGCCGCGGTCACCGCTGTGGCGGCCGGTGCCCTGTTGTTCGTGGTGGCGCTCGCGTGGAACTGGGACCGCGTGATCACGGTCTACCAGGACCTCGGTACCGGCGCTGCGGGGGACACCGCCCTGACGGCACTGCAGTTCGGGTACCTGCCCAACATGGTCGTGTGGGCGCTCACGTGGGCCACCGGTGCCGGCTTCTCGCTGGGCACCGGGACCCTGGTGTCGCCGTTCCAGAGCACGCTGGGACCGCTGCCGCAGTTCCCGGCGCTCGCCGCGCTGCCCACCGGTGACCCGTGGCTGTACGCCCCTGCGGTCCTGGGGTTGCCCGTGCTCGCGGGTCTGCTCGCGGGGTGGTGGTTCTGCCGCGAGGGTGAGAACCACCTGGACGACTGGATGGCCATCCGCCTGCCTCTGCGCTGGATCACGTTCGTGCTCTCCACCGTGCTCACGGCGGTGTTCATGGCCGCGGTGGGGGCGGGCCTCGTGACCGCGCTCGCGTGGCTCTCCAGCGGTTCGCTGGGCATCGGCAGGCTCACGGACATCGGCCCGCACGCGTGGCACGTGTTCCTGTGGCTCGGTGCCGAACTTGCGGTGGGCGCCACCGTGGGGTGCCTGGCCGGGCCCTGGCTCGAACGCGAGGGCTACCGTTCCCGCTCCCGCGCCGAGGCGGACGAGCTCCCCGAGTCGGATTCCCCGGCCCCGGAGGACGACGCCGCTGTGGCCCACCACGACGCCCTGCCCGCCGCTGGCGCCGCGCACGGTTCCCGCTCGGCTTCCGGCCCCGGCGCCGGGCAGGATGCTCGCACGGCACCCGGTGGCCGTCCTGGATCCGGGGCGGCCGTCCCGGACGGCGAGGTCACGGCTCGGGGTGTCCGGGGTCTGTTCCGGGGCCGCGCGTCGCGCGCTGCCGCCGAGCCCGAGCGGGAGTCCCAGCCCCGCGGCGGGTCCACGGCCGTGGGACGATCGGCAGACGAACCGGGACTGTCCCGCCGTGAGGAGACCAAGCGTCGTCGTGCGCAGCGCAGGTCCGAGAAGCGCAAGGCCGCGCGGCTGGCCGCCCTCGACGACGAGCGGGACTGAGACGACGATGAACCGATCCTGGCGCCGACGGGCTCGGGCGTCCCAGGACGTGGGACTGGGCCGATGACGAACCGCTCTCGATAGCAATGGACTCGCTGGGAACGGGCGTCTCAGGACCCGGGACCGGCGGAGGTCGGCGAGGTCGCTCCCGGTGTAGCACTCCCCGAAGGGGCAGGGTTCGAGGCGCTCGGCGTGGGCGTGACAAGGGAGGCCTCAGGCGTGGCGGTGGCCGTCGGATCGTCCTGCGGCGCACCCGTCTCGAGGGGCGCACCGGAGAAGTGCTTCCACACGTTGTCGTTGAGCTGTTGCTCGCACCGGCTGGTCGAGGACAGCGTGAGGGCTCGCTCGGTGCATTCCTGGTAGACCTGGGTGGCCGGCCACACGAGCAATCGGGTGCCACCGCCCAGTGCATTGATCACACCCCACACGATGGCCAACACCGCGAGCACCGTGATCAGGACCCGTGAGGACGAACCGCGGGAGCGCGCGAGCGCGATGATGCCCAGCACGATCCCGGCGATGGCGAGTACGAGCCCCGCTACGGTGGACCACACGTCACCCACCACGAGTGCGGAGGCGAGCACCGCGAGGGCCGCGGCCACCGCGGCGAACCGGAGCCGAGCGCCGTCGCCGTCGGAGGGGTCCCCGGACTGGGGGCCGCGAGGTGAGGGCTTCTCACCGCGCGGGTCGCCGGCGTGCGGGCCACGGTGCTGCGGGCCGCCGGAGTGCGGTCCCCCTGAGTGGGAACCCCCGGAGGGGGAGCCGCCGGAGGTCGAATCCATCGAGTGCGTGGCGTGGGGCGGCGTGCACCGGTGGCGGGAATCGTGCATACCCACCACTGTAGGCGAGCCGACGGACCGAGCAGCGCCGCGGGTGCGGCACCGCCGCGGCGCCATCGAGGCAGCCTCGCTGGATAGAGTGGGCCCATGCGTTTAGTGGTTCTGGTCTCGGGCTCCGGTACGAATTTGCAGGCGATGATCGACGCCCTGCACCAGGGGGACGTGGAGGTGGATATCGCCGCCGTGGGTGCGGACCTGGAGTGCGCCGGTCTGGACCGGGCGCGCGCCGCGGGCATCGACACCTTCGTGGTGCCGCTGTCCGAGTACCCGGACCGGGAGCAGTGGAACCGTGCGCTGCAACGACGCGTGGCGTCCTACCACCCCGACCGCGTGGTGTTCGCCGGGTTCATGCGGATCGTGGACGCGGAGTTCGTGTCCGTGTTCCCGAGCCGGATCATCAACACGCACCCGTCCTTGTTGCCGTCCTTCCCCGGTGCCCATGCCGTGCGGGACGCCCTGGCCTACGGCGTGAAGGTCACGGGCGCCACGGTGCACGAGGTTGTCGCGGACGTGGACGCCGGACCCATCCTGGCCCAGGTCGCGGTCCCCGTGGCCGAGGACGATACCGAATCCGTGCTGCACGAGCGGATCAAATCCGCCGAGCGCACCCTGCTCGTCAACGCGCTGGCGAAACTGAGCTGGGACGTCACGAGCACCGACCCCGATCTGCCCCGGTCGTAGACTGAACCGGGCTCCGGCCCGCCTACCGTCCGTACCCTCGTCCCCACTGGAGAGCTCGTGAACACTGCCGACCTGAACCGTGTGCCGCTCAAGCGCGCACTGATCTCCGTGTACGACAAGACCGGTCTGGAGGAGCTCGCGCGAGGGCTCCACGACGCCGGCGTGAGCATCGTCTCGACCGGTTCCACCGCCGGGACCATCCGCGGCGCGGGGGTCCCCGTGACCGAGGTCTCCGAGGTCACCGGGTTCCAGGAGTGCCTGGACGGGCGGGTCAAGACCCTGCACCCGCGCGTGCACTCGGGAATCCTCGCGGACCGGCGCAAGCCGGAACACATGGATCAGCTCACCGAGCTCGAGATCGAGCCGTTCGACCTGGTGATCGTGAACCTCTACCCGTTCCAGGACACCGTGCGCTCGGGTGCGGAGCAGGACGCCGTGGTGGAGCAGATCGACATCGGTGGTCCGTCCATGGTGCGCGCGGCCGCCAAGAACCACGCCGCGGTCTCCGTGGTCGTGGATCCCGCCGGTTACCCGGACGTGGTGCGCGCGGCCCAGGAGGGCGGTTACGACCTCGCGGCCCGGCAGAAGCTCGCGGCGGCGGCGTTCGCCCACACCGCGGCCTACGACACCGCCGTGGCCACGTGGACCGCCCAGCAGTTCGACCACGACCCCGAGGCGAACTTCTGGCCCCCGTACGCGGGTCTCGCGCTGCAGCGCGCGGAGTCCCTGCGCTACGGCGAGAACCCGCACCAGAAGGCCGCGCTCTACACGAACGACGCCGCGGCGCCCGGGATCGCGCAGGCCGAGCAGTTGCACGGCAAGGCGATGTCCTACAACAACTACGTGGATGCGGACGCCGCCGTCCGCGCCGCATTCGACTACGACGAGCCCGCCGTGGCCGTGGTCAAGCACAACAACCCGTGCGGCGTGGCCGTGGCCACCCCCGGCGCGCAGGACCCCATTGCGGACGCCCATCTCAAGGCCCACGCGTGCGACCCGCTCTCCGCGTACGGCGGTGTCGTGGCGGCCAACCGCACGGTCACGGCGGACATGGCCCGCAACCTCAAGCCCATCTTCACCGAGGTGGTCGTGGCCCCCGAGTTCGAGCCGGAGGCGCTCGAGATCCTCGGGGCCAAGAAGAACATCCGCCTGCTCGCGCTGCCCGAGGGCTTCGGCCGCGATCCCTTGGAGTACCGCGGGATCTCCGGCGGCGCACTGTTCCAGCAGGCCGACCGCCTCGACGCCGAGGGCGACGACCCTGCCGACTGGACCCTGGTCTCGGGTGACGCCGCGGACGAGAAGACCCTGGCGGACCTCGAGTTCGCATGGCGTTCCCTGCGAGCCGTGAAGTCCAACGCGATCCTGCTCGCGAACGACGGTGCCTCGGTGGGCATCGGCATGGGCCAGGTCAACCGCGTGGACTCGTGCCGCCTGTCCGTGGAGCGGGCGAACACGCTCGCCGAGGATCACGCCGAACGTGCCCGCGGTGCGGTCGCGGCGTCGGACGCGTTCTTCCCGTTCGCGGACGGGTTGCAGGTGCTCCTGGACGCGGGCGTGCGCGCCGTGGTGCAGCCGGGCGGTTCCATCCGTGACGAGGAGGTCATCGAGGCGGCCCAGGCCGCGGGCGTGACCATGTACCTCACGGGGGCGCGGCACTTCTTCCACTGAGCGGCATCCACCGAGCCGCATCCACTGGGCGACACTCACTGAGCCGCTCCCGCCGGGCTACCGCGTTTTCACCCGGCGTACGACGACGCGCGGTCCCGGGCTTCCGGGGCCGCGCGTCGTCGTGTGTTGCGGTTGTCCAGGCGGGCTCAGGAGAACATGGCGCGGTGTTCCCGGGAGAGCTCGATGTAGTTCTGGGCGTTGCGACTCACGGCATGCTGCTCGTCCACGGACAGCTCCCGCCGGACCTTGCCCGGGACCCCGGCCACGAGGGAACCGGGCGGGATGCGTTCGCCCTCGAGTACCACGGTCCCGGCGGCGATCAGGCTCCCTCGGCCCACCACGGCGCCGTTGAGCACGGTGGCGTTCATCCCCACGAGGACGTCGTCCTCCAGGACGCACCCGTGGATCACCGCGTTGTGGCCCACGCTCACGCGCTCGCCGATGGTCGTGGGGTGGTCCGGGTCCGAGTGCACCGTGACGTTGTCCTGCAGGTTGGAGTTCGTCCCGATCCGCAGGGGGGAGCGGTCACCGCGCACCACGGCGCCGTAGAAGATGCCCGCCCCGGCACCCACCACCACGTCACCCACGATCGTGGCGTTGGGTGCCACGAAAGCGGAGCGGGCCACGGAGGGCCGGTGCTGACCGTAGGGCAGGATCAGGGGTTCGCGGGCGGCGTCGGCGCCCGTGGGCTCGGAGAACTGTGTCATGAGCCATAGCATAGTGCGCGCTCGCGCTCGTCACGACGCCGCCGGTAGCCGCCACTCGCCCGGCGCGTGGCCGGGGCTCGGCCCGGTGTGCGCCCGGTGAGCAGGCGCACCCGAGCCGCGCGGCGTTGTCGTACGGCCACGGTTCGGGGCGGGGCTCAGCCTTCGCCGGCGTCGGAGATGAACCGGCGCCGCAGGGCGGCCATGGCCTTCTCGGGACGCCGGGACTCGCGGTGGCGCAGTGACACCGCGATCTTCTGCCCGCCCTTGAGCACGTACTCGGCGCCGTTGACGTGCACCGTGACCGGATCCGCCTTGACCGAGCTCGCCTCGAGCTCCAGGATGTCGTGGTCCAGCGAGACCTCGATGACCTGACCGCAGTACAGGACCGTGAAGTCCACGGCGTCCAACTCGCGGGGCAGGGCGGGCTGGAACTCAAGCCACTGGCCCCGCACGCGCAGCCCGGCGTACGCGCGGGTGATCACGTCCACCGAACCGGCCATGGCACCCAGGTGGATGCCCTCACCCGTTGTGCCGCCCTGGGTGTCGTCCATGTCGATCATGAGCGCGTCCTGGAACGAACCCCACGAGCGGTCCGGGTCGAGCCACGCGAGCACCGCGGCATTGACCACGCGGGACAGGGACGAACCGTTGGAGGAGCGCGCGATGTAGTGGTCCACGGTGCGCTGGATGGCGTCCAGGTCCGTGGTGTAGCCCATGCGCGCGAGTTCCTCGATCAAACCCTCGGGGCCCAGCAGGTACACGAGCATGATCGTGTCCGCCTGCTTGGAGAGCTTGTAGTTGTTGGTCAGGTCGCCCTCGTTCTCGAGCAACAGGTCCAGGCGGCCGATGTTGCGGTACTTGGTGCGGTAGAAGTCCCAGTCCAGTTCGGCGAGTTCGTCGTAGCCCTCGAACTGCGCGATCGTGCCGTCCGCGTTGAACGGGACGTACATGTTCTCGGCCATCTTGAGCCACTTCTGGACCTCCTGCGGGGAGATCTCGAAGCGGGACTCCAGGTCCTCGCGCTGGTGCTCGACCATGTCGTGGAAGATGTGGGCCGAGTGACGGAACAGCCAGGACGTGAGCACGTTGGTGTAGGCGTTGTCCTTGAGCCCGCCACCGTGCTGGCCCGCGGGGCCGTCGTGGTACTCGTCGGGGCCCATGACACCGGAGATGTGGTACTTGCCGTCGTGCGAGTCGTACTCCGCGAGGGACGCGAACAGGCGGGTGATTCCCACGATCAGCTCGGTCCCGTGGCCGGAGAGCCAGTCGATGTCCCCGGTGGACTCGTAGTACACCCACGCGTTGTACGCGATCGCCAGGCCCACGTGGAACTGGCGCCACGAGTTGTCCGGCAGCCAGCGCCGGGAGTGGTGGTTGTACAGCTCGGGCGGGGTCTCCTCGCGCCCGTCGGAACCGGACTGCCATGGGAAGGCCGCGCCGTAGAGACCGAAGTCCCGGGCATGCTGTTGGGCCATAGCCAGGCGCCGCCACCGGTAGGAGAGCAGGGACCGGGTCACGTGCGGCTGACGCATGTTGATCACGGGCAGGATGAACAGCTCGTCCCAGAAGATGTGGCCGCGGTAGCCCTCACCGTGCAGACCGCGGGCGGGGATGCCTGCGTCCCGCAGGGACAGGTGGGGGGCCAGGGTCTGGGCCGCGTGGAACAGGTGGGTGCGCACTGCGAGCTGGGTGGCCACGTGCTCGGGGGTGTCCTCCGCGGCCTCCAGGGTGACCTCGTAGCGGTCCCACAACCGGGCCCACTCGATCTCGTGAGAGGCCAGCAGCTTGCGCACCCCGAACGGCGTGCGGTTCAGCTCGGCGAGCGCTCCCTCGCGGGGGGAACCGATCGCGGCGTCGCGGCTCGTGACCACCGCGGTCGTGCTGTCCACGAGCACGGGGTTGTGCGGGTCGATCTGCACCGTGTAGCGGCGGAACTCGATCCCGCCGGGGCGCACCTCGCGGCGCTCGCGCACGGGGGTTTCGGACTCGATGCGCGTGCGCTGGGCCATCGCGATCTCGATTTTGGACTGGGAGGTGCGCACGAGGGACAGCAGGGTCTCGTGCTCGTCCGGCAGGGTCGTGGACTCGAGTAGCGCGAGGTGGTGGGCGTTGAGTTCCCGGTACTCGGCCACGCCGCTGTTGGTCACGGCGGGGTCCACACCGGTGCGCACGTGCAACCGCCCGCTGAATCCACGCGAGACGATCCGGGTCTCCTGGGCGCCCAGGTGGCGGTAGCGCAGGGACACCAGGCGGCGCTGGGTGATCTCCAGGCTGCGCGGGGGTTGGTCCGCGCCGGGGTCCTCGTCCGCTTCCGTGAGCACGAGCGTGCGGGTCAGCAGACCGCGGCGCAGGTCCAGTTCCACGCGTTCCTCGGAGGGCTTCATTCCGCCCTCGGACCACCACTGGCCCTCCGCGAAACGCAGGTCCAGGTGCAGCCAGTTGGGCACGTTGACCATGGACTCGTGCTCCACGTCCCGGCCGTTGATGTGGCTGAGCACCCGGTTGAACACGCCAGCCAGGTAGGTTCCGGGGTAGTGGACGGTGTTCGCGGCGAACTCACAGGCCGCGCCGCGCACGCCCATGTAGCCGTTGGCCAGGGTCAGCAGGGCCTCGCGGCGGGGCTCGGTGGCGGGGTCGAAACCGTCGAACACGAGCGCCCACGGGTCGTCCCGGCGCGCGCCCAGGTCCAGCTCGGCGACGTCGTTGAGCACCACGTGGGCGCCCGCGCGGTAGAGCCGTTCCCGGGCACCGTCCCGGTTGATCCCCACGACCAGGCCGAAGTCGCCGGCGGCACCGGCCTGGACGCCGGCCACGGCGTCCTCCACGACGACGCTCTCGCCGGGGGCCACGCCCAGCAGGCGTGCGCACTCGAGGAAGGTGTCCGGGGCGGGCTTGCCCGGCAGGTCGTGCGAGGCGGCCCAATTGCCGTCCACGATGCGGTCGAACAAGTGCTGCAACCCGGCGGCCTCGAGGACCACGGCGCTGTTGCGGCTCGCGGTCACCAGCCCCACGGGCACACCGCCCTCGCGCAGCCGCTCGATCAGGGCCACGGTGCCCGTGAACACGCGCACACCGTGCTCGCGCAGCTCCTCGTGGAAGAAGCCGTCCTTCGCGGCGGCCTGGCCCTGCACGGTCCAGTCACCCGGCTGCGGGTCCTCGTGGCTCTGGGCCTCGGGGAGCATGGTCCCGCGGGCGGCGAGCAACGCGCGGACGCCGTCCTCGCGACGTCGTCCGTCCACGTACGTGCGGTAGTCACCGCCCATGTCGAACGGGCGCCGGTCCACCTCGGTGGCCGGAGCTACGGGCTCGAGGCGGGGATCGGTCAGCAACCGGTCGAAGAGCTTCTGCCACGCGCGGGCGTGCACCCCGGCGGTGTCGGTCACCACACCGTCCATGTCGAAGATCACGGCGGCGTACGGGGTGCGCACCACGTCCACGGGTTCCGGCGGCGACTGGCCGTCGGTGATGCGCGGCATGGAAGCGGTGAACGGGGCGGTGGGAAGAACGTTCACGGCGCGAGATCTCCTAACACGAAGGATCAGGACGTGGGGCGGGACGATGCGAATGCTCGCGCTCGCTGAGCGAGAGCGGCAGCCCGGCTGCGCTGTGACGGCTGCCGCGCGCAGGGGGTACGCACGCGGTACGGGTACACATGCTACCCGCATTCGCTCCCCTGGCGGGAGCCGCCCGCCGAGGGCCCGGACGATCCAGAAACTCTACGAGCATCGCCGCGCTCGTGCCCCCGCCGTGCTGAGGCGCAACACCGCGGCGCGCGGATATGCTGGAGCGGACCCTCCCGCGCACAAAGAAGGTGGAGCATGACGGAATCCCTGGGACACCCTGTGACCAATCAACCGCTGTCGGAGGTGGACCCGGACGTCGCACGGGCCATCGAGGACGAACTGGGGCGCCAGCGCTCCACGCTCGAGATGATCGCGTCGGAGAACTTCGCGCCGCGCGCCGTGCTTGAGGCGCAGGGCTCAGTGCTCACGAACAAGTACGCGGAGGGCTACCCCGGCCGTCGCTACTACGGCGGTTGCGAGTACGTGGACGTCGTGGAGAACCTCGCTCGCGACCGCGCGTGCGAACTGTTCGGGGCGGATTACGCGAACGTGCAGCCGCACTCGGGCGCCCAGGCGAACACCGCCGTGATGGCCGCGCTCATGCAGCCCGGTGACACCCTCATGGGGCTGTCCCTGGCCCACGGTGGGCACCTGACCCACGGCATGAAGATCAATGTCTCGGGCAAGCTCTACAACATCGCCGCGTACGAGGTGGACCCGGACACCTACCGCATCGACATGGACAAGATGCGCGAGCAGGCACTGCAGGCCCGGCCGAACGTGATCGTGGCCGGCTGGTCCGCCTACTCGCGCCAGCTGGACTTCGAGGCGTTCCGCTCGATCGCGGACGAGGTGGATGCCAAGCTGTGGGTGGACATGGCCCACTTCGCGGGTCTCGTGGCCGCGGGGCTGCACCCCAACCCGGTGCCCCACGCGCACGTGACCACCTCCACGGTGCACAAGACCCTCGCGGGCCCGCGCTCCGGTGTGATCCTCGCGGAAGCGGACCTCAAGAAGAAGGTCGATTCCGCGGTGTTCCCCGGCCAGCAGGGCGGGCCCCTCATGCACGCGATCGCGGCCAAGGCCGTGGCGTTCAAGATCGCCGCCACCGAGGAGTTCCGCGAGCGCCAGCAGCGCACGATCGAGGGCGCGCAGATCCTCTCCGAGCGGTTGAACTCCCCGGATCTCGCGGAGCACGGTGTGTCCGTGCTGACCGGCGGCACGGACGTGCACCTGGTCCTCGTGGACCTGCGCAACTCCGAGCTGGACGGCAAGCAGGCCGAGGACCTGCTGCACCAGGCGGGGATCACGGTCAACCGCAACGCGGTGCCGTGGGACCCCCGCCCGCCCATGACCACGTCCGGGCTGCGTATCGGGACCCCGGCGCTCGCGACCCGCGGTTTCGGCGCGGGCGAGTTCGAGGAGGTCGCGGACGTGATCGCCGAGGCCCTCAAGCCCGGTGCGGACGTCTCCGCCCTGCGCTCGCGCGTGGACGCCCTGACCGAGCAGTTCCCGCTGTACCCCGGCCTCGAGGAGTGGTGAGATGACGGCCCAGGTCCTCGACGGCAAGGCGACCGCGGCCCGGATCAAGGAAGAACTGACCGAGCGCGTGACCGCACTGCGCGAGCGGGACGTGGTGCCCGGTCTCGGAACCGTGATCGTGGGCGACGATCCCGCCTCGCACTCGTACGTGGCGGGCAAGCACCGCGACTGCGAGCAGGTGGGGATCGCCTCGATCCGTAAGGAACTGCCCGCGGACGCGTCCCAGGAGGAGCTCGAGCGCGTCATCGACGAGCTCAACGACGATCCCCGGTGCACGGGGTACATCGTGCAGTTGCCCCTGCCGCCGCACATGGACACCAACGCCGTGCTCGAGCGCATCGATCCCGCGAAGGACGCCGACGGGTTGCACCCCACGAACTTGGGGCGGCTGGTGCTCAACGTCAACGAGCCCATCACGTCCCCGCTGCCGTGCACGCCGCACGGGATCGTGGAGCTGCTCACGCGTCACGGGGTGGACCTCGCGGGGCGCCACGTGCTGGTGATCGGCCGCGGTGTGACCGTGGGTCGGCCCATCGGTTTGTTGCTGACCCGCCGGGAGATCAACGCGACCGTGACCCTGGCCCACACGGGCACCCGCAACCTGCCCGAGCTGCTCGCGCAAGCGGACGTCGTGGTGGCCGCGGCGGGGCGCCCGCACATGATCGGGGCGGACCAGATCAAGCAGGGTGCCGTCCTGCTCGACGTGGGTGTCTCCCGGGTCGAGGACACGGAGACCGGCAAGAAGAAGCTCACGGGGGACATCGACCCGGCCGCCGCCGAGCGCGCCTCGTGGCTGTCGCCCAACCCCGGGGGCGTGGGTCCCATGACCCGGGCCATGTTGCTCGTCAACGTGGTGGAGTCCTGCGAACGGGCCGTCGAGTCGGCCTGATCCCGTAGCCTTCCGGTCACGACGCCGCGCGGCCGTCTCGTTCGTTCGAGCCGGCCGCGCGGCGTCGTCGTCCCCGGGGTCTGTGCGGCACGCGGGCGGCCGTAAAGCCCGGGAGTCCGCGGTCCGAACACGTGCCGGGAACGAGGTGCGCGGGGCTCAGCCCCGGGATGGCTCCTCGGGGGTGTGTCGGCGCATGTCCGCGATCCCGATCCCCATGGCGATCAGCACGATCACAGTGATCACCGCGAAGCTCGCCGTGAACGCGGCATCCCAGTCGGCGCGGGCGAGCACACCGAAGGTCACCGCCGTGATCAGGGCGGTGCCGATCGCGGTGCCCAACCGAACAGCCCGAACGCCTTGGCGCGCTCCCGACCCTGGAAGTACTCCTGGATCATGCCCACCGTCTGGGGGTTGAGCATCCCGGATCCGAGGCCCTGGATCACCCGGCCGATGTTGAGCACCGTGGTGTTGGGCGCGAGACCGCACAACAGCGAGGCCCCTGCGAAGACCGCGATCCCCGCGATGAACAGCTTCCGGCGGCCGAACACGTCCCCCGCGCGGCCGCTGGCCACGAGCAGCACCCCGAACGCGAGCGCGTACCCGGTGAGCACCCACTGGAGTGCCGAGGAACTCGCCTCCAGCTCCTGCTGGATGGAACTCAGGGCCACGTTCACGATCGAGACGCTGATGAGGGACATGAACAGGGGAACGAGCAGGACCCACAGGATGCGGCGTCGTTCGGCGGGGTCCAGTGCGGGGGAGTCGTCCCCGGGGGAGCGCGGAGAGTCCGCGGAAGATGTGCTCACCCTCTCTTGATACCCCCTCGGGGCCCGGTTGTGCCAAGGGGCTCGGGCGACGCCGGCGGGTCGGGTCCCCGGGGACCGGCCCGATTCGGTGCGCCCCGCGCGGTTTGAGACAATGGGTTCATGCAGTCGATCGGATCAGCACACACCCGCGCCACCGACTCCCCGGACGCTCCCCGCACCGGACGCACCGCCCTGTGGGGGACGGTGATCGGGCTGGCCGTCCTGGCCGTGATCTTCGCGGTGGCCCTGATCCAGGCCGCCAACTCCAACTCCCTGCTCGGCTGGATCCTCGCGGGGATTGCCCTGGGCTGGCTCATGCTCGCGGTGTGGGCGCTGAGCATGGTGCGCAAGGCCGCGGCGTACGGCCGTGAGCAGGTGCGCCAGGCGCAGGAGCAGTTCCAGGCCCAGCACGGCCGCGCTCCCGCCGCCTCCGCGTCCGCCGGCGCGGGTCAGTCCCTGCGGGACGAGAAGCTCGCCCACGGCATGCAGGTGATCCTGGTGCAGTCCAAGGTCGTGAAGGAACAGCTCTCCGGCGCCGAGCCCGATCCTGAGCAGATCCAGCGGGCCCTGGAGACCATCGACATGACCGCGGCCAACGGGCTGCGCAGCCTCAAGGACTCCTCGAAGCCCGTGAGCGGTACGGTGGTGGACTGAGAACCACCCCGTAACGAGCGAGGAGACACAGGCACATGGCGGATTCCCAGCAGACGGTGCGCATTGCCACGGTGAACGTGAACGGCATCCGAGCGGCGTACCGGCGCGGGATGGCGGACTGGCTCGCCCCGCGCGGCGTCGACCTGTTGTGCCTGCAGGAGGTGCGCGCGCCGGACAAGATCACGCGCGAGCTGCTCGACGAGGACGTGTGGGACGTGCGGCACACCGAGGCCGCCGCCAAGGGCCGCGCGGGCGTCGCGATCGCTACGCGCCGCGACGCGTTCGACGGCGCCCTGCTTCCCACCGAGTCCCGCGTGGGCATCGGGGACGAGTACTTCGACGACTCCGGGCGCTGGATCGAGAACGACGTCCGCCTGCCGGACGGCACCACACTGACCCTGGTCTCCGCGTACGTCCACTCCGGCGAGGTGGACACACCCCGCCAGGACGACAAGTACCGCTTCCTGGACGCGATGCTCACCCGCATGCCGCAACTGGCCGAGCGCGGCGATCATGCCCTCGTGGTGGGTGACCTCAACGTGGGCCACACCGAGCGGGACATCAAGAACTGGAAGGGCAACGTCAAGAACGCAGGCTTCCTGCCGCAGGAACGGGCGTACTTCGACAAGTTCTTCGGGGACGTGGGCTACGTGGACGTGGCCCGCAGCCTCGCCGGGGACGTCCCTGGGCCCTACACGTGGTGGTCCTACCGCGGCAAGGCGTTCGACACGGACGCCGGGTGGCGCATCGACTACCATATGGCCACCCCCGGGCTCGCCGCGGCCGCCCGGAGTGCCGTCGTGGACCGGGCCGCCGCGTACGACACGCGCTTCTCCGACCACGCTCCGCTCGTGGTGGACTACCGCCTCTCGTGAGGTCCCGTGCGTCGGCGGACGACGACGCCGCTGCCCGCACCGCACCTCCCCGCCTCCCATGACCGAGAACCGAAAGAAGATGTCGACCGTGACCGAACAGAACACCGCCCCGAACCCCACACCCCGCGTGGTGTCGGGCGTGCAGCCCTCCGCGGACTCCCTGCACCTGGGCAACTACGTGGGAGCGCTGCGCAACTGGGTGGACATGCAGGACGACAACGACTGCGTGTTCTTCGTGGCGGACCTGCACTCGATCACCGCGGGCCAGGACCCGGCCACGATGTCCGAGCGCACCCGGGTCACGGCCGCGCAGTACATCGCCGCGGGCATCGACCCCGAGCGCTCCACGCTGCTCATCCAGTCCCAGGTGCCGGAGCACACGCAGTTGTCATGGGTGCTCAACTGCATCACCGGTTACGGGGAGGCCGCGCGGATGACCCAGTTCAAGGACAAGTCCCTCAAGCAGGGGGCGGAGAACACCACGGTGGGGTTGTTCACCTACCCCGTGCTGATGGCCGCGGACATCCTGGTGTACCAGGCGAACCAGGTCCCGGTGGGGGAGGACCAGCGCCAGCACCTCGAGCTGACCCGCAACCTCGCGCAGCGGTTCAACTCCCGGTTCGGTGAGACGTTCGTGGTCCCGGACGCCAAGATTCTCGAGAACTCCGCGAAGGTCTACGACCTCGCGAACCCCACGGCCAAGATGTCCAAGTCCGCGCCGTCGGATGCCGGGCTCATCCGCCTGCTGGATCCCGCGAAATCCAACGCCAAGAAGATCAAGTCCGCCGTGACGGACGACGGCACCGAAGTGCGCTTCGACCGCCAGGCCAAGCCGGGGATCTCCAACCTGCTGACCATCTACTCGTCCCTCACGGGCACCCCGGTGGACACCCTCGTGGCCGAGTACGAGGGCAAGATGTACGGCCACCTCAAGGTGGACCTGGCCGAGGTGGTCACCCAGACCCTGGACCCCATCCAGAAGCGCGCCCAGGAACTGCTCGACGATCCCGCCGAGCTGGACCGGCTGCTGGCCCGGGGCGCGCACAAGGCCCGGGAGATCGCGGCCCGCACGGTCACGGACGTCTACGAGCGGATGGGCTTCCTCCCCGGCGCGTGAGCCGCCGGGCGGGGCCCCGTGCGGCACGCCGTGTGGCGCCAGACGCCGTGGGATAGTCTGGACGGGGCCGACCTGAGGAGGATCGTGTGAGCGAGGGACATCCTTCCCCCACCGTGCGCCCGGGCCGGGTGTACGCGGGTGTGGTCATCCGGCTGCCCGAACCCATGGGCCAGGAGTTGCAGGACTGGCGTTCGTCCTTCGGGGACGCGCAAGCGGGCTCGGTCCCCGCGCACATCACACTCATGATCGCCGAGCGCGGGGAGGACTGGGCGGACCTCGTGTCCCACATCCGGGAGGTTGCCGACCGCTGGCAACCGTTCCACGTGGAGATCCGCGGCACGGGGACGTTCCGACCCGTGACCCCGGTGGTCTACCTGCGCATCGAGGGCGGTCACGACCAATGCGTGCAGTTGCACTGCGATCTGAGCGAGCACCACCTGGAGTCCGCGTCCCCCTTCGACTTCCACCCCCACGTGACGCTGGCCCACGGCACCACGGAGGAGGGGCTGGACCGCGCCCAGCACGTGCTGCGCACGTACCACGCGTCCTTCCTGGTGGACCACATCGACCTCTACGAGGGGGACGAACACGGTGCGTGGCACGTGCGGGACCGCCTCCCCTTCGGCGGGGCCGGCACGGACGACCGTGACGCACACTGACCCGCCCCCGGTGGTCCCCGCCCTCACGGACCGCACTGGACTGCACGCGGAACACCGGCGCCTGCGCGAAGTACGCCGACAGCTCGCCGCCGAGGGGGCACCCCTGGGCAGGCGGGCCGGCGCCCTGGGTGCGTGGTTCTTCGCGCGGTTCATGTCGGTGTTCCCCGTGCGCGTGGTGGCGCACTACATGTTCCACGGCGGGCCGCTCATGTCCGCCGGGCTCGCGTACCAATTGCTCTTCGCGTCCTCGTCCCTGCTGGTGATCTGCTTCGCAGCACTCGCCACGTTCCTGGGAACCGACTCGCCGCTTCAGCAGACGCTCGTGGCGGGTCTGGTGCAGAACATCCCCGGACTCCTGGACGTGGGGGACGGTAACGGGGGAGTCATCCCGCTGAGCCTGCTCGAGAACACGGGGCCCTTCACCGTGGCCTCCACCGTGGCGCTCGCGGTGTTGTTGTTCACCGCGTGGCGCTGGGTGGCCGGTATCCGGCTGGCCACGCGGCGGATGTTCGAACTGCCGCCCGCCCCCGGGGTGCCCGTGGCGGCCGTACCGCGCGATCTCGCGTGGCTCGTGGTGATCGGGATCCTGCTGCTCGCCTCCGCGACCGTGAGCGTCTTCGCGTCCGGCGCCGTGGACGGGGTGCTGGGGTGGCTCGGTCAGCTCGGTCTCACGCGCCTGCAGCCGTGGTTGGACGGCGGGGCCAAGTCCGCGGTCACGCTCGGCGTGGGTCTGCTCGTGGACATCCTGATGAGCCTGGCTCTGGTGAGCGGAGTCGCCCAGCTCAAACTGCATCGCAAGGCCCTGCTGGCCACCATCGTCACGGGTGCCCTGGGCTCGCAGGTGCTGCGCTACGGCGGCAGCGAAATCATCGCCCGCAGCGCGGACAACCCCTATCTGCTCTCGTTCGCGGTGCTCGTGGGTGTACTGCTGTGGTTCAACCTCTACGGGCAGGTTCTGTTGCTCGCGGCCGCCGTGGGCGCGCTCGTGCAGGCGGACATCCGAGGGGCCCGCGCCCAGCCGGAGCGCGAGGACCGGGCCGTCACGGTCGTGGCGGCGACCTCCCTGCCCGATGCCGCTCGGGGCCTCGGACACGCAACTCCCGTCCGCTTCGACAGGCCGGTGGCGGGCAGCAGCCCCGCGGTAGGTAGTGGCCCCGCGGCGTCGTCGTCGGAGAGCTGAAAGCCCGGGAAAGACCGCGGCCCCGGGATCCACGAGGGATCCCGGGGCCGCGGTCGTGCCACGAGGGGTCACAAGGCGGAGGCGAAGACCGCCTTCTTGACCTCGGCGATGGCCTTGGTCACCTGGATGCCGCGGGGGCACGCCTCGGTGCAGTTGAAGGTGGTACGGCAGCGCCACACGCCTTCCTTATCGTTGAGGATCTCCAGGCGCATGTCACCGGCCTGGTCACGCGAGTCGAAGATGAACCGGTGCGCGTTGACGATCGCGGCCGGGCCGAAGTACTGCCCGTCCGTCCAGAACACCGGGCACGAGGACGTGCACGCGGCGCAGAGGATGCACTTGGTGGTGTCGTCGAAGCGCGCGCGGTCCTCCTGGGACTGGAAGCGTTCTCCGGTGGGGGTGTGGTCCTCGTTCACCAGGAACGGCATGATCTCGCGGTAGGACTGGAAGAACGGTTCCATGTCCACGATCAGGTCCTTCTCGCACGGGAGGCCCTTGATGGGCTCCACGAGGATGGGCTTGGACAGGTCCAGGTCCTTGAGAAGGGTCTTGCACGCGAGCCGGTTGCGGCCGTTGATGCGCATGGCGTCCGAGCCGCACACGCCGTGTGCGCACGAGCGGCGGAAGGACAGGGAACCGTCCAGCTCCCACTTGACCTTGTGCAGGGCGTCCAGCACGCGGTCGGTGCCGTACATGGTTAGGTTCCACTCGTCCCAGTGCGCCTCGGAGCTGAACTCGGGATCATAGCGGCGGACCTTGAGCACCACGTCGTACGTGGGGATCGACTCCTCGCCCTTGTCGCCGGGCTTCTGAGCGTCCTGGGTCTGGTTCTCGGTGGCTGCAGTGGACATCAGTACTTACGCTCCATCGGCTCGTAGCGGGTCATGATCACCGGCTTGGTCTCCTGCCGGATTCCCGCGGTGGGGGACGACGGGTCCTCGTACACCATGGAGTGGACCATGAAGTTCTCATCGTCTCGGTTGGGGAAGTCCTCGCGGAAGTGACCACCGCGGGACTCCTCGCGGTGCAGGGCGGCCACGGACATCACCTTGGCCAGCTGCAGCAGGAAACCCAGCTCCACGGCCTCCAGCAGGTCCAGGTTGAACCGCTTGCCCTGGTCCTGGATGGAGATGTGGGAGTAGCGCTCCTCCAGAGCGGCGATGTCGTCCAGGGCCGTCTGGATGGTCTCGGCCGTGCGGAACACCTGCATGTTGGCGTCCATGGTGTCCTGCAGGTCCTTGCGAATGGCCGCGACCTTCTCGTCACCGTGCGGGCTGCGCGCGTTGTTGAGCAGCGCCTCGGTGCGCTCGGTGGCGTTGTCGGGGATCGGCAGGAACTCGGCGTCCCGCGCGTATTCCGCGGCGTAGATTCCGGAGCGCTTGCCGAACACGTTGATGTCGAGCAGCGAGTTGGTGCCCAGACGGTTGGAGCCGTGCACGGACACGCACGCGACCTCACCGGCGGCGTAGAGACCGGGAACCGTGTTCTCGGAGTCCTGGAAGACCTCGCCCTTGATGTCGGTGGGGATGCCACCCATGCAGTAGTGCGCGGTGGGGAACACGGGCACCGGCTCAGTGTAGGGCTCCACACCCAGGTAGGTGCGGGCGAACTCGGTGATGTCCGGGAGCTTGGCGTCGATGTGCGCCGGCTCCAGGTGGGTCAGGTCCAGCAGGACGTAGTCCTTGTTGGGGCCGCAACCGCGGCCCTCACGGACCTCGTTGGCCATGGAACGGGCCACGATGTCACGGGGGGCCAGGTCCTTGATGGTGGGGGCGTAGCGCTCCATGAAACGCTCACCCTCGGAGTTACGCAGGATGCCACCCTCACCACGGGCGGCCTCCGAGACCAGGATGCCCAGGCCCGCCAGGCCCGTGGGGTGGAACTGCACGAACTCCATGTCCTCGAGGGGCAGGCCGTTGCGGAACGCGATCGCCATGCCGTCGCCCGTGAGGGTGTGGGCATTGGACGTGGTCTTGAAGACCTTGCCCGCGCCACCGGAGGCGAAGATCACGGACTTGCACTGGAACACGTGCAGCTCGCCGGTCGCGAGATCGTAGGAGACCACACCGGCGGGGCGGCGGCCCTCCGGGGTGTCCACCATGATCAGGTCCAGGACGTAGTACTCGTTGTAGAACTCCACGTTGTGCTTGATGCACGTCTGGTAGAGGGTCTGCAGGATCATGTGACCGGTACGGTCCGCGGCATAGCACGCGCGGCGGACGGGGTTCTTACCGTGGTCGCGGGTGTGTCCACCGAAGCGACGCTGGTCGATCTTGCCCTCGGGGGTGCGGTTGAAGGGCAGTCCCATGTGCTCCAGGTCCAGCACCGCGTCGATGGCCTCCTTGGCCATGACCTCCGCGGCGTCCTGGTCCACCAGGTAGTCGCCACCCTTGACGGTGTCGAACGTGTGCCACTCCCAGTTGTCCTCCTCGACGTTGGCGAGGGCGGCGCACATGCCGCCCTGGGCCGCACCGGTGTGGGAACGCGTGGGGTAGAGCTTGGTCAGTACGGCAGTGCGGGCGCGCTGGCCGGATTCAATGGCGGCACGCATGCCGGCGCCGCCGGCGCCGACGATTACCACATCGTACTTGTGAACCTGCATACCAGATGTTCTTTCTATGTGGGTGAGTGGGAGAAGTATCGGGTCCCGGCCGCTCGGGCCGCGACGACGCACGACGGCGGAGCCGGGGGCTCCGCCGTGGCCGCGATCACGCTCCGGGGCAGAAGGACGCCAGCAGCGCGGGGTCCGCACCGGCGGGGCACGGCTCGAAGGTGAAGATCACCATGGTGCCCAGCAGGATCACGAAGCCCGAGGCCACGAAGAGCAGCACCTTGAGCCAGAAGCGGGTGGTGTTGCGATCGGCGTAGTCGTCGATGATGGTACGGATACCGTTGGTGCCGTGGAGCATGGCCAGCCACAGCATGACCAGGTCCCAGACCTGCCAGAACGGGTTGGCCCACTTGCCGCCCACGAACCCGAAGTCGATCGCGTGCACGCCGTCCCCCACCATGAGGTTGACGTAGAGGTGACCGAACACGAGCACGAGCAGCACCACGCCCGACATGCGCATGAACAGCCATGCGATCATCTCGAAGCTGCTGCGGGACGAACCGGCGCGGTTGTACTTCACGCCGTCCACCTGAAGGTCCCGGCTGCGGGGGACGCTGATCTTGGTCTTGAGAGGAGTGCTCACGGAATTAACCCCCGAAAACGACTGAGAGGTGACGGATGAGGAACGGGATCATCACGATGACCCAGAGGGCGATGACGCCCCAGAGCAGACCCTTCTGGTTCTTGGTCCCGCCCTTCCAGAAGTCGATCAGGATGATGCGCAGGCCGTTGAAGGCGTGGTAGACGATCGCGGCCACGAGGCCGGCCTCGCCGAGACCCATCACGGGGTTCTTGTAGGTCGCCATCACTGCGTTATAGGCCTCGGGGGATACACGCACGAGAGCGGTGTCGAGGACGTGGACCAGCAAGAAGAAGAAGATGGCCACGCCGGTAATACGGTGGGCGACCCAAGACCACATGCCGTACTGGCCGCGGTAAAGGGTGCCCCTGGTTGAGTTCGCCACGGAATGTCCTCCCTGTGTCGCTCGTCGTCGTGCGCACCGAAGAATGGTCGAAGAAGAAGGCAGCGTTCTCGCGCGAGTGCACGGCGATGGCGGAGCCCTGGCTGGCTCTGTCATGGATGATTCGGTAGTTCTCGTCAAAGATACCAGCCCCCCGCACATTTCCTGACAACGTGTCTGCAAGTGTGCCCCCCGGAATAGCGCGGAATTAGCGCATTGTTCTGTGTCTGAATCGGCTCCGGCCGTGCGCCGTCCGAACGCCCCTCGAGCGGCCGTCAAGCGGCCCCCAAGCGGCCCGTGATACGCGCCCGAGCGGCCCCACGACCTCCGTGCGTAGGGTCCGCCGGCGACGTCTCACGGGGCCTTCGAGGGAACCTCTCGCCCGGGTGCGGGGTCGGGCCCGCGAAGGCTCACGGGAAGTCCCCGTGGGCCGGCCGGCCGCGTCGTGCGTGGGCACACCCGGCCCGTGTGCGGCCCGTACCCCGGGATGTCACGGGTGACGCATCCAGGGCCGCCGGGGGAGGGGGCCGTACACTGACCGTCGTGACTTCGCCATTGCAACGTTTCCATCCGTTCATCCCCGCGGGCGGGGTGGGTTCACGGCTGTGGCCGCTGTCCCGTGCGGATGCCCCCAAGTTCTTGCTGGACCTCACGGGCTCCGGCTCGTCCCTGCTGCGGGCCACCTTCGACCGGCTCGCGGGTCTGTCCGCCGGTCCGGTCATGGTCGTGACCGGGCGCTCCCACGCCGGGGCGGTGCAGGAACAGCTGCCCGAGCTCACGGCGGACGACCTCGTGCTCGAGCCGTCCCCCAAGGACTCCGCGGCGGCGATCGGCCTCGCGTGCACGCTCATCGAGCGCCGCGACCCCACCGCGATCATCGGTTCGTTCGCGGCGGACCACGTGGTGGAGCCCGCCTCGGCGTTCCAGGAGGTCGTCAAGGAAGCGGTGCGGGCGGCGGACACCGGACGCATCGTCACGATCGGGATCACGCCGTCGTCGCCCGCCACGGGCTTCGGCTACATCAAGGCGGGGCAGTCCCTGGGACTCGATCAGGCACCCCACGCACTCGCCGTGGAGCAGTTCGTGGAGAAGCCGGACGAGGAGACCGCGCGCGCTTACGTGGCCAGCGGGAAGTACACGTGGAACGCGGGCATGTTCGTGGCGCCCGTGGGTCTCATGCTCTCCTACCTGCGCCGCAGCGAACCCGAGCTCGCGCGGGGCCTGGACCGAATCGCGGACGCGTGGGAGACCCCCGAGCGGGACGCCGTCGTGGACGAGGTGTGGCCCACCCTGACCAAGACCGCGATCGACTACGCCGTGGCCGAACCCGCCGCCGCGGCCGGGGACGTGGCCATGGTCCCCGGGGACTTCACGTGGGAGGACGTGGGGGACTTCGCGGCGATCAACCGGCTCAACAAGGTGGACCCGCGCACGGACGCGCCAGTGTCCATCCTGGGCCAGAACAACCGTGTGCTCACGGACGAGTCCTCCGGGATCGTCGTGTCCGACACGGGGCGGTTGATCGCGCTGATCGGCGTGGCGGACATCGTGGTCGTGGACACCCCGGATGCCCTGCTGGTCACCACGGCCGAGCACGCGCAACGGGTCAAGAACGCGGTGGACTCCCTCAAGCGCAACGGCGACACGGACGTCCTGTGAGCCCCGCCTCCGCCCGCGCTGAATCACCGCGCGGGGTCCCGGCGGTACTGTGACACACATGTTGGATCTGCCTCTGCCGTCCGCCGACGACATCGGACTGCCCCCGGCCATCGGCCCCCTGCTCTCGCACTACCTCCCGGACCTCGTGCGCTTCCGCCGGGACATCCACAAGCACCCGGAACTGTCCTACGAGGAGTACCGCACCACGGACCGGATCGTGCACGCCCTCGAGGCCGCCGGGTTGCACCCCGTGCGCTTCGAACGCACCGGGTGCTACGTGGACGTGGGTCGCGGGCCCGTGATGGTGGGCCTGCGCGCGGACATCGACGCCCTGCCCATCCTCGAGGACACGGGCCTGGACTACGCGTCCGTCAACGAGGGCGTGATGCATGCGTGCGGTCACGACATCCACACCACGGTCATGCTCGGGGTGGCCCGCGTGCTCGCCGACGTGCACCGTTCGTCCCCGTTCGCGGGCACCGTGCGCGTGGTCTTCCAGCCGGCCGAGGAGAAACTGCCCGGCGGCGCCCTGACCATCATCAAGGAGGACGTGCTGGCCGGCGTGCCGCGGATGTTCGCCCTGCACTGCGAACCCAAGGTGGACGTGGGCCAGGTAGGCACGCGCATCGGGGCGATCACCTCGGCGTCGGACACCATCCGGATCGAGCTGTCCGGACGCGGCGGGCACACGTCCCGCCCGCACCTGACCGAGGACCTGGTCTACGCGATGAGCCAGATCGCGATCAACGTGCCCGCGGTGCTCTCCCGCCGCGTGGACGTGCGCTCCGGGGTGGCCGTGGTGTGGGGTCAGATCCACGCAGGTGTGGCACCCAACGCGATCCCCATGTCCGGTTTCATGTCCGGGACCATGCGCTGCCTGGACGCGGACGCGTGGTCGCGCGCCGGGGACATGCTGGACGAGGTCGTGGAGCAGGTGGCCGCACCGTACGGCGTGAACGTGGACCTCGAGCACATCCGGGGTGTGCCGCCGGTGGTCAACGGCGAGACCGAGACCACCCTGCTGGAGATCGCCGCGCGAGCGGAGCTGGGGGAGGAGAGCATCCTGCTGGTGGAGCAGTCCATGGGCGGGGAGGACTTCGCGTGGTTCCTGCAGCACGTCCCCGGCGCCATGATGCGCCTGGGGACCCGGGCTCCCGGCGGCCGAACCTACGACCTGCACCAGTCCGACTACGCCCCTCAGGAGGAGGCGATCGGCTGCGGCGTGCAGGTCATGGCCTCCACGGCGTTGCGCGCCATCCGCTTGCGCGTGCGCGAGCTCGCGGACGCGACGACGACGCCGGACGCCCCGCAGTCCTGACACGCCCGCGGTGAGCGTACTGCTGGGTACTTCCGGGGCTACACTGAGCTGACCTATGACCCGGCTCACTGCACGGGTCACCGCCCGGGGGCACGGGCCGGTGACCCGTGCACTGTGTTCCCGGGTCACGACCCACATCTGATCCCAGTCCGACCGGAGGACCTCATGACTACTCGACGTTTGCGCACCCTGGGGACGCTTGGCCTGGCCGGGGTCACCGGCCTGGTCCTGGCGGGTTGCGGTGCCGCCCCGGACAACGCCGGCGACAGCAGCGCCCAGGCCTCCGACTTCAAGGGCTGCATCGTCTCCGACGACGGCGGTTTCCAGGACCGTTCCTTCAACCAGAGCTCCTATGAGGGCCTCAAGGCCGCCGAGGAGCACAAGGGCATCCAGATCAGCCAGGCCGAGTCCCAGTCCGAGACGGAGTTCGAGCCCAACCTGACCTCCATGGCGCAGCAGGGCTGCAACCTCACGGTCTCCGTGGGCTTCCTGCTCGCGGACACCACCAAGAAGGTGGCCGCGGCCAACCCGGAGAAGCACTTCGCGATCGTGGACGACAACTCGATCAAGGCGGACAACGTCAAGCCCATCGTCTACAACACCGCCCAGGCGGCGTTCCTGGCCGGGTACCTCGCGGCGGGCACGTCCGAGACGGGCAAGGTCGCCACGTACGGCGGCATGGACATCCCCACCGTGACCGTGTTCATGGACGGTTTCGCGGACGGGGTGAAGTACTACAACGAGAAGAACAAGGCGGACGTGCAGGTCCTCGGGTGGAACAAGGACTCCCAGAACGGCACGTTCCTGAGCTCGTTCCAGGATTCTTCCAAGGCCAAGACCGTCACGCAGAACCTCATCGGCGAGGGCGCGGACGTGGTCCTGCCCGTCGCCGGCCAGGCGGCCCAGGGCACCGTGGACGCCATGACCGAGGCCAACCGCAGCGGCAAGAACGTCCGGCTGATCTGGCCGGACACCGACGGCTACGAGACCCTGGACGCCGGCAAGGAGTTCCTGCTCACGTCCGTGCTCAAGGAGATGTCCACCTCGGTCGAGGACGTCGTGACGCAGGCCGCGGACGGCAACTTCGACAACACCCAGTACGTGGGCACGCTCGAGAACGGTGGTGTGGGCCTGGCCCCCTACCACGACCAGCAGGACGAGGTCAGCGAGGACCTCGACAAGCAGGTCCAGCAGCTCAAGCAGGACATCATCGACGGCAAGGTCACGGTGCAGTCCAAGAACGCCCCCACCGCCTGAGCGGGCGGGCCCGGCAGGAGCAGAACAGTGCAGTTGAAACTGACGGACGTCACCAAGAAGTTCGGTGACTTCACCGCCAACAACCGTGTGAACCTCACGGTGGAACCACATCAGATCCACTGTTTGCTCGGTGAGAACGGTGCGGGCAAGTCCACGCTCATGAACGTGCTGTACGGGCTGTACGAGCCCACGTCCGGCACGATCGAGATCGACGGCGCGCCCGTCAGTTTCTCCGGCCCCGGCGATGCCATGGCGGCCGGGATCGGCATGGTGCATCAGCACTTCATGCTGATCCCGGTCTTCACGGTCGCCGAGAACGTGGCCCTGGGTCACGAGAACACGCGCGGGATGTCCCTGGACCTGGAGACCACCCGGGCCCGGATCCGGGAGATCTCCGAACGCTACGGCTTCGCGGTGGACCCGGACGCCGTGGTCGAGGACCTGCCCGTGGGCGTCCAGCAGCGGGTCGAGATCATCAAGGCCCTCGTGCGGGACGCCAAGGTGTTGATCCTGGACGAGCCCACGGCCGTGCTGACCCCCCGGGAGACGGACGAGCTGCTCGAGATCATGCGGCAACTGCGGGACAACGGCACGTCCATCGTGTTCATCTCCCACAAGCTGCGCGAGGTCCGGGCGGTGTCGGACGTGATCACCGTGATCCGGCGCGGGGAAGTGGTCGGCCAGGTGGGTCCGGAAACGTCCACGGACGAGCTTGCGGCCCTGATGGTGGGCCGGGACGTCTCCCTGACCGTGGCCAAGGACACCGCCCACACCACCGGGACCGCGCTCGAGGTGCGCGGGCTCACCGTGGTGGGGGACAACGGCGTCGTGCTGCTGGACAATGTTGACTTCGACGTCGCGCCCGGCGAGATCCTGGCCGTGGCCGGTGTGCAGGGCAACGGACAGACCGAGCTCACCCAGGCCCTCGTGGGACTCGAGGAGCAGGTGAGCGGTTCCGCGCGCCTGGACGGGCAGGAACTCGTGGGGCTGCGCACCCGGGAGATTCTGGCCAGCGGTGTGGGTTTCGTGCCCGAGGACCGTTCCACGGACGGGCTCGTGGGCACCTTCACCGTGGCCGAGAACCTCGTGCTGGACCGCTACCGGGAACGGGAGTTCGCGGCGGGACCGTCCCTGCGCCTCGGTGCGATCAGTGGGCACGCCGGCTCTGAGGTGAACGAGTACGACATCCGCACCGGATCCGTGGACTCTCCGGTGGCCACGCTGTCCGGCGGCAATCAGCAGAAGGTCGTGATCGCCCGCGAGCTCGGGCGGCCCCTCAAACTGTTCGTGGCGTCCCAGCCCACGCGCGGTGTGGACGTGGGATCCATCGAGTTCATCCACAAGCGCATCGTGGCCGAGCGGGACAAGGGCACCGCGGTGCTCATCGTGTCCACCGAACTGGACGAGATCTACGCACTCGCGGACCGCATCGCGGTGTTCTTCCACGGTCGCCTCATGGGTATCGTGGGCCCGGACACCCCGCGCGAGGCCCTTGGGCGCATGATGGCCGGTGAGCCCGCGGACAGCGTGCTGCCGCCCGCGCCGTGGGATCACTCGCACGACGACGGCGGGTCCCCGGCGGGCGGCTCGACGGCCGCACCCGCGACCGCTCCCGCTCACGCGGGCGACGCCGCTGCCGTCACCCTGGATGGGGACGGCCTCGATCCCGGCGCCCACCCCGCCGACCGAACCACCGACCGACCCGAGGGGAACCGCACGGCATGAGCGCGTCCACCGCACCGGCCACCTCCGATCAGGTCTCGGCCCCGCCACCCACCGAACTCTCCGCCGAGGACCCGCGCCGCACCCTGCTGGGCTCCACCCTGCAGTCGGTGCTCGCGGTCGTCGTGGCGCTGATCCTGGGCGGGCTGCTGATCGCAGTCACGGACGAGCGCGTCCGCCAGGCCGCCGGGTACTTCTTCGCCCGCCCCGGGGACACGCTCTCCGCGATGTGGCGAGCGGCCTCGAGCGCGTACATCGCCATGTTCTACGGCGCGGTGTATAACCCCAACGGCAGCACGCTCGCGGACCGGTTGTACCCGCTGACCGAGACCCTGACCGTGGCGACCCCCCTGATCCTCGCGGGTCTGGGCGTGGCCCTCGCGTTCCGGGCCGGGCTGTTCAACATCGGCGCCCAGGGACAGATCCTGATCGGTGCCACGCTCGCGGCGTGGGTCGGTTTCGCGTGGCAGTTGCCCGTGGGACTGCACCTACTCGCCGTCGTCGTCGCCGGCGCCGCGGGCGGTGCCGTGTGGGGCGGGATCGTGGGACTGATCAAGGCGCGCACGGGCGCGCACGAGGTCATCCTCACGATCATGCTCAACTACGTGGCCCTGAACCTCGTGGCGTGGTTGCTCACGCTGCCGGGGTTTCAGCGCGAGGGCTCGTCCAACCCCATCAGCCCGCCCGTCGCGGACACCGCGATGTTCCCCAAGCTGCTGGGTGACCACTTCCGGTTGCACTGGGGCTTCGTGGTGGCCGTGCTGGCCACCGTGGCCGTAACGTGGCTGCTCAACCGTTCCACCGTGGGCTTCGAGCTGCGCGCCGTGGGAGCGAACCCCCGCGCCGCGCGTACCGCGGGCATCTCCGTGACCCGCGGGTTCGTCGTCGTCATGCTCCTCGCCGGCCTGTTGGCCGGGCTCGCGGGTACCGCGCAAATCGCCGGTACGGAACACTCGCTGACCTCGGGCGTGGCCGCGTCCTTCGGCTTCGACGCGATCACCGTGGCCCTGCTCGGCCGCTCGCGCCCGTGGGGGACGTTCTTCGCGGGCATCCTCTACGGGGCCTTCCGCGCCGGTGGCGTGACCATGCAGTCCATGACGGGGACCAACATCGACATCGTGCTGGTCGTGCAGTCCCTGATCGTGCTGTTCGTGGCGCTGCCCCCGCTGTTCAAGTTCGCCACCCGTCGCTCGAAGGAGGCCGCCGCGTGAGTACCGCTATCACTTCGCAGCCCTCCGGTCCTACGTCCGGATCCCCGGAGCCCGCGCCCGAAGCCTCTCTGGCCACCTCCGCCGCGAACCGCGCCGTGGGTGTGCGGACCCTGCGGCCCGCAATCGGCCTGGGTGTCCTGGCGCTCGTGTCCCTGATCGTCTTCGCGCTGAACGCCTCCGGGCAGAGCGTGGACTTCCGGGTCTCGAACGACGGCGATGCCATCCGCCTGCCCGACGTCTCCGTGCCCTCCGCCCCCTACGGTTGGGTGGTCACGATCGTGCTCGCCGCCCTCGCGGTGTACGCGGCCGTGCAGGCGCGCAAGCTGCCGCGCTGGGCGGTGATCGTGGCCGGTTTCTTCTTCGTGACCGGGTTCCTGGTGTGGATCGTGAGCACCGCCCAGACGCCCAGCATCTCCATCACGGCGTTGCTCGCGGGGTCCGTAGCACTCGCCACGCCGCTCGTGTTCGGTTCCCTGGGCGGTCTACTGTGTGAGCGCTCGGGCGTGGTGAACATCGCGATCGAGGCCCAGCTGCTCTTCGGTGCGTTCTCCGCCGCGGTCGCCGGGACCGTGGCCGGCAACCCCTGGGTGGGTCTGCTCGCGGCGATGCTGGGAGCGGTGCTGGTCTCCGCCGTGCTCGCGCTGTTCGCGATCCGCTACCGCGTGAACCAGGTGATCGTGGGCGTGGTGCTCAACGTGCTCGTCTCCGGCCTGACCGGGTTCCTCTTCGCGACCGTGCTCGAGCCCAACGCCGCGTCCTTCAACGCACCGGACCGCTTGCCGCACGTGCGCATCCCGGTCCTCGCCGAAATCCCCGTGGTGGGCCCCGTGCTGTTCGACCAGTCGGTGATCGGCTACATCATGTACCTCGCGGTGATCGTGGTGTGGTTCGCGCTGTACCGGACCCGATGGGGTCTGCGTACTCGCGCGGTGGGGGAGCACCCCAAGGCCGCGGACACCCTGGGCGTCTCGGTGAACGCGCTGCGCGTGCGCAACGTGTTGTTGGGCGGCGCCGTGGCCGGTCTGGGCGGGGCGTTCTACACGCTCGTCTCGGTCTCCGCGTTCACGCGCGATATGACCGCGGGCGCCGGGTACATCGCCCTGGCCGCGCTGATCTTCGGCCGCTGGAACCCCGTGGGTGCGCTGCTCGCGTCCCTGCTGTTCGGGTTCGCATCCAACCTGGAATCCATCCTGTCCTTCCTGGGCACCCCTGTGCCCAGCCAGTTCCTGGCCATGCTGCCGTACGTGGTCACGATCCTCGCGGTGGCGGGTCTCGTGGGCCGTTCCCGCGGCCCGGCCGCCTCGGGCGAGCCGTACACCAAGGAATGACGCGCACCGCGGTACGACGACGGCGCCGCGTGCGCCGCTCGCATGGCCACGCGGCGTCGTCGACCGGTGGTGCAAACGCGAGACCGAGCAGTTCCGGAACCGGACAATCCTGACGTTCGAGCGACGAGGAGAGGCAACGATCATGAGTGGCACCCGCAACCCGGTGGACGAGGCCACGTGGCGCGAGCTGCAGCGTGCCGCCACGGACGCCCTGGCCCACTCCTACTCGCCGTACTCCCGATACCCGGTGGGGGCGGCCGCACTCGTGGACGACGGCCGCGTGGTCACGGGCGCGAACATCGAGAACGCGTCCTACGGGGTGACCCTGTGCGCCGAGTGCTCCATGGTGAGCGCGCTGTTCATGTCCGGCGGGGGCAAGCTCGTGGCGTTCGTGTGCGTGGACGGCCACGGGGAGGTGCTCATGCCGTGCGGGCGCTGCCGGCAGCTGCTCTACGAACACAGGGCCCCGGGGATGGAACTGCTCACGGTCAGCGGGGTCCGCACCATGGACCAGGTGCTCCCGGACGCGTTCGGGCCGGAGAACCTGTAACCGGGGCGAAGCGACGTCGAGCCCGTCACGGACCGGCGCACGGGCCCGGTTCCCGGTATCCGTGGAGTCCGCGCCACCTATACTTTGCAGGAAACCAAGCCCGGCTCTGGAAGGGAAACGAACACGTGGGTCTGAGAGATCTGTTCCGCAGCAAGAAGAACGACACCCCGACACCCCAGCCGGCTCCCGGCGCCCGCCCCGTCGACCCTGCGGCCGCTCCCCAGAGCGCGCAGGGCGCTCCCGAGGCACCGCAGCAGGCGCAGGAGAACGCGC
This sequence comes from Kocuria marina, assembly GCA_014652975.1. Taxonomy (GTDB): domain Bacteria; phylum Actinomycetota; class Actinomycetes; order Actinomycetales; family Micrococcaceae; genus Kocuria; species Kocuria marina. The sequence continues at coordinate 282,704 of BMZV01000003.1, read as the reverse complement.
CGCGTCGTCATGATCCGAACGCAGTCGCCCTGCCGGAGTCCGGTGCGCTGCGCAACCTCGTGGAGCTGTTGCTGTCCCGCGGCGCGGACCGTGCGCGGCTGACCCTCGTGCAGTCGGGCAACATCATGACGCACCAGACCCGCCAGGCCGTCGGGGACGCCCAGGACGAGGTCGAGAACGGCACCGTGGACCAGGGCTCGCCGCTGTTCGACGACGTCGCGGATCTCTACACCCAGGCCATGAACACCCCCGTGGGGCCGTGGCGTCAGCTGGACCTGATCGCCGCCAACCCGCACGACGGGCAGCGCGAGATCACCGTGACCTACGACTTCCCCAACGGAGAGTCCCGCACGGAGCAGTACGTGCACGGCGCCCCGGCGGAGGCGTCGCAGCATGCCCCGGTGGCCGGGGCCCCCGTCGTCGACGGCGCGCTCGCCGAGGACTCCCGGCCCGCCGCCGGGACAGTCCCGGCCGACACCACCCAGGGCGACGACGACGCCGTGCGGGTGGTGCCCGAGCACGGGCCGAGCGAACCCGTCGAGGACGGCGAGGTGCTCACGGCCGGTGACGCGGCCCCGGTCGTGCAGGACGAGTCCCTCGAGACGCCCGCGGTGGCCGATCGGGATGCCGCCGAGCTCACGGCGCAGCAGGAAGAGGCCGAGCAGCCCCAGCGGTCGGAGCCGCTCGACGAGCGGGGACAGTTCGAGCAGCGGGAGTCGGCCCTCCACGCCGAGCCCGTCGCGCAGAGCACCGAGGATCGTCCCGAGGTGATCGACGCGACCGAGGAACGGGCCACCGAGAACGATGAGTCCAGCCCCGAGGACCTCCCGGCCCACGTGGACGAGTCCGAGTTCGGCACGGAACCCGCCGAGAACCTCGTGTCCGCCGCCTCTGTGCAGGATGCTGAGGACGACCCCGCGAGCGCACCGCAGGTCGCGCTCGCCACGGACGTGGCGCCGTCGTACCGCGGGGCCGAGCCGGAGCAGGGACTCGACCCGGACGCGTTGGCCCCGGGCAACCTCGCGCTGACCACGGGTGACGTGGTCTCCCGCTTGGCGGACGCGCAGCGGCACCTGTTCGACTCCGAGGGCACCGCGCGGGACGTCTCCACCGTGTTGATCCGCGTGCGCGCTCTGGGCACGTACTACGACGCGCTGACCCACGTGCGCCTCAACGGGTTCTGGGATCAGCGTCCGACCTTCGAGCTGGTCCCGGAGGAACTGCTCAAGGTCCAGGAGCTCAAGGACGACTCCTACGTGGAAGGCTCCGGCGCACCGCTGGCCATGATGTTCCGCTTCCGCCCGGGCGTCCCGCCCGAGGTCACGTTCGACTACTCGGACGAGGAGGCCTTCGTGCGCTATGAGCAGCGCCTGCCGGGGCAGAACTACCTCGAGGAACTGCGCATGTACCCGCGCACCGGCTCCAACATCCCCGAGCACGTCAACGACGCCCTGCAGGACTGGAACTACTGATCCATGACGTCCCGCACCATTCCCGAGGCCCCCGCCCGCACCACGGACGGGGGCTTCGGGCCACACCGCCGGATCTGTCTGCACGATCACCTGGACGGCGCGCTGCGTCCGGCCACGATCATCGACCTCGCCGCCGGGATCGGTCATGAGCTGCCCGCCACGGACCCCGCCGCACTCGGTCGCTGGTTCCGGGAGAGCGCCAACTCGGGCAGCCTGGAGCGCTACCTGGAGACCTTCGCGCACACCGTGGCCGTGACCCAGACCGCGGACGCGCTGCGCCGGGTGGCCCGCGAGTACGTCGCGGACTGCGCGGCGGACGGGATCGTGCACGCGGAAGTGCGCTGGGCTCCGGAACAGCACGTGGCCGGTGGCCTCACGCTCGACGCCGCCGTGGACGCCGTGCAGGCCGGTCTCGCCGAGGGCGTGGCCGAGGTCAAGGCCGCGGGCGGTCACCTCTCAGTCGTGCAGATCCTGTGCGCCATGCGCCACCTGGACCGCTCTCTCGAGATCGCCGAGCTCGTGGTGCGCCGCGTACGCGCCGCGGCATCCGATAACGCGGCGTCGGACACCACGACGGCGCACGGGGGCGTCCCCAGCGAACCCGCACCCGGGTCCGTGGTCGCGTTCGACCTAGCGGGACCCGAGCGTGGTTTCCCGGCGTCGGATCACCGCGCGGCCCTGGACCTGCTCGCGGAGAACTTCATCCCCGTGACGCTGCATGCGGGTGAAGCGGACGGTGCGGAGTCCATGGCGGATGCGCTCACCGCCGGACGCGCCCTGCGCCTGGGTCACGGCGTGCGGTTGCTCAACGAGGACCCCGATGCGCGGTCGCCGCTGTCCCGGTGGATCCGCGACCGCAGGATCGCGCTGGAGGTCTGCCCGTGCTCCAACCTGCAGACCGGTGCGAGCGCGGTGTGGGGGGACGACATCGCTCATCACCCGGCCACCCGGTTTCTGCGGCACGGCTTCGCGGTCACGATCTCCCCGGATAACCGGCTCATGAGCGACACCTCCGTGGGCAACGAGCTCGAGCTGTTGCGTGAGCAGGCGGGGTGGGACGAGGCCGATCTGGTCGCGGTGCAGCGCAACGCGGCCCGCGCGGCGTTCGTGCCGCGGGCCTATCAGGAATGGCTCGAACGCCACGTGACGGGTGAGGACGCATGACGGCGCCCGAGGAACCGACACGAGAGGCGTCCGCGGGGTCTGTGACCCCGCACGATGAGTCGGCGCAGAAAGCCAGGACGGGGAACATGACCGCCCATGACCCGGCGGTGCCGGACGGAGGCTCCGCACCGGGCGCGGAGTTCGAGCGGCTGCTCGCCGTCATGGACCGCTTGCGTTCGCCGGGCGGGTGCCCGTGGGATGCCGCCCAGACCCACGAGTCGCTGCTGCGCTACCTCGTGGAGGAGAGTTACGAGGTCGTGGAGGCGGTCGAGGCGCTCGAGCCGTCCGAGCGGCGTCGTACCGAGCTCGTGGAGGAACTCGGGGACGTGCTGCTGCAGGTCGTCTTCCACTCGCGCATCGGCCAGGAACACCCCGACGGGCAGCGCTTCGACATCTCGGACGTGCTGGCCGCGGTCACGGACAAGCTCGTGCGGCGCCACCCCGCGGTGTTCCCACCGGGCCACGACGCCGCGGCGCGCCAGGCCGCGGGGACGACCGCTGCGACTGCGGGCGCCGTGAAGGCGACCGCTGCGGACAGCACCGTTGTCGAGGGCACCACCCTGGACAGTGCCAGCCCAGGCGGCACTGGCTCGGATGTGACGGGCGCGGGCAGCGTCGTCGTCGGCAACGGGACACCGAGCGATGCGGAACTCGCCGCGCGCTGGGACGCAGTGAAACGCCGCGAGAAACCCCAGCGCACGCGGATCTTCGACGGCATCCCGCCGGCGCTGCCCGCGCTCGCGTACGCCGAGAAGGCCCTGTCCAAGGCGCGCCGGCACGGCGTGGCCGGGCTCCCGGAACCGCGCCCCGAGTCGGACGAGCAGGACCGGCAGGCGGAGGAGGACGCGCTGGGGGAGGAGTTGTTCCGCCGCGTGCAGGACAGCTCCGCGCGCGGCCTCGACGCCGAGCGCGCATTGCGGACGGCGGTGCGACGGTTCGTGCGTGACCACGACGCACCTTTATCGCCCGCACCCAGCGACGCTCGGTAGGCTAAAGACCGGGGGACCGCCCCACGGGTCGACGACCGACAAGGAGATTTTCATGGCAATGATCATTGCGCTGCAAGCCCGCCAGATTCTGGACTCCCGTGGCAACCCCACGGTCGAGGTTGAGGCACTGCTCGAGGACGGCAGCTTCGGGCGCGCGGCCGTGCCCTCCGGCGCGTCCACCGGTGAGTTCGAGGCCGTGGAGCGCCGCGACGGCGACAAGAAGGTCTTCCTGGGCAAGGGCGTGCTGGACGCCGTCCACGCCGTGGACGAGGAGATCGAGCAGGCCGTGGTGGGCCTGGACGCCTCCGACCAGCGCGCCGTGGATCAGGCCATGTTGGAACTGGACGGTACCGACAACAAGGCCAAGCTGGGCGCCAACGCGATCCTGGGCGCCTCCATGGCGATCGCCCGTGCGGCTGCGAGCTCCGCGGACCTGGAACTGTACAAGTACCTGGGCGGGCCCAACGCGCACGTGCTGCCGGTGCCCATGATGAACATCCTCAACGGCGGTTCCCACGCGGACTCCAACGTGGACATCCAGGAGTTCATGATCGCCCCGATCGGTGCTCCCACGTTCTCCGAGGCCCTGCGCTGGGGTGTGGAGGTCTACCACAGCCTCAAGTCCGTGCTCAAGGACCGCGGGTTGTCCACCGGTCTGGGTGACGAGGGCGGCTTCGCGCCCAACCTCGAGTCCAACGCCGCCGCGCTGGACCTGATCCTCGAGGCCATCGAGAAGGCCGGGTACAAGCCCGGTCAGGAGATCGCGCTGGCCCTGGACGTGGCGTCCTCCGAGTTCCACGAGAAGGGTTCCTACACCTTCGAGGGCCAGAAGCGTTCGGCCGAAGACATGTCCCGGTACTACGCCGAGCTGGTCGAGAAGTACCCGCTCGTGTCCATCGAGGACCCCCTGGACGAGAACGACTGGGAGGGCTGGGCAGCGCTCACCGAGCACATCGGGGACAAGGTCCAGCTCGTGGGTGACGACCTCTTCGTGACCAACCCGGAGCGCCTGGGTCGCGGCATCGACGAGCACGTGGCCAACGCCCTGCTCGTGAAGGTCAACCAGATCGGCTCCCTCACCGAGACCTTCGACGCGATCGAGCTCGCCCAGCGCAACGGCTACCGCTGCATGATCTCCCACCGTTCCGGAGAGACCGAGGACACCACGATCGCCGATATCTCCGTGGCCGTGAACGCGGGTCAGATTAAGACCGGTGCCCCGGCGCGTTCCGAGCGCGTGGCGAAGTACAACCAGCTGCTGCGCATCGAGGAGGAGCTCGGCGATTCCGCGACCTACGCCGGTGCCTCCGCGTTCCCCCGCTTCACCGGCAAGTGAGCTGTGCGGCGGCCCCCGTGCCGCCGTGGGTTCCCTGACGACGACGCCGCTCGCCCCCGTTCCCGGGGCCGGGCGGCGTCGTGCTGCGGGTAGACTGACCGAGCACGAACCACCCACGTCACCCGGGAGGCACCCATGGTCGGACCCCGCCCGCGGATCCCCCGTATGGGCCCCGAGCCCGCTGACGACACCCCGCGCGAACCGCGCGGCGGGCGCTCGCGGGACGCTCGGCGCAACCCTCCGCGGGACACGCAACGGTCCGCGAAACGGGACTCGCTGAGGGACACCCCCTCCCAGGACAGCGCTGGCGGCTCGTCGACGCTCGCGGCCCCCACACCCGCCCACTCGTTCAACGGGCGCCTCGTGGCCCTGATCGTGGTGGCCACGCTCATCGTGTTCTTGGCCGCGCCCACCACCAAGATCTTCTTCGACCAGCGCGCGCAGATCTCCGCGCTGCAGCAGAGCATCGCCCACGAACAAGAGCGACAACAGCAGCTCAAGCACGAGGAACAACTGTGGGGGGACGACTCCTACGTGGAGCAACAAGCGCGTGAGCGGATGTCCTACGTGATGCCGGGGGAGAACGCCTACCTGGTGCTCGGCGCGCAACCGGGCGTGCGCCAGAGCGTCGAATCCTCCGCCGAGCAGGTCGAGGCTAGCAAGCCGGCGTGGGCGGACGGGCTGTGGCAGTCCGTGGTGGACTCCGCGTACCCGCCCGAACAGATCACCCTTGAACCGCAGACCCGAGGAAGTGGCAATCAGTGACCGCAGCGGCCCATGAACACCGCCCGTCCGTGACCGATCAGGACCGCACCGTGGTGGGACACCAGCTGGGTCGGCCCCCGCGGGACGTCGTGGAGATCGCGGCGCGCTGCGTGTGCGGGAACCCGCTGGTCGTGGCCACGGCCCCCCGGTTGAGCAACGGTTCCCCGTTCCCCACGGTCTTCTACCTCACGCACCCCGTGATCACGTCCGCGGTGTCCCGGCTCGAGGCCGAGGGCACCATGTACGGCATGTCCGACCGGATCACTGAGGACCCGGAACTCGCCGAGCGGTACCGGGCCGCGCACGAGCATTACCTGGAGCAGCGGCGCCGGATCGGGGAGGAAACGGGGATCGGCGAGGTTCCCGAGATCGAGGGGATCTCCGCGGGCGGCATGCCCACGCGCGTGAAGTGCCTGCACGTGCTCGTGGGGCACAGCCTCGCGGCCGGTCCGGGGGTGAACCCCCTGGGGGACGAGACCCTCGAGCTGATCTCCGACACCTGGTCCCGGGACCACTGCGCATGCGATCCCGCGTGGCGCAGCGCGGACTGACCCTCGTACGGCGTTCGCCCCGGTGGGGTGACGTTCCCGAGGGGCGGTCCGATCATGACTGCCCCGATCACTCATGCGCGATCATGCGTGTGCCGTGACCACCGCGGGCATGGGCGGTGGCGCGTTCGCTGGTCAGAGTCCCGGGTCGGGGTCCACGGCGTGACGGGTGCGGTGCTGCAGTTCCCGCCACTGGCCGGTCGGCCCCAGTGACAGGGACAGGGTGTGCAGTTCCACGTGCGTGGGTGAGTGATCGGGCTCGTGGGCGGGTTCCCCGTCCTCGGTGATCATCCGCTGGATCATGGAGCCCGGCATGAGGATCAGGGCCACCTGTCGCGCGGCTCCCGGCGGGAGTTCCAGGGGTGCGACGACCACCTGGGGATCGGCGTCCACCGTGGGTTTCAGGGCACGCAGCGCCACGTCCACACCGCCGCGCGCGGGGTTCAGCGCTCGCCCACGAGCCACGGCACCACGATGCCCGCCGCGGCCACGAGCAACCACGAGACCAATTCGCCGTCGGGCCTGCGACGCGGATCGCGCTCCGCCGTCCATACCAGCCATGTGAACCGCATGAGCAGCAGGGTGGAACCGGTGGCCACGAGCGGCAGGATCGAGTCCAGGCCCCCTCCCAGTACGGAGATGGGTGATACGGCTTGTTTGGACACGTACGTGTCGAACGCGTCCGGGGCCAGCGACGGCGGCCAGGTACGTGCCGATGTTGCCCACGAAGGACAAGAGCATGAAGGCGGTGAGCGCACCCTGGTGCCGTTCGGTGTGGCGCAGTTTGAGCTACGTCAGGGCCAGCAGGGACCCGCCGTACAGCAGCGCGGCGATCAACAACAGGGGCCGGGCCACGGCGTCCACCGAGAAGCGGGCGCCGAACAACAACCACGGGACGTCCACGGACTCGCGGTCACCGAACACCGCCAGCAGCCCGGCCGGCACCGCGGCCAGTGCGGCACATAGGGCGGCGCCGCGGCGCACGGGGGCCGCGCGCTGTGCCGGCAGCACTCCCGCGAGCACGACGACGGCGACCACCGCGATCGGGACCAGGAACGTGAGGGCGAAGAGCATCAGCCGAGCACCTCCTCTGCGATCTGGCGGGCGATCTGCAGCGGCGCGAACTCGAGCGACGCCGCGAGGCCCACGAACACGGACGCGGCCGCGGTGATCACGGTGGGCACCAGCAGACTGGCCGGTTCCCGCACCACGACGGTCGCGCCGGGCTGCGCGGCTGTGCTGCCGTCGGACGTCGCGGTGCTGCTGTCCGACGCCACCGGGGTGCCGTCCTCGGACGGTGTCGCCGAACTGTCCCCGGGCCCCGCGGTGCTGGTTTCGGACCCCGCCACCGAGCCGTCCCTGGCCGTCGCCGGGGAAGCGTCCTGGTCAGCGGGGTCGCGGAACCACATGCGGTAGACCGCCGGCAGGAAATACATGGCGTTGAGCAGAGACGAGGCGATCAGCACGCCCACGACCCAGGGGTGTTCCGACTCCAGGGCACCCAGGCCTAGCATCCACTCGGACACGAAACCGGCGGTCACGGGCAGACCGATCATGCCGAACGCGCCCACGGTGAAGGCCGCGGAGGTCCACGGCATGCGCCGACCCAGACCGTGCATCTGCGAGAGCTTGGTGATGCCCAGGGCCTCGGCGAACAGTCCCGCGCAGAAGAACAGGGCGATCTTCATGAGTCCCTGGTGCACCAGGTGCACCACACCGCGCGTGGTCCCCGCGAGCGTGACCAGGGAGATCCCGACCACCACGTAGCTGACGTGCGAGACCGTGGAGTACGCGAGCCGCTTCTTGAGGTCCTCCTGGCGCCGGGCCTGGTAGCAGCCGTACAGGATGGTTAAGCACGCAACGATCAGCAACGGGGTGAGCACGCCAAGTTCCGAGGCCACGTAGATCCCGTACACGTCGTCCACCACGCGCACGATCCCGGCGGTCAGCGCGATCTCCACGGTGAGCATGGCCGCGAAGGACCATTCCGGGGACCACCGCAGCCGCGCGTTACCGAGCGAGACGGCCAGCGCCCCGGTCATGATGAAACCGATCACGCCCACGATCAGTAGGGGCCGTAGCCACCGGCCGGTCAGCCGGTCCAGGGGCACCCCGGCGCTGCGCAGCAGGATGAGCGCGCCCGCCAGCACAGCCCCGGACTGGAACGCACCGCCGGAGTCCGAGCTGCCCAGCCGCAGCCACACGAGGATCACGAGCACCCCAGACCCAGGAAGGACATGGCCTGCACGCTGCGCGCGGGGGAAACACGGTGGCCGCGGTGGTCGCGAGTACGGCGACGCCGAGGGCCACGTCGAGGGCGGTGAGTTCGGTCACGGGGCGGGCCGCCTCGGGTCCGCGGTACCCGGCGCGCTGGACTCATTTGCCGTGCGGGCAGTGCCGGACTCGCTCACCGTGCGAGCGGAACCCCATTTCGCCCACCGCGGGGGAGGCGCCGGGGCCGTCAAGGGTGCGAGCGGCGTCGTGCTCCGTGGCTTCCCGCGCGGTCAGGGCGTGCGCCGAGACGGACGCCGAGCCGAGGATGAGCACCCACGCGATCGCGAGCAACGCCGCGGTGGACCAGCTCCCCAGGTACACGGCGGCGCCGACCATGACGAGTCCCGGGCCCAGGTTGTCCGCCTTGGTGAGCGCGTGCAGTTGACTGCGTATGTCCGGGAACCGGATGAACGCTGCCGTGCCCGCGGTGAAGAACAACGCTCCGCACACGATCAGGACGGCGCTGAGGCCGGTGATCATGCGCCGGCACCGCCTCCAAGCGGCGCGGGGCTCGTCCTCGCGCCCCGAGCGGCACCGGGGGTGCGCGCCGCGGTCAGTCGGACGACGGCCGTGAGCGAGGCCAGCCCGATCAGCCCCACGGCCACGTCCGGGAATCGCGACGCCGCCGCGGGGCCAAGCAGCACGGTCAGCAGCACGACGAGCGCGGCGCCGGTGGTACCGCTCAGCAGCAGGGACAACAGCCAGCGGTCGGTGACGGGGCGGCGGGCCGTGACCACGAACGCGACCACGACATCGACCAGGAGCACCACGAAGACCGTGGTGAGCAGGATCTCGAACACATCGGCTCCTCGGATCGCGGGTCACCGGCTGCGCAGGTGATTTACGGGGGAGGGGACGGAAGTGCCCCGCGACGCGGGTAAATTGGTGCCGGGCCGGTCAACCGGCACGCTCCCACCGAACCGAGGATCCATCACCCATGCGCGTTGCGGCCATCGACTGCGGTACGAACTCCATCCGTCTGCTCATCGCGGACGTGAAGGACAAGGACGGCCACCTCGAGCTCAAGGACAGGGTGCGCGAGATGCGCATCGTGCGCCTGGGCCAGGGTGTGGACGCCACCGGCTGGCTCGCCGAGGCCGCCCTGGAGCGGACCTTCGCCGCCGCCGAGGAGTACGCCCGGCTCATCACCAAGCACAAGGTGGACGCCGTCCGGTTCGTGGCCACGTCCGCCACGCGCGACGCCGGCAACCGGCAGGTCTTCGTGGACGGGATCAGGTCCCGCCTGGGGGTGACCCCGGAGGTCGTGAGCGGTGACGAGGAAGCGGCGTTGTCATTCCGCGGCGCGCTCAATGCGGCCGCGGGACTGACCCCGGAGGACCGCGTGCTCGTGGTGGACCTGGGCGGCGGTTCCACAGAGTGCGTCCTGGGGTCTCCGGAGCACGTGATCGCCGCCCGCAGCGTGGACGTGGGGTGCGTGCGCATGACCGAACGCCACCTGGGGTCCAACCCGCCCACCGAGGAACAGCAACGCCTCGTGCTGCGGGACGTGGACGAGGCCATGGACACCGTGGCACGCACCGTACCGCTCGAACTGACCACCCGGCTCGTGGGTGTCGCCGGGACGGTCACCACGGTCAGTGCCATGGCCATGGGCCTGAGCCGCTACGACGAGGACCGGATCAACGGCAGCGTCCTGGACAGCGACGTCGTTATCCGCGCGTGCCGGGAGCTCACCGGGATGACGCGGGAGGAACGCGCCGAGCTCGGGTTCATGCACGAGGGTCGCGTGGACGTCATCGGGGCGGGTGCGCTCGTGTGGCGCCGGATCATCGAACGTGTCTCGGACGCGACCAACGGGCGCGTCAGCACCGTGACCGCGAGCGAACACGATATTTTGGACGGAATCGCCCTGTCCCTCGCGGCCTGAGATCACGGGCCGGTCGCCGTTGCACCCCGGCACACCACCCGCGGGCGCGCGGGGGAGCGGACGCCCGCGCCGGCACCCGGTGTGGACGGGCCCGGAGCGGAAGCGAGCCGGAGCAGACGGGTCAGCGGGCGACGTCGTCGTGACGCCGGGCGGGGGGCCGGAACGTCGGCCGCCGGGAGCGGTCGGGAACGCGCGTGCAGCGCGGGAAAGCAGAGGGGTCATGGGACGGCTGAGAACACGCGGTGCGCTGTCACTCGCCGCGGTGGGCCTACTGCTCGGCGGGACCGGTGTCGCCCCGGCGCTCGCGGTGGAACCCATGCCCGCGCCGTCGGTGCCCGTGGAGACCCCCGTGGCACCGCCCCCGAACGGCAAGGTCCCCGTGGAGCCGGTGGACGTGCGCCAGGAGGAGTACTGGCTGGACGACTACGGCGTGCGGGACGCGTGGAAGTCCGCGACCGGCAAGGGCGTGAAGATCGCCGTGATCGACACCGGCGTGGACGGCTCCCACCAGGATCTCAAGGACGCAGTTGGTGAGGGCACGGACGTCTCGGGCGTGGGCAAGGCCAACGGCCAGGATGGTCTGGGCGCGGAACCCGAACACGGGACGCTGGTGGCCTCACTCGCGGCGGGACGCGGTCACGGACCCGCGAACCAGGACGGTCCGGGCGGGACCCGGGGCATCATCGGCGTGGCCCCGGAGGCCGAGATCCTGCCCGTGTCCCTGTGGGTGGGCAGCGAGCACCCCGGCGCCCGCGACATCGACGAACAGATCCCGGACGCCGTGCGGTGGGCCGTGGACCACGGCGCGGACGTGATCAACATGTCCCTGGGCTCGAACGCCACGGGGTGGCCCCCCGCGTGGGACTCGGCGTTCGCGTACGCGGAGGAGAAGGGTGTGCTCGTGGTCGCGGCGGCGGGCAACCGGGGCTCGGGGCTCAACCAGGTGGGGGCGCCCGCCACGATTCCGGGGGTGCTGTCCGTGGGCGGCGTGGACCGGTCGCGCACGGCGAGTTGGGACTCGTCCTCCCAGGGCATCTCGATCGCGGTGGCCGGGCCCAGCGAGGAGATGGTGGGTGCGATCCCAGGGGACGGCTACGCCCGGTGGTCCGGGACCTCCGCCACTGTGCCCCTCGTGGCCGGGACAGCGGCGCTGATCAAGCAGAAGCACCCCGACCTCACGGCCGCTGGGATCGCCCAGCGGATCGTGGACACCGCGCACGACGCGGGAGCGCAGGGCAAGGACCCGCTCTACGGGTATGGGATCCTGGATGTGCGCGCGGCCGTAGAGGACGACGTCCGGATCTCCGACATCAATCCCCTGGGCAGCGTGCGGCAATGGATTGCGCAGAACCGCCCGCCCTCGCAGACACCCACCCCGAGCAGCTCCCCGACCCCGCCCGCGCCGGACACGCGGCAGGTGACCGGGGAGGCCACCCCACCCGTGGCGCAGGCACCCCTCAACGAGACCGGCGCGCTACCCGTGGTGATCCTCGTCAGCTTCGGGGTGATCGTCGCGGGCCTCACCGTGGCCGCGGTCCTGCACATCCGCAGGCTCTCGCGCTGATTTCACGATCAGCTCACCGGGCCGCTGACACCGCGTCGGCAAAACCGTGCCACGGTGAGTAAGCTTTCGGGTATGGCTTTCAATCAACTTGCTAAGGACCGTCCGCGCCTTCTCATCGTGGGTGGCGGTTACGTCGGTTTCACACTGGCGCAGAAGCTGCAGACCCGCATTACGGAGTCCGGCGGCGTGGTCACGGTGGTGGACCCCAACCCGTACATGACCTACCTCCCGTTCCTGCCCGAGGTCTCGGCCGGCAACATCGAGGCGCGCTCCGCCGTGATCCCGCACCGTCAGCACCTGGCCGACTGCGAGTTGATCACCGGCCGCGTGGAGAGCATCGACCACGCCAACCGTACGGTCACCGTCCACGGCATCGACGAGGGCCCCGAGTTCGAGCTCACGTACGACGAGATCGTGCTCGCCGGCGGTTCCAACACCCGCACGTTCCCCATCCCGGGGCTCGCGGACAAGGCCATCGGCATGAAGACCATCGAAGAGGCCGTGTCCGTGCGCAACTGGGTGCTCGAGCGCATCGAGGTGGCTTCCCTCACCAACGACGAGGACGAGAAGCGCAAGGCGCTGACCTTCATCGTGGTGGGCGGCGGCTACGCCGGTTCCGAGACCATCGCCGAGCTCGAGGACATGGCGCGTTCGGCCGTGCAGCGCAACGACCTCCTGAAGGTCTCGGACCTGCGCTTCGTGCTGGTCGAGGCCATGGGCCGGATCATGCCCGAGGTCTCCGAGGACCGTGCCGAGAAGGTCGTGGCCGAGATGCGCGCCCGCGGCATCGAGGTGCTGCTGAACACGTCCCTGTCCGAGGTGGACGGTGACCTGGTCAAGCTCATCAACATGCAGGACAAGTCCCCGGCCGGCGAGATGGCCACGGACACCCTGATCTGGACGGCCGGCGTGCAGGCTGCGTCCTTCGCCAAGAACAGCGACCTGCCCATCGACGACCGCGGACGCGTGCGCGTGGGCGCGGACCTGCGCGTGACCGGCGACGACGGGCCCTTCGAGGGTGCCTGGGCCGCCGGTGACATCGCCGCCGTCCCGGATCTCACGGGCGCCGGCCCCGGCGGGTTCTGCGTCCCCAACGCGCAGCACGCCGTGCGTCAGGCCGCGACCATGGCCAAGAACATCATGGCCGCGCACAAGGGCGAGCCGCTCGAGGACTACTATCACGAGAACCTCGGGTCCGTGGCGGGTCTGGGTCTGTACAAGGGTGCCGCCACCATCCGCGGCATCGACCTCGGCGGTCTGCCGGCGTGGGCCATGCACCGCCTCTACCACGGGTACGCGATCCCCACGGTGGAGCGCAAGGTGCGGGTGTTCACGGAGTGGGGAGTGAACCTGCTCTTCGGCCGTGACACCACCCCGCTGCGTCACCTGCGGGACCCCCGCCGTGCCTTCCAGAAGGCCGCGGGCGCGGACGTCCCGGCCGAGAAGGCGAGCCTGTAACACTCCATCGCACCGAGCCGGTGGGCCCGCGCACCCGCGCGGACTCACCGGCTCGGTCACGCCCCCATAGCCCAATCGGCAGAGGCAGCGGACTTAAAATCCGCTCAGTCTGGGTTCGAGTCCCAGTGGGGGCACCGATTCCGCACCCGCGGGGGCCCTGTTCGCTCAGCACAAACTCCCAGGTTCCTGTGACGCGTCAATGTTAGGCTGAACGAACAGCTCGCCCACGCCTCGAAAGGACGTCCCATGGCCGGCGGAAACCCACTGCTACGCGACTTCAACAAGAAGAACGGCACCGCGACCACCCCGGATATCTCCCGCGACCCCCGTTACTCACCCGAGAACCTGGAGAACCTCTACAACGCGCCCGCCGCGGGTCCGGACCGCACCGGACGCATGAGCTACGACGACGTCGTCATGCGCACCTCGCTCGTGCTCGGTTGCGTAATCGTCACGGCCGTGGTGGGTTGGGTCGCCCCGGTGCTCGCGCTGCCGGGCGCCATCGTGGGTCTCGTGCTGGGTCTGGTCAACGCGTTCAAGCGTGAGCCCAGCCCGCTGTTGATCACGCTCTACGCGCTCGCCGAGGGCCTGTTCCTGGGTGGCATCTCCCGCATGTTCGAGGGCGCCTACCCGGGCATCGTGGTCCAGGCGGTGATCGGCACCCTGGCGGTGTTCGTCTCCGTACTCGTGCTCTACAAGGTGGGCGTGCTGCGCTCCTCCCCGCGCGTGACCAAGTTCTTCATGGTCGCACTGCTGGCCTACGCACTGTTCGCCCTGGTCAACCTGGGCACGAGCCTGCTGGGCGGCTACAACATGCGCTACGACGCCACGATCTTCGGCATCCCGCTGGGTCTGTTCGTGGGCGCGATCGCCATCCTGCTGGCCGTCTACAGCTTCGTGCTCGACTTCGAGAACATCAGCGACGGCGTCAAGCGCGGTATCCCCAAGAAGGCGGCATGGTCCGCGGCGTTCGGGCTGACCGTGACCCTGATCTGGGCCTACGTGGAGATCCTGCGCGTGCTCTCGATCATCCGCTCCATGAGCGACTGACTCCCATCCCCGCGCGTCGCTCGGGGCCCTCAGGGCCCGGTGACGTACGCCGGAATGAGAAGCGGCGGCCCAGTGGGTCGCCGCTTCTCGCGTTGTGGGGATCGTTCACATGTAGCGGATCTCGAGTTCGCGCGGGGGCAGGTTGATCGCGCGGGCGGGGATGTTATTGCTCGTGGCTCGTCCCACGAACAGCCAGCCCAGGATCTCCTCGTGCTCGTCCAGACCGTAGAACTCGCGCACCACGTCCCGGTCGTAGGGCTCGCGATGGGACCAGACGGTGGCCCATCCCTGCGCGTAGAACGCGGCTTCGAGGATCCCGCGGGCGGCGTACACGTCCCCGCGCTGGTCCTTCTTGGACTGCGGCAGTTCCGGGTGGTGGCGGAAGATGATGGCCAGGGCCACCCCGCCCCGGGACGCCCACTGCAGGCTCCCGCGATACGCGGCCAGGACCCGGATCTTGCGACCCTTCAACCGGGGGACGGGGCCCGAGAGGGCGGGGACGGACGTGAGGCCCGCCATGGCCGCGGCCAGCAGGGACGCGGCCTGCCCGCTCGTCGCGACCACGCGCCAACCCGTGGGGCGCTCGTCGTACTTGGCGCCGGCGGCGGCCCGCAGGACGGCCTCGAGCTCCTCACGCCGCGGGGCCTCCTGTGTCAGGACGCTCGCGGGGCGGCGTTGGGACAGGACGCGCAGCAGTGTGGTGGACATGACGCCCATTTTGTCACCCTCGGCCCCGCACGCCGGTATCAGCACGTTGCGCGATGGTGTCATGATAAGGGCATGCCATCCAGTGTTACGACGTCCCACGCGGGCTCATCCCCGAACCCCGTGGTCAAACGTCCCCAGTCCGACACATCCTCCGAACTCGTCACCCAGCACGACGGCGCGTCGCCCCCCTCCACGGGGCCCAACGCCCCTGACGCGCAGACCATGGTCACGACCCCGGTCCGGATCGCGGCCGCGTGGTCGTGGCGGATCTTGCTCATCATCGCCGGTGTGGGTGTGGTGGGGTGGCTGCTGAGCCACGTGACCACCGTGTTCATCCCGGTGCTGTTGGCCGCGCTGCTCGCGGGGTTGCTCTCGCCGGCCGTCCGCTGGCTGCGCTCCAAGCACTTCCCGTCCGCGCTGGCCGCGATCACCGTGGAGCTCGGACTGATCCTGGGGGTTCTGGGCCTGTTGGTGCTCGCGGGTCAGCAGATGATCGCCGGTTTCGCACAGCTCTCCGACAGCGCGGTGGCCGGTTTCCAGCAGTTGATCGGAATGCTGGAGGACAGCCCCCTCAACATCTCCACGGACAACATCAACCAGTGGCTCTCGGACATCGGGGCCACGCTGCAGCGCAACTCGGACGCCATCCTCTCCGGCGCGATGACCTTCGGCTCCACGGCGACCAACATCGTCACGGGCACGATCATCATGCTGTTCGTCCTGCTGTTCTTCCTCATGGACGGCGAGAACATTTGGCTGTTCCTTGTCAAACTGTTCCCCCGCCGCGCCCGCCCCGCCGTGAACGGTGCCGGGCGCAAGGGCTGGATCTCGCTCGCGCAGTACGTGCGCATCCAGGTGTTCGTGGCGTTCGTGGACGCCGTGGGTATCGGGCTTGGTGCGTTCCTGCTGGGTGTGCCGCTGGCGCTGCCGATCGGTGTGTTGGTGTTCCTGGCGTCCTTCATCCCCATCGTGGGTGCCGTGGTGACCGGTGCGGTGGCCGTCCTGGTGGCCCTCGTGGCGATCGGGCCCGGTATCGCGCTCGCCATGCTCGGTGTGGTGCTGCTCGTCCAGCAGGTCGAGTCCAACGTCCTGCAGCCGCTCGTGATGGGCAAGGCCGTGGCCCTGCACCCCGTGGCCGTGTTCTTGGCGGTGGCCGCCGGTAGCGTGCTCTTCGGGATCGCCGGTGCGCTGTTCGCCGTGCCCCTGATGGCCATGCTCAACACGATCATCCGCTACCTCGGCAGCCGCGCCTGGGAGCGGGACGAGGAGATCGCGTGGCAGCCCCTCATGTACCCGTGGGAGATCAAGAAGGCAGCCAAGAAGCAGGACCTCACGCGCGAACAGGTCATGGCCCAGCTGCAGCGTTTCCGCGGCAAGCGCCATCGTGAGCGCCAGAACGCGGAGAAGAAGCGCGAGGAGAAGCACAAGAAGGAAACCAAGCACAACGCGTCCATCGAGGCGGACGAGGTGGGTTCGGGGGACTCCCGGAACGTCTAGTCCCGCACGGCGTAATACCATGGAACGCGGCGTCCTCACCCCGGACGCCGCGTTCTGTGTGTCCGCGCCGAGCCTCGAGGTCGTGATCCACCCCGGGTTCGCGCGTTTCGAACGAGCCGCAACGGCCGACTACCACGAAAGAAGTTCTCTGTGGGCCTCACTGATTTGCCCGTCTCGGTGGCCGACGTCCGCCACGCCGCGCAGCTGCTCGACGGGGTGATCGAGACGACGCCGCTCGCGCACTCCCGGGCGCTGTCCCGCATGCTCGGCTCCGAGGTCTACCTCAAGTGCGAGAACCTCCAGCGCGCCGGGTCGTTCAAGGTCCGCGGCGCGTACGTGCGCATGGCCCAGCTCTCCGACGAGGAGAAGCGACGGGGAGTCGTGGCGGCGTCGGCCGGCAACCACGCGCAGGGCGTGGCGCTCGCGGCGGCGAAACTCGGGATCACGGCGCGGATCTACATGCCCCGCGGAGCGGCCCTGCCCAAGATCGCGGCCACCCAGGACCACGGTGCGGAGGTCGTGCTGCATGGGTCGAACGTGGACCAGGCGCTCGCAGAGGCCCAGCGCTACGCAGACGAGACCGGCGCGGTGTTCGTCCACCCCTTCGACCACCCGGACATCATCGCCGGCCAGGGCACCCTGGGTCTCGAGATCCTCGACCAGCTGCCCACCGTGGACACCGTCATCGCCGGTGTGGGCGGGGGAGGGCTGCTCGCGGGAGTGTCCGTGGCGCTGAAGGCCAAGGCACAGGAGCAGGGCAAGGACATCCGGGTCATCGGGGTGCAGGCGGAGAACGCCGCGGCCTACCCGCCCTCGCTCGCCGGGGACGCGATCGTCACGCTGTCCAAGGTCTCCACCATCGCGGACGGCATCGCCGTGGGCCGGCCCGGACAGTTGCCGTTCAACGTGATCCGCCACCTCGCGGACGACGTCGTCACGGTCTCCGAGGACTCGCTCGCCCAGGCGCTGATCTTCATGCTCGAGCGCAACAAGATGGTCGTGGAACCCGCGGGTGCCGTGGGTGTGGCGGCGATCCTCGAGGGGGCGCTCAAGCGTGAGTACCCGGATCTAGGGACCACTGTCGTGCTGCTCTCGGGCGGCAATATCGATCCCATGCTGATGCTCAAGGTGATCCAGCGGGGTCTCTCCGCGGCGGGGCGCTACATGACCATCAAGATGATGCTCACGGACCGCCCCGGTGAGCTCGCCCAGATCTCACAGATCATCGCGGACATGGACGCCAATGTGACCGGGGTGAATCACACCCGGATCGGGGGCTCGTTGTCCATGGGGGACGTGTCCATCACGATTGACATGGAGACCAAGGGCCACGGGCACTGCGATCACGTGATCGACGCCCTGGAGTCCCACGGCTACCGACCCGTGGTGGTGCACTGAGCGGGAGGTGACCCGCGCGGTGCGCGTGCGTCAGCGGCGTCGTCCGCGCCGGGCCGTGAAGTACGTGACGAACGCGGCCACGAAGGTGGCGAACCACAGGATGTTGCGCAGGCCGCCGGTCGCGTTCAGTGCGGGGTCGTCCTGACCCAGGAAGTGCACGACGATCGCGGCGATCCCCAGCAGCGCGGTGAGGATGATCAGCGGGACCGTCCACGAGTTGGGGGTCCGGTTCCAGTGTGTGACCACGGGGGAAACTCCTAGCGAGGCTCGACGGGGCGTGCTTCGATCCTACGGGCCACACCCGGGCGACTCATGGACCGTGTCGAGCCGCGTAAGACTCCTGGGCCGCATCGGGTCGCGCACGACGAAGACCACCTCGCACGTGCGAGGTGGCCTTCGTGATGAACCGGGGTCGATCAGCGGCTGAAGGGCTTGGCCTTCAGGATCTTCACCGTGATGTCCTTGCCGTTCGGGGCCTTGTAGCTCACGGTGTCACCGACCTTGTGGCCGTTGATCGCGGCACCCATGGGAGAGCGCTCGGAGAAGACCTCGAGGTCCGAACCGCCGGTGAGGTCTTCGGCGACCTCGCGGGAACCCATGAGGAAGGTCATCTCGTCGCCCGCGATCTCCGCGGTCACGACCATGCCGGCCTCGATCACGCCGTCGTCCGCGGGGGCCTCGCCCACCTGGGCGTTCTCGAGCAGCTGGGTCAACTGGGCGATCCGGCCCTCGTTCTTGCCCTGCTCCTCGCGTGCAGCGTGGTAGCCGCCGTTCTCCTTGAGGTCCCCCTCGGAACGCGCCTGTTCGATCCGGTCCACGATCTCCTGGCGGTACGGCCCGGAGATGTGGTCAAGCTCCTTCTTGAGCCGGTCGTAGGCTTCCTGGGTGAGCCAGGCTCCCTCATTAGTAGCCACGGTGCCTCCGTTCTCTGGTGTCCGTCGCCCTGACGGACACGTGTAGAAAAACCCCGCCCCGGGGCGAGCCGAGTGGCCCAGCGCGTCCGGGTCGGGGATGTGATCTCCGTCCAGTCTAGTGGAGTCCGCGCCCGCGGCCCAAAGCGCGTGCGGGGGTGCGGTGGGTCGTGCAATCCGACGTCATGGTTGCCGTCACGGATGTGGCCGGTCCGAAGCTGCGCGGATGGTCAGTCAGGAATTACCCGACCACCGCGGGAGGGTCAGCCAGCACTCTCCCAGCACGAGTCGACCCCCGCCGTCGTGGCCAGGTTCGTGGTGCGCAGGGGCACCCGGTGGGTGCTCGTGCGGCCGTTGAGTTGGTCGTCCGGCAATTGGCCGATCGTGACCTCGGTCCAACCCACCACGGCGTACTGCTCGTTGAGGGCCTCCACCGCGCACGTGACGGTCTGGTCGGGGTCCTTGGTGAGGTCGAAGTCCGCGTACACGTGCCCCGAGTCCGTGATCTGGAAGCTCACGTCCTTGAACACGGGCCGCTGGGAGTTGCCCCACACGATCCACACCACGAACAGCGCCGCCACCAGCGTGGCCGCGGCCGCGATCAGCATCCAGCCACGGGTGCTGGGCCCGCGGCGGGGGGAGCGGGCGACGGCGCGGTGTCCGGTCCCGTAGCGCTGTGCGAGCGCCCGCTGGATCGCGGAGGTGCCGGGGGCAGTGGCGCCCGTCTGCGGCCGGGAGGTAGGCCGGGGCGTCGCAGAACTCATGGCGCCCACTGTACCCAGCGCGCGTGTGTGGTTTCTGGGAGACCGGTCGCCGTGCGGTGCGCGGCAGCCGTGATGGGCACGACAGCTCCGGCAGCACGAGCGGCGTAAGATACCGGGGATTGCATTTTTCCCGCGATGACGTCTTGGAGGCATCCGTTCGGTGACGGATTATTCACAGCTTCGATTGTTGGCCATCCACGCCCACCCGGACGACGAGTCCAGCAAGGGTGCCGCGACCATGGCACATTACGCCCAGCTGGGCGCGCGCGTCATGGTGGCCACGTGCACCGGTGGCGAGCGCGGCTCGATCCTCAACGCCGAGATGGAGGGGGACGTCTGGGCCGAACGTGACCTGCCCGGGCTGCGTCGTCACGAGATGGCCGCGGCGGCGAAGGCCCTGGGCGTGGAGCACCGGTGGATCGGGTTCACGGACTCCGGTCTGCCCGAGGGAGATCCGCTGCCTCCGCTGCCGTGGGGGTGCTTCGCCCTGCAACCGCTCGAACGCGCCGCGGCCCCCGTGGTGCAGCTGGTGCGTGAGTTCCGCCCGCACGTGATCCTGAGCTACGACGAGAACGGCGGTTACCCGCACCCGGACCACATCCAGACCCACAACGTGGCCATGGAGGCATACCAGCGCGCGGGGGACCCGCAGGCGTACCCCGAAACGGGTGAGCCGTGGACCCCGTCCAAGCTGTACTACGACCGCGCGTTCAACGTGGAGCGGTTCATCGCACTGCACGAGGCCCTCGAGGCCCGCGGACTGCAGTCCCCGTACGCCCAGCGCATCGCCGCGATCCAGGAGTCGGACCCGGAGGGCCACCGCCCGCCCATGCCGCGCCACGAGACCACCACCAAGATCGAGTGCGCGCACCAGTTCACCGTCCGGGACGCGGCCCTGAGCAGCCACCGGACCCAGGTGGACCCCAAGGGCCTGTTCTTCGCGGTCTCCGCCGAGACCCAGGCCGAAGTGTGGCCGTGGGAGGACTACACGCTCGCGGAGTCCCGCGTGGAGACCTCCCTGCCCGAGACGGATCTGTTCGCGGGCGTCACCGACGCCGCCTCGACCCCCCGGAAATGAGCCTTCCCGTGTCCACGCTGCTGACCGTCCTGACCGCCGCGACGCCGGCCCCGAGTCCGGAGAACACCCTGCGCCCGGGGTTGGACCCCAGCCAGGTCTCGCCGGGCCTCGTGGGCTTCCTCATGACGTTCCTGCTGGCCGCCGCCGTGGTCCTGCTCGTGATGGACTTCAACCGCCGTAACCGGCGACTGCGCTACCGCGCCCAGTACGCCGAGCAGCGCGCCGCGGAGGATCACGTGGGTGGCTACGCGGACGATGCCGCGGCGTCGCCGTCGCGCACGTCCCGCACCGGTGGGTCGAGCGAGGGCGATGTCGCCCGCCCGCCTCGCGCGGGTGACCGCCGGGACGGTCCGCCCCGCGACTGACTGCCACGGGCGCCCCGCCCTGCGCCTGAACCCGACGGGCGCCCCGCCCCTGGGAGCGACGCACCACCCGGTGGCGGGCAACCGCGACCAGAGCCGCGCCTCATGACCCTCGAGCCGTGAGCCCCCGGGCTGTCATCCCCGCTCCCGTGTGAGACCGTGGGGTATGTCCAATCGTCTGGCCCACTCTACGAGTCCCTACCTGCTGCAGCACGCGGAGAACCCCGTGGACTGGTGGGAGTTCTGCCCCGAGGCCTTCGAGGAGGCCCACGCGCGGGAGGTGCCCGTCCTGCTGTCCGTGGGCTATGCTGCGTGCCACTGGTGCCATGTGATGGCCCACGAGTCCTTCGAGGACCCGGAGGTGGGGCGCTACCTCAACGAACATTTCGTGGCGATCAAAGTGGACCGCGAACAACGCCCGGACGTGGACTCGATCTACATGGCGGCCACCCAGCTGCTCACTGGTCAGGGCGGCTGGCCCATGACCGCGTTCCTGACCCCGCGGGGCAGGGTGTTCCATGCCGGGACCTACTACCCGCCGCGTCCCGTGCAGGGGCGGCCGTCCTTCATGCAGGTCCTGCGGGCCGTCGCCGAGGCCTGGACCGAGCGCCGTGACGAGGTGCTGCGCGGGGCCGAACAGGTCTACGATGCGCTGTCCCGCCACCCCGAACTCGTGGACCGGATGCTCGCCGACGCGGGTCCGTCGGTCGTGCGCGTGGAGGGTGGCGAGGCCGCCGAGGACGCCGCGGAACAACTCACGGGAGCTTGGCTCGACGGCCTCGAGGTCGCCCGGGACGCCGCCCATGAGGGCTTCGGAACCGGCGCCAAGTTCCCGCCCTCGCCCACCCTGGACGCCCTCACGCGCATTGCGAGCACTGCGCACCGCGATGCCATGGCTGGGGATCCCGCGTCGGCGAGCGCGCACGCTGCTTCCGGCCACGACGACGCCGCGGCGCAGCACGCGCGCACCGCACGTGATCTGTTGTGCGCCACGCTCGACGCGATGGTCACGGGGGCGCTGCAGGACCATGTGGGCGGCGGGTTCTTCCGGTACTCGGTGACCCCGGACTGGTCCCTGCCCCACTACGAGAAGATGCTCTACGACAACGCCCAGCTGCTCGGCGTGCTGGCGCGCACCGTGGCGCTGCTGGAACGTACCGGCACGGATGCCACTCGCGCGGCCCGTTACCGCCGGGCCGCAGAGCTGCTGGTCGAGTGGCTCGAACGGGAGGTGATCACCCCCGAGGGCGCGTTCGCCGCATCCCTCGACGCGGACAGCGATCCCGCGTCCGACGAGCCGCATGCCGAACGTGAGGGTGCCTACTACACGTTCTCGGGTCACGCCGGAAGCCCCGCAGGGGGTCGCCCCGCGCCGGCCACGGCGGCCTGGGGTGAGGCGGGTGCGGTCACGGGGATCCTGGACGAGTCCGTACGGCAGGAGCTGTGGCAGCGGCGGATCACGCGCACGGCACCCCACCTGGACGACAAGATCGTCACGGCCTGGAACGGCATGGCGCTCACGGGACTCGCGGACGCGGGTGTGCTGCTGGGGCACCCCGAGTGGATCGAGCTGGCCGCCACGGCCGCCGGTTTCCTGTGGGAACGGCACCGGGACTCCGCCACGGGACGCATCACGCGCACGTCACGCGGCGGCGTCGTGGACCCCCACGAGGGCCAGCTCGAGGACTACGCGCGCTTCGGCGCCGGGCTGCTCGCGCTGTACCGGGCCACGGGCGAGACCGCGTGGTACGAGCGCAGCCGCACGCTCGCCGAGGTCGCCGTGAAGCGTTTTGTGCGCGGGAGTACCGTGCTCGAGTCCGCCGAGGTGGACCCCACCCTCGCGGCGGCCGGGGCCACGGGCCGTGCGGAACCGTTCGACGACGTCGCCGCGTCCAGTTCCGCGGTGCTCTCCCGGTGGCTCACGGAGCTGTCCCAACCGACGATCGGTGAGCGCCAGGCCCGGGAGGTGGTTGACGCCGTGACCGCGCCCGCGACCGGGGTGGTCCTCAAGGCCCCCACGACGGCCGGGGGCATGGTGTCGGCCGTTCTGGCCGACGAGCATCCACCGGCCCTGTTGCAGGTCGTGGAAGCGAGCGCCGAGCAGTGGCGCGAGACGCTCGACGCGGTCGGTGCGGCACACGTGCTGGATGTCCTGGTCCTGGACGGGAGTGCGGCGCCGTACGGGGTTCCTGCGGCATCGGAACCCGGCTACACGGTGTGGTTGTGCCGGGACGGACGCTGCGAACTTCCCGTCCGTTCCGTGCCCGACGTGAGCGCACTCGTCACCCGGATCCGCGCGGAGCGGGGCTGAGCGCACCGGGGCGCTGCGTCGTCGTCGGCATCGCGTGGACGACGCAGACGTCACCGCGCCGAGCGGTCCCCGCACGCCGAGCGCCGTCGGACCTCTGACCGGGGCGTCACACATCGCTCACGCGGCGAACATCGCGAACATGATTGCGATGTAGTGGCAGACGAAGCCGCCGATCGTGCACGCGTGGAAGACTTCGTGGAAGCTGAACGTCGCCGGGAGCAACCGGGGGCGCCTGGTCGCATAACACACCGCACCGGCGATGTAGAACACGCCGCCGCAGATCAGCAGGACGGTCGCGGGGACGTTCACCGCGAAGAACGCCGGGAGGTAGAGCAGGGCCAGGCACCCCATGATCACGTAGAGCGGGGTGTAGAGCCATCGCGGCGCGCTCATCCAGAAGACACGGAAGATCACGAGCAGGGCACCGATCGTCCAGATCACGCCGAGCAGGATCGTGGCGCCCCGCACCGGGAGGAAACTCACGGCCAGGGGCGTGTACGTCCCGGCGATGATCAGGGCGATGTTCGAATGGTCCATCCGCCGCAGCACCGCGTTCATGCGCGCGCCCCAGTAGAAGCGGTGGTATACGGCCGAGGTACCGAACAGCATGATCGCCGTGATGGTGTAGACCAGACATGCGAGACGCAGCTCCACCGTGGGTGCCACGACGATGGCCACCACACCCAGCACCGCGGCCACCGGGCTGAAACCCGCGTGGATCCACCCGCGCCAGGACGGTTTCTTCTCCACCGTGAGGGGACCGTTACGCGTGTGACGCACGATCGTCACCGGGCCGGGAACGGTGCGCTTCTCGGTGCGTTCGTCTGACATGGTGGACACCACTGCCTCTCATGGGTGCCCCGCGGACACGGAGCTCGGGGGTGCTACTGGATTGGGTCTGCCCTACAGGTAGTTTAGGGGTGTGAATCCGTGTGGACCGGGCCGACTCAGGGGAGGAATGACGCTGTGAAACTTCCCCGTGTCATGTATTCCTTCTACGAACACCGCTTGGCGCGCACCCTCACCGCGGACGAGTTGCCGCATCACGTGGGTGTGCTCGTGGACGGCAACCGCCGGTGGGCGCGCCAGTTCGGCGCCACCACGGAGGAGGGCCACCGGGCGGGCGCGCGCAGGATCGTGGAGTTCCTGCGCTGGTGCCACGAGCTGAACATCCAGGTGGTCACCCTTTACATCCTCTCCACCGAGAACCTCAACCGTCCGCGCGAGGAACTCACGGCCCTGCTGGAGATCATCACCAACCTCATGTGCGAGCTGCAGGAGGAAGGGATCTGCCGGATCCAGCCCGTGGGTGCCCTGGGAACCCTCCCGGAGAAGCTCCAGGAGCAACTGCTGAACAGCGCACAGCGCACGGTGGGCAATCCCGGCCCCCACCTGAACATCGCCGTGGGGTACGGGGGGCGGCAGGAGATCGTGGACGCGGTACGCGAGGTGCTCACCGACGCCGACGCCCGCGGTGCGTCGCTCGCGCAAATGGCGCAGGAGCTCAGCGTGGAGGACATCTCCGCGCACCTCTACACGCGCGGGCAACCCGATCCCGACCTGCTGATCCGCACCTCCGGCGAACAACGCCTCTCGGGCTTCCTGATGTGGCAGTCCGCATACAGCGAGTTCTACTTCTGCGAAGCGCTGTGGCCGGACTTCCGCCGGGTCGACTTCCTGCGGGCCCTGCGCGATTACGCGCGCCGTCAGCGCCGATTCGGGAGCTGAGCGGGCCCTAGCGGTCCCGCTCACGGGCCCGTGGCGGATGTTCACGCGCCGTTCACCGGTGGGGCGCGCCACCCTTGATCGGCCTCCCTAGCGTGAGAGGTGCCGGACACACCGGCCAAGGACTTCGCAGGGAAAGGGCCCCATGAGCATCGACACCCCCGTAACCCCCGTCCGATCCGGCGCGCTCGAGGAGGACGGCTCCGCGGCCGGTGTGCGCACGTACGTGATCGACACGTCCGTGCTGCTCTCGGACCCGCGCGCCGTGTTCCGTTTCGCCGAGCACCGCGTGGTGCTGCCCGTGGTGGTGATCACCGAGCTCGAGGCGAAGCGCCACGACCCGGAACTGGGGTACTTCGCGCGCAAGGCGCTGCGGTTGCTGGACGACCTCCGCGTGACCCACGGCGGCCTGGACCGGCCCGTGGACCTCGCGGACGGCGGGTGCCTGCAGGTGGAGCTCAACCACGTCGCGGACACGGTGCTGCCCCAGAGTTTCCGGCTGCGGGACAACGATTCACGCATCCTCAGCGTGGCCGCGAACCTCTCCGGCGAGGGCCACGACGTGTGTGTGGTGTCCAAGGACCTGCCTATGCGGCTCAAGGCCTCCGCCCTGGGACTCGCCGCGGAGGAGTACCGCGGTGAGTGGATCGGTGGTGACGACGCGTACACGGGCGTGGCCCATCTGGACGTCGCGGAAGACGTCGTTTCCGGCCTCTACGCCGAGGGCCGCATGGAAGTGCCGGGCGCCCGGGAGCTTCCCGTGAACACGGGTCTGGTCCTGCGCTCGTCCGCGGGCAGCGCTCTCGCCCGGACCGAACCGGACGGGCAGGCGCGCCTGGTCGTCGCGGACCGGGACGTGTTCGGGGTGCAGGGACGCTCGGCCGAACAGCGGTTGGCGATCGACCTGCTGACCGACCCCGCCGTGGGCATCGTCTCGCTGGGCGGTCGCGCGGGAACGGGCAAGTCCGCGCTCGCGCTGTGCGCGGGTCTCGACGCCGTTCTGGAACGCCGGGAGCACCGCCGGATCATGGTGTTCCGCCCGCTCTACGCGGTGGGTGGCCAGGACCTGGGCTACCTCCCCGGCACCGAGGAGGAGAAGATGAACCCGTGGGGTCAGGCGGTCTTCGACACGCTGTCCTCCGTGGTCTCACCCGCGGTCGTGGACGACGTCGTGGCGCGCGGGATGCTCGAGGTGCTGCCCCTGACCCACATCCGCGGGCGGTCCCTGCACGACGCGTGGGTCATCGTGGACGAGGCGCAGTCGCTCGAACGCAACGTATTGCTCACCGCCCTGTCCCGGATCGGGCAGAACTCCAAGGTGGTGCTCACCCACGACGTTGCCCAGCGGGACAACCTGCGGGTGGGACGTCACGACGGCATCATGGCCGTGGTCGAGGCGCTCAAGGGTCAGCGGTTGTTCGGGCACGTGAGCCTCACGCGCTCCGAGCGTTCACCCATCGCGGCCCTCGTGACCGACCTGCTCGAGCGCCAGGACGTGTGACCCGACGACGCCGGGCCGGGAGGGCGGCGTCGTCCCCCGCCCGGCCTGGTCGTCCCGAGCCCGCGGCGTCGTCGTCAGGTCCGAACGGGCTGCGCGCCCTGGACACCCGAGAAACGCGGCCCCTGGGGAATCCGCCCGGTGCGGATCACGGGCGGCGGCTCAGGCCGGGAGCACGGGCCACGGCACGTGACGGGAGACGTCCGTGAGGTTGAAGTCCTGCTGCGTGAACAGGTCGTCCAGTTGGTATTCGTCCACCGCCTCGATCACGAGCCGGTGGCCCTGACCCGCGTACGGTCCGCGCAGCACGTGGGAGTAGACACAGACGCCGGTCGCTGTGTCCACCGCGATCCGCGTGGGACCCGGGGCGAGCGGGTGGTTCGCGGTCATGGGCCGGTAGCGCACGGTGGGCTCCACGGTCGCGCACCACACCCGGCGTTTGGCGAAGGCCCCGGCCACCACGGAGGACAACTGCGAGGGGCGCTGCTCCGGGAGGTAGGGCGGGGTGGGCGCGGGGCCCACGCATTCCACGGGGTCCAGGATCGCCTGCCAGCGCCCGCCCCCGAAGATCGGGTCCCCGTAGGCGGCCTCGGGGCGGCGGAGCACGAGGCCGTCGTCGTCGTAGACCGGTGAGACGAGCGCGGGAGGCAGCAACCAGGAGCGGGACGTGTCCGTGACGTAGAAGTCGTCCCGGGAGCGTTCGAGGGACGTACTCGCGTACAGCACGTCGCCCTGCAGTGTCTCCACGCGCACATCGGAGGGCCGGCGCAGCCACACGCGCACGGGGTGGGCGGCGGTGTCCGGATCCTCGCTCACCCAGTACAGCGTGAACCGCACCGTGTCCCAGCGCCACGGGGAGGACCGGCACAGCGCGGCGAAGGACTCCTGGGACAGGGTCGATCGGGCGGGCCTGTTCTGCCAGGGAGCGATCATGGGCCCAGTCTACGAACCCGTGCTCCACATGGGCCGCCGTTCATGGCCCGCACCACAGCGGGGTGCCTAGGATGAGTTCATGCTTCAGCCCGACACTACGGGCATCGGCGGGTTCGTGGGGGCGCACCTGCAGGAAGCCACGGTCGGCGCACAGCTGGCCGCGGTGGCATGCACCCTGGCCGTCATGGTGCTCGCATGCACAGGAGTGTGGCTCGCCGCCACCGACATCCGATACCACCGCCTGCCGGGGCGGGTGGTGCGCCCGCTGTATCCCGTGACCGCCCTCCTGTTGGGCGCCTCCGCCGTCCTCGCCCACGACACCGTGCGCCTGTGGTGGATGCTGTGGGGTCTGCTCATCATGAAAGGACTCTTCCTGGCCCTGCGGTTGATCAACCCCGCCGGCATGGGAATGGGGGACGTGCGGCTCGCGGGGGTCCTGGGGCTGCTCACGGGATTCTCGTCCGTGACCCATACGGTGCTCGCGCTCGCGGCCACGTTCGCGCTGGCCGGGCTGTTCTGCGCCGTACTGCTGATCCTGCGCCGCGCCCGGGCGAGCAGTCGCATCCCCCTGGGGCCGTTCATGATCGTGGGAAGCTTGGGTGTCGTGGCGTTCCTGTGAACGCCGCCCGCGCAGTCGTACCCACCCAGGAGGAGACACCCGTGCCCGTTCCCGAGTTCATCGCCCACCTGCGCCGCAAGATCGATCACGACCTGTTGTGGTTGCCCGGGTGCACCGCCGTGGTCCTGCACGAGGGCCGGGTGCTGCTGGGGCGGCGCGCGGACAACGGGAACTGGGGTCTGATCACCGGGATCGTGGAACCGGGGGAGGACCCCGGGGTCGCCGCCCGCCGCGAGTGTCTCGAGGAGACCGGCGTGGAGATCACCGTGGACGACCTCGTGCGGGTCAAGGCCGGGGACGTCGTCGAATTCCCCAACGGGGACCGCTGCCAGTTCCTGGACCACACGTTCCTGTGCAGTTACGTCTCCGGCGAGGCGCGGGTGGCGGACGACGAGTCCCTCGCCGTGGGCTGGTACCCGGTGGACGAGCTGCCTCCCATGCCGGAGCACCAGGCCGATCGGCTACGGGCCGCACTGGAGTTCACGGGGCGCACGGGCTTCGAGTGCTGACGTCACGGCCGCGCCGAAAGAACCGGGCACGTGAGACGCCCCGGCGGTGCACCCGGGGCGAGGGAGGCGCGGAAGCAGATCACCCGCCCCTCCAGGGAACCGTCGGGCACCGGTGGCTCAGGCCAGTTCGGCCTCCGTGACCCGTCGTACCAGGCCGTAGCGGCGGCGGAACTCGCGCACACCGGCGTCGTCGGAGGGACGCAGCTCCCGGCTGGCGGTGCGTGACCACCGCGGGAACTCGCCCGCGGCCCACGCCTCCTGGCGGGTGGCGCTGAGCGCCACATACTCGCCGGTCTCCAGCACCGTCACGGGCATGCCGAGGGTGTCCGGGAAGACGCTGCACAGCACCTCGGACTTCGCTCCTCCGCCGATCAGCAGGACGCGCTGGATCCCCACGTCCACGCTGCGCAGGATACCCAGGCAGTCCGCCACGGACACTGGGGTTCCCCGCAAATCGTGGACGCGGTGTTAGGCGGTTTGGGGCCGCGCTTCGGTGCCCTGCGTGCCGGTGGCACGCAGGGCGTTCTCGTGTTCGACCGGGGTGGTGTAGCCCAGCGCGAAGTGCAGCCGGCGGCGGTTGTAGACGATCTCGATCCAGCCAGCCACCTCACGACGGGCCTCGGCCCGGGTGGGCCAGCTACGCCGGTCGTAGAACTCGGTCTTGAGCGTGGACCAGAACGACTCGGCCATCGCGTTGTCCCAACACACCCCGGTCCGGCCCATCGACTGGCGCATGTGGAGTTCCTAGCACACCTGGTGCAGCTGGGCCGGGGTGTACTGACAGCCTCTGTCGGCGTGGAAGACCACCCCGTCCGGCACGCTCCCGCGCAGGTTGTTGGCCATCCGCACGGCACGCTCGACCAGGTCGGTGGACTGCACGGTGTCCATCGCCCAGCCCAGCACCCGCCGGGAGCACCCGTCCCGGGCCACGTACAGGTACAGCCAGCCTTCAGCGGTGCGCAGGTAGGTGATGTCCGAGATCCACACCGCATTCAGGCCCCCGGTGTCGAAAGCACCTTCCACCCGGTCGGGGATCGCATGCGTGGCTGTGCCGTGGGCAGATTGGGCGTGCGCTCGCCGTCGAGGTAGCGCAGGAAGGTGAGCCCTCCCGCGTCCGACGGGCCGGACTGCGCCAGAGGGGTGAACTCCACGAGATCCACCCCAGCAGGTCCGCGGCGGTGGTCATGACGCGTGTAGCGTTGATGGTGCACAGCAGCGGCAGGCGCCGCCCGGTCGCGTCCGCGAACCCGGCGGTCCCTGAGCTGCCGGGCGACCCCTAGATGAGTGAGTTTGTTTAGGCTTAGTGGTCGTAGGCGATGAGGGAACGCTTGTTTGGTGTGCCGATGAGCCAGTTGTGCCAGATTCCGGCGGCGCGGGTGGGGAGCCTCGCGGCGACGCGGGAGTAGACGCCGGGGATGGTTCTGCCGCCGTGTTCTTCCAGGATGAGTTGGCCCTTCAGTGTGTTGAATGCGGACTCGACTCACCGTCGGATACCGCCGAGTTTGCCAAAGCGCGGCTTCTCGTCTTGGCGGCCAGGGCGGATCAGTTGCGCGCCGAGTTCATCAGTGATGAAACTTTCGAGCTCGCGTCCGGCGAAGCCCTTGTCGCCCATAATCACTTGACCGAGCTGGAGAAGATGCCGGTCGTGGCGGAGCATGGCTTCGGCGGCTTCTCGCTCTCCGATTTTCGGATGTGCCAGCCCCCAGATGATAGGCATTTCCTTGGGCGTGCAGGTCAGGTAGAACCGGAATCCCTCGAAGAATCGAGAGTGGGAGGCGCAGTAGCCATAGCCGCCTTGCCCGGCACGGTCGGATCGTTTCACCGTCTCTCGAGACTTTCCACAGGGCAGCGGTGTCGAGTCGATCAGTTTCTTGGCCTCGCCCCAGGTCGGGGTATCGCGAGCCAGCTCGCTGATCACTGCGAAGATCAGCCACAGTGCTTGGCGCACACGTTTACCCCATCCCGATTGCTGGGGGCAGGTTCGGGAACATCCCGGTCACGTCCCTGCGAGCGTAGCGGATCCCTTTGCGGTCCGAGGCGATGCCGAACAGGTGCTGCGCCACGTACAGGCACAGCCGTTCGACATCGTTCAAGGCGTACTTACGGTCCGGAGGCCGATCACGAGAAAAGTCGAACCTGGGCATGACCCGATCCCCAAGATGCACGTGAGGTGCGCTTAGGAGGATGTTCAGATCTGTCTTCACAAGCAGGGTTTAGCCCCCTCCGCTTCCGATTAACAGCCTCCACGCGGTCAAACGCTAATAGGACTCACTCATCTAGGGCGCGGTATTCGCTCTTGCGTACACCAACGCCGAGGAAGACATCGACCTTTCGGCGATTGCTGATCATGGGCATTTCTCCAGCGTTGAACACGGGTTTCAACATGCTGGTCTGGCAGCGGTGTCAGAGCTCGACATCCACGTTACGAACGGCCTTGCCTACTACTTCTGCCCGGCCCCAATTAGCGATGTCTCTGGCACCTTCAAGCCCCGGTGAGATCACCGTCTGCAGTCACCAAGGACTGGGGGCAGCAATCATGCCGGGGCCTTCCGGCCTGCACACCCACATCTCCTACGAAGAAGGAAACGGGGGGAAGTACCGCATGGCGCAGGAGGACACCGGGTGCCGGTTCCTGCCGTTCACCGCCGCGACCGACTGGGACGACACACCCCGAGGTTTCGTTCCCCGCCATGACATCCAGTGACGACCCTGCAGCTATCTTTAGCAGTTTCCTGGAAATCATCTTCGGCACCGTCCCGGCCAGGTGTCCGAAATCCTCGACGCCCACCGTAGTGAACCCTTCGGGGCCGTGGTGGCCGAGATGGCGTGCTTAGGTCCGATGCTGGGCCACGAGCTCACCGGGCTGCCATGAGTGGCCTTCTCCCTCTCGCTCCTGGGTTTGTCCAGCCGGCAGATTCCTCTTCCGGGCCTCCCCTCACCGAGAGAAAGGGACGGATCGGACGGGACGCGGCCCTGCGCGCCCTGATGGACCTCACAGTCAACCGCGCGATACGACGGCTGCACAACGAGGTACGTCGGGCTACCGGCGACCTCCGAGCTGGGCAAGGACCCGGCCCTCGCCCGGCAGCTGGTGCTGTGCCAGGGGATGCCCGAGCTGGAGCCAGCCCGACCGGATCTGCCCGAGCACCTGCACCACATCGGGGACGCCGCCGCCAGCACGCGCACGGTCGAGCCCGCCCGGGGTGGTTGGAGCAGCTCGACAGGAGCCGCCCGTTTGTGCCCGTGTCCGAGGGTACGCTCGGACGTTGTCACGACTCGCTGGTCACCCGCACACTCGCCAGGTACGCGATCCGCTCGGGCTGGGGGGCGGCTGCTATGAGCTTGACCGTCACCTCGGGCCCGACCAGAGCCAGGGAGCGGCTCAGTCCGTGCCGGGATCGGTAGGCGGCGCGTGCCTGGTGCGGTCCGAGGTTCTGGTGCGTGCGACCGCACATGTGGCACAGCGGCCGGCCATCCACAACGGTGAGCATCCCGTAGAAGCCGACACCGTCGGAGTCTCCGAGACCGGACGAACTGAGCGCCCCTGTCGTGCACCCGTACATCCAATTTCAAGCTTTATTTTTGGAGTCCGGTCTAAGTGCAGCCTTTGTGACTGATCCGGAAGCCACGTCGGCAAGAGCGTCGTTGACGTCGTGCAGGGGGTAAACGGAGAGAATAGAGGCCAAATCGTGGTTCTTAGCAAGGAGGGGAAGCGACTTAATGTACTTAACGTAATGGGCCGGAGCAAACCCCCATGATCCGAACATCTTTAGCTGCTTTCTGGTGATCAAATGCGGGTTAATGGGCGTAGCCCCATGGTCTGTGTATTGGCCCAGCACCAATAGCTGCCCATTCGGACGTGCCAGGTCGATGGACTCGGCCACAGCTGACGGAACACCGGCACACTCGATGACCACATCGGCCCCTCTGCCATTTGGGGTGAGCTTTAGGAACGCGTCCAAACGTTCCGAAGCCGTCGGGTAGGCATCCATATCAACACCCGCATCTGCAGCCGCTATTTGTAGCGCCATCTCAATGCGAGAGGTGGGCCCGCCGAGTATCACGACGAGTGCAGCACCCATAGCTTTGGCATACATGGCTGATGCCAAACCAACGGGTCCAGCGCCCTGAACGGCCACGACAGACCCCGGTTCAATCCTCAGGTTCTCGACCACTCCATGGATTGCCGTTGGGCCGGCGCACCCCAAGGTGATGACCTCCTCGAAACTTACCGATTCCGGGATCTTGATGATCGTTGTCCCGGCCTCCAGCGCCATCATTTCGGCCCAGCCGCCCTGCAGGTGAGGGGCGTCTGATGCGCGACGATTGATGCCATAGATCTTCCGGTTCAAGCACAGAGTAGGTTCCTTCAGTACTAGACACTCATGACAGGAGCCACAGGGGATATTATTCGCCCATGCAACCCGGTCGCCTACCGCAAGGGGTTGTCCTTCAACGTCTGTTGTGAGGTCATCGCCTAGCTTACGAATCCAGCCCACGGCTTCATGCCCCATCGCCAGGGGCAACGGGACGTTCAGGTGTCCCGTTCGCAGATGGACGTCCGTTCCGCAGATTCCTCCTAGGGCCACCTCGACGATGGCGCCTCCAGGAGAGGGACGGGGTTCCGGAAAGTCCTGCAAGGTGAGGGGTCCGTTGATTTCTTCAAGAACAGCAACTTTGGGCAAAGGATTTTCCTTACGATTAGGCATGGATCTGATCTGTCCTAATGGGCAGGCAGGAGTCATGTGGAGGGCTTTGTATGATGCTGGAATTTGTAAGTGTAGATACTGCTAGCGTCCGCCGCTACTTTTAATGGATGAGTCGGTAGATATCTGAGGGCTCGGCTCCTGATGCTTTCTGCTCAATGCGATTGCCACGAACCCCACAAGTGCCGCGATGGAGACATAAAGTGCGATTGATATCCACGATCCTGTGTTCTGAAGTAAGGATGCGGCGATTAGGGGAGCCGGCGCCGAGGTCACGATGCCTCCGATCTGATATGCCAGCGAAGAACCGGTAAAACGTACCTCCGGTTGGAAAAGTTCAGGGATGAAGCTGGCGACAACGGCATAGGCTGTAGCGTGTGCAATCGGCAACGCCAGAATCATCGCCGCGAGAACACCCAAAGGTTGTCCGGTGTTCACCAACCAGAAGACGGGAAAAACAAGGACCGCAACCATAACGGCGCCGGTCAGCATGATCTTCTTTTTACCTATCCGATCCGCGATGACGGCCACCAGCGGGATCGTGAAAACCGCAATGGTCGACGCAACAATCAGGGACACAAACACGGCATTCCGCGACAGTCCGACATGTCCTGGCCCATAACTTAGCAGATAGAC
The DNA here is from genome assembly GCA_014652975.1 of Kocuria marina. Classification (GTDB taxonomy): domain Bacteria; phylum Actinomycetota; class Actinomycetes; order Actinomycetales; family Micrococcaceae; genus Kocuria; species Kocuria marina. The sequence continues at coordinate 248,541 of BMZV01000003.1, read as the reverse complement.
CGAGGAAATATAGAAGATGATGTTCGGGGAGGCCAGCGTAAAGATACCGAGGATCAGAGGCCACCAAGCTGTTCGAAGAAGTTCGAACAGAGGGATACGAACTTCACGCTTGTCGGCTTTCATCTGCAAGAACTCAGGGGATTCTGTAATGCGCAGACGAATGAACAGACCCACCACGATTAGCGCGGCCGAGATCCAGAACGGAACGCGCCAGCCCCAGGAGTGAAAGGCAGCCTCGTCCATCATCTGCACGAACAGGAAAATTGTCGAGGACAGGACAAGGGCCGCAGGCACACCTGACTGTGTCCAGGACGCGTAGAAGGCTCGTTTGTTTTGCGGAGCATGTTCAAGGGCCATGAGGACGGCCCCGCCCCATTCGCCGCCCACGGCTAGTCCCTGAAGAAAACGTAGGGTCACGAGAAGAATAGGTGCCCAAATACCGATGGTGGCATAGTTTGGCAGGAAGCCCACTAGGAACGTCGAAATACCCATGAGCATTAGCGACCAAATGAGAATTGTCTTGCGACTCACCTTGTCCCCGAAGTGGCCGAAAATAATTCCACCGAAGGGACGCGCGATAAAGGCCACGGAGAATGTGGCAAGCGAAGCAAGAGTCCCCGCTGCAGGGGACAGGGCGGGGAAGAATTGCTCGTTGAGAACCAACACCGCGGCCGTGCCGAAAATATAGTAGTCGTACCACTCGATGGTGGTTCCGATCATGGAGGCGCCGGCTACGCGCCTCACCCGAGCACGCTCGGATAGCTCAGTCGTTGTCATCGGTCTCTCCGCATCCGTAACGTTGATGTAGCTCACCATGCCGTGTAGCTTGGATCACAGGTATGATGACTTGCATGTAACGTGTAAGTCAACCTCCATGCGCTAAGTTACTAGTACCGGTTCATGCCTCTGACGTCTTGGAAGGATCCGTTCCTCATGAAGCCATCAACTTGGACAAGCTTGTCCGCGCCCCACGGTCAGATCGAGGTCCCGACGGGGCTCTTCATCGGCGGAGAATGGCGCGTTGCGTCGAACAACAACACCTTCGAAGTTCAGAATCCGGCCGACGAGACGGTCATCGCTGCAGTGGCAGACGCGTCACCGGAGGATGCGTTGGAGGCCCTGAACGTGGCTACCAGCGTCCAGAAAGAGTGGGGGGCGACAACCACCCGTCACCGCTCGAACATATTGCGTCGCGCCTACGACCTGCTGATCGAGCGCAAGGAAGACATCGCCTGGGTCATGTCCTCGGAGATGGGAAAGCCCCTGACTGAGGCCCGCGGTGAAGTACAGGTTTCTGCCGACTACATCCAGTGGTATTCCGAACAGGTCCCGCAGCAACGGGGTGGATATAGCGACGCTCCAAACGGTGGCTACAAAATCATCACCACACACCAGCCAGTGGGCCCGTCCTACCTCGTCACGCCGTGGAACTTCCCGCTGTCGATGGGTGCGCGTAAAGCTGGTGCTGCCCTGGCCGCTGGTTGCACCGTCCTCATCAAGCCCGCAGCACTCACGCCGCTCTCGACCCATATGTTTGTTCAGATCCTCCATGATGCGGGAGTTCCCGAGGGCGCTCTTAATCTCATCACGACCAGCTCTGCCTCCCGACAGTCGAAGGCCCTTATGTCTAGGCCGACGTTGCGTAAAATCAGCTTCACGGGATCGACGGCAGTCGGCACGACATTACTTAAGCAGGCTGCAGACCACGTGATGGCCTCATCCATGGAGCTCGGCGGAAATGGACCCTTTGTCGTACTCTCGGATGCTAATCCAGTCGAAGCCGCGAGTGGGGCAGTAGTAGCGAAATTCCGAAACGCAGGTCAAGTGTGCGTCGCGGCGAACCGAATCATCGTGGAGAAGTCGGTGGCCCCGGCATTTCGAGAGGCTTTCTTGGCCAAGGTTGCCCAACTTAAGGTCGGCCCGGGCACCGAAGAGGGTGTCGACATAGGCCCCCTTGTCGATGAAAACCAGCGCAACAATGTACAGAAGTTGCTCGAAGATGCCATCGATCAGGGTGCGGTGGTCTTAGCAGGCGGCGAGACTGCACCCGGGGCCGGATATTTTTTCACACCAACCGTAGTCGCTAATGCCTCCCTGGATTCTGCGATCGCCACCAACGAAATATTCGGGCCGATCGCGTCTATCTACGAAGCGGAAAGCGACGACCAGGCGATCGAGATCGCGAACGGTACGCCGTTTGGGCTGGTTTCTTACCTCTACACCCGCGATATTAATAAGGCGATTCAGGCAGCGGAACGCCTCGAGAGCGGAATGGTTGGCATTAATCGTCCCGTAGTCGCAGACCCAGCCGCACCGTTCGGTGGCATCAAAGCCTCCGGACTTGGAAAAGAAGGCGGTCACAGCGGCATCGAGGAGTACCAAATTGAAAAATATATCGCTCTTACAGTGTGACCTGCTAAGCCGCGAAGGTGTCTACGAGGGGTCGCTCAAGGGAAGGTGGAATTGTAGTCAGCGTCGCTCCGTCAGCCAAGCGATGGCTTCGTCGGCGTCGACCTCACCAAATTCGGGACGATCCCGCGTTTCCTGCCGAATCAAGATTCGGGCAGTATTCGCTATGTGCCGCGATACCGCACGGCTGACGTCGTCGGCGTCGTCTCGGCGGTATGCGGCAATGATGTCTGCGTGGTCGTCAAAGCACTCCATCGCGGTGCGCGAGGTGGGGACTGTACCCACTCCTGTACTGAGCACGAAGTCGCGCTGTTCCTGGAGCAACTCCCGCGCCTTATCGTTACCAGCGCCAGCCATCAAAGCACGATGGAAGTCACGATCAGCGCGCAGGACGGCTCCGGGGTCGCCCGACTCCGCCGCTGCACGAAACAACTCTACGGCAGCCTCGAACCGTGCCGCGGAACTGTCTGTCTTCAACTGTGTCGCACGACGAGACATCGGAACCTCGAGCATCAAGCGCACTTGGAACACCTCAATCAATGACTCGACTGAGGTGTTGAGCACGCGCACCCCGCGGTTTTTCTCGATGACAACCATGCCGCGCCGCGAGAGGACCTGCAAGGCCTCACGGATGGGCGTACGAGACACCCCTAGCTGACGGGCCAATTCCGAACCGGTGTACAGCCGGTCAGGGATCAAGTCGCCCGCGATGATGGCACTTCTGATCGATTCCACAGCCTGTTCGGTCAGGCTCACACCACGACTCACCTTATCCATTCCGCCAGTATCTCAAATCCAGCACCAGAGTCAGTTTCGAAGGAGCGATTCACCAATGTCCACACTTTCGTTCGGAGTGATCGGCGCAGGGATCGTCGGCGCAGCAGTCGCCCGCGAAATCACCCATCGGTTTCCGGACGCGGAAATCACCGTCCTTGACAAGGCAGACGCTGCGGCCGCCCACCAGACTGGGCACAACTCAGGTGTCGTCCATGCCGGGCTGTACTACCAACCCGGTAGCCTCAAGGCGCGCCTGTGCCGCCGCGGCGTCCACTTATTGCACGCCTACGCGAATGAAAAGAATTTGCCGTTCGACGAATGCGGCAAGATCGTGGTGGCACTAACACCGGTGGAGGAAGACCGACTGCGTGACATCAAAGAGAAAGCCCTGGCCAACGGTGTACCCGACGTCGAACTTCTGGGTCCCGAGGGTATTCGAAGTGTTGAACCCAACGCAGTGGGTCGAATGGCGCTGCACTCTCCTCACACCGCAATTATTGATTATGCCGCGGTCACGCGTGCGCTCATTGATGATGTTCAGCGGGCTGGGGGGCGGGTGATACTGGGGGCTGAGGTCGTCTCCATCGCTAATGGAGAACGGGGGTGTGCAGTAACTGTGGAGCGTGGCGGTGAGCAAACTACCCACACCTTTGATCACCTCATTGCTTGCGCAGGACTGCAGTCCGATAGAGTCGCGCGCCTGGCGGGAGGAGCTACCTACCCCAAGATCGTCCCATTCTTTGGCCAATACTCACTGCTGGCCCCAGAACATCGAGACATCCTGAATGGCCTGGTGTACCCGGTGCCGGATCCGGCATATCCATTCTTGGGAGTTCACCTCACTAAGCGGGTGGACGGGGAGATGCTTGTCGGCCCCAATGCGTTTTTATCCTTTGGCCGGGAGAACTACAACGGTTGGCGCGTTGGGCTCAAGGACAGTATTGACGTGGCGGCCAGCCCGGGCTTCTGGAAGTTTGCCGGGCAAAACATGCAGGCGGCTGTTCAGGAGTTCGGCGCCGTTATTTCCCGGCGGAAGTTCCTAGCCGGCGCTGCTGCGTATGTGCCCAGCCTGGAAGGGGCCGCATCCACACCCATTACCCGCGGCATCCGCGCCCAGGCCATGGATCGAGACGGCCAACTCCTCGATGACTTCGTCATAGAGGACATCGGTAGCGCGACATTACTACGCAATGCGCCCTCACCCGGCGCAACTTCGTCTCTTGCAATCGCCGAACACCTCGTCGACAAAATCGGCCAACATCTCCGCCTTACTAAGCACACTTTCCGTAAAGATGGTGACCGCGCCCTGGATGGGTGAGCCCTATGAGCGTTTGACCGCGTGGAGGCTGTTAATCGGAAATCGCCTCGGACCGCAAAGGGATCCGCTACGCTCGCAGGGACGTGACCGGGATGTTCCCGAACCTACCCCAGCAATCGGGATGAGGTAAACGTGTGCGCCAAGCACTGTGGCTGATCTCCGCTGTGCTCAGCCAGCTGGCTCGCGATACCCCGACCTGGGGCGAGGCCAAGAAACTGATCGACTCGACACCGCTGCCCCGTGGAAAGTCTCGAGAGACGGTGAAACGATCCGACCGTGCCGGGCAAGGCGGCTAGGGCTACTGCGCCTCCCACTCTCGATTCTTCGAGGGATTCCGGTTCTACCTGACCTGCACGCCCAAGGAAATGCCTATCATCTGGGGGCTGGCACATCCGAAAATCGGAGAGCGAGAAGCCGCCGAAGCCATGCTCCGCCACGACCGGCATCTTCTCCAGCTCGGTCAAGTGATTATGGGCGACAAGGGCTTCGCCGGACGCGAGCTCAAAAGTTTCATCACTGATGAACTCGACGCGCAACTGATCCGCCCTGGCCGCCAAGACGAGAAGCCGCGCTTTGGCAAACTCGGCGGTATCCGACGGTGAGTCGAGTCCGCGTTCAACACACTGAGGGGCCAACTCATCCTGGAAGAACACGGCGGCAGAACCATCCCCGGCGTCTACTCCCGCGTCGCCGCGAGGCTCCTCACCCACGCCGCCGGAATCTGGCACAACTGGCTCATCGGCACACCAAACAAGCGTTCCCTCATCGCCTACAACCACTAAGTGTAGGAGGCCAGGACGTCGTTGACGCATAGCGGTGTCGCGGATGCTGGCGGGCGACCGTCGTGTGCCCGTGGGTCGGTGGTAGTTGTAGTGCAGGTTCCAGGTGAGCAGCCCGTCTCGGCGTTGCTGTTCTGAGGACCAGGCTCGGGCGTAGAGGAAATCCTCGGCGAGGATGCGGTTGTAGCGTTCGATCTTGCCGTTGTGCCGCGGCGTGTAGGGCGTGATGCGCTGATGTCGGCTGCCACCGAGAGCGGCAGCGAAGGCCCGCGAGCGATAGCAGGCTCCGTTGTCGGTCACGATCCGTTCGATGGCGACGATGCCGTGGGCGGCGAACCAGTCGCGGGCTCTGGCCAGGAACTCAACTGCGGTGATGCCCTTCTCATCGTGGGGGGGCTTCCGTGTAAGCCAGTCGCGAGTAGCCGTCGATCGCGGAATGCAGGTAGACGTATCCAGCCCGCGATCCGCGCCGCTTCGCGCGGTCGACCGCTTCGGCTTGGGGGGGGGCTACCCTTGCCGTGAATGCGCCAGCCGCCACCGTCCAGGATTCGGCCGACCTTCTTCACGTCGATGTGGACCATGTGACCGGGTCGCTCGGCAATGATGCGCTGCGGTTCGCGGTTCGTCTCGCCGGCCGGGTCGATGAACCGCCGGTGGCTCAATCCGAGATGCCCCAGCAATCGAGTCACGGTCCTGCGGCTGAGGCTGACCCCTTCCCGCTCAAGCTCAAAAGCGATGCGAGATGCCGACCATTTGTGCTCGCGGCGCAACCACTCGACCCGCCGGACGACCGCACCCGACGTGGCGGTCGGCTGCCGCAATGGCGTCGAGGAGCGGTCGAGCAGACCCTCGTCGCCGAAGGCTCGGTGCCGATTGACCCATTTCGAGGCCGTGGCACGAGATAGGCCCATCTCGGCCGCGACGTGTGAAATCGGCCGCGTCTGGCAGCGCTCAATCAGTCGGCGGCGGCCCTCCAAGGTGAGCGGACTGTTCCGGTGAAACATCATCCATCCATCATTCGAGGTTGGCCCGGCCCCAGATCTGCATTGCCTCGCGAATGATTTCGGCGTTGCTCTCACCGCCGTAGGTTGCGGCGAACCGAGGATCGGCCACGTACAACTCGGAGAGCCCGGTATAGGCCTCACGGTCGGGTTCTCTACCTCCCCAGTACGCCGTAACCCACCGATGGTGGTCCGCGACCAAGCCTTGGAAGCGGGAACTATTCGGGTTCTCGCTATCCTCGGCCGCAGCCCCCAACGCCGCGTTGACGTCGCGGCTCTTCTTATCGTCGGCTTCCCGTTGTTCGTCGGTCATGCCGGTACGGCGCATAGCGCTGCGCTCCCAGGCCGCATCACCCCAGCGGGCGCGCACTTCGGTCTCGTACTGACTCTGGTCGACGCCTGCGAAGACTTCCTCGATGGACATGGACTGGCCCTTCTTCACCGTCTCGAGCGTGTGTCGGACGACGGCGATCTGTTCGTTGGTTCTGTCTCGGCGTTCTTCCAGGAGCCCGAGATGCGTTTCGATGGCGTCAGCGAGAGAGGTTTTGTCATCGAGCGCGAGTTGGATGGTCGCGAGGGGGAGTTCGAGCGCGCGGAGCGACAGGATTCGGTAGAGCCGTGAGATCTCGGCGTCACCATAGAAGCGGTATCCGTTGCTCGCGACCCGCGAGGGAAGGAGCAGCCCGATCTGCTCGTAGTGTCGGAGCGTTCGACTGGTGAGCCCGGTCGCCTTCGCAAGGTCTCTGATCGGCCACTCCGTCACGTTGCTCTCCTCAGCCTTGGTTCCAGTTCGGGGCGGCTGCTCCCTTGGGCAGCTCGAAGTCACCGGTGATCTGATCGCTCGCCCAGGCCTGCGCGGCAGCCTGATCCGCCATCCGCGGAGCGGTCAGAGTGACCGTGTTCCCGTCCTTGTCCGTGAACGTGACATCGGCCGTGAACCACGGAGTATCGAGCGGCCCCGCCACCTCGGCACCTGCCGACCGAAGGCGATCAACGACTTCCCCGAGGTCGACGTCGCCCGCCGCAAACGACACGGATACTGACCCGCGCACCGCTACGCCCTGGGTCATGAGGATGTCCTGGTACTTTTCCCGGCGCAGATGCACAAGCGACGGCACACCGCCCGGCCCCGGGATGGTCGCAAGCGTCACGAACCCCGCCGAGGCATAGAGCGCTTCGGATGCTGCTAGGTCGCTGACCACGAAGTTCACGAACATCGGCATCACATAGATCGACCGGTCAATCGCCGGCCCGTCGTTCTCAGTCATGAACACCACCCTGTCGGTTGACGTTACGACAGAGTCAAGCCGTCGCTCTAACATCCAAGCCTCATGTCTGGCAGTGACCACGCCGAGGCGCCGACGCCGTCAACAACCTCATGGCCAACAACAACTAAGCCCAAACAGCCGGTCCCGGAGGCGCTGGAGCGGTCAGTGGTGAACTCTCCACACAGCATCAACGTCAGCCAGTCGTGGGGGAGCATGACACGCTCCACGCGGGCGGCGGCCTGCGGTTCGTTCTCCCGCAGCCACGCGAGCTTGGACAGCGTCATGGACGGGATCGGGGCCATGCCCAGCTGATTCATCCATCACTGGATCCCGAGCTCTTCGATCATGCGGGTGGCCTGGGGGTCGCTGCGGATGTCGTTTCACAGTAGGGCGTCGTGGACGGGGTTCCCGTCCCCGTCCACCGCGACCATGCCGTGCTGCTGGCCCGCGACGGAGACGCCCACGACGTCGTCGTGCTCGGCCACGCCCGCCTCGCCCCACGCCGCACGCAGCGCGTCGCGCGGCGGGGTCCTCGTTCGTGCGGTCCGGGTGCGGCGCGCTGGCTGAGGTCACGGTCCGGCCGGTGGCCGTGTCCACGACCGGCACCTTGCAGGACTGGGGGAGTCGATGCCGACGACCGTGCTGGTCATGGTGTCCGCTCTGAGGGCGCGGAAACGGCCGGTGAATGATCGTACCGATCGGGAGCGGACCGACAGCGGGAACGGCGGGTGCCGGTGGGAGCGCCCGGCGGTTCAGTCCTCGCGGGGCGGTGCACTGGCGCGCAGAAGCTGTTCCACCTCGTCATGCAGGGCCGTGTCGCACACGAGGTGGCTCACCAGCCCCCCCCCGCACCGCGGCGAGGACGGCGGGGGCCCGTTCCGCTCCCGAGGCGACCCCGATCCTGTGGTGGGCCGAGCGCACCTGCGCGACGCTTGCCGAGACGACCATCCCCGCGATTGGAGTGTCCAGCTCGTGGCCGGACTCGTCAAGGAGGAGGCCGGAGACCTCCGCCACCGCTCCAGCCCGCGCCGCCGCCCGGGCAAGGTCCTCGCTCACACGCGGCCACACGGTCGAGGTGTCCGGCGACCACCCGTCGATGGCGAGCACGGCGACGTCGAGCGAGTCCGCGCGTCTCAGCGCCACGTCGATCTCGGGAGACTTCTTCAGGGCCGCGGCCTGGTCGACCACGAGGGGCGCCCACAGGGGCCAAGCGGTGCGGCTGCGAAGCTCGGCGAACAGGCGCGGTGACTCGCTCTCCGTGGTGTCGTCCGTGCGCAGGGCACCGGCGAGCTGGACGATATCGTTGTGCGGCAGCTTGGGAAGGTGCTTCACCGCGTGCTGCAGGGCGCCGGACCAAAAGATCCCGAGGGTGTCCCCGTCCCGGAGCACCCGCGTGATCTCCCGGGGAACGGCCCGGCCCAGGGCGTCCCGGTCGGCGGGCCACTGGGTGGTCCCCACCGTGACGAGCCGCCGCAGACCGACTGCGCGGGCGAGCTGCTCATCGGGGCTCTCGAGTGGCACGGCGATCTCGATCCGCGCGATCCCCGTGTCTTTCGCCTCCTGCAGCAGGGCGGGCCACCTGGAACCGGGAGAGCCCGGACCGCTTGCCCAGGGAGATTTTGGAGGCGCCCTCCACGGAGTAGCCGTGCCTCAGGTTGGCGAGCAGGTGCCGACGCCGCCCGGGGTCGGTGGGCGGCCAGGGGGTCCTCGGCGGTCATGGGACACCGCTTCCAATCCTGATGGGAGCGAACAGGGTCACTGCTCCCGTGATCCTATATGGTCCGAGTCACACGCTTCCGGGGCCTCGCGGCACCCGGCGGCACCGGTGCGGTGTGGTCCGGCTACGGCAATGGGGACCCGGTGGCAGCGTGCCACCGGGTCCCCATCCGCGTGCGCCGTCGTGAGGGCGACGGCCGCGGGTCAGCCGCGCGGGATGTTGCGCAGGTTGGAGCGGGCCATGGAGACGGCCTCACCGACGCCGCGGTTGAGCACGATGCGGGACATCGCTGTGGCGAAGCCGAAGACCTGGTCCTTCTTGATCTCCGGGGGGATGGACAGGGCGTTGGGGTCGGTGATGACCTCCACCACGGACGGGCCCTGGTGGGCGAGTGCGGTGGTGAACGCGGACTCGAGGTCCTTGGGCTTCTCCACCCGGATGCCCTGCATGCCCATGGCGGTTGCGATCTGCGCGTAGTTCGCCTGGGGTACGTCCACGCCGAAATCCGGTAGCCCGTCCACGAGCATCTCCAGCTTGACCATGCCCAGCGTGGAGTTGTTGAACACCACCACGGTCACGGGCAGATTGTAGGTCGCCAGCGTCAGCAGCTCGCCCATGAGCATGGAGAGCCCGCCGTCGCCCGACATCGAGATGACCTGGCGTCCCGGATCGGCCAGCTGCGCGCCGATCGCCTGCGGCAGGGCGTTGGCCATGGACCCGTGCAGGTAGGAGCCCAGGATGCGACGAGTGCCGAGCGGGTTGATGTAGCGGGCGCTCCACACGTTGCACATACCGGTGTCCGCGGTGAACACGGCGTCCTCGGCGGCCACCTGGTCCAGGATGGACGCGGCGTACTCGGGGTGTATAGGCGTGATCTTCTCGACCTTGCGGGTGTACGCACCCACGGCCTTGTTCATGAGCTTGTCGTGCTTGGCCAGGGTCTTGTCCAGGAACGAGCGGTCGGACTTGACCGTGAGCTCGGGCAGCAGCTTGAGGATCGTGGATTTCACGTCACCGTGCACGGGGATGTCCACGCCGGTCCGGCGCCCGATCACGGTGGGATCGGTGTCCACCTGGATAGTGGTGACGTCCGGGAGGAACTGGTCGTACGGGAAGTCCGTGCCGAGCATGACCATCACGTCCGCGTCGTGCAGCCCCTCCGCCGCGGCGCCGTAGCCCAGCAGCCCGGTCATGCCCACGTCGAACGGGTTGTCGTACTGGATCTGGTCCTTGCCGCGCAGCGAGTGGCCCACGGGCGCCTTCAAGGTGTCTGCGAGGGCAATCACCTCGTCGTGGGCGCCGGCCACGCCGATGCCCGCGAAGATCGCGACCTTTTTGGCCGAGTTCAGGGCCTTGGCCATGCGCTCGACCGTCTCGTCTGAGGGGACCACGGCGCTCGGTGCCGGCACGGCGAACGGGCGGGCTTCCACGGCGGCGTCCGAGTCCGCGAGATCGCCCGGCAGGGTGACCACGGAGACGCCCGGGCTGGTGACGGCGAACTGGATCGCGGAGCTCACCACGGCGGGGGACTGCTGCGGGGTGCTCACCAGCTCCGAGTACACGGAGCACTCGGTGAAGATCCGGTCCGGGTGGGTCTCCTGGAAGTACTCGGAGCCGATGTACTGCGAGGGGATGTGGGAGGCTATGGCCAGTACGGGCGCACCGGAGCGGTTGGCGTCGTAGAGCCCGTTGATCAGGTGCAGGTTGCCCGGCCCGCAGGAGCCCGCGCACACGGCGAGCTTGCCGGTCAGCTGAGCCTCGGCGCTCGCTGCGAACGCACCGGCCTCCTCGTGGCGCACGTGCACCCAGTCGATCCCACCCTTGGCGGAGCCGCCGGTGCGGCGCACGGCGTCCACGATGGGGTTCAGGCTATCGCCCACCACGCCGTAGATCCGTTCCACACCTGCTTCCACTAGCTGCTGGACGATCTGCTCTGCAAGTTTCACACTGTCTCCTCGGGGGAACGGCCCGCCGCGGGAGCACCCGGGCTGGCATCACGAATGTCTCTGCCATCCAGGGTAGTCCCGGATCCTTGCGGTCAAAGAGATCTGTGGGCAACGGAACACCGGTGCGTGCGGCGTCCCACGAGGGCCCCGCGGCCGCTCGGTCCCGCGCCGCCGCGCGATCGCCCCGCACATGACATGATGGAGCCCGTGAGCATTCGCACACCCACCCCGTCCGATCGTGAGCCCACCGTGTCCCACGCGGGGACCACGGCGCCGCAGTTCCACGTGCATCTGAGCGGCCGCGGGAACGCGGGAGCGCCCCGGGCTCTGTCGCGCATCAGCGGGGCAGTGGGGAACACCCGGGTGCGGGTGCTCGAACCGTGGCACGGGCGCAGCGTTTCTGCGCCGTGGCCGGCGCCACCGGGGTCTCCCGGTGCGCGGCCTCCTCACCCCGGAAGGCGTGACCTTCCGTAGGACCTCCCCGACCGCTCGGCGGTCAGGAGGTTCCCGCCGCGACGAAGAACTCGGCCACCCAGTGAACGGGTGGCCGAGTTCTGCCGTTGACGGGGTGCCGCAGGCACGCCCCTGTTTCCCGGGGCGCTCACCGGGGGCCGGTGAGCGCCATACGGGACGAGCGGATCAGCGCTTGCCGGTCATCGTGGTGACGTCCAGGGCCTTGTCCAGCTGCTCCTCGGTGAGCTTCTCGCCGTCCACGTAGCCGAGCTCGATGGTGGCCTCGCGCACGGTGACCTTGTTGGCCACGGCGTGCTTGGCGATCTTCGCGGCGGCTTCGTAGCCGATGGCCTTGTTCAGCGGGGTCACGATCGAGGGGGAGGCCTCGGCCAGGAAGCGGCAGCGATCCTCGTTGGCCTGCAGCCCGTCCACCATCTTCTCCGCGGCCACGCGGGAGGAGTTGGCGAGCAGACGGATGGACTCGAGCAGGTTCGCGGCCATCACGGGGATGCCCACGTTCAGCTCGAACGCGCCGTTGGTGGAGGACAGCGCCACGGTGGTGTCGTTGCCGATCACCTGGGCGGCCACCTGGATGGTTGCTTCGCAGATCACGGGGTTGACCTTGCCCGGCATGATCGAGGATCCCGGCTGCAGGTCGGGGATGTGCAGCTCGCCCAGGCCCGTGTTCGGCCCGGAACCCATCCAGCGGATGTCGTTCATGATCTTCATGTACGAGTACGCGATGTTGCGCAGCTGTCCTGAGGCCTCCACCAGCCCGTCGCGGTTGGCCTGCGCCTCGAAGTGGTTGCGGGCCTCCGTGAGGGGCAGACCGGTCTCGTCGGAGAGCAGCTCGATCACACGCGCGGAGAAGCCGTCCGGGGTGTTGATCCCGGTACCCACGGCCGTGCCGCCCAGCGGCACCTCGGCCACGCGCGGCAGGGACGCGTCGATGCGCTCGATGCCGTAGCGCACCTGGGCGGCCCAGCCGCCGAACTCCTGTCCCAGGGTCACGGGGGTCGCGTCCATGAGGTGCGTGCGCCCGGACTTCACGACGTCCTTGAACTCCGAGGCCTTTTTCTCCAGGGAGATCGCGAGCACGTCCATGGCCGGCTTGAGGTCGTTGATCAGCGCGTTGGTCACGGCCACGTGCACCGAGGTGGGGAACACGTCGTTGGAGGACTGGGACGCGTTGACGTGGTCGTTGGGGTGGACCTCCACGCCCTCGGACTCGAGGGAGCGCGTGGCCAGGGTCGCGAGCACCTCGTTGGTGTTCATGTTGGAGGAGGTACCCGAGCCGGTCTGGAAGACGTCGATCGGGAAGTGCTCGTCGTACCGGCCAGAGGCCACGGCGTCCGCGGCGTCGCGGATGGCCTGGGCGCGCTGGGCGTCGAGGACACCCAGTTCCTCGTTGGCCGTGGCGGCGGCCTTCTTCACCTGCGCGAGCGCCTTGATGTGCTCGCGTTCCAGGGTGGTGCCGGAGATCGGGAAGTTCTCCACGGCGCGCTGGGTCTGGGCTCGGTAGAGCGCGTTCTTGGGGACGCGGACCTCACCCATGGTGTCGTGTTCGATGCGGTACTCGGTGTTTTCTGCCATGGCCCACAGTTTAGGCCCACGGCCCCGTCGTCAGCCTTCGCGGTCGCCGTACTACCGCGGTGCGGAGGACGACGACGCCGCGTGCCCGGGGAGCGCGCGGCGTCGTCATCATTCAGCAGGGCATGGGAGGTGGGATCCGGGAGGGGGACTCACGCGTCCCGGAACGCCGGGTCGTTGCTGTAGACGAGGTCCGCCTGGCCGTCCGAGAGGTGGTAGAACACGCCGACCACGGCGGCTTCGCCCCGGGAGACCGCGCCGGAGATCGCCGCGGACTGGTCGAGCATGCGCGCCGCGGTCTGCTTGGTGTGCTCCACGACCATGTCCTGTAGGTCCGTGTGGCCCTGCCTCCGGGCCTCGAGCACCGACGGCGTGATGCGCTCCACGAGGTCCCGCTGGAAACCGCGGGGCAGTTCCCCGGATTCCACGGAGGCCTTGGTCGCGGTCACGGCGCCGCACGAGTCGTGGCCGAGCACCATGATCAGCGGCGTGCCGAGGACCTCGATCGCGTACTCGAGCGTGCCCAGGACGGCGTTGTCGATCACCTGGCCCGCGGTGCGGATCACGAAGGCGTCGCCGAGCCCGAGATCGAAGATGATCTCCGCGGCCAGGCGGGAGTCGGAGCACCCGAAGATCACCGCGAACGGCTTCTGGGACTGCGCGAGGTCCTTGCGGCGCTGGGCGTCCTGGTGGGGGTGCAGGGTGTCACCCGAGATGAACCGGGCGTTGCCCTCCCGCAGTTTCCGCCAGGCCCCCAACGGGGTGCGGGGTGTGTTCTCCACGGCAGACGGCTGAGTGCTCACGCTGATCTCCAAATCTCGAAGGCACGATGGCTGGGCCGGGTCGGCTCGCTCGTGTCCTAGACTAGCCCCGGTTCCGGGACCTCGGTTCGACGACGTCGCTGCGCCCGGTCCCGCTGCCCGGCGTCACTGCCCGGACACGGCCCCCGCGACGTGCTCGAACTCGGCGCTCGGGGCCTGGCCGCTGAGCACCACCGTGGAGTCCTTGAGCTCACCGACCCACGCGGTGAACTCGTCCTGCTTGCCCGAGGCGTCACGGTGATGGATCTGCCATGTGATCCCATTGACCGTGCGCTCGTCCGTGGGCGGGATCAGCTGGGTGCGCTGCGCGAGCCACGTGGGATTGGACCGGGCGGTCTGCGCCATGTCCACCAGGTGGTAACCGGGGGAGAGGAAACCCACGTTCCACAGGGGGACGCCGTCCTGGGACTGCGCCTCCCAGCGCGCGTAGTTGGCGCTCCACCCGTCCCCCAACGCCGGGGCCGCGGGGGTGAACGGGGCCTGGTCACCCGCAAAGCGCGCCTCCTCGCTCACGTCCACGTGTGCTCGGTAGGGCTGGGCATCGGGCTTGGGCTGCAACCACAAAAACGGCAACAACAGGAGGATGAGCACGAGCATGGAGATGACCATGCCGCGGATGGGTGCGTTGATCCGCGAGGCCTGCTTGCGGGTGAGCTGCGGGACCGGCGCCTGACCCGCGTCCGGGGTGGCGGCGTCGTCGGCCGCGGCGGAGGCGGGCGCGGCGTGCGCGTCGCGGGGATCGGGGGAGGACCCGGCACCGGGACCGGAAGCGGAAGAACTCACGGACCCATTGTGCCGTGCTCCCGGGGACCGGCCCAATCCTGGGAACCCGGGGATATGCTGGACGTACGTGTCATGGTGGTGCCGCCGGGGCCCGGCAGGCGGCCACCGGGGCGACCCGAAACTCGAATGTGAGGAACAACGTGGCAGAAGCGACCCAGCAGAGCAGAGCGGGCAATGTGGCGGACCGGAATTTGGCCTTGGAACTGGTGCGGGTCACGGAGGCCGCCGCGATCGCGGGTGGCCACTGGGTGGGCGCCGGTGACAAGAACAGCGCGGACGGCGCGGCCGTGGACGCCATGCGTTCGTTCCTCTCCACCGTGGACTTCAACGGCACCGTGGTGATCGGTGAGGGCGAGAAGGACGAGGCCCCCATGCTGTTCAACGGCGAACAGGTGGGCGACGGCAAGGGCCCGGCTTCGGACGTCGCCGTGGACCCCATCGACGGCACCCGGCTCACCGCTCTCGGCATGAACAACGCGCTAGCCGTGATCGCCGTGGCGGACGGCGGCTCCATGTTCGACCCCTCCGCGGTGTTCTACATGGACAAGCTCGTGGTGGGCCCCGAGGCCGCCGATCTCGTGGACCTGCGCCTGCCCGTCAAGCAGAACGTGCACCTCGTGGCCAAGGCCAAGGGTGTCAAGGCCAACCAGGTCACCGTGTGCGTCCTGGACCGCCCCCGCCACCAGGGCCTCGTGGACGAGATCCGCGCGACCGGTGCCCGCACCCGCATGATCCTCGACGGGGACGTCGCCGGGGCGATCGCCGCGTGCCGTGAGGGCACCGGCGTGGACATCATGATGGGCATCGGCGGCACGCCCGAGGGCATCGTGACCGCGTGCGCCGTCAAGGCCACCGGCGGTGTGATCCAGGGCCGGCTGGCCCCCACGGACGACGCCGAGCGGGAGAAGGCCGCCGCCGCAGGACTCGACGTGGATCGGATCCTCACCACGGACGAGCTCGTGACGTCCGACAACTGCTTCTTCGCCGCCACGGGCATCACCGACGGCGACCTGCTGCGCGGTGTGCGCTACCGCGGGCGCACCATCACCACCCAGTCCATCGTGATGCGTTCGCGTTCGGGCACGGTGCGCATGGTCGAGGCCGAGCACCTGGCCAAGAAGTGGGAGAAGTACGAGCGCAACCAGGGCTGATCCCCGCCACTCTCTACACACCGCGCGCGTGTTCACCCCGGTCGGGGAGGGCACGCGCGCGGTATGTGCCCGGCTATGCTGGAACGCGTTGTGGGCCTGAGGAGAGGAAACCCCGTGGCGCTGAGCGTGACCCCCTGCGGAAATCGGAAGACCTGGGACGCCCGGGTCCGTGTCACGGGCGGACACCCCGAATTGCTGTGGGGCATCGGTGACGCCGAGGCCCTGACCGCGCAGGACGCCAGGGTCGAACGCGTGGCCGTGGATCGGGGTCAGCAGACCGTGGGCTACAGCCAGTTGGTGATCCTGCGGGAGGACCTGCACACGGTCGTGGACGCCCGGTCCCTGCACGTCAAGAATCCGCGCCACCTCACGGAGGTCCTGGCCGCGTTGCAGGACCACGCCCGCACGGCACACGAGGCCGCCGTGTTACGGGTGAGCCCGGACACCGACGCCACCCCCGAACTCACCGAGCTGCTCACCGGCGCGGGCTACCGCCGCGCGGACAAGCCCCGCAAGGGGGAGGCCGGACCGCGTCACCTCGTGGTGCGACTGGGCGAGACCGAGGGTGAGCTGTCCAAGCGGTTGTCGGATGACACGCTGCAGCGCTGCCGCGCCGGGCTGCGTGATTCCGGCGTGCGGGTGCGCCGGGTGCGCGCCTCGGACCGCGATCTGTCCAACGTGGGTCTGCGCAGTGAGTACATCCGTGAACTGTTACGCGCCGTGGGGGAGAACTCCGTGTTTCTCGTGGCCACCGAGCACCTCGAGGACGGGACGGAGACCGCCCTGGGGTACCTGTGGTTCGTGCACACCGGGGAATCCGCCATGATCTACCGGCTGGGTTTCACCGATCGCGCCCGCCAGCTGGGCGTGGACGACGCCCTCCTGCTCACGGGCCTGGTCCAACTGCAGCAGCGCCAGGTGCACAAGGTGCTCGCGGGGGACCCCGACCGGCCCTCGCAACCCATGGTGTTGCGCGAGCTCGCGACCGAGGAGCACGAGGCCCCCGGCACGTGGGAGTACCCGCTGCTCGGCGAGTTCCAGGTGGCCGGCCGTGTGGAGAAGACCCGGCGCCGGTTCCTGGGCAGACGCTCGAAGAACGCGGCCCCCGACGACCTGTTGCCGGAGCAGCCCGCGGTCCGCGACGACGCCGCACCCGAGCCGACGACGTCGGCCGCGGCCCCCCACAACGTGCCCCAGCCGGCACGCGCCGGGAACGCGACTGCCGGGTCCGCGGCTTTCGAGGGCTCGCCCGTCGAGCCATCCGACAGTCTTACCGCAGCGCGTTCCCGTGAGGACGACGCCGCGCCGTCCTCCCGGACGAGCCCCGGGGTGGACGCCGATCCGGATCTGGTGCGCTCCGCGGATCAGCTCCCGGGCGGTACATCGAAGGACTCCGGGGCGGCCCGTTCACCACGCTCGGCGCGGGGCGGCATGATCACGGGCATGCTTCCGGGCCCGCTGGCCCGCCGCAAGCGGACCGCGCAGTCCACCGGCACACCGGTCACCGGAACCCCGAGCACGGACGGGGACACGCAGAGCGCTTCGCGGCGTCAGAGCGCGGCCGCCGGACTGCTGCGTCGCGCCGTCGAGGAGGGCCGGGCGGCGGTCCGCGACGCCGCCCGCTGGTGAACGGGCCTGACCTGCGGCGCACGCCGTGGACGGTGTGGACGACTCGCGCGAGCCGAGGCGCGCGGCGCGAAGAGGGCCGTGCCTGGCCGCACGGCGCGGCCGGGACGAGACTTGCCCGCCCGGGAGACGAGCCCCGCCCGCCCGGGACGAACTCTGCCGGCGCGGGGTGGGACTACTTGCGGCCCGAGACCACGTTCGCGGCGCGCGCGACCAGCGACCGCGGGAGCACGCCCGTGAGGGCGTCCAGGACGTAGTACGCGCGCGGGAACACGAGCCGGGACCGCTTCTTGTCGAGTGCCGTGAGTGTCGCGGCCACGAGGTCGTCCGGATTCGCGGAACGGCCCAGCTCGATGGCCTGCGCATTGGCGACCGTGAAGAACTGGGTGTCCACGGGACCGGGGTTAACGCTCAACACGTGTACGCCGTGCTTGCGGGCCTCCACACCCACGGCGAGGCTGAAGCGGTCCACGAACGCCTTGGACGCGCTATACGTGGCCATGGACGGCAGGGGCTGGAAGCCCGCCACGGACGCGATGTTCACGATCGCGCCGTGCCCCGCGGCGGTCATGGCACCCAGGGCGGTGTGGGTCAGCGTCATGAGGGCCCGGACGTTGACCGTGAGCTCCTCGATCTCGTGGTCCAGGTCCAGGTGGGCGAACTCGCCGTGACTGCCGAAGCCCGCGTTGTTGATCAGCAGGTCCACGGGGTTGCGTTCCAGCACGTCCACGATGGTGTCGATCCCCTCGGTGGTCCCGAGGTCCGCCACGACGATCTGCGCGGTGCCGCCCGTGACGGTCTGGGACAGTTCCGTGAGCTTCTCGGTGCTGCGGCCCGTGAGGATCAGGCCGTAGCCGCGCTCGTGCAGGGCATGGGTGAAGGAACGTCCGATGCCACCGGTGGCACCCGTGATCAGGGCTGTGCGAGTCATGCGCCCACCCTACGCTCGCGCAGGGTGCGCAGTTTGCGCCGGGCTGCCCCGAGGGTCTCACGGCCCGCGCGCACCGCACCGTAGGCGGTGTAGCCCGCGCGGGAGACCGGCAGGTCCCACGTCCCCGGGTAGGACACGGGCTCGCCGCCGAAGGACTTCTTGAAGGACGTGAAGCCGTACCACTCGTGTTCGGGCCCCGCGCCCTCGGGAGCGGTGCCGAAGAGGTCGAACCACGTGAGCCCCTTCTCCTTGGCGTCCATGATCATGGTCACCACGAGCGGGATCCCCGCCGAGAGCTTCCGGTGGGTTTGGTCCGTGGCCGCGTGCGCGTAGGTGCGGGTGTCCTCGGAGTCGTACACGAGCGAGGCCGCGATCGGCTCACCGTCCAGCTTGGCGAGGTAGAGGCTCGCGGCACCCGCGGGCATGAGCGATTCCGCGACGGCCCGCAGGTAGTCGTCATGCTGCCGATTGAAGTTGCGCCGCTTGGCGGTCGCGTCCAGGAAGGTCAGCAGGTACCGCACGTCCGCGGGATCCTCGGAGCGCTCGATGCTCACGCCCTTCTTGTGGATGTTGCGGTAGAGATTGCGGTTGGTGGACTTCATGTCCTTGAGCAGGTCCTTGGCGTCCTTGCGCAGGTCGATCAGCTGGGTGTGTCCCGGTTGCACCTGGCGCGGCGCGAGCTTCATGCCTCGCCGCTTGAGCGATGCCTCCGGGGTCTCCAGACCGTCCACCGGGTGACCGTTGATCGGCTCCACGCGCACGAACCAGCACCGGTGCGCCTCGGCCTGCGCCGTGAGGTCCGCCAGAGCGGCGTCGAACGTGTGCGGGGAGTCCGCTTCGGGGCCGTACGGGCAGTACAGGTACCGTCCGGTGCGCCCGCCCTCGACGGTCGCGAGGTACCGCCAGCCCGGCCCATTCGCCTGGATCACGCGGTGTCCGATGCTTTGCTGAAACCGTGCCCATTCGGGGGACTGCAGGATGTTCGCCACGCCCTCAACTGTACCGAGTGCGCGGGCCCGGGGTGCCGGGTCAGGGGACCGAGCACGTCCCGTTCGGCGACAACTGCTCCTGCACCGGTACCTTGAGCGCGGCGGGCACGACCACGGCCGTCCCGACGCCCGCACCGCCGCCCAGCGCGGACACCCCGCCCGTTCGCGCCGCACCCTGGGAACCCACGGTGCCGGGCGTGTCGGCGGACGGCACCGCTGCGTCGCCGCGCGCGCCCCCGGCGGCCTGGGCGTCGTCGCCGTTCGCGTTCGCCAGGACCCGGGAGACGTCGGACTGGAATTGCGCGTAGTCCGGATAGGTGGGGAAGGACTGGTCGTAGTAGGGAGGACCCGCCGCGTACGCCTGCAGCTCGTGGTCCTTGGCCTTCGTGGCCACGGTGACCATGGAGCCGATCGAGGACTGCGGGATGTCCGTCTCGAGGATCTGCTGGCCAGAGCTCGCGAGCTCGTCGAACTTGGTGGCCACCGCGACCGGGTTCAGCTGCGCGAGCATCGCGGCCTGGACGCAACGCTGCCGGGCCTGGCGGTCGTAGTCCGTGGCGCCCTCGCGGGAGCGGGCGTACCACAGGGCGTGGTAGCCGTCCATGTGCTGGGTCCCGGGCTCGATCCACCCCAGGATGGGGTTCTTCAGCCCCGTGTCCAGGTTGGTCCCGCCGCCGATCGGTACGCGGCCACCCACGTTGATGTCGATCCCGCCGAGCGCGTCCACGAGGGACGCGAAGCCGTCCATGTCGATCAGCGCGTACGCCTGGATCTTCAGGCCCGTGACGCCCTCGGCGGCCTCCTTGGTGGCCTGCGCCCCGGGATCGGCGACGTCCGGGTAGAGGTCCTTGTGGTTCTGCATCACGTCCGTGTAGACGGCGTTCATGATGCACTCGTCCCCGCAATTGAACCCCTCGGGGTAGACCGCGTTCATGGGGGAGTCCGCCGGGAACGGGACGTTCTGCAGGTTGCGGGGCAGGGAGATCGTGACCGTCTGCCCCGAGGAGGCGTCGATGCTGAGCACCGTCATGGAGTCCGGGCGGCGGCCCTCGCGGTCGTCACCGGCGTCACCGCCCATGAGCAGGATGTTATAGCGCCCGTCCGCCGGGGCGAACGGCATGCCCCCGCCGAAGATGTCCGAGACCGCGTTGCGGGCCACGGAGACCAGGTGCGCCGCGTAGCCGAGTCCCCCTCCGGTCACGAGCATCGCGAGCACGGTCACGAGCACCACGGCCCGGCGCGTCCCGTCCCCGAGCAGCCCGGGTCTGATCAGGCGCAGCGTGTCGAACCACAACAGCACCCACCCGATCGCGAGCGCCACGAGGCCGTACATGAGCACCGCGGAGGTCACGGTGTTGGTCAGCAACCAGATCAGCGCGCTGCGCCACACGACCCACAACAACAGGGCGGCGAGCACGAGCGCCCACACCACGGCGGTCACGCGCACGGCGATCCGCCCCAGGCCGCGTCGGCCCGCCACGAGTTGCGCGGAACCGGGCACGAGCAGCGTGGTACCCAGCAGCCACCAGGCCCGCTTGGTGCGGGTGGCGGGTGCAGCGAACCGGGGACTCCTGAGGGGATCCCCCACGCGGGAACGCGATCGTCGCGGCCCGTCGCCCGGGTGACGCTCGGCGGTGGCGCCCGCGGGCGGCTCGTCCGATGCGGTGTGGGAGCCCGACGCCACGCTCTCGTAGGCCTTGGTGGCCGTGGGATGGGGGGCGGCGTCGTCGGGCCGGTCGCTGGATCCGTTCACGTGCAACTCCGTGCTGAAGGGGAAGTCGGTGTTGCGACGGGCCATGGGTGCGGGCCCGCCGGGCCGGGATCCATCAGAGGAGAACGGATCCCGACCCGATCATTGTGCCTTGTCCGCCTGGGTCCGGGCCGACAATGCACCCCGAAGGGGGTGGCGCTCAGTCCTGGGAGGCGGTTCCGCGGCTCACGGCGTCACGCAGCACGGAGCCCTTCCGGTGCGCCGCTTCCGAGAGCTCCTGTGCGAAGTCCCGCAGTCGTTCCCGCAGGTCCTGCCCGGACGCGTCCGACGCCGATCCCAGCACCCGGGCGGCGAGCAGACCGGCGTTGCGGGCGCCGTTGATCGACACCGTGGCCACGGGAACCCCCGCGGGCATCTGCACGATGGACAGCAGGGAATCCATGCCGTCCAGGGTCTTCAACGCCACGGGCACCCCGATCACGGGCAGCGGCGTGACGGACGCGAGCATGCCCGGCAGGTGGGCGGCACCGCCGGCCCCGGCGATGATGACCCGCAGGCCACGCTCGTGGGCGGTACGGCCGTACTCGAGCATCTCGGTGGGCATCCGGTGCGCGGAAACCACGTCCGCCTCGTACGGGACCCCGAGTTCCTCGAGGGCCTCGGCCGCGGCCCGCATGGTGGCCCAGTCCGAGTCCGAGCCCATCACGAGACCCACGCGCGGGGCCTCGTCCTGACCGGACGGGACCGCACCCCACGGTTGCCGCTCGGGAGCATCGCTCACGTCGGTGGGTCGCACCCCGCGGTCCTCGCCGTCGCGCAGGATGCTCGCCGCGTGGGTCGCGATCTCCCGCAGCCGCTGCACCTCGTGGGCGCCGCCCACCACGTTGACGTGACCGATCTTGCGCCCCGGGCGCACGGACTTGCCGTAGTTGTGGATCTTGGCGCGGGGTTCCGCGCTCAGTGCCTGCGGATACGCGGCGAAGAGGTCCTGGTTGTCCCCGCCCAGGTAGTTCTTCATCACGGCCGCCCCGGCCACGACGTCCGTGGCGCCCAGGGGCCAGTCCAGCACGGCGCGCAGGTGCTGCTCGAACTGTCCCGTGACGGATCCGTCCATGCTCCAGTGGCCCGAGTTGTGGGGGCGCATGGCGAGCTCGTTGACCGCGAAACCCGCGTCCGTCCCGGGGGTCTCGAACAGCTCCACGGCCATCACTCCGGTCACGCCCAGTTCCTCGGCCAACCGGACCGCGGCGTCCTGTGCCGCGCGGGCCACCTGGGGATCCAGGCCGGGGGCGGGGGCGATGACCTCGTCGCACACCCCGGCCACCTGGATGGACTCCACCACGGGCCACGCCACGGTCTGCCCCGAGGGCCGGCGCGCGACCATCGCGGACAGTTCCCGCGAGAACGCGACCGCTTCCTCGGCGAGCAACCCGGCGCCGTCGTCCTGGCCGGTGGCGCGTTCGAACCACTCGGCGGCGGTGCCGGTGCCGGCGTCCTGCGGGCCGTCGACCTTGAGGACGCCCTTGCCGTCATACCCGCCCCGCGGGGTTTTGAGGATCACGGGCCAACCCACGCGCTCGCCGAACGCCACGAGTTCCTGCGGGGAGTAGACTTCCTGCCACTGCGGATTGGGCAGGCCCAGCTCGGCGACGGCGCGGCGCATCACGAGCTTGTCCTGCGCATGCACCAGGGCGGACGGCCCCGGACGCACCGCCACACCCTGCGACTCGAGCGCGCGCAGATGCTCGGTGGGAACGTGTTCGTGGTCGAACGTGAGCACATCCACGTCCGCGGCGAAACGCTGCAGGGTCTCGAGATCCGTGTAGTCACCTGTGGGTGCCGTGCGCACCGCGGCCACGGCACTGACCTCCGGGCCCTCGGCCAACACGCGCAGTTCCACGCCGAGAGCGACGGCGGCGGGGGCCATCATGCGGGCCAACTGCCCGCCGCCCACCACACCAATGACAGGACCGGTAATGGGAGAATTCACGGTTTCAGGCTAGCGCCACAGCGGACGTTCAGCCATTTCGGAGTACGATGCACTCAATCTTCCTGCGGAGGCCACATCATCCGTGTCGTGGCGGGTCACGGGTCGGCGGCGGGCCACGCCGGTGCGGCCACCCATCCCTCTTCCCCGAGCGTCAGATTGGGATCGAATCTTGAACAAAATGTTTGATCGCGCACACGCGCTGTGGAATCTGTTCGTCAAAGAACTCGCGAAGTTCGGGGTTGTGGGTGCGGCTGCGTTCGCCATCAACGCGGGCCTGGTCTGGGTACTCATGCACACGCAGTACTTCGCGGAAAGCCACATCAAGGCCAAAGTGGTCGCCACGGTCGTGGCCATCATCTTCTCGTGGGTCGCCAACCGGTTGTGGACCTTCCGGGACAAGCGCCAAGAGGACAAACGCAAGGAACTCGTGCAGTTCCTGGTGGCCAACGGCATCGGCATGGGGATCGAACTCGGGTGCCTCGGGGTCAGCTACTACGTCCTGGGCCTGACCTCCGCGACCGCGTCCTTCATCTCCGGCACGATCATCGGTACCATCTTGGGCACGATCTTCCGCTACTTCGCCTACCGCTTCTGGGTGTTCAGCACCAAGCTGGACCAGGACCCGGACTTCGCGAGCAGCCCGGACCAGGAACTCGCGTTCATCACCGGGCAGATCCCCGTGATCCCGCAGCGCGAGGACAAGACGCCCCGACACGACGACCCGGCATCCCACCACGGGAACCCGGCGCCGCGGCCCGAGGACACGGTGGCGAACACCCTTCCCGAGCAGGACGTGCGCCGCGCGTCCTGATCCGCGAGGACCGTCGAACAGGGCGCCTGCACCAGACAAACGCCGGCCGGACCACCGCCGGTCGCGCGGCCCGGTGCAGGCGCCACCGTGTTTCGGTGTCAACCGCGGGTTGCGCGCTCCTGGTCCAGGACAGCGGCCGTGGCGTCCTCGGGACGCGCGGTCAGCAACACCGCCCCACCGGCCGTGATGATCCCCAGGGTCCGCAGGGCCGCGTTCTCGCCCCAACCCTCGGTGAGCGGCAGGTACACGGTGCCCTCGTCGGTTCCGGCGAGCTCCAACGCTCGCGGCAGTACCTCCGCGTGGGTCACCCCGGACGGCAGGGCCACGCTGTCGGGTTCCGGGTTCTCGAGACCCCCGTACATGTCCGGTTGGGCCCGGACCTCGTCGCAGAAGTCCACCGCGCCCTGGGGCAGGGGCCCCGAGCACTCGAAGGCCAGTGCGGGTTCGGCGACCACCAGCAGGGTCTGGGCCGCGGCGTCGTCGTCAGGGTGAGACTCCGGGTACGCATGGACCACCGAATCCGGTTCGGGATGACGCGTGAAGTCCACGCGCGCACCCGCGCGTAACGCCGCGAACGTGAGCACCGCGAGTCGCCAGTGCGGCACGGGGGAAATCGTGAGGACGTCGGAGGCGCCGACGTCGAGCTCGTCCACGAGCAGCCCGGCGGCCTTCTCGACCCAGTTCACGAGGACCCGCCCGGACAGCTCGACCCGTTCGGCGCCGTCGCGCCAGATCAGAGCGGGGGTGGGGCGCTCGGCCACGGTCTGCAGGGCCTGGGTCAGGTCTGTGGGTGTGCGTCCCACGAGGAAACTCCTTAGGGTATGTGACGGAACCACGGGTTCCCGGACGGCGCGCCGGTGGACCCGGGAAGCCCAGGATACTCGGCTTGACTCAGTAGGACTTACACGCGTGTAATTAGGGGATCCACCGGGATATCGACGGTGTACGCCCCTACGTGGCGGACTCGTTTTCGGTCGGGACAACCGGGCTGGTTGAGGACATTTGAACAGCGAACGCGTGGGACGGAAGGAGTGACATGGGAGAGGCCGCACGCCGCCAGATCGATGCTCGGGAGGACTACGAACCCGGGTCGACCGGGGGTGCAGCTCCCGTGGACTGGTTCGTGGATCCCGTGGATCAAGCCCGGGGGGACTCGGGTGTGACCACACTGGACGATCTCGCCACGGCCTTCCTGGCCGCACACCCCGAGGTCGCCGGGGACGTGCTCCTGCGTTCCGACCGCAAGAAGCCGCGTGAACCGCAACCCCCCGTGAGCACCCCCCAAGACCTGAGCACCACCGAGGTCCACGACGTCCAGAGCGTGGACGCCTCCGTGTGGCAGGCCGTGGCCGGGCTGTACTCCGTGAGCGAGGGTGACGCCGAGGGCGAGCTCGCGTGGCAGACCGACGCCCTGTGCGCCCAGACCGATCCCGAGGCCTTCTTCCCCGAGAAGGGCGGGTCCACCCGGGACGCCAAACGCGTGTGCGAGGCGTGCCCCGTGAGCGGCAAGTGCCTGGACTACGCCATGGCCAACGACGAGAAGTTCGGGATCTGGGGCGGCCTGTCCGAGCGCGAGCGGCGCAGGCTGCGTCGCCGGGGACGCTGAACCCCGTGGCTGCTCCCGAGACTCCGCGGCGCACGTGCTCCAAGCAGATGTGCAACCGTGACGCGGTGTGCACTCTGACCTATGTCTATTCCGATTCCACCGCGGTGATCGGTGCCCTGTCCGCGCGGAGGGAACCGCACGCGTACGACCTGTGCCCCGTGCACGCGGACTCATTGACGGCACCCAAGGGCTGGCGCGTGGTGCGCCTGGAGTCACCGGACGGCTGGAGCCACGACGACCTCGACGCTGTGGTGGAAGCCGTCCGACCGGACGAGGATCCCGCACCCCACCGCACGGCGCGCGGTACGTTCCTGGGCGCCGTGCGACCGCCCGGGGCTGCGCGACCCTCGGGCCCGTCCCTGTCACGGGGTCCCGTGTTGCGCGACGTCTCCTACCAGGGCCGCGATGACGAATCCCGGGCCGACGCCGATTCCTCCGGCCCCGCGGGCGATTCCGGTTCCGCCGAAATGCCCCGTTCCGAGGGCTCCGCGGGCGCCAATGGCGTGCGCCCGGCGCGTCATGTTCCCATGGGCCGTTCCGGGGTGAATACCGGCTATTCTGTAGCGACGCGTACGATTGCGAACGCAAATACGCAGGTGGGGCAGCGCATGGACTTCGTCCCCCTCCCCGCAGCCCTGCGCACCCCGCACTGGCGGCGGCCGTAACCCGGTTGCCCCGTCCGGGTGGGCTGCGAGACCGTGATTCCCACGGCCGCCGTTCTCCCCCCGATGTGAGGTGCCCATGAGACTCCCTTCCCACCACCGCGATCCGCTGCCCGGGACACCGCGCGAGCCCGCGCGTCCCGCCGGGGCGAGCGCGCGGCGTCGTCGTCCGGGCATCGCGTGCCTCGCTCTCGCAGGGCTCCTGGGCCTGAGCGCGTGCGCCGGGGGGAACGACGCCACCCCGGCAGCGCCGTCGTCCGCCGACGCCGCTCCATCGAGCCCCGCGCCCACGAAGAGTTTCGGGACCGTGCGGGTCGAGGTGAGCCCGGCCGCCGACACGAGCATGGTCAACCCCGTGGACCCCGTGGTCGTCACAGCGGACGGCGGGGAACTCACGGACGTGACCGTGAGCGCCGCGGGCTCGGGGGAGCGGGTCGAGGGCGAACTCGCGCAGGACGGCCACGAGTGGCGCTCGAAGGCGCCCCTTGCGTTCGACGAGACCTACACGGTGGACTACACCGCGCGCTCCGGGGACCGGGACAGCACGGGGCAGTCCGTGTTCAGCACGGTGGACGCCGCCCACGAGGCGGACGTGGCCCTCAACGTCAAGGACGGGCAGACCTACGGCGTGTGGCAGGTCGTGGAGTTCAACTTCTCCGAGCCCGTCATGAACAAGGACGAGGTCGAGAAGGCCGTGACCGTGGACGGGGCGCACCGCAACGGCGCGTTCCGGTGGTACTCGGACCGCAAACTGCGCTTCCGCCCCGAGCAACCGTGGGACCCGAACGCCCAGGTGAAGGTCACCGCGAACATCCTGGGCAAGGACCTGGGCAACGGCATGATCGGCAACGGCAACAAGACCGTGTCCTTCCGCACGGGACCCGAGCAGCGCGCGTTCGTGGACAACAACACCAAGACCCTCGTGGCCTACGTGAACGGCAAGGAGACCGGTCGCTGGCCCGTGACCCTGGGCAACCCGGACTGGCCGTCCACCACGGGCAAGAAGGTCATCATCGAGCAAGCGGCCTCCTACGAGTTCAAGGCGTCGTCGCTGAACCTCAAGCCCGGCGACCCCCACTACTACCCGCCGTTCGAGGCGTCCAACGTGTCCCGGCTGACGTGGAGCGGCGAGTTCATCCACCAGGCGCTGCCGTCCGCGATGCCCGTGCTGGGCGTGGCCAACGTGTCCCACGGGTGCGTGGGGATGCCGCCGGAGGGTGCGGCCTACATTTTTGAGACCTTCCGCCCGGGTGACATGGTGGAGGTGGTCAACACTGACTACCCCCAGGCCGATCCCGACGATGGCTACGGGGACTGGAACATCCCGTTCGAGCACTACTCGGACGAGGACTGGCACGGAAACTGGTGATACAGCCCGGTGAGCTCCTCCATCCCACGCGGCCCCTGGCCCCGCCCCACCGCGGTGCAGCGCATCCTCCAGGGATTCCTGGCACTCACTCTGCCCGTCCTGCTCGTGGCGCTGGGGGTTCGACTCGTGGCCACCCCGGTCTTCCTGTGGCTCGAGTACCACCGCCCCGGCTTCCCCACTGACCACTGGGGGATGAGCACGCAGGAACGGATGACGTTCGGTTCCTACGGGATGGACTACATCATGAACCTGGCCCCGCCCGAGTACTTGGGCGGTCTGGTGAGCAGCGAGGGTGGCATGGCGTTCACCCCGGCGGAGGTCTCTCACATGCGGGACGTCCAGCACGTGATGTATTGGGGGCTGCTGATCGCGTTCGTCCTGCTCGTGCTGAGCGTCCTGGCGGCCTGGTACCTGCACCGGGCGACCCCGGGGACCGCCTCTTCCGCGTGGTTCGCGGGCTCGTGGCTCACCGTGGTCCTGTTGCTGCTCACGGCCGTGTTCGCGGTGGTGGGGTGGCAGAGCTTCTTCGCGGCGTTCCACTCCTTGTTCTTCAGCTCCGGGACGTGGACCTTCAGCATCTCGGACACCCTGATCCGGCTCTATCCCACCCAGTTCTGGATCGACGCCGCGATCGCCGTGGCGCTCGTGGCGCTCATCGGGGCGTTCGCGGTCATGCTCGCCACGACCCGCCGGATGCGGGCGGCACGCTCCTTCAGATCCACGAGGTGAACCACATCCGCCAGCGCCAGTGCTCGTAGGGAATGGTCTGGGCGGTCCACACGGGCCAGAAGAACACCGCGAGCACCACCACGAGCAGCAGGAACACCACGCTCACCCTGCGCCAGCGCCGCGCCCACACCGGTGAGATCACCTGCTCGTGCACCGCGGCGGACGGCGTGCCCGCGGTGGCACCCAGGCGGGGGACCGCGAGCTTGCCTGTGAGCACCCCGATCGCCCCCGTGATCAGCAGGACCATGGCGGGGAAGTAGGACAGCGCGTAGAAGAAGAACATCGTGCGTTCCGGGTAGAGGAACCACGGGAGGTAACCGGCCGCGTACACGCCCACGAGGGCACCGAAGCGCCAGTCACGGAGCACCGCCCACAACCACAGTCCCAGCAGCACCGCCAGGATCCCCACCCACCACACGGCGGGGTTGCCCAGGTTGAGGATGGCCTGGCTGCACGAGTCCACCGTGCAGCCGTCCACGCCTCGTCCGGGGGATTCGTAGAAGTAGGACGTGGGGCGGGCCATGACCGGCCACGTGGCCGGGCCGGCCATGTACGTGTGGTGCGAGGACAGCCCCGCGTGGAACGAATAGGCCGCCACGTGGTACTCCCACAGGGAACGTAGGGCGGTCGGGAGCCACTGCGGGCCGTCGCCCGGGTTCAGCTCGGCCCAGTTGCGGTTGTAGCCCGTGCTCGTGGTGAGCCACCCGGTCCACGTGATCACGTACACCACCGCGCCCACGCCGATCATGCTCAGGAATCCCCACGGGCCGTCCTTGAGCACCGCACCGGCGAACCAGTTCTTGACCCCGGCGATCCGCCGCGCGTTCATGTCCCACAGCACCGCCAGGATCCCGAGCGCGGCGATGCTGAACAGCGCGTTCCACTTCACGGCCGCGGCCGCACCGCACGCCACGCCCGCGGCGATCCGCCACCACCGCACGCCCAACCACGGGCCCAGGACGCCGCCGGGGCCGCGGGCGAGCAGGCGGCGTCGACCGTCGTCGCGGTCCAACAGGACGAAGACGAAGGCGAGCAACAGGAAGAACATGAGGAAGACGTCCAGCAGGGCCAGGCGGGACTCCACGAGGTGCAGCCCGTCCAGGGAGGTCAGCACACCGGCGATCGTGGCCAGGGTGACCGAGCGGAACAACAACCATCCCGCGCACCAGATCACGGCGATGGACGCCGTGCCGAACAGGGCCGCGGAGAAGCGCCACCCGAATGGGTCGTCCGCGCCGAACAACCACAGCCCGATCGCGATGAGCCACTTGCCCAGGGGCGGGTGCACCACGAAAGAGGGGTGACCCTGTGTGTCTGGGATGTTCCCGGAGACGAACCCCTCGTCCGCGCCCTCGGGCCATTGCTGCTCCGTGCCGTGGAGCAGCAGCGAGTAGGCGTCCTTGAGGTAGTACGTCTCGTCGAAGACCACGGCGTGCGGCCACGACAGGTGCACGAAGCGCAGCACCCCGCCCAGCAGGGTCACGAGCGCCAGGGGGACCCACCAGTACCGGGGCAACCGGGTGACCGCGGGGAGCAGGCGGTCGCGCACGGAGGGGGCCACGGGTGCGGTCGAGGCGGGGGAGAAGACAGTCGAGGGCACGGATCCCATCGTAGGGTGCACCCCTGGAGATTCAGCCCGGCCACGGTGGCGTCACCGCGTTCGACCGGCGGACCTTCGTAGAGTGGACGGGTGAGTTCACAGACATCGACGACCACCCCCGGCACCGAGGACCACCGCCCCGGTGCCGTGGTGGTCGTGGGCACCCCCATTGGCAACCTCTCGGACGCGTCCCAGCGGCTCAAGGACGTCCTGCACACCGCGGACGTGCTGGCCGTGGAGGACACCCGCACCCTGCACCGCCTGGCCTCCGGGCTCGGCGTGACCGTGACCGGGCGGGTGGTCACCCACCACGAACACAATGAGAACGCGCGCACCGGCGAACTGCTGGACGATGTGCGCCGCGGTCGTACCGTGGCCGTGCTCTCCGACGCGGGCATGCCCACGGTCTCCGACCCCGGGTTCCCGCTCGTGCGCGCCGCGGCCGAGGCGGACCTGCCCGTGAGTGTGCTCCCCGGGCCCTCGGCGGTCCTCGCGGCGCTCGCGGTCTCCGGGCTGCCCACCGACCGGTTCACGTTCGAGGGCTTCCTGCCGCGTAAGACGGGCGAGCGTGCGGCCCACCTCGCGACCCTGCGGGACGAACCCCGCACCATGGTCTTCTACGAGTCCCCGCACCGTCTCGCGGAGATGCTCACCGCGCTGCGGGAAGCCCTGGGCGCGGACCGGCGCGCGGCCGTGTGCCGCGAGCTGACCAAGCTGCATGAAGAGGTGCTGCGCGATGACCTCGCGGGTCTGGTCGAGTGGGCCGCGAACAACCAGGTGCGCGGGGAGATCGTGGTGGTCGTGCATGGTGCCCCACCGGCCGTGGCTCCCGAGCCCGAGGACCTCGTTCAGGAGGTCGAGCACCTCGTGGCCACGAGCGACGTCAAGCTCAAGGCCGCCGCGCGCGAGGTGGCCACCGAGCACGGGGTGAGCACACGCAAGCTCTACGACGCCGTGATCACCGCGCGCGGTCAGAACTGACCCGACCCGCGGTAATGGCGCGCAGATATGTAGGACGACCGTCTCGCCGACGAGTGCCCCTCGGGTCGGACTTGCCGGTCTCCGTGCAGTGATGACGGCGCGGCCCCGGCCTCCGCGCGGGCGGGACGGACCCGCCCGCGCGGCGTCGTGGTCACCCGCGCGGGCCGCTCCACAGCGACGCCGGCCACCAGTCGGCGCGCAGCCGCCCGCCGCGCGAGGCCCGCTTCCGGAACTCGTCCCGGACCAGCGTGAGGTCCTCCGGCGTGGTCCGCGGGGTCCAGCGGGAGTCCGGGGCGCCGTAGCTCGCGGATTCCAGGTCCGCGACGAGGTGATCCACGGCGGTCTGCGCACCCGGTAGCCCCGCCGCGAGCCGGCGCGCCCGCACGCGAGGCGTGTCGGACGCGGGGGAGGTGACGCCGTGGTCCTCGGCGAGCGCGCGGAACTCGTCCCACGCGGCGTTGGCCCGGCGCTGCGGGGTCAGGGACGCGTCCTGCAGTGCCGCGAGTCGCGCCCGACGACGCCGCCCGCGCACCACCCGCGGCGCCGCCGCGAGGGCCAGCAGCGCGAGCAGACCGAGCACCCCGGTCACGAGCCACCACGGCACCGCAGCGGTGGTCGGCGCCGCCTCGTCCTGGGGTGATGGCTCCTGCGAGGGGTCGTCCCCCGGTTGCTCGCTGGGTTGTTCACTCGGCTGATCGGACGGCTGGTCGGAGGGTTCCTCGCTGGGCTGTTGCTCGGGCTCGTCGCTCGGCGCCGCGGTCTCCTCCGGGGTCTGCGAACCCTCCCCACCCTGGTCCTGGGCCGAATCCGGCGCGTAATCGGGGGTGCTGGGCACCCCGGGGGTGGGCTCGAAACGGACCCAGCCCACGCCCTCGAAGTACAGCTCGGGCCACGCGTGGGAATCGCCCGTGCTCACGGGGAAGGAACGGCCGCCGTCCGGGTCCTCGACCGGGGCGGTGGGCAGGTAACCCACAGCGACCCGCGCGGGGATACCCACTTCCCGGGACATGAGGGCCATGGCCGGGGCGAAATGCCCCGAGTACCCCGTGCGGGTGCGCATGAACTCGTCGAGCGATCCCATCCCGCCGGCGTCGTAGCCCTGGGCGAGCGGGGCGGTCACGTCATAGCGGAAGTCGTCGCGCAGGTGGTTCTGGATCGCGAGGGCGCGGTCGTAGTCCGTGTCCGCACCCTCGGTGAACGTGCGCGCGGCGTCCGCGACCGATTGCGGGCGGTTCGCGGGCAGCCGCAGGTAGTCGCTGAGCTGCGGGTCCGACGCTGCCGACGGTGCCGTCCGCAGTGCCTCCGGGGTGGCTCGTGACAGCGCGAACGTGATCGTGTACTCGGCCCCGGACATTCCCGTGGACTCGCTGAAGATGGACAGGTCGCGGGGATTCCACGCCCACCCCTCGTCACCGAGTCCACTCACGGCCACCGGGGCGTAGGGTGCGGGCAGCCAGTGCTCGGAGAAGTCGTCGAACATGACCTTGGCCGAGACCTCGGTGCCGCGGGGGACCGGGTTGCGCGCGGCGTCGGCCAGACCCGACAGATCGCCGTCCAGGTTCTCGACGTCCGGGAACCACTCGTCCTGGTCGAAATCGGAAAGGGTGAGCAACCGCATGTATTGGGGCTGGTCGTCCGAGGTCGTGTAGGAGAACCGCCGGGTGTGCTCGTCCGAGCGCAGGTCCTGACCCACCGCGCGCAGCGGGCCCACCCCGGAGGCGCGCTCGGCGGTGAACGAGCTGCCCTGTGGGAAGGCCCCGTTGAAGAATCCGGGCATGACCGCGGGGACGAACAGCACCACCGCGAGTACACCGGCGATGACGAGCAGGGCGCGGGGGAGTCCTCCCGGGGTCGGGGCGATGCGCTGGGCGCGCGTGGCACCCCAGAACCGTGAACCGGCCAGCAGCGCCAGGGCGGCGAGCGCGGCCGCGGCCAGACCGAGGGCAGTGACGCTGCCCGGCAGGGTCAGCGCGGGGAGCACGAGCAGCGCCAGGACCCCCAGGCATGCGAGCCCGGCCATGCGTAGGCCCACGAGCACGGTTTCCATGAACACGGTCACCAGCCCCACCAGGGTGCACAGCACGAAGGCCAGCCCGGGGTTCGGGCCGTAGGGGGCGGCGTCGCGGGAGATGAAGTCGCCGGAGGAACGCCACAGCTCACCGGCCGCGGTGAAGGTCTCCCCGGTGGGGATGAAGCCCAGCAGGGCGTGGGAAGGCAGGTGCACCACGGTCAACGCGAGCAACAGGGCGGCCAGGCCCAGGACCGTGACGAGCGGTGAGGGCACGCGCAACCAGCGGGCCGCGCCCGTGACCACGAGCACCGTGAGCACGGTGGCCGCCACGGAGGGCAGCCACCACAGGCCATTCAGCGCCCCGGCCATGCCCACGCAGCCCAGGGCGATCGCGGTGAGCAGAAGCAGACTGAGTTCGATCACGCGGGGCCGGGGCGGACGCGCTCCCTGGATGTGCTGATCGTGCGGAGTGCGGGAGTGGCCGGCGGAGCTCCGGCCGTCCGGCGCGGCCCGGTGGCCGGTGGCGGCGGGGGTCACCGAGCGGCCCTGAGCCGTGGGCGCTGCGCTGGCGGTCGCAGCCGCGGCGGGGGTCCCCGCGGAGGTGGCGTCGTGGTCCGCGTGGGGCGTGGGATCGGGGGCGCTCATGCGGTGGCCCTCCCTCGGGCGTGGCCCATCATCTCGTCCATGCGCAGCTGTCGGGTACCGGGGTCGGGCGGCGGCGGAGTCAGCAGGGTGGCCCCGCGGGTGGTCGCGAGCCATGCGGCGTCCACGTCCGTCCAGCGCGTCACCAACACCACGGACCACCCCGCGGACTCGAACACCGCGGCGCTGTCGGGGCGGTGCGCGGGGGCGTCGATCACCATGATGACCGAACACACCGTGCTCGCCGCCGCTGCCGTGACGTAGCGCCGCGCGGCCGCTGGGGAGAGTCGGCCCGTGAGCAGCAACAACGGGTGGGAGAGCCCCTCCCGTTCGAGGCGCTCGGTCAGGGGATCGGTCGACGCCTCGGATTCGGGCCGGCTCACGAGGGCCGCTCGGGAGAGGCCGTGGACGACTTCCGTGGCGGTGTCGTCGGTGACGTCCGTGTCCCGCAGGTCGGCCACCGGTGCCTCGCCGCGGGGCATTGCGCGGCCCTGGTCGTCGAGCGCGTGCACCACGGTCTCGCGGCGCGTGAGGTGCTCGATCACGGACGCCGCCGCGCGCACCGCCCACTCGAACTCCTCGGTGGATTCGAGCACACCGGCCCACACACGAGCGCCCGGCCAGTGTTCGGCCGCGGAGTCCAGGACCACGACGGCGCTGCGCGTGCTGCGCGGGTCCTCCTGGCGCACCATGAGCTGGCCGTGCTTGGCGGACGCCGCCCAGTGCACCCGGCGCATGGGGTCACCGTGGCGGTACTCGCGGGTCATCACGTTGTCGGGTCCCGGTTGCGGTTGGGCGCGCCGGGACGGGTCGTTGCCGGATTCACGCGCCATGGTGACCCCGTGCTCGGTGAGGTCCTCGGGTTCCGGGGCCACGTACAGCGACGTCCGCTCGGCCACGTCCAGCAGTTCGGTCACCACGCCGAACGGGTCGCCCACGCGCACCGTAGCCGGACCCAGTTCGTGGATCCCCCGACGCCGCGGGCGCACCGTGTACGTGACCGGCGCCCCGGACACCGGTACCGAGACGTCCTGGTCCCGGCCCAGCAGGGGGTCCACGGTCTCGTGCACGTCCACGGCGGCGACGGCGCTCGTGCGGCCCGAGCGGAGGGTGCCCCTGCGGTCCGCGTCGGTGGTGTCCGGGCCTGCCCCGCGGCCGGGGTTCGCGGCATCCGCCGGGCCATCGCCCATGCCACCCGTCAGGCCGCCTCCTGCCGTGCCCATATCGTGGACCGCGGGGTCCACCGGGTCGTGGGTGGAGCCTGCTCGAGCGGCACCCGAGGTACGGTTGCGCGCGGAGAAGGCGGAGCGACGTCGTACGCGCAGGGCCACCTGGGCGGCGTCGCCGAGCGTGACGAGCGGCGGGTCCACCGAACGTTTGAGCAGGACGCGAGGTTTGACGAGCCACATGGCCAGGGAGGACAGCAGCGGCACCATGCCCAGGAACAGGGACAGCGCCAGGACGTCCTTGCGGCCGAGCCACGTGGCGGCGGCCAGGCACAGCACGGCTGCCGCCAGGAAACACCACCCGCGCACCGTGAACTTGGCGCGTGAATCTACCCGCGCCTCGGGAGCGGCGGCCTTCATCGGGTCTGGGGGGCGTCTTCGGTGGGGACGCGGACGTCGGAGAGGATCGTGCGCACGATGTCCTGGGCGCTGTCCGCACCCGAGCGACGCTCGAGGAGCAGGCGGTGGGAGAGTACGGCCACCGCGACGTCCTTGACGTCGTCCGGCAGCACGTGGTCGCGTCCGGCCAGGGCGGCCTGCGCGCGGGCGGCCGCCTGCAACTGCAGGGCCGCGCGGGGGCTCGCCCCCAGGCGCAGGTGCGGGTGCGTGCGGGTGGCCTGGCACAGTGCCACCACGTAGCGGCGCACCGGGGTGGACACGTGCAGCGAGGCCACGTGGCGTACGAGGTCGCGGGCCTCCTCGATGTCCACGACCGGCCCGAGACCCGTCAACGGGGAGCCTGCGCCGTGATCGCGCAGCATGGCGACCTCGGCGTCCGCGTCCGGGTAGCCCATGGAGATCCGCGCCATGAACCGGTCTCGCTGGGCCTCCGGGAGGGGGAACGTGCCGTCCATCTCCACCGGGTTCTGGGTGGCCACGACCATGAACGGTTCGGCCAGCCGGTACGTGGTGCCGTCCGCCGTGACCTGGCCCTCCGCCATGGCCTCCAGCAGCGCGGACTGGGTCTTGGCCGAAGCGCGGTTGATCTCGTCCCCGATCACCACGTTCGCGAACACCGGGCCGGGTTTGAACTCGAACTGGTTGCGGGTCTGGTCGTACACCGACACACCCGTGATGTCCGTGGGGAGCAGGTCCGGGGTGAACTGGATCCGGTTGATCGTCCCACCCACCGCGCCGGCCAGGGTACGGGCCAGCATGGTCTTGCCCACGCCCGGGACGTCCTCGACCAACAGGTGGCCGCCGGCCAGCAGGGTCAGCAGGGCCGTGCGGGTCTCGGCGGGTTTGCCGTCGATGACCGAGTTCATGCGGTCAAGGATGGCCTTGGTGCGGGCGGCGAACTGCTCCATTATTTCCTCGTCTCACGGGCAGGGGGATCCGGGGGTGTTTGTCCCCATGTTCGCAGGTATTTGCCAGGTGCGGGTGCATTGCGAACGGGGTCGGGGCCCCTTCCTCACCGAGCGGCGCACGGATGCGGTTGCCCGGGGCCGGGCGGGAGCGCGTCATCTATCGTGGAGGGGTGATTGAGACACCCGTATCCGAATCCGTGTGGGACCACGCAGCCCGACCCGAGCCCGTGGCGGGACAGACGCCCGAGGCGTACACCGTGGAGCGGTACGCGGTCGCCGATTCCGGTGACGACGTGCCCAACGGTGAGGGCACGGAGCGTCGTGCGCACACGGATGCGCAAGGACGACGTCGCAATCTCACGTTCCCTGCGCTGCCGGAGCCGTTGCCGCACCCCGTGGTGGACAACCACACCCACCTGGACATGCAGGACGGGTTGGTACGGGTGTCCGTGGTGGATGCGATGGCCACGGCCAGGGACGCCTCCGTGTGCGGGGTGGTCCAGGCAGGGTGCGACGTGGAGTCGTCGCGATTCGCGGTGGCAGCGGCGCAGACGGTTCCGAGGGTGCTGGCAGCGGTGGCGCTGCACCCGAACGAGGCCCCTACCTTGGCCGGGTCGGGTGTCTCCGGAGACCTGGATGCACCGGCTCCGGCAGGTGACGGCTCGGCGAAGGGGTCCGGAGCGGGGCGCTTCGAGTCCGATGGACCAGGGGGAGTTTCCGCGGCTGGGCGTTTCACGGGGGCACGCGACGCGGGCTCAACGGGCGGGCGCTCGCTGGACGAAGCGCTCGCGGTGATCGATGAATTGGCGGGGCAGCGTAGGGTGCGCTGCGTCGGGGAGACGGGAATGGATCGTGTGCACACCCCGGAGTCGGGGTTAGCGGTGCAGGAGGAGTCGTTCCGGGCGCACATCGAGATAGCCAAGCGGCACGGGGTGGCCATGCAGATCCACGACCGTGAGGCACACGAGGACGTGGTGCGCATCCTCCGTGATGCCGGGGCTCCCGAACGTACGGTGTTCCACTGCTTCTCGGGGGACGCGGAGCTCGCGCGGTTGTGCAACGAGAACGGGTGGTACATGTCGTTCGCGGGAACCGTGACGTTCAAGAACGCGGCACCGCTCAAGGCAGCGCTGCGGGAAGCGGATCCGGGGCTCGTGCTGTGCGAGACGGATGCGCCGTTCCTCACGCCGCACCCGTTCAGGGGCCGGCCCAATGCGCCGTACATGGTCAACTACACGGTGCGGGGGATGGCGGAGATCCTGGACACAGACCTCGAGGGGCTGTGCCGGCGGATCTGGGAGAACTCGGAGCGGGTGTACGGGCAGTTCTGAATTCGGAACGGGTGTGCGGGCAGTTCTGAGGGGCTCCCACCCCGCCCCGCGCCCCATCCACCATGCCCACCCACACCCTGCGCCCACTTGGTTTCTCATGCGTGCTCCCACAACCAGCCCACCCACCTCCCCACCGCGGCAACCGGGCTGCACCACACCTGTGCCCCGAAAAAGCAAGGAGCGAGGCGGATCCGGTGTCGTTTCGGGGCACAGATGTTTGCGAGATCGGGGGCGTGAGGTCATCCGCACTCCCCATCCAGTCCAGGCCCTCCGATTTTTAGGTCGTCCGTTCCTAGATTCCTGGCATGGACTCACGAATCACTGCCACTTACCGAGGCCCACGACCTCTCGTGGCCACTTCCGGTGAACTGGGTCGGCGGAAACACCAGCTGACCCGTGATCCTTCGATGCATCAACTGGCCCACGGGCTGTGGTGCCGCGCCGATTCGCCCCCGGATCACGTGCAACGGGCCATGTTGCTGCAACGTCATCTCAACGGCCCTGGATCGTCCGTCCGCATCACGGGAATCACCGCGCTACAAGTCCTTGGGATTCCGATCGGGTCCCACTATCGATGGGCGGATCGGGCGCTGTGTCATCCCGCGCCCATGATGTCCCGCTGGGCACTCACCGCCGCACTGGATGCGTTGCTGGTGCATCGTGATCTGAGGCCGGTGGACTCGACACCCGCGTGGACGTCTCAATCCTGTGGGGAGCCGCTCTCGCTGGCGGACATCTACTCGGCATTGGAGACGCTGCCTCCCACATCCCGTGCGGTCATGGCGGTGCGCACGGCATTGAAGAGCACGCAATTTCCCACGCTTTCTCCCATGGAGACCTTGACGCGGTTGATGCTGTTGGCGTGTGGCCTGCCGTGTCCAGTTATGAACTTTCGCGTGGACACACGCCTGGGTTACAGCCTGCTCGACCTCGCGTGGCCTGAACACAAGACAGCCATTGAGTTCAACGGGCGGGTGCACAGCGAGAACCACCACGCGTACAAGAACGAGATGTATCGCAACGAGGTGCTCCGAGATCTGGGGTGGACACTTCGCATCATCGTGTTCGATGATCTCCGAGATCCCGCCCGCTCAGTCGAGTGGCGCACCTGGTTGGGGCGCCAACTCTGGGTCGTGCCCCGTTTCCCGGCAGCAGGATCTCGCGCTCGCACATCCGTGTCCCGAAAAGGCATCCATATCCCGTGATCGGTGTCGTTCTGGGGCACACGTGTTGTGCAGTGGGATTGCCGCGGGGCCCAATGAGGGTGGGAGGGAAGGTTCAGGTATGGGGGAGTGAGCGGGGCGGGGGCGCGGGCACAGGTGCGGGTGCGGATCGCGCAGGCACGCCACGTAGGATTGACCGGTGACCGAGCCCAGTACCGACGGCCCTCTCCTAGGCCCCGCCGAGATTCGAGAACTCGCCGAGCAAGCGGGGATCCGCCCCACCAAGACGCTCGGTCAGAACTTCGTGATCGATCCCAACACCATCCGCCGGATCGTGGCCGCCGCCCACCTGGGGCAGGACGAACACGTCCTGGAGGTGGGGCCCGGCCTGGGGTCGTTGACGCTGGGGCTGCTGGCGGCGTCGTCGTCGGTCACGGCCGTGGAGATCGACCCGCCCCTCGCGCGGCAGCTGCCCCAGACCGTGGAACGGTTCTTCCCGAGCGCTGCGGACCGGTTGTCCGTGGTGGAGGCCGACGCCGCCCGCGTGCGTGAGCTGCCCGGCGAGCCGACCGCGCTCGTCGCGAACCTGCCCTACAACGTGGCCGTGCCGGTGCTGCTGCACATCCTGGAGACCTTCCCGACCGTGCGCCACGGGCTCGTGATGGTCCAGGACGAGGTCGCTGACCGATTGGCGGCCGGGCCCGGGTCGCGCGTGTACGGCGTGCCGTCCGTGAAGGCCACCTGGTACGCGCACGTGAGCAAGGCCGGGGTGATCGGCAAGAACGTGTTCTGGCCCGCCCCGAAGATCGCGTCCGGGCTCGTGCGCTTCGAGCGCCGCGAGCCCCCGGTCGCCGAGTCGCTGCGCCGGGACACGTTCGCGGTGGTAGACGCCGCATTCGCCCAGCGTCGCAAGACCTTACGGGCGGCG
This sequence comes from Kocuria marina, assembly GCA_014652975.1. Lineage (GTDB taxonomy): Bacteria > Actinomycetota > Actinomycetes > Actinomycetales > Micrococcaceae > Kocuria > Kocuria marina. The sequence goes on along the minus strand of BMZV01000003.1, from coordinate 208,915 downwards.
CTGAGCGGCTGGGCGGGGTCCGGTGCCCGCGCCGAGGAGATCCTGCGCGCCGCCGGTGTGGACCCCGCCGCGCGCGGTGAGCGGCTCGACGTCGCCGACTTCGCCCGGATCGCGGCGGCCGCCGGGACCGTAAGTTCAGAGGGGACGGAGGAAGTGGCCGGAGCCGATAGCCGACCCGGAGAAGTTCCGGGGAACCTCACGACTCCACGAACCGCGTCTGCCACTGGGACGGCGCCGGACGAGCACCCCGCGGAAGCCGTTGAGACCGCGCCCCGAGACCGGTCCGGAGTGAACGACGTACCTGCCACCGACCCGGGGGAGCACCCATGAGCCCCACACCGACCCGGGTCCGCGCGAGCGCCCCGGCCAAGACGAACCTCGTGCTGCACGTGGGCAGCCCCACCCCGGAGGGTTACCACCCCCTGGAGACCCTCTTCGTGGCCGTGGACCTGCGGGAAACCGTGACGGCCGCCGTGAATCCCGCGCTCGCCCGTCGTGGGGTGGGGATCCGCATCACCGTGGAGGCCGAGCGCGGTAGCGAGTACGCCCGCATGGTGAGCGAGGGAACCGCCCGCCTCTCCGATGTCCCCCTGGACGGGACGAACCTGGCCGTGAAGGCCGCGCTCGCGGTGTGTGAGGCGCTGGACGTTCCCATGCCCGGACTCGAGCTGCATGTCCGCAAGGCCGTGCCGGTCGCCGGCGGCATGGGCGGGGGATCCGCGGACGCCGCCGCCGCGCTCGTGGCGGTCAACGACCTCGTGGCCCGCCACGCGGGCATCGCCCCAATGGATACGGACGAACTCCTCCGACTGGGCGCCGGCCTGGGCGCCGACGTGCCGTTCATGCTCCTGGGAGGTGCCGCGATCGGCCGCGGCACGGGAACCGAGTTGGAGTCGGTGGCTGCGGAGGAGCAATTGCATTTCGTGTTCGTCCCCCAGGACCAGGGCCTGTCCACACCGGCCGTGTACCGCCAGTGGGATGCCAACCACACGGTGACGAACGCGTCGACGAGGAGTGCCCCGCGCACCGGCATCGCCCCCGACCCCGTCCCCACCGCGGTGCTCACGGCCTTGGCCGACGCGGACCCCGATGCCCTCGCCGCCCGGATCCGCAATGACCTCCAGGGCCCCGCGATCCAGTTGCTACCCGAACTCGAGGGGCTGCTCAACCACGGCGTGGAACTGGGTGCGCTCGCCGGATGGGTCTCCGGGTCGGGCCCCACGGTGTGTTTCCTGGTGCGCTCGCGGGATGCCGCGCGCCGCCTCGTGCTCGACTTTGTGCGGGAACACCGCCACGCCCTCGCCGTGGGCGGCCCCGTGCCCGGCGCGCGGGTCGAATCGCGAGAATGAACCCGCCCGCCGGGGTGTCCCGGGGCAGAATCGGGTCAACGTAGGCGCGTCACCACGGTTTCGAGGTCTGGGCCGGCCCGGGCGGTGCACTCCCCGAGCCCCCGGGTGAGGAGTCAATCTTGGCCATCCGTCCGCAGCAGGTCCATCCCGTTCCCGAGCCACTCGTGCGCGCACTCGAGGCCCTGCGTCACGAGCTCAACATCCCCGACGACTTCCCACCGGCCGTGCACGACGCCGCCGTGGCCGCTGCCGCCGCACCGCGCCTACCGTCTCTGGACCGCACGGACCTCGAGCTCGTCACGATCGACCCGGAGGGCTCCCGGGACCTGGACCAAGCGGTGCTCATCGGCACCGCGGATACGGGTTTCACCGTGTGGTACGCGATCGCCGACGTCGCCGCGTTCGTGCACCCGGGCGATCCGATCGATGTCGAGGCCCACCGCCGCGGCCAGACCCTCTACGCCCCGCACCAGCGCACGCCGTTGCACCCTCCCGAACTCTCGGAGGACGCCGCGAGTCTGCTGCCGCACACCGTGCGCCCCGCCGTGCTGTGGGAACTGGGGCTGGACGAACAGGGCGCACTCCGCAGCACATCGGTGCGGCGGGCCCTCGTGCGTAGCCGCGCCCAGCTGACCTATCGAGAAGTACAGGATCGGCTGGACGCGGGGACCGCGGGCCCGTCCCTCACACTGTTGCGCACCGTGGGGCAATTACGGGAACGGATCGAACGGGAACGCGGCGGGGTGAGCCTGCGCATCCCCGAGCAGGAAGTGGTGATCGATCACGAGCAGTGGCGCGTGGTCCACCGCAGTGCGCTGCCCGTGGAGGGGTGGAACGCCCAGATCTCGCTGCTCACGGGTATCGCCGCCGCGCAGTTGATGCTCGACGCCGGCACGGGCCTGTTGCGCATCTTGCCCCGCGCGGCCGACTCCGCGATCCGCAAACTGCGGGCCACGGCGGCCGCCCTGCGCATCCCGTGGCCCGAGGACGTCAGCTACCCGGAATTCGTGCGCGCACTCGATCCGCAGCTCGGGACCCACGCGGCCATGCTGCACGCGTGCACCCTGTTGTTTCGGGGGGCCGGTTACGAGGCGTTCCACGGCGCGGCCCCGGAGCATCGCGAACACTCGACCCTCGCGACGTCGTACGCGCACGTGACCGCGCCGCTGCGCCGACTCGTGGACCGCTACGGGAGCGAGGTGTGCCTCGCGATCAGCGCCGGGAACCCCGTTCCCGAATGGGTGCTCGAGGCGCTGCCGCAGCTGCCGGCCGAGATGGAGGCGTCCGCGCGCAAGGCCTCGGCGTACGAGCGCGGGATCGTGAACATGGTCGAGACGCTGGCGCTGTCCGCGCACGTGGGCGAGGAATTCACGGCCACCGTGGTGGAGGTCAAGGACGACGGCGCTCGCGGCACCATCATCATCCGCGAACCTGCCGTTGAGGTCACCCTCAAGGCCCCCGTTTTGCCGCTCGGCAAAGAGGTCCGGGTGCGTCTCGTGCGGGCCGACGTCGCGGAGGGCGGCGCCGAGTTCGAACTCGTGTCCGACGTCGCCGGGTGACGCCGCCTGGTCCGGTACCTCGTCGCAGTGACTGGTCAGGCGGCGTCGTTAGCCTGGGAGAGAAGTGATGACGAACGACAGGAGGCAGTCATGTCCGTGGTGAAGATCAATGCCATCGAGGTCCCCGAGGGTGCCGGCGCCGAGCTCGAGGCCCGGTTCGCGGCGCGCAAGCACGCGGTGGACGGTGAGCCCGGTTTCGAGGGGTTCCAGCTGTTGCGCCCGGTCGCGGGGGAGGGCCGCTACTTCGTGGTGACCACGTGGGCCACCCAGGAGGACTTCGAGGCGTGGCGGGACGGTAATGCCAAGGGCGCCCACGCCGGGGGTCAGCGCAAACCGGTGGCCACGGGTGCGTCGCTGCTCGAGTTCGAGGTCGTGGACCTGTAAGGCTCCCGGACTGGATCGGCCGGGAAGCGGCCGCGGTAGTAGCTGGGCGTGACGCCGAAGTGCCGCACGAACGCGCGGCGCAGGGTTTCGTCCGTGCCGAAGCCGGACAGTCGCGCGGTGTCCATGACGCCGTGCCCGCGGTCCAGCAGAGATTTGGCGGTTTCGACCCTGACCTGTTCCACGAATTTCCCCGGCGATACGCCCAGCTCCGCGGTGAACAGCCGGCTCAGATGGCGCACGCTCATGTGCGCGCGCCGGGCCAGCTCCGCCACCGGGGGTGCGGCCGCGGGGTCGCTCACGATATCGGCGCATAGCTCGCGCAGGGGAGCGGATGACGGCGCGGGCCAGTCCAGCGCGGCCGAGAACTGGGACTGCCCTCCCGCGCGCTGCATGTAGACCACGAGTTCCCGGGCCACGCCGTGGGCCAAGTTCCGCCCGTGGTCCACGGCCACGAGTGACAGGGCGAGGTCGATCCCGGACGAGATGCCCGCGCTCGTGAACACGGCTCCGTCCCGCACGTACAGCTCGTCGGGGTGTACGGTCACTACCGGGTAGCGGCGGGCCAGCTCGGCGGCGTGACGCCAATGGGTCGTGGCCCGGCGTCCGTCGAGCAGGCCCGCCTCGGCCAGCGCGAACGCCCCGGTGCACACGCTCGCCACGCGGTCGCTATGGTCGGCGACGGCGCGCACTGCCGTGACGACGCCGTCCGGCACCGGGCGCGTGGCGAGGGATTCTCCACCGGTCACCAGCAGCGTGCCGATCCGGGGTGCGCCCTCCAGATCCGCGAGTGATTCGGTCGCGATCCGCGCGCCCACCGACGTCTCGACGTCTCCGCCGGACGGCGAGACGAAGCGCACCGCGTAGTCGGCACCCGCGGAGTTGGCCGCGGCGAAAACCTCAGCGGGTCCGGAGACGTCCAGCAGGGTGACCCCGGGGAACAGCAGAACGACGACGTGATGGCGGGCTGTCATGTGTTCAGTATGTCCGAATCCGAGGGGTTCCTGTCACTGTGGACCTGGCGGACGGGTGTGCAGCGAGCCCACAATGGAAAGGTGGGGCAGCGCGGCTCCTCAGCTGCAGCGGCCCCTGCCCGCCCATGCACGGCCCGCCCAGAACAGGAGTCAGCTCATGACCGACACCATTTCCGGCATCTCCGTCCCTGACAGCAAACTCGCCCGGGAGATCACCGAGTACATCCGGGACAACGAGGACGACCTGCTCTACCACCACTCCCGCCGCGTGTTCTTCTTCGGCGCGCTCGTGGGGCAGGCCCAGGACCTGAGCGTGGACCACGAGCTGCTGTATGCGGCGGCCATGTTCCACGATCGCGGCCTCACGGATACCTACTCCGACTCCATGCTGCGTTTCGAGGTGGACGGCGCGAACGAGGTCCGCGAGTTCCTCCTGGAACGCGGTGCGTCGCAGGAGCGGGCGCACAACGCGTGGCTCGGGATCGCGCTGCACACGACCCCCGGGGTGCCCGAGTTCATGGCCCCGGAGATCGCTCTCGTGAGTGCGGGTGTGGAGACGGACGTGCTGGGCATGCACTTCGACGAGCTCACGGACGCCCAACGGCAGGCCGTGGTGGAGGTCCATCCCCGCCCGGACTTCAAGAACCAGATCCTCAAGGCGTTCAACGACGCCAACGTGCACCGCCCGCACTCCACGTTCGGGAACATGAACGCGGACGTGCTGGAGCACTTCGACCCGGAATTCAAGCGCGACAACTTCGTGGAGATCATCAAGGCGAACCCCTGGAGCGAGTGAGCTCCGGCTCGCTCGTCTACTCCAGCGCCTCGCCCAGCTCGAGCCATCGCAGCTCGAGTTCGTCCAGCTGCTCCTGCAGTTCGGACTTCTGCGCCGCCAGCTTGCCGAGCCCTTCGAAGTCCGAGGGGTCCGCGGCGGCCATGGTCCCGTCCAATGCCTCGATCTGCTCGCCGAGTTTCTGCATCTTGCGTTCGACGGCGCCCAGTTCCTTCTGCGCGGCCCGCGCCTGCGCGCCGGACAGCCGCGGCTCGGAGGGGGCGGCGCCGTCGGAGGCAGGGGCAGTGCCAGAGGAGGAAGAGGACGCCGCAAGCGGGTTGGACGCCCCGGAGGAACCGGCTGCGGTGCCGGACGCCGCGGTCGCCGAGAGGTTGAGGTACTCCTCGACCCCGCCGGGCAGGTGCCGGAACCGGCCGTTGATTACCGCGTACTGCTGATCGGTCACCCGCTCCAGGAGATAGCGGTCGTGGGAGACCACCAGCAGGGTCCCGGGCCACGTGTCCAGGAGATCCTCCATGGCGGCGAGCATGTCCGTGTCCAGGTCGTTGGAGGGCTCGTCCAGGATCAACACGTTGGGCTCGTCCAGCAGGATGAGCAGCAACTGCAGGCGCCGCTTCTGTCCACCCGAGAGGTCCTTGACCGGGGTCTTCAGCTGCGCGGACGAGAACCCCAGCCGCTCGAGCAGTTGGGTGGGGGTCATCTCCTTGCCGTCGGTCACGTAGGAGGTCTTCTTCCGGGCGACGACGTCCGAGACCCGGTCGTTCGCGACGTCCTCGAGCTCGGCGAGCTGCTGGGTCAAGGTCGCGATCTTGACGGTCTTCCCGCGCTTGACCCGCCCCGTGGTGGGCTCCACGGCACCCGTGACGAGCCCCAGGAGCGTGGACTTGCCCGCGCCGTTGACGCCCAGGATGCCCGTGCGCTCCCCGGGGGCGATCAACCACGTGACGTCCTGCAGCACGCGTGTCCGCCCGGAGGCGCCAGGCGAAGAGGCGCCCGACGAAGCGGCAGTCGCGGCGCCGTCGTCGTCCGCGGAAGGGCCGGACGGACCGGACGAACCCGCGGAACCGGAAACGGCGGGGGAGGGGAACTCCACCGACACGTCCTCGATGTCCACCACGTCCTTGCCCAACCGGGACACCGCCATGCGGGACAGCGACACGGAATCGCGCGGCGGCGGGACGTCGGAGATCAACTGGTTGGCGGCGTCGATGCGGAACTTGGGTTTGGACGTGCGCGCGGGTGCCCCGCGGCGCAGCCATGCGAGCTCCTTGCGCATGAGGTTCTGCCGCTTCTGCTCCACCACGGCGGCCTGCCGGTCGCGCTCCACGCGCTGCAGCACGTACGCCGCGTACCCGCCCTCGAAGGGTTCCACGATCCGGTCGTGGACCTCCCACGTGTCGGTGCACACGGCGTCCAGGAACCAGCGGTCGTGGGTCACGACCACGAGCGCGCCGGCGTTCCTGGACCAGCGGTTATTGAGGTGTTTCGCGAGCCACGTGATGCCGTCCACGTCCAGGTGGTTGGTGGGCTCGTCCAGGAAGATCACGTCCCAGTCGCCGGTCAGCAGGCTCGCGAGCGCGACCCGGCGGCGCTGCCCGCCCGAGAGCTGCCCCACGGGGGTGTCCCAGTCCACGTCCGAGACGAGCCCGGAGATCACGTCCCGCACCTTGGGATCCGCGGCCCACACGTAGTCGGGCACGTCCCCCACCACGGCGTGGCCCACTGTTTGGTCCGGGTCCAGCGTGTCGGCCTGGTCGAGCATGCCCACGGTCGTCCCGCTGCGCACGGTCACCCGCCCGGAGTCCGGTGCGATGCGCCCCGCGAGCAGTCGCATGAGAGTGGACTTGCCGTCCCCGTTGCGACCCACGATCCCGATCCGGTCGCCCTCGTCGATCCCCACGGTGACCGAGTCGAACACGGTCTTGGTGGGGTACTCGAGATGTAAGTTTTCTCCGCCGATCAGATGAGCCACCCGGCAAGGATACAAGCGCGCACCGACGGGCCGCGGCGTCGTCCCCCCGTCCCACGGGCGTGCGAGACTGTGTGCCATGCACGACGCAACAGGACGCGGGGAGACGCCCGCGGGAACCGTCCTGGACGATCCCCAGGGCCTCGCTGCGGCGGTGGCCCGGATCCGTGAGTTCCCGGGGCCGGTGGAGATCACGATCGGCGGGGACCACCCCGTGGGGCCGCACATGGGTTCGCTCGTGCGCCGCCAGACCGCTCTACGCCTGCGCGAGGCCGGCGCGGAACCCCTGTTGTTGCGCGCGCCCGTGGCCGTGGACGACGACATCCCCGACGAGGGCGTGCTCGCGGCCGTGGACGACGCCCTGGAGCTGTGTCGCGGTGTGGGCGCCGGGTGGCTCGTGCTCGCCCTGGGCGGGGTGGCGCACCGGGGGCGGCAACGGCGGCGGCTGTACTCGATGCTCGCCGCGCTCGCGGAAGCAGCGTCCCACCGCCAGGTCAAGCTCATGGTGCAGAACAGCACGATCGTGGAGGAAGTGGGCATGCTCATGGCCCTGCTGGACCGCGAGTACGACAACGGCACGCTGGACGTCACCGCCCCGGACGTCACCTCCATGGCGTGGGACGTCTCGCGTTCCCGGGCCGCCGGACAGGCCGACAACGCCGCGTGGGAGTACGTGCGCCGCGCCGCCGCACGCGCCCCCGTGCTCGTGCGCGGGATCACCGTGGAGGACGCCGAGACCCTGTCCCGGGGGCTCCCCGGATTCGAGGAGAACCGTGCAGCGGGGCGGGTTCTGCTCGTGCTGACGCGCTGAACGCAGATGATAAAGTGACGTCTCGTGCGTCCTCCGGGCGCACGCACATGTTGGCGCCCGCGGGTGACAACGCTCCGCCATGGTGTAATTGGCAGCACACCGGCCTTTGGAGCCGTGAGTCTAGGTTCGAGTCCTAGTGGCGGAACGCACGATACATCGAGGCGTAGATGGCCCCCACCGCCTCACGAGCAACCAGAGGAGTCTGCTCCGTGAGCACCATTGACACCGCGAGCACCGGGCAGAACCCCGCCGCCGTCATCGTCCTGGCCGCGGGTAAGGGCACCCGCATGAAGTCCAAGACCCCCAAGATCCTGCATGAGATCGGGGGTCGTTCCATGCTCGGCCACGCCTTGAAGGTGGCCCGCGAGCTCGCGCCGCAGCGCATCGTGGCCGTGATCCGTCACCAGCGCGATCTCGTGGCCGAGCACATCGCGGCCGTGGATCCCGAGGTCCTGACCGCGGACCAGTCGGACGTCCCCGGTACCGGTTCCGCCGTGGACGCGGGCCTCGAGGTCCTCGACGCCGAGACCCCCGTGAGCGGCACTGTGCTGGTGACCTACGGGGACGTCCCCCTGCTCATGGTGGACACGCTGCGCGAGTTCGTGGCGCACCACGACTCCCACGGCAACGCCGTGACGGTGCTGACCGCCGATCACCCCGAGCCCGGCAAGTACGGCCGGATCCTGCGGGACGAGCGCGGCGAGTTCGCCGAGATCAAGGAGTTCAAGGACGCCACGGACGCCGAGCGTGCCGTGAGCGAGGTCAACTCCGGGATCTTCGCGTTCGACGCCGCGGTGCTGCGGGATGCGCTCTCCCGCGTGGACACCGACAACGCCCAGGCGGAGAAGTACCTCACGGACGTCCCGCGTCTCGCGCGCGAGGCCGGCCACCGCGTGGACGCCCTCAAGATGGCGGATTACATGGAGCTCGAGGGCGCCAACGACCGCGTCCAGCTCGCGGCACTGGGGCACTACCTCAACCAGCGAACCCTGGAAATGCACATGCGCAACGGGGTGTCCATCGTGGACCCCGCGACCACGTGGATCGACGACACCGTGGAGCTCGAGGCGGACAGCACCGTGCTGCCCGGGACCCAACTGCATGGGCGTACGCGGGTCGCGGAGGACGCCGTCGTGGGCCCCGACACCACCCTGACCGACGTGATCGTCGGCCGCGGAGCGCGCGTCACGCGCACCCACGGCAGCGATTCCGAGCTGCGCGCGGGCGCCACGGTGGGCCCCTTCGCGTACCTGCGCCCCGGCACGGTCCTGGGCGAGGACGGCAAGATCGGCACGTTCGTGGAGACCAAGAAGGCCACGATCGGACGCGGCTCCAAGGTCCCGCACCTGTCCTACGTGGGGGACGCCACGATCGGGGAGAACTCCAACATCGGCGCGGCCTCGGTCTTCGTGAACTACGACGGCGTGGCCAAGCACCACACCAGGATCGGCAACGACGTCCGCATGGGTTCGGACAACATGTACGTGGCCCCCGTGACCGTGGGCGACGGCGCCTACTCGGGTGCCGGGACCACCGTGCGCAAGGACGTCCCCGCCGGGGCCCTGGTGCTCACGGAGGGCAAGCAGGTCATCGTGGAAGGATGGGTGCAGGAGCACCGTCCCGGAACCGCGGCGGCACGCGCGGCCCAGGCCGCTCAAGACTCTGACCGCGACGACCACGCCTGAGTCCGGGCGCACGGCACGCGAGCAGTGATCCACGGGAATTCAAGGAAAGCGAGTTCACATGACCGGCATCACCAACACGGGTTCGAACCGCATGGTTCTGCTCTCGGGTCGGGCCCATCCCGAGCTCGCCAACAACATCGCCCGTGAGCTGGGCACCGAACTGGTCCCCACGGACGCGTACGACTTCGCGAACGGTGAGACCTACGTGCGCTTCGGTGAGTCGGTGCGCGGCGCGGACGCGTTCCTGATTCAGTCCCACCCCGCTCCCATCAACCAGTGGTTGATGGAGCAGCTCATCATGCTGGACTCCCTCAAACGGGCATCCGCCAAGTCCATCACCGTGGTCAGCCCGTTCTACCCGTACGCGCGCCAGGACAAGAAGCACCGCGGCCGCGAGCCCATCTCCGCTCGCCTGATCGCGGACCTCTACAAGACCGCGGGCGCGGACCGGCTGATGTCCGTGGACCTGCACACCGCGCAGATCCAGGGTTTCTTCGACGGACCCGTGGACCACCTCATGGCCATCCCGCTGCTGAGCGACTACGTGCGCTCCGTGGTGGATGTGGACAACGTGACCGTGGTGTCTCCGGACACCGGCCGTGTGCGCGTGGCCGAGCAGTGGGCCGAGCGCCTGGGCGGTGCCCCGCTCGCGTTCGTGCACAAGACCCGGGACATCACCGTGCCCAACCAGGCGGTGTCCAAGGAGGTCGTGGGCAACATCAAGGGCCGTACGTGCGTGCTCATCGACGATATGATCGACACCGGCGGAACGATCACCGGCGCCGTGAAGGTGCTCAAGGACCAGGGCGCGAAGAACGTGATCATCGCGGCCACGCACGCCGTGTTCTCCGGTCCCGCCGTGGAGCGGTTGTCCTCGTGTGGCGCGGACAAGGTGGCCGTGACCGACACCCTGCCCGTGCCCCCGGAGCACCAGTTCGAGAACCTCGAGGTGCTCTCGATCGCCCCGCTGATCGCCCGTGCCATCCAGGAGGTCTTCGAGGACGGATCGGTCACCAGCCTGTTCAACGGCCGCTCCTGACAACCGCCGGTGACCGCTACGACGCGGTTTCCGGTACGACGAAGGCCGGGGCGGCACACGCCACCCCGGCCTTCGTCGTGCTCGGGAGTCGTGGTGTCCGGGGCGCATCACCCCGGACACCACGGCATCACAACCGGCTGATCCGGGTCCCGCCGTAGACGGTGTTGTACCCGATCACGTATCCGTTGGAGAACTGCTGACGGATCTCGTAGCCCGCGCGGTACTCGTCGGTCGTGGGATAGCCCAGGCCGCGCTCCATACCGGACTTCGCCCAGCGCTGACCGATCGCGCCGTACTCCTTGATCGCGTGCGAACCCGTGCGCGGGGACCACATGAGCTTGGTGGACTTACCGGACGGGGTACGGAAGACCTGGTAGGCCCCGCCCGCCAGCGAGCGCTCCTCGGTGATCGGGAAGCCGTAACCGCGTTCCCGTCCGGCGCCGATGAACTTCCCGCCGATGCTGCTCGTGTTGCGCACCATGTGCCCGCCCGTGGTGCGGTGCCAGTACGCGGTGGACTTCACGCCGTTGCGCACGAACTCTTGGTACCGGCCGCCGTTCGCGGCGTTGGCCTCGGGGCCCACCGGGGTGCCCCACTTCGCGGCGCCGCCCGTGGCGCGGTAGATCGCGCCGATGCCGCCGGCCACGGAGTAGCCGGTCGCGCGCCCGCCCAGCGGCTTGTAGCTCGACGACGATGCCAGGGCCTGCAGCTGTGCCCACGAACCGCCGTACACGTTCGAATCACCCGAGAAGGGCCCGCTGTCCGTGTACTGCCAGATGTCGTAGCGCGACCAGCCGTTGGGGTACCACTGGGGTGCCATGACGCCGTAGGACGCGAGGTGCAGGGGGTGGTCGTTGAACTGCGCCGTGTTGCCCGTGCAGGTCTGCCACCAGTCCGCGGTCGTGTAGATCGCGGGCAGTCGACCAGTGCGCTGCTTGTAGCGGTCCGAGAAGGACTTGATCCACGCGGTCATCTGCGGCTGGGACATGTTGTAGCACGTGCCACCCAGGGAGGCGTACGGGTTGTACTCGATGTCCAGCAGGCCGGGCAGGGTCTTGCCGTCCGAGGACCAGCCGCCGCCGTTGTTGATGAAGAAGTCCGCCTGGGCGGCACCCGAGGACTGTGAGGGCAGCGCGAAGTGGTACGCGCCGCGGAACATGCCCACCTCGTACGAGCCCGTGTATTGGTCGTTGAAGGCCTCGGAGTGATAACCGGTCCCCTCGGTGGCCTTGACGTAAGCGAAGCGCGCGCCGGCGGCGTATTCCGCGCTCCAGTTCACAGCAGGCTGCCACCCGGAGACGTCCATGCCCTGGATCCCGGTGGGGATCCAGTTGTTCTCCCGGATCACGAGGGACATGGAACCGGCCGGGCCGATGCCCGTGGTGCCCGCGGCCTGCGCGGCGGCACTCGCGGTGGCCTTCGGGTTCGCGCTCGCGGACGGCGTGGCGGGGGTCTTGGGCGACGGCGCCGCGGTCGACGGCGCGGCGGAGGGTTTCGCCGCCTCGGGGCCGAGGACGTTCTCGGCCACCTTGTCGAGTTCCTTCTCGGACGCCTCCGAGAGGTTGGTCGTGGTCGCCATGGACTTCATCTTCTGGCCCATGGTCGCGCCGGGATTCTTGTCACCGGTCTTGGGCGGGGCCGTGGGCAGCTGGGGGTCCTTGACAACCGTCTCGAGTTCGTGGGTTTCCACGGAGACCACTTTCCCCTTCTCGGGATTGAGGTTCTCCGCGGGATCGTTGGCCGCCGTGGCGGGGATGAAGGTGGTCAGTGCCAGGACCGCGGCGGTCACGGCAGCGGGCAGCACTGATTTTCGGGGGGAGATCATACGCGTAGCCTTTACTGCGTGTGGGGGGAGCCACTCATTGGGGGGAAGGCGAGCGGCCAGGGGGACGCACTAGAAAGTGTAAGTGGTCACCCAGGAATTTGATGTATCTCACACGCAACGGTCATCACGATTGCATTTCGAGAAGAAATACTTCTGATTTCGACCTCAGTAGGCGCCTTCGGATGCGAAGACCGCGCGCACGGTCCGCAGCATGATGATCAAGTCCTGCACCGGCGACCAGTTCTCCACGTAGTACAGGTCCAGGCGCACGGTCTGGTTCCAGTCGAGGTCCGAACGACCGGAGACCTGCCACAGGCCAGTGATCCCGGGGCGCACACGCAAGCGGCGGTAGACGTGCTGCTCGTACTTGTCCACCTCGCTGGCCAGCGGCGGGCGGGGCCCCACGAGGGACATGGTGCCGTTGAGCACGTTGATGAACTGCGGCAGCTCGTCCAGGCTGAACCGGCGCATCCACTTGCCGGGTGCGGTCACGCGGGGATCATCCTTCATCTTGAAGAGCACGTCCCCCTGAGACTCATTGGCGGCCATCAGGGCGGCCTTGCGTTCCTCGGCGTCCGTGTACATGGAACGGAACTTGAGCATCCGGAACCGGGTGCCGTCAATCCCCACGCGCTCCTGCGCGAAGAACGCGGGACCGCCGTCGTGCGCCTTGACCAGGATGCCCAGCACGAGCATCACGGGGAAGAGGATGATCAGCGCGGCCAGAGAGCCGGTGACGTCGATGATGCGCTTGACGATCTTCTTGGACCGGGTGAAACGCGGGGTGGCCACGTGGATCAGCGGCAGACCCACGAGCTGCTGGGTGTGGATCCGGGGTCCGGCCACGTCCGTGAGCCCGGTGTTCATGACCAGTCGGATCCGCTCGTCCGCGAGCGCCCAGCCCAGGTGGCGGATCTCAGTGGTGTTCAGGGGTACGGCGGCGGCCATCACGAGCGTCTCGATGTCGTGCTCGCGGCACGCCTGCATGATCCCCTGGACGCTCGGGCGTTCCTCCGGCGCGAGTGCGTTGACGGGTACCCGCACGGAGTGCAGGGACTGCGGCAGTTGGTGGTGCGAGGTGGGCATATAGACCGCCACGGGGTTGAACCCGGCGTCCGGGCGACTCTGCAGCTCTCCAACAAGTTCCACCGCCCCCGGGAAGCGACCCACCACCATGGTGCGGGACATGTTGAGCCCGTTCTTGCGCCGCTGCATGAGTTGACGCCGCGCCCACATGCGTCCTGCGAAAAGGGCCAGTGTGCCGAGAGGCAGTGCGATCAGGATGTACCCGCGCGCCGTGGGCACGTTGAAGGCGTAGGAGGCGATGGCGATCGCGGCGAACAACGTGAGCGAGGCCGTGACGAGCTGCTTTGCCTCCTCCGCACCGTTACCGATCAGCCGCACACCGCGGGTGCCGCGCAGCTCGAGCCACAGCCACCACCCCACGGCCAGCAGCAGCCCCACGAGCCAGTAGGGCACGGGCAGCACGTCCACCTGCAGCAACCCCTGCAGCCAGCCGAACCGCAGGGCCTGGGCCGCGGCGAGCGCGAGCACCAGGGACAAAGCGTCGTAGATCCTCAGTTCCGTCTGGTAGCTCTCGCGCCACGACAGGTGCTTGTGTTTCTGGCTTGCATGCTGGAACACGGTCGACGAACCTTCCCCCAAAACCGTTCGACGGCGAGACGCCCCACGCGCTCGCTCCGATGCGTGGACCGTTCCCAACGAGTCCCCGCACCGCGGTGTTCATCTCCCCCGAGATTTACGCCCGCTAATTAGTCAACATACTCTCTCACCTGCTCGAATACCCCCAGAGTCCATGAATCGGTACAGAATTGTGGACATGTGACGTCCTTGACGGGGCCGCGTCGTCGCCCGCTTGGGGGTCAAACCCGGAGGCGGCGCCGGGGGTGGGGCACGTGCTATTGTGGGCCCGTTGCCAAGGCGAGGGGGCGGTCGTCCCGCCCCGTTATCGACGACGGCTTGTGGATCCTTACGATCTACCGCGACCGGTGAGTGCATCCCGAGCGGTGGGCGAGTGGGGTACCGCACCACGTCGGTCGTAACAACGTTCGGGACGCACGGTGCGAGCACCTCCACCGTGACTCGGACGGTCTGACGGTAACCAACCAGACCCACGATCGAAGGAGAACCGCCATGGTGGACGTCATCACCATTCCCGCGACCCTGCGCACCGAGTTCGGCAAGGGCTACTCCCGCCGCGTGCGCGCCAACGACCAGATCCCCGCCGTGATCTACGGCCACGGTGCCGAGCCGCTGCACGTGATCCTGCCGGGCCACGACATGATGCTCGCGTCCCGTAACTCCAACGCTGTGCTCGAGATCGACGTGGACGGCGAGGGCCACCTCGCGATGATCAAGGACGTCCAGCGCCACCCCGTGCGCCCCGAGATCCTGCACATCGACCTGCTGACCGTGCGCCGCGGTGAGCGTGTCGAGGTCGAGGTCCCCGTGACCGTCGAGGGCGAGGTCGCCGCGACCGCCGTGCACAACGTGGAGGAGAACGTCCTGCTCGTCGAGGCCGACGCGCTGAAGGTTCCTGAGAACGTCGTCGTGGACATCGAGGGCCGCGAGGCCGGCGAGCACGTCTACGCCGCGGACGTGACCCTGCCCTCCGGTGTCACGCTCGTGTCCGACCCCGAGCTGCTGGTCATCAACGTGTCCGAGCCCGTGGAGCAGGACCTGGGTGAGGAGCCGGAGGCCGAGGACGCCGAGGGCGAGACCGCGCAGGAGTCGGCCGGGGAGTCCTCGGACGACGAGTGATCCGAGTGATCGCCTGTCCGTAACGGGTTGAGGCGATGTGATGAGCGGCGGCAAGCACCACGTGTGCCTGCCGCCGCCGTCGTCCCCGGGTCCGGACACGGCCCCGGCAACGAACAATCCGACACCCGATACGGTGCGGGACGAACGAGCGGGGCCGCCCCGCCCGGAAGAAGGGACACGAGATGACGCAGCGCACGCTGGTCGTGGGACTGGGCAACCCGGGGGACCGTTACGCGGGGACCCGGCACAACGTCGGTGCCATGGTCGTGGCCGAACTCGCGCAGCGCGCCGGCGTGAAACTCTCCGCTCACAAGGCGCGCGCCGCCGTGGCGGAGACCCGGATGCGTCCGGGGGCGCCGCGACTCGTGTTGGCCCAGCCCCTGAGCTACATGAACGTCTCCGGGGGGCCCGTGAGCGCGTTGGCCAAGTACTATTCCCTGGGCGCGGACGAACTCGTGGTGGTCCACGACGACGTCGACCTGCCCTTCGGCGCCGTCAAGCTCAAGTGCGGTGGCGGGGAGGGCGGTCACAACGGGTTGCGGGACATCACCAAGGCCATGGGCGGGCCCGGTTACGCGCGGGTGCGCGTGGGCGTGGGTCGACCCCCGGGACGCATGGACACCGCGGACTACGTGCTCAAACGCTTCTCCGGCGCGCAGGCGAAGGAGCTGCCCCTGCTCGTCTCCGACGCCGCCGACGCCGTCGAGATGCTCAGCGAGCGGGGCTTGACCGCCGCGCAGCAGTACTTCCACCCGCGCAACCCGGCCTGACCGCCCGGCACGAGTAACGCGCCCGCTCCCCGGATCGGGGGAGCGGGCGCGTCTCTTGTGCAGCGGTGTGTGGGCGTCAGTCCAGGGTGTCCGGGTCGTGGCCGGCCGCGCGCATCGCCTTGTACTTCTTGTTGCGCGTGGCCACGAGAGCGCCACCGATCAGCGCGGCGAGCAGGGAACCGCACAGGATGCCCACCTTGGCGTGGTCACCGTGGGGGCTGCCCTCACCGAAGCTCAGTTCGCCCACGAGCAGGGACACCGTGAACCCGATGCCCGCGACGATCGTCATGCCGAACATGTCGAACCACGTGTAGTCCCGGTCCTTCTCCGCAGACGTGAAACGGTCCATGAGCCACGCGGCACCGAAGATGCCGATGGGCTTGCCGAGCAGTAGACCGGCCACGATGCCCAGGGCCACCGGGTCCGTGGCGGCGGAGGTCACACCGTCCCAGCCGCCCACGGCCACACCCGCCGAGAAGAACGCGAAGACGGGGATCACGAAGCCGTTGGACAGCGGACGGAAGCGGTGTTCGAGCACGGGTGCCAACCCCATGCGCGGGTCCTCCTGACGGATGATGCGCGGCTTCTGCTTGAGCACGGGGACCATGAAGCCCAACAGGACGCCCGCGATCGTCGCGTGGATCCCGGACTCGTAGACCAGCCACCACGTCACCACACCGATGGGCAGCAGGATGACCCACGCGGCCCAGTGCCGGGCCATGAACCACCCCATGAACTTGTGGGTGAGGAACCAGTACAGTGCCAGCAGCACCGCGGCCCCGCCCAGGAACGGGAAGTTCACGCTCTCGGTGTAGACGAACGCGATGATCGCGATCGCGATGAGGTCGTCCACGACCGCCAGGGTCAACAGGAACGTGCGCATGGCCACGGGAAGGGATGAACCCACGACCGCGAGCACCGACACCGCGAAGGCGATGTCCGTGGCGGTGGGGATCGCCCAGCCGTGCAGCGCGGTGCGCTCCGAACCGGCGGCCAGGTTGACCCCCAGGAAGATCAACGCGGGAACGAGCACGCCGCCGCACGCGGCCACGACCGGCAGGATCGCCTTACGGATGTTGTGCAGTTCCCCGTCCACGAACTCGGCCTTCAACTCCAACCCCGTGAGGAAGAAGAAGATCGCGAGCAGCCCGTCCGAGGCCCAGTGCCCCACGGTGTGCTGCAGCCCGGCCACACTCGGGCCCACCTCGGTGTCACGCAGCCCGAAGTAGACCTCCCCCCACGGGGAATTGGCGATCACGAGGGCCAACACCATGGCGATCAGAAGGAGGAGACCGCCGGTGGTGTCCCGGCGGAGGAAATTCGTGAAGGATCCACCGGAACCGGAGGACGTCTGCGTGTCTGTGCTCAAGACAAGGAACTCCCGTCACGTGGTTCAGAGGTGAACCGCGGTTGTCGAGTAGGACGAAGGATGGCCGGGCGGGCACCGATGGTTCCCGCCCGGCCATCCTAGACCCGCAAGGCGCTCAGTTCTTGGCGATCCACGCCTCGGCCTGGCGGGCCTGCAGGGTCAGAGCCTTGCCGATGTAGGGCTCGGCGGCCGCGGCGATCTTCTTGCCCACGAGCGGGATGTTGGCCTGCACCTCACCGGTGACGTCCACCGAGGTCTCGTTCTCACCCAGGGGCTTGATGGTCTGGTGCGCGGTGGCTCCCACGGGCAGACCGGCCACTTTGATCTCGGTGCGCACGGTACGGGAACCGTCCGCGGCGGGGGCGTCGTACGTATCCACCTGGGTGAGCTTCACCCCGCCCTTGACGAACTTCTGCGCCACGTCCGGCAGCCTGTCCGAGCCCATGCTGCGTACGGTGCTCGCGGTGAACGCCGTGGAGGTGTCCCCGTTGACCTCGAAGGACTCGAACTGCGTTCCGGCCAAGGCGCTCACGTGACGGACGAAGGCCTCGTCCACGAACGTGGCCAGGACGGTGTCCACGGGGGCCTTGATGGTGGTGGAAGCGTTGACGGACATGGTGCTCCTCAGGGTCGTCGCCGAATCGTCGGTTTCCGCGCGCCGTGGGACACGGTGCGCGGGCTGCCCTCATCCTAGTCATCGGTCCCGCGACCGCGGCCTCCCGGATGCGCCGCGCAAGCCGGGAAACCGGCACAATGGACTGTGTGAACCCGCATCCCGCCTCCGCTCCCGTCCTGCTCGCGTGCGCCCACGGGACCCGCGACGAGCGGGGACAGCGCGCCGTCGCCGCCCTGGTCGAGCAGGTGCGTGCGGCCCTTCCCGAGGTGGACGTGGTGGACACGTGGGTGGACGTCCAGGAACCCGATCTGGTGGCGCGCACCCGGGAACACGCCGAGCATCCCGCGGTGGTCGTGCCGCTGTTGCTCTCCGCCGGGTACCACGTGTTCGTGGACATGGCCCGGGCCGTCGAGTCCTCACCGCAGCACGTCGTGGCCGCGGCACTGGGCCCTGATCGTCGCCTGGCGGCCGTGATGGCCCGGCGGCTCGCCGAGGCGCTCGACGCCGCGGGTGCACCCGGTCTCGCACCGGCCGATCGCGTGCTCATGGTCGCGGCGGGATCCTCCGATCCGCGTTCGCGGGACGATTGCGAGCTCATGGCCCGATACCTCGGCGCTGCACTGGGCGCGCCCGTGACGGCCTGCTACCTCTCGGCGGCGCGGCCCTCGGTTCCCGACGCCGTCGCCGCCGCGCGCGCGGAGCTCGGCCGACACGTCGAGCACCCCGGCTCACGCGATGCGGAATCCGATCCGCAAATGCCGCGCCGCACGGAAGGTACTCCCGACGACGCCGGGCGCGTGCTGCTCGTCCCGTACCTCCTGGCACCGGGTTTCTTCCACGGTCGCGTCCTCTCGGCCGGCGGCGACATCGCGGCCGAGCCGCTGCTCGTCCACCCCGGATCGGTGCCCCCGGAACTCGTGAAGCTCACGGTGGAGCACTACCGCGAGGCGGCCTCCCGCGCGTGATCGCACACGGCCTTGACCATGGCCCCCAGACGGAACCGCTCGGGCACCACGGCGTTCGTGACGCCCGCTTCCTCGAGCGGCTGCACGCACACCGGCCCGATCGCCACCGCGGTGCACCGGCCCTCGCGTAATGCGCCCACCAACTCGTCGTACGCGCCCACCGAGCGAGCGGCGTCGAACAGGGCGTCCACGGCGGGCGCGGCGGTGAACGTGACGTAATCGATCTCCCCGGCCACGACGTCGCGCACGAGCCCGGCCAGTCGGGAACCCTCGTCCGCGGACTCCCACTGATAGGGCGCCACCACGCGCACCGCGATCCCGTCCGCGCGCAACCGCTCGAGCTGTGCCTCGTCCGTGGTGCCGTGCACCTGCACGGTCACGGTCGCGGGGCGCTGCGCCGCGGGATCCCCCGCGAGCACGCGGTCCACGAGTTCCGCGGTGCGCCCGGACGCACCCGTGTACGCGCACGTCACGCCCTTGGCCTGCAACTGCCCCCGGGCCTTCGCTCCGCGTGCCATGACGACGACGCCGCGCAGCGTTTCCAGCAGCTCGTCGCCCAGCCCTTCCTGCTCGGCCACGCGCAGCCACCGGTCGAAGCCGTAGCCCGTGGTGACGAGCACGGCGTCCGGGGGAGTCGCGATCGTCTCGCGCACGGCGGCCAGAACGGCGTCGTCCTGGTCCACCGGGGCGAGCTTGAGCGCGGGCGCGTGGATCACACGTGCCCCGTGGCGTTCGAAGGCCCCGCTCTGCTCTGCGGCGCGACGGTGCGCGGTCACGGCCACGGTCAGTCCGGTCAGGGCGGGGTGCTCAGGTGTCGTCATGTCTCCAGGGTACGAGCGGGCCGCCCGGGCGCGGTTCGGCCGTCGGAACCGGTGTCGGGTCCGCGCGCTCGCGTACGGGGCTGACCTCGCGCGAGCCCGGCCGACCCGGCACACCTCCCGCGAGGACGGGTTCCGGACGGTGCGCTCGCGCGGGAGCGTGTCCGACGCCCCGAGTAGGCTGTAGCGCGTTCCGCCCCGCCCGTCATGGGCACGGGGTCACAGGCCCCGCTCACCGCACCCACCAGGAGTCAGCCACCCATGTCCCTGACCGGTCTGCTCACCGCGCTCTCCGAGGACCGCAGCTTCGCGAACATCCGCGTGCAGGCCGCCCGGCCGCTCGCGGAGCGCTCCGCCGAGACCATCATCAGCGCGACCGACGGCTTGCGCGCACCGGTGCTCGCGCAGATCGTGCGGGGCCTCGCGGACGGGGCCGGGGCGGCGTCGTCGTCCGACGGGGCCGAGGACGGTTCCGCGGGGTCCACCCCGATCCTGCTGGCCGTGACCGCCACGGGACGTGAAGCCGAGGAACTGCAGGCCGGGCTCGCGTCCTACGTGCCCGCCGAGCAGATCGCCAACTTCCCGTCCTGGGAGACCCTGCCGCACGAACGCCTCTCGCCGCGCTCGGACACCGTGGGCCAGCGATTGAGCGTGCTGCGGCGCCTGGAACACGCGCAGGACGGGGAACAGCCGCTGCGCGTGGTCGTGGCGCCGGTGCGTTCGGTGCTGCAACCCGTGGTCGCCGGGCTGGGCGCCATGGAACCCGTGACGCTGCGCACGGGCCAGGACTACGACTTCCAACAGCTCGTGGCGAGCCTTGCCGGGGCAGCGTATTCGCGCGTGGACATGGTGACCCGCCGCGGCGAGTTCGCGGTGCGCGGCGGCATCATCGACGTCTTCCCGCCCACCGAGGACCACCCGGTGCGCGCGGAGTTCTTCGGGGACGAGCTCGACGAGATGCGGTGGTTCGCGGTCGCGGACCAGCGCACGCTGACCGATGCCGAGTCCCCGTCCGTGATCGTGGCCCCGCCGTGCCGTGAACTGCTCATCACCCCGTCGGTGCAGTCACGCGCCGCCAAGCTCAAGGAACAGCTGCCGGGCGGGCGCGAGATCCTGGAGCGCATCGCCGGCGGGCAGTACGTGGAGGGCATGGAATCGCTCGCGCCACTGCTCGCGGACGAGATGGTCCAGCTCATGTCCCTGCTGCCCGAAGGCTCCATGACCGTGGTGCTCGAACCCGAGAAGGTCCGGGCCCGCGCGCACGACCTCGTGGCCACCAACCAGGAGTTCCTCACGGCCGCGTGGGAGTCCGCCTCGGGCGGCAACGACGCCCCGCTGGACCTGCACGCCGCGCTCGACGCCGACGACGGCGCGTCCCGCACGCTCGCCGCCGGGTCCTTCCACACCGTGGGGGAGGTCCGGGAACTCGCGCTCGACCGGTCGGTGGGGTGGTGGTCCGTCACGGGGCTCAACGTCAACGCCGTGACGACCTCCCAGATCGACGCCGACACCGCGGACGAGGAGGTCCGGCTCGCGGACACCGACGCCGACACCCTGACCGTCACGGCGCGCGAACCCACCCGGTTCTCGGGGGACGTGGAGGCCATGCTGCGCTTCCTGGGGGAGCGCATGCACGACGACTGGCGGGTCGTGCTCGTCACGGACGGCCCCGGACCGCTGCAGCGGCTGAGCGAGCTGCTGCACGGGGCGGAGATCCCCGCCGCCCGGTGCGACAGCCTCACGGAGGTGCCCCGGGCCGGTCTCGTGGAACTGACCACGGCCCGCGCCGGACGCGGGTTCGTCATCGAGGCCACGCGCACCGCCCTGCTGACCGAGGCGGACGTGCTCGGGCGTTCCACCGCCTACGACAACCGGGCGCAGCGCAAACTGCCGCAGCGGCGCAAGCGCAACCAGGTGGACCCCCTGGCCCTGCAGAAGGGCGACTACGTGGTGCACGAGCAGCACGGGATCGGGCAGTTCATCGAACTCGTGCAGCGACCGATCGCCGGGGCCATGACCGCCCCGGGTCAACCCAAGCCCGTGCGCGAGTACCTCGTGCTCGAGTACGCGCCGTCCAAGCGCAACGGTCCCCGGGACCGGTTGTTCGTGCCCACGGAGCAGCTCGACCAGGTGAGCACGTACGTGGGCGGGGAAGCGCCGTCGTTGTCCAAGATGGGTGGCGCGGACTGGAACAAGACCAAGCGCAGCGCCAAGAAGGCCGTCAAGGAGATCGCCAACGAGCTGATCCGGCTGTACTCGGCGCGCATGGCGTCCAAGGGCTACGCGTTCGGCCCGGACACCCCGTGGCAGCGCGAACTCGAACAGGCCTTCCCGTACGTGGAGACCCCGGATCAGCTCACCACGATCGACGAGGTCAAGGCGGACATGGAACGGCCCATCCCCATGGACCGGTTGATCTCCGGGGACGTGGGCTACGGCAAGACCGAGGTCGCGGTGCGCGCGGCGTTCAAGGCCGTGCAGGACGGCAAACAGGTGGCCGTGCTCGTGCCCACCACGCTGCTCGCCCAGCAGCACACCGAGACCTTCGCCGAACGCTTCTCGGGCTTCCCGGTGCGCCTGGCCACGCTGTCCCGGTTCCAGAGCGCCAAGGAGTCCAAGGCCACGCTCGAGGGACTGCGCTCCGGCGCGATCGACGTCGTCATCGGGACCCACCGACTGCTCTCCAAGGAGACCCAGTTCAAGAACCTGGGCCTGGTGATCATCGACGAGGAACAGCGTTTCGGCGTGGAGCACAAGGAGAAGCTCAAGGCCATGCGCACGGACGTGGACGTCCTGGCCATGTCCGCGACCCCCATCCCACGCACGCTGGAGATGTCCATGACGGGCATCCGTGAGACCTCCACGCTCGCGACCCCGCCCGAGGAACGCCACCCCGTGCTCACGTACGCGGGGCCCTACACGGACAAGCAGGTCTCCGCGGCCATCCGGCGTGAGCTCATGCGCGAGGGCCAGGTGTTTTTCATCCACAACCGTGTCTCCTCGATCGAGGCGCAGGCCAAAGCGCTCGCCGAACTCGTTCCCGAGGCGCGGATCGCGGTGGCCCACGGGCAGATGAGCGAGTCGCGCCTGGAGCAGATCATCGTGGACTTCTGGGAGAAGAAGTTCGACGTCCTGGTGTGCACCACCATCGTGGAAACGGGCCTGGACATCGCCAACGCCAACACGCTGATCGTGGACCACGCGGACCGCTACGGGCTGTCGCAGCTGCACCAGTTGCGCGGTCGCGTGGGCCGTGGGCGTGAACGTGCCTACGCCTATTTCCTGTACCCCACGGAGAAACCACTCAGCGAGACGGCACTGGAACGGCTCAAGGCCGTGGCCGCCCACAACGAGCTCGGCTCGGGTCTGCAATTGGCCATGAAGGACCTCGAGATCCGCGGTGCGGGCAACCTGCTGGGCGGGGAACAGTCCGGACACATCGCGGGCGTGGGCTTCGACATGTACCTGCGGCTCGTGGGGGAGGCCGTAGCCGAGTACCGCGGCGACCAGGACACGGGTCCCGCCGAGATGAAGATCGAGCTGCCCGTCAACGCCCACCTCCCGCACGACTACGTGCCCGGTGAGCGCTTGCGGCTCGAGGCGTACCGCACGATCGCGAACGCCGCCACGGAAGAAGCCGTCGCGGAGGCCGGCGAGGAACTCAAGGACCGTTACGGCCCGCTACCCACCCCGGTGGAGAACCTGCTCGACGTCGCCCGGTTGCGGATCAGGGCGCGCGCCGCGGGTCTCACGGACGTGGCCACCCAGGGCACCATGATCCGGTTCTCGCCGGCCGAGCTCACCGAGTCCCGCGAGATGCGCCTGACTCGGATGTACCCGGGCGCGCAGGTGAAGTCGGTCCCGGGGGCGGACACCCGCATGGCACTGATCCCCAAACCCAAGACCGCGCGGATCGGGGGCAAGGACCTCGTGGACGGGGAGATCCTCGCATGGGCACGGGAGGTGCTGGACGCGATCTTCCCTCCGGTACAGGCACCTACGGAGGAGGTCTCGCAGTAGGGATAGCGCGGCCCCGTCCGGGCGCCGCCTCGCCCGGGTACTGACTCACCCCGGGTACCTTGGCGCGGCGTCGTCGCAGGTCCGCACACGGAAACAGCCCCGCTCATCCGGGTGGACGAGCGGGGCTGTCGTGGATGTGGTGCGTCAGTGGCTCACGTTGTCCTGGCGCTGACCCGCTCCGATGGGCTGGCGGGCCATCTCGGAGGCGTCGCGCGGGAGGTCCAGGGTGACTTCCTTGCCACCCGTGGAGTGCTTGGCGGTGCTGCCGTTGAGGATCGTGGTGGGGACCATGAGGGCCAGACCGTAGGCCAGGATCCCGAGCAGGAACAACAACCAGCTGTCCGGGTAGGACGCGAAGAGGTAAAGGCTCACCAGGATGGTGATGAAACCGCCGCCGAAGAGGATGGCGTTCTTCACGACGTCGTCCTGGCCAGAGTACTGCGGCTTGCGGCGGGACGCGGAATCGTGGTCGGAGCGGGCGGCCCGGTGGTCCTCGGTCACCGCGTGGCTGCCATCCTCCACCGTGCGCCCAGCGGAGTACTGATCGCTCGTGTGTGTTTCGGCTCTTCTGACCATGAGTTCACCCTTTCAGACCGCCGCGGCGGGCCCATTACGTTCCTGCGCCCAGTCTAGTGCCTGGGACCGGAACTTGCCGACATTCCGTCGATATCGAGCACCCGAACCGGCGCGCGTTCTCACAACTTCGCGACGACGTCCGCGAGCAGCCGGGAGATCCGGGGACCGGCGGCCTGGCCGGCCTCGAGCACTTCCTCGTGGGACAGGGGCTCGTCGCTGATCCCCGCCGCGAGATTGGTCACGAGAGACATCCCCAGCACCTCGAGGCCGGCGTGGCGCGCGGCAATCGCCTCGAGCGCCGTGGACATGCCCACGAGGTCCGCTCCGAGCACCTTGGCCATCCGAACCTCCGCCGGTGTCTCGTAGTGCGGTCCGGTGAACTGGGCGTAAACGCCCTCGTCGAGTCCGGGCTCCACCTGGTGGGCGATGTCCCGCGTCCGCCGAGAATAAAGGTCGGTGAGGTCCACGAAGGTGGCGCCCTCGAGCGGGGAATGGGCGGTGAGGTTGATGTGATCGCGGATCAACACGGGGGTCCCGGGCGCCCATGCGGGGTTCAGTCCGCCGCATCCGTTCGTCAGGATCATGATCTCGGCTCCGGCCGCGGCGGCCGTGCGCACGCCGTGGGCCACGGCCCGCACACCCTTGCCCTCGTAGAAGTGGGTGCGCGCCCCGATCACCAGGGCGTGATCCCCGTTCGTGAGCCGGATGGAACGCAGGGTGCCGCCGTGGCCCTGCAGGGCGGGGGCGGAGAAGCCGGGGATCTCGGTCGCGGGGATCTCGTGTTCGGTCTCACCGATGAGGTCCGCGGCACCGCCCCACCCGGAGCCCAGGGTCAGGGCGATCCGGTGCCTCTGCACGCCGGTGCGCTCACGCAGGACGTCCGCGGCGCGGCGGGCGAGGTCGAAGGGATCCGTGCAAGCCGTTGCGTTCTCAGTCACGGTCACCACTCTAAGCCGCGATCCACCGCTCGGACGTGAAAGGCCCGGCAAGGGTCCTGCCGGCAAGGGGTCGTCCTCAACGATCGGCGGGAGGTGCACCCCGCACCACGTGGCCCTTGAGCGGAGGGGCCGGATCGGACGCGGGCGGGCGCTGCCGGCGGAGTGAGGCCGTGAGAACCACCCCGACGACCAGGACGACGAAAAGGACGAAGCCCAGAACGACAACGAGAGCGACGGTGGACATGTCTCCTCCTACGACGTGTGTTCGCTGACTCGGCCATTCGTAACCGGCCCGCGGAAGACCCGGACCACCATCATGGGCGGTAGCACCCGGGGTAAATGCTGCAACAATGGGGACCGTGAGTGTGCAGACTGAATTTGCGAATCCGAAGCTCGTGATCATCGGCGGCGGCCCCGGTGGTTACGAGGCCGCACTGGTCGCCGCGTCCCTCGGTGCGGAGGTCACCGTGATCGAGGAGCAGGGCATGGGCGGTTCCGCCGTGCTCACGGACGTGGTCCCCTCCAAGACCCTGATCGCGTCCGCGGACACCATGAACCGGTTCGCGGACGCCAAGGACCTGGGCGTGCACGTGGGGGACGGTCAGGACGCGAGCGAGGAGTTGAACAACCTCCGCGTGGACCTGGACACCGTCAACGTGCGCCTGCTGCGCCTCGCCGCCACGCAGTCCCGTGACATCAAGCGCGGCCTGGAGCGCGTGGGCGTGCGCGTGGTGCAGGGCCGCGGCCGCCTGGCCGATCAGCACACCGTGGTGGTCAGCCCCTCCGACGACGACGCCGAGTACGAACTCCACGCGAACGTCGTCCTGCTCGCCGTGGGCTCGCACCCCCGGGAGATGGACACCGCCAAGCCGGACGGCGAGCGGATCTTCAACTGGAAGCAGATCTACCAGCTCACCGAGATCCCCGAGAAGCTGATCGTGGTGGGTTCGGGTGTCACCGGCGCCGAGTTCGCCTCCGCGTACAACGGCCTGGGCTCGGAGGTCACCCTGATCTCGTCCCGCGAGCAGGTGCTGCCCGGTTCGGACACCGATGCCGCCCAGGTGCTCGAGAACGTCTTCGAGCGCCGCGGTCTGCGCGTTCTGTCCCGCTCCCGCGCCGACTCCGTGGAGAACACTGGGGACGGCGTGCGCGTGACGCTCTCTGACGGGCGCAAGGTGCGCGGTTCGCACTGCCTGCTGGCCGTGGGCTCAATCCCGAACACCGCGGACATGGGTCTCGAGGAGGCCGGGGTCGCCATGGACGAACGCGGTCACATCAAGGTGGACTCGGTCTCCCGCACGTCGGTCAGCGGGATCTACGCCGCCGGTGACTGCACGGGCGTGCTGCCCCTGGCCTCCGTGGCCGCGATGCAGGGCCGGATCGCCGTGGCCCACATCCTGGGTGACACCGTGCACCCGCTGCACACGGACGAGGTCGCGTCCAACATCTTCACGTCCCCGGAGATCGCTTCCGTGGGCATTTCCCAGTCGGACGTCGAGGCGGATCCCGCGATGTTCACTGGCATGACCATGAAGCTGTCCACCAACCCGCGCGCCAAGATGATGGCCGTGGACGACGGTTTCGTGAAGATCTTCGCCCGCCGCGGCAGTGGGACGGTCATGGGCGGCGTGGTCGTGGGACCGCGCGCCTCCGAGCTGATCTTCCCGATCGCGCTCGCGGTGACCCACCGCCTGGGCGTGGACGACCTCTCCGACACGTTCGCGGTCTACCCGTCCCTGTCCGGCACGATCGCGGAGGCCGCGCGCCGCTTGCATGTCCACCGCTGACTGCCCCGCTCGGGCGAGCACCGCTCGTTCCAGCCGGGCACGGTTCGCACCCCGGGTACGACGACGCCGCGGTGACCTTCGTACGGAAGGTCACCGCGGCGCCGTCGTCCGTGGAAGCGGAAGGCCTACTTGGCGGCCTTGGTGCCCACGGTGTACATGTTCACGTGCCGGGTCTCGGGGGAGAACCACAGCGCGATGAGCGTGATGACGGCGGCGAAGGACAGGTACAGGCCCACCGCGCCCACGCCGAAGCGCGCGTTGAGCAGCACCGCGATGTAGGGGGTGATCGCCGCACCCAGGATGGACGCCACGTTGTACGCAATGCCCGAACCGGTGTAGCGCACGTTCGTGGGGAACAGTTCGGGCAGGATCGCGGACATGGAACCGAACGTCAGGCCCATGAGGGTCATGCCGATCGTGAGGAAGACCAGCACGCGCAGCAGGGACGCATCCGCGCCCGTGCCCACGAGGTCGGGGTTCATGATCAGGGCGAAGCTCAGGCCGAACAGCAGGATGAGGCTCGTGATCACGAGCTGCGAGGAGCGGCGGCCGTAGCGGTCCGCGAGCCAGCCCGAGACGGGGACCATGGCGGCGAACAGCAGCACGGCGAGCAACTGCAGGATCAGGAACGTGCGGTACTCGATGCCCAGGCCACCGGTCTCCGGCTTGCCGATTCCGTAGGACAGCACCCATGCGGTCATCAGGTAGAACAGAACGTACGTGGCGAGCATGATGAACGTGCCCTGGATGATCTGCACCCACGACGTCTTGAAGACCTCGGCCACGGGGGCCTTGACCTTCTCACCCTGCTGTTCCGCGCGCTGGAACACCGGGGTCTCCTCGAGCTTGATCCGCACCCACAGGCCCAGCAGGACCATGACCACGGACGCGAGGAACGGGATCCGCCAGCCCCACACCAGGAACGGGTGGCCCGTGCCCAGGTGGTGACCCGCGGTGCCGAACTGCATGACCACGGTCAGCAGCAGGAAGAAGCCGTTGGCCAGGATGAACCCGAACGGCGCGCCGAGTTGCGGCCACATCGCGGCGCGGGCCCGTTTGCCCTCCTCCGCGTACTCGGTCGCGAGCAGGGAGGCACCGGACCATTCGCCGCCCAGTCCCAGGCCCTGACAGAAGCGCAGGATCGTGAGGATCAGGGGAGCCCAGATGCCGATCTGGTAGAACGTGGGCAGCAGGCCGATCAGGAACGTGGCGATACCCATGGTCAGCAGAGCGCCGATCAGGGTGGCCTTACGCCCGATCCGGTCCCCGTAATGACCGAAGATCACGGAGCCGATGGGCCGGCCGAAGAACGCGGCGGCGAACGTGGCCATGGAGGCCAGCAGCTTGGCGGTGTCGTTCTCGCCCGTGAAGAACAGGGCGGGGAACACGGCCACCGCAGCGGTCGCGTATACGTAAAAGTCGTAGAACTCGATCGTGGTTCCCGCGAGGGACGCCAGGATCACGCGGCTGCGGGGCACACGTGATTGCTCCGCGGGGGATCCCGGATCCACGGTGGACACGGTGGAAGACATGAAGAACCTCACAGGGACTCAGGGGCGAAATGCCTTCAAGATAAGACCGGCCATACCGCATGGTGAATTCTGGCGTCCACATTCCGAGATGGAACCTCGACGTCGCTCAGTTCGTGTGCTGGGCCGGTCTCGTCGTCGAGCGGGTGCGTAGCGGCCCCGGTCCTGTTCCGAACCGGGGCCGCTACGACGGATTGGTGGGGGCTCCGGAGCGATGCCCCGGCCCCGTAAGGCGATGCGCCGGGACGTCAGCCCGTGATGGAGGCCAGCACGGTGCCGGCGGAGACGGTGTCCCCCTCGGACACGTCCAGGTCCTTGATCACACCGGACTTGTGGGCGGTGAGCGGCTGCTCCATCTTCATGGCTTCGAGCACCACGATCAGGTCCCCCTCGGAGACCTCGTCCCCGTTGGCCACGGCGATCTTCACGATCGTGCCCTGCATGGGTGAGGAGAGGGAATCCCCCGAGGCTCCGCGGGCCGCCGTGCCGCGTCCGCTGCGCTGCTTGCGTGCCTTGGGCTGGGCTGCGGCCGGGCGGGCCGCACCTCCCAGCAGCGGCATGGTCACCTCGAGGCGCTTACCGCCCACCTCCACGACGACACTCTGCCGTTCGGGTTCGTCCGCCGAGGGTTCGGGTGCCACGGTGAAGGGTTCGATCCGGTTGTCGAACTCCGTCTCGATCCACCGGGTGTGCACGGTGAAGGGGGTGTCGTCCGGGGTTGCGAATGCGGGATCGCTCACCACGGCCCGGTGAAACGGGACGACAGTGGGCATGCCCTCGATCGTCAGTTCCTGCAGGGCCCGGCGGGACCGTTCGAGGGCCTGCGTGCGGGTCGCACCGGTCACCACGAGCTTGGCGAGCATCGAGTCGAAGTTCCCGCCCACGGTCTCGCCGGCCTCCACGCCGGAGTCCACGCGCACGCCCGGCCCGGAGGGCACGGTGAACGTGGTGAGCGTGCCGGGGGAGGGCATGAAGTTGCGGCCGGCGTCCTCGCCGTTGATCCGGAACTCGAAGCTGTGTCCGCGGATCTCGGGGTCGTCGTAGCCGAGGGCCTCACCGCGGGCGATGCGGAACTGCTCCCGCACCAGGTCCAGTCCCGAGACCTCCTCCGACACGGGGTGCTCCACTTGTAGGCGCGTATTGACCTCCAGGAAGGAGATCGTCCCGTCCTGGCCCACGAGGAACTCGCACGTCCCCGCGCCCTGGTACTGGGCTTCCTTGAGGATGGCCTTGGAGGACTCGTAGAGCCGCTCGATCTGCTCGTCCGACAGGAACGGCGCGGGTGCCTCCTCCACGAGCTTCTGATTGCGCCGCTGCAGCGAGCAGTCGCGCGTGGACACTACGACGACGCTGCCGAACTGGTCCGCGAGGCACTGGGTCTCCACGTGGCGGGGTGCGTCCAGGAACCGTTCCACGAAGCACTCACCGCGGCCGAAGGCGGCGGTAGCCTCGCGCACGGCCGATTCGTAGAGCTCGGGGATCGCGTCGCGCTCACGCACCACCTTGATGCCGCGGCCGCCACCACCGAAGGCGGCCTTGATCGCGATCGGCAGGCCGTGTTCGTCCGCGAAGTCCAGGACCTCCTGGGCCGAGGACACCGGGTCGGCGGTGCCGGGGACCTGCGGCGCCTCGACCTTCTCCGCGATGTGGCGGGCCGCGACCTTGTCACCGAGCTGGGCTATCGCCGCCGGGGGAGGGCCGATCCATGTGAGTCCCGCCGCGATCACCGCGGAGGCGAATTCCGCGTTCTCGGACAGGAACCCGTAACCGGGGTGGACGGAGTCAGCACCGGCGCGTCGAGCGGCGTCGAGGATCTTGTCGATCCGCAGGTAGGAGTCCGCGGCGGTCGTCCCGCCCAGTGAGTACGCCTCGTCCGCCATGCGCACGTGCAGCGCATCCCGGTCCGGGTCCGCGTAGACGGCCACGGAGGCGATGCCCTCGTCGCGCGCGGCGCGGATCACGCGCACCGCGATCTCCCCTCGGTTGGCCACGAGGACCTTGGTGACGGGGCGGGTTGCGGTGGCGGCCTCTTGCTGCCGCGAGGTGGTTGTCACGTGATAGCTCCTTGTCGACTCTCTGCCGAAAGGTTAGTGCCCCGTGCCGGGGAACGCCTAAGCGCGGGGGCACCGCGGTGCGGTAACTGTGGAAGATCTACAAATCATTGCGCCCCGCCCTGTGCTGCGGCACCCCACCACGAGGACGCCCGGATCCCTACCCCGGCGAGCAGGGTACGCAGGGTGGACAGGCTCAGCCCGATCACGGCGTTCGGATCCCCGTTCACCCGTTCGATGAACTGGGATCCCCGCCCGTCCAGGGTGAAGGAGCCTGCGACTTGGAGGGGCTCACCCGTGGCCACATAGTCCTCGATCTCCGCGCGTGTCATGGTGGCGAAGTGCACGTCCGCGGAACAGACCAGGCCGTTGCCGGAAGCCTCGCCCGTGCGCGCATCCACGAGCCAGTGGCCCGTGTGCAGCGTGCCCGTGCGCCCGCTCATGGCGCTGATGCGCTCGATCGCGACGTCCGGCTCGTACGGCTTGCCGTAGGGGACGCCGTCGAGCTCGAACACGGAGTCGCAACCCAGCACGAGCCGCCCCTCCGCTTCCGGAAGCGCTGCGACGGCCTCCGCCTTGGCCCGGGCCAGTAGCAAGGCGGTCTCTGCGGGGGTCTCGGGGGCTCCCGCGGCCACGAGGGCGTCCTCGTCCACGTGGGAGACGACGGCGCGGTACGGGATGTGCGCGCGCTCCAACAGGGATGCGCGCGCCGGTGATTGCGAGGCCAGGACGAGAGCGGGGTGCACGCCCCTCACTCTACGGCGGATCGGGTGAGGGGACGTCAGTCCGGTGAGGAGGGGTGTGCTCGCGGGAGGGCCGCGATCATACAAATAGGGACAACCTCAAGCATCTGGATGTACCCTGTGACGTCGGCCGCGCGCGTGGAGAGGGAGGTGGCCCGGATGGTCGAGATCGTGCGTCGTGGTGCGCGCATCCCACGGGACCTCCCTGGCGTCACCGGGTCCCGACCAGCGACAGCGTCCCATGGCTCGAACGGGCCCGCGCTGTCCCTCGGGACCGGGCTGGCGAACGGGCCGTCCATAGGAGCCGGGCTCCCGCACGGGCCGTGGCTCTCGGACGGCATCGGCCTTACGAACGACACCGGGACACCACCGGCGCGGCCTTCGCGATGGCTGTCCCGCCCCCTGACGTCGATACTGCTGGACGCCCTGGCCGTGACCCTGGCCCTGATCCTTGCCAACCAGGTGGTGGCTCGAGGTGCGGTGATCGCCCTGCCGGGCGACGCCGGACTCACGTACCCGCAACTGTCCGTTCCACTGGGAACGGGGTGGCTCGCGGTGCTCGCCACATGCCGACGGGTCGTGCGGCTGCCCCGTGGTTATTGGCGCACCGAGTGCCGCTGCATCGCTCGTGCCGCGTTCATCGTGCTCGGTGCGGTGTGCATGGCGGCCGTGGTCCTACCGCTCGACATCGACCGCCCGTTCATGGCCGTGACGTTCGCCGCGGGGCTGCTCCTGCAGCTCGTGAGCCGGTGGCTCATCCGGCGCGCCGCCCTCCGCCGACGGGACGACCGCGCGCGAACGGAGGGTCCGCACCTGGGATCCGAGGCGCGGAGCGCCGCCGTTCACGAGTGACGCGGGCCCGATGAAGGTGCTTCCTAGGTGTTGTGGTGGATGGGGTTGTTGGCACGGGTGTGGTGGTGAGATGAGGAACGGGCTGCTCGTCGCGGGATGGAAGCTCCTACACCACCCACCCGTACGAGAGAGCCCGTTCATGACCTACGCTCATGCACCCCTGACCCCGACCGGCCTTCTGCGGATGGTGCACCGTCATCTTTACGATGGTGTGCCCCAGGCTCACGTGGCTGCAAAGTTCCGGGTTTCCCGGCCGGCCTACACCGAGGCCCTCGAGGATGAGAAAGCAGCCACCACAGTCGGGTTCTTCTCCCGGCTTTTCGGAAGTAATCGAAAGGTGGGGCGGTTATACCTTCCGTCGAGGACCCCATGGAAGGACACCATGAGCATCGTTATCACCGGAGCTACCGGCCAGCTTGGCCGCCAGGTCGTGGAAACACTGCTGGAGCGCAACGTTCCGCCGCAGGAGATTGTGGCCGCAGGGCGTGCAGTTGACAAGATCGCGGATCTGGCACAGCGCGGTGTCCACGTGAGGAAGCTGGACTACACCGACGCGGCCTCCGTAGGAAAGGCCTTGAAGGGGGCCAGCAAAGTCCTCCTGATCTCAGGTTCCGAGGTGGGCCAGCGGGTGGAGCAGCACCGTACCGTGATCGAGGCCGCTCAGCGCGAGGGTATCCAGCTGGTCGCCTACACGAGCATCGCCAACGCAGACGGCAGTGAGATGAAGCTGGCTGTCGAGCACCAAGCCACCGAGACCCTCCTGGAGCAGTCCGGCGTTCCTTTCGTCCTGTTGCGCAACAGCTGGTATCTGGAGAACTACACCGACCAATTGCCGGGCGTGCTCGCTCAGGGTGCCCTCGTCGGCAGTGCCGGCAATGGTCGGGTGAGCGCCGCCTCCCGCGCAGACTATGCCCAGGCGGCCGCCGCGGTGCTGCTGGCCGACGACCAGGCCGGCAGGATCTATGAGCTCGGCGGTGACAAGCCGTTCACCATGGCCGAGCTTGCGGCAGAGATCAGCGCCGCGGCCGGCCAGCACATCTCCTACCAGGACCTGCCGCCGCGCGAATACGCCGCAATGCTCGTCAGGGTCGGAGTGCCCGAGGGGGGCGCGGAAATCCTCGCAGATTCTGATCTGGGAATAGCCCGCGGAGATCTCCTAGTGAACTCTGGAGACCTGAGCAGGCTTATCGGACGCCCGGCCACGTCCATGGCTGAGGCTGTTCGTTCGGCTGTCGCCGCAATCTAACCTCTCGGTAGAACCTGCCTGAGTGGGTAGTTCTGTTTGTCCACCCTTCCAACCGGACAACCAGAACTACCCGCCGACCCCGCCCCTGCCGGCAAACCCCACACTGACGTCCGATGGTGACGTCTGCCGAGGGGTGTCCAGATTCTTCTATGTCGGTCAAGAGCCATTCACCCTCGGGGTCGTAGCGTTGAGGGTTCGATAGACGTGACAGGCTAGGTAGTGCTTGATGCAGCGGCGGATCTCTCGATCGTTCCTTCCTTCCGCTCGGCGGTTGGTGACGTATAGCCACGTCTGGGCGTCGTAGGTCACCTTGGTGGTCGAGACCGGGCGTGGGGAACGAGTAGGTGACGACTGATCGTTAGCGTTGAGAGGCGCTGGCGGGGAGGATGTCATCATGCCCGGTCCTCATCCCAGAGAGTTCCGGGAGGACGTTATCGCGGTCGCTCGCCGTCGTCAGAGCGGAGTCACCATCACATAGATTGCTACCGACTTCGGTATCAGCGAAGCGACCCTGCAGAACTGGCTCCGTCAGGTCGACTGTGATGAAGGAAATCGGCCTGGTCAGACTGCGTCGGACGCGGCGGATGCTCGGGAGCTGAAGAAGTGGATCCGCCTCCTGGGGCAGGACAACGAGGTGCTCAGCAGGGCTGCGGCGTATTTGTCGCAAGCGAATCTGCGCCTCGGCGGCTGCCCACACTGACATACCCGCTCGTTGCCGAGCTCGCCAGCGCGGGAAGGGGAAGACAACGGGCCCCTCGGTGTTCGAGGACCACCTCCAGCGGGTCTTCCGCGCCGACGAGCCGAACCGGCTCTGGCTGAGGGATATCACGGGGCATTGGACGAAGGAAGGCACGCTCTACTGGTGCGCGATCAAAGACGTGTTCTCCAACCGCGTCGTCGGATACTCGATCTCGGAGCGGATGACCGCGAAACTCGCCGTCGACGCGATCCGCAACGCACTCGCCCGCCGAGGCGACGTCGCCGGGTGCATCCTGCACGCCGACACAGGGAGCCAGTTCCGTGGTCGCGCGATGGCCCGGCAGCTGCGCCTGACCATCGTGGTCTGGATCGAGCGGAAGTATCACCGTCAACGAGCCCAGGACAGACTCGGCGGGTTGACGCCCATCGAGTTCGAAGCCAAACTAACCAAGCCGCTCACACTCGCGGCCTAAACCGAAACCGTCACCGGCTCGTTCCCCACTCCCAACGACACGCTCTCTTACACCTGGTACAAGAAAGGCATCGAGTACCACCCGGCGCCACCCACGTGGCCAACGCCCGCAAACCACTGACACATCCGCTCCCAGGTCAAGGAGCCATCACGTGACCCAAACCCGCAACCCCATCCCACCGTTCACCGCCGAAACCGCCGCCCGCAAGGTACAGGCCGCCGAAGACGCCTGGAATACCCGCGACCCCGAGACGGTCGCCCAGGCCTACAGCGTCGATACCGTGTGGCGAAACCGTGACCAGACGATCACCGGCCGGGACCAGGTGATAGCCTTCCTCACCGCCAAGTGGGATCGGGAACTCGACTATCAACTCCGCAAGAACCTGTGGGCGTTCACCGACGATCAGATCGCCGTGCGATTCCAGTACGAGTGGCACGACCATGACGGCCGGTGGTGGCGCTCCTACGGCAATGAGCTGTGGCGTTTCGACGCACAGGGCTACATGACCCATCGCGAGGCCAGCATCAACGACCGTCCCATCGGTCAGGATGAGCGACGCGTCACCCCAGGTCACGGCGAACTTCCCACTTGGTGAGCCTGTCACCCAGCGATTGAATGCCCCGCCGAGATCCACGACGACGACATTGCCCTCACCGCCACTGCCGTCCTCGTCCGGGCCGTCGAGTGGTTCAACCAGCGTGGTGTCACCGTCGAGAGGTGCTGTCCGACAACGGCGGCGCCTACCGCTCACACTTGTGGCGACACACCTGCATCGGCCTCGGCATCCGGCACAAGCGCACGAGGCCGTATCGGCCACAGACCAACGGGAAGATCGAGCGGTTCCACCTCACCCTGGCCGACGGCTGGGGCTACGCCCGCTGCTATACGAGCGAGGCCGAGCGCCGCGGGAAACTCGAGGGCTGGCTGCACTACGACAACCACCACCGCCCCCACGCAGCCTGCGGGAACCAGCCACCCTTCTCACGATTGACCAACGTCTCCGATCAGTACACCTCGATCCCACACAGTTCGCTGCGAGTGAGGAAGCGCCGGCCCGTGGGGGCCTCGAGGGAGAAGCCCCCACCGCGGCCGGGAACGGCGTCGATTACTAACCGCGTGTGCCGCCAGTACTCGAACTGCTCGGCGGAGATCCAGAACTCCAGGCCCCCGAGATCCTCGCCGGTCGGGGACGGCAACCGGGCTGTCCCCAGCAGGACATCGGCCCCGCCCGTGCGGAACTCACCGGCGGGGAAGCACATGGGCGAGGAACCGTCACAGCATCCCCCGGACTGGTGGAACATGAGGGGTCCATGTTGCTCCCACAGTTCCTGCAACAGGGCCACCGCGGGCCCGGTGAAACCGACCCGTGAGGTGGTCTCACCGGGTACCGCCGCGATGGTCTCGAGCACCACGGGGTGTTCGGGATCCGCGGTGCCCGTCGGGGGCGGTTCTGCCGGTGATGAAGGGGTGCTCATGACGGTTCCTCGCCTTCCGGTCAGGGTCTAGAAGAAGCCCTGCGCGTTCTCGGTGTAGCTCACGAGCATGTTCTTGGTCTGCTGGTAGTGGTCGAGCATCATGAGGTGGTTCTCCCTGCCGATGCCCGAGGACTTGTAGCCGCCGAACGTGGAGTGCGCGGGGTAGCTGTGGTACTGGTTCACCCACACGCGGCCGGACTGGATGGCCCTGCCGGCGCGGTAGGCGGTGTTACCGCTACGAGCCCACACACCGGCGCCCAGACCGTAGAGGGTGTCGTTGGCGATCGAGATAGCGTCGTCGTACGAGCCGAACTTCGCCACCGAGAGCACCGGACCGAAGATCTCCTCCTGGAAGATGCGCATGTCGTTGGTGCCCTCGAACACGGTGGGCTGCACGTAGTAGCCGCCAGCGAGGTCGCCCTCGAGCTCCGCACGCTCGCCGCCGATGAGAACCTTCGCTCCCTCCTTCTTGCCGATGTCCAGGTAGGACAGGATCTTCTCGAGCTGGTCCGTGGAGGCCTGCGCGCCGATCATGGTGTCGGTGTCGAGCGGGTTGCCGGCGGTGATGCGAGAGACGCGCTCGACCCCGTCCGCGAGGAACTGGTCGTACATCGATTCCTGGATCAGCGCGCGCGACGGGCACGTGCAGATCTCACCCTGGTTCAGAGCGAAGAACGCGAAGCCTTCCAGGGCCTTGTCGTAGAAGCCGTCCTTCTGCTGGGCGACGTCCTCGAAGAAGATGTTGGGCGACTTGCCCCCGAGTTCCAGGGTCACCGGGATGATGTTCTCGGACGCGTACTGCATGATGAGTCGGCCCGTGGTGGTCTCACCGGTGAACGCGATCTTGCGAATGCGCTTGTTGGACGCGAGCGGCTTGCCGCACTCCACGCCGAAGCCGTTGACGATGTTGACCACGCCGTCCGGGATCAGGTCTTGGATCAGCTCCATGAGCACCAGGATGGACGCCGGGGTCTGCTCGGCGGGCTTGAGCACCACGCAGTTGCCAGCGGCGAGCGCCGGGGCGAGCTTCCACACGGCCATGAGGATGGGGAAGTTCCAGGGGATGATCTGGCCGACGACGCCGAGGGGCTCGTGGAAGTGGTACGCCACGGTGTCCTCGTCCAGCTGGGACAGCCGCCCTTCCTGCGCGCGGATCGCACCGGCGAAGTAGCGGAAGTGGTCGATGGCCAGGGGGATGTCCGCGTTGAGCGTCTCGCGCACGGGCTTGCCGTTGTCCCAGGTTTCTGCGACCGCGATCACCTCGAGGTTCTCCTCCATGCGGTCCGCGATCCCGTTGAGCATGAGCGCTCGCTGCGCGGGCGTAGAGGCGTTCCACGACGGCGCTGCGGCCCACGCGGCGTCGAGTGCGGCCTCGATGTCTTCGGCCGTTCCCCGGCCGACCTCGGTGAACGCCTTGCCCGTGACGGGGGTGACGTCCTCGAAGTACTGCCCCTTGACCGGGGGCACCCACGCGCCGCCGATGAAGTGTTCGTAACGGGATTTGAAGCTGACGACGGATCCGTCCGTGCCGGGCTGGGTGTACACGCTCATGGCGACCATCCTGTTGTCCGAAAGTGAGGTGCACCACACTATAGCCAGGCCCCCGACATCATGACAGGCACCCGCATGCCCCCCCATGCGTACACAATGTGCACACGCAACGGGGCGGCCCGGGAGAACCCGGACTGCCCCGTTCACAGAAAGTGCCGGTGGTCGGTGGCGCCTACTCGGTGCGTTGCCCGTCCGACGGCGCGGCGGGAGCGTACGCGTGCGAACCCTGCTCACCGGAGTGGGCGGGCTGCTCCATGAGGGCGGCGTCGTCCTTGAACGGCTCACCCGAACGCGGGGCGTCGTAGAGCCGGGTGTCCAGGATGCCTTCGCGCTTGGAGACGATCGTGGCCACGAGGGCCTGACCGGTGACGTTCAGGGCGGTGCGGCCCATGTCCAGGATCGGGTCCACGGCGAGCAGCAGGCCCACGCCGTCGAGCGGCAAGCCCAGCGTGGACAGCGTCAGGGTCAGCATGACCGTGGCACCGGTGGTGCCGGCGGTCGCGGCGGAACCCAGGACGGAGACCAGCGCGATCAACACGAAGTGCATGGGGGTCAGGGGCACGCCGTAGAACTGCGCGACGAAGATCGCGGCGATCGCCGGGTAGACCGCGGCGCAACCGTCCATCTTGGTGGTCGCACCCAGCGGGATCGCGAAGGACGCGTAGTGCCCTGGGACACCCAGGTTGCGCTCGCTCACGCGCTGCGTCATGGGCATGGTGCCCAGGGACGAACGGGAGACGAAGCCCAGCTGCATGGCGGGCCACACGCCCGAGAAGAACTGCTTGACGGACAGCCCGTTGAGCTTGATCAACAGGGGGTAGACCACGAAGGCCACGAGCAGCAGGCCCACGTAAACCGTGATCACGAACTTCACGAGCGAACCCATGGAGGTCCAGCCGTACTCGAACACGGCGCGGCCGATGAGCCCCAGGGTGCCCAGGGGAGCCAGGCGAATGATCCACCACACGACCTTCTGCATGATGGCCAGCGCGGACTGCATGAAGGTCAGGAACGGCTCGGCGGCCTTGCCGACCTTCAGCGCCGCGATGCCGATCACGAGCGAGACCACCAGGATCTGCAGGATGTTGAAGTTCACGGCGGTGGTCACGGTCTCCGGATCCACGACCTTGGAGCTGGTCTCCAGACCCAGGAAGTTCACGGGGATCAGGCCCTTGAGGAACCCGAGCCACGAGCCCTCGCTGCCGGAATACGTGCCGGGCTGTTCCTGGCCGGTACCCACACCGGGCTGCGCGATGACACCGAGCAGCATGCCGATCACCACCGCGATCAACGCGGTGATGGCGAACCACAACAGGGTCTTCCATGCGAGGCGCGCGGCGTTGGAGACGTCACGCAGGTTGGCGATGGAGGAGATCACGGCCGTGACCACGAGCGGGACCACGGCGGCCTTGAGGATGGTGACGTAGCTCGTGCCGATCGTGTCCAACGTGGTCATGAGCCAGTTGGGGTTCTCCTCGGGGTCGCCACCCATGGCAGCGGCCAGCGATCCGAGGAGAAGACCCAAAATCAGAGCGATCAGGATCTGCCACCCGAACGACGTCATCCACCGCGGGAGACGGCGAGTACTTTCTGCGGAATTCATGCGCCCAGGATAGGCCCGGGTATCTTAAACGGCACGGGTCACATGACGAAATATGACAGCGCGACACGGGAATAAAATCCCGCAGCCTGAAGAATCCCTGAGAATCCGCCGCCTAGAGGGCCAAGGCGTACGAGAGTGTGTCCAATCCCACGGAGCCCAGGCGCAGTGCGCGGGCATGAAACTGCCTGAGGTCGAAGTCCGCTCCCTCGCGCGCCATGGCCTGCTGCCGGGCGTCGAGCCACATCTGCTGGCCGATTCGGTAGGACGGCGCCTGACCCGGCCATCCCATGTAGCGCAACCATTCGAAGCGCAGCACGGAATCGGCCATCGCTACGTTGTGGCGCAGGAACGCCCAACCGTCGTCGGAGGTCCAGGTCTCACCCGCGCGCGCGCCGCCCAGCAGGTCCCCGAGCACCTCCGGGATCTCGAAGCCGCAGTGGAATCCCACGTCGAAGATCACGCGCACCGTCCGCAGGCGCTGCGAGTCGAGCATGCCCATCCGATCCCCGGGGTCGTCCAAGAAGCCCAGCTCGGCCATGAGTCGCTCGGCGTACAACGCCCAGCCCTCGCCGTGACCGGAGACCCAGATGCCCATCCGGCGCCACCTGTTGAGCTCACCCGCGTTCGCCAGGGCTGTGGCGATCTGCAGGTGATGACCGGGGACACCCTCGTGGTAGACCGTGGTGGTCTCCTCCCACGTGGCGTGCTGGGAGACGTTCTCGGGGACGGACCACCACATGCGCCCGGGCCGGGTGAAATCACCGCTCGGGGGCGTGTAGTAGATGACGCCGTCGTGCGTGGGGGCGATCCGGCACTCGAGTTCGCGCATGGGCTCGGTGATCTCGAAGTGGGTGTCCGCGAGGGTGTCCAGTGCGGCGTCCGATAGCCGCTGCATCCAGGCCTGCAGCTCCTCGGGGGAGTGCAGTTGCCGTGCGGGGTCCGCGGTGAGGGCGGCCATGGCCTCGGGGATGCTCGCTCCCGGCTGGATCTGCTCCGCGATCCGGCGCTGTTCGGCATCCAGCTCGAGCAGTTGCTGCACCGCCCAGTCGTAGACCTCGCGCGGGTCCAGCCGGGCGCCCAGGAACGAGGCGAGGTGCAACCGGTAGTCGTCAATCCCGCACGCGTCCGATTCCCGCGCACCGGGGGCGAACTCCTCGCGCAGTGCCCGGGCGACGCCGCGGTACGCCTCGCGCGCAGCGTCCGCGGCGCGGCGCAGCTCCTCGCGCACGCCCTCCGGCGCGGCGGGGTCGTTCGTGAGCACCGCGAAGGAGCCCTCGTCCGACGCGTACTGCTCCGCCTGCTGGGAGGCCTCCACGATCTGCGGGGCGGACGGCGGGCGGTCCAGTTCCACGGCCTCGCGCAGGCCCTCGAGGTACTGCTCCAGGGCCGCGGGGATGTTGGCCATCCGGCCCGCGATGTGCTTCCACTCCTGCTCCGTGTCCCGCGGCATGGCGTCCAGGATCTGCCGGATCTCCTGCACCGGGGACGCGATGTTGCTGACCACGGACACGTCCAGGTTCGCCTCGTGGCGGTCCAGCTGCAGGCGCAGCTCGTCGCGCAGCGCGTGCAGCGTCACGCGGTCCACGTCGTCCTGGGGCTCCGCCCGCTCGACGAGCGCGAGCGTGGTGCGGGCCAGTTCCGCGGCGGCCGCGCGGCCCGCGGGCCCGTAGTCCGGGTAGTCGGTCTCGTGGCCGGGAATGCCATTGAACGTGGCGGCGCTGGGATCCAGGGCCATGCAATGGTCGAAGTAGGTTTCTGCGAGGGTGTCCACGGCGGTCGCGGAGCGGTGCGTGGTGCCCAGGGGTGCCAGGGGTTCGCGGCTCTGCGGGGTGGAGTTGATGTGCGTCACAGAGTGTCACCCTAGTCACGCTCCGGCCGGCGGCAAGGACCCTGGCGAGTCCGACACGCCCGGGCGGTGCGCGCTCGCACGTCGGCGCTGCCGCAATTCGGCGCGGCGACGGCGCGGTTCCCTCGGCACCGGGGAGCGCGCCGGTGTA
The DNA here is from genome assembly GCA_014652975.1 of Kocuria marina. Lineage (GTDB taxonomy): Bacteria > Actinomycetota > Actinomycetes > Actinomycetales > Micrococcaceae > Kocuria > Kocuria marina. The sequence goes on along the minus strand of BMZV01000003.1, from coordinate 167,671 downwards.
CTCACCGGTGTGGCCGCCGCGAAGCACCGGGGCCGCGAGTTCAGCCCGCGAATCGTTCCTCGAGTTCCGCGAGCAGCTCGAGCACTGAGTCCGTACCCGCGACCGGGCCGCCGGCGAGCAGCCCATCGGCACCGAGCACCACGACCCACGGGGTACCGGGATGCTCGAACATGGCGCTCACCTCGTGCTCGCGGTCCACCAAACACGCTGCACGCAGGCTCGGAGGGAGCAGATCCCGGTCCTCCTCGCGGGCCACCACGGCGTGCACCGCGACCGGCCCCAGGTGGTCGGGCATCCCCGCCGCACGGTCGATCGCGGGGGTGCATGCCCCGCACGAAGGACTCACGTGGACCAGGGCGCGCGCCGCGGTGGCGGCCAGGCCACGCAGGGTCACCGGGTTACCGGCGGCGTCCGTGAGCCCCGCGTAGGGAATGGGCAAACGCAAGTAGACGTCGTGTTCTTCGGGGGCTTTGGAAATGCCGGCCGGTCGAGGGGCTGCGGAGTCTCCCGCGGGTCGAGGCGCGACGGCGCCGGGGACCGCACCCGCCGGTGGGCCCGCCTGCGCGGGGACCGGAGTACCCGCCGTGAGCGCGTAGGCGGGCACAGCGGCGTCGTCGTGCGAGGAACCCGGCAGCGGCGGGATCCCGGCGAGCGCGTGCGGGTCACCGGCGCGGGACGGACCCGGGCGTTCGCTCCACAGGCTCACGAGCATGAGTCCCACGGGGATCGCGACCGCCATGACGACCCACCACGGGACGTCCAGGACCGGCCCGTCGTAACCGCCCACGGTGACGAGCAGCAGGGCCAGGACGGCCACGATCGTGAAGGCGAGGTTGCGCACCACGGTCCGCCTGGACACCGGGGCACGGAACAGAGAGCCGAAGCACCCGCACGAGGCGGGATCCGACTGCCGGGTGCCGCGGAACACCGCGGCCGTGAACACCGAAAACAGCACCGTGGCGGCGGAGGCCGCGGCCCACAGCACCACCCCGGAGGCCAGCAGGAGCGCGATTGCAAGGACCAGTTCGAGCCACGGCAGGACACCCTGTAGCCAACGCGCCGTGAGGGGCGTGGGCAGGGACGTCAGCAGGGACGGGCCGGTGGAGGGGGAGACGAGCTTGGCCACCCCGCTGATCAGCAGCACGAGGGCGAGTGAACCCAGGGAGGACGAGGAGATGACAGCCACGGAAACATTATCCATTTCGATGCATCCTCCTCATATGCGCTGACAAGCCGACAAGGGGGCGGCGGACTGGGCTCAGCGATCGGGCAGGGTGCGCCGCCACGCACCGCGCCCCGGTCGCAACCGCAGGCCCAGGCGCAGTCGCCGGGTCTGAGACCGCGGAGGCTTGGGTGCGCGGGAGGGCTGGGCGTCCTGCGCCGCGGCCTGCGCGGAGAACACCACGGTGAGCGCGGCCAGCTCCTCCGGGGTCGGGTTGCCGTGGGTGACCGTGAACAGGGGGTCCTGGCGACTCGTGGTCTCGGGCAGCGAAGCGACCGCCGCGGTCCCCGGATCATGGGCGGGACGGGACACGTCACCGGCCGCCCGCGAGGCCGGTGAGTTGTTCTCGGCCGTGCTCACAGCGGAATGTTCCCATGCTTCTTGGCGGGGGTGGACGCGCGCTTGTCCGCGAGCCCGCGCAGGGCCCGGATAATCTGCTCGCGGGTCTCGGACGGGCAGATCACCGCGTCCACATACCCAAGTTCGGCGGCCTGGTAGGGGTTGAGCAGGTCCTCCTCGAACTTCTGAGCGAGTTCGGCGCGCAGCTGCTGGTCCTCACCGGTTTCCTGGGCGGCCTTGAGGTCCCGGCGGTAGAGGATCTCCACCGCACCCTGGGAGCCCATGACACCGATCTGGGCGGTGGGCCACGCGAGGTTGATGTCCGCGCCCAGCTTCTTGGACCCCATCACGATGTACGCGCCGCCGTAGGCCTTGCGGGTGATGAGCGTGACCAGGGGGACCGTGGCCTCCGCGTACGCGTAGAGCAGCTTGGCCCCGCGGCGGATGATCCCGTTGAACTCCTGGTCCGTGCCGGGCAGGAACCCGGGGACGTCCACGAACGTGAGGATCGGGATGTTAAACGCGTCGCAATGACGCACGAACCGCGCGGCCTTCTCGGAGGCCGCGATGTCCAGGGTCCCGGCGAATTGCATGGGCTGGTTTGCCACGATCCCCACGGTGTGACCCTCAACGCGGGCGTAGCCCACCATCACGTTGGGGGCGTAGAGTTCCTGGATCTGCATGAAGTGCCCGTCGTCCACGACCGTCTCGATCACGGTGCGCATGTCGTACGGCTGGTTCGCGGAGTCCGGGATCAAGGTGTCCAGGGCGAGGTCCTCGTCCGTGACCTCTTCGACCTGGTCGTGGTCGAGCACCGGGCTGTCCTGCAGGTTATTGCCGGGCAGGTACTCGAGCAGCTCGTGGACGAAGTCGAAGGCGTCCTGCTCGTCCGAGGCCAGGTAGGCGGCGGTGCCCGTGCGCTCGTTGTGGGAGCGGGCCCCGCCCAGGGTCTCCATGTCCACGGTCTCACCCGTGACGGTCTTGATGACGTCTGGGCCCGTGATGAACATGTGGGAGGTCTTGTCCACCATGACCACGAAGTCGGTCAGTGCGGGGGAGTAGGCGGCGCCACCGGCGCACGGGCCCATGATGAGCGAGATCTGCGGGACCACCCCGGAGGAGCGCACGTTCATGCGGAAGATGTCCGCGAACATCGCCAGGGAGGCCACGCCCTCCTGGATGCGGGCGCCGCCGCCGTCGTTGATCCCGATCACGGGGCAGCCGTTGCGCAGCGCGAACTTCTGGACCTTGACGATCTTCTCGCCGTTGACCTGGGACAGGGAACCCCCGAACACGCCGAAGTCCTGGGAGTAGACGGCCACGAGGCGCCCGTCCACGGTGCCGAAACCGCTCACCACGCCGTCACCCAGCGGCTTCTTCTTCTCCATGCCGAACATGGTGCTGTGGTGCACGGCCAGGGCGTCGAACTCCACGAACGAGTCGGGGTCCAGCAACATCTCAATGCGTTCCCGGGCGGTGTTCTTCCCGCGCGCGTGCTGCTTGTCCACGGCCGCCTGTCCGGACGGTACCGCGGCCTCCTCGCGGCGCTGCCGGAAGTCGGCGATCTTGCCTGCTGTGGTGGACAGGTCGTGGCTCATAACACCTCGCGTCATCGTGATCGGTACTGGTTGGGCGTACCGCGAGCCCTGGGAACGCCCCCCAGTGTAATTGCAGGGCCCACACGCGCCTTTGTAGAAGTCCCACAACGCAGGCCGGTGCTCTTTCGACGGGCGCGAGCGTCCCGGGTCCCTCAGGCGGAGGTGTCGGACCCCACCGAGCCGATCGTCACGGTCCATTCCCGGATCGTGTGCTCCGTGACCACACCGTGGACCACCAGGGGGTCCTCGGCGATGATCCGTTCGATCTCCTCGGCGCTGTCCGCACGCAGGACGATCAATGCGGCGTCACCTTCCAAGGGCCCCGAGACGATCACGACGCCGCGCTCGTGCAGTTCGCGCAGGAACGCGCGGTGGGCGGGGCGGTGCTCGGTCAGGATGTCCTGCGGGCCGCCGTAGACGTAGTTCAAGGCGTAGACGCTCATACCGGGTCCTCTCGTGGTGGCGCTGGCTGGTCCCAGCATATGCCCGGCTCACGACGCTAGACATAAACTTGCCGTACCGCCCCGTCGTCGACATGCGTCGTCGGCACAGTCATGTGAGGAGTACCCATGGAAGCCACCGAGGACCGGCCCGCCGCGGATTACCGCGCCGCGGAGCTGGACGGGGCGCTGCGCGGCCACGGGTGCCGCCTCACGATCCTGGACAGCGTCCCGTCCACCAACGAGTGGCTCGTCGAACAGCTCTCGCGGGACGCGGCGCACGATGCCGCCGGGGCACCGCTGCGAGCGGTCGTCGCGGGATTCCAGAGCCGCGGCAAGGGGCGCCTGGACCGCAGCTGGTTCACCCCCGCGGGCACCGCCGTGACGTTCTCGGTGGCCCTCACGCCGCGGGACCGCTCGGGCCGCGCGTGGCCGCAGGACCTCCTGCCGTGGCTCACGCTAATGCTCGCGCACAGTGTCACGGCCACCGTGCGCGAGCTGACCGGCGTCCCCGCGGCGGTGAAGTGGCCCAACGACGTCCTGATCCGCGAACGCAAGGTCTGCGGCATCCTCGCGTCCCTCGTACCCTCGCCCCCCGGTGCCGCACACCAAGGACCCACTGTGGTGCTCGGCGCGGGCATCAACGTCCAGCAGGGCCACCTCCCGGTCCCCGACGCCACGTCCCTGCGCCTCGAGACCGGGAACGACGCCGCTGTCCCCACCCGCAGCGCGGTGCTCACCGGGGTGCTCGCCCACTTCTCCCGCGCCCTCGACCGCGCGAGCGTGGACCCCGCCGCGCAACTCGGGCCGGGTGGGGAACAGCGACGGGAGCTTGAATCCGCTCTCGACACCCTGGGACGCCGCGTGCTCGTGCACCTGCCCGGGCGCAACGCACCATTGCCCGCCACCGCCGTGGGGCTAGGAGCGTCCGGTCAGCTGCGCGTGCGCGACGACGACGGCCGCGAGCACGAGTACGGCGCGGGCGACGTCGTCCACGTGCGACCCGGCCCCCGCACCCCGGAGGACGCCGGACACGAGAACGAGAGGCCCCGATGACACGCTCGCGCCGCGCCCTGGACCTGGCACCGGGTGAGAACACGGTCGTGGCCACCCGCGCCCACCCCTTGAAACTCGTGGCCCCGGCGCTCGCCGCGTGGGCGATCGTGTTCGGTTATTCGGCCCTGCGCCGCGTCCTGGACCTCACGTGGCGGCCCACAGCCACCCCATGGACCACGCTGCACGCGTTCGTGGGGTGGCTGCTGCTCATCGCGGCATTGCTGCTCGCGTGGCGGTTCGTGCTCTCGCCCGCGTGGCGCTGGCTGCGCACGCGCTTCGTGCTGACCACCGCGCGGCTTGCCCTCGTGGGGCCCCCGGCACGGAACGGCGCGGTGTTCCTGCCCCTGAACGAACTGCGCTCGGTGCGCGTCACGCGCGGGGCCACCCGGCCCGGCGAGGCCCGCGAGGGCCTGGACCGCGGCACCGTGCTCGCGGATTTCGGGGGCCTGGGCGGGCTCAAACTCGCCAGCTGCCCGCAACCGGCCCGCTTCGCCGCGTTGGTCCGCGAGTCCGCGGCGGACGCGGGCAACTACAGTGGTGGAGGCAACACGGCCGGGCCGGGGTATCCCGGAACCCATATCGCCCAGCAAGGAGGACCGCGTGGCTGACGACCCCTCGGAGCACACGGACGGATACGTCACCGGGCCGCAGACCGAACAGCTCAACCTGAACGTGCACAATCCCGTGCAGTCCAACCTGTACGGGTCGGAGGAGTCCAAGGCGGCGGCGCGCCACCTCGACTCCCTGTTGTTGGGTTCGCAGCGTCACCTGCGGCGCCGGGAGGCCGCGCGCGAAGCGGGGCTGTCCACGGCGTCCGCCCGGAAGATCTGGCGTGCCCTGGGCTTCCCGAACCTCAGCGACGACGACGTCTACTTCACGGGCGAGGACGTCCGGGCCCTGCGGGTGGTCTCCAACCTCGTGCAGGAGGAGAAGCTCAGCGAGGAGGCCGCGCTGTCCCTGGCCCGCTCCGTGGCGCAACTGACCGACCGCATGGTCGTGTGGCAGATCGAGGCGCTCGTCGAGGACATGGTGGCCCACCGGGACATGACGGACGCCCAGGCACGGCGCGAACTGCTGCGCATGCTCCCGGAGGTTCTCGAACCGCTCGAGAATCTGCTCGACTACGCGTGGCGCCGTCAGCTCTCCGCAGCCGTGCAACGACTGGCCATGCGCGGTGAACGCGCGGACGGGTCCACGGTGAGCCTCGGGATGGCGGACCCGGACGTGGGCTCCTCGTCCCTGCCGCTCGCGCGCGGCGTGGGGTTCGCGGACCTCGTCTCCTATACGTCCCTGTCCCGGCAGATGAACGAGCGCACCCTGGCCAACCTCGTGCAGCGCTTCGAGAAGCGGTGCGCGGAGGTGATCTCGATCGGCGGTGGCCGCGTGATCAAGACCATCGGCGACGAAGTGATGTTCCTGTCCGAGACCCCCGAGGGCGGGGCGCAGATCTCGCTCGCCCTCGCCCGCGTGATCAAGAACGACCCCCTGTTGCCGCAGGCCCGCGTCGCGTTCGTGTGGGGGCGCGTGCTACCGCGACTCGGTGATCTCTACGGGCCCACCGTGAACCTCGCGTCCCGGCTCGTGGCCCTCACGGAACCCGGGGGTGTCATGGTGGACGCCTCCACCGCCCGTGTGCTCGGCGGCGACGACCGGTTCGTGCTGACCCCGCAACCCACCCGCAACGTGCGCGGCTTCGGGGACGTGCGCCCCGTGTCGATCACCCAGGGCCACGGGCCCTTTCTGGAAGACGAGGTCGAATGACCGTTCCCCTGACCATCCGATCGGGCGGTGTCACCGATCGGGGACTGCGTCGTGAGACGAACGAGGACGCACTGATCGTCACGGACACCATGTGTGCCGTCGCGGACGGGATGGGCGGTCACGAGGCCGGTGAGGTGGCCAGCGCGCTGTGCGTGTCCACGCTGGGTGGCTCGGACCTGTTCTCGCTCGACGACTTCCGCGACTACGTGATCGTGGAGCCGGCACCCGGATCGGACGTCGCCCGGTTCCGCGCGACGATCGACCGCCAGCTCAAGCTCGACCCGGACGTGCCCAACGAGGCGCTGGAGGCCGTGCACCGGGTGCGCTCGGTGCTGTGGGAATCGGACCAGGCCATCCAGGCCCAGTGCGGCACGCGCGCCGGGACCACGGTCACGGGTGCGTGGCTCGTGGAGATCGCCGGTAGCTGGCTGTGGCTCGTCTTCAACGTGGGGGATTCGCGCACCTACCAGCTCGTGGGCCCGCCCGTGGGGGAGCCGCCCACGACCGAGACCGGACCCGTGGGAGTGACCCAGCTGACCGTGGACCACTCCGAGGTGCAGTACCTCGTCTCGATCGGCCAGCTCACCCCGGCCCAGGCGCTCGTGCACCCGCGGCGCAACGTCATCACGCGCGCCCTTGGCACGGGCCAGATCTGGGAACCGGACGTGATCGTGGTGCCCGCGGTGCCGGGGCAGCGGTTGCTCATGTGCTCCGACGGTCTCACGGGGGAACTCTCGCCCGCGCACATCGCCCGCGTCCTGCACTCGGTCCCGCACCCCAAGGAGGCCGCAGACGTCCTGGTCCAGGCCGCGCTGCGCACTGGTGGCCGAGACAATGTCACGCTCGTGGTCGCGGACGTGCTGCGCGCGGACGACCCCCGCGCCAACACCACGTCCATCCCCAGGATCCGCTGAGTTCACGTCCCGGGCACCGCTCGGCCGGTGCCTGGGCACGCTTGCGTGCGCGCCTCAACCCGAGCGTTTCGTTCGCGATGAAACGGTCGGGGCGCGGCTCACGCGGACGCGGAACCCCCGCGCGAGCCGGCCGGGTCAGGCGTGGTGGCCGCGCGTCTGGGCGCCCGGGTCCTTGGCGGGCTTGGGCTCCTTGACGGGGGCCTTGCCGCTCGCGCGCAACCGGCGGTAGTAGTCCGCGGCCTCCTCCTGGCGCTCGGCCTCCACCGTGCCACCGATCTCAGCGCGCAGCAGCTCGGGCGAGAGCCCGAACGCGTCCACCAGCTCCAGGGAGTAGGGGCGCAGGCGCTCAATGAGGCGGTTGATGTAGGACTCCAGAGCGCGGCCGCGGCGCATCGAGAGCCGACCGTAGGAGAGGTACCACGCGAGGTCCTGCTCGATCAGGTGCAGGCCGAAGAGGTCCCGCAGCCACGTGAGCACGCGCTTGGTGTCCGGGTCCTCGATCTTCTCGAGACCAGCGGTGAACGCCTCCCACTGCAGCAGCTGGGCGTGGGAGCGGGCAGCCTCGAGCAGCCGGTTCTGGTTGTCGTTGAACGCCTTTGCCTGCTCGGTGCGGGACTTGCGGGACACGGCCCGCAGCTCGTCCGCGATGTCGCCGATCATGGTCTGCACCCGGTCGGTGAGCAGCGCGCGCTGGGCCGCGGGATCGCGCAGGGCGTTGACGGACTTGCGGGAGTCCCCGGTGTCCGAGAACGCCTGGGTCAGCTTGCGCAACCCGGAGCGGTTGAAGCCGGCCTCGGTGGCGCGGTCCGCCACGTAGCGGGCCATCACGCCCACGTCCGCGTTCTTGAACTCCGCCGAGTAATCGTTGAGCAGGCGCTTGGCCACGAGCTGCAGCAACACGGTGTTGTCGCCCTCGAACGTGACGTAGACGTCCAGGTCCGCGCGCAGTTCCACGAACCGGTTCTTGGCCAAGAAGCCCGCGCCACCGCACGCCTCGCGGCACTCCTGCAGCGTGTCCAGGGCGCTCCACGTGGACATCGGCTTGAACGCCGCGGCCAGGGTCTCGAGCTCCTGGCGGTTGCCGTCGGACTCATCCTCGCCGGAGAACACCTCGTGGAACTTGTCGAGCAGCTGTTGGTGCGCGAAGGTCATCGCGTAGGTCTCGGCGATCCGCGGGATCAGCCGGCGCTGGTGGCGCTGGTAATCCAGCAGCGTCTGCTCCTGGATGTCCGAGTCCGTGGTGAACTGCCGACGCTGCTCGGCGTAGCGCACCGCGATGCTCAGCGCGGCCTGGTTCGCGATCGTCGCGGCGCCGTCGAGGGACACGCGGCCCTGCACCAGCGTGCCGATCATGGTGAAGAAGCGCCGGCCCGGGGACGGGATGGGGGAGGAGTAGACGCCGTTCTCGTCCACGTCCCCGTACTTGTTGAGCAGGTTGGTGCGGGGCACGCGCACGTGGTCGAAGTGCAGTCGGCCGTTGTCGATGCCGTTGAGCCCACCCTTGCGGCCGTCGTCCTCGCCGCCCACGCCCGGCAGGAACTCGCCGTTCTCGTCCCGCAGGGGCACGTAGAGGCAGTGCACACCGTGGTTGGTACCGTTGACGATGAGCTGCGCGAACACGGTGGCCGCGCGGCCGTGCACCGCGGCGTTGCCGAGGTAGTCCTTCCACGCGGCCTTGAACGGCGTGTGGATCTCGAACTCGTCCGTCTCCGGGATGTACGTGGCGGTGGTGCCGATCGAGGCAACGTCAGAACCGTGGCCGATCTCCGTCATGGCGAACGCACCGGGCATGCTGAGGTCCAGGATGGAGGGCAGCCACTTCTTGTGGTGCTCCTCGGTGCCCAGGTTCAGCACGGCGGAGCCGAACAGGCCCCACTGCACACCGGACTTGATCTGCAGGGACGGGTCCGCGAGCACGAGCTCCTCGAACGCGGAGAGGTTGGCGCCGGGGCTCATGGCCCCGCCCACGCTCTCGGGCATGCCCAGATACTGGGGCCCGGCATCCGCGAGCAGCTTGAGCTGCTCGAACGTGACGTTGCGCTGGTCCGCGAAGGACTGGTCGTACTGGGACTGGAAGCGGGGATCCTTCGCTCGCTCGCGTGCCGCCTTGCGTGCTTCGGGCCAGCGGCCCAGCAGGATGGCGCCGAGCTCGGCGGTGTCGATCCCGGACGGGGTGGTGGCACCGTCCTCGGGCAGGTCTTCGATGCGGTCGGTATTGGGAACTGTTCCGCTGACCGAGGTAATGGACATCATGACTCCTGACGGTTCTCTGGGACGGGTGGTTTACCCGTCGTCCTGATGGGGGAAGTTGGTGGTGCGGATTCACTGCCGGTCACGGGGCGCAGGCCCTCCACGGCCCACGTGGTGATGATCCGACTCATGGTGTGGCGATCCGGTTTCGCGGTATCGCCGCCGAGTTCGAGCCAGGCCTCACCCGCACCGCGGACCATGCCCACGGTGGAAGCGGCCCAGCACTTCAGGACCCCCTCGGGCGTGGCCCGGCTGCCGTGGTGGCGCATGTGCTGCTCCATGAGCAGGTCCCTTACGGAATCCACGAAGCGTTCGATCGTGGAACCCCGTTCCTTGGGTGCGGTCACCACGAAGCGGTAGACCTCACCGGAGGCCGCCACGGACTTGAGGTACTCGGAGACGAGGGCGTGGATCATAGCGGCGAACGTGTCCGCTTCGCTGGCCGCGGCCACCATGCGTCGACGCATCCGGGTCACGAAGTACTCACCCACCGCGGCCTGCACGCCGGCCTTGTCCTTGAAGTAGCGGTAGAAGACGGACTTGGAGGTCCCGCACGCCGTGGCGATCTCCTCCATGGACAGCGCAGCACCGTTCTCGGCCACGGCGTCGCGCGCGGCCGTGATCAGTTCGATCCGCCGCACGGCGCGGTGCCGCTGCCAACGCGAGCTCCTGCCGTCCACGGGGTGGGTGACCTGTTTCACGATACCGAGAGTATCAGCTATTCTGGATCCCGAGTGATCCAGATCGCATAAATTCCCCGAAAGGAACTACGCATGAGCGAGAACACGCAGAACACGGCACCGTCCACCCCGGCCACCGGAACCGGTTCCGGAGCCGCCAAGCGAGTTGCGGCCCCGGCCGCCTCCTCCGCGCCGCAGGGCGGAGCGACGGGAGCCCGCGCCGTCGTCGTGGCGGGCAACCGCATCCCCTTCTCCCGCGCGGGCGGGCCGTACGCGAACGCGTCCAACCAGGACATGCTGACCGCCGCGATCGACGGGCTCGTGGCCCGGACCGGGATCGCGGGCGAACGCCTGGGCGCCGTGGCGGCCGGTGCCGTGATCAAGCACTCCCGGGACTTCAACCTCACGCGCGAGTCCGTGCTGGGCTCTGCGCTGGACCCCGCGACCCCGGCCTACGACGTCCAGATGGCGTGCGCCACGGGCATGGAGACCGTGAGCTCGATCGCCAACAAGATCCGGCTGGGCCAGATCCGGGCCGGGATCGCCGGTGGTGTGGACTCGTCCTCGGACGCTCCCATCGCCGTGAGCGAGGGGCTGCGCCGCGCGCTGCTCAAGCTGCAGCGCGCCAAGACCACCGCCCAGAAGCTCAAGGCGTTCAAGGACCTGCGCCCGGGCGACCTCGCGCCGTCGGTGCCCTCGTCCGGTGAGCCGCGCACGGGCCTGAGCATGGGTGAGCACCAGGCGCTGACCACCCAGAAGTGGGGCATCACACGCGAGGCCCAGGACGAGTTGGCCGCGGCCTCCCACCAGCACCTGGCCGCCGCGTACGAGCGGGGCTTCTTCGACGACCTCGTGACCCCGTTCAAGGGTCTGACCAAGGACAACAACATGCGCCCGGACTCCACCGTGGAGAAGCTGGGCGGGCTGAACCCGGTGTTCGGCAAGAAGCTCTCCGGTGAGGCCACCATGACGGCCGGCAACTCCACGCCGCTCACGGACGGTGCCTCCACGGTGCTCATCTCGTCCGAGGAGTGGGCCGGTGAGCACCACCTGACCCCACTCGCCGAGGTCGTGGACAGCGAGGCCGCCGCGGTGGACTTCGTGACCGGCAACGAGGGCCTGCTCATGGCCCCGGCCTACGCCGTGCCGCGTCTGCTGGCCCGCCACGGCCTCACGCTGCAGGAGCTGGACCTCGTGGAGATCCACGAGGCGTTCGCCTCCACCGTGCTGTCGATCCTCGCCGCATGGGAGTCCCCGGAGTTCTGCAAGGACCGCCTGGGCCTGGACGCGCCCCTGGGCTCGGTGGACCGCGCCAAGCTCAACGTCAACGGGTCCTCACTCGCCACTGGGCACCCCTTCGCCGCCACGGGTGGTCGCATCGTTGCCTCCACCGCCAAGGAACTGGCCGCACGTGCCAAGGAGACGGGCAAGCCGCAGACAGCGCTGATCTCGGTGTGCGCCGCCGGTGGTCAGGGTGTGGCCATGCTGCTGCGCTCGGTCTAAGCGAGTTCACGGCCACGGCGAGACACCACGATTTCTGGGAGAGGACACAAGTGACGGACACATATCTGGACATGGTCAATTCGGGGCTGGGCAAGCAGCTCGCGGGCAAATTGGGCCTCCCGCGCCCGGTTACGCTGCGCCGGTTCACCGCGGACGGGGACTTCCCGAGCGGCTCCGTGCTCGTGCTCGGCCGGGGTGCGGCGGGCGACGCCGCGTCGTCGGCCCTGCTCGGCTGGGACCTGGACGTGCGCCGGCACGCTCAGGACGTGGACCGGGTGGGTGCGGTGGTGATCGACTACACGGAGGTCGACAGCCCCGCCGATCTCGCGGACGCCGCCCTCGAGTTGGCCTCGGCCGTGCGCAAGCTGCGCCCGGGCGGGCGGGTCATCACGTTGTCGCGACCGGCGCCCGGGATCGGGACCGGAGCGGCGTCGGGCACGCTGCCCGGCGCGCGGCAGTTGACCCCGTCGCAGGCCGCGGCGCGCCAGGGTGTCGTGGGCATGCTGCGCTCGATCGCCCAGGAGATGCGCGGCGGCGTGACCGCCAACGGCATCCTGCTCGCGGACGACGTCGCTGCGGACGCTCCCGGTGTCACGGGCGCCCTGCGCTTCTTCCTCTCGGGCCGCAGCGCGTACGTGGACGGGCAGTTCCTGACCGTGGGTGACGACCGCGGGGACGCGGACGTGGACTGGGTGCACCCCGTCGCGGGCAAGGTCGCAGTGGTCACGGGTGCCGCACGCGGGATCGGCGCGCAGGTCACGCGTACGCTCGCGGCCTCGGGCGCCACGGTCATCCCCGTGGACGTGCCCGCCGCCGGTGACGCGCTGAGCAAGCTCGCCAACGAACTGCGCGTGCCCGCGTTGCAGCTGGACGTCACGGACCCGCAGGCCGGACAGAAGATCCTGGACCTCGCGGTGTCCCGGTACGGCCGGCTGGACCTCGTGGTGCACAACGCGGGCATCACGCGGGACAAGATGCTCGCCAACATGGACCAGGCCAAGTGGGATTCCGTGATCGCGGTCAACATCGAATCGCAGTTGCGGATCACCGAGACCCTGCTCGCCTCCGATCAGCTGGGCCCGGCGCCGCGCATCGTGTGCCTCGCGTCCACGAGCGGCGTGGCGGGCAACCGCGGTCAGACCAACTACGCCGCCTCCAAGGCCGGGGTGATCGGTGCGGTGGCCGCCACGGCACCGCTGATCGCGGAGAAGGGCGGGACCATCAACGCCGTGGCTCCCGGGTTCATCGAGTCGGACATGACGGCCAAGATCCCGGCGGCCCGCCGCCAGATCTCCCGCCGGTTGAACTCCCTGCAGCAGGGCGGCACGCCGGAGGACGTGGCACAGGCCATCACGTTCCTGCTCTCGGACGCCGCCGGTGGGATCAACGGTCAGACGTTGCGCGTGTGCGGCCAGAGCCTCGTGGGAGCATGATCGTATGAGCACGCCTGACCCGGTCCTGCCCACCGTTCCCTCCGACTACGAACTCGTCCAGCCGGCGGGTTCGGTGAAGCTGCCCGCGCTGTACGCGTCCGCGGGGGCGCGCGCGGCGTCGTCGGCGGCTTCCGACGCCGCCGCTGCGGCCACGCACAAGGTGCTCCCGGCTCTGCACGACTCGCCCGTGGGGCGCGTGCTGCCCGGCGCGCTGCGTAAGTCCCGCACGGAACGCGTGGGGGCTGCCCTGCAGGTGCCGCGCGTGGCCCACGTCGTGGAGGACGTCAGCGCGGAACCCGAGTGGCACGAGAAGTTCTGCCGCGTGGTGCACGCAAGCACGCATCCCGTGGCCCCGGGGTCGCAGCACACCACGGTGTTCTCGGGTGCGCTGCACGCGCTCGCGTTCCCCGTGGCCATGTCGGTGCTCACGCGCAAGGACTTCCCCCTGCCCGTGCTGGGCATGGTGCACCTGAGCAACACCATCCGCCACGTCACGGACGTGGCCGTGGGGGAGCGGCTCACCGCCACGGCGTGGACCGAGAATTTGGGCACCCACCGGTCCGGGACCACGGTGGACGCCGTGGTGACACTGTCCCGCGAGGGCGGGTCCGTGGTCTGGGCCGGGCGCTCCACGTACCTGGCCAAGGGCGTGCACACCGCGATCGCGGACGAGGGCGCGCGCGTTCCCGAGGAGTCCTCCCACGCGCGCGCACCGTTCGATCCGCCGCAGCAGACCGCGCAGTGGGTCCTGGGCGCCGGGACCGGGCGGGAATACGCAGCGGTCAGCGGCGACTACAACCCCATCCACCTCTCCGACCCGTCCGCCAAGGCGCTCGGGATGAAGGGGGCGATCGCGCACGGGATGTACACGGCCTCGCGCGCGCTGGCGCTGACCGGCGTGCCCGCGGAGGTCCCCTTCGCGTGGTCCGTGGACTTCGCCGTCCCGGTGCAGCTGCCGACTACGGTGGCGGTCTCGGTGGACGACGACGGTCGGGGCGCCCACTGGCGCGGTTCCCGCGTCCTCGTGTGGGACCCCAAGCGGCAACGCCCACACGCGGAGGTCACGGTCACGGCCCTGTGACCGCTCGCTGATCCGCCTGACGAACGCCCCCGGGACCGAGGTTCCGGGGGTGTTCGTGTCTGTCGGTGGGGTGGGACACAATGGGGGGCGTGAGCACAGACAACGCGCGGCGGGCCACGGACGCCACGGGCCAGAGCCTCAATCCGGACGAGCCCAGCGAGGCACTGCGGGAGGAGTACGCCGATCTCGCGGACCGCGTCCGCGAAGCACGCACGGCGTACTACGTCCACGACCAACCCGTCATGTCGGACGCCGAGTACGACCGGTTGTACCGCTCCCTCGAGGAGTTCGAGGCCCTGCATCCCGAACTCAAGGCGAACGATTCCCCCACGCAGGAGGTGGGCGGTGACATTTCCGCGGCGTTCAGCGCCGTGAAGCACCTCGAGAAGATGTACTCGCTCGAGGACGTCTTCTCCACGGACGAGCTCGTGGCGTGGTTGACCCGCGCCCAGCAGCAGGTCGAGCAGTTGCCGGGTGCGCCCACCGTGGCGTGGTTGAGCGAGGTCAAGATCGACGGCCTGGCCGTGAACCTGCTGTACCGCAACGGTGTACTCGTGCGGGCCGCCACGCGCGGGGACGGCACCACGGGTGAGGACATCACCCACAACGTGGCCACCATCAAGACCATCCCGCAGCGGCTGACCGGTGAGGACTTCCCCGAAGAGGTCGAGATCCGCGGCGAGGTGTTCATCTCATCCAAGGATTTCCGCGCCCTCAACGAGGCCATCGTGGAAGAAGGCCGTGCGCCGTTCGCGAACCCCCGTAACGCCGCGGCGGGGTCCCTGCGCCAGAAGGACCCGCAGGTCACCGCGCGGCGGCCGCTGTCCATGTTCGTGCACGGCATCGGGTTCTCCCGCGGTTTCGAGCTGGAGACGCAGTCGCAGGCGTACGACGTCCTGCGGGACTGGGGACTGCCCGTGAGCCCGTACTCCCGGGTCCTGGACTCGATGGAGAAGGTGCTCGAGTTCATCGCCGAATACGGCGAGAAGCGTCACAGCCTGCTGCACGAGATCGACGGCATCGTGATCAAGGTGGACGACCGCCGCACGCAGTTCCGGCTCGGCTACACCTCCCGCGTCCCCCGGTGGGCCGTGGCGTACAAGTACCCGCCGGAGGAGGTCAACACGAAACTCGTGGACATCTTGGTCAACGTGGGTCGTACCGGTCGCGTCACGCCCTTCGGGCTCATGGACCCGGTGCGCGTGGCGGGTTCCACCGTGGAGATGGCCACCCTGCACAACCAGGACGTGGTCAAGGCCAAGGGCGTGCTCATCGGGGACACCGTGGTGCTGCGCAAGGCCGGTGACGTCATCCCGGAGATCGTGGGGCCCGTCGTCGCACTGCGGGACGGCACGGAGCGGGAATTCGTGATGCCCACCGAGTGCCCGTCGTGCGGCACGCCCCTGCGTCCCGCCAAGGAGGGGGACGTGGACATCCGCTGCCCCAATGCGGAGACGTGCCCGTCCCAGCTCAAGGAGCGCGTCAACCACGCGGCGGGTCGCGGGGCCTTCGACATCGAGGCCCTGGGCGAGGAAGCGGCCAAGGCCCTGACCCAACCCGTTCCCCAGGACGCACCGGACGGCACCGAGTTCTCCGTGCCCCCGCTGCGCAACGAGGCCGGGTTGTTCGATCTCACGCCGGAGGACCTCAAGGAGGTGAAGGTGTGGCGGGACTCCCGGCGCACCGTCACGGACAAGGAGACGGGGGAGAAGACCCAGCGGGTCACCCCCGAACTCGTCCCGTACTTCTGGACCAAGCCCACCAAGAACAAGCCGAGCGTGCCCTCCAAGACCACGGAGATCATGTTCCAGCAGATGGAACAGGCCAAGGACACCGACCTGTGGCGGGTCCTCGTGGCGCTGTCCATCCGCCACGTGGGTCCCACGGCCGCGCGCTCGCTGGCCACGTCCCTGCGCAGCATGGACGCGATCCGCTCGGCGGACCTGGACACGCTCGCGGGCACGGACGGGGTGGGCCCCATCATCGCGCAGGCCGTCATCGAGTTCTTCGAGGAGCCGTGGCGGTGTGAGGTCGTGGACCGCTGGGCCGCCGCGGGTGTGCGCATGGAGGAAGAGGTGGACGAGTCCACCCCCCGCACACTTGAGGGAGTCACCGTGGTGGTCACGGGATCGCTCGAGGCCTACAGCCGGGACTCCGCGAAGGAGGCCATCCTGAAACGCGGCGGCAAGGCGTCCGGGTCGGTGTCCAGGAAGACGGCGTTCCTGGTGGCCGGCGAGAACGCGGGTTCCAAGCTCGACAAGGCGGAGTCCCTCGGGGTTCCCGTGCTGGACGAGGCCGGTTTCGAGCGCTTGCTCGCGCAAGGCCCGTCGGCGTTCGACGACGCCGCTGCATCCCACGACAACGCGGGGAAGTGAGACGCGAGATGGCGGATGCACTGGAAGGGCTGGGTCCGGGGTCGGACGAACTGCAGGAGCTGTTGGAGGTCGCGCTGCGCGCCGCACAGGCCGGGGCCGACGTCCTGAGCGGTCGTGACAGCGCCGAGTTCCACGCACAGACCAAGTCCTCGGACGGCGACTGGGTGACGTCCTTCGACGTCGCCGCGGAGGAGGCTGTGAGCGCCGTCCTGCGCCGTGAACGGCCCCGGGACGCCATCACGGGGGAGGAATCGGGAACGTACGTGCCCGAGCACCGCAGCCCCGTGCGGTGGTCGGTGGACCCGCTGGACGGGACCACCAACTTCATCCGGGACATCGTGTACTACGCCACCTCCGTGGCCGCGTGCGACGAGCACGGGAACTGGCTCGTAGGGGTCGTGAACGCCCCCGCTCTCGGGCGGATCTATTACGGCGTCGCAGGCTTGGGTGCGTGGGTCCGGCGTGACGGACGGGACACGAGGCTCACGGGTCCGGTCCCCGCCCGCCGGGGCGCGCTCTACGGCACGGGTTTCTCGTACGACCCCGCCGTGCGGCGTGAGCAATTCGGTTCTTTCCTGGACACTATGGAGAACTTCTCGGACATGCGGCGCCTGGGAGCGGCCTCCCTGGATCTCTGCATGGTGGCCGACGGCATCCTGGACGGTTACTCCGAACGTGGACTGCACGAGCACGACTGGGCGGCCGGCGCATTGATCGCCCACGAGGCCGGGGCGGTGGTGCAGCGCCCCGATCTGCCCGTTACACCGGCGCTGAGTGAGCAAGAACACTCAGCGGGCAGTGCGATCGCGAACGCATACGAAAAGGCCCGCGTGACCAGTGTGATCGCGGCCTGGGCCCCGCGCTGAGTAATGGTAATCACACCGTTATCGGTTGGCAATCACACCGTTATGCAAGCCGGGAACCCGGGTCGGGTTGACCCGTTCGTCGCGGGTGGCCTAGCGTGGCCGGAGTTGATCGGCCGTGGTGGCCGTGATACGTGTCCGCGACTGGGGGTGTCCCCAGAAACGGGATAACGAAAAAGTAACTTTCTGCTTGGCAATGCCAGGAACGTTACGTTATCGTTATTATCAACTTCCTCAGCGGACTTTCGTGAGCGGAAGTTCGCTTCCGGGCCCGCTCGATCCGTGGCTCGGCTTGTGCTGGATGTTGCCGCAACACCGTACGTCGTCTGTATGGCAGCATTCCGTAGTTTCTACCCCTAACACTAACTGTCAAGGGTGGACGACGGCGCGAAGACACCCAGGGATGGGAACGAGCGTAGGTGGCCTTACGGAGCATAATGAAGACTTCAACCGCTATTCGCCGTGGTGCCGCTGCTGTCCTGATGGGCGGCGTGGCCGTGGGCGCGTTCGCCGTTCCCGCCAACGCCGCTCCCAGCCTTGACGCGATCAAGCAGTGCGAGTCCGGTGGAAACTACCAGGCGCACAACGCTTCCTCCGGTGCCTCGGGTGCCTACCAGTTCCTGACCTCCACCTGGCAGAGCATGGGCGCCATCACCGCTGGCTACGCCAACGCCGCCGATGCTCCCGCCCACGTGCAGGACGCTGCTGCGGCTGCGCTGATGGAGCGTTCCGGCCCGAGCCAGTGGGAGTGCTCCGGCATGATTTCCGGCGGTTCTTACACCGCTCCGGTTACCGCTTCCGTGGCCCCGCAGTCTTCCTCCGTCCAGAAGGCTGCTCCGGTTGAGCAGGCTGCCCCGGTGCAGCAGGCTGCTCCCGCTCCAGTCCAGCAGGCCGCGCCCGTGAAGCAGGCGGCACCGGTGCAGCAGGCTGCTCCGGTGCAGCAGGCTGCCCCCGTGGCCCAGGCTCCGGCCGTGACCTACTCCGCTCCCGCGGCTCCCGTGCAGCAGGCCGCTCCCGCCGCCGGCACCTACACCGTGCAGGCCGGGGACACCCTGGGCACCATCGCCAACAAGCTGGGTGTCAACGGTGGCTGGCAGGCCCTGTTCGCCGCCAACTCCGGCACCGTGGCGGACGCCAACCTGATCTTCCCGGGCCAGGTTCTGAACATCCCCGCCTGATCCAGGCACTCATCGCTTGCGATGACCGGGTGATGCGGAGGACCGAGGTCCGCCGCTGACCCCTCGAAGCCCCGCCCCGCACCGATCCCGGTGTGGGGCGGGGCTTTGTCGTACCCGGAACCGGCCCGGATCCCACGGTGTGGGCTGTCACGCCACGGCATCCTGCGGGGCCCCGATTGCCGAGCCGGAGGATTCCTCGCCGGCTTCCGGGATGCGACCGGTGGGGTGCCACAATGAGGTCATGACGACTGAGATCGCGATCATCGGAGCAGGCATCGCCGGATTGTCCGCGGCCTCGGAGCTGGCGGAACACCGGGGGACTGGTGAGGGAATCCTCGTGTTGGAGGCGGAACGGGACGCGGCAATGCACACGTCCTCCCGGTCCGCGCAGCAACTGATCCCGAGCTACGGTCCGGAACCGGTGCTCGAGCTCACCCGCTGGAGCATTGCCCGGTTGCTCGAAGCTGGCAACTATCTGGCGGCTCCGCTCGCGTGGCCCAGCTCGTTCGTCGTCGCCGGCTCGCCCGAGGACGTGGCCGCCATGACCGTTCCCGGGCTGCGTACCCTTGAGGGCGCCGAACTGTTCGAGCTGTGCCCCGAACTGCGGGTAAACCCGCAGCGCTTCCGGACCGCAGCCGTGGACGAGTCCGCCGTGCGCACGGATGCCACCGCCCTCGTGGCATGGCATCGCGAGCGAGCGCTGGCAGCCGGCGTCGAGATCCGGACGAACAGCCGCGTGACCGATGCCAGGCGGGCCGGGGACCTGTGGGAGCTGACCCTCGACGCCGCCCCGCCGAAGACCGTGCGTGCCGCCACGGTCGTCAATGCCGCGGGTGCGTGGGCGGACGAGGTGGGAGCGCTGTTCGGCGCGGCGCCCCAGGGATTACGGCCTCTGCGGCGCACGGCGGCCCTCGTGACCTTGGCCGAGCCCATGCCGCCGGAACACCCCATGGTCGACGATGCCGCCGAGGACTGGTACTACCGCCCCGACGCCGCGGGCGCCATGATCTCGCTCGGGGAGGCCGAACCCAGCGAACCGTGCGACGCCCAACCGCACGAGGGCGCCGTCGCCGGGCTGATCGCCACGATCGAGCGGGAGACCAGCCTGCGGATCACGGGCGTGGTCAAGGCGTGGACCGGACTGCGCACGGAGCGTCCGAGCGACGTCCCCGTGTGCGGCTGGGACCCGGTGGCACCGGGTATGTTCTGGCTCGCGGGGCAGGGCGGGTACGGGTTCCAGACGAGTTCGGCACTCGCCAGGGCCGCCGCGGAACTGGTGCTGCGCGGTGAGGTGGGGGACTGGCTCAGCCCCGCCACCCGCGATGCCCTGGCCCCGGACGGCTCCCCCGATCAGTCCGCGACCCCCAGGTAGCGCGCGAGCCACGCGTACTCCCAGGCGGTGTCCTTCCACTGCGAGTAGCGCCCGGACGCGCCACCGTGGCCGCCCGCCATCTCACAGCGCAGCACCACGGTCTCCGGGTGCCGGGCACGAGTGCGCAGGGCGGCGACCCACTTGGCCGGTTCCACGTACAGCACGCGGGTGTCGTTGAGGCTCGTGACCGCCAGGACGGGCGGGTAGTCCGCGTCCCGGAGGTTCTCGTAGGGGGAGTACGAACGCATGTACTCGTAGACCTCGGCCGAGTCCACGGGGTTGCCCCACTCCTCCCACTCGAGGGCGGTGAGCGGCAGCTCGGGCATGAGCATGGACGTCAGCGGGTCCACGAACGGGACCGCCGCGAGCGCCGCACAGTACAGCTCGGGCGCGAGGTTGAGCACGGCTCCCACGAGCAGGCCGCCGGCCGAGCCACCCATCACGGCGATCCGCTGGGCGTCCACGTCCGGGCGGGTGGCGAGGTGGCGGGTGACGGCCACGTAGTCGGTGAACGTATTGGTCTTGGTGTCCTTCTTACCGTTCTCGTACCACCCGCGGCCGAGTTCGCCACCGCCGCGCACGTGCGCGACCGCCCAGATCACGCCCCGGTCCAGCAGCGACAACCGGGACACGGAGAAGCCGGGGTCCGTGCTGATCTCGTAGGACCCGTAGGCGTACAGGAGCACGGGAGCGGGGCGGGTGGGGTCCAGGTCCGCGCGGCGCACGATGCTCACGGGGATCCGGGTCCCGTCCTCGGTCACGGCCCAGTCCCGTTCCACGGTGTAGTCCTGGCTGCGGTACCCGCCCAGCACGGTGGCCTCGCGCCGCAGGACGGGCTCGCCCACGCCGTACTCGTTCGTCCCGGACTCGCCGGGTTCGGCCGTGGGGATGTCGTAGACGCGCGGCGGCGTCACGAAGGACGTGTAGGACACCCGCACCACGGGGTTCTCGTACTCCGCGGAGAGCACGCCACTCGTGTAGAGCTCCTCGTCGAACGCGGCCTCGGCCCCGTCCAGCAACGACGGCGACGCCGCACCGGCCGCCGCGCTCGACGCCGCGGCGTCGTCCGAGTCCGCAAGGCGTCCTGAGCCCGTGTCCGATGTCGAGGGCACTGCCTCGCGTGGGCCCGCAACGATCTCGTCCACCGCGCGGCGCGGGATCAGGCGGACCCGGGGCGTGGTGTCCGCGCGCAGGGCCACGACCAGGTGGGTGGCGGTGGGAACACAGGACTCGATCCGCACGTCCTCCGACGCCGGGATGACGTCCGTGAGCTCGAGGTCCGCGAGGGCACGGCCCGCGTGCCCGAGCGGCATGAGGCTCACCCGGCCGTTGGGGGCGTGCGCGTCGTGGGTCAGGAGCACGTAGTCCTGGCCGGCCACCGTGAGGGGTTCCACCTCGTAGAGCACCCGGTCCTCGCGCGAGATCATGACGCGCCAGGGCAGGGAAGCCGGCCCAGCGGCGTCGTCGGACGCATCGGCGACCGGCTCATCCGTGGGGGAGTCGGCCAGCTCGGTCAACGGCAGGATCCGGTACTCGCTGTACTCCGAGCAGGACGAGGACAGCATGAGCCACTGCTTGTCCGCGGAGAGCTCGGCCCCGAGCCACAGACCGGGGTCGTCCTCCTGGAACAGCAGCTCGTCGGAGGATGCGTCCCGGCCGATGACGTGCCGGTACACGCGCCACGGCCGCCAGGACTCGTCCACGACGATGTAGATCAGCTGGGAGGCGTCCGGTGTGAGGAACGCGCCGTACGAGGTCTGCTCGATCCGGTCCGCGAGCAGTTGTCCCGTGGCGAGATCCTTGACCTGGATCGTGAACCGTTCGTCACCTGCGGTGTCCTCGGACCAGGCCAACCTGGAGCCGTCCTCCGACACGCTGAAGGCGCCCAGCGCGTAGAAGTCGTGCTCCTGGGATGCGGCGTTAGCGTCCAGGAGGGTTTGTTCGCCGTCCAGTGCGGTGCCCGGTTCCACGGTGGGCGGTGTCCACTGCGCGGGGTCGGTGACCGGGACGCGGCAGAAGATCTGGTGGGCGCCGCCCTCGACCGTGCGCGTGAAGTACCACCAGTCCCCGCGACGCGACGGCACGGACAGGTCCGTCTCGAGCGTGCGGTCCTTGATCTCCCCGTAGATCCGCTCGCGCAGGGGCGCCAGATCCTCGGTCGTGGCCTCCGCGTAGGCGTTCTCGGCGTCCAGGTGCGAGCGCACCTCGGGGGAGTCCTTGTCCCGGAGCCACTCGTAGGGATCGGCGAAGGTGTGCCTGTGGAACGTGCGTTCCACCGGGCGGCTCGGGGCCACGGGATAGGACAGCTGCTCGGAAGTCATGCCCACAGTCTAGGGACGAGTGGGGACGCGCAGACGTGGTCCCGCTCGCGAGCGGCCACAATGGTCCCGTGCAGACTCCCACCCCTTCGCAGCGCGGCATGTCGCGCGCCGACACGTGGCTTCAGATCGTCCTGGTGCTCGGCGTGTCCCTCGGGGCGTCCGCGGTTTACGCCGTGCTGGATCTGGCCGAGGTGCTCATGCGGTCCTCGCTGGCCGACACCACGACGACGCTCAACCGGCCCCTGAGCAGCGTCCCCCTGATCGACGCGTTGCGCCAGCTCACGGGCATCGGCTTCGCGCTCGTCCCCGTGCTGCTGGCCCTGTACCTCATGGCCGGGGTGGCGCGGGGGATCCCCGGCGTGCTGTGCAGGATCGGGGTGGATGGGCGCAGACCCGCGTGGGACACGCTGTGGGGAATGGGCCTGTTCGCGGTGATGGGCGGCGGCACCCTGGTGCTCTATCAGGTGGGTCGGTCCCTGGGGATCACCGCGCAGATCACCACATCCACCATGGAGCAGACCTGGTGGGCGGTTTCTTTGCTCGTGCTCTCCGCGCTGCGCCACTCGATCGTGGAAGAGATGATCGTGGTGGCGTTCCTGTGCGAGCGCTTGCGATCCCTCGGATGGTCGTGGTGGCTCGTGGCGGTGGCCTCCGCGGTGGTGCGGGCCAGCTATCACCTGTACCAGGGGTTCGGACCCACGCTCGGGAACCTGGTCATGGGACTCGTGTTCGTGTGGCTCTACCGCCGCGGCGGTCGACTCATGCCGCTGCTGATCGCCCACGCCCTCCTGGACACCGTGGGCTTCCTGGCCCCGCAACTGCTCGCGGGCTGATGCCGGAGACCGGGCGGAGCGGCGTCGTCGGCCGCACCGAAGGGAACCAGATCAAATGGTGACGGTGCCGTCCGGGGTGTCGAACGAGACGGCCATGACCCCGGGGGTGCCGTTGGGGGCGCACCAGGTGACGTCCAGCGAGCCCAGGACGTCCTCCACGGGACCGCCGAGCCACTCCGTGACGCGGTCGGGGGAGCCGGCGATCTCCATCCCGCTCAACCGGACGTCCGTGATCCGCGCCTGGGACGGGTGCATCTCGTCCTCGGAATCGAAGTGCACCATGAACGGCAACTGCGGGTCGGAGATCAAACCCTTCACGCCGATCTGATGCCATTCGAGCTGCCGACCGTCGGGGAACAACCGGCCACCGGGCACGGAGGGGCGGCCCAGCTTGGCCTCGAAGGGCGCGAGGTCGGGGACCTCTACGACCCAGCCGAGCCAGCCGCCGCCGGCGTCGGAACGGGCACGGACGGCCTGACCGAACGGCGCCTTCTCCGCGGCGGGGTGCTCGAGCACCGTGACGACCTCCACGTACTGGTGGTCGGTGAGCGGCAGGATCATGTTCCGGGTGCCGAAACGGGGGTGCACACCGCCCTTGACCGGTTCGATCCCCAACCGGTTCGCGATGCGTTCGGTGGTGGCCTCGAGGCCGTCGGGCTGAGCCGCGAAGGAAACGTGATCCAAGTTCATGACGCCATGGTGGCACCGGCCACACGGGCCACCAAATCGAGCGCGAGCCCGGCGAGTGTGTGACCTGCGCCGCCCGTTCCGGTGGGCAGGGCCGGCTCTCCGCACCTCCCGAGACCTGGCATCGGGACGGCTGATTCGGGCGGGGACTGTGTTGGTCCAGGTCAACGAGACGCGCGTCTCAGAGGCTGGAGTTCGCAGCATCAGCCGGGGAGTCTCCGACCGAACCCTCGCTATATGACCTGAGACCGATATCGATCCCGATCACTACGAGGTGGTTCCCGTGTCCGCAAATGCCGTCGGTTTCACACTCCTGATCCTCCGAGTCGCCCTGTTCCTGGGGAAGTTCGTGCGCGTCAAGGTGGGTTGGGTCCAGAGCCTGTTCCGCAGCGACGAGTACTACCCCGCCGGCACCATGACCAGCCGCCCGTCCTCCGTGGAACCGTTCTCCCGGCACATGTCCATCGCGGCCGTGGTTGGCGGCGTTCACCATCCTGGCGGTGGTCGGCATCGCGTTCAACGTGGCCATTTTCCTGTGGTTGGCACCCCGCATCATCGGTCGCTATTGGTTCGGGCGCGGTATCGGTGACTTCCACCCGTCCATGGGTGTGACCGCCACCGGGCTGATCCTCATGCGCGTGGTGGACCCGGAGGCCAAGACCCGGTGTTCGAGGCGTTCGGTGACAAGCAGCTGGTGTTCGAACCGTTCTTCGGGGGCGGGTTGGTCACGGCGCTGGCCATCCCCGTCATCTACCTGACCGGTGTGGGGCCGTTGTTCTTCGTGATGCTCGCGGTGTTCGTGATCGCGGTGCTCACGGGTCTGTTCTACTTCCATCCACGTGAGACGAAGGACCGGGAACTGCACACCCGGGAGATGGAACAGCAGGAACGAGCGGCCACTGACCACGAGCCCGCTCGCAGCGTCCCCGGCTTGACTCCCGCCCCGCCGGGTTCGGACAATGAGGTAATAGGTCACGAGAGTCAGCGCGAAGCCCCAGCTAGCTGACCGGCAACCCTCCCTTCCGCGGTGGGGTGCCCTGGGTGAGGACCTGGCCGTGGCGTCGACCGACGTCGTGCGGCAAGCGCGGGTCATTGGTGCCCGGTCACAGCACGGGCACCGTGCGGATCGCCACCGGACCCCTGATCCTTCCGAGAAGGAGTACGGCCATGAGCACCGCTCCCACCCCCGACAATCCCCAGGGCTGGTCGTTCGAGACCCGACAGATCCACGCGGGCCAGAACCCCGACCCTGTGACCGGGTCGCGCGCCCTGCCGATCCACCAGACCACGTCCTTCGTGTTCCCGGACGCCCGCACGGCGGCGGCCCGGTTCGCGCTTGAGGAGATGGGTCCCATCTACTCGCGCCTGACCAACCCCACCACGGAGGTCGTGGAGAACCGGGTCGCGTCCCTCGAGGGCGGCGTGGGGGCCCTGATGGTCTCCTCCGGGCAGGCCGCGGCCACGCTCGCGATCCTCAACCTGGGCGGCGCCGGAACCCACGTGGTGGCCAGCCCGTCCCTGTACGGCGGGTCGTACAACCTGCTCAAGCACACGCTGCCGCGCATGGGCGTGGAGACCACGTTCGTCTCGGACCCGGACAATCCCGCGCAGTGGCGGGACGCGGTGCGCGAGAACACCGTGGCGTTCTTCGGTGAATCCATCCCGAACCCCCGCAACGACGTGCTCGACATCGAGACGATCGCCGGGATCGCCCACGAGGCGGGTGTCCCGCTCATCGTGGACAACACGATCGCCACGCCCTACCTGGTGCGGCCCATCGAGTGGGGCGCGGACATCGTGCTGCACTCGGCCACCAAGTTCCTGGGCGGCCACGGCACGGCGATCGGCGGGTTCATCGTGGACACCGGAGCGTTCGACTACTCGCGGGACCCCGAGCGCTTCCCCGGTTTCAACCAGCCGGACGAGACGTACAACGGGCTCGTCTACGCCCGCGATCTCGGTGCGGACGGGGCCTTCGGCGTCAACCTCTCGTACATCCTCAAAGCGCGTGTGCAGTTGCTGCGCGATCTGGGGACCTCGATCTCTCCGTTCAACGCGTTCTTGATCGAGCAGGGCATCGAGACGCTGTCGTTGCGCATGGAACGTCACGTGGCCAACGCGCAGAAGGTCGCCGAGTGGCTCGAGGCCCGCCCCGAGGTGCGCTCGGTGTCCTACGCCGGTCTCGAGTCCTCGCGCTGGCACGACCGCGCCCTGAAGTACGCGCCCAACGGTGCCGGGTCGGTGCTCGGTTTCGTGCTCGACGGCGGCCGGGACGCCGGTGTCGCGTTCGTGGACGCCCTGAGCCTGCACTCCAACGTGGCGAACATCGGCGACGTGCGCTCGCTCGTGATTCACCCCGCCTCCACGACGCACGCCCAGCTCAAGGACGAGGAGCAGCTCGCGGCCGGCGTGGAACCGGGATTCGTGCGGCTGTCCGTGGGTGTCGAGGGCATCGACGACATCCTCGCGGACCTCGAGTCCGGATTCGCCGCGGTGGGTGCGCGCGGCGACGCTGCCGGCGACGCGGCGTCGTCGGCGGAGGACACGGGGAACTGACCATGACGGTCGTGGGCAACGGGCCGCGCACGCGGCGCGACGGCGTCGTACGGCGGGCCGAACTCGGCGAGCTCGTGCTCGAGTCCCGGTTCCGGCTGCCGGACGTGCACCTCGCGTACGAGACGTGGGGCGAGCTCGCGGCGGACGGTTCCAACGCGGTGCTGATCGAGCACGCGCTCACGGGTGACACGCACGTGGCGCGCGGTGGTGCGGGGCATGAGGACGCCGCGAGCGCTCCCGAGGGCGCGGCCGCCGCGGCGGACGGTTGGTGGGACGGACTCGTGGGCCCGGGTGCCGCGATCGACACGGACCGCTACTTCGTGGTGTGCGCCAACATCCTGGGTGGGTGCTACGGCAGCACGGGACCCGCGAGTCCCGCACCGGACGGCGTCCCGTGGGGCTCGCGTTTCCCGCGCGTGACCGTGCGGGACTCGGTGACCGCGGAGGCCCTGCTCGCTCGGGCGCTCGGAGTCTCCCGGTGGCGGCTCGTGATCGGCGGGTCCATGGGCGGGGCGCGCGCCCTCGAGTGGGCCGTGTCCCACCCGGATCGGGTGGCCGCGTGCGCCGTGATCGCGGCCAACGCGCGCGTGGGTGCCGAGCAGCTCGCGTGGGGACAGGCACAGTCGCTCGCGATCCGCCAGGACCCGAACTTCCGGGGCGGCGACTACTACGCGGGCGAGTACCCGGAGGCGGGTCTGGGGCTCGCGCGGCGGATCGCGCACATCACCTATCGCAGCGCGCACGAGCTGGAGACGCGCTTCGGCCGCGACCCCCAACCCCGTGAGGACCCCGAGGCCACCCACGTCGCGGACCGCGGTCGGTACCAGGTGGAGAGCTACCTGGACCACCAGGCGTCCAAACTCGCGGGCCGCTTCGACGCGAACTCGTACCTGAGTGTCAACGAGACCTTGATGTCGCACGACGTCGCTCGGGGCCGCGGCGAGCTACGGGACGTCCTCGCCCGCACCCGGTGCGAGTGGCTCGTGGCCGCGGTGGACTCCGATCGGTTGTTCTTCCCCTCGGAATCCGCCGAACTCGTGGCTGCGCTGCCGGGGGAGCAGGAGCTGCACACGATCACGTCCCCGAGCGGGCACGACGGGTTCCTCATCGAGACCCCGCAGGTGGGCATGTTGCTGCGGGAGACCGTGCTGCGGGACTGAGCAGGGAGCCCTGACGGGCCGGCCTGGCCGGGGAGACCCAGTGGGCCCGGGCCGGCTCAGCCCTCCCGGTCCTCGCCGGGAATGCCCTCGCCCGCACCGGGGATCGTGGTGCGCCCGAACGAAGGGCGCTTGGCGGTGATGTTGTCCCCGGAGCTGCGACGCCGGATCCGGCGGCCGACCCACGGGACCAGGTACTTCCCGGCCCACACGAGGTCCTCGCGACGCGCCTCGCGCCACGTGCGCACGGGACGGTCCCCGAGCTCGCCGGGGACCAGGTCGTGCTCGACCCCCAGGGAGTCCAGGACCTCGCACGCGATGAGCTGGTGGCCCAGGGGCGAGAAGTGCAACCGGTCCGGTGCCCACATGGCAGGTTCCCCCAGTTGCTGCAGTCCCCAGAGGTTCACCATCACGGCGTCGTGCCGGGCGGCCACCACGCGCAGGTTCTCGTTGAAGATCGCCACGCGCCCGCGGATGCTGCGCAGCACGGGGGTGTTGCCGATGTCCGGGCCGTCGAACATCGTGACCGTGGCACCCGTGGCGGCGAGTTTCTCGATCACGGCGTCGAGCCGCACCGCGATGTCGTCCGGATCCGCACCGGGTCGCAGCATGTCGTTGCCGCCCGCGCTGATGGTCACGAGGTCCGGGCGCAGTTCGATGGCCGGTTCCAGCTGTTCGTCCACGATGCCCTGGAAGAGCCGACCGCGAATCGCGAGGTTGGCGTACGCGAAGTCGTCGGTGTGGCGCGCGAGCTCCTCGGCCACGCGATCGGCCCAACCGCGCACACCGCCGGGTACGGCGTCGTCGGGATCGCCGACGCCCTCCGTGAAAGAATCGCCGATCGAGACCATGCGGTGCCAAGGGTGCTTCGGGTCGGAGGGGGCTCGGGAGTGAGTGCTCTTATCCATACCCGGTTTCTAACACACCCGCCTGAACGACTCAGGCCCGCGGGCAGTGCCGGGTGGGCATGTCAGGATGGAACCATGCAGCAAGCTCCCCACGTGATCTGGAACAACGAACCGCAGGACCGCGCCGGAACACCCTTGGTGGTCATGTTCCACGGCTACGGTTCGTACGAGGAAGACCTCATGGCCCTGAGCTTCGCGCTACCGCAGGGCTACACGTACGCGTCCGTGCGCGCACCGCAGCGTGCGGGCATGGGGTTCCAGTGGTTCCCGCTGGCCGCAGATCTCGCGTTCACCACGGACGCCGTGGTCGCCGCGGCCGAGGCCGTGATCGAGTGGTTGCGCGAAGAGTCCCAGCAGCACACGCACGTCTTCCTACTGGGGTTCTCCCAGGGCATGGCCATGGCCACGACCGTGGCGCGTCACGTCCCCGAGCTCGTGGACGCCGTCGTGGGGATGTCCGGGTTCGTGATCCGCGTGGCGCCAGACGACGCCCAAGCTGATTTCTTCCGGGACGACCGGCTGCGCGCCGAGCCGCTGCGCATGTTCTGGGGCCGGGACCCGGAGGACCCCGTGATCACCTCGGTGCTCGTAGACGGCACCGCCGAGTGGGCCAACGATCACACCGAGCTGACCAAGATCCAGTACCGGGGCATCGGTCACGGGGTCTGCCCGGAGGAACTCGCGCACATTAAGGAGTATCTCCAGGCCGCCGTGGACGCGACCTCGTAGGGCGTCAGCCCGTCACGATGCGCACGGGCGGCAGCTCCGCCCCGACCACCGCGATCACGTCTCCGGCGTGCAGTTGCGCGCCGCGGCGCAGTTCCACCGCGCCGTTGACCGTGACCTGCCCCTCGGACACCAAGTGCTTGGCGTGTTGGCCGTCCTCCGCGAGGTTCGCGAGCTTGAGCGCTTGGCCCAATCGGATCATCTCGTCACGGATCGGGAGTTCTTCGTAGTCGTCGTGATGCATGGGTCCATCCTCGCAGGCTCGGGAGTAGCCTACATCGGTGACTTCTCCCACCCCCGTCCGCCGTCCCGCCCCCACTCCACACGCGCAAGCCCGGAGCCCGCTCGTCCTTCTCACGGGGGTCGTGCTGAGTATCCTGGCGGGCTCGTGCCTGGCCGTCCAGTCGCGGTTCAACGGCGCGCTGGGCCGCGCCATGGGGGACCCGTACCTCGCCGCGCTCGTGAGCTTCGGGATCGGGTGCGCAGTGTTGCTCGTGGGCTCCGTCCTACTGCCTGCGGGCCGGCGCGGCGCGGCGCGGTTGCCGGGCGTGCTGCGTACGCGGCGGATCCGCTGGTGGTACTTCCTGGCCGGGGTCTTCGGCGCGTACCTCGTGATCGCGCAGACGCTCACGACGGCGCTGCTGGGCGTGTCCGTGTTCATCCTGGGTCTCGTGGTGGGCCAGTCCCTGGGCGGGATGCTCGTGGACCGGTGGGGGATCGGCCCCGGCGGGATGCAACCGCTGAGCCGCTACAGGGTGCTCGGCACCGTCCTGATCCTGGCCGCCGTGGCCGTGGCCATGGTGCCGCGGTTCTCGGCGGGTCCCCTGCACATGTCCACCCCGGCGCTCGTGGGCGCGGTGGCGTTGCCGGTTCTGGCGGGTGTGCTCAACACGGTGCAGACGGCGTGGAACGCTCACATTGCCGCGGCCACCGGGACGCCCCTCACATCCACGCTCACGAACTTCGCGGCCGGGACCGTGGCACTCGTGGTCGTGGCCGGTGTGGCCCGCTGGCTCACGCGCCCCGGCCCCGTGCAGTGGCCCCACGAGTGGTGGCTCTATACGGGCGGGATCCTGGGCATCGTGTTCGTGGCCGCCGGGGCGGTGCTGGCCCGGCACGTGGGTGTGTTGCAGACCAGCCTGGGGCTCGTGACGGGCATGCTGCTGGGGGCGCTCGTGCTCGACGTCGCCGTGCCCACCGCGGCCACCGTGGTCACCCCCGTCACGGTCGCGGGCACGCTGGCCACCCTCGTGGGCCTCGTGGTTGTCACACTCCCGTGGGGTTCACACCGCAGTTCCTGAGGCGCGATTCTGCGTGGTGTGGTCGGGAATCCGTCGCCCCACGATTGATTGCACGTGTAATGGTTTGTCGTTAGATTTTTCGTGAGACGCACGTCACAATGGAGCGCCGCAAAGAGACGACCATGACCCAGATCCCACATTTCATCGCAGGCACACGCGTCCCGGGGGAGTCCGGGCGATTCGGGGACGTCTACAACCCCGTGCGGGGCACGGTCGCGGCGCAGGTGCCCCTGGCCACCGCGGACGAGGTCGAGCGCGCCGTCACCTCGGCCCAGGAGGCGTTCCCCGTATGGTCCGCGCTCAACCCCCAACGCCGGGGGCGGCTCTTGCTCAAATGGGTGGACCGGATTAACGAGAACGCGGACGAGTTGGCCGAGCTGCTGTCCAACGAACACGGCAAGACGCTGGAGGACGCGCGCGGGGACATTCAGCGCGGCGTCGAGGTCGTGGAATTCGCCGCCGGGGCACCCCACCTGCTCAAGGGGGAGTTCTCCGCGAACGCCGGCACGGGGATCGACGTCCACTCGGTCCGCCAGCCCCTCGGCGTGGTCGCGGGGATCACCCCGTTCAACTTCCCGGCCATGATCCCGCTGTGGAAGACCGGCATCGCGCTCGCAGCGGGCAACACGTTCGTGCTCAAGCCCTCGGAACGCGACCCGTCCGTGCCCGTGCGGCTCGCGGAACTCGCCGTCGAGGCCGGGATGCCCGAGGGCGTGCTGAACGTGGTCCACGGGGACAAGACCGCCGTGGACGCGCTGATCGAGGACCCGCGCGTCAAGGCCGTGGGATTCGTGGGTTCGAGTCCGATCGCCCAGTCCATCTACGTGGCCGCCGCGCAGCACAACAAGCGCGCCCAGTGCTTTGGGGGCGCCAAGAACCACATGGTCATCATGCCGGACGCGGACCTCGAGCAGGCCGCGGACGCCCTCATGGGCGCCGCCTACGGCTCCGCGGGGGAGCGCTGTATGGCGGTGTCCGTGGCGGTGCCCGTGGGGGAGGCCACCGCAGACCTGTTGGTCGACCTGCTGCGCGAGCGCATTGACCAACTCACCCTGGGCCCGTCCCTCGACCCGGCTTCGGACTTCGGCCCGGTCGTGGGCCCGGACGCCAAGGAACGCATCGAGCGCTACATCGGCATCGGTGAGCAGGAGGGCGCCACGCTGCTCGTAGACGGGCGCGGCGCGGAGGTCGCGGGTCACCCCGACGGCTTCTGGGTCGGGGCCACCCTGTTCGACCACGTCACACCGGACATGCAGATCTACAAGGACGAGATCTTCGGCCCCGTGCTGTGTGTTGTGCGTGCCGAGGACTACGAGGAGGCCCTGCGCCTGCCCTCCGAGCACGAGTACGGCAACGGCGTGGCCATCTTCACGCGCGACGGGGACACCGCGCGCGACTTCACGTCCCGGGTGGACGTGGGGATGGTGGGCGTGAACGTCCCGATCCCCGTGCCCATCGCGTACTACACCTTCGGCGGGTGGAAGGCCTCCGGTTTCGGCGACCTCAACCAGCACGGCACGGACGGGTTGAAGTTCTACACGAAGACCAAGACCGTGACCACGCGCTGGCCCTCCGGGGCCAAGGAGGGCTCGAGCTTCGTGATGCCCGCCGGCAGCTGAGCGGGCCCGCGGGCGCCCGCGGGTTCCCTTCCACGGGGCCCGGCCCTGGTCCCCGCCCCATAGGTCCCGCGCCTCACGACCCGCACTTCGCGACCCGAGCCGAACGCCCGAACCGAACGTCCCGAACCCCCGGGTTCCGTACCGTCAGGGAGCACCATGAACACCTCCGGCACAACAGATCTCCGGGTGGCCTTCCTGGGCCTGGGCCACATGGGCGGGCCCATGGCCGCCAACTTGGTGGCCGCGGGCGTCCCGGTCCTGGGGTTCGACGTGGTCCCCGCCGCGATGGACGCCGCCCGCGCGGCCGGGGTCACGGTGGTGGACTCGCCCGCGGCCGCGGTCCGTGAGGCACAGGTCGTCATCACCATGTTCCCCTCGGGTCGGCACGTCCGGCAGGCCTACATGGGCGACGACGCCGCGCCCGGTCTGCTCGCGGCGGCACCCGCCGGGACCACGTTCCTCGACTGCTCCACGATCGACATCTCCGACGCGCAGGACGTCGCCGAACTCGCCGTGGCGGCGGGCCACCGGGCGGCGGACGCACCGGTCTCGGGCGGCGTCGTCGGGGCGGAGGCGGGAACGCTCGCGTTCATGGTGGGTGCCCCGAAGGACGTATACCGGGAGGTGCTCCCGCTGCCCGAGATCATGGGCGGGCGGATCGTGCACTGCGGGGGCAACGGCATGGGGCAGGCCGCGAAGATCTGCAACAACATGATCCTGGGCGTGTCCATGATCGCGGTGAGCGAGGCGTTCGTGCTGGCCGAGAAACTGGGGCTCACGCACGACGCGATGTACGACGTCGTCTCGCAGGCCTCGGGACAGTGCTGGTCCCTGACCACGAACTGCCCGGTGCCCGGGCCCGTTCCCGCGAGTCCCGCCAACCGCGATTTCCGGCCGGGCTTCGCCGGAGCCCTGATGGCCAAGGACCTGAACCTGGCCGTCTCCGCACTGACCGATACCGGGGTCGCGGCCCACATGGGCCCGCTCGCCGCGCAGCTGTACCGCGAGTTCGCGGCCGGCGACGGCGCCCACCGGGACTTCTCGGGGATCATCGAGACCATCCGCGCCGAGAGCGAGCGCGGGGCCTGAGTGGCATGGCCTGACCAGCAAGGATTGAGCGGGGAGCGTGCGCGGCGGGGCTTGAATGGCGGGGCCTGGCGTCGCAGGGGCGTCAGCCCTCGATCGCGAAGTCCCCGGCGTGTGCGCGGAAGCGCCGCAGGATCGTGATGAGCGAGTCCACCTCGTCCGGCGCGAACCCCGTCTCGCGGAACAGGTCACGGTTGAGCGCCTCGGTGGCTTCGGCGGCTACGGCCGTCCCCCGATCCGTGAGCACGATGGTGATGGCCCGCCGGTCACTGGGCAGCGGTTCGCGGCGCACCAGGCCCGCGTCCTCGAGGCGGTCCACCGCGTTGGTCACGGAGGTCGGGTGGACCTGCAACAGGGCACTGGCCTTCTTCATGAACATCTGGTGCTCGCGCGAGAAACTCAGCAGCGCGATCAGCTCGTAGCGCGCGAATGTGAGCCCGAACGGTTTGAGGACGGCCTCGGCCCGGGACAGCAGGATCTGTTGCACGCGCATGATGGCCGTGACCGCCGCCATGGGCGCGGCGGTGTCCTCCCACCCGTGCCGCATCCAGTTGCGTTGGGCCTCGGCAATGGGGTCCCTGGAGAGCCCGGGGGTGATCGACACAGGGAACCCGCCTTCCTCATCGGATGCCGTCGGTGCCCTCCCGCGGCCCGGTCAGGGTACCAAGGGCCTGTCATCGAACGTCCGTCACCGGGCGGCCGGTACCGGGCGACCGTCACGGGAGGGCCGTCACCGGGCGGCCATTACTGGTCCAGGGACAGATCCTCCTCGCGGTACTCCGTCCCGTGCCCCTCCGGCGCTCGGCCGGATTCGGAGCGACGCGTCTTCACCGAGCGCAGTTCCACGCGACGGCTCTTGCCCGAGATGGTCTTAGGCAGTTCGAGGAACTCGATCCGACGGATCCGCTTGTAGGGTGCCACCTTGGTGCGGCAGTAGGCCAGGATCTCCGTGGCG
Organism: Kocuria marina; assembly: GCA_014652975.1. GTDB lineage: Bacteria > Actinomycetota > Actinomycetes > Actinomycetales > Micrococcaceae > Kocuria > Kocuria marina. The sequence goes on along the minus strand of BMZV01000003.1, from coordinate 133,457 downwards.
GTCGCGACGTCGGCCATGCGGCCGGGCGCGGGCGTGACGCAGGCCTTGGGGACCGCGAGGCGCAGCTCGTCCGGGGTGGGGACGATGGCCGCTTCCAGCACCGCGGGGTGTTCCACGAGCACGGACTCGAGCTCGAACGGGGAGATCTTGTAGTCGTTGGACTTGAACACGTCGTCGGAGCGGCCCATGTAGCTGAACACCCCGTTCTCGTCCACCGAGACGATGTCACCGGGTTCCAGACCGATCCAGTACATCGTGGAGAGGTGGCCCACGGGGTAGGACGTGTGGGTGTGCCCCACGAGTTTCGGCGTGGACGTGGTCCCGGACGTGAAGTACAGCAGCAGGGTAGCGTCCCCGCCCGTGGGCGAGTCCGGTTCCAGTTCGTCCGAGCTCGCGTACGCGTCCCGGTAGTCCAGGCACGTGCGGTGGGGAAGCTCGGGTGCGGCGACCGGTTCGGAACCCGCCCGGACCCCCGGGACGTACACGACCGCGTAGTCCCCGGGCCCGGAGGCGAACTTGGCGGCATCCTCCACGCCGCCCACCGCCCGCGAGGCGCCGGCGCGTTCCACCCGGCCGTGAGGTCGGTGGGTTCCATCTGGGTGGTCGAGGGGATCACCACCGCCCCCAGCTTGATGCACGCGAGCATGCACTCCCACAGCCCCACCTGGTTGTTGAGCATGAGGATCACGCGGTCCCCGCGGCGCACACCGAGCTCGCGCAACCAGTTGGCGACCCGCGCGGAGTCCTGGCTCAGTCGCGCGAACGTGCGGGTCAGGCGGGAGCCGTCCTCCTCCAGGATGATCAGCGCGTCCTGGTCCCGGCGCTCGGGGGATGCGGCGAGTTGGTCGAACCAGTCCAGGCCGAAGTTGAAGTGATCGACGCGCGGCCACACGAACTCCTCCCGGGCCCGTTCCCACTCCTGCTGGAGCGACACCAGGTGGTAGCGTGCGGCGCGAAACTCGTCCGTGACGGTCATGACCGGCCCTCCTCGAATTAATGTGATCTGCGACACAGATATGTACTTGGACGGTCTATAGTTGAAAAGATCACCATTGGATTACCGAGCACCCGAGGGCCAGGATGACCACCGCCATCACCTCCTCTCGTCCCCGTGCCGCGTCCGAGCTCCCCGGAGTGGACCTGCTGAAGATCCAGCAGCTGCTCTGCGATGACGAACGCACCCGTTTGGCGGGGATCGAGAAGCACCTGCAGGACAACGTCCGCCGTCAGTCGATCGACCCGTGGAACCGGGAGCACCTGCCCCTGGAGATGCTGCCCCGGCTCGCCGAGCTCGGCCTGGGCAATCTGTTCCGGGACGGCTCGTCCCGGTTGTTCCAGGGACTCGTGCATGCGCAGCTCGCCCGGGCGGACGTGTCCCTGTCCGCGCTGATCGGGATCCACAACGAGTTGATAGTGGGGACCCTCGTGGAACTGGGGTCGCAGCAGCAACAGGACACGTGGCTCCCCGGGCTCTCGGACCTCTCCACGATCGGGGCGTTCTGCCTCACTGAACCCGAGCACGGCTCGGACATCGCCGGCGGCCTGGCCACCACCGCCACCCGCGAGGGTGACGAGTGGGCCATCAACGGTCGAAAACGTTGGATCGGCGCCGGAACCGTGGCCCAACTGGCCCTCGTGTGGGCGAGGGACACGGCCGACGGTCAGGTCAAGTGTTTCGCCGTGCCCACCGGGACACCCGGGTACGCCGCGACCAAGATCGGCAACAAGATGGGTCTGCGCATCATGCAGAACGCGGACGTGACGTTCACGGACCTGCGTGTCCCCGCGGACGCCCCGCTCCCCGGGGCAGTGAGTTTCGACGCCGCCAACATGCTGCTCAAGGACTCGCGCGCATGGGTCGGGTGGCAAGCGGTGGGCGCCCAACAGGCCATCCTGGACGTCCTGCGCGAGTACACCCTGCGGCGGGAACAGTTCGGCAAGCCTCTCGCGAGCTTCCAGATGGTCCAGCAGGCCATGGCGGAGATCGCGGGCAACCTCGCGGCGAGCTCCGCGCTCATGGTGCAAGTCACCCGCCTGCAAACGTGCGACGAGATGGACATGATGCACGCGGCCCTCGCCAAGTCCACCGCGACCCGGCTCGGCCGGCGCTCGGCCTCACTGGCGCGTGACGCCCTGGGCGGCAACGGCCTGCTGAGCGACTACGAGATCGCCAAGGTCCTGGGGGACCTCGAGGCCATCTACACGTACGAGGGCAGCTACCACATCAACTCGCTCATCGTCTCCCGGGCGCTCACGGGGGTTTCCGCGTTCGTCTGAGTGGCCGGGAGCTGACGACCAGAAGCGGAAGCCGTGCCCGCAGGACCGCGCCCGGGGTCGTGACCGACCAGGCGCGGTCCCTCATGAGCGAGGGCCGCACGGTTAGGCGGGGATTCGGCATCCTCGTTACCCTGGTGACAGCGCCTTCGCGCGCCGTCGGGCGTTCTCGTCCCCACCGCACCCGCACCCTTCGGTGCCGGTCCCGCGTGGGCGGCCCCGCGGCGTCGTCGTCGGTGCCGTGAACGACCCACCCAGTACTCCACGCACGGCCGCAGCCAGCGGTCGGGCGAGAAACGGACGTGAGACCGCATGGCTGCCAAATCCACCCTGGACAATGTCATCTCCCTGGCCAAGCGCCGGGGCTTCGTGTTCCAGGCGGGTGAGATCTACGGCGGTTCGCGCTCCGCGTGGGACTACGGGCCCCTGGGCGCGGAACTGAAGGAGAACATCAAGCGCGAGTGGTGGCAGACCTTCGTGCGCGGCCGCGCGGACATGGTGGGCCTGGACTCCTCGATCATCCTGCCCTCCGCGGTGTGGGAGGCCTCGGGCCACGTGGAGACCTTCACGGACCCACTCGTGGAGTCGCTGCACACCCACAAGCGCTACCGCGCGGACCACCTGCTCGAGGCGTACGAGGCCAAGCACGGCCACCCGCCGGTCAACGGGCTCGCGGACGTCAAGGACCCCGAGACGGGCCAGGACGGCAAGTGGACCGACCCCCAGCAGTTCTCCGGGCTCATGAAGACCTTCCTGGGTCCCGTGGACAACGAGGAGGGCAAGCACTACCTGCGCCCGGAGACCGCTCAGGGCATCTTCGTGAACTTCCTCAACGTGGTCACCGCGGCGCGCAAGAAGCCCCCGTTCGGGATCGGGCAGATCGGCAAGGCGTTCCGCAACGAGATCACCCCGGGCAACTTCATCTTCCGCACGCGGGAGTTCGAGCAGATGGAGATCGAGTATTTCATCCACCCGGACGAGGCCAAGCAGTACTTCGACGAGTGGGTCGAGGCGTGCTGGAACTGGTTCGTGGACCTGGGTGTGAACCCCGACAACATGCGCCGCTACGACGTCCCCGAGGACGACCGCGCGCACTACTCGGACGGCACGATCGACATCGAGTACCGTTTCGGTTTCCAGGGCTCCGAGTGGGGCGAGCTGATGGGCGTGGCCAACCGCACGGACTTCGACCTGAGCAACCACACCGAACACTCAGGCACCAAGATGCAGTACTTCGACCAGGCCTCGGGAGAGCGTTATACCCCGTACGTGATCGAGCCGTCATTCGGGCTGACCCGTTCCATGATGGCGTTCCTCGTGGACGCATACGTGGAGGATGAGGCCCCCAACACCAAGGGCGGCGTGGACAAGCGCACCGTGCTGCGCTTGGACCCGCGCCTCGCTCCGGTCAAGGCCGCCGTGCTGCCGTTGTCCAAGAAGGAGGACCTGCGCCCCGCCGCGCAGAACCTGGACGCCGAGCTGCGCAAGCGCTGGAACATCGACTACGACGACGCCGGGGCCATCGGCCGCCGCTACCGCCGCCAGGACGAGATCGGCACGCCGTTCTGCATCACCGTGGACTTCGACACCCTCGAGGACCAGGCCGTGACCGTGCGCTCACGCGACGAGATGACCCAGGAGCGCGTGGGTCTGGACCGCGTCCAGCAGTACCTCGCCGACCACCTCGAGAAGTAGGCACCGCATGAGCATCGAGTACCGTCCGTGGCGCGAGGACGACGACCTGCGTCTGCTCGAGGTCTGGCCGGACGCGCCGTCGGCACCCGCGCAGGCCTTCCGTGCGCGACTGGGTGCCGACGACGACGCCGCGTTCTCCCGCACGCTCGTGGCCGTCGACGCCGGCGTGCCCGTCGCGGCCGGGGTGGTCTACGAGTCCCCGTGGCACCCGCGCCGGTTGTGGGCGTACGTGGAGGTGGCTCCGGACCGGCAGCACGAAGGCATCGGCCGGGAGCTCCTGGCACGCTTGCGGAAAGTGGCCGCGGACGCGCCGTCGAGCGTCACGGCGCTGCGCTCCCGCGTGACCCCCGGCTCCGCGGGGGAGAGCTTCGCGAAGGCGGAGGGCCTGACCCCGGCCATGCGCTCGCGCGTGGTGCGCGTGGCCGCGGGTGCCCTGCCCGAACCCGCGCTCGGACAGACCGCGGACGGCTCGTGGGTGCGCTCCGTGGAAGATCTCGCGACCGGTTCCGTGGAACTAACACGCGCCGTGTGGGAGTTCTACCGCTCGGTCCACGACTGGGACCCGGTCGCGGAGATCGGGATCGGCGCGGTGAACCGGCAGTTGCTCTCGGACACCGCCGGAGCGTTCGGAGCCCTGGTGCTGCGCGCGGGCGCTCCGGGGAGTGACGGTCCCGCACCGATTACCGCGTTCGCCGTGAGCTACCGCCCGTTCGATCCGCAGGATCCCGAGGACCGGGCCACCCGGTTCGAAGCCGCGGACGTGTTGCTGGGCTACGTGCCGGGCGCCTCTTCCGGTGACGGTTCCGCGCGTGAGGCGGGTGCGGCCGTGGAGACGCTGCTGGCCCTGCTGGTCCGGGACTACCCCGTAGAGCTCGAGGTGGACGACTCCATGACCCCGCTCGTGGCCGTGGTGAACAACCTGCTGGAGGCCGGGGTCGCGCACGTGGTCACGGAAACGGTCACGCTGGTGGACGACCGAGTGTAAGGCCGCCGGTCCAGGCCGGTGCGGGGGGAGGACGGGTGCGGTGAGGACACTGGTTCTCCACGCGGGTGGCCACACGGCGTGCCCGTACGGCATCGACCTGTTTCCGGGTCCGGGTTTCCCGGTCACCGGTGTCCGACCCCTGCGCGGCAGGCTACCCCGGAATCTGCGGGACGTCGTGGAGCATCGGACCCACACTATGGTGGACGTGCCCCTCAGGGCCGTGCCCGGGGTGCGGAACGCCGAACTGGTCCTGGGGTTGCTCGAACCCGTCACGGCACTCGCCGCGCAGCTCAAGCGGCGGGACGTGCCGCCGTACGCGAGCACACCCTTGGTGGTGATCTCGTGCTAGCTCATGGAATGGATCCGACGAGCGGATCCCCATCGCAGACGCGCGCTCGTCCGCCGGTTCTCGGCGGTGGATCTGATCCTCACGCTGAGCCGGAACCAGATCGACATCCTCGTGGATGCAGGGTTCCGGGCCGATCAGGTGGCCGCTATCCCGTTCGGCTGCGCACCGGAACTGTTCACCGACGACGGGACGCAGCGGGCCGTCGACGTCCTCGCCGCCAGGTCCGATCACGGCCGTTCCCACGCGGGAGCTCGTGTACCCCACAGGGCAAACGGTGGCACGCGAGGCCGCGGCAGCCGTGGCCTTCACCGCGACCGAAGCCCTGAGCGAATACCTCAGCGCGGGGTTCGCGGCACCCGTGGCGGTCGGTGACCCCGAGGGTTGGCGACACACCGTGGACCGCTTACTGCGCCACCCGGCCGAGCGGGAGGCGCTCGCGGAGGCGGGTAGGGCCGTGGTCACCGAGCGGTTCACGTATGACAGGATGTGGCGCGCGTTGCGGGACGAGCTCCACGATCACGGGATCCGTTCGGGCCCCGGTGCGAACTAACCGCCGCCGCCCGGTCTCGGCCTACGAGGCCTCCGCGTGCTGCTCGTCCCGGGACAGCACGGCCGTCACGAGCCACGCGGCCACGCTCGCGAACGCCACGGCAGTGGAGCCCGCGGCCAGGATCGCGGGCACCGAGGACTGACCTGAAGACAGGACGTCGAGCGGGTCGGCGCCGAGCAGCCCCGCGGGCCACGCAATGCGTCGTTCGTGGTAAGACGTTCACGGAGGAAAGGAGTCCCATGCCCGAGACCCAGGCGAGTCCGTCGCGCACGGAGCCACCGCGACGCCAGGAGATGAACGGCCGGTTGCGGCTGATCGCCACGGTGGCCACGTTCGGCGGATTGCTGTTCGGTTACGACACCGGGGTGATCAACGGAGCGCTGCCGTCCATCGTGGCGGATCTGCGGTTGACGCCGTTCCTGGAGGGTCTCGTGGCCTCGATCCTGCCGTTCGGCGGGGCGTGGGGCGCGGCGTTCGGCGGCAAGCTCGCCGACCGCTACGGCCGCCGCCGGGTGCTGATGATACTGGCTGTGGTCTTCGTGGTCGCCACGATCGGGTGTTCGATCGCACCCACCGTCGCGGTGCTCGTGATGTTCCGCTGCCTGCTGGGGATGGCCGTGGGCGCGTGTTCCGTGATCGTGCCCGTGTTCCTCGCCGAACTCGCCCCCTCGCACCTGCGCGGTCGCGTGGTCGCTCAGAACGAGCTGATGATCGTGGGCGGCCAGGCGCTCGCCTTCGTGTTCAACGCGGGGTTGGCGACGGCGTTCGGGCACCTCCCGCACGTGTGGCGCGTCATGCTCGTGCTCGCGACCGTCCCCGCGCTCGTGCTGTGGATCGGGATGATCGTGGTGCCGGAGTCCCCCCGCTGGCTGGCCCGCCACGGAGCGGTGGAGAAGATGTTCCAGGTGCTGCGCCGCATCCGCGAGGACTCCTACGACCGGCGCGAGGGCGAGACCGTCCTGGAACTCGCCCACGAGGACGAGCACCGCCCCGCGGCCCGGATCACGGATCTGGTCCGCGTCCCGTGGATCAGGCGAATCTTCGTGCTGGGCGCGTCCATGGCCGTGATCAACCAGATCTCGGGGATCAACGCGATCCAGTACTACGGCGTCACGGTGCTGCAGGACGTGGGCTTCGGCGGCAACGGGGCGTTCTACGCCAACATCATCCCCGGGATCATGGGGGTCGTGGCTGTGGCCCTGGCCATGTACCTGCTCAAGCACGTGGGCCGCCGGAAACTGTTGCTGACCGGGTTGGTGGGGACGGCAACGTCGTTGACGGGCTTCGCGGTGTCCTACCTGACGATCCCCGAGGGCAGTCCGGCGCGCGCGTGGGTGATCCTCGCGTGCATCGTGGTGTTCGTGGGGTTCATGCAGTGCTGCATCGGCACCGTGACGTGGTTGTACATGTCCGAGATCTTCCCGCTCAACGTGCGCGGCGTGGGCATGGGTGCGTGCGCATGGATCCTGTGGATGATGACGTTCCTGGTGGGGCTCACGTTCCCCGTGCTCACGGACGCGCTGGGCGTGGGGTACACGATCATGATCTTCGTGGTGCTCCAGCTCGTAGCGATCGTGTGGGTGTACTGCGTGGCCCCGGAGACCAAGGACAAGTCCCTCGAGGAGCTGGAGCGCTACTTCCGCGCCGGGTAGGGGACAATGGTTCGTCAGTCGTCCTACGACGCCCCGTCCACACCATGTGAGGAACCGTCCGTGTCCTGTGAGCTCAGCGAAACCACCACCCCGGAAGACTTCGCGCGCCCGCGCTGGGTCGCGCAACCGGACGTGCGTGAGCGGGCGCAGCGGTTGAGCACGAAGTTCGAGGAGGTCTACGCCCGCCCGCCCGCAGGGGTGTGGGCCGCGCCCGGCCGCGCGAATCTCATGGGCGAGTACATCGACTACTCGGGCGGGATGTGCCTGCCCTTCGCCCACCAGTACGTGACGTTGACCGCCGCAGCACCCCGCACGGACGGGCTGCTGCACGCGCAGTCCCTCCAGGACACGGACGCCTCCGTCGCGGACCGTGAACTGCGCGCGGCCCGGGTGAGTGACGTCCAACCCGGAGCCATCCATGGCTGGTTCGGCTACGCCGCGGGCGTGGCGTGGGGGATGAACCGCGTGGCCGCGGGGCACTCCGAGCACGAGGCCGTGCCCGGACTCGCGCTCGGTGCGGACTTCGGCGCGGACCTGCTCGTGGACTCGACCGTGCCCATCGGCGCGGGGCTCGCCTCCTCCGCGGCGCTCGAGTGCTCGGTCGCGCTCGCCCTGTTCTCGCTGCGCACGGGCGACGACCACCCGGACGACACCCTGCGCCGCGCCCTGGCCCGAGCCTGCATGGACGCGGAGAACTACATCGTGGGCGCCAACACCGGCGGCCTGGACCAGACGGCGTCCCTGCGCTCGCACGCCGGGCAGTTGCTCGCGCTGGACTGCCGCGATTTCGACGTCGCCCGTCTGCCCGCCGATCCCGCGCTCGCGGGTCTCACGTGGCTCGCCGTGGACACGTCCGCCCCGCACAAACTGGCCGACGGTCAGTACAGTTCCCGCCGCGCCGAGTGCGAGGCCGCTGCCGCGGTGCTCGGGGTCTCCCGCTTGCGCGACGCGCTGCCCGAGGATCCGGGGTTCGACGACGCCGCGGCGGTCCTCGAGCGCTTCGACCACCTGCTCGGGGCGGGCGCCCCGTTGGCCGAGGACCCCCGAGGGACCCGGTTGCGCCTGCGTCATTCCGTGACCGAGATGGTGCGCTCGGAGAAGATCGCCCGACTCCTGCGTGAGGCGGATCCGGACTGGGCGGCCGTGGGTCAGCTGCTCGTGGCGGGCCACGAGTCCATGCGGGACGACTGCCAGGTCACGGTCCCGGAACTGGATACGGCGGTCGAGGGCTGCCTGGCCGCCGGGGCCTTGGGTGCCAAGGTCGTGGGCGGCGGTTTCGGGGGCTCGGTGATCGCCTTGGCTCCCGAGACCCACGTGGAGCGACTCGCGAGCGCGGTGCAGCACCGGTTCGCGGAGAACGGGTTCCTCGATCCGCTGTTCCTCACGCTCACCCCGTCCGACGCCGCCCGCAGGGTCCTCTGACCCCGCGCCCCTGCGGCATCGGTTGCACGGGGCAACGATCGGGGCTGGAAGAATCACGCGGTAGGAGCACAGGAGGAGGGCGCATGTTCGCACGGGCCAGGGTGGCGCGCAGGCTGCAACGGGGCCGGGCGGCGTCGTCGTCCGGGGACACCGCCACGGCACGCGATCACTACGAGGCGGCCCTGCGCACGGCGCGACTCGGGGAGGCGTGGCTGGAAGCGGGCCAGGCGGCGTCGTGGTTGGGGAATCTCGCGCGGGACGCCGGCGACTGGGCGGACGCGGAACACCACTACCGTCTGGCCGCGACGCAGTACAAGCGCGCGCCACGGTCGGCGCGATCCCTGGGAGCGCGGGTGCAGTGCCTCGAGAACCTCGGGGACGTGTTGCTGCTGGCCGGGCGCCCGTGGGACGCATACCGCGAGTTCCAGGAGGGGGCCGCGGCGGCGGGGGTGGATCCGGCGCGACCCGCCGGGGACGGTGCGGGCTTCGTCACGCGGGAGGACCTGCGCTGGGTGTCCCACCTGGCCACCGCGGCGCAAGCGGCCGGGCGGCGCAAACTCGCGGCCGAGCACTACGAGACCGTGCTCGCGGGCTGCGAAGCGCGCGGGGACGTGGCCGGGCAGATCATGTGCTGGAAAGGGCTCGCGGCGCTCGCCGAGGGGATGATGGCCTGGAACGACGTTGCCCACGCCCTCCACACCGCAAGCAACCTCTACCCCGCGCTGCCCGAGCCGGAGGCCCACACCCGCGAGTGGGTGCAATGTCTGCGGGACCTGGGCGCGGTGTACAAGACCCTGGGTCGCAGGGACAAGCAGGTGCGCGCGTTCAAGCTCGCGATGCGACTCGAGCAGGTGGACGCGTCCGCGCGCACCGACCGCGACGCCGGGCAGCGGACGAATGAGACAATGGCCCACGATGAGCACCGAGACGACTGAGACCGCGGACCGTGAACCGGCCGTGTTGAACTTGAAACCCCTACAGCTGGGCCGGCTGACCGTGGACGTACCCGTGGTCCTGGCGCCGATGGCCGGGGTCACGAACAAGTCCTTCCGCACCCTGTGTCGGGAGTACGGCGGGGGACTGTACGTGACCGAGATGGTCACGGCGCGGGCACTCGTGGAACGCCGCCCCGAGTCCCTGCGGATCATCGACCACGACCCCCACGAGACCCCGAGATCCATCCAGATCTACGGTGTGGACGCCGTGAACGTGGGCAAGGCCGTGCGGATGGTCGCGCAGGAGGATCGCGCGGACCACATCGACCTCAACTTCGGGTGCCCCGTGCCCAAGGTCACCAAGCGCGGGGGTGGTTCCGCCCTGCCGTGGAAGACCGACCTGTTCCGCGCGATCATCCGCACGGCGGTGCGCGAGGCCGGGGAGATCCCCGTGACCGTCAAGATGCGCATCGGCATCGACGGCGAACACCAGACCTTCCTGGATGCCGGGCGCATGGCCCGCGATGAGGGGATCGCCGCGGTGGCCCTGCACGGGCGCACCCTCGAACAACACTATTCGGGCCACGCCGACTGGGATGCGATCGCGCGGCTGCGCGAGGCCCTCCCGGACATCCCCGTGCTGGGCAACGGGGACATCTTCTCCGCGGAGGACGCGGTGCGCATGGTCGAGCACACGGGCGTGGACGGCGTCGTCGTGGGTCGGGGCTGTCAGGGCCGGCCGTGGCTGTTCGGGGACCTGCAGGCAGCCTTCGAGGGCAGCCCGCGCCGCTACCGGCCGGGTGTGCGCAAGGTCGCGGAGACCGTGTACCGCCACGCCGAGCTGCTCACCCAGGAGTTCGGGGACGAACTCAAGGGCTGCCGCGAGATCCGCAAGCACGTGTCCTGGTACTTCAAGGGGTACCCGGTGGGCGGGCAGTTACGCGCCCGCATGGCGCAGGTGCCCACACTCGCCGCGCTGCGCGAACTGCTCGACGAACTCGACCTGGATGCCCCCTACCCGGGCCCGGACGTCGAAGGGCCTCGGGGCCGAGCGGGCTCGCCTAAGAAGCCCCACCTGCCGGACGGCTGGCTCGACTCCCGCATCCTGGGCGACGCCGAACGGCTGGGTCTCGCGGCCGCCGAGCTCGACGTCTCGGGAGGCTGATCCCACTGCACACCCCCGACCGTCTGGCGATCCTGCCCCCGGGCTACGAGCCCACTGACACCGAGCGGTTCGTCGCCGAGAACCACCACAACCGCCATCGCAGTCACTTCGAGCGGGACCGCGCGCGCGTGCTGCACAGTTCCGCGCTGCGAAGGCTCGCGGCCAAGACCCAGGTGGTCTCGCCGCAGTCGGACGACTTCGTGCGCAACCGGCTAACCCATTCGCTCGAGGTCGCCCAGATCGGGCGCGAGCTGGGCAAGGCGCTCGGGTGCGATCCGGACGTCGTGGACGCCGCGTGCCTGTCCCACGACCTCGGTCACCCGCCGTTCGGGCACAACGGTGAGACGGCGCTCGCGCAGCTGACCCGCGGGATCGGGGGCTTCGAGGGTAATGCCCAGACCCTGCGCCTGCTCGTGCGGCTCGAGCCCAAGATCATCGCGCCGTCGGGGGAGCCCGCGGGGCTCAACCTTACCCGCGCGACACTCGACGCCACGTGCAAGTACCCGTGGAGCGCGGCGGACGCCCCGCCCCGGCCGGACGGGCGCCCCAACCGCAAGTTCGGAGTCTACGAGGACGACCTGCCTGTGTTCGAGTGGTTCCGCGCGGGCGCGGTGCCCGGACGCAAGTGCATCGAGGCCCAGGTCATGGATCTCGCGGACGACATCTCCTACAGCGTCCACGACGTCGAGGACGCGGTCGCGGCCCACGCCCTGCAGCTCGAGAACCTCACGCAACCCGCGCACCGCCACCGGGTCATCGAGTGCACCCGCAGCTGGTACCTGCCCGCGGCCACGGAGGACGAGCTCGACGCCGCGCTGTCCCGGCTCGAGTCCTCATCCGTGTGGATTCCCCGTCTGCACGGGACACGCGCGGATCTGGCACGACTGAAGAACATGACGAGCCAGTTGATCGGCCGGTTCGCGATGTCCGCGGTCGCGGCCACCCGGGACGTGGCCGGGGACGACCGGCTCACCCGGTACCGGGCGTCCCTCGTGGTCCCGCGCGAGACGGAGCTGGAGATCGGGGTGCTCAAGGGCATCGCGACCGCGTTCGTGATGACCGTGCGGGACGCCCTGCCCCTCTACGACAACCAGCACGAGATCCTCACGATCCTCGTGGACGCCCTGATGCAGACGGACGGGCGGTTCCTGGCCCCCGAGTTCGCCGCGGACTGGCGTGCCCTGGGGGACGGCCCCGGCAGTGAAGCCGCCCGGTTGCGGCTCGTGGTCGATCAGATCGCGTGCCTCACGGACCGCTCCGCGGTCGCGCTGCACGACCGGATCCGGGGCACCAACTGGCGCACGGGGGACAAGCCGCTCTGGTGAGGTCCGGCGGCATCGATTCTGCGCCCCACATCTCGTCCCTGGACGGTTTCGACGCCGTGGTGCTCGGCGCCGTCATGCCCGCCCTGCTCGCGGACCAGGCGTGGGGGATGACCACCGGTGAGGCCACCGCGGTCGCGACCGCCGGTCTGTTCGGCATGATGGTCGGCGCCCTGGGCATGGGCTACCTCACGGACCGCTGGGGCCGGCGCAAGATGCTCATCGGAGCCGTGATCGTATTCTCGGTGCTCACGTTCGCCGCCGCGTTCGCCCCGACCGTCCTGTGGTTCGGCATCCTGCGCTTCCTCGCGGGCCTGGGCCTGGGCGGTTGCCTGCCCACCGGCATCTCCATGGTCACCGAGTTCTCCCGCCCCGGCCGCGGCTCCAACGCCACCACGGTCATGATGACCGGCTACCACGTGGGTGCCGTGCTCACCGCGGCGCTCGCGATCTGGGTGCTGTCCCACTTCACGTGGCACACCATGTTCATCGCGGGCGCGCTGCCCGCCCTGATCCTCGTACCGCTCATGCTCGTGTTCCTGCCCGAGTCCCCGTCCTACCTCGCGTCCAAGGGCCGCCTCGAGGATGCCCGCCGGGTGGCCGCGCACTACAACGTGCCTCTGGAGATCGGCGACGCCGCCCCCGCGGCCTCGGGCGCGCGCGGTGCCGCAGCGCCGTCGGCCCAGGTGGTGGCTGAGAAGAAGGGCGCGGCCCTACTGTTGAGCGGCACGTACGCGCGCAACTCCGTGGTGATCTGGATCGCGTCCTTCATGGGTCTGCTGCTCGTGTACGGGCTCAACACGTGGTTGCCGCAGATCATGCGCGCCGCGGACTACGACCTCGGCAACGCGCTGGGCTTCCTGCTCATCCTCAACGTGGGCGCCGTGGTGGGGCTGTGGATCGGTGGCCGCGTGGCGGACCGGATTACCCCCCCGCATCGCGAGCATCATGTGGTTCGCGGCCTCGGCCGTGCTGCTCGCGGCCCTCGCGATCCGGCTGACCGTGGCCGGGATCTACGTCATGGTGTTCCTGACCGGGTGCTTCGTGTTCTCTTCCCAGGTGCTCGTGTACGCGTTCACCGCGACCAACCACCCGCCGCGCGTGCGCGCGACCGCCCTGGGCATGTCCGCCGGGGTGGGGCGTCTCGGCGCGATCAGCGGTCCCATTGTGGGCGGCACGCTGTTGGGTGCCGGGCTCGCGTACCCGTGGGGGTTCTTCGCGTTCGCCGCGGTCGGTGCCCTGGGCAGCCTGGCCATGGTTGGGTCCAAGACCGTGGGTGCCCCGGACCGCCGCATGGTGGTCGGCGGGAACGACGATGCCCCGGCGGCTCGCTGACCCCGCGCCCTGTTCGTCGCGGGACCGTTCGGTGACGCCGTGGCCGGAGTCATCGCGTGTCCTCGCGGGCCCGTTAACCAGTCGTTCCGGTCCGCTGCAGCGGCTCCCGCACGCTGCGCCACGAGCGCACCGTGCGGGGGCCGCTGCACATCCGTGACGAGTGCGCGATCCGGTTTGACGGGGTGCCTAAACTGGCCGAGTGGCCGGACTGATCAAGCGTGAAGACATCGACGAGGTCCGTGCGCGCACGGACCTCCGCGAGGTCGTGGAACAGTACGTGACCCTCAAGCCCGCGGGCATCGGTTCGTACAAGGGACTCTGCCCCTTCCACGACGAACGCACGCCGTCCTTCCACGTGCGCCCCCAACTGGGCACGTACCACTGCTTCGGGTGCGACGAGTCCGGGGACGTCATCTCCTTCCTCATGGAAATGGACCACACGCCGTTCTCGGAGACCGTGGAACGGTTGGCCGCCCGGATCGGGTACGAGCTGCACTACGAGCAGGGTTCCGCACCCAACCGGGAGGAAGTAGGGCGTCGACAGCGGTTGCTCGACGCACACAAGGTGGCCGCGGAGTTCTTCCAACGCAACCTCTACACCCGGCAGGCCGCCGCGGCCCAGCGGTTCCTGGGGGAGCGAGGTTTCGATCATGACGCCGCTCGCACCTACGGGATCGGCTACGCACCGCAGGGGTGGTCCCACCTGTTGCAGCACCTGCGCAATCACGGGTTCACGGACCAGGAACTCAAGCTCACCGGCATGGTCTCGGAGGGCAACCGCGGACTCTACGACCGGTTCCGGGGGCGGCTGATCTGGCCCATCCGCGCGGTCGCGGGGGAGGTCATCGGGTTCGGGGCACGCAAGCTCTACGACGACGATCCCGGCCCCAAGTACCTCAACACCCCCGAGACCCAGCTCTACAAGAAGTCCCAGGTGCTCTACGGCATTGACCTGGCCAAACGGCCGATCGCCAAGACCAAACAGGTCGTGGTCGTGGAGGGGTACACGGACGTCATGGCGTGCCACCTGGCCGGGATCACCACGGCGGTGGCCACGTGCGGCACCGCGTTCGGCGCGGACCACATCAAGATCGTGCGCCGGTTCCTCTCGGACGACTCCGCCGGGGGAGAGGTCGTGTTCACGTTCGACGGCGATGCCGCCGGACAGAAGGCCGCGCTGCGCGCCTTCCAGGAGGACCAGCGGTTCGTGGCCCAGACCTACGTGGCGGTCGAGCCCCACGGGATGGATCCGTGTGACCTGCGCCTGACCCGCGGGGACGTGGCCGTGCGTGATCTCGTGGAGTCCCGCACCCCGCTGTTCGAGTTCGCCTTGAAAGCCACGATCCGCGAGTACGACGTCAACAGCCTCGAGGGTCGGCTCCGCGCCATGCGGGCGTGCGCCCCGATCGTGGCCGGGATCCGTGACCCCGCCCTGCGCCCCGCGTACGCGCGGGAGCTGTCCGGGTGGCTGGGGATCGAGACGGACGAGGTGCTGCGCGCCGTCGACGCCGCCTCCCGCAGTGAGAACGGCCGGGGAGAACCGGGGCGGGGGCGCGGTCAGGGGTCGACCCCGGACCGTCCGGATGCTCGTGGCCACCGCGGTGACTCGGCCGGATCGAGGCATGGCTCGGGGCCTGTCTCCGGGCCTGGCTCAGCCCCCGGTGAGAACCACCGGCCCGAGGCGCCCGAGCTGCCGGATCCGCGCGAACCCGTGTCCCGGATGGAACGGGAGGCGCTCGAAGTGGTGCTCCAGCTCCCGGACCTCGTGCCGGACGGCTACTGGGAGCATTTCGATTCCGCCGGCATGACGTACCGGGTGCACCAGGTCTTGCACGATGCCGTGGTGGCCGCCCGCGCGGACGAGGACTATCACGGTGAGGGCGGTCGCACGTGGCTCGAACACGTGCGCGCCCACCTGCCCGAACCGCTGCACGGCTACCTCGCACAACTGTCCGTCACGCCGCTACCCGCGGCCACCGAGCAACAAATGCGCAACTACGCGGTGGGCGTGCTCACCTCGCTCGTGGAGATGCACATCAACCGGGCGAAGTCGGACAAGCTGGCCCACCTCAACCGGTTGAACGCGCAACGGGAACCCGAGCTGTACCAACAGCTCAACCGCGAACTGCTGGACCTCGAACTGCAGCGGCGCAGCCTCACCGGGGCGTGACCCCGACTCAGAGGGGTGTGGCGCTTGCGGGTGGTGGCGGGGATTCGATTTGAGGAAGCCGCGACGGGGCGGTAAAGTATCGTCTCGTTGCGCAGCAGTGCGTACATTCCCCCGTAGCTCAATTGGCAGAGCATTCGACTGTTAATCGAAGGGTTACTGGTTCGAGTCCAGTCGGGGGAGCCACCACGGAGGCCCTCTTCCAGTACGGAAGGGGGCCTCCGTCGTATCCAGGGCGGCACCCGCCTCCGGGAACCGCCGCGGCCTAGTAGACTCGGCGGCTGTTCCGTATGTGCGGCCCACGACTCAGGCGGGTGACCCGGTTCCGTGACTCTGGCTTCTCGCCGATTGTGCGCCGCAGCGGCGCTGTTGTACTCGGTGTGGGTCCTCTATCCGCTCGTGAACAGGGAACTGCACCCGTGGACGTCCTTCGTGTCCGAGTACGTCGTCGCGGACCCCCCGGGGCCACCGTACTGCGAACCGTGGACGCAGAGGTCGGGGTGGTGCTCACCGGGGTGACGGCGTTCTCCTCTGCGCGGCTGCGGACCCTGTGGCGCGCTCTCCCGAACGGTACGCGAGGGACGGACGGGCCCGCGAAGTGATGTCCTCTCGCAATCGCGGTGTGGCTCATCGCCGCGGCCGGTGTGCCCGTCGCCCAGCGGTTGCGCTCACGGGAACTCGCAACGAAAAGGACAACGGTTCCGCGCCGTCGGGCATCGGGGATCATGTCAGCACCCACGAAGTTATGGGCGGCCCCGTACGGATCCTCGATGCGGGCTCCGGGCCGGTCATCGTGTGCTGCTCCGGCGTGGCGTGTGGTGGGCCCCGTCGTGGCCGGGCGACTCGTGCCCGGACGCGGACGCCTCATGCGTTCGTGGCCGCAGCTGCGCGTAGATCTGACATCCCCGAACTTCCTCATGGGGTCCCTGCGGGAACTCGCGGGCTACGTGGCGTGCATGAACCGGTTGCAGGAACTGGCCGCCCATACGCCCCTGGACCCGGAGCTGGACGTCCTGGTGGTGGCCGCGAACGGACGGCTGCCGCGGATCAGGACCACCCGGTGGGTGCGCCATGTGCTCGCCCGGGCCACCTACCTGTCCCGGGAAGCGCCCGTGCACACGATCGTGTTGCGACGACGCAGCGGTCACTTCGTCATGGTGGATCACCCCGAGCGGATCGCCGCGGTGATCGCATCCGTCAGATCAGGTGTTCTTCCCGCGCACGGTTGACCGCCGCCGTCCGGTTGTCCACCCCGAGCTTGTCGTAGATGTGTACAAGGTGCGTCTTCACGGTAGCTTCCGAGATGAACAATTCCTTGGCCAGGGCCCTGTTGGACGCGCCCGTGGCGAGCCCGCGCAGGATCTCGATCTCCCGCGCGCTCAGCGACGTGCCGGGGGAACGCACCCGCTGCATGAGCCGCGCCGTGACGGAGGGGGACAACACGGGGCGGCCCGCGGCGGCGTCGTGCACGGCGGCACCGATGGTCTCGGGCTGCGAGTCCTTGAGGAGGTAACCGGTCGCGCCGGCCTCGAGCGCGGCGACAATGTCCGCCTGGGTGTCGTAGGTCGTGAGGATCAGCACCGGGGGCCCGCCCGCCGCGACAATGCGCCGGGTCGCGTCCAGCCCGCCCATCTCGGAACCCATCTGCAGGTCCATGACCACCACGTCCACGGAGCCGCCCGCGTGGGACAGCATCTCGAGCGCCACGCGTCCGTCCGGCGCCTCGGCGCCGACCACGATGTCACCCACCGATTCGAGCACCGCGCGCAGCCCGGCGCGCACCACGGGATGATCGTCCACGAGCAATACGCGGGTGGTCATGACGAATCTCCATTCGGCAGGGGGCGGGTGGCTTCGGGCGCGGGCAGGGGCAACCGCAGGTTCACAGCCGTTCCGGCGCCGGGTTCGGACTCCACGGTCAGGACGGCCCCGAGCTCGTGCGCGCGGCGTCGCAGGTGGGCCAGTCCGAAGCTGTCGTTGCGTGCGTCGTCGGCGGCGGAACGCGGTCTGAAGCCCGCGCCGTCGTCCACGACGTCCAGCGTCACGGCGTCGTCCCAGCCCGCGAGGGTCACGACGGCGCGTGACGCCCGCGCGTGCGAGGTCACGTTCGCGAGGGTGGACTGCGCTGCCCTTACGAACAGGGTGCGCTGCGGGGCGGGCAGTTCGGGGACGGCACCTTCCACCGTGAACTCGCACGTGAGCGGCGCGCCCACGGCGCGGGCCGCCTCCCGGGTGCGGTGACACACCTCCGCGAGGACGGCGGGCAGGGAGTCACCCGGTGCCGGTGCGGCGAGGTCCCGTACGAACCGACGCGCCTCCGCGAGGTCGGCCGCGGCCGTGTCCTCGATCGTGGCCAGTTGCGCGCGGGCCGCGTCGAGCTCCGCGCGCTCCAGCGAGCGCTGTGCGGCCCGTGAGACTAGCACGATCGAGGTCAGGCCCTGGGCCAGGGTGTCGTGGATTTCGCGGGACAACCGGTCGCGCTCGGCCATGGTCCCCGCGTCCCGTTCCTGGCGCGCCAGCTCAGCTCGCGTGGATTCGAGATCGCGGATCGCGCGCACGTGGCGGCGGGTGTCCTCGTACAGTGCGCGGTACCCGAAGCTCACGAGCAGCGCGACAATCGCACCGATCGCGGGTCCGAGCACCATTCCCGCCGTGAACGCTCCCGGGGCGGCATGTAGGTACTGGGAGAGCACCACGACGCCGGTGAGCACCACGATCGCGACCAGCGCCGCCGCGGTGGGCAGTACCACGGGGCACAGGAAGAACAGGGGGAACGCGACCCACGAGAAGTCCGGGCTCAGCAGGGCCAGCGCGGCCCACAGCGCCGCGATGAGACCGAGCCACCCGGGACCCCACCGCAGGGATTCCCGGCTCGCACGACCCCGCGCCACACGGTTCTCCACCAGGGTCCCCGCGAGGTAGACCGCCGCGAGCAGCACGCTCAGTCCCAGGACGACGGCGATCATCGCCCCGCCGCCAGGGGCCCGGCTCAGGTGCAGCACTGCGCGCACGGCGGCGAGCACCAACAGCGCCGCGAAGCTCACGTGCAACGTGACCCGCAGGGCGCTCAGCACTGCGGGGGTGGAGAGGTCCTCGCGCACTCGGGGGCTCCTTTCCAGGTCGTGCGGTGGACTGGTTGGTCGGAGCGGTGTGCCGGGGACGGCGTCGTCGTCCTGCCCGGGTCCCGGGCGCGGTCGCACGAGTGCGGTGCCCCGACCAAGACGCGGCGTCCCGATCGCCGCGCGGCGATCGGGCGGATGCCGCCATCGGCGAGCAGCGCGCACGGCACGGCCGGGTCTCCCGCCATGCTACGCATGTGACGCGAGTGGCGGATCAACCGATTGGTTGAGCGCGGCATCCCCCGAGGGGCTGGACGGTCTCCACCCGCGGGGCGATCCACCGGCGGCCGCGTCCCGCGAGGCTTGAGGGGAACAGTTTCTCGACCCATCGGAGATCACCATGTACCTGTCCCTACGGGACATCACGTTCGCCAAGGGGCGGTTCGCGTTGCTCGCGACCGTCGTGGCCCTGATCACGCTGTTGCTCGTACTGCTCACCGGGTTGACCAACGGGCTAGGCCACCAGAACACCTCGGCCCTGGAACGGTTGCAGGCGCAGCGGTTCGTGCTCAGTGCCCCGGCGGGGGACGCGTCCGACCCGTCCTTCACGACGTCCTGGATCACCGCGGACGAAACGCGCGCGTGGCGTGACACCGTGGGCGCGCACCACGTGGAGCGGCTCGGCCTCGTGCAGACCACCGCGCGGGCCGGGGACGGGGCGAACTCCTCCGCAGACGCTGCGTCGGCCACCTCCGTGGCCGGTGTCGCGCTCGAACCGGGCTCGCGGCTCGCGCCCGGGCTGAGCGCCGTCAACGGGGTCACCCACCCACAGGACGGCACCGCCGTGCTCAGTGAGACGCTGGCTCGCGAGATGAACGTGGGCGTGGGGGACGCGGTGACCCTGGCCGGCACGTCCCTGAAGGTCACCGGGGTCGTGGCGGACGAGTACTACAGCCACGTGCCGGTCGTGTGGCTCAGCATGGAGGACTTTCCCGCCGTGGCCCACACCGACGACCCCGAGCAGGCCACCGCCCTGGCCCTCACCACGGACACCGTGCCCGAGGGGGTCACGGAGCGCACCGCAACCGTGGCCATGGACACCGGGGACGCCTTCGCGGCGCTGCCCGCCTACGAGTCGGAGCAGGGCTCGCTGCGCATGATGCAGGGCTTCCTCTACGGCATCAGCGCCCTGGTGGTGATCTCCTTCCTGACCGTGTGGACCATCCAGCGCACCCGGGACATTGCGGTGCTGCGCGCTCTCGGCGCGAGCCGTGGTTACGTGGTGCGGGATTCCCTGGTCCAGGCCGTCGTGGTGCTCACGATCGGCGTGCTCGTGGGCGGCGGCCTGGGGATCGCCGGCGGTGCGCTCGCCGGGTCCGCGGTCCCGTTCGTGCTGAGCGCTACGACCATGGCGCTGCCCGTGGCCGGTGTCCTGGCGCTGGGACTGATCGGGTCCGTGCTCGCCGTGCGCCGCGTGTCCACCGTGGATCCGATGATCGCCCTGGGAGGCAACTGAGCATGCATTCCGATCGTCACCCCCGTCACCGCGCAGGAGACCCCATGGACAACCACACCGCAGCGGCACGCCCGGACGGGCCGCATGAGTACTCGACCGACGATCCCGCCCTACGGGTGACCGACCTCTGCCTGGAGTACCCGGACGGCACGGACGAGCAGGGCGAACCCCGCACGGTGCGAGCCCTGGACCGTGTGTCCCTCGAGCTGGCCGCGGGCACCATGACGGCGCTCGTGGGCCCGTCCGGGTCCGGCAAGTCCTCGCTGCTCGCCGTGGCCGCCGGGTTGGTCCGCCCAAGTTCCGGCTCGGTGTCCGTGGCGGGCCGTCGGCTCGAGGAGCTCCCCGAACGCGAACTCGCCGGGGTCCGCCGGGAGCACACGGGCATGGTGTTCCAGCAGCCCAATCTCCTGGCCTCGCTGACCGCCCGCGAACAACTCGTACTCGCCGCGCACGTGGCCGGGGCCAGGGGCAAGGAGCTTGCGCGGGCCCGCGCTCGGGCGGGCGAACTGCTCGCACAGGTGGGGCTCGAGAACTGCGCGGACCGCCGCCCCCATCAGCTCTCGGGTGGGCAGCGCCAGCGCGTCAACATCGCCCGGGCGCTCATGAACTGGCCGCACCTGCTGCTCGTGGACGAGCCCACCGCGGCGCTGGACCACGCGCGGTCCCGCAGCGTCATGGAACTGCTCGCGGATCTGACCCACACCTTCGGCCTGGCGTCCCTCGTGGTCACGCACGACACCGAGTTCGTCCCCCTCGCGGACGCATGCGTGAGCATGCAGGACGGTCACCTGGACACGGAACAGGTCACGACGGCGAGCGGTCGCGCCGCTGCCACCGTGGCCTGACGGTCCCTCTCCCGGCGGGGCTCACCGCCGGGAGTCGGGTCGGCCCGTGGTGCCCGCGGCCGCGTCCACGCCCGCGTGGGGTTCGCCCGGGGGTGTCGTGGCGTCTGCATCGGGCCCCGCCGCGCGCGGACCCTGCGGATCGAGCGGGGCGCGGGGTTCCCGGAGCAGGAACGGAGCGAGACCACCGAGCACGAGCAGTGCACCCAGTACCACGAACGCGGTCGTGTACCCCCCCGGCGTCTACGACGGCGCCGATCACGAACATGATCAGCATGAACACCTTCTCGTTGTTCTCGAACCACTTCTTGACGACGCCGGGCCCGGTGGAGGTGGCGATCCACAACGAGAGCCCGTAACCGAGCATCACGACCATGTACTGCCACCCGGTAGGGGTGATCTAGAACTGTTGCGAGTACATCGTGGCGAGCCAGGTCAGCAGCCCCACGCCCACCAGGTTGTTGAGCAGCAGGCACAGCCCCAGCACCAGGGAGTTGCGATTCTTCCAGGCGTCGAGGATCGAGACGTCCTTCTTCGCACTCGAGTTGGCACCCTCCTCGGTGCTTGCAGCGGCAGAGGACGACGCCGCGCCGTCGCCCGGCAGCTCCGGCGCCGCCGGCACGAGCGTGACGAAGATGCCTTTCTGGGTGCTCGTGAGATTCATGGTCGGGTGTCCGTCGTACGCGGGAGTGGAACGTGGATCATTCAGGGCCATCTGCACCTCCGTGCGCACGCCGGCCTCGAGGGCCTCTTCCCTGATGCCGAACTTGGGGTGGTGGTTCATGTAGGGCAGCCGGTCCTCGGCCGTGCCACCCCCCAGGAACACGAAGCACGCGGGGACCTCCCGCGCGAAGTACGCGAAGTCGTCGGAGGCGGACGTGCCCGGGCCCCAGGAGACTTTGTCCTCGCCCAGGGCCTACACCGCGGCGTCGTAGCCGATCTGCGCGACGTCGTCGTCGTTGACGATCACGGGGTAGCCGTCCGCCCATTCGAACGTGGCCGTGGCACCGTAGGCGGCGCACGTTTCCTCCACGATGTCGGTCGCGCGGGACCCGAGGACCTCCCAGTCCTCGTCCGCGACCGTACGCATGGATACGCCGATCCGGGCGGTGTCCGGGATGACGTCGGGGGCTCCGCCCGCCCAGATCATGCCCACGTTGACCACGTTCATGTGGTCGGGGGCCACGCTGCGGGAGACGATCGTGTTCAGCGCGACCGTGATCTGCGCGGCGACCAGCACCGGGTCCGCACAGTTCTGCGGCATGGGAGCGTGGGAACCCTGGCCCTTGATAGTCGCGAAGAAGCCGCCCGCCACGGTGGAGGTGACACCCTTGCGCGCGGAGATCGTGCCGGTGGCCTGGTTCGCCATGTGCACCCCGAAGATCGCGTCCACGCCCTCGAGCACGCCCTGACCCACGAGCTCCTTGGCGCCGCCCGGGGAGTCTCCTCTGCGTGCTGGAAAATCAGCGTGACGGCGCCGTCGAAACTGTCCGTGAGGCCGCTCAGCACCCGGGCCGTGCCCAGCAGCGTGGCCGTGTGGGTGTCATGACCGCACGCGTGCATGACACCGTTCACCGTGGAGGCGAACGAGTCCCCGGTCTCCTCCGCAAAGGCAGGGCGTCCAGGTCCGCGCGCAACGCCACTGTGCTACCCGGCCCCCGGCCCTGGATCAGTACCGTCACCGAGGTCTCGGTGGGGCGCTCGGGGGAGAGGCCAAAGCTCGGGAGTGTCTCCACCACGAAGTCGGATGTCGCGTGCTCCTTGTAGGACAGCTCCGGGTGGGCGTGGATGCGGCGGCGCCAGTCGATGACGTCGGACGCGGGAGCCTCGATCTGCGGGGCCGTGAACCCTCTCGAAGAAATCACCCAACAATAAGATCTTTTGTGAATCATGCGTGATTCTGAATATAATGCAATGTTGACTTATGTGGAGGAATCTGCTTTCAATGAACGCCTTCAGTTTTCCACAGCCCCCGGTGGTTGACAAGGTCCGAGCCTCGTCACGCCCGAGGTGTCGCGCCCGTCCCTGCCCGCTGGGCGCGCGGCCGAATGGTATTTTGAAATCAGATCAACCGTTCAGCACCACCACGTACTCATCGGAGGCGGCATGAGCCATGCAGTGGACCCCAACAGCGGTCACTCGTCCGGCAGCACCGGGCATTCATCCGGCCACACAGGACACACGTCCGGGGCAAGAACTCGCACCACCACGAAGCCGGGTGCCGCGTCCATCACGGACGTCGTCAAGGTCTTCACCCGATTGCTCCCCAAGCAGCTCAAAGATGAGGCCCAGCTCGCGTTCCTGGAGCTCAAGGAGAAGGGCATCAAGGTGGGCGTGGGCGCCGCGCTCGCGGTGGTCGGTCTCGTGTTCCTGGGCCTCGCCGTCATCGCCTTGATCGGTGCCGCCATCGCGGGCCTGTCCCACGTGATGCCGGCGTGGCTGGCCGCGCTGCTGCTCGCCCTGCTGTTCCTCATCATCCTGGCCGTGCTCGCGCTGATCGGGATCGCCAAGATCAAGAGTGCGTTGCCACTAATGCCCAAGAAGGCCATCTTCGGGCTGCGCTACGACCTCGGTGTGGTCAAGGAGGGCTCCGCGTACAATGAGGGCCGTGTCCAGCGTGAGATGAACGAGACCGAGCAGAAGAAGCAGCGGGAGAAGGAAGAGGCGGCCAACGACCCCAACCAGGTCAAGCCCGTCAAGCCCACCGAGGAGCAGTTGCGCCACCGCCTCAAGCTGCGCCGCGAACACCTCAAGAGCCTGCGCGACGACGCCCAGAACCGCGCCGATTCCGTCCAGGCCGCCACGCAGGGCTTCGTGGGCCGCACCCAGCGCACGTTCACCGAGACCCAGGAGACGGTCAAGCGGACCTTCGCGTCCAAGGGTGGCTCCCAGGGGGTCCGTCCCGCCGGTTCCACGTCCGCCCAGGACGTCCTGAGCGAGCGCTGGCAGCCCCTCGCGGTCGCCGTGGCCGCCGGGTCCGCGTTCCTGGTGTTCCTGCGCAAGCTGCTCAAGAAGTAACCGGGTGCGCGGCTCGCGTGAGTCGCCAGCCGTGCCGGAGGCCGGGTCGCCGTCGTCGCAACCCGGCCTCCGCCGTGCCCGGGGGGCGTCCTCGAGGGCGCGACTCCTCCGGCTCCGGTGCGTCTCATCCGGCGGTATGGGATCCCTCGTGCCTCGGTTCGAACATGCGGTGAACTCCCAGGCCCGCCGCGCCCCCGAGCTCTACGATGAGACCGTGACGGAGGACGTGATGAATCGGTGATGCAGTGGATCGCGGTGGCTCTGGCACTGAGCTCGGCGGTGTGCCTCGCGCTCGGTACGCAGACGCAATCCGTGGCGGTCACCGGGCACACCGAGGGACCGTTGACGCCGCGGGGGCTGTGGCCCCTCGTGCGCAATCTACGCTGGCTCAGCGGACTCGCGCTGCTGGGCCTCGGAACGGTGCTGAACGTCGCGGCGCTCTCGCTTGCGACCGTGACCGTGGTGCAGCCCATCGGGGTGATCGCACTCGTCATCACCACGCTGTTGCACGCCCGGCACCGCCACCTGATCATCAACCGTGGCACGTGGCTCGCCGTAGCCCTGTGCAGCGTGGGTGGAGCCACGTTCGTGGTGTGCGCCGTGATCGGGACGGATCCCACCCACGTACCCGGAACGCGTGCCGAGAACACGGTGGTCGCCCTGCTTGTGGGCCTCGTGGTGCTCATCGGTGTGTGCGAGCTATTCGTGCGCCGGCACCGGATCAGCATGTTCTACGTCTTGGGAGCGGGGCTCCTCTACGGCTTCGTGGCCGTGCTCGTCCGGTTGACCGCCACCACCATCACGTCCAGCGGGTTCGGGGACATCCGGTGGACCAGCGTGCTCATGATCGTGGTCGCCGCTGCGCTGGGCGGGTGGATGGTGCAGTGCGCGTATTCGTGCGGACCGCCGGATCTCGTGATCGCCGGGCTTACCGTGGTGGACCCCATGGTGGGTGTGGCCCTGGGTCTCGTGGTCCTGGGAGAGGCCGGTGACTCCTTCACCGGGGCACTCGGCACGGCCATGGGGCTCGCGGGTCTCGTTGCTATAGTCGGCGTGGTCGTGCTCTCGCGACACCACCCCGAGGTCCTGCAACGCCGGGCGGCCGCACGCGCCCAGCAGGACGCGGTGACCAGCGGGGCGGTTGCGGACACGGCGACACCCCGACGAACCGAACGCGCCACCGATCGCTGATCCCCCTACGGAACACAAGGCCTTGAGAATACTGATCACCGCTGAGACCTATCCGCCCGACATCAACGGTTCCGCGCAGTTCGCCCGCCGCCTCGCGCGCGGCATGCTGGAACGGGGTCATGAGGTCCACGTCGCAGCACCCATGCCCACGAGCGGCCCGTCCCGGATCATGGACGACGCCGGGGTGACCGAGCACCGGTTCCGCTCCCACCACGCGTTCACCCACCCCTACTTCCGGTTGTGCTTCCCGTGGGAGATCGTGCGGGAGGTCGCGCGGTTGTTCGACGACGTCCGCCCGGACGTGGTCCACGTCCAGTGCCACTACATCCTGGGCCGGCTCGTGGTCCGTGAGGCCGTGCGCCGTGGTGTCCGGGTCGTGGGGACCAATCACTTCGTCCCCGAGAACATCGAGCCGTTCCTGCCGTTCCCGCAGTGGTTCGTGCGCGGCTACCGCAAGGTCTCGTGGTGGGACATCGCCCGCGTGTACGGCCGCTGCGACGTCATCACCGCACCCACGCCGCTCGCGGTGCGCACCATGGTCGACAACGGTGTCCCCGATCGGGCGATCGCGGTGTCCAACGGGATCCAGGCCGGTGACTACGAAGCCGCCGCGGGGGAGCAGATCGAGCACCCGGACCACCCGATCGTACTGTTCTGCGGACGCCTGGCCGTGGAGAAGAATGTGGACGAACTCATCGAGGCCGTGGCCCTGATCCCGCGGGAGAAGAACGTTCACGCCGAGATCGTGGGGGAGGGGGAACAGCTGGACCGGCTCGTGAAACTCGCACACGAACACGGTGTCGCGGACCGGGTCCACTTCCTGGGGTTCCTCACGGACGAGCAGCTACGCACGGCCTACCTCCGCGCGGACGTGTTCTGCCAGCCCGGGACAGCGGAACTGCAGTCCCTCGTGACGCTCGAGGCCATGAGCGCCTCGACCCCCGTGGTGCTCGCCAACGCCCGCGCGCTGCCCCACCTCGCGGACGAGGGGCGCAACGGGTACCTCTTCTCCCCGGGCAATTCCGGGGACCTCGCGACCAAGCTGCAACTGGTCCTCGATGCCCCGCCCGAACAGCGGCGGGCCATGGGCGAGCGCAGCCGGGACATGGTGTCCCGCCACTCCTTCGCCAAGACATTGGATACGTTCGAGCGGCTCTACACCGGCGCGGAGTCGTGACGGGCCCTGCGACGCCGCGCATGCGGTAGCGTAGGGCGGCGACCTCGACATCCGTTCGCGGTCGCACAGGGGGCGGTAGCTCAGCTGGTCAGAGCAGAGGACTCATAATCCTTTGGTCGTGGGTTCAAGCCCCACCCGCCCTACAGGACATGCCACGCCGGCTCACTGTGGTCTCACTCACCGGGGACCGGCAACAACACCGACGGCCGCAGGTCCGCCACGAATAGCAACGGGTTCACGTACTCCCCGTTCTCCCGCACACCCCAGTGCACCGCATCCCCGCCCGGGCCGTGGCCGGGAGTGGCCACGTTGGCGATCACCTGCCCCCGGCTCACCCGGTCACCCACTCGCACGGACGAGGACACCGGCTCGAATGAGGACTTGTGCCCCTCGCCATGGTCCACCGTGAGGACCTCCCGGTCCACGACGACACCCACGAAACTCACGACCCCGTCCTGCGGTGCACGTATCGGCGTGCCCGGGGGAGCGTGTAGATCCACACCCCGGTGGCCGGGCAGCCACTTCTGTGCGGGAGCCTCGAAATGCCGGCTCACCGACGGGCGCGGGGACACGGGCCAGGCCCAGTCGGGAGAGGCCCACGCCGCGGGGTGGGTCAGCAGCGAGCCAAGCGCGAGGACCGCGGCCATCACAGCGCAGTACACGGCGTGGTGCGGGGACCGTCCGGGCGGGCGTGCGGGAAACGGCGGGTGCACGGGAATGGGTGGGACCGTTGGAACGGGTGGGTGACGAGGAATGGGCGGGGCGGCGTCGTCGTGACCGGAGGAACACATGACGACAGCGTGCGGCAGCCCGGTCCGAAGGGGCGGGGAGGCGCTCCGATGTGGAGCGAGGACGCCGCGCGATGCTGTATCCTACAGGGTGCAGTCACTCTGCCATTGGTTCACCGTGCCCGCTCGAGGGTGCGCGCCAATGCGGGATGGCTGACTTCGCGCGCGAGGGAACCCACGGCGGACATGGTCCGCCCGGGTGCGTGGTCCTCGGTCCGAGGCCCCGGTTACCGGGTGGTCGCGGTATGGAACCACGGGAGCCTGCTCCACGAGTAGGACTCACGAATTGCGCCAGGGACCGGCACGGCCGGTCGACAACCGTAAACACCGAGACGGCCCGCGGGCCGTCCATTATTCATGAGGAGACGACATGCCTGTCGTTACCATGCGCCAGATGCTCGACAACGGCGTCCACTTCGGCCACCAGACCCGTCGCTGGAACCCGAAGATGAAGCGCTTCATCTTCACCGAGCGCAACGGCATCTACATCATCGACCTTCAGCAGTCGCTGGGCTTCATCGACAAGGCCTACGAGGCCGTCAAGTCGACCGTGGCCCACGGCGGCACCATTCTCTTCGTCGGCACCAAGAAGCAGGCGCAGGAAGCGATCGCCGAGCAGGCGACCCGCGTGGGCATGCCCTACGTGAACCACCGTTGGCTCGGTGGCATGCTCACCAACTTCCAGACGGTCTCCAAGCGGATCGACCGCATGAAGGAACTGGAAGAGGTCGACTTCGACGACGTCGCCGGCTCGCAGTACACCAAGAAGGAATTGCTGCTGCTGCGCCGCGAGAAGGAGAAGCTGGAGCGCACGCTCGGCGGCATCCGCAACCTCACCAAGACCCCGTCCCTGGTCTGGATCGTGGACACCAAGAAGGAACACCTCGCGGTGGACGAGGCGCAGAAGCTCGGCGTGCCGATCGTCGCGATCCTCGACACCAACTGCGATCCGGACGAGGTCGCGTTCCCGATCCCGGGTAACGACGACTCCATCCGCTCCGTCTCACTGCTCACCCGCGTGATCGCCGACGCCGTGGCCGAGGGCCTCATGGAGCGCAACAACGGCAAGTCCAACGCCGTCGAGGAGCCCATGGCCGAGTGGGAGCGCGAGCTGCTGGAACAGCACAAGGAGCAGACCGCCGAGCAGGCGGCCCCGGCCGAGCAGGCCGCGCCCGCCGCCGAGCAGCCCGCCGAGACCGAGCAGAAGGACGCCCCCGCCGCCGAGTAAGGCCGGTGAGCGAGTTCACCTTCCATTCTTCCCGGTGACCCATCGTGGTGACCGGAACCGTGCCGGGCGTCCTGAGGCGTCCGGCACGGACGAACCGACAACAGAGGAGTTCACATGGCGAACTACACCGCTGCCGACATCAAGGCCCTGCGCGAGCGCACGGGTGCCGGGATGCTGGACGTCAAGAAGGCCCTGGATGAGGCCGACGGTGACGCCCAGAAGGCCCAGGAGATCATCCGCGTCAAGGGCCTCAAGGGTGTGACCAAGCGCGAGGGTCGCTCGACCGCCGAGGGCATCATTGTGGCCCGCACCGAGAACAACGTGGGCTACATGGTCGAGGTCAACTCCGAGACCGACTTCGTGGCCAAGTCCGCCCCGTTCGTGGAGTTCGGCAACAAGGTGCTCGACGCCGCCGTGGCCTCCGACGCCGCGGACCTCGAGTCCCTGCTGGCCGCCCAGGTGGACGGCAAGACCATCTCCGATCTCGTGACCGAGACCGGTGCGCTGCTGGGCGAGAAGGTCGTCGTGCGTCGTGTGGCCCGTGTGGCCGGTGACCACGTGGCCGTGTACCTGCACAAGACCTCCAAGGACCTGCCCGCCCAGGTGGGTGTCCTGCTGGCCGTGTCCGGTGCTGACGCCGAGACCGCCGCGCACGACGTTGCCGTGCACATCGCCGCGATGTCCCCGTCCTTCCTCTCCGAGGAGGACGTCCCCGCGGAGACCGTGGAGAACGAGAAGCGCGTCGCGGAGGAAACCGCTCGCAACGAGGGCAAGCCCGAGAAGATCATCCCGAACATCGTCCAGGGTCGCCTGAAGGGCTACTACAAGGACGTCGTGCTCGTGGACCAGGACTTCGCCAAGGACGCCAAGAAGTCCGTGGGCCAGGTGCTGTCCGAGGCCGGCGCCACCGCCACCGCGTTCGCGCGGTTCCGCGTGGGGGCCTGAGCACCCGTTCGCGGGGTCCCGCGTGCGCCGAGCACGTGAGGCCCACAGCGACGTCTCGACGGGAGACCGTCGCGCGTCCCGCACTGACGCGGCGGGGCACCACTGGGGGACCGGGGGTGCCCCGCCGCTTCTGTATGCTGGAGGGCGGTCTGCCAAGGGCGGGCCGCCTCAAGACCACGAATCGGCCCCCCGGGAGGATCCATGCCCAGCATCATCGAATCGGAACCCCAGGACGGGGCCCTCGGCGGGGACCGGCAGCTGCGGCGCACCGAACCGGCGCGTCGCAGGGTCCTGCTCAAGCTCTCGGGCGAGGTCTTCGGTGGCGGCAGCGTGGGCGTGGACACCTCGGTGGTGCGTGAGATCGCCGAACAGATCGCCGCGACCGTGGGCCGCGTGGAGACCTCCGTGGTGGTCGGTGGCGGCAACTTCTTCCGCGGCGCGGAGCTCTCCCAGGCCGGGATGGACCGTTCGCGCGCCGACTACATGGGCATGCTGGGCACCGTGATGAACTGCCTGGCGCTGCAGGACTTCCTGGAGCAGTGCGGCGTGGACACGCGCGTGCAGTCCGCCATCAAGATGGAGCAGGTCGCGGAGACCTACATCCCCCGCCGTGCGATCCGCCACATGGAGAAGGACCGCGTGGTGATCTTCGGTGCGGGTGCGGGCCTGCCCTACTTCTCCACGGACACCGTGGCCGCGCAGCGCGCCCTGGAGGTGCACGCGAGCGAGGTCCTCATGGCCAAGAACGGTGTGGACGGCGTCTACACCGCGGACCCGCGTAAGGACCCGGACGCGCAGCGTCTCGCGAGCCTCACATACGACCAGGCAATCGCGCGGGACATCCGCGTGATGGACCAGACCGCGTTCGCGCTGTGCCGCGACAACAACGTGACCATGCGCGTGTTCGGCATGGAGGGCGCGGGCAACGTGACCCGCGCGGTGCTGGGCGAGGAGATCGGGACCCTGGTCACCCCGTAAGGTCTCGCGGGCCGTCGCATCGCGCGACCAGCCACCCCCTGCCCGTTAGAGTGGGGAGAACGAACCGTCGCCACCGGCGTCAGTACCGCCGGCCGGCCAGCTCATAAGGAGAAACACCCGTGATTTCAGATGTCCTCTCGGATGCCACGACCAAGATGGGTAAGGCGGTGGACGCCGCCAAGACGGACTTCTCGACGGTTCGTACCGGCCGGGCCAACCCGGCGCTGTTCTCGAGCCTGCTCGTGGAGTACTACGGCACGCCCACCCCGCTGCAGCAGCTCGCGTCGTTCCAGACCCCCGAGGCCCGCACCCTGCTGATCACCCCCTACGACCGCAGCGCTCTCAACGACATCGAGAAGGCCCTGCGGGACTCGGATATCGGCGCGAACCCCGCCAACGACGGCAACGTGATTCGCGTGGTCATGCCCGAGCTCACCGAGGAGCGCCGCAAGGAGTACGTGAAGATCGTCTCGAACAAGGCGGAAGAGGGCCGGGTGTCCGTGCGCAACGTGCGCCGCCACGCTAAGGAGGCCATCGAGAAGCTCGTCAAGGACGGTGAGGTCGGCGAGGACGACGGCAAGCGCGGCGAGAAGGACCTGGACGCTGCGACCAAGAAACACATCGACCAGATCGACGATCTGCTTAAGAACAAGGAAGCCGAACTGCTCGGCGCCTGATGGCATCGGCTGATTCCCCCGGCTCCCCGCACCGCGACACCCGCCAGCCGTCTCCCGCCCCGGCGGGGGAGCAGGGGCGGGCGCACGACCCCCTGGTCACCACGGGCTCGCTGCGGCAGGTCCTCACCCGCCCCTTACAGCGCAGCACCGAGCACAAGGCCCCCTCGCGGGCGGGCCGTAACCTCCCGGCCGCCGTGGCCGTGGCCGTCGTGCTCATCGGCGCGCTCGTCACGGGACTGTTCTTCGTCCCGCTCGTACTGGCCCTGCTGGCCGGGACCGCGGCGGGTATCGGGGTGTGGGAGATCGCGCGGTCACTGACCTACAAGGGCGTGCAGATCCCGCAGGTCCCCGCGGTGATCGCGGCGGTGCTCATGCCGCTCGCGGCGTTCTTCGGCGGGGCGGAGGCGCTGTCCATGGCGCTCGTGCTCGCCGTGACACTCGTGGTGGTGTGGCGGGCCTTCGGGCCCAAGCAGGGGATGATGCTGTCCATCATGGGCTCGGTGTTCGCGCTCGTGTGGGCCTCGTTCCTGCTGAGTACGGCGGTGCTGCTCTACCATTCCCCGGACGGACCCCACAAGGTCCTCACGATCATCCTGCTGGCCGTCAGCTCCGATACCTTCGGCTACGCGGTGGGGGTCGTATGGGGCAAACACCCCATGGCACCCAAGATCTCTCCCAAGAAGTCGTGGGAGGGTTTCGGCGGATCCGTGGGCGGTGCCGTGGTCGTGGGCGTGCTGTGCGCGCTTTTCCTCGTGGAGATGCCGTGGTGGCAGGGCGCGGTCCTGGCGGTCGCGATCGTCGTCGTGGCCACCGTGGGCGACTTCTCCGAGTCCATGATCAAGCGGGAGATCGGGATCAAGGACATGGGGACCCTCCTGCCTGGTCACGGCGGAGTGATGGATCGCATCGACTCCATCGTCTTCGCCGTGATCACCGGCTACGTGATCTTCGAACTGTTCACCGTCCTGGGGTGACGCGGTCGCGGGCCGACCGCCCGCGTGCCCGGGACGCACGGACGCCGCCCCTCGCGGGTCGCGTCCCGGCCGCGGAAGGGCGGGTATGAGTACTCAGCAACGTTTCGATCGCCTCGGCGAGCGGGCCTGGGGTTACGACCCCGCCCAGGTGGACGACTTCCTGGACCGCCTCGCCGCGGTCATGCATACGACGACGACGCCGCCCGCCCCCGGTGGCCACGTGGACCCGGTCGCGGGCCCCGGGACGGTCGCTGAGCCGGTCGTTGACTCGGCCGATGTCACGGACCCCGTCACCGCCGAGGACTCTGCTGCGTCCGCGGACACCGCCGGGGCGACCGACGCGGACCGTGAACCCGAGAGCGCGGAGGCGGCGCAGCGGCGTCGTCGGCTGGGCAGCCGGCAGGTGCGCGAGCGCGTGTTCGACCGCGTCAAGGGCGGTTACGACCCCGGAGCGGTGGACGCCCACCTGGACGCCGTGGAGGACGAGCTGTTCGCGCGGGAGAAGGCCGCGTTCGTGGCCGAGCACGGCGCCCGGCGCTGGGAGGAGCACCTGGAGCTGTTGGCCGGGCTGTTGCTGGGGCGGCTCAACCGCCCGCACGGTGAACGCTTCCGCCGGCCGAGTTCGCACCGCACGCTGGGTTACGCGGCGGCGGACGTGGACGTGCTGTGCGACCGGCTCATGGACGCGTTGCGCGGTGAACCCGAGGTGGACCCGCGGCTCGTGAGGACGGCGGTCTTTCGATCCGCCCAGGGTCAGCGCAGCTACGAGGAACAACAGGTGGACGCGTTCCTGGACCGGGCCGTGGAGTTCGTCCTGGCCATGCGGCCGTAGCGGCGCGCCATGACGCTGAATGTATACACAGATCGATTAAAATTGTAAGGTGGGCTAACCAAACCGCGAATTTCAGGGGTTTTTCGACGTTGTGACGGGCATGTCTTGTGTCATTGGATACACAGTGCGTACTGTGATGACCATCACGCAAGGAGGCACACATGGCGTCCACGCCCCCTGTCGACCCCAACGGTTCCACGGCAACCCAGGGCATCGACTTCCCCGCGGTCCAGCGTTCGCACGAGTTCCAACGGCTGCGCTCGACCCACCGATCCTTCGTCTTCCCCCTGGCCATCGCGTTCCTGGTCTGGTACCTGCTCTACGTGGTCCTCGCCATCTACGCGCCGGGCTTCATGTCCACGCGGGTCGTGGGCAACGTCAACCTGGGTCTGATCCTGGGTCTGCTGCAGTTCGTCACCACATTCGGGATCACCGCCGCGTACGTGAGCTTCGCCAACCGCAAGCTCGATCCGCAGGCCACCGCGTTGCGTGAGGACCTCGAATCCACTTCCGGCCACCGGGCCGGCGACCACCAGGAGGCCCGGCCATGATCGCCGTCCCCGCCCTCTCGACACCCGCGGTGCACCTGGCGGAGACCGCCACGTCCACCGTGGGCAACCCCGCGATCAATATCTCGATCTTCCTGGCGTTCGTGCTCGTGACGCTCGTGGTCGTGATCCGGGCGTCCAAGTCCACCGCCACGGCCGCGGACTACTACGCGGGTGGGCGCTCGTTCTCCGGGACCCAGAACGGTCTGGCCATCGCGGGTGACTACCTCTCCGCGGCGTCGTTCCTGGGCATCGTGGGCGCGATCGCCCTGCAGGGCTACGACGGGTTCCTGTACTCGATCGGCTTCTTCGTCGCGTGGCTCGTGGCCCTGCTACTGATCGCCGAGCCGCTGCGCAACACCGGCAAGTTCACCATGGCGGACGTGCTGTCGTTCCGATTGCGGCAGAGGCCCGTGCGGGTCGCGGCGTCCATCTCAACCCTGGCCGTGACGTTCTTCTACCTCCTGGCGCAAATGGCCGGGGCGGGGGCCCTGGTGTCCCTGCTGCTGGGGATCGGCTCCCGGGCCGGGCAGTCCCTGGTGATCGTGATCGTGGGCGTCATCATGATCGTCTACGTGCTCGTGGGCGGCATGAAGGGCACCACATGGGTGCAAATCATCAAGGCGTGCCTGCTCGTATCCGGCGTCGCCGTGATGACCGTGTGGATCCTGGTCTTGTTCGGGTTCAATTTCTCGACCATGCTCGGCGCGGCCGTGGAGACGAACAACAACCCCGCGATGCTCGATCCCGGACTGAAGTACGGCGTGAGCGAGATCTCCAAGCTGGACTTCATCTCGCTGGGTCTGGCCCTCGTCCTGGGCGCCGCCGGCCTGCCGCACGTGCTCATGCGCTTCTATACGGTGCCCACCGCCAAGGAGGCCCGCAAGTCCGTGGTTTGGGCGATCACTCTGATCGGCCTGTTCTACCTCTTCACCCTGGTGCTCGGGTTCGGTGCGGCCGCGCTGATCGGTGCGGACCGGATCAAGGGCGCGCCTGGTGGTGTGAACTCGGCGGCTCCGTTGCTCGCGTACGAACTCGGCGGGTCCATCCTCATGGGTCTGATTGCGGCGGTCGCGTTCGCCACGATCCTCGCCGTGGTCGCCGGTCTGGCTATCACGGCCTCCGCGTCCTTCGCACACGACATCTACACGTCCGTGATCAAGAAGGGCACCTCGGACCCGCGTCAGGAACTGCGGGTGGCCAAGACCACCGTGGTGGTCATCGGCCTGATCTCGGTCGCCGGCGGCATTGGCGCGCAGGGTCAAAACGTGGCGTTCCTCGTGGCCCTCGCCTTCGCGGTGGCGGCCTCCGCCAATCTGCCCACCATCCTCTACTCGCTCTACTGGAAGCGCTTCACCACGCGCGGCGCGGTATTGTCCATGTACGGCGGGCTGATCATCTCCGTGGTGCTCATTATCTTCTCCCCGGTGATGTCCGGATCGGAGACCTCCATGATCCCCGGCGCGGACTTCGCGTTCTACCCGCTGTCCAACCCCGGCATCATCTCGATCCCGGCGTCCTTCCTGCTCGGTTTCCTGGGCTCGCTCAGCGAGCGCCGGCCGGAGGACCCGCGCAAGCAGTCCGAGATGGAAGTGCGTTCCCTCACGGGAGTGGGAGCGGAGAAGGCCGTCTCGCACTGACCTGGTTCACCGCCCCTTGACACGGCCGCCGTGTCCGGTTTCATCCGGACGCGGCGGCCCGTGTAGCGTTGATGTCTGGTACTACACTGTGAACCAGTTCGCTGACCACATGCGGTTGCGGAACACCGCAAACGCGCACAACGAGAACCAGAGGTGGAGAAATGGGCATCATTAGCTGGATCATCCTCGGTCTGATCGCCGGCGCGCTCGCCAAGCTGATCCTTCCGGGCAAGCAGGGTGGCGGGATCATCGTCACCATCATCCTCGGCATCGTGGGGGCCTTCCTGGGCGGCTGGCTGGGTAGCTTCATCCCCGGCCTGAGCGACGGGATCAACAGCTTCAGCATCGGCACGATCATCACGTCCGTGATCGGCGCGATCATCGTGCTGCTCATCTACGGCGCCGTCGTCGGCCGCCGTCGCTGAATCATCCGCGGGTCCTGAACGGGCCATCCGCACAAGGGCGTCACCTCCGGGTGGCGCCCTTGTCGTATCTCCCGTGTCGTGCGTCCGGAGTCGTGTGCTCGGTGCCGTGCGTGCGGGGTGCGGCGCTCACGCGATACTGGGGTCATGACTTCCTCCACCGGCATGACCCCCGATCTCGACTCCGCCACCCGGCAGGCCCCCCGGCGCCTCGTGATCCTGGGGTCCACGGGATCCATCGGGACGCAGGCGCTCGACGTCGTGTCCGAGGCCGCGGGGCTGCGCCGGCCCGTCTCGGATGCCACCCACGAGCCCTTCGAGGTCGTGGCGCTCGCCGCGGGCGCGGGTCACCTCGAGCTGCTCGCGCAGCAGGCCGTGACGTTCGGTGTCCGTGCGGTGGGCACGAGCGGTACGGCGGACGACGCCACCCGGTTGCGTGAGCTGATTGCGGACCGGTCACGCGCGGCGTCGTCGGCGGCACCCGAGGTCCTGTATGGGCCGGACGCTGCAACCCGGATCGCGCAGTGGGAGGGTTCGGACCTCGTGCTGAACGGGATCACCGGGAGCATCGGGCTCGCACCCACCCTGGCGGCGCTGGGAGCGGGTCGGCGGGTGGCGCTCGCGAACAAGGAGTCCCTGATCGCGGGCGGTCCGCTCGTGTTGCGCGCCGCGGCGGACACGGGCCTCCAGGACGCGCTGATCCCCGTGGACTCCGAACACTCGGCGATCGCCCAGGCCCTGCGCTCCGGGACGGCCTCCGAGGTGCGCCGGCTCGTGCTCACGGCGTCCGGCGGACCGTTCCGCGGCATGACGCGCGAGCAGCTCACGCGCGTGACACCCGAACAGGCCCTGCAGCACCCCACGTGGGACATGGGGGTCATGGTCACCACGAACTCCGCGACCATGGTCAACAAGGCACTGGAGGTGCTCGAGGCGAGCCTACTGTTCGACGTCCCCCTGGACCGGATCGACGTCACGGTGCATCCGCAATCGGTCGTGCACTCCATGGTGGAGTTCGTGGACGGATCCACCCTGGCGCAGGCGTCCCCGCCGGACATGCGCCTGCCCATCGCGCTCGGAATCGGCTGGCCCCACCGCGTGACCGGCGCCGCCGCGGGGTGCGACTGGACCCGGGCCGCACAGTGGACGTTCGAACCGCTCGATTCGCAGGCGTTCCCCGCCGTGGAGCTCATGAAGCACGCGGGTTCGCGCGGCGGGACGTGGCCCGCGGTGTTCAACGCCGCCAACGAGCAGGCCGTGCACGCGTTCCACCGCGGGGCGCTCGGCTTCATGCAGATCGTGGACATGGTCGAGCGTGTGCTGG
The DNA here is from genome assembly GCA_014652975.1 of Kocuria marina. Taxonomy (GTDB): domain Bacteria; phylum Actinomycetota; class Actinomycetes; order Actinomycetales; family Micrococcaceae; genus Kocuria; species Kocuria marina. Next base: position 96,447 of record BMZV01000003.1, on the reverse strand, counting down.
AGGATCACGACGGCGTCACGCGGCCCACCCTCGAGGACGTCCTGGGGGCGGAGGAGTGGGCCCGGGCCCGCGCGGACGAACGTATCGCCGGGATGGCATAGGGCCCTTCCGGCGGTTGCCGGCCCATGGCAGGGCCGTGCTAAAATTCCGAGTGGATGACGAGATCCGGCGCGTAGCTCTGGCTGGCCGGACGGCAACCCTCTCCCGTAGCGGGGTGCCCCAGATGACCATCCGGTCGCGGTTGCAACAGATCACGGCAAGTGCGGTTCCCCGGAAATCAGCACGTGCCCGTCCCGTGTGCCCTCATCCAGGGGGGACTGTTCGCCCCGCGAGTCCCCGTCACAGACCCCTGGAAAGGCATGATCATGCGAACCAAGCGTTTGATTCCCGTCGTGTTGGCCACCACCCTGGGCCTCACCCTCACCGCGTGCGGCGGCGGCTCCGACAACTCGGACCCGGCCGCGGACGGCAAGATCACCGTCGGGATCGTGGGCTCGACCCCCGTGCAGGACGCGTTAAAGCAGGTCGCCGCGGACAACGACATCACGGTCGAGTACGTGGACTTCAGTGACTACAGCCAGCCGAACCCCGCTCTGAAGAGCGGTGACATCGACATGAACTGGTTCCAGCACATCGCGTACCTCGCCGATTACAACAACAACTCCGGGGACACCATCACTCCCGTGGGCTCCACGTCCATCTTCCCGCTGGGGCTGTACTCCAAGAGCGTGAAATCCGTGGGTGACTTCAAGCAGGGTGACGAGATCGCCGTGCCGAACGACTCGATCAACCTGTCCCGCGCCCTGAACCTCTTGCACCAGCAGGGTCTCGTGGAGTTCACCAAGGACACGATCGCCCCCACCGAGCAGGACATCGACACCGCCAAGTCCAAGGTCACGGTCCGCCCGGTCTCCGCCGAGCAGACCGTGCTGTCCATGGACTCCGTGGCCGCCTCCGTGGTCAACAACGACTTCCTGGACCGCGCGAACATCGATCCCAAGTCCGCGCTGGCTCAGGACGATCCCACCGCGGACAGTGCCAAGGTGTACGACAACCTCTTCGCCGCGACCGAGGCGAACGCGGACAACGAGACCCTGAAGAAGGTCGCGAGCTTCTACTACGACGACAAGGTCCAGGACGCGGAGAAGACCGAGACCAAGGGCACCGCGGTGCCCACCAAGGTGGACCAGCAGGAGCTCAAGGACTTGCTGGCCCGCTACTCGCAGGACCTCAAGGAGCAGACCAAGTGAGCCCGTCCGCCACGGCGGACACCCTGGTCAGTTTCCGGGACGTGAGCAAGGTCTTCGTCACGGGGTCCAAACGCCGCCCGCGCACCGTGACCGCGGTGGACTCCGTGGACCTGGACATCCGCCGCGGTGAGATCTTCGCGGTGATCGGCTACTCGGGGGCGGGCAAGTCCACCCTCGTGCGGCTGATCAACGGCCTGGAACCGATCTCGTCCGGGACGCTCGAGGTCGCCGGTAACCGTGTGGACGGGCGCAGCGAGTCCCAGCTGGCGCCCATCCGCCGCAAGATCGGGATGATCTTCCAGCAGTTCAACCTGTTCACGTCACGCACCGTGGCGGGCAACATCGAGTACCCGCTCAAGCGTGCCGGGTGGAAGCCCGAGGAACGCAAGGCGCGGGTCGCGGAACTGTTGGAGTTCGTGGGCTTGACCGAGCGCGCCGGGAACTACCCCGAGCAGCTCTCGGGTGGTCAGAAGCAGCGCGTGGGGATCGCCCGCGCGCTCGCGAGCAATCCCGAACTGCTGCTCGCGGACGAGTCCACCTCGGCGTTGGACCCGGAGACCACCCAGGAGGTCCTGGGTCTGCTCAAGCGCGTCAACCGTGAGCTGGGGATCACCATCGTGTTGATCACCCACGAGATGGACGTGGTGCGGGCCACCGCGGACCGCGTGGCCGTGATGGACAGCGGTCGGGTGGTGGAGACCGGGACCACCGCGGAGGTCTTCGCCCACCCGCGGGCGCAGACCACGCGCAAGTTCGTCTCCTCGGTCACGCGCACCGTGCCGCGCGCGGACGAGATCGAGAAGCTGCGCCGGGAACACCCCGGGCGGCTCGTGCTGGTGGACGTCACCGACCAGAACCGGATCGGGGACGTGCTCTCGGACGCCGCCCGTGACGGTGTCAGCTTCAACATTGCCTTCGGGGGGATCTCCATCCTGCAGTCACAGTCCTTCGGAACGCTCACGCTGTCCCTGACCGGTTCGGACGAGTCCGTGGACCGCGCCGTCGAGAGTCTGCGCGCCGTCACCACGGTGCGGGAGGTGAGTGAGTGATGGAGTGGTCTGCTCTGGGCCCGCAGTTGTTGGACGCAACCGGGCAGACGCTGTATATGGTCTCCGTGACCCTCGTGCTGGCCGGGCTCATCGGCCTGGCCGTGGGCATGGGGCTCTACGTGACCCGGCGGGGCAGCATCCTGGAGAACGGTCCACTGTTCACCGCGCTGAACCTCCTGGTGAACTTCGTGCGTCCCATCCCGTTCATCATCCTGCTGGCCGCCCTGGGTCAGGTCACGGAATCGGTCGTGGGCACGCGCCTGGGCCCCAACGCCGCGATCTTCACCATGACCATCGGCGCTACGTTCGCGGTGGCCCGCATCGTGGAGCAGAACCTCATGACGGTGGATCCCGGGGTGATCGAGGCCGCGCGGTCCATGGGGGTCTCGCGCTGGAAGATCATCACCACGGTGATCCTGCCGGAGGCGCTCGGCCCGCTCGTGTTGGGGTACACGTTCCTGGTCATCGGCATCACGGACATGTCCGCGATGGCCGGTGCGATCGGTGCCGGTGGTCTGGGTGACTTCGCGTTGCGCCTGGGCTATCAGCGCTTCAACGACCAGGTCACGTGGGCCGCGGTGATCGTGATCATCATCCTGGTCCAGCTCGTGCAGTTCTTCGGCAACTGGCTCGCGCGCAGGATCATGCGCCGCTGACGCTCACGCGCCCCGTACCATGGCGACGCCGCCCCTGGAACATTCCGGGGGCGGCGTCGTGTTCGGCGCATCACGTGCGGCTGTAGCACGTGGGAGGAGTGGGGCACAATGGACAGTGCAACATCGCGGGGCGCGCGTCACGGGCCCCGGACGCCACTTCCTTGGGAGGCAATTCGTGACCTCGGTCAATCTCGGTATGCCCGCCGCGCCCCAACCGGTGCTCTCGCCCCGGCGCAAGACCCGCCAGATCCAGGTGGGTGCGGTGGGTGTGGGGTCGGAGCACCCGATCAGCGTCCAGTCGATGACCACGACCCCCACCACGGACATCAACGCCACGCTGCAGCAGATCGCCGAGCTCAACGCCGCCGGTTGCGACATCGTGCGCGTGGCGTGCCCGTCCCAGGACGACGCCGACGCCCTGCCCATCATCGCCATGAAGTCCCCGATCCCGGTGATCGCGGACATCCACTTCCAGCCCAAGTACGTCTACGCCGCGATCGACGCCGGGTGCGCCGGTGTGCGCGTGAACCCGGGCAACATCCGCAAGTTCGACGACCAGATCGAGGGCATCTCCCGTGCGGCGGAGGCCGCGGGCGTGTCCATCCGGATCGGCGTGAACGCGGGCTCCCTGGACAAGCGCCTGCTGCAGAAGTACGGCAAGGCCACCCCGGAGGCGCTCGTGGAGTCCGCCGTGTGGGAGGCCTCGCTGTTCGAGGAGCACGACTTCCACGACTTCAAGATCTCCGTCAAGCACAACGACCCCGTGACCATGGTGCGCGCCTACCAGTTGCTTGCCGAGCGCGGGGACTGGCCGCTGCACCTGGGTGTCACGGAGGCCGGCCCGGCCCTGCAGGGCACCGTCAAGTCCGCGACCGCCTTCGGCATCCTGCTCGGTCAGGGCATCGGGGACACCATCCGCGTGTCCCTGTCCGCGCCTCCGGTCGAAGAGGTCAAGGTGGGCAATCAGATCCTGCAGTCGCTTGGGCTGCGCCCGCGCAAGCTCGAGATCGTCTCGTGCCCCTCGTGCGGGCGCGCGCAGGTGGACGTCTACAAGCTCGCCGAGGAGGTCAACGAGGGCCTGGCACACCTGACCGTGCCGCTGCGCGTGGCCGTGATGGGCTGCGTCGTCAACGGCCCGGGAGAAGCCCGCGAAGCGGACCTGGGCGTGGCCTCGGGCAACGGTAAGGGCCAGATCTTCGTGCGCGGTGAGGTCATCAAGACCGTTCCCGAGGACCAGATCGTGGAGACCCTGCTCGCCCAGGCCAATGAGATGGCCGAGAGCATGGAATTGGACGAGAACGGCCAGCCGGTCGAGGGCGCGCCGGTTGTGACCGCCGGGTGATCCTGCGCCGCGCCCCGCGGGTGCTCTCACCCGCCGCCGTGAACCAGTCGGCACTGGACCGCCTGCTGGCGCGGCACGCGGTGTCCGGGGTGTTCGTCGCGGCGCACGTGGCCCGGATCCGGGCCGCCCGCGGTCGGCGGCAGCCGCCCGTGATCGGTGTGGTGGACTCCTCCGGCGAGCTCGTGGGCGCGTGCTGGGCGGGAACCAACGTGGTCCCCGTGGTGCTCGACCGGACCGGGACGGACCTCGTCGCGGACGTCCTGGCCCGCGGCGGCCCCCGCTTCGCCTCGTTCTTCGGTCCCGCTGATCCCGTGCTCGGACTGTGGGAACGATTGCGGGACACGTGGCCCGAACCCTTCGACGTCCGTCCCGTGCAACCGCTACTCGTGATGGACCGTGATCCCGCACCCGAGTTGTTCACGGGGCCCGCCCGCGATGTGCGATGGGCGCAGGACGAGGACTTCCCTCGCGTGCTGCCCGCGGCCGCGGCCATGTTCACCGAGGAAGTGGGGTACTCCCCCTTCACCACCGGGGCGGAGGGTTACCGCCAGCGAGTACGCTCCCTCGTGCGCGATCGCAGGACCGCGGTGCTCACCGACGAGCACGGCACCGTGATCTTCAAGGCGGACATCGGGTCGCTGCACGGGTCCGTGTGCCAGATCCAGGGCGTGTGGGTGGACCCCGAGCACCGGGGGAGGGGACTGGCCGTGCCGTGTATGGCCGCGACCGTGGCGCTCGCCCGGCAGTACGTCCCGACCGTGAGCCTCTACGTGAACTCGTTCAACGCACCCGCCCTGGCCACATACCGCCGAGTGGGTTTCCGGCGGCACGGGGATTTCGCCACGGTCCTCCTGTGAGACCCCGGGCCCGGCGTGCGCCGGTGCCGCGCAGCGATAGACTCGCGGGGATACCCGCCGCTTCGATCGTTCCCTTCACGGGTGGATAGGATCCCTTCATGCCCCTTCGCCTGAGTTCCTTGTTCCTGCGCACGCTGCGCGAAGACCCCGTGGACGCAGACGTGGACAGCCACAAGCTCCTGGTGCGCGCCGGGTACATCCGCCGCGCGGCGCCCGGGATCTACACGTGGTTGCCCCTGGGGCTGAACGTCCTGGGGAAGGTCGAGCTGATCGTGCGCGAGGAGATGAACGCGATCGGCGCCCAGGAGGTGCACTTCCCGGCGCTGTTGCCGCGCGAACCCTACGAGGCCACCAACCGCTGGACCGAGTACGGTGAGAACCTTTTCCGGCTGCAGGACCGCAAGGGCGCGGACTACCTGCTCGCGCCCACGCACGAGGAGATGTTCACGCTGCTCGTGAAGGATCTTTACTCGTCCTACAAGGACCTCCCGGTCTCGCTGTACCAGATCCAGACCAAGTACCGGGACGAAGCCCGCCCCCGCGCGGGTCTGCTGCGCGGGCGGGAGTTCATCATGAAGGACTCCTACTCGTTCGACATCGACGACGCGGGGTTGGACGAGTCCTACGCCAAGCACCGCGCGGCGTACGTGCGGATCTTCGAACGCCTCGGCCTGCCGGTCGTGGCCGTGTCCGCGACCTCGGGGGCCATGGGCGGATCCCGGTCCGAGGAGTTCATGCACCCCTCGTCCGTGGGTGAGGACACCTTCGTGCGCTCGGCTGGAGGCTACGCCGCGAACGTGGAAGCCGTGACGACGGTGGTCCCGGAACCGATCGACTACGCGGACGCTCCTGCGGCCCAAGTGCACCGCACCCCCGCGAGCCCCACGATCGAGACGCTTGTGGAGCGCTCCAACGAGTTGCACCCCCGCGAAGGCGAGCCGTGGACCGCCGCGGACACGCTCAAGAACGTCGTGCTGTCCGTCTCGTTGCCCGGTGGTAAGCGTCAGCTCGTGGCCGTGGGCGTTCCCGGGGACCGCGACGTGGACCTCAAGCGCGTGGAAGCCGGGATCGGTGAGGCCCTCGGACAGGGCGGTGAACTCGAGGTCGCCGCCGCGACCGAGGACGAGCTGCGTGCCGTGCCCGAACTCGTCAAGGGCTACATCGGTCCGGGTCTGAGCCGCGACGACGCCCTGCTCGGTTCCGAGTCCCGCACGGGCATCCCGTACTTCGTGGACCCCCGCGTGGTGCCGGGCACCTCGTGGATCACCGGCGCGAACGTGGCCGAGACCCACGTCTACCACCTGGTCGCCGAGCGCGACTTCACGTGGGACGGCACCCTCGAGGCCTGCACCGTGCGTGACGGGGACCCCGCACCGGACGGTTCCGGGCCCCTCGAGATCGCGCGTGGCATGGAGATGGGCCACGTCTTCCAGCTCGGGCGCAAGTACGCCGATGCCCTCGGGCTCAGGGTGCTGGACAGCAACGGCAAACTCGTGACCGTGACCATGGGCTCCTACGGTGTGGGCGTGACCCGCGCGCTCGCGGCTGTGGCGGAGTTCTACCACGACGACAAGGGCCTGTTGTGGCCGCGCGACCTCAGCCCCGCGGACGTCCACGTGGTGGCCACGGGCAAGGGCACGGAGGTGCTCGAGGCCGCGGAGGAGATCGTCGCGCACCTCGAGGACGCCGGGATCAGCGTCCTGTTCGACGATCGTCCCAAGGTCTCCCCGGGTGTGAAGTTCGGCGACGCCGAGCTGCTGGGCGTACCCACCGTGCTCGTGGTGGGCCGCGGGCTCAAGGACGGGATGCTCGAGCTCAAGGACCGGCGCAGCGGGCAGTCCCGGGACATCGCGCGCGATGACGTGGTTGCCGAACTCACCGCCGAACTGCGCGGATCGGACACCCCCGCGGACGACACCCTGTAGTCCCGGCCCGGGTGTTCCGTCATGGACCTGTCCTCCCTCGCGGGCTCCGGTCTGGACTCCGCCGCCTCCGGCTTCGTCGTGCTGCTGGTGCTCACGGGTTTCGCCGCGGGGTTCATCGACGCCGTGGTGGGCGGTGGAGGGTTGCTCCAACTGCCCGTGATGCTGCTGATCCCGGGCATCACACCGGTCCAGGCGCTCGCGACGAACAAGATGGGCTCGGTCTTCGGCACGACCACGTCCGCGGTGACGTTCTACCGTCGTATCCACGCGGACCTGCGCACCGCGCTGCCCATGGCCGTCGTGGCCCTCGTCGCGTCGGGGGCGGGTGCGGCCGTGGCCGCCACACTCCCGGCCGCGGTGTTCAAGCCGATCATCGTGCTCGCGCTGATCGCCGTGCTCGTGTTCACGGTGGCCAAGCCGTCCATGGGTCAGCTCACCGCGCTGCGACACACCGGCGCGCGGCACTACGGACTGGCTGTCGCGCTGGGCGCCCTGATCGGTTTCTACGACGGCGTCATGGGCCCGGGAACGGGGTCGTTCCTGATCATCGGGCTCGTATCGTTACTGGGCTACAGCTTCCTCGCGGCGAGCGCGAAGGCCAAGATCGTCAACCTGGCCACGAACGTCGGCGCCATCGCGGTCTTCGCGGCGCACGGTTCCGTCCTGTGGGGGCTGGGTCTCGTGCTCGGGCTCAGCAACATGGCCGGGGGTTACCTCGGCGCACGCACCGCGGTGGCCCGGGGCAGCGCGTTCATCCGCGTGGTCTTCTTCACGGTGGTCACGGTGTTGATCGCCAAGCTGGGGTTGGACATCCTCACGGGTCGCTGACCGGCGCGTGCGCTGCGTGCGTCATTCCCTCCCCAGCAGGGCGGGCACCGGGTGTGCGGGGTCCAGGTGCTGCGCTGCGACGGCCGTCTCCAGCAGCCCCGTGAGCAGCCAGTCCCGGTCCTCGGGCGACGACGCCCCCACGGCGGACACGAGCGCGGCGCTCGCCTCGCGCAGTGTCCCGCCCACCGCTCGGGTGGGGTCCTCCGCGAAGCCGGCGGGCAGGACGTGACCGCCCGCGACGGGTGCGGGATCGCACGACAACATCGGAGTCACCGCCGGCTCACGCAGCGTGGCATCGAGCGTGTCCGTGACCGCGTCCATGGTGCCCCTCTGTGCGGCGTCGGCCGGGATCCGCGCAGCGGCCGCCTCGGCGGTGAACCGCGCACGGTCCAGGGCCGTGACCGCGGCGAGCTGCGCAGGTTCGCACGACGACGCCGCGTCGTCGTCGGTGTCCTCGCCGTCCCCTTCCTCGGTGGGTACTTTCGGTGCCGCTCCGCTGACAGGGCCGTCACCGTCCCGTTCCCCTGCGGATCCGTCCGACGTTGCGGGGGAACCGGCCCCCGAACCCGCCTCGCTCTCTTCTGTTCGGCGTGCGGTGGGGTCCGCGCCAGCCGGTGGTGGCTCCGCCGCCCACCACGACGCCGCGACGCTCGCGGCGGTGGCCGCCAGCTCCCCGTTCGGCGAGGTCCTGGCGACGTCCTCGAGCCATGCTGCGGCGTCGGCCAGTGAACCCGGCGGGGCCCCGGTACCGCGTGCCTCGAGGTGGCGGGCCTGGGAGGGAGTTGCCGCCGGGCCGAATGCGGCCTCCTGATCCGCCAGGACGGCGTCGGGAAGGACCGAGGGATCGGGGCGCAGGCCCGTGCGCACGGAGGCGACGGTCGCGCGCGCGCCGAGGCGTGCGGCGTCGTCGTCGGACAACGAACGCCAACGAGCCCACAAACCCGCGGCGAGCACGAGCACCAGGACCAGGGTGAGCGCCACGGCCAGGACGCGCCAGGCGCTGGCGGGGGGTGCGGTCGGGCGAGAACTCACGAATTCCTCCGGGGGACGGGTCTGTTCCATGATAGGGAGCAGCACGCAGGACGAACGCGGCGCGGTGACGCCGCGAGCCGCACAAGGAGGACGGACATGACGACAGTGGACGAGACGCGCATCCGCGCGAGCGTGGAACCGGTGGTCGAGGCCGCCGGGCTCTTCCTGGAGCAGTGCGAGTTCACGGGCCAGGGCGGGAACCGGATGCTGCGCGTGCTCGTGGACCTGCCGGACGGTACGGACTCTCTGAGCCTGGACCGCGTGGCGGAGGTGGCGCGGCAGGTCTCCGACGCCCTGGACCGCGACGACCCCGTGCCCGGCCCGCCGTATGAACTCGAGGTCTCCTCGCCGGGGGCCACACGCGACCTGGAGACGCCGCGGCATTGGCGGCGCAGCGTGGGTCACTTCGTGCGGATCCGGCCCGCGGAGGGGGAGCGCTACTCGGCGCGGCTGCTCGAGGCGCACGAGGACCACGCCGTGGTCCAGCGCTGGCACCAACCCAAGAAGGGAATGCCGGTGAAGTACCTGGACCCCGAGCGCGTGGCCTACGCGGACGTGCGCGGTGCCAAGGTGGAGGTGGAGATCTGACGTCCCCGCGGGGATGTACGATAGCCGGAAGAACACGAGACAGACCCATGCAGCAGCGCTCCGCACCCCGTGTGCGGCGCGCTGTTTGGTTCCCGGCTCCGAATACGGTGCGGAACCCCCGCGTGGTGTGAAGGAAGGCCGGACACATGGACATCGACATGAGCACCCTGCGCTTGCTGGAACGCGAGCGCGACATCCCCGTGGACGTGCTGATCCCCACGATCGAACAGGCCCTGCTGCTCGCGTACATGCGCTCGCCGGGGGCCATCAACGGCGCCCGCGCCGAGGTCGAGCGTCGCAGTGGACACGTGACCATCTGGGCTCCCGAGCTGGACGAGAACGACGAGCGGGTGGGCGAGTTCGACGACACCCCGTCCGGTTTCGGTCGTATCGCCGCCGCGACCGCGCGCCAGGTCATCCTGCAGAAACTGCGCGACGTCGAGGACGACAACGTCCTGGGTCACTTCAAGGGCCGCGAGGGGGAACTCGTCTCCGGTCAGATCCAGCAGGGCAACAACCCCAAGATGGTCCAGGTGAACCTGGGCACCGTGGAGGGACTGCTGCCGCCGCACGAGCAGGTCCCCGGGGAGCGCTACGAGCACGGTCAGCGGATCCGCGCGTTCGTCGTGGAGGCCAAGCGCGGGTTCAAGGGCCCGTCCATCACGCTGTCCCGCTCCCACCCGGATCTGGTGCGCCGACTGTTCGAGATGGAGGTCCCCGAGATCGCGGACGGTTCCGTGGAGATCGTGACCCTGGCGCGCGAGGCCGGGCACCGCACCAAGATGGCCGTGGCCGCCAAGCGCCCCGGGGCCAACGCCAAGGGTGCGTGCATCGGTGACATGGGTTCGCGCGTGCGCGCGGTGATGAACGAGCTCGGAGACGAGAAGATCGACATCATCGACTACTCGGACGATCCCGCCCGGTTCATTGGCAACGCCCTGTCCCCGGCGCGGGTGTCCCGGGTGAACGTGCTGGACGAGGGTGCCCGCTCCGCGCGCGCCGTCGTCCCGGACGCCCAGCTGTCCCTCGCGATCGGCAAGGAGGGGCAGAACGCCCGCCTGGCCGCGCGGCTCACGGGGTGGCGCATCGACATCGTCCCCGAATCCCGCGCGACGGATCGCTGAACACCCCCAGGATTCGGGGGAATCCCGCGCGGCGCGCTAGACTTTGCTCTGATCAGGTCGACCATCGTCCTTCCGCGCGGTTCCGTGCCGCCTGAAAACCGGACGACGGGTCATGAGGAGCGGGGATGAGCGTCAACAGTCTTCGTACCTGTGTGGGGTGCCGAGAGGTGAGCCCCCCTGATCAACTCGTCCGCGTGACGATGGAGGACACACCGCAGGGCCCCCGGGTCGTGGCGGATCTTCACCGCCGAGCGGGAGGCCGAGGAGCCTGGGTGCACGCCACCCGGCAGTGCGTTGCCACCGCGGTGCGCAAACGGGCGTTCCATCGCTCGTTCCGTACCGCCGTGACCACGGACGACCTCGAGCAACAGCTGCGCGTCCTCCTGTCGGTGCAGGAGGACGAACACCAGGAAAGCGAGTCAGAAGCCCATGGAAAACCGATGAGTGCCGGCCGATGAGTGCCTTCGAGTACTCAACCCGCGGCCACGCGGGACGCACGTGTGCGTCCGGTGGCCACGTCAACGGAAAATAAGCGGTTCGTACCTGTTTCGGTGCGGACCGAGACAGGAGAACAGTGGCCAAGCCCCGTGTCCACGAGCTCGCGAAAGAGCTCGGAATCACGTCCAAGGAAGCTATTTCCAAACTTCAGGAACTCGGCGAATTCGTTCGCGGAGCGTCCTCCACGGTGGAACCGCCCGTGGCCAAGAAGCTGCGTTCGGCGTACCCCGCCGGTGGCGATTCCGCCGCGCAGTCCAAGAACTCCGCCGGGGGCAACTCCGGCAAGCCCGCGCAGCAGGGCGCCAGGAAGCCCGCGGAGAAGTCCTCCGCGCCCAAGCCCGGGGGCAGGGTCCAGTCCAAGCCCGCCGGTTCCGACGCCGCGGCCAAGCCCGCTGCCGGATCCGCCGCGCCGACCCCGGGTGCCCCCAAGGCCCCCGCGAAGTCGGCGTCCGAGCCCCAGGCCTCCGAGACCCCGGTCGCGAAGCCCGCTGCCTCCAAGCCAGCTGCCTCCGACTCGGCCACGCCGCGCAGTGCGGCGACCCCGGGCCCCCGTGCCAACGCCCCCAAGCCCGGTAGTGCCAAGCCGGGTCAGTCCGCACCGCGTCCGGGGAACAACCCGTTCGCGTCCCAGCAGGGCATGGGCCGCGGTTCCGACGGTGGTCAGCGTGCGCCGCGCCCCGGCCAGCAGCGCTCGGCCAAGCCCGGAGCACCGCGTCCCGGTAACAACCCGTTCGCGTCCCAGCAGGGGATGCGTTCGAGCAATGCCGGTCAGGGCGGACCCCGTCCCGGCGGTCCCCGTCCGGGTGGCCCCCGTCCCGCTCAGGCGGGCCAGGGTGGCCCGCGTCCCGGTGCGCCCCGTACGGGTGCACCGCGAACGGGTCAGGGCGGCCCCCGTCCCGGTGGACCCCGCCCCTCGCCGAACATGATGCCCGGTCACACCACGGGTGTGGCTCCGATCGGTAGCCGCCCGGCACCCGGTGGGGGACCCCGCCGCGGTGGTGGCGCCGGCGGCGGTGGTACCGGTGGCGGCGGTGGTTTCCGCGGCCGCGGTGGCCGCGGTGGCACGCAGGGTGCCTTCGGTCGCGGTGGTGCCCGCGGCAAGCACCGCAAGTCGAAGCGGGCGAAGCGCCAAGAGCTCGAGCAGATGAGCGCACCCGCCGTCGGCGGCGTGTCGGTTCCCCACGGCGACGGCAGCACTGTGGTGCGGCTGCGCCGCGGTGCCTCGCTCATGGACTTCGCGGAGAAGATCAACGCGAACCCGGCGTCGCTCGTGACCGTGCTCATCCACCTGGGTGAGATGGCCACGCAGACCCAGTCCCTGGACGAGGACACCTTCCAGCTGCTAGGTGCCGAGCTCGGCTACCAAATCCAGGTGGTCTCCCCGGAGGACGAGGAGCGCGAGCTGCTCGAGTCCTTCGACATCGACCTCGAGGCGGAACTGGAGGCTGAGGGCGAGGACGTCCTGGCACCGCGCCCGCCGGTGGTCACCGTCATGGGTCACGTGGACCACGGTAAGACCCGCCTGCTGGACGCGATCCGTAACACCAAGGTGATCGAGGGTGAGGCCGGCGGCATCACCCAGCACATCGGTGCGTACCAGATCTCCACCGAGGTGGACGGTCAGGAACGGCTCATCACGTTCATCGACACCCCGGGTCACGAGGCGTTCACCGCGATGCGTGCCCGTGGTGCACAGGTCACGGACATCGCCGTGCTCGTGGTCGCCGCGGACGACGGCGTGATGCCGCAGACCGTCGAGGCGCTCAACCACGCCCAGGCGGCGAACGTGCCGATCGTGGTCGCCGTGAACAAGGTCGACAAGCCGGACGCCAACCCGGAGAAGATCCGCGGTCAGCTCACCGAGTACGGCCTGGTGCCCGAGGAGTACGGCGGCGACACCATGTTCGTGGACGTCTCCGCCCGTGAGAACCTGCACATCGACGACCTGCTGGACGCCATCGTGCTCACGGCGGACGGCGCTCTGGAACTGCAGGCGAACCCGGACAAGAACGCCCGCGGCGTCGCCATCGAAGCCAACCTGGACAAGGGCCGCGGCGCGGTGTGCACCGTGCTGGTCCAGTCCGGCACGCTCACCGTGGGCGATTCGATCGTGGCCGGTGCCGCGTACGGTCGCGTGCGTGCCATGTTCGACGAGATGGGCCGCACCGTGGAGGCGGCGCTGCCGTCCCGCCCGGTGCAGGTGCTGGGTCTGTCCTCCGTGCCGCGCGCGGGTGACACGTTCCTGGCCACCCAGGAGGAGCGCACCGCGCGTCAGATCGCCGAGAAGCGTGAGGCCGCGGACCGCAATGCCCAACTCGCCAAGCGCCGCAAGCGGATCACGCTCGAGTCCTTCGACGAGGCCGTGGCCGAGGGCAAGATCGACACCCTCAACCTCATCATCAAGGGTGACGTGTCCGGTGCCGTGGAGGCGCTCGAGGACTCGCTGCTCAAGATCGACGTGGGCGAAGAGGTCCAGCTGCGGGTCATCCACCGCGGCGTGGGCGCGATCACCCAGAACGACGTCAACCTGGCCACGGTGGACAACGCCGTGATCATCGGCTTCAACGTCCGTCCCGCCGAGCGCGTGACGGACCTGGCCGAGCGCGAGGGCGTGGAGATGAAGTTCTACTCCGTGATCTACAACGCGATCGACGACGTCGAGAGCGCGCTCAAGGGCATGCTCAAGCCGGAGTACGAGGAGGTGGAGCTCGGTACCGCCGAGATCCGCGAGGTCTTCCGCTCGTCCAAGTGGGGCAACATCGCCGGTGCGTACATCACCAAGGGTGTGGTGCGCCGCAACGGCAAGGCCCGCCTGGTGCGCGACGGCAACGTGGTGCAGGACAACCTCACCATCGATTCGCTACGCCGGTTCAAGGACGACGCCACCGAGGTGCGCGAGGGTTACGAGTGCGGTATCGGACTCGGTTCCTTCAACGACATCCGCGAGGGCGACCTCATCGAGACCTGGGAGATGCGCGAGAAGCCGCGCGACTGACGGGTTCCCGCGGCCGGTGCACTCACGCGAGCGCACCGGCCGCGACCATGTGACAGCGGGTCCGGGTGCCCGTGTGATTCCCACGGGGATCACGCGGGCACCCCGCCCGCACCGCGATCCGTTCCGTGATGGGCGGATCGCACCGGGTGGCGCGTCACGGCGCACCACCCCCGCACAGTGCAACGCCCCGGCGTTGCCCGGACACGAGGAGTACCACCATGGCCGACGCCGCCCGCGCCGCTCGACTGGCCGATCGCATCAAGGTGATCGTGGCCCAGGCGCTCGAACGCAGGATCAAGGACCCCCGGGTGGGTTTCGTGACCGTCACGGACGCGCGGGTCACCAACGACCTGCAGCACGCCACCGTGTACTACACCGTCTACGGGGATGAGACCCAGCGGCAGGACACCGCGCGGGCCCTGGAGTCCGCCAAGGGCATCCTGCGCTCCGAGGTCGGGAAGAACATCACCGCTCGCCTGACCCCCACGCTCACCTTCGTCGCGGACGAGATCCCCGCGGACGCCGCACGTCTCGAGTCGCTGCTGCGCACCGCGCGTGAGAAGGACGCCCAGGTGGCTGAACAGGCCCAGGGTGCTCAGTACGCCGCGGGGGAGGACGCCTACCGCACGTCCGACGCGGATGACGAAGCCCCCGAGAGCCGGTCGCGGGACTGACCCGGTGACCGATCGCCAGGAAATCCCGAGCCCGGCACCCTCGCTCCCGAGGGTGGCCGGGCTCGTCGTCGTGGACAAACCGCTCGGCTGGACCTCGCACGACGTCGTCTCGCGCATGCGCCGCCTCGCGGGGACCCGCAAGGTGGGTCACGCGGGCACGCTGGACCCCGCGGCGTCGGGCGTGCTGGTCGTGGGGGTCGAGAAGGCCACCAAGCTGCTGACCTACGTCACGGGCACGGACAAGACGTACCGGGCGAGCATCCGCCTGGGTGCCGCGACCGTGACCGACGACGCCGAGGGGGACGTCACGAGCACGGCTGCGCCCGAGCGGCTCGCCGCGCTCACCGATGACGCCGTCCTGGCCGCGGTCGCCGAGCTGACCGGTGAGATCCAGCAGGTCCCGTCCGCGGTCAGCGCGATCAAGGTGGGCGGGCAGCGCTCGTACGCCCGTGTGCGCAAGGGCGAGGACGTGGAGCTGCCCGCGCGACCGGTCACCGTCCACGAGTTCACGGTGCACGGGATCTCCCGCGAGCCGACCGACGCTGAGCCCACCGCGGTGGATGTCGATGCGACCGTGACGTGCTCCTCCGGGACGTACATCCGCGCCCTCGCGCGCGACCTCGGGGAGGCCCTGGGCGTGGGCGGGCACCTCACGGCGCTGCGGCGCACGCGCGTGGGGTCGTTCACGCTCGAGCAGTCGCACACGCTCGACGAGCTCACGGAGCAGGTGCGCGCCGGCGGCACGGTCTCGACGCTGCCGATCGACGACGCCGCCCGCGGACTGTTTCCCGTGCGCGAGCTCACCGTCCGGGAGGCCACGGACCTGTCGCACGGGCGCAGGATCGCCGCGACGCAGGTTCATCCTGGCGGCGCGTCGCAGGTCGACGGCGCCGCGTCTCGTTCCGGGGCAGGCGCCGGCGACACCGCATCCGCCGGCGACGCCGCGGCGTCGGGCTCCGAGGGGCGCGAGGGATCCCGGGCGGAGCTGCCCGTCGCATGCTTCGCACCGGACGGGACACTCGTGGCCCTCGCCGAGGACCGTGGCCCCGCCGACCGCCGGTACACGACGTCGGTGCTCGGGATCGCGGCGGGGGTGACGTTCACGGCTGCCGCGGCGCCAGATGATACAGGCGTGGAAAAACCCGGGGCGGGTGACCCCGGAGCGGAACAGGACGGAACCAAGCGAACGGAACGGACGCACGACTGATGCTGTGGGGTTATGACGGGTGGTTCTGGGCATCGGTGGTCCTGGGTGCGCTCTCGTGCGTGATCTGCCTCGTGCAGGCCGCGCGCGGCCGTGCGCCGGACGACTTCTCCCAGGGTTCCGTGCTCGTGCTCGAGGCGTTCCTGCTGGTCTACGCGGTGGGCTCGGTGTTCCTGCCCGTGCTGGGTCCGGATCCCTCCGGGAGCCTGCTCGAGTACTGGGGCTACTTGCTCACGGCGCTGCTGATCCCCGCGGGGACGTTCGTGTGGTCCCTCGTGGAACGCTCGCGGTGGTCCACCCTCATCCTGGCCGCCGCCGGTCCCGTGGTGGCCGTGATGGTCTACCGCATGAACTTCATCTACTACTACCAGTGACGCCGCAGCGGCCGGGACGGGCCGCCGGGGGAAGGACGAGCATGGCTGAGCCCTCACGCACCACGCTGCAGAACCGTTTCGGGCGGTCGGGGCCCCGCGCGGGATCCGACCGGAAGAACTCGGGGTTCGGGCGGCTGCTGATCGTGGTGTACGCCGTCTTCTCGCTCTCCGCGGGGGTGCGCTCGCTCTACCAGCTCGCCACCGAGTTCTCCGTGGCCCCGCTCGCGATCATCCTGTCCACGATCTCCGCCGCGATCTACGTCCTGGCGACGATCGCCTTGGCCAAGTCCGGTCCGGGCTGGCACAGGGTCGCCACGGTGGCCGTGGTCGTGGAGCTCGTGGGTGTGCTGGGCGTGGGCCTGCTCAGTGTCCTGGAACCGCAGTTGTTCCCCAAGGCGAGCGTGTGGTCCCACTTCGGTGCCGGCTACGGCTACGTGCCGCTCGTGCTCCCGATCGTGGGGCTCGTGTGGTTGTGGCTGACACGGCCCTCCCGGCGGAGCGGTAGGCTCTAGACGTCGCCCGCACACACCCTGACCACGCAGAAGACATCGAGGAGAACAGTGATTCGCTGGAGAAGCCTGGACGAGGTCACCCCGGGATTCGGTCCCTCCGTGGTGAGCATCGGCAACTTCGACGGTGTCCACCGCGGTCATCAACACGTGTTCGCGCGGCTGCTCGAGACCTCCCGGCGTCTCGAGGCCCGCTCCGTGGTCGTGACCTTCGATCCGCACCCGGCTCTCGTGCACCGGCCCGAATCTCACCCCGGACTCATCATGGGTCTCGAGGACAAGCTCGACGCCCTTGAGGCCACAGGCGTGGACGCCGTCCTCGTGCTGCCGTACAGCCTCGAGTTCTCCGAGCTGAGCCCCGAGGAGTTCGTGGTCGACTACCTCGTGAAACCACTGGGCGCGGTGTGTCTCGTGATCGGGTCGGACGTCCGGCTCGGGCGTGACAACACGGGGGACCTGCCGGTGATCAGGGAGCTCGGCCGTGAACACGGCTTCGAGGTCGAGGTCGTGGACGACGTCGCGGGTCTGGTCCCCGAGGACACGGATGCACTCAACGGTCTGGTGGGCTGGAGCGACGACCGTCGCTGCTCGTCCACGTGGGTGCGCTCGTGCCTCGAGGCGGGGGACATCCGCGGTGCTGCCAAACTGCTCGGCCGGCACCACCGCATGCGCGGGGAAGTGGTGCACGGGGCCGCACGCGGGCGTGAACTGGGCTTCCCCACGGCCAACCTGGCACCCGAGGCCACGGGGTTCATCCCGGCGGACGGGGTCTACGCGGGCTGGCTCGTGGACCAGGACGGCACCCGCTGGCCCACGGCGATCTCCGTGGGGTCGAATCCCACGTTCGACGGTGTGAACCGCCAGGTCGAGGCCCACGTGATCGACCGCCCGGACGAGGCCGTGGAGGACTTCGACCTCTACGGGCAGACCGTGGTGGTCGAATTCGTGGAACGCCTGCGCGGGATGGTGGCCTACCGGGGGATCGACGCGCTCGTGTCCCAGATGCGCGACGACGTGAATCGGTCCCGCGACATCCTGCGGGAACAGGCGCGCGGGACCGACTGAGCTCACCCGGTGGGGCTGATCACATCTCCTCGTGCACGGAGGGGTCGAACCCCGAACCGCTGATGCCGGTGTGCAGCATGCGCACCCGTTCCATCTGCTCGTCCGTGAGTTCCCACTCGAACACGTCGATGTTCTCCGCCATGCGCTCGGTGTTCGAGGACTTGGGGATCGCCACGATGCTCGACTGCACGTGCCAGCGCAGCGCCACCTGGGCCGGGGTGCGTCCCACCTTGCGTGCGATCTCCACGAGCCACGGGTCCTGCAGGAGGTCCGTCTTGCGCCCCAGCGGGGACCACGCCTCGGTGAGGATCTTGTGCTCCTCGTGGAACGCCCGCAGGGTCTCTTGCTGGTACTGCGGGTGCAGCTCCACTTGGTTGACCACGGGCATCTCCCCGGTCTCCCGCTCCAGGCGCAGGAGGTGTTCGGGCAGGAAGTTGGAGACACCGATCGAGCGGATGAGGCCCTCGTCGCGCGCGGCCATCATGGCGCGCCACGTGTCCACGTACCGGTCCACGCTGGGGTTGGGCCAATGGATCAGGTAGAGGTCCAGGTAGTCCGTGCCGAGCCGTTCGAGCGTGCCCTCGAGTGACCGCCGCACGCTGTCCGTACCGTGATCCCGGCCCGGGAGCTTGGACGTGAGGAACAGGTCCGAGCGGGGGATGTCGCAATAGCGCACACCGAGGCCCACGCCGCGTTCGTTGCCGTAGTTCACCGCGGTGTCGATGAGCCGGTAGCCGCGCCACACGGCCTCGGGGATCAGGGCCTCGGCCTCGGCGTCGTCCATGGGGTACGTGCCGAACCCCAGCTGGGGGATCTCGTGACCGTCGCGCAGCACGTGCTTGGCGACGTCCGGGGCGGCGTCCTTCAGGTCCTTGGTCTTGTCGTCACTCATGCGTTCCTCGTTCTTCTCGACGTGTGGGTGGCTGGACGGGCGGGAGCCCGCCGAGCAGTTCGGTCACGGCCTGGGCACTGATCCGGGCCACGATGTCCAGTTCCATGTGGAACTGCTGGTCCGCGGCGGGACCGCACAGGTCCGAGATCGCGCGCACGGCCAGGAAGGGCACGCCACGGTCGTGGCACACGTGCGCGAGCGCCGTGGTCTCCATGTCCGTGCTCAGGGCCTCGGGGAACACCTCGCGGGTCGCCCCCACGTTGCGCGCCGTCACGAACGCGCCGCCCGAGAGCATCGTCCCGCGCCACGCGGCGTAACCCTCTGCGGCCGCGAGGCTGCTCGCGGCCGTCACGAGCTCCGACGACGCCGCGAAGGCCGGGGGCATCCCGGGCACCTGTCCCGGTTCGTACCCGAAGGCGGTCGCGTCCGCGTCCGCGTAGCGGAACTCGGTGCCGATCACCAGGTCACCCACGTTGACGTCCGCGCGCAGGCCCCCGGCGGAACCGGCGGAGATCACGGCGCTCGGTTCGAACCGCTCCAGCATCACGCTCAGGGTCGACGCGGCATTGACCAATCCGATCCCGGTACGCACCACGAGCACGGGGCGCCCCGCGGCCTCGACGGCGTACAGCTCGGCACCGCCGATCACGTGGGGGTTCTCGCAGCGGGAGTCGGCGTCCGCGAGGAACGGTTCGGCCTCCTCCGCCATGGCGACCACGACGGCCGGTGCGCCCACGCACGCGGCGAACCGTGCGGCGTCGTCCGTCACCGCGTGACCTCGTCCCAGTGCTCGCGCTCGGCCAGGAATCCGCGCACCGCATCCTGGGCGGCCTCGAGGCTGTGGTTGGCGCCCCAGCCGCACTGCACCTCGTTCGCGGCCGGGACTTCGTCCGCCTCGAGGATGTCCCGGAAGGTGCGCTCGAGCAGGCGCTCGAACTCCTCGGTCTCCACTCCCAGCATGAGCGCGTAGAAACCGGTCTGGCAGCCCATGGGGGAGAAGTCGATCAGGGCGTCCGTGTGATTGCGCATGTGCTCCGCGGTGAGGTGCTCGATCGAGTGTACCGCCGGCATCTCCAGGTGCGCCTGGTTGGGCTGGGTGAAGCGGACGTCGTACTTCACGAG
The DNA here is from genome assembly GCA_014652975.1 of Kocuria marina. GTDB lineage: Bacteria > Actinomycetota > Actinomycetes > Actinomycetales > Micrococcaceae > Kocuria > Kocuria marina. The sequence goes on along the minus strand of BMZV01000003.1, from coordinate 76,463 downwards.
GGTGTCACCACCCGGCAGTTCCTTCCGATCCGCGATCCGCACGTAGGGGGCGGCCACGCTGCGGTGGTCCAGGTTGAATGATTCGACGTTCATCTTCTGCATGCCCCCATTGTTCCAGGTCGGTCCCGCTTCGCACGTCCGGGGCGCTCCCGCGGGGCGGCGACGTCGCTCCCGTTGGACGGCGCTGGCCCTCCCGCGGGGCGGCGACAGCGCTGCCGCACCGTGTGGGTGCGGGGCCCTGCAGCGGTGCGCCGCGCCGTCGTCCGCCGAGTGGTGACGGTCCTTACGGTGCCCCGGCGGAGGATCGGTTAGGATGGACGCTGGTCTGACTGCGGTCCGTGGCGGTCCGACCCCGGGAGCTCGCTCCCGGACCCCGGGCGAGAATCTCGCGCACCGGGCGGTCACGGTACTGACTCGAGGAGTTACACATGGCCCTGGATGCCACGATCAAGAACCAGATCATCACCGAGTACGCGACGCACGAGGGTGACACCGGTTCGCCCGAGGTGCAGATCGCGGTGCTGTCCCGTCGGATCTCCGATCTGACCGAGCACCTGAAGATGCACAAGCACGACCACCACACCCGCCGTGGCCTCATGGCCCTGGTGGGACGGCGTCGTCGCATGCTGGACTACCTGCGTCGCACCGACATCGCCCGCTACCGTGCGCTCATCGAGCGCCTCGGCCTGCGCAAGTGATGTGACCGGTTCCCCGTGCCCCTGTCGGAGCGCGGGGAACCGCCGCAACCGGCGCTGTTCGTGACGAACACCGCCACCCGGACCGCGTGTCCGGACAGTCCAACGAGAAATCACGTCATGGCGTGACCGCGCTGCATGTCGCGGTCCTCGACAGTGGCCTTCGCAACGCTCACGCGCTGCGAGCGCCTCGATCGAAGACCGGTGTGTCGCGCGGATCGCGCACCACGAAGAAACGGAGGTGACCCTTGGAGGGTCCCGAAATCCAGAGTGCAGAAGCCGTCATCGACAACGGCTCGTACGGCAAGCGCGTCGTGCGCTTCGAAACCGGCCGACTCGCCCGCCAGGCCGCGGGTTCGGCCATGGTCTACATCGACGAAGAGACCTCCATGCTCTCGGCCACGGCCGTGGGCAAGCACCCGCGGGAGGGCTTCGACTTCTTCCCGCTCACGGTGGACGTCGAGGAGCGGATGTACGCCGCAGGTCGCATCCCCGGTTCGTTCTTCCGCCGTGAGGGTCGCCCGTCCACGGACGCGATCCTCACGTGCCGTCTGATCGACCGCCCGCTGCGCCCCGCGTTCGGCAAGGGCCTGCGCAACGAGGTGCAGGTGGTCGTGACCGTCACGTCCATCGCCCCGGACGAGATCTACAACACCGTGGCGATCAACGCCGCGTCCATGTCCACGACCCTGTCCGGGCTGCCCTTCCAGGGCCCCGTGGGCGGCGTGCGCATGGCGCTCATGGCCCAGGAGAACGGTTCCCATCAGTGGATTGCGTTCCCCAAGCACTCGCAGCTGGAGAACGCCGTGTTCGACATGGCCGTGGCCGGCCGCGTGGTGAGCACCAAGGACGGCGGCTCGGACGTCGCGATCATGATGGTCGAGGCCGAGGCCACCGACAACGCCTGGGAGCTCATCAAGGGCCAGGGCGCGGTCGCACCGACCGAGGAGCTCGTGGCCGAGGGCCTCGAGGCCGCCAAGCCGTTCATCAAGGCCCTGTGCGACGCCCAGGCGGATCTCGCCTCCCGCACCGCCAAGCCCGAGCTGGACCTGCCTCGCTTCGGCGGGTACGGGGACGACGCCGCCGAGGCCGTCAAGGACTTCGTGGGCGAGCGCATGGCGGAGGTCTACTCGATCGCCGGCAAGCAGGAGCGCGAGGCCGCGACCGACGAACTGCACCAGTCCACGCTGTCCGAGCTCACGGGCGAGGGCAAGGCCTTCGAGGGCCGCGCGGACGAGGTCAACGGTGCCTACCAGGCCCTAACCAAGCAGACCGTGCGCCAGCGCATCCTCAAGGACAAGGTGCGCATCGACGGCCGCGGTCTCACGGACATCCGTCAGCTCAGCGCCGAGGTGGACGTGCTCCCGCGCGTGCACGGTTCCGCGCTGTTCGAGCGCGGAGAGACCCAGATCATGGGTGTCACCACGCTGAACATGCTCAAGCTGGAGCAGCAGATCGACTCGCTGGCCCCGGTCAAGCACAAGCGTTACATCCACCACTACAACTTCCCCCCGTACTCCACGGGTGAGACCGGCCGCGTGGGTTCGCCCAAGCGCCGCGAGATCGGTCACGGCGCGCTCGCCGAGCGTGCGATCACGCCCGTGCTGCCCTCTCGGGAGGAGTTCCCGTACGCGATCCGTCAGGTCTCCGAAGCGCTGGGATCCAACGGCTCCACGTCCATGGGTTCCGTGTGCGCGTCCACGCTGTCGCTGTACAACGCCGGTGTGCCGCTGCGCGCTCCCGTGGCCGGTATCGCCATGGGCCTGGTCTCCGACACCGTCAACGGCGAGGTCCAGTACGCGGCCCTGACCGACATCCTCGGTGCGGAGGACGCGCTGGGTGATATGGACTTCAAGGTCGCCGGTACGTCCGAGTTCGTGACCGCGATCCAGCTGGACACCAAGCTGGACGGTATCCCCGCCTCGGTCCTGGCCTCGGCCCTGACCCAGGCGCGCGAGGCCCGGCTCTACATCCTGGACGTGCTGACCTCCGCGATCGACGCCCCGGACGAGATGAGCGAGTTCGCGCCGCGCGTGATCTCGGTGAACGTGCCCGTGTCCAAGATCGGTGAGGTGATCGGCCCCAAGGGCAAGATGATCAACCAGATCCAGGAGGACACCGGCACCGACATCTCCATCGAGGACGACGGCACCGTGTACATCGGCGCCACGGATGGCCCCTCCGCGGAGGCCGCGCGCTCGGCGATCAACGCGATCGCCAACCCGCAGGTCCCCGAGGTGGGCGAGCGCTACCTGGGCACCGTGGTCAAGACCACCACGTTCGGTGCGTTCGTGTCCCTGACCCCGGGCAAGGATGGTCTGCTCCACATCTCCGAGATGCGCAAGCTCAACGACAGCAAGCGCGTCAACGAGGTCGACGACGTCGTGTCCGTGGGCCAGAAGGTCCAGGTGGAGATCACCAAGGTGGACGACCGCGGCAAGCTGTCCCTCGCGCCCGTCGTGGCCGAGTCCGAGGCCCCGGCCGAGTCCTCCGACGACGAGAACTGAGCAGAGGGTGTTCGTTACTAGATGACAGTTGTTCACCTTCCCCTGAGGGCGGGCGATCCCGCGGAGCACGTCTCCGGCGGGGCCGCCCGCCTTCGGGCCTATTCGGCCACGGCGCAGGCGCCGGGCTTCACCCACGTGGTGCACGACGACGCCGAGGGCGCCGTGATCATGCGCACCGTCCTGCCGTGCGGGACCAGGGTGCTCACCGAGAAGATGCCCGGGCAGCGTTCGGTGTCCGTGGGGTTCTGGGTGAGCCTGGGCTCGCGTGACGAGGCCCCGGGCATGCTCGGTTCCACGCACTTCCTGGAGCACCTGCTGTTCAAGGGCACCTCCCGGCGCAGTTCGCTCGAGATCGCGGAGGCCTTCGACCGCGTGGGCGGGGAGTCCAACGCGTTCACGGCCCACGAACACACGTGCTACCACGCACGGGTGCTCTCCGAGCAGTTGCCCATGGCCGTGGACGTGCTCGCGGACATGTTCACCGGTGCCGTCCTGGACCCCGAGGAGTTCGACCGCGAACGCGGTGTGATCCTCGAGGAGATCGCCATGGACCGGGACGATCCCACGGACTTCGCGTTCGAACAGTTCAACGCCGAGGTGCTCCACGGGTCCGCGCTCGCGCGGCCCATCGCGGGCACCCCCGAGGAGATCCGCTCCGTGACCCGTGACGCGGTGTGGCAGCACTACCGCGGCTCCTACCTCCCCGAGAACCTCGTGGTCACGGTGGCCGGGGGTCTCGACCACGACCGCGTCGTGGAACTCGTGCGCGAGTCCTTGGCCCGCGCGGGCTGGGACCCGGACGCGACCGGCCACGCCGGTGCCCGGCGGGACTCCTCGCCGGCGCAGCTGACGCCCCTGGTGGGGACCCACACGTTCGAGCGCCCGGTCGAGCAGGCCCACGTGGTGCTGGGCGGCGCCGGACTGCAGTCGGGGGACGAGCGTCGCTTCGCGATGACCGTGCTCAACGCCGCCCTGGGTGGCGGGATGTCCTCGCGGTTGTTCCACACCATCCGGGAGCAGAAGGGGCTCGCGTACTCCACGTTCTCCTTCTCGGGCTCCTACTCGGACGCCGGATTCTTCGGGATGTACGCGGGGTGCACGGGCGAGCGCGTGGACCAGGTCAGCGAGCTCATGCGCGCCGAGCTGGACCGGCTCGCCCAGGACGGGATGGATGCGGCAGAACTCGCGAAGGTCGAGGGCCAACTCAGCGGTGCCACGGTCCTCGCCCTCGAGGACACAGGGTCACGGATGTCCCGGCTGGGGTCCGCGGAACTGAAGACGGGCATCTTCATGGACGTGGACGAGTCCCTGCGGCGCATCCGCGCCGTGACGTCCGAGGACGTGCAGGCACTGGCAGCGCAATTTTCCGCGGACGCCACGGTGCGCACCGTGGTGGGGCCGCACGTCGAGCAGAACCAGGAATGAGGCGGGATCACATGAACGAGCAGATCAAGGTGGCCGTACTGGGCCGCAACGGACGCATGGGCTCCGAGGCAGTGAAGGCCATCACGGACGCCTCGGACATGGAACTCGTCGCGGCCCTCGGTCGCGGTGACGACCTGCAGGAGATCGTGAGCTCCGGCGCCCAGGTGGTCGTGGACCTAACGGTCCCGAGCGCCACGCGGGAGAACGTGCGCTTCGCCGTGGAACACGGTATCCACGCGGTCGTGGGGACCACGGGCTGGGACGACGCCACTCTGGCCGAGCTCGAGTCGTGGCTCGCCGATTCCCCGGACACGGGTGTGCTGATCGCCCCCAATTTCGCGGTGGGTGCGGTGCTCGCCATGAAGTTCTCCGAGATGGCCGCGGCGTTCTTCGAGTCCGTGGAGATCGTGGAGCTGCACCACCCCCAGAAGCTCGACGCCCCGTCCGGTACCGCGGCGCGAACCGCCGCGCTCGTGGCCGCCGCGCGCGAACGGGCCGGTGTGGCGCCGTCGCCGGATGCCACGGAATCCGATCCGCACGGCGCACGCGGTGCGGACCTGGACGGTGTGCACGTGCACTCGGTGCGGTTACGCGGGCTCGTGGCCCACCAGGAGACCCTGCTGGGCAACACGGGGGAGCAGCTGACCGTGCGCCACGATTCCTTCGACCGCGTGTCCTTCATGACGGGTGTGCTGTTGGGCGTGCGCTCGGTCGCGAAGCACCCGGGGCTGACCCACGGCTTGGACGGCTACATGGACCTGGGGCTGTGAGCCGCGCCCGTTCCTTCTCCGGTCTGCGCTGGTGGGCCACGGCCGTGATCGTGCTGCTCGTGATCACGGTGCTTATCCTGCCGATCTCCGTGGGCTCCAAGATCTGGCTCGTCGCCATGCTCGCGTTCGCCGCGGTGTTCACCGTGCTCGAGGTGGGTGCGAAGGGTCGTATCCTGGCCGCGCTCATGATCGGGCTGCTGGCCCTGTACCTCGCCTTGGCCCTCCACCGGGCGGTCCTGTTGCTCGGCACGGGGGGCTGGCTGCCCACCCTGCTGGGCGTGGCCATGCTCGTGATCCCCGCGGTGGGCACGTGGGCCATGGTGCGCGAGATCGTCTTCGGCGCCCGCACAGAACGCCTCGGCCGGGAACTCGCCGCGCGCGGTGAGCTTCCCGCGGACGATCTGCCGAGGACCCCGTCCGGACGGTACGTGCGGGCCGCCGCGGACGAGCACTTCGACGTCGTGCGCCGCGAGGTCGAGGCGTTCCCCGCAGACTGGGGCGGGTGGTACCGACTGAGCCTCGCGTACTCCGCGAGCGGCGACGGCCGGCGGGCCCGCAGGTCCATGCGCACCGCCATAGCCCTACATCGGGGGACGGATCCGGAAACGGTGCTCGCCCGCTCTGGGCGGTAACCTGTGGATATGACACACGACAGCGCACCTGCGCGGACGCAGCGGTCCGCGCCCATGTTCGGGTCCCTGCTCACTGCCATGGTCACGGTCTTCCACGACGACGGCTCGGTGGATCTCGAGGCCACGGGTCGCCTCGCCGAGCAACTCGTGGACGACGGTTGTGACGGTCTGGTGGTGTGCGGCACCACCGGTGAGTACTCCACTATGACCGACCAGGAGAACCTTTCGGTCTTCCGTGCCGTCAAGGATGCCGTGGGCGGGCGCGTGCCGCTGCTCGCGGGGACCGGTTCGAACGACACCGAGCACTCTCGCTTCCTGTGCCTCGAGGCGCAGAAGATCGGGATGGACGGCCTGCTGATCGTCACCCCGTACTACAACAAGCCCAGCCAGGCGGGGGTCGAGGCGCACTTCCGTTCGCTTGCGGACTCCGTGGACACGCCCGTCATGGTGTACGACATCCCCGGGCGCTCGGGGATCCCGATCGAGCCCGAGACCATGATCTCTCTGGCCTCCCACCCGAACATCGTGGCCGTCAAGGACGCCAAGGCGGACTTCATGGCCGCCGCCCGGGTCATGGCCGAGACGGACCTGCTCTTCTACTCCGGCGACGACGGTCTCACCCTCCCGTGGATCGCGCTCGGCGCGTCCGGGCTCGTGGGTGTGACCACCCACATCGACACCCCGCGCTACCGCCAACTCGTGGACGCCTCCCTGGCGGGGGACCTCGAGACCGCGCAGCGGCTCAATGAGGAGTTGTTGCCGCTCGTGCGTGCCACCATGACCCGGATCCCCGGGGCCGTGGCCGCGAAGACCATTCTTCATTGGCAGGGCCGCCTGCCGAACAACACGGTGCGCTTGCCGCACGTGACACCCACACAGGCCGAGCTGGAGCAGATCCGCTCGGACCTGAGCACGTCGGTCATCGCCGACACGCTGACCACCTGAGATGAAAGGGGTCTCATGACCCATTGGAACACCACCGACCTCTCCGAACCGTCGGCACTCGCGAAGGACACCCTGCGAGTCATCCCCCTGGGCGGTCTGGGCGAGGTCGGTCGGAACATGACCGTGTTCGAGATCAACGGGCAGCTGCTCGTGGTCGACTGCGGTGTCCTGTTCCCCGAGGAAACCCAGCCCGGCGTGGACCTGATCCTGCCGGACATCAACCACATCCGTGAGCGCCTCGACGACATCGTCGCGATCGTGCTCACCCACGGGCACGAGGACCACATCGGCGCGGTCCCGTACCTGCTCAAGCGCCGCCCGGACATCCCCATCCTGGGCTCGCAGCTCACGCTCGCATTGATCGAGGCCAAGCTGCAGGAGCACCGGATCAAGCCCTTCACCATGGCCGTGCGCGAGGGCCAGGTGGAGCGCCTCGGTGAGTTCGAGTGCGAATTCGTGGCCGTGAACCACTCCATCCCGGACGCCCTGGCAGTGTTCCTGCGCACCAAGGCCGGGACCGTGCTGCACACCGGTGACTTCAAGATGGACCAGCTGCCCCTGGACGGGCGGATCACGGACCTGCGTCACTTCGCCCGCCTGGGCGAGGAGGGTGTGGACCTGTTCCTCACGGACTCCACCAACGCCGAGGTTCCCGGGTTCATCGCGTCCGAGAAGGCCATCGGTCCCGTGCTCGCAGACGTGGTCGCCCGCGCCAAGCAGCGCGTGATCGTGGCGTCGTTCTCCTCCCACGTCCACCGCGTGCAGCAGGTGCTCGACGCCGCCGTGGCCAGTGGTCGCAAGGTCGCCCTGATGGGCCGATCCATGATCCGCAACATGGCGATCGCCGAGAAGCTCGGCTACCTGGACGTGCCGCCCAACGTGCTCGTGGACCAGAAGAAGGTGGGCGACTACCGGGACGACCAGATCGTCATCATGTGCACCGGTTCCCAGGGTGAGCCCATGGCCGCGCTGTCCCGCATGGCCAACGGGGACCACAAGGTCCAGGTCAACGCGGGGGACACCGTGATCCTGGCGTCCTCCCTGATCCCGGGCAACGAGAACTCCGTGTTCCGCGTGATCAACGGGCTCATGCGCCTGGGCGCGGACGTGGTGCACAAGGGCAACGCCAAGGTCCACGTCTCGGGTCACGCCGGGGCGGGCGAGTTGCTGTACTGCTACAACATCGTGGAACCCGAGTACGTCATGCCGGTCCACGGCGAGATCCGGCACCTGATCGCCAACGGCAACCTGGCCCAGGAAACCGGCGTCCCCGCGGACCACGTGCTGCTCGCGGAGAACGGCACCGTGGTGGACATGCATTCCGGCGCGGCCAAGATCACCGGGCAGGTGGAGTGCGGGTTCATCTACGTGGACGGCTCCTCCGTGGGTGAGATCACGGACGCGGACCTCAAGGACCGCATGACCCTCGGCGAGGAGGGCTTCATCTCCGTGATCACCGTGGTCAACCGGGACACCGGCAAGATCGTCTCCGGCCCGGACATCCACGCGCGCGGCGTGGCCGAGGAGGACACCGTGTTCAACGAGATCCGCCCCCGGATCTCCGCGGCCCTCGAGGACGCGCTCGGCGAGAGCGGCAAGAACCACACGACCCACCAGTTGCAGCAGATCGTGCGGCGCACCGTGGGCTCGTGGGTCTCCCGCAAGCTGCGGCGCAAGCCCATGATCGTGCCCGTGGTCGTCGAGGCCTGACGCCCCGGACCACCGCACTGCGCAGCGGCCCGCCCGGATCCGACTCCGGGCGGGTCGCTGCGCGTCCGGGTACCCTGGGGGCATGGCGTCTCGAACTTCCCCCGCGCGCTCCTCGAAGGCCTCCGGCAGGTCCTCGAGTTCCGCGCGTTCCCCTAAGAACGGCAAGAAGGCCCCCGCACGGTCCACGTCCGCACGCTCCGGATCCACGGGGCCCTCGGCCGGTTCCACCGCCCTGCACGGGGTGGTCAACGCGTGGTCCGGCGCCGGACACGTGGTGGGGGCCGCGGTGCGCCGCGTGGGGACCGTGCGCACGGACATGGCTCCCGAACAGCGCCGCGACGGTGGTGCGCTCGTGTGGCTCGTGCTCGCCGTCGTGATCGCCGCGGTCGAGTGGTGGAACCTGCGCGGCGTGGACCTCGCGCTCGTGGCGATCCCCGCGTCCTGGGTGCACGCGATCGTGGGCGGGACCTTCGGGTTCATGGCCCTCGTGCTGCCCATCTTCTGCTTCTTCTTCGCGATCCGCGTCTTCCGTCACCCCGAGGCCACGCAGGCCAACAACCGCATCGCAATCGGTCTGCTCGCGCTGTCCGTCGCCGGCGCGGGCACCGCGCACCTGCTGGGTGGCGCGCCCGGTCTGGGTGACGGGTTCGACGCCGTGTGGCGCGCGGGTGGTTTCGTGGGCTTCCTGGCCGCGGACCCGTTGGCGTCCCTGATCACCCGATGGGGCGCGCTCGCGGTGTTCGTGCTGCTCGCGGCGTTGGCCGTGCTCGTCATGACCGCCACGCCCGTGGGGGAGATCGGGCCGCGCTTGCGCGAGCTCTACCGCCGTCTCACGGGCCAGTACGAGCCCCGCGCGACCGACGTCACCGATCCCGCGCACGACCGCTCCTACCTCGATCCCACCCGGCCCACACGCGAGAAGCGCTCCCGGCGCTCCGAGCGACGCAAGCAGCGCCACGAGCTGGAACGCTACGACGGTGACGAGGCGTTCGAGCGCGCTGTCGTGGGCGAGGCCAACCGCCGCGAGGCACGGGACGCGGGATCGACGAGCGTGTTCGACGTCGGCTCGCACGCGGAACGCTCCGCGCGCCGGGGTTCTGCCGGTGGGTCCTCCTCCGTGCGCGACGCCGCGCAGGCGGAGGGCTCTACCGCGGCGTCCGAGGTCCAGGACACCGACGCGATCCCGAACCCGGAGGTCGCCTTGCGCCCCGGCGAGAAGCGCCCCACCAAGTCCCAGCGCGCCGCCCAGAAATTACGCGAGGAGCAGGGGATCGCGCCCGCGGCGGACACCGCGGCGGCGTCGGACGCGCCCGCCCTCAAGGTGGACGATGACGCCCAGCCGCGCACCCACACGCCCGCGACACCCATCCCGGCCCGCTCCGAGCAGCTCAAGCTGCAGGGCGACGTCGCCTACAGCCTCCCGCCCGTGGCGGACCTCGTGCAGGGCCCGCCCGCCAAGGAACGCTCCGAGGCGAACGACCAGGTGGTCCGGGCGCTCACGAGCGTGCTCGAACAGTTCAAGGTGGACGCCGAGGTCACCGGCTTCTCGCGCGGGCCCACGGTCACGCGCTACGAGATCGAACTGGGCTCCGGGACCAAGGTGGAGCGCGTCACGGCGCTGTCCAAGAACATCGCGTACGCGGTGGCGTCCGCGGACGTGCGGATCCTCTCGCCCATCCCGGGCAAGTCCGCGATCGGCATCGAGATCCCCAACACGGATCGTGAGACCGTGGCGCTGGGGGACGTGCTGCGCTCGCAGAAGGCCCGGGCGTCCGAACACCCCATGATCATGGGCGTGGGCAAGGACGTGGAGGGCGGCTTCGTGCTCGCGAACCTCGCCAAGATGCCGCACATGCTCGTGGCCGGTGCTACCGGTGCGGGTAAGTCCTCGTTCGTGAACTCCATGATCGTCTCGATCCTCATGCGCTCCACCCCGGACGAGGTGCGCCTGGTCATGGTGGACCCCAAGCGTGTGGAACTCACCGCATACGAGGGCGTGCCGCACCTGATCACCCCGATCATCACCAACCCCAAGAAGGCCGCCGAGGCCCTGCAGTGGGTCGTGCGGGAGATGGACGCGCGCTACGACGACCTCTCCCACTTCGGGTACAAGCACATCGACGACTTCAACAAGGCCGTGCGCAACGGGAAGGTGCAACCCGAACCCGGGTCCAAGCGCACCATCCGCCCCTACCCGTACCTGCTGGTGATCGTGGACGAGCTCGCGGATCTCATGATGGTGGCCCCGCGGGACGTCGAGGACGCGATCGTGCGGATCACCCAGCTCGCGCGTGCCGCAGGCATCCACCTCGTGCTCGCCACGCAGCGGCCCTCGGTGGACGTCGTGACCGGTCTGATCAAGGCCAACGTCCCGTCCCGGATGGCGTTCGCGACGTCCTCGGTCACCGACTCCCGCGTGGTGCTGGACCAGCCCGGTGCGGAGAAGCTGATCGGCCAGGGTGACGCCCTGTTCCTGCCCATGGGTGCGTCCAAGCCCATGCGTGTGCAGGGCGCGTGGGTCTCCGAGTCGGAGATCCACAAGGTCGTGGAGCACGTGAAGTCGCAGATGAGCACGCACTACCGCGACGACGTCGTGCAGGAAGCGCCCAAGAAGACGATCGACGAGGACATCGGGGACGACCTCGACGTCCTGCTTCAGGCCGCCGAGCTGATCGTCACCACGCAGTTCGGGTCCACGTCCATGCTCCAGCGCAAGCTGCGCGTGGGTTTCGCGAAGGCCGGGCGGCTCATGGACCTGCTCGAGTCACGCGGCGTGGTCGGGGCGTCCGAGGGGTCCAAGGCACGTGACGTCCTCGTCAAGCCGGACGACCTCGCCGCGACCCTCGCCCTGATCCGCGGCGAGGAACCACCCGCGCAGAGTACACCGGCCGCCGCAGACGGTGCGCTCGCGGCGTCGGCGTCCGGCGAGGACCTCGTGGCGGCGTCGCTGTCGAACGTGGCCCACGACTACCACGACGGGTCCGACCAATCCGAGGATGCATGGGAGTTGACGGGACGATGACGGTTAACGACGGCGCGGCGGCGCCCGGGGCGCCCGCCCCCAACGCCTCCAACTGGAACCTGCCGAATGCCCTGACGGCACTGCGGATCGTGATGGTCCCGTTCTTCGTGTGGTTCCTGGTGGCCGGGGGGACCCACGGCCAGGACTCCATGGGCATGCGCTGGGCCGCCGTGGTCACGTTCGGGCTCGCGATGCTCACGGACAAGCTCGACGGGGACATCGCCCGGGCGCGCAACCTCATCACGAGTTTCGGCAAGATCGCCGATCCCATCGCGGACAAACTGCTCACGGGTGCCGCGTTCGTGGTGCTGTCCATGCTCGGGGAGCTGTGGTGGTGGGTCACGATCGTGATCCTGGTGCGCGAGTGGGGCATCACGCTCATGCGATTCGTGGTGATCCGCTACGGCGTGATGGCCGCGTCCAAGGGCGGCAAGACCAAGACCGTCCTGCAGACCGTGGCGCTGATCGCCCTGCTGCTGCCGCTCACCCCCTTCGTGGGGCAGTGGTGGCTGTGGTTCGCATGGGTGCTCACCGCGCTCGCGTTGCTCGCCACCGTGATCACGGGCATCGACTACGTGATCAAGGCCGTGCAGTTGCGCAACCGGGCCGTGCGCGGGGATGCGGCGTGACAGAGAACCGGCCGGGGTACGACGCTGCGGAGCTCGTGCGCCGCGCCGTCGCTCGCGGGGTCACGGTGGGCACGGCCGAATCTCTCACCGGGGGCGCGCTCGCATCCGCGATCGTGACCGTGGCGGGTGCCTCGGCGTGTTTCGAGGGAGCGGTCGTGAGCTACTCGCACGCCGTCAAGGAACGCGTGCTGGGTGTGTCCCACGAGCTGCTCGAGGAACGCGGCGCGGTGGACCCGCAGGTCGCGGTGGCCATGGCCCGCAGTGCGCGCGAGCGCCTGGGCGTGGACTGGGCCGTGTCCACCACCGGGGTCGCCGGGCCGGAACCGCACGACGGACACCCCGTGGGAACCGTCTTCGTGGGGATCGCGGGTCCGGGTGTGGAGCGGGTGGAGCGTTTGGATCTCAGCGGTGACCGGGCCGAGATCCGGCAAGCCACCGTGGGCCGCGCGCTTGACGCATTGACGACTCAAATCTCATTCCCAGCCAACGCCTAGTGTTTTTAGGCCGCCGAGCGGGAACAATCGAACACGTAAGCCCGTTATGGATATCAGAGGTTGAGCCCGATGGGCTCAAGAGGCCTCGACCACTGCGTCGTCAGCGATGCAGAAGGCCCCGTCAATTCGTACGAGGAGAAGCAATTCACATGACGAAGCAACCCGTGTCTGTCAATGGTGTTGTCCGTTGGAAGGACGTGGGTGTGTCCGATGAAGCTCACGGGAAAACCAATGATGTCAAGGTCGGTGTCCTGCGTCAGGAGATAGGCGAGGTGCTGCGCAACGTCCGCCAGCGTCAGGGCCGGACCCTGCGCGAGGTCTCGCACAGTGCCCGCGTCTCGCTGGGGTACCTGAGCGAGGTGGAGCGAGGACAGAAGGAAGCCTCCTCCGAATTGCTCGCGTCCATCTGTGCGGCACTGGACATCCCCATGTCCCAGATGCTGCGCGAGGTCGCGGATCGTCTCGCCTACGCCGAGGGCACGTTCATCCCTGACACCGTGCCGTCCGAGCTCACGGAGGAGTTCACGCGGGAGATGCGTCAGTTGCGCGGTGGCACCGCCGCCGGCGCGCACTGAGTCAGACCCCGCTCGCTGCGGCCGAGTCGGCCGCGGTCCACCAGACCAACGAACGGACCCGCCCGGTGGGCGGGTCCGTTGCTCGTTGCAGCACCGTGGGGTCCGCACAGCGTGGAGAGTTAGCGGAGCTATGCAGCGTCGATACCGAGGAGAAGTTGTTCATGCGAGTCAGTGCGTTCTGGGACCTGATGTCCCACGAATTCGGGGCGGCGTACAGCCGGGTTCTCGCTCGGGATCTCGTTTTAACCGAGTTGGGTGAGCGCACGGCCGCGGAGGCCCTCGAGTCCGGGGCGGACCCCAAGACGGTGTGGTTCGCGGTGTGCCGCGCCCAGGAGATCCCCGAGTCCCGGTGGTGGGGCCCGGATCAACCGCCCCGGCGCTGAGTTCGCCGTGGGCGGCGTGCGCCACGCCGTCTTCGAAGGTATATTCGAATCAGCTCACGCGCGCTCCACAACCCGTCCGGTCGCTTATGGCTGTCGGACCCCCTTTGTACCGTGGAACGCGAAGATATCGACAGGGCCGCCCCGGCCCCCGAGAACCGAGGTGAAACATGGCAGCCAAGTCCAAGGGCGCACCGGCACCCTCTCAGGTGGCCGGATCCGATCGTCAGAAGGCGCTGGACACCGTCCTGTCCCAGATCGACAAGAACTACGGCAAGGGATCGGTCATGCGGCTGGGGGATCGCCCCGCCAACAAGATCGAGACCATCCCCACCGGTTCCATCGCGCTGGACGTCGCACTGGGTATCGGCGGGTTCCCCCGCGGCCGTGTCGTGGAGATCTACGGCCCGGAATCCTCGGGTAAGACCACCGTGGCCCTGCACGCCGTGGCCAGCGTCCAGAAGGCCGGCGGGATCGCCGCCTTCATCGACGCCGAGCACGCGCTGGACCCGGTCTACGCCGAGAAGCTCGGTGTGGACACGGACAACCTGCTGGTGTCCCAGCCGGACACCGGTGAGCAGGCGCTCGAGATCATGGACATGCTTGTGGGTTCGGGCTCCATCGACATCATCGTCATCGACTCCGTGGCGGCCCTCGTGCCCAAGGCGGAGATCGAGGGCGAAATGGGCGACAGCCACGTGGGTCTGCAAGCCCGGTTGATGTCCCAGGCTCTGCGTAAGATCACGGGTCGGTTGTCCCACACCAACACCACCGCGATCTTCATCAACCAGCTGCGTGAGAAGATCGGCGTGTTCTTCGGCTCCCCGGAGACCACCACGGGTGGTAAGGCGCTGAAGTTCTACGCCTCCGTGCGCGTGGACGTCCGCCGGATCGAGACCCTCAAGGACGGTGCGAACCCCGTGGGTAACCGCACCCGCGCCAAGATCGTCAAGAACAAGATGGCCCCGCCCTTCAAGCAGGCCGAGTTTGACATCCTCTACGGTCAGGGCATCTCCATCGAGGGCGGCCTGATCGACATGGGCGTGGAACACGGCATCGTGAAGAAGTCCGGTGCGTGGTTCACCTACGAGGGGGACCAGCTCGGCCAGGGCAAGGAGAACTCGCGCCGCTTCCTCAAGGACAACCCGGAACTCGCCCAGGAGATCGAACGCAAGATCCTGGTCAAGCTCGGGATCAGCGAGGACCCGGACCAGGCCTCCCAGGACACGGACGGGTTCAGCGACGATCCCCAGGACCTGGATCCGGATGCCCCGTTCGCACCGGCCAAGGACGAGACCGAACTCCCGGCATTCTGAGCTGACGCCGTCCCTTCATGACTGAGTCCGAACGCTATGGTTCCCGGCGCCGCCGGGCCTCCGATTCCCATTGGGGCCCGGCGGCGCCGCCCGCGTCCGCGGAGTCATCGGGTGAGGCGGAGGCCGATCCCCGCGAGGTCGCCCGCGCGATCGTCCTGCGCCAGTTGAGCGCATCGGCCAAGTCGCGGCGCCAGCTCGAGGACAAACTCGCGGACCGCAACGTCCCCGAGGACGTCGCCCGGGAGGTGCTCGACCGGTTCGAGGAAGTGAACCTCGTGGACGACCGGGCCTACGCGGGGATGTTCGTCAGGTCCCGCGCCGAGACCCGCCGGTTGTCCCGCTCGGCTCTGCGCCGGGAACTCGCGCAGCGCGGGATCACGGGTGAGATCGCGGACGAGGCCCTGGAACAGCGCTCCGACGACGACGAACTGCGGGACGCCCACGTCCTCGTGCGCAAGAAGTTGCCCGCCTCCGTGGACCCGTCGGACCGCAAGGAACGCGACCGGCTGACCCGCAGGCTCGTGAGCATGCTCGGACGCAAGGGGTATCCGCCGGGACTCGCGTTCGCCGTGGTCAAGGAGGAGCTGGGCGCGCTGGAGTCCCCGGCGGAGGAGTTCGAATCGGAGGAGTCCGCGGGTGACGAGTTCTCCGCAGACGGGTTCCCGGGAGACGGGTCCTCGGGAGATGAGTACGCCGCGGGCGGGTCCACAGTGGGCGGGCGCGATCGGCCGGATCCGGACGGCGCCCACGTGTGGGACACGCCCTGATCGGTGCCCCTTTGGCCGTGGGCGGCCGAGTTCCAGCAATTTGACCGCGTCCCTAAAATGGTGAGGTGACTCAGATGCCCCATGCCGTGCAGGAACCCGTGATCGCCACCGATGCACCCGCCTACGAAGTGCGCACTCTCGGATGCCAGATGAACGCCCACGACTCCGAGCGCATCACGGGACTGCTCGAGAGCGCCGGATACGTTCCCGCGGTGAACCGTGATCCGGACCTGGTCGTGTTCAACACGTGTGCCGTCCGAGAGAACGCGGACAACAAGCTGTACGGCCAGCTGGGTCAGCTGGCCCCCGTCAAGCGACGCAACGAACGGTTGCAGATCGCGGTGGGCGGCTGCCTCGCCCAGAAGGACCGCGCCACCATCGTCGATAAGGCCCCGTGGGTGGACGTGGTCTTCGGGACCCACAACATCGGGTCCCTGCCGGTCCTGCTGGAACGCGCCCGGCACAACGAGCAGGCCCAGGTGGAAATCCTGGAAGCCCTCGAGACGTTCCCGTCGGCACTGCCGACCAAGCGGGAACAGGCCTACGCGGGGTGGGTGTCCATCTCGGTGGGGTGCAACAACACGTGCACGTTCTGCATCGTCCCCCAGCTGCGCGGCAAGGAGAAGGACCGCCGTCCCGGGGACATCCTCGCCGAGGTCCAGGCGCTCGTGGACTCCGGTGCGGTGGAAGTGACCCTGCTGGGGCAGAACGTGAACTCGTACGGCGTGGAGTTCGGTGACCGCGGTGCGTTCGCCAAACTGCTGCGCGCCTGCGGGGACATCCAGGGGTTGGAGCGGGTGCGCTTCACGAGTCCGCACCCCGCGGCCTTCACGGACGACGTGATCGATGCCATGGCGGAGACCCCCAACGTGATGCCTCAGTTGCACATGCCGCTGCAGTCCGGTTCGGACCGGATCCTCAAGGACATGCGGCGCTCGTACCGTTCCAAGAAGTTCCTGGGCATCCTGGACCGGGTGCGTGAGCGGATCCCGCACGCCGCGATCACCACCGACATCATCGTGGGCTTCCCAGGGGAGACCGAGCAGGACTTCCAGGACACCCTGGACGTCGTGGAGGCCTCCCGGTTCTCCTCCGCGTTCACCTTCCAGTATTCGGTGCGCCCGGGCACTCCCGCCGGGGAGATGGCGAACCAGGTCCCCGCCCCCGTGGTGCAGGAACGCTTCGAACGGTTGACCGCCCTGCAGGACCGGATCAGCGCAAAGTTGAACCGCGAGCTCGTGGGCACGCGCACGGAGGTGCTCGTGAGCGCCCAATCGGGGCGGAAGTCCGAAGCCACGCACCGACTGAGCGGGCGGGGCCCGGATCAGCGGCTCGTGCACTTCAGTGTCCCGGACGGAGCCGCACAACCGCGCCCGGGTGATTTCGTCACGGTTCCGGTGACCGGGGCCGCCACGTACCACCTGCTCGCGGACCCGCGGGACGCGAACGAGTACAGCGTACGGCGCTCCCGCGGCGGGGACGCGTGGGAGGCCGCTCAGGCGGAATCGTGTGGTGCGCCGTCGTCGTCGGGCAAACCCGCCGCCGTGGGGCTGGGCATGCCGTCGCTGCGGAAGCCCTGAGCGCGGGTATGACCCGGGGGACGCAACGCCCGGTCGTGGCGGTCGTGGGGCCCACGGGGACCGGGAAGTCGGACCTCGGGATCGCGATCGCCCAGCGCGTGGGCGGGGAGATCGTCAACGCGGACGCCCTGCAGTTCTACCGGGGCATGGACATCGGGACCGCCAAGCTGCCCCCGGAGGAACGCGGGGGAGTGCCGCACCACCTGCTCGACATCTTGGACCTGCACGAGGAAGCGTCGGTCGCCGCGTTCCAGACTCGCGCTCGCACCGTCATCGCCGAGATCGAGGAACGCGGCAACGTGCCCGTCCTCGTGGGCGGCTCGGGACTGTACGTGCGCGCGGTGCTCGACCACATCGAATTCCCCGGAACCGATCCGCAGCTGCGAGCGCGGGTCGAAGCCGAGCTGCACGAGCACGGGCATGCCCGCATGCTGCAGCGGCTCGCGGACGTGGATCCCGAATCGGCGGCCACGGTCAAGGACGACCGCAGACTGGTGCGGGCGATCGAGGTGCATCGGCTGACCGGACGGCCCTTCACGTCGTTCATGCCCGAGCGCCGGTACGTGCGGCCCACGGTGCAGATCGGTCTCGCCATGGAGCGGGACGTGCTCAACGAGCGGGTGGCCCGCCGCGTGGACACCATGCTCGAGCGGGGGTGGCTGGACGAGGTACGAGCGCTCGCGGCCCGGGGGCTGCGCGAGAGCCCCACCGCCGGGAAGGCCCTGGGGTACCCCCAGTTGCTCGCGGTGCTCGACGCCACGAGTACGCTCGAGCGCGCCCGGGACGAGACCGTGACCGCCACCCGCAGGTTCGTGAAGCGCCAGCGCACGTGGTTCCGGGCGGATCCTCGCGTGCACTGGTTGCGCGCGGACGATCCCGCGGGACCGTCCGCGCTGCCGGAACGGGCAATGGACGTCGTCCGGGCTCAGTATGATGGCGGCGATGACTGACACGACCGAGGGGACGGTAGGCAGCGTGAACTGGCAGGAACTGGCGGGCGTGCGCGTGACCAAGGCGCACGGCACGGGAAACGACTTCGTGGTCTTCACGGACCGGGACGGCACCCTGGACGTCTCACCGGACACGGTCGCGGCGGTGTGCGACCGACACCTCGGGCTGGGCGGTGACGGCCTGATCCGCGCCGTGCGCACCGAGCACGTGGCCGATGCCGGCGAGCTCGCCGAAGCGCACCCGGACGTCGAGTGGTTCATGGACTACCGCAACGGGGACGGTTCCGTGGCGCAGATGTGCGGTAACGGGGTGCGGGTGTTCGTGGACCACCTCGTGCGCGAGGGGCTCGTGAGCCTCCCGCGCGGTTCCCAACTGCGCATCGGCACGCGCGCGGGGATGCGCACCGTGGCGCGTACGTCCGACGGCTACGCCGTGGACATGGGTCCGTGGAGCTTCGAGGACGGGGACGCCGCGCGCGAGCGCGGTTCGGATTGCCTCGTGAATGCGGAGGGCCTCACGGTCCCGCGCCCGGGGGTGTCCATCAGCATGGGCAATCCCCACACGGTCGTGGCCCTGTCCGAGGGCGAGAAGTTGGACGGGCTGGACCTACACACCGCGCCCGTCGTGGAACCCACCCCTCCCGAGGGGACCAACGTGGAGTTCGTGGTGCCCTCGGACGACGGCGATTCCGAGTTCGGTCGCCTCGAGATGCGCGTCCACGAACGGGGTGTCGGCGAGACGTACTCGTGCGGCACGGGCGCGTGCGCGGCCGCGGCGGCCACCCGGTTCTGGGGCGGTCCCGACTCCCCGGACCGCTGGTTCGTGCGCGTCCCCGGGGGCGTGCTGTCCGTGACGTTCGTTCCCGCCCCGGACGGCACCGAGCATGTCGTCCTCGCGGGTCCGGTGCGCGTGGTGGCCACCGCCGAGCTCGTCTGAGTCGGTCGCGTTCGTGCCGTGGTGTGCTGAGTCGGGAGGGCCTCGCCGCGCGGCCCTGGTGCATCCATCGTCCGACGACGACGCTGCGCGCCGGCTCCCCGAGCGGCACCCCTGGCTGCTGTTTCCGACCCAACGCCCGGGGGTATAGGTTCCAACGCCGTACACGCGACCTCGGTTCCCGGCCCGGCATGCGTGCCTCCGCGCGCCTCAGGCGCGCTGGACGGTGATGATGCGGAAGCCCTTGTCGGTTGCGGCCCGGTCCACGCAATACCCCTCACCCAGGGTGGCCGCGAGCCAGCGCTGCAGTGAGTCCCCACCCAGGTTCTTCTGTACCACGAGCCACGCCGTACCACCGGGCGCGAGGCGGGGGAGCCACATCATGAGGATGTCGTGCAGTTCCTGCTTCCCCACGCGGATCGGCGGGTTGGACCAGATGGTGTCGAACGTACGATCCGCGGGTACGTCCTCGGGTAGATGGGTCTCCACGCCCGCGAGACCCAGCTCCCGCGCGTTCGCCGCAGTCAGCCGCAGGCTGCGTTCGTTGACGTCCACCGCGGTGACCGTGGCACTCGGTGCAGCGAGCGCGAGGGCCAGGGTGATCGGCCCCCACCCGCACCCGATGTCGAGCAGGTTCCGCCCGTGCGGATCGGGCACGTTGCGCAGCAGCGCGGCGGTTCCCTTGTCCAGGTCCGAGGGGGAGAAGACCCCCGCGGCCGTCCCCACGTCCACGGTGCGGCCCCGCAGCTCCACGGTGATCCGCCGCGGTTTCTCCGCGACGGACGGGTCGGACACGAAGTAATGCTGCGCGGGATTCTCGGGGGCCATGGCTCCACATGCTAGTGCCCCCGCCCGTCGTGTCAGTGCCCGGCGCTAGACTTGGTCAACCGTCTCCAGCCATAGATCAAGGAAATATGACGCAATCTCACCAGCACCAGAATCCCGCTCCGAAGCAGCCCGGACACTCCGCGGAACTGACCGGACCGGAACTGGAGGACGTCGTCTCGCGTGTCCTGGCCCGTGCGCGCACACGCTCCGAACCCACCCACGTCCACGACGCCGGCCAGGACGTCTTCGACGATGAACGGGGCGTCCACGGCGCCCGCGACCACGACGCGTCGTATGCCGCGGGTGG
This sequence comes from Kocuria marina, assembly GCA_014652975.1. Classification (GTDB taxonomy): domain Bacteria; phylum Actinomycetota; class Actinomycetes; order Actinomycetales; family Micrococcaceae; genus Kocuria; species Kocuria marina. The sequence continues at coordinate 55,997 of BMZV01000003.1, read as the reverse complement.
CGGACACGATCACCTGGGCCGCGCCCGTGAGCTCGCGGACGAGGACCACGTCCACGTCGAATCCGACGGCGATCAGCAGGACCTCGCCGAACGTCACGCGCTGCGCCGTGTCGCCGGACTGTCCACCGAGCTCGAGGACGTCACCGAGGTCGAGTACCGGCAGCTGCGGCTCGAGCGCGTCGTCCTGGCGGGTCTGTTCTCGAGCGGGACCCTGGCCGATGCGGAGAACTCGCTGCGTGAGCTCGCGGCGCTCGCGGAGACCGCCGGTTCCGAGGTCATGGACGGTCTGCTGCAGCGGCGCGTGACCCCGGACCCCGGCACGTACCTCGGCTCGGGCAAGGCCCTGGAACTCAAGGACGTGGTGGCCGCGACCGGTGCGGACACCGTCATCGTGGATGCCGAGCTCGCGCCGTCGCAGCGTCGTGCTCTCGAGGACGTCGTGAAGGTCAAGGTCATCGACCGCACGGGTCTCATCCTGGACATCTTCGCCCAGCACGCCAAGTCCAAGGAGGGCAAGGCGCAGGTGGAGCTGGCGCAGCTCGAATACATGCTCCCGCGTCTGCGTGGTTGGGGTGAGTCGCTGTCCCGGCAGGCCGGTGGCCGTGCGGCGTCCGGCGAGGGCATCGGTAGCCGTGGTCCCGGTGAGACCAAGATCGAACTGGACCGGCGCCGGATCCGCCAGCGCATGGCCAAGTTGCGTCGGGAGATCGCGGCCATGAAGCCGGCGCGTGAGACCAAGCGACTCAACCGCAAGCGTCATTCCGTGCCCTCGGTCGCGATCGCGGGGTACACCAACGCGGGTAAGTCGTCCCTGCTCAACCGGTTGACGGATGCCGGGGTCCTCGTGGAGAACGCGCTGTTCGCCACGCTGGATCCCACGGTGCGCAAGGCCGAGACCCCGGACGGGATCGGCTACACGCTCGCGGACACCGTGGGCTTCGTGCGCTCGCTGCCCACCCAGTTGGTCGAGGCGTTCCGCTCCACCCTGGAAGAGGTCGCGGACGCAGACGTCATCGTGCACGTGGTGGATGCCTCCCACCCGGATCCGGAGGGTCAGCTCAAGGCCGTGCGGGACGTCCTCACGGACGTGGGGGCCAATGACATCCCGGAGATCGTGGCCCTGAACAAGGCCGACATCGCGGATCCCGTGGTGCTGGGTCGTTTGCGCAATCACGAGCACCCGTCGGTGGCCGTGTCGGCGCGCACGGGAGAGGGCATCGAGGAATTGCAGCGGTTGATCTCCTCCGCCATTCCGCGCCCAAACCACGACATGGAACTGCTCGTGCCCTACGTTCACGGCGAGGTGGTCTCCCGGCTGCACGCCCAGGACGCCGAGATCCTGCGCACGGAACACACTCCCGAGGGCACGCGGTTGCGTGTGCGCGTTCGCGAGGAACTCGTGGGCGAACTCGAGCCCTACCGCGTGGCGGAGCCCGGGAGCCCGGCCGCCGCGCCCACCGCGGAGGATCCCGCCGGAGCATGAGCGCATCGTTCGTCGACGAAGCGGGGCACGACCTCTCGGACGTCCGCCCCGAAACGCTGCCCGGCGCGGTGGACACGCTCGAGCTCCTCGACTCCGCCGTGACCGCGCTGGGCGGGCAGCGTCGGGAGGGACAGCGGTTCATGGCGGCCAAGGTCGCCGAGGCCCTCGAGACCGGCCGGCATCTGTTGGTCCAGGCAGGGACCGGTACGGGTAAGTCGCTCGCATACCTCGTCCCGGCCCTGCGTCACGCCCGCACCGCGGACAAGCCCGTGGTCGTGGCCACGGCCACGCTGGCCCTGCAGTCCCAGATCACGGGCCGGGACGTCCCCCGCTTGCTCGACGCGCTCGAGGACGAACTGGACGACCGCCCCGTCGTCGCGCTGCTCAAGGGCCGCTCCAATTACGCGTGCCTGCACAAGGTCGAGGGCGGCTACCCGGACGACGACGGCGCCCTGTTCGACGTCCCCGGTTCGGGACCCGCCGCAGGGGGCGCGGATCGCCCCCTCGGTGGCTTGGCCCAGCAGGTGCTGCGGTTGCGGGAATGGATCGAGACCACCGAGACCGGGGACCGGGACGACGTCCAGCCGGGTGTCACGGACGCCGCGTGGCGGCAGGTCTCCGTGACCGCCAAGGAGTGCCTGGGGCGCAAGTGCCCCCTCGTGGAGGAGTGCTTCGCCGAGCGCGCCCGGGCCGAGGCCGGCGAGGCGGAGGTGGTGATCACCAACCACGCGCTGCTCGCGATCAACGCGTTCGAGGGGCTCGCGGTCCTGCCCGAGCACGACGTCGTGATCGTTGACGAGGCCCATGAGCTGCGGGACCGGGTCACGGGTGCCGTGACCGCGTCGCTGTCCGCCGCCGCGGTACGAGCGGCGGCCACGGCCGTGCGCAAGCACACCGCGGCGTCGAGCGATGCACTCGAGAAGGCCGCGCAGGCCTTCGATCTCGCCTTCGACCCCGACCCGTCCGGACTGTTGCCGCGAGGCTTCACCGAGGAGCAGGTCTACGCGGTCGGTGGCGTTCAGGATGCCGCGCGCACGGGGCTCAGTGACACCAAGGGCGATTCCAAGGGCGAGGACGCGGCACGTCACGCGGCCCGCTCACGGTTGTCCGAGCTGCTGGACACCGCCGAGCGCATGCTGTCGGCGGACACCGCCCATGACGTCCTGTGGATCTCCCGCGTGGGTCGCTGGTCGCCCACGGAGGGATACGCGGGATCGTCCGAAGGGGAACCGGCGACCCTGAACATCGCGCCGCTCAGCGTCGCGGGGCCCCTGCGGGAGGGGTTGTTCGACGGGCGCACGGTCGTGCTGACCTCGGCGACCCTGGCCGTGGGGTCATCGTTCTCGTCCACGGCCGGGGCTCTCGGCCTGCAGGGCCCGGGGTCCCCCGCGTGGCGGGGCGTGGACGTGGGCAGTCCCTTCGACTACCGCCGCCAGGGCATCCTCTACGTGGCCAAGCACCTCGCGAAACCCGGCCGTGGCGTCTCGGAGGAGCAACTCGAGGAACTGTTCGGGCTGCTCGAGGCCTCGGGCGGCGGCGCGCTCGGTCTGTTCTCGTCCCGCCGGGCCGCGGAGGACGCGGCGGAGGCGCTGCGCGATCGTACAGAGCTGCCCATCCTGTGCCAGGGGGACGCCTCCCTGCCGTCCCTGGTCAAGGAGTTCACCGACGATCCCTCAGCGAGCCTGTTCGGAACCATGAGCCTGTGGCAGGGAGTGGACGTGCCGGGACAGTCATGCCGACTGGTCGTGATCGACCGGATCCCGTTCCCGCGCCCGGACGATCCCCTGGGCACCGCCCGTACACGCGCGGCCGAACGGGCAGGCGGCAACGGGTTCATGTCGGTCTCGGCCACCCACGCCGCGGTGCGCCTGGCGCAGGGCGCCGGCCGACTGATCCGTGCGAGCGGGGACAAGGGCGTCGTCGCCGTGCTGGACTCGCGGCTCGCCACGGCGCGCTACGGGTCCTTCCTGGCCCAGTCCCTCCCGCCGCTGTGGCCCACCACGGACCGCTCGACCGCTCTCGGGGCGTTAGAGCGATTGGCGCGCTCCTGAGCGTTCGACGTCGCTGTGCTCACATCCGTGGTGCCGTCCCGCGTGACGCGACGCGCGGTTCCCGGAACCGTTCGGAGGGCGAGCTACAGGGAGCGGAAGACCGAGACGACCTTTCCCATCACGGTCGCGTGATCACCCAGGATGGGTTCGTAGCGGGTGTTCTGGGGCAGCAGCCACGTGTGGCCGTCGCGCTGGCGGAAGGTCTTGACGGTCGCTTCGTCGTCCAGCAGGGCAGCCACGACGTCCCCGTTCTGCGCGGAGTTCTGTTGGCGCACCACGACCCAGTCGCCGTCGCAGATGGCTGCGTCGATCATGGAGTCCCCGGAGACCTTGAGCATGAACAACTGGCCGTGACCCACGAACTGCCGTGGCAGGGAGTAGACCTCCTCGACCGATTGTTCGGCGGTGATGGGGCCACCGGCGGCGATGCGCCCCACGAGCGGTACGGGGACCATGGCGTCGTCGTCGTCCGCGGCGGGCAGGTCGCCCATGGTGTGCACCGCGGGGGACGCGGCGCCCGATGCGCGGGTCGCCAAGGACTCCACGGAACCCGCGGGCTCGTCGGCCGGCCCCAGGTGGCGGTCGAGTTCCTCCGCGCTCAACGGGCGCAGGACCTCCATGGCGCGGGGTCGGCGCGGATCCCGGCGCAGGTAGCCCCACTTCTCGAGCTGGCCGAGCTGATGGGTCACGCTGGACAGGGACGCCAGACCCACGGTGTCACCGATCTCACGCATGGACGGCGGGTAGCCGCGCGTGGTGATGCAGCGCTGCACGGCACCGAGGATTCGTGCTTGTCGAGGGGTGAGCGTGCGCGGGCGTCGGTCGGACGCCTGCTGATTCGGGGAAGAAGTGCTCACGTGCGGGGTCCTTTCACCGTCCACGCTGTGCACACCCTGCGGTGGGCCGCGGAGGCCGCTTATGCGTGTCGGAGACGTGGGGTCAACTAACTCCTGTGTGACCTCGAGCTTAACCCGCGCGCGTCCCCGGGTTCAAATATGTGTTCGAAAAGGTCCTCGACAGCATTCGTACACCCGTGCTAGAACTGTGGGTAGAGATTCGAAAATGTGTTCTAAGTACGCTCCGCGTTCGAACACCGCCACCTTCGGGTGGATCCGGTCAGATCACCAGGAGGTAGCCATGACCGCTCTCACCTTGTCGCGATCCGTTCGTTCCGCCACGGCTGCGTCCTCCGCCGCCGTGCGCGCTCGTACGTCGGCCCGTGCCGCGTCCGTCCAGGCCGCCCCGCGCGCCGCTCACTCGCCGCTGCAGCTCACCCGCCGCGGCCGGTTCTTCCTGATCGGACTGCCCTTCGTCACGGGAGCGGCGGCCCTGTTGGTGGTCGCCGCCGTCTTCCTGCTGCCGCCCACGGTCAAGGCATCCACGGAACCGGCGGGGGCGCCCGTGACCCACGGTGTCACGGTGCAGGCGGACCAGACCCTATGGGAGATCGCCGCCGTCGCGGACCCGCAGCGGGACACCCGTGAGGTCATGAACGACATCGCCGAGCTCAACGGTCTGACGTCCTCCACCCTGCACACGGGTCAGGTCCTGGAGGTCCCGTCCCGCTGACGGTGACCCGTCGGTGACGTGATCCGTCGGTGCCAAGTGAGCGACTCCTGGTGCGCCGACAAGCTCCGAGCGGTGTCACGACTGGTCCGGGAATCGACACACCGTGAGACGTCGTGTGACCGGATATGCGCCGAGTCCATAGACTGGTCTGGTGAATTCTCGTGATGATTCCCTCGAAGCCCTTCCGCTGCGCGACGACCTGCGGGGCCTGTCTCCCTACGGTGCTCCCCAGCTGGAAGTCCGTGTCGCACTGAACACCAACGAGAACACCCATCCGGTTCCCGAGCCCGTGGTTCGGGCCATCACGCGGCGCGTCACCGATGCCGCGGCGTCCCTGAACCGCTACCCGGACCGGGACTTCGCCAATCTGCGGACCGCCCTAGCGTGCTATCTGGGTCACGAGCTGACCGAGGACAATCTGTGGGCCGCCAACGGGTCCAACGAGATCCTGCAGCAGATCCTGCAGGCCTTCGGTGGGCCGGAGCGCTCCGTGTTGAGCTTCGTCCCCACGTACTCGATGTACCCGTTGCTCGCCCTCGGGACCGGAACGCGGTTCATCGCGGGGGAGCGCGCCGCGGACTTCTCCCTGTCCGCGGAGTCGGCGGCACGCCAGGTGGGCGAGCACGCCCCGAACATCGTGTTCCTGTGCTCGCCCAACAACCCCACCGGGACCGCGCTCGGACTGGACGTCGTCGAGGCCGTGTACGAGGCGGGGGAGGACCGCAACACCATCGTCGTCGTGGACGAGGCCTACGCCGAGTTCGCGCGCTTCGGAACCCCCTCGGCGCTAACCCTGCTTCCCGGCCGTCCCCGGCTCATCGTCACGCGCACCATGAGCAAGGCGTTCGCGTTAGCGGGTGCACGACTCGGGTACTTCGCCGCGGACCGCTCCGTCGCGGACGCTATCCGCCTCGTGCGCTTGCCGTACCACCTGTCCTCGGTGACCCAGGCGACCGCACTGGCCGCACTCGAACACCACGAGACACTGCTCGGCACGGTCGAGGACATCAAACTGCAGCGCGACCGGATCGTGGACGAGCTCAAGCGACTGGGCCTGACCCCCGCCGAATCCGATTCCAACTTCGTGTTCTTCGAGTGCGGCGGGGACGCCCACGCCATGTGGCAGGGTCTGCTCGACCAGGGCGTCCTCGTGCGGGACGTGGGGATCCCCGGCCACCTACGGGTCACCGCCGGGACGGAAGCGGAGACCACCGCGTTCCTCGAGGCCGTGGAGTCCTACCTCGCCCGGTCCTGAGCCGGACCGTCCGGGCCAAGATTCTGAGCCGGCCCGGCTCGTCTCGAACCGTGGGACCGGTCGGGCCGCGGCCCCATGGTCCCACCCCAGCCATCTAGACTGGACCCGCCCGCCGAGCCGTCGCCGGGCGCCGTCCCCGAGGAGATGTCGTCTTTCATGAGCGCAGTCGAGAACCACCGCACCGCCACGGTGGAACGCGTGACCAGTGAATCCAGCGTGCGCGTGAGCCTGGACCTGGACGGGACGGGTACGTCCTCGATCGAGACCACGGTGCCGTTCTACAACCACATGCTCACGGCACTGTCCAAGCACTCCCTGATCGACCTGGACATCCAGGCCCACGGGGACACGGACATCGACGTCCACCACACGGTCGAGGACACAGCGATCGTCCTGGGTGATGCGCTGCGCCAGGGACTCGGGGACAAGCGGGGGATCCGCCGTTTCGGGCAGGCCACCGTGCCGCTCGACGAGGCACTCGCGTCCGCCGTGGTGGACGTGTCCGGGCGGCCCTACGTGGTGCACACGGGTGAACCGGAGGGCCAGCAATACCACTTGATCGGTGGTCACTTCACCGGGTCGATGACCCGCCACGTCTTCGAGTCCCTGGCCTACCACGCCCAGTTGTGCCTGCACGTGGAAGTGATCCGCGGCCGTGATCCGCACCACATTGCCGAGGCCCAGTTCAAGGCGCTTGCGCGGGCGTTACGCGAAGCCGTGGAGCCCGACGCCCGCATGGCCGGCGTGGTCCCGTCCACCAAGGGCGCGCTGTGAGCGGGGCGGAGCAGAACATGACGGAGGCGCCGAGTGTTGTCGTCCTGGACTACGGCGCGGGCAATGTGCGCTCTGCCGTGCGCGCCCTCGAGGAGGCCGGCGCGCGGGTGGTGCTGAGCGCCGATCCGCGCGACGTCATGGACGCGGACGGTCTCGTGGTCCCGGGCGTGGGAGCCTTCGCGGCCGTCATGGAGGGATTGCGCGCGGTGGACGCCCCGCGGCTCATCGATCGCCGGTTGAGCGGTGGCCGTCCGGTGCTGGGGATCTGCGTGGGCCTACAGGTCATGTTCGACCGCGGCGTGGAACACGGTCACGAGTCCGAGGGACTGGCACAGTGGCCGGGGACCGTGGAACGCCTCGACGCTCCGGTGGTCCCGCACATGGGCTGGAATGAGGTGCGCCCGCCGGAGGGCTCGGTACTGTTCCGCGGCATTGAGGACGAGCGGTTCTACTTTGTGCACTCCTACGGGGTGCGGGAGTGGGAATTCGACCAGAGCATCGAGCACATGGTGCCCCCGGGCGTCACCTGGTCCGAGCACGGGGCGCCCTTCGTGGCCGCCGTGGAGAACGGTCCGTTGAGCGCCACCCAGTTCCACCCCGAGAAGTCCTCCGCGGCGGGGATCGCCCTGCTGCGCAACTGGCTGTCCACGTTGCCGCGCACCGGACGCATGGCCGGGCGCATCCCCGCACCGAGTTCGGGGGCCCCGGCATGACCGCATCGGTGCTGCTGCTCGTGGCGGGGGCGTTCTTCGTGGGCGGGGCGATCTCCTTCCATCAACAGCGCAAGCCGCTGTGGAGCGTGGTGTTGCTCGCGTTTGTGGCCCTCGTGTTGATCGGCTACGGGGGCTACTCGTGGTTCACGAGCGTGTGAACCGGGCGTAGTGCCGTCGTCAACGGGTACGGGGCGTGCGCCGCACCGCGACAATCCAATCAACCACCGGACCACCACGGCGCCCGCGGGTGCCACGTGAGGAGAGACATGACCGAGACCACCGAACGCCGTTTGGAACTGCTGCCCGCGGTGGACGTGCAAGGCGGACAGGCCGTGCGCCTGGTCCAGGGGGAGGCCGGCTCCGAGACCGGCTACGGCGATCCGCTCGAGGCCGCCCTCGCGTGGCGGGACGCGGGCGCCGAATGGTTGCACCTCGTGGACCTCGACGCCGCGTTCGGTCGCGGTGACAACATCGAGGTCCTGCGCCGCGTGGCCGCGAACCTCGACCTCAAGATCGAGATGTCCGGCGGGATCCGGGACGACGAGTCCCTCGAGCGCGTCCTGACCCTGGACCCCGCGCGCATTAACCTGGGCACGGCGGCGCTCGAGAACCCCGAGTGGACGCATCGCGTGATCGCCGAGCACGGGGACAGGATCGCCGTGGGTCTGGACGTGCGCGGCACCACGCTCGCCGCGCGCGGCTGGACCAAGGACGGCGGCGACCTGTGGGAGGTGCTGGAGCGCCTCGAGGCCGACGGCTGCGCGCGGTACGTGGTCACCGACGTGACCAAGGACGGCACGCTGCGCGGGCCCAACACCGAGCTGCTGGCCGAGGTTGCCCGCCGCACGGACAAGCCCGTGGTGGCCTCGGGCGGAATTTCGTCCCTCGAGGACCTCGCTGCGCTGCGCGAGCTCGTCCCCGCCGGCATCGAGGGCGCGATCGTGGGCAAGGCGCTCTACGCCGGCAAGTTCACGCTCGCGCAGGCCCTGGACGTCGCCGGTCGCCCGAGTGCCTGAGCACCGCGCGGATCGCGGGCCCGGACGCGAAGCGCACCCGCCCTCCGGGCGCGGTGACCACGCCGTTTCCGGCCCCAGCGCACGCGTCCTTCCCGCGCACATCGCCGCCCAGCTGCGCTCGGCCGGTGGCCCCACAGACACCGGCGGTCAGTCGTGGGAGGGTCGCAATTTGGGGGAGGGTACGAGCCACACCCACCAGTTTCCCGACGACCCCGGCACCGCGGATCCGAATGTCGCCTGCGCACTTGACGCATGGCGCGCGGGGACAGTGGGCGAGGAGGAGGTCGTGGCCGCGCTCGCCGGGATCCGGGTGTTCGTGCCCATCGTGGCGCAGGTGTCCCAGTCCCACATCACCGAGGACGGTCTGGTCTCCGACAAGGAAGCGGACATGGCCCTCGTGAGCTTGCAGGCCGCCGACGGCCGCAAGGCCCTGCCGGTGTTCACGTCCACCAATGCACTGACCGCATGGAACTCCCGGGCCCGACCGGTCGCCGCGGACATCCGCCGCGCCGCGCTGTCCGCGGTGCAAGACGGCTCCGCCCTGCTTGTCGTGGATCCGGGGACGGATCCGGCCTTCGTGGTCCGGCGCCCCGCCCTGTGGGCCGTGGCACAGGGACACGAGTGGACGCCGTCGTACCGGGATGTCGCGGTGGACGACGCCGTCACGCGCGCGGCACTCGGGCGCTCGGAGATCGTGGCGGCGCTCGCCGGCCCGGGTCGCGGTGTGAATGCCGCGCGGTCCGACGGCGCCGCGTTACGCGGTGGGGGCGAGGGCCCGGAGCTCACGGTCACCCTGCAGCTGCGGGTGGGGCTGTCCGTCGACGAGGTGCAGGCAGCAGTGGGGCATTACCAGCAGCAGCTCGCGGCCCAGCCCGTCATGGCGGAGGCGGTGGATTCGATCGAGGTCCGGCTCACCGCGTGAGGTCACTGCATGAGATCACAGCGTGACGTCGCCGTCTGACGTCACCAAGAGGAACGCGGCGCACGACCACCGGTCGCGCGCCGCGTTCCTTAAAAGGACTTCAACGGGATTGACGCTCAGCCGTAGACCGGGCCCGTGAACTTCTCGCCGGGTCCCGCGCCGGGGGCGTCGGGGAACGGGGAAGCCTCGCGGAACGCGAGCTGGAGGGACTTGAGGCCGTCGCGTAACGGGCCCGCGTGCTGGGAGCCGATCTCGGGAGCGGCCGCGGTGATCAGACCTGCCAGGGCGATGATGAGCTTGCGCGCCTCGTCCAGGTCCTTGAGTTCCTCGGCGTTCTCCTCGGCGGCCAGACCGCACTTCACGGCGGCGGCGCTCATCAGGTGAACGGCGGCGGTCGTGATGACCTCGACCGCGGGGACCTCGGCGATGTCACGCATCTGGTTGTTCACCTCGGCGAGGGTCTCGTCTGGCAGTGCATCGGGATCGGAGGCGCCGTGGTCGTGGGCGGCGTCGTGATCGTGGGCGGGACCCTGGGACGATGCGGTGTCGGTGAATTCGAAGCGCTCGGAGCGCGGCTGCTCGGACATGGGACCACTGTAGAACAGCGGTATCGCCCGGCGCGGGGCCGTCGCCCGACTGGCCCCGGCGCCCCCGGATGGGTTATATTGATGGACAGTGTGCAAGCGGAGATGACTCCCACCCGCCGCCGCCCGCCGAGTGACGCGATCACACGGCACCAGGTGCCCGGGTTCGTGACCGAACGACCACGCCGTTTTCATGACGGTCGTGTCATCTCGGTCTCTGTGTGGTTCTCACCTCCGCTCGCGCGTGCCGCAGCGGAGGTTTTTCGTTGTGGTCCAGGACCCAACCACGGGGAAACCCACGAACTCAGGAGCTTGGCATTAGCGATCCACGTATCAATGACAGAATCCGTGTCCCGGAAGTCCGCTTGGTCGGACCTGGCGGCGAGCAGGTCGGCATCGTTCGCGTTCAGGACGCGCTGCGGCTGGCCCGAGAATCGGATCTCGATCTGGTCGAGGTCGCACCCAACGCCAAGCCCCCCGTGGCCAAGCTCATGGACTTCGGCAAGTACAAGTACGAAGCTGCGGTCAAGGCTCGTGAGGCGCGCAAGAACCAGGCCAACACGGTGCTCAAGGAAGTGCGTTTCCGGTTGAAGATCGACACGCACGACTACGAGACCAAGGTGGGTCACGCCAAGCGCTTCCTCTCCGCGGGGGACAAGGTCAAGGCCATGATCCAGTTCCGCGGTCGTGAGCAGCAGCGCCCCGCGATGGGTGTGCGCCTGCTCGAGCGGCTCGCGGAAGACGTCGCCGAGGTCGGTGTCGTGGAGACCGCGCCCCGCGTGGACGGTCGCAACATGGTCATGGTCATCGGTCCGCTCAAGAACAAGGCGGAGGCTCGCGCTGAGGCCCGCAAGCAGAAGCAGCGGGAGACGTCGCAGTCCGAGAACCAGCGCAAGCAGCGGGTGGACACCTCTACTGCCGAGTCCGTGACCCAGTCCATCGGGGACGCGTTCCCGGCGGAACTGCGTCAGGCGGCCACCGTGCAGGCGGAGAGCTCGCAGAGCGCTCCCATCGCGGCGGAGGACAAGGTCCAGGAGACCGTGGCGCCGGCGTCCGGTACCGAAGCCACCCAGGCTCCGGCGCAGCCCGAGGCTTCTGCACAGCAGGCCACCGCGGACGCCAAGGTCGCAGCGGCCAAGCCGGCGGCGGCGCAGGCGGGTACCGCATCGGCGTCGTCACCCAAGCCCGCAGCGAGCCCCAAGCCCGCTGCAAGCGCGAAGCCGAGTGCGAAGCCCGCACCCGTGAAGCCGAGCGCGGCGGCCAAGCCCGCGGCACCGAAACCCGGGGCGTTCAAGCCCGGGCCCGCCAAGAAGTAACCGCGGCACAGGAATTGACAGCGTTGGGCGTGTGATCGCCCGACACCAGCGTGGTCGCGGCCGTGTGTCGCGACCCACCGGTGTGCCCCACCGGTCGATGTAAAAGGAGACGGCCACCATGCCGAAGATGAAGACCCACAGCGGTGCCAAGAAGCGTTTCAAGCTCACCGGTTCGGGCAAGGTCAAGCGCCAGCAGGCCAACCGCCGCCACTACCTGGAACACAAGTCCTCGCGTCTGACCCGCCGTCTCGCGGGCGACCAGATCGTCTCCACCCCGGGTGAGGCCAAGGCCATCAAGCGGATGCTGGCCAAGTAGGCCCTTCCTCTTCCATTTCGTCAGCGCCGCGTTTGCGCGGCGGGTAGTCATGTTCCGGCAGGGGTCGGAACCGAATCGTTAGGAGTACGCACGTGGCACGTGTGAAGCGGGCGGTCAATGCCCACAAGAAGCGTCGTGAAGTTCTGGAGAAGGCCTCGGGCTACCGCGGTCAGCGGTCCCGGTTGTACCGCAAGGCCAAGGAGCAGATGCTCCACTCGTACACCTACTCCTACAACGACCGTCGCAAGAAGAAGGGCGACTTCCGTCGGCTGTGGATCCAGCGCATCAACGCCGCCGCCCGCGCGAACGGTCTGACCTACAACCGCTTCATCCAGGGCCTGAAGGCCGCTGAGGTCGAGGTGGACCGTCGCATGCTGGCCGAGCTGGCCGTGAGCGACGAGAACGCGTTCGCGACTCTGGTCCGCGTGGCCAAGGACGCCCTGCCGGAGGACACCTCCGCGCCCCGCACCGCCGCCTGAGTGCCGCTGTGACGTTCGTCGAGCGCCTGGAAGACCGGTTGCTGTCCAACCCCCGAGCCGATCGGGTCAAGGACGTGACCGCGTTGACCAGGCGCTCGATGCGTTCCAAGCGCGGATTGTTCCGCGCCGAGGGTCCGCAGAACGTGCGCGAGGCGGTCCGTCTCGCGCTCGCGGATTCTCCCGCTCCCGGGTTGCCGAGGCTCGATGCCGTGTATGTGACCCTGCAGGAGCTCGACCGGCATCCGGGGATCGCTGCGGATCTTGCCGCGGTCGCCGACCGCGGTGACGCGTTCGTCCGGGCGGTCACCCCGGAGGTACTCGCGGCCATGACCGATGCGGTCACGCCGCAGGGGATGCTGGCGGTGTGCCGCTTCCGTTCCTCTGCTTTGGACGCGTCTGAGGCGTCGGGCTCCTCTGACGACGCCGCTCGCGCCATCGGTGCCGCACGCCTGGTGGGCATGCTGGTCCGGGTGCAGGACCCGGGTAACGCCGGCACCGTGATCCGTACCGCGGACGCCGCCGGCGCAGATGCCGTGCTGTGCACTCCCGGCACCGTGGACCCGTTCAACCCGAAATCCGTGCGCTCCTCTGCGGGGTCGCTGTTCCACGTCCCGGTGTTCACGGGCATGGAACTCGCCGCGGTCGTCGCGGCGGCTCGTGAGCACGGCATGGGTGTGCTCGCCGCGGATGGTTATGCCTCCATGACGGTCTCCGAGCTGGCCGACGCCGCGATGCTGCGCGCCGCGGGCATTTCTTCGGGGGACGTGGCGTATCCCCTCGAGCAGCCCACCGCGTGGCTGTTCGGTAATGAGGCGCAGGGACTGTCGGAAGCGGAGGTCGCGGCCGCGGATCTGTCTGTGGCGGTGCCGCTGTACGGGGCCGCCGAATCGCTCAACGTGGCCACCGCCGCGACCGTGTGTCTGTATGCATCGGCGCAAGCCCAGCGCCGGATTTTCGATCGCTGACGCTTCTCTCTCCGCGCTGTCCGAATTGTCGGTGACACACTGAACACCATGACTTCCGATCTCCCCGCGCGCTTCCGGACCCAGGTGGTCGGGGTGGCCCTGCTCGACGACGCACATCACCCCACCGCGTTCCTCGCCGCCCAGCGCGCCTACCCCGAGACATTGCGCGGGCTGTGGGAGTTCCCGGGCGGCAAGCAGGAACCGGAGGAGAGCGCCGAGGACGCACTCGTGCGCGAATGCGCGGAGGAGCTGTCGGTGCGGGTGGAGCTTCTGGCTGAAATCTCAGGCCCCCATGCTCAGGGATGGCCACTGTCCGAGAAGGCCGCGATGCGAGTGTGGACCGGAACCACTGCGGATACACCCGTGGTGGGCACCGATCACCTGGCCGTGCGGTGGGTTCCGTCGAGCGACCCCGACGCCGTACTGGCCTTGCCGTGGATCCCGGCGGACCTTCCGATCGTGCGGGCATTGCTGGGACAGCTCGCCCCATGACCCCGCCGGGTCAGCGGACGCCATGGGTCCTCCACTAGACTGACCCTGCCCGCACCGGCCACGCTGCGGGCATTTGCACGAAAAGCGGCTCACCCACCGGGGGAGCGAGCTCGTGAGAACACCGTCCGCCAGTAGGAACGCGAGAAACCATGTCCGAGACCACACCGTCCGCCGCGGTGGACCCCACCGACGAGGCCGGGGTGACGGCCGCCCTCGAGCACGCACTGCGTGAGATCGAGGCCGCCGCCGACCTCTCCGAGCTGAAGACCGTTCGCCTGGCCCACACGGGGGAGAAATCCCCGCTGGCGCTGGCCAACCGTGCGATCGGTGGGCTGGACAAGGCCGCCAAGGCCACCGCGGGCAAGCTGGTGGGGCAGGCCCGCGGACGCGTGAACAAGGCGCTCGCGGCACGCGCCACCGTGCTCGAGGAGGAGAGGGATGCCCGCATCCTCGTGGAGGAAGCGGTGGACGTCACGGCGGCCACGCGGCGTCGTCGGCTGGGCGGACGGCACCCCCTGACCAACCTGATGGACCACATTGGGGACATCTTCGTGGGCATGGGCTGGGAGGTCGCGGAGGGACCGGAGCTCGAACACGAGTGGTTCAACTTCGACTCGCTGAACTTCAAGCCGGACCACCCGGCGCGGCAGATGCAGGACACGTTCTTCGTGGACCCGCCGTCGTCACACCTGGTGCTGCGCACCCACACCTCGCCGGTGCAGATGCGCTCGCTGCTGGAGCGCGAGCTGCCGGTGTATGTGGTGTGCCCGGGCAAGACCTACCGCACGGATGAACTGGACGCGACCCACACCCCCGTGTTCCACCAGGTGGAGGGCATCGCCGTGGACGAAGGGCTGTCCATGGCGGACCTCAAGGGCACCCTCACCCACTTCGCGCGCACCATGTTCGGCCCGGAGGCCGCGATCCGGTTGCGGCCCAACTACTTCCCCTTTACCGAACCCTCCGCGGAGCTGGACGTGTGGCACCCCACCGCCAAGGGCGGACCGCGGTGGATTGAGTGGGGTGGCTGCGGCATGATGCACCCCAACGTGCTGCGGGCCGCGGGGATCGACCCCGAGCGCTACTCGGGGTTCGCGTTCGGCATGGGCATCGAGCGGACCCTGATGTTCCGCAACAACGTCCCGGACATGCACGACATGGTCGAGGGCGACGTCCGTTTCAGCGAACACTTCGGGATGGAGATCTAGAGCAATGCGAGTTCCTTTGTCATGGCTGCGCGAGTACGCGCCCGTTCCCGAGGACGCCACCGCGGAGGACGTCCTGGCCACCCTCGTGAAGGTGGGTCTTGAGGAGGAGGACGTCCACCGCCCCTCCGACTCCCTCTCCGGTCCGATCGTGGTGGGCCAGGTGCTCTCCATGGAGCCCGAGACCCACTCCAACGGCAAGACCGTGAACTGGTGCTCCGTGCGCGTGGTGCCGGAGGGCCATGAGCAGACGCTGACGGGCAAGGGCATCGACCCCTCGGGCGTCCAGGGAATCATTTGTGGTGCCCACAACTTCTCGGTGGGTGACAAGGTGGTCGTCGCCCTTCCGGGTGCGGTGCTGCCGGGTGACTTCCGGATCTCCGCGCGCAAGACCTACGGCCACATCTCGGCAGGCATGATCGCCTCCGTGCGCGAGCTCGGCATTGGCGACGACCACGACGGCATCCTGGTGCTGTCTCGGATCGGGCTGGACCCCGAGATCGGCTCCGACGCCCTGGAGCTGCTGGGTCTCTACGACTCGGCGGCGGAGGTCAACGTGACCCCGGACCGCGGGTACGCGTTCTCGATCCGCGGGATCGCCCGCGAGTACTGCCACGCGGTGCGCGCACCGTTCACGGATCCCGTGGCGGAGCTCGCGCCGCGGGTGCCCGCGTCCACCGAGGACGGGTTCCCCGTGACCGTGTCCGACGACGCCCCGATCCATGGCCGCGCCGGGTGCAACCGCTTCGCGGTGCGCATCGTGGAGAACGTGGATCCATCCATCCCGTCCCCGCAGTGGCTCGTGTCGCGGTTGCGCCTGGCCGGGATCCGCTCCCTGAGCCTGCCCGTGGACATCTCCAACTACGTGATGCTCGAGTACGGCCAGCCGATCCATAACTACGACGCGGACACCCTGCAGGGCGGGATTACCGTGCGCCGTGCGCGGGCCGGCGAGAAGCTGACCACGCTGGACGACAAGTCCCGTGAGCTGAACACCGAGGACCTCGTGATCGCGGACGAATCCGGTCCCGTGGGCCTCGCTGGCGTCATGGGCGGCGCCGCGACCGAAGTCGGGGAGAACACCACGCGCGTGCTCGTGGAGGCCGCGCGCTTCGACGAGGTCTCGATCGCCCGCACCGCCCGCCGACACAAGCTTCCCTCGGAGGCGTCCAAGCGATACGAGCGCGGCGTGGACCCGCAGCTCGCGCCGGTTGCTGCGCAGCGCGTCGTCGACCTCCTCGTGGAGCTGGCCGGCGGCACGGACTCCGGGCGGGTCACGGACGTGGACCACACGGACCGCCCCGCCGCGATCGAGCTGCCCGCGGGCTACCCTGCGGCGCGCGTTGGAGTGGACTACTCTCCAGAGGTCGTCGAGCGCAGCCTCGTGGCCATCGGCGCCGAGGTCACGGAGACCGCGGACGGCTGGACCGTGGTCCCGCCGTCGTGGCGCCCGGATCTGCTCGAGAAGGAGGACCTCGTCGAGGAGGTCGCGCGTCTGGACGGCTACGACAAGATCCCCGATCGCCTCCCCGTGGCGCCTCCCGGGCGCGGCTTCACGCGCTCGCAGGCCGCACGACGCCGCGTGGCCAACACGCTCGCGGCCGCCGGGCTCACCGAGGTGCTCAGCTACCCGTTCGTGTCCCAGGCGGACAACGACCTGTGGGGCAGCGCGGACGGTGAGCACGTGGCGTCGATCAAGCTCGCGAACCCCATCAGCGAGGCCCAGTCCCT
This sequence comes from Kocuria marina, assembly GCA_014652975.1. Classification (GTDB taxonomy): domain Bacteria; phylum Actinomycetota; class Actinomycetes; order Actinomycetales; family Micrococcaceae; genus Kocuria; species Kocuria marina. The sequence continues at coordinate 39,126 of BMZV01000003.1, read as the reverse complement.
GCTGCGGGTGAGCATCCTGCCCGGGCTGCTCGGGGTGCTCAAGCGCAACCACTCGCGCGGACTGCGGGACCTGGCCCTCTACGAGATAGGCCACGTGTTCCTCGCGGACGGCTACACCCCGGACACCCAGCCCATCCCGCCGCTCGGCGTGCGCCCGGCCGCTCCGGAGCTCGAACGGCTCGACGCCGCCGTTCCCGACCAGCCGCGCAGGCTCGCCGCGGTGCTCACGGGGCACGACGCCGCTGCAGGCCCGTGGGTTGCGCCGCGTACCCTGGACTGGCAGGACGCGCTCGACGTCGCCGTGCTCGCCGCACGCAGCGTGGGCGTGGAGCTGAGGGTCACCCAGGGCTCGCATCACGCGTTCCACCCCGGGCGCACCGCGCAGCTGAGCACTCAGGACGGCGCCGTGATCGGTATGGCGGGAGAGCTGCACCCCAAGCTCGTCGCGGCCCAGGGGTTGCCCGAGCGCACGTGCGCCGTGGAACTCGACCTGTCCGCGCTGCTCGATCGTGAGGCCTCGGCGGTCACCGCCCAGGTGATCTCGGGCTACCCCGCGGCCACCCAGGATGTCGCACTCGTGGTGGACGCGAGCGTCCCCGCGGCGGACCTGCTGACCACGGTGCGTCGGGGAGCGGGCGAGTTGCTCGAAGCCGCCGAGGTCTTCGACGTGTATGTGGGCAAGGGCATCCCCGAGGGCAAGAAGTCCGTGGCGATCGCCCTGCGGTTCCGGGCCGCGGACCGCACCCTCACCGCGGACGAGGCCTCCCAGGCCCGTGAGAACGCGGTGGATGCGGCCCACAGGGAGCACGGCGCTGAGATCCGAAGCTGATCACCCCCCACCAGCCAGGAGAAGTCATACCGTGAGCCACGACACCCAGGAACTCATCGATTTCGACGAGCATGACCAGGAGACACGACCCGGTGGTACCCGAGGATGGTGGATCGTCCTCATCGTGCTGCTGGGGGCAGTCGTGACCCTGGCGCTGGGGTTGGCCTCGGCGTTGTCCTTCGACAAGGCCTCCCGGCTGGAGGAGTGGGCGGGGGAGTCGATGGTCGTCTCCGGGACGTACCAGACGCTCACCAAGGACCTCGTGACCCAGGACTACAACGGGATCTACGCGGGCATCATGCCCAAGAACGAGCTGACCGAACGCTACCCGTTCGACAACCGGCTCGACGATCCCATCAAAAAGACCGAGGGGAACCAGATCACGTTCCGCGGCACCCAGACGGGTGTCCAGGACTCCGACTTCCCGCGGGAGGTGGACGCCCTGCTCGCGGAGCAGAACGGTCACCTGACGGTCGTGGAGACGGGCGAGCCCGGCTCCTACGGGGACAGCGGGGTGACGGGCTCGATGGTCACCGGCCAGCGGGTCCGCGCCGCGGCACTCGGGATGGGCGCGCTGTTCTGCATCGGCCTCACGGCCTGGGGCGCGCGCCGCGTGCACCGCGGGGTGCGGGCAGGCACCTAGAGCAGGGTCGGCTCACCAGCGCTTCCGAGGGCGTCATCCACCGACCTGGAGAAGCCGCGCATCCTCGCCAGCTGGAGCTCCGAGCACAGCGATCCGTCAGTGACCAACGCTGCAGCCAATCAGCCGCCCACCGCGACCCCGTAGCACGGACCACCCTCACCCCCGCCCCGGCCGCACCCGCGGTCTAGGGGCTCCAGCGTGCCCTGAACCACCGTCATCGTGAAGGGAATCACCGTGCCCACGCCTTCCACCCGCACCCGGCCTCTGGCCTTCATCACCGGCGCCTCCAACGGCATCGGCACCGACATCGCCCGCGAGCTGGCCACTCGCGGCTACGACATCATCGGCACCGGACGCAGCGACTCGATCGATACCGTCGCTGAGCAACTGCGTGCGCTTGGCGCGACCGTTTACCCAGTGCGGGCGGACCTGCGCACCTACGAGAACATGGAAAAGCTTTGGGATCAGGTTGAAGCCATTGCCCGCCCGCCGGACGTCGCGGTTCTCAACGCCGGGGAGCAGCTCGTGCGGGCCGTCCGCGAAGCGGGCGAGCCGGATCTTGGGTCTCTGGAGGTCCGCGAGGATCGCGACCGTCGCCCCGGCTCCGCCGAGGCGCGCCGCAGGTTCTCGTAGGAGGTGTCGTGCACGGAGCGGTCGCCGTGGCTCATGTTGAGCCGGGCCACGTTCATGCCGGTCCGGATCGCCTCGGAGAGGTTCTCGTACGAGGAGATGGCCGGGCCTATCGTGGCCACGATCTTTGCTCGTCGCATGGGGGCTTCGTGTCGTCAGTACTGAGGGATAAGGGATCAGAGAAGGGGGAGGGGTCGCACTGTTGCTCCGGGGTGGACGTGCACGGTTACTCTCAGCGGCCGAAGAGGACTTTGGCCTCGTCCCAGCGGTGCTGGAGGACGGTCTTGAGCCCCTCGAGCGCCTCGGCGAAGTCGATGCGGACCATGTCCGTGCCGCGGATGGCGACCATCCGGCCCCACTGCTTCTCGTGCACGAGGTCGACCACGGCCATCCCGAAGCGGGTGGCCAGCACCCGGTCGAAGCCCGTGGGGCGCCCCCGCGCTGAATGTGCCCGAGCGTGGTGTTGCGGGTCTCGATGCCGGTGAGGCGCTCGATCTCCTGCGTGACGTACTCCCCGATCCCGCCCAGCCGGGGAGGGCCGTCGGCCTCGGTGCCCTTCCCCGCCAGCACGTCCTCGTGATCCTCGGGGACGAAGCCCTCGGCGACGACCACCAGCGGGGACCGGCCCCGGTCGTAGACCTCCCGCACCCACGCGCAGACCTGGTCCATGGAGACCTTCTGCTCCGGGATCAGCACCGCGTGGGCCCCGGCGGACATCCCCGAGAGCAGGGCGATCCACCCGACGTCGCGGCCCATGACCTCGGCGACCATGCACCTGTGGTGGGACTCCCCGGTGGTGCGCAGCCGGTCCATGGCGTGGGTGACGATGGACACGGCGGTGTCGAAACCTAAGGTGTAGTCGATGACCTGCAGGTCGTTGTCGATGGTCTTGGGCACCCCCACCACGGGCAGGCCGGCCTCGGCCAGCCGTGCGGCCTCGGCGAGGGTGCCCTCCCCGCCGCTGGTCAGCAGTCCGATCTTCATTCGTGGGGTCTCCTGGGGGATAAGGGTAAAGGTGGCGGGCATGAGCCGCTGAAGCGGGGTGGACCTGGCCACCTCGTGAGCTCGGTGACCTGCGGTCGGTGATCCGGCTACGGCAAGGGCGGTGCCGTGTAGTAGGTGTGGCGGGCGGCGCCGACGATCCTGGCGGCGTTGGGTAGCTGGGCGGGCACGATGGGGTATCCAGGTGCAGGTGGGGGATAAAGTCCTCGTGCCGGGCCGAGACCGCGCCCCCAACGATGATCAGGCCGGGGGAGAGCAGGAACTCCAGGTGGGAGAGGTAGCGCTGGAGCCGCCGGGCGTAGTCGGGCCAGTCCAGGTGCTCGCGTTCCCGAGCCACGGCCGAGGCCCGGGTCTCGGCCTTCGCGTCGGCGAGCTCGAGGTGGCCCAGTTCCAGGTTCGGGACCAGCCATCCGTCGACGAACAGGGCCGAGCCAATCCCGGTGCCCAGGAGCAGGACCAGCACGGTGCCGCGGGCGGGGCGGCCCTCGGGTCCGCGGCCGGCGCCGTAGCGGACCTCGGCCAGCCCGGCCGCGTCGGCGTCGTTGAGCGCGTGCACGGGCCGGCCCAGCCGGTCGGTGAGGAAGCACTCGACCTCCAGGCCGATCCAGGTGCTGTCGATGTTCGCGGCCGAACGCGCCACGCCCTCGCGGGCGATGGTGGGCAGGGCCACCCCACGTTGGCCTCCTGATGTGGGGCCTGGGGCCGGGAGGACAGCTGGTGGAGCAGAACTCCGAGTACCTCGGCGACCGCCTGCGGGGTGATGGGCACGGGAGTGGGCAGTTGGAGAATCGGGGTGATAGGTGTGCCGTCGGCGGTGTCCTCGACCGCGTACTTGATCATGGTGCCGCCCATGTCGACGCCGATGTGGTGGCGGTACAGGGTGGACCACCCTTTGGTGGCCGTGCTGGGGCTGTCACTGTGTGTTGGTGAGGTGGACGTTCGTATTCGATTTTTTGAAGGAGTCAGCGCGGGTGGGACGCTCGGCATCGGTGGAGCCGCCCGTCGAACAGAGCGGGCGGCTCCACGGGCGCTGGGTGCCGATGGCAGGTCCTGTGCCTGGCTTAGTCGGGCAGACGCCGGCCGGTGGCGGCGTCGAAGAGGTGGACGTGCTCCAGGGTCGGAACGACCCAAATTGTGGTGTTGGGTGCCGGTGGGGTGCGGCCCTCGACGCGGACGATGAACTCGTGGGCGCCCGGGTCGTCCTCGGCCCCGGTGGTGTTGTCCACCGGCACCACCATGTTGGCGGCGGTGACGGGTGCGAGGTGGCCGTAGACGAAAGCGTCGGCGCCGAGTTCCTCAACGACGTCGGCCACGATCGGCAGCCCTTCGCCTTCGGGGGCGGGGTGGAGGTCCTCGGGGCGGATGCCGATGGTGACCTTGGCCTCGGTCAGCGCATTCCGCTGGGCACCGGTCAGCGGAATCCTCACCGTGCCCAGCTGTACGGTGCCGCCGGTGAGTGGGGCACGGAAGAGGTTCATGGTCGGCGAGCCGATGAACCCGGCGACGAACTCCGTGGCCGGGGCATCGTAGAGCGCCCGGGGGGTGTCGACCTGCATGAGGTGCCCGTCCTTGAGCACCGCCACCCGGTCGCCCATGGTCATCGCCTCGACCTGGTCATGGGTGACGTAGACGGTGGTGACCCCGAGTCGGCGGGTGAGGGAGGCGATCTGGGTGCGGGTTTGGACCCGCAACTTGGCGTCCAGGTTCGACAGCGGCTCGTCCATCAGGAACACCTGGGGGGAGCGCACGATGGCCCTTCCCATGGCCACGCGCTGGCGCTGGCCGCCGGAGAGGGCCTTGGGTTTGCGGTCGAGGTAGTCGGTGAGGTCCAGGATCTTGGCGGCCTCCTCGACCCGGGCCCGGCGTTCGGCGGCGGGGACCTTGGCGATCTTCAGGGCGAAGCCCATGTTCTCGGCCACGGTCATGTGCGGGTAGAGGGCGTAGTTCTGGAAGACCATCGCGATGTCGCGGTCGCGGGAGGGGACGTCGGTGACGTCGCGGTCGCCGATGAGGATCCGCCCGTCGGTGACCTCCTCCAGCCCAGCGAGCATGCGCAGGGTCGTGGACTTCCCGCATCCCGAAGGTCCGACGAGCACGAGAAACTCCCCGTCGGCGATGGACAGGTCCAGACCGGTCACCGAGGGCCGTTCGGCGCCGGGGTACTGACAGGTGACACGGTCATAACGAACAGAGGACATAGTGGATTTCCTTCCGAGTCTCCCCAGGTGGCCCTGCGGGATAGTGGGATGTGGAGCGGCACCGGATGGCGCCGAGAGGTGTGGTGTGACGAAGAGCCGGACGGCGCGGCGGAGCCGGGGACAACTCGCAGCCCTGTCGGTCGTTTGTCCGCCGCGAAAAGAACGTTGATGGACTCGTTGGTTTTGATGCGGATCGACGCGGGCGGTGGTTGGCCCAGATATCTTCGAACACCGGAACTAGCAGGTCCGGCCCACCGCTCACCTGTGCACCGTTGGTGACGGCATCTCAATGGTTCATCGGCTCAAGGCGGGCCTCCGGGACGCGGAAGAGCGGTGTCCGTACTTGCTCCATCCCGATTGCTAACCAAGCTTGGAGCGTCCGTCCGGTTACTGGGCAGCGACCCAAACGCGTCGGCACGCACCGGCACTTCCTGGTCGCTGGCCGTGGAGTGGGCGTGGGTGGTCTCGGCGAACTCGACGGTCAAGCCGTCGGGACCGCCGAGCGACGTTCCCCGGTGCACCATGGAGGGCACCTGACTTTTCGAGAGTTGGCCGAGGGCAGACACGTTCTCCCTGACTAGGTGCAACCGAAACGGCCCGGTCGGGTCGGAAACGGTCGTTGGCTTCAGGGTCGCAACGGTCACGTCGGCTCCGGACAGATTGTTCTTGTGTGGTTCACGCCATATTAGAAGCAACATGGACGAACATCAAGTATGTTAAAATAAACACAAAATTGTTTGAATGGTGGGGTTTGCCACCACGACGCGCCTCTCCGCGCCGTCCCCGATCCAGGAGGACTCATGTCCGAGATGCTTCCCGACCGCCGACGGCGGAAGATCCTCGACCGGGTGCGTGCGGCCGGTGCCGTGCGGGTGGCCGACCTAGCCGCCGAACTGAGCGTGTCCGACATGACGGTGCGCCGCGACCTGGACCGGCTGGCCCGTGACGGCGAACTGCAGAAGGTCCACGGCGGGGCCAAGCTGCCCGCGGGGTCCTCCGCCGTCGAGCCCGGCTTTATGCACAAGTCCGAGCTGCAGCTGCCAGAGAAGGCGGCGATCGCGGCGGCCGCGGAGTCGATGGTGGAGCCGGGGATGTCAGTCTCGCTGAACTCGGGGACCACGACCTACGCCCTGGCCCGTGCCCTGCGCCGGATTCCCGAGATCACGGTGGTGACCAACTCTCCGCGTATCGCCGATGCGCTCCAGGACGCGCCGGCCACGGGGCAGACCGTGGTGCTGCTGGGCGGCGTACGGACCCCCTCCGACGCGCTGGTGGGTCCGCTGGCCACGACCGCACTGCTCACGATGCATGTGGACGTGTGCTTCATGGGCGTCCACGGGATCAGCGAGCGGGAGGGTCTGACCACCCCCAACATGATGGAGGCCGAGATCAACCGCCTCTTCCTGCAGCGCTGCGACCGCAGCGTGGTGCTGGCCGACTCCACCAAGTGGGGCCTGGTCGGCCTCTACCGCATCGCCGACCTGGACGGGGTCGACACCGTCGTGATGGACGACGGTGTCGATCCCGCGGCCCGCGAAATCCTGAGCCAATACGTTCCCGATCTGCGACTGGAGCCCGTCCGATGACCTCTCCCGCCCCCGCCGAGCGCGCCACCGCACCGCTGATCGCGCACCGCACCCACCACCTCGCCGACGGCCGGGAGGCCGTATTCTTCTCCGACCGCGGCACCCCGCCGGTGGAGCAGGTTACCGACCGCCGGCCCCTGGATGCCCGCTCCGGGCACGGCGAGGTGCGCTTCGACCGCCTGACCGGGGAGTGGGTGGCCGTGGCCGCCCACCGCCAGACCCGCACCTACCTGCCCCCGGTCGACCAGTGCCCGCTGTGCCCGAGCACGGGCGGGCGGGAATCCGAGATCCCCACCGAGGACTTCGACGTCGTCGTCTTCGAGAACCGCTTCCCCTCCCTGGGTCCGCAGCTGGGGGTGCTGCCGGACCCGCAGGACGCGGGGGAGCGGTCCCTGTGGGGTGTCCCGTCCCCGGCCGTGGGGCGGTGCGAGGTGGTGGTTTTCACACCCGAGCACCAGGGCTCCTTCGCGTCCCTGCCCTTCGAACGGGCGCGCACCGTGGTGGAGGCCTGGGCCCAGCGCACCGAGGCGCTCTCGGCAATGGTCGGGATCCGCCAGGTCTTCCCCTTCGAGAACCGTGGGGAGCAGATCGGGGTGACCCTGCACCACCCGCACGGGCAGATCTACGCCTATCCCTATCCGGCTCCGCATGCCGCCCGGCTGGCCGCCCGCTCCCGCGCGCACCTGGCCGCCACGGGCCGGGCCCTGATGGGCGAGATCCTCGCCGACGAGGCCGCGGCGGGGGACCGCATGGTGATCGAGGGCGAGCACTTCTCCGCCTACGTCCCCTACGCCGCGCGCTGGCCCCTGGAGATCCATCTGGTCCCGCACCGCCAGGTCCCGGACCTGGCTGCCCTCACCGGGGCCGAGCGCGATGAGCTGACGGTCCTCTACCGCGATCTGGTGCAACGGGTGGACCGGCTCTACGACACGCCGACCCCCTACATCGCCGCCTGGCACCAGACCCCCGTGAACGCGGCCGACCGCGAGGCCGGGTGGCTGCACCTGCAGCTGACCAGCCCGCGCCGGGCCGAGGACAAACTGAAGTTCCTCGCCGGTTCCGAGGCCGCCATGGGCGCGTTCATCAACGACGTCACCGCCGAACAGACCGCCGCACGCCTGAGGGGGACCGCACGATGACCGATGAGCAGATCGATCACCACGAACACATCCGGGCCGAGGAGCACGCCCGCCGCTTCACCGAGGTGTACGGCCACGCCCCGGACGGGGTGTGGCGGGCCCCCGGGAGGGTGAACCTCATCGGGGAGCACACCGACTACAACGACGGGTTCGTGCTCCCCTTCGCCATCGACCGCACGGCGATGGTCGCCGTGCGGCTGCGCCGGGCCGCGGAGCCTGATCACGAGACGGTGGAGTTGGCCTCCACCTACGCCCCCGAGGGGGAGCGGCTCTCCCGCGCACGGTTCACGGTCCCCGGGCTCACACCAGGCGCCGTCGGTGACTGGGGCGCCTACCCCGCCGGGGTGGTGCACGCCCTGGGCACCCTGGACGGGGTGGAAGTCCCCGGCTTCGAGCTGCTGCTGGACTCCACCGTGCCGGTCGGGGCGGGGCTGTCCTCCTCCCACGCGGTGGAGGTCGCCACGATCGTGGCGCTCAACGACCTGCTGGGCCTGGGCCTCGACGCCCCGGCCATGGCGCGGCTGACCCAGCGGGCCGAGAACGAGTTCGTCGGCGCGCCCACCGGGATCATGGACCAGTCGGCCTCGCTGATGGGCCGGGCCGGCTCCGCCCTGTTCCTGGACTGCCGCTCCCTGGAGTCCGAGCTCGTGCCCCTGCCGGTGGCCGAGCACGGGCTGCGAGTCCTGGTGATCGACACGAAGGTCGCCCACTCCCACGCCGATGGCGGCTACGCCGCCCGCCGTACCGCCTGTGAGCGCGCCGCCGCCGCCCTCGGGGTGGCCTCCCTGCGCGACATCCCCGCCGACGCCGACCTGGCCGCCCTGGACCAGGAAGTGGCCCGTCGGGTGCGGCACGTGCTCTCCGAGAACCGCCGGGTCCTGCAGGCGGTACAGCTCCTGCGCGACGGCGACGTGGCCGGGGTCGGGGGCCTGCTCACGGCCTCCCACGCCTCCCTGCGCGAGGACTACGAGGTCTCCTGCCCCGAGCTGAACCTCGCCGTCGACACGGCCCTGGCCGCCGGAGCACTCGGGGCCCGGATGACCGGGGGAGGCTTCGGCGGCTCCGCCATCGCCCTCGTCCCCGCGGACCGGGAGGAGCAGGTCCGCAACGCCGTCCTGCGCGGCTTCGGCAGCCTGAAGACCCCCGACATCTTCACGGTCCTCCCGGCGGACGGCGCGCAGCGGCTGTGATCTGGTTGGTGACCGGCGGCGCCGGTACATCGGGTCCCACGTCCTCAGGGCGTTCGACGACGCCGGCATCGCCGTCGTGGCCCTCGACTCGCTCGTCAGCGGCCACCGCGCGTTCGTGCCCGGCCCGATCCCGTTCGTCCACGCCGACGTCCTGGACACCGGCACCGTGACGCAAGCGCTTCGCGACCACGACGTCAGCGGTGTCGTGCACCTGGCCGGGTACAAGTATGCCGGGGAGTCCGTCAGGAACCCGTTGCTGATCTACGAGCAGAACGTCACGGGGACCGCTCACCTGCTCACCGCCATGGAGAGGGTCGGGGTGCGGAACATGGTCTTCTCCTCGTCGGCCGCCGTGTACGGCAGGCCCCGGGCCGGCCTCGTCACGGAGGGCACTCCCACTCTCCCGGAGTCGCCCTGCGGGGAGAGCAAGCTCATCGGGGAGTGGCTGATCCGTGACCAGAGACGGGCCCGGGGGTTGCGTCACACCTCGCTGCGGTACTTCAACGTAGTCAGTTCCGGGACGCTGGAGCTCCACGACACCAGTCCCCACAACCTCTTCCCCCTCGTCCTGACCGCACTGGCCGAGGGCCGCCGACCGAAGATCTTCGCCACGGACTACGACACCCCAGACGGCACCTGCGTCCGCAACTACGTCCACGTCGGCGATCTCGCCGCAGCACACGTGGCCGCGGGCCGGGCTCTCGAGTCGGCCGCACCCTGGAGCCGGTCTACAACCTCGGCTCCGGGACGGGTGTCTCCGTGCGGGAGATCATGGAGACCACCGCCCGCATCACCGGCATCGACTTCACGCCCGAGTTGTGCGACCGCCGCCCCGGCGACCCGGCCCGGATCGTCGCCGACGGAACACTGGCCGCCCGCGACCTCGACTGGAGGATGCGCCACACGCTCGAGAACATGGTCGCCGGCGCCCGCGCCGCGCACCGGTAGATCGCCCACATTGCCTATGACAGTCCGAACTCTGCGAAGCCACCGTCCTGCACCTCCCACAGGACCGATCTGCACTTCTGCCCGTTGGCGCGTTGCCAGACCTCATCAGGTCAACGGCTGCATTGATGATCCTCTCCGCGTTTACTCTGCGCGTCATCGTAATGGTTGGAGGCCTGAAGAAACCTGGCCATCCGGTTGAATCCCTGGGCAGCCGTGCAGGCATCGGCGGTGCCTGCGGTGGAAAATTGTCCCTCATTTTTGCGGTTAATGGCGGGAATGCTCAGACATTATTCTTCTCAGGAACCAGTCTGAACGTTGACGTTTCAGCTTTTTCCTCATTAAGTCGAACGATGCGGCTAGACATGTAGCTCCTTTGGCTTCTCATTCAATGCTATTAGCGGTGCCTAACAGATTCTAGGAGAGACTCATGACATCGTTCATGCTGGTTGCTGGCGGCTACACGGCGGTTGTCGACACCTTTTCAGCTACGCTTTGTTCGCTCGAGTACGAAGGCAGACCTCTCATAGTCGCCCATACTCCGGGCGTCGCCAATGTAGACTACAGAGGCGTCGTGTGTGCCCCCTGGCCGAACAGATTGGCTGACGGCCAGTACCGGTTCGGCGGTCGGCATTATCAGGTTCCTGTCAATGAGCCCGAAAAAGCGACAGCGTTGCACGGACTCGGGGTCTTCCGTGACTGGGAGGTCATGTCCAACAGTAACAATGAAGTTGTAGTCGCTTTGCGACTGGGCTCGGACGCAGGATATCCCTTCTCCGTACGGGTGGAAGCCCGATACATGGTAAGTCGGGACGGCTTGCACGCCGAGATTCGCGGCGTTAATGAGGGGCAGACGGCAGCACCATATGGTTCTTGTCCACACCCATACCTGGTGGCTGGGTCTGGGTGCGTCAATGATTGGACGCTCGAACTGGAAGCGGATCATTACTTGAGCGTCTCTCCTCAGCGTATGCTCCCGACGGCGCTTACCCCCACCGCCGAAGGGCCTTTCGACTTCCGCTCCGGGCGCGGCATCGAACAGATGCCCATCGACAATGCCTTTACTGGCGTGGCCGTCTCGTCGCGCGGAAGATGTATCGCCCGCCTCACGGCGTGCGACGGTCACGGAGCACTGCTCAGTTGGGACCCTCGCGCCAAGTGGGTGCAGATCTACACCGGGGACCACCTCCGGGACAACCCACGTGGCGGTTTGGCTGTCGAACCGATGGACTGCCCGCCAGACGCTTTCAACTCCGGCGAAGACTTGGTCGTCCTCGACCCCGGGGTTGAGCACTCACTGTCCTGGGCGCTGGAGGCTTTCTAGTGTCCTGGTCCGACCGAAGACAGAATAGGTGCCGAGTGGGATCCTCGCCGCGCTTGAAGGCTGCGGGGCGTGGATCCTGACCCAGCAACCGCAACGTGATCCATGCCGCGTGTGCACACGGTGTGCTTCCGTCCTACTCGGCCGATTCGCCGGGCATCCCACCTGCCCTGTGCTGACAGAGACGAGACCACGCATTCCGGTCTCCTCCTGCTCGAGTCGGAGTAAGTTGCCTATCGCACACGCAGTCCGACGACGAAGGAGTGCGTCGCGGGCCACAGCTGGTGCTGTGGGAGCACGTCCGGTCCGCAGGCCCGCGAGCCGATGCCGTGCTGGGCGGCGTCGAGGTAGAGGTGGACGCGTTCGCTCAGGGGCAGCTCGTGCGGGTGGGCGGCGGCTGCCAGTTCCTGGGCGGTGTGCCGGGAGGCTGTGAACCCAGGGCGTCCGACCTGCCCGCCGCCGAGTTGGTTAAAGGACTGCAGCTCAAGGTTGGGCCCCTCGCCGCCGGACAGGTGCAACCAGCGTACGTGGGGGCGGTGTCCCGTCTCCTGCGGCCGGGCGTAGCGCACTGCGAGCTTGTCGATGGTGCGCTCGTGCACGGCGACGAGTGCCGCCACGGCCACGTCGGCGTAGGACTCCTCGGGCCCAGGGCCGAACCACCGGGCGTGGTCGAGGGTCCCGGGCAGGCCCAGTCGCACGCCGACCCGGGGCCAGGTCCCTTCCCAGGGTCCACGCGGGGCGATGTCGACACGCATGACGAGCACGTCGCCGTCCGCCAGGTACGTCAGGTTCGTCTCGATGCCCATGGATGTTGCGGCGGCGCCGCTGCGGATGCGCACGATGAGTCGGTCGTCGAGGACCTGGACCTCGTGGGTTCGGTGGACCAGCCGATCCAAACCGCGCCGCGTCCAGCGCTCGGCGGAGGACGGTCCGGGCACGCCGAGGCCGCCGGTCTCCTCGGGCGAGGCCTCCTCGAGGCTGCCCTGACCCGAGCCGCGGTCGTTGTCGGTCGGCGCCCGCCACAGCTCGGGCGTCGGCCCGTCGACCGCCATCCCGCCGAGCCGGGTGAGCCGCCCGGTGCGCGCGTCGAAGCGGGCTGGGCCGAGAGTGATCTCCCCGCCGGCCTGCCGGGGTGCGGTGCTGCCCGTGGCGGGCGGTGCCGCCGGGCGGGGCGAACGCCACGTGAACCGGGAATCGGTGAGATCGACCTGACAAGCACTGATCACGTGTCCGGCCGGCCCCCACGCCGCGGGGCGGGCCAGCGCTGCGACGAGCCGCAGCCAGACCTCGCTTCCCTGGCCGCCCACCCGGGAAAGTGCCGTCCTGGCCGGGCCGGGCAGGACGATGTGCGCGGTGGAGCCCGCTGATACCGGCGGGACGTCGAGGTTGTCTGAGGCCATTGTCTCGCCGTCGACCTCGACCGCCCACCGGAAGGCGAGGTCGGTGGTGTCTGCAGTGTGCCGGTCGTTCGTCACGAGGACGGCGTCCGCGTCGCCCGTCAGCGTGAGACGGACGGGGGCGACGACGGCGGCGTACTCGGCCAGACCGGGGGAGGGCGTGCCGTCGGAGAGGATCATCCCGTCGGTGATGAAGTTGCCGTCGTGGATGACCTCCCCGAAGTCGCCGCCGTAGGCGTAGAACGGGGTGCCGTTCCCGGTGGTGGTCAGCAGGCCGTGGTCGCGCCACTCCCACACGAATCCGCCGTGGACGCGGGGGTAGGCGCGGATGCGCTCGTCGTACTCAGCGATCGCGCCCGGCCCGTTGCCCATGGCGTGGATGTACTCGCACATGACGAAGGGACGACGTCGCAGCCGCGCCCCCTGCGCGGGACTGCACGCCATGAGCCGCCCGTGCTCCCCACCGATGGCGTCGATCTCTTCCAGGGCGGGGTACATGCGCGAGTAGACGTCGGTGTACTCCCCGGTGTGGTCGCCCTCGTAGTGCACGGGGCGGCCCGGGTCGCGGCGGTGCACCCAGGCAGACATGGCGGCGAGGTTCTGCCCGGTGCCGGCCTCGTTCCCCAGCGACCACATGACGATGCTGGGGTGATTCTTGTCCCGCTCGACGGTGCGGGCGATCCGGTCGAGGTAGGCGTGGCGCCAGCGAGGGTCGTCGCTGGGGTTCTCCCGCCAGCCGACCTCCTCGAAGCCGTGGGTCTCGAGGTCACACTCGTCCATCACCCAGAAGCCGAGCTCGTCGGCGAGATCGAGCACGCCCGGGTGCGGCGGGTAGTGGCTCGTGCGGATCGCGTTGACGTTGTACCGCTTCATCAACTCCAGGTCGGCCCGGGCGTGCTCCGGGTCGAAGACCCGACCCCTCGTGGCCTCAATCTCGTGGCGGTTGACGCCGCGAAAGATCACCTGGCGGCCGTTGACCAGGAACTGGTCGCCGACGATGCGCACAGTCCGGAAGCCGGTGCGTACGGTGACCGTCTCCCCGCGGGCGGCGAGGACGACTTCGTAGCGGCGGGGTACCTCGGCGCTCCAGGGCTCCACGTCACCGACGGGGATCGGGGCGACGTCGACCGGGCCGTCCCACCGGTGCTCAATCCCGAGGTCGGGGACGGTGACAGCGACAGGGAACGCCTCGGGTGCGGCGGCGAGCTCAAGGTCCAACGCGCCGTGGCCCGTCACATGATCGTAGTCGGCACGCACCCAGACATCGTCGATCCCCCCGGCGGGGCGGGCGAGGAGCATGACGTCGCGAAAGATCCCGGGCAACCACCACTGGTCCTGGTCCTCCAGGTAGGAGGCGTCGGACCACTGGTGGACCCGGACGGCGAGCTGGTTCTCGCCCGGTTGTAGATGAGCGGTGATGTCGAACTCGTGGACGAGACGGCTGCCCTTGCCCACGCCGACCTCTGTGCCGTTGACCCACAGTCGGTACGCCGACTCCACCCCGTCCAGGCGCAGCAGGATCCGTTCAGCGCCCGACCAGGCGCCGTCGCCCGGGAGCGTAAAGGTGCGCCGGTAGTCTCCGGTCGGGTTCTCGTCGGGCACGAACGGTGGGTCGATGGGGAAGGGGTAGTTGACGTTGGTGTAGATCGGGTGGCCGTACCCGCCGTCGCCCTGGAGGACCCAGTGGCCGGGTACCGCGATAGTGTCCCAGGCGGCGTCGTCGCCCTCCCAAGGCTCAGTTCCCGGGTCGGCGACGGGCGAGAGCCGGAAGCGCCATGTTCCGGTGAGGTCGAGCACGGGGGCGTCCGAGTCGAGCCGGGAGCGCGGAGAGAGCGCGCCGTGGCCCGGGGAGTGGTCGGTGAGGTAGGTCGGGGCAGGCATGGGTCTCTGTTCCTTCTCAGGGCGGTGGGCGCGCGTGCGTTCTGGGATGGGCGACGACGGGGGACGGATTCACTACTCCTTGACGGCGCCGGCCGTCATGCCGCCGCGCCAGAAGCGCTGGAGGACGATCATCGCGACGAGCAGCGGGATGATCGAGAGCAGCACCCCGCCGGTGGTGAGCTCGTAGAACTCCGGGAGTCGCTGAGTCTGGCTGTTCCAGTTGCTCAGGCCGAGGGTGATCGGGTAAAGCTCGTCGTCGGAGAGCATCACCAGGGGCAGGAAGTAGTTGTTCCAGATGCCGACGAGCTGGAAGAGAAACACCGTGACCATGGCCGGGACCATGGTCCGCAGGCCGATGGTGTGGAAGATGCGCATCTCTCCTGCCCCGTCGAGCCGGGCCGCCTCCATGAGCGAGTCCGGAACGGTGGATTGGGCGAAGATCCGGCACAGGAAGATGCCGAACGGCGAGACGAGGGAGGGCAGCAGGACGCTCCAGTACGTGTTGGCGAGGCCGAGCTCGCTGAAGAGCAGGAACAGCGGCAAGGCCGTCGCGGTGCCGGGCACGAGAACCCCGCCGAGGATGAGTCCGAAGATCGCCTCGCGTCCGCGGAAGCGGTACTTCGCCAGGGCGTAGCCGCCGGCGGCTGCGAAGTAGGTGGCGATGAGTCCGCCGACTCCTGCATAGAGCAGGCTATTGGTGAACCACCGCACGAAGATCCCACCGTCGTAGGTGAGAACCTGGGTGAGGTTTCCCCACAGGTTGAAGGTCGGCGCGAGCAGGAATCCGTGCGTGGCGAAGAGATCCTCGGTGCTCTTCGTCGCCGCGACCACGACCCAGTAGACGGGCACGAGGAAATAGAGGGCGACGACCGTGAGAAGGCCGGTGACGACGATGGTCGAGGCGGCGCCGCGGCCTGCCCCGCGGCGCCTGGCGCGAGGGGCGCCGGAGACGTTGGCCCGGTCGCGGCCGGTGACCGGTGTGCCAGTGGTAGTGGCCGAGAGGTCAGTCATCATTGCTCCTACGGTTGCTGAAGTACAGGAAGGCATAGGACAGCACGAACGCTGCGACCGCGATCGTCACGGCCTGGGCGGCGGCGACGTTGTAGTCGTTGTAGTTGAAGGCCGAGTTGTAGGCGGCGAGGTTGGGGGTGTACTCGCTGCCGACCGCCGGAGAAACGGTCTGTAGGATCTGCGGTTCGGCGAAGAGCTGGAGGGTGCCGATGATGGAGAAGATGGTGGTCAGCATCAGCGCCGGTCGAATGAGGGGAACCTGGATCGCCCGGGCGATGCGCCACGGGCCCGCGCCGTCGACGCGCGCGGCCTCATAGATCTCATCGGGGATGGCCTTGAGCTGGGCGATGATGATGAGCATGTTATAACCCGTGTAGGCCCAGGTGACGATGTTCGCGATGGACCACAGGACGACGTTCGGCCCGAGGAAGTCGAGTTCGATGCCGACGAGGGCGGCGACGTCAATGAACGGGCTGAGACCCGGAACGTAGAGGAAGGACCAGAGTACTGACGCGATCACCCCGGGCACGCCGTAGGGCATGAAGTACGCCGCCCGGAAGAACTGGGGCCACCGCGCCGAGGTGGACTCCAGCAGCAAGGCCAGCACGGTCGCCGCGAGGATCATCATCGTCACCTGTACGACACCGAAGAGGAGCATCCGACCGATCGATGCGAGGAATTCGGTGCCCGCGAAAGCCTGGACGTAGTTGGACAGACCGGCGAAGACGGTGCTCGTGCCCTGCTCGCCGAAGAGCCCTGCGCGATCCACCCTCGTGAAGCTCTGGACCACCGCGTAGGCGATGGGTGCGACGAACGTCAGGAGGAAGAGGAGCAGGAAGGGGCCGATGAGGATCCACGGTGCCCGACGTTGTGTGTTCATGCCGTCCTCACATTCAGACCTTTGTTCTTGAGCATCCGCACGGCCGCGTCCTGCGCGGCGCGGCAGGAGTCGACCAGCGGCACGCCGTCGGTGAGCTTTGACCGGAACCCGTCGGACAGGACGTTGAAGACCTGCTGGGCCGTGGGGGCCCAGCTCCAGTTCGGGTTCTGCTGCTGGGCCGCCGGCACGAAGACCTCGGTGTTGTAGTTCTGTCCACCGAAGAACTCCGACTGCTGAAGCCTCGGGGTGCCGATGTAGTCAGAGACGGGCGACCAGCCGATGCCGCAGTGGAGGATCTGGGCGTCGATCGCCTCCGGGTCAGTGGTCATCCACATGGCGAAGTCGGTCGCCTCCTGCGGATGCCGGGAGCTCGACATCGTCGCAACCGTCGAGCCGCCCAGCTGCGCGGAGCCGAAACCGCCGGTCCAGCGGGGCATCGGGGCTACTCGCCACAATCCCTCCGTGCCGCCGACGCCCTTGATGAGCTCGTCGGCCCAGGACGCGGAGGTGATGGCCCCGAGCTGTCCGGTCCCGGCTGCGGCGAACCAGCCGGGGGAGAACGGGCTGATCGAGACGTTGACGAGGTTCTCGTCAATGGCCCGGTCGAAGAAAGCGGCGACTTCAAGCGTCGCGTCGTCTGTCATGTCGATGACCCACGAGTCGCCATCGATTTGGAACCAGTTGGCACCGGCCTGCATGGCGTAGGCACAGAAGTAGCCACCGTCCGCGATGGGGAAGCACTCTAGGTATCGGTCGGCGGCGCGGTACTCGCGGGCCACGGCCGCCCAGTCTTCCCACGTCGCGGGCGGCTCGGCGCCGATTGCCTCCATGACGTCGGTCCGGTAGAAAAACGCGGTGGGCCCGGAGTCCTGCGGCAGCCCGTACACGCCGCCGTTGAACGTCACTTGGTTGAGAACTGAAGCCTCGAATCGATCGGTCACGGCGTCGGCGCCGTACTGGGTCATATCGACTAGGCCGTCCACCATCATGAAGGCCGATGCCTGCCGGAGCTCGACATGTGCGAGGTCGGGACCGCCGCCGGAGGCAAGCGCGGAAAACAGCTTTTGGTAGCCGCCCTGGTTGCCGCTCTTGATCCACACGGTCTCCACCTGGACGTGAGGATTCTTGGCGTTCCAGATATCGGTGACCTTGTCGAGACCCTTCAGCCAAGACCAGTAGGTCAGGCGTACAGGCTCGCCGGCCGCAGCGTCGGGTGAGGTGCGGCCGCAGGCGCCGAGCGCCAGGCTGGCGCCCACACCGAGACCTCCCCTAAGAACGGTGCGTCTTGAGAGCTCCATGCGAGTCTCCTTGCCCTGTAAAGTGAATCGATCCAGACCGAACATTTTCGAACATGGTGTTGCGGATCAAACTAACATAAACCATCAACGATCCACCAGACTCTGACAGTCTTCGCTTGTTGGCGGCCCATCTTCGAATTGCCTGAGCGCTTGGGGGGTGGGATTCTGAGATATGGCAAACCATCCTGCGGCCCCGCTGCCAATGGGGGATGGCGGCGGCGAAAAGCTGACCCGGTTGGTGCACCCCACCTTTGTGCGGGGGGTCTGGCCCAGCGGGCGCACATCGTGCTGCTGACCGTCCAGGGTGTCTCCAACACCGAGATCGCCGAAAGGGTGGGGCCACCGGCAATACGGTGATTGCCTGGCGGGCCTGCTACGGGTAGGCCGATATCGCCGGGCTGGCCGACCACGACCGGTCGGGCCGGCCCCGGCGGATCGACCACCGCGCGAATGTCACCGCCACGCTCAGAGTGCCGCCGAAGAAGTTCAGCGTCGCCCCTGGCCCTCGCACATGCTCGCGGGGCGGTTGGGTATCGACCACAACACCGTGGCCAATATCCGGCAAGAGTATGGGGTGGCCCCGTGGCGGGCGGGCATCTTCAAGTTCTCCACCGATCCCGAGCTGGTGGCCAAGGTCGTCGACGTGGTCGGTTTCTACCTGGCCCCACCCGAGAACGCGGTGGTGTTATCCCTGGACGAAAACCAACACATCCAGGCCCTTGAGCGCACGGCACCAGGTTCGCCGATGCAGCCCGGCCGGCGACGCGCATCCACGGCTACAACCGGCACGGGACCTCCACCCTGTTTGCGGCCCTGGAGATCGCCACCAGCCACGTCACCGCGGCGTGCAAGCCTGGGCACCAGCGCCAGGAGTTCCTGGCCTTCCTCAAGCAGGTTGTCCGAGCCTACCCCCAGGGAATCTGCACCTGGTGATGGACAACTACGCCGCGCACAAGGCCCCCGAGGTAAGAGCCTGGCTGGCGGAGAACCCTCGGTTCCAGATGCGCTTCACGCCGAACTCGGCCTCGTGGTCGAACTTGGTTGATGTGCCAACATCGCATTTGCCCAGTATTCGTCCGTCGTCGACATGAGGCGTGGTTCGGGCTCATCGAACGCCAGGCCCTGCATCGGGCCGACGTCGTTTCGGTGCCCGAGCTGAACAAGCGGATCCGGGCCTTCGTCACCGGCTGGAACGATCGCTGCCACCCGTGCGTGTGGACCAGAACCAGCACCGAGATCCTGAAAAAGCCAGCCGCCCAACCATTTAGAAGATGGACCATTAACAAAGTGTACTGACCGGACACGTTGATCGACGTCGCGGCTTGTCTTTGAGCGTGCTCGAACCCCTAGCGTGCAGGTCATGACGAATGACCGGGCCCTGGCAGATGCCCTGCGACTCGCCGTTGATCCGCCCGGTGGCGTGAACGTCGACGCGCTTAGAGAACTCACCCGAGCCGATTCCGAAGAGGACTGGGGCATTGCTGCGGCCGCCGAGCACTTAGGCGTCAGCCCTCACACCCTGCGCTACTACGAGCGCATCGGCCTGGTGGTCATCCCTAGGGACCACGCGGGGCATCGCCGGTTCGACGCCCCGACCGTACGGCGCCTCGTTTTCCTGACCCGGATGCGCGCATCAGGCATGTCCATCGCCGACCTGCGTCGATACATCGACCTCGTCAACGCCGGCGCAGACACAATTCCAGACCGACTCGACCTCCTCCTTGAGCACCGCGACACCCTGCGTTCCCAGATCACCCAACTCCAACTCGCCCTCGCCGCGACCGAGTACAAGCTCGCCGCCTACCAGGAAGGCCCCCAGCCATGACGACCCCCAGCACGACATCAACTCCGATGAGAACCTTGCTCGCCGCCAGCACGGCCAAGACGTCCTCTCGCGCATCGACGGCCACCAGGGCGAAGCCGTTATCGATTCCCTCGCTGACATCAGCCCCGCCCTGGGGCACCACGTCGCGGCTTTCGCCTTCGGTGACATTTACGACCGGCCCGGGCTCGACCCGCGCAGCCGTCAGCTCGTCACTATCGGGGCCTTGACCGCGCTGGGTGGCTGCGAGCCGCAACTGCGGGTCCACATGGGCGCCGCACTGAACGTCGGCCTCACAGAAGAGGAGATCGTCGAAGCCCTGCTCCACAGCTCGGTCTACGCCGGCTTCCCTCGCGCACTCAACGCGACGTTCGTCGCCAGGGAGGTATTCGCTTCGCGACGGGCCAACGCCTGACGACGAATCAGAACGGGCAGGAGGGCCGTCGGCTCATCTGGCGGCCCTCCTGTCGAGCACGCACAAGGACTTCCATGTCACACGCCAACGCAGCTCTCACACCCCGACACCGGCTCAAGGTGGCCCGGCTCGTCGTCGTCGACGGGCGGCCGATCAGTGAGGTCGCCGCCCGCTTCCAGGTGTCGTGGCCAACGGTGAAGCGGTGGGCCGACCGCTACCGGGCCGGGGAGTCCATGCACGACCGGTCGTCGCGCCCGAGGACGTCGCCGAACAAGACGCCGAAGCCTGTCAAGAAGCGATGCGTCAGCCTGCGAATCCGAATGCGGGAAGGGCCAGTTCAGCTCGCAGCCCGCCTCGGCGTCGCCGCGTCCAGCGTGCACCGCATCCTCACCACCGCACGCCTCAACCGGTCGGCCTACATCGACCGCGCCACTGGTGAGTCGATCAGGCGCTACGAGCACCCCCAGCCCGGCTCCTTGCCGCACGTGGACGTGAAGAAGCTCGGGAACATCCCCGACGGCGGTGGATGGCGCTACGTCGGCCGACGCCAAGAAAAACGCAATCGTGCGGCGACCCCTGGGAAGCCGAAGACCAAGTGGCGCAACCCGAAGCTCGGTTACGTGTTCGTCCACACCGTCATCGACGACCACTCCCGTGTCGCGTACACCGAGGTCCACGATGACGAGACCGCCGTCACTGCCGTCGTCGTCGTGCACCGAGCCGTCCATTGGTTCGGCAAACACGGCGTCACCATCGAACGGGTGCTGTCGGACAACGGAGGCGCCTACCGATCGCACCTGTGGCGTGACACCTGGGAGGCCTTGTCGATCACCCCGAAGCGGACGCGGCCGTGCCGACCACAGACCAACGGCAAGGTGGAGCGCTTCCACCGCACCATGGCCGACGGGTGGCCTACGCCCGTTGCTACACCAGCGAGCGAGAACGCCGCGACGCACTGTCCGACTGGCGCCACCAGTACAACCAGCACCGTCCGCACACGGCCTGCGGGAACCAGCCGCCGTTCTCGCATTTGATCAACGTCCTCGGTCAGTACACCTGGATCTCCGCTCCGGCACAAGCCGGTGGTGCACAGCCCCGTGGGTTCCCGGACCCACGGGGCGGTGTCATCTCACGGCAGTAGCAGGAGCTTCCCCTGCGTGCCGCGGGATTCGAGGTCGTGGTGCGCGGTGGCGGCGTCGTCGAGCGGGTACGTGGCGCCCACCCGGACCTCGAGGCCCCCGGAGGTCACGGCCTCCATGAGCTCGCCCCAGCGCCACGTGCGCTCGTCCCGGTCCCGCGTGTAGTAAGCCAGGGACGGGCGGGTCACGTAGAGCGCCCCGGAGCTGTTGAGCCGCTGCAGGTCCAGCGGGGGCACCTGGCCGGAGGAGCCCCCGAAGAGTACGGTGGTCCCGCGCACGCGGGTGGCCGCGAGGGATTCGTCGAAGGTCGTACGGCCCACAGAGTCATAGACCACGTCCGCGCCCAGGCCGTCCGTGAGCTCGCGCACACGCTCGGCGAAGCCCTCGTAGCCGAGCACGTGGTCCGCGCCGAGGCGCTTGGCCGTCGCGGCCTTATCCGGAGTGGAGGTCAGCGCGATCACGGTGGCGCCGATGCGCTTGAGCAGCTGGATGGCCAGCCCGCCCACACCGCCGGAGGCCGCCGTGACCACGGCGGTCTGCCCGGGCTGCACAGGGAACGTGGACCGCACCAGGTAGTGCGCCGTGAGTCCCTGCAGGGGCAGCGCACCGGCGGTCTGAGGGTCCATGCCGTCCGGCACGGGTAGCGCCTTGTCCTCCTCCACCGTGAAGAACTGCGCGTACGTGCGGGTGGCCTCGGAGGTTGCCACGCGCTGACCGGTCCGCACGGTGGTGACCTCTGAGCCCACAGCCACGACCTCGCCGGTGCCCTCTGAGCCTGCCGTGAACGGGAAGTCCACGGGGTACACGCCGGAGCGCTGGTAGGTCTCGATGAAGTTCACACCGGTGGCCTCGGTCCGCACGAGGACCTCCCGGGGGCCGGGCTCGGGGACGGGCACCTCGGCCGGGCGCAGCACCTCCGGGCCACCGGGCTCGTGCGCGACGATCGCCTGCATCGTGGTCTCGCTCACTGTCAGTTCCTCCTCGCAGCGGGGTGCCGTGCTCGCAGAGGGGCACGACGGCGTCCCCGTCAGTCTCGCGCTACGGCACCTCCCGGCACAAGGCAGTGCACGTCGGGGCGGTCGGCGGGGCGGGCGGTCACCCGCGCAGAGATTTGGAACGCGTTATGCATAAATATTGAATGGAGTGCATAGGAATACGGTATGGTGGAGCCCATGACCTACACCGCTGCAGTCTCAGGCGCCACCGGCTACGCAGGGGGAGAGGTGCTCCGTCTGCTGTGCGGGCACCCGGACATCGAGATCGCCACCGTGGCGGCCCACTCCTCCGCCGGGCAGAAGCTCGGGGCGCTCCAGCCGCACCTGCACGCGCTCGCGGACAGGGACGTCGTCGAGTCCACCGCGCAGAACCTCACGGGCCACGACGTCGTATTCCTGGCCCTGCCCCACGGTCAGTCCGCGGCGCTGGCCGAGCAGCTGCCCGCAGGCACGGTCGTGATCGACGCCGGGGCGGACCACCGGCTCGAGTCCGCCGAAGCGTGGGGAGCGTTCTACGGCTCAGACCACGCCGGCACGTGGCCCTACGGGCTGCCCGAGCTGCTCGTGGACCCGAACGGCCGCAAGCAGCGAGAGAACCTGCCCGGCGCCACCCGGATCGCCGTCCCTGGCTGCTACCCCACGGGATCGCTGCTCGCGCTGGCACCCGCGCTGGCGGCGGGACTGGTGTCTCCCCAGGACATCGTGATCGTGTCCGCGTCCGGGACCTCGGGCGCGGGCAAGGCCCTGAAACCTCACCTGCTCGGTGCCGAGACGATGGGGGGGATGTCCCCGTACGGCGTCGGCGGCGGGCATCGGCACACCCCGGAGATCGAACAGGGGCTGGGATGGGCGGCAGGCGAGGGCGTGCGGATCTCGTTCACCCCCACCCTGGCCCCCATGCCCCGCGGCATCCTCACCACGGCCACCGCCGCGCTGCGCCCGGGCACGACCGAGGAAGCTGTGCGGGAAGCCTACCGCGCCGCGTACGACGGCGAGCCGTTCGTCCACCTGTTGCCCGAGGGGCAGTGGCCCACCACCAAGTCGGTGCAGGCCTCGAACCACGTGGCGCTGCAGCTGGCCGTGGACCCGCACGCCGGGCGGCTCGTGGTGAGCGCGGCCATCGACAACCTGACCAAGGGGACGGCGGGAGCCGCCGTGCAGTCCCTCAACCTGGCCCTCGGCCTCCCCGAGACCTCGGGCCTCGCCGCGCAGGGCGTGGCACCGTGAATCCCGGGTCCCCGCTCGACCGCCCGTCCGAACCAGGAGCTGCGATGTCCTCGCACAACCCCATTCCCGACGTCCCCGTGAGCACCGACTCCGGCGTGTGCGCCGCGGCCGGTTTCAGCGCCGCTGGCGTGGTGGCCGGCTTCAAGAAGTCGGGTGGCCGTGATCTCGCCTTGGTGGTCAACACCGGGCCCGACGACGCCGCGGCCGCCCAATTCACCAGCAATCGCGTGGCCGCCGCCCCCGTCCACTGGTCCCGCGAGGTGATCCGGCAGGGCCGTGCCCGCGCGGTGGTGCTTAACTCGGGCGGGGCGAACGCGTGTACCGGCCCGCAGGGCTTCCAGAACACCCACGAGACCGCCGAGCTGGTGGGTGAGCAGCTGGGCATCGGCGCAGGGGACGTTCTGGTGTGCTCCACCGGGCTGATCGGGGAGCAGCTGCCGATGGACGTCGTGCGCGGCGGGGTCCCGGCCGTCGTGGCCGCGCTCGCACCCGGGCAGCGTGCCGCGGCGGAGGCCGCGGAGGCCATCATGACTACGGACACCGTCCCCAAGCAGGCCTGCGTGAGCGGCGCAGGGTGGAGCGTGGGCGGCATGGCCAAGGGGGCGGGCATGCTCGCACCGGGGCTTGCCACCATGCTCGTGGTCCTCACGACCGACGCCGTCCTGAGCGCGGAGGAGCTCTCGCTCGCCCTGAAGGAGGCGTGCCGTGTCACGTTCAACCGCGCGGACTCGGACGGGTGCATGTCCACCAACGACACCGTGGTCCTGATGTCCTCCGGCGCCTCGGCGCAGCGCCCGGACCAGGGGGAGTTCACGCACGCACTGACCGCGGTGTGCCACAGCCTCGCGCAGCAGCTGATCACGGACGCGGAGGGTGCCTCCCACGACATCGCGATCACCACGGTGGGCGCGGCCACGGAGACCGAGGCGGAGGACGTCTCCCGCACGGTGGCCCGCTCCAACCTGTTCAAGACAGCGGTGTTCGGTAACGACCCCAACTGGGGGCGTGTGCTCTCGGCGGTGGGCACCACGGACGCCCAGTTCGACCCCGACCGGATCGACGTCACCATCAACGGCGTGACGGTGTGCCGCAACGGCGCGATCGGTGATCCGCGCGAGGGCGTGGACCTCGCGGCGTTGCGCGCTGTGGACGTCCTCATTGACCTCAAGGCCGGGGACGCGAGCGCGACCGTGTGGACCAACGACCTCACCCATGACTATGTCGAGGAGAACAGCGCCTACTCCAGCTAGCGCGCCCACCATGTCACGACTCAGCGATAACACCAGGTACGAGACGGCCCGCTCGAAGGCGGAGACCCTCATGGAGGCCCTGCCGTGGATCCAGCGCTACGCGGGATCCACCATGGTCTTCAAGTACGGCGGCAACGCCATGATCAACGACGACCTGCGGCGCGCCTTCGCGGAGGACATGGTTTTCCTGCGCCACGTGGGCATCCGCCCGGTCGTGGTCCACGGCGGCGGCCCGCAGATCAGCGCGATGCTCGAGTCCCTGAACATCCCGTCCGAGTTCAAGGACGGTCTGCGCGTGACCACGCCCGAGGCCATGTCGGTCATCCGCATGGTCCTCACCGGGCAGGTGGGGCGGGAACTCGTGGGCCTGATCAACGCCCACGGCCCGTACGCGGTGGGCATGTCCGGCGAGGACGCGGGGCTGCTGCAGGCGCGCCGCGTGCGCACCGGGTCCGACGGCGCGCCCCTGGACCTCGGTCTCGTGGGTACCGTCACGCGCGTCAACACGGTCGCGGTCGAGCAGCTGCTGGACATCGGTAAGATCCCGGTCATCGCCTCGATCGCCCCGGAGCTCGCGGATTCGAACGACGATGCCGCGGGGCGGGGTGCGCTCACGGGGCAAGTCCTCAACGTCAATGCGGACACGGCGGCCGCCGAGGTGGCCGTGGCCCTGGGCGCGGAGAAGTTCGTGGCCCTCACGGACGTCGAGGGGCTCTACGCGGACTGGCCGGATCGCTCGTCGCTGATCTCGTCCCTATCCGCGGCGGAACTGCGTGAGATGCTGCCGGAGCTCGAATCGGGGATGATCCCCAAGATGCGGGCGGCTCTGCGAGCGGTGGACGGCGGTGTGCCGCGCGCGAGCATCGTGGACGGGCGCACGGAGCACTCGTCCCTGTTGGAGATCTTCACGGACACGGGTATCGGCACAGAGGTCACACCGGACGGAGTTGAGCACTCATGAGCAACCAGGACGAACTGCTGGGGGAGTACAAGGAACACCTTCTGGGAGTGTTCGGGGATCCATCACTCGTGCTCGTGTCGGGCGAGGGCGTGCACGTCACCGATGCCAACGGCAAGCGGTACCTCGACCTGCTCGCGGGGATCGCGGTGAACGCCCTGGGCCACGCGCACCCCGCGTGGGTGCGGGCGGTCTCGGAGCAAGCGGGAACCCTCGCGCACATCTCCAACCTGTTCACGTCCCCGGGCAGTATCCACCTGGCCGAGAAACTGCTCAAGGTCACTGGGGCGCCCGAGGGCTCCCACGTGTTCTTTGCGAACTCGGGCTCGGAGGCGAACGAGGCCGCGTTCAAGCTCGCGCGTCGCCACGGCCGCGCGCACCCGGACGCGCAGGGTCGGCCCCGGACGCGTGTGCTCGCACTCGAGAACTCGTTCCACGGCCGGACCATGGGATCCCTGTCACTTACGGCCAAGGCGGCCTACCGCGAACCGTTCGAACCGCTGCCCGCCGGGGTCACCCACATCCCGGCCACGGCGGAGGCCCTCGAGCGCGAACTCGACGACACCGTGAGTGCGGTGATCGTGGAACCCGTCCAGGGCGAGGCCGGCGTGCACGGGCTACCCGAGGGGTTCCTGGCACTGGCCCGCAGGCTCACGCGGGAGCGCGGTGCACTGCTGATCGTGGACGAGGTGCAGTCCGGGATGGGCCGCACCGGCGCGTGGCTCGCCGCCACCGCCCAGCTGCCCCGGGGTGAGTTCCCGGATGCTGTGACGTTCGCCAAGGGGCTCGGTGGCGGGTTCCCCGTGGGGGCCATGCTCACGGCGGGACCGGAGGTCTCGGCCCTACTGGGAGCGGGTCAGCACGGCACCACGTTCGGGGGCAATCCCCTGGCGATGGCCGCGGGACTCGCAACTGTCACGACCCTCGAGAACGAGAACCTGCTCGTCAACGCCCGGGAGGTGGGAGCCCACCTCGCGCAGCGGCTGCGGGAGGTTCCCGGGGTGGGGGAGGTCCGCCAGTACGGTCTGTTGGTCGGCGTGGACCTCGTCGCGGAGAACACCGAGGACGCGGAGAACGCCGGGACCTCCGGGGACCCCATGGCCCAGCGCGTCGTCGCCGCCGCGCGCGAGGCGGGATTCATCCTCAACGCCACCGGACCCACCACGCTGCGTCTGGCGCCGCCTCTCATCATCACTGCGGAGCAGGCGGACACATTCGTCGAGGCCCTGCCGCATGTGCTCGAGACCGTCCGCGCCCGCTGAGCCCCGGACAGCACCACACCCGAAGGAGAATCCCCCGTGCCCCGTCACTTCCTGGTCGACACCGATCTCACCCCCGAGGAACAGTCCGGGGTCCTGGACCTTGCCGCCGCCCTCAAGGCGGACCGGTTCTCCCGCCGCCCGCTCGCGGGTCCGCAGACCGTGGGGATCATCTTCGACAAGACCTCCACCCGCACCCGCGTCTCGTTCGCGGCCGGGGTGAGCGACCTGGGCGGCAACCCGCTGATCATCAACCCGGGGGAGTCCCAGCTGGGCCACAAGGAAACCGTCGCGGACAGCGCCCGCGTGCTCTCCCGGATGCTCGCGGCGATCGTGTGGCGCACGTACGCGCAGTCCGGGCTCGAGGAGATGGCCGAGTTCAGCGACGTCCCGGTGATCAATGCCCTGTCCGACGACTACCACCCGTGCCAGATCCTCGCGGACCTGCTGACGCTGCGCGAGGAGTTCGGGGACGTGGCCGGGCGCACCCTGGTTTACCTGGGGGACGCCGCCAACAACATGGCGAATTCCTACCTGCTCGGCTGCGCCACGGCCGGCATGCACGTGCGCGTGGCCGGACCGGAAGGCTACCTGCCGCGCGAGGACGTCGTCGCCGCGGCCCGCGAACGCGCCGAGCTCACCGGCGGCTCGGTGCTCGTGACCACGGACGCGAGAGAGGCGCTGAAGGACGCGGACGCCGTCGTCACCGACACGTGGGTGTCCATGGGCCAGGAGAGCGAGAAAACCGAGCGCGCGCAGATCTTCACGCCGTACTCCGTGACCTCCGAGGCCATGGCGCACGCGGCCGACGACGCCGTGTTCCTGCACTGCCTGCCCGCCTACCGCGGCTTCGAGGTCGCCGCGGACGTGATCGACGGCCCCGCGTCCCGGGTGTGGGACGAGGCCGAGAACCGGGTGCACGCGCAGAAGGCCCTGCTCACCTTCCTGCTGGATTCCTCGGGACTGGCCGCGGACCTGCCCGCCGCCCTGCGCCGGGAGGAGGCACGGTGAGCATCCCCACGACCAAGACGGCGCGCCAGGCCCGGATCCTCGAACTTGTGACCGGAGGAGACGTCCACTCGCAGGCCGAACTGGCCCAACTGCTCGCGGCGGACGGCATCCAGGTGACCCAGGCGACCCTGTCCCGGGACCTCGTGGAACTCGAGGCGGTGCGCGTGCGCTCCGCGAGCGGGGGCATGGTCTACGCGGTTCCACAGGCGGGGGTGGACCGGTCCCCGACCAGCGGCGTCACCCGCGAGAGCACCGACGCCAAGCTCGCCGCACTGTGCCGCGAGCTGCTCGTGACGGCCGAGGGCAGCGCCAACCTCGTGATCCTGCGCACCCCGCCCGGGGCCGCGCAGTACTTCGCCTCGGCGATCGACCACTCGCTGCTCCCCGAGGTGCTCGGCACCATTGCCGGGGACGACACCATCATGGTGGTCAGCCGGGATCCCCAGGGCGGGGAGCAGCTCGCGCGGAAGTTCCTGGACCTCGCCCGCTGAGCGCGCCCACCAGGCACGCGGACGACGCCGCCCGCGCGCCGTCCGCGCCCGTGCCACCTCCCGGCGGTGGGCCCCCAGCCCCTGGAAGAGCAGGTGCCGTCCGCCCGGTTCAGGCCTCGCGCGTCTCGTAGCTCTCCAGCAGCGGCAGCAGGTGCTCCTGGCCGAAGACGCGGGCCACGTCCTGTGCGTGCTGGTGACCCGTGGCCTGGCCCGCCCCCGCCTCGAGCAGCGCGCGGGCAATGGGCTCGTTGCCGCGGAACACCGCACAGACCAGGGCAGTGAAGCCCATGTCGCTCACGCGCTCGGTGTCCGCGCCGCGGGCGAGCAGCATGGCCACCGTCTCCTCGCGCTCCAGGTACGCCGCCAGGTTCAGCAGGGTGTCCCCCTTGCTGTTCGTGAGGTTGACCGGCACCCCGGCGTCGAGCGCAGAGCTCAGCAGCTGGGTGTCGCCGTTGCGGGCGGCGTCGAACAGGGATGAGACGTAGGCCAGCTCCGCCTCGGTGAATTGGGGGCTCTGCGCGTTTCTGTGCTGGTCGGTCACGGGGGATCCTCCTGTGCGGGGGCCACGGCCCGTGGCCCGGGAACGAATTGACGGGATTGCGGAGAGCGGCGGCCGGGGCTCGTCGCGTGCGGCGCTGTCTAGTGTCGCACGCGGAATCCAGGCGGGGTCGACGTTTGACTCGAATATCCGATACGGGCAGTATCACGTGTTAGAACTCACACCGTCTTCTGGAGGACCCATGACCAACCTGGCCACCCTGCTCACCACCTCGGCCGCCCAGTACACGTCCGATCCCGCGATCATTCTCGACGAGCTGCACATGACCTACGGGCAGTTGGACGATCTCTCCGCCCGCGGCGCGGCGCTGCTCAAGGCCAACGGCATCCGACCGGGGGACCGCGTGGCCCTCGTGCTGCCCAACGTGCCCCACATGGCCGTGCTGTACTACGCGATCCTGCGCGCCGGCGGCATCGTAGTCCCCCTCAACCCCCTGCTCACGCCCCGAGAGCTCACCTACCACTTCCAGGACTCCGGGTGCTCCTTCGTGCTCGCGTGGGAGGACATGGCGCAGGCCAGCCAGAAGGCGGCCGAGGAGATCGAGGGCCTCAACGTGCTGCCCATCAGCGCCCGCGGAACGGTGGAGCGCCTCCAGGGTGTGGATCCCGACCGTGACGTCGTGGAGCGTCAGGACTCGGACACGGCCGTGCTGCTCTACACGTCCGGGACCACCGGCCGCCCCAAGGGGGCGGAGCTGACCCACCACAACCTGCTCACCAACGCCGAGGTCGCCGGCGAGGTGTTCAACCTGCACCACGGGGACGTGATGTTCGGTGGGCTGCCCTTCTTCCACGTGTTCGGCCAGACGGTGGCGCTCAACGGCGTGATCTGCAGCGGTGCGGCCGTGACTCTGCTGCCCCGCTTCCACCCGGGAAAGGCCCTGGAGATCCTGCGCCGCGACGGTGTCACGATCTTCGCGGGGGTCCCCACCATGTACGTGGCCCTGCTGCACCAGGCCAACCAGGACCCGCAGGCCGTCGAGGGCGTGGACCTGCGTGCCGGCGTGTCCGGAGGGTCCCCCATGCCCGTGGAGGTCATGGTCAAGTTCGAGAAGGTCTTCAACACCACCGTGTTCGAGGGGTACGGGCTGTCCGAGACCTCGCCGGTGGTGTGCTTCAACCAACCGGGCAACGAGCGCAAGCCGGGCTCCATCGGCACGGCCGTGCGCGGTGCGGAGCTGCGCGTGGTGGACGGGGACGACCAGCAGGTCCCCACCAACGAGGTCGGTGAGCTCGTGGTGCGCGGGCAGTACGTGATGAAGGGCTACTGGAACAAGCCCGAGGCCACCGAGAACGCGATGCGCGGCGGCTGGTTCCACACCGGTGACATGGCCCGCGAGGACGAGGACGGCGCGTTCTTCATCGTGGACCGGAAGAAGGACATGATCCTGCGCGGCGGTTACAACGTGTACCCGCGCGAGGTCGAGGAGGCCATCTACCAGTTCCCCGGCGTGGTGGAGGCCGCGGTGCTGGGAGTCCCGAGCGAGAAGCACGGCGAGGAGGTCGGGGCCGTGGTGGTCTTCGAGTCCGGGGTGCTCCAGTCCAAGGGCCGCGAGGCGCTCACGCGAGAGCTGGACGCGTTCGTCCAGGAGCGTGTGGCCAAGTACAAGTACCCCCGGATCTACCGGATCGTGGACGAGCTGCCCAAGGGCCCTACGGGCAAGATTTTGAAGCGCGAACTGACCCTCGATGCATAAATACTGATTGCTGTGTATAGTCATGCATGAGCCGCGGGGCACTCCCGCGTAGTCGGCGTCATCGAGCAGTTGTGGAGGAAAGCACCGTGAGTGATCGCGTGGTATTGGCCTACTCGGGCGGATTGGACACGTCCGTGGCCATCGGGTGGATCGGTGAGGCCACCGGTGCCGAGGTCATCGCCGTGGCCGTGGATGTCGGACAGGGTGGCGAGGACCTCGAGACCGTGCGTCAGCGCGCCCTGGACTGCGGTGCCGTGGAGGCGTACGTCGCGGACGCCCGTGACGAGTTCGCGAGCGAGTACTGCATGCCCGCGTTGAAGGCCAACGGTCTCTACATGGACTCCTACCCCCTGGTCTCGGCCGTCTCCCGCCCGGTGATCGTCAAGCACCTCGTGAAGGCCGCGAAGCAGTTCGGTGCCACCACGGTGGCCCACGGCTGCACGGGCAAGGGCAACGACCAGGTGCGCTTCGAGGTGGGCATCCAGACCCTGGGTCCCGAACTCAAGTGCATCGCGCCGGTACGTGACCTCGCGTTGACCCGTGAGAAGGCCATCACGTACGCGGAGAACAACAACCTGCCGATCGCCACGACCAAGAAGAACCCCTTCTCGATCGACCAGAACGTGTGGGGCCGCGCGGTGGAGACCGGGTTCCTCGAGGACATCTGGAACGCGCCCACCAAGGACGTCTACGACTACACGGACGATCCCACGTTCCCGCCCGCCGCGGACGAGGTCGTGATCACGTTCGAGCAGGGCGTGCCCGTGGCGCTCGACGGCAAGCCCGTCACGCCGCTGCAGGCCATCCAGGAGCTCAACCGCCGCGCGGGTGCCCAGGGTGTGGGGCGGATCGACATCGTTGAGGACCGGCTCGTGGGCATCAAGTCCCGCGAGATCTACGAGGCCCCGGGTGCCATGGCGTTGATCGCCGCGCACAAGGAACTCGAGAACGTCACGATCGAGCGCGAGCAGGCCCGCTTCAAGAAGACCGTGGGTCAGCGCTGGACCGAGCTCGTCTACGACGGCCAGTGGTTCTCCCCGTTGAAGAAGTCCTTGGACGTGTTCATCGAGGACACCCAGAAGTACGTCAACGGTGACATCCGCATGGAGTTGCACGCGGGCCGGGCCACCGTGACCGGGCGGCGTTCGTCCACGGGTCTCTACGACTTCAACCTGGCCACGTACGACGAGGGTGACTCCTTCGACCAGTCCAACGCCCGCGGGTTCATCGAACTGTTCGGGATGTCCTCCAAGGTGGCCTCCCGCCGCGAGCAGGGCCTCGCCGAGGGCTGACATCCGTCTCCCGCGCCCCGGTGCGCGGGTGATCACCACATCATCGCGAACGGCCGGGCTCCTAGACTGGAGCCCGGCCGTTCCCCACGCCGGGTGAGTGCCCGGCAATCCACGGTCCCACGACGTCCACGAGGAGCATCATGGCCCAGCACGAGCAGCACGGAACCAACGAGGGCGCCCTGTGGGGCGGTCGATTCGCGGGCGGGCCCGCGGACGCCCTCGCCGCGCTGAGCAAGTCCACCGATTTCGATTGGCGTCTGGCGCCGTACGACATCGCGGGGTCCCGCGCCCACGCCCGCGTGCTGCACACGGCCGGCCTGTTGAGCGAGGACGAGTTGAGCGGGATGCTGGACGCACTTGACCGGCTCGAGGCGGACGTGCGCAGCGGGGCGTACGCGCCGTCGCCGTCGGACGAGGACGTCCACGGGTGCCTCGAACGCGGGCTCATCGAGCGCGCCGGGGCGAACCTCGGCGGCAAGCTGCGCGCGGGTCGCTCCCGCAACGACCAGATCGCGACCCTGGGTCGGATGTACCTGCGCGACCACGCCTCGATCATCGCGCGCAACCTGTTGGAGCTCGTGCGAGCCCTCGTGGAGCAGGCGCGGCGCCACCCGTACGCCCCCATGCCCGGGCGCACCCACCTGCAGCACGCCCAGCCCGTGCTGCTGTCCCACCACCTGCTCGCCCACGCGTGGGCGGTACTGCGGGACGTCCAGCGGCTCGCCGACTGGGACAACCGTGCGGCGGTGTCCCCGTACGGTTCGGGCGCGCTCGCGGGATCGTCGCTGGGCCTGGACCCCAATGCCGTGGCGGCCGAGCTCGGCTTCGACTCCGCGGTGTTCAACTCGATCGACGGCACCGCGTCGCGGGACGTCTACGCGGAGTTCGCGTGGGTGTGCGCCATGGCCGCCGTGGACGTCTCCCGGATGAGCGAGGAGGTGACCACGTGGGCCACCAAGGAGTTCTCGTTCGTGACCCTGGACGACGCCTATTCGACCGGCTCATCGATCATGCCGCAGAAGAAGAACCCGGACGTCGCGGAACTCGCGCGCGGTAAGGCCGGGCGGTTGATCGGTGACCTCGCGGGTTTGCTCGCGACCCTCAAGGGGTTGCCGCTCGCGTACAACCGGGATCTGCAAGAGGACAAGGAACCCGTCTTCGACGCGATCGACCAGCTCGAGGTGCTGTTGCCCGCCGTCACGGGCATGATGGCGACCCTCGAGTTCCACACGCAGCGCCTCGCCGAGCTCGCCCCGCAGGGTTTCGCGCTCGCGACCGACGTCGCCGAATGGCTCGTGCGCCAGGGCGTCCCATTCCGCGAGGCGCACGAGGTCTCCGGGGAGGCCGTGCGCGTGTGCGAGGACGAGGGCATCGAGCTGTGGGACCTGACCGATGAGCAGTTCGCCGCGATCTCGCCGCACCTCACGCCCGGGGTCCGGGAGGTGCTCACGGTCGAGGGTTCCCTGTCCTCGCGCAACTCCCAGGGCGGCACCGCGCCGGACGCGGTCGCCCAACAGCTCACCGAGCTCGAACGGCAGCTCGTGGAGCTGCACGCCTTTGCTGCGCGCGAGCCCGTCGTCTCGTGACGGCCGGACTGCACGAGCTTCTCCTCGCCCCGGCCCCCGACGTCGCTCCCCGGCTGCTCGGCGCCGTCCTCGTGTGCGCGCGCCCCGGGGGCACGGTGGGGCTGCGGCTGACCGAGGTCGAGGCCTACGGCGGCCCGCAGGACTCGGACCTGCCGGATCCCGGGGCCCACACCTACCGGGGTCGCACGGCGCGCAACGCCTCGATGTTCGGCCCGCCCGGGCACGTCTACGTGTACTTCACGTACGGGCTGCATCACGCGGTGAACTTCGTGTGCCGGCCCGAGGGCGTCGGGGGCGGTGTCCTGATCCGCTCGGGTGAGGTCGTGCTGGGCTCCGAGGTGGCCACGCAGCGTAGGCTCGCGAACCGCAGTTCCGCACCGGCCTTCGCCTCGCTCGCGCGCGGGCCCGGCAACGTGGCGCAAGCCCTCGCACTGACCCGCGACGACGACGGCGCCGCGCTGGCCGATCTCGGCATCGCCCCCGATCCCGTGACCCGGGCGCGCAAGGAGGTCGAACGGCGCGGTGACGACACGTGGACCGGACTGGTCCTGGCGCAACGCCCCGCGAGCGACGTCGTCGTGACGGCCCGGACGGGCGTGTCCGGGGAGGGCGGGACGGACGCGTACCCGTGGCGCTACGCACTGCCGGGCGAGCCCACGGTGTCCCCGTACCGCAAGGCCACCGTCAAACGCCGCCGCACGCGCTAGCGCACCGCCCGCCGCGCGGTGCGCCGGATACGATGGAGCGGTGACTGAATCCGTGGAACAGATGATCGACCGGTTGTGCGCCAAGATCCCCGACCATCCCGAGCCGGGGGTGCTCTTCCGCGATCTCACGCCCCTGTTCGCGGACGGGGACGGTTTCCAGCGCACCGTGGACGCGCTCGTGGACGCCTTCCGCGGCCAGTACGACTGCGTGGCCGGTGTGGAGGCGCGCGGATTCATGATCGCCGCGGCCGTGGCGTACGCGTCCGGGGTGGGGATCATCCCGGTGCGCAAGGCGGGCAAGCTCCCGCGCGAGACCATCTCCCAGGCCTACGACCTCGAGTACGGCACGGGCACCCTGGAGATCCACACCGACGACGCTCCCCGCGGTTCGCGCGTCCTGGTCCTGGACGACCTCCTCGCCACGGGCGGGACCCTGGGTGCCACGGCGTCGTTGTTGACGCGCGGCGGGTACAACGTCGCGGGTTTCGGCGTGATCATGGAGCTGACTGCGCTGCGCGGCCGGGCCCAACTGGGCGGGCATCGCGTGCGCGCACTGTTGCGCGTGTGACGGGGGAGTCGCGCGGATCGAGCGGTAGGATAGACGATCGCCGGTTGAGCGACCGGACCCGTCGGCAGTGTGCGTGAGGTGAAGTGCGTGGAGGAATCCGCATCCGTGGAGGTGTCCCGGCAACTGGGGGAGGAACGGCGCTACGTCGCCGAGGCCTACGCCCGGTTGGACGAGTTGCGGCAACTCAATGCGGATGAGTTGCGCCGCGTCCGGACCACGAACTTCGGCGGGGGACACCAGGCGCGCTCCGAACGTGACGCATTCGCCACGCATTACGAGGACCGCCTCACCCAACTCAACTCGGTGGATGAACGTTTGGTCTTCGGTCGCCTGGACACCACCGAGGGGGAGCGGCATTACGTGGGCCGGCTCGGACTGGCCACGGAGGACCACCGCCGGCTCGTACTGGACTGGCGGGCCCGCGAGGCCGGGGCCTTCTACCAGGCCACCGCCGCCAACCCCATGGACCTGGTGCGTCGACGCCACCTCATCATGGACGGGCGGGACGTCACCGCCCTCGAGGACGACGTCCTGGATCCGGGTGCCGTCTCCGACGCCGAGGTTGTGCACGGCGAGGGCGCACTCATCGCGGCCCTGAACTCCGAGCGCACGGGCCGCATGACGGACATCGTCGCCACGATCCAGGCCGAACAAGACCGCATCATTCGCGCCCCGCTGTCCGGGGTGCGCGTGGTCCAGGGTGGCCCGGGTACCGGCAAGACCGCCGTGGCCCTGCACCGTGCCGCGTACTTGTTATACGAACACCGGGAGCGGCTCGCCAAGTCGGGTGTGCTGATCGTGGGTCCGTCGTCGTCGTTCCTGTGGTACATCGAACGCGTGCTTCCGGCGCTCGGGGAGACCGGCGTGGTGATGTCGTCCCTCGCGGACCTCTATCCGGGTGTGCACGGCACGGTCGAGACCGACCCCTGGGTGACCCGCTGGAAGTCCGGGCTGCACATGGTGGACGTCATCAAGCGCGCCGTTGCTGACCGGCAGAAGGTTCCCGAGCGCACGCAGTGGCTCACCGTGGACGGCCACCGCGTGCGGCTCGAACCCTCGCTTGTGCGCCGGGCCCGGGAGCGTGCGCGCGCCACGGGCAAGCCGCACAACGAGGCCCGCGAGACGTTCGTGAAGGTCATCGTCAAGGAGCTCGCCCAGAACCTCGGGGACGAGCTCAACGAGAAGGCCGGGACCACGATGGACCGCTCGTACCTCAAGGAGGACCTGCGACAGTCCCGAGAGGTACGCATCGCGCTCAACCTGCTGTGGTTGCCCTTGACACCCCAGCAACTCGTGGCTCAGTTGTTCGGCAAGGAGCACTACCTGCGCTCCGCCGCCCCGCGGCTCTCGGACGCCCAGGTCTCGCGCCTGCTGCGGCCCGTCGACGCGCCGTTGACCGTACCCGACGTCGCCCTGCTGGACGAGGCCGCGGAACTGTTGGGCGACTTCGAGTCCGCCGGTATCAAGGTGCGCGGGGACCGTTCGCTCGAGGAGCGCAAGGCCCAGGAATCGGCGCAGAAGGCGCTCGAGGCCATGGCGGAGGGTTTCGAGGACATCGGTGCCCAGGGCGTCGTCACGGTCGAACAGCTCACGTCTTTCAACGCTGAGGCGCCGCACCGGATGACGGCGGCCGAAGCGGCGTCGTCGGACCGTACGTGGGCGTACGGGCACGTAGTCGTGGACGAGGCGCAGGAACTCTCGCCCATGCAGTGGCGCGTGCTCATGCGCCGGTGCCCCCTGAAGTCCTTCACGGTGGTCGGTGACATCGCTCAGGCGGGGAACGCGGCGGCGGCCCGGACCTGGGACGAGGCGCTCGAGCCGTTCGTGGGGGAGCGATTCACGCTCGAGGAACTCACGGTCAACTACCGCACCCCGCAACCGATCGCCGACGCCGCGGTGCGGGTCGCGCAGGCTACGGGGATCGCGGTCTCCGATCCCACGGCGGTGCGCGGCGGCGATCCGCCCGTGATCGTGCCGGTGGCCGTCGAGGCGGAGCTGGCCGCGGAGATCGTGGCGCAGGTGCGGCGCGAACTGGAGCGGCTCGCCGGGGGTCTCGTGGGAGTGGTGTGCCCCGGGGGACGTTTGGCCGCGGTGGGTAAGGCCCTGGACGAGGCCTTCCCGGGGCTCGTGGCCGCGGGCATGCGCAGCCTGGACCGGCGGATCATGGTGCTCACCCCGTGGGATGCCAAGGGCCTCGAGTTCGATTCCGTGGTGGTCGTGGAACCCACGGAGATCGCGGACGACCCCGCCGGGGGCCCGGGCAATCTGTACGTGGCCATGACCCGTCCCACCCAGCGGTTGTACCTCGTGGCGGCCCACGGACTGCCCGACGGGATCACCCCGCAACCCGGGGAACCGGGCGCCGGGGACCCCACGGCGGCCTGATAACTTAGTCCACGTGTCAACCACCGATCTCAGCACGCAGCACAACGATCCGTCCTTCTCCTCCCTGTGGGAGGAGCTGAACTGGCGCGGACTCGTCCAGGTCTCCACGGATGCGGAGGCCCTGCAGGAAACGCTCGACGGTGGTCCCATCACGTATTACTGCGGGTTCGACCCCACGGCGTCCTCCCTGCACCTGGGACACCTGGTGCAGTTGTTGCTGCTTCGCCGACTCCAACTCGCGGGACACCACCCGATCGGTCTGGTCGGCGGATCCACCGGGCTGATCGGTGATCCGCGGCAGACCTCGGAACGCGTCCTCAACTCGCGCGAGACCGTGGCCGAATGGGTAAACCTGCTGCGCGAACAGGTCCAGCGGTTCCTGTCCTTCGAGGGGGACAATCCCGCGCGCATGGTCAACAACCTGGACTGGACGTCCCAGCTGTCCGCGATCGATTTCCTGCGGGACATCGGCAAGAACTTCCGCGTGGGCACCATGATCAAGAAGGACATCGTGGCCAAGCGGTTGAACTCGGAAGAGGGGATCTCCTACACCGAGTTCAGCTACCAGATCCTGCAGGGACTGGACTTCCTCAACCTGTACCGGCAGTACGACTGCGTCCTGCAGACCGGCGGTTCCGACCAGTGGGGCAACCTCACCTCCGGCACCGACCTGGTGCGCAAGGCCGAGGGTGCCACGGTGCACGCGATCGGCACGCCGCTGATCACCAACTCGGACGGCACCAAGTTCGGGAAGTCGGAGGGCAATGCCATCTGGCTGGATCCGGAACTGACCTCGCCTTACGCCTTCTACCAGTTCTGGCTCAACACCGCGGACGCGGACGTGGCGGATCGACTCAAGGTCTTCACCTTCCGCACCCGCGAGGAGATCGCGGAACTGCAGCGTCTCACCGAGGAGGAACCCTTCCGGCGTGAGGCCCAGAAGGTCCTGGCCTCGGACGTCAACACCCTGGTGCACGGGCCCGAGGCCACGCGCAAGGCGATCGAGGCGTCCGCCGCCGTGTTCGGCAAGGGTTCTTTCGAGGACCTGGACGAAGACACGCTCGCGGCGGTCGCGGCAGAGCTGCCCCACGCGGAGGTCGCACCGGGTGAGCACGCCGTGGTGGATCTGCTCGTGGCCACGGGCCTGGCGGAATCCAAGTCCGCCGCGCGGCGCACGCTCAAGGAGGGCGGTGCCTCCGTCAACAACCGCAAGCTCTCGGGGGAGGACGCCACCCTGACCGCGGACGACCTGTTGCACGGTCGGTTCGCGCTGCTGCGCCGGGGCAAGAAGAACCTGGCAGCCGTCACGGTCGGGAGCTGATCGTCGGGCACCGGGTCCCCGTCGGGCCCCTGATCACATACCCCGGGCATGGACGCCCGGAACCGCCGCACGGCGGAGCACCCGCGAGCCGGGGCCAGCGTTTTGCGCCGGTCCCGGCTCGTGTGTAATGTATTCCGAGTCGCCGCGGCGAGGAACCGAGAAGGAACCGGAGCCGCGGGGTGACCGGCAAAGATCAGCCCGACACGTCGGACCTCGTTCATGCTATGGTTACCTGGCATTCGGCAGCGCGAAGCGAATCGGCTTGAACAGTCAAGTTGACACGCCGAGCAACGCGGAACTAAGCTTGATGAGTCGCTTCGCGGCGGACCGAAGAGGTTCGATCCGAGAGGCAACTCCCAAAATCGTCGATCGGCCCGGAGCGGCTCGATCGGACAACCGACCGTTGTGGCCCTGGTGAGGGGCCGTGTGGTGTGGTTTGTTGTTTGTCAACTCAATAGTGTGTCTAGTTTGTTGATACCAAAGTTTTTTTGTTTT
>BMZV01000002.1:368560-580827 GCA_014652975.1 Kocuria marina | reverse complement strand
GATGTACACCGGGATCATGGTTTCACCGTGGGTGG
This sequence comes from Kocuria marina, assembly GCA_014652975.1. Classification (GTDB taxonomy): domain Bacteria; phylum Actinomycetota; class Actinomycetes; order Actinomycetales; family Micrococcaceae; genus Kocuria; species Kocuria marina. Next base: position 580,792 of record BMZV01000002.1, on the reverse strand, counting down.
CGTAGGAGGTGCCCGCGGCGGTGAACGCAGCGGTGGCCCCGGCCTCGTTGATCCCCGGGTGCAGGATCACACCCTGGGCGGATTCCTTGTACGCGAGCATCAGTTCGCGGTCCACGGAGAGGTAGTTCTGCCCGTTGGGGTTATAGATCTTCGCGGTCGGGAAGAAGGAGTCCATCCCAAACGTCCTGGCCTCGTCCGGGACGATGGGTACGATGCGGTGCCCGAAGTCCTTCTCCCGCATCAGGTCTTTGAGGATCCGCACGAACGCCATGGTCGTGGCCGCCAGTTGTTTGCCCGAACCCTTCTTCCCCGACGCGAAGGCTTTGTCCGAGGGCAAGGTGATCGCCTGCTGGGTGTGGGGGCGATCCGGGAGGAACCCCCCCAACTCCTGACGGCGCTCCAACAAATACTTGATTTCGGGGGAGTCGGGTCCGGGGTGGTAGTAGGGGGCGTTGTAGAGATCCGAGTCCAGTTGCTCATCACTGATCGGGATCCGTAAGTGATCCCGGAAGGCCTTGAGGTCTTCGAGGGTGAGTTTTTTCATCTGGTGGGTGGCGTTACGGGCCTCGAAGTGCGGACCCAACCCGTAGCCCTTGACGCCTTGGGCCAGGATCACCGTGGGCTGGCCGGTGTGTTCCACCGCCGCCTTGTACGCCGCATACACCTTGCGGTAGTCATGGGCGCCGCGCTTGAGGTTCCAGATCTGCTCATCCGTGTAATCGGCCACCAGCTCTTTGGTGGCTGCGGAGCGGGCGAAGAAGTGGTCACGGACGAACCCACCGGATTCGGCTTTGAAGGTCTGGTAGTCCCCGTCCAGGGTCTCGTTCATAATCCGCACCAACTCCCCGGTGTGATCCGCCTCCAGTAAGGCGTCCCATTCCCGGCCCCACACGACCTTGATCACATTCCACCCCGCACCGCGGAAGAACGCTTCCAGCTCCTGGATGATCTTCCCGTTCCCGCGTACCGGACCATCCAAGCGTTGCAGATTGCAGTTGATCACGAAAGTGAGGTTGTCCAACTTCTCATTCGCCGCTAACTGCAGCACACCACGGGATTCGGGTTCATCCATCTCCCCGTCCCCCAAAAACGCCCACACGTGCTGGTCGGAGGTGTCCTTGATACCGCGGTTGTGCAGGTACCGGTTGAACTGGGCCTGGTAGATCGCGTTCATCGGCCCGATCCCCATCGACACGGTGGGGAACTGCCAGAAATCCGGTAAACACCGCGGATGCGGGTACGAGGGCAACCCGTTGGGGGCGTGGGTCTTCTCCTGCCGGAACCCATCCAACTGCTCCTCCGTGAGCCGGCCCTCGAGGTAGGCGCGGGCGTAGTTACCGGGGGAGGAATGACCCTGGAAGAACACCTGATCCCCGCCCCCGGGATGGTCAGGTCCGCGGAAGAAGTGGTTCAACCCCACCTCATACAACGTCGCCACCCCCGCGTAAGAGGAGATATGCCCGCCAACGGAGACTTCCGGGCGTTGAGCGCGGTGGACCATCACCGCCGCGTTCCAGCGCAGGAAAGCCCGGTAGCGGCGTTCGATCTCCTCATCACCGGGGAACTCGGGTTCTTGATCCACCGGGATCGTGTTCACATAATCCGACGTCGTCACCATCGGCACACCCACCGAATGCGTGCCCGCGTGCTGCAACAACGCCCGCATCACGTACTGCGCCCGCGCGGTACCCTGCGCCTGGATCAACGCGTCAAACGACTCGATCCACTCCTGCGTCTCCTGAACATCAGCGTCCTGAAGATTATTCGTCAACCCACTCAAAATGTGGTGATTGCTGTCGGAAGACACGAGAACCTCTCTATCGTCAGCTCCGTGTCACGGGATCCCCGGTGTCGGAGCGGTGTGTCAGGCGGCGGGTGCTCGGACAGGCCGATGCCGTCGTCCTTTCATCGTGTCACACGCGATGGCGTCACCGGCAGTGACCACACCGTTTCACGCGTCACACCGCCTGCGCCGGGCCGCCACGAGTGTGGAACGTGTCACAAGTCACCCGATTCGCCCCGCGGTTCGTGGTGTGGCTTGAACGCGGGGACAATCCAGTGTTGTCTTTATTACGCACCGTTGACATCCCCGTCACGGTGAGGGTGAGGTCCGGCAGCGTCGTTGAGCCGACGGTCCGGCCCCGCGCGAGACAGCAGTGAAGGAGAGTTACGGTGAGCGAGGCGAAAGCCCCCGAGGAGAGCATTGCGGCGCAACTGAATCTGAACGACGGCGACTACGTCCAGGAATTCGGTTACGACGACGATGTCGACGCGGATCTGCGCGAGCGGATCGAGGACGCGATCGGCTCGGAGCTCTTCGACGAGGACGCCCAAGAGGTCGTGGACGCCGTCGTGCTGTGGTGGCGTGACGGGGACGGCGATCTGGTGGACGAGCTCGTGGACGTCCAGACCACCCTCGACGACGGCGGTGTCGTGTGGTTGCTGACGCCCAAGGCCGGCCGCCAGGACCACGTCTCTCCCGCTGACATCCAGGAAGCGGCCTCGACCGCCGGTCTGCACGTCACGAGCGCGGCACGGGTCTCCCCGGACTGGTCCGTCTCCCGCCTGACTCCCAAACGAAATTTCTGAGCGCGCGCCGCGGCGCTCCCGCGCGGCAGGAAGGGCTCTCATGAGTGCGATCGGATCCACCGCGCCGGACTTCACCCTCCAGGACCGTCACGGCGAGTCCCGCTCCCTGGGCGACTACCGGGGTGCGCCGGTCGTGCTCGTGTTCTTCCCCTACGCGTTCTCGCCGATCTGCACGGACGAGTTGTGCCATCTGCAGGATCACGCGGACATGTTCGATGAGTTCGACGCCGTCGTGGTGTGTATTTCCACGGACAGCCACTTCGCATTGGACGCGTTCGCGCGGCAGGAGTCCTACGACTTCCAGATGCTCTCCGATCACTGGCCCCACGGGGACGTGGCCCGCCGCTACGGTGTCCTGGACGAAGACGCAGGGTGCGCCCAGCGCCACACCATCACCATCGACGCCCGCGGGATCATCCGTGACGTCAGCTCCGCCGACATCACCCAGGCCCGGGAATGGGATCGACTGCGGGGCGTCCTCGAGAACCTGCCCCGGTCCTGATGCCCCTGCGAGTACTGCGCGCCGGTTACGGCGCACCGGTGGACGAGAGCCTCTTCCCCGATCCCCATGCACTGAACGCCCGGGACGGTCTGCCGCGCGTTCTCGAGGTGCTACGGGGCAAGCAGATCGCGGTGCTCACGGGCGCGGGGGTGAGCACCCCGTCCGGGATCCCCGACTACCGCGGCCCGGGCGCCAAACCTCGTTCCCCCATGACATACCAGGAGTTCATGGGCAATGTGGCGAGTCGCCGGCACTACTGGGCCCGTAACCAGTACGGCTGGCACTTCGTGGCCCGGGCACAACCGTCCGCCGCCCACGAGGCGCTGGCCCGGCTCGAGGCCGCCGGTCTGGTGGACGGGATCATCACCCAGAACATCGACCGGCTGCACCAGAAAGCCGGCTCCGTGGCCGTGGTGGACCTGCACGGCACCTACGCGTGGGTGTTGTGCACCTCGTGCTCGTCCCGGTTCCCCCGGGAACAGGTCTCGCGCTACCTGGACGAGTTGAACCCCGGGTTCTACGACGGCATGGCCTCGGCGGACGACATCGAATACGCCCCGGACGCGGACGCCACCGTGGAGCACACCGGCGGTTTCCGTGTGTGGGACTGCCCCGTGTGCCAGGGGGTGCTGAAACCGGATGTCGTGTTCTTCGGGGAGAACGCGCCGTCGCACCGCGTGGCCCTGGCGCGGCGCATGGTCGCGCGGTCCGAGGCGCTACTCGTGGCGGGATCGTCGCTGACCGTGAACTCCGGACGCCGGTTCGTGCGGCAAGCAGACCGAGAGGGGATCCCCGTGGTGATCGTCAACCACGGCGTCACCGGAGGGGACTCGATGGCCACCGTGAAGGTGGACGCTCCCGTGGGGGAATTCCTCGCCGACCTGGGCGACCACCTGACAGCTTGATCCGAATGCGTTGAGTACTTAGACTCTCAATACGAGACCCCGAGGGTCCGCGGAGGGGAAGCCGCGGTCACCTTCGGGGTCTCACCCATTTCCAGGGCGGGTCGGTACCGTCCCGAGCGCGGAGGATCTCCACGGCCCGGGACGGGCGTCCGTCACTTCACGGGGTCGATGACCGGCTTGGCGGCCTGGGCGTCTCGGCACTGCTGGGCCCACAGCGCAGCACCCACGATGCCGGCGTTGTTGCGCAGCGCGGCGATCTCTACCGGTGTCCGCAGTTCGAGGTAGGGCAGGAACTTCTCCGAGTTCTTGGACACACCGCCCCCGATCACGAACAGGGACGGGGAGAACAGGAACTCCACGTGGGAGAAGTACCGCTGCAGCCGCTTCTTGGCCCACTTCTTCCAGGGCAGCTGCTCGCGTTCCCGGGCGGCGGCCGAGGCCTTGGTCTCGGCATCGAAGCCGTCGATCTCCAGGTGACCGAGCTCGGCGTTGGGGACCAGTTGGCCGTTGAGGATCATCGCGGAACCGATCCCTGTGCCCAGGGTGATCACCATGACCAGGCCTTCCTTGCCCTTGCCTGCGCCGTAGTGCGCTTCGGCGAGCCCGGCGCCGTCGGCGTCGTTGAGGGCCTCGACCTCACGGCCCAGCGTCTCGGTCATGAGAGCATCCACGTTCGTGTTGATCCACGACTTGTCCACGTTCGCCGCGGACAGCGCCACCCCGTTCTTGATGATGGCGGGGAAAACGATGCCCACGTGGCTGTCCGGGGCCGGGGCCTCGGGGCGGGACTGCAGTTCGTCCACGATCTGCTTGACGACGCCGGCCACGGCTTCCGGCGTGGCGGGCTGCGGCGTGGGGATGCGGAACCGTTCACCCACGAGTTGGCCGGTGGCGAGATCCACGATCCCACCCTTGGTGCCGGTACCACCAATGTCGATTCCGATGCCACACTGCGATACGACACCCTGCGGAGTACCTGAGCTCATGAACGGTCCCTTCGGTTCACGGTGGAAACTATGCGGAGGTGGACGCGACGCAGCCCGCCCCGTCGCTCGATCTTACGGGAGGGTGAGGATCTCCACGCCGTCATCGGTCACGACCATGGTGTGTTCGAACTGTGCAGTGCGCATCTTGTCGTGGGTCGTGATGGTCCAGTCGTCGGACCACTGGTCCCACGTGATGGAACCGAGGGTCAGCATGGGTTCGATCGTGAAGATCATTCCCGGGACCATCTCGGTGTCGTAGGACGGGGCGGCGTCGTAGTGCGGGACGATCAGACCCGTGTGGAACTCGCGCCCCACGCCGTGCCCGGTGAAGTCGCGCACGACCCCGTAGTCGAACCGCTTGGCGTACTTCTCGATGACGCGCCCGATCACGTTGATCTCACGCCCGGGACGCACGGCCTTGATCCCGCGGTTCATCGCCTCGTACGTGCGTTCCACGAGCAGGCGGGAGTCCTCGTCCACGTCACCCACCAGGAACATGGCATTGGTGTCCCCGTGCATGCCGTTCTTGTACGCGGTGACGTCCAGGTTGATGATGTCCCCGTCCTCGAGCACGGTGGAATCGGGGATGCCGTGACAGATCACCTCGTTGAGTGACGTGCAGATGGACTTGGGGAACCCGCGATACTCGAGGCACGAGGGGTATGCCCCGTGATCACACATGTACTCGTGCGCGATCCGGTCCAGTTCATCCGTGGTCACGCCGGGCTTGGCCTCCGCGCCTGCGGCCTGCAGCGCACGGGCGGCGATCCGGCCGGCCTCGCGCACCAGCTCGATCTCTTCGGGGGTGTACACGTTGGAGGCGTGACCCTCGTTCGCGTCCCGGCGTCCCACGTACTCCGGCCGCTCGATCCCGCCCGGGACGTGGCGCCGCGGGGTGAGGTTCCCGGGGCGCAGCGCGCCGCGCGGTGCGGTGGATCCGGGTGCTGGTGCGAGATTGTGCGTGGTCACGATGGGTCATTGCCTCCTGCGGCGATCGCGGGCGTGTTCGTGCTGTGAGGCGTCAAGGCGCCCCGAACACCTGGTTCAGCAACTAGCCTAATCCTTGAGTCCCGGGCCCGTCCGGCCGGGAAGGTTCGCGACCCCGCCGCGGGGCGGGTGTACGGCGCACGGCGCCGCACAGGGAGGAAGATCATGGCCGAGTACTGGTACAACCTCTACACCAAGCAGGTCGAGGAAGGCCCCAAGGACGACTACCGCAAGCTCATGGGCCCCTACGCGACCCGCGAGGAGGCCTCGCGCGCCCTCGAGCGCGCCGCGGAGAACACCAAGCGCTGGGACGAGGAGGACGCCGCGTTCAAGGGTGACTGACCCTGTAGGGCCGGGCGGCGACGTCGCCCGGTCCCATTCTGGTTCGGGGCGACCCGGGCGTCACCCCCGGTAGGAGTGCTCCTCGGCCGGGAACGCACCGGAGCGGACGTCGGCCACGTAGCCGCGCACGGCGTCGTCGGCGACCTGAGCGAGCTGCGCGTACTGCTTGACGAAGCGCGGCATCTTCCCGGTGCGCAACCCCAGCATGTCCTGCCACACGAGCACCTGGCCGGTGGTCACATTCCCGGCGCCGATCCCCACCGTGGGGATCCGCAGCTCGTCCTCCACTCGTGCCGCGGCGTCCGCGGACACCATTTCCAGGACGACGGCGAAGCACCCGGCGTCCTGCACGGCACGGGCGTCGCGCAGTAGCTGCTCCCCGGCCTCGCCGCGGCCCTGGATCCGGAACCCGCCCAGCGCATGCTCGGACTGCGGGGTGAATCCGACGTGACCCATGACAGGGATCCCAGCGCGCACCACGGCGGCCAGGTGCTCCGCGAGCGCTTCCCCCGCCTCGATCTTCACGGCGTGCGCGCCGGACTCCTTCATGATCCGCGCCGCGCTGCGCACGGCCTGATCCGGGGACTCCTCGTACGAGCCGAAGGGCAGGTCCACGACCACGAGGCTGCGCTGTACGCCGCGCACGACCGCGGCGGAGAACGTGATCATGTGCTCGAGCGTGACCGGCAGGGTGGACTCGTGTCCGAGCACCGTGTTGCCGAGTGAATCACCCACGAGCAGGACGTCCACGCCGGCTCGGTCGAAGATCCCCGCGGTGAGCGTGTCGTAGCTCGTGAGCATGGAGAACTTCTCCCCGGCGTCCTTGGCACGTTGCAGGTGCAGGGTCCGCACGCGGGCGATCTGGGCGAGGGATTTCTCGGCGGGGGAACCGGACGAAGGCTGCGTTTCGCTCATGGTGTCAGGGTACCGGCCGGTCGGGCCCAGGGGTTCCGGGCGGGGAGCGGCACTGGCTCGGCGACCCGATCGCCGTGCGGACCGGGGCGGGAACACGCAAGCGGACAGATGGGGGAGACGGGCGCGGGGAACGCTGCTGCGACCGATACAGTTGTGACGTGGCTCGTCCCGGGCATGACCCCGGCGCCTGAGCCCGCAGCCGCTGTGTCACACGCCCCAGGAATCCGAGGTGGACCCATGGACCGTCAGCAAGAATTCGTTCTGCGCACCATCGAGGACCGGGACGTCCGGTTCGTCCGGTTGTGGTTCACGGACGTCGTGGGAACCCTCAAGTCCATTGCGCTGGCACCCGCTGAGGTGGAGGCCGCGTTCGAGGAGGGCCTCGGGTTCGACGGCTCCTCGATCGAGGGGCTGTCGCGGATCTTCGAGTCCGACATGCTCCTGCAACCGGATCCCTCCACGTTTCAGTTGCTGCCGTGGCGCGGGGAGGACGAGCCGACCTCCCGGATGTTCTGCGACCTGAAGACCCCGGACGGTGAGCCCTCCGCGGCGGATCCCCGCGGGGTTCTGCGCCGCGTGCTCGCCAAGGCCTCGGACATGGGCTTCACGTGCTACACCGCTCCCGAGATCGAGTTCTACCTGTTGCGCTCGCCCGAGCTGGACCCGCGCACCGGCGAACCCGTACCGGTGGACTACGAGGGGTACTTCGATCACGTCCCGGGGGGAGTGGTCCAAGACTTCCGCCGCACCGCGGTGAACATGCTCGAATCGGTGGGCATCTCCGTGGAGTTCTCGCACCACGAGGCCGGACCGGGTCAGAACGAGATCGACCTGCGCTACGCGGACGCGCTGCAGACCGCGGACAACATCATGACGTTCCGCACCGTGGTGCGCGAGGTGGCCCTGTCCCAGGGGATCTACGCGACCTTCATGCCCAAGCCGTTCTCCCGCCACCCCGGCTCGGGGATGCACACGCACTTCTCCCTGTTCGAAGGGGACACCAACGCGTTCTACGAGGCCGGGGCCGAGTTCCGGCTCTCCGAAACCGGGCGGCACTTCATCGCCGGGCTGCTGCGTCACGCCCCTGAGTTCACGTCCGTGACCAATCAGTTCGTGAACTCCTACAAGCGACTGTGGGCCGGTGACGAAGCGCCGTCGTACATGTCCTGGGGCCACAACAACCGCTCGGCGCTGGTGCGTGTGCCGCTCTACAAGCCGGACAAGGTGCAGTCCTCCCGGATCGAGTACCGGGGGATCGACTCCGCGACGAACCCGTACCTGTCCTACGCCGCGCTGCTGGGGGCGGGGCTCAAGGGGATCGAGAACGAGTACGAGCTGCCGCCCGTGGAGATGGACGACGTGTTCGCCATGAGCAGCGCCGAGCGCCGCGCCGTGGGCCACCAACCCCTGCCGGGCAGCCTCCACGACGCGATCCGGCTGACCGAGGAATCGGAGTTCATGGCGGAGCTGCTGGGCGAGCAGGTCTTCGAGTACTTCCTGCGCAACAAGCGCCGCGACTGGGATCAGTACCGCCAGGAGGTCTCGCCCTACGAACTGCGGACCAACCTGGGCATCCTGTAGGGGCAGACCATGACTGACACCCCGGGTACCGCCAAGGAGCGCGCGGAGAAGATCTCGGCCAAGCAACTGATCTCGATCGGTTTCGCGGACGTCACGAATGCCCGGCGCTGGCTGGGGTTCCGGGAACTGGACGGCGTGGACTTGTCCGCGCTGCTCGCGGGACTGGCCCACGCGGCGTCGCCGGACGTGGCGCTGCAGCTCATCGTGCGGCTCATCGAGAACCACCCGGAGGTCGCGCGGCGAATCAACGGGGACCCCCGAGAGTCCGAGACCATGTTCCGCTTGCTGGGTGCGTCCGAGGCGTTGGGGGAGTTCCTGCTGCGCGCCCCCGAGAACCTGGACCTGCTGGACATCCCGCCCGTGGACGAGCCGAGGGCGGACCGCGCGGAGGTCTTCCGTGCGGCGCTGCTCGAATCCGTGGGCGCCGATCCGCAGGCGGACACCCCGGTGGCATCGCTCACGGGACAGGACGCGCACAAGGCGTTGCGCGTGGCCTATCGCCGCGGGCTCGCGCGCGTGGCCGTCCGGGACGTCGGGGCCGTGGACCCGGTGGCCTACATGCCCGCCGTCGGCCGGCAACTCGCGGACCTCGCCGGGGCCGCCCTCGAGGCCGGCCTGGCGGTGGCGCGCGCTCACGCCGCCGAGCGCTGGGAGCCCGCCCTCGTGGAGCAGGTACGGCTCGCGGTGATCGGCATGGGCAAGTGCGGCGCCCGAGAGCTGAACTACATCTCGGACGTGGACGTGGTCTACGTCGGGGAGACCCGGGCCTCCGATGCCGGGGACACCCCGGACGAGAGCACGAGCACGGAGATCGCCACCGAGATGGCCCACACCCTCGCGCAGGCCATGATGGCCGCCGGTCCCGAGCCGGCGTTGTGGGAAGTGGACGCGAACCTACGGCCCGAGGGCAAGGACGGGCCGCTCGTGCGGACACTGGACTCCCACGTGCGCTATTACAAGCGCTGGGCCAAGTCCTGGGAGTTCCAGGCGCTGCTCAAGGCCCGGTGCGTCGCGGGCGATCAGGACCTCGGGCGGCGCTACGAGGCGGCCATCGCGCCGTTCATCTGGTCATCCGCCGAGCGTGAGGGCTTCGTGGAATCCGTCCAGGCCATGCGTCGCAGGGTCACGGAGAACATCCCTGAGGCGGACCGGGACCGGCAGATCAAGCTCGGACCCGGGGGACTGCGGGATGTCGAGTTCACGGTGCAGTTGCTACAACTCGTACACGGACGCTCGGATGAGACCGTCCGCACGCGTGCCACCACCGAATCCCTCGCGGCGCTGAGCGCGGGTGGCTACATTGGCCGCGCGGACGCCGAGGAGTTCGGACTCAACTACCGATGGCTGCGGTTGCTCGAGCACCGGATCCAGTTGTTCCGCATGCGGCGGACGCACCTGATGCCGCGCGACGAACGGGAACTGGCCGTCGTCGCCCGGTCCGTGGACGGCGCCGCCGAGCGCACGCACCCCACGGCCCAGAAACTCGTGAGCGACTGGAACGCGGCCAAGCGCTCCGTGCGCAGCATGCACGAGCGGATCTTCTACCGTCCCATGCTCGCGGCGCTCGCCAACGCGCCCGCGGACACCACCCTCACGACCGACGCCGCTCGGGACCGCCTCGCGGCACTCGGGTACCAGGACACCAAGGCCGCGATGCGACACATCGAGGCCCTCTCGCGCGGCGTGAGCCGGCGAGCCGAGATCCTGCGCACGCTGCTGCCGGTGCTGCTCGACTGGCTCGCTGAGGGCGTGGACCCGGACGCCGGTCTGCTCAACCTGCGCAGGGTGTGCGAGGCCCTGGGCAACACACCCTGGTTCCTGCGATTACTGCGGGATTCCAACGCCGCGGCCGAGCGGTTGTGTCACATCCTCTCGAGTTCTCGGTACGTCTCGGACCTGCTCGAAACCTCTCCCGAGGCGACGGCGTGGTTGGGCGACGACTCCCAGCTGGCCACCCGGTCCCTGGACGAGCTCGTGTCACAGATGCGCGCGCAGGTCGCTCGGCACCACGACCCGGGCGAGGCCATCCGGGCCGTGCGCCAGATCCGGCGCCGCGAACAGTTGCGCATCGCGCTCGCGGACACGAGCGGCGTCGCCAGCGTGGAGACCACCGTGACGGGTCTTTCGGACGTGGACCAGGCCACCGTGATGGCCGCGCTGTACCTTGCCCGCACCGAGTACGCGGCCGAGCACGACGGCGCTGTCCCCGCCGAGGTGCTCGTGATCGCCATGGGGCGCCAGGGCGGGCGCGAGATCGGTTTCGGCTCGGACGCGGACGTAATGTACGCGTACGCACCCGCCCCGGACGCGGACCCCGGGGAAGCGCGCAGTGCCGCGGAAACCGTGCTCAACCGCATGGTCAAGCTCCTGAAACAACCGTGCACGCCGCCCGTGGTTGCCGAACGGGTTCTGGAGATCGACAACGACCTGCGTCCGGAAGGGCGCTCGGGCACCATGGTGCGGTCGGTGGCCTCGTACGCCGAGTACTACGAGCGCTGGGGTCAGACATGGGAGTTCCAGGCCCTGACCCGCGCCCGGTACATGGCCGGTTCCGAGGACGTGGCCCAGGCGTTCTTCCGTGTGGTGGACCGCTTCCGGTACCCGGCCGAATTCACGGACCGTCAGCTCGTGGACATCCGGCGCATGAAGGCGCGCGTGGAGAGCGAGCGGATGCCCCGCGGGGCAGATCCCACCCGGCAGGTGAAGCTGGGCAGGGGCGGGCTCTCGGACGTGGAATGGCTCGTGCAGTTGCTGCAGCTGCAGCACGCGCACGAGGTCCCCGAGCTGCGCACCACCTCCACGCTGCCCGCGCTGAACGCCGCGGTGGCCGCCGACCTCGTGGGCCCGGAGGACGCCGCCGTACTGGAGCACGCGTGGAAACTTGCCACGGACATCCGCAACGGCAACGTCCTGCGCTCCGGGCGGGCCTCCGATTCCGTGCCGTCACGCCGGGTGGACCTCGAGGCCGTGGCCCGGTGGATCGGCTACGAACCCGGTTCCGCCGCGCAGCTCGAGGAGGACTACCTGCGGATCACCCGGCAGTCCCGCTCGGTGTTCGAGCGGTTGTTCTACGGCCGCTAGTTCTGCGCCCGGCCGTTCGTGCCGTCCTCGTAGGCCGCGTCCCGCGAGCCCACCTGACGCGCGACCGACAGGTGCCCGCCCAGGTAACCGCCCAGGCCGGCGGCGGACATGCCGCCCAGGGCGAGGACGCGCCCCAGCCCGTGGCGTCCGGTGCGGCGGGCCACCCACGAGGCGAGTTGCAGACCCGTGGCCAGGCCGTTGGACCCGGCGTGGATCACGGCCACACGTTTGTCCCGGTTCTGCAGCCCGTGGTACTCGGCCCATCCGGTCAGGGCAGATGGCACCGCCGAGAGGACACCCACGCCCGTGAGCACCCGCGCGGCACGGGCGGAGTCACGGCCACCCATGAGGTCGAGCACGAGCGCGCTCATCCACGTGCCCATGGGCACCTCGATGAGCAGCGGGTGCAGCGCGTGGCCCACCTGCTTGCCCTGCAGGAGGTCGCGAACGGTCGGATTCCCGGCCACGGCGGTGGCCACGGAATCGGCCGAGCCCACCAAGGGGTCCAGGGCACTGCTGCCCTCGACCGTTTTCATCAGGGGAGTCAGGGGGCTCTCGGCATTCGAGGCGGGGGATTGGGTGGACTCGTTCATGGTCGGTCCTCTCAGATGTGGGATGTCCCGCCATCCTCGCACCCCGCGGCGGGGAATGCACCCGCCCCTCGGGGTGTCCCGGTCCTGCGTGGAGTGAGCCAGTCAGCCCGGCGCTGCTTGCTCCAGTAGACCCGCCCGCTTCAACTGAGCAAAAGTAACCCGGGGCGCCCCTGGGCTGCTTTTGCTCCACGGGATTTTCGGTGGAACGGGCCTGGTGAGTGGTGCCCCAGGAGGGAGTCGAACCCCCGACCAAGAGATTAGAAGGCTCCTGCTCTATCCACTGAGCTACTGAGGCGGGTCGCCGAAGCGACGACTCAGTTTAGCAACGCCTCCGAGCCGCTCGCGCACGTGAGTTGCTCCGCCACCCCGTGCGGTCCGGGCTGCACAGATGGCCGACGTCGCCCGGCCGGGCATCGGGCTCTCCACACCTCCTTGAACGGACCGCCGACGCCGCGTCCCACGCGTCACGCTGGGCTCACCCCGATGCGGGGTTCACCCCTCACCCGCCGGCCTTCGGGCCGCGGGTGACCAAATGAAGGAGCACCCCATGAGCGAACACGTGACACTGCGCGGATTCGTGGGCAAGGACCCGCAGTCGCACCTCTTCGACGACGGCACGATGGCCGCCCGCTTCCGCCTGGCCACCACGTCCCGCCGTTTCGACGCCGCCACCCAGACGTGGCACGACTCCGGCACCAACTGGTACTCGATCCGGTGCTTCCGCGCCCTGGCCATGCACGTCATGGCGAGCGTGCACTGCGGTCAACCCGTGGTGGTCACCGGCAAGCTCAGCATCAACGAGTGGCAGTCGGATTCCGGCCCGCGCACGATCGTGCAGGTGGATGCGGCGGCCGTGGGTCATGACCTGAGCTTCGGCACGGCCAACTTTGCCCGCTCGGGCGGGCGGAATCCGGGGGCCGGTACGGCAAGTGCCGCGCCGGGTGACGGACAGGGGTCTGACGACACCGGCATGGACGGCGCCGGGGAGGACTCGAACGAGAACGCCGGGACCGCCGGGCACGATCGGTACCGCTCCGCTCGGTCGATGGGACTGTCCGACGAGGGGTTCGTGGATCTCACTTCCGGGGCGGTGATCGCGGTGGGGGAGCAGGACCACACGTTCGACGGCCTGACCCCGGCCGCTCCCGACGCCAGTGCCGCGGTCGGGGACACCCTGGGTGTCACGGAGGGGATGGACGAGGACGCCGAAGACGAGTCCCGTGACGGCGCCGACCGGACGCGTGAAACCTCAGACCTGGAGGGGGCGACCACGGGTGGCTGACTAGTAGGGGGCAGGCGGTGTCGTCGTACCCGGGAGCGATTCCGGAACCGGGACCGCACGGCCGGGGGACCGCGGCGCGGCGACGCCGGGAGGTGAGGGAACGACGTCGCTCCGTGGCTCGCGCGGGTGCGGCGGCGCGGTAGCCTGGAGGGTATGGCGGAATTTATCTACACCATGAACAAAGCCCGCAAGAAAGTGGGCGACAAGGTCATCCTCGATGACGTCACCATGTCGTTCTTCCCCGGCGCCAAGATCGGCGTGGTGGGGCCGAACGGCGCAGGTAAGTCGACGATTCTGAAGATCATGGCGGGGCTGGACCAGCCCTCCAACGGCGAGGCGCGCCTGAGCCCCGGCTACTCCGTGGGCATCCTTTTGCAGGAACCCCCGTTGAACGAGGACAAGACCGTCCTGGGCAACGTGGAGGAGGGCGTCGGCGAGATCAAGGCCAAGCTCGACCGCTTCAACGAGATCTCCGCCGAGATGGCCGAGCCGGACGCCGACTTCGACGCCCTGATGGAAGAGATGGGCAAGCTGCAGGAAGAGATCGACGCCGCCAACGCGTGGGATCTCGACTCCCAGCTCGAGCAGGCCATGGACGCGCTGCGGTGCCCGCCGCCGGACGCGGATGTGAAGGTGCTCTCCGGTGGTGAGCGCCGTCGTGTGGCGCTGTGCAAGCTGCTGCTCGAGAAGCCGGACCTGTTGCTGCTGGACGAACCCACCAACCACCTGGATGCCGAGTCCGTGCTGTGGCTCGAGCAGCACCTGGCCTCCTACCCCGGTGCGGTGCTGGCCGTGACCCACGACCGGTACTTCCTGGACCACGTGGCCGAATGGATTTGCGAGGTGGATCGCGGCCGCCTCTACCCCTACGAGGGCAACTACTCCACGTACCTGGACACCAAGGCCAAGCGCATGGAGATCCAGGGCAAGAAGGACGCCAAGCAGGCCAAGCGTCTCAAGGACGAACTCGAATGGGTCCGTTCCAACGCCAAGGGCCGCCAGACCAAGTCCAAGTCCCGTCTGGCGCGTTACGAGGAGATGGCGGCCGAGGCCGAAAAGACCCGGAAGCTGGACTTCGAGGAGATCCAGATCCCGCCGGGGCCCCGCCTGGGCAACCAGGTCATCGAGGCCAGCAACCTCAAGAAGGGCTTCGGGGACCGCTCCCTGATCGACGGGCTCTCGTTCTCGCTGCCGCGCAACGGCATCGTGGGCGTGATCGGTCCCAACGGCGTGGGCAAGTCCACCCTGTTCAAGACCATCGTGGGTCTCGAACCGCTCGACGGCGGCGAGCTGAAGATCGGCGATTCCGTGCAGATCTCCTACGTGGACCAGAACCGCGAGAACCTGGACCCGGAGAAGACCCTGTGGGAGGTCGTCTCGGACGGGTTGGACTACATCAACGTGGGCAAGGTCGAGATGCCCTCGCGCGCGTACGTCTCGGCGTTCGGCTTCAAGGGCCCGGATCAGCAGAAGAAGGCCGGCGTGCTCTCCGGTGGTGAGCGCAACCGCCTGAACTTGGCGCTGACGCTGAAGCAGGGCGGCAACCTGCTGCTGCTGGACGAGCCCACCAACGACCTCGACGTGGAGACGCTGGGCTCCTTGGAGAACGCACTTCTCGAGTTCCCGGGCTGCGCCGTGGTCGTCTCCCACGACCGGTGGTTCCTGGACCGCGTGGCCACCCACATCCTCGCGTGGGAGGGCACCGAGGAGAACCCCGACCGCTGGTACTGGTTCGAGGGCAACTTCGACGCGTACGAGGAGAACAAGGTGGAGCGCCTCGGCGCCGACGCTGCCCGCCCCAAGCGCCTCACGCACCGTCGTCTCACGCGCGACTGACATTGGCGCCACCGCGGGTCCTGTGCCCGCACCGGCCCGGCGCCCCCGGCCACCGCACGCGCGGTGACCGGGGGCGGCGTCGGTTCGGGAGCGGGCCGGACCGCGGTGTCCGTGGACCGCTCTGCCCCGGGTGAAACCCATGAAGCCAGGCTCGTGCGACCGCCCGGTCAGCCCACAAGGATGCGGCGGCTCGCAACGTCAGCCCCGAATCGACTGCCGGTCGTGCTCAGCGGGACTCGGTGAGCCCGTCAACGCGAAGGAACGCCAACTGCCCGGTCTTCCCCGGTAACCGGATGGTCGGGCCGAGCTCGAAACCCGTGGCGATGAGTCGGGCCACGGCCCGGTCGTTGGACACGTCCGGTTCCGCCACGATTCGTCGGGTGCCGCAGCGTGCGAGCTGCGCGATGATGAGACGCCCGAGTGCCGCGGTGAGTCCCGGGCGGCGGGTGCGCACGGGCGCCAGCAGGACATGCACCCCCAGGTCCCCGGGTTCCACCCGATACGTCGCGCCCACCGGATCGGCGTGGGGCTCGTAGCTCTGGAAGATACCCATGGGGGTGCCGTCGAGTTCCAGGAGCCACGCATGATGCGTGGGCGAGGCATCCAGGTACTCGTACACCTCGCGCACCCGCTCGCGGGTCCACCCCGTCATGCCCCAGAAGCGGGCTCGCGGCGCACGGACCAATTCGTGGATCACGGCCGCGTCCCGCCCCGGATCCACGGGCCTCAGCGTCACGCGCGGGCCCGGCGCGGACTGTTCCGGTAGCGGTGGCAGTGCGCCCAGGTCGATGGATCCACCGGACGAGCCGGCCGGACCGGCTGGACCCATCGCGCCGGACCTCCCCACGGAACCAGCCGGAACCCATGGCAGAGCGTGATCCATCTCCCCGCGCGACCACCGGTGCAGCGGCGGTTCCGTGCACTCGCCCCGGGCCACGGGGTCGGGTGTGATCCACCATGACGCCGCGGGGTCGGCCAGATCCCACAGCACCCGCGCAGCGGGGACACGCACGCACGCGGGTCCCGTGCCCGGTAGTGTCCCCGCCGCGAGCAGGCAGTCCGCGTCCCCGCCCACGGGAACGGGGTCCGCCGCGGTCAGGGCCGGGTCACTGCGCCACGGGGTGTAGACATGCAGTGCGCCCCACGGCGGGAGCGCCGTACCCGGGTGCTTGTGGGCGACCCGTTCGAGGGCCGTCCTGGCGCACCAGCGGACGTCCACTCCCAGGTCAAGGCCGTGACGCACGATGTTCTCCACCGCGAGTCCCACTCGTCCGGGCCCGTGCAGGAACGGGTCCCACACGGTCGGCATGCCTGTGGGTCCCGAGAGCACCGATAGCGGGGTGGTCCGCATGAGCTCGTGAACGAACGCGTCCCGCCACACGGCGAACAACGACGCTGTCCAGGACCCCGCCGCCATCGACCCGTCCCAGTCGAGCAGCGCCGCACGGACGGAGTCAGCCGCCTCCGCCGATGCATTCGTCGTTCGGGAATCCCCCTTCCGTTGCGATGCCGCACCGGCCGCCGACGGCGCCCCCACAGGTCCTGACGCCACGTCCAGCTCCGGCGCCGTCCGCACCGGCCCCGTGGAACCCACCCGCGCCACGGTGGCGACCGGGTCCGACACGGCGGTCGGAGACGCGTCCGCGAACAGCTCCCTCAACAGCGGGGGCCAGTGCGGAGCGGCGGTGTCCAGCTGGGCCGCCAACAGGTCCTCATGACGCACGGCACCGTGTTCGGCCACGGCAGCGTCGAGCAGGTGCGTTGCCCGCCGGGCCCGGTGCGGGGGCGCGCACGCGAGCCGCGCGGCCGAAGCACAGGGGTCCGAGGGGCGCTGATTGGCGCGCACGGTGATCCCGTGCAGCGGTCGGGACGGTTCGGCGGCCCCCAGGAACGACCCCGTGACCGTGTGTCGACATGAGCCGTCGCGGTCCGCGGCCACCACGTCGTTGCACGGCACGGCCCACCCGGACACCGCCTCCATGACGTCGTCCGCTGTGCGCGCCGAGAGCAGCTCACGACATGCGGAGAACGCCCGCGCAGGGTCCGCCGTGGGCGCGGGGAACATCACGGTGACGGTGGTCGCGGTGCCGGGCACGGCGGCGTCGAGCACTGCTTCCGCCGCGGGAGTGCCCGGCAGCACGAACCCCGCCGCGCACGAGCGGAGCAAACAGGCCCGTTCGACGCTGCCGCGCGCCCGCAGCACCACCGAGCGGTGCTCGAGCCGTTCACCCGTGGTCGCGAGGTACCACGCGCCGTCACGGTTCTCGACAGCTAGGTCCGCAATGTGTTCCGTCGTCGTCATGGCGGCCGTAATGGCCCACGCGGCGCTTTCGGTGCGCCCGAAGTGCGGGACCCCTGGCAACCCCACGAGCGCGAGACCCCGCACCCGGACGTCCGGTGTGGAGAGGCACACGGGCTGATAGGGCCCCGACTCCTCCACGACGCGGTGCGGGTCCGCCGCGAGCAGCGGTGCGCCGCTCGCGGACAGCTCGCCCGGAACGAGCCACGCATTGGATCCGGCCGCCGCGGGGGATTCGGCATCGAGCACGGGGACCCAGGTGTCGCCGAGTTCGCGCCGCACGCGGCGTCGCCACAGCTGCTCGGGGAGACTCCCCGTGAGCAGGTGCGCATCGAGGTGCACGGCCATCGGGGTCCAGGGGTCCCACGGCCGCACGGTCCGCTCGGCGAGACCGAGCTCGCGCACCTCGGGGGTCCCGAGCCAGGTCTCGGCCAGTGCCTCGCTGATCCCGCGCGCGTACGCGGCGAAGAACTCCCGGTCCCGCGCCGACGCCGCGTCCCACCACCGTCTGGCCGTACCGGGGACGTCCGCGGCCAGGGTGAGGTGATCGCCGTCGAGCCCGTCCGGTCCCACGAGCTCCGCCGAGCGCCCCTCGGCGCGGTGACGCAGCACCTCCACGTGCCAGGCCCTGTCCACACCGGTCACGTAGCCGTGGCCGTGTGCCAGCGCGGTGAGATCGTCCGCCTGCACGTGGGGCACACCGAAGGGATCGCGCCACAACCGCCAGCCGGGGCCGGACCGTTCAGGGCCGGGCCGCCCAGCATCAGACTGCTCAGAACCGGTCCGCGCGGGGGCAGAGAGCATGACACTCCGTGACCCGCGAGAGGCACGCCCCGGCTCAGCACCGTCGGTGCGCGCTCCCGCGGATCCGCCGCCGGAACACCGTGCGCTCACGACGCGGGGCCCGCATCAGGGGAGCGGAATGCGGCCAGCGGATTGTTCAACCGACCGGCGTAGGTCAGGGACGCCGACTGGTCGGCCAGATCCACCATGCGCTGCGGGTTGCGCAGTTGCAGCCGGTTCAGGCACGAGTGGGCGAAGGTCTCCCGGAACAGGTCCAGCTCGCGCCAGTGTTCGGGGAAGCGCTCGCGGTGCTCGTCCAGGACCTTGGCCCCGAGCGCCCAGAACTCCTGTTCGGGGAGCACGCCGGAGGTGTGCAGGAGCACCGCGAGGTGCCGCAGGACGCCGTCGACCACGTCCGTGTGGATGGACAGCTCCCGCTGCTCCGGCTCCACCACGGAACGGATGCGTTCGATCCCCTCGGGCAGGGGCCGGTCGCTGAGCACCGCGACTTCCTCCCCGATGTCCTTCCAGAACGCACCGACCGGGAACCCGTCGCGCAGGCGCAGGATCACGTTTTCGCTGTGGGGCATGAGCGCGATGTCCTGGGACAGCAAGAGGTGCGCGACCGGGACCAGGTACACGTCGAGCAGGGCGCGCACCCAGTCCCTCGCGGTGACTCCCGAGCGCTCGATCCACGCTTCCGCGAGGGGCCGCCCGGCGCAGTCCCGGTGCAACACCCCGGCCAAGCTGGCGGTGTGCTCCCCGGGCTCGAGCATCGGCACCGGGGACTCACGCCACAGCGCAGCCAACTGTTTGGTGTGGTCGGAGGCCACACCGCTGCGGTGGTGGGCATCCCCGGTGTAACCCACCGCGGCGTGCTCGCGCAGCACCCGGATCCCGCGTGCGCGCAGGAACGGATCCTCCCGGGTGATCCCGTGCAGCCAGTCACTCACGGCGGGCATCGTGCGCATGTAGGCGGGGGAGAGTCCGCGCAGGAACCCCATGCTGTGCACCCCGAGCGCGGTCTTGGCGTAATCCCGCGCCGGGTCGCTCACGTCCAGGAACGTGCGCACGGACTGTTGCGCGCGCCACTCGTGCTCACTGCGGCCCACCAGGATCAGGTGGCGCCGCAGCACGTCCGGGAGCATCCCGGGCAGGATGCGGTGCTCCCACTGCCACGGGTGCACCGGGAGGAACGTGTACTCGTCCGGGTCCTCGCCGGCCTCGGTCACCGCCGCGCGGAAACGGTCGCGCTCACCGGCGGTGAGGTGCCGGTCCTCATGGTCACGTTCGTTCACGTGCTGCCCCAGGGACACGGTGCACAGACTGCGGCGCGCGGCGAGCCACGTCAACCGGGCGGGGTATGCCGCCTCGGGAGCCCATGACGTCTGTTCGGACGCACCCATGCCCACCCGGCCCGAGCTTGCGACGAATCCGGGGTGTCCCCGGTCCAGGAAACGTTCCACTTCGGCGAGGTCCGCGGTCGCCAGTTCCGCGGCGGTCGGTGCGGGTACGGCACGACGACGCGCCATCGAGTACATGGTTGCGGACAGGTCCTCGAGGTACAGCGGGAGCATCTCGTCGGTGAGTCCCAGGACGTCCTTGAGGTCCAGCACGGCCTGCTGGGCGTCCGGTTCCTCGCCGGCGTCCCCGGGGATGATGCGCCGCACCGAAGCGGGGTCCACCTCCCAGTGCTCGAGCGGGTGCCGGGTGGCCTCGAAGTACCAACTCGGGCGCCCGGCGGCGTCGGCCACGGTCCAACCGTCGCCGTGCGGGGCGGGATGCAGCAACCGTTCGTGACTGAACTCGGAGAACATCTTGGCGAGCACGTCCCGCTGCAGTCGCCGTGCGGCCCGGCGGTCCAGCCGGGGCTCGGGCGTCGGGGCGACGTCCCGCTGTTCATCGGGGATGCGGGTTTCGACGACGGCGCTCATCGGGTCACCTCCGCGCGCTCGGCCACGGAGGCTTCCGTGTCTGCGGTCCGTACGTGGTCCTGCGGTCCGTCCCCGCGGACGACGACGCTCACGCACGCGGTCTTCTCCGCCAGGTGGCACTCGCCCACCTCACGGAACCCGGCCCAGCGGTTGATCGTGCGGATCCGCTCGTTGCGGACGTCGGGTTCCACGAGAACGCGCTGCACCGCGGGGTCCGACCACAGCAGGTTCAGCGCCGCCGCCATCACGGCTCGCGTGGTCCCCGGAACCGGACGGGACGTGGGTGCCACGAACAGGTGCAGACCGGCGTCGCCGTCGCGGACCGGCCACACCGCGGCCAGGGGGCTGCGGGCGGGGTCGTACGTCTCGAGCAGCGCGAGCGGGCGGTCGTGTTCGCTGACGATCCAGGCGTCCTCTGCGTCCGCCGCGGTCATCCTGTGGTACTCCCGGGAAATCGTCTGCTCGTCCGCGCCCACGAGTCCCCACGCGTGCGCACGCGGGGAACTCAACCACGCGTGCAACAGCGCCGCGTCCCCGTCCGGGTCCACCGGCCGCAGCGTGAACGCGCGCCCGAGAGCGCGGGTCTCGAACGCGCCGTCGGGCCTCACGGCGGGGGCGACATGACGCTGGGGGACGTGGCCGAAACTCTGGAACGTCGTGTGGTCCTCGGTGATGTACGGTGTGCGGCCCGTGACGTGCGCGAGCACATGCGCGTTGCGCAGCGGTCCCATCCCCAGGTCGGGTGCCGTGAGCGCATGCGTGTGCTCGCCGTGGTTGAGTACGTGCACGGTCCCGTCCGGGCTGGCCCGGTGGTACCGGTCGGGGCTGAGCCGCCCTGAGGCGTCGAGCGAGAGCTGGTCCCGGACCGGTGCGAGCCAGTCCGGGGCCGCGGACCGGTAGCCCGTGGCCGCGACGACGGCATCGGTCACGGTCTCGCGCACGTGGTGGTTTTCCGAATTGTGCCAGCGCAGGACGGTGCGCCCGGCCTCGTGCCACGCGTCCACGAGTTCGGTGGCCGCGACGAGGCGCACGGGCGGGGCGTCCGGGTCGTTGCGGCGCACGTACAGGGCCTCGTGGATCGCGTCGATCGTCGCGTCCGAGATGCCGCGGTGCAACTGGGGTTGGGACGCGTTGAGCCGGTCCCGCTCGGCCTCCGGGAGGGACCGGAAGTGGTCGAGGTAGTCGGGCGACGTCAGTTCGAGGCTGAGCTTGGAGTACTCCATGGGGTAGAACCGTGGTGAACGGGTGAACCAGTCCACGGCCGGCCCGCCCGGGGTGTGCAGCAGGTCCAGGAACACCTCCGCGGCCGACTGCCCCGAGCCGATCACGGTCACGTGCTCCTCACTCACCAGGGTCTCCCGGCGGGACAGGTACTCACTTGCGTGCACCGTGGTGCCCGGGACGCCGGACAGTTCGCCCGGCGTGCGGGGGACCGTCCCCGTGCCCACGACCAGGTGGCGCGCCCACCACGAGTGCTCGACGCCGCGGGCCCGGGCCGTGACGCGCCACGGACCCTCACCCGTCGGGCGGGTGACCTGGGTGACCCGGTGTCCCCAGTACACCCCGCGGACTCGCTGCGCGGCCCACCGGCAGTAGGCGTTGTAGTCCCGCCGCAGCGGGAAGAAGGACTCACGGACGTAGAACGGGTACAGCTCGCCGGTCTCCTTGAGCCACTGCAGGAACGAGAACCGCGAGGTGGGATCCGCCATGGTCACGAGGTCCGCGAGGAACGGGACCTGCAGCGTGGCGTCGTCGAACAGCAACCCGAGATGCCAGTTGAAACCGGGGGCCGCGTCCAGGAAGGCGGCGCGGACGTCCGGCAGAGGGTCGGTGAGGCATGCGAGTCCGAGTCCGAACGGGCCCACCCCCACGCACAGCAGGTCCAGGGGGTCGTCCAGGGTGCCACGCTGAACGGTGCCCGGGGCGTCAGTGGGAGTCGACGCGGCGTCCGACGGCGTCGATCCCTGGTCCGCGGGCCTGGAGTCGTCGTGTGCCGGTTCGGTTCCGTGCCGACGGCCGGGGTGGGATGCGGTCGTGCGGGGGGTCATGCGCGGGCCTTTCCGGTGCGATCGTGGGCGGTGAGGGACAGGGCGGTCTCGTGGATGAGGTCCAGGACCTCCCGGACGTCGTCGAGGGTCGTCTGCGGGTTGAGCAGGGTGAATTTCAGGCAGGGACGCCCGGCCACCTCGGTCTCCGCCACGGTGGCGCGGCCGGTGTCCCACACCGCGCGGCGGATCGGGCGCACCCAGCGGTCCGCGGTCTCATCGACCGCGTCCGGGCCGTTCCCCGTGGTGGAGGAGGCGTGTGCGGCGGAAGAGGCGTGCGCGGCAAGCGGGGCCCCCGCGGCGTCGTCGTTCCCCGCATCCGGAGGTGTCCAGCGGAACAGCACGGTGCTCAGGGACGGGTCGCACACGAGCTCGAAGCGCGGGTCCGAGCGCAGCTCGTGGGCCACACGCGCCGCGAGGTCGATGACGGCGTCGAACATCGCGCCGATCGCGTCCGGGCCCATCGTGCGCAGCGTGACCCACAGCTTGAGCGCCTCGAAGCGGCGCGTGGTCTGCAGGGAGCGGTCCACCTGATTGGGTTCGGGGGTGTCCGCCGGGTTGAGGTACGCGGCGTGATGCGCGCAGTGGCGCAGCGTGTGGCCGTCCCGCACGATCACGGCGGAGCACCCGATGGGCTGGAACCACGCCTTGTGGAAGTCCACGGTTACGGAGTCAGCGCGGTCGATCCCGGCGAGCCGGTCGCGGCGCGTGGGGGAGACCAGCAGCGCGCCGCCGTAGGCCGCGTCCACGTGGAACCAGACCCCGTGCTGCGCACACACCTGCGCGACGTCCTCGAGCGGGTCGATCGCGCCGCGGTCCGTGGTGCCCGCGGTGGCCACCACGGCCATGGGGGTCAGCGACTGGGTCGCGAGGTCCGCCAGCACTCGACGCAGCGTCGGCACGGACAGTGCCCCCGCGGCGTCGACCGGGACCGGGACCACGCAGTCGTCGTCGAGTCCCAGGATCCGGGCGGCCGTACTGACCGAGAAGTGGCTCTCCGCGCTCGCGAGGATGCGCAACGACGCCGCTCGCACCGGCCGCGGGGCCGCGTGCGGGGTGCGCGCGGAGCGTTCGAGGCATTCGTCGCGGGCGAGCATGAGCGCCTGCAGGTTGGAGGTCGTCCCGCCCGGGGTGAACATGCCGTCTGCGGCGGCGGGGAAGCCGATGCGCCGCGCCGTCCACGTCAGCAGCGAACGTTCCATCACGGTCGCCGCCTTGGACTGGTCCCACGTGTCCATCGAGACGTTGACGGTGGCGGCCAGGGTCTCCGCGGCGACCGCGGGCACCGCCACCGGGCAATTGAGGTGCGCGAGCGTCCGGGGGTGATGGAACCACACCGCGTGGCGCAACCACGTACGGTCGAGCTCGTCCACCGCGGCGCCGAAGTCGTGCAGCGGGGTGTCCAGGTCGATCCGCGACAGTGCCCGGTCGATCTCGTCGTGGCTCGCGGGTTCGTGGGGTTGTCGCGCGCCGGCCAGGCGCGCCGCACCGGCGGCCGCGGCTGCGGTGACATCGCGCATGAGGTCCGTGACGGTGTCCGCGTGGAGCAGGGATGAACTCATGGAACGGTTCGGCTTTCGTTCGGGGGCACTCGGATGCAATAAGCTACACGGTGGTAACCAATTACTGATAGGTTAGGCTAACCTAAGATTCAGCACTTGTGTACCGCCCGATCCACCCCGGAACAAGCAGAACTGCCTCGCGACCTGCCGGTTCCTTCCGGGCTGGTGTCCCGTGACCCGCCCGCCGAACGAGGAGAACGCCCGTGCCCCACTGGGAACGTCTGGCCGTCCGAGCCCTCGGGGCTTCCGAGACCGTGCTCACGGTGGTGAGTCGCCGCGACGTGGGCCCCACCTACACGCGCATCACCGTGCGGCACGAGGGGTTCCTCGCGCGCCACACGCCGTTCCCGACCATGTGGTTGCGGTTGTGGTTCACGTCCCGCGGCAAGGACCACCAGCGGGCGTTCACGGTGGTCGACCCACGCCCGGACGAGGGCGTCTTCGACATGGAGTTCGCCCTGCACGACGGCGCCTCCTCCGACTGGGCTCGCACGTGCGCACCCGGCGACACCATCCGGGCGTCGCTGCTCGGCAGCACCCCGCCCTGGCCGCCGCGCAGGACACCGCGCCGCGGTCACGGGGCCGAACCCGCTCCGGGGCTCGATGCCGATTTCCCGGGACGCACGGTGCTCGTGGGCGACCCCGCGAGCTTGCCCGCCCTGAACTCCATGCTCCCGCTGTTGGGAACCCACGACGTCGAGGTGTGGTTCGAGTACCGCGACCCGCGCGACGCCGACCTGCCCCTGGCCGCAGCGAAGCGCCACCAGGTGCACACGGTGCACCACATCGGCGCGGGGGAGGACGTGGCCGCGGCCGTGCTCGCGCACTGGGAGACGCATCCGCCCGCACCGGGGGACCGGTACTGGATCGCTGTGGAGGCGCAGCAGAACCGCCTGCTGACCTCGGCCCTGCGCACCCGCTACGGCGTGCCCCGCACACACATCGACGCCACCGCCTACTGGAGGAACGTATGAGCACCATGACCCTGTCCGCGCCCGCGGGGATCGGCACGAACCGTGGGTTCTGGGGGCTGCTGTGGGCGCTATACACCACGCAGTTCATCGGGGCGGCGTTCCTGTCCACCGGCCTGGTGGGCATCCTGCGCGACGGCGGCACGGACCTGGGGACCCTGGGCGCCCTGCAGCTGCTCGCCCTCGTGTGGCCCGTGAAGTTCCTGTGGGCACCCCTGATCGATCGGTGGGCGCCGGGCCGGGCGCGCGGGCACTACAGGTCGTGGTTGCTCGTGCTGCAACCCCTCATGGTGCTCGCCCTGCTGGCCATGGCGGTGTTCGCCGACCCGCAGGACGGTCTGAGGGTCCTCGTGATCCTGGCCGCGGCGTTCGTGCTCTTCTCCGCGACGCAGGACATCGCGGCGGACGCGCTGTCCGTAAGGGGTCTCGATCGCTCCCAGCACGATCTCGGTGCGGGGGTCCAGGTGGGGGCGAGCTACATCGGGACCGTGATCGGCGGCGGATTGGCCTTGCTGATCTACGACGCATGGGGATGGCGGGCCGCGGTGATCGCGCTCGCACTGTGCACCGCGGCCGCGATGGTCCCCGTGCTGCGGCACCGGGAACCGGAGCGCGCGGCCTCGAACGCGCAACCCCGCGGGCTCTCCGGGATGTTCGGCATGCTGGCTGCACCGGGGGCCAAGGCCTGGGCGCTCGGTGGTGTCCCCCTGGTGACGTTCGGCTCCGCAGCCGTGTGGTCCCTCGTGACCCCGGCACTCGTGGACGCGGGGTGGTCACTGGCCTTCATCGGCGCGGTCACCTCCATGATCGCGGCGGCGCCCGCCCTGGCCGCGGCACTCCTGGGCGGCCGGTTGTGCCGACGGCGCGGGCGCGGCGTCACGCTGTTGCTCGGCGCCGGGATCCAATTGCTCGGTGGGGTGTGTCTGGCACCCGTCGTGTGGCCCGGTGCGGGCGTGGACCAGTGGCTGCAGGTGCCGCTGGGCGTGGTGGGAGCGTGCGGCGTGCTCGCGGGCTACACCGTGATGAACACGGGCATCTACGCGGTGAACCTGGACCTTGCGCGTCCCGGGTGCGCCGGCGCCGACTTCACGCTCCTGAGCTCCATCGGCATGCTCGGCGGGAGCGTCGGTGCGTGGGCGGCCCTGTTCCTGGCCGGCATGGCCGGCTACGGCGCGTCACTCGTGTTCGGACTCGCGGTGTCCGTGGCGGGCGTGATCGTGTGTCGGTCGCACCCGCTACTCGCACGCCGCGCGTGAGGGCCCCGCTCAGTGGAACTCGGGCAGGCGCATCATGCCCTCCTGCACCGTGGTGGCGATCATCGTGCCGTCCCGCGTGAACATCTTGCCGATGGCCAGACCCCGGGACGAGGATGCGCTGGGGGAGGTCTGGGTGTAGAGGATCCACTCGTCCGCGCGAGCGTAGCGGTGCCACCACATCGCGTGGTCCAGGGACGCCACGTTCATCCCCGGTTCCACCCAGGACTTGCCGTGGCGGCGCAGGATGGGCTCCATCATCGTGTAGTCGGAGACGTAGGCCAGGGCCGCCCGGTGGATGTTCGGGTCGTCCGGCAAGGGGGCCAGCGCCTTGATCCACACCGCGTTGTACGCATCCTGCGCACCCTTCCACGGCAGGAACAACGGCTCGGTCACGTAGCGCATGTCGAAGGGCCGCTCGAACGCGGTCGCGCGGGCCTCGGGGATGTCCAGTGCCCCGAGCGTCTCGCGCAGTGCGGGCAGCGACTCCGGATCGGGCACGTTCTCGGGCATGGGCTCCTGGTGCTCCAACCCCTCGGCGGGATCCTGGAAGGACGCGATCACGGACAGGATGGTCTTCCCGTGCTGATAGGCGTGGATCCGCCGGGCGGAGAACGAGCGACCGTCGCGGACCCGTTCCACCCCGAACGTGATGGGGACCTCGATGTCACCGCCACGCAGGAAGTAGGCGTGCAGGGAGTGGATGTGCCGGTCCGGCTTGACGGTGCGCATGGCCGCCATGGCCGCTTGCGCCAGGACCTGCCCCCCGTACACCCGCGCTCGTGGCGAGGTGATGGTGTTGCCCACGAAAATGTCTTCCGTGGTGCGGGCCCCTCCTCCGTCCGCGAGTTGGAGCATCTGGATGAGGGCTTCCACGGGGTCCTGCAACGGGTCGACTGTCATGGCACCACTCTAAACCGGGCATCGGGTGTGATCTGATAGAGCCATGACTTCCCTCAACGTTCCCGTCCAGATGCGGTTCTTCGACCAGGACCAGTACGGCCACATCAACAACGTGACCATGCTGCGCTACTTCGAGGACGCCCGTGTGCGGCTCACGGCGTCCCCCATCAAGGCGGACGCCCAGCACGGCATCCCCGAGGACACGACCTTCCGCGAATCGGTGGGCAAGAACCGCACCGTGGTGGTGCACCAGAGCGTGGACTATAAGGAGCAGCTGTTCTTCCGCCAGGAGCCGGTGTACGTGCGCACGTGGATCTCGCGCGTGGGCGGTTCGTCGTTCACGATCTCCTACAGCCTGGAGGAGGAGGACGGTTCGCACGTCTACGCCGAGGGCGAGTCGGTCATCGTGGTCATGGACCCGGACACGGGGAAGAGCATGAAGCTCACGGATGACCAGAAAGCACTGCTGGCCACGCTCGAGGACGAGGTCAAGGAGCCGGACGAGCGATGAGCGACCCTGGTGATACCCGCACGGACGGCTTCCTGCTGCAGGACCGGCAGGACGCCGCCGATCTGGCCACGTACCTGAGCCGCGCCCGCTCGGTGGATCCGCAGGCGGCCGTCCGGTTGCAGGGCTTGGACCGGGTGCTCGCGGCGTGGGTGTCGGTCATCCACCCGGCCGGACTCCTGGACACCGCACCCGTGGTGCTGGGGCTGCGCACGATGTCACTGGCGCAGTCGTGCGAGCTGGACGTCACCGTGGCCGTGGCCGCCATCACGGACCGGCTCGCGCGCGAGACGGGCGCTCGCGGGTCCGACGACGACGCCCCGGTGTGGATCAGTGCCCCGCCGCAAGAGGTCTCGGCCTCCTGGGCGGGGATCGTGGCCCCCCGCACGGGGTGGCGCTCCCTGGGGTCCGTGCCCGCCCACCGCGTTCGCGACGTGGCGCACCGCGGTATCCGGACCGTGTCCGATTCCGTGCCCACCAACTCCGGCGCCGCCGTGGTCCAGAAGGTCCGCGCGCGGGTGTGGGGTGCCGGGTCCGGTTGGGGTCCCCTGGAGGGCCCGGAGATCCCCGACGGCGCCGCGTTTGCCCTGGACGTCCTGGGGTTCATCCCGGCGTCCGAATCGGACGTGCACGTCGCGGCCGAGGCCTCGGGCCAGTGGGTGCGCCTGAGCACGGGCGCGGGTCACGTGCTCGTCAAGGTCTCCCGCTGAGACCCGGCCCCGCCCGGTAAGGCAGTGCCGGGACCGGGCCCCCGCACGCGAGGAGAACGCCTCAGCCGGGGCGGTTGACCATCGCGTGGGCGGCGCGGTCGAAGTAGTCCCACATGATGCCGTCGTGTAGCGGGGACAGCTCCAGGGTGTCCATGGCCGCGCGCATGTGCGTCAACCACGTCTCTCGCGCCCACGTGTCCACGGGGAACGGGGCGTGGCGCATCCGCAGTCTGGGGTGCCCGCGCTGTTCGGAGTACGTGGTGGGTCCGCCCCAGTACTGCTCCAGGAACATCCGCAGCCGCTCCTCCGCGGGTCCCAGGTCCTCCTCGGGGTACAGCGCCTTGAAATCGGGGTCCTGCGCCACGCGCGCGTAGAACTCCCGGGTGAGCTTGGCGAACGTCTCGTGCCCGCCTACCTGGGCGTAGAACGAGTCCGACGACGCCGCTTCGGCCACGCCCCGCGCGTCCCCCACCTGTTGCGGGGGCTGAGTCACCGAGCCGGCGGCCGACCGGGAACCCACCGCACCCAGCGTGAAGGTGCGCCGCCCCGCCGGAGCAGCGGCCTGCGGGTCGAGTGGCTGGGAAGAGTCCTGCGTCCCACTCATCGGTCGGCCTCCGGGGTGTGGGCCGTGGTGTCCTGCACCGCCGCGGCGTCCACGGCCTGGGCGCGCACTGCGCGGCGCGCGGCGTCCTGGCGTTCCAACACGATCCGCCTCAACCCGGACAGGGCTGGGTCCAGCCGGTCGAGGAACGCCTGGGCGGCGTCGACCGTGTCCCGGCCGACGGCGCGGGGGAACAGTCCCACGGCGATCTGCTGCGCGAGTTCGTGCGTGCGCTCGGTCCACACACCCGTGACGGCGTCGAAGTAGCGAGAGGAGTACGGGGTGACTAGGGCGTCGTCGTGCACGCGGAAGAACCCGGCGATGGCCGCTTGCTGTTGGGAGTTGGGCAGCGCGCCCTCGGTCACGACGAGCCGCCACGCCTCGGCCTTGGCCTCCGGGGTGGGGATCGCGGCGCGCGCGGTGGCCGCGGCGATCGCACCGGTCTCGGTGTTGTCCTCGGCCAGCGCACGGTCGACGTCCTCGGCGCCCTTGCGGCCGGCCGCGACGAGCGCGATCAGCACGGCCCAGCGGGTGTCCGTGTCCAGTTCGATCCCCTCGGGGACGCCCCCGTCGAAGAAACCCTCGATGCGATCGAAATGCGCCTCGGTGCACGCCCGGCGCAGGAAGGCCCGGAAGAACTGCCACTGGTGGTCGGAGCCCGCCTCCGCGGCGGCCGTGAGATCCCACAGGGTGTCCGCGGCCCGGGCCCGGACCTCGTCCGCGTGCTCGGGGGCGAGGTAGCGGTCCAGGGCCACATCCAGCTGGCGCAGCTGCACCTGCACGGCCGTGGAGTCGGTCTCGTGGCCCACGTTGGAGAGCACGAGGTCCACGTAGTCGCGCGCCGGGCTCACGCCGTCGTGCACGGAGTCCCACGCCGCGGCCCACACGAGCGAGCGGGGCAACGACTCCTCGAAGTCTCCGAGGTGGGTGGTGGCCGTGGCCAGGGAGCACTCGTCCAGGCGGATCTTGGCGTAGGCGAGGTCGTCGTCGTTGAGCAGCACCAGGTCCGGGAGTTCGCGACCCACGAGCTGCGGGACGTCGGTGAACTCGCCGTCCACGTCCAGCTCCACGCGGAACGTGCGGCTCAGCAGTCCGGTGTCCTCACGGTGGTCGTAGAAGCCCACGGCCACGCGGTGGGGCCGCAGGGTGGGATGGCCGTCCTGGCCCAGCTGCTCGATCCGGAAGGACGTGATGACGCCATCGTCATCGGCCTCGACCTGCGGCACCAGGGTGTTCACGCCCGCGGTCTCGAGCCAGCGCGCGGACCAGTCGGTCAGGTCGCGCCCGCTGGCCGCCTCGAGCTCGACCATGAGGTCCGAGAGCTCCGTGTTGGACCACGCGTGCTTGCCGAAGTAGCGGTTGAGCCCCGCCATGAACTCCTCCTGGCCCACCCAGGCCACGAGCTGCTTGAGCACCGAGGCACCCTTGGCGTAGGTGATGCCGTCGAAGTTCACGAGCACCGCCTCGAGGTCCGGGATCTCGGCCTTGATGGGGTGGGTGGTGGGCAGCTGGTCCTGTTCGTAGCCCCAGGACTTCTCCCCGGCCGCGAACGTGGTCCACGCGTTGGTGTACCGGGTGTTCTGCGCGCACGCGAGCGTGGACATGTACTCGGCGAAGGACTCGTTGAGCCACAGGTCGTTCCACCAGCGCATGGTCACGAGGTCCCCGAACCACATG
Source organism: Kocuria marina (assembly GCA_014652975.1). GTDB lineage: Bacteria > Actinomycetota > Actinomycetes > Actinomycetales > Micrococcaceae > Kocuria > Kocuria marina. The sequence goes on along the minus strand of BMZV01000002.1, from coordinate 549,947 downwards.
TGCGCGAGCTCGTGCAGCACGGTGATCGCGCGGCGCTCCACGCGGGCCTGCGCCGGCTTGGAGCGGAAGACGTAGGACTCCACGAAGGTCACCGCGCCCGCGTTCTCCATGGCGCCGGCGTTGAACTGCGGCACGAAGAGCTGGTCGTACTTCTCGAAGGGGTAGGACACCCCGAACTGGGACTCGAAGAACTCGAAGCCCTGCTTGGTGACCTCGAACATCTCCTCGGCGTCCACGTACTTGAACAGGGAGCGGCGCGCGAACAGGCCCAGCTCGATGGTGCGTCCGTCCGAGGAGACCAGGCTGTCCGTGGTCTTGACGTAGGGGCCCGCGATCAACGCGGTGATGTAGCACGAGATCACGGGGGTGGGGGAGAACTCCCACCGGGCCACGCCGTCCGCCACTGGGAAGGGTTCCGGGGTGGGCTGGTTGGACACCACGTCCCAGTCGGCGGGTGCGGTGACCGCAAACTGGAACGTGGCCTTGAGATCGGGCTGTTCGAAGACCGGGAACATCCGGCGGGTGTCCGCGACCTCGAACTGGGTGTAGAGGTACACCTGATCGTCCACGGGATCCACGAACCGGTGCAGGCCCTCACCCGTGTTCATGTAGTACATCCGGGAGTCCACCACGAGCTCGTTGTGCTCGGCGAGATCGGGCAGGTCGATGCGCTCGCCGTTGCTGACCTTCGCGGGGTCCAGGAAAGTGCCGTTGAGGGTCACGGAATCCACGGACGCGGTGATCGCGTCGATGAATGTGTGCGCTCCCGCTTCGGCATCGAACGTCACCGTGGTGCGCGCCCGGAAGGTCTCGGGGTCCCCCGTGAGGTCCAGATCCACGTGGTAGGACTCGACCGAGATGATCCGCGCGCGCTCGGCGGCCTCCGCTCGGGTCAGGTTCGTTCCGGGCACAGCGGCGTTCCTCTCCTCGACGACAATTCGATGCCCGCGCGGGGCATCTTGCCATTATGGCAGCCGTCGCAAGTCCCGCCGCGGGCCCCACGCCGCCGACTCGGGCCCGCGTTCTTCCTCGCACCCATACCGCGACGGCACGGCCCCTCCGCCGGTCCGATCGTTGCCCGGGCGCGAGCCGGGGGAGCGCCCGCGCCGGTGGGATCGGCGGCTAAGGTGGAGGCGACCCTTTCCCGTCGCGGAGCAGACGTGCCGGTTGCCCCGCGACCACCCCGTCCAGGAGTTGCTGACGTCCCATGCGCGTGCACATTGCCACCGACCACGCTGGCCTCGAGCTGTCCCACTTCCTCATGCAGCGGCTGAGCGAGGACGGTTACGAGATGATCGACCACGGCCCCGCGGTCTACGACGCCGCGGACGACTACCCCGCGTTCTGCATCAGTGCTGCCCAGGGGGTCCGCGAGGACCGCGAGAACGGTCTGGACTCGCTCGGCATCGTGCTGGGTGGTTCCGGTAACGGCGAGCAGATGGCGGCCAACCTGGTCCGGGGGATCCGCGCGGCCCTCGTGTGGAACGAGGACACCGCCCGGTTGGCCCGGCAGCACAACGACGCCCAGGTGATCGCGATCGGCGGGCGCCAGCACGGCAACGACGAGGCCCTGGAGCTCGTGCGGATCTTCCTCGCCGAGCCGTTCTCGGGGGAGTCCCGGCACGTGCGCCGAATTGAGCAGCTCGCCGAGTTCGAGCGCACCGGGGACATCGTGGGCCACCTCTCCGAGGTCCCGGTCCGCCCGTACACGCAGGACTGAGCGGGGGCGTCGGACGTGCCCGAGGGCCACTCAATCCACCGCCTCGGGCGTCAGCTCGGGGACCTGTTCGTGGGCCAGCGGTTGCGCGTCTCGAGTCCCCAGGGCCGCTTCGCCGCGGGTGCCGCCGTGCTGGACGGGCGCGTCCTGACGTGCGCCCGCGCCCACGGCAAGCACCTCTACCTGGACTTCGCGGCGCCCTGTGATCCGGACGACGTCGTGGTCATGCGTTCGCACCTCGGCATCTACGGCGCGTGGAGTTTCGCGGGGGACGAGCAGTTCGCGGCGGCGTCCTCTATTGGCGCCCCGCGCCGCGTGGGGGAGCGCGAGTCCGGCTCCGCGGAGGAATCGGCAGTGGCGTACGACGACGCCGGACGGGTCGTTCCCGAGCCCCCGGTCGGTGCCGTGCGGGCCCGGTTGGCCGGCGAGCACGGGTGGGCGGATCTACGCGGGCCGGCCCTGTGCACGGTGGAGACACCGGAGGAAGCGCGGGCCGCGGAGGCCAAGCTGGGACCGGACCCCCTGGACCCGCAGGCCGATCCGGAATCGTTCCTGCGTGCCGCGGCCAAGAGCAAGCGGGCGATCGGCGTGCTGCTCATGGAGCAGAACGTGGTGTCGGGGATCGGCAACATCTTCCGGGCGGAGTCCCTGTTCCGCCGGGGTGTGAACCCCATGACGCCCGGAGCCTCGCTGACCCGCGAGGACCTGCTCGGGCTGTGGGAGGAGAACGTGACGCTCATGGCCGTGGGGGTGCGCGTGGGCCGGATCATCACCACGGATCCGGCGGACCGCCCCGACATCCCGGACCTCGAGGCATGGCCCGAGCATGCGAACTACGTCTACCACCGCCACGGGCAGCCGTGCCTGCGGTGCGGGACCACCGTGCTCAAGCGCGACCTCAACGGGCGGGGGCTCTACTGGTGCCCGAGCTGCCAGGCGTGATGCGGCCTCGCACCCACCGTGTGCCCGGTCCGGTTCGACGCGGCGTCGTACTGCGAGAGTCTTCCGGGGAGGGTGTCGGGAGAAGGGTCGCGGGAACGAGGAAACCCCGCGGCGCACACGGGTACGGCGGGGTTTCGGGGATCGCTGAGGGGATGACGGGAATCGAACCCGCGTAGCCAGTTTGGAAGACTGGGGCTCTACCATTGAGCTACATCCCCGGGGACGTTGAAAGAGTACACGAGCCCCAGAAACCGTGCCAATCACCGGGTTCTACCACCCGGTTGCCGGGTGCGGGGCTGCGACACGATAGACTGTCGTGATGTCGGCTCGCCCGCGGGCGAGCCGTCGACCTCGTTCCGTCCACGGGCGGAGACGAAACGGAGCGCGTGTCGGGCACGTGATCCCGGGGTGTAGCGCAGTGGCTAGCGCGCCTGCTTTGGGAGCAGGAGATCGCAGGTTCGAGTCCTGTCACCCCGACGTCTGAGCGTTGCAGCGCGTCGCGTTGCGGCGCTCGTTGACCGACCGGACCGACCCCGGTCCGTTGTAGCAAGTACCCATCGACCCCAGGAGTGACAGCGGAAGTGAAGAGCGCCGTCGAGAAACTCAACCCCACCGAGGCGAAGATCACCATTGACATCGCTTACGCGGATCTGAAGCCGTTCGTCCAGAAGACCTACAAGGAACTGGCCGAGCAGATCCAGATCCCCGGCTTCCGCAAGGGCAAGGTGCCCTCCAAGCTCATCGACCAGCGTGTGGGCTTCGACTTCGTGGTGGAGAACGCCCTGAACGAGGGGCTCAACGACTTCTATCAGCAGGCCCTCGCCGAGCACGAGCTGACCCCGCTGTCGCAGCCCCAGGTCGAGGTGCTTTCCAAGCCGGAGGGTGACGACCGCGAGGCCGACAGCCAGGTGGAGATCTCCGTGGCCATCCGTCCCGAGATCGAGCTGCCCGACTACAAGGGTCTGAAGATCGAGGTGGACGCCCGTGAGGCCTCCGCCGAGGACGAGCAGAAGGCCCTGGACGAGCTGCGCGGTCGCTTCGGCACCCTCAAGACCGTGGATCGCCCCGCGGCCGAGGGTGACCACGTGACCCTCGACCTGCAGGCGCTCGTGGACGGCGAGGAAGTGGACGCCGCCAACGACCTGTCCTACGAGGTGGGCTCCGGCACCATGCTCGAGGGCATCGACGAGGCCGTGACCGGCCTGTCCGCGGGTGAGGACGCCACGTTCGAGACCACGCTGGCCGGTGGCGAGCACTCCGGTGCCGAGGCCACGGTCAAGGTCAAGGTCACGGCCGTGAAGGAACGCGAACTGCCCGAGGTGGACGACGAGTTCGCCCAGCTGGCCTCCGAGTTCGACACCGTCGATGAGCTCAAGGAGGACCTGAAGAAGCAGGCCGCCGAGTCCGTCGCCGTCGAGCAGGGCATCGAGGCCCGTGACAAGGTGCTCGAGAAGCTCGTGGAGCTCATCGAGGTCCCGGTCCCCGAGAACGTCATCGAGGAGCAGGTCACCCAGCACTTCGACTCGCCGCAGGCCCAGGCCTCCGCCGAGCCCGGTCACGACACCGAGGAGCACCGTGCCGAGGTCCGTGAGAACGCCGCGACCGCGTTCCGCAACGAGATCATCCTGGACGCCGTGGCCGAGGCCGAAGAGGTCGGCGTGGAGCAGTCCGAGCTGATCGACTACATCGTTAACATGTCCCAGCAGTACGGCATGGACCCCAACCAGTTCGCACAGATGCTGGACGGCTCCGGCCAGGCCGGGATGATGGTCGGTGAGGTGCGCCGCCGCAAGGCCCTGGCCAAGGTCCTCGAGTACGCCACCGTCACCGACTCCAACGGCAAAGCCGTGGACCTGTCCAAGTTCGTGGGCTCCGCGGACGACGACGCCGCCGACCAGGGTGCCGAGGCCGAGTCCGCTCCGGCCGTCTCCGAGGAGACCGCCGCGGACGAAGCTGCCACCGACGAGGCCGCCGAGACCAAGTGAGTCACCCGTTGGCACCCGGGTGAACCGGGTGCCAACGGCCTCCGCGCAACGCCACGACGAGCCCCCCACCGAGGGGACGTCGTGGCGTTTCGCTGTCCGCGTGCCACCATGCGCCAGAAGCGAACACCGCGGAACACCGGGCGTGCACGGGGAGACGGCGCACTACGCTGCTGAGACAGAACGTGTTCATGGGTTCGGTTCGGCGGCGCTCGTTCGACCCGGACCCGTCCAGCAGAAAGAGGGCATTCATGACCTCCACTCCCATTCAGCCGTACGGTGCCGCACCGGCCACTCCGCGTATGGAGGACATGGCGCCGGGTGGTCAGGACGACTACGTCTACAACCGACTGCTCAAGGAACGCATCATTTGGTTGGGTTCCGAGGTGCGGGACACCAACGCCAACCTCATCTGCTCGCAGATGCTGTTGCTCTCCGCCGAGGACCCCGAGGCGGACATCTACCTCTACATCAACTCCCCGGGCGGTTCCGTCACGGCGGGCATGGCGATCTACGACACCATGCAGTTGATCCCCAACGACGTCGTCACGGTCGCCACGGGCCTCGCCGCGTCCATGGGCCAGTTCCTGCTGTCCTCCGGGACCAAGGGCAAGCGCTATGCGACCCCCAACGCGCGCATCCTCATGCACCAGCCCTCGGGCGGCATGGGCGGCACCGCGTCCGACATCCGCGTGCAGGCCGAGCTGATCCTGTCCATGAAGCAGCGGCTCGCGGAACTGACCGCGGAGCAGACCGGTCAGACGCTCGAGACCATCCTGCGCGACAACGACCGTGACAACTGGTTCGACGCTCAGCGCGCCCTGGAGTACGGATTCTTCGACCAGATCGCCCAGTCTGCCGGCAACGTGACCGGTGGCGGCGGAACCATGAAGGACTCCCAGTAAGCAGCGCGCGAGCTGCCAGAACCACCCATAGACTTTCAGGACGGACCAATGAACTTGCCTCACGCCACTGCACCGCAGTTGCCCACCAGCCGCTACGTGATCCCGGACTTCGAGGAACGCACGCCGTACGGCTACCGCCGCCAGAACCCGTACACCAAGCTGTTCGAGGACCGGATCATCTTCCTGGGCGTCCAGGTGGATGACACCTCCGCGGACGACATCATGGCGCAGCTGCTCGTGCTCGAGTCCCAGGACCCGGACCGGGACATCACCATGTACATCAACTCCCCGGGCGGTTCGTTCACGGCCATGACGGCCATCTACGACACCATGCAGTACATCCGCCCCGAGATCCAGACCGTGTGCCTGGGTCAGGCGGCCTCCGCGGCGTCCGTGCTGCTCGCGGGCGGTACTCCCGGTAAGCGCCTCGCGCTGCCCAACGCGCGCGTGCTGATCCACCAGCCCGCCATGGAGGGCCAGGGCGGCGGTCAGGCCTCGGACATCGAGATCCAGGCCAACGAGATCATGCGCATGCGCACGTGGCTGGAGGAGACCATGGCGCTGCACACCAACAGGGCTGCGGAGGAGATCAACCGCGACATCGAACGCGACAAGATCCTCACGGCCAAGGAGGCCCAGGAGTACGGCATCATCGACCAGGTGCTGGACTCCCGCAAGATCAACAAGCCCTCCACGGTCACGCAGGCCTGAGCGGCGACCCGGAGGCGCAGCTTCCGGGGGTGACGAGGGGACCGACGGCCACGGTGCACGGATATGCGGCGTGGCCGTCACGCGCCTCGGCATGATTGGGCGGGCCGTGAGAAGCTCGCTTAGAGTGGACCCAGCATCCGTCAAGACGAACTGTGAGGCTGATACATGGCGCGCATCGGGGAGAGCGTTGACCTGCTCAAATGCTCCTTCTGCGGCAAAAGCCAGAAGCAGGTGCGTAAGCTCATCGCGGGCCCGCGGGTCTACATTTGTGACGAGTGCATCGAGCTGTGCAACGAGATCATCGAGGAGGAGCTCACCGAGGTCACGGAGACGGACCAGGCGGAGCTGCCCCGCCCGCAGCAGATCTACGATCACCTGCGGGAGTACGTGATCGGCCAGGAGCCCGCCAAGCGTGCGCTGGCCGTGGCCGTGTACAACCACTACAAGCGCATCCGCGCGGGCGTCTCCGGGCACACGCTCACCATTGCGGGCTCCGAGGGGGACGAGGAGGCCATCGAGGTGGCCAAGTCCAACATCCTGTTGGTGGGACCCACGGGGTCCGGGAAGACCTACCTCGCGCAGTCCCTCGCCAAGAAGCTGGACGTGCCGTTCGCGGTCGCGGACGCCACCTCCCTGACCGAAGCCGGATACGTGGGGGAAGACGTTGAGAACATTCTTCTCAAGCTCATCCAAGCCGCTGATTTCGATATCAAGAAAGCGGAGCAGGGGATTATTTACATTGACGAAATCGACAAGATTTCTCGTAAATCTGAGAACCCCTCGATCACGCGGGACGTATCGGGCGAAGGGGTCCAGCAAGCGCTCCTGAAGATCCTCGAGGGCACGGTGGCCTCCGTGCCGCCCCAGGGTGGCCGCAAGCACCCGCAGCAGGAGTTCCTGCACCTGGACACCACCAACGTGTTGTTCATCGTGGCGGGAGCGTTCGCGGGTCTCGAGGAGATCGTGCAGCAGCGCACGGGCAAGAAGGGCATCGGTTTCGGTGCGCCCATCCGGGACACCGCGGACGTGGATCTCACGGGTCAGGTCCAGCCCGAGGACCTGCTCAAATTCGGACTGATCCCCGAGTTCATCGGGCGGCTGCCCGTGGTGGCCACGCTGTCCAAACTGTCCGTCGCGGACATGGTACGCATCCTCACCGAACCCAAGAACGCGCTGGTCAAGCAGTACCGCAAACTCTTCCAGCTCGACGGTGTGGAACTCACCTTCGACCCGCAGGCACTCGAGGCCATCGCGGAACTGGCCATCGAACGCGGCACCGGCGCGCGCGGTCTGCGCGCGATCCTCGAGGACATCCTCATGCCGGTCATGTTCGAACTGCCGGGCCGCGACGACGTCGCCGCGGTGCTCGTCACCGAGGACGCCGTGGCCAAACTGGCCGACCCCGAGATCTTCACGCACGAGATGATCGACGCCGAGCGGCGTCGCCACAAGTCAGCTTGAGCGAAAGAACCGAACGCCCGAAAGGACACCTCATGGCCGAGAAGCAACACGTCGATTTCTGGTTCGATCCCCTGTGCCCGTGGGCCTGGATGACCTCCCGCTGGATGGAGGAGGTCGTGCGCATCCGGGACGTGGAGGTGGACTGGAAGATCATCTCGCTGGGCATCCTCAACGAGGACAACCCCGAGAACCACCACCACGGCCACGACGAGTCCATGTGGCTCGTGCGCGTGATCCAGGCCGCGGCCGAGCAGCACGGCGGCGAGTACTACAAGAAGCTCTACGACGCCATGGGCTCCCGTCGTCACCCCGGTGGCATGCAGGACCTCGAGGCGATCATCACCGAGTCCCTCGCAGAGGTCGGTCTGCCGGCAGACCTCGCTGCGGCCAAGAACTCCACCGAGTACGACGACGCCATCCGGGCGTCCACGGACGAGGCCCGTGCCGTGGCGGGTCAGGACATCGGCACCCCGTGCATCGCCGTGAACGGCGTGGGCTTCTTCGGTCCCGTGTTCACCCCGGCGCCCAAGGGCGAGGAGGCCGGCAAGGTCTGGGACGGCGCCCTGGCGCTGGCGTCCTACCCCGGCTTTTACGAGCTCAAGCGCGGGCGCGAGAAGGGCCCCGACTTCAGCTGACGTCCCGCGGCGGCGCGTGCGCCCGACCGCTGCAGGCATGAACGAACCCCGTCACGCACGTGGCGGGGTTCGTTCATGCGCCGGGTGCAGCGCGGAGTGCCCGGTGTGCCGGTGCCGCCCATCGGACCGGGCAAGGACGGCTCCGCGGGGGGGCGACGGCGTTCGTGATGTGCCGAGGGGCCCGATCCCGCACGACGCAGGACGGGGCCCCTCCATGTCGACTCAGGCCTGTGGCGCTTCCTCGAGCTGGACGTCACTCACGGCCAGCTCACCCTCGGCGCCGGTGAGCGTGAGGTCTGCGGCGTTACCGGCGGCCTGGAGGTCCTCCAGCCCGGCGCGCAACTGCTCGAGCTGAGCGGCCGGGCCCGAGATCACCGCGGAGGTGACCGCGGTGCGCTGCTTGACCTTGGCCTCGGACTTGGCCTTGCGCAGCCCGGACAGCGCCTCGCCCACCACGGTGAGCACCTCGGGATCACCCGCGCGAGCGGGCTCAGCGAACCCGTCGGTCACGGGCCAGGCCGCGCGGTGCACCGAACCGGAGCGCCACCACGACCACACCTCTTCCGTGGCGAATGGGATGAACGGGGCGAACAAGCGCAGCAGGGTGTCGAGCGTCGTCGCGAGGGCCGCGTGCACCGAGGCCTGCGCGGCCTCCCCGCGGGAACCGTAGGCGCGGTCCTTCACAAGCTCCACGTAGTCGTCCGTGAAGGTCCAGAAGAAGGACTCGATCAACTGCAGGGCGCGCGCGTACTCGTACTCCTGGAACGCGGTGCTCGCGCGCTCCACGACGTCCGCGAGCTGGGCCAGCAGGGAGCGGTCCAGACCGTTGGTCACCACGGAACCGTCCGTCCCGGAGCCCAGCACGGAGGCCTCGGTCACGCCCTGGGCCAGCACGAACTTGGATGCGTTGAGCAGTTTGATCGCCAGGCGACGGCCGATCTTCATTTGGCCCTCGTCGTAGGCGGTGTCCGCGCCCAGGCGGGCCGACGCCGCCCAGTAGCGCACCGCGTCCGAGCCGTACTTCTCGAGCACCTCAGTGGGGATCACCACGTTGCCCTTGGACTTGGACATCTTCTTGCGGTCCGGGTCCAGGATCCACCCGGACAGTGCCGTGTGCTTCCACGGCACGGTCTGCGCCAGCGTCTCGGCGCGCACCACGGTCGAGAACAGCCACGTGCGGATGATGTCGTGACCCTGCGGGCGCAGGTCCATGGGGAACGTGTTGGCGTGCAAGGTCTCGTCCACGGCCCAGCCGGTTGCGATCTGCGGGGTCAGGGAAGAGGTTGCCCAGGTGTCCAGGACGTCCGGGTCCGCCATGAACCCACCGGGCTGATCGCGCTGGTCCTCGGTGTAGCCGGGGGCCACGTCCGTGGTGGGATCCACGGGCAACTGGTCTTGGGCGGGGAGCACGGGGTGGTCGTAAGCCGGTTCACCGGACTCGTCCAGCGGGTACCACACCGGGAACGGCACGCCGAAGAAGCGCTGGCGGGAGATCAGCCAATCCCCGTTGAGACCCTCGATCCAGTTCTCGTAGCGCGCGCGCATGAACGAGGGGTGCCACGAGATCTCACGGCCCCGGTCGATCAGGGCGTCGCGGCGCTCGGCGTCCCGACCGCCGTTGCGGATGTACCACTGGCGGGAGGTGACCACCTCGAGGGGCTTGTCGCCCTTCTCGTAGAAGTTCACGGGGTGGGTGATCTTCTTGGGCTCGCCTTCCATGTCACCGGAGGCGGCGAGCAGTTCGACCACGGTCTTCTGCGCGGAGAACACGGTCTTGCCGGCGAGCTGCGCGTAGTTCTCGGCCGGGGCGCCGTCGGCGATCCATGCGGGCTGCTCCGAGGCGAAGCGGCCGTCGCGGCCGATCAGGGCGCGCGTGGGCAGATCGAGCTCGCGCCACCACGTGACGTCGGTGAGGTCACCGAACGTACAGATCATGGCGATACCCGAGCCCTTGTCCGGCTTGGCGAGCGGGTGGGCCTTGACCTCGACCTCGACGTCGAACAGCGGGGAACGCACGGTGGTGCCGAACAGCGCCTGGTAGCGCTCGTCGTCCGGGTGGGCCACCAGCGCCACGCACGCGGGCAGCAGCTCGGGGCGGGTGGTCTCGATGAAGACCTTCTCGCCGTCCGGTCGGTGGAACGCCACGCGGTGGTAGGCACCTTCGCGTTCGCGGTCCTCGAGCTCGGCCTGGGCCACGGCGGTGCGGAACGTGACGTCCCACATGGTGGGGGCCTCGGCCATGTACGCGTTACCGGCCTCGTAGTCCTTGAGGAATGCGAGCTGGGAGACCTTGCGCGAGTGCGCGTCGATCGTGCGGTACGTGCGGGTCCAGTCCACGGACAGACCCAGGGTGGAGAACAGGTGCTCGAAGACCTTCTCGTCCTCGACCGCGAGTTCCTCGCACAGCTCGATGAAGTTCTGGCGGGACACCACGTCCCAGTCGCGCTGGTTCTTGGCCGGCTTCTCCGGAGGCTGGTAGCCCTCGATGTACGGCTTGCCGGGCTCGCAGCGCACGCCGTAGTAGTTCTGCACACGGCGCTCGGTGGGCAGGCCGTTGTCGTCCCAGCCCAGCGGGTAGAACACGTTCTTGCCGGACATCCGCTGATAGCGGGCGATCACGTCCGTCTGCGTGTAGGAGAACATGTGTCCCACGTGCAGGGAGCCGGAGGCCGTGGGCGGGGGAGTGTCGATCGAGTAGACGTCCTCGCGCGTGGTGTCCTCGCGGAACGCGTACGTACCGTTCTCGCGCCACTGCGCGGAGTACTTCTCCTCCAGGCCCTCCATGGCCGGCTTGTCGGGGACGTTCACCGCGGTGGTGGACGCAGCGCTGTCGATGATTTCGGGCGTGTCTGTACCCTCGAGGTTCTGTGCCATGTGCTCCAGTCTCTCATGCACGCGGGCACGGACCGTCGTAGCGTGGGGGCATGGCACGTTTGCACATCCACCGCATTCGCGAAGACGCCGCGCGAGACGATGGCGCTCGGATCCTGGTCGATCGCTTGTGGCCGCGCGGGGTCAGAAAGGACCATGCAGCCCTGGACCACTGGTTCAAGGGGGTCGCCCCGAGCGACGAGTTGCGCAAGTGGTTCGGTCACGACCCCGAGAAGTTCGACCGCTTCGCGCAGCGCTACCGCGAGGAACTCGACGAGGATGCCTCCGGGGAGGTCGCGCAGCTCAGGAGCGTGCTGCGGGACGTAGACTCCGCGACCCTGCTTTATGACGCGAAGGACGAGGAGCACAACAACGCCGTTGTGCTCCTGGGCTGGTTGCGCGATCACCGCAGTGGTTTCTGAAACGTCCTAATCGAGCCGATCCGGATTGTTCTAAGTCATAATTCCGCGCGCTACGGTGGAGGTATGACTCAGAACACACATCCCACCTACAAGGATCCCAAGCCGCTCGGCAACGGCAAGGTGGCCGTGGTCACCGGTGCCTCCACGGGCATCGGCGAGGCCACGGTGCGCCGCCTGCGCGAGAGCGGGTGGACGGTGTACGCCGTCGCCCGTCGCGCGGAGCGTCTCGAGGAATTGGCCCGGGAGACCGGCGCGAGTGCCGCGCCCACCGACATCACCGACCAGGCGCAGGTGGATGCGCTGCGCGATCGGGTGCTCGGCGAGCAGGGCACCGTGGACGCGATCCTCAACATCTCCGGCGGAGCACGCGGCACGGACACGGTGGCCGACGCCAAGGACGAGGACTGGCAGTGGATGTACGACGTCAACGTGATGGGCACCCTGCGGGTGGTCCGCGCGTTCCTGCCCACGTTGCGGGCCAACGGTGAGGGCACGGTGCTGAACCTGACCTCGATCGCCGCCCAGCGCGTCTACGAGGGCGGAGCGGGCTACAACGCCGCCAAGTACGCCGAACGCGCCATGACCGAGGCGCTGCGCCTCGAGGAGGCTGAGCACAACGTGCGCGTGGTGGAGGTGGCGCCCGGTCTGGTGCACACTCCCGAGTTCTCGCTCATGCGCCTGGGTGGTGACCAGGCGGCCGCGGACAAGATCTACGCGGGCGTGGAGAAACCGCTCTCGGGCCAGGACGTGGCCGAGGTCTGCGCCTTCGCCGTGGAACTGCCGCATCATGTGGACCTGGACACGATCACGGTCAAGCCCGTGGCCCAGGCTGCGCCGCACAAGATGATCCGCACGAACAACTGACAGCGTACATTGCGGTGACCGGCCGCCGGTGCCTCGGAGCACCGGCGGCCGGTTGCACCTGGTGGGCCGGTCCTTCCCATCCGCCCGGCGCCCCATGACCGGTCAGCGGAATGCCCTGGCTCTGCTTGGTCCGGCCGCACCGGCGAGAGCGCGCACGGAGCGGTTGCGGCCGAACGGGAGCATGAATTAGGTTAGGCTTGCCTTATCAAATTCAGTGACCCAGGAGTGTCCATGTCCCCTCACCGGTCCGGGAACGCGTCCCGGCAGTTCAATCGTCGCACCCTGCTGGGCTCCGGTCTGGCCGTGGCCTCCCTCATGGGGCTCGCGGCGTGTTCCACGGGCGCGCGGGACGGGGACGGGCAGGCGCAGACCCCCGGTGCCACGGCGTCGTCGAGCCCCACGGACACGTTCCCCGTGGAGGTGACACACGCCCTGGGCACCACGAAGGTCGAGGCCGCGCCGCAGCGGGTCGTGTGCGTGGGCGCGAGCAACACGCAGGACTTCGTGGCCGCGCTCGGCGTGGTGCCGGTGGGCATGACCAAGGTGGCCTGGGGCGGCAACGCGAACGGGTCCACCGACTGGTTCGACGCCAAGGTCTCAGAACTGGGCGGGCAGACGCCCAAGGCCATGGACGAGTCGGACGGTGTGAACTTCACGGACATCGCCGAGCTGAGCCCGGACCTGATCGTCGCGGTGAACTCCGGGGTCACCCGGGAGGAGTACGACCGCCTCACGAAGATCGCCCCGGTGGTCGCGTACCCCACGGGCCCGTGGGTCAACTCGTGGCAAGACATGCAGCGTGTCACGGCCAAGGCCCTGGGCCGTTCCGCGGCCGGTGACGAACTCGTGAGCCGCACCGAAGAACTCGTCTCCCGGCGCTCCGACGAACTCGGCGCGGCCAAGGGCAAGACCTTCATCTACGGTGACGTCTCCCAGAGCCTGGGGTTCTACGGCCCCGCGGACGGACGCCCCCGCTTCTTCACCGAGCTGGGCATGAATCTCGCGGACGCGGTCAAGGACAACATCACGGAGGATCAGTTCTGGCGCGAATGGCCCCGCGAACGTGCCGACGAGCTCACGAGCGACCTGTTCGTGGCGGCCGCGGAGGACGACGCCCAGGCCGAGAAGTTCCGCACGGATCCGATCCTCAAGACCATCCCCGCGATCGCGAGCGGGCGGGGGATGTTCCTCACGGACAAGCAGGACGTGCTCTCCGGGTACTCGTCCTCTCCGCTGTCCATGCCCCACGCGCTCGACGCCCACATCCCGGCGATCAAGACCACGCTGGGGGCCTGACCCTTCGTGCCCGGCAGTTCCACGTTCGCCCGTCCCGGCGCCGCGCCGTCCGCCCCGCGCGGGCGCACGCGGGGTCGGGGTATGTCCTGGCTCGCCATGGCGGCACTGCTGCTCGTGGCCGTGTTCCTCTCGATCTCGTACGGGTCCCGGCCCATCGGGCTGGGTGTCACGTGGCACGTGGTCCCGCACGTGTTCTCGGGTGACCCGGGGGCCGTCCCCGGGGTTCCCGCGCTCGACGGCGCCGTGGTCGAGTCCCGCGTGTGGCGCACCGGGGCGGGCCTGCTCACCGGGGCCGCGCTCGCCGTGGCCGGGGCGCTGCTACAGGGTGCCACGCGCAACCCCCTGGGCGATCCGGGCATCCTGGGGCTGACGGCCGGGGCCGCGTTCGCGGTCGTGGCCGGCGGCGCGTTCCTGGGTCTGACCGGCGTCACGCACCAGTTGTGGCTCGCGGCGCTGGGCTCCGCCGTGGCCGTGGCCGCCGTGTACGCGCTGGCCTCCGCGGCCCGGGGCGGGGCGCGTCCGGTGACCCTGGCCCTCACGGGGGCGGCGGTCTCCGCGGGTCTCACGGCGCTGACGAGCGCGGTGCTGTTGAGCAACCAGGCCACGTTCGACACTTTCCGGCGCTGGCAGGTCGGTGAACTGACCCGGCCGGACGGTACGTTCCTGGTGCTCGCGAGCCCCGTGATTCTCGTGGCCCTGCTGCTCGGGTGGACGCTGGCCCGTTCCCTGGACACCCTGACCCTGGGCGAAGCTCTGGGTCGCGGACTTGGGGTGAACCCGGCGCTCGTGCGCGGCCTCGCGGGCCTGGCCGTGGTGCTGCTCTCGGGCACCTCCACCGCACTCGTGGGCCCGCTAGTGTTCTGCGGACTGCTCGTACCCCACGCGGTGCGTTCGCTGGTGGGCATCTCCTACCGCAGGATCGTCCCGGCGTGCCTGCTCGCGGGCCCGTTCATCGTCCTGCTCGCGGACGTCGTGGCGCGCGTGCTCGTCCCGGACCGGGAGATCCAGGTGGGGATCGCGCTCGTGGTGATCGGCGCCCCCGCGCTCGTGGTCGTGATCCGACGCAGGGGAGTGGTGGCCGCGTGAGTCCCGCCGTTTCCCCTTTTCCCAGGACGACGTCGCTGCCCGCCCCCGCGACCGTGGCCACCGTGCGCGCGGGACGCTCCCGCTCCCGACGCCGCACCCGCCGGGTCACGGCGCTGCTCGTGCTTGTCCTGGTCCTCGCCTCCTTCGCGCGGATCGCACTGGGCAAGTATGTCGTGGCCGTGCCCGACCTGGTCGCCGTGCTCACCCACGACTACTCCGGCCCCGCCGCGTACATCGTGTGGGACATCACCCTGCCGCGCACGGTGCTCGGGATCCTCACGGGGATCGCCTTCGGGATCGCCGGTCACCTGTTCCAGCGCGTGCTGCGCAACCCCCTGGCCTCCCCGGACATCATGGGTGTCTCCTCCGGGGCCGGGCTCGGCGCGGTCGCGGCCATCACGCTGGGCGGGCTCTCTGGCGCCGCGGTGACACTCAGTTCCCTCGCGGGTGGTTTCGGCCTCATGGTCGCGGTGGTCCTGGCCGCCGGGGGCACGAGGGCCAACATCGGCAAACTCGTGCTGACCGGCGTCGCGGCGGGAGCACTGACCGCCGCGGCGATCAACGCGGTGCTGACCCGCGCGGACATCTATGCGGCCCAGGACGCGATGCAGTGGCTCACGGGTTCACTCAACGCTGCCCGGTGGGTGGACATCGCGCAGGTGGGGATCTGCCTCGCGATCCTGCTGCCCGTGTGCGCGGTTTTGGCGCCCGCGGTGGACACGCTCGGCGCGGGGGATCCCCTGGCCGCCGGGCTCGGGGTGCACGTGCGGGCCACGCGGCTCGCGGCCCTCGGGCTCGCCGTGGTGCTCGTGGCCGTGGCGGCCTCCGCCGTGGGGCCCGTGGCGTTCGTGTCGTTCATGGCCGCACCCATTGCGAGGGGGCTGGGTGGCGGTGCGGGTCACGCCCGGCACGCCGCGCTCGTGGGCGCGGTGCTCATGGTGGTCTCAGACTACGTGGCCGCGGAGACGATCCCCGGGCTGGCCCTGCCCGTGGGTGTGGTCACCGCGGCGGCCGGCGCGCCCGTGCTGCTGTGGTTGTTGATCGGGCGAGGAAAGGCGGAAGCATGACGTCCATGACCGATCCGAACCGGGCCGGGGGGACCGAGCAAGGCGAGGACGCGGCGTCGTCGTCCGAGCTCGCGGTGCGTGGGCTGACCGTGGGCTACGGCGAGACGCCGGTGCTGCGGGACGTGAACGTGACGTTCCCCGCGGGGGCCGTGACCGCTCTCGTGGGGGCCAATGGTTGCGGGAAGTCCACGCTGCTCAAGGCGTGCGCGCGCCAGCTCACCCCGTCCGCCGGAGAGATCCTCGTGGGCGGGGCGGACGTGAGTCGGTGGCACCGCACCCGGTTCGCGCGCACCGTGGGTTTCCTCCCACAGGACCCCGTGGCACCCGAGGGCGTGACCGTGCAGGAGCTCGTGGCGCGCGGACGGCACCCGTACCGTGGCGCCTTCGGACGGTGGCGTGCCCAGGACGACGACGCCGTGGCGGAAGCGGTCGAACTCACCGGGTTGGGGGAGCTGCTCGAACGCCACGTGGGGGACTTGTCCGGCGGTCAACGTCAACGCGTGTGGATCGCCCTCGCGCTCGCGCAGCACACGGACGTGTTGTTGCTCGACGAACCCACGACGTATCTGGACATCGCGCGCCAGGCCGAGATCCTGGACATCCTCACGGCACTGCAGCGCTCCCGAGGGATCACCCTGGTCATGGTGCTGCATGAACTCTCGCTCGCGGCGCGGTACGCGGACGTGCTCGTGGCACTCAAGGACGGGGCGGTCGCCGCGACCGGTTCGGCCGAGCAGGTCATGACCGATGAGGTGGTCAGCGACGTCTTCGACATGTCCGCGCGGGTGCTCCACGACGCCCCCACGGACGCCCGGCTCGTGATCCCGTGGACGGGACCGGCGAACACTCCAAGATCACCCGAGGAGGTACTGCCATGACGGAACTCGCATGTGTGACGGCCACCGTCACGGGACGCACGAAGCTCAGCAAACACCTCGTGCGCGTACGTGTGGCGGGGCAGGAATTGCGGATCATGCCGTGGGGTGACCAGGGACCGGGCCCCCGCACGGACGCCTACCTCAAGGTACTGATCCCACCCACCCCCGGGGCCACCGTGGCGGTGGACGTGAGCGACATGACCCGTTGGCGACGCGAGTTCATGGCCGCCCCGCCCGAACGCCGGGGTTGGCTGCGCACGTACACGGTGCGCGATGCGGCCGAGGTGGAGCTGGCCGGGCACACGGTCCCGGAGCTGGCCATCGACGTGGTGCTCCACGACGACCCCGAGCATGGGATGGGCCCCGGGGCCGCGTGGGGTGACACCGTGCGCGAGGGTCAGGACGTGCAGCTGCTCGTGCCCTCGGGCGGGTCCCCCTGGTGGGCCGCGTGGGACGAACGGCGTGCGGCGGACCAGGACGTCGTGCTCGCTGGGGACGAGACTGCCCTGCCCGCGCTCGCCGCGATCATCGACGGCATCGAGCGGGGGGTGCACGTGGGTGCGCCTGCCCCTTCCGCCCCGCCCCGCAGCGTGACGATCGCGGTGGAGGTCCCTTCCGAGGACGACGCCGTGGCCGCGGTCGGCCCGCGCGCCCTCGCCCGGGCGACGTCGTCCGACGGGCACACCCTGACCGTGACGCTGCGCGGCGGCACCGAACTGCACTGGACGTGGCTGCCCCGGCGGGGACGCCCGCGCGGACTAGACCTGGAGCTATGGCTGTGGCACCGGTTGTCCGAGCGCGCCCGCCGCTACTGGGAGGTCGGTCACGGCGAGCCCGAGGCCGCCCCGTCGGAGGAGGCGGACTTCGTATGGGACGTCGCCCGCCCGGAGGGCCGCGGTACCTACTGGTTCTTCGCGGCGGAATCCGCCACGGTCAAGTCGCTGCGCCGGATGTGCGTGAGCGGGGGAGTGCCCAAGACGGACATCTCGTTCATGGGCTACTGGAAACAGGGAGCGGCCACGGAGTGACCCCGCGGATGTGACGTCCGAGGTCAGTAGAGGCGGCCCGCGGCGTAGCATGGCGATGATCCGCCCGCACCCGAGGAGAGCTCCCGACCATGACCTACCCCCTGGGGCTGAACCTCGCCGGACGCGCCGTGCTAGTGGTCGGTGGGGGACCGGACGCCGCGCGTCGGACGCGGTCCTTGCTCGCCGAGGGCGCCCTCGTGGACCTCGTGGCACCTGATCTGCATGACACGTTGCGGGACCTCACGAGCTCACCCGGTCTCACGTGGCACGAGCGCGCGTTCCGCCCCGACGACCTCGGCGGCGCGTGGCTCGTCTTCCTCCACGTCTCGGACTCCGGGGAACGGGAGCGGGTGGCGCTCGCGGCGGAAGAGCGTCGGGTCCTGTGCGTCGCGGACGACGCCGCGCCCAGGCCCGATCGCGCAGCCGACACTCGGGCACCGGTCACTCAGGAACCCGGGACAGTGGCGCTGGTGGGCGGAGGACCCGGCGACCCCGGACTGCTCACGGTGCGCGGACGGCAACTGTTGGCGGACGCGGACGTGATCGTCGCGGACCGGCTCGGCCCCACGGACCTCCTACCAGAGCTCGCCCGGCACGCCCGCATCATCGACGTGGGCAAGCGCGCCGGGTACCACAAGTACACGCAGGACCGGATCAACGAGACCCTCGTGGAGCAGGCGAAACTCGGACTGCGGGTCGTGCGGCTCAAGGGTGGGGACCCGTACGTGTTCGGCCGCGGTGGCGAGGAAGTCGAGTTCTGCCGGGCCCACGGTGTGGCCACCCAGGTGGTGCCGGGTGTGACCTCGGCGATCTCCGTCCCCGCCGCGGCGGGGATCCCCGTGACCCACCGGGACATGACCCACGGGTTCACCGTCATCACCGCGCACCAGCAATTGCGTCACGTGCCGTACCGGGACGGGCACACCCTGATCCTCATGATGGGCGTGCGGGGTCTCGAACATAACGCCGAGCTGCTCATGGCCGCGGGCTACCCCGCAGACACCCCGGTCGCGGTCGTGGAGCGGGGCTGGACCCCAACCCAGCGCACGACCGTGGCGCAGCTGGACACAATCGCCTGCGTGGCCCGCGAGCGCGAGGTCACTGCTCCCGCGGTGATCGTGGTGGGCCGGGTCGCGGCGCTCGCGCAGAAGTCATGCGCGACCCCCGGCCCCCAGGAGTCGGCTCAGGAGGGCTGACCCACCGGGATCTTCGCCCCGGACACCACCACCTTGTGCTCCTCACCGACCTCGGACCGGGCGATCTCCTCGGGGGTGGCCGGCGGATCTGTTCGCGTTCGAGCACGTACATGCGCGCGTCCACGTCCTCCGGCGCACTCGCGGCTGCAGCCCGAGACCCCGAACTTGAACTTGTGGGGTGAGCGCAGCCCGCGGTAGCGGTTCTCCAGGTCCACGGCGAGCGCCACCGAGTCCTGCACACCGAAGCGGCACCACGAACTGCCGATGCACGACTTCACATTGCGCAGCGCCTTGCCGTACGCGGAACCGGACTCGAATCCGGCGTCCACGAGTTTCTTCCAGATCGTCGGCAGCTGCTCCAGGCGGGCCCCGTAGAGCCCGATGCGCTGGGCACCCGTAATCCTGGTGTACAGCCCGTACTCCTGACCCACCCGGGCCAGCACGCCCAGCTTCTCGGGAGTGATCTCGCCCCCGGGGATGCGGGGGATCACGGAGTAGGTGCCGTCCTTCTGCCTGTTGGCCATGGTGCGGTCGTTGGTGTCCTGCAGGGTCCCGCGGCCGCCGTCGAGCGAGCGGTGTTCCGCACCAATGACGACCTCGTGTTCGCGACCGACCACAGGGACCCCCGCTCCCGGGCGCTCGTGATGGCCCGGGGGATCATCGGGCGCACGGGGCAGTACCACACGGTCGCCTCACCCCTGTACAAGGAGACCTACGACCTCGCGACCGGGCGGTGCGTGTCCGGCGCGGAGTACACGCTGCCCGTCCACCCGGTGCGCGTGCAGGACGGCCGGGTCCTGGTGGTGGTGTCCGGGAGAGACGAACAGGGCGGCGGCGAGCAGGGCGAGTAGTCCCTCCCGTCGGGGTATTATGGCGGGGTGCGCCCTGCGCGCACGGGTGTCGATCCGGCCATCACCGGGGAGCCCTTCCGGAAGAACAGGCACCGCGCCCCAGTAGAACCGGACGACTCGGGCCCGTGACAGCCCCCAACGAGCGACTCGCGGCGTCGTCGGCTGTGCCGATGCCACCGCGGGTAAGCGAGGTGGTACCGCGCCACCGGCGCCCCGCGCGCCCGAGCGTCCTCGCATCCTGAACCACACACCCCTCAGGATGGAGCACCGTGACCGAATCCTTCGTGTATCCCAAGGCGAGCACCGACCCCAGCGCACACGGGGTGCCCTCCGCGCCGCGTTTCCCCGCGGTCGAGGAGCGCGTCTTGGATTACTGGAAACAGGACCACACCTTCCAGGCGAGCATCGACCAGCGCGACCGCGGGGACCACGGGTCCAACGAGTTCGTGTTCTACGACGGCCCGCCCTTCGCCAACGGCCTGCCCCACTACGGCCACCTGCTGACCGGCTACGTCAAGGACCTCGTGGCCCGCTACCAGACGCAGCAGGGCCGGCGCGTGGAGCGTCGCTTCGGGTGGGACACCCACGGACTGCCGGCCGAACTCGAGGCCATGAAGCAGCTCGGGATGACCGACAAGCAGGACATCGAGGCCATGGGCATCGACAAGTTCAACGACGCCTGCCGCGCCTCCGTGTTGAAGTACGCGTCCGAGTGGCAGGACTACGTGACCCGCCAGGCCCGCTGGGTGGACTTCGACAACGACTACAAGACCCTGAACGTGGACTACATGGAGTCCGTGATCAGCGCGTTCAAGGCCCTGGATGACAAGGGTCTAGTCTACTCCGGCTACCGCGTGCTGCCGTACTGCTGGAACGACGAGACGCCCCTGTCCAACCACGAGTTGCGCATGGACGACGACGTCTACAAGAACCGCCAGGACCCCTCCGTGACCGTGGCGTTCACGCTCTCCGAGGACACCTCGTGGGCCACCGATCCCGCCGTGGCCGCCGAACTCGCCGGCGCGGAGGCCATCGCCTGGACCACGACCCCCTGGACCCTGCCCACCAACGAGGCGCTCGCGGTCGGTCCGCACATCGACTACGTCCTGGTCCCCGGTGCCGGCGACCTGGCCGGGCGCCGCTTCCTCGTGGCCGCGGAGCTCGCGGGCGGGTACGCCAAGGAGTTCGGGTACGACGACGCCGCGGCCGTCGCGGACGCCGTCACCGCCCACTACACGGGCGAGCAGCTGGGCGGAATCCGGTATCGGCCGCTGTGGGACTACTTCACGGACGCCGAGCGCTTCGGGACGCAGAACGCGTGGCAGATCCTCGTGGCCGAGTACGTGTCCACCACGGACGGCACGGGCATCGTGCACCAGGCCCCCGCATACGGCGAGGACGACCAGATGGTGTGCGCCGCCCACGACATCCCCGTGGTGCTCTCCGTGGACGAGAGCGGACGGTTCTACGATTTCTTCACGGACGAGTCCCTCGCGCAGGGCGCGCCGCTCGGGGAACTCGCCGGGCACAACGTGTTCGACAAGGACGTGGCCCGCACCGTGGTCCGGGACCTCCGAGCCCGCGGCGCGCTGCTGCGGGAGGCCTCCTACGAGCACTCGTACCCGCACTGCTGGCGCTGCCGTAACCCCCTGATCTACCGCGCGGTGTCCTCGTGGTTCGTGAGCGTGACCGCGTTCAAGGACCGGATGGTCGAGCTGAACCAGCAGATCAACTGGATCCCCGATAACGTCAAGGACGGCCAGTTCGGCAAGTGGCTCGAGAACGCCCGTGACTGGTCCATCTCTCGCAATCGCTACTGGGGTTCACCCATCCCGGTGTGGGAATCGAGCGACCCCCATTACCCGCGCCGGGACGTCTACGGTTCCCTCGCGGAGCTGGAGCGGGACTTCGGCCGACTTCCGCGCAACGCCCAGGGCGAGGTGGACCTGCACCGGCCGTGGATCGACGACCTGACCCGGCCCAACCCGGACGACCCCACGGGCGAGTCCGTGATGCGCCGCGTGCCCGAGGTGCTGGACGTGTGGTTCGACTCCGGGTCCATGCCGTACGCCCAGGTGCACTACCCCATGGAGAACCGGGAGTGGTTCGAGACCCACAACCCGGGTGACTTCATCGTGGAGTACATCGGTCAGACCCGCGGCTGGTTCTACACGCTGCACATCCTGGCCACCGCGCTGTTCGACCGCCCCGCGTTCCGCAACGTGATCTCCCACGGGATTGTGCTGGGTTCGGACGGGCAGAAGATGTCCAAGTCGCTGCAGAACTACCCGGACGTCAACGAGGTCCTGGACCGGGACGGTTCGGACGCCATGCGCTGGTTCCTGATGTCCTCGCCCATCCTGCGCGGCGGCAACCTGATCGTCACCGAGCAGGGCATCCGCGACGGCGTGCGCCAGATGATGTTGCCGCTGTGGAACGTGTACCACTTCTTCGGTCTGTACACGAACGCCGCGAACGGGGGAGCGGGCTACGACGCCCAGTTGCGCCACGACGCCGATCACGTGATGGACCGCTACATCCTCGCGGAGACCGGCGCGCTCGTCACGGACGTCAAGCGGTTGTTCGACGACTACGACATCTGGGCCGGTGCCGAGCGGTTGCGCTCCTACATGGACACCCTCACCAACTGGTACGTGCGCCGTTCCCGCGAGCGGTTCTTCGAGGAGGACACCCAGGCCTTCGACGTGCTGTACACGTGCCTCGAGACGGTGTGCCGCGTGGCCGCCCCGCTGCTGCCGCTCGTCACGGAGGAGATCTGGCGCGGTCTTACGGGTGGGCGCTCCGTGCACCTGACCGACTGGCCGGATGCCTCCCTGTTCCCGCGGGACGAGGCCCTACTCACGGCCATGGAGCGCACGCGCGCCATCTGCTCGGCCGGGTCCGGTCTGCGCAAGACCCACAACCTGCGCGTGCGGCAACCGCTCGCGGGCATGACCGTGGCCGTGCCCGGGGCGCATGCCCTAGAGGGCACGTTCCAGGAGATCATCGCCGATGAGTTGAACCTCAGGTCCGTCACGCTCGAGGACTCGGAGCAGGTCAGCGCCGCGGACCACGGTATCTCCCAGGAGTTGAAGGTCAACGCCCGCGCGGCGGGCCCGCGCCTGGGCAAGCAGGTCCAGCAGGTCATCAAGGCCACCAAGAACGGTGACTGGTCGGTCTCCGCGGACGGCGTCGTCGTCGCCGGCTCCGTGCCCCTGCAGGAGGGCGAGTACGAACTCGTCACGGTCGTCGACGACGCCGCGGCGGACTCCGCGCGCGCCGTGACCGTTCTGCCCGGCGGCGGGTTCCTGGTCCTGGACACCGAACTGACGGATGAACTGCGCGCCGAGGGCGTGGCGCGGGACATGATCCGTGCGATCCAGCAGGCCCGGAAGGACGCGGACCTGCAGGTCTCGGACCGGATCCGCACCCACGTCGCCGCGGACGCGCAGACCGTGGCCGCCGTGGCCGCGAACCGCGAGCTCGTGCAGTCCGAGACCCTGTCCCGCGAGCTCGAGCTCTTGGAAGCGGACGAGCCGTCCGTGACCGTGGCGGTGATCGACGCGTGAGCGGGGCCCAGGAGCACGAGGACTTCGCATCGGTCGAGAATATCTACCAGCACCTGCTGAGTCGGGCGCCGGAGGACAGGATGGCGCCGCGACTGGACGCCGTGGCCGCCGCGGTCGCCGCGCTCGGGGATCCGCACCGCAGCGCACCCGTGGTGCACGTGACCGGGACCAACGGCAAGACGTCCACGGCCCGGATGATCGAGTCGCTGTTGCTCGCCCACGACCTGCGCGTGGGCCGGTACACGAGCCCGCACCTCGAGCGCGTCACGGAACGGATCAGCATCGACGGCGAACCCGTCCCGGACGAGACGTTCGTGCGGATCTACTCTGAGATTGCCCCGTACCTCGAGCTCGTGGACCGACAGCTCGAGGCCGACGGCGCTCCCCGCCTCACGTACTTCGAGACCCTTACGGTCCTGGCGTTCGCGGTCTTCGCGGACGAACCCGTGGACGTCATGGTCCTTGAAGTCGGCATCGGTGGCACGTGGGACGCGACCAACGTGGCGGACGCCGCGGTGTCCGTGGTGACCCCGATCGGGCTGGACCACACAACCATGCTCGGGGACACCGTGGGGCAGATCGCCCGGGAGAAGGCCGGGATCATCAAGCCCCAGGGCTTCCTCGTGAGCGCGGCGCAGCAACCCGAGGCCGCGCAGGTCCTGCTGGACCGGGCCCGGGAACTCGGTGACCCGTTCCGGTTCGAGGGCGTGGAGTTCGCCGTGACCGGGCGTTCCACCGCGGTGGGCGGCCAGGTCATCACCGTGCAGGGGCTCGCGGGGGAGTACCCGGATCTCATGTTGCCGCTGTTCGGGGCCCATCAGGCCCAGAACGCCGCGGTGGCCGTGGCCGCCGTCGAGGCGTTCGTGGGGGGAGGGGACAAGCCCCTGAACCCCGAGCTCGTGGCCACGGGACTGGGTGCGGTCTCCTCGCCGGGCCGGCTCGAGCTCGCCCGCAAGGCACCGCCTGTGATCCTGGACGCGGCCCACAACCCGCACGGTCTGCTGGCCTCGGCGACCGCGGTGCGCGAGGCCTTCACGTTTACCAAGCTCAACCTGGTGGTGGGCGTGCTGCGAGACAAGGACGCTGCGGAGATGATGCGCGTGCTCGTGGACGAGTACCACGAGTTCGAGCTCGAACTGTGGTGCACCCGCTCCCAGTCCCCGCGCGCTGTGGCACCCGAGGAACTCGCGGAGATCGCCGAGGAGATGGGCTTCGACGAGGACGCCGTGCACGTGAGCGAGCGACTGGACGACGCGTGCGCCGCGGCCATCCAGGACGCCGCGGCCCGCGAGCAGTTCGACGGCGCGGTGCTCGTCACCGGGTCCATCACCGTGGTGGGTGAGGCCCGTGTGCTGCTCGGACTCTGAGCCCGCCGCCCCGACCACGGAAGGAGCCCGATGGCCCGCATGACCAAGGCCCAGCGCGAATGGCGTCCTGGCCAACCCAAGAAGCCACGCTCGATCAAGACGATGTTCGCCTCGAGCGTGCTCTCCATCGAGGCGTTCATCGTGTTCTTCGCCGCCCTCGCGGCGTTCGGACTCACGGCGCGGGACTGGAGCACGGCCGGGAAACTGTGGCTCATGGGCGGATCGGTGGTGCTCGCCCTGGTGTTCCTGCTGGCGTGCGGCCTCCTGCGCAAGCCGTGGGGGTACACCCTCGGGTGGGTGCTGCAGGTCGTGCTCATCGCCACGGGAGTGCTCGTGCCCTCAATGTTCGTGATCGGCGTGTTGTGCGCCCTGGCCTGGTGGTACGCCGTGGTCAAGGGTGGCGCGATGGATCGTGAGAACGTGCGGCGCGCGGAGGAACAACGCCGCTGGGAGGCCGAGAACCCCCTGACGTGATCACCGTCTCCCGGCCGCGGTCCCCGGGCGTTGCCGCGCGGGGACCGCAGGCCGTTAGGCTCGGAACGGAACCTGATCGACCGAGGACTCCGCGTGGGTCCACAGCAAGGAGAAGCACATGACGCAACGCACCCTCGTCCTCGTGAAGCCGGACGGCGTCCAGCGCGGCCTGACCGGGCAGATCCTGGCCCGCATCGAGGCCAAGGGCTATACGCTCGCGCAACTCGAGCTCGTGACGGCGACCCGCGAGATTCTCGAGCGGCACTACGAGGAGCACCAGGGCAAGCCGTTCTTCGAGCCGCTCGTGGAGTTCATGCTCTCCGGGCCCGTCGTGGCCGCCGTGGTCGAGGGGGACCGGGTCATCGAGGGCTTCCGCAGCCTCGCCGGTGCCACCGAGCCCACCACGGCCGCCCCCGGTACCATTCGCGGCGATTTGGGTCGGGACTGGGGCGAGAAGGTGCAGAAGAACCTCGTGCACGGCTCCGATTCGCCCGAGTCTGCCGAGCGGGAGATCGGCATCTGGTTCAGCTGAGCTGAACGCGGGATCCATGACCGACTACGACCCGCGGATCGTCGACCTGTACGACGGGGACAACCCCGACGGGCCGGACCAGGCCTTTCGTGACCGCGGCATCCTGACCGATCAGTTACGGCGCGCCGGGTTCGAGGTCGACGCGGTTCGGGGCGACTGGCAGCGGACGCCATTCGACGGCACGCACCCCATCATGGTGTTCGAGGCGCACGCCGTCTGAGCGCGGCGTCGGTGAACGGCTCAGGCGAAGATCGCGGTCGAGAAGCGCACCGCGATGATCCCGAAGACGATCACGAGCACCCCGATGCCCAGGAGCCACGCCCACGCGGCGGAACCGGCGGCGGTGCCACGCGAGGAACCGATCAGGCCGGCGCGGCGCATCCGCGCCGTCGTATGCGCGAGCAACAGGGTCTGGGCGCACCACACGATCATGCAGTACAGGCACAGGGCGTTGATGTTGAAAGTGGTCTGCCACCACAGCCACAGGGTGAACACCGAGCCGGCGGCGATCCCCAGCCACAGCAACCACCAGAACCAGCTGGCGTAGCGTGCGCCGGCGAGCACGCCCACGGCCACGGCGATCACCACGGCGTACGCCACGATCCCGATGAACGGGTTGGGGAAGCCGAAGAGCTCCGCCTGCGGGGTGCGCATGACCGTGCCGCACGAGAGCCACGCGTTGATGTCGCAGCTCGTGCGGTGTCCTGCGTCCTTGTAGATCGCGAGCCGTTCCGCCACGAGCACGGCCGATGCGGCGAAACCCACGATCGAGAAGATCACCGCGAGCACGGCCCACGAGCGGTCCGAACGGGTGGCGGGGGCCGGAGTCGTCTCGGGTGTCCGGTCGGTCAGGGGGGTGGTCGCGGAAGTTGGGCTCACGTGCCCGATCGTAGACCACGCGCATGACGACCCACCGGGCGCGGGCCGCCCGTGGCGGCGGGTGACGTCGGCACACACCCCGTACACGCGCTGTGGTCCGGCCGGTGGAATGTGGTCCGGACCACCCGGAATGCGCCCCGGCCCGGGGTGACTGTGAGATACTGCCAATGGTCGGGCCTCAGCCGCACGTGAGGAACCGGCCCGGCAGGAACACCGATCTCCCTCGGTACGGACCCGCGCTCTCACAGGATCGAGCGCGTCCGGAGCGGGGCAAGTTCGCGGTCCCCACGGACCCAGCGACTCGGGCATCCGCCGGCTCGCGGACAGTGTGCGTAACACACGCCGCGCCCGCGAGTACGACTTTGACTTCCGGCGGCCGCGTGGCGAACACCGGCTCGACCGACCGAGCACACCTCGGGCCCGGGTGCGGGCGGTGTCCCGAGCAGGAGCACAACTTCACATGGAACCTGAGAAGGACAACGCGGAACAGTCACCCCTCGAGACTGCCGCCACCACCCCCGTCGAGGACAGCACCACCACCGACCCCGCCGTCACGCCTGATGCACCGGCCGACGACGCCGCCGTTCCCCATTCCGAGCCCGACGCCGCCGTGCCCGCCGACACCGCTACCGGGCAACCCGCGACGACCGACGCGTCCGCCGAGGATCCGGGGACGTCCGATTCCGCGGCCACCGCTTCCGACGATGCTGGCGTTGCGCACACGCCCGCGCGCGAGATCCCAGTGGCCGAGATCCCCGAGGCCGAGCAGCCCGCGGAGAGTATCGAGGACGAGATCGCGCTCGATGTCGAGGACGCAGCCGGTGACGCCGCTGAGAGCGCCCGCGAGACGGATGAGCAGGCCGCTCTGCGCGCCGACGGGCCCGAGCAGACGACGCAGGCCGGCGAAGGAACCGGCTCGGCCGAGACGAGCGACGAGCAGACCGACACCTCGGAACAGACGGACGCGCAGACTGTACAGGTCGAGAAGTCCGCGAACGACCAGCCCAGCACCCAGGAGAACTTCGGGGCCTTCGGTCCCGGCGCCTCCCTCATGTTCCATGCCCCGGACCCGGACGAGATCCGCCGTGCCGCCGAGGAGCAGGCTGCCCGACTGCGCGAGGCCGCCAAGGAACGCGACGCCCAGCGCGAGGCCGAGCGGGCCGCACGCAAGGACGTGGACAGCGAGGACGACAAGTCCGGCGAGGTCACGAGCAAGCGGCGTCGCCGGCGGCGTCGCGGTGACGAGGACATGGAACTCGTGGACGAGTCCGACGGCTCGGTGACCCGGGTCCGCGCCCCGCGCGGTGCCGGTGAGGGCACGGGCAGCGACGAGGTGACCGGGGTCAAGGGCTCCACGCGGCTCGAGGCCAAGCGTCAGCGTCGTCGTGAGTCCCGGCAGTTCGGCCGCCGCCGCCACGTGATCACCGAGGCCGAGTTCCTGGCCCGGCGCGAATCCGTGGAGCGCAAGATGCTCGTGCGACAGAAGGACGACCGGATCCAGATCGGTGTGCTCGAGGACGGGATCCTTGCCGAGCACTTCGTCTCGCACACCCAGCAGGATTCGCTGATCGGCAACGTGTAC
The DNA here is from genome assembly GCA_014652975.1 of Kocuria marina. Classification (GTDB taxonomy): domain Bacteria; phylum Actinomycetota; class Actinomycetes; order Actinomycetales; family Micrococcaceae; genus Kocuria; species Kocuria marina. Next base: position 521,632 of record BMZV01000002.1, on the reverse strand, counting down.
GTGGGCAAGGTGCAGAACGTGCTGCCGTCCATGGAGGCCGCCTTCGTGGACATCGGCCGGGGCCGCAACGCCGTGCTCTACGCCGGTGAGGTGGACTGGGACGCCGCCGAGCTGGGCAGCAAGCCCCGCAAGATCGAGAACGCCCTGAAGTCCGGGGACACCGTGCTCGTGCAGGTCACCAAGGACCCCGTGGGGCACAAAGGTGCTCGGCTCACGAGCCAGGTGTCCCTGCCCGGTCGCTACCTCGTCTACGTCCCGGGCGGTTCCATGACGGGGATCTCCCGCAAGCTCCCGGACGTGGAGCGCCAGCGACTGAAGAAGATCCTCAAGGACCGGTTGCCGGAGGGTGCGGGCGTGATCGTGCGCACTGCGGCGGAGGGTGCCTCCGAGACCGAGCTGACCAACGACATCAACCGGCTGCGCTCGCAGTGGGAGCAGATCCAGGACAAGGCCAAGTCCACCAAGACGCTGGCCCCGGAGATGCTGTACGCGGAACCGGACTTGACCATCAAGACCGTGCGGGACGTCTTCAACGAGGATTTCTCCGCCATGGTGGTCCAGGGCGAGCAGGCGTGGGACAACATCGAGGCTTACGTGACCTACGTGGCGCCCGACCTGCTGGACCGCCTCGAGCGCTGGACCGGCGATGACGACCTCTTCGAGCACATGCGCGTGGAGGAGCAGATCCAGAAGGCCCTCGAGCGCAAGGTCTTCCTGCCCTCCGGCGGATCGCTCGTGATCGACCGCACCGAGGCCATGACCGTGGTGGACGTCAACACCGGCAAGTTCACGGGCTCCGGGGGCAACCTCGAGGAGACCGTGACCAAGAACAACCTCGAGGCCGCCGAGGAGATCGTGCGGCAACTGCGGTTGCGTGATATCGGCGGGATCATCGTGGTGGACTTCATCGACATGGTTCTGGAGTCCAACCGCGATCTCGTACTGCGCCGGCTCGTGGAGTGCCTGGGCCGGGACCGCACGAAGCACCAGGTGGCCGAGGTGACCTCCCTGGGTCTCGTGCAGATGACGCGCAAGCGCATGGGTACGGGGTTGCTCGAGGTCTTCTCCGAGCCGTGCGAGGAATGCGCGGGCCGCGGCGTCGTGGTCCACGACCACCCCTTGAAGGGCCGCTCCGGCGCGGCTCCCTCCGACCAGCGCGGCACTCGACACGAGCGTAAGCGTTCGCGCAACAAGCAGCACAACGGTGCGCAGGACAAGCCCAGGAACGGCAACCAGCACCACGGTTCGGACGAGCCGGACCAGGCGCGCGTGGAGGCCACCCGCACGGCGTTAGCGAACATCGCCGCGGCCTCCTCCCACGACGAGTCCGACGACGCCGCACGGAATGCTTCCCAGGGCACCGCACCGCAGTCCGGGGGCGGGCAGGCCGAGGACACCGGTTCCCAGGAGCAGCAGACCTCCCGCGGTCAGCAGGGCGGGGAGCACGCGTCCGAGAACTCCCACGGGGAGTCCGAGGGCGGGCGCCGTCGCCGCAAGCGCCGCGGCAAGCGCAGCCGCGGTCGCGGTCAGCAGGGCGAGGACAACGCCGTGCAGAACGACGGTTCCGGCCGGGACGGTTCCGGGAACGACTCGCGCGGGGATTCCCGGTCCGAGGACCGTTCCGGTGGGGACTCGTCCGCGAGCCTCACGATCCACGGCGAGGTCATCGAACTGCCCCACGGGCAGTCTGAGCAGCGGGGGAGCGAGGGCACCCAGGAGGCCCTGTCCCTGGATTCGCTGAGCGCCGCGTTCACGGATGCGGGCGAGGACGAAACCTCGACCGAGGGTGCCGTTCAGGATGCGGACGCCGCGCCCCAGCCGCGGGAGGCGGTGTCGAAGCGGTCGGCCGCCGGACACGCGCCGTCGAACTCCGGGACTGCGCAATCCAGTACAGGGCAGACGAGTGCCGCGCAGCAGCAGAGTTCCGGGGCGGCGTCGTCCGCCGGCGGGAACCGGCCGGCGGAGGCGCCGGCGGCTCCGGCCCGACGGCGTCGTGGGTCGCGGCGTGCCGTGGCGCCGGCGGCCGCGCCCGGAACCGCGAGGGTGGAGACCCACGAGTACACGCAGGAACGGCAGGTCAGCCGTTTCACCGCGGAGGCCGGGGCCGCGACCCCCGCGGCGTCCGGTGACCAGCCCACCATCGTGGGTGTGGGCATCAAGGCCCAGGACATCACGATGACCGGCAAGCAGGACTGAGTGACCGGCGGCTGGATCCATCGCCACGCGGGCACTGCAGGGGCACCCGGGATTCCGGGTGCCCCTGTGGCATGATCGGGGACACACACACGGGGTGCTGCGCACTGCGGCTGAGAACACACCCGTCGAACCTGATCTAGCTCGTACTAGCGAAGGGATTGTCGTGGACACCACGCCTTCTACCGCCATACCCCGCGTCCTCTCTATTGCCGGAACCGATCCCACGGGCGGGGCGGGTCACGCCGCGGACCTGAAATCCATCGCCGCACTGGGCGGGTACGGGCTGAGTGTGATCACCGCAGTGGTCGCCCAGAACACCCGGGGCGTCGTGAGCGTACACACCCCACCCGTCCAGGTCCTGCGGGACCAGCTGGACGCGGTCGCCGGGGACGTCACCCTGGACGCGATCAAGGTGGGGATGCTCGGCTCCGTGGAGGTCATTGAAACGGTCCGGGACTGGCTCATGGTGGGGCGCGCACCCGTGGTCGTGATCGACCCCGTCATGGTCGCCACGACCGGTGGGCGCCTGCTGCGTCCGGACGCCGAACGGGCCCTGCGGGAGCTGCTGCCCCACGCGAATTTGATCACCCCCAACCTCCCGGAACTCGCGGTGCTGGCCGAGCGCCCCGTGGCCGCGACCTGGGACGAGGCGCTCGAGCAGGGACGCGCGGTCGCGGCGGCGTTCCATACCCGGGTCCTCGTGAAAGGTGGCCACTTGGCCGGGGACACGACCCCGGACGCCCTGTTGCTCCCCGGCCAGGACGAACCCGCCGCGTTGTTCGAGGGTCGCAGGGTGCACACGCGTAACACCCACGGCACCGGGTGCTCGCTGTCCTCCGCGGTGGCCACGGTCGTGGCGCGGACCGGGGACTGGCCCGAGGCGATCCGCACGGCCCGCACATGGTTGCGCGGTGCACTGCGCGGCGCGGACGAGTTGCACGTGGGTCACGGCAACGGTCCCGTGCACCACATGCACCACGTCCAGCACCTCGTCACGGATCCGGCGTTCGTGATGACGGCCGCCGCGGAATCCGAGGGCCCCCGGTTCACTGACGAACTGTGGGAGGAGAGCGCCCCGGTGCGTGAACGCATTGCCGCCCTGGCGTTCATCCGGGGCCTCGGGGACGGCACCCTGGACCCGGGCGAGTTCGAGCTGTACCTGGACCAGGACATGCAATATCTGCAGTACTACTCCCGGGCGCTGGCCCTGCTCGCGGCCTCCGCCCCGGATGAGCGTTCGCGCGAACACTTCGCCGCGGCGTCGGCCTCCGTGGTCTCGGTCGAGTCCGCGCTGCATCGCGCCCGGCTCGGGGACCGGGAGCCCATGCCGCCGAGTGACGTCACGAGCAGTTACGCGGACTTCCTGCTGGCGCGCACGGGTCAGGACGGCTTCGCGGTGGGCTCCGCCGCGATCCTGCCGTGCTACTGGCTCTACGCCCACGTGGGTGCGGAGCTCACCCGTCGTGCCCGCGTCGCGGGACCGCAGCACCCGTTCGCCGACTGGCTCAGCACGTACGACGATCCCGACTTCCAGACCGCGACCGAGTCGGTGCGCGAGATCGTGGACCGGGAGGCCGCCCACGCGGACCCGGCCACCAGGGAGCACATGCGCCGCGCGTTCCACCGGGCGTGCGCGCTCGAGCTGGCCTTCTTCGCGCAGACGACCCCGGCGACGTCGCCGGAGGGCGAGCGGCGCGCCGCGGCGCAACTGGCGTGACTTCGGGTGATCGGGTAGGCTGGGGTGTCGGTGCCGAGCGCCGGTGTGTGTCATATCCAGTTCACGCACCAGGTTGCGGCACACTCGGGCGGACATCCTGAATCGATGCGATAGCCACGCGGAGAATGCGGTCGGTCATGGATCACCGCGGCGTGATGTCTCGACATTCGCAGTCCTCCAGGAGTACGCCCGACCCACACACGTAGTCCATAGATGTCGAGAGAAGTGAGTTCCCAAGTGGTGTACGCGATTGTCCGCGCAGGCGGCCGCCAGGAGAAGGTTTCCATCGGAGACCTCGTGACCCTTGACCGCGTCGCCGGCGAGGCAGGCAGCACCGTAGAGCTTCCTGCGCTGCTGCTGGTCGATGGGGACAAGGTCACCTCCGACTCCAAGACCTTGGCGAACGTCAAGGTCACCGCCGAGATCGTCGAGGACCTGCGCGGTCCCAAGATCTCGATCATGAAGTACAAGAACAAGACCGGTTACAAGAAGCGTCAGGGCTTCCGCGCCGAACTGACCACCGTCAAGGTCACCGGCATCGACGCCTGAGTATCCGGCTCCCCACATACGTTTCCAACGAAGGTAGGCACACACCATGGCACACAAGAAGGGTGCGAGCTCCACTCGCAACGGCCGTGACTCCAACGCCCAGTACTTGGGTGTGAAGCGCTTCGGCGGCCAGTCCGTTAACGCCGGCGAGATCATCGTCCGCCAGCGCGGCACGCACTTCCACCCGGGCGTGAACGTGGGCCGCGGCAAGGACGACACCTTGTTCGCCCTGGCCGCTGGCGCCGTCGAATTCGGCACCCGCCGCGGTCGCCGCGTGGTCAACATTCAGACCGCCGAGTAATTCTCATTCGGACCCCTGGGTCCACCCGCCGCCACGACCCCGTGGCGGCGACCACTAGAGGGTGGGCGCTTCACGCGCTCACCCTCTAGTCTTTTCAGAAGACCCCGGTCGACCCGCTCGCAGCAGGTGACCCCTACCACCGAGGAGCCGCGTGGCTAGTTTTGTAGATCGAGTGATCGTGCACGCCACGGGCGGTAACGGCGGCCACGGCTGCGTGTCCGTCAAGCGCGAGAAGTTCAAGCCCCTGGGCGGCCCGGACGGCGGCAACGGCGGCGACGGTGGTTCGGTGATCCTGCGTGTGGACGGTCAGTCCACCACGCTGTTGGGTTTCCACCACGCACCCCACCAGAAGGCCCCCAACGGTGAGCCCGGCAAGGGGGACATGCGCCACGGTTTCAAGGGCCAGGACCTCGTGCTGTCCGTCCCGGACGGCACAGTGGTCAAGGACCGGCAGGGCAACGTGCTCGCGGACCTGCTCGGTGAGGGCAGTGAGTTCGTGCTGGCCGGTGGCGGCCAGGGCGGACTGGGCAATGCCGCACTGGCCTCGCCTAAGCGCAAGGCCCCGGGCTTCGCTCTGCTCGGTGTGCCCGGTGAGGAACACCAGGTCGAGCTCGAACTGAAGTCCATCGCGGACATCGCCCTGGTGGGCTTCCCCTCCGCGGGCAAGTCGAGTCTGATCGCGGCCATGAGTGCCGCGCGCCCCAAGATCGCGGACTACCCGTTCACCACCCTGGTGCCCAACCTGGGTGTGGTCCAGGCGGGTGACACCCGCTTCACCGTGGCGGACGTGCCGGGGTTGATCCCGGGTGCTTCGGAGGGCAAGGGGTTGGGACTCGAGTTCCTGCGGCACGTGGAGCGCTGCGCCGCACTCGTGCACGTGATCGACTGCGCCACGCTCGAACCCGGACGGGATCCGCTGAGCGACCTGGACGCCCTCGAACAGGAACTGTCCCACTACGCCGAGGCCATCCGCGACGACGACCCCACCACGATCCCGCTGACCGAGCGCCCCCGACTCGTGGCCCTGAACAAGGTGGACGTGCCCGAGGCACGGGAACTGGCCGAGTTCATCCGTCCCGAACTCGAGGAACGCGGCTACCCGGTCTTCGAGATCTCCACGGCCTCGCACGCCGGACTGCGGGAACTGGGCTTCGCGATGGCCGAGCTCGTCTCCCGTGCCCGCGAGCAGGAGGAACAGCGGGAGGAGCAGCGCCGCGCGGAGACCGTGCTGCGCCCGGAACCCGTGCGGCGTCGTCGAGGGAAGGACCGCAAGGAGTTCGAGATCACCCGCGAGGACCGGGCGGGGGAGCCGCTGTACCACGTGCGCGGCGTGAAACCCGAACGGTGGGTGCAGCAGACCGATTTCAACAACGACGAAGCCGTGGGATACCTCGCGGACCGCTTCGCGAAACTCGGGATCGAGGACGAACTGTTCCGCATCGGCGCCCGCCCGGGCAACGCGGTGCTGATCGGCCCCGAGGACAACGGTGTGGTCTTCGACTGGGAGCCCACCATGGTGGGCGGCGCCGAACTGCTCGGCGGCCCGCGCGGTTCCGACCTGCGCCTCGAGGACACGTCCCGGCCCACGCGCCGCGAGAAGCGGGAACAGTTTTACGACCGCATGGACGCCAAGGCCGAGGCCCGCGCGGAGCTCGAGGAGCAGCGCCGCGCCGGGATCTGGACCGAGTCCGTGGACGACGCGCGAGATCGACGCCGTACTTCCGAGCCGAAGGAGACGCACGACAGTGAGTGACACGCCCCACGTGGAGAAGACCCCCACCGAGACGATCGATGTCCCGGCCATGGAGCAGCAAGCGGCCAAGTCCGCGATCCAGCTGAGCACCGAGAGCCGGGGGAAGAACCGCCGCTCTCCCATCACCCGCCGTGCGGATCTGCCCATGGCCCGGCGCGTGGTGGTCAAGGTGGGGTCCTCGTCCCTGACCTCGATCGAGAACTCGATCGATGAGAACGCGCTGCGCAGCATCGTGGACGCGCTCGGCCGGGTCAAGGCGCAGGGCGTGGAGGTCGTGTTCGTTTCCTCGGGTGCGATCACCGCGGGGCTGCAGCCGCTCGGACTGTCCCGCCGGCCCAAGGACCTCGCCACCAAACAGGCCGCGGCCTCCGTGGGACAGGGTCTGTTGATCTCGCGCTACACCGACTACTTCGCGCGCTACGACGTCACGGTGGGTCAGGTGCTGCTCACGGCCGAGGACCTCATGCGCCACTCGCAGTACAAGAACGCGCATCGTCAGATCGAACGGTTGCTGGACCTGGGGATCCTGCCGATCGTCAACGAGAACGACGCCGTGGCCACCCACGAGATCAAGTTCGGCGACAACGACCGCATCGCTGCGCTCGTGGCGCACCTGATCAAGGCGGACGCGCTGTTGCTGCTCTCGGACGTGGACGCGCTCTACACCCGGCCCCCCAAGGACGGCGGGGAGCGCATCCCCACCGTCGAGGATCCCATCACGGATCTCGAAGGCGTGGAGATCGGCACGATCGGCCGCGCGGGCGTGGGCTCGGGCGGGATGGTGACCAAGGTGCAGGCGGCGCGCATCGCGGCGTCGTCTGGCATCCCCGCGCTCGTGACCTCCGCCGCGAACATCGAGAGTGCGCTGGCCGGCGACGACGTGGGCACATGGTTCGCCACGACCGGCGGGCGGCGCAACGTGCGGTTGCTGTGGCTCGCGCACCTCGCGGACATCAAGGGCACCCTGACCCTCGACGACGGCGCGGTGGAGGCCATTCGCGGTCGTCGCTCGCTGCTCGCGGCCGGTGTCACCGAGGTGTCCGGGAAGTTCACTGCGGGCGATCCCGTGGCCATGGTGGATTCCCACGGAAAGGAAGTGGCCCACGGGCTGATCAACTACGCCTCGAACGAGGTCCCCGGGATGCTCGGCAAACGCACACACGAACTGGGGGAGGAGTTCGGTGAGGACTACGCCCGCGAGCTCGTGCACGTGGACAACCTCGTGACCATGCGGCCCCGTTCGGCGAGGACCAAGCTGAAACGAACCGTCTGACCGCACGTCCAACCCCTAACCTGAACCGTGGGCGCCGCGCGCCCGCACCACGATCCGCAGGAGGAACAGTGGCCGAGAACACGTCCGCACTGACCGCGCAGGAGACCTTCGGGGACGATCCCGTGGCCGGGGTCGGCCTGATGGCTGACGACGCCCGGGTGGCCGCCCGCACGCTCGCCCGCGCCCCGCGCGCATGGAAGGACCGCGCGCTGAACATCATGGCCGATCGGATCGAGGCCCGCGCCGACACCGTTCTCGAGGCCAATTCGCGGGACCTGGAACGCGGGCGCGAGTCAGGGATCTCCACCGCGCTGCTGGACCGGCTCAAGCTGGACCGTACCCGCATCACGGGTCTTGCGGACGCGCTGCGGGAACTCGCGGCTCTGCCCGATCCCGTGGGCTCCGTGGTGCGCGGGCAGACGCTCGCGAACGGGCTGCGCATGCGCCAGGTGCGCGTGCCCATGGGAGTGGTGGGCGTGATCTACGAGGCCCGCCCGAACGTGACCGTGGACATCGCCGGGATCGCCGTGAAGTCCGGTAACGCGGTGCTGCTGCGCGGTGGTTCGGCGGCCTTCGACTCCAACCGGGCGCTCGTGGGCATCCTTCGGGACGCCCTCGCGGACGCCAAGCTGCCCGTGGACTGCGTGCAGACCGTGGACGACTACGGTCGCGACGGCGCCAACGCCCTCATGGGTGCGCGCGGGAAGGTGGACGTGCTCATTCCGCGCGGCGGCCGTGGACTCATCCAGTCCGTGGTGACCAGCGCGACCGTCCCGGTCATCGAGACGGGCGAGGGCAACGTGCACGTGTTCATCGACGAGTCCGCGCCCGCGCAGATGGCCGCCAAGCTCACCGTGAACTCCAAGACGCACCGCACCTCCACGTGCAACTCCGCCGAGACCCTGCTGCTGCACAGCGGGGCGCGGGAGACATCCCGCGAGGTGCTCGCCGCACTCGACAAGGCCGGTGTGACCCTGCACGTGGACGACCGCGCCGCAGCGCTGCTGCCCCCGGGATCGGACCACCTGCAGGCCACGGACGAGGACTGGGCAACCGAGTACCTGGACATGGACATGGCCGTGAAGGTCGTGGACGGCATCGACGATGCGATCGAGCACATCCGCACGTACTCCACGGGCCACACCGAGGCGATCGTGACCAACGACCTGGCTAACGCGGAACGTTTCACCGCGGAGATCGACTCCGCGGCGGTCATGGTCAACGCGTCCACCCGCTTCACGGACGGCGGCCAATTGGGACTGGGTGCGGAGATCGGGATCTCCACGCAGAAGATGCACGCGCGCGGTCCCATGGGGCTGGAGGAGCTGACCACCACCAAGTGGGTCGTCCAGGGTGACGGCCACGTGCGTCCGTGAGACGTACCATGGAACGGACGTCACCCGGGACGTTCGTCGCATTCACCGACCGGCGCCGCCGGCCACAGAAGGGAACCGCATGAGCTCGCTGTACCTGTTGTCCAACGTCACCGTCCTGGCGGCCGAGGAGGGGCACTCCATCAACGAAGAGCTGCACGCCATGGCGCCGGTCTTCGGCATCGTCGCGTTCATCCTGTTCCTGATCATGCTCTTCATCTCCATGTCCTTCGTGTCCCGTGGCAAGGCCCCGGCCGTCGGTGAGTACGAGGACCCCGCGCAGCTGCCCGCGGAGGAGCAGGCCATGCTCGACCGGGTGCACGCCGCCCCGCGCCATTGACCGACAGATCGGCACGAGTGAATCCCCTCAGCGCGTCAGTGACCGCGGCCGAGACGGAACTGGACATCCCCCCGCGCAGGCCGGGTGTGACCCGGCTGGGAGTCATGGGCGGGACCTTCGATCCCATCCACCACGGGCACCTTGTAGCGGCGTCGGAGGTCGCCGCGGTCTTCGACCTGGACGAGGTCGTCTTCGTCCCCACGGGTGAACCGTGGCAGAAGGCCGGGCAGGACGTCTCCGACGCCGAGCACCGCTACCTCATGACCGTGGTGGCCACGGCGTCCAATCCGCGGTTCACGGTGTCCCGCGTGGACATCGACCGTTCCGGACCCACGTACACGATCGACACCCTGCGGGACCTGCGCACCCTGCGTCCCCACGCCGAGCTGTTCTTCATCACCGGCGCGGACGCCATGGCGGAGATCCTCACGTGGAAGGGCACCGATGAGCTGTGGTCCTTGGCTACGTTCGTGGGTGTGACCCGCCCGGGCCACGTGCTCTCCGCGCCCGTGGGCTCGGAGAGCGTGTCGCTGCTCAACGTCCCCGCCATGACCATCTCCTCCACGGACTGCCGTGCCCGCGTGGCGGCGGGCAAGCCTGTGTGGTACCTGGTCCCGGACGGGGTCGTGCAGTACATCAACAAGTACGGCCTCTACCGCGGTTCCACCGATCCCGATGTGGACCCGGAGACCGCATCCGGCACCCCTGTGGCACAGGATGCCGGCACCCCCTCATCCGCCCCCACGGATTCGCCCGGGGTCCCCGCCCCGGGTCACAGGAGCACCGCGTGAGCACACCCCCCGAGAAGAACCGAGTCGCGAACCCCCAGGAATGCCCGTGGGCCGTCCACCCGGCCACGGGACAGCAGGAGTGGGTGGCCCCGCCGGCTCCCGTGATCGAGTTGGACACCCCCCAGCACACGGGTACCGTCAAGCCCTTGGGGCCCCGGCGACTCGCGCGGCTGCAGCGTGAGATGGTCGAGCACGCCCGGCAGATCCAGGAATCGGAGCGCACGGGCGGGGGAGAGGTCGACGACGCCCTGCTCGCCACCCAGCGTCGTCTCGCGGATCTCGCGATGCGCGCCGCGGCGGCCAATGAACAGGACCGGCAGGCCGCTGAGCGGGCCACCGCTGAAGAGCCCACCGCTTTGGGGAACGGACCCGCAGCAAGTGGCCCCGCCGGGGAGGCACTGGCTCGTCCGGCATCCGAGGGCTCCGTGCCAGGGGACACCGTGTCGTCGGGTCACGCTCCCGCCGCACCCGGGATCGGCCAGGCGCCGGTCACCCCGCCGCAACCCGTGCACGACGAGCCGGAGCCGGAGTACTTCACCATCACCTTCCCGCCGGCCCTGATGACCCAGGCGACGGGGGTGAGCCTGGGGAAGAGTCTCGCGGACCCCGCGTCCCTCCCGGCCTCACCCGTGCGCTACGGACCGGTCACCGAGACCTCCCGGATCCCCGTGATCCAGGCCCCGCACCGGGACCACACACCCGAGGGGACGCACGAGGCCGCAGCGGGAGCGGCGTCGTCGACCCCCGAAACGCGGTCCGAGACCGTGGCTCCTCCCGCCGAGCCGGTGCGCGCGGTGGACGCCGAGGGACTGACCCTGCTGGAACCCGGGGCGTATTCCCGCGGGACGTCCACGACCCGAGTGGTGCTCGCGCTACTCGTGGCCGTGATCGTGGCGCTCGTGGTGGCCCTCGTGATCTTCGTTCTGTGAAACCGACCCATGCGAAAGGACAGCACACTTCAGTGACTGCAACCACCGAATCCATCGACCTCGTGCGCAGCGCCGCGCGCGCCGCAGACCAGAAGAAGGCCGAGAACGTCGTCGCGTTCGACGTCAGCGAGAGCCTCGCCATCACGGACGTCTTCATGGTGACCTCCGCGTCCAACGAACGTCTGGTCTCCGCCGTGGTGGACGCCGTGGAGGAGGCGCTCATCGAGCAGCACGACCGTCGGCCCCTGCGCCGCGAGGGCAAGGGGGAGGGCCGCTGGGTGCTCCTGGACTACGGGGACGCCGTGATCCACGTGCTCCACGACGAGGACCGTGCCTTCTACGCCCTCGAACGGCTGTGGGGCGACTGCCCGGCGATCGACGTCCAGTTGCCATCGGCTGGCTCCGCGGACATCGAGGACGACGCCGCTCCCCGCGCGGTCTGAGCTCGCGCCGCCGGGCAATTTGCGCGAGTTCGCGCAAACTGTCTAGGATGGTCGAGTCGTTCCGGGGAACTGGAAACGCGATGGTCCCACGATGTGGTTCGGGAGTGAATCCCGGGTGAACGTGGCAGGCCGAAGCGTGGTAAGGTTTCGGAGTCGTACGGGGCTATGGCGCAGCTGGTAGCGCACCTGCATGGCATGCAGGGGGTCAGGGGTTCGAGTCCCCTTAGCTCCACCGAATGGCCCGTCGGACGGGCGGAGAAACCCGGATCCTCGAAAGAGGATCCGGGTTTTTCGCTGTCCGGGTGGGTTTGTCGTGCCGGGTGTGGTTGTCGGTCGAGGGTCCAGGAGGGGCCTCCGCGTCCGTGGCGTGCGCGCCCCACACGCCGGGTACACATATGTGCCGAAAAGACATGGATCCGGGTCCCGGGCGTGCGTATCGCACCACAGATGCACTCCGTGGCCTTTCTCACGCTCGACACGGGGGAAATTGTGTCCGGGCGGTCGTCACATCATGGGCAAGAAGATATGCCCCTCTCTACTCTGGGGGTGGCCCATCGTCGGGTCCCCGGAATGCGACACGAGAACACCCTGTCGACGGATTTCCCCGCCCTTCCCACCTTCCACGGTTTCCTCCCGATGATCGATCCCGAGGACGTCGCTCTACTGCTGGTGGACCACCAGGGCGGCCTGTTCCAGGTCGTCGGGGTCTGAGCGTCCCGGACCTGCGCCGTAATGCGACCGTCCTGGCCAAGGTGGCCGGTAGGACGGGGATGCCCGTGGTCGCCACCGCCTCCGTGCGCGACTGACCGAACCACGCCCACGCCGTCAGATCGCGGACCAGGTCGCCGGGTTGGCAACCGGTGACGACGCCGACGTGGACCTCATTGACCTGACCGAGGTCGCCCTGCCGTTCCTCGACGAGCCGGACATGCCGGCCAGGGGCAATGACGTGGAGGACACCACCAAGGAGTGGGCCCGCGGGGTCGTGGAGCCGCACCGCTCCGAGATCAAAGCGGGTTTCGCGGCCCTGCACGCCGCACTTCGCTCCGGGCACGACTGAGCGAACGCGCCTCGTGGCGCATCGGCCTGTTTCACGGGCCGCGGCGTGATGGGAGCGAGGGTGGGTGGGGTCCACCGTGGACCCCACCCACCCTCCCCATCTATTTGTGGGTGTTCACCCGGAGCAGGTGGAACACCGTGTCCTGGGTGGCCAGGTTGAAGTTGTCGTCCGCCGCGAGCACGAGGGATGCGTCACCGTCCGCGAAATCCGGGCCGAAACTCACGGCCTCCACGTTTCCGGGGGACATCCCCGATACGACCAGGTCGATGACCAGTTCCTTCTTCATCGGGATTTCCGTACCCGTGAGGGCCGCCGAACGGGACACATCGGTGGCGCCCTTGGTGCTGGCCCGGTAGACCTGGATCTGGTTCTCACCCTCGACGTACTGACGCTCGATCACCAGATAATCGGTCTTGCTCAATTGCAGCATCTCGGAAGCGCCGCGGTCGCCGCCACTCGAACCCCGCGGGACGGACACCGGCTCGGTCTTGTAGACGTACTGGGCCAGGTTGTGACCGGTCCGCCGGTCGAGCTGGGCCAGGCGCAGCGGGCTCCCGGTCTCGGGTGAGGCGACCGGGCCGTCCTGGACCAGGGTTGCCTCGTTCATCACGGAGAACGTGGTGCCGCACGGCCCCAGGGTCAGATTCTCCAGCGCGAGGTTGTTGCGAACGCCCCGGATCTGATTGCCGCTCTGGTCCAACGCTGGGAGGTACTGCCGAGGCACGTCGAACGCGCGAACGAACGCCCCTGTGTCGGTCATCTCCCGAATGGCCGGGGCGAGTCCCTTGGTCACGTCTCCCTCGTCCGTCCAGAGAGCCGTGTGCGAGGTGCGGTCCCATCGGATGGACTCCGGATCCACGGAGTTCTCCGGGTACGGGGAGCCATCTGCGTGCTGGAGCACCGTGGTGTCCGTGACGGAGTACCCCGGTGCATCGAAGCCATCATCGTCGAAGGGTAGGTCCAGGGTGTAGAACCTGGCGGGTGCTTTCTGGGAACGGTCGTCGCTGAGGGCCAGATAGGAACCGTCCTCGGAGCGATAGTCCACCCCGGAGATCCCGCCGAAAGGCACGCCGTTCACGCTGCGCAACTCGTTCGGCAAGACCATGCTGTCCACGTAGCTCACCTCGAAGGCGTGCCCCTTGTGTTGCACTCGCCCCGGGCGGTGCTTTTTCCCGTGGCGACGGTGCCGATCGTGATGGGCCCCCTGATCTCCCCGGTGCTCGCGTACACGGTGTCCCTGCGTGTTGGCTTTACCCTCGTGCGGGTGGGTGCCCGGTGCGGGAGAGCGGTCATGCTCTCCCATGGGGACCTGGACGGCGGAGCCGGTGTTCACCGCCGGCGCCGCGGCCGCGGCCGGTCCCGCGGTGAATAGGCCGAACCCCACGGTGATCGCGGCCGCAGGGACGAGTGATCGGTGCATGGCGGTACTCCTCGGTCTGACCCGCGCGGGTCGGCGGCGGGTGTGCCGCAGACCCTACGAGCGTCCGGAGACCGCGAGGTGACCGACCGGTGAACGTCTCTGCGCGACGTCGGGCCCCGGTATGTCCGGGATGGCCGGGCGCCGCGGTCCTCGGCGGGCATCCCGACGACGAGCGTGTCCGTCCACTCGCCCTTGTTCCACCGGTCCTGACGCATGTGGGCTTTGGGGCGTATCCCCACGGCGGTCGCGAGCCGGGCGGAGGCGGTGTTGCGGGCATCCAACTGCGCGACCACGCGGCGCAGGCCGTAGTGCTCGAACGCCCCCGCGGCACCTCGGCCACGGCTTCCCCGGCGAATCCCCGTCCCGCGTGAGCGGGGTCCAATACCCAGCCGACATCCGCGATCCGGGGGTGCGTGTCGGTGCGCCACAGCAGAACGTCCCCGATCGGGATGCGCTCCCGCTCGATCACGAGGGCGAGGGTGTGGGTGCCACCGTCCAGATCGGATTTCGGTTCGTGTGTGACGGCCTCCCGGGCGGCGCGGGCTGCGTCCCACTGGTCTTCCAGCAAATAGCGGGCCACGTCCGGCTTCGCGTGCCGGGTGAACGGTGTTCGTTTACGCTGACCCCGTGAGTTACTGGGGCCATCGCAAACCCGTGCACCGCACCCGCGCCGTGGACACGGACGAGATCGGCCGAACCGCCGCCGACCCCGCCATGCGACACGCGGTGGACACCTGCGAGCTCACGGACCTGATGCTCGCCTATCACGCGCACCTCACGCGCCACGGGTGGGCGTGCCTGGTGATCGGGATGCGTGCTCCCAGGGGACCCCACTACCTCCGCTTGTCGGAGCGGATGATCGCTCTCCTGGACGAGCTCGGTGCGCCCGATCCCCTCAGTGCTGCGTACACACTCGCCAACTTCACGCTCGGCAGCGCTCTGACACAGCCGATGGCCCCTTCCGAGCGCGCCGCCCCGGTCGATGCGGAGATCGCGCCGCGCTATGCCCGCCTGCACACCGAGCACCCCGTGGACACCGACGCCGTCTTCCGGTCGGGACTCACGGCCCTGACCGGAACCGCGCTGACACGGGACGACACCGACGGCGCCGGACATGGTGGCGCGCGGCAGGGGCCCCGATGACCCGGTTCATGGAGCGGTTCCAGATACCCCTCTACCTCGCAGCGCTCTCGGTGGGCGCGCTCGCCGGCTGGTGGGCCCCGGGCCTCGGCGGCCTCGCCACCCCCGCGGTGACCCCGGTGCTCGCGGCCCTGCTGTACGTGACGTTCTTGGGTATCCCGCTGCGCCGCGTGGGCGAAGGTCTGCGCGACCTGCGCTTCATGGCGTGCCTGGTGATCGTCAACTTCGCGGTCGTCCCGGTCATTGTGTTCGCGCTCGTCCGCGCATTCTCCATCGAGGGCCCGATGCTGATCGGAGTGCTACTGGTCCTGCTCACCCCGTGCATCGACTACGTGATCGTGTTCTCGGGCCTCGCGGGCGCCGCGAACGACCGGTTGCTCGCGGCGTCCCCCGTGCTGCTCGTCCTGCAGATGCTGACCCTGCCCCTGTATTTGTGGTCGTTTCTGGCGCCCGACGTCGCCGTGGTCGTGCACTGGGGGACATTCGCCCAGGCCCTCGCGGTGGTGATCGTCATCCCTCTGGTGGCTGCGGCAGTGACCCAGTGGGCCGCAGCGCGGTCCCCGGTGGCCCGGCGGTGGGGCCGGCTCGCCGGTGGTGCCATGGTCCCGCTCATGATGCTCACCCTCGCGACCGTGGTCGCGTCCCAGATCGCCCTCGTGGGTTCACGCGCGCAAGCGCTGCTGCCGCTCGTACCCGTCTACGTGAGCTTCGCAGCGCTCATGACGGCGCTCGGCTGGGCGGCCGGTCGCCTTGCCGGCCTGCGCGTCCGCGAGCGCCGCGCGGTGCTCTTCAGCGGGGTCACGCGCAACTCCCTGGTGGTGCTGCCGCTCGCCCTCGCGGCGCCGGACGGCACGGTCCTCGCGCCGCTCGCCGTACTCACGCAGACCTTCGTGGAGCTGCTCGTCATGCTCGCACTCGTCGGCCTCGTGCCCCGTCTGGTGCGCTGAAGCGGACGACGACGCCGCGGCGCCGGGGCGTCGCGCGGACCCGGCCGAGCGACGTCGTCTCACGCCACAGGGGTGTCGCGGGGTGGAAGGTCGAGAACTCCCAGCCCGCGGGGGTACGATTCCGGCCATGCCTACCAGTCCCACGAGGACGGGCGCGAGACATGCCTCGTGGCGTGTCGTTCTGGTGCTGGTCCTGCTGCTGGTGCTGGTGGCGGCCGTGGTCCTCATCAGTGTGAACCCGTTCAAGTCCGCGGATCCGCCCAGGACCGACTGCACCCAGTACGGGCTGCGCGCGGACGACTCCCGAGCCTTTCCCCACACGGTGACCCTGGCCACGCAGCCGACCACCCAGGACCAGACCCAGGCCGGGGCGCTCGGCCACCTGGAGCAGACCTACACATACCGCGGGACCACGAGTTCCTACCACGTGATCGACGGCGGGGTGGACGTCTCCAAGCCCGTGGGGCTTGTGATCGACCTGCACGGGGACGGCGGGGCGGAGTACTTCGAACCGGGTGGGCGCACCACGTGCCTGTCCGCGATCGCGGCCTCCCACAACGACCTGTTGGCCGTGCCCCTCACACCCGACTGCCAGGGCGAGTGCACGTGGTGGCAGGGGATGGGCGCCAACATGCGCTGGTTGCGCGCTTTGACCGAGAACCGGCTGCTCGCGGACCTCCCGGTGCAACGGGACCGGGTGTCGTGGTTCGGGTACTCGGGTGGCGCGGAGATGCTCAGCTACGGGGTGCTCAGCGGTGCCCGGGACCTCGTGACCGGCGGTGCGGCCATGGTGGGCGGTGGTGGCGCGCCGGACGGGCTGTCGAAGGTCCCGACCCGCCAGGAGAAGGCCGAGGTGCGCATGTGGTGGTTCACGGGTCTGCTGGACAACGGCTCAGATCCCGCGTCCGATTTCGACGCCGTCACGGCGGCCACGGAGGGTCAGCGCTTCTACGAGAAGCGCGGCTTCACGCGCACCCGCCTGGAACTGATGCCGCACCGCGACCACTTCAACATGCCGGACGCCGAGATCCTGGACGAACTGCTCGCGGCGGACGAACCCACGCCCTCCACGTGATCTACGGAACACGATTCACGGGCACACGGGGGGAAGTCCGTGGGGTGAGTCACGTTGAGTAATTCTTCAGCATGACATCCCCACCTGGGTGATGCCGGGACCGACACCGTACATTGCATCCAAGTTCATGTTTGTCGTATTCTGGCGACGTAATCTGGGCCAGCAGGGGGATATTTTCGCTGGACGCCATTGCGCATCTTCCGGATGTCACGCTGCCGTATCGGTCGGGGGACCCATCGGCATGATCCATACGTTTGCAGCACCGCGCCTCGACCGAGGACGACGTCCGCATCTCCCTGCACCACCGGTCCTTAGCAAGGGGGAGAGTACTAGCAGTGGACAGCCAAGATCTCAGGAGCGGAGTCCGAGCGCTCGCGCCGGACAGGGCCGTGTACCCGGTGGAGGAACCACCGGCACCGCGCACCCTCGTCGACATCGTCCTCGAGACGGTCGCGCAATACCCGGACGCCATCGCCTTGGAGGACGAGAACGAGAGCGTTCCCTACGGGGAACTCGAGGACCGGATCGAGACCCACGTCCAGCGGTTGTGGGACATGGGCATCGGACGCGGGGACCGTGTGGGCGTGCGTGTGCCCTCCGGCGGCGTGGACCTGTACGTTGCCATCCTGGCCACCCTGTTCGCCGGCGCGGCCTACGTGCCCGTGGACTGGGACGACCCCGATGAACGCGCGCGCACCGTGTGGGAGGAAGCCGGCGTGGCCGCCGTGTTCGGTCAGGGGCTCGAACTGACCCGCAACCCGGCCGTGACCACGGGTGAGCAGACCGCCACCCCGCGTACCCGCGACGACGCCTGGATCATCTTCACCTCCGGGTCCACCGGTAAGCCCAAGGGCGTGGCGATCTCCCACCGCTCCGCCGCGGCACTCGTGGACGCCGAGGCCCTCATGTACCTGCAGCGCCGCCCGCTCGGTCCCGGTGACCGCGTGATGGCGGGACTGTCCGTGGCTTTCGACGCGTCCTGCGAGGAGATGTGGCTCGCGTGGCGCCACGGTGCCACCCTGGTGCCCGCACCGCGCAAGATCGTGCGCTCCGGCCCGGACCTGGGCCAGTGGATCGTGGACAAGGAGATCACCGCGGTCTCCACCGTGCCCACGCTCGCATCCCTGTGGCCCAATGCCGCACTGGACCGGGTGCGCCTGCTGATCTTCGGCGGCGAGGCCTGCCCCCTGGAACTGACCAAGCACCTGGTGCGCCCGGGCCGTGAGGTGTGGAACACCTACGGACCCACCGAGGCCACCGTCATCGCCACGGGCGCCCTGCTCAACGGGGAGGCCCCAGTGCGCATCGGTCTGGCCGTGCCCGGGTGGGAACTCGCCGTCGTGGACGCCGACGGCCAGCCCGTGGGATGGGGTGAGACCGGCGAGCTGATCATCGGCGGCGTGGGTCTGGGCCGCTACCTGGACCCCGCCAAGGACGCCGAGAAGTACGCGCCGCTGGAATCCCTGGGCTGGGACCGCGCGTACCGCTCGGGCGACGTCGTGCGCGCGGACCCCGAGGGCATCGTCTTCGCGGGCCGTGCCGACGACCAGGTCAAGGTCTCGGGGCGGCGCATCGAACTCGGTGAGATCGACACGCAGATGAGCGCCGTGCCCGGCGTGAAGCTCGGCGCGTGCGCCGTGCACTCCACCCCGGGCGGTGGCAGCGTGATCGCGGGTTACCTGGTCCCCGAGTTCGAGGGCTCCGTGGATCTCTCCGAGGCGCGGCGTTGGCTCGTGGAACGACTCCCGGGGCAGATGGTCCCCGCGCTGTGCATCATGGACGAACTGCCCATGAAAACCTCCGGCAAGGTGGACCGCAAGGCCCTTCCCTGGCCGCTGCCCACGTCCAACGACGACGGCTCCGAGTCCCTGACCGGGGACCTCGCGTGGCTCGCGGAACTGTGGGCGGACCAACTCGGACCGCTGCCGTTCGGCCCGGACAGCGATTTCTTCGCAATGGGTGGCAGCTCCGTGGCGCTCGCCCGGTTGGTCTCCGCGCTGCGCAAGACCCACCCGGACACCGAGATCGCCAAGATCTACGCCCACCCCACCCTCGAGGGCATGGCCGGTTACCTGGCCACGCTGGGGGAGTCCCACGACGTCAAGCGGGACCCCGAGCCCACCCCCGCGAGCACCGGCTGGCTGCAGGGGCTGTTCATCCTGGCCCTGAACTTCCTGAACGGGTTCCGCTACGTGGTGGGCGCGCTCATCGTGGTGTGGCTGCTGGCCGTGGTCGCGGACGCCGGTTGGGTCCCCACGCCGCCGTTGTGGCCGCTCGTCCTGGGGTGGCTCGTGATGTTCTCCCTGCCGGGGCGCGTGTTCATCGGCGCTGCCGCGGTACGCGCGCTGACCGCGGGGTTGAAACCCGGGCACTATCCGCGGGGGAGCTGGAACCACCTGCGCGTGTGGGCCGCCGAGCGCATCGTGGTCTACAACAAGTACGACGTCCTCACCGGCACCCCCATGGCCCGCGGCCTGCACCGGTTGTTCGGCAACAAGATCGGTAAGGGCGCACACCTCTACAACACCCCGCCCGTCACGGGTCTCGTGAGCGTGGGGGAGCACTCCACCCTGGAGTTCGAATCGGATCTGTCCGGCTACTGGCTGGACGGGGACGTCTTCCACGTGGGCGCCATCGAGATCGGTGACAACGCCCGCGTGGGCACCCGCACCCTCGTGGATCCCGGGATGCGCGTGGGCCACGGCGCCGAGGTGCTGCCCGGCTCGCACGTCAGCCGCAACGTCCCGGACGGCGAGCTGTGGGGCGGTTCCCCTCTGCGCCACCACGGCTCGGCCGGCCTCACGTGGCCCGAGGAGTCCCCGGAGGCCACGGGCGGCATGAAGACCTGGGGTTCGGCGACGTCGCACCTCGCGTTCTCCGCGGGCGCTGTGCTCGTGGGGTTGTTGCCCTTCCTCGCCCTGATCCCCGGGGCGCTGATCGTGCTGTCCCAGGTGATCACCATCCAGCAGTACGAGGTCGTCTTCCCGATCGTGGCGGTGTGGGTCCCTGTGTTCACCATCGTGACCGCGGTGGTGTGGTTGTTGCTCGTGGTAGCGCTCGTGCGCCTCGTGGCCGGGATGATCGTGCCGGGGTACTTCCCCCAGAACGGTCCCGTGGGGTGGGCCATGTGGCTCACCGAGACGCTCATGCAGCGCACCCTGATCTCCACCTACCCCGTGTACGCGTCCTGCATCACTCCGTGGTTCATGCGCCTGCTTGGGGCCAAGGTGGGGCGCAACGTGGAGATCTCCACCGCGGAGACCATCCCGCACCTGACCACGCTCAAGGACGGGTCCTTCCTGGCCGACCACGCCCTGGTCACGTCCCACCGCGCCGGGTTTGGATGGTTGCACGTGGGTACCTCCGTGATCGGTGAGCGCACCTTCGTGGGCAACTCCGGGATCGTGGGACCGGACCGGGACCTGCCCGCGGACGCCCTCGTGGCCGTGCTCAGCTCCGCCCCGCACCACGCACCCGCCGGTTCGTCCTGGCTGGGTCGCACAGCCGAGCCGATCGCCCGCGCCAAGACCGAGGCCGACGCCGAGTCCACGTTCCGCCCGCAACGGCGGCTCAAGGCGGCGCGTGCGTTCGTGGAGTTCTTCCGCTTCGTGCCCGCCATGGTCTCGGCCTGGTTGGACCTCATCATCGTGTACGTCCTCACCGAGATCTACATGTCCCACGGGATGGGTGTCACGGGTGTGGTGGCCGCGTTCGCGTGGTCCGGTGTGGTGCTCACGGTCGCCAGTACCGTGGCCTGCCTGGTGCCGGTGCTCGTCAAGTGGGCCCTCGTGGGCCGCTTCCGACCGAGCGAACGGCCGCTGTTCAGCTCATTCGTGTGGCGCAACGAACTCACGGACGTGTTCGCCGAGTCCCTCGCGGTCCCGTCCATGATCCGCCTGAGCGTGGGTTCGCCCATGTTCAACCTGTGGGCGCGCCTGATGGGTGCGCACATCGGTCGCGGCGTGTGGTGCGAGTCATGGTGGCTGCCCGAGTTCGACCTCGTGCGCCTCGAGGACAACGTGTCCGTCAACCGCGGCACGGTCCTGCAGACCCACTTGTTCCACGACCGGGTCATGCGGATGGAGCCCGTGACCATGCGGCGGGGATCCACGCTGGGCCCCAACAGCTTCGTGCTGCCCGGTGCGACGATCGAGGAGCGCACCACCGTGGGCCCCGGGTCCCTGGTCATGCGGCAAGAGACGGTGCCCCCGGATGGCAACTGGGGCGGTAACCCCATCCGTCACCTCGCACCGGGGGACCAGGCGATCAGCGCCGAGGTCGTGCCCGCGATCGAGTCGGACCACGTGTCCACCGCACCGTTGCTCGGAGCTGCACCGGCGCCGCAGTTGAGCGCGGGATCGTCCGCGATGGCCACGGTCCGCACCGACGTCGTCCCCGCGGGGAAGACCTCCGGTAAGCACGAGGGAGTCACCGAATGACGCAGCAGAGCACGCAAGAAGTCGTCCTGGAGGGTGACCTGCCCGTGGGACAGCGCCCGCAACCGGGGCGCCGTCCACCGCGAGAGGTGTGGTTGGGCGACCGCGGGGACGAGGGCCGCACCGCGGCGGAGAGCGGTCTGTGGACCGCCGCGACCCCGGTGGTCACCGCGCCGCCACGTTCCACGTCCGCACCGCGTCAGGGTGCGGCCACCCGCAACGTGACGAGCGCGGACGGCCGCCGCACCAAGCGCCGCATCATGGGCGTGGACGTGGCGCGTGGATTCGCGCTCATCGGGATGATCGCGGTGCACGTGCTCTCCGCGACGAACGCCGCGGGGGAACCGTCCCTCGAATGGACCCTGTTCGCCGGGCACTCGGCCGCGCTGTTCGCCACGCTCGCCGGTGTGAGCCTCGCGTTCATGACCGGGGGGCGCACCCCGCGCCACGGTCGTGACGGCTCCCGGGCGCGGTTCTCCATCCTGGTGCGTGCCCTGCTGCTGTTCGCGATCGGTCTCACGGTGAACCTGCTCGAATTGCCCGTATACAACATCCTGATCTACTACGGTCTGATGTTCCTGCTGGCCATCCCGTTCACGCTCATGAGTGTGCGGTGGCTGCTGGCCTCGGCCGCGTTCTTCGCGGTGGTCATGCCGTTCGTGATGCAGTGGTCGCTGTCGGTGCTGCCCGCCCACGTGTACGGCAACCCCAGCTTCCTGGAGATCTTCTCGGACCCGGGATCCGTGTTCGCGGAGCTGTTCCTCACGGGCACCTACCCGGCGCTGCCATGGATGACGTTCATCTGCCTGGGCCTGGCGCTGGGCCGGTTGCCCCTGTCCCGCGACCGGGTGCAGGTGCTGCTCGTGATCGTGGGCGCCGTCGTCGCGGCCCTGTCCCGCGGTATCTCCATGCTCATGCTGCTGCGGTTCGACCTCGAGGACGCGTTGATCAATGCGACCCCGTGGATGACGTCCGAGGACGTGTGGAACATCCAGTACTACGGCCCGGACCCCCAGCTGCCGGACACCACGAACCTGTGGTTGCTGCTCACGGGCCCGCACACCAACACCCCGCTCGCCCTGTTCGAGAGCGCGGGCATGGCTATGATCGCACTGGGCGCGTTCCTGCTGCTGTGCCGCGTGATCGGCAAGTGGCTCACGTGGCTGGGTGCCATGGGCTCCATGACGCTGACGCTCTACGTGTCGCACCTGATCTTCATGGCGTTCGTGTGGACGGACGGCACCCCGTGGTTCTGGTACATCGTCCAGATTGTGGTGGCCGCCCTGTTCGCGGTGGCGTGGCAGCACGCCGTGGGGGCGGGTCCGCTCGAGCGGTTCGTGACCCGGGCGTCCAAGGGCGCGGCGGCCGCGGTGATCCGGCCCAAGAAGGCGCTCCCGCGGCGTCGTGCGGAGACCCCGCGGCGTCGCCACTGAGTGATGCCGCTGCCCCGCGGGGCGGATGACGAATGAACGGACCTCAGCCCTGCGGGGCGGGGTCCGTTCGCCATGCCACGGCCAGGCGCGCGTTCTCCCGCGCCGTGGTGCGCACGTCGCTCACGCTCCACCCGCGGCCGTAGTCCGCGCGTGCGGCCGATCCCACGTGGATGCTTGCGGGGTCGCGGGACAGTCCCGTCTGCCAGCCCTTCACCAGCGCTTCCACCCGCACCCATGTGCGCGTCACGGCCACGGCACGACGCCGCCCGCGCATGCGGGAAAGCCGGGCGCGGTCCGCGGGGTGCAGGACGTCGAGCAGCACGTTCGCCTCCACCTCGGACTGCAGACGCTCCACGTCCACGCCCACGGCACGCTGGGCCGTGACGAGAGCGATGACCCCGGCCGTGCGCGAGACCGAGAACCGGACGGGGCGAACGTGACCCAGCGCGGAGGACGCCGTGAGCTCGGGACCGGCGTCACCGCGGGACCCGGTCACCGCCGCCGCGCGACCGTGCACCTCGTGGGGTGCCCCGGTGCGTGGGTCGTGGCTGATCGGGACCTCGTGGGCGGAGCACCCGAGTCGGTGGGCCAGAACGTGGCGCAGAGCAACGCGTGAGACCACGAACAGTTCACGGGTGTGGGAGTCCTGCAGCGCACACGCCCGGGACAGTTCGTCCTCCGTGAGGCAGTCCACGGCGGAGAACGCCCAGGACGAGACATCCTCAAGGTGCAGGACGTGCAGCGTGAGATCCGCCGGTGCACCGGGCACGCGGCGTCGTTGTGCTGCCCACACGGGCTGGCGGTGCGCGACCGCGTGCGCGCTCATCGGGCGCCACCCGTCGTGCCGTCGACAGCGGACCGCAACGCGTCGTGCAGCTCGCGTGCGTGATTGAACAACCCGTGATGGCCCCCGGGGATCGTGAGTGTGGCAGTGCCCCCGGTGCTCGTCCACCCCGCCATGGACTCCGCCGACGCCGTGTGGTCCTCCTGTGCGTGGACGAGCAGCAGGGGCGTGGCGAGGTCCGGCGGGGCGGCGTCGTAGCTCAACGACGCCCGAAGATCCGCGCGCAACGGGGCCAGGACGAGCTCACGCAGACCAGGGTCCGTGAGCAGCTCCTCGGGGGTGCCCCCGAGCTCGAGCAACCAAGCGGCCAGAGCGGCGTCGTCCTCGAGGATCGACGCGAGGTGCGGATCGCGATCCGGGGGCGCGGCCTTGGCGGAGAGCACCGTGCGCTCGAGCCGACCCGGGCGCTCGCGGTCCAGGGCCGCGGTGAACTCGGCGGCGAGCAGCGCGCCGAAGGAGTGACCGAGCGCGACCGTGGGCCGCTCGTCCGCGTCGAGGATCGGCAGCAGCGCCGCAAGCGCTTCCGCGACGAGCTCCGGGACGTCCACGACAGCGGGTTCGGCCATACGTGATTCCCGGCCTGGACGGCGGTGGGTGAGCACCTCGGTGTCCGCGGCCTGCAGATCGCGGCCGGACAGTGCCCCGGCGCCGGCGTGGGGAAAGACGACGAGGCGCCGTTGCGGGGTGAACGGGCCGGAGAACCACTGGGCGAGGGCCGTGGCGGGGGGTGGGGTCGTAGCCAACTTCCCGGACCTCCTGAATCCTGAGTGTGCCGACTGCCGCCGGTGCCGCGCGTGGGCGACGCTCGCTCGGTACGGTGCCGGACTGTTCCACCGGGCGGCCCTGTGGGGCGTTGCGGCGGGTGCTCCGGTGCGGGTCCGGGGTGCTGCGAGTGGGCGTCTTACTGCGAGGCGTTCGGGGGAGAGGCTGCGGTGGGGGGGACTTTTCGTCCGCGCTGCGGGAGGACCTAGACTCGAGGTAGGGGGCGCCGGCCCTTCCGTGGTGTGGACGTGGTCCCACAGTACCGAACCCGGCTGGGTGTGCTCCCCCGCAATCCGGGAAGTGACCCGGGTGCATGACGGACGCGGCATGGGAGGAACCCGTGGGGAAGAAGACACAACGAGCATCGGCCACGCCCGCCACACTCGCCCTCGAGCGCGCTGGCGTGCAATTCGAGGCCATGGGTTACGAGCACGATCCCCGCGTCACGGCCTACGGGCGCGAAGCGGCCGAGGCGCTGGGGCTGCCGCCGCAGTGCGTGTTCAAGACCCTGGTGGTGCAGACGGATCACGATGGCTTCGGGGTGTGCGTGGTGCCTGTGGCGCAGAGTGCGGACCTGAAAGCGGTGGCCGTCGCGCTGGGTGCCAAGAAGGCCCGGTTGGCGGATCCCGGGGACGTTCAGCGACTGACTGGCTACGTGCTCGGCGGAGTGAGCCCTCTGGGTCAGCGCACCCACCTGCCCACGGTGATCGACGACGGCGCTCGGCGGTTGGACCGGATGTACGTCTCCGGTGGCCGACGCGGGCAGGACGTGGGTCTGGCCCCGCGGGATCTGGCCGAGCTCACCGGGGCGGTGTTTGCGGCGATCGCCCGCTGAGGTGGTCGCCGCGATCGCTCGGTGACCGGGCACGGTTTCATCTTCCGACCCTTGACGCGCCATGAAGTGGATCCAGATTTATTCGTGATGAATACTGATTCACTTACCGACACCTCGGCCCTCGCCCCGGAGGGAGCGGCCCGTCGCGCCCGCAAGGAGGCCCGCCGGAACCAGCTGCTGCGTGCGGCCGGTGCGGTGCAAGACGAACTCACCGAACGGGTCCCGGCCGCTGTGGCCGCGGCGGACGAGGACCCGGTGGAGCGGGTCAGCGCGGCATTCACCATGTACTGCCGGGTGATCGACGAGAACCGTCAGGCCACGCTCATCACCTACCGGGGGAGCAAGTCGCTCACCGCCGCGAACCGGACCCACATCAAGTCCCATGAGGTGGAATCGCTCCGACCCCTGGTCGAGGCCATCCAGGAGGCCGTGCGCAGCGGTGCGTTCGTGGAGCTGGACGTCGAACTGCTTGCGTACGACCTGGTCCTGCTGGCTCACGGGTGGGACGCTGAAGTCGTGGTACTTCGAGCGGCGGCACACGTTCGATTCCTACGTCCGGGGCCAGCCCCGCCTGGTCCTGGCCGCCGCAGGGGCGCCCGAGCGCCGTCGCGCCCGAGGACCGGCCTCAAGCCCGTGATCGCGACGGTCAACGGACTCGCGATCGGTGGCGGGCACGTGCTGCACGTGCCGTGCGATCTCACGATCGCCGCGAGCACCGCGCGCTTCGGTCAGTCCGGGCCCAAGGTGGGTTCGTACTGATCGTGGAGGAGATCGCCCGCGGCGACTTCAACGCGGGCTCGGACGCCGGCAACCCGAGGATGACGGCCCGGCGCACTGACGACGGCTGGGTCATCAACGGCACCAAAGCGGTGGGCCGCGGCCTGATGCACTGCGAGGACGTCCTGGTCCCGCGCGAGCACCTGATCGGCCCCGGGGGCGCGGGATTCACCCAGGTCATGGAGCTCATCATTTCCCGCGAATCGGCCGGACGCGAGTACGCACCCTAACCGGGATCGACAGCACGACCAGGAGGATTGCCCATGAACGAGCACAACACCGGCACCACCGCACGGGTGGCGATCGTGACCGGCACCGGACAGGGCATCGGAGCGGCCATCGCCGAGCCGCTGCACGAGGTCACTGAGGAGTGGACCCGCGAGATCGTGACCGTGGAGCGGCTCGGGGTGCTCACTGTGGCTCGCCATGTCCTGCCGCATCTGCGTGCGGCGGGAGCCGCGGGTCGGCGGGCGAGCTTGGTCGTGGTGTCGTCGGACAGTGCCAAGGCGGGCTCGTTCGGGGACGCGGTGTCGTCGGCCGCGCGGGCGGGTGTGCTGGGCATGGTGCGCTCCGTGGCGCGCGAGAACGCCGTGGTACCCATGACGGCCAACGCCGGGTCCCACGGACACCGCGATGTACCGCGAGCTCGCGGACGCCCAGGGCCTCACGGAGAAGGTCTTCTCCGGGATGACACGGGGCATCCCCGCCCGCAGGCTCGGCACCCCCGAGGAGGTCGCGGCCACGATCCACTTCCTGCTCTCCCCGGGGACTGCCTACATCACGGGCCAGGCGATCTCGGTGAGTGGTGGGTTGACGATGTGATGGTGGCGCCGGGTCAGCGCGGGATGCCCGCCACGGCTTGCAGCCGGTGGCTGGTCATGCCTTCACGGTCGATGATCGGTAAGGCCCGCTGGATCCGCTCCTGGACGGCCGGGATCTGCAGGGACGCCTGATGATCCTCCTCGGTGTCCCAGACCTCGGTGACCCACACGGCATCAGGGTCCTCGGGATCGGTGGCCACGAGGTAGAGGCGGCAACCGGGCATGGGCTCGGCGGCGTCGTTCTCGGCCAGGATGCCCGCGAGCGCGTGTCCGTTCCCGGGGGTGGAGCGGAGGCATCCGTGGAGCATGAACAGGGCGGTGGTGTCGGCTGTCCCGATGGATGTCGTCATGGGATCAATCTAACCGCTGTGTGGCGTGGAACACAGGGGTGCGTGCGGACAATGCCGGCGCTCCCGAAAGGGGTACGGACACCATGCCCCGGAACTGCTCCAGGGCATCATCTCCGGGCGCTTGGTCCGGGTGTGCAACGTCCGGACGGTGCCCGAGCGGCGTCGTAGTGTGAGCTCATGCGCCAGCGGACGACGACGGGCACGGCAGCGCGCCCCGGCGCTGGCAGGGCGCTTTTCGCGGCGATCGCGGGAACGGTTATCGAGTGGTACGACTACGCGTTGTACGGCACCGCGGCCGGGCTCAGCATCGGCCGCTGTTCTTCGCGGGATGGACTCCGGGGCGTCGCCCAGGGCGGCGGGCCCGCGGTATTTCCCCGGTCACGGCGCAGAGAATCACCGACCGGGAGGGCCGATAACCGCCTCACGCGTGTTCTGTCATCGCAGCGTGAGGGTTTCCACCGGCTGGCCTGTGACCGCGGCAATCAAGTCGAAGTCCTTGTCCATGGCCAGCACCGTCAGCCCAGCCTTCTCTGCACATGCTGCGATCAGCAGATCCGGAATGGACGGCGCACGATGCTGACCTCTATCGGCGAGCAACATCTGCACCTGGAAGGCACGGTCCTCCATCGCGGGCGTCAGATGTTCGATGGGCATCAGCGACAGCGGCGGCAGCCCGAACGCCTGACGCCCGCCTTCGCCGGAACGGGATGAGAATCCCAGTTCAAGTCGCGTGACCGTCGAGAGTCGAACCAGTCCTCGTTCGATGCGGGCATTCCAGTCCTCGAGGTGCGCGGCCTTCCCTGCCTGCATTCGTGCATACGCAGACTTGTCGATTAACCAGCCGGTCACTGCCACGCGGCAGCCATGATGTCGTCATCCATGAGGTCGCCGAAGGCGCGGGAGGAGCGCTCCCAGTCCTCAGTGGTCACCGTGGCCTTGTCGTCCGTCATGGCTGCCGCTGTCTCAAACTTCCGGCGCAGGAACTCGTTGCGGGATAGCCCCAGTGCGGATGCCTCCGCATCGATGCTTTCAACCGCCCTGTCACTGAGTCCCCGGATGAGGACATTCTTCATCGTCAGCACCTCCTCGAAGAATGCTATCGCGATATCGTTTAACGGAAAAGATCTCACCCACGCCCGTGTGCGGGCATCTCTCCGGTGACCGACACCGCCGTGGCGTCGGTCGCTTATGCGTGTCGGACGATCTTGGCACCGTCTCAGTAGTCGAATAAATTTTCGAATAATCGGGGAGGGTGAGCCATCATGACGGTGCTGGAGATGACGGAGACCGGGCAGTACGAGGACCCGTGGGACACGGTTCCGGTGATCGGCGCGGGCATGCCGGTGGAGCGTCCCACGGGGCTGGTGGGCGGCTCCACGGACCCCGCCCTCGATGATCTCGCGGTGGTGTGTGACATCACCGGGACGCCGTGTGTGGTGACGTACCGCGGTGAGGAGCATCGCGTCCTGCAGCCCGCCGTTCGCTGGTACGAACGCCGGAATTGGTGGGATGTGGAGGTCCGCGTGCCGCGTGAGAGCCGCACGAGCGCGGTGGATCAGGAGCGGTGGCGGGTGCAGGTCGTCCGGCCCGGGGTGGTTATCGCACGCACCTTCGAGCTGGTCCGGAACCAGTTCACCGATCAGTGGCGGGTGCTCCGTGTCAGCGCCGCATGAGACCGCCCGTGGTCCCCGTGCGGAGTCCTTCCATGTCACTTCATGTCGCCCGCGGAGCCGTCCGCGATTGACAGAAGTTCGAATAAAGTTTCGAATATGGGCATGTGGTTCCCCCATCTTCACGTGGCCTCGGCCTTCAGCGCGCACTACGGTGTGGCACGTCCGGAAGAACTCGCCCGGGCGGCCGCGTCCCAGGGAGCACAGGTCCTCGCGTGCACGGACCGGGACGGCCTTTACGGGGCCGTCAAACACGTGCTGGCATGCCGCGCGCACGGTCTCGCTCCCGTCCTGGGTGTGGACATCGCCCTGCTGCGGACCCCGCGCGCCGGCGCGGGAGGCGCGCAGGGCCGGGTGGCCGGGCAGAGTCGGGCGGCCGGACAGCGACGTCGTCCGGCGGCACCCGTGGTGATCGGCCGGGTGGTGGTCCTGGCCACGGGACGCAACGGGGGAGCCGGGTACGCGGCCCTGTGCCGGGTGGTCTCCGCCGCCCACCGGGCTCATGACCGGCACGCGGCCCACCCCATCGGACTCAGCGCGGAGCAGTTGGCGCGGCACGTGCATCGTGCGGCGCGCCACGGTGATCCCGGGCTCGTGGTGCTGCTCGGCCCGGACTCGGACGTGGGTCGGCTGCTCGTGGGACGGCACTACCACGCGGCGCGCACCGCGCTGAACCGATGGCGTCACGCGCTGCCCGCGGAGACCCTCGTGGTGGAGACGGTGACCCACCTGGCGCCCCAGGGTGCGCCCCTGAGCATGGGGCACGCGGTGCGGATGTTCCAGATCGGGCGGCAGGCGCAGCTGCCCGTGGTGCTCAGCAACGCCGTGCGCTACGCCCACCCGGGGCAGGCCGTGACCGCGGACGTCCTGGATGCCGCCCGGACCTTGATGTCCCTCGACGAACTGGCCGGGGCGGATCGCGGTGTGCTGCAACCCAACGGGCAGGGCTGGCTCAAGGACGGTGACGAGATGAGTCTGCTGGCCCGGGAGATCGCCCTCGCCGCGGACCACGGTCAGGCGGGACACGGCGCGCTGCTCGCGGACACCCACCACCTGGCCCAGCGCTGCCGTCTAGATCCGGAGGGGGATCTCGGGGTGGACCGTCCGGTGATCCCGGAGGCCTCGGTGATCGGGGTGAGCGGTGACCCGGACCGGGAACTGGCCCAGCGTTGCTACGCGGGACTCGCCCGGTTGCATGCCGGCGAGGACTGGGACCGCACCGTGCCCGGACTCAACCGGGAGTCCCTGCGCGGACGGTTGGAACGGGAACTCGCGGTGATCGCCCAGCTCGGCTTCGCCGGGTACTTCCTGACCGTGGGGGAGGTCTCGGAACTGATGAGCGGCATGGGTGTGCGTCACGCCGCCCGCGGTTCCGGGGTCTCGTCCCTGGTGGTCCACCTGTTGGGGATCTCACCGGCGGATCCGCTCGAGTACGACCTCGTCTTCGAGCGCTTCCTCTCCCCGCTGCGCCCCAGCCTGCCGGACATCGACATCGACATGGAGAGCGCGCAACGCCACGCCGTCTACCACCGGATCTTCGAACGCTTCGGCCCCCGCCGCGTCACGCTCATGAGCATGCAGAACGCCTACCGCTCCCGCGGGGCCGTGCGGGACGCCGGACTGGCACTGGGGCTCGAGGCCCAGGAGGTGGACCACGTGGCCACCCAGTTGTGGCGCGTGCCCGGGGGCACCCTGCGGGAGGAGATCGCACGCCGGCCCGAACTCGCCCCGCTCGCGCAGCGGCTGCGCAACAACCGGCAGTTGGACCTGCTCGTGGATCTCACCGAACGCCTCGACCGACTACCCCGGCACATCTCCATGCATCCGTGCGGGGTGATCCTCTCCGACACCACCCTGTTGCAGCGCACCCCCGTGCAGGCCAGCGGGATTGGGCTGCCCATGTCCCAGTACGACAAGCACGACATGGACCCCATGGGGCTGATCAAACTCGACATCCTGGGCGTGCGCATGCAGTCCACCCTGGCCCACGCCGTGGAGGAGATCACCCGGTTGCGACCCCACGAACCCCCGCCCAACCTCGACACCATGCCCCGAGACGACCCCGACACCTTCCGGCTGATCAGCTCCACCCACACCCTGGGGTGCTTCCAGATCGAGTCCCCCGGGCAGCGGGAACTGATCGGGACCATGGGACCGGAGGAGTTCAACGACCTCGTCGTGGACATCTCCCTGTTCCGCCCCGGGCCCATGCAGGCCGCCATGGTCCGGCCCTACCTCAACGCCCGCCACGGCTGGGCCACGCCCACCTACCCCCACCCGGACCTCCAGGAGATCCTCGCCGAGACCCGCGGGGTGGCCGTCTACCACGAACAGATCATGCGCATCATGGACCGGATGACCGGGTGTGGTCTGGCCCGCGCGGACATCTGGCGGCGACTGCTCGGCTCTGCCTCGGAGGAGCCCGTGGAAACCGCTTTCCGCGAGGGCGCTCGCGCTCGCGGCTACGCCCCGGACGTGATCGACACGGTGTGGGGGATCCTGCACGCGTTCGGCAGTTTCGGTTTCTGCAAGGCCCACGCGGTGGCCTTCGCGGTGCCCACCTATCAGTCGGCGTGGTTGAAGACCCATCACCCGGAGGCGTTCATGGCCGGGGTGTGGGAACATGACCCCGGGATGTACCCCGCCCGCCTGCTCGTGGGGGAGGCCCGCCGCATGGGGATCCCCGTGCTGGGCCCGGACGTCAACCGCAGCACGGACCACCACCGGGTGGAGTCGGTCACGCCGCGGCCAGGGACCGTGGTCTCGGGGGACCTGGACCGGGGGATCCCCCACACCCAGGACGGTGCGTGGGGGATCCGCATGTCCCTGGGTTCCATCGCGGGGATCAGCGCCGCGGAGATCGAACGTCTCGTGGCCGCCCAGCCCTACAGCACCCTCGCCGAACTGCGGGTGCGCGCCCGGCCCACCCGGCGCACGCTGCAACGGCTCGCGGAGGCGGGCGCCCTGGACTCCCTGTTGCACCGCGCCGAGACGCGGGCCTCCCACACGGACATGGTCCACTTCCTGCGGGAACAGGCGGATCGGCCCGCGACCGGGCGCGGGACCTCGGCCCGTGCGCAGCCCGGGGAGGGGCAGCTGGCCCTACCCCTCGGGGACGTGGACCTGGCCGCCCTTCCGGCGCGGCTGCCTGAACCGAGCACGGGGGAGCGGGTCAAAGCGGAGATGGACACCATGCGCATCGAGGTCAGCGCCCACCTCATGGACTCGCACGGTGAGCTCATGCGTTCCTACGGGGCCACCCGCGCCGAGGACCTGTTGGGGTTGCGCAACGGCACCGAGGTGATCGTAGCTGGCGTGCGGGTCTCCACCATGACCCCGCCCATGCGCAGCGGCAAACGCGTGGTCTTCATCTCCTTGGACGACGGCTCCGGGGCCGTGGACTGCACGTTTTTCGACGAGGCCCAGGCCGCCTCCGGTGAGGTACTGTTCGCCCCCACGCTGCTGTTGGTCCACGGCCACACGCGCCGCACGGGCCCGCGGGGGATCGGGATCCAGGCGGCCCAGGCGTGGGACCTCTCCCGCCCGGAGACCCTCCCGGATCCCCGGTCCCTGCTGGGTTCGCGGCCCACACCGTCCCGTCCGCCGCGACCGGAGTCCGCTGAGGGCCCCGGACGACGCCGCAGCCACGGCCCCGAACGGCCCGGTGCCTCCCGGGGCCGTGCTCCCCAGGGGGACAGCGCCGTCGCCGGTGCGCACCCCCGCACCAGAACGGAAGTGAAACCCCAGGTCAGAAGGTGAATAACCGGCGCGCGGCTCGTGCCCCACGGGACACCGGGGTGCCACGTGGCCGTAACGCGGTGACCCTAGCGTGTGACTCACCCACCGCCCGTCGCGGTCGGATGCTCACCGCCCGTAGTAGCCGGACCCCCTCCGCCCGCAGCGGTCGGAACCCTTCGCACCAGGAGCACCACATGACCGAGAACACCTCACATCCCTCGCGCCGGAACCTGATCACCGGAGGCAGCGCCA
This sequence comes from Kocuria marina, assembly GCA_014652975.1. GTDB lineage: Bacteria > Actinomycetota > Actinomycetes > Actinomycetales > Micrococcaceae > Kocuria > Kocuria marina. The sequence continues at coordinate 488,407 of BMZV01000002.1, read as the reverse complement.
TCGCGGCCGCCGGTGTGCTCGCCGCCGCGCCGTCGACCGCCCACGCGGCACCGGCGCTTGTGACCCAGCACGGCCACGGTCACAGCCGGATGCCCCTCTCCTTCGGGCGCGACGGCAGGTTCAAGATCGTCCAGTTCAACGACACCCAGGACGGCCCGCGCACCGACCGGCGCACCATCGAGCTCATGAACAAGGTGCTGGACCGGGAGAAGCCCCAGTTCGTGCTGATCAACGGGGACGTGATCGACGGTTCCCCTCGCACCGACCGCGAGGTCAAGCAGGCCGTGAACAACGTGGTGCTGCCCATGGAGTCCCGGGGCATCAAGTGGGCGGTGACATTCGGCAACCACGACGAGGACTCCACCGAGGAGCACGGCACCGGGATGCGTGAACCGCAGTTGGTCGAGTTCGTGCGTCAGTACAAACACAACCTCAACCCCGGGGACGACCAGAAGGTCTTCGGCTCGTCCAATGCCCAGCTGTTGATCCGCGGGTCCCGCGGCCACGCCCCCACGTTCGCCGTGTGGTTGCTGGACTCCGGCCGGTACGCGGAGGAACGCCTCGGCGGGCAGGACCGTGAGGGTCTCATGGGCTACGACTGGATCCGTCCCCAGCAGATCCGCTGGTACAACGACCTCTCGGTGGAGACCGAGCGCCGTTACGGGAAGAAGATCCCGGGGCTCATGTACTTCCACATCCCCACGTGGGAGCACCACCACATGTGGTTCGGTCAGCAGTTCACTTCGGACGAGTCCGGGCACGCGGCCGCCGTGAAGCGTCACGGGATCGTGGGGGAGAAGCACGAGAACGTCTACACGGGCATGGTCAACTCGGGGATCTACGCCGCGGTCCTGGAACGCGGGGACGTCCTGGGCCTGTACTGCGGCCACGACCACATCAATACCTACATGGGCAACTACTTCGGGGTCGAACTGGGCTACGGCCCCGGCACGGGTTTCGGGACCTACGGGCTCAACGACGGCACCCGTGACGAGCACACCCTGCGCGGTGCCCGCGTGTTCGAGCTCGACGAGCGCACCAAGCGCGTCTACACCCGCACACGCCTGGTCTTCGCCAAGGACCTCGGGATCGACATGAGCCCCGAGACCCAGCCCATCGACCACCCCGAGCGCTTCCCGCGCTACGTGCGCGGCTGAGCCGCGGGCACCGGGGCCGGGCCCCGGGTCCGTCCTCGCGCCCGGGGCCCGACGCCCTGCCCGCAGCCCTGCCAGGGGTTCGACGGCGCGGCCCCGCTCCACGACGCCGCGCGCCGTCGTCCGCGGCACGGTACGCCGCGACGTCGTGGGCCGGGAGTGCTGTGCAAAACTGTGAGGCATGGCGAAAAACAGTGGCGGAGGAGATCTGCTGCAGACCGTGGACCAGGTCACGGAAGAGGCGATCAACATCGCGTACCGCTTCGACCAGAAGCTGCAGCGATGGCGTCAGGGACGGGCCGTGCAGCGGGGGGACATCCCCACCATGCTCGCCTTCGACGGCTACGGCAGCCCCCGCTACGTGCGGGCCCTGGGGCGTGTGCTCCTCAAGACGCGCTTGCTGATCGAGGACACCGACGACGCCGCGGAGTCGATCCGCGGGTGGCGTTCCTTCACGTCCGTGCCCTTCGCGTTCGCCCACGTCAACGTGTGGTTGGGCGAGCACGAGTTCCACCTCGTGGCGGACAAGGGCGGCGTGATCGACGTGGACCTCAAGGTCTCCATGACCCCCGGGGTGCACACCATTTACATGCAGGCCGAGGGCTCGGAGGTCACGGAGGCCAAGGTCACCGTGGTCTCGGACGAGCAGCACGTGGGGGTCGTGTGCGACGTGGACGACACCGTGATGGTCACCGCCCTGCCCCGCCCCATGCTCGCGGCCTGGAACTCGTTCGTGGCCAACGAGCACGCGCGCATCCCCACGCCGGGGATGTCCACCATGATGGACCGGCTGCGCCGCAGCCATCCGCACGCACCCTTCCTCTATCTCTCCACGGGGGCGTGGAACGTGGCGCCCACCCTGCGTCGGTTCCTCACGCGCAACGCGTACCCCGCCGGAGCGCTGCTGCTCACCGACTGGGGGCCCACCACGGAGCGCTGGTTCCGGTCTGGTTCCCAGCACAAGGTGCAGAACCTGCAGCGTCTGGCGCGCAACTTCCCCCACGTGCGGTGGATCCTGATCGGCGACGACGGTCAGCACGATCCGCAGATCTACTCGGGCTTCGCGCAGCGTCACCCGGATTCGGTGGCCGCCATCGTGATCCGCAACCTCTCACCCACCGAGGCCGTCCTGGCCGCGGGCACCCGCGCCTCGGAGGGCCATCACGTGACCGTTCCGGAGGGCACGCTGTGGATCGAGGCCAACGACGGCGCCTCCATCTCGGATCAGCTGAAGGACGCCGGGTTGCTCTGAACCCGCGCGAGCCACGGGGGCGCCCCGATCCGGGCGCCCGTCGACCCGCCCCGAGCACATTGTCGGATGCACCCCCGAACGGAGGAACCATGGCACACACGACCCTCGGTATCACCGGCGCCACGGGACGCATCGGCTGGGCCGTCTCGCGTCGGCTCGAAGAACGCGGCGTCGCCCACCGGCTGCTCGTGCGTTCCCCGCACCGGGTCGCGTCCCACGTGGCCGCAGCGAACGGCCTGCTCGACGCCGCCACCATGGACTTCGCCGACCCGGACGGGGCCGCGGAGTCGATGGCGGGACTGGACACTGTGTTCCTGGTGTCCGCGTCGGAATCGGCGGATCGCAAGCAACAGCAACTGGCCATGGTCGAGGCGCTGTCCCGCGCGGGCGTGCGCCGGGTGGTCTATACGTCCTTCGCTGCACCCGCACCGGACGCGACCTTCACGTTCGCCCGCACCCACTACGCCACAGAGCAGGCCATCGAGCGCGCCGGTCTCGAGTACACCTTCCTGCGGGACAATTTCTACCTGGACGTCTTCCCGGACTTCGTCAGTGCCGACCGCGTCCTGCGCGGCGCGTGAGACACGCTGTGCAAAAAAATTTTTCGTGACTTCCCCCGCCCGTCTTGTCCACATGGGCCCCGCGAGAACCGCGTGTTCTCAGGGCTCCCGGACGCGGTCCCTGTGGACAACCCGGGGAAAAGACGACATCCCCTGTGGATCACACGACCACATCATGTTGGGTCCTGTTCCGGCACACGACACTAGATGTAGTATTGACGTAGATCTTCAACCACCTGGCGCACCACCCGGATCCAGAGCCGAAAGGCCCCGGAAGCGCCCGAAAATCGGTACTTCCCGCAAGGAGAATGGGCTATGTCTGTCACCGTGTATTCCAAGCCGTCGTGCGTCCAGTGCAACGCCACCTACCGTGCTCTCACCAAGAAGGGCATCGACTACACCGTCGTGGACGTCACCGAGGACACCGCCGCCTACGAGCACGTGGTGGGCCTGGGATACCAGCAGGTCCCCGTCGTGGAGACCGCCACCGAGCACTGGTCCGGCTTCCGCCCGGACAAGATCAACGCGCTGGCCCTGCTGCGCTCCGCCTGAGCCGGAAACGGACGGGCCGCCGCGGGCGGCCCGGCACCACCCGGGCGAGTGGCCCCGAACCCCACCGCCAGCCCGCCCCCGGAATCACACGAATTGGTACGACCCCCCCAGAATCGAAGTGACCCGGCATGAGTGCTCTCGCCACGGTTCTCGCCCAGGCGAAGGAGCGGGAACTCCATCGCACACCCGTCGTCGCGGGGGATGATGCACCCCTAGTGGTGTACTTCTCCTCCGTGACGCGCAACACGGACAGGTTCATCACCAAACTCCCGGTGCGGTCCGTCCGGTTGCCCCTGAAAACCTCCGAAACCGCTCCCCGCATTGACGAACCCTACGTGCTGGCAGTGCCCAGCTACGGGCGTCCCGGGGGAGCGGGATCGGTCCCACCGCAAGTCGTGAAGTTTCTCAACGATCCCGTCTCGCGCGCGCACCTGTTGGGGGTGCTCGGCGCGGGCAACACCAACTTCGGCCCCCTGTTCTGCGTCGCCGCGGAGAAGGTCGCAGCCAAGTGTCAGGTTCCCCTGCTCTACAAGTTCGAGCTCATGGGAACCGACGAGGACGTCGAGAAGGTTACCCAAGGATTGGACAAGTTTTGGCAAGCATCCATGCAACCCCGGGCGTGAGCGTCGAACCCGGTCACGAGGATCCCACCTGCCCCGAGAAGTACCGCGGGCTGGGCTACCACGAGCTCAACGCGCTGTTGAACCTCTACGACGCGGACGGCAAGATCCAGTTCGAGGCCGACCGCCAGGCCGCGCGACAGTACTTCCTGCAGCACGTGAACAAGAACACCGTGTTCTTCCACGACCTCGAGGAGAAGCTCAAGTACCTCGTGGACCACCAGTACTACGAGGCCGAGGTGCTCGAGAAGTACAGCTTCGAGTTCGTGAAGGCGCTGTCCAAGCAGGCCTATGGCTACAAGTTCCGGTTCCAGACCTTCCTGGGCGCGTTCAAGTTCTACACGTCATACACGCTCAAGACCTTCGATGGTCAGCGTTACCTGGAACGGTTCGAGGACCGCGTGGTCATGGTGTCCCTGTACCTCGCGGACGGGGACGAGGCCCTCGCGCAGCGGCTCGTGGCGGAGATCATCTCCGGACGGTTCCAGCCGGCCACGCCCACGTTCCTCAACGCGGGCAAGAAGCAGCGCGGCGAGCTCGTCTCGTGCTTCCTGGTGCGCTTCGAGGACAACATGGAGTCGATCGGGCGCAACATCAACTCCGCGCTGCAGCTGTCCAAGCGCGGCGGTGGCGTGGCGTTCGCGCTGACCAACCTGCGCGAGTCCGGTGCGCCCATCAAGATGATCGAGAATCAGTCCTCCGGTGTCATCCCCGTGATGAAGCTGCTCGAGGACTCCTTCTCCTACGCCAATCAGCTGGGTGCCCGCCAGGGCGCCGGCGCGGTGTACTTGAACGCCCACCACCCGGACATCCTCAACTTCCTGGACACCAAGCGCGAGAACGCGGACGAGAAGATCCGCATCAAGACCCTCTCGCTGGGTGTGGTCATCCCGGACATCACGTTCGAGCTGGCCAAGAAGGACCAGGACATGTACCTGTTCTCCCCGTACGACGTGGAGAGGATCTACGGCGTGCCGTTCGCGGACGTCAACGTGAGCGAGAAGTACCACGAGATGGTGAACGACTCCCGCATCGCCAAGAAGAAGATCAACGCCCGCGAGTTCTTCCAGACCGTGGCGGAGGTGCAGTTCGAGTCCGGGTACCCGTACATCATGTTCGAGGACACGGTGAACCGCGCCAACCCCATCGACGGCAAGATCATCATGTCCAACCTGTGCTCCGAGATCCTCCAGGTCTCCGAGCCCTCCGTGTACAACGAGGACCTCACGTACGCGCAGGTGGGCAAGGACATCTCGTGCAACCTGGGGTCCATGAACATCGCCATGGCCATGGAGTCCCAGGACTTCGGCGCGAGCATCGAAATCGCGATCCGCGGTCTCACGGCGGTCTCGGACATGTCCAACATCGACTCGGTGCCCTCCATCCGGCGCGGCAATGAGATGTCCCACGCGGTGGGCCTGGGGCAGATGAACCTGCACGGGTACCTCGCCAAGGAGCACATCCACTACGGCTCGACCGAGGGCGTGGACTTCACCAACATGTACTTCTACGCGGTGACCTACCACGCGATCCGCGCGTCCAACCTGATCGCCAAGGAGCGCGGCGAGTCCTTCGTGGGCTTCGAGAAGTCGGCCTACGCGAGCGGCACGTTCTTCGACAAGTACGTCGACGGCGTGTGGGAGCCCGCCACGCCGCGCGTCGCCGAGCTGTTCGAGCGGGCGGGCATCGCCCTGCCCACCGCGGACGACTGGCGGGAGCTGCGCGAGAAGGTCATGGCGGACGGGATGTACAACCAGAACCTGCAAGCGGTCCCGCCCACGGGGTCCATCTCGTACATCAACAACTCCACGTCTTCGATCCACCCGATCGCCTCGCGGATCGAGATCCGCAAGGAGGGCAAGCTCGGGCGTGTGTACTACCCGGCGCCGTTCATGGACAACGAGAACCTGGAGTACTTCCAGGACGCGTACGAGATCGGCTACGAGAAAATCATCGACACGTACGCCGCCGCGACCCAGCACGTGGACCAGGGCCTGTCCCTCACGCTGTTCTTCAAGGACACCGCCACCACGCGCGACATCAACCGCGCGCAGATTTACGCGTGGCGCAAGGGCATCAAGACCATGTACTACTCGCGCATCCGCCAGCTGGCGCTCGAGGGTACCGAGGTCGAGGGCTGCGTCTCCTGCATGTTGTGATCCCCGCCGTCTCCTGACGGCACCGCGTCGGCGACGACGCCGCTCCCGCCCCGCCCGGGTCTCTTAGCCGGGTGGGGCGGGAGTTTTTCTCTGAAGTCCGGTCCTGGTCGGGGATATGCTGACGGAACAGTCGAGACAGTGAATCGGTCAATGCCGGAGCACCGCATCCCTGGGAGGAACCGCATCATGACCACCGCGGAATCGACCCCCCAGGAGCAGTGCTCGACAGGAATCCAGGGTGCACCCGCGTGGTACACCGAGGAACAGATCGTGCGGGCGGTTCCCGCCGAGCGTGCACGTCGGCTTCTCGAAGCCACGCTACGTTCGGGATTCCGCCCGGAAGATGACCCCGGGCGCAGCAATGTCCCCGCCGGCGAGGGCCACCTGCTGTTGATGCCGTCGGTCATTGGTGACTGGGCAGGCATCAAGATCGCATCGGTCTCGCCCGGGAATCCCGAACGCGATCTGCCCCGCATCCAGGCCACCTACATGCTCATAGACTCAGCCACCCTGAGTCTTCGAGCTCTGCTGGAAGGCAACGTCCTCACCACCCTACGGACCCCCGCGATCTCGGCCGTGGCCACCGACTACCTGGCCCCGAAGGAGGCGACCAAGCTCGTGGTGTTCGGTACGGGGCCGCAGGCGCTCGCCCACATCGCGGCATTCGCCGAGATTCGCTCGTTCACGGAGGTGGTGGTGTGCGGCCGGACGCCGCGCAAGGTGCACGCCGCCGTCGACTACGCCCGCACGCTGGGTCTCGCGGCCCGATCGGGGGACGCGAGCGAGGTACGCGACGCGGACGTGGTGGTGTGCACGACGTCGGCGGCGGAGCCCCTCTTCGACGGTGCCCTGGTGCCAGACACCGCGTGCATCGTGGCCATGGGATCCCACGAGCATGTTCCGCCGGCGCATTCGGACGTCGCCGTGCAGGATCCCCCACATGGCCAACCCCACCGAGAAGAGCGTGAACGCGGCGAGTCCGTGCAGCCAGGTCAGGCCGTGGGGGTGGATGAAGGTTGGGGTATCCAGCGCGCGCCATCAGGACAACTGGCGCGCGGAGGACTATCCGAGGGGGCTGCGTCATGCTGCTCAATGCCCTGGCCGAGGTCAGTAACACCACCACGGCCGGCATTAAGTTCTACCGTCGGGAGGGACTGTTGCCCGCCGGTACCAGGCTCACCGCCACGCGGCAGGACTACGATCAGGGTCACGCGGAACGCCTGCAGCTCATCCGGGTACTGCGGGAGGAGGCCGGTGCCACGATCCCCGACATCCGTGCGCTGGTCACCCTGATCGACGATCCGCGGCGGGCCCCTCGTGGACGCCCTCGAAATCGCCCAGGCGCTCGCCGCGGGCCTGTCACCTGCCGAGGCCAGCGGGCCCCCGGAGCGCCGGGAGGATCCGATGATCCGGGACATGCTCACGCAGCTGGGGTGGCCGGACGTGGCAAGCGGGCCGCGCCGGGCGCTCGGTGAGTTGTTGGAGGGCATGCGGGCCACTGGGTCACCCGTGGACCGGGGGAGACGCCGTCCTGGGACGTCATCGTGGCCCGCGCGGTGCGGGGAATGGTCTCTTACAATCGGCTGACCCGGGTGCTGCGGGCTCTGGGCCATGTCTCCCACTCGGTGCGCGCCGCCGGGTCGTAGGTCAGCGGTGGCACGCGAAAGGCCCCGGAAAGTAGTGTTCCGGGGCCTTGTCTGGTGCGCGATACTGGGATCGAACCAGTGACCTCTTCCGTGTCAGGGAAGCGCGCTACCGCTGCGCCAATCGCGCTCAATGTTCATCATATTGAACGAGGTGGTTGCACCGAGGTGGAGACGGGATTCGAACCCGCGTAGACGGCTTTGCAGGCCGCTGCCTAACCACTCGGCCACCCCACCGGGGACCAGATCCTTGGAGGACAAGGTCTCAGGTCTCGACCAGGGTCGAAAACTGCGAGCGGACGACGGGAGTCGAACCCGCGACCCTCACCATGGCAAGGTGATGCTCTACCAGCTGAGCTACGTCCGCATTGTCGGTCGATCGAGGCCCTGGAACTCAGTGCTCCGTTCTTCCGAGCGGAAACTTTATCACAAGACTTCACACCCTTCCGTGCTTGTCCATCCGGGGTGTTGCCATCGGAGGACTTCGCTTTCGGGGCGTTGCCAACGAGCAAGAACATTACCCACCGGAGCGGGTCCGGGCAAATCGATCGCGGACGCCGGGGAATTTGCCGTTCCCGGACGAAGTGTTCTAGAGTCTTCAACGTTGCAAGCGCGATTGGCGCAGCGGTAGCGCGCTTCGTTCACACCGAAGAGGTCACTGGTTCGATCCCAGTATCGCGCACGGTAACGAGGAACCCGGTCCCGGGAGGGGCCGGGTTCTTTCGCGTCCAAGGCCGATCGGACCGGTCGGTCCGGCCCCGACCGCGTGAGGTCCGGCTCCTGGACGGACGTCCGAGCCCGCTCTGCCCGGGTGAGCCCGTGATCGTTGTCCATGTCTGGGCCCCTTCCTACGCTGAGCCCATGACTCAACCCCGCTTGGCCCAGCAGACCGCCACCGGCCGGATGTACGCCCGGAGTGAGGGCGGGGACCTCGAGGTCCCCTCCATCACCACGGTCATCGGGTGCGAGGCCAACGACCTCGGGGGCTGGTACGCCTACACCGCAGCGCAGGCCCTGGCCACGGATCCCCAGTTGCCGGACGCGCTCCGGGACACGCGGCGTCGTCGTTCGCTCGTGAACCACGCGGCCAAGGCGGCGGAGCGACACCGGGACCACGCGGCGCAGCGCGGTGACCGCGTACACGACTACTGCGAGCAGCTCGCGCTGCGGGCCATGGGCCGCGACCACGAGGTGGACCGGGCCCGGGACACGCTCGCAGAACACCACGAGACCCGATTCGCGGACAGTGCGGACCAATGGTGGCAGTTGTTCCGCCCCGAACCGCTGGCCGCGGAGATCACGGTATGGAACTCCACGGTGGGCTACGCCGGCACTCTGGATCTCGTGGCGCGCATCGGCGGCAAGGTGTGTCTGATCGACTACAAGACCCGCGGGACCGACCGCGCCGGGCGGGTCAAGGCCCCGGACCCCAAGGTCGTGACCCAGTTGGTGGCCGGGCTCAAGGCCGAGGAATCCCTCGTGGACGCCACGGCGGGGGAGTGGGAACCGTGGCGCTACCGGGACGCGGAGGTCCTGATGGCCGTGGCGATCGGTGAGACCGAGGCGCTCACCGTGCAGGCCGCGCCCGAGCACCTCCCCGTGCACTGGTACAAGTTCTGCGCCCTGGCCAAGGTGTGGGCGCGCAATTCCCAATTGGCCACCGCGGGGGCGCAACTGCGCAGCATCGCGCCCCCGCCCCTGGATTCCTTCCCCACGGGTCGCGTGGCGGGCGGCCCGCAGGTCGTGACGGCCGAGACGGTCGCGGGCCCCGCCGTAGACTGACAGGCACACCCCGTCCCACGACCCCCATGAGGAGTGCACTCCGCGGTGAGTATTCTGCGCATTCGTACCATCGGTGACCCCGTCCTGCGCACCCCGGCCCAGGAGGTCACGCAGTTCGACGACGCCCTGGCTGCCCTCGTCCGGGACATGCTCGAGACCATGTACGCCGTGGGCGGTGTGGGTCTGGCCGCACCGCAGGTGGGCGTGGGGTTGCGCGTCTTCACGTGGGGCATCGACGGGGACGAAGGGCACGTGATCAACCCCCAGCTGAGCATGGGGGAGGAGCCGCAGGAAGGCGGCGAGGGCTGCCTGTCGGTCCCGGGCCTGTCCTACGAGACCCCCCGCGCCGAGCACGCCGTCCTCACCGGGGTGGATTGCCACGGCGAGCCCGTGCACCGTGAGGCCACCGGCCTGTTGGCCCGCTGCTTCCAGCACGAGAACGATCACCTGGGCGGCATGCTCTACGTCGACCGTCTCGTGGGTGACGAGCGCAAGGACGCCATGCGGCAGTTGCGCGCGCAGTCGTTCACGGACACGACCGCCCGTGTCACGCGCGAACGCGAGGCGCAGCGCGCGGGTCACTCAACACCGGACGCACACGACGCCGCTGGGTCGGCTTTCGGTGCGGCCCGCACCTCGGGAGCCGCATCCGGTGCCGCACACACGGCCGGTTCCGCGTTCGGCGCGGCGGGTGATGCCCGATGAGCCCCGACACGAACCAGCAGCCCCTCAAGATCCTGTACGCGGGAACCCCGGAGACCGCCGTCCCCCCGCTCGAGGCACTGCACCAGGATCCACGGATCGAGATCACCGCGGTGCTGACCCGGGAGGACGCCCCCGTGGGCCGCAAGAAGGTCATGGCCCCGTCCGCGGTGGGTCGTCGGGCCGATGAGCTCGGGCTGCCCGTGATCAAGGCCAATCGGGTCCGGGGTGAACTCCTGGACACCCTGCGTGACACCGGCGCGAGCATCGCGGCGGTCGTGGCCTACGGCGCCCTGCTGCCGCGACCGGCCCTGGAGGTCTTCCAGGACGGGTGGATCAACCTGCATTTCTCCCTCCTGCCCCAGTGGCGCGGCGCCGCCCCGGTGCAGCGGGCCCTCATGGCCGGGGACTCCGTGGTCGGGGCCACCACCTTCGTCCTGGACGACGGCATGGACACCGGCCCCGTGGTAGGCACCCTCACGGACGAGGTGCGTCCGGAGGACACCTCCGGGTCGGTGCTGGATCGGCTCGCACATGAAGGTTCGCCCCTGCTCGTGGAATCCTTGCTCGGTGTGGCCTCGGGCCGCGTGCACCCCACGCCGCAACGCGGTGAATCCACCGCTGCCCCTAAACTCACGGCCCAGGACGGGCGCGTCGATTGGTCACATCCCGCCGTGGCCGTGGCTCACCGGGTGCGCGGTGTGACCCCCGAACCCGGTGCGTGGACCGAACTCGACGGCCAGCGCTTCAAGCTCGACCGCGTGATCCCCGCCCCGGAGGTCACCGGGATCGCCCCGGGCCACGTGGAGCTGCGGGAGAAGCGGGTCTTCGTGGGCACCGGGTCCTACGCCGTGGAGCTGACCCGCGTGCAACCCAATGGCAAGAAACCCATGGCGGCCCTCGACTGGGCGCGCGGCAAGCAGAACACGGAACAGGTGGCCTTCGGATGAGTCGGGACCAGCAGCACCGCGGCCACGCCGGTAGCGGCAACGACCGGTCTCGGGGGAACAACCGCCGTCGTGACGATCGTCCGTCCCGTGATGCCGGCGGCCGGGGCCGCGACGACCGCTCGCCCCGGGAGGCCGGCGGGAGGGATCGACGAGCGGGGGACGGCTCGCGTCGCGACGCCCAGGGCCACGAGCGCAACCGCCTGGCCCAGCACGAGCGCTCCTACTCCGCACAGGCGCCCTCGCAGCGTCGCAAGCGCTCCGATCCCGCACGGCTGACCGCATATCAGGCCCTGCGCGCGGTCAACTCGGAGGACGCCTACGGGAATCTCGTGCTGCCACGCCTGGTCCGTGAAAACCGCCTCGACAAGCGGGACGCGGCGTTCGCGACCGAGCTCGCCTACGGGGCCATGCGGTGGAGTGGCACGTGGGACGCCGTGCTCGAGAAGTGCGTGGACCGCCCGCTGGACCAGTTGGACCCCGCGGTGCTGGACGCCCTGCGCCTGGGCGTGCACCAGTTGCTCGCGATGCGCGTCCCCGATCACGCCGCGCTGGACGCGACCGTGGGTCTGGTGCGCGGGGAGATCGGGCAGGGACCCTCGGGACTCGTCAACGCCGTCCTGCGCAAGGTGACCCGGCGCAGCCACGACGAATGGCTGGACGCGCTCGCCGCCGAGCACACCGACGAGCTGCGGCAGCTCGGTGTCCGCCACGCCCACCCGGTGTGGGAGGTCCGCGCGTTGCGCCGGTCCCTGCGCGCCAACGGCCGAGACACCGCGGAGATCGAGGCCCTGTTGGGAGCGGACAACGAGGCGCCCCGTGTGCACCTCGTGGCCCTGCCCGGTATCGGCTCGCTCGAGCCCGCACTCGCAGCAGGCGCCGAACCCGGTGACCTGGTCCCGAACAGCGCGGTCAGCGCCGGGGGAGACATTCACCGCGTCCCGGGCACGCGGGAGGGAACGGTGCGTGTCCAGGACGCCGGTTCCCAGCTCGTGGCCCGCGTGCTCGCGCAGGTGCCCGTGGCCGATGACAGCGGGGCGTGGGCCGACTTCTGCGCCGGACCCGGCGGCAAAGCGGCGCTGCTCGCGGCATTGGCCCACGAGCGCGGTGCCACGTTGCTGGCCAACGAGGTCAGCGGGCACCGTAGTGACCTCGTGCGCCAGGCGCTGTCGGCCGTGGACCACGAGGCGTGGCACGTCCGCACCGGCGATGCCCGGCAGATCCCGTCCGGCCAGGACACGCGTTTCGATCGGGTGCTCGTGGACGTGCCGTGCACCGGACTGGGCGCGCTGCGGCGTCGTCCCGAAGCGCGATGGCGGCGCACGCCGTCGGACGTCGCGAACCTGGCCCCGCTGCAGCGCGAGCTGCTCGACGCCGCGCTGGACGCCACCCGTCCCGGCGGGGTGGTGCTCTACGCCACGTGCTCACCGCACACCGCCGAGACGCACGACGTGCTCCAGGACGTCGTGGAACGGCGCGGCGACGTGTCGGTCCTGGACACCGCGCAGCTCGCCGTGGATGCCGCCCTGCCCGGCGCGCTCGACGACGCTCGGGCGGCGGGGCACGACGTCCCCGGCGGGGGTACGAGTGTGCAGTTGTGGCCGCACGTCCACGGAACCGACGCCATGTTCATGGTCGCGCTGCGCAAGAGCGCGTGAGCCGCGGCTCGGTCATTGATCCGGAACTATTCCCAGGAGGAACCATGTCCCGCTGTGACATCCACCCGTCAATCCTCTCCGCAGACTTCTCCCGGCTCGCGGAGGAACTCCAGCGCATCTCGAACGCGGATGCGGCGCACGTGGATGTGATGGACAACCACTTCGTCCCCAATCTGACCCTGGGGTTGCCGGTCGTGGAACGATTGCAGGCCGTCTCCCCGATCCCCCTGGACCTACACCTGATGATCGAGGACCCGGACCGGTGGGCCCCGGCGTACGCGGAGGCAGGGTGCGCATCCGTGACGTTCCACGCGGAAGCCGCCACGGCGCCGATCAAGCTCGCGCGTGAACTGCGCGCGGCGGGTGCCCGAGCGGGACTCGCGGTGCGTCCGGCCACGCCGATCGAGCCGTACCTGGACCTACTGCCGGAGCTGGACATGTTGCTCATCATGACTGTGGAACCCGGCTTCGGCGGCCAGAAGTTCCTGGACGTGACCCTGCCCAAGCTGCGCCGCGCCGCGGCGGCGGTCAAGGCCCACGGGGGCACGATCGCGCTGCAGGTGGACGGCGGGATCACGGAGGAGACCATCGTGCGCGCCGCGGAGGCTGGGGCGGACACGTTCGTCGCCGGTTCCGCGGTCTACGGCCAGGACGACCCCGCCGCCGCGATCGAGGCACTCCGCAGGACCGCGCGGGAGCACCGGGCCTGAATTTATGCGGGCCCCGATGACGGGTCCGCGGAGAACGCCCTGCCTGTCAGCGCAGGTCCAGGAGTTCACGCAGTTCCGTGAAGGCGCCGCGCACCACGGTGTAGTGCGCCCACTTGCCGCGCTGCTCGCGTGTGAGCAGTCCGGCGTCCACCAGCTTCTTGAGGTGATGACTCACGGTGGGCTGGCTGATGTCGAGGACGTCCAGCAGGTCGCAGGCGCACACTGCGTCGCAGCCCTGCGTGGCGATGTGGGAGAGCAACCGCAGGCGCGTCGGGTCGGAGAGCGCCTTGAGCTTCGCGGTCATGCGCTCGGCCTCGCCGGCCCCGAGCGGCGAGGAGGCGAGCGAGCAGCACTCGGTTGCTTTCTCATCGATCAGCTCGGGTCGTTGCGCGGGTGCTTTCATACCGAGATTTTACATTGACGGACATCTATATGACCTCGTAGCGTGTGTCCCATAGATGACCGTCGATACGAGGAGCTCGCCGCCCATGAGTACCACCATCGCCTCCGCACCGGTGAGGCAGAGCATGTCGTTCCTGGACCGGTGGCTGCCGGCCTGGATCCTGCTGGCCATGGGCGTGGGCCTGCTGCTGGGTCGGCTGGTGCCGGGGCTGAACACGGCCTTGGAAGCCATGACGATCGGACAGGTGTCGCTGCCGATCGCAGTCGGTCTGCTGGTGATGATGTATCCCGTCCTGGCGAAGGTGCGCTACGACGAGACCCGCCGCGTGACCGGCGACAAGCGATTGCTGGGCCTGTCGCTCGTGCTCAACTGGGTCGTGGGACCGGCGTTGATGTTCGTGCTCGCCTGGGTGTTCCTGCCCGATCTGCCCGAGTACCGCACCGGGTTGATCATCGTGGGCCTGGCCCGGTGCATCGCCATGGTCCTGATCTGGAACGACCTCGCATGCGGCGACCGGGAGAGTGCGGCCGTGCTCGTGGCCATCAACTCCGTCTTCCAGGTCGTAGCCTTCGGCGCTCTTGGGTGGTTCTACCTCCAGGTCCTGCCGTCGTGGCTGGGGCTGCCCACCACCACGGCCGAATTCTCCGTGGGGGCGATCGTGGGATCCGTCCTGGTATTCCTCGGCATCCCGCTGCTCGCAGGCTTCCTCACCCGCGTCCTGGGTGAACGGGCGAAGGGCCGGGACTGGTACGAGGAGAAGTTCCTCCCCGCGATCGGCCCGTGGGCCCTGTACGGCCTCCTGTTCACCATCGTGATGCTCTTCGCGCTCCAGGGGGACGCCATCACCTCACAGCCCCTCGACGTGGTCAGGATCGCGCTGCCGTTGCTCGTGTACTTCGCTCTGATGTTCGCCATCGGCCTCTTCGCCTCGAAAGCGGTGGGGCTCGACTACGGCAAGTCGGCCACGGTGGCTTTCACCGCGTCGGGCAACAACTTCGAACTGGCGATCGCCGTGGCCATCAGCACCTTCGGCGTCACCTCCGGGCAGGCACTGGCCGGCGTCGTGGGGCCGTTGATCGAAGTGCCCGTCCTGATCGGCCTGGTCTACGTGGCCCTGTGGGCCGGCCCGCGCGTGTTCCCGAACGATCCCTCCGTCCCCACCCACCGAACCCGGGAGACCGCATCATGAGCGCACCATCACCCACGAAACCGACCGTGCTCTTCGTCTGCGTCCACAACGCGGGCCGCTCCCAGATGGCGGCGGGCTACCTGGCCGCGATGTCAGGCGGGAGCATCGATGTCCGTTCGGCCGGGTCCGAACCGGCAGAGAGCCTGAACCCGGTGGCCGTGGAGGCGATGGCTGAGGAGGGCATCGACATCACCGCAGCCGTGCCCACGATCCTGCGGGCGGAGCAGATCAGGGCCTCCGACGTCGTCATCACCATGGGCTGTGGGGACACCTGCCCCGTGTTTCCGGGCAAGCGCTACGAGGACTGGGACCTCGACGACCCGGCCGGTCAGCCCCTCGCGGACGTGCGCAGGATCCGCGACGACATCAAGGCCCGCGTCGCCGGACTGCTCTCGGATCTGCAGGGCCGGGAGAACGGCCGGAAGAACAGGACGTGACCGCCCGGTGTCCCCGATCATGGGCATGGTGAGGCCGCGTGGCATAATGAGCGCAGCAACGTGTTCCGGGGTCGGTGCAATTCCGAACCGGCGGTGACAGTCCGCGAACCGTGAACACCGTGCACAGCGCCGAGCAGGTTCCCGTGGGAACCACCGAGGATGCGCACGGAGGGATCGGCCGAACCGGTGGAAATCCGGTACCGACAGTACAGTCTGGATGGTAGGCACACGTGAGCGTCACGGCGTCCTGACCGTGCGCGGTCGCACGCGATCGCGGTCCGTCGGGTGGTGCTGTGACGTGCTCCGCCGCGTGATCGTGTTCGACGCGTGTGCGCATTCCTCCCCGGGACCACCGACAGTGGCGGGTGAGAGGAGACACCGTGGACGTCCTGCGTTGGTTGTTCGACGCGCAGTTGCGGGTGGGTGACGGTTTCATCCTGTGGCGCGAGGTGCTCGGCAACGTGTTCGGGCTGTTGTCCGCGCTGGGCGGGATGCGCCGCAAAGTGTGGGCGTGGCCCGTGGGGATCGTGGGCAACGCGATCCTGCTGACCGTCTTCCTGGGCGCGGTGTTCGACACCCCCAACCCCGTGAACCTGTTGGGTCAGGCCGGCCGTCAGGTCATGTTCATCGCGGTGTCCGTGTACGGCTGGGTGCAGTGGCGCCGGTCCCGCGGGGCGTCCGAGGAGGCCGTGTCCCCGCGCTGGGCCACCGCCCGCGAACGCGTGTTCCTCGTGGTCGCCCTCGTGTTCGGGACGGCACTTCTCACGCCCATCTTCCGTGCCCTGGGCTCGTACGAACCCGTGTGGGCGGACGCCTGGATCTTCATGGGCTCGCTGCTCGCAACGCTCGGGATGGCCAAGGGCTGGGTCGAGTTCTGGCTGTTGTGGGTCGCCGTGGACATCGTGGGCGTGCCCCTCCTGTTCTCCGCCGGCTACTACGCCTCGGGCTTGATGTACGTGTTCTACGGCGCCTTCACGCTCGCCGGGTTCTTCGTGTGGTGGCGCGTGAACACGCGCCAGCGCCGTCGCGCGACGATCGAGACGGGCTTCCCGGACCTGCGCCTGTCCGTGGGTGAGGACGAGAAGTGACGGCGTACGACGACGCCGCTGCGCCGGGGCCCGCGCCCCGCTCCCGGCCGGGGGCGGAGCCGTCCCACGACTTCTCGGCCGCGGAACACGAGGCGATGCGCGCGGCTCTGGAAGCGGCTCGGCGGGGGATCCGCGGGGCCAATCCCGTGGTGGGCGCCGTGATCCTCTCCGCCGCGGGGGAGATCCTGCACGTGGGTCATCACCGCGGGGCGGGCACCCCGCATGCGGAGGCGGACGCCCTGCATCTGGCCCGTGAGGCGGGGACACCTCTCGAGGACACCACCATGGTCGTGTCCCTCGAACCCTGCAACCACACCGGACGCACTGGCCCGTGCTCGCGCGCGATCCTCGACGCGGGGATCCCCCGAGTCATTTACGCGGTGGCCGACGGCACGGACACCGCCCGCGGGGGCGGCGCGTTCCTCGCCGCACACGGGGTGGACGTGCGTCAGGGGCTGCTCGCGAGGGAAGCCCACGATCTCAATGACCGCTGGTTCATTGCCCAGCATGATGCGCGACCGTTCGTGACGCTGAAACTCGCTCAGACGATCGACGGCCGCGTGGCCGCAGCGGACGGAACGAGCCAGTGGATCACGGGTGCACCCGCTCGGGATCAGGGCCACGCCCTGCGCACCCGGGTGGACGCGATCCTGGTGGGCGGCGGGACCCTGCGCGCGGACGACCCGACCCTGACCGCGCGGGATGCCGGGGGTGAACCCCTCGCGCGGCAACCCCTGCGGGCAGTCATGAGCACCCGCCCCGTGCCCGCGGATGCCAAGGTCCGGCGCGGCGTCCTCGACCGCGCGCCCCGGGAAGACACCGAACCTGGAGCCCCGGGAGACACCGGAACGGATCACGGAGAGGTCGCATGCGCCGACCGCGGGCACGACGGGCGGTTCATCCACCTCACCACGCACGATCCCGCCGAGGCGTTGCAACACCTCCGTGAACGCGGGGTTTCCCACGTGCTCGTGGAAGGCGGGCCCACGGTGTCCGCCGCGTTTCTCGCCGCCGATCTCGTGGACGAGCTGTGGTTGTACCAGGCCCCACTGATCCTCGGGGACGGCGCGGCGTCGGTCGCGTCGCTCGGGATCGGGACGCTTGCCGCGGCGGCGTCATGGCGCGGTGACCCCGTGCGGCACCCGGCGGACCTCGCGCGCCCCGGCCACGAAGAGGCCGCGGAGCAGATGGAGGCGATCAGCCGCGTGGGCGTCGATGGACGGTGGCACTTGCGGCCCGCGGGTCCCGTACCCGACGCCCCATGACACGCCCCTGAACTGACGCAGCACACCAAGACCTCGCGCCGGGAAGTTCCCGAGAACCCCGCGCACCCCGGATCCCCAAGGAGAATCAGTGTTCACCGGAATTGTCGAAGCCCAGGCCACCGTGGAACGTGTGGAACGGTTGGCGCAGGACGCCGCCCGGCTGCACGTGTCCGCGGGGCCACTCGTCGCGGACCTGCCCCACGGCGGCTCACTCGCGGTCAACGGGGTGTGCCTGACCGCGGTCCCCTCGGGCGCGGCGGGGGACTTCACCGCGGACGTCATGGGCGAGACACTGCGCCTGACCACCCTGGGGGCGCTCGGACACGGTGACCTGGTGAACGTGGAACGCTGCACCGCAGCCGGGCAGCGCCTGGACGGGCACGTGGTCCAGGGGCACGTGGACGGCGTGGGCACCGTGGTGCAGCGCACGTCCCACACCGGATGGGAGACCGTGCGGATCAGAGTCCCCGTGGCACTTGCGCGCTACATCGCGGTCAAGGGTTCGATCGCCGTGGACGGCGTGTCCCTCACGGTCACTGCGGTGAACTCCACGGACGAGCCCGAGGCGTGGTTCGAGGTGGGGCTGATCCCGGAGACCCTGCGCGCGACCACGCTCGGCGCTCGCACGCCGGGTTCCACCGTCAACCTCGAGGTGGACGTGCTCGCCAAGTACGCCGAGCGCCTGGCCTCGTACGCGGCACCCGCGACACCGCGCGGCGTCGCCCTCGATCCGGTCGCGGACGCCGTGGCCGCGATGGCCTCGGGTGCCGCGGTCGTTGTCGTGGACGACGAGGACCGGGAGAACGAGGGCGACCTGGTGTTCGCGGCCCAGCACGCGACCCAGCCCCTCATGGGCTTCACGATCCGGCACAGCTCCGGGGTGGTGTGCGTGCCCATGACCGACGAGCGCGCGGACCGGCTTGCCCTGCCGCCCATGACCGAGCACAACGAGGACGCCAAGGCCACGGCGTACACCGTGACGTGCGACGCCCGCACCGGGATCACCACCGGGATCAGCGCGCGGGACCGGGCGCTGACCACGCGACTGCTCGCGCTGCCCGGCACCACCGCGGCCGAGCTCACGCGGCCCGGCCACATCCTGCCGCTGCGCGCGGTCCCTGGCGGGGTGCGCGAACGAGCGGGGCACACCGAGGCCGCCGTGGAGCTCGCGCGGCTCGCAGAGTGCGAGCCCGTGGGTGCGATCGCGGAGATCGTCGACGACGCCGGGCAGCCCCTGCGCGCCCCCGCCCTGCGGCGGTTCGCGGACGAGCACGGGCTCGTAATGATCAGCATCGCCGATCTGATCGCCCACCTGGACGCGACGGATGCCGCTGAGGACGCCGTCCCGCGGGCGGCCGCGAACGACGCCGGTGCCGCGGCTCAGGACGCGAAGGGCACAACTCGACCGAGCGCCGTCGACGTCGCCGGGGGCGCCACCGCGCCGTCGGTGGACACCACGGGGGAGGGAGACCGCATCGCATGAGCGTTTTCGACCACGGTGAGATCCCCGAACACGCGTCACCGGCCGACAATCACGCGGCTCCGGGAGCGGAGCCCCTGCACCACAGCGACCCCGTGACCGTGCCCTCCGAGTACGGCACGTTCTCGGTGACCGGTTGGCGCGTTCCGGAGCCGTCGGGGATCCCCGCCGCCGAGCACGTCTCGCTCACGGCACCCCCGCCCGCCGACGAAGCCGCTCTGCCACCGTTGCTGCGGCTGCATTCCGAGTGCCTCACCGGGGACGTCTTCGGCTCGTGGCGCTGTGACTGCGGACCGCAACTGCACCTTGCGCTGGAACGGATCTCCCGCCACGGGGGCACGGTGCTGTACCTGCGCAACCACGAGGGCCGCGGGATCGGGCTGATCAACAAGCTGCGCGCCTACAAGCTCCAGGACGGCGGAGCGGACACCGTGGACGCCAACACCATGCTCGGGCTGCCCGCGGAGGCCCGGGACTACACCGCCGCCGCCCGGATCCTCGCGGCCATGGGCCTGACCACGGTGCGGCTGCTGACCAACAACCCGGACAAGGTCGCCAAGCTCGAGGCGCTCGGGATCACCGTGGCGAACGTGATCCCCCACGAGGTCCACGCGCGCACCGAGAACCTGGACTACCTGCGCACCAAGCGCGACCGCATGCACCACCACCTGACCCACCTCAACCCAGGAGAAACATCATGAGCGGACACGGCGCCCCGACCACCCTCGCCTCGGACCTCGACGCCTCGGACCTGACCGTGGCCGTGGTCGCCGCGAGCTGGCACACGACGATCATGGACGGGCTGCTCGACGGCGCCCTGCGCGCCCTCACGGAAGCGAACACCGGCACGGTCGTGCGGGTGCGCGTACCCGGGAGCTTCGAGCTGCCCGTGGCCGCCCGCCGCCTGGCGGAGACGGCGGACGCGGTGGTCGCGCTCGGCGTCGTGATCCGCGGCGGCACCCCGCACTTCGACTACGTGTGCCACGCCGCGACCTCCGGACTCACGGACGTGTCCGTGGCCACCGGGACCCCGGTGGGCTTCGGCGTACTCACGTGTGACACGGAGGAACAGGGCCTGGACCGCGCCGGCCTCGAGGGCTCGCACGAGGACAAGGGCTACGAGGCCGCCCACGCCGCCCTGAGCACCGCCCTGACCCTGCGCGAGCACGGGGTCTGAACGGAGCAGACGCTCGCGGCCGGTCCGCCACGCTCGATCCGCGGAGGCCGGCCGCGAGCGGCGTGCATGTGCCACGCGTTCGGGACGGGCACGCGCACCCATTACCCTGAAGGGGTGAAAACCTTCGAAGACCTCTTCACCGAACTGCGCACCAAGGCCGAGCAACGCCCCGAGGGATCCAGGACCGTCACGGAACTGGACTCCGGGATCCACGGCATCGGGAAGAAGGTCGTCGAGGAGGCCGCCGAGGTCTGGATGGCGTGCGAGTACGAGTCCGACGCCGAGGCCGCTGAGGAGATCTCCCAGTTGCTCTACCACGTGCAGGTCATGATGATCGCCAAGGGTATGAGCCTCGAGGACGTCTACAAGTACCTCTGAGCCCCGCGCGTCACCCGCTCCGGGCACCGCCCCGATCCCCGTCATCTGCGCCCCGCGGAAAGGAATCCCATGCTGCGAGTAGCCGTGCCCAACAAGGGCGCGCTGTCCGAAGCCGCCATCACCATGCTCACCGAGGCCGGTTACCGGCAGCGGCGCAGCACCCGGGAACTCGTGCTCGTGGACAACGACAACCACGTGGAGTTCTTCTACCTGCGCCCGCGGGACATCGCGATCTACGTGGGTGGCGGCACCCTGGACCTGGGGATCACCGGACGGGACCTGCTGCTCGATTCCGGCGCGGAGGCCGAGGAGGAGCTGGGCCTGGACTTCGCCCGTTCCACCTTCCGGTTGGCAGGCCCGCACGGCCAGTTCGAGTCCGTGCAGGAACTCGAGGGCAAGCGGATCGCCACGAGCTACCAGTTGCTGCTGGAGCGTTACCTCGCGGACCGCGGCGTGGATGCCGAGGTCGTGCGCCTGGACGGCGCCGTAGAATCCTCCATCCGGTTGGGTGTCGCGGACGCGATCGCGGACGTCGTGGAGACCGGCAACACCCTGCGCGCGGCGGGCCTCGAGATCTTCGACGAACCGATCATGACCTCCGAGGCGCTGCTCATCCGCCGCGGCGACGAACCGGAACCCGAGGGACTGCGCGTGCTGCGACGTCGTCTGCAGGGTGTGCTGGTCGCGCGGCAGTACGTGATGATGGACTACGACATCACCGAGGACCTGCTGGCCGCCGCCACCGAGATCACCCCGGGTATGCAGGGCCCCACTATCTCCCCGCTCGGTCACGACGGCGCGGTGGCCGTTCGCGCGATGGTGCGCAAGAGCGACACCAACAAGGTCATGGACGCGCTCTACGAAGTGGGGGCCCGGGCCATCCTGGTCTCACCCATCCAGGCCGCGCGGATCTGACGCGGGCGCGGGCGAAGAGAAGTCGAGAGCAGTAAGGACGGTGGCGTAATGGGTGTGGCCGTACGAGTCATTCCGTGTCTGGACGTCGACGCCGGGCGCGTGGTCAAGGGCGTGAACTTCGAGAACCTGCGGGACGCGGGGGATCCTGTGGAACTCGCGGCGCGCTACAACCTGGCCGGCGCGGACGAGCTCACGTTCCTGGACGTGACCGCGTCCTCGAGCGAGCGGGACACCATGTTCGACGTCGTGGCCCGCACCGCAGAGAAGGTGTTCATCCCCCTGACCGTGGGGGGCGGCGTGCGCACGGCGCAGGACGTGGACCGGTTGCTGCGCTGCGGCGCGGACAAGGCCTCGATCAACACCGCGGCGGTCACGCGCCCGGAGGTCATCGACGAGATCACGAACCGCTTCGGCAACCAGGTGCTCGTGCTGTCCCTGGACGCGAAACGCACGGGCAACACCCCGTCCGGTTTCGAGGTCACCACGCGCGGTGGGCGCACGCTCACGGGCCTGGACGCGCTCGAGTGGGCCCGGGAGGCCGAGGAACGCGGGGTCGGGGAGATCCTGCTCAACTCGATGGACGCGGACGGGACCCGCGAGGGCTTCGACCTGGAGATGATCTCCGCCGTGCGGGATCGGGTAAACGTTCCGCTCATCGCGTCGGGCGGGGCCGGGGCACCCGAGCACTTCCCGCCCGCGGTCGCCGCCGGCGCGGACGCGGTGCTGGCGGCCTCGGTGTTCCACTTCGGCCCGGACGACGCGATCGCGGACGTCAAGAACGCCCTGCGTGCCGCAGGTTACGAGGTGCGCTGATGTCCCAGAACCAGGAGACGCGGATGAGTACCGCCACGGACGAGTTCACGACCCACAACCTGGACCCCCGCATCGCCGAGCAGCTCTCGCACAACGAGGCGGGACTCGTGGCGGCGATCATCCAGCAGTACGACACCAAGGAGGTGCTCATGCTGGGCTGGATGAACGACGAGGCCCTGCACCGCACCCTGACCGAGGGTCGCGTGACCTTCTGGTCGCGGTCCCGCCAGGAGTACTGGCGCAAGGGGGACACCTCCGGGCACTACCAGAGCGTGCACTCCGTGAGCCTGGACTGTGACGGGGACGCCTTGCTCGTGCAGGTGGACCAGCACGGCGCGGCATGCCACACGGGCTCGCGCACGTGTTTCGACGATCGAGACCTCCACGCGGAACAGGCGGTTTAAATGCACGAACTCGGCAACATCACCCCCACCCTTGAGGAGTTCCGGCAGTATGCCGCGACCCGCCGCGTGATCCCGGTGCGCACCACGGTGCTCGCGGACTCACTGACCCCCGTGGGTCTGTACCGCGCGCTCGTGACCCGCGAGGGCGAACCCCGCCCGGGCACGTTCCTGCTCGAGTCCGCTGCGGAGGGCGGGGTGTGGTCCCGCTACTCGTTCGTGGGTGCCGGTTCCGTGGCCACGCTGACCTCCCGGGACGGGCAGGCGCACTGGATCGGTGACGCACCGGCCGGGGCACCGGTGGACGGCGATCCCCTCGACGCACTGCGCGCGACCATGCAGTTGCTGCACACCGCACCCTTCGACGGCGTCCCACCGCTCACGAGCGGGATGGTGGGTTTCGTGGGCTGGGAGGCCGTGCGCCGCTGGGAGACCCTGCCCAACCCGCCCGAGGATGACCTGCACATGCCCGAGCTGGCCATGAACCTGGTCGCGGACATGGCCGTGCACGACAGCAAGGACGGCTCCGTGTTGCTCGTGGCCAATGCCGTGAACGTCAACGGCACGGACGAGAACGTGGATGCCGCCTACCACGACGCCGTGTCCCGGTTGCGCTCCATGGTGACCCGCCTGGCCACCCCGCTCGAGCGCACTACGGTGTCCATCGCGGAGCAGGGAGCACCGGAGCTCACGGACGTGGAGTCCGTCGCGCGCCAGTCGTGGGACCGGGAGCTGTTCATGTCCGCGATCGACCGCGGCAAGCAGGCGATCGTGGACGGCGACATCTTCCAGGTGGTGGTCTCGCGCCGCTTCGAGGCTGAGTGCCACGCGAGCTCGCTGGACGTCTACCGCACGCTGCGCCGGATCAACCCGAGCCCGTACATGTACCTGTACTCGTTCGAGGACGCCCAAGGTCGGCCGTACTCGATCGTGGGTTCCTCACCCGAGGCGCTCGTGACGGTCACGGGCCGCCAGGCCATGACCCACCCGATCGCGGGCTCCCGCCCGCGCGGTGCCACGGTGGACGAGGACGTGGCCCTGGGCCAGGACCTGCTCGCGGACGAGAAGGAACGCGCGGAGCACCTCATGCTCGTGGACCTGGCCCGCAACGATCTTTCCAAGGTCGCCGAGCCCGGCAGCGTGGACGTGAGCGAGTTCATGGAGATCGAGCGTTTCAGCCACATCATGCACCTGTGCTCCACGGTGGTCGCGCGCATGCGCGAGGACGTCACCGCCTACGACGTCCTCGCCGCCACGTTCCCCGCGGGCACGCTCTCGGGCGCGCCCAAGCCTCGCGCGTTGCGCCTGCTCGACGAGTACGAGCCGCTGCGCCGGGCCGTCTACGGCGGCGTCGTGGGCTACATGGACTTCGCGGGGAACATGGACATGGCGATCGCGATCCGCACGGCGCTGCTGCTCGAGGGTACGGCGTACGTCCAGGCGGGCGGCGGTATCGTGGCTGATTCGGATCCCGAGTCCGAGGCCCAGGAATCCCTCAACAAGGCCACCGCGCCGTTGCGCGCCGCGCTGATCGCCCAGACCCTGCGCGAGCCGGGCACGGACACCCGGGCCTCCCGTCCCCCGAGGAGCTGACGTTGCTGCGCCGCACCGCACCCGCCGTCCTGGTCACGCTGTTGTGTGCCCTGGCGTTGTTCGCCACGACCACCGCCACCTGGATCCACGCGGACGTCCCCACGTCCCTGCAGTCGGTCACGGTGGACGTCCCCGGGGCCGACGCCGCTCCGGCCGTCACCGCCCTGGGTCTTGTCGCCGCCGTGGCCGCGGTGGCCTCCACGCTGGGAGGCCGGGTGCTGCGCATGATCGTGGGCGCCGTCGTCGCGCTAGCGGGCGTGGGCGCGGTGCTCGCGGTGCTGGCCGTCACGGGGGACTCGCGTGCGGCCGCGCAACCCACGGTTGGCGCGCAGACGGGTGTGATCAACGACGGCGGGGACTACGCCCTTACCGGGTGGCCGTGGGCCGCCGTGACCGCCGCGGTGCTGCTCGCACTGTGCGGCGTGTGGCTCGCGGTGGTCGCCCGGCACGCGCGACGGCGCAATGCGCAACGCTACGATCGCGCTGCGGTCGCCGGCAGCGTGGGAACCGCCGCGACGACGGCCGCGATGCACCCGCGGGGTGGCGAGGCCTCGGCAGGGGAGACCCAGGCCGCGGAGCACGTGGACGACATCGACACGTGGGACGCGCTGACCCGCGGCGAGGATCCTACACAAACCGACTGAACCGCGTGGGCTGCGGCGCGCACGCGCCGGGAAGTGGCACAATGGGGTCAGAGAATCCTCGGTCCCACGGCTCACGCGGGACCGGCAATCCAAGAGCCGAGCGGCTCAACCGGCACGGGAGAGTGGACACGCATGTCGAACACCGATCAGATCATCCTGGACCACACCGCCGCGGTGGGCCACGGCAACACCGTGGCCGCGTGGGCCTGTGTGGGCGTGATGACCGTGGGTGTCATCGTGGGCTGCGTGGGTTTCGTGATGGCTTCGGTCCCTGTGACGGTCGTGGGCATCGGTCTGATCATCGTGGGCGTGATCGTGGGCGGCGTGCTCAAGTCCATGGGGTACGGCAAGGGCGGGTCCAAGACCAAGTCCCACTGATCGCCGCAGGGGATCGGTACCGCATTCATCCGTCGATGACCAGTTCCGCGCTGTCGGGGAACTGGTCATCGTCGTCCGCGCGCCGGGTGCACCGTACGCCGGCGTGCACCGAGAACTAAGTGAGGAATCGCATGACGCAGCAGCACACCGGTACGGTGCTGGACCGGATCATCGAGGGGGTGCGCGAGGACCTCGAGACCCGGAAGGCATCGGTGTCCCTGCAGGACGTGCGCCATGCCGCCGCGGAACAGACTCCCGCGCTGGACGCCGAGTCCGCGCTGCGCGGTTCGGATCCCGCGTCCGTGCAGGTGATCGCCGAGGTCAAGCGCTCGAGCCCGTCCAAGGGTGCGCTCGCAGCGATCGAGGACCCGGCGCAGCTGGCCGCCGCGTACGAGCGCGGTGGGGCCTCCGTGATCTCGGTGCTCACCGAGCAGCGCCGCTTCGGGGGCTCGCTCGCGGACCTCGACGCCGTGCGCCGCGCCGTGGGCATCCCCGTGCTGCGCAAGGACTTCGTGGTCGAGGAGTACCAGGTGTGGGAGGCCCGCGCGCACGGTGCGGACATCGTGCTGCTCATCGTGGCGGCCCTCGACGACGCCACCCTGCGGGACCTGCTCGAACTGACCCACCACCTCGGCATGCATGCGCTCGTGGAGACGCACACCGAGGAGGAGATCGATCGCGCCGTCGCCGTGGGTGCGCGGATCATCGGGGTGAACACCCGCAACCTCAAGACCCTGGACGTGGACGTGGACACGTTCGGTCGGCTCGCCGAGCGGTTGCCACGCGAGGCCGTAATCGTGGCGGAGTCCGGTGTCCTGGGGGAGGAGCAGATCCGGTTGTACGCGGGCCACGGCGCCAACGCGGTGCTGACCGGTGAGGTGCTCGTGCGCGCCGAGGACCCCGCGCAGACCATCGGTCGCTTCCGGGAGGTCGGCGCAATGTCCCGGGCCGAGTACTTGGCTGGGGCCACCCCGACCGCCGCGCAGGAGGAACTAGCCGCGGCCCAGGTCTCGGGGGAGGCTTCCGCACGGGACGCCGAGTCCCTCCGGCACGCCCCGGGCCCTTACTTCGGGGACTTCGGTGGCCGGTGGATGCCCGAGTCCCTCGTGGCGGCCCTGGACGAGCTGACCGAGACGTTCGACAAGGCTCGTACGGATGAGACCTTCCAGGACGAGTTCCAGCGGCTCTCCCGCGAGTACTCCGGCCGGCCCTCCCTGCTCACCGAGGCCGAGCGCTTCGGCGCGGAACTCGGGGTGCGCGTGTTCCTCAAGCGTGAGGACCTCAACCACACCGGTTCCCACAAAATCAACAACGTGCTGGGGCAGGCCCTGTTGGCCCGGCGCATGGGCAAGACACGGCTGATCGCCGAGACAGGCGCGGGCCAGCACGGTGTGGCCACGGCCACCGCAGCGGCTCTGTTCGGCATGGAGTGCTGCGTGTACATGGGCGAGGAGGACACGCGCCGCCAAGCGCTCAACGTCGCGCGCATGCGGCTGCTGGGAGCGGAGGTCGTGGCCGTGAAGAACGGTTCCCGCACCCTCAAGGACGCGATCAACGAGGCCCTGCGGGACTGGGTCGCGTCCGTGGAGACCACTCACTACCTGCTCGGCACCGCCGCCGGACCGCACCCGTTCCCGGCTATGGTCCGCTACTTCCACGAACAGATCGGTGAGGAGGCCCGCGCGCAGATCCTCGAGCAGGCAGGCCGCCTCCCGGACGCCGTGACCGCGTGCGTGGGCGGCGGGTCCAACGCCATCGGGATCTTCCACGGTTTCCTGGACGATGAGTCCGTGCAGCTCTACGGCAACGAGGCCGGGGGTGACGGCGTGCAGACCGGCCGCCACGCCGCGACCATCACACTGGGCCGACCGGGCGTGCTGCACGGCGCCAAGACGTTCCTCATGCAGGACCCGGACGGGCAGACCGTGGAGTCCCACTCGATCTCCGCCGGCCTGGACTACCCCGCCGTGGGGCCGGAACACTCCTACCTGCACTCGATCGGGCGCGTGAACTACGAAGCGGTCACGGACGTCCAGGCCATGGACGCCTTCCGGCTGCTGTGCCGCACCGAGGGCATCCTCCCGGCCATCGAGTCCTCCCACGCGCTCGCCGGCGCCCGCGAGGTCGCTGCCCGCTGGGTCGCGGAACTCGGGCCCGAGGAAGCGGCGCAGAAGATCATCGTGGTCTCGCTCTCCGGGCGCGGCGACAAGGACGTGGCCACCGCGGGGGAATGGTTCGACCTCCTCCCGCAGGACAGCCACGAGGAACGCGTGGCGCAGAAAGGCGAACAACTGTGAGCACCACCGAGCACACCCCTGCGGGCTTGACCGAACGCATCGTCCCACGTGACCTCACGCGCAGCGCGGACTCCGCGCTGTCGCGGCGGATTGAACAGTGCAAGGCCGAGGGCCGCCCGGCCCTCGTGGGCTATCTGCCCGCCGGGTACCCCACCGTCGAGGAGTCCGCCGCCGCCGCCGTGGCCCTGGGTCGCAACGGCGCGGACATCATCGAGATCGGCATCCCCTACTCGGACCCCGTGATGGACGGACCGGTCATCCAGGCGGCGACCACCCAGGCGCTCGCCAACGGTTTCCGGGTCGAGGACGCGTTCACCGTGGTGCGCGCCGTCGCCGAGCAGACGGACGCGGTCCCCGTGGTGATGACGTACTGGAACCCCGTGCTGCAGGCGGGGGTGGACGAGTTCGCGCGCCGGCTCAAGGACGCCGGGGGAGCCGGGATCATCACCCCGGACCTGATCCCGGACGAGGCCTCGGAATGGTTCGCGGCCTCCGAAGAGCACGGTCTGGACCGGATCTTCCTGGTGGCCCCGTCCACCACCCGTGAGCGCATGGACATGACTGTGAGCGCGGCCTCCGGCTTCGTGTACGCGGTGTCCGTGATGGGCGTGACCGGGACCCGGGACCAGGTGTCCTCGGCCGCCGAGGACGTCGTCGCCCGCGCACGCGGGGCCGGTGCGGAGCGGGTGTGCGTGGGCCTGGGGGTGTCCAGCCGCGAGCACGTGCTGGAGATCGGGGCGTACGCGGACGGCGTGATCGTGGGCACGGCTCTCGTGCGCGCGCTCGGTGAGGGCGGACCGCAGGCCGTGGGTGAGCTCGCCGCGCACCTCGCGGGACGCGACTGATGCCGCCGGTGTTGCCCGCCTCCATCCCGTCCCCGAGCATCAGCAGCATCCACCTGGGGCCGCTCACGGTGCACTTCTACGCGCTGTGCATCCTGCTCGGCATGGCCCTGGCCATCTGGCTCACCATGCGGCGCTGGAAGCAGTGCGGTCAGGACCCGGACGTACTGTGGGACATCGTGTTCTGGGCGGTGCTCGCCGGGATCGTGGGGGCGCGCGCCTACCACGTGCTGATCACGGACCCCGCCGGGTACTTCGGGCCCGGCGCGGACCCCCTGGCCGTCTTCCGGATCTGGGAGGGCGGACTCGGCATCATGGGTGCCGTGCTGTTCGGCGCCGTGGCCGCGTGGCTCGTCTCGCGCAAGAACGGGTTGTCGCTCGCCGTGTTCGCGGACTGCGTGGCCCCCGGACTCCTGCTTGCCCAGGCCGTGGGACGGTGGGGCAACTGGTTCAACCAGGAACTGTTCGGCAGACCCACCACACTGCCGTGGGGGCTCGAGATCTCCCCGGCGTCCCCGAACTTCCCCGCGGGGCTGCCCGCGGACACGCTGTTCCACCCCACGTTCCTGTATGAGAGCCTGTGGAACCTGCTGGGTGTGGTGCTGCTGCTCGCAATCGACCGCCGCATGCGGGACCCGCACGGGCGCATCTTCGCGCTGTACATGATCTACTACGGGATCGGGCGACTGCTCATCGAGCTGTTCCTGCGCGTGGACCCGGCCCTGATGATCGCCGGTGTGCGCGTGCACGTGTGGACCTCGCTGCTGATCGTCATCGCGGGCATCATCCTCTTCGCGGTCCTGGGTAGGCGTGCCCGCTCTCGTGCCGGGGCAGCGGCCGAGCCTGCCCGGGCCGTGCGTTCCTGACGCGTCCTCCGGGTCTCCGACCACGACGCCGCACGCGGGCCCCGCAGAGCTCTTCACGACTCCGCGGGGCCCGCGTCGTCGTCCGTGCGATCCGTCACGCATGTTCGTGTGACGTGGCCTACGTGGTAAATTACCCGAGCACCGTGCCTGTCCCGCTCATCCGTGGGACCCGCCGGTTCGATCCACGGCCCACGGGCCGCTTCCTTCCGCAACGGGGCGGACACGCGCGTCACCTGGATCCCGCGTCGCCCGCTGCGCACCCACCGAGTGCTCCCCGGGCCTCGTCCGACGCATTCGACCTGCCGGCCCTTGGTGAGGAGTACCGCCATGAGCAGTGACCAGATAGCAGCCCCGAACTCCCGCGAGCAGCATCGCGTGAGCACCACGGATCCCGTCCACCGGGACGCACCCGAACCACGCGACGCCGCCGAACCGGTGTCCCCGTTCGAGCGTTTCTCGGCAGTGCCCGAGGATCAGGGCCTGTACCGCTCGGAGGACGAGAAGGACGCGTGCGGTCTGGCCGTCGTGGCCACCCTGGACGGCGTGGCCTCCCACGACATCGTGGACGCCGCGCTCACGGCCCTGCGCAACCTCGAGCACCGCGGTGCGGTAGGTGGGGACGAGGGCACCGGGGACGGCGCCGGTCTGCTGACCCAGATCCCGGACGAGTTCCTGCGCGAGGTGGTGGACTTCCCGCTGCCGCCCCAGGGGGCCTACGTGGTGGGCACGGCGTTCATGCCCACCGGCGGTAAGCACCTCGAGGAGCTCAAGCGCTCGCTCGAGGAACTCGCCCGCATGGAACGCCTCACGGTCCTGGGCTGGCGGGACGTCCCCGTGGTCGACGACGCCGTGGGCGCGTCCGCGCGCGCCGTGATGCCAACGTTCGTGCAGTTCTTCGTCTCCGACAGCAGTCACAACGAGCGGGCGGCGTCCCTGTTTGCGCAGGACGCAACGTCCTACGATCCCGTGGCCGCCCAGCTCGAACTGGACCAGAAGGCGTTCCGCGTGCGCAAGCGCGCGCAGAACAAGTTCGGGGTGTACTTCCCGTCCTTCTCGTCCCGCACGCTCGTGTACAAGGGCATGCTCACCACGGCTCAGCTCGAACCGTTCTACCCGGACCTGTCCGATCCGCGGTTCACGACCAAGCTCGCGGTGGTGCACTCGCGCTTCTCCACCAATACGTTCCCGTCCTGGCCGCTCGCCCAGCCCATGCGAACGCTCGCGCACAACGGTGAAATCAACACCGTGGTGGGCAACCGCAACTGGATGCGCGCACGCCAGTCCTCGCTGTCCGGGGCCGTGCTGGGCCGCCAGCCCGAGGACCTGTTCCCCATCTGCTCGGAGGGCGCGTCCGACTCGCAGTCGCTCGACGAGGTTGCCGAGCTGCTCCAGCTCGCGGGCCGGCCCGTGACCGAGACCATGCTCATGCTGATCCCGGAGGCGTGGCAGAACCATGAGACCATGGATCCGCAGCTCAAGGCTTTCTACCAGTACCACGCCACGCTCATGGAGCCGTGGGACGGTCCCGCGTGCGTGTCCTTCACGGACGGCGTGCGCGTGGGCTCGGTCCTGGACCGTAACGGGTTGCGCCCGGGGCGGTTCTGGCAGACCGACGACGGTCTGGTGATCTTCGCCTCCGAGGTGGGCGTCGTGGACGTGGGGGAGCGCGTCGTCGTCCGCAAGGGCCGGGTGTCCCCGGGGACCATGTTCCTCGTGGACACGGACGAGGGCCGGATCGTGGAGGACAGCGAGATCAAGGCCGAACTCGCCGCCACCAAGCCGTGGCAGGACTGGGTGCGGGACTCGGTGCTGCCCATCACGGAGCTGCCCGAACGCGAGCACATGACCCACCCGCCGCACTCCATCCGGTTACGGCAGAAGACCTTCGGCTACACCGAGGAAGAGCTCAAGCTGATCATCGGTCCCATGGCCGCGGCCGGCGCCGAGCCCATCTACGCGATGGGCACGGACACGCCCGTGGCGGTGCTGTCCAACCGCTCGCGGCTGTTGTTCGACTACTTCGTGCAGTCCTTCGCGCAAGTGACCAACCCGCCGCTCGACGCGATCCGCGAGGAACTCGTCACGTCCATGGCCGGTGCCGTGGGGCCCATGGCCAACATGCTCTCCACGCAGCAGACCCGGACGCGCCAGATCCAGCTGAACTTCCCGGTGATCGACAACGACCAGCTGGACCAGTTCGTGCACCTGGACGACGACGGCGTGCCCCTGAGCCTGCGCGTGCGCGGGCTGTACCGTCCCGTGGACGGTGCGGACTCGCTGCGGGCCCGGATCGCGGAGATCTGCGAGAAGGTCTCCGCGGCCGTGAACCGCGGGGTGCAGTTCGTCATCATCTCCGACCGGGACTCCAACGGCGTGTGGGCTCCCATCCCGTCCCTGCTGCTGACCTCCGCCGTGCACCACCACCTGTTGCGCTCGGCAACCCGCACCAAGGTGGCCCTGATCGTGGAATCGGGGGACGTGCGGGAGGTCCACCACGTGGCCCTGCTGCTGGGCTACGGGGCGTCGGCCGTGAACCCCTACCTGGCCATGGAATCCGCCGAGGAACTCGTGCGCCGCGGGGAGATCCGGGGGGTCACGGAAGAACAGGCCGTGGCGAACCTCATCAAGGCGCTGGGCAAGGGCGTGCAGAAGATCATGTCCAAGATGGGCATCTCCACCGTGCAGTCGTACTGCGGTGCGCAGACGTTCGAGGCCCTGGGCCTGTCGAGCGAGCTCGTGGACGACTACTTCGCGGGCACACGGACCCAGATCGAGGGTGTGGGTCTGGACGTGATCGCCGCGGAGATCCAGTCCCGACACCGCCTGGCCTATCCGGAGGACGGCGTCACCGAACCGCACCGGGACCTCGCCACGGGCGGCGAGTACGACTGGCGCCGCGAGGGACCGCGGCACCTGTTCGACCCGCACACGGTCTTCCGGTTGCAGCACGCGACCCGCACGGGCCGCTACGACATCTTCAAGTCCTACACGTCCCGTGTGGACGACCAGGCCAAGGAGCTCGCGACCCTGCGCGGACTCATGAGTTTCGCGTCCACGCGCGAGCCCGTGGACATCGACGAGGTGGAGCCCGTGAGCGAGATCGTCAAGCGGTTCTCCACGGGTGCCATGAGCTACGGCTCGATCTCCGCGGAGGCCCACGAGACGCTCGCGATCGCCATGAACCGTCTGGGCGCCAAGTCCAACACGGGCGAGGGCGGTGAGGACGTCGAGCGGCTGATCGACCCCGAGCGGCGTTCGGCGATCAAGCAGGTGGCCTCTGGCCGGTTCGGGGTCACGAGCCTGTACCTCGCGACCGCGGACGACCTGCAGATCAAGATGGCCCAGGGCGCCAAGCCCGGCGAGGGCGGGCAGCTCATGGCGCAGAAGGTCTACCCATGGATCGCGCGCACGCGCCACGCGACCCCGGGGGTTTCGCTGATCTCCCCGCCGCCGCACCACGACATCTACTCGATCGAGGACCTCGCGCAGCTGATCTACGACCTCAAGCACGCCAACCCTCGCGCTCGCGTGCACGTCAAGCTCGTGTCGGAACGCGGGATTGGGACGGTCGCGGCGGGCGTGACCAAGGCCAAGGCCGACGTCGTACTGGTCTCCGGCCACGACGGCGGCACGGGCGCGGCGCCCCTGAACTCGCTCAAGCACGCGGGCATGCCGTGGGAGCTGGGACTCGCGGAGACCCAGCAGACCCTGCGGCTGAACGGGCTGCGCGAGCGCGTGGTCGTGCAGGCGGACGGCCAGCTCAAGACGGGGCGCGACGTCGTCGTCGCCGCGTTGCTGGGCGCCGAGGAATTCGGCTTCGCCACGGCGCCGCTCGTGGTGGAGGGCTGCATCATGATGCGCAAGTGCCATCTGGACACGTGCCCCGTGGGAGTTGCCACGCAGAACCCCGAACTGCGCAAGCGCTTCACGGGCAAGGCCGAGCACGTGGTGAACTTCTTCGAGTTCATTGCCCAAGAGGTGCGCGAGATCCTCGCCGAACTCGGGTTCCGCAGCATCGCGGAGGCCGTGGGGCACGCCGAGGTACTGCGCACGCGGGAGGCCGTGGCGCACTGGAAGGCCAAGGGGCTGGACCTGAGCCCCGTGCTCGATTCGTTCCGCGCGGAAGGGGTCACGGGCGGACTGCGCAATACCGGCGTCCAGGACCACGAACTCGAGAAGCACTTCGACACGAAGCTCATCCCGCTCGCGCAACCGGCGATCGAACGCGGTGAACCCGTGCGCGTACAGGAACGCGTGATCAACACGGACCGCGCCGTGGGCACGATGCTCGGATACACCGTGACCAGCGCGCTCGGGACCCGGGAACTGCCGGATGACACGATCGACGTGACCCTGACCGGTCAGGCCGGCCAGTCGCTGGGCGCCTTCGTGCCCCGCGGTATCACGCTGCGGCTCGAGGGGGACGCGAACGACTACACGGGCAAGGGTCTTTCCGGCGGACGGATCGTCGTGCGGCCCCCGCGCGACGCCGGGTTCGTGGCCCACGAGAACGTGATCGCGGGCAACGTGATCGGTTACGGCGCCACGAGCGGCGAGATGTTCTTCAACGGCACCGTGGGGGAGCGCTTCCTGGTGCGCAATTCCGGGGCCACCGCGGTGGTCGAGGGCATCGGTGACCACGGCTGCGAGTACATGACCGGGGGTGTGGCCGTGGTGCTGGGTGAGACGGGCCGCAACTTCGGGGCCGGGATGTCCGGCGGTGTGGCATACGTGCTGGACCTGGACGAGCGGGACGTGAACAAGCAGGCCCGCGAGAGCGGTGAACTGCACCTCGAGCACCCGGACGCCAACGACCGTGAGTTGCTCGCCGACCTCATCAAGCGCCACGGTGAGGAGACCGGGTCCGAGTTCGCGCGTCAACTGCTCGCGGACCCGGACCGCACGATGTCGCGCTTCACCAAACTGCTGCCGCGGGACTACTCCGCGGTGCTCGCACTGCGCAACGAGGCCGAAGCCGCCGGGGACGACCCGGACGGCGACGGCACCTGGCACAAGATTCTGGAGGTGACCGGCCGTGGCTGATCCCCGTGGTTTTCTCAAGGTCCGCACACGCGAGGACCGTCCCAAGCGCCCCGTCCCGGTGCGCCTCATGGACTGGGCGGAGGTGCAGCAACGCCAGGAGGCGGGGACGCTGCACGAGCAGGCCGGGCGCTGTATGGACTGCGGTGTGCCGTTCTGTCACCAGGGGTGTCCCCTGGGCAACCTCATCCCCGAGTGGAACGACCTCGTGTGGCGTGACCGGTGGGACGAGGCCTCCGAGCGGATGCACGCGACCAACAACTTCCCGGAGTTCACCGGGCGCGTGTGCCCCGCGCCGTGCGAGTCCTCGTGCGTGCTCGGGATCAACCAGGAGCCCGTGACCATCAAGCAGGTCGAGTACGCGATCGGCGAGAAGGCGTTCGACGACGACCTCATCAAGCCCTACGTCCCGCAGCGGCTCGTGGGCAAGACGGTCGCGGTGGTCGGTTCCGGTCCCGCCGGACTCGCGGCGGCCCAGCAGCTCACGCAGGCGGGGTTCACGGTGGCCGTGTACGAACGGGACGACCGGATCGGCGGTCTGCTGCGCTATGGCATCCCCGACTTCAAGCTCGAGAAGTCCGTGCTCGAACGCCGGCTCGAGATCATGCGCCAGGAGGGCACCAAGTTCCGCCCGGGCGTGGAGATCGGCACGGACATCACGTGGGACGCGCTGCGCAGGCGTTACGACGCCGTGATCGTGGCCACGGGTGCCACGCGGCCCCGTGAGCTCGCGATCCCCGGCCGTGAGCTCGCGGGGATCCACTACGCCATGGACTTCCTCGTGCGAGCCAATCACCTGGTGGCCGAGGACCACGTCCCCGACCCCATCGACGCGCGCGGCAAGCACGTGATCGTGTTGGGCGGCGGTGACACCGGTTCCGACTGCATCGGCACCGCGCTGCGCCAGGGTGCGGCGTCCGTGACGTCGCTCGCGATCGGTCGCAAGCCTCCCGTGGACCGCGCGGACGAGGAACCGTGGCCCATGATGCCCCGGGTCTTCGAGGTCTCCACGTCCCACGAGGAGGGCGGCGAACGAACGTACCTGGCCTCCACGGTGGAGTTCGTGGGGCAGGACGGCCGGGTCACGGGACTGCGCGTGGCGGAGACCGAGTACCGCGAGGACGGCTCCCGCGGTCCCGTGGCCGGCACCGAGAAGGTGTTGCCTGCGGACCTGATCCTGCTCGCCCTGGGATTCACGGGCAATGAGTCCCGCGAGCTCACCGAGCAGCTACCCGTGGCGCTGGACTCCCGGGACAACGTGGCGCGGGACGAGACCTACATGACCGCCGTGGACGGGGTGTTCTCGTGCGGTGACGCAGGTCGTGGGCAGTCCCTCGTGGTGTGGGCCATCGCGGAGGGCCGGGCGTGCGCCGCTCACGTGGAACGCCACCTTACAGGCCAGACCCGGTTGCCAGAACCCGTGACCCCGTCCGAGCGGGCGATCGACCTGAGCCTGTGACCCGCACGCATCCGTGATCCTCCCGGCACCCGCCATGAGTCCAGCCATATCAATTCCCAGGGCTCGTTGCTAAGGTAGGAACGGACATCGGCGAAGCGGCCGCGGTCGGGCAGCACCAGGCTGCTCGACCCGGCCGCTTCGTCATATGCACCAACCATCCGCCATTCGAAAGGGAGTCACCCATGCGTCGAGCGAAGATCGTGGCCACCATCGGCCCCGCCATCTCCTCGTACGAGAACGTCACCCAGGCGATCCAGGCCGGAATGAACGTGGCTCGCCTCAACATGAGTCACGGTGACCACACCGTGCACAATACGTCCTACGAGAACCTGCGCCGGGCCAGCGAAGAGCTGGGCACCACGGTCGCGATCCTCGCGGACCTGCAGGGGCCCAAGATCCGGCTGGGCAACTTCGCGGACGGCCCCCATGCGCTGGACGTGGGTGACACCTTCACGATCACGATCGAGGACGTCCCCGGCTCCAAGGAGCTGTGCTCCACGACCCACAAGGGCCTGCCCGGCGACGTCAACGTGGGGGACCCGCTGCTGATCGACGACGGCAAGGTCGCCCTGCGCGCCACGGCCGTGTCGGACACCGCCGTCACCACCGAGGTCGTGGTCGCCGGGACCGTGTCCGACCACAAGGGCATCAACCTCCCCGGCGTGGCCGTCAACGTCCCCGCACTGAGCGAGAAGGACGAGGCGGACCTGCGCTGGGCCCTGCAGCGCGGCGTCGACATCATCGCGCTGTCCTTCGTGCGGGACGCCCAGGACATCACCCGGGTGCACGAGATCATGGCGGAGGAGGATCGCAAGATCCCCGTGATCGCCAAGATCGAGAAGCCTCAGGCCGTGGATGCGCTGCACGAGATCATCGACGCGTTCGACGGCATCATGGTTGCCCGCGGCGACCTCGGTGTGGAGCTGCCGCTGGA
This sequence comes from Kocuria marina, assembly GCA_014652975.1. GTDB lineage: Bacteria > Actinomycetota > Actinomycetes > Actinomycetales > Micrococcaceae > Kocuria > Kocuria marina. The sequence goes on along the minus strand of BMZV01000002.1, from coordinate 451,069 downwards.
GGCCGTGCCGATCGTGCAGAAGCGCGCGATCGAGCTCGCCCGCCGCTGGGCGAAGCCCGTGATCGTGGCCACCCAGGTGCTCGAGTCCATGATCGACAACCCGCGCCCCACGCGCGCCGAGGCCTCGGACTGCGCGAACGCCGTGCTCGACGGCGCGGACGCCGTGATGCTCTCGGGCGAGACCTCGGTGGGCAAGTACCCCATCAAGACGCTCGAGACCATGTCGAACATCATCCTGGCCACCGAGACGCAGGGCATGGACCGCATGCCCCCGCTGGGCACCGAGCCCCGCACGCGCGGCGGCGCCATCACCCGTGCGGCGGTGACCATCGCCCGGCAGCTGGACGTGAACTACATCTGCACGTTCACCCAGACGGGTGACTCGGCCCGCCGGTTGTCCCGGTTGCGCCCGGAACGCCCGATCCTCGCGTTCACCCCCGAGAAGAGCGTGCAGGCGTGGCTGCAGTTGCTGTGGGGCGTCCAGCCCATCCGGGTGGATCGCGTGGAGCACACCGACGACATGACTCGTCAGGTGGACCACTACCTGCTCCAGCATGATCTCGCCAACACCGAGGACATGGTCATCATCTGCGCCGGTTCGCCCCCGGGCCACGCCGGGTCCACCAACCTCGTGAAGGTGCACCGCGTGGGCGACCTCCAGGACGCAGGCGAGGCACCCCAGCGCGAACCCCGCGAGCGCGTGGGACCGTGGGGCGGCATGGCCGGTTCCGCCACGTGGCGGGAGCCGTGATCGGTCGCTGATCCACGCGGGTCGGCCGTATGGCGGACCGCTGCGAGCGGTTCTCGTCGCGGCATCTGCGTGTGGGTGTCGACCCGATGTTCTAGTGGAGTAAAGGCAGTCCGGAGGCCGTCCGAGCTGCCTTTACTCCACTCTGCGTGCTGACCGTGGACGCTGTGATCGATCGCGCGAACAGCGGCTGGGGCCCTACGGTCTCCGAAAGGTTTTGCTACGCGCCTTGATCGCGGAGCCGGTCCCGCATGAGGGATTCGAGCAGCGTGATGGGCAGGGGCCGGTCGTAGGGAAGCTTGATGAACCCGGCGCCATACTCCTCCCCCGCAGCCGCTTCCCGTGACTGGTGGGGTGCGAAGAACTCGGGGGTGAACCGCAGGGAGCAGTGGTGCTTGAAGTTCCACAGCATCCACAGAGTGGTGTTGTCGTCGAGCGCGTACGTGGGCTGGTTCCACTTCAGGACCTCCCGCGCGTGCGGCGCCACGCGACGGCTGAGGTCTCGAAGCGCCTCGAGGTGGGGACGTTGGTGGGGCTCCAGTCGAGCGGAATAGTCCTCGGCACCGATCCGCTTGGGCATCGGCATGGGGTCTCCCGTCGTGGTGTGAGCTGTGTCGGAGGTGCTCAGGCTGTCGGCTTCATCCTGGGAAGTCGACCACGGGCGGGCCTCCCCATTGCTGACAGGTCCCCGACCGGTCCACCCACCCGCCCGACCACGGATGCGGGGAGACCCACGACCCCCGTGCATTCGCCCTGTGTTCGGCCACGAAAAACGGCCCCGCGGGTGCGAGGCCGTTCCAAAGGTGCTCCGACGGAGCGAGTTGTCGTGCCCAAGGTGGGACTCGAACCCACACATGTCTCCATACTGCATTTTGAGTGCAGCGCGTCTGCCAATTCCGCCACTTGGGCATGTCCGGGAAGGGGACCGTAGTGCGGGCCACCGCCGCCGGTGCGGATAACAGCATACATGATGGGTCTAGGCTGGAGACCGGTCCGCCCCTTCCGCGCCCGGGGGTGTGCTGTGTCCCATCAGGCGCGTTCGCGGCACTCGTGGTTGGATGCCGTGTCGACACGACCAAGTTATCCCCAAACCTAGGAGTCCCCGTGACGGATTCGTCGAACACCCCGGAGCCCACTGCGCCCGGGGCACAACGGTCGGGCGCCGCAGACCCTGGCGTCGCGCAGCCCGACACCGCCCGCGCCGAGACGACCCACGTCGACGCCGCGCCCGCCCAGGACCACGCCGCCCGTTCCGAGGCGCAGGGTTCCGGAGCCAAGACGGTCGTCGTCGCGGAGGACGAGGCGCTGATCCGCATGGACATCGTCGAGATGCTCGAGGACGCCGGGTACCGCGTGGTGGCGCAGGCGGAGAACGGGGAGCGCGCCGTCGCCCTGGCCTCCGAGCACCGCCCGGACCTCGTGCTCATGGACGTGAAGATGCCCGTGATGGACGGGATTACCGCCGCAGAGCAGATCGCGCAGGACCGGATCGCGCCCGTGGTACTGCTCACCGCGTTCAGCCAGCGCGAGCTCGTGGAGCGTGCGCGGGAGGCCGGCGCCATGGCGTACGTGGTCAAGCCGTTCACCGTGGACGACGTGGTGCCCGCGATCGAGATCGCGATGTCTCGTTTCGAGGAGATCACGGCCCTCGAGAGCGAGGTCGCGGACATGAAGGAACAGTTCGCCACGCGCAAGCTCGTGGAACGCGCCAAGTCGCTGCTGCAGACCAAGATGGGTCTGTCCGAGCCCGAGGCGTTCCGCTGGATCCAGAAGACGTCCATGGATCGCAGGCTGTCGATGCGCGAGGTGGCCGAGGCGATCATCAGCCAGGTGGCCTGACGCCCCCGGGGCCCAGATCGTCCCGGGCCGCACGCGGAACGCGCCCGAAGCTGTCCCTGGCCGTGCGGCGTCCCGCGCCCGAGCCCGTGTTCCGCCGGGGCCTGTGCCTTTCCGGGGGTGGCCCTAGGATGGAGCCGTGACTGAGACGAGCAAGCAGGCCAGCCAGGACGCCCCTGAGACCCGCACCGTGGTGATCGGTGAGAAGACCGAGCACCCGCAGGAGGTCTCGCTGCCCGTTCCGGTGTCCCGGCCCGAGAAGCGCTTGCTACTGATCGACGGGCACTCCCTGGCGTTCCGCGCATTCTTCGCGCTCTCCCGCGCCGCCGAGTACGGTGGGGGCCCCGGTTTCGTGACGTCCGACGGCGTCCACACCGAGGGCGTCTACGGATTCGTGAACACCATGGTCAAGCTCGTGCGCGAGGAGAAGCCCACCCACCTGGTCGTCTCCTTCGACCTCGAGGGCCCTACCCTGCGCTCCCAGGAGTACGGGGAGTACAAGGGCGGCCGGGACGAGACCCCGGAGGAGTTCCACGGGCAGGTCCCCAACATCCGACGCATCCTCGAGGCTGTTGGCATTCCGATCGTCACGAGCGAGGGCCACGAGGCGGACGATGTCCTGGCCACGCTCGCCACCACGGCCGCCGCCGAGGACTTCGAGGTGCTCGTGTTCTCGGGTGACCGGGACGCGTTCCAGATGATCACGGACCACGTGACGGTGGTCTACCCGGGCCGCACGCCGTCGGACCTGCGCCGCATGGACGCGCAGGCGGTCTTCGAGAAGTACAAGGTCGCCCCGCAGAACTACCCGGATCTCGCCGCGCTGACGGGGGAGACCGCGGACAACCTACCGGGTGTACCGGGCGTGGGTCCCGGCTTCGCGGCCAAGTGGATTACGTCCTACGGTCCCGTGGAATCGCTGCTCGAGCACGCGGACCGGATCACCGGCAAGAAGGGCGAGGCCCTGCGCGAGCACGAGGACCTCGTGCGGCGCAACCGCAAACTCAACCGCCTGGTCACGGACCTGCCCCTCGACGTGAACCTGGATCACGCGGTACTGCCCGAGGCCGATCCCGAGCGGGTCGGCGTGGTCTTCGACGAGCTCGAGTTCGGTGCCCAGTTGCGCGGGCGTCTGCTCGAGGCCTTCGGTTCCCACGCTTCCGACGACGCCGGCGCCACGGTTCCCGAGGTCACCGACGTCACCCGGGTGCGCACCGCCCAGGAGTTCAGCGATTGGCTGGACGCGGGGGAGAAGGACGTGCCCATCGTCGTCCGCCGCTTGGCGCACGACCCCAAGGCGCCCTCCGGCGCGGAGGTGACCACCCTCATGCTCATGAACCAGGGCGGTGCCGCCGTGGACCTCGTGACCGCGGACCAGGAGCTGACCATCGCCGTCGAGGCATGGCTCGCAGACCCGGCGGCGCCCAAGATCGTGGACGGCCTCAAGGACCTGTACCACGGTCTGATCCAGCGCGGGATCGAGCTCGCCGGTGTCGTGGACGACGTCCAGCTCTCCGGCTACCTCGTGCGGCCCGCGCTGCGTTCCTACGAGCTGGACGCCCAACTGAGCCACCACCTGGAGGTGGAGGTGCCCCGCGCGGACGAGTCCGCGGCGTCGGAGAAAAACGGACAGACCGAACTCGCGCTGGACGCGTCGGACGAACAGGACGAGCTGGCCGGTGTGAGCGACGCCGAACTGCGTCGCCAGGCCACGCTCGGTTCCGCGTGCCGGCAGTTGAGCGAACACCTGCGCGGGCTGCTCGAGGCCGACGGCCAACTGGGGCTGCTCACGGATCTGGAGATGCCCCTCGCCGTGATCCTCGCCCGGATGGAGGCCACGGGGATCGCGATGGACCGCCCAGGTATCGACCGGTTGTTCGACGACCTCCAGCAACCGATCGACCAGGCCTTCGAGCAGGCGCAGGCGCAGATCGACCACGAGATCAACCTGGGTTCCACCAAGCAACTGCAGGCCGTGATGTTCGAGGAACTCGGCCTGCCCAAGACCAAGAAGACCAAGACCGGGTACACCACGGACGCCGCGGCGGTCGCGGACCTGCTCGGACGCGTGGACCCCGAGACCCAGGGTTCGCGGTTCCTCGTGGCGCTCATGAACTGGCGCGAGTACTCCAAGCTCAAGCAGATCGTGGCCGGATTGCGGGACGCGATCGCCGAGGACGGGCGCATCCACACCACGTACCAGCAGACCGTGGCGGCCACCGGACGGCTGTCCTCCACGGGTCCCAACCTGCAGAACATCCCCGTGCGCACCGAGCAGGGCCAGCGCATCCGCGACGTGTTCGTGGTGGGGGAGGACTCCCAGGGCCCGTTCGAATGCCTCATGACCGCGGACTACTCCCAGATCGAGATGCGGATCATGGCCCACCTGTCCGGGGACGAGGGCCTGATCGAGGCGTTCCGCGGCGGGGAGGACCTGCACCGGTTCGTGGGCTCGCGCGTGTTCGACGTGGCCCCGGAGGACGTCACCCCTCAGATGCGTTCCAAGGTCAAGGCCATGAGCTACGGCCTCGTCTACGGGCTGAGCTCCTACGGCCTGTCCCAGCAGCTGAACATCGGCGTGGACGAGGCCCGCACCATGATGAGCGGCTACTTCGAACGCTTCGGCGGCGTGCGGGACTTCCTGCGCGGCGTCGTCGAGGAAGCCCGTTCCAAGGGCTACACCGAAACGATCGACGGGCGACGCCGCTACCTCCCGGACCTCACGAGCGACAACCGCCAGGCCCGCCAGGCCGCCGAGCGCATGGCCCTGAACGCACCCATCCAGGGGTCGGCCGCGGACATCATCAAGAAGGCCATGATCGGCGTGGACCGGGCCCTGCGCGAGGACGACCTGCGCTCGCGGGTGCTGCTGCAGGTCCACGACGAACTCATCGTGGAGGTCGCCCCGGGGGAGACGGAGCGGGTCGAGGAGATCCTGCGCACCGAGATGGCCGGGGCCGCGGAACTGACCGTGCCCCTGGACGTCAACGTGGGCACGGGGCGGACATGGCACCAGGCCGCCCACTGACCGCCTGAGCGCACGGACCACTCAGCCCGCCGCTCGGCGCCGCAGCAGGCCGTGCACCCAGCACGACACCCGCCACCGCGCGGCGGGCCATGGCACACCCGAACCGCCCGAGTCACGACGAGGAGCATCATGAACGCGACACCCCGGCACGAGCAGACCCGCGAGAGCGAGTACAGCGCCCGCGGGAACGACTACGTCCTGCGCCGCTTTCTCGCGAACGAGGGTGGCACGGACGCGAACCCCGAGTTCGTGGAGTGGAACCGGGCGGTCGCCCAGGGGTTCCACGGCCGTGAACCGGGGCAGGAGGCCACCGAGCGCAACCTGCGATCGATGCGCGCCGCTGGCACCCGGTTCCGCGCCGCATACACCGCGGACCCCGTGCCCACAGCCGCGCTGGGGGCCGAGCGACCCGTGGCCACGTTCTGCTCGTGGGACTCGGAGCTGACGCTCGGGGAAGGGCGCAGCGTGCCCGCGTGGTTGGTCTCTGAGGTCACGGTGCGCCCAACCCATGCCCGGCGAGGACTGTTGCGCCGGCTCATGACCACCGACCTGACCGAGGCCCACGAGGCGGGGTTCCCGATCGCGGCGCTCACCGCCTCCGAGGCCACGATCTACGGTCGCTTCGGTTTCGGTGCGGGCACGTTCAACACCGAGATCACGGTGGACGCGCACACGCGGTTGCAGTTGAAGGCCCCGACCGTGGGCACGGTGGAAATGGCCGACAACCACGCCGTGGCCGAGCTGGCGCCGAGCATCTTCGATCGCTTCCACCGCGTGACGGCGGGCTCCCTCACGCGCACTCAGAAGTGGTGGGACATTATCTCCGGTCGGTGGAACTGGGACCAGGAGGGCGCGGATCCTGAGATCCGCACCGCGGTGCACTACGACGCCCGGGGTGAGGCGGACGGCTACGTGAGCTACAAGTTCGTCTCCACCCAGGGGTTCCAGGGGTACCTGAAGGTCGTGGACCTCGTGTCCCCGAGCTCGCAGGTGCGCATCGCCCTGTGGGAGTACCTGTGCAACCTGGACCTCGTCACGGAGGTGCGCTACAACAGCGCCCAGATGGAAGACCCGCTCATGTGGGGCATGGTGGACATGTCCGCCTACACCGTGCGCAAGCGCTACGAGCGACTGTGGTTGCGCGTCCTGGACCCGGTGGCGGCCCTGTCCGCCCGGCACTACACGTCCCACCGCAAGGTCAGGATGTCGGTCGTGGACTCCATGGGCTTCGCGGACGGGATCTACGAGATCGACACCACCGGTGATGCCCCCCGCGTGGAACGCGTAGCGGACCGCCCGCGCACACAGGACGATCTCGCGGGGAAGTCCATGCCCGCCGTGGAACTGTCCGACGGCGCGGACGTCGCCCTGAACGTCGATTCGCTCGGCTCGCTGTACCTTGGGGCCGTCAAGGCGTCCACGCTGCACTACGCGGGGCTGCTGCGCGTGCGCGACGACGCCGCCCTGCGGGACATCCAGGCGCTCATGTCCACGCCCACCCACCCGTACTGCATCTCCCCGTTCTGAGCGCGGCTCGCGCAGCGCGCGGACGCACCCTTCAGGCTTGAACCGGCACGGTTTCGAGCCTAGACTGGAGCGGTGCGTGTATTCGCACGCCCACATCAAGCGTGACGTCGCCAATCCGGTGCGCCCCACAGGGCGGGGTTGGTGACACCAAACCATCACATCAATTTCATCGGAGTCCCTACTACATGACCACCACCACCCAGCAGGTCGCCGTCAACGACATCGGAACCGAAGAGGATTTCCTCGCCGCTGTCGACGCGACCATCAAGTACTTCAACGACGGCGACCTCGTGGAAGGCACCGTCGTCAAGGTCGACCGCGACGAGGTCCTCCTGGACATCGGGTACAAGACCGAAGGTGTCATCCCCTCTCGTGAGTTGTCCATCAAGCACGACATCAACCCCGATGACGTCGTGGCTGTGGGTGACGAGGTGGAGGCTCTGGTCCTCACCAAGGAGGACAAGGAAGGTCGCCTGATCCTCTCCAAGAAGCGCGCTCAGTACGAGCGCGCCTGGGGCGACATCGAGAAGGTCAAGGACGAGGACGGCGTCGTCACCGGCACCGTTATCGAGGTCGTCAAGGGCGGCCTCATCCTGGACATCGGCCTGCGTGGCTTCCTGCCCGCCTCCCTCGTGGAGATGCGCCGCGTCCGCGACCTCGCTCCGTACATCGGTCAGCAGCTCGAGGCCAAGATCATCGAGCTGGACAAGAACCGCAACAACGTGGTGCTCTCCCGCCGTGCGTGGCTCGAGCAGACCCAGTCCGAGGTGCGCGCCAACTTCCTGCAGCAGCTGCAGAAGGGCCAGGTCCGCACGGGCACCGTGTCCTCGATCGTCAACTTCGGTGCGTTCGTGGACCTCGGCGGTGTTGACGGTCTGGTGCACGTCTCCGAGCTGTCCTGGAAGCACATCGACCACCCCTCCGAGGTCGTCGAGGTCGGTCAGGAAGTCACCGTCGAGGTGCTGGACGTGGACATGGATCGCGAGCGTGTGTCGCTCTCGCTCAAGGCCACCCAGGAAGATCCGTGGCAGCTGTTCGCCCGCACCCACGCCCTGGGCCAGGTCGTCCCCGGCAAGGTCACCAAGCTGGTTCCCTTCGGTGCGTTCGTTCGCGTCGAGGACGGCATCGAGGGCCTCGTGCACATCTCCGAGCTGGCGCAGCGTCACGTGGACATGGCCGAGCAGGTCGTCTCCGTGAACGAGGAGCTGTTCGTCAAGGTCATCGACATCGACCTGGACCGCCGCCGGATCTCGTTGTCCCTCAAGCAGGCCAACGAGGGTGTGGACCCGGACTCCACCGAGTTCGATCCCGCCCAGTACGGCATGGCCGCCGAGTACGACGAGCAGGGCAACTACAAGTACCCCGAGGGCTTCGATCCCGAGACCAACGAGTGGATCGAGGGTTATGAGGAACAGCGCGCCGCGTGGGAGGAGCAGTACGCTCAGGCCCAGGCCCGCTGGGAGGCGCACAAGGAGCAGGTGCGCAAGCACCTGCAGGAAGACCAGGATGCGGCGACCACTTCGTCCTCCTCGTCCTCCCCGAGCCACTCCTCCGGCCCCACGAGCTACTCTTCCGAGGCTCCGGCCGAGGACGCCGGGACGCTCGCGTCCGACGAGGCCCTCGCCGCTCTGCGCGAGAAGCTCACCGGTCACTGAGTCGCACGCGGCGGCCCGTGAGCTCGCCGTGAGGTGAATCCGAGAGGTCCCGCTCCCCGTCACGGGGAGCGGGACCTTTCACATGTCCGGGACGTCCTCCCACCGGGCGGGTCCCTCGTGGACGCTCGCGTGGCCCGCGGTGATACTCGCAAGGGCTGCCCGGGCATCGTCGATGGCGCCGGGGAGGTCCGCCACGAGCAGGCGCAGGGTCGCGTCCGCGGAGCCGTAACCGGTGGGCAGGACCGTGAACCCGCGAGCGCGCATCTGGGACTCCACGCGGCCGGCCTCGGCGTAGGGGAGCAGCAGGGTCAGTTCGCGGCAGCGCATCCTGCGCACGAGCGGGGCGGTGTCCAGCGCGGCGGCCACGGCACCGGAGTAGGCGCGCACGAGCCCGCCGGCCCCGAGCTTGACCCCGCCGAACCACCGCACGACCACGGCACACACGTCCGAGAGGTCACCGGCCTCGTCCGCGGTGCGTTGCCGGGTCGTGGCGTGCGCGGTCAGCGCCTGCAGCATGGGCATGCCCGCGGTACCCGCCGGTTCGCCGTCGTCGGACGAGCGCGTCGTGGCGCGCGTGGGTCCGAGCACGAACGCCGAGCAGTGGTGACGGGCGTCCCGGTGTTCGGCGGCCACACGGGTGATGAACTCGCGGGCTTCCGCTTCCGTGTCCACGCGGGTGAGTAGTGCCAGGAACCGGGACTTCTTGATCTCGAGCTCCACGCTGTGCACGATGCCCCGGCGCGGGACGGTGTAGGACACGCGCGAGTCCGCGGCGTCGTGGGAGAGGGATTCGGCGGGCACACCACCAGTGTAGGGACGCGCCGATCCGGGGGCTCGTGGTCGCGCGGGGGGCCGGGACGGTCCCGGGGCGCCCGCTGAGCACGGGAGGGCCACTACAGTGAGACCTGCCGCGCCGACGCGGCCACGTGCCACCGCCTCCCATCGGAAAGCTGACCTGTGCTCAATCGTCTTCACGACCGACTGGGGTTGCGCACGACCCCGTCCATCTTCTTCGTCTCGGCCGCGCTGATCGTTGTCTTCACGCTCGCCATGAGTCTGTTCCCGGGGCCCGTGCAATCGGTCTTCGGCGTGGTCTCCCATGCGTTGCGCTACCAGACGGGATGGTTCTACACCTTCAGCGTGACCGCTCTCGTGATCTTCGCGATCGGTCTGGCACTGAGCCGCTACGGTCGCGTGAAGATCGGCGACGACGATTCCGTCCCGGAGTACTCCGGGATCGCGTGGTTCGGGATGCTCTTCGCGGCGGGCGTGGGCGCCGTGCTGATGTTCTGGGGTGTGGCCGAACCCGTCAACCACTACGCGAACCCACCCATGTACGGCACCGAACCCGCCTCGGACCGCGCCGCGGTGGAGGCCCTGAACATCGCCAACTTCCACTTCGGCGTGCACATGTGGGCGATCCTCGCCGTACCCGGTCTGACGTTCGGGTACTTCACGTACAAGCGCAAACTGCCCCCGCGCGTCTCGTCCGCGTTCCACCCGGTGCTCGGGGACGGGATCCACGGCCCGTGGGGAAAAGCGATCGACGTGCTCTCGATCGTCGCGACCGTGTTCGGGCTCGCGGTGTCCGTGGGGCTCGGGGCGCTGCAGATCAACAGCGGCCTCACATACGTCTACGGCATCCCGATGGAGGGGTGGATCCAGGCGGCCATCATCGCGCTGATCACGGCGGTGGGCCTGGCGTCCGTGCTCGCGGGCATGGAGAAGGGCGTCAAGCGACTGTCGTACGCGAACATCGTCCTGGCCGTGGCCCTGTTGCTGTTCGTGCTCATGGCCGGGGCCACAATGGACACGATGCGCAGCATCGTGGAATCCGTGGGTGGCTACGTGAACCAGTTGCCCACGCTCGCGTTCTTCAACGACACGTTCGGCGGCGGCACGTGGTCCGGTGACTGGACGGTGTTCTACTGGGCCTGGACCGTCACATGGGCGCCGTTCGTGGGGATGTTCGTGGCCAAGATCTCGCGCGGGCGCACGATCCGCCAGTTCGTGGTGGGGGTGCTCGGCGTCCCGTCGTCGTTCGTGGCGGTGTGGATGGCCATCTACGGCTACAGCGCGATCCGCATCGACCGCGCTCCCGAGACGCAGGGCAGTCTCACGGACACCATCGTCACGCAAGGCAACGTGGAGGCCGCTCTGTTCCAGTTGCTCGGATCCATGCCGTGGTTCGCGGTCACCGCGCTCGTGGCGCTCGTGGTCATCACGATCTTCTTCATCACCTCGATCGACTCCGGCGCTCTCGTGATGGACGCGATGGCCAATGGGCACGAGGACGAAGGCCCGCGCCGGCAGCGGATCTTCTGGACGCTCGCCGTGGGCGCGGTGTGTGCCGCGATCATCACGACCTCCGGCGAGAACGGGCTCAACGCCCTGCAGGAGGTCATCATCGTGATCGGTGCTCCCGTGATGGTCCTGGAGGTCATGCAGGCCGGGATGCTGTTGCGGGCGTTACGCCAGGACGCCGGTACCGCGCGTCCCATGCGCACGCGGCAGTGGAAGAAGGTGCTGCCCGCGGAGGAGTACCACCGCAGGGCGCAGCAGGACACCGCCGCGATCGAGGACTACGTCATCCGTCCCGAGTACGAGGTGGGCACCGAACCCGATCACGACACCCATCAGCCCCGCACGTGGCACTGGCAGCGAGAGCAGGAGGGCCGGCCGGTGTTCCAGCTCGCGCTCACCGGTGGGCCGTCGGCGGGCAAGCACACCGTGGCCCGCGAGTTCGAGGCGCTGGGCGCCGTCGTCGTGGACAGCTCGGCGCTGTGGGGCGAGCTCCTGAGCCCGGGCACGGACACGCGCGCGGACGTCGAGCGCGTCTTCGGGGAGCAGTTGCGCGCCCGGGGGGTCTCTTCGCAGGACAAGGCCGCTGCGGCCGAGGCGCTCGACGACCTGATGACTCACAACGACGCCGCCAGGGCCCGCGCCCACGAACTGTTGCTCCCCGCGCTGCGGGAGGCGGCGCGGCGTCGTGCCCGGGACGCGGGACCCGACAGCGTGGTCGTGCAGGTGATCCGGGACCCGCTCGAGGCGGACCAGGGGGACCGGTTCGACCTCGTCGTGGCCGTCGACGCGCCCGTGGAGGACCGGGTGCGGAGGTTGCGCGCAGGTAAGGGCCTGCCCGCCGAGGACGCGGGGGCCGGGTGGACGTGGCCGCCGGGCCGGAGGAGATCCGGGCGGTCGCGGACGAGGTGATCGTCAACGACGGTGACCTCCACGGTCTGCGGGAGCGCTCCCGCGAGATCTGGCGCGACCACGTGCTCCCGGCACTGGGCCGGGACCAGGACACGGAAGGACACCGTCATGACTGAGCTGTTGCGCAGACCCGGCCACACCGAGACCCTGCGGGTCGGGCTGACGGGCGGGATCGCCTCGGGCAAGTCCACCGTCTCGCGGCGGCTGAGCGAGCTCGGGGCGCTTGTCGTGGACGCGGACGCGATCGCCCGGGCCCTGCAGGAACCGGGGGAACCAGGCTACGAGGCCATGGTGGCCCACTTCGGTGAGCGGATCGTGCAGCCGGACTCGGGCGCACTGGACCGCGCGGCGGTCGCGGCCATCGTGTTCGACGACCCCGAGCAGCTCGCGGCCCTGAACGGGATCATCCACCCGCTCGTGCGGCGCGAGACCGCGCGGCTCGTGAGTGAGGTGCCGCCGGGGGGAGTGGTGGTCCACGACATCCCGCTGCTCGTGGAGACCGCTCAGTACGAGACGATGGACGAGGTGCTCGTGGTGCAGGCGCCCGAGGACGAGCGGGTGCGACGGATGGTCGAGGACCGCGGGATGAGCCCGGAGGACGCCCGCCGCCGGATCGCGGCCCAGGCCAGCGACGAGCAGCGCCGGGCGGTGGCCACGGCAGTCCTCGACAATTCCACGACCATCAAGGACCTGCTCGCGCAGGTGGACGAGTGGTGGCGCACGCGGGTCCTGTGAGCAGTTCCGGAGCGATGCGAGCCGCCCGGATCCGTGTCTGAGTCGGCGCGTACGCTGGGTCCATGTCGCTCGCGCAGAAGATCAATCGTGTGGTCGCCCCGTTCGAGGTCGTGTCCGAGTACCAGCCCGCCGGTGACCAGCCCAAGGCCATCGCGGACCTGTCCCGCCGGATCGAGGGCGGGGAGAAGGACGTGGTACTCATGGGCGCCACGGGCACGGGTAAGTCCGCGACCGCCGCATGGCTCATCGAGGCCGTCCAGCGGCCCACGCTGTTGCTCGTGCAGAACAAGACCCTGGCCGCCCAGCTGGCCAACGAGCTGCGCGAACTGCTGCCCCACAACGCCGTCGAGTACTTCGTCTCCTACTACGACTACTACCAGCCGGAGGCCTACGTCCCCCAGACGGACACCTTCATCGAGAAGGACTCCTCGATCAACGAGGAGGTCGAGCGGTTGCGGCACTCCGCGACCAATGCCCTGCTGACCCGCCGCGACACCGTGGTGGTCTCCACCGTGTCCTGCATCTACGGTCTGGGTACCCCGGAGGAGTACGTCAATCAAATGGTCACCCTGGCCGTGGGCCAGGAGATGGACAGGGACACCCTGCTGCGTCAGTTCGTGAACATGCAGTATGTGCGCAACGACGTGGACTTCCACCGCGGGACGTTCCGCGTGCGCGGGGACACCGTGGAGATCATCCCCATGTACGAGGAACTCGCGGTGCGCATCGAGTTCTTCGGGGACGAGATCGAGGCGATCTACACGCTGCACCCGCTCACGGGGGAGATCGTAAACGAGGAGCAGGAGATGTACGTCTTCCCCGCCTCGCACTACGTGGCCGGTGCGGAACGGATGGCCTCGGCGATCGAGTCCATCCAGAAGGAGCTGCAGGAGCGGCTGCAGGAGCTCGAGTCGCAGAACAAGCTCGTGGAGGCCCAGCGGTTGCGCATGCGCACCACGTACGACCTCGAGATGATGGAACAAATGGGCTACTGCAACGGGATCGAGAACTACTCGCTGCACATCGACGGCCGCCCGCGCGGTTCCGCTCCCCACTGTCTGCTGGATTACTTCCCGGACGACTTCCTGCTCATCATCGACGAGTCCCACGTGACCGTGCCGCAGATCGGTGGCATGTACGAGGGGGACATGTCCCGCAAGCGCACGCTGGTGGAACACGGCTTCCGGTTGCCGTCCGCCATGGACAACCGCCCCCTGAAATGGGACGAGTTCCTGGAACGAATCGGGCAGACCATGTACATGTCCGCGACCCCGGGGCCGTACGAGATGTCCAAGGTGGACTCCGTGGTGGAGCAGATCATCCGCCCCACGGGACTCGTGGACCCCCAGGTGATCGTCAAACCCACCAAGGGCCAGATCGACGACCTGCTGGAACAGATCGAGCTGCGCGTGGAACGCGACGAACGCGTCCTGGTGACCACGCTGACCAAGCGCATGGCGGAGGACCTCACCGAGTACCTCATGGAACACGGTGTGCGGGTCCAGTACCTGCACTCGGACGTGGACACCCTCAAGCGCGTGGAACTGCTGCGGGACCTGCGCATGGGCACGTTCGACGTCCTCGTGGGCATCAACCTGTTGCGCGAGGGCCTGGACCTGCCCGAGGTCTCCCTCGTGGCCATCCTGGACGCGGACAAGGAAGGCTTCCTGCGTTCTACCACGTCCCTGATCCAGACGATCGGTCGCGCCGCCCGTAACGTCTCGGGTGAAGTCCACATGTACGCGGACAAGATCACCAATTCCATGAACGTTGCGATCGAGGAGACCAACCGCCGCCGGGAGATCCAGGTCGCGTACAACGAGGAACACGGGATCGATCCGCAACCGCTGCGCAAGCGGATCGCGGATATCACCGATCAGTTGGCACGCGAGGACGAGGACACCCGCACCCTGCTGGCCCAGCGCGCCGCCGCCAACAATCACACCGCTCCCGTCAAGGGCGGTAAGGGCAAGGCCACAGGCAAGGCCACGGGCAAGGATCAGGCCGCGGCCGCCGCGGAGTCCAAACTGCTGCGCGACGGTGTCGCGGCCGCACCCGCCGAGGACCTCGTGGATCTGATCGAGGACCTCAGCGAGCAGATGCGCAACGCCGCCGCCGAGCTGAAGTTCGAGCTGGCCGGGCGGCTGCGGGACGAGATCGCGGACCTCAAGAAGGAACTGCGGCGCATGAAGGACGCCGGCCACGCGTGAGCCGATCGCACCTCTTACGGCGAGTTGTTAGTCAGGTAAACTTCCCGAGTTACCCAGCCCGTTCCCGGGCTGCTGCATACGTCGTTCTCGCCTAAGGGGTGCTCGTGGAGGTTTCCGGTCTGCAATGGGGGGTCACCATCGCGGTGATCGTGGGGTTGCTCGCGTACGACTTCATCTTCCACGCGCGCAAACCGCACGAACCCAGCATCAAGGAAGCGGCGCTGTGGACCAGCCTGTACGTGTCCCTGGCCCTGATCTTCGGCCTGCTGATCCTGTTCTGGGACGGCCCGGGCTTCGCGGCGCAGTACTACGCGGGCTTCGTGACCGAGCAGGCACTGTCCGTGGACAATCTGTTCGTGTTCCTGATCATCATGGCGTCCTTCAAGGTGCCCCGGGCTGACCAGCAAAAGGTGCTCCTGTTCGGCATCGTGGTGGCTCTGATCGCCCGCACGGTGTTCATCTTCATCGGCGCGGCCGCGATCAACCGGTGGTCCGCGCTGTTCTACGTGTTCGGTCTGTTCCTGCTCTACACCGCGGGCAACCTGGTCAAGGGTGAGGTCACGGACAAGGACGAGGGAGACGAGGCCAACAACGTGATGGTTCGTCTGGCCAAGCGCTTCCTCAAGACCACGGACGAGTACGACGGCGACAAGCTGTTCACCGAGGTCGACGGCAAGCGCGTGATGACCCCCATGCTGCTGGTCATGGTGGCCATCGGGCTCACGGACATCATGTTCGCCCTGGACTCCATCCCCGCGATCTTCGGTCTCACCCAGGAGACCTACATCGTGTTCACGGCCACCGCGTTCTCCCTCATGGGTCTGCGTCAGCTGTACTTCCTGATCGACGGTCTGCTGGACCGGTTGATCTACCTCTCGTGGGGTCTCGCGATCATCCTGGGCTTCATCGGCGTGAAGCTCATCCTGCACGCCCTGCACGAGAACACCCTGCCGTTCATCAACGACGGCGAGCCCGTGCACGTGGTCGAGGTGACCACCGGGTTCTCACTGGCCGTGATCCTGGGGGTGTTGATCGTGACCGTGCTCGCATCGCTGTTCAGCCCCAAGGGCCGCGCGGTGCGCATCGTCAACGGCGCGCGCGACTGGGCCGAACGCTACCTGGACCTGCCCGAGGACGCGCCCCGGGACGAGCGGGTCAAGGCCGCGGAGAAGATGACCAAGTACCGGGAACTGCTGCCCACCGTGAAGGAGAAGTACCGGGACGAGCTCATCGAGTCCGAGGCCCGCTACCACGACCTGCTCGAACGGGCCCACGGATTGCGTCAGCACCGGCTCGCCCGGACCGAGAACCGCTGAGTTCGCGTCTCGCCCGAGGGCCCGTCCAGGGCCCGCCACCGTGGCCCGCTCACGGATCCGCCACGAGGCCCCGCCGGTGCACCGGCGGGGCCTCGCCCGTCACCGCGTGCCTCCACGCCGGGAACCCGGTACACTCTTGCCTGATCAAGGGAGTATCCCATCACTTCCGTGCACGTCAGTACGTCGGGCGCCGTCGCCGGGCCGGGCACGGACCACGCCGCACCCCGTCCTCCGCGTGAGGGCCGGCGCGTGGGGGAGAGACTTGTGCGGTACACCTCACCCACAAGGAGACCCTCCGTGGAGATCACATCCTTCCAATGGGGCATCACGATCGCCCTGATCGTGGGCCTGCTGGCCTACGACTTCATCTTCCACGTGCGTAAGGCGCACGAACCGTCGATCAAGGAAGCGGCCATTTGGTCCGCGGCGTACGTGGGCATCGCGTTGCTGTTCGGCTTCGTGATCCTGTGGCTGGACGGCCCCACGCTCATGGCCGAGTACTACGGCGGCTACGTCACGGAGAAGGCGTTGTCGGTGGACAACCTCTTCGTGTTCCTGATCATCATCGGCTCGTTCGCGGTGCCCCGGGCGGACCAGCAGAAGGTGCTGCTGTTCGGCATCATCTTCGCGTTGATCGCCCGCACGGTGTTCATCTTCATCGGCGCGGCCGCGATCAACACCTTCGCGTGGGTCTTCTACCTCTTCGGCCTGATCCTGATCTTCACCGCGGGCAACCTGATCAAGGGCGAGGTCACGGACGACAAGTCGGACGAGGCCAACAACATCGTGGTGCGCCTGGCCAAGAAGGTCTTCCACACCACGGACTACTACGACGGCGACAAGCTGTTCACGAGGCACAACGGCAAGCGCGCGCTGACCCCCATGCTGCTCGTGATGGTCGCGATCGGTGGCACGGACATCCTCTTTGCCCTGGACTCGATCCCCGCGATCTTCGGCCTCACGCAGGAGCCGTACATCGTGTTCACGGCCACCGCGTTCTCCCTCATGGGTCTGCGCCAGTTGTACTTCCTGATCGACGGTCTGCTGGACCGGTTGATCTACCTCTCGTGGGGCCTGTCCATCATCCTCGCGTTCATCGGTGTGAAGCTCATCCTGCACGCGCTGCACGAGAACACCCTGCCGTTCATCAACGACGGCGAGCACGTGGCCGTCGCCGAAATTGGGATCGGCACGTCCCTCACGGTGATCATCTCCGTGCTCGTGCTCACCGTCCTCATCTCGCTGTACAGCCCCAAGGGCCGCGCGCTGCGCACCATCCAGAAGACGCAGGACCTCACCGAGAAGTACCTGGCTCTCCCGCAGGACGCGGACGCCGAGGAGCGTCACAAGATCGCCGGGGAGCTCGCGCGGCTGCAGAAGCGTTTCCCGCGGATCTCGGAGAAGCACAAGAACGAGCTGATCGATTCCCGCGCTCGGTTCCGTAAGATGCTCGAGACCGCCCGGGGTCAGCACCGCGAGTTCGAGGAGACCGGCCGGGTGCAGACCCCTTCCCCGGACTTTGCCGAAGAGAGCCACCGCGACGACACCGCCTCCCCGGCCGCCCCGGGGGCCAACACGGGCAAGGCCGCTCCGGCGGGTGAAGCGGCCGCGGACGCCACGCCGGGTGCGGGGACCGCCCGCGGCGACTCCTCGGGCGGGGGCTCCACCGCGGCGCGGTAGCCACCCGGCTGCCCGAGGCGTACGACGACGCCGCTCGAACCGGTCCGCGGGGCCCGTTCCCTATCCTGGGAACGGGCCCCGCGGCGTCGTGCACCACAGCGCAGCACCGGCGAACAACGCGGCCCATAGCAGGGACACGAGGGTGCCGATGATGAACTGTTCGCGCTGCTGGGCGTTGGTGAACTCGCCGTAGCGGGCCAGGCCCTTGATCGCCACGACCACGCCGATCCCGGCGACCATGCCCGTGAGCAGCGAGACGATGGCGCCGGCGCGTTCCAGCGCACCGATGACCAGACCTCCGCGCAGCGGCGGGTCCACGGGTTCCGCCGTGGCCTCGGAGTCGTCCCACGGGCTCTTCGCCGGACGCAGGCGTTCGTGGGAGACGTCCGCGAAGCGGAAGACCCCGCGCACCACAGGGTCGCCGGACAGGGCCCCGGCGATCAGCAGCGCGGGATAGGCCCATTCCCGGGGCACGGTCCCCGCGAACACGGTCCAGATCGCGGTGGTCAGCACCAGGGCTGCGGGGAGGACCGCGGTGGTGAGCGGGCGCAGGAAGCTCACGCGTCACCGCCCGAGGTGGTGTCGCCACTCGAGGCGACATCCTCCGGCGAGGAGGCGTTCTTCGAGGAGGTGGCGTCCTGCGCTGAGGGGGCCGCGGCGTCCGGAGCGTGGCCAGAGGGGGAGTGCTCGTCCGCGAGTCGGAACAACGCCTCGAGGGTCTCGTGGACCGTGTGTTCCTCGTGCCACAGCGCTGCGCTGAGCCGCCGGGACACCGAGGACTGGGTGATCCCGAGCCCCTCGGCGATCTCCTGTTGCGTGAGCCCCCGGTCGGCGAGTTCCGTGGCCTGCGCCCCGGCCTCGGAACGCCGGGCCCGCACGGCACACACCAGATCCACCACGCTGCCCGCGCGCCGCGCCCACTCGTTGCCGGCCACGACCGGACGGCCGCGCTCCTTCGCGGCGTTCACGGCATCCCGCGCGGCCACGAAGGCCTCGCCCGTAGCTTCGCGCACGGACGACGGCAGGGGGTCGTCCACCGCGCCGATGCCCACGCCCACGTGCCAGTGCCCGGCGTCGGCGAGCGCGAGGACCGCGCGGACGATCGCGGCGGCGTCGTCGTAGAGCGCCTGCAGCTCATCGCCCGCGCTGATCTCCCAATCGAGGACCGGGCGGGGGAGTTCCTCCTGCAGAGCCGTGCGCTGCCGTCCCATGTGCAGCTCGGCGGCGCGGCCGCGGGAATCGCGGCGGTCGATCGTCAGGGCGAACACGAACTCCTCCTCACCCTATGCATCCTAAAGTGCATATTATCCGATGATGCGTCTCCACATGCATGGCTTCTGGGATAACCGGTGCTCAGCGTCTCGTGTCGGTGATGGGACCCACGTTGTCCACGAGGACCACGGGGAAGCCGTCCTCGTCCGACGCCGCGAGGTCGACGCGCGCGTTGATACCCCAGTCGTGGTGCCCGTCCGGATCGTCGAAGACCTGCGTGACGGTCCAGAACCCGGTCATTCCCTCGGGGTCCTCGGTGATGCGGATCAGAGACGGCCCGCGGGACTGGGCGTCCGTGTAGATGTCCTCGTACTCGTCGAAGTACGTGTCCATCGCGTCCGCCCAGCGGTCGCGGTCCCACCCGGTTCTCTCGTCCAGGGCCCCGAGCACCTTGTCCTTCTCCTGCGCGAACAGTTCCACGCGCTGGAACAGGGCATTACGCACCATCACGCGGAACGCACGGGGGTTCGCGGTGACGCCTTCCGGCTGTTCGGCCACGAGTTCCTTGAGGGAGTCCGCGCCCGTGCCCATGGGGGATTCCTCCCCGGAGGCCAGCTTCTCCCATTCGTCCAGCAGGGAGTTGTCGGTCTGGCGGATGCTCTCCCCGAGCCATTCCACCAGGTCGGTGAGCGACTCGGTCGTGGCGTCCACCGGGACCGTCTGGCGCAGGGCCTTGTACGCGTCCGAGAGGTAGCGCAGCAGGATGCCCTCGGAGCGGGCGAGACCGTAGAACTGCACGTAGTCCCCGAACGTCATGGCGCGCTCGTACATGTCCCGCACCACGGACTTGGGGGAAAGCTCGAACTGTGCGACCCACGGGGCGGAGGTTCGGTAGGTCTCGAACGACTGCTCGAGCAGTTCCCGCAACGGCTGGGGGTACGTGATCTCGTCCAACTCGCGCATGCGTTCCATGTACTCGAGGCCGTCGGCCTTCATGGTCGCGAGCGCCTCGCCCTTGACCTTCTTCTCCTGCAGGTTCAGCACCTGGCGCGGTTTCTCCAGCGTGGCCTCGATGACCGATACGACGTCGAGCGCGTACGTCTCCGACTCCGGGTCCAGCAGGGTGAGCGCGGCCAGTGCGAACGGGGACAGCGGCTGGTTCAGCGCGAAGTTCTCCTGCAGCTCGACCGTGAGCCGGTAGCGGCGCCCGGTTTCGTCCGGCTCAGGCAGGCGTACGACGACGCCCGCGCGCAGCAGTTCCTTGAGGATCGCGAGCGCCTGGCGCAGCAGCAGGCGTTGGCGCGGCCGTGGTTCGTCCACGCTCGTGAGCAAGCGGTACCCGGCGCCGATGTTGTCCCCGGGCCGCTGCAGCATGTTCAGGACCATGGAGTGGGTGATCGCGAAGGAGGACGTGAGCTGTTCGGGCTGGGCGGCCACGAGCGACTCGAACGTCTTGCGGCTCCAGGACACGAAGCCCTCCGGCGGCTTCTTCTTGGGCACCTGACGCAGTTTCTTCTGATCGTCCCCGTGCTTGGCCCGGGCCTTGGCCATCGCGCGTTCGTTCTCGATGACGTGCTCGGGGGCCTGGACCACCACGGTCCCCGCGGTGTCGTAGCCGGCGCGGCCCGCGCGGCCCGCGATCTGGTGGAACTCGCGGGCGCTGAGCCGGCGGGTGCGGCGGCCGTCGAACTTGGACAGCGCCGTGATCAGCACGGTGCGGATGGGCACGTTGATCCCCACGCCTAGGGTGTCCGTCCCGCAGATCACCTTGAGCAGCCCGGTCTGGGCGAGCTGTTCCACGAGGCGGCGGTACTTGGGCAGCATGCCCGCGTGGTGCACCCCGATCCCGTGCCGCACGAGCCGGTTGAGCGTCTTGCCGAAGCCCGCGGAGAAGCGGAAGTCCTTGATCAGCTCCGCCACGCGCTGCTTCTCGTCCTTGCTGAGGACGTCCACAGACATCAGGTTCTGGGCCTGTTCCGCGGCCTGCAGCTGCGAGAAGTGCACCACGTACACCGGGGCCTGGTGGGTGCTGAGCAGTTCCTCGAGCTCCTCGTGGACGGGGCGCTCGGAGTAGTAGTGGTGCAGGGGGATGGGGCGTTCCGCGGAGGAGACGAGCGCGGTGGAACGGCCCGTGGTCTCGTTCAGGCGGTTCTCGATGCGGGTGACGTCCCCGAGGGTCGCGCTCATGAGCAGGAACTGCGCCTGGGGCAGTTCGATGAGCGGCACCTGCCACGCCCAGCCGCGCTGGGGATCGGAGTAGAAGTGGAACTCGTCCATGATCACCACGCCGAGGTCCGCGTCCGCACCCTCACGCAGGGCCACGTTCGCGAGGATCTCCGCGGTGCAGCACACGATCGGGGCGTTCTGGTTGACCGCGGAATCACCCGTGACCATGCCTACGTTCTCGGCGCCGAAGATCTCGCACAGGTCGAAGAACTTCTCGGACACCAGGGCCTTGATGGGCGCGGTGTAGTACGAGCGAGCCCCGCGAGCGAGCCCCGCGAAGTGCGCGGCCACGGCCACGGTGGACTTACCCGACCCCGTGGGGGTCGCGAGGATCACGTTGGACCCGTTGGCGACCTCCAGCACGGCTTCGTCCTGGGCGGGGTACAGCTCCATGTCCCGTGAGGCGATCCAGCCGAGGAACCCCTCGTAGATCTCGTCCTCGCTCAGGGGGTTGGACGCGAAATCACCGCGCAGGTACCGGTGCCCGGGGGCGGAGAGATCGGGGGCCAGGGAATCGAGGAGTTTCATCCCCGTCAGCCTATCGGCCCCCGCGGACACGCATACGGGCGTGTCCTGCGGGGGTGCGCGGGAACGACGTCGCGACGTCGTCAGATGTTCGCGCGCCGCGCCGCGGCCGAATCCGCCCGGCGGCACAGCAGCGCGAAGACCGCGCCGGAGAGGTTGTGCCACACCGAGAACACCGCGCCGGGCAGGGCTGCGAGCGGGGACATGTACTGCGCCGCGAGACCCGCGGCGAGTCCGGAGTTCTGCATGCCGACCTCCACCGCGGTGGTCCGGCGCACGGGAGCCGGCTGTCCGGTTACCCGGCCGACCGCGTAACCCAGCAAATACCCGAGCACGTTGTGGATCGCGACGGCGGCGAGCACGAGCAGTCCCGCCTGGATGATCTTGTCCGCCGAGCCAGAGACCACGACCGCCACGATCACGGCGATGCCGAGTACCGACACCCACGGCAGCACGGGTAGCAAACGCTCGACCACGCGGGGTAGCGTGAGGCGCACCACGAGTCCCGCGAGCACGGGCAGTAGGACGATCAGGGCGATCGACGTGGCCATGGCGGCGCCGTCGAGCGGCATATACGCGCCCGCGAGCCACAGCGTGAGGAACGGGGTGAGCAGCGGGGCGAGCAGCGTGGAGATGGACGTCATGGTCACGGACACGGCCACGTCACCGCGGGCCAGGTAGGACACCACGTTGGAGGACGTGCCGCCCGGGGCGCAGCCCACGAGGATCACGCCGGCCGCGATCTCCGGGGGCAGTCGCAGCAGCCAGGTCACGAGCAGCGCGATGGTCGGCATGAGGACGTACTGGGCCAACACACCCACGACGATCGGGACCGGGCGCTTGGCCACGAGCGCGAAGTCCACGGGACGCAGAGTGAGTCCCATCCCGAACATCACGAGACCCAGCAGGGGATTCGTCCAGCCCGCGGCCTGGTGCACCGTGGGGGCGAACGCGTATCCGACCACCCCGCCCGCGAGCACCAACAGGGGGAAGGCCAAGACGGCGACGTACGCGGCCCGGTCCGCCGTGTTACGCGTCGGGGCCGCGGCCCCGGACGAGGCGGCGCTCACCAGCCGCGTTCTTTCCACTCCTGCAGGTGCGGGCGTTCGGCGCCCAGGGTCGTGGGGTCGCCGTGGCCCGGGTGGATCACGGTGTCGTCCGGGAACTCGTCGAAGATCCGCTCGGTGACGTCCTGGTAGAGCTGCTGGAAGTCCTCGGGGGAGTTCGTCTTGCCGAGACCGCCGGGGAAGAGGGAGTCACCCGAGAAGATGTGGGCGGGCCGGGACGGGTCCCGGTACACCACCGCGATGGAGCCTGGGGTGTGCCCGCGCAGCTCGATGATGTCCAGCTCGAAACCGTCGAGCTCGGCGGTGTCCCCGTTCTCGAACGTGAGGTCCATGGGCACCGAGATGTCGTTCTCGTCCGCGGCACCGCACGCCGTCATGGCCTCCGAGTGCAAGGCCACGGACTCCAGCGCGCGCACGTGGTCCCAGTGCGAGTGGGTCGTGATGATCAACTGCAGGTTCCCCCAGTCGGAGCAGTCCCCGGACCCGGCGGCCACGAGACCGGCGATGGCGCGGGCGTCGTCCGCGGCGTCGATGAGCACCTGCGTGCCGTGCTCCTTGGAGGTGAGGAGGTACACGTTGTTGTCCATCTCGCTCACCGAAATGCGGCGGATGGTGATGTCGGCGAGTTCCGTGATCTCGGTCTGGGTAGCGATCATGCCCACGATTCTAGGCCGCCGAGTCACGCCGGGCTAATACGCACCCGCGCGCGGGGAGGTGCGTGTAATGCAGACGACACGCCCGGTGATGGACTACCGGAGCGTAAAAATATATAGTTGCGCGAAGCAAATAAATAAGCTGGCGGCGTCCGAGCGCCGCGTGCTCACCCGACTGAACGGCGTCGACCGCCGAGTCCTGCGAACCCAGCGGATCGCCCGAGTGGGCAGCAATGAACTCATGACCGCCCGCACCGGGTGCGGACCGCGCGCTACGGACCCGGCACCCGAGGAACGGGGGGGGGAGTGGATGGGCGTGTCACACGCGACCGCCGAGGAGCTCGTGCGCGACTTGTTCGAGCTGCAACGCGTGACCCGCAAGGTGCTCAAGGCAGCGGCGCTGCACCGGGAACTGTCCATGGTGCACACCAACATCCTGAGCTATCTCGCGTGCGTGCCCGGACGCCGGGCAAAGGACATCGTGGCCGAGTCCGGCCTCGGGGCCTCAGGGATGAGCCGACACCTGAGCGCCCTCGAACACCTCGGGTACGTGACCCGCACACGGGATCTCGAGGACGGACGCGCGCAGATCGTGGAGATCACCGCCGAGGGTCGCAAGGCCCTCGAGGCGAACCTGCGCGCGGACGCCGAGACCCTCGTCGCCCGTCTGGGCGACCTGGGCGAGGACGAGGCAGAACGCACACGCGTGGACCTCAACCGGCTCACCGAACTCTTCCTGACATCACTGGGCATGTCCCGGGTCACGGCGGCCACGATCGCGCCGGAGCCCGGGGCGCAGCCCGGATCCCCGCACCCCACGGCGTCCGGTGACCCCGGTCGCGGAAAGGAGAACAGCCCGTGACGGCAGCCCAGGACACGCGCGGTAAGGCGCGTACCACGCGAACGAGCGACCAGGAGCATCGGGACGTCCTGCGGGCGTTGACCGGCATCCTGGCCGCGTTCTTCATGGCCATGGTCACCCTGACCATCATCGGCACGGCACTGCCCGTCATCATGGCGGACCTGGGCGGAGACCAGACGGCACTGTCCTGGACGGTCACGGGCACCCTGTTGGCCAACGCCGTCACGACCCCCATGTGGGGCAAGCTCGCGGACCTTTTCGACAAGAAAAAGCTGCTGCTCATGGCCATCGCGATCTTCGTGATCGGTTCCGCCGCTGCGGGTCTCGCGGGATCCATCACCATGCTCGTGGTGGCGCGCGTGATCCAGGGCGTGGGCATGGGCGGCCTGATGGCGCTGGCCCAGACGATCCTGGGCACGATCATTCCGCCGCGCGAGCGCGGCCGGTACGCCGGGTACATGGGCGCGGTCATGGCCGTGGCCACGTCGGTGGGCCCGCTCCTGGGCGGGCTCATCGTGGACGCGTTCGGGTGGCGCTGGTGCTTCCTGATCCCCGTGCCGCTGTCGATCCTCGCGGCCGTGCTAATCGTGCGCACGCTGCACCTGCCCGAGACCACGCGTGAGACGGCGCCCACAGTGGACTTCCTGGGTATGGCCCTGCTCGCGGTGGCCACGTCCTCCCTGCTGTTGTGGGTGTCCTTCGCGGGCAAGCTCTTCGACTGGGGTTCGTGGGAGTCCATCCTGCTGATCGTGGTGGGCGTGCTCAGCACCTTGGCGTTCATCCTGGTGGAGCGGCGCGCGAGCGAACCGACCATGCCCCTGCACGTGGTCACCGAGCGCACCACCGTGCTCGCGATCATCGCGGCGATCGCCACGGGTGGCGCCATGTTCGCGTCCACGACGTACCTGGGTCAGTACTTCCAGCTGGGCCAGGGCTACACGCCCACCGAATCCGGGCTGCTCATGCTCCCGCAGGTCGTGGGATCGTTCCTGGGCTCCATGATCGCAGGCCAGCTCATCACGCGTTTCGGCCGGTGGAAGCGGGTGTTGATCGCGGGCGCGGTAATCCTCGCGATCGGTCTGTTCCTGGCGTCCCAGCTGACCCACGCGACGCCCGCGTGGCTCGTGGGCATCTTCATCTGCCTCGTGGGTCTGGGCGTGGGCACGCTGAACCAGAACCTCGTGCTCGCCGTGCAGAACACCGTGGGCCTGAAGGACATGGGCTCCGCGTCCTCCGCGGTCGCATTCTTCCGCACCGTGGGTGGCGCCGTGGCGGTGTCTCTGTTCGGGGCGCTGCTCACGCGTCACCTCTCGAGCGAGATGTCCCAGTTTGCCGCGGACCACGGTCTGGATGCCCACCAAACGCCCGACGCCGCGTCGATCGACCTCGCGGGGCTGCCCCCGGCAGTGTTGGAGGCCATTCGTGAGGCGTACGGCACCGGGACCGGGTTGCTCTTCCTCGTGGCCGGGATCGCATCGCTGGTGACCCTGGTGTGCGTGCTGCTCATGAAGGAGATGCCGCTGCGCACCACGGTGGACGTCGCGGAGGTGGACCCGGAGACGGGTGAGATCACCATGGTGACCAAGCGCGTCAACCCCGTGGAAGCGGCCGGGCTGCGCATGCAGCACGCGGAGACCGGTGAGCTGCCCGTGGTCGATCCCAAGGCCTCCGGGCTGCGGCGCTCCCACGGCGAGCGCGCCGAGGAGACGGCGCGTTCGGCCCGCGGGGCCCACGCCGCGCCGGTCGAGCCCGACGCCGCGGGGACCGCGCACCCGCATCCCCACCCTAGGCACCGGGCCGAGTAGGGTGCCCCGCTGCCGAGTGGGTCGCCCACTCGTAGGGGACACGACGGACGACGGCGCAGCGCGCGATCCGGCCGGGAGGTCGCATTGCGCGCTGCGCTGATTCGTCCCTGGACCCGCTCGTCGTGTCGGCGGCTAGTAATAGAGTGACTGCCGTGTCTGAGCAAACCCGCCGAACCCCCAGTGACCGTTCGTCGAGCTCCGTGCTCGCGGAACGAGTGGCCCACGACCGTGCCCCGCGCACCCGCGCCTCCGGTGTCTCGGACCTGACCGAGATCGTGGTGCAGGGTGCCCGCGAGCACAACCTCAAGAACGTGGATCTGACCATCCCCCGCGATTCCATGGTCGTGTTCACGGGGCTGTCCGGGTCCGGGAAGTCCTCCCTGGCCTTCGACACCATCTTCGCCGAGGGTCAGCGCCGCTACGTGGAGTCGCTGTCCTCCTACGCCCGGATGTTCCTGGGCCGCGTGGACAAGCCGGACGTGGACTTCATCGAGGGGCTGTCCCCGGCGGTGTCCATCGACCAGAAGTCCACCTCGCGCAACCCGCGCTCCACGGTGGGCACGATCACCGAGATCTACGACTACATGCGTCTGCTGTGGGCGCGGATCGGCCACCCGCACTGCCCGGTGTGCGGTGAGCCCATCACCAAGCAGACGCCCCAGCAGATCGTGGACCAGCTGCTCGAGCTGCCCGAGCGCACCCGGTTCATGGTGCTCGCCCCCGTGGTCAAGGGTCGCAAGGGCGAGTTCCAGGACCTGTTCCAGCAGCTGAGCACCCAGGGATACGCGCGCGCCGTCGTGGACGGCGAGACCGTTCAGCTCGAGAACGCGCCCAAGCTCAAGAAGCAGTACAAGCACACGATCGACGTGGTCGTGGACCGCCTCACGGCCAAGCCGGACGCCCGGCAGCGGCTCACCGACTCGGTCGAGACCGCCCTGAACCTCGCGGACGGACGCGTGGTCATCGAGCTCGTGACCCGTGAGGGCGAGCAGTCCCCGTGGCACGAGACCCGCCGCACGTTTTCCGAGAACCTCGCGTGCCCCAACGAGCACGAGCTGCAGACGGACGAGATCGAGCCGCGCTCGTTCTCGTTCAACGCCCCGTTCGGCGCGTGCCCCGAGTGCGACGGCATCGGTTCGCGCCTCGAGGTGGACGAGGACCTCGTGGTTCCCAACCCGGACCTGTCCCTCGTGGAGGGCGCCATCGCGCCGTGGTCCCTGGGCAAAGCCACGAGTGACTACTGGAACCGCTTGCTCGCCGGACTCGGGGAGGAGGCCGGATTCGACCTCGTGACCCCGTGGAAGGACCTGCCGGCCAAGGCACGCAAGGCCATCCTGCACGGCAAGGACTACAAGGTCACCGTGGCCTACCGCAACCGGTGGGGCCGCGAGCGCCGGTATACGCAGGGCTTCGAGGGCGTGTTCGGCTATATCAAGCGCAAGCACGAGGAGACCGAGTCCGATCACGCCAAGGACCGCTACGAGCAGTACATGCGCCAGGTGGCGTGCCCCGAGTGCGGGGGCGCGCGGCTGAACCCCACGATCCTGGGGGTCACCGTGGGCGGGAAGAACATCGCCGAGGCCACACGCCTGCCCATGCGCGATTCCCTCGCGTTCTTCCAGCAGCTGGACCTTGACACCCGCGAGGCCAGGATCGGTGACCAGGTGCTCAAGGAGATCATCGCGCGCCTGACGTTCCTGATCGACGTCGGGCTGGACTACCTCAACCTGGAGCGGGCCGCGGCCACGCTGTCCGGCGGGGAGGCACAACGCATCCGGCTCGCCACCCAGATCGGTGCGGGGCTCGTGGGCGTGCTCTACGTCCTGGACGAGCCGTCCATCGGGCTGCACCAGCGCGACAACCGCCGACTCATCGACACCCTGCTGCGCTTGCGGGACATGGGCAACACCCTCATCGTGGTCGAGCACGACGAGGACACCATGCGCGAGGCCGACTGGATCGTGGACGTGGGCCCGGGCGCGGGCGTGCACGGTGGGGACGTGGTCCACTCCGGGACCTACGACCAGCTGCTCGAGAACCGCCGGTCCATCACGGCCGACTACCTCACCGGCCGCAAGCTGATCGAAGTCCCCACGACGCGGCGTCCCGTGGACAAGAAGCGGCAGCTCACGGTCGTGGGTGCGCGGGAGAACAACCTGCAGAACCTCACGGTGGACTTCCCGCTCGGGGTCTTCGTGGCCGTCACGGGCGTCTCCGGTTCGGGGAAGTCCACGCTCGTCAACGACATCCTCTACACGAGCCTGGCCAATCAGCTCAACGGCGCCAAGCAGGTGCCCGGTCGGCACAAGCGCATCGACGGTCTGGAACACCTGGACAAGGTCGTGCACGTGGACCAGAGCCCCATCGGGCGCACCCCGCGCTCCAACCCGGCCACGTACACGGGCGTGTTCGACAGGATCCGCAAGCTGTTTGCGGAGACCCAAGAGGCCAAGGTCCGCGGCTACCAGCAAGGCCGGTTCTCGTTCAACGTCAAGGGCGGGCGCTGCGAGGCATGCTCGGGTGACGGGACGCTGAAGATCGAGATGAACTTCCTGCCGGACGTCTACGTCCCGTGCGAGGTGTGCAAGGGCGCGCGCTACAACCGCGAGACCCTCGAGGTGCACTACAAGGGCAAGAACATCGCGGAGGTCCTGGACATGCCCATCGAGGAGGCGGCGGAGTTCTTCGCGCCGTTCACCGCGATCGCGCGCTACCTCACCACGCTCGTGGAGGTGGGCCTCGGGTACGTGCGGCTGGGTCAGCCCGCCACCACGCTCTCCGGCGGTGAGGCTCAGCGCGTCAAGCTCGCCGCGGAACTGCAGAAGCGTTCCAACGGGCGCACGATCTACGTCCTGGACGAGCCCACCACGGGTCTGCACTTCGAGGACATCCGCAAGCTGCTCATGGTGCTGCAGAGCCTGGTCGACAAGGGCAACAGCGTCATGACCATCGAGCACAACCTGGACGTCGTGAAGTCGGCGGACTGGATCGTGGACCTGGGCCCCAACGGGGGATCCGGCGGTGGCACGGTCGTGGCACAGGGCACCCCGGAGCAGGTCGCTCGCAACAAGGACAGCTTCACGGGGCAGTTCGTACGCGAGGTGCTCGAGCACTCCGCCGCCAGGGAGGCCGCCCACCGCAGCGACGCGGACGGCACTGCGAGTTCCGGCGAGGCCGCGCGCCCGGGGGACGCTGCGGACCCGGGCAACACCGCGGACGGCGCGGAGGCCCCGGGAGACGCGGAACCGGCCGACGGGACGCAGGAGAACCGGCAGCGCGCCGAGGCCGCGGTGGGGGACCGGGCATGAGCGTCCAGAGCCCCATCGTCCTGTGGGACCTGGACGGCACGGTCCTGGATCCCGCCGGGGCCATCACAGACGGGATCGCCGGCGCCCTGCGCTCGTGCGGCTTCGCCGTGCCCGAGAACCTCGGGCGCTTCGTGGGACCGCCGATCGGGGAGTCCCTGCGCCGGTTCACGGACGTCCCCGAGGACCGGATCGCGGAGGTCGCCGCGGTGTACCGTGCCGGGTACCTCGCGGAGGGCCTGGACCGCTCGCGCGTCTATCCGGGTGTCCGCGAGGTGCTGGGGTCGCTGCGCGAGCGCGGCGTGCGTCAGGCCGTGGCCACCCAGAAGCCCGAACACATCGCCGTGGAGGTCGTGTCGCGTTTCGGGCTGGACGAGTACTTCGAGACCGTGAGCGGCGCCGCGGACGATCTCGCGCAACCGAGCGGGTCCGGGCGGCTGCACGACAAGCCCGCGATCATCGGGGAGGCGCTGCGGCGCATGGGTGCGCTGCCCCCGGACCCCGCACGCACCGTGATGATCGGGGACCGCAGCTACGACGCCGACGGTGCCCGCAGCCACGGCATCGACTGCCTGGGCGCAGGATGGGGCTTCGCGCAACTCGGGGAACTGCGGGACGTGTGTGCCGCTGTCGCTCGTGAGCCCGGGGATTTGGCACACTTGCTCCAGCAATACACGGACCGGTAGGGGAGCGAGCAGTGATCACGAAATACGACCTGACCAAGGCCTCGGTGGCGCGCGCCCTGAGGCTGCTGTGTCGTCCCGTGATCACGGGTCTGGAGAACCTCCCGCAGGACGGCCCCGTGATCATCGCGTCCAACCACCTGTCCTTCCTGGACTCGGTCATCATCTCCGCGTTCATGCCCCGCCGGGTCAAGTTCATCGCCAAGGCGGAGTACGTCAACAGCCCCGGGATCAAGGGCAAGCTCATGCGCGAGGCCTTCGAGTTCATCGACATCATCCCCGTGACCCGCGGTCAGCAGAGCGAGTCCGTGGCGGCCCTGGATCCTGCCGTGGAACACCTCAAGCAGGGCAACGTGTTCGGGATCTACCCGGAGGGCACGCGCTCCCGGGACGGTTACCTGTACCGCGGGCACTCCGGCGTGGCCTACCTGGCCTACGTCACGGGCGCCCCGGTGGTGCCCGTGGGGCTGATCGGCACCCAGCGGTTGCAACCGCCCGGGGCTACCATGATCCGCCCCGCCAAGTTCGAGATGCACGTGGGGGAGCCCATCCCCACACCGGAGTCCCACGGGCATCAGACGGGCAAGCTGCGCAAGACCCACGTGGAGCAGATCATGACCACGATCGCGGGACTATCCGGGCAACCGCGCAAGGACGTGTACAACGTGTCCCCGTCCGTGCAGAGGGACGCCGGGCGTGGCTGACCCGGCGAGCTACAGACCGGCCCGACAGGACATCCCGACCAATCCGGGGGTCTACCGGTTCCGGGACGAACACGGCCGTGTGATCTACGTGGGCAAGGCCAAGAACCTGCGCAACCGGCTCTCGTCCTACTTCGCGCCCCTGCACCAGCTCGCGCCCAAGACCCGCACCATGGTCACCACGGCCGCGGCGGTGCAGTGGACCGTGGTGGGCTCGGAGTTCGAGTCCCTGCAGCTCGAGTACACGTGGATCAAAGAGTTCGCGCCCCGGTTCAACATCGCCTACCGGGACGACAAGTCCTATCCGTACCTGGCGGTCACGATGTCCGAGGACGTCCCGCGGGCCATGGTCACACGCGGGGAGAAGAAACCGGGCAACCGCTACTTCGGCCCCTATTCCCAGGCGTGGGCCATCCGGGACACCCTGGACGCCCTGTTGCGGGTCTTCCCCGTGCGCACGTGCACCAAGGGTGTGTTCCAGCGCGCCGAGCGCAGTGGCCGGCCGTGCCTGCTGGGTTACATCGACAAGTGCTCGGCGCCGTGCGTGGGGGAGATCTCCCGCGAGGACCACCGCCGGCTCGCCGACGACCTGTGCCGCTTCATGGCCGGGCACGCCAAGCCGTACATCCGGGAGCTCACGCGGCAAATGAACGAGGCCGCCGAGCGTATGGACTTCGAGACCGCTGCGGCACGCCGCGACGACGTCGGCGCGCTCGAACGGGCTTTCGAGCGCAACACGGTGGTGCTCGCGGACACCACGGACGCGGACTTCTTCGCGATTGCCGAGGACGAGCTCGAGGCCGCGGTCCAGGTGTTCTACGTGCGTGGTGGCCGGATCCGGGGTCAGCGCGGGTGGATCACCGAGAAGGTCGAGGACGTCACGACCGCCCAGCTCATGACCCACCTGTTGCAACAGGTCTACGGCGAGGCGCAATCGGAACTGGCCCCCGCGCCGTCGGCCCGCAGGAAACAGACCGCAGGCGGGAGCACGGACGTGGTCGCCAAGCACCGCCGCACGTCCGAGCTCGCGTACCGCCAGGACACGATCCCGCGCACGGTGTACGTGTCCGCGGAACCGGACGAGGCGGACGAGCTGCGCAACTGGCTCAGTGAGCTGCGCGGTTCCCAGGTGGCCATCCAACGGCCCCAGCGCGGTGACAAGGCGCAGCTGCTCGAGACCGTCGCGGAGAACGCGCGCCAGGCGCTGGCCCTGCACAAGTCTCGCCGCGCGGGGGACCTGACCACGCGCTCGGCGTCCCTGCAGCAGTTGCAGGAGGCCCTGGACCTCCCGGACGCCCTCATGCGCATCGAGTGCTACGACATCTCCCACGTCCAGGGCACCAATGTGGTCGCGTCCATGGTCGTGTTCGAGGACGGTCTGCCGCGCAAGTCGGAGTACCGCAAGTTCTCGATCACTGGCGACGCCGCACGGGACGACACCGCGTCCATGTACGACGTCATCCACCGCCGGTTCTCCCGCCACCTCGAACAGCAGCGCCGGGCCGCGGAGAAGGGCGTGCACAGCGGGGAGGTGGCCCCGGACGCCGACGACGCGCCCGCGCGCGCCTTCGCGTATCCCCCCAATCTCGTGATCGTGGACGGCGGCCCGCCCCAGGTCGCGGCGGCCCAGCGCGCCCTGGACGACCTCGGCGTGGACGACGTCCACGTGGTGGGTCTGGCCAAGCGGCTCGAGGAGGTGTGGGTGCCCGACGACGAGTTCCCGGTCATCCTGCCCCGCGCCTCGGAAGGGTTGTTCCTCATGCAGCGCGTGCGCGACGAGGCCCACCGTTTCGCGATCACGTTCCACCGGCAGAAGCGCTCCAAAGCCATGACGGTCTCCGCGCTCGACGACGTGCCTGGGCTGGGCCCGGCCAAGCAGAAGGCCCTGCTCAAGCACTTCGGCTCGGTCAAGAAACTGCGCGCCGCCACCGCGGAGGAGATCCTCGAGGTCAAGGGCTTCGGGCCCGCGTTGGCCACCAAGGTCGCGCAGACCCTCGGGGGCGGCACCGAGGCCCGGGAGCCGGCTGTGGATACCGAGACGGGCGAACTGCTCGACTGAAACTGGTCTACCCTGGAAACGAACCCTGCAGTCGGAAGATCAGGCGGTCCGTGACCACATGAGCAGCCCACCCCCGGAAGCCACGCCCTCCACCCTGGAACCGGTTAAGCCCCCCACGGCGGAGTTGCTGATCGTGACCGGGATGTCCGGGGCGGGTCGCTCCACGGCGGCCAACGCGCTCGAGGACCTCGGGTGGTATGTCGTGGACAACCTGCCCCCGCAGATGCTCGGGACGCTGGCGGACCTCGTGTCGCGGACCCCGCAGACCCTGCCCAAGCTCGCCGTGGTGATCGACGTGCGTGGCAAGGCACTGTTCAACGACATGCGTGAGACCCTCGCCGCGCTCGAACGCTCGGGCGTGGAGTTCTCGGTGCTGTTCCTCGAGGCCTCGGACGAGGTGATCGTCTCGCGCTACGAGCTCCAGCGCCGCCCCCACCCCCTGCAGGCGGGCGGCCGGATCCTGGACGGGATCCGCGCCGAGCGCGAGCTGTTGCGCGATCTGCGCGAGACCGCCGACTCCGTGCTGGACACCTCGTCCTTCAACGTGCACGCGCTGACCAAGGCCGTCGCGGACATGTTCTCCACGAGCGGTCCGGTGGTGCTGCGGCTCACGGTCATGAGCTTCGGGTTCAAGTACGGCGTGCCCGCGGACGCGAACTTCCTCGCGGACGTGCGTTTCATCCCCAATCCCCACTGGGTCCCCGCGTTGCGCCCGCGCACGGGCAAGGACCCCGAGGTACGGGACTACGTCTTCGGCCACCACGGCACGCCGACCTTCGTGGACCGCTTCGTGGCCATGCTCGAACCGGTGTTCGCCGGCTACCGCACCGAGAACAAGCACTACGCGAGCATCGCCATCGGGTGCACGGGAGGCAAGCACCGTTCCGTGGCGATCACCGAGGAGGTCGCGCGGCGGCTCAGCAAGTCCCCCCGCGTGACCGTCAACATCCAGCACCGGGACCTGGGCCGAGAGTAGTCCCGCCCCCAGAAATTACGGATTCCATGACTAACTTTCCTACGACGGGTGCGTTGCCCCGATTGCCGCTGAGCAGCCGACGCGACGTGGACCCCTACCACTCGTTGGACGCCTCCGCGCGCGCGTCCCTGACGGATGCCGATTCCGTGGTCGCCCTGGGTGGCGGTCACGGGTTGTCCGCGAGCCTGTCCGCCCTGCGTCTGTTGGCGCCGGCCCTCACAGCCGTGGTCACGGTCGCGGACGACGGCGGATCGTCCGGTCGACTGCGCAACGACCTGGGCGTCCTGCCGCCCGGCGATCTGCGGATGGCGCTGGCGGCGCTGTGCGACGACTCCCAATGGGGTCGCACGTGGAGCGACGTGATGCAGCACCGGTTCAGCATCAAGACCCACCCGGACGAGGGTCTGGACAACCACGCCCTGGGGAACCTGCTGATCGTAACGTTGTGGGAGCTGCTCGGCGACCCCGTGGAGGGACTGCGCTGGGCCGGTGCGCTGCTGGGTGCGCGCGGCCAGGTGCTACCCATGAGTTGCCTCCCGCTCGTGATCGAGGGGGATGTCTCGCCCGGGAGCAATCCCACGCAGGAGTGCCCCCCGGAGAAGATTACGCGCACCGTCACGGGCCAGTCACGGCTCGCCAAGGAGGCGGACGTGTGCAACGTGCGCCTGTCCCCGGCGGACGCCCCCGCGT
Organism: Kocuria marina; assembly: GCA_014652975.1. GTDB lineage: Bacteria > Actinomycetota > Actinomycetes > Actinomycetales > Micrococcaceae > Kocuria > Kocuria marina. Next base: position 416,357 of record BMZV01000002.1, on the reverse strand, counting down.
GCCCGGAGGCCGTCACCGCGATCGAGGAGGCCGCGTGGGTCGTGCTCGGTCCCGGGTCGTGGCACACCTCCGTACTGCCGCACCTGTTGCTGTCCGAACTGCGGGACGCGATCTGCCGGTCCCCGGCCAAGCGTCTCGTCACGCTGAACCTCTCCCGGGATTCCGAGACCCTCAGCATGGGATCGGGGGACCAGCTGCGCGTGCTCAAGCGCTACGCCCCGGACCTGCGCCTGGACGTGGTGCTCGCGGACCCGTCCGCCGCGGAGTCCCCCAAGGACGTCGAGGCGGCGGCCGCCCAGCTCGGCGCCGTCGTGCACTGGGACTCGCTGCGGGACACGAGCGGCAGTTCGGTGCACAACCCCTTCAAACTGGCCGCGGCCTACCAGCAGATCATGAACGCGCAGCGCTGAGCGGGAGCCCCCGCCGCGCAGCACACGTACTCGGCAAGGAGATCGACAACCATGGCATTGACCGCTTCGGTCAAGGAAGAACTCTCGCACCTGCAGGTGCGCAAGTCTGCGGTGCGCGCGGCGGAGCTCTCGGCGCTATTGCGCTTCGCGGGCGGGCTGCACATCGTGGGCGGGCGAATCGTGGTGCAGGCGGAGCTGGACACCGAATCGGTCGCGCGCCGCGCGGCACGCGCCGTGGGGGAGGTCTTCGGCCACGAGTGCGAGCTCGGGGTGATCAGCGGCGGTGGTCTGCGCCGGGACCGTACGTGGGTCGTGCGGGTTGCCCGCGACGGTGAGGCGCTGGCCCGGCGCACCGGGTTGCTGGACGCCCACGGTCGTCCCGTGCGCGGTCTGCCGCCCACCGTAGTCAACGGCAGCGTCGAGGAGTCCGCCGCCGTGATCCGAGGTGCCTTCCTGGCCCACGGTTCGCTCACCGAACCGGGGCGGGCCGCGGCGATGGAATTCACGTGCCCCGGTCCCGAGGCAGCGCTCGCGCTCGTGGGTTCCGCGCGTCGGCTGGACGTGCTCGCCAAGGCGCGGCAGGTGCGCGGGGCGGACCGCGTCGTCGTGCGCGACGGGGACACGATCGCCACGCTGCTCACGCGCCTGGGCGCGCACCGCGCGCTGCTGCAGTGGGAGGACCGCCGGATGCGCAAGGAGGTCCGCGCCACGGCCAACCGGCTCGCGAACTTCGACGACGCCAACCTGCGCCGCTCCGCGCAGGCCGCGGTCACGGCGGGGGCCAAGGTCGAGCGTGCCCTGGACCTGCTCGGGGACGACGCCCCGGAGCATCTGCGGGCCGCCGGCCGGCTCCGGGTCGCCAACAAGCAGGCGAGCCTGGACGAGCTGGGTCGGTTGTCGGACCCGCCCCTGACCAAGGACGCGATCGCCGGGCGGATCCGCCGACTGCTCGCCATGGCGGACCGCCGTGCCGAGGAACTGGGTGTGGCCACGACCGCCGAGTTCGCCGCGCACGCTGGGTCGGAACAGCGCCGCGCATAGTAGCACCCGCGGGCAACACGCCGGTGCTGTGGGTTTGTGTGGGGTTTACGGGAGAGTCGCCTGAATCTGCGTCGAGCCCCTGTTGAACCGCGTGAATTCTCGGTAGAATAGGACTGGAAGACCCGGCGGGCCGCGGACGACGTCGAGAACAGAGTGTGGGATTTCTACCGTTTGGTTTGGATCCCACATCTCGACGGACCGGCACCCGCCAACCCCCGACAGACAGAGGAGATCGCAGTGACAGTCAAGGTTGGCATCAACGGTTTCGGACGGATCGGACGCTGCTTCGCGCGGGCCCTGTACACCGAGCACGGCCACGACATCGAGTTGGTCGCGGTGAACGACCTCACGGATCCGGAGACCTTGAAGCACCTGTTCGAGTTCGACTCCGTCATGGGCCGGCTCGGCGCGGACGTCACCCTGGACGGTGACATGATGACCGTGAACGGCCACCAGGTGAAGTTCCTGGCCGAGGCCGATCCCTCCAAGCTGCCCTGGGGCGAGCTCGGCGTGGACATTGTGATCGAGTGCACGGGCAGGTTCACGACCGGCCCCAAGATGCAGGCGCACCTGGACGCCGGTGCCAAGAAGGTCGTGCTCTCCGCACCGGGCAAGGAAGTGGACGGCACGTTCGTCTACGGCGTGAACCACGAATCCTACGACTCGGCCAGCATGAACCTGGTCTCCGCCGCGTCCTGCACCACCAACTGCCTCGCGCCGCTGGCCAAGGTCATCAACGACGAGTTCGGCATCGAGCGCGGTCTCATGACCACGATCCACGCCTACACGGGTGACCAGCGCCTGCACGACGCCCCGCACAAGGACCTGCGCCGCGCCCGCGCCGCCGCGCTGAGCATGATCCCCACGACCACCGGTGCCGCCGCCGCCGTGGGCCTCGTGCTGCCCGAGCTCAAGGGCAAGCTGGACGGCTTCGCCGTGCGCGTCCCGGTTCCCACCGGCTCGCTCGTGGACCTCACCGTGGACGTGGAGAAGGACGTCACGGTCGAGTCCGTGAACGCCGCGATCAAGCAGGCCGCCGAGGGCCCCTTCAAGGGCATCATCGAGTACTCCGAGGAAGCGCTCGTCTCCAAGGACATCGAGGGCTACGACGTCTCCACCGTGTTCGACGCGCCCCTGACCAAGGTCATCGACAACCAGGTCAAGGTCATCGCGTGGTACGACAACGAGTGGGGCTACACCCTGCGTCTCGTGGACTTCGTCTCCTACGTAGCGGATAAGCTCTGAGTCAGACCGCTCAGTGGCGCCGGTGCCCGCGGGTACCGGCGCCATTGTCATCAGTACGGCATCACCACAGGAAGGGATGACGGATATGGCCAAGTCACTGGACGATCTCATGGCGGAGGGGGTCGCGGGTCGCCGCGTGCTCGTGCGCTCGGACCTCAACGTTCCGCTTGACGGTTCCACCGTGACCGACGACGGTCGCGTGCGCGCGTCCTTACCGGTGCTCACCAAGCTCGCCGACGCCGGCGCACGCCTGATCGTCATGGCGCACCTCGGGCGCCCCAAGGGCACCGTGGATCCCAAGTACTCGATCGAGCCGGCCGCCGCGCGCCTGGCCGAGCTCGCGGACGCGGACGTCGTCGTCGCCTCGGACGTGGTGGGTCAGGACGCCCGCGGGAAGGCCGAGGCCTTGCAGGACGGACAGATCCTCGTGCTCGAGAACGTGCGCTTCGACCCGCGCGAGACGTCCAAGGACGACGCCGAGCGGGAGGAGTTCGCGGCCGAGCTCGCGTCCCTGACGGGGGAGAACGGTGCGTACGTGGATGACGCCTTCGGGGCCGTGCACCGCAAGCACGCCTCCGTGTACGACATCGCGCGCGCGCTGCCCGGTTACCTGGGTGACCTGGTCAAGACCGAGGTGGACGTCCTGCGCAAGGTTATCTCCGATCCCGAGCGCCCGTTCGTGGTGGTCATGGGTGGGTCCAAGGTCTCCGACAAGCTGGCCGTGATCGACAACCTGATCGGTAAGGCGGACTCGCTGCTCATCGGCGGCGGCATGGTCTTCACGTTCCTCGCGGCCCAGGGTCACGCGGTGGGTTCGTCCCTGCTCGAGAAGGACCAGATCGACACCGTCAAGGGTTACCTGGACCGCGCCGCCGAGGCGGGCACCGAGATCGTGCTGCCCGTGGACGTTGTGTACGCCTCCGCGTTCTCCAAGGACGCCGAGCACGAGGTCCGCCCGGTCTCGGACATCGAGGGTGGGAAGATCGGTGACTCCGGCCTGGGCCTGGACATCGGCCCCGAGTCCGCCGAACTGTTCGCGCGCACGATCGCCGAAGCGAAGACCGTGTTCTGGAACGGCCCCGTGGGCGTGTTCGAGATGCCGGCGTTCGCCAACGGCACCAAGACCGTGGCGCAGGCCCTCGTGGACTCCGACGCCATGAGCGTGATCGGCGGCGGCGACTCCGCCTCCGCCGTGCGCAACCTGGGATACCGGGACGACCAGTTCGGCCACATCTCCACGGGGGGTGGCGCGTCGCTCGAGTACATCGAGGGTAAGGAACTGCCGGGACTCGTGGCGCTGGGCGCCTGAGCCGCCACACACCGTGATGCGCGGGGCCCGCCGCCGCGGGCCCCACGCGCCCGCCCCCGTCCACAGCCACGCCGCACGACCGAAGGAGATCCAGCCATGACCACCCAGACCAACGGTGTCTTCGACCGCACGCCCCTGATCGCGGGCAACTGGAAGATGAACATGGACCACACGCAGGGCATCGCCCTGCTGCAGAAGCTCGCGTGGACGCTCAAGGACGCCAAGCACGACTTCTCCCGCGTGGAGGTCGCGGTGTTCCCCCCGTTCACCGACCTGCGCTCCGTGCAGTCCCTCGTGGACGGCGACGGACTGCAGATCGCCTACGGCGCCCAGGACCTCTCCGACCAGGACTCCGGGGCGTACACGGGAGACATCTCGGGCCAGTTCCTGGCCAAGCTTGGGTGCCGTTACGCGCTCGTGGGGCACTCCGAACGGCGGAGCATCCACGCCGAATCCGATGAGCAGTGCCGCGACAAGGTCCGCGCCGCGATCCGTCACGGCCTGACCCCCATGCTGTGCATCGGCGAGGGTCTCGAGCAGCGCCAGGCCGGTGAGCACGTGCAGTACACGCTCGAGCAGTTGCGCGGGAGCCTCGCGGAGCTCAACGCCGGCGAGCTCGAGGGCCTCGTGGTGGCCTACGAACCGGTGTGGGCCATCGGCACGGGGGAGGTGGCCGGGCCCGAGGACGCCCAGGAGATGGCGCACGCGATCCGCGCGGAACTCGAGTCGCTGTACGGCGAGGACTTCGCGAAGGCCACGCGGGTGCTCTACGGCGGTTCAGTGAAGTCCTCGAACGTCGCGAACATCCTCGGGGGAGCGGACGTGGACGGCGCCTTGGTGGGCGGTGCCAGTCTGGACGCGGAGGAATTTGCTAAGATTACCCGGTTCGAGCAGCACCTGGCCACCGACCAGTGATCCCTTCCGATCGTTGACGGTTGACCCGCCCCCGAGATTCGTGAATCGAGGCTATTCGTGGAGATCCTCCAGATCGCCCTCCAGGTGATCATCGTGGTCACCGGCATCCTGTGCATCATGTTCGTCCTGCTCAACAAGGGCAAGGGCGGCGGTCTGTCGGACATGTTCGGTGGCGGGATGACCCAGTCGCTGAACACCTCCGGCGCCGCGCAGAAGAACGTGGTGCGGATCACCACCGTTCTGGCGATCGTGTGGGTCCTGGCCATCGTCAGCTACGGCCTGCTGATGCGCTTCAGCGGCCCGGGGGTCTGAGACCCGCCGCACGCGCACCGGCTGATCCGGTCGCCACGACTCGGCACAGCACGAGAACTCGGCACAGCAGAAGAACTCAGTAGAGCAGACGACGTCGGCCCGGACCGTGAAGGTCCGGGCCGACGTCGTCGTATCCGGGGCGCGGTGTCGTCCCGTACGTGCCGGGTGACGGGCCGGGCCCGGGGGTGGGATCATGGGCTCAGCCCGCGGTCCCGCCCGGGGCCGGGTCGGGGTCCTCGGGCATGCCCGGGAGGGTGTCCTCCGTGACGAGCCACAGGGTCTCCCGGGTCCCGCGTACCGCGCTGGCCGGGGCCTCGGTCGCGGTGATCTCCGGCCGTCGGATCGTGGCGAGGGCCTCGGCCTTCGCGGCACCGGCGACCAGCAGCCAGACCCGCTGCGCGGAATTGATCGCCCGTAGGGACATGGTGATGCGGGTGGGCGGCGGTTTGGGGGAGTCCTCGACCGCGAACACCGGGGCGTCCGTGCGCAGGACGTCCTCGCGGCCCGGGAACAGGGATGCCACGTGGGTGTCCGGGCCCAGGCTCAGCAGGGCCAGATCGAAGACCGGCAGGCCCGTGTCAGATCCCTCGTTCTCGGCCGCCGCGGCGAGTTCCTCGACGTAGTCCTCGGCCGCGGCATCGGCCGACGCGATCTCGTCCGAGCCCGCCACGGGGTGCACGCGGTCCCACGTCAGCTCGTGGGTCTCGTCCCACGCGTCCGCGGCCTGGACACCGTTGCGTTCACCGTCCGCACCGGGAAGGAACCGCTCGTCCGACCACCACACGTTCACGCGCGACCAGTCGATCACGGCGGCGTCCGGGTGGCCGGCCAGCTCACCGATCACGCGGGTCCCCATGCTCCCGCCGGTCAGCACGAGGGTGGCCTCCCCGCGTTCGTCCTGGGCGTGCTCGAGCACCTCGAGGACGCGCCCGGCGGTGTCCCAGGCAAGGCGTTCGTCACCCTCGTGCGGGACGAGTCGCGGTTCCGGGCGGGACGGCTCACTCATCGCCGGCTCCCCCGGCCGATGCGGAAGCCGAGGCATCGTGGCCCTGCACCGTGGTGTTCTCGGAAGGCTCCGCGGCCTCCTCACCGACGGTGCGGGTCGTGATCCGGGCACTCGCGAGCCCCGAGGTGATGACCTCGCCGTAGACCTCGTCCGCATCCAACCGTCGCAGTTCCTCCGCGAGGCACGCGTTGAGATCCCGCACGGGCATGGCGATCTGCTGATCCGGCTGACCCGGCTGGGAGAGCACGGCCACGGTGCGGCCGGGGCGGTGCAGCTGCACCGATCCGTCGTCGGTGACCAGGCACACGCGGTCGAGACCCCGCCGGGTGTCGTCGGTGATGATGGTCGCCGGGGCATCGAGCTTGCTGGACAGCCACACCCCCAAAAGCACCATGGACGAGGCCACCGTGGAGCCCTCGAGCACGATCTCGCGCACCTTCACGGGCCCCACCTGGTCCAGGACCGCAGCGAGCTGGATGCGCCAGTTGGTGATTCGCGTCCAGGACAGGTCCGTGTCCCCGGGGCGGTACTGCTGGGACAGTTGTGCCAGGGACTCGAAGGGTGCGGGCGCACGCGAGGAGTCGGTGATCCTGCGGTGGGCGATGCACCCGATCGAGCTCGTGCTGGGATTCTCGGGGAAGTCGTGCGGCCACCACGCCACGATGGGTGCGTCCGGCAGCAACAGCGCGGAGACCAGGGTCTCAGTGGGTTCGGCGAGCTCGCCGTAGCCGTGCAGCAGGATCACCTCGGACGCGCCGGCGTCCCCGCCCACGCGCAATTGCGCGTCCAAGCGGGTCTCGTCGGTGCGGGAGTGCGCTACGTGCACGATGATCCGGCACGGGTGCTCGTGACTCGCGTAGTTCGCGGCCTCGACCGCGACCTCCGAGTGACCGGCCTGCGCGAGGACCACGAGCGTCAGCACGCGGCCCAGCGTCACCACGCCGTTCTCGTCCCGCAACTGATTGAGTTTCTTCTCAATCTTCGCCGCGGTGGTGTTCTCCATCTGAACGATCACGGTCGCCTCCAAACTCGCCCGTCACGGGCCATCAACTCGAGCGCCGAGTCCGGTCCCCACGAACCCGGTGCGTACGGCTCGGGCATGACGCGCTGCTCGGCCCAGTGCTCCTCGAACGGGTCCAGGATCTTCCAGGACAGCTCCACCTCGGAGTGGTCCGGGAACAGCGGGGGCTCACCCAGCAGGACGTCGAAGATCAACCGCTCGTAGGCCTCGGGGCTCGACTCCGTGAACGCGTGGCCGTAACCGAAGTCCATGGTCACGTCCCGGATCTCGGACTGGGTGCCCGGGACCTTGGAGCCGAAGCGGATGGTCACGCCCTCGTCCGGTTGGATCCGGATCACAATCGCGTTCTGACCGAACTCGTCGTTGTCCATGTCCCGGAACAGCAGGTTGGGCGACTTCTTGAACGCCACCGCGATCTCGGTGACCCGCCGGCCCAGTCGCTTCCCCGCGCGCAGGTAGAACGGCACGCCCGCCCAGCGGCGGTTGTTGATGTCCACGCGCAGTGCGGCGAAGGTCTCCGTGCGGGAATCCGCGGGGATGTCCTTCTCCTCGTGGAAGCCCTTGACGTAGTCCCCGCCCTGCAGCCCTGACGTGTACTGGCCCAGCGCGGAATGCTTCCCGAGGTCCTCGGGCAGCACCACGGATTCGAGTACCTTGGCCTTCTCGCGGCGCAGGTTGTGCGCCGTGAAGGACGCGGGTTCCTCCATGGCGGTGAACGCGAGCAACTGCAGCAAGTGGTTCTGGATCACGTCCCGGGCCGCGCCCACGCCGTCGTAGTAGCCGGCGCGCGAACCGATCCCGATCTCCTCGGCCATGGTGATCTGCACGTGGTCCACGTAGCGGGCGTCCCACAAGGGCTCGAACATCTGGTTCGCGAAGCGCAGCGCCAGGATGTTCTGCACCGTCTCCTTGCCCAGGTAGTGGTCGATGCGGAACACGCTGTCCGCGCGGAACACGCGTTCCACGATCGCGTTGAGCTCCCGCGCGGATTCGAGGTCGTGCCCGAAGGGCTTCTCGATGACCACGCGTCGCCAGCCCGTGCTGTCCTCGCTGTCGGCGAGGTCGTGGTCCGCGAGCTGTTGGCACACCACCTCGAACGCCTTGGGCGGAATCGAGAGGTAGAACGCGTGGTTGCCGCGGGTGCCCCGGTCCCGGTCGAGCTCGTCGAGGGTCTGCGCGAGCCGGTGGTACGCGTCGTCGTCGTCGAACTCGCCGTGGACGAAACGCAGACCCGAGGCGAACTGGTTCCAGAGGTCCTCGTTGTAGGGCGTGCGCGCGTGCTCGGCGACGTGTTCCTTGACGTACTCGGCGAACTGGGCGTCGTCCCAGTCCCGCCGGCCGAACCCCACGAGGGAGAAGGCCGGCGGGAGCAGGCTACGGTTGGCCAGGTCGTACATGGCTGGCAGCAGCTTCTTCTTGGCGAGGTCACCCGTGACGCCGAACAACACCAGAGCCGACGGCGCGGCGACCCGGGTCAGGCGCCGGTCGCGGGGATCGCGTAGCGGGTTGCAGTTCTTGTTGTCAGGCACGCGTGTTCCTGTTCGTTAGCGGTTGGTGGCGGGTCACAGCTCCGATGCCACCCTGAGCAGCTGCGCGACACCCTCGGCCCGGTCCGTGAGCCGCAGCCGCACGACGGGACGGTGGTGATCGCTCAGCACGCCAGCGTCGCCGTCGGCCTGCGCGCCGATGAGCTCACCGAACGTGAACGGGATCCCGGGGATGTCCACGTCAGTGCCCGTGGCCGCAGTGATCTGCAGGTAGACACCCTGCTCGGGGCCGCCCTTGTGGTACTGACCCGTGGAGTGCAGGAACCGGGGTCCCCAACCGAAGGTCACGGGACGGCCCGTGTGCCGTGCGAGCAGATCGCGGATCGACTCGAGCTGCGCCCACTCGAGACGGTCGAAGTACGCCTGCACGCTCACGTAGCCGTTCTCGGGCAGCTGGGCGAGCAGTGCGGCGAGCGCCTCGGGCACGGTCGTGGCGCCGTCGAGCAGCTGTTCACTGCCACGGATCTCGATCGCGCCGTCCGTGGCGGCGGCGGGGGAGGGCTCGGGCTTGGCGGCCAGTAGCTCGCGGGTGGCCGCCTTGGCGGATTCCACGTCCGGCTGGTTGAACGGGTCGATGCGCAGCAACTGTCCCACCACAGCGATCGCAACCTCGAACGCCATCATGAGCCCGGCCAGCGAACCGGCCACGCGCACGCCCTCGCCCTGCTCCTCCGTGACGGCCTCGTCGTCCACGAGCGAGACCACCAGGATGTCGGGGGCGCCCGACGTCACTTCGGGAGCGGCGTCGTTCACGACCACGGGCAGCACACCGGTTCCGGACTTGCCCGTGGACTCGGCGATCAGCTGCTCGGCCCAGTCCGCGAAGCCCACGAACGGTGCGCCCTGGTTCACGAGCACGATCTTGTCGCGCAGCGGGGACGTCCCGCCCAGGGCGGCGCCGAGCTGCAGACCGATGTTGTTCTCGTCGTCCTCGCGCAGCATCTCGGTGGCCTCTTCGGCGTCGTCGAGCAGCGCCGCGACGTCCACGCCGGCGAGCCCGGACGGCACGAGGCCGAACGCGGTCAGCGCCGAGAAGCGACCGCCCACGTTCGGGTCCGCGGTGAAGACCTTGCGGTAGCCGGCCTCACGGGACGCGGAGTCCATGGGGGAGCCCGGATCCGTCACGACCACCACGCGCGACGGTGCATCGATGCCCGCGCGCTCGAACGCGTTCACGAACACGCGCCGGGCGGAGTCCGTCTCGACCGTGGACCCGGATTTGGAGGAGACCACGAGCGCGGTGTGCTCGAGGTCCTCGAGTGCCTTGGTGACCATCTCCGGGTCGGTGGAGTCCAGCACGAACAGGTCCACCCCCGCGCTGCGCGTGATCACCTCGGGGGCCAGCGACGAGCCGCCCATGCCCGCGAGCACGAAACGGGTCACGCCCTCCCGGGCGAAGTCGTGGCGCAATTGTTCGATCTCGGGCACCAGGGGGCGCGAGACGCGCACGGCGTCGGTCCACCCGAGCCGTATCGCGGCTTCCTCCTGCGCGGCGGAGCCCCACAGCGCGGGGTCCTGGTCGAAGAGTTTGGACGCGAAGTTCTCGGCGACCAGACGCGGGACGTGCGTGTCGATCGCCTCACGCGCGGCGCCGGCCGCCTGCAATGACAATGAGCTCACGGGGAGCCTCCTCGGAACGTGGTTTTCGGACAACGACGCCGCGGCGCGGCTCCGACCCTGTGCTCACCGGGCGGGTGCCCGGCGCTGGATCGCAGCCGCGACGCAGTGGCTGGGTTCGGCTCAGCGGGCCTCGTCGAGGGCAGTGCGCACCGTGGCGAGCAGCTCGTCCCAGGACTTGTCGAACTTCTTCAGCCCCTCGGTCTCGAGCTGGTCCACGACCTCCTCGTAGGAAATCCCCTGCTCGGCCACGGCATTGAGCACGTCCGTGGCCTGTTGGTAGGTCCCCGTCACGGTGTCACCGGTGATCTCGGCGTGGTCGTAGGTCGCGTCCAGGGTCTTCTCCGGCATGGTGTTCACGGTGTTCGGGGCCACGAGTTCGCTCACGTACAGCGTGTCCGGCAGCGACGGGTCCTTGACACCCGTGGACGCCCACAGGGGACGCTGCGGGTTGGCCCCGGCCGCGGCCAGGCGCTTCCAACGCTCGGTCTCGAGCTGCTCCTCGTAGACCTGGTAGGCCAGGCGCGCGTTGGCGAGACCCGCCTTACCCTTCAGGGCCTTGGCCTCGTCCGTGCCCACGGCGTCCAGACGCTTGTCGATCTCGGTGTCCACGCGGGAGACGAAGAAGGACGCGACGGAGTGGATCGTGGAGAGGTCCTTGCCGTTCTCGAGCGCTTCCTCGAGGCCCTGCATGTACGCGTTGATGACCCCGCGGTAGCGGTTTAGCGAAAAGATCAGGGTCACGTTCACTGAGATGCCCTCCGCGATCGTGGCCGCGATCGAGGGCAGGCCCTTCTCGGTGGCGGGGATCTTGATCAGCGCGTTGGGCCGGTCGATGGTCTGCGAGAGCTTCTGGGCCATTGCGGACGTGGCGTCGGCGTCCTGGGCCAGTCGAGGATCCACCTCGATGGACACGCGGCCGTCCACGCCCTGGGTGGCCTGGGCGATGGGGGTGAACAGGTCGCACGCATCGCGCACGTCGTCGGTGGTGATCCGGAACACGGCGTCGTCCACGGAGGCGCCGGCCTTGGCGAGCTCCGCGACCTGTTCGCGGTAGGACTCACCGTCCGCGAGTGCCGCGGCGAAGATCGTGGGGTTGGTGGTCACGCCCACCACGTTCTTGGTGTCGATCAGTTCCTGGAGGTTCCCGCTCGTCAGGCGCTGGCGGGAGAGGTCGTCGAGCCAGATGGAGACGCCGGCGTCGGAGAGTTTCTGGGTGGGAGTCGTCATGATGTCCTCACTTCACGTCGAAGGGTTCTGGGGCGTCGCAGGCGGCCCGAGCGGGCCGCCTGCGACGTGGGACGGGGTTCAGCGAGCGGCGGCGATGGACTCCTCGGCGGCCTGGGCCACGGCCTCGGCGGTGATGCCGAACTCGCGGTACAGGGTCTGGTAGTCGGCGGACTCGCCGAAGTGCTCGAGGGACACGGCGCGTCCGGCATCGCCCAGCAGGTCGTTCCAGGACATCCGGATCCCGGCCTCCACGCTCACGCGGGCCTTGACGTCGGATGGGATCACGGAGTTGCGGTAGTCCTCGTCCTGGGCGTCGAACCACTCGCGGCACGGCATGGACACCACGCGGGCGGCCACGCCCTTGGCCTTGAGCTGTTCACGGGCCTCGACGGCGAGCTGGACCTCGGAACCGGTGCCGATGAGCACTACGTCCGGGGCGCCCTCGGTGTCCGCGAGGACGTATCCACCGCGGGCTACGCCCTCGGCGGAGGCGAACTTCTCGCCCTCGTGATCCGGGTGAAGGTCCTCCCGCGCGAACGTGGGCAGGTCCTGGCGTGTGAGGGCGATCCCGGCCGGGTGCTCGTGGTGCTCGAGGATGGTTCGCCATGCCACGGAGGTCTCGTTGGCGTCCGCGGGGCGCACGACGTCGAGCCCCGGGATCGCGCGCAGCGCGGAGAGCTGCTCCACGGGCTGGTGCGTGGGACCGTCCTCACCCAGGCCGATCGAGTCGTGCGTCCACACGTAGATCGAGGGTACGCGCATGAGCGCACCCAGGCGCACGGCGGGACGCTGGTAGTCCGAGAAGATCAGGAACGTGCCGGAGTAGGCGCGCGTCTGGCTGCTCATCACGATGCCATTGACGATCGCTGCGGCAGCGTGCTCACGGATGCCGAAGTGCAGCACCCGGCCGTACGGGGAACCGGACCACTGGGCCGTGGAGCGGGCCTCGGGGATGAAGGACTTGGCGTCGTCGATCGTGGTGTTGTTCGACCCCGCGAGGTCCGCCGAACCGCCCCACAGCTCGGGGAAGGTGTCCGCGATGGCGTTGATGACCTGACCGGAGGCCTTGCGGGAGGCCACGGCCTTGCCCGCCGGGAACGTGGGGAACGCGTCCTCGTAGTTCTCGGGCAGTTCCTCGTTCTTGATCCGGTCGTACAGCGCGGCCTTGTCCGGGTGGGCCTCACGCCATTCGGCGAAGGACTTCTCCCATTGCGCGCGCTCCTGCTTACCGCGTTCGCCGACCTCGCGCACGTGCTCGAAGATCTCGGGCTCGATCTGGAAGGACTTCTCCGGGTCGAAGCCCAGGATCTTCTTGGTCGCGGCGACCTCGTCCTCGCCCAGCGCGGAACCGTGCACGCCACCGGTGTTCTGCTTGGTGGGGGCGGGCCAGCCGATGATGGTGTTCAGGGCGATGATCGAGGGCTTGTCCGTGACCTTGGTGGCCGCGACGATCGCGTCGTACAGCCCCTGCACGTCCTCCTGGTACTCGCCGCCGTTGCGCCAGTCCACGCGCGTGGTGTCCCAGCCGTAGGCCTCGTAGCGCTTGAGGACGTCCTCGTTGAACGCCACGTTGGTGTCGTCCTCGATGGAGATCTTGTTGTCGTCGTAGATCACCACGAGGTTGCCGAGCTCCTGGGTGCCCGCCAGCGACGACGCCTCGGAGGTGATGCCCTCCTGCAGGTCACCGTCGGAGGCGATCACGAACACGGTGTGGTCGAACGGGGAGGCGCCCTGAGCAGCGTCGGCGTCGAACAGACCGCGCGTGTAGCGCTGCGCGTACGCGAAACCCACGGAGGACGCGAGCCCCTGGCCCAGCGGACCCGTGGTGATCTCGACACCCGTGGTGTGGCGGTACTCGGGGTGGCCCGGGACCTTGGAACCCCACGTGCGCAGGGACTCGAGATCCTCCATCTCCAGGCCGTAGCCGGAGAAGTACAGCTGCAGGTACAGGGTCAGGGACGTGTGACCGGGGGAGAGGATGAACCGGTCACGCCCGGTCCAGCGGTCGTCGGAGGGGTCGTGCCGCATGATCTTCTGGAACAACAGGTACGCGACCGGGGCCAGGGACATGGCGGTGCCGGGGTGGCCGTTGCCCACCTTCTGCACGGCGTCCGCGGCGAGCACACGCGCGGTGTCCACCGCACGGGCGTCCTTCTCGGTCCAGTTCAACGGTTGATCGAGGTTCGGCACGGTGACGCGCCCCTTTCCTAGACGGGTTGTGCGGTCACGATCCGGAACACTCCGCCGCGGACTCGGCCGCGACGATCGGCCCGGAACGCATGTTCCTGGATCAACCTTAGTCCGGTGGGACGCCGCGTGGCAGGGACGACCGCGGCCCGCGCCACGGGCACAAGCGCGTGCCGGGCATCACCCCGGCGTGGGCCGGGACCGGCGGCTATACTAATGACCGGGTATCGGTGCGCGTGCGGCGCGCCCGCCCCAGGCACTCCCGGCGCACGGCCGGGCCACCCACGTTCTTTGGAGCATTGATTCCGTGAATCACCTTGACACCGCGACGCACCCGGAATCCCACGGATCCCACGCGCCGCACGGACACGGAGTGACCGGGACCCGCATCGGGACCGTGGAGCCCGTGGGGTATCAGGGCCGGATGACCTTGGGTCGTAAGCTCAAAGCGTACGTGGCGCTCACGAAGCCCCGGATCATCGAACTGCTCCTCGTGGCCACCGTGCCCACCATGTTCTTCGCCCAGCAGGGCGTCCCCGATTTCTTGCTCGTGCTCAACACCCTGATCGGCGGCGCGCTCGCGGCCGGTGCGGCGGGTGCGTTCAACTGTTACATCGACCGCAACGAGGACCGGCTCATGCGGCGCACCGCCAAGCGGCCACTCGTGACCGGTGAGGTGGGGGAGCGTGAGGCCCTGATCTTCGCGTGGGTGCTCTCGGTCGTGTCCGTCGCGTGGCTGACCCTGGGGGTCAGCGTCTTGTGCGGTGTGCTCGGCGTGGTGGCCATCGCCCTGTACGCGGTGTTCTACTCGATCGTGCTCAAGCGCCGCACCGCGCAGAACATCGTGTGGGGCGGGATCGCCGGGTGCATGCCCGTGTTGATCGGCTGGGCCGCGGTGCGCGGGACCCTTGAGTGGCCCGCATTCGTGCTCTTCGCGTTCATCTTCCTGTGGACCCCGCCGCACTACTGGCCGCTGTCCATGAAGTACGCGGAGGACTACTCCCGCGCCGGCGTGCCCATGCTCGGTGCGGTGGACACCGCGCGCACCGTGGGCGCCCAGGTGGTGCTCTACGCGTGGGCCACCGTGATCTGCTCGCTGCTGTTGATCCCCGTGGGTGACGCCGGGTGGGTCTACGGTGTGATCGCCCTGATCTCCGGCGGCTGGTTCACGTACCACTGCCACAAGCTCTATGGCCTGGCCCGCGCCGGCAAGCCCACGCTCAAGCAGGCCATGTACGTGTTCCACGGCTCGATCGCCTACATCACCTTCGTGTTCGTGGGCGTGGCCCTGGACCCGTTCGTGGGCGGGCCCATTTTCTGACCCGGGCCGTTCCCGTCGGAGCCCTTCGGGCTTGCGTCTCGCCCGGCCCGCTCCAGCGTGCGGGATCCCGTCCGGGCGTTACCACGGACGACGACGCCGTCCGCCCTTCGTTCTCGACGTCACGCACGGGCTGGGTGTCCTGGAAAGCTGGTTAGGGTCACCTAAAATGGGTCCATGTTCTCGATGACCTTCTCCGGTGTGATCGCCTACCCCGTGACCCCCTTGCTCCCCGGTGGCGGGCTGGACCTGGATTCCCTCGAACGCAGTGTCGCGCAGCTCGCGCGCAGCGGGGTGTCCGGGATTGTGGTACTCGGGACCTCCGGTCTGTTCGCCTACCTGGACCCCCAGGAACGGGCGCAGGTGGTCCGCACGGCCGTGGACGCGGCGTCGGGCTCGGGGACGCCCGTGGGCGTGGGGATCTCCGCTATTACCACGCGGGAGGTCATGCAGTTCGCGTACTCCGCCGAGAACAACGGTGCCGACGGCCTGGTGTTGAGCCCCGTGAGTTACATCCCGCTGGTATCCCAGGAGATCGCGGACCAGGTGGAGACGGTCGCCTCCGCTATGTCCCTGCCGTTGTGCCTGTACAACAACCCGACCACCACCGGGTTCACGTACCCCGTGGAACTGGCCTCGGAGCTGTCGTGGCTGGACAACGTGGTCGCGTTCAAGGACACCGCGGCGTCCGGTCGGCTCTTCCACTCCCGCCAGCTGCTCTTCGCGCAGCAGGCCGAACCGGGCACCGTACACGGTGTGAGCCGCGATCAACTCATCGTGGACGAGTACCCGAGCGCGGCGTGGCACAGCGGCATGGCGGCGTTGCTCGCGCCCGAGTTCGTGGCCTTCCACCGCGCCGTCGCGGAGGGCCGCGCGGACGACGCCGCCGCCTGGAGCGCCGCGCTGCATCCCCTCATGCACCTCATGAGTCAGGAACGGCCCCTGTCGGTGCTCTACGCGTTGGCGGAGGTGTGCGGCGTTCGAACGAGCGCTCCCCGCCGTCCCCTGCTGCCCATCCCGTCCCACAGCAAGCGGCTGCTCTCGGACGCCGTGGAGCGGCTGCGCTCGTTCGCACCCTCGGCGACCTTCGTCGCAGAATAAGCTCGGTGCCTCGCGATCAGCGCACGGTGTGCGCGGGTGTGGCGCGAGCGGCGTCGTCGGCGGGCTCGTCGATGGGTGCCGCGTACTCGTGGGTGTCCTGTGCGAGGTAGACGCTGAACGAGACCACCCGCGTGGCCGCCCAGATCAGCACGGCCGAGAGCACCATGTGCAGGGCCACGGCGGGAACCGGGACCCCGTTGAAGTACTGGTAGTACCCCAGCAGCGCCTGGGCCACGATGACGACCGCCATGATGAGGTACGCGTTACGCAGGATCCGCGGCAGGGACTTCACGACGGTGAGGGCGATGCCCGCGATCACCGTGAACGTCAGGAGGTAGACGGGGATGGCGTGCGCCCGGGCGATCATCACGGAGTCGAACGCGAGCCGCGCACTGTCCTCGTCCCCGGCGTGGGGGCCCGTGCCCGTGACGAGCGTCCCGAGGTAGAGGATCACGGCGGTGAGCACACCGGTCAGCGCCCCCAGCACGCGTGCGGCGGAGCGGGAGCCGTGCAATTGCCCCGGTCGCTGCTCGTATGCGACCACCGATAGCCCGTCCCGGCGGGTGTTGAGCACGAGCAGAGTGGCCAGGCTGATCATGATGGCCGAGATCAGGTAGTGCACCCCCACCACGAGCGGGTGCAGGTCCGCGTGGACGGTGATGCCGCCGATCGCGGCCTGCAGGGGAATGCCGATCAGCAGGAACAGCGCCAGGCGGAAGAGCTTGGGGTGCTCGTGACGCAGTTTGAGCACCGAGAGGAACGTGAGCACCGCGACCACGGTGAGCACGAACGTCAGCAGGCGGTTGCCGAACTCGATCAGCCCGTGCACGCCCATCTCCTGGGTGCTGGTCCACGAGTCGGCGGTGCAGCGCGGCCACGTGGGGCAGCCCAACCCGGAACCCGTCAGGCGCACGAGCCCGCCCGTGAGGATTAACAGCGAGTTGGTCAGCAGGGACGCGACCGCGAGTCCCCGCACCCACGGGGTCACGGTGGCGGGCCACCAGAACGAATCGGTGGCGGTGCGGCGGGCGACATCAGACATGACGGAGCATCCAAGGGCAGAGGGGATGGGACCCCTCCAGTGTAGCGAGAACAGCGTGGGAAACCCCTGGGCGCAGCGGGCTCACGCGGGTGAGCTCACACCCACTTGAACCAGGCGACCGTGGCCGCCCAGCTGAGCACGGCCCACGCGGCGAGCACGAGCAGCGGCACGGGGGAGACACTACCCGTCAGGAAGCATTCCCGCAGCGCCTCACCGGCCGCGGAGGACGGCAGCCACGCCACGAGCCACGAGAGCCACCCGGGCAGCACGCTCACCGGGAAGAGGACGCCGCCGGCGGCCGCGAGCGCGACCCATACGACGTTGAGCACGGCCAGGGTCGCCTCGGCGCGCAGGGTCCCCGCAATCAGCATGCCGAGCCCGGTGAATGCGAGTGCCACGAGGACCAGGAGGGGAACGGACCCCAGCACGGCCTCCCAGGACGGCCGCCAGCCCAGGGGCACGGCCACGGCCGCAATCACCGCGTACTGCACCGCGAGCACGGCCAGGATGGCCAGTAGCTTGCCCGCGATCAGCCCGGCGCGACCCAGGGGAGTGGTCGAGAGGTAGCGCAGCACCCCGTAGCGACGGTCGAAACCGGTCTGGATCCCCTGTCCGGAGAACGCGCTCGAGATCACGCACAGCACCAGGATCCCGGGCACGGCCACGTCCACGCGGGATGCGTCCCCCACGCGGTAGCGGTCCAACAGGTCGGTCACGGTCAGGGCCACGAGTGCCATGACGGGCAGGATCAGCAGAAGCAGCAACTGTTCGCCGTTGCGGATCATGGTCATGGTCTCGAAGCGCGCCTGAGCGAGCACGCGCCGGGGCAGGGACGCGGCCCCGGCGGGGGACGACGGCGCTGCGGTCACCGAGGACTCGTGGGTCGAGGTGCTCACGAGGCATTCCCCCCGGAGACTTCCAGGAAGACGTCTTCGAGGGATCGGGGTTGCACGCTCAGCGCCTCCGGCAAGGTGTCGTTCTGTGTGGCCCACGCGGTCAGTTCGCGGATCCGTGGTGCGTCCAGCGGGCCCGTCAGCGTCACGGTGCGGTCCTGGACGCTCCATTCGACGTCGTCGAACCGCGGGGTGCGCCACGGCGGGTCCGCGCGCAGCAGACCGGCGTGCTCCTTGGCGAGCGTGATGCTCATCACGAGCGGTGCGTGACGTTCGGCGCTGACCAGTTCGGCAACGGTTCCCTGCGCGGCGATCGTGCCCCGGTCCACGATGTAGACGTAGTCGGCCAGACGGGCGGCGTCGTCCATGAGGTGCGTGGTCAGGATGATGCACACCCCGCTGTCCCGCAGGCGCCGGATCAGGTCGAAGACGATGTGGCGCGAGCGGGGGTCCAACCCCGCCGAAGGTTCGTCCAGGAACAGCACGTCCGGGCGGCCCACGAGGGCCGCGGCCAGGGCCACGCGTTGCTTCTGCCCGCCGGACAGGCGCCGGATCCCCGTGGTCAGGAACGATTCGATGCCCAGCAGCTCCACGAGTTCGGCCACGGGCGCGGGGTCCGCGTAGAGCCGGCTGACGTGGCGCAACAGTTCCCCGGGGCGCACTGACGGCGGTAGACCCCCGTCCTGGAGCATCACGCCCACGCGCGCCCGTAATGCGGGGGAGGCGTGCCACGGGTCCTCCCCGAGCAACCGGACGCTGCCGGAGGTGGGGCGCTGCAGCCCCTGGGCGCACTGCAGTGTGGTGGTCTTGCCGGCCCCGTTGGCCCCGAGCAGGGCGGTGATTTTCCCGTGCTCCGCGGCCAGGCTCAGCCCGCGCACGGCCCGGACGGGCTCACCCCGGCCCTCGAAGGTCTTCACGAGGTTCTCGATGTGCAGGGCGGGACCGGTGTCGGTCGCGGTCGCCGGGGACGTGGGAGCGGGGTCGGGGTGGATCTGCACCCGGACAGTCTAGAACGTCCGTCCCGGTACTGGCTGGAGGGTTCGCCGAAGGGTCCTGGGCCCCGGTTCCCCTATCGGAGCCGTTTGGCCGGGAATGGATTAGGACATACCCTCGTTATGTATTGCGTGTCCCACCACGAGGGTTTTTACGCTGCATGGCGCTCACCCGGTGGGATCGACGCGGACGCCGCGCCCCGAGCCAACCGTCATCACTCGAAGGATGTTGCACCGAGCATGAGTTCACCTGCCACGGACCGCGGTGCGGTCCGCACGGACCAGGATGACACCACCCGTTCCCGGGTGCTCTCGTTGGTGCTCGCCCACGGTCCCATCTCCGCCGCCCAGATCGCCAAGGACCTGGGGTTGACCCCCGCCGCCGTCCGGCGCCATCTGGACGCGCTCGAGGCCGAACAGTTCATCGAGGTCTCCGCCCTGCGCAGCGCGCAATCGGGCGCGGGGCGCCCGGCCCGGCGCTACGTCGTCGCCCCCGGAGGCCACGAACAGCTCGGCCACGACTACCTCGGACTCGCACACCGTGCGCTGGAGACCATGCAGCGCGTGGGCGGTGAGGAGCTCGTGCGAGCGTTCGTCGCCGAGCAGATCGAGCGCATGCGCGAACGCTACCGCCCGCAGGTCGAGGCGGCCGGGCCCGACGTCGACGACCGCCTCAACGCCCTGACCGCGGCCATGAGCCGCGACGGCTTCGTGGCCTCGCACACCACCGTGACCCCGCGGGGACCCAAGGGCGTTACGCTGCGCTCGGCGCAACTGTGCCAGGGCCACTGCCCCATCCAGGACATCGCGAGCGAGTACCCCGAGTTCTGCGAACAGGAAACCGAACTGATCTCCGAACTGTTGGACGTGGACGTCCGCAGGCTGTCCACCATGGCGGCCGGCGCCCACGTCTGCACCACACACGTCCCGCTGCAACTGCGCACTGCGGGTCACTCGAATTCCACCAACCACACAACCGCACGACAGGGAGGGTTGTCATGACCGAGCGCATTGTGCCCGCGGAGACCGCGGGCAACACGTCAGGTGACACCACGATTTCCGAGATCCTGGAGATGAACCCGGAGCTCGAGGGGATCGGTCAGTACCAGTACGGCTGGGCCGACAAGAACGACGCCGGTGCCTCCGCGCGCCGCGGCGTCAACGAAGAAGTGGTCCGGGACATCTCGGCCAAGAAGAGCGAACCGGACTGGATGACCCAGCTGCGGCTCAAGGGTCTGAAGTTCTTCGACCGCAAGCCCATGCCCACGTGGGGTGCGGACCTGTCCGGGATCGACTTCGACAACATCAAGTACTTCGTGCGCTCCACCGAGCAGCAGGCCGGCTCCTGGGAGGAGCTGCCCGATGACATCCGCAACACGTACGAAAGGCTCGGCATCCCCGAGGCGGAGCGCAACCGTCTGGTGGCCGGTGTGGCCGCGCAGTACGAGTCCGAGGTCGTGTACCACCAGATCCGCGAGGACCTGGAGCGCCAGGGCGTGATCTTCATGGACACGGACACCGCGCTGAAGGAGCACCCCGAGTTCTTCGAGGAGTACTTCGGCACCGTGATCCCGGTGGGCGACAACAAGTTCGCCGCACTGAACACGGCCGTGTGGTCCGGCGGGTCGTTCGTGTACGTGCCCAAGGGCGTGCACGTGGACATCCCGCTGCAGGCCTACTTCCGCATCAACACGGAGAACATGGGCCAGTTCGAGCGCACGCTGATCATCGCGGACGAGGACTCCTACGTCCACTACATCGAGGGTTGCACCGCG
The DNA here is from genome assembly GCA_014652975.1 of Kocuria marina. Classification (GTDB taxonomy): domain Bacteria; phylum Actinomycetota; class Actinomycetes; order Actinomycetales; family Micrococcaceae; genus Kocuria; species Kocuria marina. The sequence goes on along the minus strand of BMZV01000002.1, from coordinate 395,396 downwards.
CCGATCTACAAGACGGACTCGCTGCACTCCGCCGTGGTGGAGATCATCTGCAAGAAGAACGCCCGGGTGCGCTACACGACCATCCAGAACTGGTCGAACAACGTGTACAACCTGGTGACCAAGCGCGCGATCGCCCACGAGGGCGCCACCATGGAATGGGTGGACGGCAACATCGGCTCCAAGGTCACCCAGAAGTACCCCGCGGTCTACATGACCGGTGAGCACGCCCGCGGTGAGACGCTGTCGATCGCGTTCGCGGGTGAGGGCCAGCATCAGGACACCGGCTCCAAGATGGTGCACATCGCCCCGAACACGTCCTCGTCGATCGTGTCCAAGTCCGTGGCCCGTAACGGCGGTCGTTCCGCGTACCGCGGTCTGGTGCAGGTGCGCGAGGGCGCCAAGCACTCCAAGTCCAACGTGGTGTGCGACGCCCTGCTCGTGGACACGATCTCCCGCTCGGACACCTACCCGTACGTGGACATCCGCGAGGACGACGTCACCATGGGTCACGAGGCCACGGTCTCCCGGGTCTCCGAGGAGCAGCTGTTCTACCTCATGCAGCGCGGTCTGCCCGAGGACGAGGCCATGGCCATGATCGTGCGCGGCTTCGTGGAGCCGATCGCCCGCGAGTTGCCCATGGAGTACGCGCTCGAGCTGAACCGTCTCATCGAACTGCAAATGGAAGGATCCGTTGGCTGATATGTCCACCACTGATCAGACCGCCCAGGACACCACCGAACAGGTGAACGGGGTCCCCACCGGTGAGGACCGCGTGGCGATTCCCGGGATGAGCCAGGAGGGCGAGACACTCCAGGAGGGTCGTAACCAGGCCGGTGAGCCCGAGATCAGGCACACGGAGCACGGTGACATCTCCGGTGTCCCGGATTCCTCGCGCGCGGGTCGTTTCACCTCCTACGACGTCGCGGACTTCCCGCCGCTGAGCACCAAGCTCGAGGACTGGCGATTCACCCCGATCAAGCGCCTGCGCGGGCTCGACGACTCCGCCCTGGACGGGCCCGCCCCGGCCGTGTCGGTCTCCGGCGGCGATGGTGTGGAGCTCACCACGGTCTCCCGCGAGGACTCCCGCATCGGCTCGGTGGGCATCCCCGAGGACCGGGTCTCCGCCAACGCGTGGTCCAACTTCCGCGAGGCCACCGTGCTCAGCGTCCCGCGCGACGCGCAGGTCACCGAGCCGGTCATCGTCACGATCACGGGTGAGTCGGCCGAGCCCGCAGCCCAGCACATCGTGATCGAGGCCGGGACGAACTCCCGCGCGCTCGTAGTGCTGCGCCACGTGGGCTCCGCCGTGCTGTCCCAGAACGTGGAGTTCTCGGTCGCGGACGGTGCCAACCTCACGGTCGTCTCGCTCCAGGAATGGGACGACGACTCCGTGCACGCCTCTTCGCAGCAAGCCAGCCTGGGTCGCGACGCGACCTTCAAGCACGTGCTCGTGAGCCTCGGTGGGGACCTCGTGCGGGTCACCCCGTCCACCCGCTTCACCGCTCCCGGTGGTGACGTGGAGATGTACGGTCTCACGTTCGTGGACGACGGCCAGCACCTGGAGTCCCGGTTGTTCGTGGACCACTCCGTGCCCCGGTGCCGTTCCCGCGTGACCTACAAGTCCGCGTTGCAGGGCGAGAACGCCCACGGCGTGTGGGTCGGGGACGTGCTGATCCGCGCGGAAGCGGAGGGCACGGACACCTACGAGCTCAACCGCAACCTGATCCTCAACGACGGCCCCCGCATGGACTCCGTGCCGAACCTCGAGATCGAGACCGGCCTGATCGCCGGCGCCGGTCACGCCTCGACCACGGGCCAGCTGGACGACGAGCACCTGTACTACCTGATGTCCCGCGGGATCCCCGAGCAGGACGCGCGGCGCCTCGTGGTGCGCGGGTTCCTGTTCGAGATCATCCAGCAGGTGGGCGTCGAGTCCCTCGAGGAACAGCTGCGCGCGTCCCTCGAGGACGAGCTGGCCCGCACCGAGAACTGAGCGCCCGGCCCACGCGCCGCGGCAGTTCCCATCCACGACCTTCCCGCATCCGGCTCGCGAACCGATCGGGTGCGCACGAACACTAGGAGAATCGCTTCATGTCAACTCTGGAGATCAAGGACCTCCACGCGTCCGTCATCCTGGACGACGAGACCACCAAGCCCATCCTCAAGGGCGTGAACCTGACCATCAATTCCGGTGAGGTGCACGCGATCATGGGCCCCAACGGTTCCGGGAAGTCCACGCTCGCCTCCACGATCGCCGGTCACCCCAAGTACCAGGTGGACTCCGGTTCCGTGACCCTGGACGGTCAGGACGTGCTGGAGATGTCCGTGGACGAGCGCGCTCGCGCCGGGCTCTTCCTGGCCATGCAGTACCCCGTGGAGATCCCGGGCGTGACCACCTCCAACTTCCTGCGTTCGGCCAAGACGGCGATCGAGGGCGAGGCCCCGTCCCTGCGTACGTGGACCAAGGACGTGCGCACCGCCATGGACAAGCTGAAGATCGACAACGACATGTTGCAGCGCAACGTGAACGAGGGCTTCTCCGGTGGCGAGAAGAAGCGTCACGAGATCCTGCAACTCGAGATCCTCAAGCCCAAGATCGCGCTGCTGGACGAGACCGACTCCGGTCTGGACGTGGACGCCCTGAAGATCGTCTCCGAGGGTGTCAACCGCGCCCTGCAGGAGGACAACACGGGCATCATGCTCATCACCCACTACACGCGGATCCTGCGCTACATCAAGCCGCAGTTCGTGCACGTGTTCTCGGACGGTCGCGTGGTGGACCAGGGTGGTCCCGAGCTCGCCGACCAGCTCGAGAATGAGGGCTACGACCGCTACGTGCAGGCCCCCGCCAAGTAAGTCCCCGCACACCACTTCAGAGGAGGTCGCGATGAGCGATTCCACCGAGACCGTCACGGCGGAGACCCCCGGGCCCAATGGCCAGGCGTCGCTTGCCGAGATCACGGATCTGTTGAAGAACGTGATCGACCCCGAGCTGGGTGTCAACATCGTGGACCTGGGGCTGCTCTACGGGCTGGCCTACCAGGATGACGACTCCCTGCGTCTGGACATGACGCTCACCACGGCCGCGTGCCCGCTGCAGGACGTGATCGAGGAACAGGTTGCCCAGAACCTGGCCCCCACCGTGGACGAGTGGCACGTGAACTGGATCTGGATGCCCCCGTGGGGTCCCGAGCGGATCACGGAGGACGGACGCGATCAGATGCGGGCTTTGGGCTTCAACATCTGAGTCGATGCGTGTCGTGAGGGCGCGGGGTGAACCACCCCGCGCCCTCACGCGTACCCGGACCCCTCCCGCATGACTCGAATGCGCAGAGCCCCGGGCAGCCGTGTGCTCGGCCCCCATCCGAGGGTTTCCTGGCGCGGGCGGTGCTACGTTCGGATCCGACGCCCATGTCGGCCCCTGAGCGTGGGCGCCGACGTTCTGGTGGTCTCGAACCACGGCGGCCGGCACCTGGGCCGGGCCCCGGTGTCCCTGACCGCGCTGGCCGAGGTACGCGACGAAGTGGGCCCGGACGTGCCGCGCCGGATGACGATGTGTGAACGGTTACTTCAGGGCCGCAGGACGGTTCAGGTCCGAGGCGGTGAACGTGTTGCACGCGCGGATGTCCCCGGTCTGGTAGCCGGTGAGGAACCACGCCTGGCGCTGCGCCGAGGTGCCGTGGGTGAAGGACTCCGGGTTCGCGCGACCCTGGGTGGTCTCCTGGATCCGGTCGTCACCGATCGCCCCGGCCGCCTCGATCGCGTCGGCGAGCTGCGTGCGCGTGATCGGTTCCAACTGGACGGCCCCGCCGGGCTCGGTCGCGTGATGCGCCCACATCCCCGCATAGCAGTCGGCCTGCAGCTCGGTGCGCACGGCGGCCGACGTCGCTCCGTGCGGGTCCTGCTGCGCCCGGCCCAGGGTGCCCTGCAGGTTCTGCACGTGGTGCCCCACCTCGTGCGCCATGACGTACTCCTGGGCCAGGGCGTCGGCGTCCGCGCCGAACTGGCTGCGCATCTGATCGAAGAAGCCGGTGTCCAGGTAGACCGTGGAGTCCGGCGGGCAGTAGAACGGGCCGGTCGCGGAGGACGCCTGGCCGCAGGACGTGGAATCGGTCCCGCGGAACAGTTCCACCTGCGGCAGCGCGTACTTCTTGCCCGTGACCTCGGGGAAGTACCCGCCCCAGAACTGGTCGAGGGACTGGACCGTGGCCACCATGCGGCACTCGGTGTCCCGGTTGGCGTCCTCGCCCGTTCGGCAGCGGTCCGCGAGCCCGGAGTCCACCTGTTGCGTGCTCTGGGTGTCGTACTGATTGCCGCCAGTGAGCGCATCGATGCCGTCCTGGCCGAAGAACAGTCCCGCGAGCAGCAGCAGGACGGCGCCGCCCAGCCCGCCTCCCACGGCGATCCCGCGGCCACCGCCGCCCGAACCCACGCGGCCGCCGTTGAGCTGGGAGTTGTCATTGAAACTCATGGGGGAAGCATAGGGCCCCACCGGGGCAACCGCATGGTACGGGGCCGTGGCGCCGCGTCGTGGCGCGTCGGACGGCCTCCGCGTCGCGTGCGCGGGGGCTCACTCGAGTCCGCGCGCGGCGAGCGCCTCCCCGGTGCGGTGCGCGTAGTCCACGGTCGCGATCACGGCCGGTGTCACGAGCTGCACGGGGGACGGGCGCACGGTGCGTGCCGCGGCGGCGTCGCGCAGCCCGGAGAGCACGCCGAACAACCAGGGCACCGAACGGATCATGAGTGAGACCGCGAGCCCCACCCGCTCGGGGTCCACACCCAGCCGGCGCAGCGGCGCGCACAGGGTGACCAGGCCGTCGATGAGTCGGGGCAGCGGTGTGGTGGTGATGAGCAACCGGGTGATCGCCACGACAGCCAGCAGGGAGAGCACGACGTCCGCCGCCCGCGCCGGGCCGTTGGCCACGAGGTGGTAGAGAATCAGCACGCCCACGAGGAGCAGGAGTGGGCGCAGGGAGCGGACCCACCGCCGCAGCCCCAACCCGCAGGCCGCGGACACCACCGCGCTGAGCGCGAATGCCGCGAGGGACACCGGCCACGCGCGCACGGCCATGATCGCCACGCACGCGCCGAGCAGCACCACGGTCTTGAGCCACAGGGGACTGCGATGCAGGATCGAGGTCCCCGGGACGTACGTGCCCAGCAGGTCGTCGGCGCGCGACCTCCTCACGCAGTCTCCCCGGGGAAACCGTGCGCGCACCACGCGCGGTACCGGGGGAGCACGAGCTCGGGCGGACCCTGATCGAGGATCCGCGCCTCGTGGACCACGACCACGTGCTCGGCGCTCTCGGCGAGGTCGAGGTCGTGAGTGCTCACAAGTTGCTGCTGGGGTAATCCGTCCAGCAGCTCTCGCAGCTTGAGGCGATTGCGCAGGTCCAGCAACGTGGTGGGCTCGTCCAGGATGAGCACCCGGGGTTCCACGGCGAGCACGGCGGCCAGCGCCACGAGCTGGCGTTCCCCGCCGGAGAGGTCGAACACGCTGTGGTGTGCGCGGTGCTCAAGCCCCATGCGGCGCAGCCAAGACAGAGCCTGCTCAGAGCGTTGCACCCGGTCCGGGACGCGACGCCGCAGGGACAGTTCGATGTCCTCGAGCGGTGTGGGCATCAGGATCTGGGAGGCCGGATCGGTGAACACGAACCCCACGAGCGAGCGGGCCTCCCGGGGGAAGGCCACGGGGTCCACGCTGCCCGTGAGCACCACGCCCGAGGTCGGTGTCACGAGCCCGTTGAACAGCCGCAGCAGCGTGGACTTGCCGGAGCCGTTGAGCCCGACCACCGCGGTGCGCGGCGCGGTGAACTCACACGTGACCCGGTCCAGGACGGTCACGGGACCCGCGGGTCCCTCCGCCGTGACGGTGACGTCCGCGCAGTACAAGGGCTCGGGGGAGCCCGGTCGTAGTGCGGGCTGCACTCAGAGGACCGCCCCGGCCATCCGGGGGAAGGCACGGTGCACGGCCACCGCAATCAGGGCCGCCACGAGTGCCTTAACCAGGTCACCGGGGACGAACGCGAGATCGGTGAGCAGCGCCGCCCGAAGGGACAATCCCGCGGTGAGCATCATGCCCACGATGCCCATGACGTGGGAGAGCACGAGGCCAGCGAGCGCCGCACCGAAGAGTGTGATCACCAGCCCGCCACGGCGTTCGGGGGCGGCGGAGGTGGAACCCGCGCGGCGTCGTACGCGTTCGGCGCGCACGCTGCGGTGGGCGAGTGCACCCACGAGGGCGGCGGCGAACGGGAAGGAGAGCAGATAGCCCACGCTGGGCCCGCCCAGGACGGCCGGTCCGCCCACGAAGCCGGCGAACACCGGGACGCCGAGCAGACCCACGATCACGTACAGCGCCAGGGCGGCGAAGCCGCGGCGGCTCCCGAGGATCATGCCGGTCAGGTACACCCCGAGGGTCTGCAGTGTGATGGGCACCCCGAGCGCACCCACGGGGATGGCGGGAGCGAGCGCGAGCACGCACGTCAGCGCGGCGAACACGGCGATGTTGGCCAGGTCGAATGAGGTCACGGTGCGGGTGTCGCGCGCGGGTGCTGTCATGGTCCGCAGTCTAGTGGAGCCCGGTGGTATGGGCCGACGGCGCCCGCCCACCCTCGCTCGCCCGACCGCTCCTGCTCATCCGGCGGGTCACACGGCCCGTGCACCGCGCCGGCACCTCACGGGACGACGCTGCATGGGTCGCGGGTGCCCCGCGCGCCGGCAGCGCCCGCTCATCGAGTGGATTTGCGACCGTGAGTAGACTGGTGCGGGATCCCGCAGCGACGGGGTTTCTGTCTGTCCCGGGTGCGTTCATCCGGAGCGATCCACGAAGCGCCGCATGCCGAGCACGGTGTGCGGCGTCGTCCCGGGACCACTCGCTCGACCGCCCCACGAAAGGCCCTGCACCGTTGATCACCGTCACGAACCTCGAACTGCGCGCCGGCGCGCGATTGCTCATGGACGAGGTGAACTTCCGGGTGGACAAGGGCGACAAGGTGGGCCTGGTCGGGCGCAACGGGGCTGGCAAGACCACCATGACCAAGGTGCTCGCGGGGCTCACGCTCCCCGCCGCGGGTGAGGTCACGCGGTCGGGATCGATCGGGTACCTGCCGCAGGACCCCAAGGTCGATGACATGGACCAGCTGGCCCGGGACCGCATCCTGTCTGCGCGTAACCTCGCCGGTGTGATCACCAAGCTGCGCCGCGCGGAGGAGGAGATGGCCTCCGAGGACGACGCCGTGCGGGCCAAGGCCATGCGCCGCTACGACCGCCTCGAGTCCGAGTTCCTGGCCGGCGGCGGCTACGCCGCGGAGTCCGAGGCCGCGACCATCACGAGCAACCTCAACCTGCCCCAGCGCGTGCTCGACCAGCCGCTGCACACGCTCTCCGGTGGTCAGCGCCGCCGTGTGGAGCTCGCCCGGATCCTGTTCTCGGATGCGGACACCATGCTCCTGGACGAGCCCACCAACCACCTGGACCACGACTCGATCGTGTGGCTGCGTGAGTTCCTGCGTTCCTACCAGGGCGGGGTGCTCATGATCTCCCACGACGTGGACCTCATGGAAATGGTCGTGAACAAGGTGTTGTACCTGGACGCCAACCGTTGCGTGGTGGACGTGTACAACATGACGTGGAAGAACTACCTCCAGCAGCGCGACCAGGACCAGGCCCGCCGCAAGCGTGAACGCGCCAACGCGGAGAAGAAGGCCGGGGTGCTCATGGACCAGGCCAACAAGATGCGCGCCAAGGCCACCAAGGCCGTGGCCGCCCAGCAGATGATCCGCCGAGCCGAACGGCTCATGGCCGGGATCGAGGGTGAACGCGTGCAGGACAAGGTCGCGGCCATCCGCTTCCCCAAGCCCGCCGATTGCGGCAAGACCCCGCTCATGGCCAAGGGCCTGTCCAAGTCCTACGGCTCACTCGAGATTTTCACCGATGTGGACCTCGCGATCGACCGCGGTTCCCGCGTGGTCGTGCTCGGGCTCAACGGCGCGGGCAAGACCACGCTGCTTCGCATGCTCGCGGGCCAGGCGGACCCGGACACCGGCGAAGTGGTCGCGGGTCACGGCCTGAAACTCGGCTATTTCGCCCAGGAGCACGACACCCTGGACACCGATCGCACCGTCCTCGAGAACATGAAGAGCGCAGCGCCCGAACTGCAGGACACCCAGGTGCGCACGATCCTCGGTTCGTTCCTGTTCCAGGGCGACGACGTGGACAAGCCCGCCGGGGTGCTCTCCGGCGGTGAGAAGACGCGACTGGCTCTCGCGACCCTCGTGGCGTCGTCGGCGAACGTGTTGCTGCTGGACGAGCCCACCAACAACCTGGACCCCGCGTCCCGGCGGGAGATCCTCAACGCGCTGCACAGCTACGAGGGCGCCGTGGTCCTGGTCTCCCACGACGAGGGCGCGGTGGAGGCGCTCGAGCCGGAGCGCGTGGTCATGCTCCCGGACGGCGTGGAGGACCTGTGGAGCCAGGACTACCAGGACCTCATCACTCTCGCGTAGTCGCGCGCGGCGTAGCGGGGCGCGGTGCCGGGACCGCTACCGCGGTGCCCCCGGCTGCGCGCACCGTGCGGGGACGACGGCGTGCGGGGACGACGTCGCGCGAGGCCGGCATCAGGCGGGGCCGGGCTCAGTCCTCGAACAGCACGACCTGGCGCACCGCGCGCCCCTCGGCGAGCTCGTCGAGACCCTCGTTGATCTGCTCGAAGCCGATCCGCTGGGAGATCAGCTCCTCGATGGGAAGCTTCCCCTCCCGCCACAGGCCCAGGTACACGGGGATGTCCCGCGCGGGGACCGCCGAGCCCAGGTAGGACCCCACGATGGTGCGCGCCTGGGCGGTGAGCCCGAGCGGTGCAATTGTGGACCGAGCGTCCGGGGAGGGTAACCCCACCGTCACCGTAATACCCCCGGGCGCGGTCGCCGAGACCGCCGTCTCGAACGCGCGGGGGTGGCCCGCGGCCTCGATCACCACGGCGGCCGTGATGCCCTCCTCGGCCAGCTCCTCGGGGGAGTACACGGCGCTCGCCCCGAGTTCGACGGCGCGCGCGAGCTTCTGCGGATTGGCGTCCACCCCGATCACGGGCCCCTTCTCGAGGGACACCGCGGTGAGCAGTGCGGCCATCCCCACCCCGCCCAGACCCACGATGAGCACGGTGTCGCCGTCCGCGGGCCGGCCGGCATTGATCACGGCCCCGCCGCCCGTGAGCACCGCGCACCCGACCACCGCGGCGATCTCCGGGGGCACGTCCTTCTCCACGGGCACGACCGACTGGCGGTTGACCACCGCGTGGGTCGCGAAGCCCGAGACCCCCAGGTGGTGGAACAGCTCGTCGTCCCCGCGGTGCAATCGGCGTTCACCCCCGGGCAGCAGCCCGGCATCGTTGCTGCGGGAACCCGGCCCGCACGGCAGCTTCCCGTCCGTGGCGCATTGGTCGCACTCCTCGCAGCGGGGTAGGAACACGGTGGTGACCTGATCACCCATGGCGATGTCCGTGACGCCCTCACCCACCGCCTCCACGATCCCGGAGGCCTCGTGACCCAGGACCATGGGCGTGGGACGCACGCGGTTGCCGTCCACCACGGACAGGTCCGAGTGACACAGTCCCGCCGCCCGGACCCGGATCAGCAGCTCGCCCGGACCGGGGTCCGCGAGCTCCACCTCCTGGAGGCGCAGCGGGTGGGACTCGGCGTACGGGCGCGGCAGCCCGATCTCCTCGAGCACGGCGGCGGTGATCTTCACGGCGACTCCTTCATCACGGGTGACACGTCCGGCCCCGGTGAACCGGCCGCGTCCCGTGGGACGGGCCGCCCGCGCCACGATCGGTCACGGATCCTCGTTCGGTGCCGCTCTCAGTGTCGGTGCTCGGCCTCGAGTGCGTCCAGCAGGGCGTCCTCCTCGTCCTCGGTGCTCACCCCGGTGGAGGCACGGCGCCGCTTGGGCCGGTACAGCGACTTCAGGTGCGCCGGCATGTCGTCGGCCATCTGCAACTGCCGGATGATCAGCGACTCGTCCATCTCCCCGATGTAATTGCCCTCGGCGTCGTAGTACTGCGCCAAGCGGCGTTCCACCTCCGCGGCGTACGCCCGATCCCACTCCAGGTTCTTCACGTGCTGACGCGCCGAGTACCCGTACGCCACGAACACCAACACCGCGAACGCGTACCACTGGAGCGAGTACGACAGATGCGGGCCGTACTCGATCGCCGGGCGCTCGCCGGCCTGCGGGGTCACGTCCGCGGGCGGATCCTCGGCGATCAGTTCGCCGTACCCGCCCGTGGCCAGGGCGCCGCCCCACTGCTCGGCGAAGGCCGGCAGGTCGATCGAGGCTGCCTGCCCCTCGGGCGCACCGCGATCCACGGTGCCCTCCGTGGGGCGCAGCCGGGCGGTCACGGTCACGGTCCCGGACGGGGGAGGGGGCACCGCGGAGGGCATCCCGTTCGCGGAGTCGTCCGTGGGGATCCACCCGCGGTCGATCGCGATCACGGGTCCCTCCACGGTGCGGAACGGGACCAGGACGTCGTACCCCACGCGCCCGTCGTGCGGGCGGTTGCGGATCAGCACGGTTTCTTCCGGCAGGTACGTGCCGCGCAGTTCCACGGGGTGCCAGGTCCGCGAGTCGTCGTAGTCCTGGAACAGGGGAATGCCGCGGGCGGAGTCGTAGGCCGGAGCGTCGTAGTTGTTGCTGATCTTGGCGTTCTCCGCGACCAGGTGGTCGTTGCGGGACATCTGCCAGTGGGCCAGGTAGAGGCACAGCACCGCGGCCACGCAGCACAGCGCGAACCAGCCGAGCCACGTGGGGGTGCCCAGGAACTTGTACTTGCGCATCAGTGCGTGCGCCCCGATCCCTCGGATCGGACGACGCCGCTGTCCCCGCCCTCGGCGCGGCCGTCACCCGCGCCGGGCTCGTGCGAGGAGTCCGTGTGCGGTGAATCCTCGCCCGTGGGATCCCCGGGTGAGGTCCGGGACGGGGAGTCCTGGCTCGCAGCGGCGTCGGGCGTCGCGTCATCGGGGGCCTCGAACGGGGTGATCGTCTTCAGGAAGCCGCGCTGGCCCAGGAAGTCGGCCAGGTGTTCCCGGTGCTCGTCGCACGCGAGCCACGCCTTGCGGCGCTCGGGGGTGTGCACGCGGGGGTTGTTCCACAGCAGGGTCCACTGCGCGGGACGCGAACAGCCCCTGCGCGAGCACACGGCCTCGGGGGCCGCCGCGCGGGGGCGGGGTGCGGCGTCGTCGGGCGCGGGGCGTTGCGGGTCCAGAGAGCCGAGCAGATCGAATCCCACGGTGAAGAAGTCCTCCCGGAAATCGTGCGGTGCGGTGGGCGCGGGGGCGGGCCCGCTTCAGTTGCGGCGCGTGGCCGCGCGGGGCGGGGGCAGTTCGCGCTGCGGGGGCGGGACGGTGTACTCCCCGTCCACGACCACGGTCTCCGGATCCGGTGCCCGCTCCTGCGTCTCCGTCGTGGTGGGCAGCTCGGTGCGCGTGGGCGGGCGGTACGCGGAGCCCGAGCGTTCGGAGCGGTCCGCGCCGCGGTTGGCCATCATGACCGCGAGCCACGGCAGGATCGCGGCACCCAGCACGAGCAGGATCCGCGCGATCAGGTTGTCGATCAGCACCACGCCGATGATGCACACCACGCGTAGGGCCATCTGGAAGGAATAGACCTTCATGCGGTGCGCCATGTCGGTGGTGTGCGGATCCGCCGCCGAGGTGATCGAATGAACCTCGGTGGAACCATGCGACTGCGGCTGGGAACGTGACATGGGAACCGGTCCTTCGGCGAACGATCTGGGGGTGTACCCGCGGGGCGACACTGCCACGGCTGACTGTGAGCGTACTGACCATTGTCTCACCGTTGTGTGTGGCGCCCAAGCGGGGGATGTCCGCCGGTCAGAGGCCGGTTAGGATGCTGTGATGTCTTGATACGAGGGTGCGCTTCCCCCGCCGCGCCCGCCCCTCCACGGAAGGTTCCACCATGTCTGACCAGTCCTCCGCCGCTCGCACCGTGCTCGTCACCGGAGGCAATCGAGGTATCGGCCGCGCGATCGCGGAACGGTTCATCGCCGCCGGGGACAACGTGGTGGTCACCTCGCGCTCCGGTGGGGACGGGCCCGACGGCGCGTACACCGTCCAGGCGGACGTCACCGACTCGGCGTCCGTGAACGCGGCCTTCAAGGAGATCGAGGGGAAGTTCGGTCCCGTGGAGGTGCTCGTGGCGAACGCCGGGGTCACCAAGGACACCCTGTTGGTGCGCATGAAGGAAGCCGATTTCCAGGACGTGATCGACACCAACCTCACCGGCGCGTTCCGGGTGGTCCAGCGAGCGACCAAGGGGTTCATGCGGCTGAAGCACGGCCGGATCATCTTCATCTCGTCCGTGGTGGGGTACACGGGCGCACCGGGTCAGGTGAACTACGCGTCCTCCAAGGCCGGCCTGGTGGGCATGGCCCGCGCCGTGACCCGCGAACTCGGTTCCCGCGGGATCACCGCCAACGTGGTGGCCCCCGGTTACATCGACACCGCCATGACCCAGGAGCTCTCCCACGAGGTCAAGGACAACTACCTGTCCATGATCCCCGCCCAGCGTTTCGGGCACGTGGAAGAGGTCGCCGGAGCGGTGGAATACCTTGCCTCCGACGCCGCGGCTTACGTCTCCGGCGCTATCATCCCCGTAGACGGCGGGTTGGGCCTGGGGCACTGATCCCACCGATTTCCGCACCCGCACCCCTCGAAGGAGAAACCGCATGAGTTCAGTGGCAGGCAAGACCGTGGTCATCACCGGATCCTCGCGAGGGGTGGGCGCGGACACCGCCAAGATCCTCGCCGGTGAGGGCGCCAACGTGGTGGTCAACTACCGTCAGAAGGCCCCCCGGGCCAACAAGGTGGTCAAGGAGATCACGGAGGCCGGCGGCCACGCGATCGCCGTGCAGGCGGACATCACGGATGCCGAGTCCCGCGCGGGCCTGTTCCGTGCCGCCGTGGACGAGTTCGGTGGCGTGGACGTGCTGATCCTCAACGCCTCCGGGGGCATGGAGACCGAGATGGGCGAGGACTACGCCCTGCGGCTGAACCGTGACGCCCAGAACGACACCCTCACCGAGGCCCTGCGAGTGCTGCCCGAGGGTGGCCGCGTGGTATTCGTCACGAGCCACCAGGCGCACTTCATCAACGACGTGGAGACCATGCCCGAGTACGAGGCCGTGGCCAAGTCCAAGCGCGCCGGGGAGGACACCCTCACCGCGCGTGTGCCCGAGCTGCAGGACAAGGGCATCGGCTTCGTGGTGGTCTCCGCGGACATGATCGAGGGCACCGTCACGGCCACGCTGCTCAACCGGGCCCGCCCGGGAGCCCTGGACGAGCGCCGCGAGGCCGCCGGCAAGCTCTACACGGTCAACGAGTTCGCCCAGGAGATCGCCGCGATGGTCACGGCGGACGTCCCCACCGGTCACGTGGAACTCGTGGGCGGCGCGGAGGACTTCCTGGCGCAGGCCGGTCAGTAGTACCCGCACCGGACCGTGCTCCCGCGGGGTGCACGGTCCGGGCGCCGGTCCAGTTCGAACGGACCGCGCAACTGTGGTAGGTTTCTTGTCGTTGCCACGGGCCGAGAAGGTTTCCGGGAGATCGGAAACGCCGCGGTTCGGACATCTGCGCGGGTGGCGGAATAGGCAGACGCGCTAGCTTGAGGTGCTAGTCCTCGTATTAGAGGGTGGGGGTTCAAGTCCCCCCTCGCGCACACGATTCGGGAAGCCCCCGATCCGGAGACATGAGTTCCGGGTCGGGGGCTTTTCGCATGCCCGCCCGTGTGGTCAGGTATCCGCACTACCCTCCGCGGATTCTTCCGCTCGGCGGTTCTGCGCGGCCACCGAGCGCCAGCGGCGGAACGCGATGATCGTGGCCACCACGCTCACCAGGCACGCCACGCCGAACACGATCAGGTGCGGCCACGTGGGATCCGTGACCAGCGCCCCCAGCCCCACGAGGGCCACCTGTCCGGGGATCACGGTCAGGGCACTCGCGGAGAGGAACACGCTCTGGGGGATCCCCAGCGCACCGCATCCGTAGTTGACCGGCCAATAGGGGATCCCGGGGGCCAAGCGCAGCGTCGCTACCGCCTCGAAGCCCGCGCCCGTGAGGTAGTTCTCCACGGTGTCCGCGTGCTTGCCCATGATCTTGCGGGTCGTGTGTTTCCCGAGTCCCCGGGCGAGCCAATAGCCACCCCAGCCGCCGATCAGCGCGGCCACGACGGAGAACACGCTGCCCAGGGTCGCACCGAAGAGCACCCCGGCCGTGACTGCCATGATCGTCACGGGGATGGGCGTCACCGCCACGATCGCGTAGATGAGGATGAACACGAGCCAGCCGGCCCAGCCGTAGCCGTCGATCGTGGCCTCGAGTTCGGCCTGGCTCGGCAGGTGCACGGTGAACGCGAGCCACACCATGAGCACGAGCACCAGGATCAGTGCGGCGTTACGGGCCCACGTGACCCAGCTGCTCATCGAGTCGCCGTCGTCCGGGCCGGAGGATGCGCGCGACGCCTCCCCGGTCGAGGAGTCGTCCGGGGAGGGTTCGGGGTGGAAACGGGTGGCCACGGGCACCCACTGTACGACCAGCATCCACGGGCGGGCGTTCGTGGCCCCCGATGACCGCGAAGGTGACGGGTGTAACCCCTACGATGGGAGCAGCTGCCCGCAACGCGGCGTCGTCATCGGAATCGGCCCCGCGAGGGCACGACCGGTGACCCCCGCACCGAGACCCCACAGGTGAGAGATGCCCAGTAGCCCCACCCGCCCCGTCCCCGAGCCCGCAGATGACGCCAAGAGCGTCGGTCCGGAGGCGGGCGGGAAGCGGCCGGGATGGGTGCGATGGCTGATCCCCGTGGTGCTCGTGCTCGCGTGGCTGGGGGTCATGGGCGTGGGCGGGCCCACGTTCGGCAAGCTCTCGGACGTGGTCTCCAACTCGCAGGCGGACTTCCTGCCCGTGGACTCGCAGGCCACGCAGGTCCAGGACCGGCTCGGGGAGTTCCAGGACTCGGACGGGGTGCCGGCCATCGTGGTCATGGAGTCCGAGGACGAGATCACGCCGCGGCAACTGCGCGCGATCGGGACGAACGCGCAGGCCCTGGGTGAGATCAAGGACGTCCTGGAGGTCTCCCCGCCCATCCCGAGCGAGGACGGCAAGGCGGTGGAGATCATCGCCCTGGTGAGCTCGGAGGCGGACACCGGCACCGTGGTCGAACACCTGCGGGAGCGACTGGCCGAGGACACCCCCGAGGGACTCTCGGTGGCCGTGACGGGTCCGGCGGGACTCGTGGCGGACCTCTCGGCGGCGTTCGCAGGGATCGACGGGCTGCTGCTGATCGTCGCGCTCGTTGCGGTGCTCGTGATCCTGGTGATCGTCTACCGCTCGCCGCTGCTGCCGTTCCTGGTGCTGCTCACGAGCGTGGCGGCGCTGTGCGGGGCGATCATCACCGTCTACTTCCTGGCCCGGCAGGGCTGGATCGATCTCAGCGGGCAGACGCAGGGGATCATGTCGATCGTGGTGATCGGTGCGGCCACCGACTACGGGCTGCTCTACACCGCGCGGTTCCGCGAGGCCCTGCACCACACGCCGTCGCGCTGGACCGCGACCCGCATGGCTTGGAAGGGCACCGTGCCCGCCGTGCTGGCGTCCGGGATCACGGTCATCGCGGGTCTGTTGTGCCTGCTGTTCTCCGCCCTGACCTCCAACCGCGGCGTGGGCCCGGCCACCGCCATGGGTGTGGTCTTCGCGATCCTCGCCGGTCTCACGCTGCTGCCGGCGCTGCTCGCCCTGTTCGGCCGGGTGGCCCTGTGGCCCAAGATGCCGCGCGTGGACGAGAACCCCGAGACCCACGAGCAGGCCATGAACCCCTACGACCACAAGGGCCTGTGGCCCGCGGTCGCGCGCCTCGTGGACCGTAGGTCGCGCGCTGTGTGGCTCGTGTGCGCCTTCGTGCTGGGGGCCGCCGCCGTGGGCGCGA
Source organism: Kocuria marina (assembly GCA_014652975.1). GTDB lineage: Bacteria > Actinomycetota > Actinomycetes > Actinomycetales > Micrococcaceae > Kocuria > Kocuria marina. The sequence continues at coordinate 379,403 of BMZV01000002.1, read as the reverse complement.
GCCAGCTCGACGCGGACGGCGTCCCGCAGTCGGAATTCGTGTTGGGGGAGTCCGAGGCGCGCGACGGTCTCGCGGTCATCGAGCGTCACTTCCCGGGCGGCGCGGGGGATCCCGTGTACGTCCTGGCCCCGCAGGAGGACGCCCAGGCGGTCGCCGAACGGTTGTCCCAGGACGACGACGTCGCGTCCGTCGCGTTCACCGCCCAGGACTCCCCGAGCGGGACCCTGCCGTACCCCACGCCGCAGGGCGGACCCCTGGCGAACGCAGAACCCACCGTGAGCAACGGGGACGTGCTGATCCAGGCGACCCTCACCTACGCGTCCGACTCGGAAGAAGCCCAGGCCACGGTCACCCGGTTGCGCGACGACCTCGCCGGGATCACCCCCGACGCCAAGATCGGCGGGACCACCGCCGTGCAGGTGGACACGATCGCCGCGTCCGAACGCGACCGTGCGCTGATCATCCCCATCATCCTGGTGGTGATCCTGCTCATCCTCATGGTGTTGCTGCGCAGCATCCTGATGCCCGTGCTGTTGATCGCCACCACCGTCCTGTCCTTCGTCTCCGCGCTCGGCGTGGCCACCCTGGTATTCCACCTCATGGACATCAACCAGGCAGACCCCACCGTGCCACTGTTCAGCTTCGTGTTCCTCGTGGCGCTGGGGATCGACTACAACATCTTCCTCATGAGCCGCGTGCGCGAGGAAGTCGTCACCGCGGGCCACCGCAAGGGCGTGCTGGCCGGACTCATCACCACCGGCGGGGTCATCACCTCCGCGGGCATCGTGCTGGCCGCGACGTTCGCCGCGCTGGCCGTGCTGCCCATCCTGTTCCTGGTGCAGCTGGCCATCATCGTGACGATCGGCGTGCTCATGGACACGATCATCGTGCGCTCGCTGCTGGTGCCCGCCCTGGCCCTGGACATCGGCCCCCGCTCGTGGTGGCCCTCGCGCGTGGGCACCCCCGGGAAGCACCGCGCCCTGCCGACGACGCCGCGCTAAGCCTTCCTAACGCCGCACGGCTTACGTGCCCGCGGCCCGGGAACGGGCCGAGCGGCGTCGTGCCGGTGCCTTCTTTGTGCGCGCTTCCGCGGGGCCGATAAACTGCGACCATGTCCCAGAACTGTGCTGTCGTCGCCCTGGCCGTGTCCCCGGAGGACGGTGCCACCGAAGCCGTCCTCGACGCCGTGGAACGTGCCGGTGCCGTGGTCGAGACGCACAACTGGGTGCGGGTCACGGGGACCGCGTCGGACGGGCAGGCTGCGGACGTGGAGGGCTACAACGCCCTGACCGTGCGCGTGCAGACCGAGGACCCGCAGCAGTTGCGCCGCGCCTTGCAACCGGACCCGCAGCGGCAGTTGCTGCCGGGGATCGACCTCAACGTGGTGCCGCACACCTGGTTCGACCAGTCCCGCAAGAAGCTCGTGGTGCTGGACGTGGATTCCACGCTCATCCGCCAGGAGGTCATCGAACTGCTCGCCGCCCACGTGGGCCGCGAGGCGGAGGTCGCCGCGGTCACGGAACGCGCGATGCGCGGTGAGATCGACTTCGCGGCGTCCCTGCGCGAGCGCGTGGCCGTCCTGGAGGGACTGCCCGCCTCGGCGATCGACGACGTCGCTGCCGCCGTACGGCTCTCACCCGGAGCCAAGGTGCTCGTGCAGACCCTGCTGCGCGAGGGACACGCGGTGGCCGCGGTCTCGGGCGGCTTCAGCCAGGTGCTGGACCCGCTCGCGGCGCACCTGGAACTCACCCGCGCGGCCGCTAACGAGCTCGAGGTCCAGGACGGCGTGCTCACGGGACGCGTGGCTGGGCGCATCGTGGACCGCGCCATGAAGGCGGAGGTCATGGGGCAATGGGCCCAGGAATTGGGCGTGGCACCGGAGGACGTCATGGCCGTGGGGGACGGCGCCAACGACATCGACATGGCCCGCGCAGCCGGGCTGTCCGTGGCGTACCGGGCCAAGCCCGCGCTGCGGGAGGTCGCGGACACCCAGGTGAGCATCCCCAACCTGGACGCCCTGCGCTTCTTCCTGGATCTGTGACCGAGCCGGGCTGCCACGGAGCGCCGGACCGCGAACCGGCGCGCGCGGGGCACTAGAGTTGCCGTCATGAGTTCAGTGCTTGATCTGGTGGACGTCACGGTGGTCCGCGGCGAGAAGACCCTGTTGGACGGCGTGAACTGGACCGTGCGGGACGGGGAACGGTGGGTCATCCTGGGCCCCAACGGCGCGGGTAAGTCCACGCTGTTGTCGATCGCCGCCGCCCGGTTGCACCCCACGCGCGGCATGGTGGACATCCTCGACGAGATCCTCGGCGCGGTGGACGTCTTCGAGCTGCGCCCGCGGATCGGTGTGAGCTCCGCACCCCTGGCCGGTCAGATCCCGCATGCGGAGACCGTGGCCAACGTGGTGCTCACCGCGGCCTACGGCGTCACGGGGCGCTGGCGCGAGGAGTACGACGACGCCGACGTCCAGCGCAGTGAGGAACTGCTCGAGGCCTGGGGCTTGGGGACCCTGCGCGAGCGCACGTACGGCACCTTGTCCGAGGGCGAGCGCAAGCGTGTTCTGATCGCCCGCGCCCTGATGACCGACCCCGAACTGTTGTTGCTCGACGAACCCGCCGCCGGTCTGGATGTGGGCGGGCGCGAGAAGCTCGTGCAGCGTCTCGATGAACTCGCCCGGGACGAGGCCGCCCCGGCCACGGTCATGGTGACCCACCACCTCGAGGAGGTCCCGGACGGGTTCACCCACGCGCTGTTGCTGCGTGAGGGTGCCATCGTGGCAGCCGGTCCGGTGGCGCAGGTGATGACGCAGAAGAATCTCTCCCACACCTTCGACATGCCCCTCAAGCTGGTGCGCGTGGCCGATCGTTACGCGGCGTTCGCCCGCTGATCCGCCTCCATGCTGACACTGTCTTCCGCCATGGTCCCCGCGGAGTTCTTCGGTTCCGGCGGGACCGTGGGCTTCGAGTGGTGGCAGGTGCTGCTGATCCTCGTGGCCGGGTTATGGGCCGGGACGATCAACACCATCGTGGGGTCCGGCACGCTCGTGACGTTCCCGGTGCTCGTGACCATGGGGGTTCCCCCGGTCACGGCGTCCATGTCCAACGCCATGGGGCTGATCGCCGGTAACCTCACCGGCGCGTGGAGCTACCGCAGTGAACTGCGTGGGCTGACCCGCACGCTGTTGAAACTGCTGCCGTGCTCGATCCTGGGCGGTGTGATCGGCGCTTCCCTGCTGCTGCACCTGCCCGAGGAAGTCTTCGGTGTGGCCGCGCCCGTGCTGATCGTGGTCGCGCTGCTGTTCGTGGTATTCCAACCCACGCTCCAGGCCAAGGTCCGCGAGCGCAAGGAACGTCAGGCCCGGGACGCCGCGGCCGGCGGCCTGGATGCCCCGCAGGCGGGGGAGACGGCCACGGACACCGAGGCCGTGGACCGGTCCAAGCAACCCTTGATGTTGTACGTGCTCGTGTTTTTCGCAGGCATCTACGGCGGGTACTTCGTGGCCGCGCAGGGCGTGTTGCTCGTGGGCATCCTGGGTGTGTTCCTGCTGGCCCCGCTGCAATCGGCGAACGCGGTCAAGAACGCCCTGGTCGCGGCGGTGAACATCGTGGCGGCGGTGTCCTACGTGCTGCTCGCATTCGACCGGATCAACTGGTGGGTCGTGGTGTTCATCGCCCTGAGCTCCACTCTGGGGTCGTGGCTGGGCGCCAAGATCGGTAAGCGGCTGTCCCCGGTGGCGCTGCGTGCCGTGATCGTGGTCCTCGGTCTCGTGGCGCTGACCAACATGGTTTCCCAGTTGTTCTGACCCTTCCTCGTCCCCCCTCCTGTCGTCCGACGGGTCCCGTTCTTCCGAAACCCAGTCCGTTCAAAGCCTTGTTCCTCCGATTCCCAGGATGTCCGTGAGCACTCCCGCGCCCCTGTCCGAACGCATCGTCCCGCTGACCGACCCCGCGGACCCGCGCGTGTCCGACTACACGAGCCTCACGGACGTGGCCCTGCGGCGTCGGCTGGAACCCGAGCGCGGGCTCTACCTCGCGGAATCGTCCAAGGTGCTGCGGAGAGCGCTCGACGCCGGCCACCGGCCGCGCTCGTTCTTTATGGCCGAAAAGTGGGTTGAGGGGCTGCGCGACGTGCTCGAACGCTACGACGTGCCCGTGTACGTGGGCTCCGACGAGGTGCTCGAGCAGATCACCGGGTTCCACCTGCATCGCGGCGCGATCGCGGCCATGCAGCGCCCCGAGTCCCTCGAGCTCACCGAGGTCCTCGCACGGTCACGGCGCGTGGCGATCCTCGAGGACATCGTGGACCACACCAATGTGGGCGCGATCTTCCGTTCCGCCGCGGCCCTGGACGTCGACGCCGTTCTGGTCACCCCGCGCTGTGCCGACCCGCTCTACCGCCGTGCCGTGCGGGTGTCCATGGGAACCGTGTTCCAGGTCCCGTGGGTGCGCCTGGAGCACTGGACCGCGGATCTGCAGCAGGTCAAGGATGCAGGGTTCCTCACGGCGGCCCTCGCCCTGTCCGACGACGCCGTCACGGTGGACGAGCTCGCGGCCGAGCACCCGGAGAAGTTGGCGTTGATCCTCGGGACCGAGGGCCAGGGGCTGAGCGCGGCCACGCTGCATCACGCCGAGCGGCACGTGATCATCCCCATGAGCCACGGCGTGGACTCGCTCAACGTGGCCGCGGCGAGCGCGGTGGCGTTCTGGGAGACCCGCCCGCGAGGGTGACCGTCGCGATTTCGTCCGGGTGCCATCCTGGCCCATCTTGCTGCCCCGCACCGCATGTCCACCCATGAACTTCCAGGCACCCTAAGGCCACCCACGAGTTTCTGGGCACCCCGAGGCCATTCGCGGGGGTCTTTCGTGGCCTCGGAGTGCCTAGGAGTTGCCCGGGTGTCCTCGGAGTGCCTCGGAGTTGCTGGACGGCGCGGTGGTAGCTGGGAGCTGCGCGAGGCGCAGAGGTGGCAGTGCGCCGTCGGCGGATAAGGGCTGGGAATGACCGCAGGGCGGTTCCCCGGGAAGGGAACCGCCCTGCGGCGTTGTCGATGTCCCTCACGTGGGAGGGGCGACCGGGGGAGGGGTCAGCGGGTGGTCCACACGCCGCGCTGGGGGGTCCAGTGGGCGGTCACGCCGTTGGAGAAGCGCTGGAGCACCTCGCCGCCGCTGCGGTACTCGTCCGTGACGGGCCAACCCCATCCGCGTTCGAAGCCCGCGCGTTTCCACGCGCCACCGATCCCGCCGGTCTCCTTCACGGCATGAGGGCCCGTGGCGGGGGTCCACAGCACCTTGGTGAGCGAGGACCCGTTGCGGAAGAGCTGGTAGGCGCCGCCGGGGACCCGGCGCTCGTCCGAGCTGGGGTACCCGTAGCCGCGCTCGCGGCCGGCGGCGATGAACCTGGAACCGATGGCCGTGGGGTTCTCCACCACGTAGGCGCCCGTGGAGCGGCTCCAGTAAATGGTGGTCTTGCGTCCGTTCTTCACGAACTCCTGGTAGCGACCACCGTTGGCGGCGTTGGCCTCGTTCATCACGGGGTTGCCCCACTTGGCGGCGCCACCGGTGGCACGCCACTTGGAACCGATCCCACCCGCGGTGGTGTAGGACGCCTGGACGGTGGTGCGAGGCGTGACGGCGCGCACGGCGGCGGCGGGGTCCAGGTTGAGCGAACCCAGCGGGCCGCTCGCGGTGGAGGTCAGCAGCTGCTCGATCCGCGCGGGCGTGATCCCGGGGTCCCGCTGCTTCATGAGCGCCACGGTGCCGGAGACCAGCGGGGTGGCCATCGAGGTCCCGTAGAGGTTGCCGTAAGTAGGAGCACCCGGGACCGTGGTGCCGGAGTTGAAGGTGGAGAGCATGGGGTTGGCGGCGGTCCCGCCCGGGGCCAGGATGTCCACGACCGCGCCGGTGTTGGAGTAGCCGGCGGTGTAGCCCGTGGTGTCCGAGGCGCCCACCACGATGGTGTTCGCGCAGTTGGCGGGAGCCGTGCCACCGGCGTTGACCGAGTTGTTGCCTGCGGCCACGACCACGGGGACCTTACGGCTGACCGCGGTGTTGATCGCGTTTTGCATCGTGGTTCCGCACTGGCCCGGGTAGTTCAGGGACAGGTTGATCACGGACGCGGGATTGCGGTTGGCCGGCTGTCCGGCCACGGGAGCACCCGCGGACCACGAGATGCCGTCCGCGATGTCCGAGACCCACCCGTTGGTGCACTTGCCGAGCACGCGCACGGGGAGGATCTTGGCGCCGGGTGCCGCGCCGCTGATCCCCGCCCCGTTGTGGGTCACACCGGCGGCGAGACCGGCCACGTGGGTCCCGTGCCACGAGGAGTTGCGGGCTCCGGCGGAGCACTCGCCGGGAGCACTCCAGTCGCCCTCGTCGCGGGGGTTGGCGTCACGCAGGTCGTAGTCTCGGGAGAGGTTCGTGTCGTTGATGAAGTCCCGTCCGGGCACCACCTTGGAGTCCAGGTCCCCGTGCGGGGTGATCCCGGTGTCCAGCACGGCGATGGTCTGTCCGTTGCCGCGGGACATGTCCCACGCGGCGGGGAAGTTCACGCCGCCCTGCTGGGGGAGCAGGCTCCACTGGAACTGGGTATAGGTGTCGTTGGGCACCCAGGACACGGAGGCGAGCCGGTCTGCTTCCGCGTATTCGACGGCGGGATTGGCCTCGATCTCGCGCACGAGGTCCTTCTGCTCGGACTCGTCCAACTCGCGGTCCAGTTTGATGACGTCCGCTTGCGCGGTGGTCTGCTTGACGTGTTCCTCGACCTCGGGGGTCTTGGTGTCACCCAGTGCCTGTTGGGCGGCGGTGTCCACGACCTTCTCCTTGGCGGCCTCCGGGGCCGCCGTGTCGCGGAACTTCACGATCACGCGATCGGATTCGGTGGGCGGATCGGAGGGCACCGTGGCGGCGGGGGCGTCCGGGCCGGCGGCCGGGTTGGTGGGCGCGGCCACGGCGGGTTGTGCGGTCAGTGCCAATGCGGCGGTGACCGCGAGAGGCAGGACCGCGCGGCGCACCAAGGCGCCCATGGAACCAGTCGACGGGGGAGTTGTGGCAGGGGGCAGGGGGGAGTGCAGGTGTGCAGAACTCATAGGTGGGGGAGACCTTTCGGTGGTCCCGGCACGAAAGAGGGGGGAGCACCGGAACCTGGGGGGATAGAGCCTCGACCATCCTAGGGGAGAGATCACATTTTGATGACGATTACATGTTTCATGTCGTCACGTGCCCGCACACGACGACGCCCGGCCCACCGAAAGGTGGACCGGGCGTCGGGGGAGAAGTTCGGACTTACTTGCCGGACTTCCCGAAGTTCGCGAACCGCTGGTTGAAGCGCTCCACACGGCCGGCGGAGTCCATGATGCGCTGCTTGCCGGTGTAGAACGGGTGCGACTCGGAGGAGATCTCCACCTCGATGATGGGGTACTCGTTGCCGTCCTCCCACGTCTCCGTCTTGGAGGAGGTGGCGGTGGAACGGGTCAGCACGACCTTGCCGGACGCGAGATCGCGGAACAGGACCGGGTGATAATCCGGGTGAATGTCAGCCTTCATGGTGTCAACCTTCTGTAGGTGCCTGGATTTTGCCAGGCACGGCGTTGCTCGGATGCGGCGCACCCGAACGTGGGCACACCAACGCACCATGATACGCCCGCAGCGGCGCACAGTCGATCCGGGCCGCGCGCACCCCGCTAGACTGGGCCCGTGAGGACCTCCCCCCGCCCTCCCGTCACCCCCGGGCGCACCGCACCGTCACCCGATCCGTCCCGTTCGTCGCAGACCCCCGCGCTCTCCGGGCCGAGCACATCGTCCCTCCCACACCGCACGCTCCCGGTACGACGCCGCGCGCTCGCCGTCCTGAGCACCGTCCTGTTGTGCGCGACCGCCTGCGCGGGACCGCAGCCCGACCCGTCCGCAAAGCCCGCACCCGAGCCCACCGGACCCGTTCCCGGGGTGGTCCGCAATGCGCCGTTGCATGCCGTGGACCCGGGCCTCGTGGCGGCCGCCCGGGACCTCCCCGAGACCTATCCGGGCAGTGCACCCCGCAAGGACGATCCCACCGCGCGGGTGACGCTGGGCCGGACGAGTCCCGGGGACGAGGACTACCGGCACGGTTCCGTGGGGCTGTCCTTGGAGTCCACGGATCTGGCGGACCCTCGGTTGGGGGAGGACAATCACGACCTCATCTCGATCCTGCAGTCCCTCCATGAACCGACCCTGCGCTTCGGTGGCAACTCCACGGACCGGCGCTTCTTCTTCACCTCGACCGACGAACCGATCCCCACCAATTGGCCCCTGAACAAGGGGGAGAAGATCACGAAGGTCACCCCGGCGGACCTGGAACGCGTCGCGGCACTCGCGCACCGCACGGGTACGTCCGTGATCCTGAGCGCCAACCTGGCTCGCTACGACCCGGACCGGGCAGCGGATCTGGCCGCACACGCGCGTGCGGCGTTCGGGGACCGGCTCGTGGGGCTGATGATCGGTAACGAGCCCAACGGGTTTCACCGGGGCTCGGACGATCCCCTCAACGTCAAGGGACCGGAGTGGAACCGGACGGTCTACGCTCGTCAACTCACCGCCTACGCCCGCGCGGTGCACCGGAAGGTTCCGCACCTGCGCATCGTGGCACCGGGGGCCTATTCCGATCCGTGGTGGGAAGTCGCCGCCGAGGCCCCGGGCACGGCTCCCTTCGCGCTCGCACTGCACCAATACCCACTCTCCGAGTGTGGGACGCGGTGGGCCCGGCAGAAGCCCACGGTGACCAACGCGGTGGCCCCGCAGACCCGCGAGCGCGTGGACGCCCTGGTCTCCCGCGCCCGCTCCGTGGCGGACGAGCACCGCGTACCGCTGTGGATCACCGAGACCTCGCTGTCCTCGTGCCCCGGCGGGAACCAGATCACGGAGACCCTGGCCGCCGCCGTCTACCAGGCCGACTACTCCGTCCGGGTCCAGGCGCTCGCCGCGGAACGGGTCACCGCGCACTCGTCCCTGGGCCCGTGCCACGGTGGCCCGCCCATGTCCCCGCTGTGCTCGGACGGCACCGTGGGCTCGCCCGGCGAACGCTTCGGGCTGCGCGCCAACGGCCTCGCGCTCGCGTTGATCGCGAGCATTCCGCAGGGCACCATGACTCCGGCGCGCACCGGGTCCGAGGACCTCACGGCGTTCGCGGTGACCCACGCGGACGGGAGCACCTCGCTCGTGCTCTCCGACTTCCGGGACCCGGCCACCGCGGGCCCCCGCACCACCACGGTCACCACGCCCGGGCCGGTGCAGCGCGTCACGCAGTCCCAGTTGCGCGGCGGCTCGTGGCGCGCCACCGCTCCGGTGCGCGGCGCCGCGGACGCCCCGGGCTCACCCGACGGCGCTACAGCCGAGGAGCAGGCGACGGACGACGCCGCACCGGGGGCGACGTCGTCGTACCCCGCGGACCCGCGCGTGCACCTGAGCGTGGAGAACGCACTACGCTCCTCGGCCGACGGCGCGGTGAGCGTGGACGGCTACGGCCTGCCCATCACCCCGCCCGCCGACCGACCCGAGGTCGCTGGGGTGCGGTCGGGAGCGACGTCGTTCGCGGTTTCGCTGCCCGCCGGCACCACCACAGTGCTTACCATCGAGACGGAACACGCCACGGCCCGGCCGAGCGCCACCGCGTCGCCCTCCGGGGACGGGACCCCCACCCCGAAGGCCACACCGGGGGTGCCCCGGGCCACCACACGCAGCGGAGGTCAGTGAATGAACACGACGAGCGCACACGGGGAGTACAAGGTCCCCGGCGGGAAACTGGTGGTCGCGGACTTCGACGTCACGGACGGACACCTGGAGAACGTGTCCATCAACGGGGACTTCTTCCTGGAACCGGACGAGGCGCTCGCGGACATCAATGCGGCTCTGACCGGTCTGGCCGAGGACACGTCGCCGCAGGACATGGTCAAGCGGATCGAGGCGGCCGTGCCGCGCGACGCCGTGCTGTTCGGCTTCGACGCACGCGCCGTGGTGATCGCGGTGCGCCGCGCGCTGGACCGGGCCACGAGCTGGTCCGATCACGCGTGGGAGGTGATCCCCGCGCAGGTGCGCCCCACCCTCGAGAACCTCGCACTGGACGAGGTTCTCGCCAAGGAGGTGGGCGCGGGACACCGCCATCCCACGCTGCGGATCTGGGACTGGGACGAGCCCGCCGTGGTAATCGGATCGTTCCAGTCCGTGCGCAACGAGGTGGACCCGGAGGGGGCCGCGCGTCACGGGATACAGGTGGTACGCCGGGTCTCCGGGGGTGGGGCCATGTTCATGGAGGCCGGTAACTGCATCACGTACTCGCTGTACGTGCCGCAGACCCTGGTGGACGGGATAAGTTTCGCGGATTCCTACCCGTTCCTGGACGCGTGGGTCATGCAGGCCTTCGCGGACCTGGGGGTCGAGGCGTTCTATGTACCACTCAACGACATCGCCACGCCCCAGGGCAAGATCGGGGGAGCGGCGCAGAAGCGCTTCGCCAACGGCGGGATGGTGCATCACGTGACCATGAGTTACGACATCGACGCCGAGAAGATGACGGACGTGTTGCGCATCGGCAAGGAGAAGCTCTCGGACAAGGGCACCCGCTCCGCGAAGAAGCGCGTGGACCCGTTGCGACGCCAGACGGGGCTGGCCCGCCGGGACGTGATTTCGGCGCTGACCCGCACGTTCACGCAACGCTACTCGGCCGGTGTTGGTAAGGTCTCAGACAGCGAACTCGCCGCCGCCCGGGAGCTGGTGGAGCACAAATTCGGGACCGAGGGATGGATTCACCGCGTGCCGTAGGTACTATGTGCGATAGCAATCAACGGCTCCGCTGACCGACGGCCCGCCCCCCCCCC
>BMZV01000002.1:364059-368547 GCA_014652975.1 Kocuria marina | reverse complement strand
CCCCCCCCCCCCCCGGGACGTGATCCCCAGCGTCGCCGTGGCGGCAGCGTTGTCCGGTGAGTGTCGCTCGATTCCGACCCCCCCACCCACGGAGTGCCACGTGTCCATGAACCAGTTCGAGTTCGACGAAGAACAGTCCCGCCCGCGCGGAAAACACACCGGACGCAACATCCTGCTCACGGTGCTGGCCCTCCTGCTGGTGGTGGGCGTGGTCGCCGGTCTGTTCGTGTGGAACCTGGGTCGCAACTTCGATCGTGGGGCCTCGACCCTGGAATCGGCATTCCCCGAGGAGTCGGCCCGCCCGGCCAAGGGCTCCGCCCAGGACGCCGGCACCACCGTGTTGCTCCTGGGTTCGGACAAGCGCCCCGACGGTGTGGACCCCAACGTCACCGGCTCCCGCGCGGACTCCATCATGCTGCTGCACATCCCCGAGGACGGGGGGCAGATGTACGTCATGTCCATCATGCGCGACACGTGGGTGGACATCCCCGGGGTGGGGGAGTCCAAGATCAACGCCGCCCTGGACCACGGCGGGATGCCGCTCATGGTCGAGACCATCGAGCAGAACTTCGGGACCCGCGTGGACGAGGTCGCGCTCGTGGACTTCGCGGGCTTCGAGGGCCTCACCAACGCCCTGGGCGGGGTAACGGTCAACGTCCCCGAGGCCTTCACCTCCCAGGACGGACACCGCTTCGAGGCCGGGCCCCAGGAGCTGAGCGGGGAACAGGCGCTCGCGTTCGTGCGGGAGCGCTATGCGTTCTCGGACGGTGACTACCAGCGGGTGCGCAATCAGCGCGCGTACCTGCAGGCCATGATCAACAAGCTTGTCAGCGCCGGCACCCTGACCAATCCGCTGAAACTCAACGAGGTGGTCAAGGAGATCTCCCCGTACCTGACCGTGAGTGACGGCCTCACCTCCGGGTGGATCGCCCAACAGGCCCCCAAGCTCGTGGGCCTGAGCAGCAGTGACATCCACATGTTTACGGTGCCCAACAACGGCGTGGGCACCTCCGCGGACGGCCAGTCGATCATCGTCGCGGACACCGACGCCATGCAACGGATCGGCAAAGCCATCTCCGACGGCACCCTGGACCAGTACGCCACGTCCCTGGACCAGCAAGGCCAGTAACCGCTCGACCTCCCCCACCCATCCCGACTCGTGACCCCCCCGCGAGAGGCCCATGAACCGCACACAACCCCCCGCAACCGGTACCTCACCGGGTGACCAGCCTCCGTTGAGGGTGCTGCTCATGGCCAGTTCCTACTGGCCTGAGCACTCGCCGCCCCAGCGGCGGTGGTACTCGCTCGTGAGCCACCTGCGGGAGCGGGGGTGGACCGTGTCCGTGGTGTGTCCCGTGGCGCACTACGGGGCGGGCCCGGACTACTCGACGCAGACGCGCGGTCGGGCGTGGCGGCGGCAGGCGGGGTTCCTGGGTGAACACATCTACCGGGTGCCCTACGTGTTCCTCGGGGACAATCGTGCCGGGAAGTTGCTGGACCAGCTCGTGAGCGCGGCCGCGTCCGTGGGGCGCGGGCTGTTCACGGGCCGCCAAAACATCGTGGTGGTCACGGCGCCGTCGTTACCGTTGCTGGCGTCCGCGTTGCTCGTGGCGCGCGTCAAGGGGATCCCCCTGGTCGTGGAGATGCGGGACGCGTGGCCCAACCTGGCCGAGGACGCCTCCCTGGTGCGGGGCGGGTCCAAGTCCGTGGTCAACCGCGCCGTGGTGTACGTGCAGAACCGCGCGGACCTCGTGGTCACGGTGACCCAGGGTTTCGCGCGCACCCTGCGCGAACGAGGGGTGCACAACGTGGTCACGGTGCGCAACGGCATCCTCCTGGAGCGCACACCGCAGCTGCCCCCGCCTCCGGCACGACGGCGCGGGCTGCGGGTGCTGTACCTGGGCAACCACGGCGAGTCCCAGTCCCTGGACCGGCTCATCCGCGCCGCCCACCTGGCCGGGGACTCGGTCCGTCTCACACTCGTGGGTCACGGCAGCCGCAAGCCCGCACTGCAGCAGCTGGCGCACCGGCTCGGCGCCAACGTGGAGTTCCTGCCCCCGGAGTACCGCGAGCGCGTGTTCGAGCGTTATCGCGACGCGGATTCGGTCGTGATCTCCCTGCGTGACGACTGGAAGTCGTTCGAGGACACCATCCCCTCCAAGACCTACGAGGTGCTCGCCGTGGGCCGGCACATCACCGCGGTCGTTCGCGGCGAGGCCGCCCACGTGCTCACCGACGCGGGCGAGGGGGACATCGTGGCCTCCGATCCCGAGCAGATCGCCGCGCTGTGGCGCGCGCTCGAGGCCGACCGTTCGCGCCTGGTCCCCAGTGGGTCCGGCCGGGAATGGGTGCGGCACAACGCGGACTACGCGGACCTGTCCGTGCAGTACGACCAATACCTGCGCGCCACCGTCCGCGAGTATTCCCGCGTGTGCGGTCAGGGCGTGCTGCCCCGCCTGGGCAGGGTGCTGCGTGCCGTCACGCGCGGCGTCGAGGGCGGGAGCCTCGGTGGCGTCGAGCGGATGGCCTCATGAGTTCACGGCGCCGCGAACGGTCCCGTGAACTCGCGGTCAACGCGTGGCTCACGGCTCGCACGATCGGCCAGCACGTCACCGACGACCCCGTGGTCTTCTGGTTGCAGGTCTCCCGCCGGTTGCCGCGGCGCTGGGTCACCCCCGCGGCCCGCATCCTCTCACGGGTCCCCGGCCCGCGTTGTCTCGCCGCCCGGGCCACCGCCCTGCATGTCCTGGGGGACGACGACGCCGCTCGCGCCGCCCTCTCCCGCGCCCTCGCCTCTGCAGGGGATTCGGAGCTCACGACGCAGGACCCGGGTCACGAGCACCGGGAACACGCAGGGCCGGACCAGACGCGTCCGGGCCCGCCGCGGCCGAGAACGGCGCTGAGCTCCCTGGCGCGGGGGAGCAGGAACGGGGACACATCGGCGTCGTTACGCGGCGGTGCGGAAGTGGCCCTGAGCATGGGGGACACCGAGCTCGCCGCGCGCTTACTCGCCGCGATCCCCGCCGACCATCCGGGAGCAGCCGCGACCCGCGCGCGCCTCGAGTGGTACCACGGCAACGTGGACCGCGCCGTGGAGGTGCTGGGCGACGCCGAGGCCCTCCGGCGGGCCACCCGCGGTGAACGAGCCCTCGCGCGCCGCCTGGTCGCCGAGCGGGACCTGCTGGGCGACTTCTTCCCGCGGCTGGAACCTGTACGCGATTATCTGCCCAGGGACCGCACCGTGCTCTACGCCGTGACCAACTCCCTGCCACACACCACGAGCGGCTACGCGCAGCGCTCGCACTCGTACCTCACCGCGCTGCGGGACGAGGGGTGGGACGTCCACGCCATGACCCGCCCGGGGTACCCCGTGCAGGTGGGCAAGGTGCTCGCCCGCCACACAGACGTCGTGGACGGCATCCCGTACCACCGCGTGCTCCCGCGGCGGCTGGCCGCGACCGCCACGGGACGTGTGCAGCAACACGCGCACGCGCTGCTGGAGCTCGCGCTGCGCACGCGGCCCGCTGTCCTGCACGCCACGAGCCACTATGTCAACGCATTGGCCGTACACGCGGTGGCCCAGGCTTTGGATATCCCGTGGGTCTACGAGGTTCGCGGACTCCTCGCGGACACGTGGGCCGCGACCCGCCCGCCGGAGGCCCTCACGTCCGAGCGCTACGAGCGCTTCCAGGCTCGCGAGGCGTGGGCCGTGACCACCGCGGACCGCACCGTGACGCTGGGCACGGAAATGGCCCGGCGACTCGAGGAGCTGCCTACACCGGCATCCGCCTCCGAAAACCCCCTGCGCGTGGACCTGGCCCCCAACGCCGTGGGCGGGGCCCTCGTGGAGAACGCACCGTCCCGACACGACGCCCGCGCCGCCCTGGGCCTCGCCCAGGAGACGTTTCTGATCGGCACCGTGACCTCCGTGGTGGACTACGAGGGCATTGATGACCTGTTGCGCGCCGCGGCCCAACTGCGCCCGCACATGCCGTCCCTGGCGGTGCTCGTGGTGGGGGACGGCGTGGCCCGCCCCACCCTGCAGCGGTGGGCCCGCGAGCTCGGTCTCGAGGACGTCGTGACCTTCACCGGCCGCGTGGACCGAACCCTCGCACCGCAGTACACCGCGGCCTTGGACGTCTTTGTGATCCCGCGCAAGGACCGCTCCGTGACCCGCGCGGTGACCCCCCTGAAGCCGGTCGAGGCCATGGCTGCGCGCACCGCCGTGGTCGCAAGTGATCTGCCCGCCCTGCGCGAGAGCGTGCGCCACGACGAGACCGGGCTGCTCACACCGCCCGAGGACCCGGACACCCTTGCCGAGACACTGTTCGGCCTGGCCCGGGACCCCGAGCGCCGCGAACGCCTCGCGAACGCCGGACGGGACTGGGTGGTCGCACACAGGACGTGGCGGGTGATCGCCCAGCAGGCATCCACGCGGTATGGTGAATTGAATGAAGACGTCCCCCGGACGGCTACCCACCCCCCCCC
>BMZV01000002.1:0-364041 GCA_014652975.1 Kocuria marina | reverse complement strand
CCCCCCCCCCGAGGAGACCGGAGCATGACTAGCAACACCGCCCAGGTCAGCGGGGGACTCGGGCAACCGGAGGACCGCACCGTCGAGACCTTCGACCCCACCGCGATGCACGCCGTGGGCGCCCGCCCGCCCTTGCGTAAGTACCTCCAGGACCTGTGGGGCTCCCGTCACTTCATCCTTTACGACGCCCGCGTCCGCCTGGCCGTGAGCCAGGACCACACCCTGCTGGGCAAGGCGTGGATCGTGCTCAACCCACTGCTACTGGGCTTTACGTTCTATCTCATCTTCGGGCTGCTGCTGCGCACCGGCCGGGGAATCGACAACTTCGTCGCGTTCATCGTGCTCGGACTCACGATGTTCTTGTACAGTTCCCGCTCCGTCGTCTCCGTCTCCCGCTCCATGACCTCCGCCAAGGCGCTTGTGCGCGGCTTCATGTTCCCGCGTGCTGCGCTCACGCTGTCCATCGTGGTGCGGGATGCCATGACACAGCTCTACGCTCTCGCGGCGATCCTGGTGTTCCTGCTGATCGTCCCGCCCCTGGAGCCCATCTCGTGGACGTGGCTGCTGCTGATCCCCGTCTTCGTACTGCAGAGCATCTTCAACTGGGGACTGGGCATGCTCCTGGCCCCGGCGGTGCACCGGATCCCGGACGTCTCCAACATCCTGTCCTTCGTCATGCGGCTGTGGATGTACTCGTCCGGCATCTTCTACGACCCTTCCCGCTTCGTGGACGACGAGCGCATTCTGGCCCTGTTCCACTTCAACCCCCTGTACCAGGTGCTCTACATCAGCCGCGATCTGGTGCTGCGCGCGCAGGTTCCCAGCTGGTCCTCATGGGCCGTGTTGGTCACGGCATCCCTCGGGATCCTGATCATCGGTTTCCTCGTGTTCTGGCGCAACGAGGAGAGCTACGCGGATGAACGCTAGGCACGACGACGTCGCGTCGCACGCCCCGGGTATGTCGGGCGTTTCCGCGCAGCGCCTCAGCGGTGTGCCCGCCCCCGGCGACGGCGCTCCCGCACCTGCGCGGGAACCCGGCGCCGGGCCCGCCGTGGTGATCGACCACGTGAGCATGATCTACAACGTCACGTCCACGGGCGGTGGGGACGAGGTCCCGGTCTCCGCGCCGGTGCGATGGGCCCGGCGAGCGCTCGGGCGGCCCCCGATCGTGCGTAACCTGGCCGTCCACGACGTCACGCTCGCGGTGCGCCAGGGCGAGTTCGTGGGCTTCATCGGGCGCAACGGGTCCGGGAAGTCCACGCTCATGAACATCGTGGCCGGGCAGATGAATCCTACGTCGGGGCGGGTCTACTCAGTGGACACCCCCGTGAAACTGGGGGTCAACGTCTCCCTGGTCCCGGCGCTGTCCGGGGAGAAGAACATCCGCCTGGGCTGCCTGGCGCAGGGTATGCACCCGCGCCGGGTGGACGAATTGTTGCCCGAGCTCGTGGAGGTAGCTGCGCTGGGCAAAGCCATCCACTGGCCCATGAAGGCGTACTCCTCCGGGATGGCCGCGCGCTTGCGGTTCGCCGTGGCCACCGCCACAGACCCGCACATCCTCATCCTGGACGAGGCTCTGTCCACCGGGGACGCCCAGTTCCGCGAACGCGGGCAGGCCCGCATGGCCCAGATCCGCGAACAAGCCGGGTGTGTGCTGTTCGTGTCCCACTCGATGAACGAGGTACGGGAGATGTGCACCCGGGTGGTGTGGCTGGACCAGGGGGACACACTCATGGATGGGGACCCCGAGACCGTCACGGAGGAGTACGAGCAGTTCATGAAGCAGCTCGCCGCCGGCAACAACCTGGCCGCCCACAAACGTAAGTTCGAGCTGATGGATCGGCTCGTGCGCACCGAACTGCGGGAGGTGCACGCGTGAGTCCCCGCTCGCTGACCGGTGATCTGCGCACCCAGTTGTGGCACCTGCGCCACGGCGGGGTGTCCCAGTGGCGGACCTACCGGCGCCGGGCGGGACTGCCCGCGGGACCGTCCGCGAGCGCCGTCGTCACCGGAGCCGGCCGCGACGCCGCCTCCGCCGGGAACGACGGCGCGCAGCGCACGGTCTCGTTCGCGGCGCAGGAGTGGCCCGAGCGCGAACCTGTGCGCGGGGACCTCACCGCCGCGGTGATCCTGGACGACTTCTCCTTGCGTGCCTTCCACTACGAGTGGCACCAGGTGGTGCTCACACGGCGGAACTGGCGCGCCGAACTGGCTGCGCAGCCCGTGGACCTGCTGTTCGTGGAGTCCGCGTGGCACGGCAACGCGGACGAGTGGCAGTACCAACTCACCGGGACCTCGGGCGTGAAGGAGTCGATGCGCGAGCTCGTGGCCCACTGCCGCGAGCAGGGAATCCCCACGGTGTTCTGGAACAAGGAGGACCCGCCGCACTACGACGACTTCCTGGAGTGCGCGCGACTGTTCGACACCGTTTTCACCACGGACGTCAACAAGATCCCCGACTACCACCGGGACCTGGGCCACGACCGCGTGGGGGTGCTACCCTTTGCCGCGCAACCCGCCGTGCACAACCCCGCGCGGCCCCGCAACGGGTTCCACGAGCGGGACGTGGCCTTCGGGGGGATGTACTTCGCCCACAAGTTCCCCGAGCGGCGCGAGCAGATGGACGTGCTGCTCGGCGGCGCACATGATGCCTCGGCGAAACTTGACAGGGGGCTCGAGATCTTCTCCCGCTACCTGGGCCAGGACGAGCGCTACCAGTTCCCCGAGCCCCTGGACCAGCATGTGGTGGGCTCGCTGGGTTACGACCAGATGCTCACCGCCTACAAGGCGTACCGAGTCTTCCTCAACGTGAACTCGGTCGTGGATTCCCCGTCCATGTGCGCGCGGAGGATCTTCGAGATCACCGCGTGCGGCACCCCCGTGGTCTCCACACCGTCCGAGGCCGTGCGACGGTATTTCTCCCACGACCAACTGTCCGTTGTTGCGGACCGCGAGCACGCTGCGGACGTCATCCGTGCCCTCGTGCGCAGCCCGGAACTGGCAGATCGCATGGTACACCGCGCGCAGCGCGAGATCTGGGCACAGCACACCTACACGCACCGCGTGGAGACGATCGTGGAACGCGCCGTCCCGCAGCTCGCCGTCGCCCGCACCCGGCCCAGCGTCACCGTGTTGCTGTGCACCAACCGCCCGCATCGACTCCCAGACGCCCTGCGCGGGATCGCGGCCCAGGTGGACGTGGAGCTGGACGTGGTGCTCGTGGCCCACGGCTTCGACCCGCGGGCGCGGGACGTCCAGCGCGTCGTCGAGGACTGCGGGATCCAGCGCGTGACCACCGTGGCCGCGGACGCGTCCCTCACGCTGGGGGAGTGCCTCAACCTCGCGGTCGAGCACGCCACCGGGGACGTGCTGTCCAAGATGGACGACGACGACTACTACGCCCCGCGCTACCTCGCCGACCTCCTGGACGCCCTGCGTTACGCGAACGCGGACGTGGTGGGCAAGCAGGGGCACTACATGTACGTGGAGTCTCAGGACGCCACCCTGGTGCGCTTCCCACACCGAGAGCACCGATACACGGACTTCGTCATGGGGCCCACGATCACGGGCTACCGCGAGGTCTTCCGGCAGATCCCGTTCCAGCGGCGCAGCACGGGGGAGGACACGTCCTTCCTGGCCGCGGTGCGCGAAGCCGGCTACGTCATCTACTCGGCGGACCGCTTCAATTTCATCCAGTTCCGCGGCTCGGACAGCCACACGTGGCAAGTGTCCGACGCCGCTGCGCTGGCCTCGGGACGTGTCGTCATGTTCGGGGACAGCACCCGTCACGTGACGATATGATCCTAAGGATTCTGCATGTTTACGTTGAAAATGAATGGAAGTTCCGGTCAATCGGAACGAACCAGCAACCGCGTGGTGAGGTGGGTCAATGAGTGAGCCGTTGGAAGTCGTGTTCGTGGGGCTGGGGTACATCGGGTTACCCACCGCCGTGGTCATGGCGAATCACGGGGTGCGGGTCCACGGCGTGGACGTGAACGCCTCCGCGGTGGAGCGGATCCAGCGCGGCGAGGTCACGATCGTGGAGCCGGGGCTCGAGGAGCAGCTCAAGAAGGCGATCGACAGCGGCCAGCTCACCGCGACGACCGAGATGCAGCACGGTGACGCGTTCGTGATCGCGGTGCCCACCCCGTTCAAGGAGAACTACGAGGGCGACCTGTCCTACATCCTCTCCGCGGCCGAATCCATCGCTCCGCAGCTGCGCGGGGACGAGACCGTGATCCTCGAATCCACCTCCCCGCCACGCACCACGCAGACCCTGGCCCGCAAGATCATGGAGCTGCGTCCTGACCTGTCCCTGGACGGGGAAGACGGCAAGCCCGTGGTGTACTTCGCGTACTGCCCCGAGCGCATCCTGCCGGGCAAGGCGCTCGAGGAACTGGTCAGCAACGACCGCATCATCGGCGGCAGCACCCCCGAGGCCGCGCGCCGCGCCAAAGAGGTCTACGCGTCCTTCTGCCAGGGTGAACTACTCGCCACGGACGACGTCACGGCGGAGTTGTCCAAGCTCACGGAGAACTCGTTCCGGGACGTGAACATCGCGTTCGCGAACGAGCTGTCCCTGATCGCGGACACGTTGGGCATCGACGTGTGGGAGCTCATCGAGCTGGCCAACCACCACCCCCGTGTGAACATTCTGCAGCCGGGCCCCGGCGTGGGCGGGCACTGCATCGCGGTGGACCCCTGGTTCATCGTGGCCGCCGACCGGGAGAACTCACGCCTGATCCGCACCGCCCGCGAGGTCAACGACGGGAAGCCGAAGTGGGTCATCTCCAAGGTGGAGGAAGCCTGCTCCCACGTGGAGTCCCCGGTGATCGCAGCCCTGGGCCTCGCGTTCAAGGCCAACATCGACGACCTGCGTGAATCCCCGGCCATGAACATCACCAAGGACCTGGCCGAGCACGTGAGCCACGCGACGGTCCTGGCCGTGGAGCCGAATGTCTCCCAGCTGCCGAAGGGTCTGCAAGGCCTGGCGAATGTGGAGTTCGCGGACTACCAGGACGCGATCGAGCGCGCGGACGTGGTCCTGCTGCTCGTGGACCACGACGAGTTCAAGACCCTGCCGGCCACCGCGCTCAAGGGCAAGGCCGTGGTGGACACGAAGGGGCTGTGGCGCTGAGCGGCAGCGTAACGTCGTAGCCCCCGATATGACACGCGCAAGGTCACGCAGAACAGCACAGCGCCAGCACTATTCGTACGGCGACATGGATGCATTCGTACGGGCGCGATCCATTCCGGACGGCTTGCACTCCGTGGAACATGGACACGGTCTCGTCACCGACGTGCTGGTTGCCGACCGAGGCGCCGACGTCACTTTCGTCACCTTCAACGGGGCGGCCTTGGCGGGTGCCCCGCGGCCGTACTTCCAGGGAACGGGCCTCCTGGATGAAATCGAGGCACGAAGTGGGCCCGTCAATCGGGTACACGTCCACGATGCCTTGTTGCGCGCATCGGAGGAGCTGCGCATCGGTTGGTATCTCGGTACCCCCGAGGTAGATCTGGCCTGTGAAGTGACACGGCTCCTGACGAAGATCCTCGATCAATTGTGCAGGGGGCCGGTCATCCTCTTCGGGAGCTCCGCCGGCGGTTTCGCGGCTCTCACCCAGGGCGAGCTACTGACTGACACCGTGGTGGTCGCCGCGAATCCGCAGCTCAGCCTCGAGCGCTACGAGCCGAGTCTGTACCGCAAGTGGCTTGAGCTGGGCGGTTGGCGGGATCCGGGCGCACCCCTGCCCTCGCCCGGTGATGTGGAATCACGCGCGACACTGTGGGACGCCCCGAGCCGAAACACGCCACGGCACACGTACCTGTTGCTCAACGTCAACGACGATCTGCACCTTCACAGTCACGTCGTCCCGTGGCTGGGGGAACTGGCCACGCCCAGACCTCTGACGGCCGTGCTGGGTACCACGTGGGGGCCCCAACACACCCCCGCTCCACGACATGAGTTGTCGCTATTCCTGGATCAGCTCGTCGCGGATCTTCGTGGGGGGCGGGAGACGCGGTCGGCCCGGGGCCTGGGGGAGGTGGTCGTCCAACCAACGGCGCGCGGGCTCAGCGAGGCCATCGCGAATCTGCGGGGCATCGGCCCACAGGCCGCGACCGAGATCGACATACGCGGCCACGGCGCGCGTTTCGTGCTGCGCGATCCCCAGCCGGGACGACCCGTCACCTTGAATGCCGGTTTGCGAGCGAGCGGCACCCATTTGCTGCGGTCCTTCCTGGTCTCCGTGGAGGCGGAACGAGACGGCACCACCTACACCCAGCCCATCGGACCCGCGGTATGGTCCGCGGATCCCTTGGTGCATCAATTCGTCTATCTGCCTCTTCGCGAGGGGCATACCCGATATATCCAGGAGTTCACTCCGCCACCGGACGTGACCATTGTGGCTGTCCGCCTCTGCCAGTGGAGGAGAGGCTCCCCGGCACAGGTTTTTCTGACCGACATCAATCTTCACACCAGCGATCACTAGCCCCCCGTAGCGTTCTAAGGATCCGTCGCATGAACCCCCCATCCCTGTTTCAGTCCGCACGCGCAGGCCTCTGGCACCTCCGCACGAAGGGCTTACCCGGTCTGGTGGAATGGCAGCGTCGCCAGGAATCTCTTACCGAGGTGCGGACCGCACTCTGGCATTTCCGACAGGGAGGCCCCAGCGAACTCCTCTCGTGGCAGATGCGTCGTACCAAGGTGACTCCCGCGGTGGAACCCCCCAAACCGAAGGCTCCCGAACTCGCCCATCGTGTCGACTTCGAGCCCTACGAACCTCGAGAGGTCGGCCCCCGACGTCCGGACATCACCGCCGCGGTGATACTCGATGATTTCACCGCAGATGCCTTTTCCCACGAGTGGAACATCATTCGGCTGCGGCGGGATGACTGGGTCTCGCAGATGAAGGGTCAGAAAATCGATGTGCTCTTCGTCGAATCCGCATGGCACGGCAACGGCGACCAATGGGCACGGCTGATCGGTAAACAACGCTCCTACAGTCCTGAACTTCGCGACCTGGTCGTGTGGTGTCGGGCATCCGGGATACCCACGGTGTTCTGGAACAAGGAGGACCCGCCCCATTACGCCGACTTCGTGGGTTCTGCGGGGCTCTTCGATCTGGTTCTCACCACCGATTCCAACAAGATCCCCAAATACCGCGAGGATCTCGGCCATGATGCGGTGGCCGTGATGCCTTTCGCGGCGCAGACCGAGATTCACAGCCCGGCCAGGAACGGCGTGGAGCGCGACGTGCGGGGTGTGGCCTTCGGCGGAATGTACTTCGCCCACAAGTTCCCGCAGCGGCGAGATCAAATGAAGCTTCTGCTCGGAGGGGCCATAGACGCGGAGAAGAAGACCGGTGACCGACTGGAGATCTTCTCCCGGTACCTGGGCGAGATCGAGAAGTACCAATTCCCCGGAGAGCTGGGGGAGCACGTCGTAGGATCGCTGTCCTACGACCGGATGCTCCGCGCGTACAGGGCATACGAGGTATTCCTCAACGTCAACACGGTCACCAATTCACCAACCATGTGCGCCCGGCGACTCTTCGAGATCACCGCGTGTGGCACCTCCGTGGTCACCACACCGTCCGCGGCGGTCCGCGAGTATTTCGCGGAAGACGAGATCCTCATGGCCAGTTCGCGCAAACAAGCGGAGAATCACCTGCGCTCACTCGTGCAGTCACCCGAGTTGCGAGACCGCATGGTTCACCGCGCCCAGCGCAAGATCTGGGACCGCCACACGTATGCGCACCGTGCGGAAGCCATTCTCGAGCAGCTCGTCCCGGATAAGCACCGTCCTCTCACCACGCCCCGGGTGAGTGTCCTGGTGCCCACGGTGCGTCCCCAGCAACTCGAGCACATCGCGCAGATGGTGGGACAACAAAAGGGCGTCGAAATCCAGTTGATCCTCCTGACGCACGGGTTCGATCCTTCCACCGACGACATGGCGCTGATGCGTGACGTCGCGGGTGTTGAGGTGGTGCAGCACACCGTGGCCGCAGACCGGTCCCTCGGATACATGCTCAACGAGGGGGCCGCGATCGCCGATGGATCGGTGTTGTCCAAGATGGACGACGATGACTACTACGGTCCCCAATACCTGAAGGACCTGCTACGTGCCAAGTTTCACAGCCGCGCGGACGTTGTGGGAAAGGCCGCGCATTACATGCACCTTGCGAACCGCGACATCATCCTGCGTCGCCAGCCGGACCAGGAGCATCGATTCGTGGACGGCATCATCGGACCCACGATCACGGCAGACCGGCAAGTGTTCCTCGATCACCCGTTCGGCGATCGCACTCGCGGGGAGGATTCCACCTTCCTGAAAGACGTTCGGGCCGCAGGTGGCGTGATCTACTCGGCCGATCGCTTCAACTTCTGCCAATTACGAGGCCGGCAGAAGCACACCTGGAAGGTGCATGACGAGGCGTTCCTGGCCACAGGGCGGGTCGAGGGATTCGGAGATCCCATTGCCCACGTCACTGTCTAGTACCGAGCGTCCGAGCTTGTTCGCACTGAAAGGACCGGCAATCAGATGGACAACATCAACGACCTGATCCATGTGATCCAACACGAAGTGGACCTTGCGAGAACCGCGGCCGAAGAATTACGTCAGGCCCGATCGGACAACGCGCGGTACCTGGAAGCGATCCGCGAGCGCGATGCACTGATCAGGGAATACATCGAAACCATCCAAATTCTCCGCTCCAAAGCGGCAGGGAGCGGGGCCAGCTCATGAAGCACCTCAACATGGCACAGGAAGCCACACGCACAAAACATGGTCGAGCCGCCGCCGAATGGATCGCCGAACGCAGCCGCCGCGCCGCCGAGCACTATGCCACGGAGGGCTTCCGGCGAGAATCCGCTCGGGGCCGAGTTGTTCCGTACCTGGATCCCGCCGCGCCCGACTTCGTCAAGCAGGTTTCGGAGGTGGCCGACCCCTCCCGCATGACCGATTTGGAATCTGTTGCCCGAGAACTTCCCGCAACGTTCGGGAGTCGCATGCTGCGGGTATCGCAGCGCCGAGTGGGCGTCGTCGGTGGCCGGGAAATCGCGGGCCTGGTGGAGGGCACGGCAGACATCCGCCGGCTGGGGATGGACAGCAATTCCGAGCACGTGAGAGAACTCGATCTCCTCTTGGTCGCTTTGCCTGTTGTGGGGCGCGAGCCACCCTTGACCGCGGTCGAACTCGATGTTCTGACGCGGCGTATCATTCCCGCCGCGCGAGAGCTCGGTATCCCCACCGTGGGCATGACATTGTCCGACCCGTGGCGTGTGGCCGCAACCCGCAAAATTGCGGGGAACGTCGATTGGCTCTTGACCACGGACCCGGAGGGCCCCAATCGGTATGGCAAACACATGACGACGTCAGGGCGCGTCATGCTTGTTGATTCCCATTTCAATCCCTTGCGGTTCTCACCGGTGGGGAGGGAACGGCGCCGGGCCGGTGGAGCCCTGTTCTCCGGACGACTGCCCAGTACCGCCCAGCCGGAGCGACTCCGGGCGTGGCGGAGTATTCTCTCAGGTCTACGACGGCACGACACGAAGTTGACCCTGGCCAGCTCTGCCGTGATGGACGGAGTTCCAGAAAAGACACGCGGGCTTTTCCCCTCGGAGTACCTCAACTTCCTGACTTACCAACCGGATGATGAACTGAGGTCCAGGGTCCTGCGACTCTTCGACCTCCACGTCCTGGCGCACCTGCAGCCGGGCGCGGGGCACGCCCATCCCCTCGAGACGCTGGAGGCACTCGCCTCCGGGGGAGTGTGCATGTCCACGTATTCAGTGGCCATGAACAACGACTACCCGCACGTCTTGCTACCGGACGGATCGGACGACGCCGAGCTGGAAGTCGCATTGCTGGACCATGATCGGCCGCATCTCAGGCGACTCCAGATGGAAGGTGTGCGCCGCGCCTTCGCCCGGCAGACGGCGGACCGCTTGATGTCCGAGATCCTGCGACAGACCGGGCTGGAAGACACCCCACGGAAGACCGTGGTGCTCTGGCGGGCCAACGAGGACGATTCGGACAGTGAGCTGTTCGCAAGCCAGGTCGTGACGCCTGACGTCGACCTCCGCCGTGTCGGGATGTACGAGCCGGCACCGGGTGATGCAGTCATCGACATCCGCGTGGGGCGTCAAACGACGGGCCACTACTACTTGGCTCAGGACCTGATCAACGCCTTCCGAATGGCTTCCGTGTCAACCGTGTGCATGAGCGTCGATGCGCCTGAATCCACGGTTTTCGAGATCGTGTCAGACCACGAATGCAAGGAAGCTGACGTCGTGGCGTCATGGGTCGGAGCGGACGAGGCGCAGTTCGACGGGGCCTTCGTCATGGACCCGTCGGCGATTCAGCCTGGGGGGTGTGACGACGCATCGGCCGGATTGGAGCGTCCCAAACTCCTGTCAGTCATCGTGCCCGTATACAACAACGGGCCGTACCTGGTTCGGAAATGTCTGGAATCGCTACGCCGTTCCACGGCGTTCCCGGATATGGAAATCATCCTGGTCGACGACGGGTCGACCTCGCCCGAAACTCGCGCCATCGTCCGGGAAATGGCCGGCTTGTGGGATAACGTACGCACTCACCTCTTCCCGCCGGGTGGCTCCGGTAGCGCGTCTCGGCCTCGCAACAAGGGCCTCGAGATGGCCTCGACCCCTTGGGTCACCTATTTGGATCCCGACAATGAGGGAGTCGGAGATGGGTATGCGGCCCTCTTGCGCATCTGTCAGGAAACCGGGGTGGATTTCGCCATAGGTGACATGCTCCGTTATGCCAAGACCCGCACCCTCACCAGGAACGTGGGAACTCTGCGATCCGTGATCCGGACGAACGAGCACGGTGTGGGGGAGGTGCCGCACGACGCTCTGACCCGTATCGATTTCCAGCCTATGAGTATCCAGGCACTAGTAGCCGACACCCAATGGCTAAAGTCTCTCCACCTCGAGCAACCGGTAGGGGCACTCGGGCAGGATTCGCTGTTCTTCCAACAAATGCTTCACGGGGCTCGGACCGTCGCCCTAGTGGACAAACCGATTCACACGTATTACGGCGAAGTTGCTGGATCAATGGTGAATACCGTCACTCCCACATTCTTCCGAAAGTACATCCCCTTGGAGGAAGCGCGGAGTCGATGGTTACGCGAGCATGACTTGTTCGATGAATACGTTCGTCGGCGCATGCGGCGCTACGTGACCGTGTGGTTCCTGCCGAAGTTCAACAAGGCCGTATCCCTTGACGACAGGGAAGAAGCCTTCGAGCTGTTGAGATCACTCTGCGGGACGTACGGTTTAGAGCTCCGTTTCGCAGCAGACGGTGTCACCGCCACTTTGGATTAGCAGATCGCCAGCGGTCTAATGCGGAGAGGAGGACCGCCGCCCTGCCTCAATGCCCGGTCGTTGCAGCAGCACGTTAACCGCCGCAACGACTGGACGCCGTCACCTGATCCTTAGAAATCCCAACCGGCGCTGGAACCCATCGGATTCCGTGACCGTGATACTAACGTAGCTGAGGTATTTCAATCCCTCGTCGGACTCGGAATGGCGGACCAAAAAGGAGCACTCGGTCACTGGATCCAGTGCCGCATAGATCTTGAGCTTGCGCATTCCGATCTCGTCCGGCGGTTGAATCTGCTCGATCGGTCGCCCCTCAGCGTCTCTCTCCAGCCAATTACACCGGCCCTTGTCCGGGGCCGGGGATTCCAGAACTACCTCGGCGGCCCCGTCAGACCCGTCGAGGAACTGCAGGGACACTTTGATGAACGGCTTGGGCGGGGTGACGGTGATTCGGTAACCGTTTTGCGTGGCAATACAACGCGCGTCGGACAGCATTTCAGACATGATCGGGATCCTTCGAGGTCTTGGAATAGCCCAGGTCCAGGCCTACTGTCTTGAACAGCAACTGATAAGAACTCCACGTGTCGAGGTCGTGGACCCATGACAAGGGAATCGTGAATCCTGACGCGTCCAAATCACCGCTCACCATGAGCAGCACGGCCAGCCGCCGATGCATCCGATCGAGACCGGGCGAGGGGGAAGACCCCACCATTGCGGCGTTCGTCGGAATCCACCCGTCACGGAGCAAGGTCATCGACCCAGCCGCACGACCGGTGTCGGGCAGATGCAGTGCGAACTGGGCAGAAGTGCCTCCCATATGGCTCCCGGGGTCATAACCGGGCAGGCAGTCGTCAACACGGATCTCGAGCGAACCGTGTCGCACATCCGCGTACTTCCAGTGCACGTTGGTGATCACGCGTGATCCGGAACCCGGAAGTTCTCGAAGGACCTCGAGCGTAGCCGGGGCAAGGTGATCCTGGGTGTCCACGGGTCCGCTGGCTGACGACCAGTATGCGAGTGCCTCGGCCAACCCCATCCTCGGTTCGATGGCCTGGCTGAGCACCCGATCCACGATGAGGACCGGGGCAGAAGGCTGCGCGTCATATTCTCCCAGCTCATAGGACAGAGTCTGTCGCTGCAGCTCGTCCTGGTCTCGGTTGATTTTCACGCCGTCAGTCCCATCTCGATTGCCTTGCGATGAATGTAGGGCAGGTGCAACTTGGCCGTGGGTGAATACGCCTTTATCAGGCCGCTCGCTCGTCCCACTGTTTCCACGAGGTCGGCGAAATCGGCAGACCGCTGAAGGATGATTCGGCGTGTGCCTGCGCTGTTCGACAAGGAGAAACTCACGGCAGGACGGTGGGAACTCGAGAGCTCGGGTTCGTCGACACCGTCCTGCGGATCCGCGGGTTCCCAACAAACGAGGAACTCGTCCGGTTGCAGCTTGTCTCGTTCTGCCTGGATGAGGTTTTCAACTGCGTCGCTGAGAGCGACGAGCGGCTCGCCGCCGGTCTCGACCTCGTCCTCGCCGGTCGGAGGTAGCACGGTGAGCCCTCTCTTGATCCCTGAGGACTCCTCGTCACTTTCGATGACGTGATGAGGCACGTTCTTACGGCGCAAGGCCGCCAGTTGCGGCCACGTCGCACCCGAGACCTGCAGCGGTGAGCCGACCTGTTCACCCGTGCCGGAGATGATGGAAACGGCTGATCCGGCACGATGTGGGAGCGGCAGATCAATAGTCTTCAGCATGTCACTGGGTCGCAGTTGAACTGTGCGCGTCACCAAGTGATCGGGTAGCCAGGGGCGCATGGTGGGGGTGGTTTTTACCGCGTCGACGGGGCGTTCTGTGGTCTTGGAGTAATTGTTCTGGGCGTGCTTCATGGTTTGTGGATCCACCCCGCCTTGGAACCACACGTGAGTCAGCCGCGCACCCAGCTTCTGCTGCTGGCCGTCCACCATGGTCACTTGCTTCTCATGAATCCGCCGCAGGGTCACGAACTGGTTGCAATGACGGAAACGGAACCCACTGCGCAATGCGCGAAGAGCCACATTATTGTCGATCGCCGAGGAGAGGCTCTCGTCGTAGGGGATCTGCTCGAGGAGCGACTTCTCGACGAGCCAGCCCGGATGCCCAGCGAACCCCCCTGTCGGCAAGGCGCCGGCCGTCGTCGGCCGGGCGTCAGAGAAGTAGTACATCTGCCCATCGGAATCGTAGAAGTGCAGCAGGTTTCCCACGCAACCCTGGGCCGCGCCATCGAGACAACCGAGCTGGATCTCCAGTCGGTCCGGTCGCATGAGGTCGTCATCGTCCAGCACCGCGATGTAAAAACCCCGCGCCTCCTTGGTCCCGCGGTTGCGTGCGGCGGCGACCCCGGTGGCATCCTGATGGACGTACCGGACGCGGGGATCCTCGATCTGCCGCACGACGGCTTCGGTGTCATCGGTGGATCCATCATCGATAACCAGCACTTCGAGGCTACGAACCGTCTGATAGAGCGCGGAGTAAATGGATTCCGCGAGGTAGGCACTGCGATTCCTCGTGGCGATGACAACCGAGACCAACGGTTCGTCCGTTTGTCCGGAGGTGGGAACATTACGAATCACAGAGTCATCGCTG
Organism: Kocuria marina; assembly: GCA_014652975.1. Classification (GTDB taxonomy): domain Bacteria; phylum Actinomycetota; class Actinomycetes; order Actinomycetales; family Micrococcaceae; genus Kocuria; species Kocuria marina. The sequence continues at coordinate 350,078 of BMZV01000002.1, read as the reverse complement.
TAGTAGAGGTCGCGGTTCTTCTTAATGGCGGCAGCAACCCGCGAATCTTTAACAGCCATACTGGGGATACGGTCGTGCCAGATATGGAAGAGCTCGTCCCCACGGTGTCCCACCCATTCTTGACGCAAACCTGTTCGCTTGAGCCTTTTGGTGAGATCGAGGTCCTCGCCCCCATAGGTGTGCATTCGCTCATCCAGTCCACCGATGCGCAGGAGAGCGGATCGAGGGGCCAGAACGAGACCGTGCCCCCACCGAGAATGGGATACGGATTTCTCGCGGAACAAAGCCCAGTCAGGTTCTGCAGTGGTGAGTGCGTATTCCGTCAGGTCCTCCGGTAGATCCCACACTTGTGAGTTGATGAAAGATTTCGGGTGAGCTTTAATTTGATCCAGGTGTGCCGACAGGCTCCCGGGGGTCCAGATCATGTCCACGTCGTGCACCTGCACGTATTCGCCACGACTAACGGCCAACGCCCGATTGATGCACACGGACTTGTTCCAGTGGTCCGACTCCAAACGCAACCATTCAGCCCCCGACCGCTCGCAGACTGACCGCACTGTCCCTGGGTCATCACTTCCAAGGTCCGAGACGATGACCTGCACAGACAGGCCCGGCGCCGCCGCAGCAAGCGACTCGATGGCGCGCCTGAGCCGGGAGACCCCCCTGTTGCGGAAGGGGATGATGACTGTCACGTCAACGAGGTCCGCGTCCTTTGTCGGAATGTTCATGGGTGCTCCAGTTCACAAGTAGCGATCGATGGTGGGGGGCCCGGACTCACGCCGGAAATTCGTGGAACTGCTCCAGGATGTTTTTGACCTCCAGGAACTCCTGCCAATCCGTGTAGGTGTAGGGCACGCACTGCGAGACCGCGGCCTCGTGGAGGGCGTGCGCGGTGAGCGAAGGGGAGACCCCCGAATAGAAATTGGTGTTTATTTTTTCCTAGAAATCCAAAGACAGTGGCCGGATCCTGTTCAAAACGTCAGTCGGGATGTCTCCAACCAGGAGCGTGGTGTACTCGGGTCCTAGGACCCTGTACAGGTAGAAGCTCAGGAAATCATTGGCCAGATTCGTTCCGAAGACACCGAGCGGAGGTTGCTCCACGTTCACCGGGTCCAGACTGATGGGGCCTGGAGCGTGGCGAGCGGCGGCATGGAGAAGCAGAAGCTTCCTGGTGTGCTTGAGGCTCCCTGCTCCCGCGACGGATGCGAGACTCCGTAGTGCGAGTTCCGGCCTGTGGCTCAGGATGATCATGGCTGTTCCGACCTCGGTCAGGCCGATCACCGGATTGAAGATGGTGAGCCCCGCCTGGTTGAACCACGCCTGCCTCCGGTTCCCCGACGTCATCCCGGCATTGAAGTGCCAGGGAGAGGCCTCCAAAATGGCACCGAAGGAGTAGGTTTGAAGATTGAGGTAGTACGAAGCAGGATGGATCCGACACCCATGAACGACCACGTGTTGAGGCTGAATCCCAACTCGCGGAAGTTGGTGGAGATGGTGTGCGTCGGAAAGTCCTTGAAGAACTCGCGTTCGCGAGCGAATGGCCCGCCGAAGTCCAACGAGATTAGGTGGGCGTCCCTGGGTAGCAGGGCCTGTGCCGCCAGCGAATCGAACCCGCCGCTGAAGTTGAGGGCCACGTCGTTGCGTTGCGGGGGAGAATCGCTCACGGGGCTGCGCGCAGCACCTGTGACCCACTCAGCCTGCGTCACGGATTCGACCGCCCCGCGGGTCTCCGGTGAGATGGCGTCCGAGAAAACCACGGTCGAGTACTTCGTCCCGAGCAGCGTTGTGAGCGCCAGGGCCACCAGATCTGTATCGAGCACCCAGTCCTGGGGGAGGGTGAAGGTCAAACTGTCCGTGCGGGTCTCTTCGTGGAATGGAATGCTAAGCACACCGTTGGCAAACTCGATTTCACTGAACACTATTTTCAATCCAGGTACCTTCTGTGCCCGTTGATGGCGCCGCAACCTCATCTGGGCTGCTCGCCTTGTCTTGTCGTGCATCGTTCGTTGCTGCTGGCTGCGCTGTTGACTGAACCTGCCTATACAGTCCCTATCGGGGGGCCCGGCTGAGGGTCTGCAGACATCGAAATCACTTGGGCGCATCCGTCCACACGGCGGGCCGACGCTCCCGCGCAGACGGTGGTGAAGTGGTGAAGGAGATTGCTCGAATGAACGCTTGAGATGCCGACTCCCACGACGATTTGCCCTGCTGGTTCGAGAGTGATCGGATGACGATTGACACCGCAGTTTCTCTTGTGAGGTCGTCCACAGTCACGTGAACGGGACGTTTGAAAGCGGCACCGTCCCAGGACGCAACGGGCCGCCCGTCGAGGTGAACTTCGAACTGGAATTGACCGACCGCCCGAAGATTGCAGTAGGGGGCATCCACGACGAAGGTCAGGGTCTGCGGCAGCGTGGAGGTCGGGGCGAGGAAAGCCCGTGATGCGGTGGTGTGTGGCGTGAACCGGTAGGAAGGCAGAGAGAGCTCGTTTCCGACGGCATCCAATTCCAGAACCGGTCCAACTGGCCCCCTGACCTCGAGCGTGGCGCTCAGCTTGGCCGTGTCAGCCGCGGTGTGCCTGCCTTCGTGGGAAAGCCTCTCGTCCCTCATTTGCTCATACAGGTTTCGAACGTCGTTCTTGCCAGGGAAGTTCAGCACGGGCATGGAACGGTTGATGAGTTCCCAGAAGATGAATGACTCCTGGCGTTCCTGAAGCGTCATGGACAGTGAGATGTCCAGCAAAGCTCTGACGTTTATTGGGACAAGGGTCTGGAAGGCGAGATCGGTCTCGTTAAGAATCTCGGAGAGCCAACGACCGCACCGGATCTCCCAGTACGCGAGATCACGAACATGGTAGCCGTGGCGTTCGCCGTCGTAGCCCCACTTGCGAACCCCCTGGTCGTAGTACGCGCGCCTGTCCTCCGGTGAGACGTAACCCTGGTCACCCTTGGTGATCTGCATGTACAGGTTCTTGAGGCTGGCGAGGGTGTCGTTGTCCTCCGTGAGCCCCCAGTAGGCCCGGCCGATCTCGTACCCGTTTCCTCGGAGGTGGATATGTCCCTCCCCGGGGAATGCCGCTGCGTAGAAGGCGACCAGCCAGCGTGAATGCTGCTGCGTGGAGTTTGCCTTCAAGAGCGGTTCGAGTTCGCGAATTGTGTCCGTGTCTCGATTCTCCGACTCGAAGTAGCGGTGTTTGAATGACACGAACCTCTTGAGCTGCTCCACGAGCTCGCGGTCCAGTGCCATGGACTCGCTCCACTTCGAGCCGGGAATCTTCCTGGCCGTATAGGTGAAGAACTCTATTTCCTCCAAGTAGTCCGCTGACAGTGCAAGCGAGGTCCTGCTGTCGGCCCCACCAGTGATGGACATCACCAGGCTGCTGTCGAGTTCGCTGAGCCGGGCCAGTTGGTTCGACCAGAGCCGCTGGAATCTATCCAGCTTCGCCTCGAGGCCCCACCCTGCGTAGGCGTTCGTGGTGCGCGGGAAATAGCGATCTACGGTCCAGTCAGGCAGCCTCAGGCGATGGTTCGGTAACAACGGCTCGATACCGACATACTTTGTGTGATCCCAGCTGTGGGTGAGGGCCCGGGCCCCCTCGCTCTCCTTGCGTTCCCGGTGCGGGTGGAGAACGTTGATGAGGTGGGCATGAGAACTAACGGTGTTGAATTCTCTGGAGCTGTACACGGAGCGCATGCCCGCCGCATCGTGATAGACCTCCACCGCATCCTCTGCTCCCCGGAGGATGATGTGTCTTCCGCCCAGCTCGTCGAGCGCGGACAGAAACTGCTCGTTACTGCTGTTCCACTGCTTCAGAAGGTGCTCCGCGACAGTGCCCTTCAGCGCCTTGTCTCCCGCGTAGAGGCATAGCCCATGGACGAGAACCCATCTGGGGCTGCCCTGGTCAAAAGCAATATCTGGTGCGTAGTGCTCGTCGTACGAAAAGTGCCACGCAGCACAGGGAAGTGTCAGAGTGGACCATGCCTCCGGGACCTTGGGCATGTCTGTTACGCGTGTGATCAGAAAACCACGCGGGTAAGGGCGACGTGAGACCACGAGGGTCCTTTCGGGGGGGGGAAGGGGGGATTGTGCGGAATGCCCCGCTGAGTCAGTGGGTCATGTGCGTCGGCCCATGGCCAGGTATCGCCATCCAGCTTGTTGCCACGCCACCGGATCCAGCACGTTCCGCCCGTCGATGATCGTGGGGGACTCCACCAGCGACTTCACGAACAGGGGATCCATGTCCCGGAACTCCCGCCACTCGGTGAGCAGGAGGGTCACCTGCGCACCGGACACGGCGGCGTCGAGCGAGTCCACGTAGTCCAGGCGGGGGAAGCGCTGGGCGGCGTTGGCGTTGGCCTGGGGGTCGTAGAGGCGCACGTCCGCGCCCATCGAGTGCAGCCGGGCGGCGATGTCCAGGGCGGGGGAGTCCCGGACGTCGTCGGACTCGGGCTTGAACGCCGCGCCGAGCACGGCAATCTGCGTGCCGTGCAGGGAACCACCGCATTCCTGGACGGCCAACTGCACGGTGTATTCGCGCCGTCGCAGGTTGATGTCGTCCACCTCGGCCAGGAACCGCAGGGACTGGTCCAGACCCAGCTCGGAGGCGCGGGCGCGCAGTGCACGGATGTCCTTGGGGAGGCACCCGCCACCGAATCCCACGCCGGCGTTGAGGAACTTGCGACCAATGCGCTCGTCCAGTCCGATCGCGTCCGCGAGCGTACGGATGTCCCCGCCCACGGTCTCCGTGATCTCGGACAGCGCGTTGATGAAGCTGATCTTGGTGGCCAGGAAGCTATTGGCCGCGACCTTCACGAGCTCCGCGGTCGCGTAGTCGGTCACGATGAACGGGATCCCCGCCTCGAGCTGGTGCGCGTACACCTCACGCAGCACGGCCTCGGCGGCCTGCGCCGCGGAGGTGGGGCGACCGGCGTCGTCGTACTCGAGGCCCAATACCATACGGTCGGGACGCAGGGTGTCCTCCACCGCGTGACCTTCGCGCAGGAACTCGGGGTTCCACACGAGGCTCACGCGCGTGCCCGAGGGCGCCGAGGTCAGGGCCAGTTCCTGTAACCGGGCCGCCGAGCCCACGGGAACCGTGGACTTACCGGCGATCACGCAATCGTGCGTGGCCGCGCGGGAGATCTGCTCCACGGCCGAGTCCACGTAGGTCATGTCCGCGGCGTGGCCGTTGCGCTTCTGGGGCGTTCCCACCCCGATGAAGTGCACGTCCCCGAAGGCGCCGGCCTCCTCGTAGGACGTGGTGAAGCGCACCGCGCCCGTGGCCACGTGCTTGCGCAGCAGCTCGGGCAGCCCCGGCTCGTGGAAGGGCACCTTCCCGGCGGAGAGTAGATCGATCTTGGCCTGGTCCACGTCCACGCCGAGCACCTCGTGACCGAGCTCGGCCATGGCCACCGCGTGCGTGGCACCGAGGTATCCGGTGCCGATGACTGTCATGCGCATGAAAAGACCGTGATCCTTCCGTTCGAGGCGAGAGGGCTGGGCTTACGCCTGGGAATCGAAGTCCGCCACGCGCCGGCCCACATCGAACATCTGCTCGATCGCGGCCAGGGAGCGTTCGGCGGCCTTGCCATCACCATACGGGTTCACGGCGTTGGCCATCTCGTGGTATGCGGCATCGTCGTTGAGCAACCGGTCCACCTCGGTCACGATCCGCTCCTCGTCCGTACCGATGAGCTTCACGGTCCCGGCCGTCACGGCCTCGGGACGTTCGGTGTTCTCGCGCATCACGAGCACGGGCTTGCCGAGCGACGGCGCTTCCTCCTGCACCCCGCCGGAGTCGGTCAGCACCACGTGCGCCACGGACAGCATGCGGGTGAACTCGCCGTAGGCGAGCGGCTCGGTCACGACCACATTGGGCTTGTCCTCGATGGCCGGCAGCACCGCCTCGCGCACCACCGGGTTGCGGTGGGCGGGCAGCACAATGGTCAGCTCGGGTTCCGCGTCCGCGATCCGGGCCAGGGCGCGTCCGACGCCGCGCATCGCCTCGCCCTGGTTCTCACGACGGTGCGTGGTCACCAACAGCACGCGCTTGCCGGAGGACGCGATCTCCTCGAGCTGGGGGTCCGTGAAGGGCAGCTGCTGCTCCACGGTGTGCAGCAGAGCGTCGATCACGGTGTTGCCCGTGACCACGATGTCCTCCTCCGTGATGGCCTCGCGCAGGAGATTCTCCTTGGACGTGGCCGTGGGGGCCAGGTGCAGGGACGTGATCTGCGAGGTGATCTTGCGGTTGGCCTCCTCCGGGAACGGGGAGAACAGGTTGAAGGAGCGCAGCCCGGCCTCGGCGTGGATCACGGGGATCCCGCGGTAGAACGCGGCGATCGCCGCAGCGGTGGAGGTGGTGGTGTCACCCTGGACCACCACGGCGTCCGGGGGAGTGTCCTCGAAGATCCGGTCCAGACCCTCGACCGTGCGGGTCAGCACACCGTTGAGGGTTTGGCGGGGCTGGATGATGTTCAGATCGTGGTCCGGCGTGATCCCGAAGATCTCGTTGACCTGGTCCAGCATCTCGCGGTGCTGGCCGGTCACGGTGACCACGCACTCGAACTGATCGCTGTTCTGCAGGGCGGTGACGATGGGAGCCATCTTGATGGCTTCCGGACGGGTGCCGTAAATCGGCATGATCGTGAACACGCAATTCATCCTTACCTCGGCCAATGACGCGTTACGTGAGCCGCGGATCACCCAGCCCGGCCCCACACGCCCTGTACGGCCACAGTCTAAGGGAATACCAGGGTTCACGCGGACAGGCTCGGATGATTGTGTCCACCATAGTGGCTACAAAAGTACCGGGGAGTAGGGGCGATGGTTCTCCCCAGGGTGTCCTACACTGTGTGCATATGAATGCAGGTGTGACGTCGGCGAATACCCCCTAGGAAAACGGCGTTATTGCCGGGAAATGTTCCCCCGAACACCCGGACCTCGGTGACCTGCATTACGGAGAAATGTCTCTGCGAGCTCGATGAAAGGCACCGTGGCACGCAACTATCTGGGCACCGTCCCCCCCAAGGCCCGTGTGACCGTCGCCGTCACCTACCGGGATGGCGACGGGCGACAGCTGGCCTTGCCGCAGTCACCGTTGCGCGAGAGCTTCACGGGTTTGCAATTGCTGACCCAGCAGTTGCTCGGGGACGCCAGGGGGATCATCTCTGGGTGGGACCAGGACTTCTCTATCGGCCAGCTGGGCCCATCAGCGTTCGAGATTGAGGTTCGGGCCGAGGCCCCGAAGCGTGTCAGTCTGCGCAGGCCGGCAACCATGACGAAGCACGTCATGGTCCTGGGTCTGTTGGAGCACCTCACGGATGTCTTGATCGACCTCGGGGATGTTGCGTGTTTCATGGCTGGTCATCCGACGGCCCGCCTGCGGTACATAGACGGGTACCACGGGCCCTATTACGAGTTCATCCAGGACGGCCAGGCGGTCAAGACGATCGATGCACGCTTGCTGGAGCTGTTGGTGGCCCCGGGGTCCGTGGCCGGAATCCGCGCGGTGGTCGCGAACCTCAAACAACCTGGGGTCGCTTATGCGACAGTAGCCAAGCGCGTTCCTGGCCTGGACTACGTGAGCCACGTCCAAGTCCCTGCCAACGAGCACTTACGGGACTTCGCGAACGGAGGGTCGCTTCCGTTCAGTCAAGCGTGCCTGGATGCGGCGCGAGCCCAGGCCCTGTCGGAGCAAACGGCTGACTCATCCTCGTCGAGGGCATATGACGGGCGGGAGCAGGACTGACCGCCCGGTGGAGCCTCGTGGACCACGTCCGTGCTCAACGCACGGTGCGCTTGGACTTGTTCCCGCGCAGCACCCGCGCCACGTGGCGGACGCGTTCCGTGTTGGAGGACACGGCCAGGTAGCCGCCGAGCGCTGCCACCGTGGACATCCCACCCACGATCAACGGCGTGTGGTACTTCTTCCACCGCTCGGGGTCCGAGGCGATGATGTGTGCGGTGCCGTTGATGGTCGCGGCGATCACGCCGCCGGCCACGACCTGGTGGCCGATCTTGGCGCCGCTCTTGACCAGGGGATCCAGCTCGTCCGTGCGCAGGTGGACGTCGAAGCCGCCGCGTTCGAGCACCACCAGGAAGCGGCGCACGTACTCGGGCACGTCCACGCCCATCTGCACGGCTTCTTCGATCGTGGAACGCAACCGGTTGAACAGCATGTCCGGGGAGAGCCGGTTGATGATGAACCGCTCCGCGTAGGGCTGCACGGCCGAGACCAGGTCGAAGCCGGGGTCCAGGCCGGTACCCATGGACTCGGCGGTGACGAGCATGCGCAGCAGCAAGGCGGACTCGCGCGGGAGCTGCAGCTTGTGGTGGCGCAGTACGGAGATCAGATCCGCCATGAGCTCGCCCACCCGCACCTCTTCGAGCGGTTTGTTGGCGTAGCGGCGCATCATCACGGAGACGTCGCGTTCCAGGTCCCTCTTGGAGATGTCGTGCTGGCCGCTGTCGGTCAAGCCCAGCAGTCCGGTCGCGGCGCGGCGCGGGTTGTTCTGCACGACGCCGAGCAGCAGGGTGATCAGGTGGTCCCGGAACTCCTCACTGAGGTTGCCGACCATCCCGAAGTCGATGACCGCGATCCGCCCGTCCGGCTCCACGAACAAGTTGCCGGGGTGAGGATCCGCGTGGAAGAACCCGTCCTCGAACACCATCTTGCAGATCGCGTCCGTGGCCTCCTTGGCCAGCAGGTGACGGTTGACGCCCTCGGCCTCGAGAGCGTCGTAGTCGTTGATCTTGACCCCGAACATCCGCTCCATGGTCAGCACACGGGAGGTCGTGGCCTCCCAATAGATCTCGGGGATGTGGATCTGCGGGTGGCCGATGAAGTTCTCGGCCATGCGCTGGGAGTTGCGGGCCTCCTGGATGAAGTCCAGTTCGTCCCGCAGGGAGGCGCTGAACTCCTCCACGAGCCCCTCGAGGTCGTAGTCCTGGGCGGCGGTCCAGTAGCGGGCCACCCACGAGGACATGTCCTGCAGAATCTCCAGGTCGCGATTGACCTCGTCGGTCACGCCGGGGCGGCGGACCTTGACGATGACTTCATGTCCCCGGAACACGGCGGCGTGGGCCTGACCGATCGATCCGGTGGCCACGGGCTCGGGGTCCATGTGCGTGAGGATCTCCTCCGCCTGGGAATCCGGTTCGGCCTCGATCATGGCCCGGATCTGCTCCACGGGGATCGGTGGGGTGTCGTCCTGGAGCTTGAGCAGTTCGTCCGCGTAGCCGGAGGGCAGCACGTCCGGGCGGGTCGAGACGAGCTGGCCTAGCTTGATGAACGTGGGTCCCAGTTCCTCCAGGGCCATGCGCAGGTGTTCGGGCTGGGAGTGGATGGTCTGCGGATCGATGAGTTTCACGCGCGCCAGGGGGGCCCGCCACTGCGGTTTCAACCCACCGAGAGCGAAACCGAAACCGTGCTTGGTGAGCACTTCGATGATCTGGAGGAACCGTTCGCGGCGAGAAATCATACGGGTGAAAGAACCCCTTACAGCGTTCTGTGCAGGTAGAAGGCCATGAATCCGGTGGCCACGGCCACGATCAACACGAGCGTCGTGGCCAATGGTTCCACACCCAGCAGGATGATGCTCACGAGTACCAGGATCACGGTGAGCGCGGCGAGCGCGGCGACCAGGGGCTTCAGCCCGCTCGTGAGTCCGCCCACCAGCCGGGCCGCACTGGACCCGCCGGTCGCGCGGCGGGGTTCACGCGCGGGGGCGGGTGCCGCGGGTCGGGTCTGGGCGCCGGGGCGGTTGCGAGCGGCGTCGTCGTCGGTGTGGGCGGCGCTGAAACCGCGGCGCCATTTCTTGGCGTTGCGCCCGCGGTCCGATTCCACGGGCACGTAGGCCGGGGGCACCTCGAAATCCCCGGCGTCCGGCAGCAGCTCGGGGACGTCGTTGGGCAGGTCCGTGAACCACTGCTGGGGGACCTCGGAGGCGCGGGCGGCCTGCAAGGTCATGGACACCTCGAACGAGGAACCACGAATCGTCCCCCACACGGCGGTGAGCAGATCCTGTTCGAACGCGTAGTGGATGATCGGGATGAACTGCTGGGACATCTGGGTAGAGAGCCGACCCACCTGTTTGCGTTCGTAGAGCACGTCCACGGTGTCGACGGTGAGCCCGTGGGAGTTCTTGACCTTGTTGACCTCGAGGGTGAGGATCACGCGGCCCTCACCGGAGGCTGGCACGATCGAGTGCAGATACTCGGCGAACTCCTGTTCGTCCAAAACCTTGATCGAGGAGCCCTGGGGCAGCACGGCCGATTGCGCGGGCGCGGTGTTGAGGGGGAACAGCAGGTCCGGGGGAGCGATGCCGATCGTCGCGCGCGCGGCGACCTCCGCCTGCCCGTCCTGGCGCTGCAACTCGGCCTCCAGGTGCAGCGGGACCACGGGGGTGTAGCCGGAGGCGATCACGCGTGAGAGGGGGTGCCAGTAACGGTGTGCGTCCCCGGAACTGAGGTGGGCCACCTTGTTCCCGCCCACGCGCACGGACACGGTGCGCGGGTCGAAGGGGTTGTCCGGTTCCAGGACCAGCGCGGCCGTCCCGGTCCACGTCTGCGCCCGGCCCACGGAGAGGCCCCCGAACACCCGCATGATCTCGGTGTCGTAGAAGTTCTCGGTGACGACGTCCAAGGACCCTCGGTCGTTGAGCGCGTAATCCCTCATGGTCTCCCTCGCAATAGCGCCGACGCGTGCTCCGCCGCGGCATCACACCACATGCTAACCGTTGATCCCAACGCATCGATGTTCATCCGCTCGGTGGAAAGCGGACCCCCAGGGTTCACCGGGACAGGCACGCCACCTGCAGTTCCACGGCCCTTTCGGCGTCCGCCGCGAGTTCCATGATGATGCGTCGCAGGGCCCCCGGGGCGTCCCGGTGGGCGTCCAACCACGCGTGGGTCTCCCGCACCACGGGGTGTTCCTTCGGGTCAGACAACGCCGCCCGCACCTCGATCGCGCGCGGGTACAGCCCGCGCACCATGCGGGTCGCGATCTCCATGGAGTGGGTGTCCCACCATTCGGCGAAGTGGGCGAAGTACTCGGACTCGTAGCGATGCAGCACGGCAGGGGCCGCCAACTGGAAGCCGGAGATCGTGGCGCTCAGCTCATCGTTGGACAGCTCCCCGGCCACGATCCGCTGCCACGCCTCGTCCTTGGCCCGGTCCGAACGGATGGCGGCCACGGCCCGGGTGTAGCCCAGCCGGCCGTCGCGGGTGGGATCCTGCGCGTGTTCGGTCTCCAGCTCGGAGACCGTGGCGTGACCCGTGGCGGTGAGCGCGGTGAGAAGAGACCAGCGCAGCTCGGAGGACAGGAGCAGACCGGCCACCGTGCCCTCGTCCCCGAGCCACTCCTGCACCTGACGGGCGTAGCTGCCGTCCCGAGCCGCTTCGCGGGCGAAAGCGCGCGCGAGTACCAGCTGCTCACCGGAACCCGCCTCCGCGGCCAGCAGGGCATTGCGCAGGGCCTCGAGGAATTCACGCCGCGAGGCAGTGCGGTACTGGTAGGGCACGTACTCGCCCAGGGCCTGACCCGCGTGGTCAAGCACGGTCGTGAGGATCGCCGCGTGACGCTCCGCACCGCACTCACGCGCCGCCATGGACACGTACTCCCGAGGGGACAGCCGGGCGTCGCGCACCGCGGCCCACACCTGCGAGTGCGCCACCGCTCGCGCGAGCGGGTCCTCGATCGCCCCCACCAGGCGGGTGATGGCCGCAAGCGATTCCGGGTCCGGATGGGCCAGGCAGTACGTGAGGTCAGTGTCGTTGACCAGCAGGAACGACTCGCCGTCCTGGGCCTCGCTGCTCGGGGCGTCGCCTAGACCCGTGACGGGAACGGGCGTGTCCGAGGCCGGCACCCGTACCTCGGTGCGCGCCGTGTTCACCACGGCATCGCCATCCCGCGTGTACCGGCCCACGGTCAGCCCGTGCGGACGCAACCACGCCGCTCGCTGGGTCAGCGTGGCGCTCGCCGCCGCGGTGCCGTCCACTGCGGCGGGGTCGGCGGGGTCACCGGACCCCGCGCCGTCGTGCGTGGCGTGTGCACCCGGCGCCGCGGCGTCGTCGTCCACCGAGCCCGGGAGGCGGGCCTCCAGGACGGGGACACCCGTAGTGTGCAACCACTGCTGGGCCCACGCGCGGACGTCGTGATCGCTGGCCTCGTCCAGGACCTCCAGGAAGTCGTCCAGGCTCGTGTTCTCGAACGCGAACCGGCGGAAGTACGCACGGCACGCGTCCATGAACGCTTCCTCACCCACGAACGCCACGAGCTGCTTCAGTACGGAGGCGCCCTTGGCGTAGGTGATGCCGTCGAAGTTCTGCCGTGCGGCCTCCAGGTCCGGGATGTCCGCGACGATCGGATGCGTGGTGGGCAACTGGTCCTGGCGGTATGCCCACTCCTTACGGGCGAGCGCGAACGTGACCCACGCGTCCGTGTACTCGGTCGCGTGCACGGACGCGTACGCGCCCATGAACTCCGCGAAGGACTCCTTCAACCACAGGTCGTCCCACCACCGCATGGTCACCAGGTCCCCGAACCACATGTGGGACATCTCGTGCAACAGCGTGTTCGCCCGCCCCGCCAACTGCGCCCGCGTGGCACCCGACGGGAACAGGTACGCCTCCGTGAACGTCACGAGCCCCGGGTTCTCCATGGCCCCCAGGTTGTACTCCGGCACGAACGCCTGCTCGTACTTCCCGAACGGGTACGCGAACGCGAACAACCGCGGGAAGAAATCCAGACCCTGCTTGGTGAGCATGAACAGCTCCTGGGTGTCCATGTACTCAGCGAGCGCCCGCCGGCAGTACAGCGTGAGGGGGATCGTCACGGCCTCGCCCTGGGGGTCGGTGCCGGACCACTCGTCGGTGAACCGGGCGTAGGGCCCCGCCAGGATGGCGGTGATGTAGCTCGAGATCCGCTGGGTGGGGGCGAAGTCGTGGGCCACCGCACCGGGGACGTCGCAGTCGTCGGTGGTGTTCTGCCCCGTGGGGTCCCCGTTGGACGCCGCGAGCCACTCCGGGGGCGTGATCACGGTGAAGTGGTAGACGGCCTTGAGGTCAGGCTGCTCGAACACGGGGAACACCCGGCGGCAATCGGCGGGCTCGTACTGGGTGTAAAGGTAAACGGAGTCGTCCTGGGGGTCCACATAGCGGTGCATGCCCTCCCCGGAACGGGAGTACAGCGCGCGACCCACCACGTGCAGCTCATTGGCCGTGCCCAGCTCCGGCAACCGGATCCGCGAGCCCTCCACGACGTCGTCCACGTCCAACGACTCGCCGTTGAGTTCCACGGCGCTCACGGTGTCGTGGATGAAGTCGATGAACGTCTCCGCACCGGCCTCCGCGGTGAAGCGCACCGTGACCTCGGTACCGAATGTCGTGGCGCCCGGCTCCCGTGCTCCCGAGAGATCCACTGTGACCCGGTAGTCCTCCACCCGGATCTGCTCCGCGCGCGTCATGGCATCTTCTCTGGTCAGTGAGCTGGCTCCCATGACCCCAGTGTAGGCATCCGCCCGCCCGCGCCCGCTTGCGGCCCGCTGGGCGTGCCGGGCAGACGACGACGCTGCCGTCGGCAACGGCGCGGTGCGGCGTCGTCATCCCCGCCCGGGCTCCCGACCGCGCCCTCGTCCGCGCCTACGACGGCGGCCCCGCTCGCGTGAGCGGGGCCGCCGAGTGGGTGTCACGGAACGAGAACCGGACTCAGTTCTGGAAGCGGTAGTTCTTGGGCGCGATCGTCAACCCCGAATCCGTGACCGTGAGCCCGCGGGCGAGGTCGCGCTCGCGGTCCAGGCCCACCGTGAACCCGGGCGGGACGATCACGTTCTTGTCCAGGATGGTGCGGTGCACGGTGGCCCCGGCGCCGATCTGCACGTTCTGCATGAGCACCGATTCGGTCACGCGGGCGTCGTGCTCCACCTTGACCTTGGGGGAGAGCACCGAGGAGCCCACGTGCCCGCCGGTGATCAGCACACCGGGGGAGACGATCGAGTCGAAGGCCACGCCGGCCTGACCGTTGGGCCCGCGCACCGTCCTGGCCGGCGGGGCCATGATCTGGTGGGTGTAGATGGGCCAGTCGTAGTTGTAGAGGTTGAACACCGGCAGCGGACGGATCAGGTCCATGTGAGAGTCGTAGTAGGAATCCAGGGTGCCCACGTCCCGCCAGTACTGGCGGTCGCGGTCGGTGGAACCCGGGACGTCGTTGTGGGTGAAGTCGTAGACCATGGCCTCACCGCGGTCCGCGAAGTGGGGCATGATGTCCCCGCCCATGTCGTGGTTGGTGTCCCCGCGCTCGTTGTCCGCGCGCAGCGCCTCCACGAGGGCGTCCCGGTCGAAGACGTAGTTGCCCATAGACGCGAGGAACGCGTTCGGGTCGTCCGGCAGGGGAGCGGTGGAGTCCGGCTTCTCCACGAACCGGGAGATCCGGGTGGGGTCCTGCGGGTCGGTCTCGATCACACCGAAGGACTTGACCATGTCCATGGGCTGACGCACCCCGGCCACGGTCGCCTTGGCCCCGGACTCGATGTGCTTGCGCACCATGTCCGAGAAGTCCATCCGGTACACGTGGTCTGCGCCCACGACCACCACGATGTCCGGATCGGCGTCGTCGATCAGGTTCATGGACTGGAAGATCGCGTTGGCCGAGCCCAGGAACCATTCCTTGCCGCGGCGCTGCTGCGCGGGCACCGAGGTCACGTAGTTGCCCAGCTGCGTGGACAACCGCCACGTCTCGGACAGGTGCCGGTCCAGGGAGTGGGACTTGTACTGGGTGAGCACCACGATCTGCAGGTACCCCGAGTTCACCAGGTTGGACAGCGCGAAGTCGATCAACCGGTACCCGCCCGCGAACGGCACGGCGGGCTTGGCCCGGTCCTCCGTCAACGGCATCAGGCGCTTGCCCTCCCCACCGGCCAGAACGATGGCAAGGACTTTCTTGTGTCGTGACATTCGTACCCCTCACTTCCCGAGCCAGTCAGAGCCCTCGCGGACCACAACACGGCGTCGTCTTTGACTGGTCTTCCCCGTCATTGTGTCCCACTCGGCAAGGCGGAACACCGTGTCGCCGGAAGTTTCGCGAACTTTTGCGCACCTGTGTGCGAGCACCCCCGTGCAGTACGCTCGCAGTGTGCGAGTAGACATCCTGAGCAAAGAGTTCCCGCCGACCATCTACGGGGGAGCGGGGGTGCACGTGGCCGAGTTGTCCCGCGTGCTCGCACCGCTTGTGGACCTCAACATCCGCTGCTTCGGCGAACCCCGGGACCCGGACTTCCATGGCGCCCAGGTGCAAGCGTATCCCGTGCCGGGTGAACTGGCCGATGCCAACGCCGCCGTGCAGACCCTCGGGGTGGACCTCACCATGATCGGGGACATCCAGGGCGCGGATCTGGTGCACTCCCACACGTGGTACGCCAACATGGGTGGGCACCTGTCCTCCCTCATGTACGACATCCCCCACGTGCTCTCCGCCCACTCCCTGGAACCCCTGCGCCCGTGGAAGGCCGAACAGCTCGGCGGCGGGTACCGGGTGTCCAGCTTCGCGGAGAAGACCGCCTACGAGGCCGCTGCCGCGATCATCGCCGTGTCCGACGGCATGCGCCGCGACATCCTCGCCTCCTACCCGGACGTGGACCCCCAGCGTGTACGCACCGTGCACAACGGGATCGACGTCAGCCAGTGGGACCGAGACGAGAACACCGACGTCCTGGACGAGTACGGCATCGACCCCACCAAGCCCTCCGTGGTCTTCGTGGGCCGCGTGACCCGCCAGAAGGGCGTGCCCTACCTCCTGCGCGCCGCTCTGCAGCTGCCGCCCGAGGTGCAACTGGTCCTGTGCGCCGGCGCCGCTGACACACCCGAGCTCGGCGCCGAGGTCAACGCCCTCATCGACCAGCTCAAGACCGAGCGCGAGGGCGTGGTGCTCATCGAGAAGATGCTGCCCCGCCGCGCCGTGATCCAGATCCTCTCCCACGCCACCGCCTTCGCGTGCCCCTCCGTCTACGAACCGCTGGGCATCGTCAACCTCGAAGCCATGGCCTGCGGCGCCGCCGTGGTCGCCACTGCCACCGGGGGCATCCCCGAAGTCGTCGTCGACGGCGAGACCGGCCGCCTGGTCCCCATCGAACAGGTCACCGACGGCACCGGCACACCCTTGGACCCCCAGAAGTTCGTGGACGACTTCGCCACAGCCCTCACCGACGTGGTCTCCGACCCCGACCGCGCTCACCGCATGGGGCAGGCGGGACGCACGCGCGCGGAGGAACACTTCTCGTGGGAGTCCATCGCGCAGCAGACCCTGGAGGTCTACCGCTCGGTGCTGTGAGCTCTAGATGCCGTGAGCCCGGTTGATATGGTGGAAGCGGGGCGTTTGCATCATACATACCAATTGTGAGGGGAATCATGGCCTACGAGATCCAGACCGCTGCCGCTAAATACGAGACGATCGCCCGCTTCCCCGATTACGCCGAGGCCCAGGCCGTCGTGGACACGCTCTCCGACCGCGAGTTCGATGTCTCCACCGTCAAGATCGTGGGCGAGGGCCTGCGCTCCGAGGAATACGTCACCGGTCGCCTGACCAAGGGCCGCGCCGCGCTCGCCGGCCTGGGTTCCGGCGCGTGGCTGGGCCTGTTCATCGGCATCCTGTTCGGCCTGTTCGCCCCGGCGTTCGGCTGGCTGTCCATCATCCTGTGGTCCGTGGTGATCGGTGCCGTGTGGGGCGTGATCTTCGGTTTCGTGGCGCACCTGGCCACCGGCGGGAAGCGAGACTTCAAGTCCGTGCGCACCACGGCCGCGGACACCTACCTGGTGCAGGTCCGAGCCGAGCGCGCCCACGAGGCCATCACGGTCCTCAACCGCTGACTCCCTGCCGGTCCGCGCCCTCCGGCGCCCTCTCGACCGGTTTGAATAATTGACGACGACGGGCGGTCACCCTTCCGGGGTGGCCGCCCGTGGTCGTGCGCGTTCCGGCACGTCGACTCCGTCGCCGCGCGGGCGGGGCCGCTTCGGCTGCAGAGTATGCGGGTTCGGATCGTCGTTCGCGCAGCAGGGCCCCGGTACAACGGTCAGGCCCGGCCGTCGGAGACGGACCATGGTCCCCAGCCCGTGGTCAGCCGTCGGCCGGGGCCGCAAGCACCCCGGAGAGTAGCGACTCGACGGCGACTGCGAACGCGTCGTGTGTCTCCTGCAGGGAGCGCGAGCGCACGCGGGGGATGGGGGAGCGGGCGACGTGTGTGTCGTTCTTCTCGCTTTCGCATGGCCCACGGCCACGTCCCGGGTGGAGAACCTGCCCGGGGCGGTAGTCGGTTCGCAGGAGCAGGTCGATGCTGTTACCCAGAAGATGCCCGAGCACCTGCTCGAGCTGCACCCGATGGCCAACAGTGAGGACGCGGTCAACGGGATCACGTCGCGGGAGGTGTGCGGCGGGATCGTGCTGGGGGAGCAGCCCGAGATCCTCACGGCGAGTGCGGCCAGCCCGGTGGCGTCCCAGATGCTCACGGGCGTGGAGACGAACATGCAGCGCTGGATCGACCAGCAAGTGATCGCGGGGATGCAACAGGCGCCGCAGAAGATGGCGTCGGGCGGCGGCGCGGCCCCGGTGGCCCTGGGGCTCCGGGACAAAGTGGGGGCGCTGCCTCCGGGGGTTTCGTGCAGGCCCAGCGTGGCTCGGGTGCGGGGCAGACGCCGGGAGCCACGGGGGCGACTCCGCCCACCGTGAGGGTCACGGACGTGGTGCCCCTGTCCGACGACGACCCGCGGGGGAGATCTGGGCACCGATCGGATGGCCGGCGCTGGGAATCATCCTGACGGTGCTGGGGCACCACAAGAAGGAGTGGGCGCTGCGGTCGGCCGAGGGCTGAGGGTGCCGGCGGGAGAGGCCCAGGGACCGTTCCGGCCACTCCACTTTCGGACTACTTTACATAATGTACATTATCGGTCATGGGGGTACGTTAGTAACGACGCGATATGGGGCGAACCCGATTCAGCCTCTGGGAGGCCTCAGATGGCCGTGAGCTCAGGCGGCGACTCGGCCCCTCGTCCCATGGGTCACCGGCTGAGCGACTCCATGCAAAGCTACGGGACGGCGCGTTGCGTGACGCTTTTGCTCAACGCGTCTAGATACACATCTCGGGTTTCTGCTCGTGTATGTACTCAGTCCGGCGACCTGCGTCATGATGAGGGCACACGCGCTCTGCCAGTACCGACCGTTCGACGTCGCCGCGCGGCTCGAATCCCTCGGCAGGATGCTTCTGGTTCCACCATGACGCGATGTTTCGGACGCAACGAAGCCCATTCTTCTCAAGACTCCAGCGCGGAATAGATTCCACAATACGAAAAGATGCCACCATGGCACGGTTCATGATCTCCGTCTTCCACGATCCGGGCATCCAGTCGTCGGGTAAGGCGTGTCAGTCCGAGGACGACATGCAGCGCGCCTTCGAAGCGGTTGCCACCTTCAACCAGGATCTGCAGGACGCCGGGCAACTGGTCCTCGCCGGCGGCCTCACCCCGCCCGAGGCCACCCATACCGTCGATGCCACGGGTGCAGCTGGCGATCCCCCGCGGTGTTCCCCGGCCCGCGGGTGAGTTCGGGGCCCGCTCTGGGCGGCTGCTGGATCGTGGAGGTCGCCAGTGAGGCCGGCGCTCTGAAACTTGCAGCCAAAGCATCCGCGGCATGTGGGCAGCCCCTGGAGGTCCGTGCTCTCGCGGGGTGAAGACCCCCCGCTGCGGCGACCTCAGCTGGCCCAGTCCATGAGAGCGTCATAGCGCCTTGGGCCGGTTCTTAAAGTTATAGGTGGAACTCGAACTAAATCCTGCGATTCTCACTTTGAAATTCATCCGTTCGGAAGCTTCCAGAACCCGCCATAAACTGGAGACATGAGCTCACAACCCCGTCCCGGATCGGACTCCCGCACGTCAGTGGCCTCTCCCCCGCAATCGCCTCGATCAGCTCCTTCCGCCGAGCGAACCACGAGAGCCTGGCCCGTTTTCCTGGCCGTGGACCTGGGTCTGGTGATCGTCTTCGCCGCCATCGGGCGCTCAGCCCACGGTGAGGACGTCCTGGGCATGCTCACCACCGCGTGGCCCTTCCTAGCGGGGACGCTCATCGGGTGGCTCATGGCACGGGGAGCGCGTCGTCCGGCGGCTGTGGTGCCCACTGGCGTGGTCGTATGGCTGAGCACCGAACTCGTCGGGATGCTCCTACGTGTTCTCACAGGCGATGGCACGGCGTGGTCGTTCGTCCTGGTCAGCCTGGTGGTGCTGGGAGTCTTCCTGGTGGGCTACCGCCTCGTCCTGGCGGGCGTGGCCCGAGTTCGTCGTCGCTGATACGGCCACGACTCCCCTGCCACCGGCCGTTCCGAGACGCCCGCCGCGCCATCGACCCACCGATACAGTGGAGTGACACCGTGGAAAGGAACCCCATGTTCACCGCCATTGTTTTGATCAAGACCTCGTCGGACAGGATTCCCGAGGTCGCCCAGGAGGTCTCGGACATCCGCGGCGTGACCGAGGTCTATTCGGTGACTGGTGAGTGGGACCTGATCGCCGTGGTTCGGGTGCACCAGCACGAACGGCTCGCGGACGTGATCGCCGATCAGCTGTCCAAGGTTGAGGGCGTGGAGTCCACGAACACCAACATCGCCTTCCGCACGTACAGCACGCACGATCTGGATGCGGCCTTCTCCCTGGGGATCGACGACTGACTCCCCGGCCGTAGCACGAACGACGCCGCTCCTCCGGAAACCGGGCGAGCGGCGTCGTCGTCAGATTGTGCGGTACCGCACGGACGGGCCGAGCGGGAGCGACGACCGGGTGGTCACCGCGCGGCGAACTCGACCCACCGGGTGAGGACGTCTCGCGCCGCACCCGAGTCGATGGACTCGGCCGCACGCCCAACGGCGGCCTCGAAACGTTCGGCGAAGGGAGCATCGGCGCTCTCGTCGATGGCGACGAGCCCGGCGGCGGCATTGAGCAGCACCGCGTTACGCACGTGCCCCTGCAATCCGTCGAGGATGTCGCGCACCACGCCGGCGTTGTAGGCAGCGTCCTGGCCGCGCAGATCCTCGATCGTGGCGCGCCGCATGTCCAGGTCCAGGGGCTCGAGCGTGTGCTCGGTGGTCCGGCCATCCCGCACCTCCCAGATCCGGGACGGCGCCGTGACGGTCAACTCGTCGAGCCCGTCACCGCCGCGGAAGACGAGCGCGCGGTCGCCACGGTTCTGGAACACGCCGGCCATCAGCGGCGCCAGGGCCTCGTCCGCGACACCGATCGCCGATGCCTTGACCTTGGCCGGATTGGTGATCGGGCCCAGGAAGTTGAATGCAGTGGCGACCCCGAGGGCCTTGCGTGCGGCGGCCGCGAAGCGCATGGACGGGTGGAAGGTCTGCGCGAACAGGAAGGTGATCCCCACCTCGCGCGCGGCGCGCTGGACGCGCTCGACGGGCATGTCCAGCTGCACGCCCAGGGCCTCCAGGACGTCCGCCGATCCCGATTTGGACGACGACGCCCGGTTGCCGTGCTTCACGACCCGCACCCCCGCCCCCGCGCACACCAGGGCGGACATCGTGGAGATGTTGACGCTCGAGAGGCGGTCCCCGCCGGTGCCCACGATGTCCAGCGCCGGGGCGGGAACGGAGATGGGGCGGGCGTGAGCGACCATGGCGTCCGCGAGACCGTTGAGCTCGGCCACGCTCTCCCCCTTGGTGCGCAGTGCCATGAGGAAGCCCGCGACCACGGTGTCGGGGACCTCGCCCGCCATGATGTTGTCCATGGCCCAGTAGGACTGGTCCCATGACAGGTCCTCGCCGCGGGACAAGCTCGTCAACACGTCTGGCCAGTGGTTGTTCGTGCGGGAGGCGTTCGAGGTAGTCACGGCTTCGACTCTATCGCGCCGTCACTCCGCGTGACGCAGTGCGGTGGCAGGCGGGGGCCGGCGGACGGGAGGGTTGTCCAGATCACACCTCGAGGACGCGACACGATGCGCTGCGGAGGCCGTGGTGGTTGGTTCGCCAGGAGTTTTGGCGACATAATGTCTCTGTGACAACTGCGACTCATACCCCAGCCAAACCGGTGGGCGCGACCATCACTCGCCCCAACCTCACATCCGTGGGCACCATCGTGTGGTTGTCCTCCGAAGTGATGTTCTTCGCCGGACTTTTCGCCATGTACTTCACTCTGCGCGCCACCTCCCCGGAGGTCTGGCACGAGAACACACAGCTGCTCAACGTGCCCATGGCGTTGGCCAACACCATCGTCCTGGTGCTGAGCTCCGTCACGTGCCAGTTCGGCGTCTTCGCCGCCGAGCGGCTCCAGCCCCGGCGCACCGGCGGCATCCTCCAGTTCACCAAGTGGGGCATGACCGAGTGGTTCGCCCTGACCTTCCTCATGGGCGCCGTGTTCGTGTCCGTGCAGGTCTACGAGTACGTCGCTCTCGTTTCCGAAGGCGTCACGATCGCTGCGAACGCCTACGGCTCCGCCTTCTACATCACCACCGGTTTCCACGCCCTGCACGTGACCGGTGGCCTGATCGCATTCCTCTTCATCATGGGCCGCGCCTTCGTTGCCAAGCGCTTCGGTCACTACGAGGCCACCTCGGCCATCGTGGTGTCCTACTACTGGCACTTCGTCGACGTGGTCTGGATCGTCCTGTTCGTGCTGGTCTACTTCATCAAGTAGGCCCCCAGGACCGTTCGCCCATCCAAGTTCTAGAACCGAGTAAAAGGAACGTTTGACGTGAAGGCACTCTCACAAAAGCGCCGCCATCCCATGGCAGCCCTCGCGCTGTTGGTCATGGCTTTGCTTCTGACCGGTGGACTCTACGCAGTTGCCACAACCACCAATGAAGCCAAGGCCGACACCACCACGTACTCGGCTCAGGACGTCGAGGAGGGGCAGAAGCT
Source organism: Kocuria marina (assembly GCA_014652975.1). Classification (GTDB taxonomy): domain Bacteria; phylum Actinomycetota; class Actinomycetes; order Actinomycetales; family Micrococcaceae; genus Kocuria; species Kocuria marina. Next base: position 328,182 of record BMZV01000002.1, on the reverse strand, counting down.
CTTCATGTCCAACTGCTCCACGTGCCACGGCATGCAGGCCCAGGGCACCAACACCGGTCCCTCCCTGATCGGCGTGGGCGCTTCCTCCGTCGACTTCCAGGTGGGGACCGGCCGTATGCCCATGCAGATGCAGGGCCCCCAGGCGCAGGTCAAGCCGCAGCAGTTCAACGACGAACAGACCAAGCAGCTCTCCGCGTACGTGGCTTCCCTGGGTGCCGGCCCCGCCGTCCCCGAGGAGGAGTACCTCGACATCAGCGAGGGCAACTCCGCCAACGGCGCCAAGGTGTTCCTGGCCAACTGCGCCATGTGCCACAACGCCGCTGGCCAGGGCGGTGCCCTGACCCGCGGCAAGTTCGCCCCCTCCCTCATGGGCGTGAGCGAAAAGCACATCTACGAGGCCATGCAGACCGGCCCGCAGAACATGCCGGTGTTCAACGACGCCAACATCACCCCCGAGGAGAAGCGGGACGTCATCACGTATCTGAAGACCCTCGACAACAACACCAACGTGGGTGGCTTCAGCCTCGGCTCCCTGGGCCCCGTGGCCGAGGGCCTGTTCATCTGGACCATCGGCCTGGTGATCGTCATCGGCTTCACCGTGTGGCTGACCTCGCGCTCCGCCTGAGAGCGCCCCGCCGGTACCCACCGGCACCCGAAACAGTATTCACAGCACCAAGAGAAGAATGAGGGACCACATGGGCGACCATCGTGACGGCACTCCCCACAAGAGCGGGGCGGTTGTCACCTCGGACGGAACGGGCACGGAAAACTTCCCCAACCCGGGGCTTCCACCGCACCGCCCCCGCGTGACGGACGTAGATCCCAAGGCCGCGAAGCGAGCTGAACACCAGGTGGTCCTGCTGTTCCTGCTCTCCATCATTGGATCCATCCTGTTCTTCGTGGCGTACTTCGGTATCCGCGTGGACGGTCCTCTGTACGACGCCGTCAACACCGAGCCCACCGCGCAGCTGCGGCTGCAGAACCTGCTGTTGGGCCTCGGCATCGCCCTCGGCATGTTCGGCATCGGTATCGGGGTGGTCCACTGGGCCCGTACCCTCATGCCGGACCACGAGATCGTGGAGATGCGCCACGACCTGCGCCCGGAAGAGGACCGCGCCGAGGCGCAGGGCATCCTGAACACCATCTACGACGAGTCCGGTGTGCGGCGCCGCCCGCTGCTGCGCAACACGCTGATCGGCGCCGCAGTGCTCATGCCCCTCCCCTTCGTGGGTCTGCTCAAGGACCTCGGTCCCACCGACCTCAAGGTCCTGCGCCACACCATGTGGGACGAGGGCGTGCGCCTGGTACGCGACCCCTCCGGTACCCCCATCAAGGCGTCCGACGTGACTCTTGGTTCCGCGTTCCACGTGGTCCCGGAGAACCTCAGCAGCCTGAGCCACGAAGAGGGCTACCTGGACGAGAAGGCTAAGGCCGTGGTCCTGCTCATGCGACTGGCCCCGGAGGACGTCAACGTCTCCCCCGAGCGCAGTGACTGGAACGTGGACGGCATCTTCGCCTACTCCAAGGTCTGCACGCACGTGGGTTGCCCGATCGCCCTGTACGAGCAGCACACGCACCACCTGCTGTGCCCGTGCCACCAGTCCACGTTCGACCTCACGAACGAGTGCGAGGTCATCTTCGGCCCGGCATCCCGCCCCCTGCCGCAGCTGCCCATTACCGTTGATTCCGACGGCTACCTCGTTGCCCGTAGCGACTTCCACGAGCCCGTGGGACCGACCTACTCGCAGCGCGATCTCGCCGTCCAAGACATGCAGGATGAGGCGAACTAATGTCCACATCAACAGACTTCGAATACCGCCCCACGACCACCACGGGCCGGATCGCCAACTTCGTGGACACGCGCGTGGGCGCCTCCGCGATGGTCAAGGAGTTCGGCCGTAAGGTCTTCCCCGACCACTGGTCCTTCATGTTCGGTGAGGTCGCCCTCTACAGCTTCATCATCCTGTTGCTGTCCGGCACCTTCCTGGCGTTCTGGTTCGACCCCACCATGACGTCCTTGCCCTACAACGGCAGCTACGTCCCCATGCAGGGTGTCGAGATGTCCGGGGCGTACGCCTCCACCCTGCACATCTCGTTCGACATCCGCGGCGGCCTCTTCCTGCGGCAGCTGCACCACTGGTCCGCGCTGCTGTTCGTCATGGCGCTGTCCGTGCACATGCTGCGTGTGTTCTTCACCGGCGCGTTCCGCCGCCCGCGTGAGCTGAACTGGGTCGTGGGTTGCGTGCTCTTCATCTTGGCGATCGTGGCCGGCTTCTCCGGCTACTCGCTCCCCGACGACGTGCTCTCCGGTAACGGTCTGCGCATCGCGGACGCGATCGCCAAGGCCGTCCCGATCGTGGGTACCTACATCTCCATGTTCATGTTCGGTGGCGAGTTCCCCGGCCATGCGATCATCGGTCGCCTCTACATCGTGCACGTGCTGATCATCCCCGCGTTGATCCTCATGATGATCGTGATCCACCTGTTCATGGTCGTGGTCCACAAGCACACCCAGTTCCCCGGTCCGGGTCGCACCGAGGACAACGTGGTGGGCTTCCCCGTGGGTCCCATTTACGCCGCGAAAGCGGGTGGATTCTTCTTCATCGTGTTCGGCATCCTGGCCGCCATCGCCGCGACCACCACGATCAACGCGATCTGGAACTACGGTCCCTACGATCCCTCCCCCGTGCAGGCTGGCTCCCAGCCCGACTGGTATATGGGCTTCTCCGACGGCGGTCTGCGCCTGATGCCCGGTCACTGGCCCTTCTCGTGGGAGGTCAACATCTTCGGTCTGGCGGTTCCGCTGGCCATTCTGTTGCCGCTGATCCCCATGGCCCTGATGTTCGGTGTCATGTTCGCGTGGCCGTGGATCGAGCGTTGGGTGACCCGCGACAACCGCGTGCACAACATCCTGGACCGTCCGCGTAACGCGCCGTTCCGCACCGCCGTGGGCGCCGCCGGCGTCACCTTCTACGCCATCCAGATGATCGCGGCCAGCGGTGACCTCATCGCCACCCACTTCCACGTGGCCGTGAACGACGTCATCTACTGGCTGCGAGCCCTGTACTTCCTGGGCCCGATCCTGGCGTTCATCATCACCCGCCGCTTCTGCCTGTCCCTGCAGCGCAAGGACCGGGAGATCGTGCTCCACGGCCGCGAGTCGGGCCGCATCCAGGCCCTGCCGCACGGTGAGTTCGTGGAGGTCCACGAGCCCCTGGATGAATACCGTCGCTACAAGCTCGTGAACTTCGAGGACCGCGAGGTCCAACCCGCTCGTGCCAATGCCAAGGGCAAGGTCACGGCGAGTGAGAAGATGCGCGGCAGTCTGAGCCGGATCTTCTTCGAGGACCGTGTGGCCCCCGTGACGCCCGCCGAGCTGGAAGCGGCTCACGGTCATCACCACGCCGAGCCCGCCAGCGTCGGCGCCGGCTCGCACAGCGCACAGATCGAGAAGTAGGCCCCGGGCCCAGCTGACTCGATCGCTGATCGGGAGGGCCCGTTCGGATCACATAATCCGAACGGGCCCTTTCCTATGCCTCCAGCCCGGAGCCGGCTGGTCACTGTTCTATGCGCTGGGTTCTATGCGCTGGCCTCGGCCTCCGTACGCGGCGTTCCGGAGCTGACGGGCACGGCAAGGGTGACGCTCCCGTCCCCATGGATGGTCTGACGATACGGTCCCACGGCGGTGAGCCCCTTGCCTCGAAGTGCCGTGTCCACCATGAGCCATGCGTCCCCGGTATTGACCGGCCGCTCCCCGAACCGAATGACAGCTGCCGTTCCGGCCCCCGGTAAGGTCACGGGGCGAGTACCCGTCATCGGCTCTCCGACGGCCACTGTGACCCGAATCAGCGTCCTGTCGTTCGTTCCGTCATAGCAGAGATGCACATCCCGCGATTCGATGGCGCCCTGGCCGTTCAACCGCTCGAGAAGGCGAGCCACGGCCCCCGGGATCTCGGTTTCGTCCCGTACCGCTTCCGACATGCCGTGCAAGTCGAGATCCGGCAGGCCTACCAACGCGAGCCCGTGGTCCATCGGTGCCCCTTCCCCTGCAAGTTTCCACATGGGTTCCATGGAACCATTTAACCCATGACACGGTGTCAGCCGAAGCGTCAGCCTCATCCCCGCTCGATGGTGGCCGCCGCCACTGTGGGCAAGAGAGCCCCCGTGACCTTCTTCGCGGCCCTTTCGTCCAGCAGGATGGAGGGGTGCTGACCGGTCGGCCAGCATGCTCGTGCAGCAGCGGAGGAGAAGGGACCCCGCCCTCTCAGAGCAACCACAACCGGCGGTGTTCCTCGGCCTCGACGTCGGCGAGTCCGACCACCACGCCGTGACCGCGGCCGGGAAGACGGTCTACGTCAAGGCACTGCCCAACGACGAGGCCCGGCTGCGCGCGATCCTGGATGACCTGGCCGCCCAGATCACCGCCACCATCAACCGGCTGCGCGGGATGCTCCCCCAGATCCACCCGGCCCTGGAACGGGTCTTGGGGCCGCGGGTCACCCACCCGGCGGTAGCCGACCTGCTCAGCCACTACCCGACCCCGGCCAAACTGGCCGCGGGCACGTGCGGGCCAGGCTCAAGAAGCAGGCCCCCAGGCTGGCCGAGCCCCTCAGGATGAGATCTTCGATGCACTGAGCCGGCAGACCGCGGTGGTGGCCGGGACCGAGGCAGCTGCCCGCTCGGCCCGGCGCATCCACCGTCACCTGCTGGATCTCGGGCACCAGATGCACCTGCGCACCGTGGGTCGGTGGCTGGCCCGCCTGGGGATTCCCCGCCCGCGCGACCTCGCCCCGGACGGGGACGACCTGCGGCGGCCGCCGCGACGGATCCGTGCAGCATAGCCCGGGCACATGGCCCATCTCGATGTCGTCATGAATTCACCTCTGCTTCCGCGCGGTATCCAGCACATCGGCGTCACCGCGCCCGATCTCGACGCCGTTACCCGGTTCATCGTCGACAGACTCGGTGCCGGGGTCGTGTACGACGGCCTGACCGCGGACGACGAACCACGCCGAGGGCAAAGGGCCGATCCACGTCAAGGCACCGTGGGGAATGCTCGTCGAGCTCCAGAGCATCCCCGCCGGCCATTACTACCTTGAGGGCTCCACGACGCGCGTATCGATGCCGGACCCCCGCCCACAAAGCTCGGGGCTGATCACGAACCTTGCCCCGGTTGGGAGATATGACGAGGCCCGCACCATCCCATGATGGTGCGGGCCTCGTCGTATGGTCAGCGGATGCTGATCAGTGAGCGTGCTCCCCGCGGGAGTGCTCGAAGACCAGGCCCAGCAGGCCGAGAGCGGCCACCGGGACCGCCAGGCCGATGATCCACCAGCCGACCGCCAGCGCGGTCACGAACAGCGCGGAGCCGATGCCGAGCAGCAGGGGCCACCAGCTCCACGGGGAGAAGGCCCCGTAGTCACCGGACATCTCCACGATCTCACCGTCCTCCCGGTCCTCCGGGAGCGTGCCCCCGGTGGACCGCTGCACGAGCCAGAGGTAGACCACGAGCATGAAGCTCATCGCGGCCACGGCCAACAGTGCGGGGAACCCGGCGAGTTCCTGGAACTCGGTGACGAATCCGTAGACCAGGCCCACCACGGTGCAGAACACACCAAGCAGCAGGAACGTCTTGATAGTTGCGCTCATCGTCCGTTCCTTCCGGTGCCGCCCACCAGGGGGGTCTCGGCCTCATATTGCTGGCTGGAGAACGCCGAGAGCTCCGGGTGGTGGAGATCCAGCGCGGGGCGCTCGGAACGGATCCGAGGCAACGAGGTGAAGTTGTGACGCGGGGGCGGGCAGGAGGTGGCCCACTCGAGGGAACCACCGAAGCCCCACGGGTCGTCCACTTCCACCTTCTTGGCGTTGCGGTGGGTGGTGTACACGTTCCAGAAGAACGGGATCATGGACACGCCCAGCAGCATGGAGCCGATGGTCGAGAACTGGTTCATCCAGGTGAACCCGTCCTCGGGCAGGTAGTCGGCGTAACGACGCGGCATGCCGTCCACACCCAGCCAGTGCTGGATCAGGAACGTCATGTGGAAGCCCACGAACAGCAGCCAGAAGTGGATCTTGCCGATCCGCTCGTTGAGCATCTTGCCGGTGAACTTGGGCCACCAGAAGTAGAAGCCCGCGAACATGCCGAACACGATGGTTCCGAAGATCACGTAGTGGAAGTGCGCCACCACGAAGTAGGTGTCGGAGACGTGGAAGTCGAGCGGCGGCGTCGCCAGGATAATGCCCGTGAGACCACCGAACAGGAAGGTGAAGAGGAAGCCGAGCACCCACAGGATGGGCGTCTCGAACGTCAGCGACCCCTGCCACATGGTGCCAATCCAGTTGAAGAACTTCACGCCGGTGGGCACCGCGATCATCATGGTCATGAAGGAGAAAAAGCCCAGGGCCACCGCGCCGGTCACGTACATGTGGTGCGCCCACACGGTCACGGACAGCGCCGCGATTGCGATGGTCGCGAAGACGAGACCCTTGTACCCGAAGATCGGCTTGCGGGAGAACACCGGGACGATCTCCGAAACGATGCCGAAGAACGGCAGGGCCAACACGTAGACCTCGGGGTGACCGAAGAACCAGAACAGGTGCTGCCACAGGATCGCGCCACCGTTCTCGGCGTCGAACACGTGGCCGCCGAGTCGCCGGTCCATACCCAGCGCGAACAGGGCGGAGGCCAGCGGCGGGAAGATCATGATGATCAGCATGGAGGTGATCAGCGTGGTCCAGGTGAAGATGGACATGCGCCACATGGTCATACCCGGCGCACGCATGCACACGATGGTCGTGATGAAGTTCACGCCACCCATGATGGTGCCGAAGCCCTGCAGTCCCAGGCCGAAGACCCATAGGTCACCACCAACGCCCGGACTAAATGTCGTGCTGTTCAGTGGCGCGTAGGCGAACCATCCGAAGGAGGCCGCGCCCTGCGGGGAGATGAACCCGGATACCGCGATGAGCGAGCCGAAGAGGAAGAACCAGAACGCGAGGGCGTTCAGACGGGGGAAGGCCACGTCCGGCGCACCGAGCTGCAGGGGCACGATCACGTTGGCGAAACCGATGAACAGCGGGGTGCCGAACATCAGCAGCATGATGGTGCCGTGCATGGTGAACAGCTGGTTGTACTGTTCCTTGGTCTCGAGGATCTGCATGCCCGGCTGGAAGAGCTCGGCGCGGATCAGCAGAGCCATCACGCCACCGGCGCAGAAGAAGATGAAGGACGAGATCAGGTACATGTACCCGATGGTCTTGTGGTCGGTCGAGGTGAGCCAGTTGACGATCACCCGGCCCTTGGACCGTGGGACAACGCGGGGTGCGGTCGTGGCCGCGTCGTCCCGCGAATATTCGAGCGTAGACATTGCCTATCCCCTAGTTGTTGGACGTTTCGTTGAGGTTCGGGTTGCGGTTGTACTCGTCCCCGAGGATGCCCGTGTTGCCTTCGTCGCGCAGGCGCTGCATCTGGGCGTCGTACTCCTGCTGGCTCACGACGGCCACGTTGAAGAGCATCTCGGAGTGGTACTCACCGCACAGCTCGGCGCACTTGCCGGCGAAGGTACCCTCGCGGCCGGTGGTGAAGCTCATGTAGTTGGTGCGATCCGGGATCATGTCGATCTTCTCAAGGAAGGCGGGCACCCAGAACGAGTGGATGACGTCGCGGGACGTGATCTCCAGCTCGACCTTGCTGTCGGCCGGCAGGTACAGGGTGGGCAGGGTCTCCTCGACGCCGGGCTCCCCCGTGAGGTGCGCCTGGATGCCCTGGTAGTGGACGTTGTCGTCCAGGTAGTTGAAGTCCCACGCCCACTGCTTGCCGTACACCTGGATCTTGACGTCCGGGTTCTCGAAGCGGTCCGTGATGGCCGTTTGTGCGCGGAACGAGAAGAAGAAGAGGGTCACGATCAGGGCGATCGGGACGATCGTGTAGAAGATCTCCAGCGGGGCGTTGTACGCGAGCTGGCGGGGGTAGCCGGTCTCGTTCTTACGACGCCGGTAGGCGACCATGCACCAGAGCATCAGACCCCACACCACGAGACCCACGCCGAGCGCCGCGATCCACGATCCGATCCACAAGTCGATGACCTGATCGGCGTTGTCGGTGGTGCCCCGTTCGGTGGGCAAGAAGCCCAGCTTCGATTGCTCCGAGCAAGCGGTGAGCGAGATCGTCGCCAGGACTGCCACTGCCGAGGCCTTGAGCGCTCGGCCGCGGCGGCTGCCGGTTCGAGTTTGCGAACTCACAGACGGCCCTTCCTCTTTGTGTGTGTGGGTTCCGCATCGGTCCTGCGCGTGGGCACAATGGACGCGTTGCCCGTGGATGGTTCTCCCTAGGAAGCTTACCCCTCCGCCCCCGGATCCGCTGACACTGTGTCAGCACGCCGTGTCGCGAGCGGGGCCGTCCGCAGACCCCGCCGATCCCCTCCCCTACGTGCACCGATGAGCCCCTCGAGCGGGCACGGAAAAGGGGTGCGCACGGACCCTCTGAGGATCCGAACGCACCCCTGTTCGGTGCGGTCGATCAGTGGAAGGAGTCACCGCACGCGCAGGAGCCCTGCGCGTTGGGGTTGTCGATCGAGAAGCCCTGCTTAGAGATGGAGTCCTCGAAGTCCACGGTGGACCCGCTCAGGTACGGGACGCTCATCTTGTCCACGATGACCTCCACGCCGTCGAAGCTGCGGACGTGGTCGCCGTCGAGGACGCGCTCGTCGAAATACAGCTGGTAGATCAGCCCGGAGCAGCCGCCCGGCTGCACGGCGACGCGCAACCGCAGGTCGGTGCGCCCCTCCTGCTCGAGCAGGTCGCGGACCTTCTGGGCCGCGGTGTCCGTGAGCAGGACCTCGTGGGTGGGCGTGTCCTGGGTGGTCTCGTTGTCGGTGGTGACGCTCATGGTGCTCACTTTCTGTGCGACGCGGGGTTGCGACCCCGGGTTCGGTGGATCCCTTCTGCCTGGTGAAACGCGCCGGCGCGGGGAATCATTCCGCGCTGCGCTCTCCCTGTTGGGCCAGCGCCGCGAGCACGAGGGCCTCGGCGGTGACGGCGTGCAGGAAGTCACCGATGTGCAGGGATTCGTTGGCGCTGTGGGCCCGGGTGTCCGGGTCCTCAATACCGGTGATCAGGATCTGTGCCTCAGGATACGCCCGGGTGAGGGTCGCGGTGAAGGGGATGGATCCGCCCATCCCCGCCGTGACGGCCGGACGTCCCCACGCCTGTTCGAAAGCCCACAGGGCGATCTGCGAGCTCACGGCGCCGGTGTCCGCACGGAAGGCGGGGCCGGTCTCCTCGAGCGCGAAGCTCACGTGCGCGCCGAACGGGGCGTTGTCCTCCACGTGCTTGCGCAGTGCCTCCCCCGCTTCCCGTTCGTCCTGGCCAGGAGCGATCCGCAGGCTCAGCTTGGCGCGCGCGGTGGCCGCGATGGTATTGGAGGCGGTCGCGACATCGGTGACGTCGATCCCCGTAACGGACAGCGCCGGCTGGGTCCACAGCCGCGACGAGATCGAGCCGCGCCCGGCAAGTTGCACACTGTCCAACACGCCGGCGTCCTCGCGGAAGCGGTCCTCGTCGTAGTCCACGTCCGTGTCGTCCTCGCTCAGCAGCCCCGCGACGGCCACGGCGCCGTCGTCGTCGTGCAGGGTCGCGATCAGTCGCGACAGCAGCGTGGGTGCGTCCAGAACGGGCCCGCCGAACATGCCGGAGTGCACCGAGTGGTCCAGCACGCTGACCTCCACGATCCCTCCGACGACGCCGCGCAGGCTCGTCGTGAGTGCCGGGACGCCCACTTCCCAGTTCGCGGAGTCCGCGATCACGATGACGTCCGCGGCGAGCTTGTCCCGGTGCGCGGCCAGAAAGTCCTCGAAGCCGGGCGAACCGGCCTCCTCCTCGCCCTCGATAAACACGGTCACACCCAGGCCCGGATGCTCGCCGATGCGCTCGAAGAACGCGCGCAGCGCGCCCACGTGCACCATAACGCCGGCCTTGTCGTCGGCCGCGCCGCGACCCCAGAGCCGACCGTCCTTCTCCACGGCCTCGAACGGCTCGGTGTTCCACAGTTCGCGCTTGCCCGGGGGTTGGACGTCGTGATGGGCGTACAACAGGATCGTGGGGTACCCGGGTGCCGCGGCCTTGCGAGCGACGACGGCGGGGTGCCCCGGAGCGTCCCCGCGGGGCTCGCGCAGGATCTCCACGCTGTCGAAAGGCAGGCCCCGGAGCAGACCGGCCACGGCCTCGGCACTGCGCTCGAGGTCGGCGGCGTCGAACGAGTCCCACGCGATGCCGGGGATTGCCACGAGGGAGCCGAGTTCTTCCAGCAGGATGTCCCGGGAACCGTCCACGCTCGCCCGGAGGGCGTCGACGGTGTCGGAGCTGGGACGTGTGAAGTCAGTAGCCATGGGCCCAGCCTAACGGCGGGAGCTCGGCGCGCACCGTGGCAAGCCCGTTCGGTTGCCTCCTGTCACGCGCGCGGTGACGTCGTGGCACTCCGGTAGGCTTGTCGGGTGTTTCGACGCAAGAAGTCAGCTGAATCCTCGGGATCCACCGCCGTGGGCGCGCGCGCCACGGCCGATCCCGCCGTCCCCACCGACCGCGGTGGGCAGCCCGGTGGCGGGAGGACGCCCGAGGGCAAGAAGGGCCGCCCCACCCCCACCCGCAAGGAACAGGAGGCCGCGCGTCGCCGACCCCTGATCCCGGAGGACCGCAAGGCCGCCAAAGCCGAGTCCAGGATCGCGGAACGGGAACGGCGCGCCCAGGCACAGGCCGGCATGGCCGCCGGAGACGAACGCTACCTGGGCCCGCGGGACGCCGGGCCCCAGCGCCGTTTCGCCCGGGACTGGGTGGACTCCCGGTTCAACATCGGCGAGTACGTGCTGATCTTCCTGCTGCTGATCCTGGTCCTGATGTTCCTGCCGGTGCAGTCCGTGGCCATCACACTGATCTGGATCGTGTACGGCTACATCATCCTGTGCGTGATCGACGCGATCATCATGTCCAACCGACTGCACGCGGCACTGCGCCGCACGTTCGGCACCGTCCAGCCCGGCACCCGCTGGTACGCCGCGATGCGTACCTTTACGATGCGCCGCATGCGTCTGCCCAAGCCGCAGGTGCGCCGGGGCGAGCGTCCCGAGTAACACCCGCAGAACCCGCGAGGGGTCGGCCCACCATAGTGGGCCGGCCCCTCGTTCCATCACTTCCGTGGGTCCTCAGTGCGAGGTGCGCCGTGCGGCCCGGCGCAGGCCGCGGTTGATCCGCGCCGCCCAGAACGGCCCCTCGTACAGGAACGCGGTGTAGCCCTGCACCAGGGAAGCACCGGCGTCCAGTCGCTCGATCACGTCCCGGGCACTCGTGGCCCCTCCCACGGAGATGAGCACGAGGTCCTCCCCCACGTGACCTCGCAGCAGCTTGAGCACCTCGATGGAACGACGCCGCAGGGGCGCCCCCGAGAGTCCGCCGGCTCCACACGCGACCACGTCCTGTGCGTCGCTGCGCAGGCCGAGCCCCTCGCGGGCGATCGTGGTGTTTGTCGCGACGATGCCGTCCAGCCCCAGGTCCCGGGCCAGGTCCGCGACCGCGAGGACGTCCTGGTCCGCGAGGTCCGGAGCGATCTTGACGAGCAGCGGCACGTGCCACGACGTGACCCGGTCCGCTTCCTCCCGCACGGCTCGCAACAGCGGTCGCAGCGCGTCGAGCTCCTGGAGTTGGCGTAGTCCGGGGGTGTTCGGGGAGGAAACGTTGACCACGAGGTAGTCCGCATACGGGGCGAGCACGCGGGTGCTGCGCACGTAGTCGTCCGTGGCGTCCTCGAGACCCACGGCCTTGGTCTTGCCGATGTTGACGCCCACCACGGGGCGCGCACGATGCGTACGGGCGGCGTCCTGGGCGAGGCTCTGCAGTGCCGAGGCCACTCGCGGGGCCACGGCCTCCGCGCCGTCGTTGTTGAAGCCCATACGATTGATCACGGCGCGATCCTCGACCAGGCGGAACAGCCGCGGACGGGGATTGCCCGGCTGACCCTGGCCCGTGACCGTGCCGATCTCCACGTGGCCGAAGCCGAGGTTCGTCAACGCGTGGGTACCGGTAGCGCCCTTGTCGAAACCCGCGGCCAGACCGAATGGGGACGGGAAGGTGAGCCCCATGACATGGACCTCGTTGCCCGGATCCGGGCGTGTGAGGCGGTGCAGCACCCGCCCCAGGCCCACACGGCGGGCCAGCTTGATCCCCGCGAACCCCACGGTGTGGGCGAGTTCCGGGTCCATCCAGGAGAAAACGAGATTGAAGAAAGCGGGGTACACGCGCATGGGGCCAGTTTTTCACACGGGATGCCCGCTCCCGGACCACCTCGGGAGCTTTACCGGCGGGTACGCCAGGTGATCGCTGATACGACGCGAAGGCGAGTTCAGGTTAGATACAGTCTCAATATCAACTCGAATTATAGGTATCAATATTCAGTTGAAACTCTAGATACTGTGGACCCAATTCGGTGGTTACTCCCCCGTGGCCGGGGCCGTCTGATCCATCGCTCCGCCGTATCGTCGGTTGCGGTGAGCGTAATCCTCTACCGCGCGCCACAGCACACGGCGGTCCATGTCCGGCCACAGGATATCCAGGAACATCATTTCCGCGTATGCGGACTGCCACAGCATGAAATTGGACAGCCGCTGTTCTCCCGAGGACCGCAGGAACAGGTCCACGTCCGGTAACTGGGGCTCATCCAGGTACCGCTGGACCATGTCCTCGGTAATCGACCCGGGCGTGAGCCGCCCCTCCTGGACGTCCCGAGCCATCGCGACCGCGGCGTCGGCGATCTCCGCGCGACCGCCGTAGTTCACGCACATGGTCAGCGTGATGACATCGTTGTCCTGGGTCTCGCGCTCCGCGGTCTCCAGTCGGTTGATCACGGACTTCCACAGGCGGGGGCGCCGCCCTGCCCACCGCACCTTGATCCCCCATTCCTTGAACGTGGGCAGCTGGCGGGACATCACGTCCCCCGTGAAGTTCATGAGGAACGCGACCTCGGCCGGGGACCGTTTCCAGTTCTCCGTGGAGAACGCGTACGCGGACACGTACGGGATCCCCAGGTCGATGGCTCCCGCGACGACCTCCATGAGGGCTCGCTCACCCTCCCGATGCCCCTCGGTACGCGGCAGTCCGCGGTCGTTGGCCCAGCGCCCGTTGCCGTCCATCACGAGGGCCAGATGTCGGGGAATGGCATCGCGATCCAGGGCGGGCACCGTGGCGCCGCTGGGATGGGGCGGCGGCGGGGCGAAGCGGCTCATGCGGGGATCCTTTCGAGAAGCGACGGGGTGGTCCTCCCCCACCCTAGAACTTCCCACCGAGTAGCGGGCACTCCCCGCCTCAGCCGTCCCCGCGATCCACGAGGGCCAGGGAACGCACCGTGCGCTCCATGTGCCATTGGATGTACGCCGCCACGAACCCGGCAGCTGCGCGCGCGGTCTTGGTGTCGGCGGCGTCGATCGTGGACCAGTCCCCGCGCAGCAGCCCGTCCAGCAGCACGAACGTGGCCGCACTGGGCGCGGCGGATCCCGGCGGACGGCACTGAGGACACACCGCACCGCCGAGGGCCGCGGAGAACGAGCGATGGGGCCCGGGAGCCCCGCACCGTGCGCAGTCCACGAAACTGGGCGTCCAACCGGCCAGGGCGACGGCGCGTAGCAGGTAAGAGTCCAGGATGCGCCCCGGCTCGTGCAGACCACGCGCGAGGGCGGACAGCGCTCCCACGAGCAACTGGTAGTGCTGGACTGCGGTGTCGTAGTCGTCCGCGGTGAGTTTCTCCGCGGTCTCGACCATGGCCGCCGCGGCGGTGTATTTTTCGTAGTCGGCCACGATGCTCTGCCCGTATGCCCGTTTGCCGATGGCCTGCGACACGATGTCCAGGTTCCGTCCGTGCACGAGCTGCACCTGGGCCACGTGGAAGGGTTCCAGGCGCGCACCGAACCGCGACTTGGTGCGCCGCACCCCCTTGGCCACCGCCCGGACCTGGCCGTTCTCGGCCGTCAGCAGGATCACGATCCGGTCCGCTTCACCGAGGTCGTAGGTGCGCAGCACCACGGCGTCGTCCCGATAGCTGCGCGATGCGAAGGTTGAACCGGCCATCGGGTCATTGTGTCACCTACCCCGGACACGACTCCGCTGCGGGCACCCGGGTGCCCGCAGCGGAGTCGCCGGAGAAGGGAAGGAGCGCGCTCAATCCTGCTGGGCCAACTGCGCGTCACGCACGGCGCGGTTGACCGCGGAGATCACGGCCTTCAGGGACGCTCGCGTGGTGTTGTTGTCCATCCCCGCACCCCACAGCACGCGGTCACCCACGGCGAGCTCCACGTAGCTCGCGGCCTGCGCGTTCGCGGACGCGGACAGCGTGTGCTCGGTGTAGTCAAGCAGGCGCACGTCCACGCCCTCCGCGTTGAACAGCTGAATCAGCGCGTCGATGGGCCCGGTGCCGTGCGCGGTGCGCTCGTGGTGCTCGCCGCCCACGTCCAGGCCGATCTCCAGGACCGTGTTGCCCTCGTCCTCGGCATGGGTGGAGATGGACGTGATGCGGTAGTGACCCCACAGCTCGCCGCCGCCGTCCTTGGCGGGCAGGTACTCGTCGGTGAAGATCTTCCACAATTGCTGCGCGGTGACCTCCGAGCCCGAGGTTTCGGTGTACTTCTGCACGACCCCGGAGAACTCGATCTGGGCCCGGCGGGGCAGGTCGATGCCGTACTCGCTCTTGAGCAGATAGGCCACGCCACCCTTGCCGGACTGGGAGTTCACGCGGATCACGGCCTCGTAGCTGCGGCCCACGTCCTTGGGGTCGACCGGCAGGTACGGGACGGCCCATTCCATGTCATCGATGTCCACGCCCCGCTCCTGCGAGTCCCGCTGCATGGCCTCGAAGCCCTTCTTGATCGCGTCCTGGTGCGAACCGGAGAACGCGGTGAAGACCAGGTCACCGCCGTACGGGCTGCGCTCGGGCACGGGCAACTGGTTGCAGTACTCCACCGTGCGGCGGATCTCCTCGATGTCCGAGAAGTCGATCTGCGGGTCCACGCCCTGGGTCAACAGGTTCAACCCCAGGGTCACCAGGTCCACGTTGCCGGTGCGCTCGCCATTGCCGAACAGGCACCCCTCGATCCGGTCCGCCCCGGCCAGGTAGCCCAGCTCGGCGGCGGCCACACCGGTCCCGCGGTCGTTGTGGGGGTGCAGCGACAGGATGATGTCGTCGCGGTGGTACAGGTGCCGGCCCATCCACTCGATCGAGTCCGCGTAGATGTTGGGAGTGGCCATCTCCACGGTCGCGGGCAGGTTGATGATCATCTTGCGACCGTCACCCACCTCGAAGGTCTCGGCGACCTCGTTGCAGATCCGCGCGGCGAACTCGAGCTCGGTGCCCGTGTAGGACTCCGGGGAGTACTCGTACGTGACGTTGGTGTGCTTGAGCTGTTCCTCGTACTTGCGGCACAACCTGGCACCGGTCAGGGCGATGTCCACGATGCCGTCCATGTCGCGGTCGAAGACCACGCGTCGCTGCAGGGTGGACGTGGAGTTGTACAGGTGCACGATCGCGTGCGGTGCGCCCTCGATCGCCTCGTACGTGCGCTCGATCAGGTGCTCGCGGGACTGCGTGAGCACCTGGATGGAGACGTCCTCCGGGATCAGGTCGTCCTCGACCAGGGTGCGCACGAAGTCGAAATCGGTCTGCGAGGCGGACGGGAAGCCCACCTCGATCTCCTTGTAGCCCATCTTCACCAGCAACTGGAACATCTTCAGTTTGCGCTCGGAGTCCATGGGGTCGATCAACGCCTGGTTGCCGTCCCGCAGGTCCACGGCGCACCAGCGCGGGGCCGTGGTGGCCACCTTGTCCGGCCACGTGCGGTCGGACATGTCGAACGGGAAGTTGTGGTGGTACGGGGTGTACTTGTGGACGGGCATTCCGGAGGGACGCTGCAAATTCTTCATGGGAAGGGGGCCTTTCGATCAGAAGCTTGTGGGCCGGCACCACGGAACTCCGCAGCGGGTGGTCGGCCGTGAGGATCGGTTCAGGCCCCGCTGCGGCACGTAAGCAGGAGTAGCGTCATCCCTTGCCGCATGTGATCCAACGTACCACTAGGTCGCCGGCACACCGGATCGTTACCCCGCCGCGGTCTCCTGGCACGTGAACTGCTCCGCGGTCTGGCCCTGCAGGTCGTCGGGCAGGGCGGCGTTGCGGTCCATCGTGTCACCGCTACGGAAGTCCTGGCCCACCGCGACCTCGATCCCGGGCACGTCGTAGCTCGCCACGAGTTGGCTCGGTGAGACGTTCAGGACAGCGGCGACGTCGTCCGCGGCCAGCGCCCAGTTGGGGTTGTAGAACATCTGCGTGGCCGCAAGCTGCGTGCCGGAGGACGCGGTGCGCGCCTGGTCGTAGCCGGCGCGTTCGAGCACGCTCACGAGCTGGTGGTCCCGGCCCCCGGCGTCCGTGCGGTTGCTCACCGTGATCGGCACGAGCGACGGGTCCACGGCGGGGCCGGTCGCGGTGGGCGATGCCGCCGGCTCCGTGGGGTGCGCGGCACTCGGCGCGGGGGTGGCGGTCTCCCCCATCGCGTGGGAGGGCCCGGGGGACGCCGACGGCGCGTCGCGGGCCTCCGTGACGGAGACGTCCCGACGCAGGGTCTCGAAGAGCCGCTCGGCGGGCTTCTCGTCCAGCTGCAACCGGTTGGGGTCCTGCGGGTAGGGCTCGGACGGCGCGGTCACGAACGCGATCCGGCCGGGATCGATGCCGTTGAGCGCACCGGCCATGCCCACGAGGGTGGGGATGGAGGTCAACCCCTGGTCCACGTGCAGGTTTTGGGTCATCACCTCGGCGATGTGGTAGAGCTGCGGGAGGTTGGTGAGCGTCCCGTCCGCCTGGATCTTGCGCGTGAGGGACGCCAGGAACGACTGCTGCGAGCGGATGCGGGCCTCGTCCCCACCGTTGCCGAACGCTGCGCGGGAACGCAGGAACGCGAGTGCCTGTTCGCCCTCCACGGAGGAGATCCCGGCGGGCAGGCGCAGCCCGGACTTGGGGTCATCCACGGGTTCGTTGACGCACACCTGCACGCCGCCCACGGCGCTGGAGAGTTCCTTGACGGCGTTGAAGTCGGCGAGCATGAAGTGGTCGATGTTCACGCCGGTGAGTCGGTTGATCGCGGCCACAGTGCACCCAGGGCCGCCGTGTTCCACCGCACTGTTGAGCATCCCGGTCGTGGCCGGGTACACGGTGCCGCTCGTGGGGTCCGTGCACTGCGGGATCCTGACCATGAGGTCCCGGGGAAAGGAGACCACGGTGACGGCGTCGCGGTTCTCGGTCACGTGCATGAGCATCATGACGTCGGTGCGGCCCTCGGCGTCGTCCTCGCTGCCGTATTCGCTGTTGCCCTGACCGTGGCGAGTGTCCGAGCCCATGACGAGGATGTCCAGGGGGCCGTCGTCCACGTTCTCGGCACCGTCGGAGAGGTTCAGGGGGCTCGAGGTGAGGTTGCCGGTCAGGCGCAGCGCGGCGATCCCGCCGATGCCGAGTACGGCCAGCAGCCCGAACACGGCCAGGATCACGGCGATCCTGCGTACCGAGGGGCGGTGGACATGGGCGCGGTGATGACGTCCGGTCTGGCGCAGGTCGTACGCCTCGCCGTCGCGATCCGTGCGGCGGGCGGGGTGCGTACTCCACGGCGCGCTCGTACGCGAACTCCGGCGGCTCCGGCGTGGTGCTGAGCTGGGATCCACCGGTGACGTCTCCTGGGGTCTCGGATCGGGGGGGGGCGTGCGGCCCTGACTGGTGGGTCAGGCTACGGCACCGGGTTGGCGTGTGGTGTGTGTCCGGTCAGAACCCGAGCTTGGACAGCTGTCGGGGGTCCCGTTGCCATTCCTTGGCGACCTTGACGTGCAGGTCCAGGTAGATCCGGGTGCCCAGTAGAGACTCGATCTGGGCTCGCGCGCGCGTCCCGATCTCGCGCAGTCGCGCACCGCGCTTGCCGATCACGATGGCCTTCTGGGAGTCCCGTTCCACGTACAGGCTCGCGTGGACGTCCAGCATGGGGTTGTCCGGTGAGCGGCCTTCGCGTTCGGAGACCTCGTCCACGACCACGGCGAGCGAGTGGGGCAGTTCGTCTCGCACGCCCTCGAGCGCAGCCTCGCGGATGAGTTCGCCCATCATGGTGACCTCCGGCTCGTCGGTGAGGTCCCCTTCCGGGTACAGGGGCGGGGAGACGGGCATCAGCGACACGAGCAGCTCGGCGATCTCGTCCACCTGGAAGCCGTCCGCCGCGCTCACGGGGATCACGTGGGCCCATCCGGCCGGCGTGTCCTCGGTGCGCTGCGCGGCCGGGCGACCGCCGGTGCCCTTGGCGGACGACGCCGCGTCGCGACGTCGTCGTCGGGCCTCACGCTGGGCGCGCTCCTCGGTGACGACCTCGCGCCCGAGCTCGCTCACGGCCACGAGCTGTTCGGCGAGGCGCTGTTGGGGGACGAGGTCCGCCTTGGTCACGATCGCGACCACGGGGGTGCGTCCGACGGCGGCGACGACCTGCTGGGCGATGTACCGGTCCCCCGGGCCCACTTTCTGGTCCGCGGGCACGCAGAACCCGATCACGTCCACCTCACCCAGGGTCTGGGCCACGACGTCGTTGAGCCGCTGACCGAGCAGCGTGCGCGGACGGTGCAGGCCGGGGGTGTCCACGAGGATCAACTGACCGTCGGTGCGGTGCACGATCCCGCGGATAGTGTGCCGCGTGGTCTGCGGACGGTTGGACGTGATCGCGACCTTACGCCCCACGAGCGCATTGGTCAGCGTGGACTTGCCCACGTTGGGCCGGCCCACGAACACGGCGAAACCGGCGCGGAAGTCAGCGGGCTGTTCAGTGGGCTGGGTCATCGCGGGTCCTCGGTCGTTCAGTCGGTGCGGGGGTCGGAGGCTGTGCGGCGCCTCACGTCATGGTCTCCACGGGCGCGTCCCGGCCCAGGAACTCCTCGAGCAGCGAGCGCTGGGCGGTGAACATGCGGGCGCGTTCGTCCTCGTGGGCGTGGTCGTGGCCCAGCAGGTGCAGCAGGGAGTGGGTGGTGAGCAGGCACAGTTCGTCCTGGGTGCTGTGGCCGGCGGCCGCGGCCTGGCGTTCGGCCACGGGTGGGCACAGTACGACGTCCCCGAGGACGCCCAGGCTAGGGTCGTCGGGGGTGCCCTCGCGCAGTTCGTCCATGGGGAAGGACATGACGTCGGTGGCTCCGGGCAGGTCCAGCCACTGTTCGTGCAGTTCGGCCATGCGGGTCTCGTCCACCACGGCGATGCTGACCTCGGTGTCGGGGTGCAGGTGCCAGCGGGTGAAGGCGAGGTCCACGAGGGCCTCGAGCTGGTCGGTGTCCACGGCGCGGTAGGCGGTGGGCAGCTCGGCCTGTTCGGCGGGGGTGTCCCAGGGGAGGTCGAAGGCCACGCTCACGGGGTGTCTCCCCCGGTGCGCTCGGACGACGCCGCTCGGCGTTCGTCCTTGCGGCGGGCTCGTTCCACGCGGTGGCGGTTGGTGGTGTCGAACTGGTCGTAGGCGGCCACGATCTCGCCCACGAGTTCGTGGCGCACCACGTCCGCGGAGGTCAGTTCGCAGAACGCGATGTCGTCGATCTTCCCGAGCACGTGTTGGACTTGGCGCAGTCCGGACTTGGTGGTCCCGGGCAGGTCCACCTGGGTCACGTCACCGGTGACCACGATCCGTGAGCCGAAGCCTAGACGGGTGAGGAACATCTTCATTTGTTCCGGGGTGGTGTTCTGGGCCTCGTCGAGGATCACGAAGGCGTCGTTGAGGGTGCGCCCGCGCATGTAGGCCAGCGGGGCGACCTCGATGGTCCCGGCCTCCATGAGCCGCGGAATGGACTCGGGGTCCATCATGTCGTGCAGGGCGTCGTAGAGGGGACGCAGGTAGGGGTCGATCTTGTCGTTGAGCGAACCTGGGAGGAAGCCCAGTCGCTCGCCGGCCTCCACCGCGGGACGCGTGAGAATGATCCGGTTGACCTCCTTGGCCTGCAGGGCGCGCACGGCCTTGGCCATGGCCAGGTACGTCTTGCCGGTACCGGCGGGCCCGATCCCGAAGACCACGGTGTGCTCGTCGATCGCGTCCACGTAGGTCTTCTGGTTCACGGTCTTGGGCCGGATGGTCTTGCCCCGGGTGGAGAGGATGCTCGTGGACAGCGCGCTCGACGGGCGCAGGTCCTGGGCGTCACGCATCATGCGGGCCACGCGCAGCACCGTGCGTTCGGTGATCTCGGTGCCGCGCAGCGCCATCGCGAGAAGTTCCTCGAGCAGGGAGGCGGCCAGGCGGGTGTCGATCACGGGCCCCTCGAGGGCCACGTCCAGGTCCCGCACGGTCATCCGCACGGCCGGGAACTGCTGCTCGAGCAGACGTAAGGTCGCGTCTCCGTGACCCAAGGTCCGGACGGCGGTCTCCCGATCCGGTACGTGCACGGTGACGCGGGTTCGTTCGGTGGGCGGAGTGCTCAGTGCCTCGGTCCCTTCGGTTGGTTCGCTCATCGGGTCCAGCCTACCGGTGCGCGCGGACCTGGACCCGCCGGGACCGACGGGCTCGCACGCCGCAGGTTGCAATCCAATAACGGTCCGCCCGGATCCACGTGCGACGTTAGCGCCCGTGGCTCCCGGTGGGTAAGTTGTGTAGCCGTGAAAAATCCCGCAGGAACGACCGAGCCGCAGCGTCGTCGCGCCACCGCGCCCGGCGGACTTCGGCGCGCCGCGACGGGGGCGCTCGCCGTGTCGCTCGCCGCGGTCGTGGCCTCGTGCGGGACCGCCGCCGACCGACCGGACCACAACTCCGAAGCCGCCCCCGGGATCGCCTCCGCACCCATGAACACGGACACGGCGATGGAAGGCGTGGCCACCGAACAGGCCCCCGTGTACTGGGTGGGCACCGGGGACCAAGCGCGCTACCTGTTCCGCGAGTTCCGCACCCCGACCTCCCAGGACACGACCGACCCCGTGGCCCAGGCGGCACTCATGGTCACCTCGGCCACCCCCGCGGACCCGGACTACCGGTCCCTGTGGTCCGCCGTGGACACCGTGGGCACCTCCGTGTCCCCGGACGGAACCATCACCGTGGACCTGCCCGCCGCCGCGTTCGCCTCCCAACTCTCCCCGCAGGACGCCCGGGTCGCACTGCAGCAAATGGTGTACACGGTCTCCGCGGCGGCTGTGACCGCCGGGCTGTTGGACTCGTCCACGGCCAAGGAGGTGCGGGTCCTCGTGAACGGGCAGAGCGGGTACAAGGCCTTCGGAGCCGTGGAACTCAATGCCCCGCTCACGCGTGACTCCGCACTGGCCGCGCCCGTGTGGCTCGTCGACCCCCAGACCGGGGCGGAACCCAAGAGCCCCGTGACGGTCTTCGCCCGCGTGCTGCCCTCGGTGCGTGACGCCCACTGGGAGGTGCTCGAGGACGACCGCGTCGTGCACAGTGGGAACATCGCACCCGCTTCCCCCGGCTCGGATCCGACCACGGGCACGGAACTACGCACGAGTGTCACGCTCGACCCCGGGACGTACACCGTGCGCGTGAGCGGCACGGGCGATTCCGGCACCACCGTGTCCGACGATCACGCGATCACGGTGCGCGCCGGGGACTGAGCCCTCCCCGTTGGGTCCCGGGTCAGTCCCAGAGCCCGAGCACCGCGTGCAGCGCCGCCAGTGCCGCGGGTCCCGCGGTGGACGATCGCATGACAGTGGTCCCCAGGCGCATCGGCTGAGCACCGGCGGCGCACAACGCCTCGAGCTCTCCGTCACCGATCCCTCCCTCCGGGCCCACGATCACCGCGATCCGGGACCGATCACCCCACCGGGTCACGTCCGGGGTGGACCAACGTGTGCTCGCCGATTCATGCAGCACGAGCCACAGCATCTGGGGTTCCGCAGCGATCAGCCGGGCCAGACCCGCGGTGTCCACCCAGTCACCGCGTTCGGGCCAGCGGGCGCGCCGCGACTGCTTGGCCGCCGCGGCCAGGGTGGAGTCCCACTTGGCCATGAGCTTGGCCGCGCGGTCCGCGTGGACGCGCACGATGCTGCGCTCCGCCTGCCACGGGATCACCCGGGAGACCCCGAGTTCCGTGGCGGCCTCCGCGGCCTGCAGGTCCCGGTCCCCCTTGGCGAGTGCCTGCACCAGCGTGAACTCCGGCTGCTGCGCGGCGTCGTGGTGGATCTCCTGGACGGCCACGCTCATCCGGTCCTTGGCCCCGGAGTCGAACGTGCACACCGCACGGGTGCCGTGCCCGTCCACGAGGTCCAGGGCCTCCCCCGCGCGCAGGCGCCGCACGGTCACCGCGTGCTTGGCCTCGGGACCTGCGACGTCCAGGACCTCCCCCGGGTGCGCCCGGGAGAGGTCCTCGGCGGGGACGTGGAAGACGGGGTTGGTCACAGGTCGTTGAACCGGTCCCGCAACCGGGAGAAGAACCCACCAGAGTGGTTGGTGTTCACGGTCGTGCCGTCCGCTGCTTCCTCACCGCGCAGCTCGGCAAGTCGCTCGAGCAGTTCGCGCTGTTCGGAGGAGAGGTCCTTGGGGGTCTCCACCTCGAAGTGCACCTTGAGGTCACCGCGGCCCTTGCCCCGCAGGTGGGTGACACCCAGGTCGTCGAGCGTAACGGTCGCACCGGACTGGGTACCGGGATCGACGTCCACCGTGCGAGCGCCGTCGAACGTCTCGAGGCTCACGGTGGTGCCGAGCGCGGCGGCGGTCATGGGGATACGCAGGCGGGCGTGGAGGTCGTCGCCCTCGCGGAGGAAGGTGGGGTCCGGATCCACCTTGAGTTCCACGAAGAGGTCGCCGTTGGGTCCGCCGGCGGTGCCGGCCTCACCCTGGCCGCCCAGGCGGATGCGGTTGCCGGACTGGATGCCGGCGGGGATCTTCACGGTCAGGGGGCGGCGGTCGCGCACGCGGCCCTCGCCGTAGCACTCGTGGCACGGGCTCTCGATCACGGTGCCGAAGCCGTTGCACTGGGAGCACGGGGCCTGGGTGGTGACCATGCCCAGGATGGACTGGCGCTGGTACTGCATGTGCCCGGAGCCGCGGCACATGGTGCACGTCACGGGGCTCGTGCCGGGCTGGCAGCACGTGCCCTGGCACGTGGGGCACACGACGGCGGTGTCCACCGTGATGTCCTTCTCCATGCCGAACACGGCGTCCTTGAGGGAGATCCGCACGTTGATCAGGGCGTCCTGGCCCTGGCGGGTGCGGGACTGGGGGCCGCGCTGGCCACCGGCTCCCGCGCCCTGGAAGAACGTCTCGAAGATGTCGGAGAAGCCGAAGCCCGTACCGGGGAAGCCCCCGCCGAAGCCGGTGTCCGTGCCGTTCTCGTTGCCCGTGGCGTCGTAGACGCGGCGCTTGTCCGGGTCGGAGAGGACGTCATTGGCATGGGAGACGCGCTTGAACTCCTCGGCGGCCTCGGGTGAGGGGTTCACGTCCGGGTGAAGTTTGCGGGCCTTCTTGCGGTAGGCGCGCTTGATCTCTTCGGCGCTGGCGTCCCGGCTCACGCCGAGGGTTTCGTAGTGATCGCTCACGATGTCGTCGTTTCTTCTTTCGTCGGTTCTACGGTCGAGCGGGGCGGGCAGCGCTCACGTGCGCTCAGCCCCCAGGTTCTTGGACAGGTAGCGGGCCACCGCGCGCACGGAGGCCATGGTCGTGGGGTAGTCCATGCGTGTGGGCCCCACGACTCCCACCTTGGACGCGGCGTGCGGACCGTAACCCGTGGCCACCACGGACGCCTCCGCCAGGGGGTCGTCGCTGTGGTCGGAGCCGATGCGCACCGCGACCCCGCGTTCGTCCTGCTGCATCTCGGACAACAATCGCAGCATGGCCACTTGTTCCTCAAGCGCCTCGAGCACCGGGGAGATGCTCTGCGGGAAGTCCCCGCTGAAGCGCGCGAGGTTCGCGGTCCCGGCCATCACCAAGCGGTGTTCGTCCGACACCGCTGCGAGCACCGCGAGCGCCCCGGTCACCGCGGTCCCGGCGTCGCGCAGTTCCTCGGGCAGGACCGGGGGCAGGGTCACGGCGGCGTCGGAGACGTCTTCCACGGGCGTGCCGAGCAGGCGTGCGAGCACGTGGGCGCGCAGCTCCAGCAGCTGGGCCTCGGTCAGGGTGACGGGCAGTTCCACGGTGCGTTGGGCCACGCGTCCGGTGGTGGGGATCAGGATCACGAGCACGCGGGCGTCCCCCACGTCCACGAGTTCCACGTGGCGCACGGTGATCCCGGTGCGCACGGGATACTGGATCACGGCCACCTGGTGGGTGAGCTGGGCGAGCAGGCGCACGGTGCGCTCCATGATGTCGTCCAGGTCCTGGGCGCCGTCCATGAACACCTGGATCGCGCGGCGCTGGGCGGAGGTGAGGGGCTCCAGGGCTGCGATCTGATTGACGAACTCGCGATAACCTCGGTCCGTGGGGATCCGACCCGAGCTCGTGTGCGGTGCCACGATCAGCCCGTCCTCCTCGAGGGCGGCCATGTCGTTGCGCACCGTGGCGGAGGAGACGGGTAAACGGTGGCGTTCCACGAGCGCCTTGGACCCCACGGGTTCACGCGAATGGACGTAGTCCTCCACGATGGCGCGCAGGATCTGCGCTCGGCGCGGATGCTCCATGTGTCTCACCTCCCGTTGCTGGCAATTCTGGCACTCAAGAGTTCACAGTGCTAATCCTGGCAGTCAAGGGCCCGTGGGTCAGGGGCCGATTTTGATACGCTCGCGGCTGATTCGCCTGCCCGGCGGCGCGCTCGCGCCGCGGCACGACGTGGAGGAGTCGCCCGTGAACGCATCCGGCTGGTCCTGGGGTCCCCAGGACCTAGGCAGTCCCGACGTCGCCCGCACCGGTCCCGTCTCCCGGGACGTCCCCGTGGCCCGGGACATGGTGCTCGAGGACGTGGAGACCGGGTGGGTGGGGGCCGTCGTGGGCGTGGAGACCATCGGCGGGATGCGCGTGGTGGGTCTGGAGGACCGGCACGGGCGCGTGAAGTCCTTCCCCCTGGGCCCGGGCTTCCTCCTGGACGGCGAACCCGTGCGGCTGGGCCCGCCCGAGACCCGCAGTGCCCCGGCCAAGCCCCGGATCACGCGTTCGGGGTCGGTCGAGGTCGAGAACTTGCGCGCGTCCGTGGCCAAGGAGTCGCGTGTGTGGGTCGAGGGGTACCACGACGCCGAGCTCGTGGCCAAGGTGTGGGGCCACGACCTCGCGGTCGAGGGCACCGTGGTGGAACCCCTGCACGGGATCGACGACCTCCCCTCAGCCATCGCCGAGTTCCACCCCGGCCCGCAGCGCCGGCTCGGGATCCTCGTGGACCACCTGGTCGCGGGCTCCAAGGAGTCCAGGATCGCCCAGGAGGCGCTCGCGGTCCCGGGTGCCCGGGACAATGTGCTCATCCTCGGACACCCCTACGTGGACATCTGGCAGGCCGTGAAGCCCAGCGCCCTGGGGATCCGGGAGTGGCCCGTGATCCCGCGCGGGGTGGATTGGAAGACCGGGATGGCACGCGCGCTGGGCCTACCGCACCGCACACCCCAGGACGTGGGGCGGGCGTGGCAGGCGATCCTTGCACGAGTGAACACGTACGCAGACCTCGAACCGGCCCTGCTGGGCCGCGTGGAGGAGCTCATCGACTTCCTCACCGCCCCGGACGCCGCCGATTCCTGACCCGGGCTGCGCCTGACCTGCGGTGACCCACGACGTCGACGGCGCTCACAGCCGGTGGTCTACGGCTTCGGTGACCCGCGTTAGCGGTAACCCTCAGCGTCGGTGACGCCTGGTGTCGTCGTCCGGCGCGAGCCACGCGGGAACGACCGTAGGATGGGAGCACCGGCGTCCACCGACCCGGATGGCTACCGCCCGTGAAAGGCACACCCGCTCGTGACTGACGCTGCTCCCTCCCCCTCCACTCGCTCCGCCGAGACTCCGTTCGAGTCCGTGGCCCCCGTGGCGCAACCCCTGGACGTGTCCCAGGACCGGCAGTGGGCCACCCTCGCCCACCTGGGTGGCGTGGTGGGCGTACTGCCCAGCTACATGATCCACCGGGTGTTCAAGGACCGCGGTCCCTTCACCGCTCAGGAATCCCGGGAAGCCGCCAACTACACCATGCTGCCCACCCTGGTGATCCTCGCGGGCATCGTGCTCTCACTCATCCCGGTCATCGGATGGCTCTTCTCGGTCATCGCCGCCGTGACCTGGCTGTTCCTGGCCATCACCTCCGTGCGCGCGGGCGTGACGGTCAACCGCGGCGAACCGCACCAGTACCGGTTCAACACCCACCTCTACGACAAGTTCGCGGCCCGCAACTCCTGACACGGTCACCAGTCGAGCAAGCGGCGCGTCACGGCGTCGGCCATCAGACGCCCCGCGTCCGTGAGGACCGCGGACCCGCGGAGGGCGGCGGCGCCGTCCAGCCAGCCGTCGGCGATCAATCCGGCGACCGCGTGCCGCCCCTCCGGGCGCAGCCCCTCGAGCGGGATTCCCTCACGGATCCTGATCCCGAGCATCACGTGTTCCACGTACTGCGTCTCGCCATCCAAGGTCTCGCGGCCCACGGCCGGTGAGTCACCCCGGCGCACGGCGGCCGTGTAGGGCAACGGGTGCTTGAGATTCCACCAGCGCACGCCGTCACTGTGTGAGTGCGCCCCCGGGCCGATCCCCCACCAGTCCTGATTGCGCCAGTACGCGAGGTTGTGCACGCTGCGGTTCTGCACCGCGCTGCGCCCGTGGGCCGCGCGGGACCAGTTGGACACCTCGTACCACTCGAACCCGGCCTCGCGCAGCAGCGCGTCCGCGAGCGTGTACTTCTCCGCCTGGTCGTCCGGATCCACGTCCGGCACCTCACCGCGGCGGATCTGGGCGGCCAGCTTGGTGCCGTCCTCGATGATCAGGGAGTACGCGGAGACGTGGTCGGGGTCCATGGCCAGCGCGGCCTCCAACGAGGTGCGCCAGTCGGCCACGCTCTCCCCCGGTGTACCGTAGATCAGGTCCACGCTCGCGCCCAGTCCGCGGTCCTTGGCCCAGCCGACGGCGCGCGGGACGTTCGCCGGCGTGTGCGTGCGTTCCAGCACGCGCAGCACGTGGGGCACCGCGGACTGCATCCCGAAGGACACCCGGGTAACCCCGGCCGCGGCGAGCACGTCGAACGTCTCCTCGCTCACCGAGTCGGGGTTGGCCTCCACGGTGACCTCGGCGTCCGGGGCCAGCCCGAAGCTCTCCCTGGCCTGCTCGAGCATGTGCGCGAGCTCCCGGGCGGGCAGAAGGGTGGGCGTACCCCCGCCGAAGAACACGCTGTGCAGCGCGCGCGGCGGTGCCCCGGCGGCGTCGAGCACGGACCGGGCGAAGCGGACCTCCGCGGCGGCGTCGGCGTGGTAGTCGCGCTGGGAGACGCCGTCCCCGAGCTGGTCCATGGTGTAGGTGTTGAAGTCGCAGTACCCGCAGCGCACCGCGCAGAACGGGACGTGGACGTACAGGCTCAGGGTGCGATCGGTGGCACGGGCGACCGACGCCGCGGGGAGCGCGCCGTCCCGGGGTGCGGGATTACCCTCCGGTTGGGCGGGCATTACTTCTTCTTGTCCTTCCCGGTGTCCTCGTCCGAGGACAGCGCGGCCACGAAGGCCTCCTGGGGGACCTCCACGCGGCCCACCATCTTCATGCGCTTCTTGCCCTCCTTCTGTTTCTCGAGCAGCTTGCGCTTACGGGAGATGTCACCGCCGTAGCACTTGGAGAGCACGTCCTTACGGATCGCGCGGATGTTCTCGCGCGCGATGATCCGGGAACCGATCGCGGCCTGGATGGGGACCTCGTACTGCTGGCGCGGGATGAGCTTCTGCAGCTTGCCCGTCATGAGCACGCCGTACGAGTACGCCTTGTCCTTGTGGGTGATCGCGCTGAACGCGTCCACCTGCTCGCCCTGCAGGAGGATGTCCACCTTCACGAGATCCGCGGCCTGCTCGCCGTCCGCCTTCCAGTCCAGGGACGCGTAGCCCCGGGTCTTGGACTTGAGCTGGTCGAAGAAGTCGAAGACGATCTCCGCGAGCGGCAACCGGTAGCGCAGCTCCACGCGGTCCTCGGAGAGGTAGTCCATCCCCTTCATCTCACCGCGCTTGGACTGGCACAGTTCCATGACCGCGCCGATGAACTCGGACGGCACCAGGATGGTGGCCGAGACCATGGGTTCGCGGATCTCCAGGATCCGTCCCTCCGGGAACTCGGACGGGTTAGTAACCTGCTCCTCCGAGTTGTCCTCGAGCGTCACGTTGTAGGACACGGACGGCGCGGTGGAGATCAGGTCCAGGTTGAATTCGCGTTCGAGTCGGTCGCGGGTGATCTCCAGGTGCAGCAGCCCCAGGAAACCGCAACGGAAGCCGAAGCCCAACGCGGCGGAAGTCTCGGGTTCGTACACCAGGGCGGCATCGTTGAGCTGGAGCTTCTCGAGGGCGTCCCGCAGCACGGGGTAGTCCGAACCCTCCACGGGGAACAGTCCCGAGAACACCATGGGCTTGGGGTCCTCGTACCCACCCAGGGACTGCTGCGCGGGCTTGGTCTGGCTCGTGACCGTGTCACCCACGCGGGACTGGCGGACGTCCTTCACGCCCGTGATCAGATAGCCCACCTCCCCCACGCTCAGCCCCTGCGAGGGCACCGGCTCCGGGGAGATCACACCGAGTTCGAGCAGCTCATGGGTGGCCCCGGTGGACATCATCTGGATCCGCTCTCGCGGGGACAGCGTCCCGTCCACCACGCGCACATAGGTCACCACGCCGCGGTAGGTGTCGTACACCGAGTCGAAGATCATGGCACGCGACGGCGCGTCCTTGACCCCCTGGGGCGCCGGGACCTGGCGCACGATCGTGTCCAGCAGCTCCTCGACGCCCTCACCGGTCTTGCCCGAGACCTTGAGCACGTCCTCGGGTTCCACGCCGATCAGATTGGCGAGTTCAGTAGCGTACTTCTCCGGCTGCGCGGCCGGCAGGTCGATCTTGTTGAGCACCGGGATGATCGTGAGGTCGTTCTCGATCGCGAGGTACAGGTTGGCCAGCGTCTGCGCCTCGATCCCCTGGGCGGCGTCCACGAGCAGGATCGTGGCCTCGCACGCGGCCAGGGACCGGGAGACCTCGTACGTGAAGTCCACGTGCCCGGGCGTGTCGATCATGTTCAGCGCGTAGTCCGTGCCGTCCACGTTCCACGGCATCCGCACCGCCTGGGACTTGATGGTGATCCCGCGTTCGCGTTCGATGTCCATGCGGTCCAGGTACTGGGCCTTCATCTGCCGGGGCGTCACCACGCCCGTGGCCTGCAGCATCCGGTCCGCGAGGGTGGACTTGCCGTGGTCGATGTGGGCGATGATGCAGAAGTTCCTGATCACCGAGGGGTCGGTCGAGGCGGGAACCGGTGGATTGACGGCCAACGGTGACACGGGCGGTCCTTTCGATCGGATGACTCCCCAGTTTCCCACGTTCCGCGGCAACGGACGAACCGCTGCCCCTACGATGAGCACATGGCTGACTTCATGCGCCTCGCGCGCCAGGGCCTGCGGGCCTACCGGATGTACCAGCGGGTCTCGCGGACCCTGCGCGGGCGGCGGGACGCCGGCCGCGCGCCGTTGCCCCGGGACGCCTCCGGGCACGCGCGCCGCGATCGGGCCGCCGCGCCGGGGACGACGACGTCGCCCGCCGGCACCTCCCGGCTCTACCCCGGTGACTGGACGGGGCCGGTGACCCCGCACTACGACCCCCACCCGGATGGTCGCCCCGATCCGGGCGAGGTCGTGTGGACCTGGGTACCCTACGAGGAGGACCACTCACGCGGCAAGGACCGTCCCGTGCTGATCGTGGACCGCGCCGGGGAGTACGTGCTGTGCGTGATGCTCACCTCCAAGGACCACGACACCGCGGCCCACGACGATCCCGACTTCGTGGACGTGGGAACCGGCGACTGGGACCGCTCGGGTCGCCCGTCCGAGGCCCGGATCGACCGGATCATCCCCGTGCGCCCCGAGGACGTGCGCCGGGAGGGCGCGGTGCTCGCCCGCTCACGCTTCGACGCGGTGGCCGCGGAGCTCGCCGCCCGCGCCCGCCACTGACCGGCGCCGCGGCCGGTGATCTGCTAAAGTGGATCGCTGTGTGTCCGCGCTGGTCGTCGGGCACAGCGGATGGTTGCCACCGAGCATCCCCACTCTCACAACTCAGTCGATGATCATCCGTGAGCCCTCACTGACCTACTTCCGCAAACGTTCTAGGAGTTTTACGTGGCCAACATCAAGTCGCAGAAGAAGCGCATCCTCACCAACGAGAAGGCTCGCCTGCGCAACAACTCTTACAAGTCCGAGCTCAAGACCCTGATCCGCAAGGTGGACGCCGCGGTCGAGTCCGGCAACAAGGAAGCTGCGACCGAGACGCTGCGCAACGCGTCCCGCAAGCTCGATAAGGCCGTGTCCAAGGGTGTGCTGCACAAGAACACCGCGGCCAACAAGAAGTCCGGTCTGGCCAAGAAGGTCGCCAAGATCTGAATCGACTGACCCCGTCCGCACAGGACGCCTGCGGGCCCGGCACCGTTTCTCGGTGCCGGGCCCGCAGTCTTTCCCCGGGTCTTCCGGGATCGCACTGGTGGCCCTCAGAGATGGCCCCTCAGTGGTGGCCGGACGTCGCGATCACGGTGATCGCCCGCTCCACCGCGAAGTACGGGGACCGGGACGCACCCTTGACCTGGGCGTCGGCCTCGGCCACGGCCTGCAGGGCGGCGGCCACGTCCCCGGCGGTGAACCGGCGGGCCTCGTTCTGCGCGCGCTCCACTTGCCACGGTGCCGCGCCCACGTCCCGCGCAAGTGCTCCCGCTCCCCCGCGGGATCCTGCGGTCAGCGCGATCAACCGCATCTTGGAGCCCAGCGCGGCGACCATGGGGACCGGGTCCACTCCCACGTCCACGGCTTGCCGCCACAGCTTCAGGGCCTGATCCGCGTTACCGGCCACCGCGGCGTCCGCGACGCGGAACGCGGTGACCTCCACGCGCCCGCCGTAGTACTTCTCCACGAGGTCGTGATCCACCGTGAGCGGGCCGTCCGCAATCAACTGCGCGCACGCGGCGGCGAGCTCCGCGGTGCTCGTGCCCACGGCCGCGGCGAGGGCGCGGGCGGCGTCCGGCTCGATGCGTTTGCCGTGCGCGCGGAACTCGGCTAGGACGAAGGCCGTCTTGTCGCGGTCCGATTTGGGCGGCGTGCAATCGAGGACGAGCGCCGACTCCTTGAGAGCGTCCAGTAGTTTCTTGCCGCGGTTACCCCCGGAGTGCTCCCACAGCACGGTCACGTCCGGGTCCGGGTTGGCCACGTACGACAGGCCGTCCGCGAGGAGGTTCTCGTGCATGCTCGCGAGGTCGTGGACGCACACGAGTTTGGGATCGTCGAACAGGGAGGGGCTCGTGACCACGGCCAAGCTCCCGGTCTCGTAGTCGGCGGCGGAGACGTCCGTGACCTCGCACGACCCGCGCTGCTCCCGGGTCTGGTCCCGCAGGGAGTCCTTGATGCGCTGCAGGATGTACTCGTCGGAGCCGGAGGCCAGCACGAGCGGCTGCGGGGTGACGTCCCGCCACGAGGTCTGCGGCGGCGCGGCGGCCTTGCGACGGGCTGGGGGCATCGGAACTCCTCAGGTGCGCGCGGCATGGGAGGGCGCCGCTGTGGTCCTCATGCTAGCGCCGGGTGGGGACATGCCGTGGCCCGGTGTGGACGGGTGAGGCATTGGAACAAGAAACGTGAGCCACACGCGACGAACCCGGTGCACCCAGTGGCTTGACGCGCGGTCACCGTGTCGAGACCACGAGCTGATTCCCTTCCTTGCGGATCCACAACGAACCGCTGAGGTCCGTGCGCGCCACCGCCGCCCCGGTCTCCTGCAGGGCCGCCACGGTTGCGGGGTGGGGATGGCCGTAGCTGTTGCCCTCCCCCACCGAGATCACCGCCAGGGCGGGATCTGAGTCCCTGATGATGTCGGTCCCACCGTTGCGCGCGCCGTGGTGGGAGACCTTCAACACATCTGCGTGTGGGGCGGCTGCTGTTGGCAGGAGCCTGGTGGCCGCTCGGTACCCATCGGCTTCGAGGTCCCCCGCGGTCAACCAGGTGGTGGTCCCCTGGTCAGCGGTGCGGGTGATGAGCAGGACGAGGGACGCATTGTTCTCGTCCTCCGAACTCACCCGGCTGTGCACGGGAGCGCGCGGGGTTCCGCCCGTTGCAGTAGGAGTGACCCGCGGGGCGAGTACCTCGACCGTGAGCGGTCCGGCGGTTAGTCGTGCCCCGGGCGCAGGCTGCTCGGCCTTCTCCGCGAGCGGTGCCAGTTCGCGTGGTAGCTCCGTCCCGGCCGTGGAGTACCACACCCGCTCCACATCCACCGCATCGGAGAGCCCCTCCAGGCCGGCCACGTGGTCGTCGTGGTTGTGCGTGGCGATCACCGCGTCCAGGTGCGTGATGCCCGCCTGGTCGAGACAGCGACGCAGAGCCCTGGGGTCGGGCCCGCCATCCACGAGCACCGCGCTGTGCTCCCCGGTGCGGTGCAGCACGGCATCTCCCTGCCCGACGTCGCACACCACGGACTCCCACGCGGGCGCCGGTCGGAACCACCTCACCGCACCCAGGACGACCAACACGACCACCGCGAGGGACGCGATCATCGCGAGCGCGCGACGTCGTACCCGTAGCCTGCGCGCGCGAACGCGCCATACGGCATCGGGCTCGGGCGGCGGGGCCGATGAGGCGTCGACCGTGCCCGCGATGGGTGGTGCCTGACGCAGGCGGTGGTCCACCCCGTGCAGGATGCCGAGGAACAGCAGTGTGACCGCGGTGAGGATGACAATCCCCGGGACACCGCCCGGCCAGGGCAGCTGCGCGCCGGGCAGGGCGGCGAAACCGTCCGCGAGCCACGCAATGACCCGCGCGGGAACCGAGGCGGCGCCCACGGGCAGGGAGGCGGCGCGCTCCCAGCCGGCGAGCGCCGCGGCGTCGTGGGCGCCGGGGAGCAGCCAGCTCAGAGCGGGTGAGGCCAGGTGCCCCGCGAGCAGGACGCATACTGCAAGAAGACCGGCGACGGTGACCACGGGAACGAGAGGGGCGGCGGCCATGTTGGCGGGCAGCGAGTACAGGGGCAGAGCGGGGTTGAGCACGAGCAGGGCGGGCCCGCACCACAGTTGGGCGACGAGGGGCACGGCTATGCACGCGGCGAGCGCTGTGGGGATCCGGGAGGCGAGGACGCGGGTCACGGGGCGGGCGCTCACGACGATGCCGGCGGTCGCGAGGACGGAGAGGATGAAGCCGAAATCGATGGCGAGGGGCGGTTGCACGAGCACCAGGCCGGTGACGGCGGCGCACAAGGCATTGAGGCTGACGCCGGCGCGGCCGCTGAGCATGGCGGCCCCGCCGAGTGCACCCATGACGCCGGCGCGCAGGACGGAGGGATCGGGGCCCACGAGCAGCACGAACCCGGCGAGCGCGGCGAGCCCGATACCCACGCACAGTCGCCGCCCCGCGCCCAGGGTCAGGGCGGCGTACCCGGTCAGGGTCATCACCACGGTGCAATTGGACCCTGAGACGGCCGTGAGGTGGGTCAGTCCGGTGTCCTTCATGCTCTGCGCCAGCGCCTCGGGCAGCTGGGAGGTGTCTCCCACGGTCATGCCGGGGACCAACCCGGCGCTCACTGCACCGAACCGTCCGGACACCCGGGTCAGGTTCGCGCGCACGGTGTCCAGCAGTCCGTGCCGGGCTCCCCGGCAGCCGTGATCGCATCCGGTGGGTGGGGAGGTGGCCCGGGCAGTGAGCCGCGCCGGGTTCGCGGTGCGCGTCACGTTCACCACAGCGTTGACGGTGTCCCCGTCGCGCAGGCCGTCCCACCTGGGGTGGGCGGCGAACACCGTGAGTTCGGCGGTTGCGGCCTTCCCGTCCGCGGCGTGGACGGCCAGGGGTACGACGACGCCGCGCGATGCCTCCTGCTCCTCTGGCGCCGGTGAGCCCGTGTATTCGCGGGGCGTCCCGGTGACCGTGGCGTTGACGCGGACCACGGAACCGGGAGGATGCTCGGTCAGGAAGTCGCGGGACGGTGCGATGGCGGCGAGCGCCGTCGTGATGGCCGCGGCGGCACTCAGCGCCACGACCCCCGCCAGAACAGCCAGGCTGGGCGGGAGGGACCTCATCCGGGCGCGGGACTCACTGGATGATGGCCGCGGGCATCCATGGGAGGAGGAACCCCCGTGCGCGTCCGATGCATGCGTCCAGGATCGCGCGCGGCTCGGCTGCCCGGCCGGCGGACAGCTGCGTTGTGCCGAGGCGGGCGTCTTCCCTCGTGGCCCGCGGTTCGCCCGCTGGATGCGAGACCGGTCGAGAAGAGCGGGTGCGCACCACGCGAGGCCGAAGACCACCACGCAGCCGAGAGCCCCCACGGCCCCCACGGTCCACTCGGCAAGTAGTGTCAGCGATCCGCACACCCACGCGGTGATGGCAACCGGGACCAGGCGCAGGTCCCATCGCACGCTCACACCGTGACCAGTGGTAGCAGTGCCTCCAGCATGGCGGGACCCACCCCGCTGACGTCGTCGAGCTGTTCCGCGGAGGTGAACGGGCCGTGCTGGGTGCGGAACTCCACGATCCGCTGTGCGAGGACCGGTCCCACGCGAGGTAGGGTCTCGAGCTCCGCTTGCGAGGCCGTGTTGAGGTTGACCGGGGCGCCGCCGGGCAGGGCGGCCGCACCACCCGCCTTAGCCGCAGCGCCTGATCCGGACGATGAACCTCCCGTGGCCGCGCCACCCTCGGAAGCACTACCGCTCACTCCAGTCTTAATGCTGGCGCTGTTCGCTGCTCCTTCGGCCGGGGCACCGGTCCCGGTGCCATTCACGGAACCGCCCTGCGCGGCAGCCTCGGCCACCCGATCGACGTTCTCCGCATTGGGAATCGTGATCTGGGCGCCGTCACTCACGGGCTGCGCCAGGTTGATCCGGTCCTTCACCGCACCCTTCGTGAATCCACCGGCTGCCGCCACCGCATCCATGACGCGCGCACCCGGGGACAGCGTCACCACGGATGGGTCCTTGACCTCCCCGATCACGTGGACCGTGAGCACCCCGGCTTCTTCGGCGGAGGCGGTACCGCCGCCCGCTGAACCGGCTCCGGCTCCCCCGACGAGCCCTGAGGACGCCGCGGATCCGGACACCCCGTGAGGTGCTGTGTCGTCCCGGCCGGTGACTTCAGTGCCCTCACGGGCGGCGTCAGCGCGGTCGGAACCCTCATCTGCCCCCGCGCCATCCGTACCGGCGACGGCGCCCTGCGATTTCACGGAAGTGGACGTGACGACGTCGTCCCCCTGTCCATCGGGGAGCAGCTTCCAGCCCCCGATCCCGAGGGCCACCAACAGCACGGCGCACAGTGCTACCAGCGCGGGGCGAGCAATGTGCCGACGGACCACGACGTCCTCGCGATGCCGGGAGTGCTCGGACACCGGGTCTGCACTGAGCGATGGACCGGTGGCACCATCGGCGGCGTCGTCGGCCGGTTCAGCACCACCGTCCGGAGCGAGATCGGCGCCCTCTTCATCATGGCCAGCAGCACGGCGACCCGTCGCACCACGGCCAGCCACATCACCATTCCGATCGGGTCCTGGCTCCGCCCATGGCAGCCCCGCACCCGACTGCCGGTCTTCCCGCAAGAGCGCCGTCAACCGCTCCGTGGCCTCACTGTCCCGGAACCGGCGCCGTCCCCTGAAATCGATTCCGCTCATGCGCCCACCCCACCGCACGGGCGACAGGGCTCGTGGGTGCGCGACGCCACCGGTGGATTACTCGGCCGACACGCGGATCAGGGGTGCGGTTGTGCAGCCCGCCCGCCGTGCCACACGGGCCGGGACGTGGGGCCCTCGATCACCGCGGCCTTCGTCCCGAGCCCCACGTGCGCGCTGAGCACCGGGGGCAGGTCACTGATCACGAGCTCCGCGTCCGGGCGGTAGCGATCCATGAGCACCTCACCGATCTCGCGCGCCCCGTGCGGGTCCGCGACGTGGTGGATACACAACACCGGCCGGTCGGTCTCTGCGTGGGCCAGAGCCTCCCCCGCCAGCAGCATGAACCGCGCCTTAGCCCGCGACAAGGACACCGGCCGTTCCACGGTCACGATCTTGCCTTCGGCCATGCTCAGCAGTGGTTTGAGCTGGAACATGGAACCGACCATCGCCGTGGTCGGATTCACCCGTCCACCCCGGCGTATGGTTTCCAGCGAGCGCACCTGAATCAGTACCTGTGCCTGGGCGGCGGTCTCACAGGCGGCCGCAGCGACGTCGTCGATCCCCGCGCCCGACGCCACTGCCCGTAGTGCCGCGCGCACCCCCAGACCCTGCCCCAGACCGGCGCTCGCGGTGTCGACGATCCGCACGGGGATCCCGATGTCCTGGCGAGCAATCCGGGCGGCGCCCACCGTCCCGGACAGCTCCCCCGACAGGTGCACCGAGACGATGGCGTCGTACCCCTCCTCCTCGAACCGCCGGTACGCGGCACGCAGCTGCCCCGGGGCCGGCCGGGACGTGGTCACGGGTGTGCCCTCCGCGAGCGCAACGACGAGCGAGGACAGGGTGTCGGATTCACAGGCCGTGTAGAGCTGACCGGAGATCAGCACGGGCATGTCCACGAGCGCGAAGCCCGGTGCGTCCTCGAACGCGCGCAGCCAGGAGTCCGGCAGGGCGGCGGCGCTGTCGGTGACGACGGCGACGCGGGGCGGCGCGGCGTCGTCGTCCCCCGAGGACGCGGAAGCGGACGCAGACGGGGACGCTGACGGCGCGCCGACAGACATAGAGGCCGCATCTCCGCACGGGCGGAGCCCGCCCTCCCGCTCGGTGGAACGGGGGGACGGGCTCCGGGGCTCGCGGGGGAACATCAGACCACGATGTTCACGAGCTTGGGGGCGCGCACGATGACCTTGCGCACCGTGGCCTCGGACAGCAGGCGCTGGACGGCCTCCGATCCCATGGCCGCGGCCTCGAGGTCCTCGTCGGTGATGTCCGCGGGGACCTGCAACCGGTCACGGACCTTGCCCTTGATCTGCACGATCGCGGTGACGGTGTCCTCCACGAGCAGCGCGGGGTCCACGGTGGGCCACGGGGCGCGCACCACGGAGTCCTCGTGCCCGAGCAGGTGCCACATGTCCTCGGAGGTGTACGGCGCCACGAGGCTCAGCAGGATCGACACGGCCTCGGTGGCCTCGCGCACGGCGGGATCGGCCGGACCGCAGCCCGCGTCGATGGCCTTGCGCACGGTGTTCACGAGCTCCATGGTCCGGGCGATCACCACGTTGAACTTGTGCGCCTCGAGCAGCTGCTCGGCGTCCGCGACCGTCTTGTGGGTCGCACGGCGCAACGCCTGGTCCCCGGTGGTCACGTCCGCGTCCCGGGCGGCCGTGCTGTCCTTCGCGAGGCGCCACGCGCGGGCCAGGAACTTCTGGGCGCCCTGCGGGGACACGTCCGCCCAGTCCACGTCGTCCTCGGGCGGTGACGCGAAGACCATGATCAGGCGCACGGCGTCCACGCCGAACTCGTCCAGCTGCTCGCCCAGGTCCACGCCGTTGCCCAAGGACTTGGACATGGCCTTGCCCCCGTTGAGGACCTGACCCTGGTTCAGCAGCGCCTTGAACGGCTCGGTGAAGCCCACCAGCCCGAAGTCGTAGAGCGCCTTGGTGAAGAACCGCGAGTACAGCAGGTGCAGGATCGCGTGCTCCACACCGCCCACGTACTGGTCCACGGGTAGCCACCGGTCCACCTCGGCGCGGTCGAACGGCGCAGCGTCGTCGTGCGAGGACGCGTAGCGCAGGTAGTACCACGAGGAGTCCACGAACGTGTCCATGGTGTCGGTGTCGCGCGTGGCCTGCCCGCCGCACGCGGGGCACGCCACGGTGACCCAGTCCGACGCCGCTGCGAGCGGGCTCCTGCCCTTGGGCGCGAGTTGCTCACCGCGCAGGTCCTCGGGCAGCCGCACGGGCAGCTGGTCCTCGGGCACGGGCACTTCACCGCACGAGGGGCAGTGCACGATGGGAATGGGTGCACCCCAGAACCGCTGCCGGGACAGCAACCAGTCCCGCAGTCGGAAGTTCACGTGATGCTCGCCGGTCCCGGCCTCAGTGACGATCTCGATGGCCTTGGCCACCGCCTCCGCCTTGGACAGCCCGTTCAGCGGTCCGGAGTTGATCAGGGTGCCGTCACCGGTGGTGGCGACCCCCGTGCTCGCGGGGTCCTCCTCGCCGGTGTCCAGGACCGCGCGCACGGGCAGGTCGAAGGCCCGGGCGAAGTCCAGGTCCCGCTGGTCGTGGGCGGGCACCGCCATGATCACGCCGGTGCCGTAATCAGCCAGGACGTAGTCCGAGGCCCACACCGGCAGCTTCTCGCCCGTGAGGGGGTTGACCGCGTAGCGGCCCAGGAACACACCGGTCTTCTCCCGGTCGGAGGCCTGACGCTCGATGTCCGACAGTGCCTTGACGTCCTCCCGGTACGCGGCGAGCGCGTCGGCGTGTTCGGGGGCCACGATCTCCTGGGCGATCGCGGCGTCCGCGGCGACCACGCAGAACGTGGCGCCGTGGAGGGTGTCCGGGCGGGTCGTGAACACGGTGACGGTACGCCCGGAGGTGTCCTCGGGGTCCGCGCCCTCGGCGGGGGCGCCCTCGATCACGAACTTCACGTGCGCGCCCTCGGAACGCCCGATCCAGTTGCGCTGCATGGCCAGCACGCGCTCGGGCCAGTGGCCCTCCAGCTCACCCATGTCGTCCAGCAAGCGCTGGGCGTAGTCGGTGATCTTGAAATACCACTGGTTCAGGGACTTCTTGGTCACAGGGGTGTGGCAGCGCTCGCACGCACCGTTGACCACTTGCTCGTTGGCGAGCACCGTCTGGTCCTTGGGGCACCAGTTGACCGGGGAGTCCTTCCGGTACGCCAACCCGTGCTTGTAGAACTGCAGGAACAGCCACTGCGTCCAGCGGTAGTACTCGGGGTCGGACGTGTGGATCTCCCGGTCCCAGTCCACGCTGATCGCGTAGCGCTTGAACGAGGCGCGCTGGGTGTCGATGTTGCGGTAGGTCCACTCCGCGGGATGGGCGTCACGCTTGATGGCGGCGTTCTCCGCCGGCAGGCCGAAGGAGTCCCAGCCGATCGGGTGCATCACATCGTACCCGCGGTGCAGCCAGTAGCGGGAGACGACGTCCCCCATGGCGAACGCCTCCGCGTGGCCCATATGCAGGTCCCCCGAGGGATAGGGGAACATGTCCAGGACGTAACGCCGCGGAGCGGAACCGTCGTCCCGGGGCGCGAAGACCCGGTTGTCCTCCCAGTAGCCGGACCAGGTGGCCTCAATGCGCTGGACGTCGTAGTCCGTGCCCGCATCCGGGGTGCTGTGCTCGCTCACGTGCCTCGCCTTCAAAGTTCACGGGGATGGGCCGGGAATGCTCGCTCGCCCCGGTACCGGCGCGGTGACAGCCTGGTCCCCCGTTCTCGTGTGGGGATTTCTCCCAGTTTAGACCAGCCCGCCACCGCGCCTCTCCCGGCTAGCATGGATGCGCCGACGCCGCACGACTGGAGGACCCGTGGAGAACACCTACGCCGAACGCCGCAGCGTGCAATTGGACGGGTACCGCGTGCGCTACTGGTTCTACGACGCGGACAAGAAGCACAAACCGTTGCTCGTGATGCTCCACGGGTTCCGCGGGGACCACCACGGTCTGCAGCTGATCGCGACCGCCCTACGCGAGAAATACCACGTGGTGCTACCGGACCTGCCCGGTTTCGGACGCTCGGAACCCTTCCCTGACCGAGAACACTCGGTGCCCAGCTACGTGGAGTTCGTGCGCGAGTTCCTCGAGGCACTGACCGATAACGCCGTCCATCCGGGCTGCGAGACGGGCATCGTGCTCGCGGGGCACTCCTTCGGGTCCACCCTGGCCGCGCACTTCGCCGTGGAGTACCCCGCCATGGTGGAACGGTTGATCCTGCTCAACCCCATCTCAGAACCCGCCCTGGCCGGACAGCAGAAGCGGCTGACCAAGCTCACGGAGCTCTACTACTCCGCGGGCGCGTCCCTCCCCCGGCGGCTGGGCACCAAATTACTGACCTCAAACGCCGTCGTGAAACTCATGACGGACGTGATGGTCAAGTCCGAGGACCCGGGGATCCGCAACTACGCGCTGCGCCAGCACCAGGCCTACTTCAACACCTTCGCCAACCGGGACGTGCTCACCGAGGCCTATCAGGCGTCGATCTCCCACACCGTCGCGGAGGTCGCGATGAACCTGACCATGCCCACCCTGCTCATCGTGGGCGACCAGGACGAATTGGGCTCCGTGCACTCGCAGCGCACCATGGCCTCGTGGATCCGCAGCCACAGCCTCAAGATCATCCCCGGGGTGGGTCACCTGATCCACTACGAGACCCCGCAGCTCGCGGCGGAATACATCGAAGACTTCCTGGCGTCCCCCGCGCCGGAACCCCTCGAGGGCTACGACCAGTTACCCCACGCGGACACGACCGCCTCCACCCCGGACCAACTCACCGGGATGATCCCCGCGGTGGACCCCGGCTCCGGTGAGCACCAGCTCACCAAAGAGGCCACCGCGCGCGGACTCTACGGGACCCACGAACGGTGAAGCTGCTCTTCGACGCCCGCTACATCCGCACCGATCACCACGATGGGATCAGCCGCTACAGCGCCGAACTGCTCGCCGCCACGGCTCGGGCGGTTGCCTCCGATCCGCGCGTCCGCCTCGCCGCACTGATCAGCGATCCCGCCCAGGCTGCCCTGATCTCCGAGGGTCTGCCCACGCTGCTGGGCCCGTCCGTTACGTCCCCGGCCGAGGTGCTCACGGGCGCCCTGCTGAGCCGGTACGCACCCGACGTCGTGTTCTCCCCCATGCAGACCATGGGCTCGCTGGGGCGCCGCCACAAGCTGATCCTCACGCTGCACGACCTGATCTACTACGAGCACCCGCAGCCCCCGGGCGATCTTTCCTTGCCGGTGCAGTGGGGCTGGCGCGCGTACCACAAGGCCTGGTGGCCCCAGCGGCTCACGCTCAACCGCGCCGACGCCGTGGCCACGGTCTCCGAGACCTCCCGGCAGCAGATCCTTGCGCACCGCCTCACGAAACGGGACGTGCGCGTGATTGCCAACGCGGCGCCGTCAGCGGGGGTCCCCGAGGACGAGGCGCTCGCGCGGCTTTCACGCCGCGGCACGGACCTGGTGTACATGGGCTCGTTCCTGCCGTACAAGAACGTGGAGACCCTGCTGCGGGCGATGGCCCACCTCCCGGGGCGCACCCTGCACCTGCTCTCGCGCATCTCCCCCGCGCGCCGCGCCGAGCTTCAGGCCCAGGTGCCGGCCGGGGCCCGCGTGGTCTTCCACGGCGGAGTGGGCGAGGAGCAGTACCGCGAGCTGCTGTCCTCGTGCGCCGCGCTGATCACGGCCTCCCGCGCGGAGGGCTACGGCCTGCCGCTCGTGGAGGCCTTCGCCGAGGGTGCGCCTGTCGTCTGCTCCGACCTGCCGATCTTCCGCGAGGTCGCCGGCGATGCCGCCGGCTACGCTCCCGCGGACGACGACGCCGCGTTCGCCGCCCGGGTGCGCGAACTCACGAACCCCACCGTGGCCCACGAACGCGTGCTCGCGGGGTTGGAGCGGATCTGCGAGCACACCTGGGAGGACTCCGCGCGGGACCTGCTGGACCTGGCGTGGGAGCTGCACCAGCGCGGTTGAACCGCTGTGCACAGCTCCCCCGTACTCGCCCCCCCGGTTCTCGGCCCTGGGGTCTTCAGCCCGGAAGGTTTCAGCAGCCAGCGCTCCGGACGGTGACCGGGGGCGACGTCGCCGACCCCCTCAGGTGCGCACCACCCGTTCCCGCAGCAGCCACTGGGCGAGGGCGTCCAGCGCGATGCCGAGCAGCCCGATGACGAGGATCACCACGAGCATCTCGTCGTAGGCCAGACGGTCCCTCGCGTTGAGGATCTCGTAGCCCAGCCCGGTGCTGACCCCAAGCATTTCCGCGGGCACCAGCACGACCCACGAGATGCCCAGCGCTAGGCGCACCCCGGTCATGACGTAAGGACGGATGCTCGGAAACACCACCGTGAGCAGCCGCTCGAACGGTGTTGCGCCCAGGGTACGTGCCACCCGGAGGTGGGCCGGGTCCAGCGCGGCGACCCCCGCCGCGGTGTTCAGGGTGATCGGCCACACGGCGG
Source organism: Kocuria marina (assembly GCA_014652975.1). GTDB lineage: Bacteria > Actinomycetota > Actinomycetes > Actinomycetales > Micrococcaceae > Kocuria > Kocuria marina. The sequence goes on along the minus strand of BMZV01000002.1, from coordinate 285,968 downwards.
CGGCCGCCACGAGGAAGACCACCGGCGCACTGCCCACTCCGAACAGGGCCACGGCCACCGGTGCCCACGACAGCGGCGAGACCATCCGCAGGAACTGCACCACGGGCGCGCTCGCCCACCGCACCCGTTGCCAGGAACCGATCACCAGTCCCAGCGGCACGCCGATCGCCGTCGCCAGCAACAGACCGCCGAGCAGGCGCCACAGACTCGTGACTGCGTCCTGGACCACAACTCCCCGTTCCAGGAGCGAACCGACGGCACCTGGCAGCTGCTCGGGGCGGAAAGCCGCGATCATCGTGGACCCGCCGGCGGCCGCGTGGGTGAACGCCCACCACGCCGCCACGGTCACGAGGACGCCGAATGTGCCCCAAGCCACGGCCGCACCTCGTCCGGCGCCCCCGCCCGCCCGTCTCCGGGACGTGGACGGCGATTTCGCTCGGTCACTGTGCGCACCCGCTCTGGAGTCTCGGACAGGGGCCGAGCCGGTGCCACCCGCTGACGGTGCGGCGGCGAGATCCGTGCCCGTGCTCTTGGGCGTGCTGCGGGATGTGGGACTCATGCCTGGATCTCCTCGGTGCGTGTGGTGCCGTGCATCCCGAACGCACCCCAGCCGCCTGCCCTTGCGATGCTCCGGGTCACCAATGCGTCGTCCACCAGCTCGCGGTGCGCGGTGGCAGGATCGAGCCCGGTGAGGAACCCGGCGGGGGCATCCACCACCGTGTCCTGCATCGCGCGCACCAGCTCCTGCGTGAAACTCGGGTACGGGTAGGGCCGGAAGTCCAGGGACTCGCCGTGCCAGTCAGGGTGGTGCAGCGCGTCGGCGTGCGCGGCCGCGGTGTAGGTCAGGGCCCGCTGGATCACGGGCTTCGGCTGCGGGAGGTAGCCGGAGGCCAACACCGCCGCGGTCTCGGGGCGGTTTGTCCGCGCCCACGCCTGCGCGCGGACCAGCGCGTCCATGAAACCCGCCGCCTGCTCGGGACGATCCCTCAGCAGCTCCCCGCGCAGCATGGTCACGCAGCAGGCGTGGTCCCGCCACACGTCCCCCAGGAACCGGTGGATCGTGCCCACGTGCTTCGCCTCCGCGGCCGCGTTGAACGGGTCCGCGACCACGTACCCGCCGATCACCCCGTTGTTCAGTGCGGGCAGCATGTCCGAGGGGGCCATCGGGACCAGCGCCACGGTCCGGGCGCTCGTGGACGGGCTCTCACGCATCACGGGTGTCAGCCCCTCGGCGCGGAGCATCTTCTGCACCACCACGTTGTGGATGGACCACCACGCGGGAATCGCCACGGTGCGGCCGGCAAGCCCCGCCAGGTCCGTGATCTCCGGGTGCACAGTGAGCGAAGAGCCGTTCGTGTGGTTCCACGCCGTGATCCTCACGTCCGCCTGCAGCTCGTAGCGCATGTACAGGGCCATGGGCATGAGCATGTGGATGGCCTCCACCTTGCCCGCCACGAAGGCCTCGGACAGCGAGGACCAGCTGCGGAACAGGACGGGCCGCGCGACAGCCACCCCGGCGTCGTCGTAGTAGCCGTTGGCGTGGGCCACCAGCAGGGGCGCGGCATCAGTGATCGGCAGGTACCCGATGCGCACGGGCCGTGAGCCGCCGTCACCACCGCTGCCGATGCGGGTTCCCGTGTAGAGGGAACCGGCGCCCCACGCCGCACCCGTCAGTGCCACCGCCGCGGTCCCGGCGCGCAGGACGGTCCGCCGTGTGGTGAGAGACCCGCTCATATCTCCCAGGTTCCCGCCTCGTCGTCCGTGCCGCGGTACGTCGCGAGAATCTGTCCGGCCGTGGTGCCGTCCTGGGACGGAACCCACTGCCGCCGAAAACCGCGCGGTCCGGCGAAGAAGCCGATGCGGTCCCCCAGCGCCATGGCCTCGGCGACGTCGTGCGTGACCAGGAAGACCGTCAGCCCGAGGTCAGTGGTCAGCTGCCGCAGCCACTGCTGCAGGTCCCCGCGGGTGGCGGGGTCCAGCGCGCTGAAGGGTTCGTCGAGCAGCAGCACGTCCGGGCGCACGGCGAGCGCCCTGCCCACGGAGACCCGCTGGGCCTGGCCGCCGGAGAGCTTCTGCACGGGGGTGTGGGCGAGGTGGGAGAGGCCGAGGATCTCGAGCAGCTCGCCCACGTGCTCGTCGTCGAAGCGGTCGCGGTTGCGCCGGTACCTGCCGCCGAGGGCGATGTTGCGCCGCACGGACAGCCAGGGGAACAGTGCCGGGGTCTGGAAGACCACGGCAAGGCGGGCGTCAGGGTCCGAGAACTCGATGCTGCCTCCGTCGAGGGTCTCGAGCCCGGCGATGGCACGCAGCAGGGTGGACTTCCCGGAACCGCTGGGGCCCAGCACGGCGAGGGTCTCGCCCCGGTGCAGGGTGAGGTCCACGCCGTCGAGGGCGGGGTCGGAGGCCCCCGGGTAGGTTTTGCTGACACCGAGCACCCGCAGCGCCGTGCCCGGGTCCGTGGTCACCGCGGTGCCGTCGCGCCCGTGCCCGGGCCTCACCCGATCCTGCGCAGTTCCCACCGCAGGTGGCCTTCCGTGGGCGACTGGACGGGCAGAAACGCTGCTTCCCGTGCGCGGCGCGCCGTGGGCGAGGACAGCGCGTAGCCACGGCCGCCCACGATCTTCGCCTCCAGGCGGGTGGCCTCGCCGGTGAGCAGGGCTGCGTCGAGGCGCAACTGCAGGAGCTCGCGGGGTGCGGCGGCACGCGGTTCCCGTGCCAGGCGCACGAGGTCCGCGCGCAGGCGCTGCTGCTCCGCCACGGCGTCGTCCAGGTCCTCGCGGAACATCTCGCCGACGCCGCCCAGGTTCTCCCGCGCGCTCGTCAGCGCCGCCGCGGAGAGACCGAGGCAGAACGAGGTCTGCAGCAGCAGGAACGGTCCGCGGACCGTGGCCAGGAACCCGGGGACGTCCTCGGTGAGGACGTCCTGCTCCGCGTCGATCTCCACACCCTCCAGGCGCAGGATGCCGGACGCCGTGGCGTTGAGCGCCATGAGGTTCTCCAGCGGCCGCACGCTGACCCCGCGGGCCGCCACCCGGGTGCGGACGATCGCGGGGCGTCCGTCCTCCCGGACGACCGGCAGGATCACGACGGCGTCCGGGTACAGGTTCGAGGCCCACGGCACGGTGCCGTCGAGCACCAGGTGGTCCCCCCGGCGGGTGAGCGTCACGGGGATCTCACCGATACCTGCCGCGGCCTTGAACGCCGGTGCCATGGCGGAGCACAGCGGCACGTCACCGGTGCGCAGCTCAGACGCGACGGGCGCCCCCACCGCGTCGAGGTACTCGAGGCCGGAGCGGTGGCCCCACAGTGAGAACGCCGTGGCCGTGCACTCGGCCGCGAGGTCGAAGACGACGGCTGCCTGTCCACGCAGGTCCCCGCCCCCGAGACCCAGGTCCAGCAGGCCCCGCTGCCCGAGCTCGCGCAGGGTCTCGAACGGGGTGGTGTCCGCCTCGTCGGTGGCCCTGGCACGCTCGGCCGCGCGTGCCCGGACCAGGCCGTGTTCCGGGTAGTCGGTCAGTGGGGCCAGGAGCTCCTGGTCGGAGGCAGTCTCGAAGGTTGCCGAAGCACTGGGCTGGGACATGGGTTCCGTTCTGACGAGGCGTGCGCCGGGCGCCGCGGCCCGTGGTGGGCTGCGGCACCCGGTGGTGGTGACGGGTGGACGCGGGACTCAGACCTCGAGCTTGAACATCCGGTCGAAGGGGGTGTCCACAGCCGCGCGGGCGCGCACCACGGCGTCCTCGTCCGGAGCGTTGTAGAAGCACAGGCACTTGGCGGTGTCCTCGCGGACGTAGGTGCGCAGGAACGACACCTCGGGAACCTCGGCGTACTTGGGCGAGTTCGCCTTCTTGCGGGTGAGGTACTGGTCCATGGTGATCTCGGCGGGGATGTCCCACTCCACGAGGTAGTCGGTCTGGCCACGGAGCTTCTTGATGTCCTCGAGCTCCGCGCCCACCAGGCGCACCTCGTCCGGGCCGGTGACCTCGGTGACGGAATCCCCCAGCGCCGTGCGCACGGTCTGCGCAAGACCCTCGGGCGTGTCCTGCTGCGTCTCCACGACGACGAACACGCGAGCGTGGTCCGCCGTCACCTGGGACTCGATGAGTTCGGCAGAGGCCTGCGTGACCGCGCTCGACGTCGCATCGATGATCGAGCGCACGGCCTCCTTCTCGGCCACGGCGGGAACAATTTCAATGAGCTGCAGCGACATGCGGATCCTTTCGGGAACGGGTCTGCGGTGATGACTCGCGCGCACGCCGGGACTCTTTGCCCCGGTGCGCGGTGCCACCCCGCGTGAACGTGCCCTCCACCGTAGGACTGCCACGTCCACCCCGTGCAAGAGGATTAACAATTCGACACATTTGACTGAGCAGGTCAGCCAGTCCTGGTGCACGCATGCGGTCCGGGTCCCGCCTCGCGATCCGCGGCACGTCAGGGTCCGTCGACGACGGCTGTGACGCGCCCTACAGCAGGTCGGCGACGTCGCAGCGCACCGTGACCGGCGCGTGTTCGCGCAGCGCGGAGGCGCGTGCCTTCTCCGCCCGCAGGGCACCGGTGACCCGCGGCGCGATCCCGAAGCCGAAGAACAGCAGCGCACGGTAGGGCCGGTTCCCGCCGCGCTCCCAGGAGCGGGCGGTGTCGGCACCGTCCAGAGTGGCGGCGTCATTGGTGACGGTCTCAGCAAGGTCGGCGCCATTGCCGGGAGTCTGCTCCACCGGTGCGGGGCCAACCACACGAACGCGCTCGGGCAGCGCGAGGTCCCGCAGGGTGGCGTCCACGGCATCCCGCGGGCCGGTCAGCGCCGCTGTCCGCACAGCCGGTGGCAGACCCAGCTCGTGGCGCTCCCGCAGCTCTCGCTCTGCGTGCCCAGCCGGGTCCCAGCGCACGAGCGCCGAGACGGCACGGTCCTGGTCCGCCGTGACCACCACGGTGCCCCCGTCGGAGGACGACCGCACCAGGGCGGCGGCGTTGAACCACCGGCGCAGGGTCTGCTCCTCCGCACGCAGCCACGGCCGGGCAAGCATCCGGTTGCCGTCCAGCAGCAGCGCGGCGGCGTAGCCGCCGTCCGCGACGGGCTCCGCTCCCGGCGTCGCCACCACGAGCGCCGGGGCGGACCCCACCCGGGGCCGCACGGTGCGCTCGCTCGACGAGATCACGGGCACCTGCGGGAACGAACGGCCCAGCTCCTCCGCGGTCCGGGACGCCCCCACGGTGCTCAATCGCACCCGGGTGAACCCACACTCCACGCACCGCCAGTCATGGGCGTGACGCCCGCACCACGTGCACACCGGCACGGCGTGGGCGGAATCCAGCGCGAGGGGCCCGTCGCATGCCTGGCAGCGCGCGGGCGTACGGCACCGCTGGCAGGCGAGCACGGGAGCATAGCCCTTGCGCGCCACCTGCACGAGCACGGGCCCGGACTTCAGGGCCTCGCGTGCCACCCGGAACGCCTCGTGCGGCAACCGGGCGCGCGCCGCGAGCGGGTCGAGGGCGGTGTTGTAGGAATCGGAGGTCGCTTCGATGCGCGGGGAGAACCGGCGCAGGTCCGCGCGATCTGGTGCCACGCGCGCCGCCCACCCTGTGGCCACGAGCCGCAGCACCTCGGGACTCACCGCGTACCCCGTGAACAGCGCGGCCATACCCTGTTGCTGGGTGCGCAGCAACAACACGTCCCGCGTGTGCTGGTAGGGGGCGCGCTGCTCCACGAAGTTCACGTCCCCGTCGTCATGACAACACACGAGCGCGAGGTCCTGCACCGGCGCGTACGCGGCCGAGCGCGTGCCCACAGCCAGGCGCTTCTTCCCGAGCGCGAGCTCGAGGAACCCCCGGTAGCGGGGCGTGGGTCCGTCGTCGGCGTGCAGGCGGACGACGGCGTCCTCCCCCACCAGCTCGCACAGCGCCCGTTCGAGCCGCTCCAGTGCCTTATGGTCCGCGACCACGCCCACAGCCCCACGACCAGCGGCGTACGCGGTGGCCATGGCGCTCGCGGTCAGCCCCGCCCAGTCATGGTCCTCGGCCGAGGGCAGTACCTCCACGACCGCGCGCGCCGGCTCACCACGCCCCACGGACGCCACGAACTCCAGGCCGCCCGTGTAGTGCTGCCAGCCGGTCGTCGCGGGCTCCCCGCGGGACGAGGGCGCTCGGCCGGGCTCGGGGGCCGCGGTCAGGTCCGCATCGGCGGCGCCGTCGGAAGCGGGGCCCGCTGATAGGTCGGCCGGCACCGCGGCGTCGTCGTCCGCATTCACGACGCCCGTCTCGGACGTCTCGGCGGCTTCGGGAGCCGCGAACTCCTTGTCCACCCGCGCGACCCGCGGGGCAATCGCGACCCGCAGGACGTCCGCGACCGTGCCCGCGCAGCGTTCGGCCACGGCCTGCGCGAGCTCGACGATCTCGGGGCGGGCCACCGGCAGCGGCGTGAGCACACGGCGGATGGGCAGCAATCGGTCCTCGGGGACGTCCGTGTGGGCCACGCGATCCACGACCCACCCGGACATCTTCCGTCCCGCGAAAACCACCGAGACCTTGGACCCCACGACCGCCTGGTCGTCGAGGGCAGCGGTCACGCGGTAGTCGAAGACCCGGTCCAGGTGCGGGACGTAGGCCTCGAGCAGGACCTTGGCCACGGGGTCGCGCGCCGCGCGACCCTCGGAGCCCAGGGCCTTTCGGGGCAAAGTACGCGGCTGGACCGGGGGTGCGGCCCCGGGCAGACCCGCGAGCGCGAGCTGCTCACCGGACGTGTCCCGCTCGGGGGTGTCCCGGTCCGCGGGGACGGAACCCGCAGTCGCGGAGTCCGGGCGCGCGGTGCCCGCCGACTCCAGCCTGGGAGACTCCGGCATGACGGGCTCCCTCCCGGCGGGGCCGGGGCTCACAGCCCCGCGGCGGAACGCAACTCCTGGACCCGGTCCGTGCGCTCCCACGTGAAGTCGGGGTCATGACGGCCGAAGTGACCGTGGGCGGCGGTCTTGGCGTAGATGGGGCGCTTGAGGTCCAGGTCCTCGATGATCGCCAACGGCCGCAGGTCGAACACCTCGGAGATCGCCTTCTCGATCCGCGCGGGGTCCACGGTCTCGGTGCCGAAGGTCTCTACATACAGGCCCACGGGACGGGCCTGACCGATCGCGTAGGCCACCTGGACCTCCGCACGGCGGGCCAGTCCGGCGGCCACGACGTTCTTGGCGACCCAGCGCATCGCGTACGCGGCGGAGCGGTCCACCTTGGAGGGGTCCTTGCCGGAGAACGCGCCGCCGCCGTGGCGGGCCATACCACCGTAGGTGTCCACGATGATCTTGCGTCCGGTCAACCCGGCGTCCCCCACGGGACCGCCGCGCACGAAGTTGCCCGCGGGGTTGACGATGATCTTGGTCGCGGACAGGTCCAGTCCGGAATCCTCCAGGACGGGGCTGATCACGCTGGTCGTGAGATCGCGCGTGAGCTGGTCCAGGTCGTAGTTCTCCGCGTGCTGGGAGGAGACGACCACGGTGTCCACGGAGACGGGGGTGTGCCCGTCGTAACCCAGGGTCACCTGGGTCTTGCCGTCCGGGCGCAGACCGGGCAGCACCGCGGTCTTGCGCACCCGGGTGAGCTGCTCGGACAGCCGGTGCGCCAACAGGATGGGGGCGGGCATGAGCGTGTCGGTCTCGTCCGAGGCGTACCCGAACATGATGCCCTGGTCCCCTGCGCCCTGCGCGTCCCGGGGGTCACGCGCGGCACCGGTGCGCTCCTCGAGGGACGTGAACACACCCTCGTAGATCTCGTTGGACTGCTCGCCCACACTGATGGACACACCGCAGAACTCGCCGTCGAAACCGTGCACGGAGGAGTTGTACCCGATGTCCAGCAGGGTCTTGCGCACGATGTGGGGGATCTCCACGTACGCGTCCGTCTTCACCTCGCCCGCCACGTGCACGAGGCCCGTGGTGACCATGGTCTCCACGGCCACCGAGGAATTGGGGTCCTCGGTCAGCAGGGCGTCCAGGATCGAGTCGGAGATCTGGTCACAGATCTTGTCCGGGTGCCCCTCGGTCACCGACTCGGACGTGAAGATTCTCAGGTGCTTGCTCGCTTCGTTCACGGGAGACCACATTACCCGTCGGTGCGGATGTCCTCGGCGAGGCGCTGCACCACGAACCTCGCCACCTCGTCCTTGGTCCCGCGCGCCCCGCGGTCCTCGCCCGAGCGGGCCGAGAGCACCGTGACCTCGGTGTCGTCGCGACCGAAGACCTTGTCCGTGCCCACCTCGTTGAGCACGAGCAGGTCGCAGCCCTTGCGTTCGAGCTTGGCGCGGGCGAAGTCGAGCACCGAGTGCTCGGCGTCCCCGGTCTCGGCGGCGAAGCCCACGATCAGCTGCTCGAGAGAGCGCTCGGCACGCTGGGCCACGACGGCGCGCAGGATGTCCGGGTTGCGCACCAGCCGGATCACGGGGTCCGTGCCGTCCTCGGACTTCTTCATCTTGTGCTCGCCCACGGTGCCCGGGCGGTAGTCCGCCACGGCGGCGGCCATGATCACGACGTCGGCCTCGCGCGCGGCAGCCAGGGTCGCGTCCTGCAGCTCACGCGCCGAGGACACGCGCGTGATGTCGACGCCGCTCGGCAGCTCGGTCTCCACGTGCGCGACGATCAGGTGCACGTGTGCGCCCGCGTCGCGCGCGGCACGGGCCAGGGCCACGCCCTGCTTGCCCGAGGACCGGTTGCCCAAGAAGCGCACGGGATCCAGGGCTTCGCGCGTTCCGCCCGCGGTGACCAGGACGCGGCGTCCGCGCAGAGCGTCGTCGCCGTCGGACGATGAGTGGGCGGAGCTGGAGGCGGGGTCCACGAGGGCGAGCGCGGCGTCGAAGATCTCCTGCGGCTCGGGTAACCGGCCCGGGCCGCTGTCCTTGCCCGTGAGCCGACCGCTGGCCGGGTCGAGGACCGCGTGGCCGTGCTCGCGCAACAGGGCGACGTTGCGCTGCGTGGCCGGGTTCTGCCACATCTCGGTGTGCATGGCCGGGGCCAGCAGCACGGGCGCGGCGGTCGCGAGCACCGTGGTGGTCAGCAGGTCGTCCGCGTGCCCGTGGGCCACCCGGGCCATGAGGTCCGCCGTGGCCGGGGCGATCACCACGAGGTCCGCGGCCTGGCCCTGGGCCACGTGGTTGACCGTGTCGATCCGGTCGAAGACCGACCCCGAGACGTGCTCGCCCGTGAGGGCCTCCCACGTGGGCGCACCCACGAACTGCAGGGCGGCCTCGGTGGGCATGGGCACCACGTGGTGGCCGGCCTCGGAGAACAACCGGGACAGCAGGGCGGCCTTGTATGCGGCGATGCCCCCGCCCACACCCAACACCACGCGCAACGGGGCGCGGGGCGGGGAGGGGACGGGGGCGTCGCGGCCGTGCGGGTCGGTCACTGCTCGGAGGACTCCGCGGAACCCTCGGCGGGGTCCTCGGTGTCCGTGGCCGGGGTCTCCTCGGAGGTCTCCCCCAGCTGGACGCCGTCGGAGAACACCGCGGTGCCGTCCTGCTCACCCTGGGCGAAGAAGTCGCCGGTGAACATGTCCGTGGCGGTGGGCTCGTCGCTGACCATCTGGCCGTTGGGGGTGAACCCGGCGTGGTCCACGTGCACGGCCTCGATCAGGCCCTCGTCGACCTCGCGGAACGCGATGGACAGGGGCTTCTCGTTGAGCTGGGTGTCCACGAGCGGACCCACGTACTCGAACAGACCCTCGTGCAACTGCGAGTAGTACGCGTTGATCTGGCGGGCGCGGCGGGCACCGAAGATCACGAGTCCGTACTTGGAATCCGTCTTGTCGAGCAACCGATCGACGGGCGGGTTGACGATGCCTTCGTTGTTCGTGCTCACGTGTTTCATGACTCCTGTGGTGGACGGAAAAGGTGGTGCTACTGGCCGTGGGGGTTGCGCGGATCCGGGGCGGGTGACCGCCTCAACGGTGCGATGCGCTCGGCAACCCCATGAGGGCCACGAGTTCGGCGGCGGCGCGTTCCACCGTGTCGTTGACGACGGTGTGATCGAACTCGGGTTGCGCCGCGAGTTCCAGTTTAGCCGTTTCCAGCCGACGCTGCTGTTGCTCGGGGGTCTCGGTGCCCCGGCCCACGAGCCGGTGCACCATTTCCTCCCAGCTCGGCGGGGCCAGGAACACGAACTGGGCGTCCGGCATGGCCTGGCGCACGCTGCGCGCTCCCTGCAGGTCGATCTCGAGCAGGACGCTGCGCCCGGCCGCGAGCGCTTCCTCCACTTTGTGGCGCGGTGTGCCGTACCGGTTGAGGTTGTGCACGACCGCCCATTCGAGCAGGTCGTGGCGATCGATCATGTCGTCGAACTCGGCGTCGCTGACGAAGAAGTAGTGCACGCCCTCCACCTCGCCGGGCCGCGGCGCACGCGTGGTGGCCGAGACGGACAACCACACCTGCGGGTAGTGGTCCCGGATATAGGTGGACACCGTTCCTTTGCCCACGGCCGTGGGGCCGGCCAGAACGGTCACGGTGGGTGTGGGACGCACGGATACCTCCGGGAGAAGACGGTGACGGGCGAGCGGTCAGCTCGCCCGTCACTGTATCAACCGCGGGTCCTAGTGGTTGCGCCCGGGATCGTGCGGATCGGGGACCAGGGTTCAGCGGTCCAGGTAGTCCACGAGCGCCTTGCGCTGGTGCTGACCCAGGCCACGCACCCGGCGGGTGGGTGCGATCCCGATCTGCTTCATGATCGCCGCCGAGCGCACCTTCCCGATCCCGGGGGTGGCCTCGAGCAGTTCGGTGACCTTGAGGCGGCTGACGGCTTCGTCCTCCTCGCCCCTGCGCAGCACTTGTGCCGCGGTGATCGACCCGTCCCGCAGTCCCTTCTTGATCTCCGCCCGCGCGGTCCGCGCCGCCGTGGCTTTCTCGCGCGCGCGTGCGCGCTCTTCGTCCGTCAGTGGCCGCAATGCCATGCCCAGCTCTCCTCCTCGTGTGACAGCGGCTCGGCCGTGCGCCTGATGGGGGGGGGACGCACGCAAGCCGTCCCCCTGAAAGTACCGGACACGTTTGCCGCCGTAAACACGATGAACGCCCCCCTGACGTGGCCTTTCGGGCCGCCGCCAGGGGCGTTCACGGGGGTCTCAGGAGAGCTGGAGGTGCGTGCGTAGTTCCTCGGTGCTGCGGTCGATGGCGTCCCGCAGCGCGGGGACGTCGGGACCGTGACGCAGCACACCTCGCGAGGAGTTCGCGAGCACTGTGGGCCTGACGTGCTCAAACACCGTGGCCACGGCCGCGGCGTCCGCGCCCTGGGCACCGTAACCGGGGGCCAGGATCGGCCCGTTCAGGGTGCTCAGATCGATGTCCAGGGACGCCAGGGCCTCCCCCACGGTCGCCCCGATCACCGCTCCACACGAGCCCAGGGTGGTCACCGACGGTGACGTCACGATTTCATCACGATTGTTCCCGGCCCCCGTATTGGCGCCGGTGACGCCGCGAACGGCCGCCGCGGTGGCGCCGTCCGACGGCGCCGTCGAACCGTCCGGGGACGACGACGCCGTGCCCGGCCGGGGCTGCGCCGTCGCGTTCTCCCGGGCGATCGCGGCCAGGACGGACCCGGCCACGGACCCGGTGCCGCCCACGTGCTGGACGGACGCGCCCTCCGGGTTGGAGGTCAGCGCGAGCACGAACGTCCCGCGCCCGGTCTCACGCGCGAGGTCCAGTGCCGGGCGCAGGGACTCGAAGCCGAGGTAGGGACTCAGCGTCACGGCGTCGGCCGCGAGGGGCGAGTCGTCGGAGAGCCACGCGCTCGCGTAGGCCGCCATGGTGGAACCGATGTCCCCGCGCTTGGCGTCCGCGATGCTCAGCAGCCCGGCCGCGCGGGACTCCCGCAGGACGCGCTCGAGCACCGCGAAGCCCGCGGAACCGTACGCCTCGAACAGGGCGACCTGCGGTTTCACGGCCGCACACCGCTCCGCCGCGGCCTCCAGGACGCCCAGCGCGAAGCGTTCGAGGCCGTTCGCCGTGGCGGGCAGCCCCCACGCGTCCAACAGGGACGGGTGGGGGTCGATGCCCACGCACAATGGACCCGCAACGGTCATCGCCCGTTCGAGGCGGGCCCCGAAGGGAACGCGCGCGAACTCAGCCACGGGTGTCCCCCGCGGCGACCTGCTCCCGCAGCTTCTGCTCGTGCTCCTGCAGGGACGTCACGGACCACGAGTACTGCCGCTGCGCGGTGATCGCCTGCAGCGCCGCACCGAGCTCCGAGACCGTCGTCATGGTGGGCACGCCCACGGACGTGGCCGCCGCACGGATCTGGTACCCGTCGCCGCGGGCCTGCTGACCGCCGGAGGGCGTGTTGAAGATCAGGTCGATCTTCCCGTCCGTGATCAGGTCCGCGACCGAGGGGGACCCGTCGTCGGCGTCGGCGATCTTGGCCACGACCGTGGACTCGATGCCGTTGCGCCGCAGCACCTGGGCCGTGCCGCCCGTGGAGACGATCTCGAAGCCCAGGTCCGCGAACATCTTCACGGGGATCACCGCGGAGCGCTTGTCCTTGTTGGCCACCGAGACGAACAACCGCCCGGACGTGGGCAGCGGCCCGCCCGCGGCGGCCTGCGCCTTGGCGAACGCGGTGTCGAAGTAGCGGTCGATGCCCATGACCTCACCCGTGGAGCGCATCTCGGGGCCCAGCAGGGAGTCCACCACGGTGCCCTCCGGGGTGCGGAAGCGCGCGAACGGCAGCACGACCTCCTTGACCGCGGTGGGGGTCTGCTCGGGCAGGGTCGTGCCGTCGTAGTCCGCGGGGAGCATCCCCTGCTCGCGCAGCTCGGCCACGGTGCGCCCGGTACCGATCAGCGCGGCGGCCTTGGCCATCTGCACGCCCGTGGCCTTGGACACGAACGGCACCGTGCGCGAGGCCCGCGGGTTGGCCTCGATCACGTAGAGCACATCTGAGGCGAGAGCGAACTGCAGGTTGATCAGACCCTTCACGCCCACGCCGCGCGCAATGGCTTCGGTGGCCTCGCGCACGCGGGAGATCACGTCCGGGCCCAGGGTGATGGGGGGCAGCACGCACGCGGAGTCACCGGAGTGGATCCCGGCCTCCTCGATGTGCTCCATGATCCCGCCCACGTAGCAGTCCTTGCCGTCGTAGAGCGCGTCCACGTCGATCTCGATCGCGTCCTCGAGGAACTTGTCGATCAGGGCCGGGCGGCTCGGGCTGACCTCGGTCGCGTTCTCGAGGTAGGACTTCAGGGACGCCTCGTCGTAGACGATCTCCATCCCGCGCCCCCCGAGCACGTAGGACGGGCGCACCAGCACGGGGTAGCCGATCTCGTGGGCGATCCGGCTGGCCTGCTCGAAGGTGTGGGCCGTGCCGTTCTTGGGCTGGCGCAACCCCGCCTCAGTGAGCACGCGCGCGAACTCCCCGCGGTCCTCGGCCAGGTCGATCGCCTCGGGGGTCGTCCCGAGGATCGGCACGCCCGCGGCCTTGAGGTCAGCCGCGAGCTTGAGCGGGGTCTGCCCGCCGAGCTGCACGAAGACACCGAGCAGCCCACCCGAGCGGCGCTCGGCCTCCACGACCTCCATGACGTCCTCGAACGTGAGCGGTTCGAAGTACAGCCTCGTGGAGATGTCGTAGTCGGTCGAAACGGTCTCCGGGTTGCAGTTGAGCATCACGGTCTCGTACCCGGCCTCGCGCAACACCATGGACGCGTGCACGCACGAGTAGTCGAATTCGATCCCCTGCCCGATCCGGTTGGGCCCGGAACCCAGGATCATGACCGAAGGCTTCTCGTGCGGGGCCACCTCCGTTTCGCGGTCGTAGCTCGAGTAGTGGTACGGGGTGAACGCCTCGAACTCGGCGGCGCACGTGTCCACGGTCTTGTAGACGGGGCGGATGTCCAGCGCGTGGCGCACCCCGCGCACCACCGATTCCTCGAGGTGGACCAGCTCACCGATCTGGGCATCGGAGAAGCCGTGGCGCTTGGCCTCCCGCAGCGTGACCGGGCGCAGGTCCGGGTCCGCGCGCACCAGGTCCGCGGTCTCGTTGAGCAACTGGATCTGGTCCAGGAACCACGGGTCGATCGCCGTGGCCTCGAAGACCTGTTCCACGCTCGCACCCGCGAGAAGGGCCTGCTGCACGTTGCGCAACCGGTGGGTGGTGGTCTCGCGGCACGTCTCCACGAGCCGGGCCACCGTGTTGGGCCCGGGCTCCACGGCCGGGCGGGCGAAGCTGAAGGACGAAGCCTTCTGCTCGAGCGAGCGCATGGCCTTCTGCAGCGCCTCGGTGAAGTTGCGCCCGATCGCCATGGCCTCACCCACCGACTTCATGGTCGTAGTCAGCGTGGGGTCCGCGGCCGGGAACTTCTCGAACGCGAAGCGCGGGACCTTCACGACCACGTAGTCCAGGGTGGGCTCGAAGCTCGCGGGGGTCTTCTGCGTGATGTCGTTGGGGATCTCGTCGAGCGTGTACCCCAGGGACAGCTTGGTCGCGATCTTGGCGATCGGGAAGCCCGTGGCCTTGGACGCGAGCGCCGAGGAACGGGAGACGCGCGGGTTCATCTCGATGACCACGATCCGCCCGGTTGCGGGTTCCACCGCGAACTGGATGTTGCACCCGCCTGTGTCCACGCCCACTTCACGGATCACGGCGATCGCGATGTCACGCATGCGCTGGTACTCGCGGTCGGTCAGGGTCAGGGCCGGGGCCACAGTGATCGAATCGCCCGTGTGCACGCCCACCGGGTCCACGTTCTCGATCGAGCACACGACCACCACGTTGTCGTTGGCGTCGCGCATCATCTCGAGCTCGTACTCCTTCCACCCCAGGATGGACTCCTCGAGGAGCACCTCCGAGGTGGGTGAGTACTGGATCCCGGCGCCGGCGATGCGGTGCAGATCGGTCTCGTCGTACGCGAGACCCGAGCCCAATCCGCCCATCGTGAAGGACGGGCGCACGACCATGGGGTAACCGAGCTTCTCGGCGGCGACGAGCGCCTCGTCCATGGAGTGCACGATGATCGAGCGCGCGGACTCCGCGCCGCAGCGTTCGACGACGCCCTTGAAGGCCTCGCGGTCCTCGCCCAGGTTGATCGCGTCCACGTCCGCGCCGATCAGCTCGACGTCGTACTTCTCGAGCACGCCGTTGGCGTCCAGGGCCAGGGCCGTGTTCAGCGCGGTCTGCCCGCCCAGGGTGGGCAGCACGGCGTCGGGACGTTCCTTCGCGATGATCTTCTCGACCGTCTCCGGGGTGATGGGTTCCACGTAGGTGGCGTCCGCGAACTCGGGATCGGTCATGATCGTGGCCGGGTTGGAGTTGACCAGGATCACGCGCAGCCCCTCATCCTTGAGCACGCGCAGGGCCTGGGTCCCGGAGTAGTCGAACTCGGCGGCCTGCCCGATCACGATGGGACCGGAGCCGATCACCAGGACGCTGTTGAGGTCTTGCCTGCGGGGCATTACTTGTCTCCTGCTTCCGGATCGGGGCTCTGACCGGCCCGGTCCATCATGTCGATAAAGCGGTCGAAGAGGTAGGCGGAGTCGTGCGGACCCGCGGCGGCCTCGGGGTGGTATTGCACCGAGAACGCGGGGATGTCCTCGCAGCGCAGTCCTTCCACGACGTCGTCGTTGAGCCCCACGTGGGACACGCTGACTCGCCCGTAGCGTGACTCGGGCGCGGTCACGGGCTCCCCCACGGGCGCGTCCACCGCGAAGCCGTGGTTCTGGGAGGTGATCTCCACCGTGCCCGTGGCGAGGTCCATGACCGGCTGGTTGATCCCGCGGTGGCCGAACGTGAGCTTGTACGTTCCGAAGCCCAGCGCGCGGCCGAGCAGCTGGTTACCGAAGCAGATCCCGAAGAACGGGATGCCCTCGTCCAGCACGCGGCGCAGCAGGGCCACCTGCTCGTCCGCGGTGGCCGGGTCCCCCGGGCCGTTCGAGAAGAACACGCCGTCCGGGTGCAGCGCCTGGACCTGCTCAAAGCTCACGTCCGCGGGCACCACGTGCACACGTACCCCGCGTTCGGCCAGGCGCTGCGGGGTCATGGACTTGATCCCCAGGTCCACCGCGACCACCTCGTGGCGCACCGGGGCGTCCCAGCCGTGCTCGCGCGGCTCCACCACGTAGGTCTCGTCCGTGCTCACGTGCTCGGCGAGCGCGCGGCCCGCCATCCCCGGCTGCTCGGAGACCCGCTGCACGAGCTGGGCCACGGGCTCACCGGCCTGATCGCCGGAGAAGATCCCGGCGCGCATCGCACCCTTGTCGCGCAGGTGGCGGGTCAGCGCGCGGGTGTCCACGCCCTGGATCCCGGTGATGCCCTGCTCGGCGAGCTCCTCGTCCAGGCTGCGCTCGCTGCGCCAGTTGGAGGGCCGGCGGGCGGGGTCACGCACCACGAAGCCGTTGACCCAGATCTTGCGGGATTCCATGTCGTCCAGGTTCACGCCCGTGTTGCCGATGTGCGGGGCGGTCTGGATCACGATCTGCCCCGCGTACGAGGGGTCGGTCAGGGTCTCCTGGTAGCCGGTCATCCCGGTCGCGAAGACCGCTTCGCCGAAGGCCGTCCCGGGGGCACCCCAGGCGCGGCCCTCGAACACCGTGCCGTCCTCGAGGACCATGACGGCCGGTTCGATGCGTGGTGAGTTCATGACGAACTCCTTTCGTTGAGCGTGCCGGGAGCGTGAGGGCTCCCGGGAATTCGGTTCTCAGGCGTCCAGCAGGGCCGACGCCGCGTCCTCCAGTTGTCGGGATCCCTCACCGGTGCGCGCGCGGAAGCCGGTGTCCACGCGGGTGTCCCCGAGGTCCCAGGTCAGCACCACGAGTCCGTCGCGTTCCACGAACTTGCCGACCATCCCGGACGCGGTGGACACCGCGCGCAGATCCGCCCGTGGAATGAACACGTCCGGGGCGCCCTGGCGGTTGAGGAACACGCCGTCCGGGGCCACGATCGCCTCCGCGTTCGTGCGCACCCCCAGGTCATGCCCCGCGATACGTTCGAGCGGTTGGGCGGTGTAGGTGGTGACCACGTACATCCCGTCCACGCGCGCGGTGGCCCGCTGCAGCAGGTCCCGGGGCGCCTGGGCCGGCGCGGCCAAGCCCGCCTGGCGTCGCACCCGACCCCGCCAACCCCACCGGATCAGGGCGAAGAGCACCACGACGATCAGGATGGTCAACAGGGTGGGTACGAGCTTGTCCGACATGGGCGGCCTTTCGTGGGGGTGGTCAGCGGGTCAGCGGCGTGGCGGGTTCGCCGTCGCGCACCACGGGGTGACCGCGGTAGAACGTGGCGCGCACACCGCCGGGCAGGGTCATCCCCCGGTACGGACTATTGCGGCCCTTGGACGCGTGGATCGTGGGATCCACGGGGGTCTGCCCGCTGGGGTCCCACAGCACGATGTTCGCGGTGGCCCCGGGGGCCAGTTCCTGGCCCTGGTCGGTCAGGCCCAGGATCCGGGCGGGGGTGCGGGACATGATCTGCGCCACGCGCTCCCACCCGATCAACCCGGTGTCCACGAGGGTCGACTGGACCACCGCGAGGGCGGTCTCCAGACCCGTCATGCCGTGGGCCGCGCAGCTCCACTCGCATTCCTTGTCCTCCGCGGTGTGCGGGGCGTGGTCCGTGCCGATCACGTCGATCGTGCCCTCGGCCACGGCACGGCGCAGGGCCTGGACGTCGTCGTCCGTGCGCAGCGGCGGGTTGACCTTGTAGACGGGGTCGAAGGTGCGCACGAGTTCGTCGGTGAGCAACAGGTGGTGCGGGGTGACCTCCGCGGTCACGGCCACGCCGCGCTCCTTGGCCCAGCGCACGATGTCCACGGACCCCTTGGTGGAGAGGTGGCAGATGTGCAGGCGGGAGTCCACGTGCTGGGTCAGCAGCACGTCCCGGGCGATGATCGCCTCCTCGGCCACCGCGGGCCAGCCCGTGAGACCGAGGTCCGCGGAGACCGCGCCCTCGTTCATCTGGGCGCCCTCGGTCAGGCGCGGTTCCTGGGCGTGCTGGGCGATGATCCCCCCGAAGGACTTGACGTACTCGAGGGCCCGGCGCATCAACACGGGGTCGTGGACGCACTTGCCGTCGTCGGAGAACATCCGTACACCCGCGCGGGACTCCGCCATCGCGCGGATCTCGGACAGCTGCGTGCCCTTGAGCCCCACCGTGACCGCGCCCACCGGGTGGACGTCCGCCCAGCCTGCGTCGCGGCCCAGCTGCCACACCTGCTCGACCACGCCGGCGGTGTCCGCCACGGGGTGGGAGTTGGCCATCGCGAACACCGCGGTGAACCCGCCGCGGGCCGCCGCACGCGTTCCGGTCTCCACGGTCTCGGCGTCCTCATGACCCGGTTCGCGCAGGTGGGTGTGCATGTCCACGAGACCCGGAAGGGCCACGGCGCCGGCAGCGTCGATCACGTCCGTGCCCTCGGGCACGTCCAGGGTGCCCACGGGCCCCACGGCGGCGATCACCCCGTCCGTGAGCAACAGGTCCGCGGGCTCACCGCCCTCGGGGCGGGCGTTGCTGATCAGGTAGGAGCTCATGCGGGCCACCTCAGTTCTCACTCGGGTACGGGGAGCTCTCGTCGCCGGAGAGCAATAGGAACAACACGGCCATCCGCACGGCCACACCGTTGGCCACCTGCTCCAACACGGTGGAGCGCGGGGAGTCGGCGGCCTCTGAGGAGATCTCCAGGCCGCGGTTCATGGGCCCGGGATGCATGAACACCGTGGGCGCACCCATGTGCTCGAGGCGCTGCACGCGCTGGGACGTGAGCCCCCAGCCGCGCGTGTACTCGGCCTCGCTCGGGAAGAACGCGGCGTTCATGCGCTCACGCTGCAACCGCAGCATCATCACGGCGTCCGGGGCCTCGGCCAGCACGGCGTCCAGGTCGTAGCCGACCTCGCACGGCCAGTCGTCCATGGCCACGGGGACCAGGGTGGGCGGGGCCACGAGCGTGACGCGTGCGCCCAGGGTCGTGAGCAACCACACGTTGGAGCGGGCCACGCGGGAGTGCAGCACGTCCCCCACGATCACCACGTGCATCCCCTCGAGGTCCATCCCGGTGCTCGCCATGCCCGTGGCCCGCGAGCGCACGCGGCGCAGGGTCATGGCGTCGAGCAGGGCCTGGGTGGGGTGCGCGTGCTTGCCGTCCCCGGCGTTGATCACCGCGGCGTCGATCCACCCGGAGTCCGCGAGCTGCTGCGGGGCGCCGGAGGACGCGTGACGGATCACCACGGCGTCCGCGCTCATGGCCATGAGCGTCTGTGCGGTGTCCTTGAGCGACTCGCCCTTGGACACCGAGGAGCCCTTGGCGGAGAAGTTGATCACGTCCGCGCTGAGCCGTTTGGCCGCGGTCTCGAACGAGATCCGCGTGCGCGTGGAGTCCTCGAAGAACAGGTTGACCACGGTGCGCCCACGCAGGGCGGGCAGTTTCTTGACCGAGCGCGAGGACACGGCGGCCATCTGGTCCGCGGTGTCCAGGATCCGCACTGCCTCGGGGTAGCTCAGCTCGTTGGTCGTCAGCAGGTGCTTCATACGCGCGGCCCCTTCCCGGCGGTACCGGGGGCGCGGGCGACGTCATCGTCGGAGACCACCGGCGAGTCGATGATCACGCAGTCCTCGTGACCCCTCGCGCGCGGCTGGGGATCGGACTCGCGCAGCAGCACGCGGACCTTCTCGTGGGAGGACGTGGGCAGGTTCTTGCCCACGTGATCCGCGCGGATGGGCAGCTCGCGGTGGCCACGGTCCACGAGCACGGCCAGGCGCACCGCGTTGGGGCGTCCCACGTCCACGAGGGCGTCCAGGGCCGCGCGGATCGTGCGCCCCGAGAACAGGACGTCGTCCACGAGCACCAGGGTGCGCCCGTCGATCCCGGAGCCCGGGATCACCGTGGGTTGCGGGGTGCGCGCGGGATGACGCCGCAGGTCGTCGCGGTACATCGTGATGTCGAGCTGACCCGTGCTCTGTTGCGCGTGGAAGTCGGGGTCGATCTGCTCGAGCTTGGCGGCCAACCGCTGGGCCAAGGGGTAGCCGCGACGGGCGATCCCCAGCAGCACGAGACCCCGGGAGCCCTTGTTGGACTCGAGGATCTCGTGGGCGATCCGGGACAGGGCCCGGTCGATGTCGGGTGTCGAGAGAATTACGCGGGACGTCATGCTCCGCGGTGACTGCTCGGCGTGTTCGGGCACGCTCACGTGCCGCCTCCTTCCCCGCCTCACCGGACGGACTTAAAGGGTGCGATCCGTAGTCGAAGCTACCACACGAAAAACCCCGGCCCGTGGCGAGCACGGACCGGGGTGGGTTCAGTCGTCGAGCAGGGAGGGCTTGACCTTCTGCAGCCGCCCCAGCAGCCCGTTGACGAAGCGAGGCGAATCGTCCGTGGACAGCTGCCGGGCCACGGCCACCGCCTCCGCGACGGCCACGCCGTCCGGGATCTCCGAGTTGTACAGCAGCTCCCATGCCCCCACGCGCAGCACGTTGCGGTCCACCGCCGGCATCCGGTCTAGCTCCCAGCCCTGGGAGTAGGTCTCCAGGAACTCGTCGATGTCCTCGCGCCGGTCGTGGACGCCCTCGAGGATGTCCACCGTGTACGGGTTGATGGGCGAGGAGGAGTTCTCCCGCCGCCGCACCAAGGCGTCCCGGACGGATTCGTTACGTTGTTCGGCCTCGAACAGGATCTCGACGGCGCGGATCCGGGCCTTGCTCCGGGCGCCGCTCACTCGTTGACGCGTCCCAGGTAGTCACCGGTGCGAGTGTCGACCTTGACCTTGGTGCCCTGCTCGAGGAACAGCGGGACCTGGATCTGGTAGCCGGTCTCGACCGTGGCGGGCTTGGTGCCGCCCGTGGAGCGGTCACCCTGCAGACCCGGCTCGGTGTAGGTGATCTCGAGCACGACCGACGGCGGCATCTCGATGTACAGGGGCGCGCCCTCGTGCATGGCCACGGTCACGTTCTGGTTCTCGAGCATGAAGTTCGCGGCGTCCCCCACGACGGCGGCCGGCACCGTGATCTGGTCGTACGTGGAGTTGTCCATGAAGACGTAGTCCTCGCCGTCCTGGTACAGGTACTGGTACTCGCTGCGATCCACCGTGGCGGTCTCGATCTTGGCACCGGCATTGAACGTCTTGTCCACCACCTTGCCGCTGGTCACGTTGCGCAGCTTGGTGCGCACGAACGCGCCACCCTTCCCGGGCTTGACGTGCTGGAACTCGATGGTCTGCCAGAGGTTGCCGTCGAGCTTGAGGATGGTGCCGTTCTTGATGTCGTTGCTGGTTGCCACGGTGTCACTTTCTCGTCGGGAACGTCGCCGCACGGCGGCGGGGCGCGTGGAGCCGGACCAGTCTACCGCGTGCGCCCGCTCGCCGTGCCAGCCGAGCAGTGCTCAGGGGCGCGGACGACGGCGCTCGCCGT
The DNA here is from genome assembly GCA_014652975.1 of Kocuria marina. GTDB lineage: Bacteria > Actinomycetota > Actinomycetes > Actinomycetales > Micrococcaceae > Kocuria > Kocuria marina. The sequence goes on along the minus strand of BMZV01000002.1, from coordinate 264,630 downwards.
GCCGTCCGCGCGGGCTCACTCCGCGATCTCCTGGTAGCACGCGAAGAGGATCGCGGGGTCCGGGACCTCCATGATCCGCGGGGCGGCGATCCGGTCCAGCACCACGAAGCGCAACAGGTTGCCGCGGGTCTTCTTGTCCCGCTTCATGACCTCGAGCAACCGGGGCCACTGGTCCGCGCGATACGTCACGGGCAGCCCCAGGGACGTGAGGATCTCGCGGTGCTCGTGCACCACGTCGTCGGACAACGACCCGGCCGCGCGCCCGAGTTCCGCCGCGAAGACCATGCCCACCGACACCGCCGCGCCGTGGCGCCACTGGTAACGCTCGTTGTGCTCGATCGCGTGCCCCAGCGTGTGGCCGTAGTTAAGGTATTCGCGCCGCCCGGATTCCTTCAGGTCCGAGGAGACGACCTCGGCCTTGACCCGGATCCCGCGCTCGATCAGCTCGCGCACCACGGGTGACGCCGCGTCCCGCACCTCCTGCGGGTTCTCCCGGATCAGCTCGAGGATGCGCGGGTCCGCGATGAACCCGCACTTGACCACCTCGGCCATGCCCGTGAGCAGCTCGTTCTGCGGCAGGGTCTGCAACGAGTCCAGATCGCACACGACCGCCGCCGGTGGGTGGAATGCTCCCACGAGGTTCTTGCCCTCGGCGGTGTTGATCCCGGTCTTCCCGCCCACGGCGGCGTCCACCATGCCCAGCAGCGTGGTGGGCAGGTGGATCACGCGCACCCCGCGCAACCACGTGGCGGCCACGAAACCGGCGAGGTCCGTCACGGCGCCGCCGCCCACGGAGACCACGGCGTCCGTGCGCGTGAAGTCCGACTGGCCCATGATCTGCCAGCAGAACGCCGCGACCTCCACGCGCTTGCCCTCCTCAGCGTCCGGGATCTCGGCCACGAAGCTCTGGATCCCGACGGCGGAGAGGTTCTGCTGCACCACGTCACCCGTGGCGCGCAGCGCGCGGGGGTGGATGATGAGCACCTTCTTGACGCGCTCGCCCAGCAGTTCGGGCACGCGGTCCAACAGGCCGTTGCCCACGAGGACGTCGTAGCGGTTGTCGGGACCGCCGTGGACGGGGATGCTGACGGGATCACTCATGCGGTGTGTTCCTTTCCGCGCGGCTGCGCGATCGGTTCGCCCAGCGCGAGGTAGAGCTCACGGGCGATCTGCGCCACGGTGCGCGGCGCGGCGCCGTCGAGCCGGATGGTCGCGAGGCGTTCGAAGGTCTCGCGGCGCTCGGCCATGATCTGGCTCCAGCGGGCCTCGGGATCCGGTTGGAGCATGGGGCGGGTCGTGTTGCCCTTGATCCGCGGACGGACGGTGTCCAGGTCCACCTCCAGGTATGCGACCGTGTGCCCGGCCAGCAGCGGCTGCACGAGCGGGGACATGGGTGCGCCCCCGCCCAGGGAGATCACGCACCCGGCAGTGTCGGGGTCATCGAGCAACTCGGCGACGACCTGCGCCTCGATCCGGCGGAACTCGGCCTCCCCGCGGGCGCGGAACAACCGAGGGATGGGTCCGTAGCGGGACTCGATCACGCGATCGGTGTCCACGTGGGGCAACCCGTAGTGCTCCGCGAGGTGCTGTGCCACGTGGGACTTGCCCGCCGCCATGGGCCCGATCAGCACCACGGGCAGGGCGGGGCGCGTCACGCCAGGTCCCCGCGCACCTCGTCCAGGGCGGCCAGCGCGGCGGGGTCCGCGAGCTCGGGGGACGTGCGCAGGTTGGCGGGGATCCCCGCGAGGTAGGCGTCCTTGTTGCGTACCGTCTCGGTGATCGAGTCGCCGCCGAACTTCTCGAGGGCGGCCTGGGCGAGCACGAGCGCGACCATGGCCTCGGCCACCACGCCGGCCGCGGGTACCGCACACACGTCCGAGCGTTGGTGGTGGGCGCGGGCGGGTTCACCCGTGGCTACGTCCACGGTGTGCAGCGAGCGCGGGACCGTGGCAATGGGCTTCATCGCGGCACGCACGCGCAACAGGTCACCGATCGACATGCCGCCCTCGATGCCGCCGGCGCGATTGGAGACCCGGTGCACGGTCTTGTCGGCAGCCAGCGTCTCGTCGTGGGCCGCGGAGCCCGGGCGCGCGGCGGTGCGGAACCCGTCCCCGACCTCCACGCCCTTGATGGCCTGGATGCCCATCAGGGCCCCGGCCAGGCGCGCGTCCAGGCGTCGGTCCCAGTGCACGTACGAGCCGAGTCCCGGGGGCAGGCCCTCGGCGAGGACCTCGACGACGCCGCCCAGGGTCTCCCCCGCCTTGTGCGCCTCGTCCACCGCGGCCACCATGGCCTCGGAGGTCCCGGCGTCGAAGCAGCGCAGCGGGTCGGCGTCCAGCGCGGCGACGTCGTCCGGGCCGGGCAGCGCGGCGCCCTCGGGCACCGACACTTCCGCGATCGCGGTCGTGTGGGACACGAGCCGCACCCCGAGGGCCGCGAGGACCTGGGAGGCCACGACACCGAGCGCCACGCGCGTGGCCGTCTCTCGGGCCGACGCCCGTTCGAGCACGGGGCGGGCCTCGGCGAAGTCATACTTCTGCATGCCGGTGAGGTCCGCGTGACCGGGGCGCGGGCGGGTCAGGGGCGCGTTGCGGGCCCGGCCCTCGAGCACCGCGGGATCCACCGGGTCGGAGCTCATGACGTCCTGCCACTTGGGCCACTCCGTGTTGGCGATCTCGATCGCGACCGGCCCGCCCTGCGTGAGCCCGTGGCGGACCCCGCCCAGGATGCGCACGCGGTCCTGTTCGAATTTCATGCGGGCGCCGCGGCCGTACCCGAGCCGGCGCCGGGCCAGCGCGTCCTGGATCATCCCGGTGGTCAGTTCCACACCGGCGGGGACACCTTCGATGATCCCCACGAGCGCCTCACCGTGTGATTCCCCGGCCGTGAGCCAACGCAACATCAAAACACTCCAGTTCTCGCCCGGGGTCCACGCCCCGCGGTCAATTCGTTTCGCTCGGTCGTGCGCCCCGGCCCGGGCGGCACGCGCGCCGGGTCACGGCGCGAGTCGTGTGGCCTGCGCGATGCGCACGCGCTGCGGGATGCCACGTTCGGGCCGTCCCACCGCGCGACACATGGCCGCGGTCACCCTGTCCTCGTGCGGTATCGCCGCGAGGGGATCGCCCTGCGTGAACCAGCGGACCTGATCCACGGCCTGGAAGATCAGCATATCGACACCGGGGGCGATCGCGCCCCCCGCGTCCTGCCATGCAGACGCCAGCCGTGAGGGCCACGGGTCGTACGCGGCGTCGAGCAGCACGCCGGACACCGACGGCGCCTGGGCGCGCCACTGCAACGCGAGCTCGTCCGCACCGCGCGGGGGCAAGGTCGCCACGACCACGTCCGCGGTGTGCAGTGCCTCGGCGGCGTACTCCCACGCCACGGTGCGCACCTCGGTGCCCACCGCCCGCGCCACGGCATCGAGGGTCCGTGCGCGCGAGGGTGTCCGCACGACGACGTCCACCGTCTCGGCCCCGAGCCCGTGCAGGGCCGCGACGGCCGCGCTGGCGGTGGCCCCTCCGCCGAGCACGACGGCGCGCGGGGTCTCCGGGATGGCGCCGGCCGCGCTCACGGCGGACATGATGCCCATGACATCTGTGTTGTCCGCGACCACGCGTCCGTCGTCCTCGAACGTGAGTGTGTTGGCCACGCCGAGCGCCCGCACGAGCGGGGTGACCCGGTCGGCGTCTCGGGCGGCGAGGGGTTTCAGGGGCATGGTGACCGAGAACCCGCCCCAGTCCCCCGCAGCCCGGGCGTCCGCCCAGAAGGTGTCCCATTCGCCCACGGGCACGTCCCGGCGCGTGTAGTGCGCCGTGAGCCCCAGGGCCTCGTAGGCGGCCGCGTGCAGCACCGGGGACAGAGAGTGGCCCACGGGGTGCCCCAGCACCGCGGCCCGCACAGAGGATCGCGTCATCGCGCGCCCCTCAGGAGCACTTACCGGGGTTGTCCGAGCACCACTGCTGGTACTCCTGCACGTAGCGCTGGTGCTCCTCGTACGTCTTGGAGAACTTGGTCTCACCGGAGTCGAGGTTCACCGTTACCCAGTAGTAGTAGTCGTTCTTCTCGGGGTTCGCCGCTGCGGCGATCGCGTCGTCGCTCGGGGACCCGATGGGACCCACGGGCAGGCCCGGGTTCGCGTACGTGTTGTACGGATTGGACTTGTCCCGCTTCTCCTCGTCAGTAAGGTGCACGGTGGTCTTGCCGAGCCCGTAGGTCACGGAGGCATCCGACTGGATGAAGCCGCTGGTCTCGCCGTTCGGGTTGTTGATCCGGTTCTCGATCGCCCCGGCCACGGAACGGTAGACCTGCGGCGTGCCCTCGAACTCCACGATGGAGCCGATCGTGAGCACCTCGAACCAGCGGTCCTCGGGGACGTTGTTCTTGGACAGCGTGTCCTTGGTGCGGTCCACCATTTCCTGCAGGATCTGCTCCGCAGTGGCGTCGAGCGGGAAGTGGTACTCCCCCGGGTGCAGCCAGCCCTCCAGGTCGGGGAAGCGGTCCGGGATGCCGAACTTGGCCTTGTCCGTGGCGAGCTTCTCGAACTCGGACTTGTCGATCCCGGTGGCCTGGCTCAGGGCCGCGAACGTGTCCCCCTTGCGCTGGGTCTTGGGGATGGCCGCATAGTGGGTGGCCTCCCCCCGTTCCATGAGGGCGTCGATGGCGGCGTCGGAGCTCATGCGGGTCTTGAGCTGGTACTCCCCGGGCTGGATGAACTGCTCTGGGTAGCGCTGCTGGAACGTGGAGACGAAGTGGGAGGCGTTGGCCACGATGTCCTGCGCCTGCAGGTCCTGGGCGATCTGTCCCGTGGAACTGCCGTCCGCCACGGAGAACGTGACGTCCTGGTCCCCGGAACCGTGGTAGTCCTTGCGTTCGAACAGACCGAACGCGGACCCCAGGACGGCCACGACCACGACCAGAGCCGCGATGAACAGCGCGATCGCCGTGGCCAGGGACGCGCGCGAACGGACCTTGCGGCGCTGCCGCTGTTCCGGGGTCACGTCGTGGTGCTCGAAGGCCCCCGCCAGGCGGGATTCCCCCGCGTCGTTCGAAGAGGTCAGCACGTCACCGTCGGACCGGTGGCCCTGTCCGTCACCGGTGCCGGTCTCCCGCGGCTCTCTGCTCACGAATTCTCTCCGCTCACGAATTCTCTCCGTCCGCCGTGCATGGTGCACATGTGGGGTGCTGCGGGCCAGGATCACCGCCCGCACGGTCAACTCTAATCAGCAGCCCGGTCCGGGACGGGTTCGCCCGGTTCCGTACCGGTCCGCCGCCCCTGGTCCACCGCCGTCTGCAGGAACGTCACCGCGGCGGCCTGATCGACCCTGTCCATGTGATGATGTCGTGACACACCCGAGTCCGACAGCGACCGGTGCGCGCTCACCGTGGACAACCGCTCGTCCACCAGGCGCACCGCTGTGGTGCACCCCCGTGAGCCTAACCGACGAACCAGTGAGGCCGCGTAATCACGAGCCATCCGCGTCGAGGCATTCTCACCGCCGTCGAGGCTGCGCGGCAGCCCCACGTAGACGGTCACCACGTCCCGTTCCTCGCACAACCGGGTGATGATCTTCACATCGAAGGCCTTACGGGGGTTGCTGTCCCGCCCGAGGGTGTCGTGCGGGGTCGCGAGCACGGCGTCGGGGTCGGTCAGGGCGATACCGACCCTGACCGTCCCCACGTCCACGCCCATGCGCACACCGCGTGCGAAGGGTTGCGGCATCAGCCCGCCGTGGCCAGGATCTGCTCGCGGATCCCGGCCAGCGCGTCGGGGATGCGGGCCGGGTCGGAACCGCCGCCCTGGGCCACGTCCGGCTTTCCGCCTCCGCCACCACCGAGCGCGGTCGCTGCGGTGCGCACGAGCTGGCCCGCGGCCAGGCCGGCGTCGCGAGCGGCGTCGTTGACGGCGACGACGACGAGCGGGCGCCCGTTCGCGACACCGGTCACCGCGGCCACGGCGGCGTCGGATCCCAGACGGGCGCGCAGGTCGAGAGCGAGGGTGCGCAGAGCATCCGCCGAGGCGATCTCACCGGCGTCGTGTAGGACGGCGCGCACGGAGCCCACGGTCTGCGCGTCCTGCGCGAGCTGGCCGGCCTGCGCCTGCAGCTGCTGCTGGCGCAGCCCCGCGAGCTGGCGCTCGGTCTCCTTGAGCTTCTCGAGCGTCGCCGCGAGGCGCTCGGGCAGTTCGGCGCTGGACTGGACCTTGAGCATGCCCGTGAGCTGGTTGACCAAGGTGCGCTCGGCGGCCAGGTGGTTGAACGAATTCAACCCCACGAGCGCCTCCACACGGCGGTTGCCCGAGCCCACGGACTGCTCCGAGACCAGGGACAGCGAGCCGAGCTGGGACGTGGAGCCCACGTGCGTGCCACCGCACAGTTCACGTGACCACGGGCCGTTCATCTCGACCACGCGCACCTCGTCCCCGTACTTCTCACCGAACAGGGACATCGCCCCGAGCTTTTTGGCCTCGGCGAGCGGCATCTCGCGGGTCACGACCTCGAAGTCGTCCCGGATCGCGGTGTTGGCGATCTGTTCGATCTCCTGCACCTGGGACGGCGTGAGGGCCTCCCCGTGGGAGAAGTCGAAGCGCAGGTAACCCTCCTTGTTGAACGACCCGCGCTGGACGGCGTCGGGACCCAACACGTCGTGCAGCGCCGCGTGGATCACGTGCGTGCCCGAGTGGGCGGCCTCGCCGTCGTGACGGCGCCGCGAGTCCACGCGCGCGGTGACCTCGTCACCCGTGACGACCTGGCCCGCGGCCACGGTGACCCGGTGCACGGACAGTCCCTTGACGGGTTGCTGGACGTCCTCCACGATCAGGCGCAGCCCGTCCGCGGAGTCGATCACGCCGGTGTCGGCGGCCTGGCCACCAGACTCGGCGTAGAACGGCGTGGCCTCGAGTACGACCTCCACGCGCGCGCCCTCGCTCGCCGCGGGCACCGGGACACCGTCGGCGAGGATCGCGCGCACGGTCGTGGGGGTCACGAGCTCGGTGTAGCCCGTGAACCGGCTGCCGTGGTCGTCCAACAGGCGGCGCAGTTCGGACAGGTCCGCCATGGCGCCCTTCTTGGCGCGCGCGTCCTGCTGGGCCCGCTCACGCTGCTCGGCCATGAGCTCACGGAAGGCCCGCTCGTCCACGGCCACGCCCGCCTCGCCGGCCATCTCCAGGGTCAGGTCGATGGGGAAACCGAACGTGTCGTGCAGCGCGAACGCGTCCGCGCCGCTTAGTGCGCGCTTCTCGCCCTTGGCGAGCTCCACGGCGTGCTCGAGGCGGGTGGTGCCCGACTCGATGGTCTTGAGGAACGCGCGTTCCTCGGCGTACGCGATCTTGGAGATCCGTTCGAAGTCATCCGCGACCACGGGGTAGACGCCCTTCATCGCGTCGCGAGAGCGCGGCAGCAGCACGGGCAGACAAGGGTCCGTCACCCCGAGCAGGCGCATCGCGCGCACCGCGCGGCGCAACAAGCGGCGCAGGATGTACCCGCGGCCCTCGTTGCCCGGCGTGACACCGTCCGCGATCAGCATGAGTGAGGAGCGCACGTGGTCGGCGACGACGCGCATGCGGACGTCGTCCTCGTAGCCCTGCTCCCCCGGCTTCTCCGCGCCGCGGTAGGCGCGACCGGACAGTTCGGCGGCGGCGTCGAGCACGGGGCGGACCTGGTCCGTCTCGTAGAAGTTCTCCACGCCCTGCAGCAGCATGGCCATTCGCTCCACGCCGAGACCGGTGTCGATGTTCTTCTGGGGCAGGTCCCCCAGGATCTCGTAGTCCTTGCCGTTGCCCTCGCCACGCTGGTACTGCATGAACACGAGGTTCCAGATCTCGATGAACCGCTCGTCGTCCACGGCCGGACCGCCGTCCTGGCCGTAGCGCGGACCGCGGTCGTAGAAGATCTCGGAGTCGGGACCCGCGGGGCCCGGCTGGCCGGTGTCCCAGTAGTTCTCGTCCCGGCCCATGCGCTGGATCCGCTCGGAGGGCAACCCCACGGTGTCGTGCCACAGGTCGTAGGACTCCTGGTCCCCCTCGTACACGGTGACCCACAACCGCTCCGGGTCCAGCCCAAAGCCGCCGTCCTCGAGCGAGGAGGTCAGCAGCTCCCACGCCATGGGGATCGCGCCGGACTTGAAGTAGTCACCGAAGGAGAAGTTCCCGGCCATCTGGAAGAACGTGCCGTGCCGGGCGGTCTTGCCGACCTCGTCGATGTCGAGGGTGCGGATGCACTTCTGCACCGAGGTGGCCCGCGAGTACGGGGGCGTCTCCTGGCCCAGGAAGTACGGGATGAACGGGACCATACCGGCAATGGTGAACATGGCTCCGGGCTGCTGCGACACCAGCGAGGCCGAGGGCACCACCTGGTGGCCCTTGCCCTCGAAGTAGCTTAGCCAGCGCTGTGTGATCTCATGGGAGAGCATTACCGGTCATTCCCTTCCGATGGGACGTGTGTGATGATCCGACCCCGGGGGTCGCCCGGTGCGGGGCCCGGTTCGTGGGCGGTGTCCGCCCGCCACGGGGCATCCAGCGGTGGTGCGGCGTGGTGCGGGGCGTCCGGGTGGTTCGCGGTGTGGTCCACGGGCGTGCGCACGCCGAACTTCTCGTGCAGCTCGGCCTCGCGTTCGTTCATTCCCGCGCGCACCCGGGCGGCGAAGTCCTGGAACCGCCGCGCGGCGGTGCGGAAGAGCTCCACGGCGCTCCCGCTCGCGCGGCGTTCGACGGCGCCGTCGGAGCCGCGGCGGGCCACCGCACCCTGGGTGCCGCGCTGCACCTGCCGCCCGATCGCCTCGCGTGCGGCGGGGTCGGAGGCCACGCGCGTGGCCGCTCCGCCCACCACGGCGCCCGCGGCGAGCAGTGCGAGTTTGGACCACAAACCCATGCTCAGCTCCTGGTGTCCGTGGGCCCGGGCGCACGGCCTGCGGCGTGCGCGTCCGTGGACCCGGTGGTCGTGCCGGTCGCTGCGCCACCGGACGCGGCACCGGGCTCGGTATGGGGGCCGGGCCGGGTCTGGGCACCGGCCTGGGGGCTGAACGCGCGGCGCAGCCCGTGGGAGAAGGACGCGACCTTGATCAGCGGCTGCCCCACCGTGGAGGCCACGAGGGAGGACAGTGCGGAGACATTGGCGGAGGCGTCCGAGACGTTGGACGTGATTCCGTCCACCTTCTCGAGCTGGGTGTTGGTGGTGGCCACGGTGCGCGTGACCTCGTCGATCAGCGGGGCGGTGCCGTCGTTGATGGAGCGGATGCTCAGGCGCAGTTCATCGAAGACACGACCTAGCTTGATGATGGGCACCGCGAGCAACCCCACGAGCACCGCGAAGACCAATGCCGCGAGCAATCCGGCGATATCCCCACCGTCCATGGGCGACCACAACTCCGTTCCTACTTCGAGATCAGGGTCGGACCCGCGCGCAAGACCGACCGAAGCGCAACTCTACCCAAGAACCCGGGTGCAACGGGGAATCCGGCGCCACCGGGCCCGGTGTGCCCGTGCGCCGTCGTCCCCGGGATGCGAACAGCCCGCAGCCGAGGGCCGCGGGCTGTTCGCTCGTCACCCGTGACACGGGCGACGGAGGGCACGGAGGATCAGACCATCCGTGCGTAGTACTCCACCACGAGCTGTTCCTCGCAGGTCACGGGGACCTCGGAACGCTGCGGCTTGCGCGTGAGCTTGGCCTGCAGACGGTCGATCGCGACGTCCAGGTAGGCCGGGGTGTCCGGGAGGACATCCTGGTTGGCGCCGGTCGCGGCGATCTGGAACGGGACCATCTTCTCGGAACGCGGGTGCACGTGGACCGTCTGGCCCGGGCGCACGCGGTACGAGGGGCGGTCCACGCGCTGACCGTCCACCATGATGTGGCGGTGCACCACGGCCTGGCGGGCGGCGGCCATCGTGCGGACGAAGCCGGCACGCAGGACAAGGGCGTCAAGACGGGTCTCGAGCAGGGCGATGAGGTTCTCACCGGTCTGACCCTCGACGCGCTTGGCCTCGACGTACGCGCGGTGCATCTGCTTCTCGCGGATGTTGTACTGCGCGCGCAGCCGCTGCTTCTCCATCAGCCGGACCTTGTAGTCGGAGTCCTGCTTGCGGCGGGCCCGGCCGTGCTCACCGGGAGCGTACGGGCGGCGCTCGAAGTACTTCTCGGCCTTCGGCGTCAGCGGGATGCCGAGGGCACGGGACTTGCGCACCTGACGGCGCACACGAACACTGTTGGAGCTGTTGGACACAACTTGCCTTTCATGCGGTTCGACGGCGTACGGGATGGACCCGCGTTCCGTTCTGGGTGGTACTGGCCTCCGGCGCGGGAATCGGTTCCCACGGGAGAGGTGCGGATCAGCCGCAATCCGACGGACCTAGCGTCCGCCGGGCACGCGCGGGATCGTGAGGGTGCCACGGGTCCCGGGAGTGCGCCGACGAGACGTGCCAGCCAACCGTCCACTATAGTCGATTCAGTCCACGTCCTCGTTCACCCAGTCGAACGACTTGGTCACGGCCTTGCCCCAGTTGCGGAACAGCTTCTCCTGCTGCTCACGGTCCCCCTGGGGGTCCCAGCGCTTCTCCTCGGCCCAGTTGCGGGAGATCTCCTCGAGGTCCGCCCAGAAGCCCACGGCGAGACCGGCCGCGTACGCCGCACCCAGGGCCGTGGTCTCAGTGATCTTCGGCCGGATCACGGGCACACCCAGCTGATCCGCCTGGAACTGCATGAGCAGCTCGTTGGCCGTCATGCCACCGTCCACGCGCAGCTCCGTGAGGTCCTGCTTGGAGTCCTTGTTCATGGCCTCGACCACCTCACGGGACTGGTACGCGGTGGCCTCGAGCACGGCACGGGCGATGTGCTCCTTGCGCACGTAACGCGTGAGCCCCACCAGGGCGCCGCGGGCGTCCGGACGCCAGTGCGGTGCGAACAGACCCGAGAACGCGGGGACGAAGTACGCCCCGCCGTTGTCCTCGACCGCGCGCGCGAGCGGCTCGATCTCCTTGGCGTCCTGGATCAGCCCCAGGTTGTCCCGCACCCACTGCACGAGCGAACCCGTGACCGCGATGGAACCCTCCAGCGCGTAGACCGGCTTCTCGCCCTCGATCTGGTAGCACACGGTGGTGATCAATCCGTGCTCGGAACGCACCGGGGTCTCCCCCACGTTCATGAGCAGGAAACTGCCGGTGCCGTAGGTGTTCTTGCCCATGCCGGGTTCGAAACACGTCTGGCCGAACATGGCCGCCTGCTGGTCACCCAGGATGCCAGCGATCGGGACCTGCTTGAGGAACCCGCGGGCGCGGCCCTTGCCGTAGACCTCGCTGCTGCACCGGATCTCCGGGAGCATGGACATGGGCACGCCCACGGTCTCGCACAACTCCTCGTTCCATTCGAGGGTGTCGATGTTCATGAGCAGGGTCCGGGACGCGTTCGTCACGTCCGTGACGTGCACCCCGTCCTCGGAGCCGCCGGTCAAGTTCCACACGAGCCAGCTGTCGGTCGTACCGAAGAGCAGGTCCCCGGCCTCGGCGCGCTCACGGGCGCCCTCCACGTTGTCCAAGATCCACTTGACCTTGGGACCGGCGAAGTAGCTGGCCAGGGGCAGACCCGTGAGCTCGCGGAAGCGTTCCTCCCCGCCGTCCTTGGCGAGTTCGTCTACGATCTCCTGCGTGCGAGTGTCCTGCCACACGATCGCGTTATACACGGGCTCGCCTGTGTTCTTGTCCCACACCACAGTGGTCTCGCGCTGGTTGGTGATACCCACCGCGGCGAGATCGTCCTTGGTCAGCTCGGTCTCTGCGAGCGCGTCCGCGACGCAACGGCGGGTGTTGCGCCAGATCTCCTGTGCATCGTGTTCGACCCACCCGGCGCGAGGGAAGATCTGCTGGTGCTCGTACTGGCCCACACCCATGATGGTGCCGGAATGGTCGAAGACAATGGCGCGGGTGCTCGTGGTGCCCTGATCGATGGCCATCACGTACTGGGGATCACCAGAACCTGTGGTCCTGGTACCTCGGGCGGTCTTGGTGGTGTTTGATTTGCTCATGGTGCTCACTCCTTGGGTCGAGGGGCGGAAATCGATGGGGATGCGTTCAGGGGATCAGAAAGCCGCACCCGGGAACAACTGGAAGACACCGCCGGCGAGCAGCGCGCCGAGGATGGGACCCACGATCGGGACCCACGCGTAGCCCCAGTCGCTATCACCCTTACCTCGGATCGGGAGGATCGCGTGGGCGACGCGAGGGCCCAGGTCACGCGCGGGGTTGATCGCGTAGCCGGTGGGGCCGCCGAGGCTCGCACCGATCCCGACCACGAGCAGCGCCACGGCCAGGGGGCCCAGGCCGGAGGGGGTCCCGCCGAACATGAGGATGACGAAGACCAGGACGAACGTGGCGATCACCTCGGTCAGCACGTTCCACCCCGCGGAGCGGATCTCCGGTCCGGTGGAGAACGTGCCCAGCTTGGCGGCCGGGTCCAGCGGCTCGTCGTAGTGCTGCTTGTACGCGATCCAGCAAACAACGGCACCCAGGAAGGCACCCAGGAACTCGGCGGCCAGGTAGACCACGGTCGACGCGGCGGTGATGGCCACCCCCGGCGCGTAGACATCGGCTCCGGAGGCCCAGATGCCGACCGTCACGGCGGGGTTGAGGTGGGCGCCCGATTGCCAGGCGACGTACACGCCGGCGAACACGGCGAGACCCCACCCGAAGCTGATGAGCAACCAGCCGCCGGCATTGCCCTTGGTCTTGCCCAGGAGGTGGTTGGCCACGACACCGACACCCAGAAGGGTCAGCAGTGCGGTGCCCAGGACTTCGGACCAGAACACCGTGCCCAGGGGCACCACTTCCGCCGCCTCCATGGGCAGCATCGCGTTCAAAGTGGTCATGGATTGACTCCTTGCAGATCGTGTCGTTGTTGGGTGATTTGGACACACCGCCTCCCCATGGCATGAGCCACCGGGAAGCGGTGTCGGCGGGAATGGGACGCCCGCCTACGTCACAGAGTGTTGAGCGAGGGGGCTGCGCTGCGCGCGGCCGCCGCGGAGGCGTCGTCCGTGGTCTGCGCGGCGGCGTCCTCGGCGGCGCACACGGCGCGGTAGGCCTGGATCTCCTGCTCCTTACGGGCGTCGTCCCAGCCCAGTTCGGCGGCGAGCAGATCGGCGACCTCCTCGACCGCGGCCAGACCGTGATCAGGCTGGTCGTAGGACATCCGGGTCCGGGTCTCGAAGACGTCCGAGACGTGCAGGACACCCTCGTGCCGCGCCGCCTGGACCACCTCGGCCCGCAGGTAGGCGGGCGCCGCCGCGAGCGGCCGGGCCAGATCTTCCTGCTCCGCCACGAGGTCCTCGATCTCCGTGATGGCCGATCCGTAGCGGTTCAACAGGTGGTCGACCATGTCGTCGCTCCAGCCGTGGCGTGCGCCGATCCGGTCCGCCTGCCGGGTCATGGGAACGTACCCGTTGGCACCGTGGAGCAGCGTCCGGTCGGTGACCGAGGGCAGGATCTTGGCGCGCTCCTTGCCGAGTGCGAAGTCCACGGCGTCCTGGGCCATGATGCGGTAGGTGGTCAACTTGCCGCCGGCGATCGAGATCAGCCCCGGCGTCGCCTCCGCGACCGTGTGCTCGCGGGAGATCTTGGTGGACGCGGTTTCCGTGCCCTCCTTGACGCCCGGCTGCAGCAACGGCCGCAGACCCGCGTAGGTGCCCATGACGTCGTCCCGGGTCAGGGGCTCGTCCAGGACCACGTTCGCGTGTTCGAGTACGTAGTCGATGTCCGCGGCCGTGGCCACGGGGGCCGAGATGTCCTGCTCGTAGGGGGTGTCCGTGGTGCCGATGATCCAGTAGTGCTCCCACGGGATCACGAACAGCACCGATTTCTCGGTCTGCAGGATCAGGCCCACCTCACCGCGGATCCTGTCCCGGGGCACCACGATGTGGATGCCCTTGGATGCGAGCACCTTGAGGCCCCCGTCCGTGTGGGCCATGTCCTGGGTCTCCTCGGTCCACACGCCGGTGGCCGCGATGACCTTGCGGGCGCGGATCTCGTGCTGCGTGCCGGCCTCCAGGTCCGTGACGCGCGCGCCCACGACGGCGCCGTCGTCGTTCTTGAGGAGTTCCGTGACTCGCGTGCGGGTCGCGGCCAGGGCGCCGTAGCCCACGGCCGTGCGGATGAGCGTCAGCACCAGACGGGCATCGTCCACGCGACCGTCCCAGTACTTGACGGCGCCCACCATGACGCCCGGCTTGATGCTGGGGAACGCCTCCTTCACGCCGCGCTGCGAGAGCTGACGGTGGAAGGGCATGGACGCGACCTTGGAGCCCACGTGGGCCAGGGTGTCGTAGAGACCGACGCCCGCCGTCACGTACGGGCGCTCCCAGAACCGGTGCAGGATCGGGTAGAGGAAGGGGACGGGCTTCACCAGGTGGGGAGCCAGCGTGTAGAGCAGGCGCTCCCGTTCGTGCAGCGCCTCCGTGACGAGCTTGAAGTCGAACTGTTGCAGGTAGCGCAGGCCACCGTGGACCAGCTTGGACGACCAGCGGGACGTCCCTCCCGCCCAGTCCTGGGCCTCCACGATGCCGGTGCGCAGCCCTCGCGTGGCCGCGTCCAGCGCGATGCCGGCGCCCGTGATGCCACCGCCGATCACCAGGACGTCCAACTCGGCCCCTTCGCTCATTTCACGGAGCGCGGCCTGACGGGTCTCGGAATTCAATTGGGTGGCAGTCACAGTATCTTCCTCACTCAATGTCGGTGTGGATGCGGTGTGGCCCGCAGTTCTTGCGGACCACGCTACGCACTGGGATGTGACGTACATCCCATTTCGTAGCGGTGCACACTACCATGTCGCGCCGATGCACGTATGCTCAACCTATTTGCACATGTGTGCACGGGAGGTGAGGGGCGATGCACGACGATTCACTGCTCTACCAAGCCGCGGAACTGTACTTCGTGCAGGACATGACCATGGGTGCCGTGGCCGAGCGGCTGGGGGTCTCACGGTCCACGGTCTCGCGCATGCTGGCGGATGCGAAAGCCAGGGGCATCGTGACGATCACCCTGCGCCCACCCGACACACCCACGGACCGGCTGTCCCGTCGCATCCACGACACGTTCCGGGTCACGGCGCACATCGCGGGGACCCAGCGGGCGTCGCATAGCGGCCAACGACTCGACGCGGTCTCGCGCTACACCGCACAACTACTCGCGTCGTGGGTCCAGGACGGGACGTCCCTGGGGGTCGCGTGGGGCACCACGACCTCCGCGATCGCCTCTCACGTGCGCCACACCAACACCCAGGACGTCTCGGTGGTGCAGCTCAACGGGGCCGCCGGGCCGCGGACGGCCGGCACGGATACGTCCGCCCCACTGCTCTCGACGTTGGCGCAGGCCTTTAACGCCGAGCTGTACCCGTTCCCGACCCCCGCTTTCTTCGACTGGGAACAGACCCGGACGCTGCTCTGGCAGGAATCCTCGGTCCGCCGCATCCTCGCGGCCCGGGCGAGTGTTGACCTGGCGGTGTTCAGCGTGGGGGCCTTCCACGGCCCGGTGCTGTCCCAGGTCTACACGGAGGGTCACCTCAGCTCGTCCGAGCTGCGCAGTCTGAACGCGCACCGCGTCGTCGGGGACATCTGCACCGTCTTCATCCGCGAGGACGGCAGTTACTCGGACATCGAGCTGAACCGGCGGGCCTCCGGACCCACCCCCGCGGATCTCGCCAGGATCCCCCGCCGTGTGTGCGTGGTGTCCGGGCGGCATAAGGTGCGCGGCATCGTGGGTGCGCTGCGGTCGGGGGCGGTGACGGACCTGGTGATCGACGACCTGACCGCCAAGGATGTGCTGGACCACGTGGACGGCGCGGGAGCACGGCCCTGACCACGCACCGTCGTAGCCGCGCCCTACGGCCGGGTGTCGCCGCGCACGATGTCGCGCAACCGGATCACGCGCTGCGCCAGGTCCCGTTCGTGGCCGTACCCCGTGGGCCGGTAGTAGTCCTTCCCCACGAGCTCGTCCGGCGGGTACTGCTGGGTGGCCACCGCGTTGGGCGTGTCGTGGGCGTAGACATAGCCCGCGCCGTGGCCGAGCTCGTTCGCGCCCGGGTAGTGCGAGTCCCGCAGGTGCGGGGGCACGGGCCCGGCACGTCCGGCGCGGACGTCCGCGATGGCCTCGTCGATGGCCAGGTACGCGGCGTTCGACTTGGGCGCGGTGGCCAGATGTGCGACGGCCTCGGCGAGCGGGATCCGCCCCTCGGGCATCCCGATCAACTGCACGGCCTGGGCGGCCGCGACCGCGGTCTGCAGCGCCGCGGGGTCAGCGAGACCGATGTCTTCCGACGCGCTGATGATCAACCGGCGCGCGATGAACCGGGGGTCCTCCCCGGCCTCGATCATCCGGGCCAGGTAATGCATCGCGGCGTCCACGTCCGAGCCGCGGATCGATTTGATAAACGCGCTCACGACGTCGTAGTGCTGATCGCCCTGCTTGTCGTAGCGCACCGCCGCGCGGTTGACGGCCTCCTGCGCGTGCTCCAGCGTCACGGTCACGACCGATGCATCGGGGGTTTCGCCCGCTGCCCCGGGCTCGGCCGCGCCGTCGTCCGATACCTCGGCTCCCGAACCCTCCGTGCCCGGGCCCTCGGCCCCGGAACGCGCGGCGCCATCGGCGTCGTCGTCCAACGCCGCCGCGTGGGAGAGCGCGACCGCCGCAGCCGCCTCGAGAGACGTGAGCGCCTTGCGCGCGTCTCCCCCGGAGACGTCCAGCAGGTGCTCGCGCGCCTCCGGACTCAGGACGACGGCACCGTCCAGCCCGCGCGGGTCGGTCACCGCGCGGTCGAGCAACTCCCCGATGTCCGGGCGCTCGAGCGGTTGCAGGGTCAGCAGCAGGGAGCGCGAGAGCAGCGGTGCGATCACGGAGAACGAGGGGTTCTCGGTCGTGGCGGCCACGAGGACCACCCACCCGTTCTCGACCCCGGGCAACAGCGCGTCCTGCTGCGCCTTGGTGAACCGGTGGATCTCGTCGAGGAACAGCACCGTGGTCCGCCCGTGCAGGTCGCGCGCGGTCAGCGCCTCGTCCATGACGCGCCGCACGTCCTTGACCCCGGCCGTGACGGCGGACAGCTCCACGAAGGTGGTGTCGTGGCCGCGCGCGATCACGTGCGCGATCGTCGTCTTGCCCGTGCCCGGCGGGCCCCACAGGATGACCGACGACGCCGCGGTCGGTCCCGAGCGCCCAGCGGTCAGTCCGCGCAGGGGCGAGCCGGTGCGCAACAGGTGCTTCTGGCCCACGACCTCGTCCAGGGTGCGGGGGCGCATGCGCACGGCGAGCGGTGCGCGGGAGCGCGCGCGGGACGGGGTCCGATCCCTCGCGTGGGCGGATGGGCCGGACCCGTCCTCGCTCAGGGGATCCGGGACGTCGAACAATGCATCGCTCACGCCTCGACCCTACTGCCCGCCTCGGACACGCACGGGCCGCCGCGGGTTCAGCCGCGACGCGGGCGCTGCAGCTCGTCGCTGTCCACCACGAGGGTCACGGGCCCGTCGTTGACGAGCGAGACCTCCATGTGCGCACCGAACTCCCCGGTTTCCACCGGCAGACCGCGCTCACGTAGCGCCGCCACGAAGGCGTCGAAGAGGGGTTCGCTCACGTCCCCGGGGGCGGCGCGGGACCACGACGGTCGGCGCCCCCTCCGCACGTCCCCGTACAGCGTGAACTGGCTGACCACGAGCACCGGGGCCGAGCGATCCTCGCACGAGGTCTCTCCCGGCAGGATGCGCAGCCCGGCGATCTTGGCCGCGAGCTGCGCGGCGATCTCCGGGGTGTCCGAGTGGGTGACCCCCACGAGTGCGACGAGCCCGGGGCCGGTGATCTCGCCCGTGCCCCGTTCCCCCACGGTGACACTGGCCCGCGACGCCACCTGTAGCACGATTCTCATGACGCCAGTCCATCACACTCGCACCCCGGCACCGTCCCACTGCTGACACGGCCCGTCCCATGGGGAAACGGGTTGCCCCGGGAGTGGAACCGGTCGTCCCGCGAGCGCGGCGGGTCACGCAACCGGACCGCGCACGAAGGCTGCGGGGCCGCCGACCTCGGGGTGACATCCCGGATCGGCGGCCCCGCAGCGAGTAGCAACGGTGTCACGTGTCGATGGCGTTACTTCGCGTCGCCGCCCTTGTCGGCGGAGGCTGCCTCGCGCGGCGCCTCGGCCTTCTTGGGCTCGGGCTTGGCGTCCACGCCGGCTTCCTTGCGCTGCTGCGCCGTGATAGGCGCAGGCGCGGCGGTCAGGGGGTCGTAGCCGTTGCCGGTCTTGGGGAACGCGATGACGTCCCGGATGGACTCGGTGCCCGCGAGCAGCGCGACCACGCGGTCCCAGCCGAAGGCGATGCCGCCGTGCGGGGGCGCGCCGAACTGGAAGGCGTCCAGCAGGAAGCCGAACTTCTCCCGGGCGTCCTCCTCACTGAGCCCCATCACGCGGAACACGCGGTCCTGCACGTCCCGGCGGTGGATGCGGATGGAACCGCCGCCGATCTCGTTGCCGTTGCACACGATGTCGTACGCGTAGGCCAGCGCGGAGCCGGGGTCCGTGTCGAAGGTGTCCATGAACTCGGGCTTGGGGGACGTGAACGCGTGGTGCACGGCCGTCCACGCACCGGAGCCCACGGCAACGTCGCCGGACTCGACCGCCTCGGACGCGGGCTCGAACAGCGGCGCGTCCACGATCCACACGAAGGCCCAGTCATTCTCGTCGATCAGGCCCACGCGGTGGCCGATCTCCACGCGCGCGGCACCGAGCAGCGCGCGGGAGGTCTTGGCCCCGCCCGCGGCGAAGAACACGCAGTCGCCGGGCTTCGCGCCCACGGCCTCCGCGAGTCCGGCCTTCTCCTCCTCCGAGATGTTCTTGGCCACCGGCCCGGCGATCTCGCCGTCCTCCTTGAACAGCACGTAGGCGAGGCCCTTGGCGCCGCGCTGCTTGGCCCACTCCTGCCACGCGTCGAGCTGGCGGCGGGGCTGGGATGCACCGCCTGGCATGACCACGGCACCCACGTACGGGGCCTGGAACACGCGGAACGGGGTGTCCTTGAAGTACTCGGTGAGCTCCGTGAGCTTCAGGTCGAAGCGCAGGTCCGGCTTGTCGGAGCCGTAGTCGGCCATGGCCTGGGCGTAGGTCATGCGCGGGATGGGGGTCGAGACGTCCACGCCGATCAGAGCCCACAGGGACTTCACGATCTGCTCGCCCAGGGCGATGACATCGTCCTCCTCCACGAAGGAGGCCTCAACGTCCAGCTGGGTGAACTCGGGTTGGCGGTCCGCGCGGAAGTCCTCGTCCCGGTAGCAGCGGGCGATCTGGAAGTACTTCTCGATCCCGCCCACCTGCAGCAGCTGTTTGAACAGCTGCGGGGACTGCGGCAGCGCATACCAGGAGCCCGGGGACAGCCGTGCCGGCACCACGAAGTCACGCGCACCCTCGGGAGTGGAACGGGTGAGGGTGGGGGTCTCCACCTCGGTGAAGCCCTGCTCGTGCAGCAGGGTGCGGGCCACCCGGTTGACCTCGGAACGCAGCCGCATGATGCGGGCGGGCTCCGGGCGGCGCAGGTCCAGGTAGCGGTACTTCAGGCGGGCTTCCTCGCCCACCTCCACGTGCTCGTCGATCTGGAACGGCAGGGGTGCCGCGGTGTTGAGCACGGTGAGCTCATCCACCATGACCTCGACCTCACCGGAGGGCAGGTTGGGGTTCTCGTTGCCCTCGGGGCGGCGCTCCACGGTGCCCGTGACCTGCAGGACGTACTCATTGCGCAGCTGGTGGAACTGCTCCTCGTCACGCACCACGACCTGCGCCACGCCGGAGGCGTCACGCAGGTCCACGAACGCCACGCCGCCGTGGTCGCGGCGCCGGCCGACCCAGCCCGCCAGCGTGACGGTCTGTCCAATGTTCTCGACGGTCAACGTGCCGAGTTCATGCGTTCGCAACAAGTGCATTCACCTTTTCAATCAATGGGATGGTCGGGATCGCGGGCCGGCGGAGCGCGTCGCACCGAGTGCCCGCGGAGCCGCACCGGATCGGGCGCCCCGGAGCAGGGCGTGCTCCCGTCCCCGCGAGTCTACAAGCCGACGCCGCGAGCGCACGGCCGTCGCGCGCGGGCACGCCTCTCGGAGGACAGAGCCGGCGTCAGTCGTCCGTGGTGGCCGCGCGCAGCACCGTGGCGTGCAGGTCCTCGGCGGGCGGCTGCCACGATGCGGGGTCCGCGGCCACCTGCTCGCCCGAGCGGATGTCCTTGACCTCGTGGGTCGGGCTCCCGTCCTCGGCCACCGAGGAGAACCACACGAACGGGATGCCGCGGCGCTCGGCGTAGCGGATCTGCTTGCCAAACTTCTGGGCCGTGGCGGCCACCTCGGTCGCGATCCCGCGAGCGCGCAACTGCCCGGCGACGTCCTGCGCGGCGGACCATGATGCGTCGTCGTTCAGGGCCACGAGCACCGCGGAGGGCACCGAACGGGAGGCCTGGGCCATGGAGCGGGACAGGATTCGGGTGACCAACCGGGTCACACCGATCGACAGGCCCACACCGGGGTAAGTCTTCTTCCCGGAGGACGCGAGGGACTCGTAGCGACCGCCCGAGCACACGGAACCGAGCTGTTCGTGACCCACGAGGACCGTCTCGTACACGGTGCCTGTGTAGTAGTCCAGACCGCGGGCGATGGACAGGTCCGCCACGACCTTGCCGGGGGCGCGGCGGGAGGCCTCCCCCACGACCTCGGCGAGTTCGTTCAGGCCTTCGTCCAGCAGGTTGTTGCTCACACCGAGTTCCCGCACGCGCTCCACGAAGGACGTGTCCTCGGTGCGGATCGCCGCGAGGGACAGCGCGGCCTCCGCCTGCTCGGGCGTGGCACCCACCGTGTCCTGGAGATTCCGGGAGACCTGCTCGGCGCCGATCTTCTCGAGCTTGTCGATCTCACGCAGCACCGCGGGGGCGTCCGTGAGACCCACACCGCGGTAGAAACCCTCGGCGAGCTTGCGGTTGTTGACCCGCAGCACGAACGGCGGGATGGGCAGCTCGGACAGCGCCTCGATCATCACGAGCGCGAGCTCCACGTCGTAGCGGAACGCGAGCGTGCCGTCCCCCACCACATCGATGTCCGCCTGGGTGAACTCGCGCGCCCGGCCCTCCTGGGGGCGCTCGCCGCGCCACACCTTCTGGATCTGGTAGCGGCGGAACGGGAACGTGAGGTAGCCACTGTTCTCCACGACGTAGCGGGCGAACGGCACGGTCAGGTCGAAGTGCAGCGCCAGCGCGTCCTCGCGCGAGGAGTCCTCGTCCTGTTGCAGCCGGGAGACCCCGTAGACCTCCTTGTCGATCTCACCCTTGCGCAGCAACTGCTCCACGGTCTCCACCGCGCGCGTCTCGATCGAGGAGAAGCCGTGGAGTTCGAAGGTCCTGCGCAGGGAGTCCAGCACGTGTTGCTCCACGATCCGTTCCTCCGGGAGCCATTCGGGGAAACCGGACAGAGACGTGGTGCGGGCCATGGGTGGGAACTCCTCGGTAGTGGGTCTCGGGCGGTCCGGGGCTCGGCCTGTGCGCCGTGGAAGCCCCGGGTCGCGAGGCGTCGTCGTACGAGCAACCCCCGGAACCGGGGCATGCGCGAGCGCGGACGGTGTCAGCTGCCAGTCTAAGCCGCGCGGCTCGATAGGATGGCCGGTGTCCACCATGGGAAACCCCACCGCGACGCCCGCAGCTGCGGGCAGCACCGGCGGGGTCGTGCAGAAAGAGTTGTAGCGGTGACAGAACGTCCTGAATCCGACGACCGCCGTCCCGTCCCGGGACCGGCCACCCCCGCGGCGTCCGCGCCCAAGCCCGCGGCGCCGTCGACCCCCAAACCCACCCCGAGCGCGGCACCCGCGCCCGCACCGGCGGCGGCTCAGCCACGTCCCGCGGAGGGCACCCACGCCGCGCTCGCCCCGGCCGATTCCGTGGAACGCGCTCGGGCCTTCGGCCGCGCGGACGAGAACGGCACCGTGTACGTGAGCGTGCAGGGCACCGAGTACGCGTGCGGGCAGTTCCCGGACGCCACGCCGGACGAGGCGCTCGCGTACTTCGCACGCAAGTTCGACGACGCCGAGGCGCAGGTCGCGCTGCTTGAACAGCGCATCGCCGCCAAGGCACCCGCCGGTGACATGCGCAAGACCGTGGACCATGTGCGCGAGCAGGTGGACGCGCACACCATGGTGGGCGATCTCACGGATCTCTCCACGCGCCTGGATACCCTCGAGGACGCGATCAAGGTGGCCCTGAACCGCGAACGCGAGGAGACCAAGGCCGCCAAGGCGCAGCAGCTCGCGCACCGCACCGCGATCGTGGAGGCCGCCGAGGAGGTCGCCGCGCAGGATCCCGCCAAGACGCAGTGGAAGCACTCGTCCGCGCGCATGGCGGAGCTGTTCTCGCAGTGGCAGGACCACCAGCGCTCGGGCGGACGCCTGCCCAAATCGGACGAGGACGCCCTGTGGAAACGCTTCCGCAAGGCCCGCACCACGTTCGACCGGCACCGTAAGGCCTTCTTCTCGTCTCTGGACGAGACCAACGCCAAGGCCAAGCGCGTCAAGGAGGGCCTGATCAAGGAGGCCGAGGCGCTGTCCTCGTCCACCGAGTGGGGTGAGACCGCCGGGAAGTACCGGGAGCTCATGGACCGGTGGAAGGAGGCCCCGCGCGCGTCCCGCAAGGAGGACGACGCCTTGTGGGCCCGGTTCCGCGCCGCCCAGGACGCGTTCTTCTCCGCGCGCACCGCCGCGAACGAGCGGATCGATCAGGAGTACGCGGGCAACCTCACGGTCAAGGAGCAACTGCTCGCCGAGGCCAAGCAGATCCTGCCCGTCAAGGACCTCGACGCCGCCAAGAAGCAGCTCGCGTCCGTCCAGCAGCGCTGGGAGGAGGCCGGTAAGGTCCCGCGCGCCCACATGCGCCGCGTGGAGAACGAACTGCGCGCCGTGGAGGACGCCGTGAAGAAGGCCGAGGACGACCGCTGGCGGCGCACCGACCCCGAGACCAAGGCGCGCTCCAACTCCATGCTGTCCCAGCTGGAGAACAAGATCGCCGATCAGCGCGCTGCCCTCGAGGCCGCCCGTGCGGGTGGCAACACCAAGAGGGCCGCGTCCCTCGAGAAGGACCTGGCCACGAGCGAGCAGTGGCTCGCCACGCTGCAGGCCTCGGCATCCGAACTGCGCTGATTTTCTGCCGCTGACTGCAGGAACGCCCCCGTCCCCGGTTTGCCCGGACGGGGGCGTTCCACTGGTTCCCAAGGGCGGGGGCGTTCCTCGCCTCGGCGCGCGATGCGTACGGCACCGGCCCGCGCACCGTGGCGTGGGAGCGCGCCGCAGGTCTCGGTCCACGGGCGTTTCTCCACAATCGGTGCGCTGCCCTGCCCTTCCGGTTCGCCGTGGGGTGGGATGGGTCCATGACCTCCGTGCTCACCGCTCGCGGCACCACCGCGCCCCTCGTCCTGCTCCCGGGCCACCCGTTCAGCCGCGCCGAACTGAGCGCGATGACCGAGGACGGTTTGTTGCGCCGCGAACTGCTCGACGCCTACGTACCCGCGACCACCGCCCCCACGCTCCAGTTGCGAGCCACGGTGGTGAGCAGGGTCGTGCCCGGGCACCTGCAACGGCGGGGTGTGCTGGGGCGGCTCGGAGCCGCGTGGTTCTACCGCTGCGCACCCGAGCCCTCGCCCGTGACGATCCTCGTGGACAAGTCCGCGCGCACGACCACCACGGTGCCGCCGGGCCTCGTGATCCACCAGACGGGGTTCGCGCCGCGGGACCTCGTGGTCCACCACGGCATCACACTGACCACTCCCCTGCGCACCGCCGTGGACCTCGCGATACACGTCACCGGCCCGGCCGGCGACGCCGCTCTGCTCGCCCTACTGAGCGCACCGCGCCTGCACTGCTCACCGCAGCACCTGCTCGCCGAACTCGAGGCCCTGGCAAAGCTGCCGGGGCGCCGGGTCGCGATCGCCCGCGTCCGCAAGCTCGCACGGGCGCTCGAGGCCGGACGCGCGGGCGGACCCGTCAGGAGTTGACCGGGCGGTGTCCCGAGGTGCGGTAGACGTCGTAGACGCCGTCGATCCGGCGCACCTGGTTGAGCACGTGGTCCAGGTAGCGGGTGTCCCCCATCTCGAACGAGAACCGGGAGATCGCCAACCGGGACCGCGAGGTGTGCACCTGGGCCGAGAGGATGTTCACGTGGTTCTCCGACAGCGCCTTGGTCACGTCGTAGAGCAGGGACTTGCGGTCGAGGGCCTCCACCTGGATCTCCACGAGGAACAGGGAGGACTGGGTGGGCGCCCACGAGACGTCCTTGATCCGGTCGTCGTCCTCCGGGATGACCCGCATGTTGGCGCAGTCCTTGCGGTGCACTGAGATCCCGGACCCGCGCGTGACGAAACCCACGATCTCGTCCGGGGGCACAGGGGTGCAGCACCGGGCGATCTTGACGTAGACGTCCGAGGCCCCCTGCACGAGCACACCCGCGTCCAAGACGCCGGGGCGCACGGGATGGGTCACCCGCGTGGTCTCGGCGAGGTCCTCCTCCGTGCCCTCGGCCCCGCCCAGGTGTTGCAACAACTTGTCGACGACCTGGTGGGCGCCCACAGCGTCCGAACCGATGGCTTCGTAGAGCGCCGCCACGTCGCCGCGGTTGAAGTCCTGGGCCACCGCGAGCAGCGCTTCGCTCGTGACCGTGCGCTGCAGCGGGAGCTGGTGTTTGCGCAGCGCCCGGGTGAGCTGGTCCTTGCCCCGCTCGATCGCTTCCTCGCGGCGTTCCTTGGAGAACCACTGCCGGATCTTGGTGCGCGCCCGCGGGGAGCCCACGAACTTGAGCCAGTCCTGGGACGGAGCGGCCTGCTCCGACTTGGACGTGAGGATCTCCACGCGGTCCCCGTGCTGCAGCCGGGAGGACAGCGGGGCGAGCTTGCCGTTGACGCGCGCGCCGATCGTGCGGTTGCCCACCTCGGTGTGCACCGCGTACGCGAAGTCCACCGGCGTGGACCCCGTGGGCAGGGCCATGACCTCGCCCTTGGGCGTGAACACGTACACCTCGGCGGTGTTGATCTGATAGCGCAGCGAGTCCAGGAAGTCCGAGGAGTCCTTGGCCTCCTCCTGCCACGACACCAGGGAGCTGAGCCAGTTCAGCTCACCCTCCTTGGCCTTGGGGGTCGCGGAGTTCGCCTGGTTGACCTTGTCCTTGTACTTCCAGTGCGCGGCCACGCCGTACTCGGCGCGGCGGTGCATCTCGTGGGTGCGGATCTGGATCTCCACGGGACGCCCCGCGGGCCCGATCACCGTGGTGTGCAAGGACTGGTACATATTGAACTTCGGCATGGCGATGTAGTCCTTGAATCGCCCGGGCAGCGGCCGCCACTTGGCATGCAGCACGCCCAACGCCGCGTAGCATTCGCGCACGGAGTTCACGAGCACGCGCGCGGCCTGCAGGTCGTGGATCTCGTCGAAGTCCTTACCCCGCACGATCATCTTCTGGTAGATCGAGTAGTAGTGCTTCGGCCGGCCCGTGATGGTGGCCTCGATGCCGGAGGCGCCCAGCGCCTCGGCGATCTGACCCCGGATCTCCGCGAGGTGACGCTCGCGCTCGGGGGTGCGTTCCCCCACCATGCGCACGATCTCCTCGTAGACCTTGGGGTGCAGGGCCGCGAAGGACAGGTCCTCGAGCTCCCACTTGATCGTGTTCATGCCCAGTCGGTGGGCCAGCGGCGCGAAGATCTCAAGGGTCTCGCGCGCCTTGCGCCCGGAGGACTCGGAGGACACGAAGCGCCACGTCCGGGCGTTGTGCAAACGGTCCGCGAGTTTGATGACCAACACGCGGATGTCCTTGGCCATGGCCACGATCATCTTGCGCACGGTCTCCGCCTGCGCGTTCTCCCCGTATTGGATCTTGTCCAGCTTGGTCACGCCGTCCACGAGCGCGGCGACCTCCTCGCCGAACTCCTCGCGCACCTGCTGGAGAGTGTAGGACGTGTCCTCCACGGTGTCGTGCAGTAGACCGGCCACGAGCGTGGCACCGGTCATCCCGAGTTCCGCGAGGATCGTGGTCACGGCCACCGGGTGGGTGATGTACGGGTCCCCGGACTTGCGCTTTTGTCCCTCGTGGTGGGTGTCCGCGACCGTGAAGGCCCGCTCCAGGACCGAGAGGTCCTCCTCGGGATGCGTGTTCTGCACCGTGCGCAGCAGGGGCACCAGGATGGGCGAGCTCGGGACCGATTCACCGCTGAGCACCGAGAGGGTCGAGCGGGTGCGTTCACTGCGCCCCGGGAAGACCGCCCGCCCGAACACGGGCCGAGAGGCGGGTAGGACGAAATGGGTGCCCCCGAAGTCACCGCGCGCGACACTCGGGCGAGCGGGCGGGGCGGCATTGGGGCGGGACGCCTCTTGAGCGGAGGGCGCGCCGGAGGACGTGACCGCGGAGCCCACGGGTGCCTGGGCACCACCGTTCTCGGACTGGCTGGACATGATCCGTGGCCTCCTCATCGTCGCCGCGACCGCGGGAAGCCGGACATGAGCCCCCGCGGGCTGATGTCCCAGTCTAAGCCCGCGCCGACACGCCGCGGACAACGGTGCGGATGTGCCGCGGACACGGTACGGACGCGCCGCGGACGCAGTGCTCACGTGCCGCGGACGGGGTCCTGAGTGACGTCGCCGCCCGCACCGTTCGGTCACAGCGCTCGTGGCCGGTCACGCCATGCGCGACCGGCCACGAGTGCGAGGTGTCGCGTCAGACCTCGACGGGATCCGCGCTCACCGGAGGGGCCTCGCCCGTGCGGTGCTCGAGCACCCGGCGGGTCTGCTCCCGCACGCCGGCTTCGCGCTCGCGCAACCACGAGTACAGGGGCGCGGCCACGAACAGCGTGGCGAGAGTGCCCACGATGATGCCCACGAACAGGGACAGCGAGAGGTCCTTCAACGTTCCGGCCCCGAGCAGGTACGCACCGATGAACAGGATGGACCCCACGGGGAGGATGCCCACCACGGACGTGTTGATCGAGCGCACGAGCGTCTGGTTCACGGCCAGGTTGACCTGTTCCCCGAACGTGCGTTTCCTGCGTTCCTCCGGGGCGCTGCCGCCCACGAGCCCCGCGGTGTTCTCACGCACCTTGTCGAAGACCACCACGGAGTCGTAGAGCGAGTAGGACAGCACCGTAAGGAAGCCGATCACCGCGGAGGGGGTGATCTCGAAGCCCACCAGGGAGTACACACCCGCGGTGATGACGATCGTGAAGAGCATGGCCGCGATCGCGGCCACGGACATCTTCCACGTGCGGAAGTACAGCGCCATGAGTGCGAGCGCGAGCACCACGAAGATCACGAGCCCCCACAGGGCCTGTCGGGTGACACCCTGGCCCCACGTGGGTCCCACGAAGTTGGAGGTCACCTGGTCCTCGCCCACGCCGTAGGCGTCCTGCAACTTGTTCTTCAGGGTCAGGGTCTGGTCGTCGTCGAGCTGCTGGGTCTGCACCCGCACGGTGCCCGGGGCGATGTTCGTCACGGTCGCCTCGTGGGCACCGGGGGTCTCGGCGACCGCCCGCTCGCCCAGGGAGACGTCCGTGGTGGACACGTCCGAGACCGTGAACTCGGAGCCGCCCGTGAAGTCGATCCCCAGGTTGAACCCGCCCTTGATCACGGGGATCAGCACGGAGATCACCACGAGGGCCAGGCTCACGGCGAGCCACGGTCCCCGCTTCTGGACGAAGGGGTAGGACCTGCGCCCGCTGTGCAGGTCATTGCCGAAACGCGCGAGTCGGTTGCTCATCGCTGGGTCTCCTCGGAATCGGGACGGGCGGTGGCCGCGGTGGAGCCGACGGACGCGTTCCCGTGGGCTCCGGCGGTGGACGACGGCGCTGCGCTCGCCTGCTGTGCTGCGCGGCGTCGGCGTTCGGCGATCGTGAGACCGTCACCGTCCTCGGGGCTGCGCAGCCGACCGGCGCCGCGGTAGAGCGGGACGGCGTCGAGCGCTTCGGGGTCCAGACCGGAGTGCCGCGCGCCGTTGCCGAAGTAGCGCGTGCGTGCGAGCAACACCATGATCGGGTGGGTGAACAGGAACACGACCAGCAGGTCCGCGATCGCGGTGAGACCGAGCGTGAACGCGAAGCCGCGCACATTGCCCACGGCCACGAAGTAGAGCACCACGGCGGCCAACAGGTTCACGGCCTTGGACGCGAGCACCGTCTGGCGCGCGCGTTGCCAGCCGTGGTCCACGGCGGCCGGGATCGTACGCCCGGCGCGGATCTCGTCACGGATGCGTTCGAAGTACACGATGAACGAGTCCGCGGTCTGACCGATCGCCACCACGAGACCCGCGACGCCGGCCAGGGACAGCCGGTAGTTCGCGCCCCACCCCAGCAGGGTGATGGCCAGGTAGGTCACGACACCGGCCACGACGAGCGAGGCGATGGTCACGAGACCCAACCAGCGGTACTGGAACAGCGAGTAGATGCACACGAGCGCCAGACCGATCAGCCCCGCGATGATGCCCATCCGCAACTGGTTACTGCCCAGGGTTGCGGAGATCTGCTGCTCGGAGTCGATCGAGAAGGACACCGGCAACGCACCGTACTTCAACTGCTCGGACAGGAACTTGGCCTCGTCCTCGGTGAAGCTGCCGGTGATCTGCGCACGACCGTCCGTGATCACGGCGTTCATGGTCGGCGCGGAGACCACGGAACCGTCCAGCACGATCGCGAACCGGTTGCGTGCACCGTTCTGTCCACCCTGGCCGAGTCCGTAGAGCCGTTCGGAAAGTTCCTTGAAGGTCTGCGTGCCCTCGTCGTTGAACTGCAGGTTCACGGCGAACCCGCCCGTCGCGTGGCCCTGGGAGTTGGACGCCTGGGCGTAGGACGCCGTGGCGATGTCCGTGCCGGGGATCTCGACGGGGCCCAGGATGAACTTGGCGTTGCTCTGCGGATCGCACGCCACGATCGCCTTGTCCTGCGGCTGGGAGGCGCGCTCCTCCTGGGGCCGCGGCGCGCTGCAGTCGAGCGCCTCGTACCTGACGAAGAGATCCCGCGTGACCCACTTGGGGTCGGACGAGTTCTCGGGCTCACCCTCCGGTTGGGGGATCGACGTGGGGTCGGTGCGCTGGTTCTCCGGGGTGGCCGCGCCGGGGCCCGAGACGATCACGGGACGGAACGCCATCTGCGCGGACGTCTGGATCAGCTCACGCGTCTCGGACGAGGGCACACCGGGCATCGACACCACGATGTTGCGCCCGGACTGCGTGGTGATCTCCGCCTCGGAGACACCCGCACCGTCCACGCGCTGGCGGATGATCTCGACCGCCTGGTCGAGCTGCTCCTGGGAGATGTCCTGACCGGATTTTTCCCCCTGCAGCGTGGGCGAGAGCACCATCTGCGTGCCACCCTCGAGATCCAGCGCCAGTTTGGGCGCCCACCCGGTGCGCTCGGTCGTCACACCGTAGACGAGGACCCCGGCGAGGATCGCGATCACCGCTGCAAGGGCCACCAGGGCCTTGCGCGCTGCCGACGCCCCCGCTCCGGAGCGGGGGCGTCGCTTCGCGGTGCCCGTCCCGTTCCGACCGGACGTGCCGTTCGCCGCTGCGGTCCCGTTCCCGGGGGTCCCCTCCGACGTGCTGGAGGCCCTGGTGCGCCGCCAACGGGACCCGCCACGCGATCCCGGGGTCTGCGCCTTCTTCTCTGCTGCCATTGGTGTCCTTCAACGTGTCCTCGACCGGGGCCGCGGCCCGGTCGACACATGAGAAACGGGCCGAGGTCCTCGGCCCGTGTCCCGGTGGGGGGGGAAAATCAGGTAGTGGGGTTACCGCGATCGTCGCGGTCGCGGGCGTCGCGCCAGGTCCGTTGCGAGGCATCCGG
This sequence comes from Kocuria marina, assembly GCA_014652975.1. Lineage (GTDB taxonomy): Bacteria > Actinomycetota > Actinomycetes > Actinomycetales > Micrococcaceae > Kocuria > Kocuria marina. Next base: position 234,791 of record BMZV01000002.1, on the reverse strand, counting down.
GGCCGCCGCGCCCGGTGTGGTGCCGGGCTGGGTGGCGCCGCGCTGGGTAGTGCCCTGCTCGCCGGCGGCCGTGGAACCGTCCACGGGGTCGACCGGATCCACGCGATGCGCCGAACCGGCCGCCTCGGGGGTACCGGCCTGCACGGACTCCGCCTCGACCACGCCGGGGGCGGCGGTGGCCGCGGACTCGGCGGGCAGCTCGTCCACCACGGTGGTCACGGTCTGGGAGTGCACCGTGACGAGCTGGCCCGGGGAGACCTCCAGGACTGCCTTGTTGTTCTCCCGGTCCATGTCCCGCAGGGTGCCGTAGAGACCGAAGCTCGTCATCACGCGCGTGCCCGGCTCCATGGTGGCCTGCTTGGCCTTCATCTGGGCCTGGGCCTTCTTCTGTCGGCGCATGGGCAGCCACAGCAGCAGGACCATGACCACGAGCATCACGGGCAGGAACCATGCGGTTCCGGCGCCGCCACCGGCAGCGTCCTGGGTCTGAGCGAGGATGGTCACGAAGGATCCGTTCTGTCGAGGTGCACGTACAGCGCGACCGGGCACGACTGCGCAGGGGTGCGAAGGTCCCGGCCGATCCTCCCCAGCTTAGGGGATGGATCTGGTCACGTGCTGGACGGATCCTCCGAGTCCGGTTCGGTGGCGAGCGCGGTTTTCAGCGCCGGGTCCTTGAACGCAGCGTGCTCGGGGACGTCGAGTCCCAGGTGCTCCCACGCCGCGGCCATGGCGATCCGCCCGCGCGGGGTGCGACCGAGCAGGCCCTCGCGGACCAGGAATGGTTCCGCGACGGTCTCGACCGTCTCGGTCTCCTCCCCCACGGCGATCGCCAGGGTGGACAGCCCCACGGGGCCGCCGTTGAACTTGTTCACCAGGGCCGAGAGCACGTTGCGGTCCAGGCGGTCCAGACCCCGGGCGTCCACCTCGTACATGTCGAGTGCGGATCCGGCGGCCCGCGCGTCGATGCGCTCCACGCCGTGCACGAGCGCCCAGTCCCGCACGCGCCGCAGCAGTCGGTTGGCGATACGAGGGGTGCCGCGTGAGCGCGATGCGACCTCCGTGAACGCCTCGCTCGTCATGGTGAGGTCGAGCAGCCCTGCCGAACGGCGCAGCACGAGCTCGAGTTCCTCGACGGAGTAGAACTCCAGGTGACCCGTGAAGCCAAACCGGTCGCGCAGTGGCCCGGGCAGCAGCCCCGCGCGGGTGGTGGCACCCACGAGCGTGAACGGGGGCAGGTCCAGTGGGATGGACGTGGCACCGGCGCCCTTGCCCACCACGATGTCCACGCGGAAGTCCTCCATGGCCATGTACAGCATTTCCTCCGCGGGCCGGGACATCCGGTGGATCTCGTCCAGGAACAGCACCTCCCCGTGGGTCAGGGAGGACAGGATGGCCGCGAGGTCACCGGCGTGCTGGATCGCGGGACCGGACGAGATCCGCAGGGGGACATCCAGCTCCTGCGCGATGATCATGGCCAGGGTCGTCTTGCCGAGGCCCGGGGGCCCGGACAGCAGCACGTGGTCCGCGGTGCGCCCGCGCAGCTTGGAGGCCTCGAGCACGAGGGACAGCTGTGCCCGCACCCGTTTCTGCCCCACGAAGTCGTGCAGGGTCCCCGGGCGCAGGGACGCCTCGAGCTGCTGGTCGTCGTAGTCGCCCTCGGCGCCCACGAGACGTTGTTGGCCCACCGATCCACGTTCCTCCACGGCCATGCTCACCGCCCCCTGGTCCGCGTGTGGGACGTGGCCTTGGCGGTGCCAAGCCAGGACAGCACGGCGCGCAGGATCTCGGCCACGTTGGCGGACTCCGCCAGTTCCGGCTGGGTCTCGAGGGCGTCGTCGATCCCGCGGGCCGCGTCCTTCTCGCTCCAGCCCAGACCCGTGAGAGCGTCCACGACCTGCTCACGCCACACCTGCATGCCGGGCTGTGCGCTCTGCTGCGGCGCGGGGTCCGGCAGGACGAGCTTGTCCGCAAGTTCCAGGACGATGCGCCGCGCGGACTTCGGTCCGATCCCGGGGACGGCCGTGAAGGCCTTGTCGTCGCCGGCGGCGATCGCGCGCCGGGCGTCGTCGGGCCCGAGGACAGAGACCGCGGCGAGCGCGGTGCGCGGGCCCACCCCGGAGACCCCGAGCATGACGGAGAAGATCTCCTTCTCGTCCGCCTGGGCGAAACCGAACAGCACCGGCGCCTCGTCCTTGCGGGCGATGTACGCGGTGTGCAGGTGCGCGGTGGCACCGACCCGCAGCCCGGCGAGCGTGCGGGGGCTCGCGTTGACCTCGATGCCGAAGCCCGAGACCTCCACCACGGCGAGCGTGGCCCCCACGAAGCGCACCTCACCGGTTATCGAGGCGATCACGGTGCCCCTCCCCTCCCACGGCCGCCGGCCGAGAACATCGGTGTGTCCGAACGCGCCGCGACCTGGGGGCAGGACGTGGTGCGCCGTTCGAACACGTGTACGAATTCCTGCCCGTCACTGTACCAAGCGTCGGGGACACCCAGAACGTGTGCTCCTGCTCGTGAGGCGGGCCCGCAACGGGAGGCTCAGGACACCCGGCCGCGCCGCCCGCGGGTACCGGTCGCTGCGCCCGGCGCGCGGGACGCGGCCGTACCGGATGCGCGGGGCGCAGTGGCACCGGGGGCTCGCGACGCGGTCTCGGCGCGTCGCCACGCCTGCTGCGCCGGAGTCAGTGCGGCACCCCGGCGGGTCTGCATCGGGCGCGAACCCGAGTGGGTGGACGTGCGCTCGGCCGCGTTGACACCGGCCATCCCACCGCGCCACCCGTGGCACACGGCCAGGGCCAGCGCGTCGGCGGCGTCCGCGGGCCGCGGCGGGGCGTCCAGGCGCAGGATGCGCACGACCATGCGGTTCACCGATTCCTTGTCCGCGGAGCCGTCCCCGGTGACCGCGGCCTTGACCTCGGACGGGGTGTGCCACGCGACCGGGATGCCCCGCACCGCGGCCGCGGCGATCACGACGCCCGTGGCCTGGGCCGTGCCCACGACCGTGGGAGCGTTGTTCTGCGCGAACACGCGTTCCACGGCCACGACGTCCGGGCGGAAGCGGTCCATGAGTTCCTCGGCGGCCCGCATGATCGACAGCACGCGGTGTTCGAGGGCCTCGTGCGCGCGCGTCCCGCTCACCTGGACGTGCACGAACGTTCCGGTTCGCTGCGCGGACATGTCCACCACGGCGAAACCGCACCGGGTGAGACCGGGGTCCACCGCGAGCACGCGCTGTTGGGACTGCCGGGCCACCACGGGACTCACGGAATTACTCGTCGTCCTCGAGCACGGCCATGACCTCGGCCGGGATGTTGGCGTTCGAGTAGACGTTCTGCACGTCGTCGAGCTCCTCGACCGCGTCCGCGAGCTTGAGGAACTTGCGAGCGCCCTCGGCGTCCAGGTCCACCTTCATGGTGGGGCGGAACTGGGGGTCGTCGTTGTTGTACTCGAGACCGGCCTCGTCCAGGGCGGTGCGGATCGCGGGCAGGTCGGTCGCCTCGCTGACCACCTCGAAGTCGTCGGACTCGTCGAGCACTTCCTCGGCGCCGGCGTCGAGCACGGCCATCAGGACGTCGTCCTCGGTGAGACCGTCCGTCTTGGCGACCTCCACCACGCCCTTGCGCTCGAACAGGTACGCCACGGAACCGGAGTCCGCCATGGTGCCGCCGTGGCGGGTCACGGCCACGCGCACCTCGGAGGCCGCGCGGTTCTTGTTGTCCGTGAGGCACTCGATGTACAGCGCGGTGCCTTGCGGGCCGCGGGCCTCATAGAGGATCTCGGTGTAGTCGATCGTCTCGCCCGTGAGCCCGGCGCCGCGCTTGATCGCGCGGTCGATGTTGTCGTTGGGCACCGAGTTCTTCTTGGCCTTGGAGACCGCGAGTTCGAGTGCGGGGTTACCCGAGGTGTCCGCGCCGCCCATGCGGGCCGCGACCTCGATCCCCTTGATGTACTTGGCGAACGCCTTGGCGCGCTTGGCGTCAATCGCCGCCTTCTTGTGCTTGGTCGTGGCCCACTTGGAGTGACCTGACATGAATGACCTCCTCGAAAGAATGCGTCCGGCCCCTGCGGACCGGACACGGATCGACCTCCATGATAACGAGCGCGGGGCGGGGCCCGTCAGCGCGGGCGCGACGCGGCGACGTCGCGGGCGCGCTGGGCGAGCGTGTCGTCGAGTTCCCCCTCCGGCAGGGTCTCGCCGCGCAGCTCGAGCGCCGCCGCGAGCAGGAAGTCCGCGACGCGCGGGTTCTTGGGCAGCAGCGACCCATGCAGGTAGCTGCCCAGCACGTTCGCGGTGCGCGCACCCTCCGTGGCGTCCTGCCCGTTGTTGCCGGCCCCCGAGACGACACTCGCGAGGGGCTGTTGCCCGGCGCCCAGGTGGGTGAGCCCCGAGTGGTTCTCGTAGCCGACGATCGTGCCCAGGTCCGCGGACTCGGTCACGATGTTGCCGATCAGCCGTTCCGGACCGGCCACCGTCTCGAGGTCGAAGATCCCGATCCCGGACAGTGTCTCCCCGGTCCCCGTGCGGAAACTGTGCCCGAAGAGCTGGTAGAGCCCGCAGATCGCGAGCATGGGCACGCCTCGGGCCACGGCCTCGTGCAGTCGCGGTGCCACCACGGCGAGGTCGTCGGCCACGCGGAACTGTCCCGAGTCCTGTCCTCCGCCGCCCACGAAGAGGTCGGCGTTCTCGGGCCACGGGTCGCCGGGGTTGTAGTCCACGATCTCGGTCTCGAGGCCGCGGCGTTCGGCGCGGCGCTTGAGCGTGAGTGTGTTGCCCCAGTCGCCGTAGATGTTCATGTCCCGGGGGTAGAGCTGCACGATGCGCAGCGCCCCGGCGGTGTCGTGTGCCACGGTGTCCTCCTAGATGGCCGCCACGTGCGTCATGTCGCCCAGGATCCTGCGCAGGGAGAGCATGGCCGTGTACGTGCAGAAGATTCTCATGGGGCGCTCCCCCGAGTCCGCGATGAACCGGCGTAACGCGTCCTCGAGGTCCGGTTCCACCGTGGCCACGCGCACGAGGTCGTAGTCCAGGCGCAGCGCCATGTCCCACGCGCGCACGCCCGAGACCATGTCCACGCCGCCGTCGCGCAGCGCGTCGAAGTCCACGTCCCACAGCCACGAGACGTCCCGGCCGTCCGCGTACTGGTCGTTGATCGCGATCATCGTGGCGTAGTCCTGCGCGGAGGCCGAGGCCAGGGAGAGCCGGAAGCCCGCGGGGTTCTTCACGAGCAGCAACTGCAGGGGCTTGTCCTGGACCGTGATGGTCTCCCCGCGACCGAACGCCGGGGTGACCTCCCCCAGTTCGGCCACCAGGGAGGGGACGTCCGCGGCGTCGCCGAGCACCTGCAAGCTCGTGGCGAGGGCGGCCGCGGCGTTGTACTGGTTGTAGACGCCGTACAGGTCCACCGTGGCGTCGTGCTTGCGCCCGCGCACGTCGAGTTCCACGCTGCGCGCGTTCACGGCCTCGAGCACGACGTCGGCGTCGGGCCGACGCGCGGACGGCACGTCCGAGTCCTGGGCGCCGGGGTCCACCTGCCGTAGCCCGTCACGCATGTCGTCGTCGGACGGGAACATGGGGCGCAGTGCGTCCGAGAGCCCGAACCAGCTCACGGCGGTGTCCTCGGTCACGTCCTGGGCGAGGCTCGCGATCCGAGGGTCCTCGCGGTTGAGCACGATCGTGCCCGTGGTGGCGCGCGCGACCTGGCTCAGCATCCGGCGCGTGGTGTCGATCTCCCCGAACCGGTCGAGCTGGTCCCGCATCACATTGAGCAACAGCGAGATCCGGGGCCGGACTTGCTTCACGAAGTGCACCGCGTGGGCCTCGTCCAGCTCAAGCACCGCGACGTCCGCCACGAGCCGACCGAACGCGTCCATCTCCGCGAGCAGGGACGCCGCGACACCGCGCACGAAGTTGGAGCCCGTGCGATTGGTGAACACGCGCAGTCCTTGTGAACGCAACAACTGGACGGTCATCTTGGTCGTGGTGGTCTTGCCGTTGGTGCCGCTGATCACCACCACGCCGAGTGGCAGCTTGGCGAGCTCCTCCGCGACGAACCCGGGGTGCAGTTTCTCCATGACCAGGCCGGGGAAGGCGGAGCCACCGCCGCGCAGGCTCGACGCCCAGCGCACCCCCTGGCCGAGGACACGTACGAGTGGTCGGGACATGGTCTCCATCCTAGTGAGCGGGCGGATTCGCCCGGCGGGGCGGTCCGGGGCCCGCGGGGGGGGTCAGTCCCGGGGCCACGCGCGGGCGATGTCCTCGCGCGTGGCCGCCAGGGTCTGAATGAGGGGTTTGGTGTGGGCGACGACGGGCATGAAGTTCGCGTCCCCCGTCCAGCGCGGGACCACGTGTTGGTGCAGGTGCTCGGACAGCGAACCGCCGGCGGCCTGGCCCAGGTTGAGTCCCACATTGAACGCCGCGGGGCTGGCGACGTCCCGGATCACGAGGACCACGGTGCGGGTCAGCGTGTTGAGCTCCCACAGTTCGTCGTCCGTGAGCTCCGTGAGCTCCGCCACGTGGCGGTACGGGCACACGAGTACGTGGCCCGGGTTGTACGGGAAGAGGTTGAGCACCGCGAAGCAGTGCTCCCCGCGGTGGACGATCAGCGCGTCCTCGTCCGAGCGGCCCGGCGCGGTGCAGAACGGGCAGCCCGGAGGCTGCTCCCCGGACGTCTCCTCCCCGCGCACGTACGCCAACCGGTGCGGGGTCCACAGCCGTTGGAAACCGTCCGGGTCGCCGGGCAGTTCGAACTCGTCCCGGCTCACGCCCTCCCCGTCCGACGCCGCGGCGTCCGGGGCACTCACGACTGTCCCGACGCCGCGTCACCCGCCGCGGTGTCGGCCGCGACGGCGCCGTCCCCTGCGGCCGGGGCCTCCGGGGTGTCCTGCGCGGGCGCCGTGGGGTCCGCGTTCTGACGCCGATCGATGTGGCCCGTGATCAGTTCCACCGCGTCCTGCTGGGACACTCCGTTGTACTGCGAGCCATCGCGGAAGCGGAACGAGACGGTACCGGCCTCGGCGTCGTCGCCCCCGGCGATCACGACGAACGGGATCTTGTCCTTGGAGGCCGTGCGGATCTTCTTGGGGAACCGGTCCGAGGACGTGTCCACCTCCACACGTACGCCGCGTTCGCGCAAGGCCTGAGCGAACTCGTCGAGGTAGTCGTCGAAGGCGTCCGCCACGGGGATCGCCCGGACCTGGGTGGGCGATAGCCACACCGGGAACGCCCCCGCGTAGTGCTCGGTGAGCACGCCCATGAACCGCTCCACGGACCCGAACAGGGCCCGGTGGATCATCACGGGCCGGCGCCGGGTGCCGTCCGACGCCTGGTACTCGAGGTCGAAGCGCTCGGGGAGGTTGAAGTCGAGCTGGATCGTGGACATCTGCCACGTGCGCCCGATCGCGTCCCGCGCCTGCACGGAGATCTTCGGACCGTAGAACGCCGCTCCCCCGGGATCCGGTACGAGCTGCAGACCGGAGTCCTGGGCGACCTCCTGCAGGGTGCGGGTGGCCTCGTCCCAGATCTCGTCCGAACCCACGAATTTCTCCGGGTCCTTGGTGGACAGTTCCAGGTAGAAGTCGTCCAGACCGTAGTCCTTGAGCAGGGACAGCACGAAGTTCAGGGTGCTGGTCAGCTCGTCCTTCATCTGCTCACGCGTGCAGTAGATGTGGGCGTCGTCCTGCGTCATCCCACGCACACGCGTGAGGCCGTGGATCACACCGGACTTCTCGTAGCGGTAGACCGCACCGAACTCGAACAACCGCAGCGGCAGTTCCCGGTAGGAACGGCCCCGGGAGCGGTAGATCAGGTTGTGCATGGGGCAGTTCATGGGCTTGAGGTAGTAGTCCTGGCCCGGTTTGGTCAGCTCACCCGTGGCCGGGTCGCGCTCCTCGTCCACGTGCATGGGAGGGAACATACCGTCCCGGTACCAGTCCAGGTGACCCGAGACCTCGTAGAGATGACCCTTGGTGATGTGGGGCGTGTAGACGAACTCGTACCCGGCCTGGGCGTGGCGCTCGCGGGAGTAGTCCTCCATCTCCTTGCGGATGATCCCGCCCTTGGGGTGGAACACGGGCAGCCCGGAGCCCAGTTCGTCCGGGAAGGAGAACAGGTCCAGTTCCACACCCAGCTTGCGGTGGTCGCGGCGCTCGGCCTCTGCCAATCGTTCCTTGTACTCGCGCAGTTCGTCCTTGGTGGGCCATGCCGTGCCGTAGATCCGCTGCAGCTGCTTGTTCTTCTCGCTCCCGCGCCAGTACGCGGCGGCCGAACGCATCAGCGCGTAGCCGTTGCCGATGTGCTTGGTGTCCGGCAGGTGCGGGCCGCGGCACAGGTCTCGCCACACCACGTCCCCGCTCTTACGGTCCAGGTTGTCGTAGATCGTGAGGTCACCGGCGGCCACCTCCACCGAGGCGCCCTCCGCGGACTCGTCCATGGCACCGGAGCCGGGACCGCCGGCCAGGTCGATGAGTTCGAGCTTGTACGGCTCGTCCGCCATCTCCGCCCGGGCATCGTCCTCGCTCACGCTGCGCCGGCGGAAGATCTGGTTCTTGTTCACGATCTTGAGCATCGACTTCTCGAGCTTCTTCAGATCGTCCGGGGTGAACGGCTCCTCGACGTCGAAGTCGAAGTAGAACCCGTCCGTGATGTAGGGCCCGATCCCCAGTTTCGCGTCCGGGCGCAGCTCCTGCACGGCCTGGGCCATCACGTGGGCCGTGGAGTGGCGCAGCACCTCGAGGCCCTCGGGGTCACCGATCAGCACGCGCTCCACGGTGTCCCCGTCCCGCAGCTCGGTCGCGAGGTCCTTGAGCTCACCGTTGACGTGCGCCACCACGACGTCGCGCTGCTCGCTGTACAGCTCCGCGGCCGTGGTGCCCTGGTCCACGGTGCGTGACTCGCCGTCCACCGTCAACCGCAGGGAAGGGGCATCCGTCATGGTGTTTCTCCTCGTCAGATCTTGGGTGCGCCCGCCCGTACCGGGGGCGGGCCGTCGTGCAGGACTCGCGCGCTGGACGCGCCGACGACCTCATTGATGCTACCGCCCCGGCCCCGCCGCCACGAAGACGGGCACGACGCCGCTGCGGGGCCGCGTCCGTGCGGACCGCACCTCTCCGACCGAGCCGGCCGCCTCCACGACAGCGCGGTGCGCGGACGCGGGCGTGCCCCGGCGCGGTTGTACCCGGACATGGCTGTACCCCGGGCCGGAACCCGGGGTACAACCGTCAGTGCTCACACGGCGTCAGCCGCGCGCCGCGGATCAGCGGCGGGGAGCCTCGCCGTCACGGCCGAGGTCACCACGATCGACGTCGGTCTCGACATCGACCTGTTCCTTGCGGACGTCGGCCTCGACGCGCTGGGTCTCCTGGACGGTCTGCTTGTTCAGCCCGACCTCTTCCACGGCCACGGCTTCCTTCTGGACAACGGGACGCTCCTCGTGCAGGGTCACGTCCACCTCTTCCTCACCAATGGTGCCGTTGTCCACGCGAGCGTTCGTGTCGTTGATCGGCGTGCGCTCGACGGTGACCTCTTCGCGCTCGACAGGGACGTCCACGGTCTCGTGGTCGGTCACGACGTACTTGCGCAGGCGGGCGTGGCCGGCCTCGCGCTCCTGCGTGCCCACGTTGAGGCGCTCCTCGTGGCGGACCACGGAGGCCTCGTCACCGGCGGTCGCGGCGACGTCGCGGCGGTCCTGGTCCACGGCATCGCGGTCACGGTCGGCGACATCGCGGTCGGCGACGCCGCGGTCGGCGGCTGCGGTGCCGGCGACACCCGCGGTACCAGCGGCAGCGGTGGTGCGATCACGATCGGTGCCCGCGGTACGGTCGTCGTTGTAGTTCAGCTCGTAGTAGCGGTACAGCTCCTCTTCCTCGGCCGGGGAGAGGTGCTGGTCGGCGTCGACCTTCGGAGCGTCCTTGATGACGTCCTTGGTGTAGGGCAGGACCACACGGTCGCCGTCCTGACGAGCGCCCTTCACAGGAACGAAGTTCTCCTTGGCGCCGAACAGACCGGTGTTGACGGTCAGGAACGTCGGCTCGCCCGAGTTGTCGTCCAGGAAGACCTGCTCGACCTTGCCGATCTTGTCACCGTCGGAACCGTAGGCCGTGCTGGACAGAATTGCATTCACGTCGAACGTGGTCATCGCATTAACTCCTCAGTAAGTCTCTGCTGCCGGCGCACGGTTTGTGCGCCGTAGGCCGCCGCACCCGCAATGGGTGTGTGGTCTGGCTTCGTGACCCATATTACGACCCACATAGTGACGCGCCACTGATTTCCCGCACGTTTCTCTCACGGGGAAACCGGCGCGCCGTTGCCGCGGGAGCGCCGCGGCATGTGATTACCAGCGGCACTGGCGTGGGGCCTGCGGGATCACGTCGGTGTCGTAGGGCACAATGGGCTGGACCACGTGAGATGGACCCCCGGGCTCGCACCGGGGCATCCGAGAACCGATGACACCGGACGAGGACGGAGCCGCACCGTGTGGGACGCACTGGTCAACAATCCCTGGATCCTGTGGCTGATCGTGATGCTGGTGCTCGCAGCCATCGAGATGCTCACTCTGGACTTCCTCTTTCTCATGATGTCGCTCGCCGCCCTGGTCACCGCCGGCGTGAGCCTGGTCGTGGACAGTTTCGCCGCGCAGGTGGTGATGTTCGCGCTGGTGTCGGTGCTGCTGATCTTCTTGATCCGCCCGATCGCCCTGCGACGTCTCAACAGGTCCACGCCCACGACCCGCTCCAACACCGATCGCCTCATCGGGCTGCGGTGCATGGCGCTGGAGCCCGTGAGCCAGCACAGCGGCCTGGTGCGCCTGGAGGGGGACATCTGGACCGCCCGCACCGCCACGGCCGCCGCCCTGCCCGCGGGTAGCACCGCCTACGTCCACCGCATCGAGGGGGCCACCGTGGTCGTCGCGGACGTGGCCCCGGTGCCCACGCAGACCAACCCCGGGCGCGGCGTCCGACCCTGACCCCGGACGAGCGCCCCGGCGCACCGCCGAACCCCCACCGAAAGGACCCCATGTCCATCGTCATCATCGTCCTGTTGACCGTGGTGGTGCTCGCCGCGGTCATCGCCCTTATCAAAGCGGTGCGGATCGTCCCGCAGTCGCGCGCGGGCATCGTGGAGCGGCTGGGCAAGTACCAGTCCACCCTCAATCCCGGGCTGCACTTCCTCATCCCCTTCATCGACCGGTTGCTGCCCCTGATCGACCTGCGCGAACAGGTCGTGCCGTTCCCCGCCCAGTCCGTGATCACCGAGGACAACCTGGTCGTGGGCATCGACACCGTGGTCTACTTCCAGGTCACTGATCCCCGCGCCGCCACGTACGAGATCACCAATTACATCCAGGCCGTGGACGAGCTCACGAGCGCCACGCTGCGTAACGTGGTGGGTGGGTTGAACCTCGAGGAGACCTTGACCTCCCGCGACAAGATCAACGCGGAGCTGCGCGGCGTACTGGATTCCACGACCGGGCGCTGGGGCATCCGGATCTCCCGCGTGGACATCAAGGAGATCACTCCCCCGCCGTCCATCCAGGACTCCATGGAGAAGCAGATGCGCGCCGAGCGTGACCGCCGCGCCGCGATCCTCACCGCCGAGGGCGAGAAGCAGTCCCAGATCCTCACCGCCGAGGGTGAACGTCAGGCCGCCGTGCTCTCCGCGGAGGGTGACGCGAAGGCCGCGATCCTGCGCGCGGACGGTGAGGCGCAGGCCATCTCCAAGGTATTCGACTCGATCCACCGCGCCCGCCCCACCCAGAAGCTGTTGGCGTACCAGTACATCCAGACCCTGCCCAAGGTCGCCGAGGGCACGGCCAACAAGGTGTGGATGATCCCCGCCGAGCTGAGCACCGCGCTGCGCGGTGTGGGTTCCTACCTCAACCCCGGCGCGTCGGACGGCCCCGAGGACGACAAGTACGAGGACGAGGCCCCCGTGGCACCGGACCTACCGGAGAGCGCCCCCATCGTGGAGCACGAGACCGTCAAGGTCACCGAGAAGGACCTGGAACCGGACCTCACCTTGACGGACCCGAGCGAGTTCGAGATGCCGGATTCGCCCTACACGTCCCCGATCGCCCAGGAGGCCGCCGATCCCCACGTGGACGAGGTCAACCTGCCGGTCACGGACTCGGAACCCACGACCGCCGGCACCACCGGGACGGATGCCGAGTCCGGCTCGTTGCCCCGGCGCGCCCGCCCGGAGGCCCCCGAGACCGGCCCGGGGAATGAATCCCGCTGACTCCCCGTTACGCTGGAGAACGAAGGGTGGGCCCGCGAGGACGGAACGCCGGGTGTGAACGCACCGCAGCGTCGTCGTCCCGCGGCCCACGAGAACGTACGTCGGGAAGGATCGTCGCGTGAGTGATCGCAGCCTACGAGGGATGCGCCTGGGCTCCCAGTCCATGGAAACCGAGGCCGGGGTGGAGCCCGCGCCGCGTCAGCGCGTGGAATACCGCACCGCGGACGGCGAGTCCGTGTCCGTGATGTTCGCGGCGGAGGCGGAGATCCCCCCGGTGTGGACCACCAAGACCGGCCAGGAAGCCATCCTGGTCAACGGTGAGAAGCCCGAGAACCCCAACGAGAAGCACCAGCGCTCCCACTGGGACATGCTCCTGGAGCGGCGCAGCATGGAAGAACTCGAGCAGACCCTCGAGCAGCGGCTGGCGTTCTACAAGGAGCATCACGCCCTCTGATTCCCCCGGGCGGTCGGTGATCGACCGCCGACACACCGACGGAACGACCCCCGCCCGATGGGCGGGGGTCGTTCCGTCGGACGAACAGCAGGTGCGCGCGAGCCGATGCCGGCGCGGTGGCTCGAACCGACCCGCGAGCCGGCCGGGCACGGAGCAGCGGCCCGGTCAGCGGCCCAGGCCCAGCTTCCCAGCGAGCGTGCGCGCACGGGCCGTGAGGCCCCACTTGGCCACGCTCGTGGCGGCCTCCACGGTGACGTCGTTGCTCATCTTGGACGCACCCTCCTCGCGTTCGACGAACGTGATGGGCACCTCCACGATCTTCAGCCCCAGGCGCTCGGCGCGCCACGCGAGGTCGATCTGGAAGCAGTAGCCGCGCGAGCGGACCGAGTCCAGGTCCAGGGCCCGCAACGTGGTGTCCCGGTAGGCGCGGAAGCCACCCGTGATGTCGTGGATGGACGTGCCCAGCAGGACACGCGAGTAGATGTTGCCACCGCGCGAGATCAGCTGTCGCTGCAGCGGCCAGTTCTCGGTGCGTCCACCCGGGACGTAGCGCGAACCGATGGCCATGTCCGCGCCCTGCTCCACGGCGTCGAGCAGCAACGGCAACTGCTCGGGCTGGTGGGAGCAGTCCGCGTCCATCTCCACGAGGACGTCGTAGTCGCGCTCGAGACCCCACGCGAAACCGGCCAGGTACGCAGGCCCCAGGCCCTCCTTGGCGGGTCGGTGCAGGACGTGGATGTTGCCGTCCCGCTCGGCCATGGCATCGGCCATGTCACCGGTACCGTCCGGGCTGTTGTCGTCGGCGACCAGCACGTGGGCGTCCGGCACGGTGGCGCGCAGCCGCTTGATGACCGTGGGCAACGGTTCACGTTCGTTGTACGTGGGGATGATGGTGAGAACTCGCACCGGGCGTCCTTTCATGCCGCTGGTAGCCGGGCACCCGAGCCCGGACAGACCACTGGGCGGGCCCATCCGCCTTCGGACCAGAGCGGCCCGAAGGGCGCGCGCTGTTTTCTAAGGACGGATGAACCCACCCGGCAGTAAGAACTCAGTCTAACGTCAGGGGCGATCAGGACCAAGATGAAAACGCTACGTCACGGGCGCGGTTCCGCGCCGCTCACGAGCGTCCCGGCCACCACGGTGGCCTCGCACCGCGGCAAGCGGGAATCGTCGAGCGCGGGCAGGACGGGCGTGCGCGCCCGCGGGTCCGTGCTCCACGACGCGCCCGTGCCCTGGGCCTGTTGCACCATGACGGATTCGGCGTCCCACACCGCGAGCGTGGCCTCCGCGCCCGGTGCGAGCTGCCCCGCGAGGGGTGTGCCCCCGCGGTGAGCGCGCCACACCCCGCGGGTCAGAGCCAGGAACGCAGCGCGCGCGGAGGTGCGCAGGTGCTCGTCGGGTGCCTCGAGGGCCGCCTTGACGGCGGTCCACGGATTGGGGTCGTCGGTCATGAGCGTCACGGGCACACCGGCACGGGACAGGTCCCGCAGCGGCGCCCGTCCGGGCACGCACGAGACGGTGATCGCCAGATCGGCCAGGTGTTCGCACTGGGCCTCGGACAACCGTTCGACGCCCACGATCCGGTGCCCCCGCGCATGGAACGCCCGGCCGCCGAGTTCCTCCGCGGCGGCGTCCGCGGCGTCCAGCAACGCGTCAACGAGGGGATCCCCCGACGACGACGCATCTTCCGTCGACGCCTTGTCCTCCCCCGCGGTCTCGTCCGGATCGTCCTCGGGGCGGTCGTTGCCGGAGGCGTCGCTCCCGGACAACTCGTTCCCGGACAGTCGGCTTCCGGACGGGTCGTCCCCGAACGAGCCACTCTCCGACGCGCCGTCCCCGGACGGGGGCAGAACGAGCACCGCTTGCAGCCCCACTCGCGTGCATACCACGAGGTGCTCCCGCGCGGCATCGGCCAGAGCAGCGGGATCACCGAACGCAGCGGCGTCGAACCCCAGGGCGGGCGACGGCAGTGCCGAGGGGTTGAGCTCGTCGGTGTCCCGCGCGCGGCGCACCAGGATCGGCAGGGCGTGCAGCCCGTCCGCGCGGACCTCCCGCGTCGCGGCGTCGAGCGCGTCGGGGTCCGAGCTCACCAGTTCCACGGCTCCGTAGCCGTGCTCGGCGCGCGGAAGCTGCCCGGACCCGACCACTTGGTGGTGGGCGACGAACGCGGGGGTGACCACCGCGGCCCGCAGGTCTCCCGGGGTGACGTCCGCGCCGGCCATGGCCCGGGCGGCGTCGTCGGAACCGACCCACGCCACGGTCGCGCCGTCCAGGAGGATGGCGGTGGCGAACGGGTCAGCGGGCGAGTACACCGATCCGTTGATCCACACCCGCACGGCTTGTTGTTCTGACTTCACGTGATTCCCTCCGACCGGGCGTGCGGAACCCCCGCGCCCGGCATTGTCCTACTGGTCGAAGACGCTGTACTCGACGACGCCGCGGCGCACGGCTTCGATGGCCCGGTCCGCGGTCTCGCGCAGCTCGGGATCGAGCCCTTCCACGCCGCGTAACTGGTCCAGGACGTCCACGGTCTGTTTGGCCCAGCGCACGAAATCCCCCGCGGCCAAGTCCGTGCCGGTGAGCGTCCGGGTCAGGGTGGCGCCCCGGGCCCAGCGGTACATGGCGTCCGCGAGCCCCAGCTCGGGGGCGGCGGTGAGCGGCAATCGGTGCTCGGCCTCGCGCGCGGAGAGCACCGACCAGTTGTGGAGCAGGATCTGGACGGATTCCTCCATGTGGGCCGTGGGCATCTTGGGACGCGCGCCCTGGTCCTCGCGCCGGGGCTGGTAGACGAGTGCGGTCATGACACCGGCAAGTCCGGGGGCGTCCAGTCCGTCCAGGAAGCCGTCCCGCAGGCACAGTGCGAGGAGCAGGTCCCGCTCACCGTAGAGCCGGCGCAACTGTTCGCCCGCCGCGGTGGGCTGCAGGTGGCCGGATTCGTCCGGGTTGAGGTACTCGAAGTGCGTGAGCACCGCGCACACGCGGTCGAAGGTCGCGGCGATGCTCCCGGTGCGCCCGGCGATCTGCTTACGCAGTGCCTGGGTGTCCTTCTCGAGCTTCCACGCGCGCTCCGCCCAGCGGGCGTGTTGTTCGCGGTCCGAACAACCATGACACGGGTGCGAACGCAACCGTCGGCGCAGGTCCTCGATCCGGTGATCGCGCGCGGAGGTCCCCCGGTCGAAGCGGATCGCGTGACCGCCCGAGCGGGCGCGCGCGGGACGGTGCTCGTGCAACGCGGCCCGCACGGTCGCGGCGAGGTCCTTGCGTTCCTGGGGGGACTTCCCCGAGAAGTGCTTGGGGATCCGGATCCGGGATTCGGGTTCCAGGGAACCGTCCAGGTCGTTGACACCCACCCGGCGCAGTTTGCCGTCCACCGTGAGAATGTGGGGGCGCGGGTCGAAGGGGTGCGCGTCCTCGCGCAGCACCACGGCCCACCCGGCGTTGCGGCCCTGAGGGATCTCGATCACGTCCCCGGGCAGCAGGTCCTGCAGGGCCACCGCGGCGTCGTTACGTTGACGCGCCGAGCGGGACTTGCTCGCGGACTTCTCCTCGGCCGTGAGCTCACGGCGGAGCGCAGCGTACTCGGTGAAGTCGCCCAGGTGGCACGTCATGGCGTCCCGGTAGCCCTCGAGGGTCTTCTCCTGGGAGCGCACCCGTTTGGCCAGGCCCACGACCGAGCGGTCCGCCTGGAACTGCGCGAACGAGGTCTCCAGGATGGACCGGGAGCGTTTGGCCCCGTAGCGCGCGATGAGGTTGGTGGACATGTTGTATGTGGGCCGGAAGCTCGAGTTCAGCGGGTACGTGCGCGTGGACGCGAGTCCCGCGACGGCCTGGGGGTTCATCCCGTCCCGCCACAGCACCACGGCGTGGCCCTCGACGTCGATCCCGCGCCGGCCCGCGCGCCCCGTGAGCTGGGTGTACTCCCCCGGGGTGATGTCCACGCGGGCCTCACCGTTGAACTTGTCGAGGCGTTCGAGCACCACGGAACGGGCCGGCATGTTGATCCCGAGCGCCAGGGTCTCCGTGGCGAACACGGCCTTGATGAGCCCCTCCGAGAACAGCTGCTCGACCACTTCTTTGAACACGGGCAGCATGCCCGCGTGGTGGGCGGAGATCCCCCGGATGAGGCCCTGGTACCAGTCCTCGTAGTTCAGCGCCGCGAGGTCCGCGGTGGACATGTGCGCGGTAGCCTCCGCCGCGAACGCGCGCAGGGTGCGCTGCTCCTGCGGCGTGGTGAGCCACAGGTCCGCGGCCACGCACTGTGCCACGGCGGCGTCGCACCCGGCGCGGGAGAAGATGAAGGTGATGGCGGGCAGCAGGGCCTCGGCGTCGAGCCGGCGCAACAGCTGGGGGCGGGAGATCCGCTCCTGCCGCCCGGTGCGGGGCTCCTGGTGGCGGCCGCCGTGACGACGGCGATTGCGGTGACCCGGTCCGCGCCCACCCGACCGACCCCCGCGGGGATGCTGGGCGCGGAACAACCGCAGCAGCTCGGGGTTGACCTCGGGTTCGTCCCGGTGTTTGTCCGAGTGGCGCTGCGCGGCCTCCTCGACCGTGGTGTCGTCCACGAACAGGTCCAGCAGCTGCGGCCCCACCTGGACGTGCTGCCACAGCGGGACCGGACGGTGTTCGGAGACCACCACGTCGGTGCTGCCGCGGACGTCGTCGAGCCACGCACCGAATTCCTCGGCGTTGGAGACGGTCGCGGACAGGGACGCGAGCTGGACGTGCTCGGGCAGGTGGATGATGACCTCTTCCCACACCGCACCGCGGAAGCGGTCTGCGAGGTAGTGCACCTCGTCCATGACCACGAACCCCAGGTTCGCCAGGGTGGACGAGCCCGCGTAAAGCATGTTGCGCAGCACCTCGGTGGTCATCACGACCACGTCCGCTTCCGAGTTCACGGACGTATCACCCGTGAGCAGACCCACACGGTCCGAGCCCCAGCGGCGCGAGAACTCGTGGAACTTCTGATTGCTCAACGCCTTGATGGGCGTGGTGTAGAAGGCCTTCTTACCCCGGGTCAGTGCGAGGTGAATCGCGAACTCCCCCACCACGGTCTTTCCCGCGCCCGTGGGGGCGGCCACGAGCACTCCCCGGCCCTCCTCGAGAGCGCGGCACCCCTGCGTTTGGAACGGGTCCAGTTCGAAGTCCACGGTGTTCTCGAAGGCCGACAGCTCCGTGCTCACGTGGGCCGCGCGAGCCTTCGCGGCAATGTACCGTTCGGCGGGGGAAGACATGCTCCCACCCTACGCGGTGCCTCTGACACCCCGGGAATCGGGGCGGATCAGTCTTGGTGGGCGGTGCTGCCCATCGAGCGCAGCGCTTCCGCCGAGGTTCCCCGGTCCGCGTTGGCACCGGTCGCGGCGGCCTGCCGGGCCTGCTTCTTGGCGCGACGCCGGTCCAGGTACAGACACAGCCCCACGGCCACGAAGAACAGCACCAGCAGCGGGATGGCCAGGTAGAGCATGGTCACGGGATCCGGACCCGGCGCGGCCATCGCGGCGATCACGAGAACGACCACCACCACAATCCGCCACGCCTTGAGCACGGTGCGCCCGGACAGCAGGCCCAGCACGTTGAGACCCACGAGCAGCACGGGGACCACGCACGAGATCCCGAACGTCAGGATGAGCTGAAGGAAGAAGCGCAGGTAGATCCCGGCCTCCACGAAGTTCGCCCCGCCCTCGGGCGTGAACGCGGTGAGCGCGTAGACGGCCGCGGGCAGCGCGGTCACGGCCAGGGCGCACCCACCCAGGAACAAGGGGATCGCCGCGGCGAGGAAGCCCATGGCGTAGCGGCGTTCGTTCTTGTGCAGCGCGGGCGTGATGAACGCCCACAACTGGTACAGCCACACCGGCGACGCGAAGATCAGCCCGAGCACCACGGCGACCTCCACCATGATGTTAAAGGACCCGCCCACCGAGGAGTAGTTGATGGTCGCGGTGCGCCCGGACTCGGCCAGGCGCTGCAGCGGCTCGGTGATGTACTGCATGAACGGCTCGTACGCCATGAAGCCGAGCACCGCGCCCAGCACGGTGGCCACGGCGGACTTGATGAGGCGGTTACGCAGTTCCCGCAGGTGCTCCTTGAGCGCCATCTGGGCCTGCGGGTTGTGCCGCCGCGACGTGCTCTTGCGGCGTTCCCGGCGCTGTTGCCGGGTGGAACCGGGGGCCTTCCCGGAATCCGTGGTGGACATGGGTCCCTGTCCTCTCTGACGGGCCGTTCACCCGCATGCGACGGGGCCGAGCCGTGCGGCTCGGCCCCGCGCGGGTCCCGACGGACGATGCCGGGATCAGGCGGTGGGGCGCTGGTTCTGGTCCACGGTGGGCGCGGGCTGGCCCGGCTGCGGGGTGATCACGGTGGGCTGCTCGGCGGCCGGCTGTTGCACCGAGGGCTGCACCGTGGGCTGGGTGCTCGACTGCGCGGCGGTGGTGCCCGCGACGGGCTGGCCATCGGCGACCGGCTGGCCGTTGACGGTCACGTTCGGATCGTCGTCGCGCTTCATCTCCTTGACCTCGGACTTGAAGATGCGCAGGGACTGGCCCAGGCTACGAGCCATCCCGGGCAGCTTGGGGGCACCGAAGAGGAGCAGGATGACCACGAGGATCAAAACGAGGGTCAGGGGGCTGTCAAACAAGCGGCCCATGGCGGAGTCCTTTCTGTTCAACCCGGCGCACGTCCGAATACCTCTGGGGCTGCCCCAGGGTGTCCCTGCGCTGCATCCTGCGGATGAGCCGAGCTGTTTGTCGTTGGTCCCGGCCGCTACGGTAGGCGGCGCGGGTCTCGTCCACCGGGGTGAACATGGCTGGCGGGGCGGGTGTGCGCAACGGCGTGGAGTGTCCCTGGGCCGCGGCGTTCCAGCGGGTGGCGAAATCGGTACCGCTTCGCTCGATCTCGTCCAGCGCGGGCAGCACCTGCGTGCGCACGACCCGGTAGAGCACCCACCCGATGAACGCGGCAGCGCCCAGGACCAGAACGGTCCACAGCACGACCCACATCCACCACAGCATGGCCCCAGTATAGGCAGTCGAGGGCTACGGGCGCCCGGGGGTGGGCTCGGGACAACTGCTGTTCAACCACTGTTCAACGGCGGCCACGGCCTCGGGCGGTGAGACCACGCCCACGTGTCCCGCATGCCGTGTGACCAGGGACGACAGTGCATCCAGTGTGGGGAAGTCCACCTCCGCGGCCACGTACTCGGGCAGTGGACGCGGCCCCCGCGCCGCGCGTGCGCGGGACCCGGGAATCGGCTGGGAGTTCGCCTCCCGGGGCGCGGCGTCGGATTCCTCCGTCTCCCCCGGTGCCGAGGGCACGGAGACCTCCACGAAGCGCTTGGCGTGGTAATGCTCCACGATCCACCGCCCACGCCGATCGGTGACGACCACGGCCTGGACCGGACGACGCTTGGCCGGTTGGATACTCGAACGCACCTCCGATTCCATGCGCGGGTGCACCTCGGCCTCACCCACGTCCTCGCAGCCCACGATCCGGTCGGTGCGGAACGTGCGCGGCGCATTGGCCTGCAGGCACCAGCCCCGCACGTACTGCTGCCCGTCCGAGAAGATCATCCGCACGGGGTCCACATGCCGCTCCGTGACCTCGTCCCGGGAGGCCACGAGGTACTGCAACCGCACGCGCCGGCCGTTCTTGATCGCGTCCCGCAGGCGGGTGACGAGCGCGCTGTCACGGGGCTCCGCGGCGGCGTCGGCGTCCGGTGCCGAAAGCGCGTCCGCGAGCGGCAGCGCGTCCGCGGCGGTCGCGACCTTCTGCATGGCCGAGCGCACGACCCTGCTGTCACCGCCCGGAACGGCCTGCAGGGTCTGCAACCCCATGAGCAGCGCGCTGGCCTCGGGGACGGTCAACCGCACGGGTTCGGACAGTTCCTGCGCGTTGCCCAGGTAGATGTGGCCGTCGTCCCAGGACGCGTCGATGAGCTGGTCCGGCATGTGCCCCGGGCGCCCGCACACGAACAGGGTCTGCAGGTCGTTGACGAGTTCCGCGTCCGTGATCCCGAAGTGCCGGGCCGTCTCCTCGAGTTCCGCGCCCTGGTGGGCGTAGACGTGGCGCACGATGTGTAGCAGCCGCGCGAGGTGCTGTTCGGTGCTGGCCTTGGCCGCGCCGTGACGGCGCTGCTTGCCCCAACGCACGTCCACGCCGGGCATCCGCGCTTGGAAGGCCCGCGCGTCACGGAGTCTGCGGGCCACGGCGTCGGCGACCGCGTTCTGGGTCGCGATGTCCTCGGCGGTCGGGGCGTCGTCGCTCGTCGAATCGGGTTCGGTCGACGGCCCGCCCTCGGCCGTCGGGGCGCTCCCGCCCTGTGCGGCGTCGCCCCGAACGCCGGGCACGGGTTCGCGGGGCACCCGGGCGTCCGGGCCCGCCGCGCACACGTGTTCCGCCGCGGACTCGGTGTCGTGCACCGCGAGCTGCACGGCGTCGTAGCCCTCGGGGGCCCGCCACGCGGGTGAGTCGGACGGCGCGGCAATGCGGCGCAGCAGCTGGCCCGCGCCCTGGCGGACATGGACCACCACGCACAGCTGCGGCGGCTGGCTGACCATGCGCGCGAGCTGACCGCCCATGGAAAAGTCCCGGGGCGGCTCGAACGTCTCGCGCGTGGTCTCCACCTCGGAGATGATGCGGGAGAGCCGGAACGTGCGCTGTGCACGCCGGTCCGTGTCCCAGCCCGCGAGGTACCAGGCTCCGTAGCGGGAGCCCACACCCCACGGCTGCACCGTGCGCTGGGAGAATGCCCCGGTGCGGTCCACGTAGTCGAAGCGCACTGTGCGGTGCGCAAGCACTGCCGAGAGCAGCGGCTCGAAGGCGGGGTCCGCCACGGCCACGGTGGGCTGCAGGTCCCGGCCCGGCGCGGCCTCGCCGCTGAGCGCCGGTTCGAGCTTGTCGAGGGCGCGGCGTGCGAGCCGGTCCTGGGCAGCGTCGTTCCACGCGTCCGCCGCGACGGCGAGCACCGCGGACTCCTCTGCACTGAACCGTACCCGGGGCAGCCGGTACGAGCCCCGGGGCACGCGGTAGCGCGGGGTGAGCTGCGCGTCCGAGGCCCAGGGGTCGTCGTCCGGGATCTCCTCCACCGGGTACCCGAGTGAGCGCAGGTGCGCCTTGTCGCGCTCGAACATGCGCTCGAACGCGTCCTGGTTCCCGGCGCGGTCGTAACCGGGCACGATCGCGCGCAGCTGCTCACGGGTGTACCCGGACTCGCGGTCGAGCAGGGCGATCAGCAGGTTGAGGAGCCGCTCAGCGGACGCCGTGGTGGAACGGCGCGCCGAGGGCCCCGCGGAGGGCGCCATTCAGCGGACGTCGAGCAGATCCACCACGAAGATCAGGGACTCGTCCGGGCCGATCACGGCGCCGGCGCCGCGCGAGCCGTACGCCAGCTCGGAGGGGATCTCCAGCCGACGCCGACCACCCACCTTCATGCCCAGCAGACCCTGGTCCCAGCCCTGGATGACCTGCCCCACGCCCACCGTGAAGCCCAGCGGCTCACCGCGGTTCCAGGAGGCGTCGAACTCCTCGCCGCCCGAGTACGTGACACCCACGTAGTGGCACGAGACCGTGTCCCCGACCTTCGCCTCCCGGCCGGTGCCCTGGATCTCGTCCACGATCCGCAGCTCGGTGGGAACCGGGTCCTGGGGGAAGTCGATCTCCGGCTTGGAACGATCAAGCTTGCGCTGTCCGAATGACACGGGCTCTACCTTTCGTCGTGGGCCCCCGGGCGGGGCCGTGCCGAGCACACAGTGTAGCCGTGTCTCACTTGCCGGACGCAGAGGACTCCGGGCTCGCGCTCGGTGCCGTGGACGCACCGGGAGTGGCGCTCGCCGAGGCCTGCGGGCTCGCGGTCTCCGTCTTCGGGGTGGGTGTGGTGCCGAGGATGTCCACCACGAACACGAGCGCGCCCGCGGGGTACTGGGAGTCCTTGCCGAGCTCCTTCTCCGTGCCGTAGGCCTTGTCGGTGGGGATCACCAGCTCCACGCGCGAGCCCACCTTCTGGCCCTCCAGACCCTCCTTCCAGCCGGCGATCACACCGTTGAGGGGGAAGGAGGCCGGGGTGCCCTTCTCGTAGGAGGAGTCGAAGGACTTCCCGTCCGCCCAGCGCACGCCCACATAGTTCGCGATCACGGTGTCCGACTCCTTGACGGTGTCACCGTCCCCCTTGATCAGCACGTCCGTCTTCAGCTCCTTGGGCTCGCTACCGGAGGGCTTGGCGATCGTGGGGGTGCCCTTGTCGTCCTGCGTAACGTTGGGCATGCCCTTGGAGGGGGTCTTCATCTTCTCGTTGAGCGACGGCATGATCTTCTTGGTCACCTGGTAGACCTCCACCGAGGTGGAGTCGTCCCCCTCGGAGGCCGCGCCGCTGGTCTTGGGAGAGCTGTACGCGATGATCTCCCCCTCCTTGGCCTTCGTCAGGGCGTCGTACATCTGCGGCAGGGAGTCCTTGAGCTCGTCGTTGACGGTCAGCACCTGTCCGGCACCCTGACTGTAGGTGTCCCCCAGCGAGGAACCATCCGAGCCCTTGTACAGGGCCGCCTGCAGCATGATGCTGTCGCCGGCGTGGATCTCCTCACCGTCCCCTTCCTTCAGGACCTTGGTCTGCGCGTCGTCCACCTTTATTGGGGTCTTGAAGGACACCGACGGCGCGGTGCCCTGCGAGGGGTCTGCGGACAGTTCCACGGAGTCCCAGCCCGAGCCCCCGCCGCAGCCGGTCAGCAGCAGGGACAGGGCGAGCGCGGCGGTGCCGGCAGGGATGATCTTTCGCACGAGGGGGTGACCTTTCGTCATCGGGGTGCTGGCTCGGGGCCAATGTAGAGGACCCGCGTGGGCCGCGGCTGGGAGAGTCCCCGGAACACTGCGGGCGGGTGGGGTCAGGCGCGTCCGGAGGTGATCTCCGCGATCAGCTCATCGACGTCCGGCTGGGTGGTGGCGAAGGGGTCCTTGCACATGACCGTGCTCTGCTGGTGCTCCCCGTTGAGCTTCAGGTGCACCCAGTCCACGGTGGTGCTGACCCCGGCGTCGTGGGCCGCGGCCACGAACCGCCCGCGCATCCGCGCCCGGGTGGGAGGGCCTTCGACGACGGCGCGCTCGACGTCCTGCGGGGCCACGAACGTCTCCACGGCACCGCGGCGCTCCAGCATATGGAAAAGTCCGTGGCGCACGGAGGTGTCGTGGTAAGCGAGGTCCAACTGCGCCATGCGGGGGTGGGACCAGTCCATCCCGTGGGCGCTCGCGTAGGAGTCCAGCAGCTTCTTCTTGATGGCCCAGTCCAGCTCGCGGTCCACCAGCGAGCTGTCCTGCTCCTCGACGGCGCGCAGCCCACGGTCCCACAGCCCGACGACCCAGTCGAGGCGGTCGTGGTGCGCGCCGTGGCGCTGCACGAACCGGGTGACTTCCTCAAGGTACTCGCGCTGCAGTTCGATCGCCGAGCGGTAGCCCCCCGCGGCCAGCTCCAGCGGTGCCAAACCGGTGAGGTCGTGGGAGACCTGTCGCAGGGCGGCAGCCGGGTCCGCGAGCGTGCGGTCCGGCAGGATCTGGCCCGCCTCGATCATGCGCAGCACCGCGTCCGTGATACCGATCTTCAGCGCCGTGGTGGTCTGGGACATGGACGAGTCGCCCGTGATGACGTGCAGCCGGCGGTAGCGCTCGGCGTCCGCGTGCGGTTCGTCCCGGGTGTTGATCATGGGGCGGGAGCGGGTGGTGGCCGAGGACGACCCTTCCCACACGTGGTCCGCCCGCTGGGAGAACGAGTAGCCGGGGCGCCCGTCCCCCAGGGCCAGGGAGCCGAAGGGCGGCGGCCCGTCCGGATGCACCCGGCCCGCGCCCACGAGGATCTGCCGCGTCACCAGTAGCGGCAGCAGGTGCTGGACCAGCCGGGAGAACTCCGTGCGGCGGGCAATCATGTAGTTCTCGTGCGAGCCGAACGAGTTGCCGGCGGAGTCCGCGTTGTTCTTGAAGAGGTGCACCGTGCCGCCCACGCCCTCGGCGTCCAGGCTCTCCTGCAGCTGAGCGCGCAGGTCGTCCACGATCCGTTCGCCGGCGGCGTCCTGGGCGACGACGTCGTGCAGGGTTGCGGCCTCGGCCGTCGCGTACTCGGGGTGGGAACCCACGTCCAGGTACAGGCGCCCGCCGTTAGGCAGGAACACGTTGGAGGCCCGCCCCCACGCGAGCACCGGTGCGAACAGCCGCCGCGCCGTCTCGTCCGCACCCAGGGGACGGCCCTGCGGTGCGCTGTGGATCAGGCCGAACTCGGTCTCGATCCCGTAGATCCGCCGTTCCACGGTATTACTGGCCGCCCTTCTGCACGAAGCCCTTCACGAAGGCCTCCGCGTTGGTCTCGAGCACGCCGTCGATCTCCGCGAGCAGGTCGTCGGTGCCCTGGGTGTCCCGCTGGGCCTGTGCGGCGCCCGAGGCGGGCGGGGTCGCGGGGGCCGGGGCGTCCGGTTCCTCCTCGCGGCGGGATCCGGTGCGGAAGATGCGTTCCTGTGCCATGGTGTCCTCCTGTGGCTTCTCGAATGAGGTGTGCTGCGCCCGACCGGGCGGTTCAGCCGATGTCGCTGCCCGTGACGAGGGCGGGCCGGTTCGCGGCCACGCGCTCGATCCAGGTCTCGACGTCCGGGGCGTCGAACCAGTCCTCGCACGTGTCCCGGGTGAGGTCGTGGGGTTCGGGCATCCTGACCCGCGCTCCCCGGCGGATCCCGGGGAACGTCACGGTCAGTGTGTCCCAGCCCACCGCGACCATGTCCCGCGGGTACCGGGACACCGCGGTGCCCCGGAAGTACGCGCGGGTGTCGATCGGCGGATGGTCCGCGGCCGCGGTGATCCGCTCGTGGTCCACGAGGGTGCGGATCCGTCCGGCGGCCGCGAGCTTGTGGTAGAGCCCCTTGTCGGGGCGCACGTCCGCGTACTGCAGGTCGATCGCCACGAGCCGGGGATCGTCCCACGCGAGACCGTCGCGTGTGCGGTACGCGGTGAGCAGCGCGTACTTGGCCGCCCAGTCCAACCGGTCGGACAAGCGCGCGGGGTCCTCGGCGAGGTCCGTGAGCACCTCGTCCCAGGTCTGCAGCACGTGGGCGGTGTCCTCGTCCAACCCGTTCGGGGCCAGCTCGGTCTCCAGCGCCAACGCTGCGCGGTAGTACTCGCGCTGCAGCTCCACCGCGGTCAACTCCCGACCGTTCGCGAGCGCCACCGTGGTGCGCAGGGACGGGTCGTGACTGATGGCCTGCAGCGCGGCCACGGGATCCTCAAGCTCAAGGCGCGGCGCCCGGTCGTGTTCCACGAGGTTCAGCACCAGGGACGTGGTCCCGAACTTGAGCAGCGTGGCCACGTGGGAGAGGTTGGCGTCCCCGATGATCACGTGCAGGCGCCGGTAGCGGGTGTCGTCCGCGTGGGGTTCGTCCCGCGTGTTCACGATCGGGCGGTGGATCGTGGTCTCGAGCCCCACGGTGCGTTCGAAGAAGTCGGCGCGCTGACTCAGTTGGAACCCAGGACATGAACCGTCCACCCCCAGGCCCACACGGCCTGCACCGCACATGATCTGCCGGGACGCGAAGAACGGCAGCAGGGCCGCGGTGATCCGCTCGAAGGGCACGGCGCGTTCCACGGTGTAGTTCTCGTGCGCGCCGTAGGACACCGACTTGTTGTCCGTGTTGTTCTTGTAGAGGTTCACCGGCGCGGCATCCGTCCCCGTAGAAACCTCCGCGAGGTACTCCACGGCGCGGGCGGCCACCACGTCCCCCGCGGCGTCCCACGTGAGCGCGTCCAGGGGTGTGGTGACCTCCGGGGACGAGTACTCCGGGTGGGAGTGGTCCACGTAGACCCGCGCGCCGTTGGGGATCACGGTGTTCATGATCACGCGGCGCCAGTCGAGGTCCTCCGTGTACATCGCGGATTCGCTGATCGCCTCCGCGGCGATCTCCTCCGCGGTGAGCACCGGCGCCTCATCGGTGAGCTGGCTCGGGTGGGCGTCCTCGCGGGCCACGGTGAACCCCCGGGCATCCGCGAGCGGGGTCTCGGAACCGTAGTCCCACCCTGTGCCGAGCGGGGCGTCCGGGGAACCGGGCTGCGCGGCGGCGTCGTCCGATGGCGTGGGCCCGGCCGAGCCCACGGACCGTTCCCCGCGTGCCGCCTCCTGTTCCCGAAGCCGTCGGGCGACCCACGCGGCGTACCCCGTGACCACGCGGGTCGAGAGCACCGTGGGGTTCGCACCCGGTTCACCCTGGGCCAGCACACCGAACTCGGTCTCGCTGCCCATGATCCGCCGTACCGTCATGCCGCGCCCCCGTCCGGACGCTGCGTGCCGGAGACCCCGGGGCGGTCCACCGCGATCCGGACGTCCTGGATGGTGTCCGCGCGCCGACCGGTCAATCGGGCCCAGTCCTCCGGGTCCGCAGTGTTGGGCAGGTCCTGTTGTTCGTGGAACTCCTGGTTCACCGCGTCCACGAGGTGCTGCGAGGTGATCCCCCGCCGGCCCGTGGTCAGCAGCGTCTTGATGGCCTGCTTCTTGGCGCGGTCCACCACGTTGCGGATCACCGCTCCGGACGCGTAGTCCGCGAAGTACAGGGTCTCCTGGCCGCCGTCGCGGTACGTGATCGTGAGGAACTCGGTGTCCGGGGTGCGCGCGTACATGCGCCCGATCGCGGCGTCCACGAGCTCCCGGGCGGCCTGCGCGCGGGAGCCGGCGCGAGCGACATCGTCCTCACGCAGGGGCAGGTCCTCGGTGACGTACAGCGAGAAGATCTCCCGCGCGCCCTGCTCGTCCGGGCGGTCGATGCGGATCTTCACGTCCAGGCGACCGGGGCGCAGCACCGCGGGATCGATCATGTCCTCGCGGTTGGTCGCGCCCACCACGATCACGTTGTCGAGCTGCTCCACGCCGTCGATCTCCGTGAGCAACTGCGGCACGATTGTGGTCTCCACGTCCGAGGACAGCCCCGAACCGCGCACGCGGAACAGCGAGTCCATCTCGTCGAAGAACACCACAACGGGGATCCCGCGCGCCGCCTGCTCGCGCGCGTTCGCGAAGATCGAGCGGATCTGGCGCTCGGTCTCCCCCACGTACTTGTCGAGCAGCTCGGGACCCTTGATATTGAGGAAGTAGCCCTCGGGCCGCGCGCGCCCGGCCTTGGCCGCGCTGCGCTCGGCGAGCGAGCGCGCAACAGCCTTGGCGATCAGCGTCTTGCCGTTGCCCGGGGGACCGTAGAGCAGGATGCCCTTGGGCGGGCGCAGACCGTGTTCACGGTAGATGTCCGGGTGGACGTAGGGCAGTTCCACGGCGTCGCGGATCGCCTCGATCTGAGGCCCCAGCCCGCCGATGTCTGTATAGCGGACCTCCGGGACCTCCTCGAGCACGAGCTGTTCCACGTCCGTGCGTTCCACGGGTTCCAGGGCGAAGCCCGTGCGGTGGTCCACGGTCAGCGCGTCCCCGGGCTTGGGGCGCTCACGCCGCAACCGACCCGAGAGCAACAGCACGCGTTCCTCGTCCGAGCGGCCCACGGTGAGCACGCGGTCGTGGTCGATGACCTCCTTGACGGTGGCCACCTCCCCGGTGCGCTCGTAGTCGAGCACCGCGATCACCACGTAGTGCTCGTTGAGCAGCACCCCCAGTCCGGGCTCGCACGCACTCAGCGACACGAGAGGGCTCAGGGCCACGCGCATCTTCCGTCCCGCGGAGAGCACGTCCACCGACGGGCCCGTGACCACGGGACCGTTCCCGGTGGCCTCCCCCAAGGGCTGGCGACCGTGGTTGACCTGCAGCACCACGGCGAACGTCGCGGGCGCCTCGGCCTCCGCCGCGAGGGTCTTCTTGAGCGTCACGATCTCCTGGCGGGACGCGTTGAGCAACCGCACCAGCTTCTCGTTCTGCGATCCCACCGCCGCGAGCTGCTTGTCCAGGTTGCGCTTCTGGTCCCGCAGCATGTTGATCTGGCGCTGGGTGATGTCCGCGGCCGAACGGCCCGCGGTGCCGCCCGATTCAGTCATCGCGCACCTGACCCCCGTCCGCGCGGGCCTGCTCGTCGATCTCCCGCTGGGAACGCGCGGCGTGCTCGGCCAACGACGCCGCATCGCGGCCCGCGCGGCGCAGCTTGCGGTCCGAGACCACGCGCTCACCCAGGGCCACGGGAGTCCACGCCTGCAGATCCTCTTCCGTGTACTCGCTCTTGGAAGCGCGCCGCTTCGGAGCCAACCTGGGTGCGCCGTCCACGAGTCGGCGGGACTGGATCAGGAACCCGGTGTGCGCGACCATGCGGTGGTCCGGGCGCACCGCGAGCCCCTCCACATGCCACCCGCGCACCATGGTCTCCGAGGCCTCGGGCTCGGTGAAGCGGCCGTCCGCGCGCATGGCCTCCGCCACGCGGGACAACTGCGGCACGGTGGCCACGTAGCAGATCACCACGCCGCCGGGCGCGAGGGTTGTGGCCACGGCGTCGAGGCACTCCCACGGGGCGAGCATGTCCAGGATCACGCGGTCCACGGACCCGGGCTCCTCCCGCGCGCCCAGTTCCTCCGCGAGGTCCCCGAGGCTCAGTTCCCACGCGGGGTGCGGGCCGCCGAACATGGTCTCGATGTTGCCCCGGGCGATCTCCGCGAACTCCTCCCGGCGCTCGAACGAGTGGACGTGGCCTTCGTCCCCCACCGCGCGCAGCAGGGAGATGGTCAGCGCGCCGGAACCGACCCCGGCCTCCACGACCCGGGCGCCCGGGAAGACGTCCGCCATGGTCACGATCTGCCCGGAGTCCTTGGGGTAGACCACCGCGGCTCCGCGGGGCATGGACAGCACGAAGTCCTTGAGCAGTGGCCGCAGCGCCTGGTACTGGATCCCCGAGGTGTTGGACACGACCGTGCCCTCGGGTTGGCCGACCAACAGCTCATGTGCCAGCACCCCGCGATGGGTGTGGTGTTCCCCTCCGTCCACCAGGGTGATGGTGGTCATCTTCCCGGTCTCGTCCATGAGTTGGACGCGCTCGCCGGAGCGGAACGGGCCGCGCCGGTTGGCTGCTCCCCGCACGGTGGCGCCGGTGGGGTTCGGGTGGGATTCCTGCTGCTCGCTCATCTGCTCGCTCTCACGCGTGGTCGTCGTCGGGGCCGTCCGGCTCCGTAGGTACGCCCGCACCGCGGGCCGCCCCGAGCCATTCTCCCACCGTAGCCCCGATCGGATCACCACGCCCCGCGGCGATGGCCCCCACCGCGCTCATGGAGCGATCAGGCGCGCAGGGCCAAGCGTGCGAGGTCCTCGTGGTGCACCACGCCCGTGACGTGACCGGCACCGTCCACGACGCACACCCAGGCGCGGCGCCCGGTCTCCAGCACGCGGGCCAGTTCGCCGCCGGGGGTGCCCGGGTCCACGGTGGCGTCCGCGGGGTGCCATTCGGCTACGTCCCCCACGGCGACGACGCCGCGGTGCGCCGGTGCCACCCGTTCGGCGAGCTCGGGGTCCAGCAGGCCCACGGCACCGCGGTCACGGACGACGACGTCCGGGGTCCATCCCCGGTAGTCGTCCCCCGTGGCGGCCATGACGGTGGCGTCCACGAGGGCCAGGGGCGTGGTCGGGGAGAACTCCATCGCGGGACGCGCGACACCCCCGGCCCGCACGGCGTCGAGCACGCCCAGAACGCGTGCCTGGCGCAGCGCCTGCCCCGCGCCCATGAAGATGAACCCGGCCACGAGCAGTGTGATCACGAGCACCACCGGTTGGCGCCATACCTGCGCCCACAGCAACCACGCGACCGTGAGGATCGCGATCCCGCGCCCGCACCACGCGGCCACGGTCGTGCCCTTGGCCTCCGAGCGGGTCAGTGCCCACACGATCGCCTCCACCACGCGCCCGCCGTCGAGCGGCAGTCCGGGCAGCAGGTTGAACAACCCCAGGATCCAGTTGGCCAGGATCAGCAACTGGACGAGCGCCCACCCCGGGCCCGCGAGGCTGTCCGCGGTCACGAAGAGAACACCGGTGCCCAGCGCGGCGAGCACCACGTTGCTCAGCGGTCCGGCCAGGGACACGAGCGCGGTGGGCAGCGGCGTGGTGCGCACGCTGCCGAACGCCGTGTGCCCACCCATGAGGGTCAGCACGATCCGGGTCACTGGCCACCCGGCCGCGCGACCCGCGAGCGCGTGGGCGAGTTCGTGCACCAGCACGCTCAGGGCCAGGCCCACCGCGAAGCCCAGGGCCAGGAGTAGGTTGAGCCAGCCGAGCTCGGGGTACAACCGCCACAGCACGGGCCCGTACATCACCAGGGTCAGCCCCGCGATGAGGAACCACGAACGGTCCAGCAACAGCTCCACGCCCAGCAGCAGACCCAGCCGCACGCCGCGGGGTCGGGGGCCGGCGGGGGCCGGTGCGGCGCGGTCGTCGGAGGGCTGGCGGAACCGGGGAAGGGGCATGCTGAACATGGTAGGTGCGCCCGCCGGTACCGCGCTGGGGATCGGCTCGTGGAACACCCGCATGGGCCGTACAGTGGGACGGTGACCACGTTGGACAATAATTCGGAGCAGCCCGGTATCGGACCTTTCGGGGTCGTGCGTGACGGTGCGGACCAGGAGACCGTCACGGTGCTCATCGCCGCGTTCGAGGGCTGGAACGACGCCGGCGACGCCGCCACGGACACCCTCAAGCTCATCCGCGAGCAGCTCAACGCGAAGGACGTGTTCGAGGTCGCCTCGGACGACTACTACGACTACCAGTACTCCCGTCCCGTGATCCGCCGGCCCCTGACCGGGGAGCAGAAACTGCACTGGCCCACCACGCGGTTGTCCAAGGCGTCGGTGCCCGGGACCAACCTGGACGTCGTGCTGCTGCACGGCTGGGAGCCGTCCTACCGGTGGCGCGCGTTCACCGCCGAACTGCTCGAGCAGGCCGCGGCCCTGGACGTGGACTTCGTGATCATGCTCGGCTCGCTGCTCGCGGACGTCCCCCACACCCGCCCGATCCCCGTGACCCTGACCTCGGACACCGAGGAGCTGCGCGAGGAACTGGACATCGATGCCCCCCAGTACGAGGGACCCACCGGGATCGTGGGGGTGCTCTCCCACATGGCCGCGCTCGCGGGCTTCCCCACGCTGAGCATGTGGGCCGCCGTCCCGCACTACGTGGCGCAGTCGCCCTCCCCCAAGGCGCAGCTCGCGCTCGCGCGCCGCCTCGAGGACCTGCTGGGCATGGCCCTGCCGCTCGAACCCGTGGTCGAGGACGCCGAGGCGTGGGAACGCGGCGTGGACGAGCTCGCCTCCGAGGATCCGGAGGTCGCGGACTACGTGCGCCAGCTCGAGGAGGCCAAGGACACCGTGGACCTCCCGGAGGCCACCGGGGACGCGATCGCCCGCGAGTTCGAGCGTTACCTGCGCCGCCGCGACGACCGCGGCTGACCGCGCGGGTCCGTCGGAGGCGGGGCGCTCAGAGTTCGATGCCGAGCAACGCCTCGACCGTGGCGCGCGCCAGCGCGGCGTCCTCGGCCGACGCCCCCGCACCACGCGCGGCGGCACCGCCCAGGTTGCGCGCGGCCCACGCGTCCACCGCGATCAGTGCCGCGGGAGCGTTGAGGTCCTGACCGAGGGCCGCGCGAACGGCCTCGAGCAGGGAGTCCGCCCCGGCCGTTTCAGGTTTGACGGCGGCCTCACGCCACGTGGCGAGGCGACGCTTCGCCTGCTCGAGCAGGTCGTCCGTCCAGAACCAGTCCGTACGGTAGTGGTTGGCGAGGATCGCCAGACGGATCGCGGCGGGATCCACTCCCTCCCGGCGCAAGGTCGAGACGAGCACCAGGTTGCCCTTGGACTTGGACATCTTCTCGCCGTCCAGCCCCACCATCGCGGTGTGGACGAAGTGCTCGGCCATGGGCTCACCGGACAGCGCGTACGAGTGGCCTGCGCCCATATCGTGGTGCGGGAACGCGAGGTCCGAGCCTCCGCCCTGCACGGTGAACGGCGCGGGCAGGTACTGCAGCGCGATGACGCTGCACTCGATGTGCCATCCGGGACGGCCCTCACCCAGTGACGCACCGTCCCAGAACGGTTCGCCCTCGCGCTTGACGCGCCACAACAGCGGGTCCAGCGGATCACGCTTGCCCGTGCGCTCGGGGTCGCCGCCGTGATCCGCGAAGAGGGGCAGCATGCGCTCCCGGTCCAGGCGACACGTGGAGCCGATCACCCATGCGTCGGGATCGCCGGCGCGCAACCGCCCGGCGGCATCGACGTCGAAGTAGACGTCCCCCGCGGGCTCCGAGCGCCCGTCCTGACCGGTGCCCTCCGGGACGCGGTACGCGAGCCCGCGTTCCACGAGGCGTTCGACGGCGGGCACGATCCACTCGACGGCCTCGGTGGCCCCCACGTAGTGATCGGGGGCCAGCACGTTCAGGGCCGCCATGTCGGTACGGAACAACTCCGTCTGTTCCTCGGCGAGCTCGCGCCAGTCCACGCCGGTGTCGTTCGCCCGCTCGAGCAGGGGGTCGTCCACGTCGGTGACGTTCTGGACGTAGTCCACGGGGAAGCCGGCGTCCCGCCACACCCGGTTGAGCAGGTCGAAGTTCACGTACGTCGCGGCGTGGCCCATGTGCGTGGCGTCGTACGGGGTGATCCCGCACACGTACAGTCCCGCCCGGCCCTCACGCGGTTCCAGCCGTTCGAGCTCCCCCGTGCTTGTGTCGTGCACGAGGGGTGCGGGCGAGGTCCCGGGCAGTTGCGGAACCGGACGGCTGGACCAACGCTTCATGTTCACCTTCGCTTGGACGATTCTTGGACTCCCCCGAACGCAACGGGCGCACCGGGGCCGCTATTCCCTGGTGACCGCGAACGCGCACGTCACGGGTCGAGGGCGGTGCTGATCAGGCGCTGATGAGCCCCGCTCCGAGCATCACGAACAGCGCGGCACCCAACAGGATGCGGTACCACACGAACAGGTTGTAACTGCGTTCCGAGATGTAGTGCATGAACCACCCGATGATCAGATAACCCACGCCGAACGCGATCAAGGTTGCCACCGCGGTCTGACCCAGGGAGTAGACCCCACCGGGTTCGGCGCCGCTGACCGCCTTGTACAGCTGGTACAGGCCGGAGGCGAACACCGCGGGAATGGCCAGCAGGAACGCGTAGCGTGCCGCGGCCGCGCGGGTGTAGCCCATGAGCAGACCCGCGGTGATCGTGCCACCCGAGCGGGAGACACCGGGCACCAGTGCCAGCGCCTGGGCGAAACCGAAGCCCACGGCGTGCTTGACGGTCAGGTCCTCCAGGTGACGTTCCTGCTTGCCCATGTAGTCCGCGATCGCCAGGAACAGACCGAAGACGATCAGCATGGTCGCGGTGATCCACAGCGAGCGGAACTGGGTCTCGATGTAGTCCTGCAGCAACAGACCGAGCACGGCGATGGGCAGTGAACCCAGGATGATGAACCACCCCATGCGGGCGTCCGGGTCCTTGCGGTCCACGCGGCCGCTCAACGACAGCGCCCACTTCGTGATGATGCGCACGATGTCCCGCCAGAAGAAGATGATCACGGCGGTCTCGGTGCCCAGCTGGGTGATCGCGGTGAAGGTGGCCCCGGGGTCCGCCCCGTTGGGCAGGAACTCGCCCACGATCCGCAAATGGGCGGAGGAGGACACCGGCAGGAATTCGGTCAGCCCCTGTACGAGGCCCAGGATTATCGCTTCGATCCAGTTCACGCGACAACTGTACGGCACCCCCTCTGAGGTGCTTCCCGGCCCGCCCTGGGAAGCCGCTGGACACGCACGAAGGCCCCCGCCCGCGGCGGAGGCCTTCGCAGCTCACGTGATCCGATCCCCCGGGTCAGCGCCGGGAACGGGGTCCGTTCGAGGAATCACGGTCCTCGTTCTCGTCGTCGTCATCGTCGTAGTCGTTCTCGTCGACGAGATCCTCGTCCATCATCTCGTTGTCCTCGAGAAGATCGTCGTCGTCATCGTCATCGTCATCCTCGTCGTCGTAGTCGAGGTCGTCGTCGGAGTCGTCCTCCTCGGCGAAGACGGTGAGCGGGGTGACCTCGTCGTAGGCGTCGTAGAGGGCTTCCTCGTAGGCTTCGAAGGTGTTGGCGATGGCCAGGTAGGCTCCGTCCACCGTGGGATCGTCGTCCGAACGGCGGTTCGCCGCGGCGGCGAGGTGTTCTTCGAGGGCGTTGACGAGCGCTTGCAGCGCGGCGCGGGGATCGGTGCTCATGGTGTAGACGTTAGCCGTTATCGGAGCAGAATGGGAGCAATGAAAGAACAACGTCTGAAGCACAGTTCGGTATCCGGTCACCCCACCATGACCGGGCGCGACGACCGGTACGAGTACCTCTCGCTCACGGTGGCGCCGCGGGAGAAACCCGCCGAGGCACGCAGCCGGGTGCGGGAACACACCGAGTACGGCAAGTGGGAACTCATGCGCTCGGCGGTGCTCTACGGGGGCCAACGCCGCTATGTACTGCGCCGGCGGATCATGCGGGTGGACCGCACGTTCTGAGCCTGGGATCCGCTCAGGACGAGACGGGTCCCAGCAGGGATTTCGCCGTGGCCGCGTGAACGGATTCCTCGTCCGAGGGGTGGTACATCCCCGCCAGCACGTCCCGGTAGAGCCGCTCGAGCTCGGAACCGCGCCGGTACTGCGCTCCCCCGGACGCCCGCAGCGCCAGGTCCACCACGGCGCGCGCGGCTTCCGTGGCCCGGTGCTTGACCCCGGAGAACAGGATGAACCACCGCGGCCCGTGCGCCGGCTCCCGGTCCGAGCCCAGGGCGTCCACGTCCGCGCACAACTGCCGCAGTTGCAGTTCCACCCCGTCCCGTAGCACACCGGCCCCGGCTATGTGCCGACGGATGTCCGGGTCGTCCGAGTACGGGGCGTCCTTGGCCAGGGATCGCCTCGTGGTCGTGATCTCCACGGCCACGTCGATCGCGCGGTCGGCGATCCCCGTGTACACCGCCGCGAGCAACAGTTCGAAGCACCCGAAGATCCCCCACACCACGGGGTCCGGGTTGGGCGCGGCAGAGGTCCTGGTGAGCACGTCCTCGGTGCGCAGCAGCGCACCGTCCAGCACCGTGGTGCACGACTGCGAGGCACGCATCCCGAGCGCGTCCCAGTCCTCGCGCACCGTGACCCCCTCCGCCGGGGACCCGTGGTCCTCCCGAGTGAGGAACCCGAAGACGAGAGGTGCGGCGTCGTCGTCCCCGGAGACCCGGGCGTGGACGAGCAGGCGCGTCCAGCGCGGGGACAGGGACGTGAAGATCTTGGTGCCGTGCAGGCGCCAGCCCTCGGCCACGGGCTCGGCGCTCGTGGTCGCGTCGAAGAGGACGGAATCGTTGCCCGCCTCGGAGATCCCGAACGCGAAGACCTCCCCGGCCACGGCGTCGAGGAAGATCCGCTGCGCGCGATCGTCCCCGCGCAGGTGGAGGGTGTGGCCGATCCCCACGATCACGTGGTGCATGTTGATCCCCAGCGCGGTGGCCGGTGCGGCCGTGGCGAGGCGGCGCTGCGCCTGCGCGGCCTGCTCGAGCGTGAAGCCCAGCCCGCC
The DNA here is from genome assembly GCA_014652975.1 of Kocuria marina. GTDB lineage: Bacteria > Actinomycetota > Actinomycetes > Actinomycetales > Micrococcaceae > Kocuria > Kocuria marina. The sequence continues at coordinate 198,626 of BMZV01000002.1, read as the reverse complement.
GAACTCGCGCGGGACGAGCATCCGCAGGTAGCCGATCTCGCGCAGCGCATCGAAGTCCTCGGCGAAGAACGCATTGTCGCGGTCGGTCGCGGCGGCGCGATCCCTGATCTCGGCGAGCAGCTCGTCGGATAGCAGTTCGGTCACGGCGGTCATGGGGGCTCCTTCGGTGGTCGGGCCGGTGGAATGGGGCGGAACGCAGGACGGGTCGGCGTCGCGCGGGTCCGGTCGCGGGGGGCATGCACGAGGTCGCTACGACTTGGCAGTACGACGCGGGGCCGACGTCGTTCGGGCCGGCGAGCGCGGGGGGCTCAGTACGTGCGCAGCAAGCGGTCCAGCACACGCGAACCGAACTCGAGCGAGGTCACGGGCACGCGCTCGTCCACGCCGTGGAACATGCCCGTGAAGTCCAGTTCCGGGGGCAGCTGCAGCGGGACGAATCCGTAGCCGGTGATCCCGAGCGTGGCCAGGGACTTGTTGTCGGTGCCCGCGCCGAGCATGTAGGGCAGCACCACGGCGTCGGGGTCCTCGGCCTGCAGCGCGTCCACCATGGCGTCCACCACGTTGCCCGAGAACGGGACCTCCAGCCCGATGTCCTCGAACTCGGCCTCGAAGCGCACCTTGTCACCCGCGAGCTCCTGGAGCTTCTCCATCACCAGATCACGCTGATCCGGCAGGAACCGCACGTCCACGGTGCCCTGCGCGGTCCCGGGGATCACGTTCGTCTTGTACCCGCCGTCGAGCATCGTGGGGTTCGAGGTGTTCTGCAGGGTCGCCCCCACGAACCGGGCCACATCCCCCAGTTCGCGCAACAGCCGCTGCGGGTTCTCCGGATCGAACTCCACGCCGGTCAGCTCGGTGACCTCGTCCAGGAACGCGCGGGTGGTCTTGGTCAGTTCCACGGGCCACGTGTACTGCCCGATGTTCGCCATGGCGCGGGACAGGTGCGTCACGGCGTTGTCCTCGTGCAGCCCGGAGCCGTGCCCGGCCTGGCCCTGTGCGATGAGCTTCAACCACAGCAGGCCCTTCTCCGCGGTCTGCAGCAGGTAGGCCCGCTTGCCGCCGATGTTCGCGGAGAACCCGCCCACCTCGCTCAGTGCGTCCGTGACACCGTCGAAGACCTCGGGATGTTCGCTCACCATCCACTTGGAGCCGTAGCGCATCCCGGCTTCCTCGTCCGCGAAGAACCCGAAGACGATGTCCCGCTCGGGCACGGTTCCCGTGCGGCGCATGTGGCGCAGCACCGAGAGCATCATGGCGTCCATGTCCTTCATGTCCACCGCGCCGCGGCCCCAGATCATCCCGTCCCGCACCTCCCCTGCGAACGGGTCCAAGGACCAGTCCTGCGCCGCGGCGGGGACCACGTCCAGGTGGCCGTGCACGAGCAGCGCGTCCGCGCTCGGGTCCTTGCCCTCGATACGGGTGAACACGTTCGCGCGGCCCGGGGCGGACTCGAAGTAGTGGGCCTCGAGGCCCACCTCGTGGATCAGCTCGGCCACGTACTCAGCCGCCGCACGCTCGCCCTTGGCCTCGCCACTCGCGTAATTGCTCGTGTCGAAGCGGATCAACTCGCGGCAGATCCGGGCGGTCTCGCCCTCCGGTGTGGAATCGGTCTGGGGGTTCTCGGTCATGGTGCTCGCTCTCCTCACTAACGCCGGACGGTGGCCTCCGGGCTCCGGTCCCCGCGTGGGACGACGACGCCGCTCGCGCCCACCGCGGTGCCGTGGGCCGGGGCTCGGACGGGCCTGCCCCTCCACCGTAGTACGCCCGTGGAAACCGGGGTCTTCTCGGTTACCCTGAGGGGCAAGAACTACCGTGTGCACCGATGACCCATGGGAGGCCATGATGACTGGAACCATCACGCTGATCGCGCGGACGGAGCTGACCCCCCGGGAGCTCACGGCCACGAGCCGTTCCGTGACGGACGAGGACACCGCCGCGCTCGCCCGGTTACTCCGGGAGGCCTACGGGTCCGGGACCGTGGGCACGCAGGAGGACGCGGAGACCACGGTCCGAGACGCCTTCCGGGGTGAGTTCGGCCCGTTCCTGCAGGAACAGTCGCAGGTGATCGAGGACGAGGACGGCAACCCCGTGGCCGCGGCCATCGTGCTCGAGCGCCGCGATGACCCGCACCTGCCGGACGTGCCGTACCTGTTCGAACTTTTCACGGCGTCCTCGCACCGCCGCCGCGGCTTGGCGGAGCAGCTCGTGCGCCAGGTCATGACGTCCCTGCACGAGAACGGCTATCACGAGGTGTGCGTGCGGATCCCGGAGGACAACTCCGCGGCGCTCGCGCTCTACCTCACGCTCGACTTCAACCGCTGGATCCCGGAGCAGGACGAACTCTGACGGTGCTGCGGCTGTTCGGGACGCAGCTGCCCGGAACCGAGCCGTCCAAGACCGACCCGCCCAGAACCGAACCGTTCTGAACCGGATGCAAGAGACCCGGATCGCCTGAGGCGACCCGGGTCTCCTGCTGCGGATGGATGCACTGCATGTCGTGGAACGAATCGGCGTCCGCCGAGCGCACCGGCGCCCCTCCGTGACGCGCCCGCGCCGTCGTTCGACAGCGAGGGGCGAACCCGTCAGCGTGGCAGCAACCCGTCAGCGCAGCGTGAGCTCGTCGCTGCGCGGCGGGACCTGGGATGCGTCCGTGCGCGTGGCCCAACGCACCGTGATGTCCAGGACCCGCAGGTTCTCGGGATCGTTCGTATCGGTCGCCCCCGGGTGCTGTGCCGCGAGCGTCTGACCGGCCGGAGCGGCGTCGGCCCCTTCGAGGACCCTGGCCTCTCCCTCGAGCTGCACCTCGTGCGTGCCGTCGCGCATCACGACCATGGACACGCGCGGGTCGGACGTGATGTTGGAGAACTTCCGGGACTTGGTGTTGGTCCCGAAGACGATGTGTCCGTCGTCCGTGGCAGCCACGTGGACGTACGCTGATTCGGGATATCCCGTGCCGCTGTTGCTCGCGAGCACGCCGGCTCCGGCGGAGCGGACGAAGTCGATCAGCCAGCGCGTGTCATCGGTCAGGGTGTTGCCCAGTTCAACCATGTCTACCCCCGGTTATCGTCGGTGTGGGTGCATCGGTGCACCGTCTCCACCATAGGCAGAGGGCCGAGGTCTTGCGGTGCGGCGGGCCGCACCGAGGACATTCACCGGGGTTGTGACACGCCCCCGGCTGCGGCTACAGCAAGGTCTGCAGGGGTTCCACGAGGTACTCCCCCTGGGACTTCACCGACCCCACGTCCGTGCTCACGGCATGCATGCGCCACTGCGCGGCGACCTCCAACGCGCCGGCCACCGCGCGGTCCACGAGTTCCGGGGCGTGGTCCTTGTCCGGGGTGATCCATTCGCGCGCGAACGCTTCGGTCATGCCCATGGGCAACCGGTTGTGCAGGGCTCCCAGCGCGGCGAGGTGCGAGTTCTCGTCGTGCGCGTCCGGGGCCTCGCGCGTGAGGATCGAACACGAGAGCAACCACCGGCCCGCGTCGTCCTGCGCGTTCTTGCCCGGCCGGGTCTGCTCGGCGCGCGCGAGGTCCGCGGCGTCGTCGGGAACGTGCCACCACTCGTAGATCCCGGCGAACCAGATCGGGGAACCGTCCTCGGGGTGCACGAAGTACGGTTGCTTCTTCCCGCGCCCGGACTCCGGGGCCTTCCACTCGTAATAGCCGTCCGCGGGGATCGCGCAGCGCCGGGCTTTGACCGCGGCCCGGAAGGACGGTTTCTCGGTCACAGTCTCCGAGCGGGCGTTGAACATCTTGGACCCGATCGACAGCTCCTTGGCCCACGAGGGCACGAGGCCCCAGCGCGCGGCGTGGATCTCCGGGAGCAGCTGACCGTCCGGTGAGAGCCGCTCGAGCATGATCGGGACCGTGTGCGTGGGAGCCACGTTCCAGTTGGGTTCCACGCCCCCGGCAATCGAGTCGTCGACCTGCGCGTCGAAGGGCAGTGCGAGCTGGCCCGGGGTCCGGGCGATCACATAACGACCGCACATGGTGTTCTCCTCCCGTGACGGGTTGTCGGTCCTACCGCGATCCGCTCACGGGGCCGTACCCCATGTAGGACGAGTACCGGTCGTACACGCTCATGAGCGCGGCCTCGACCTCGGCGACCGTGGTGCCCGGTCGGACGTCCGCGACGCACCCGGCGGTGGCCGGTTCCCACGACACACCCAGGCACGAATACACGTCCTCCAGGACGCTGCGCAACGGCTCGGCTACCTCGATCACGAGCACCGTGGAGAAGTACCACGCCCCGGCCACGACACGCTGCGCGGTACCGGCGAGTTTGACCGGTTGGTTCGGATCCGCCGCTGTCCCCGGTGCGTGCACGCTGTACTCCCCCGCGCAGTACTCCCCGGGGATCTCTCCCACCTGGGCCGGGATCTCGAGTTCCTCGAGTGCTGCGACCACCATGTCCCCGAACAGGCGGTACCGGTCCTGGATACCCGTCTTAGGATCCGGATCCGGTTCCACGTGATCGATGACCAAGCAACCCCCGTGGTACGCGGCCGCACGGCCACCCACGCGGCGCACGAGCGGGGTGAACGCGGCGTCGAGCGCGGCCTGACGGGCCCGGGGGAACCCGGGGTTGAGTTCGTCGCGGCGACCGAAGGCCACCGTGGGCCGCGGTTGGTACACGCGCAACACGGGTTCGGTGGCGCCACCGCGCGCGGCGTCGAGGATGGACAGGGCGCGGCGGTAGTCCTGTTCGGCGCCCAGGGACTCGCGCTGGCGTATGAGTTTCATGCTGGCGCCAACTCTAGTGCAGCGGGGCCCGCTCGGAACCCGGACGCGGCGGCACGGGCGGGTCCGTTCCCCGCAACTCCTCGCTCACCCGGCCGGACGTGGCGCGCGCTAAGTCGACGACGTGTGGAGCATCACGCCGCGGAGGTGGTCAACCGCGCGGCCGGACGGGGCGGGGCGGTGAGCGCAGTGGCCATGCGGCTCTCCTCGGCCGCGGTGACCGGACCGTGAGCGGCGGCGGCTACCATCGCGGTCTTGAGCACGTGGTGGTTCGCGAGCAGATCCGTGGAGTTGCCCAAGGAACGCAGCACTCGCCACGACATGGTCACACCGCCGCGTGAGACGTAGCGATTGACGTAGCGCACCGCGGCGTTCCACCGTTTGCGCTGGTCACGGGTGAGTTCCGCGCCCTCTTCCTGTTCCTGCAGCCACGCACGAGCACCCACGAACACGCGGGACACCAGTTCACGTTCGAACGGTTCCACCGTGCCGGCACCGCGCATGAGCTGGTTGAGCGTGCCCAGCTCGGCGACCGAGAGCACTGATTTGACGGACGATTTTGCGCGCATCACGTTCAAGCCCCCCTACGAAGATCTCCCGTGGCGACTGCATGACTGTGCAGTTCTTCACGGTTGTCGATCGTGCCCCCACCAACCCGGCGTTCCCCCCGGAACGCCTGAGGGTTGGCGGGAAACCTCTCCCCTTGCGGCTCCAGCCTAGGAACAGCGGCCACGTGATGACAGCCGCACATTGGGGGACGCACCCGCGCGCCACCCGCTCTTCATTCCATGGCCTTGTTTCCCGCACACTCCCACCCAACCCGCCCCCGGGCCCGCATACACCGTGCGGATCCGGGCCTCGGAACGCTCTCCGGGAGGGCGGGCGCTCAGTGACTCAGAAGTCCCAGTCCTCGTCCTCCGTGTTCACGGCCTTGCCGATCACGTAGGAGGAGCCGGAACCGGAGAAGAAGTCGTGGTTCTCATCCGCGTTCGGGGACAGCGAGGAGAGGATGGCCGGGGACACGTCCGTCATTTCCCGCGGGAACAGGGCCTCGTAGCCCAGATTGTTCAGTGCCTTGTTGGCGTTGTAGTGCAGGAACTTCTTGACGTCCTCGGTCCAGCCGACCGAGTCGTAGAGCGCCTCGGCGTAGGCCACCTCGTTGTCGTAGAGCTCGTCCAGCAGCTCGTACGTGTACGCCTTGAGCTCCTCCTGACGCTCCGGGGTCTCCTGCAGCAGACCACGCTGGTACTTGTAGCCGATGTAATACCCGTGCACGGCCTCGTCGCGAATGATCAACCGGATCAGGTCCGCGGTGTTGGTCAGCTTGGCGTGCGAGGAGAAGTACATGGGCAGGTAGAACCCGGAGTAGAACAGGAAGGACTCCAGCAAGGTGGAGGCCACCTTCTTTTTCAGCGGGTCGTCACCCTTGTAGTACGTCAGCACGATGTCGGCCTTGCGCTGCAGGTGCTCGTTCTCGCGCGACCAGCGGAACGCCTCGTCGATCTGCTTCATGGACGACAGCGTGGAGAAGATAGACGAATAGGACTTCGCATGCACGGATTCCATGAACGCGATGTTCGTGTACACGGCTTCCTCGTGCAGGGTCTTGGCGTCCGGGATCAAGGAGACCGCGCCCACGGTGCCCTGGATGGTGTCCAGCAGGGTCAGGCCCGTGAACACCTTCATGGTGAGGTCCTGCTCCTCGGCCGTGAGCGTCTTCCACGACTGGACGTCGTTGGACAGCGGGACCTTCTCGGGGAGCCAGAAATTGGACGTCAGACGGTCCCAGACTTCGGTGTCCTTCTCGTCCTGGACGCGATTCCAGTTGATGGCCTCCGCCGGGTGGCGGAGCAGTTCGACCTTCTCGGTGGTCATGGCGCGCACTGGCTCCTTCGTGGATGGGGGTTCCCGCCCCGCTGGATGACGCCGACGGCGCTCGGCGGGCGAGCGCTGCACACCGGTTCTCGCGGGGTCGGCTGGCGCGCGGGACGACTTCCCAGGGTACTCCACTTCAGGCGGGAACGAACGGGGCCCGATTCCTTCCACCCCGGACCCATCGCGTCATGTTCCCTCAGGGTGAACCCCGTGTCGGGGTCCTTCCGTATGTGACGGAAGCCGTGCAGGATAAACGTACCGACCCGACACCGGGCTGGTTCACCTACCGGAAGGACACAGATCATGCCGGATCTCGGAGGACTCGCGGACAAGGCCAAGGACGCCGCCGGAAACCACCAGGACAAGGTCGACCAGGGCATCGACAAGGCGGGTGACGCCGTGGACGAGAAGACCGGTCACAAATTCGAGGGCCAGATCGATCAAGGCCAGGACGCCGCGCGCGATCGGCTCAGCGGCAACGAGTGATCTGTACCGCCGCGTGAGAACGGGGTCCCTTCCGATCGGAAGGGACCCCGTTCTCACGTCGGCTCGAGGGTGCGCCCCACGGGCTCGAGGGCTCCTCTCAAGGACCGGTCACCCGCGCGGTGGCGACGCCGCGGCGTCGCCACCGCTCTCGCGGGTCTCAGGCCTCGTCCGCCTCCCGGGCGAGTGCCGTGAGGCGGGAGACCGCCCGGTAGTACTTCTTCTGGTAGCCGCCGGCCATCATCTCCTCCGTGAAGACGCGGTCGAACGGCACGCCCGTGGAGAGGATGGGCAGGTCCCGGTCGTACAACCGGTCCGCGAGCACCACGAACCGCAGCGCCACCGCTTGCTGGTCGATCGTGCGCACCCCGCGCCACGCGATCGCGTCCAGGCCCTCGATCAGCGCACGGTAGCGCGAGGGGTGCACGCGGGAAAGGTGTTCCACGAGCGCGTCGAAGTCGTCGATCGCCACACGCCGACCCGCGAAGTGCTGTTCGACGGCGGCGTCGAGCGCGGCGTCGTCGGGCAGGGGCGACGGCGCGTTCGGCAGTCCGCGGTGACGGTAGTCCTCGCCGTCGATGCGCACGACCTCGAACTGGGAGGACAGCACCTGGATCTCACGCTGGAAGTCCTGCGCCGCGAACCGGCCTTCGCCCAGTGAACCGGGCAAGGTATTGGACGTGGCCGCGAGCTTGACGCCCGCGTCCGCGAGTTCGCGCATGAGCCGGGACATCAGCACGGTGTCCCCGGGGTCGTCGAGCTCGAACTCGTCGATGCACACGAGGGTGTATTCCTTCAGGGCGTCCACGGTGCGGCGGAACGTCAGCGCACCCACCAGGTTGGTGTACTCCACGAACGTGCCGAACGCCTTGGGCCCGGGCACGGCGTGCCACAGGGACGCGAGCAGGTGGGTCTTGCCCACGCCGAACCCGCCGTCCAGGTAGATCCCCTGCGCCGCGCCGGAACTCTTCTGCCCGCCGAAGAGTTTGGAGAAGAACCCGCCACCGGAGACGCCGCCCCCGGACGCGCCCGCCGCGAAGGTCTTGAGCTTCTCGACCGCCTGTGCCTGCGAGGGCTGGGACGGATCCGGGCGGTACGTGTCGAACGACACCTCCCCGAAGCGTTCGGACGGGGTGAAACCGGCCAGCAGTTCATCGGCCGAGACGCGTGGATCGCGCTCCACGAGGTGTTCGATCTGAGTGCTCACGTGACAGGGCCTCCCGACCGGTTCCGGATCGCGCGCCGCGGCGGGCGCGCACCGGGACCGGTCCTGCGGTAAACGGACAGTACGTGGGACGCGCCGGGCGTCCCGTTCTCCCCCGATGCTACCGGTCAGCCCGTGGTGAACACGGCGACCGCGTATGACGGCACACGCGGGCCGGCATGCGCCGGGTGCGCGCGCACCACTACGCTGGAGAACGAGACGCGCACGGCACGTGCGTGCGCAGCGCCCACGACAGTACAAGGACAAGGAGAAGTCTCATGGCTGTAGAAGCAGAGCAGAACGACGCGTTCGCGCAGTACGCGCACCCGGAACGACTGGTGTCCACGCAGTGGGTGGCCGATCACGTCGGCACGCCCGGCATCGTCGTCGTCGAATCGGACGAGGACGTCCTGCTGTACGAGACCGGGCACATCCCCGGGGCCGTCAAGGTGGACTGGCACACGGACCTCAACGAACCGGACACCCGCGACTACGTGAACGGGGAGCAGTTCGCCGAGGTGATGTCCCGCAAGGGGATCTCCCGCGACGACACCGTGGTGATCTACGGCGACAAGTCCAACTGGTGGGCCGCCTACGCCCTGTGGGTCTTCACGCTGTTCGGTCACCGGGACGTTCGCCTGATGAACGGCGGGCGCGACAAGTGGATCGCCGAGGGCCGCGAACTGACCACGGACGCGACCCCCGTGACCCCCACCGAGTACCCCGTGGTGGAGCGGGACGACTCAGTGATCCGCGCGTACCGCGAGGACGTGCTGGCCGCGCTGGGCACCACTCCCCTGATCGACGTGCGCTCCCCCCAGGAGTACACGGGCGAGCGCACCCACATGCCCGACTACCCGCAGGAGGGCACGCTGCGCGGCGGACACATCCCCACCGCGGCGTCCGTGCCGTGGGCCCGGGCCGCCGCCGAGGACGGGACGTTCAAGTCCCGCGAGGACCTCGACGCCATCTACCGCGACGAGGTCGGGCTCGGGCAGGACGACGACGTGATCGCGTACTGCCGCATCGGCGAGCGTTCCTCGCACACGTGGTTCGTGCTGACCCACCTGCTCGGCTTCGACAACGTGCGCAACTACGACGGGTCCTGGACCGAGTGGGGCAACGCCGTGCGCGTGCCCGTGGCGCAGGGTGAGGAACGCGGCGAGGCCCCCGGGGCCGCGCGGTGAGCACCCAGGACCTGCCCGAACAGTTGCGGGAGCTGGTGACCGAGTTCCACGAGGTCCCCGAGCCCGACAAGCTGCAGTTGCTGCTCGAGTTCTCCCGTTCGCTGCCCGCGCTGCCCGCGCGGCTCGGCGAGCACCCGGAGGAACTCGAGCAGGTCACCGAGTGTCAGTCGCCGTTGTTCCTGACCGTGGAACTGGACGGGTCCGATGCGGACGCACCGGTCGCCCTGTTCTTCTCCGCGCCGGCGGAAGCGCCCACCACGCGCGGTTTCGCATCCATCCTGCACGAGGGGCTCAACGGCCTGCCGGCGTCCCAGGTGCTGGACGTACCCGACGACCTGCCGGAACGCTTCGGGCTGACCAAGCTGGTGTCCCCGCTGCGCATGCGCGGGATGTCCGCGATGCTCGGTCGGATCAAACGCCAGATCCACGCCCGGCTCGGCGAGTGAGCGCCGCGGGCAACCAGTCACGGATGGCCCGCTCGTAGCGTTTGCGGTCGATGTTCCATTCCTTGGTGTGCCGGGCCCCGGAGAACCCCACGAAGTCCACGTAGGGACTGCGATTGGCGAGTTCCACGGACCCGGCCACCGGGACCACCTCGTCGTCCGTGGAGTGAAGGATCAGGGTGGTCGTAGTGATGTCCTCCCAGCGGGAGAGCCAGTCCAGGGCATGCAGGTCCAGGGGCGCGGCCAGCCCGGTGATCCGCGGGCCCATCCGGTGGGAGATCAGGTCCGCCGCCATGCGACCCACGCGCCGCGGGATGCGGTGGATCCGGGTCTGGTGAGCCAGTAGCTCGTACCAGTCCACGACCGGTCCCGTGAGCACCAGCGCTCGGATGCGGTCGCGGTACTCGGTCAGTTCGGTCGTGCGCAACACAATGGCCCCGCCCATGGACCACCCGAACAGCACGATGTCCGACGCTCCGTGGTCCAGCGCATAGCCGATTCCCGCCTGGATGTCCTCCCATTCGGTGAACCCGAGCCCGTAGCGCTGATCCGGGGTGGAGGGTGCCTCCTGGTCGTTGCGGTAGGACAGGATGAGGGAGTGCAACCCCAGTTCGTGGGCCACCCTGGCCCCGCGGATGCATTCCGGGCGCTGGGCGCCGCGGCCGTGCACCATGACCGCCCACGTGCCGGTGTGGTGTGCGGTGGCCGTGTCCCCGTCCCCGGGGATGACCCACGCGGGCGCGGGCCCCAGCGGCGTCTCCACGTGGATCTTGCCGTAGGCCAACCCGGCGTCCGACGGTCGCGCGTACACGGTCCCGGTCCACCACCCGCGCTTGCCCACCGCGAGTTCCCCGCGGTACACGCGCTCCACGAGCCGCGTGACGGTGCCCCCGGTCTGGCGCACGATGAAGCCGATCCGCGCGAGGCCGCGACCGTCGTCGAACCGTAGGGCGTACGTCCCGGCGACCCGGGTGTCCGGGTTCGCGGGCAGCGTGATCAGTTCCTGTCCCGAGTTGGGGTCCTTCTCGAGCTTGAGCACCTGGACGTTGCCGGGCCGGGTGGACGGGGTGACCACGTGGCGCGCGACGAGCGCCGCCAGACCTCCCGACAACGCGAACGTCGCCGACGCCGCTCCGATACTCGCGGCGGCGCCCACCACCGCGCCGCGGCGCCACGAGCGCGCGTTCGAATCCTGCCCGGGGGTGATCAGGGTAGTCATGTCGTCATTCTGGCACGCGCCGATCACGGGGACCTGGATGGCGGGCCGGTCACCGCAGGCACCCCGAATACACGGTGCGCGCGAGCGTCGAACGGCGGCTACGCGACGTCGTACGGGCATAACCGGCGCGAACGCATGGTTGAACAGGGAGGAAGTCACATGACGACGAGAAGGAGGCGCCCCGTGACCACGGAGCCGAACCACGAGACGAGCGCCCGCACCGGCGGAGCCCTGAGCCCGGAGGCCGCCGCGGCGCGCACGGACGCGCAGTGGCGTGAACAACTGAACCCGCTCGAGTATCAGGTGCTGCGCCAGGCGGGGACCGAACGCCCCTTCACGGGCGAGTACGTGGACACCACCACGCAGGGCGTGTACGAGTGTCGCGCGTGCGGGGCCGAGCTGTTCCGCTCGGACACGAAGTTTTCGTCCCACTGCGGGTGGCCGTCCTTCTTCGCGCCGCTCGCGGAGGACCGGGTGCGCTACATCGAGGACACAACCATGGGGATGAAGCGCGTGGAGGTGCGCTGCGCGAACTGCGACTCGCACATGGGCCACGTATTCGAGGGCGAGGGGTACGACACTCCCACGGATCTGCGCTACTGCATGAACTCGGTGTCCCTGCGTCTGGTTCCCGCGACGCAGGACTGAAGCGTCGATCCGACCCACCCCAGAACGACGCACGGCGATACGCACGAGCGACACGATGTCAAACGCGCGGTGAAGGATAACGGTGTGGTTACTGTGACCTTGTGGGAGCGGTAACCGAGCTGAACAGCACTCCGGACGTGTTTCGCGCAGTCGTGCAAGCCCTGGAGACTGCCCGCTTCCGCCCGGAGATCGCACTGCGCCGTATCGTCCCCCCGCACGGACTTGCTCCGCACGCGATCTCCTTCGCCGCGGAAGTCGTCCGGGGTCCCCATCGGCGCGACACCGCACCCGGCCGGCCCCGCACCGCGGACGACGCACCGGCGGCCGGGCGTTTCGTGGTGTTGTACGACGAGTCCTGCCCGCAGCCCTGGGAAGGTCCCTTCCGGATCGTGAGCTGGTTCCGGTCCCGCACGGACGCCGCCATGGGCCGGGACGACCTGCTGACCGACGTCGGTTGGTCCTGGCTCACGGACACGCTCACCGAGCACGGTGCGCAGTTCACCGCCGAGGGCGGTACGGCCTCCCGCACGGTGGAGCGCCACTTCGGCAGCCTGACCGAACATGCAGACTCCGCCCAGGTGGAGGTGCGTGCGTCCTGGACCCCGGTGCCCCACATCGGCCCGCCGCACTGGGCCCTGACACACCTGGGTGCGTGGGCCCAGGTGTTGTGCACCGCCGCCGGTCTGCCACCCCATCACGAGGGCGTGACCTACCTGTAACCGGCCCCGTCATCCGTCCCGTCCGGCGGTGCGGATCACCTGCACCGCCGCCGATCCACCCTCCGAGGAACATCCCATCAACAGCAACGCCAAGGACCCCAGGCCCCCTCGAGCTCCGGAGCCACCCGAGATCGTGGTCCCCGGATTCGAGCATCTGCACATTCCCGCGACCGTGCATCTCAACGGCCCCGCAGAGGGGCTCCCCCGCGTGGTGGACACCGCCCGCGGCCTCACGCGCGCCGCGGAGCAACTGGCCGCGGCCACGGGTCCCGTGGCGATCGACACCGAACGCGCCTCGGGGTTCCGCTACGGGCAGCGCGCGTTCCTCGTGCAGTTGCGCCGCGAGGGCGCGGGCACGATCCTGATCGATCCCGAGGCCGTGGGGTCCCTGGCGGTCGTGAACGAGGCCCTGCGCGACGTCGAGTGGGTGCTGCATGCGGCCACGCAGGACATGCCTTGCCTCGCCGAACTGGACATGCACCCGGACCGGCTCTTCGACACCGAACTGGGCGGTCGGTTGCTCGGGCTGCGCAAGGTGGGCCTCGCCTCCATGACGGAGGAACTGCTGGGATTCACGCTGTCCAAGGAGCACTCGGCGGTGGACTGGTCCCAGCGCCCGCTGCCCGTGGACTGGCTCAACTACGCCGCACTGGACGTCGAAGTGCTCGTGCAGCTGCGCTGGGCCACGGAGGATCGCCTGGTCCAGGCGGGCAAGCTCGACTGGGCTCTCGAAGAATTCGAACACATCCGCACCCTGCCCCCGCCCGCACCGCGCCAGGATCCGTGGCGGCGCACCCACGGCGTGGGCAACGTCCGTGGCCGGCGCAAGCTGACCGCGGTGCGCAATCTATGGCAGGCGCGGGAGTCGCTCGCGCGGCACAAGGACCTCGCGCCCACACGGTTGCTCCCGGACTCGGCGATCGTGGCGGCCGCCAACGCGATGCCCCGCACCGTGCCGCAGCTCATGGCCACCCCGGGCTTCCACGGTCGCCTGGCCTCGCGCGAGGCCACCCGGTGGCTCACCGCGGTCCAGGACGCCCGCAACACCGAGGAGCCCGTCCCCGCCACGATCCCCTCCAACGCCCTCCCGCCGGTCAAGGGCTGGGATGCCAAGCGCCCGGAGGCAGCGGCGCGGCTCAAGGTCCTCAAACCCGCCGTGGCGGAACTCGCCGAGCACCTGGAGTTACCCACCGAGAACCTCCTGACGCCCGAACTGTTGCGCCGGTTCTGCTGGCAGCCCCCGCGTTCCGCCGCCGACGACGCCGTGGCCGCCCGGTTGCGCGAGCTCGGCGCCCGCTCGTGGCAGGTCGAGCACGTGACGCCCGTGATCGGGGCCGCGTGGCGTGAACTGCGCTCGCGGCGTCGGGCGGAGAAGACCACTGAGGGGCACGAGTAGATCGAGGGCGCGGAGCCGGCCGTGCACCGGACCGCTCCGGCCACGACACGACAGTGGCCGTGCACCCACGAAGGTGCACGGCCGTTGTCACGCGGCGGCGCGGTCACATGACCCGTGCCGCCCGTCGCATCAGTTCTTCATGTCCTTGGCGTCCGGACCCGGGTGCGCGGGCTTCATGTCCACCTCGTCCTCGGTCACGGCGGGCTCGGGCAGCTCGGCGCCCGAGTCCTTCGCGGGCGTACCGGAATCCTGACCGCCCTGGGAGGCCTTCTGCTTCACGGCCTCGGCACCGCCCTGCGCCTTGTCCTTAACGGACGCGGCACCCTGGGCGGCCTTGTCCTTGACGGCGGCCGCGCCCTCGGAGGCCTTGGCGCCCACGGTGTCGGCGGCCTTCTGCGCGCCGTCGGCGAGCTTCTCGCCCACCACGGGGACCTCGGACTTGACCCAGTCCGTACCCTCGGAGACCTTGGCCTGGACCTTGGGGTCGTTCCAGGTGTTCAGCGCGCTCTCGCGCAGGGACTCGTAGCTCTTGCGACCGGACGCGGAGCCGACCACGAAGCCGATTCCGAAACCGGCGACGAATGCAAGACGTTTGATCATGGTGCCTTCCTTCCTGTACCGCGGACCGGGATCCACCCGTCCGCTCCTGGTCCCATCGTACTGAGGAAACACCCCGCCCCCGCGCCCCACGCCGCGCCGTGACCGGTCCTAGGATTGGAGCCACCGCGTCGAAAGGATCGCACCGCCATGACCGTCCCACCCCTGCCCGAGGACCCCGCCGCCCGGACCAAGACCCCCTCCCCCGCGTTGTTCACGCGCCGACGCGCCGTGGGTGCCGCCGGGATCGCCGCTGTGGGCGCGGTCGGGTTGAGCGCGTGCGGTTCGGGCGGCGGATCGGACGACGACGCCGCGGCCACCCCCACCGCGCCGGCCACCCCCGTGGACGTGGCCGCCGCCGCGGACATCCCCGTGGGGTCGGGGCTCAAGGTGGACTCCGGTGGTGTGCAGGCCGTGGTGGGACAGCCCACCGAGGGCACGTTCACCGCGTTCTCTCCCGTGTGCCCGCACGAGGGGTGCATCGTCAATCCCGCCAACCGGCAGTACGTGTGCCCGTGCCACAGCTCGGCGTTCGACATGGCCACGGGCGAGGTCAAGGGCGGGCCCGCATCCAGGGGACTCACTGAGTACCCGGTCACGGTGCGCGACGGGCGCGTCATCGTGGGCTGAACCGCGCGGATCCGTTCGCCGCGCACCACATCTGTCCGGCGGCGAACGGTCCGTGGATCAGCGCTGGTGGTTCAGCGTCCGTCGCGCGGTTGCTCCCCGGAGCGCGGCACGGTGAGCTGCGCGGCGTCTTCGGACACGGGGCGCGCGTACGGGACCTTGGTGCCCAGGACGGACGCGAGCGTGTCCTGGGCGACGCGCTGGGCGGTCAACCCCGTGTGCTGCAGGATCTGCTCGCGGCTCGCGTGCTCGAGGAACTCGGTGGGTAACCCCACCTCGTTCAGCGCGGTGTCCACGCCCTGGGCGCGCATCTCCTGGCGGATGAGCGAACCGATGCCCCCGGCGCGCACACCGTCCTCGATCACCACCACGATCCGGTGCGTCGCTGCCTGCTCCACGACCGCCTGCGGCACGGGCAGTACCCAGCGGGGGTCCACCACGGTGGAGGAGACACCGTGGGCGGCGAGGCGTTCGGAGACGTCCAGCGCGGTGACGCACATGGCGCCCACGCCCACGATCAGCACGTCGCGGTGATCCACGCCCTTGCCGGAGGCCTCGCCGTTGCGGGCGAGGACGTCCACCCCGCCGCTCAGTCGCTCGAGGGCGGGCAACGGCGCACCCACCGCGCCCTTGGGGTAGCGCACCACGGTGGGTGCGTCGGAGACGGCAACCGCCTCGCGCAGCTCCTCGACCATGGTGGCCTCGTCCCGCGGGGCCGCGAGGTGCAGCCCCGGCACGATCTGCAACAGTGCGAGGTCCCACATCCCGTGGTGGCTCGGCCCGTCCGGGCCGGTGACGCCCGCGCGGTCCAGCACGACCGTGACGCCCGCGTGATGCAGGGCCACGTCCATGAGCAGCTGGTCGAAGCCGCGGTTGAGGAACGTCGCGTACAGGCCCACGACCGGGTGCAGCCCGCTGAACGCCATGCCCGCGGCCATGGTCAGCGCGTGCTGTTCGGCGATCCCCACGTCCACGACGCGCTGCGGGTGTACCGTCTGCATCTTCTGCAGTCCCATGGGGATCAACATGGCGCCGGTGATGCCCACGATGTCCTCGCGCTCATCCGCGATCGCGGCGATCTCGTCGCGGAAGACGTGCGTCCACGAGCGGGCCGAGGCGGTACTCGTGGGTTTGCCCGTGGTGGGGTCGATCACGGGCACGGAGTGGAACTGGTCGTTCGCGTCCAGGCGGGCGGGCAAGTAGCCGTGGCCCTTCTCGGTGATGGCGTGGACGATGACCGGGCCACCGAAGTTGCGGGCATTCGTGAGCGCTTGTTCCATCGCGGCGAGGTCATGGCCGTCCACCGGACCCACGTACTTCATGCCGAGGTCCTCGAAGATCCCCTGCTGGACCACCACGTCCTTGATGCCCTGCTTCATCCCGTGCAGACCGCGGTACACGGCCTGGCCCAGGTGGCCCGAGGACGTCAGCAGGCGCTTAGCCTTCGCGAGGGTCTGCTCGTAGCGGCGGTCCGTGCGCACGGCGTCCACGCCCTGCTGCACGCTGGCCTGCAGCTCGCGCAGGTGGTTCGCGAACCCGCCCACGGTGGGCGCGTAGGAGCGGCCGTTGTCGTTGACCACGATCACGACTTTGCGGTCCCGGTCCGAGGCGATGTTGTTCACGGCCTCCCACGCCATGCCACCGGTCAGGGCCCCGTCCCCGATCACCGCGACGGTGTGCCGGTCGTCCTGGCCCGTGAGCGCGTAACCGCGCGAGATCCCGTCCGCCCAGGACAGGGACGACGACGCGTGGGAGGACTCCACGATGTCGTGTTCGGACTCCGCGCGGGACGGGTAGCCCGCGAGGCCACCCTCCTGGCGCAGGGTGTCGAAGTCCTGGCGACCCGTGACGAGCTTGTGCACGTAGGACTGGTGCCCGGTGTCGAAGACGATCGAGTCCTGGGGCGAGTCGAACACGCGGTGCACCGCGAGGGTGAGCTCCACGACACCCAGGTTCGGCCCCAGGTGACCCCCGGTCGCGGAGACGTGGGTGATCAGGAAGGAACGGATCTCGGCGGCCAACTGCTCCATGGCCGCGGCGTCCAGCCCCCGTAGGTCTTCGGGTCCCTCGATGGTCTCCAGAAGCGTCATAGCCTGCTCTCCGTGGATGTCTCGTCCTCTTCGGGCCCGCACCGGACGGGTGCTCGTCCGGCGGGGGGATCATGATGCGCCCGAATGCTCCGTCCGATCTTACTCGCCCTGGCCGGGGCCCCGTCCCGTCGCATGGCCTGGGCCACGGCGAACGACGCCCGCGACGCCGTCGGCCGGTGACCCCCCGAGCGGGGATCACCGGCCGACGGTACGATCCGAGGACCTATTACTTGGCGATCTGACGCAGCACGTACTGCAGGATGCCGCCGTTACGGTAGTAGTCGGCCTCACCCGGGGTGTCGATGCGCAGCACGGCGTCGAACTCCACGGTGGAACCGTCTTCCTTGGTGGCCGTGACCTTCAGGGTCTTGGGGGTCTGGCCGTCGTTGAGCGCGGTGACCCCTTCGATCGAGAACGTCTCGGTGCCGTCCAACCCCAGGGAGTCCGCGGACTCGCCCTCGGGGAACTGCAGGGGCAGCACGCCCATGCCGATCAGGTTGGAACGGTGGATGCGCTCGTAGGACTGCGCGATGACCGCGCGCACACCCAGCAGGGACGTGCCCTTGGCCGCCCAGTCACGCGAGGAACCGGAGCCGTACTCCTTGCCGCCCAGCACCACCAGGGGAACACCGGCCTCCTGGTAGTTCATCGCGGCGTCGTACACGGCGGCCTGCGGGCCACCCTCCTGAGTGAAGTCGCGGGTGAAACCGCCCTCCACGCCGTCGAGCAGCTGGTTCTTGATGCGGATGTTCGCGAACGTACCGCGGATCATGACCTCGTGGTTACCACGGCGGGAACCGTAGGAGTTGAAGTCCTTGCGCTGCACGCCGTGCTCCGTGAGGTACTTGCCCGCGGGCGTGTCGCTCTTGAACGAACCGGCCGGGGAGATGTGGTCCGTGGTCACGGAATCGCCCAGCTTGAGCAGCACGCGCGCACCCTCGATGTCCTCCACCGGAGTGGTCTCCATGGTCATGCCCTCGAAGTACGGTGGCTTGCGCACGTAGGTGGACTCGGGGTCCCACTCGAACACGTCACCCGTGGGGGTGTCCAGGTTCTGCCAGCGCTCGTCACCGTCGAAGATGGTGCCGTACTCGCGGTCGAACATATCGGTGTCGATCGAGGCATCGATGATCTTCTGGACCTCGGTGGGGTCCGGCCAGATGTCCTTGAGGAACACGTCCTGACCATTCGAGTCCTGGCCCAAAGGCTCGTTCTCGAAGTCAAAGTCCATGGTCCCGGCCAGCGCGTACGCGATGACCAGCGGCGGGGACGCGAGGTAGTTCATCTTCACGTCCGGGTTGATTCGGCCCTCGAAGTTGCGGTTACCGGAGAGCACCGAGGTCACGGCGAGGTCGTTTTCCTGCACGGCCTGGGAGATCTCGGGCTCCAGAGGACCGGAGTTGCCGATGCACGTGGTGCAGCCGTAACCCACGATGTAGAAGCCGAGCTCCTCGAGTGCCGGGACCAGACCGGACTTCTCGTAGTACTCGGTGACCACGCGCGAACCCGGCGCGATCGAGGTCTTGACCCACGGCTTGGCCTTGAGGCCCTTCTCCGTGGCGTTGCGCGCGAGCACGGCCGCGGCCATCATCACCGAGGGGTTGGACGTGTTGGTGCAGGACGTGATCGAGGCGATCGACACGGCACCGTGGTCCAGCTCGAAGTGACGGCCGTCCTCCATGGAGACCTCCACTCGGTGCTCGGGGCGCTCCCTCATGTCGTCCGCGGAGCTCTCGCGCGGCGCGTCCTGGGGGTCCTGCTCGTCGGTCGCGTCGTGGGAGGGGGCGTCGGAGGCCGGGAAGGACTCGACGACGTCCGGGTCCACATCCACGGACTTGTCCTCGGCCACGTAGTTCACGAGGTCGTCGCGGAACTGTTCCTTGGAGCGAGTCAGCTCGATGCGGTCCTGGGGACGTTTGGGCCCAGAGATCGAGGGGACCACGGTGGACAGGTCCAACTCGAGGTACTCGGAGTAGGCGACCTCGTGCTCGGGGTCGTGCCACATGCCCTGTTCCTTGGTGTACGCCTCGATCAGGGCGATCTGCTCCTCGGAGCGGCCCGTGAGCGCCAGGTAGTCCAGGGTCACCTGGTCGATCGGGAAGATCGCCGCGGTGGAACCGAACTCCGGGGACATGTTGCCGATCGTGGCGCGGTTGGCCAGCGGTACCGCTGCCACGCCCTCACCGTAGAACTCCACGAACTTGCCCACGACACCGTGCTCACGCAGCATCTCCGTGATGGTCAGCACCACGTCCGTGGCGGTCGCACCGGAGGGGATCTCGCCGGTGAGCTTGAAGCCCACCACGCGCGGGATCAGCATGGAGATGGGCTGACCGAGCATCGCGGCCTCGGCCTCGATGCCACCCACACCCCAACCGAGCACGCCGATGCCGTTCTCCATGGTGGTGTGGGAGTCGGTGCCCACACAGGTGTCCGGGTAGGCGCGCAGCGTGCCGTCAACCTCGCGGGTCATGACCACGCGGGCCAGGTTCTCGATGTTGACCTGGTGGACGATGCCCATCCCGGGCGGGACCACCTTGAAGTCATCGAACGCGGTCTGGCCCCAGCGCAGGAACTGGTAGCGCTCGCCGTTGCGCTGGTACTCGATGTCCATGTTGCGCTCGATCGCGTCCGCGGAACCGAACGCGTCGATCTGCACGGAGTGGTCGATGACCAGCTCGGCCGGGGCGAGCGGGTTCACGCGGGAGGGGTCGCCGCCGAGATCTGCCACGGCCTCACGCATGGTGGCCAGGTCCACGATGCAGGGAACGCCGGTGAAGTCCTGCATGATCACGCGACCAGGGGTGAACTGGATCTCCGTGTCGGGCTGGGCCTCGGGGTCCCAGTTGCCCAGGGCTTCAATGTGCTTGCTCGTCACATTGGCACCGTCCTCGGTGCGCAGCAGGTTCTCGAGCAGGACCTTCAAGCTGTAGGGGAGCTTCTGGGCTCCCTCCACGGCGTCCAGTCGGAAAATTTCGTAGTCGGTGCCCTTGACGTTGAGAACGTCCTTGGCTCCAAAGCTGTCCACAGTCATGGTGTGGAACTCCTCTCGCCACCGTCGGTTGCGTTCGGCGCGCGCGGCACACTACAGGTGTCCCCCGCGCGTGGAACAGTCCCTGTCAGTGTAGCCCGTGCGCTCCGTCACTCCGGGGATTCCCGGGCGTCCGCGTCACGATGACGTGGGCCGTCGTTCGGCCGCCCGGTTCAGCCCTCGCAGTTGAGCACCGCGACGGCTTCCACGTGGTGCGTGTTCGGGTACAGATCGAATGCCTCGACGCCCTCGATCCGCCAGCCCCGGCGCCGCAACCGCCCCAGGTCCCGGCCGAGCGCGGCAGGATCGCACGCGACGTACACGATCGTGCGCGGTGCGGCACGGTCCACCGCGGCCAGCACCTCCTTGGCCGCACCGGCGCGCGGCGGGTCCAGGACGACGACGTCCGGGCGCGGTGGCCGCGGTGTGGAACCACGACCCCGCCGGGACGACGCCGCTGCGGCACCCCGGCCCCGGTGCCCACCCCGCCCGCCCGGTCCAGTGAGCACGCGCGCCACGTCCCCGCGCACGCTCGTGACGTGCGGGGCGCGGGCGAGGTTGTGGGCGGCGTCGGCGGAGGTCACGGGCGAGCCCTCGACCGCGAAGACGCACCCCGTGGGGCCCACGGCGCGCGCGGCCACCGCGGTGAACAGACCGGCGCCGCTGTACAGGTCCCACACGCTGTCCCCGGGGCGCAGACCGGCGCCGTCCAGTACCGCGCGGGCGAGGGTCCCGGGAGCGCCGCGATGGATCTGCCAGAAGCCCGTGGGACTTATGCGCCAGCGCAGCGGCTCGGGATCGGTAGCGCCGGGCAACTCGAGGGTCTCCTGGACGTGGTCGGTGCCCGCCCACACCTGGGTGTCCCGCTCGTGCGGCGAGCGCGCGGTGACGCTCACCCCGCGGTCCCCCGCCCATGCGCTCAACCGATCCCGCAGGGCGGTGACCTGCTCCGGCGCGGCATCCGGGCGCAGCCCCACGTGCAGCAGCGGTGCCGCTCCCCCTGCCGGCGCGGCGACGTCCACGCGGGCCGCACCGGGGTACTCCAGCGACCACGGGGCCAGGGCGCGGATCGCGTCCGTGGCCAGGGGCATGTCCGTGACGGGACCGAGCTCGGTGCTGCGGTGGGGGTACATCCCGGGTGTGCCGTCGGGGGCCACGTCCAGGTGCAACCGGGTGCGCCACCCGGTGCCGTCGGGGCTCTCCCCCGCGACGGGCTGCACCTCGCCGTCCCAGTCGTGGCCGGCCAGGTGGCCCAGTTGCTCGGCGATCACGTGGCGTTTGAGTTCGCGCTGGGTCGTCAGATCCGCGTGCCCGAACTCGGCCCCGCCCAGCGGTGGCCGGTCCGCGCCCGCTGCGACGAGCGCGTCCGCCTGCTCCCACGGGTGTACCTCCCGGCGCCCGGGGACGGGTTCGAGCACGTCCGTGACGTCAGCGCGCCAGAACGACGCCGCGGGGTCCCGGTCGGTGAGCCGCACACGAACCAGCTCCCCCGGCAGCCCGTGGCGCACGAAGACCACGCGCCCCTCGTCCGTGCGGGCCACCACGTGGCCGCCGTGGGCCACGGCGCCCAGGCGCAGCTCGAGGTGATCGGGGGACTCGGTCATTCGTTGTTCTCCGTGAGTCGTAGTTCGCGCACCGATTCGAGGTGCCAGGGTACGGAGGCGATCATGACTCCGCGTTCGTAGTGCAGCCGCGTCCGCAACGGGCGGATGGCCTGGTTGTGCAGGAAGCGTTCCCATCCGCGGCCCACCACGTACTCGGGCAGGTACACGATCACGAGGTCCCGCGGGGACTTGCGGCGGATGCCGCGGATGTGGGCGACGACGGGTCCCACGGTATCGCGGTAGGGCGAGGCGAGGACCGTGACGGGCACGGGGATCTCCAGGGCCTCCCACTGCTTCACGATCTGTTCGGTGCGCGCGCGGTCCGTGTCCACCACCACGGCCTCGAGGCTGGACGGACGGGAGGCCCGCGCATAGGTCAAGGCGTGCACCACGGGCTTGCGCACCGAGGTGACCACGATGATCGAGTGCACGCGGGACGGCAGGGCCCGCACCCCCGAGTTTTGGTGCACCTCGAGTTCGGTGTCCACCGAGCGGTAGTGGTGCCCGATGGCGCGCATCATCACGGTGATCAGGGCGATCGCGACGATCGTGAGCCACGCGCCCTGGGCGAACTTGGTCACGAGTACCACCACGAACACCGCCGCGCACGCGATCAGGGCGATCACCGCCACGGCCCAGCGCCCGGCGATCCGGCGGTGCGGACTCTGCGACGTGCTCGTGCGGCGCACCCTGGCCCAGTGCCGCACCATGCCCGCCTGGGTCAGCGTGAACGCGAAGAACGCCCCCACCACGTAGAGCTGGATGAGCCCGTTGACGTTCGCGCGGAACACGATCGTGAAGACCGCCGCGACCACGGACAACAGGATGATGCCGTTCGTGAACGCGAAGCGGTACCCCCGGCTCTGCAACTGCCGGGGCAGCAATGCGGCGGACGCGAGGCGTGAGGCCAGCACGGGGAAGCCCGAGTACGCCGTGTTCGCGGCCATGAACAGCACGCCCACGGTCACGAGAACGAGGATCACGAACCACACGGAATCCGCCCCCGCCACGGCCTGCGCGATCTGGCCCAGGATGGGCACCTGGTAGAAGTCGGGCTCCGGTGCGCGGCCGTCGATCAACAGTTGCCGCGCGGGGTCCATCACGACCACCGCGCCCGTGCGCCGGGTCAGGTAGAGCACCCCGAGCAGCAACACAGCGGACAGCGCTCCGAGCACCGCGAGCGTGCGCGCCGCGTTGAGGGCCTTGGGCCTGCGGAAGAACGGCACGGAGTGCGTGATGGTCTCCACGCCCGTCAGGGCCACGGCACCCGAGGAGAACGCGCGCAGCACGAGCATGGCCCCGGCCAGGCCCATGAGCCCGCCGTCCATGCCCGCGGCCGGGACGACGTCGTAGTCCGCCGACGGCGCGCGCTGCAGTGTTCCCGTGACGTCCTGGACGAAGCCCACGAGCACGAGGATCAGCACGACCCCCACGAACGCGTACGTGGGCACCGAGGACGCGCGACCCATGGATTTGAGTCCGCGCAGGTTGAGCAAGCCCACGAGCGCGATCCCCGCGACGGCCACGACCGTCTGGTGGCCCACGAGCCACGGGAAGGCCGCGGCGAGGTACTGCGCGGCGGCGGCCATGGACACGGCCACGACGAGCGTGTAGTCCACCATCAGAGCGGCACCCACCGCGGCACCGGCGGGCCGGCCGAGGTTCTTGGACGCGATCTCGAAGTCCGCCCCGCCCGAGGGGTACGCGCGCACGTTCTGCCGGTACGCGGTGATGATCACCGCGAGCACGGCGAGAACCGCGAGGCCCACCCACGGGGACAGCAGGATCGCCGCGGAACCCGCGAGGGCGAGCGTCAGGACGATCTCATCCGGGGCGTACGCGACCGAGGACAGGGCGTCGGACGCGAACACCGGCAGGGCGGTGCCCTTGGAGAGCACCGTGCCCGCGGCGCGCTCGTTGTGGATCGGTTTGCCCACGAGCGCGCGGCGCAGCATTTGGGACACATACACGTGGGAACACGCTAGTCCCTCGGCCGGGCCTTGTCCCGTGCCGCGGGCCCTATGCTGTGGCTCATGGCGCATTTCGTGATCATGGGCGTGGGCCGGGTGGGGATCACCCTCGCGCACGCCCTCGAGGACTCAGGGCACACGGTTGCCGTGATCGACCAGGACGACCGGGCGTTCCGCAAACTGCGGCCCTCGTTCAGCGGCAAAAAGGTCACGGGCCACGGCTTCGACCGCGAGGTGCTGCAACGCGCGGGGATCGCGGACGCCTACGCGTTCGCCGCGGTCTCCTCGGGGGACAATTCCAACATCATCGCCGCGCGCGTGGCGCGGGAGACCTTCAAGGTCAAACACGTGGTCGCCCGGATCTACGACCCCACCCGCGCGGAGTTCTACCAGCGCATGGGCATTCCCACGGTCGCGTCCGTGCGCTGGAGCGCGGACCAGGTGCTGCGCCGCATCCTGCCCGAACACGCCATCACGGGTGACTTCCGGGAGGCCTCCGGTCGCCTGCAGCTCGGGGAACTGCCCCTGGACGACGCGTGGTCGGGACTGCACCTGGACCGGATCGAGGAGGCCGCCGGTGTGCGGGTCGCGTTCCTGACCCGGTTCGGGGAGGGCATCCTGCCCGCGAGCGACACGAGCTACCAGCAGGGGGACATCGTGCACGCCATGATGCGCGTGGAGGACGTGGAACGCGTGGCCCGGGTGCTGTCCCGACCGCCGTCGGACGAGGTCATGGAGGCCGTGGCGCTCGCCGCGACCCCTGGGACGCGGGGGCGTGACTGATGCACGTGGTGATCGTAGGCGGAGGGTCCGTGGGATCCTCGATCGCTCGGGAACTGTTGTCGCACGGCCACGACGTGGTCGTGGTGGACGCCACCGCGGAGGTGATCGGACGCTCCAACCTGCGCGGTGCGCAGTGGGTCGTGGGGGACGCGTGCGATCTCCAAGTCCTGCAACGGGCGCGCGCGGAGGAGGCGGACGTGGTCGTGGCCGCGACCGGTGACGACAAGGCCAACCTGGTCGTCTCGTTGCTCGCGCGCAGCGAGTTCGGGGTGCCCCGCACCGTGGGGCGTGTCAACCACCCCAAGAACGAGTGGCTCTTCGACGACGCGTGGGGCGTGGACGTGGCCGTATCCACCCCGCGGTTGATGACGGCGCTCGTGGAGGAAGCCGTGGAGGTGGGCGACGTCGTGCGCCTGCTGAGCTTCCAGACCGGCTCGGCCACGCTGTCCGCCTACACGGTGCCCCGGGAACACCCCGTGGTCGCGAGCACCGTGACCCAGGTGCCGTGGCCCCAGGACGTGGCGCTCGTGGCGATCCTGCGCGACGGCGTGCCGATCGCACCGTCCGGCGACGACGTCCTGGAGAGCGGGGACGAGCTGTTCTTCATCACCACGGCGGCGGGTGAGGACCAGTTGCGGGCCATGTTCACCACGGCCCGGGACGTCAACCTGCAGGCTGCTCGCGGCGAGGGCGGCTCCACAGCCATGCCACCCACAGCACAGCGGCGTACAGCGGGGCCCCCATGACCAAACGCGCGATCCCGAGCGCCGTGACGTTCTCCGCGACGTACAGCGGGACCTGCACGAGCAACCGGGTCGCGAACATCGCGATGAGCAGACCGTTGACCCGCTGATAGGCCACGCGCCGCAGCGGGTCGCGGCGCCAGTCCACGGATTCACCGCGCACGTAGCCGAAGACGACGCCCAGCAGCGGCCACCCAACAGTCGCCGAGATGCTCAACAGGACCAGCGCCACGACGTTCGTGATGAACCCGGGCACGTAGTAGTCCAGCGCCTGCCCGCCCGCGCGGGCGAACAGCGTGCACACTCCCACGCCCATGAGCCCGGCGATCGCCTGGGTCACGGCCTGGCGCTGCGCCAGCCGGAGCACGGTGAACACGGCGGCCGTGCCCAGTGACGCCAACAACGCCGGGACCAACTCCCCCGTGAGCACCACGCACGCGAGGTACACGAGTCCCGGGAGGATGGATTCGATCACGCCGCGCCAGCCGCCCACGGCGCTGAGCACGTCCAGTTGGCCGTTGGCGTCCCGGCGCAGGCCCGAGCGCCGGGCGAGATCCTCGGCGGCGCGGCCCATGCGGTCGCCCGCGCTCTGCGGTGCGGGGTCCGTCGGGTCCGGCGGAGACGTCATCGCACGGCCTTCTTGGGGGTGATGATCTCGTAGCGCGGATTGTACATGGTGGCCACCCCGTCCGGGAAGCACACCACGGCGAGGCAGCGCAGCTTGGTGCCGGCGGTGACGCCCGGGACCACGTGCTGACCGTGCCACAACAGTTCGAGCGTGCACGGCTGCGCCGCTGGGTTCGTCACGCGCAGCAGCGCCCGGTAGTACGGCGGCGCGGTCACGGGCGCGATCGTGACCTCCACGACCACGCCCTCCACGACCGCACGGCGCCGCTGCCGCGCCCTATGCTCCGGGGTCAGGTCCTCCGCGTGGGCCTCGGGTTCGGCGACGACGTCGATCGCGCCCGTGAGCGGGTTGTTGACCACCCGGGTCAGCCGATCTCGGTAATCTCGGGGCCGCGCCGCGGCTCCTGCACCGCGGCGCCTGGCTCCGCCGGGGTCCGACCCGCGTCCTCGTCCGCACCGGTCGGCGCGCCCGCGGGGTGCACCTCGGCGTCCTCGGGGACCGTGAGCGCGAGCAGGTCGCGCGGCGGGTGCGGGTCCTGGCCGCGGACGACGACGAGCCCGCGCACAGCGTCATCGAGCACCTCCGCGGTGGGCCCGGGCAGCGCGGCGTCGCCTGTGTAGACGCAGCGCAGGAACCAGCGCGGACCGTCGATGCCCACGAAGCGTGCGAGCCGGAATCCGTTCTCGCCGGAGGGTGTGACGCCCGCGAACTGCGCGTTGACCTGCATGCCCAGGGGACCGTCGGAGACCGTGGGGTCGCCCCCGTCCCGCCGCAACCCGGCCACGAGCTCGGCGCGCACCTCGTCCCACAACCCGGAGGACTTGGGGGCCGTGAAGACCTGCACCTGGACGGAACCGCCCCCGAAGTCCATGTTCACGGCCCGCGGCACCCGGTCCCGCGGATCCAGCTCGACGCGCACGTCCACGCGCGCGACCGGCTTCAGCAGCAGAGCCCCGAGATCCAGGTACTCGGCGCGCTCACCCGGCATCTCGCTCTCGTCCCACGGGCCGTTGGCGCGAGGATTCGGCGCGTCCTGGTCCGGGGCGGCCTCGGTGGCAGCCGACGCGGTCGTGGACTCGGTCGGTGTCTGCTCCGAGGCCTCGCGGTTGCGCTTCTTACGTCCGAACATCAGTTGCTCCAAGAGTGGGTGGGGAATCTGCGGGGGCGAGGGCCGGCGATCAGCGGGCCCCCGTGGACCCGAATCCGCTTGCACCGCGCTCGCTGTCGGGGAGTTCGGTGGTGAGCTCGAAGCGGGCGGTGACCACTTCCTGGATCACGAGCTGGGCGATCCGCTCACCGCGGCGCACCGTGTAGCTCTCATGCGGATCCGTGTTGAGCAGGCACACCTTGAGTTCGCCACGGTAGCCGCTGTCCACGGTGCCCGGTGCATTGACCACGGTCAGCCCATGCTTGGCCGCGAGCCCGGAGCGCGGGTGCACGAGACCCACGTATCCCGCGGGGATCGCGAGCGCCACCCCTGTGTCCACGAGCGCGCGCCGACCCGGGCCGAGTTCGACGTCGTGGCGGGCGCGCAGGTCCGCCCCGGCGTCACCGGGACGTGCATAGGCGGGGGCGGGCAGGTCCGGGTCCAACAGATGCAGGGCCACGGTCACCGCGGCCGACTCGCTCATTTTGGTCACAATGCCCCACTGTAACGCGCGGGCCTGACGGCGCGGACGCGGGCGGCGTCCAGGGGGAATGTGTCAAGGTGGGGGCATGAGTTCCCACCCAGATTCCGGGGCGGCCGCGGCGTCCTCACCCGCAGAGCACCCGTCCCACGCCCAGGAGAACGTCCGAGCGGACGTGCAGTACGAGGAGAAGCTGATCGTCGCGTGGTGGGTATGGCTCATCGTGGTCTTCGTGGGTGCGGCCGGATTCGTGGCCGTGGCACCCATCAGCATCGCCGTGGGCGTGATCGTCGCGGTGGTGCTGATGGTCGTGATCGGGCTCGTGCTGCACCTGGGGGCGCCGAGCATCGTGGTCACCGACAAGGACCTGCGCGTGGGCCGGGCGTACATCGAACGGCAGTACGTGGGCAATGCTCGTCCGCTGGTCGGCGCCGAGGCGCGTGCTGCGCGCGGACCCGACCTGGACGGGCGCGCCTTCATGAACTTCCGTGTGTCGATGCCGGACCTGTGCCGGATCGAGATCGTGGACCCGGTGGACCCCACCCCGTACTGGCTCACCGCGACCCGCCACCCCGAGCGGTTGGCCGAGGCGATCAATGCGGGCTCCCGCTCGGCGAGCGACCGCGGCGACCGGGTCTGACGAGCACGATCACGGACGAGCAGAAAGACGACGGGCGCTCACCCGAGGGTGAGCGCCCGTCGTCATGCGGTCGTGGACCCGGGGCTCAGCCCAGGCACTCGTGGCAGTACTTCACGCCATCGCGCTCCTCGGCGAGCTGCGAACGGTGGCGCACCAGGAAGCACGAGCCACACGTGAACTCGTCGTCCTGGGCTGGGAGCACCACGACGGACAGTTCCTCGTTGGAGAGGTCCGCGCCGGGGAGCTCGAAGCTCTCCGCCGCGGTGGCCTCGTCCTCGTCAACGCTTCCGGACTGTTGGTCCGACCGCCGGGACTGGAGCTCCTCGATGGAGTCTTCCTTGAGGTCTTCGTCCTGCTTACGCGGTGCGTCGTAGTCTGTGGCCATGTGTCTATCCGCTCCAACCGGTCTTCACGAAAATCCCTGCGAAAAACAACTCCCGAGCGCTCTACCCCCGGGCCGTGTCGCGTAGATTGTTCACCATGGGCGCGGAAAAAGCCAGTGGCGACGCCGAGGTTTTCTCGCAGAGCAAGATTTCCACCTCGGGCGGTGGATCCGCTCGTCCGGATGACACACGCGGTGCCCGTGCGGGTGGCCGTCCCGCCGGTCCCGGACGGCGCCCGGGCGTGCCACTACACTGACGCTACGAGCGCGCCGAGCGCACCCCGGATCGCGTGGTGCCCCCAACGGCGAGGGAAGGACAGCATGGAGCAGTTGCGCCTGGTAGGAGTGCACGACGACGGTGAGCACCTCATCGTGGAGACCCCCGATTCGACCCGCTACCGGCTGAAGATCGACCAGCAATTGCGTCAGACGATCCAGCACGCGCGCCGCAAGCCCCCCTCTCATGGGCGCGGCGGAGGGTCCTTCGGTCCGCGTGACATCCAGGCCCGCTTCCGCGCCGGCGCGAGCGTCGAGGACGTCGTGGCCGAGTCCGGGTGGGAGGCCGAACGCGTCAAGCGGTACGAGTGGCCCATCCTGGCCGAACGCTCCCACGTGGTCGCCGAGGCGTGCCGGGTCACGGTCTCCGGGACCAACCCCTCCCACGAGGGCTACCGCTCCGTGTTCGAGGGCGAGCCCCGCACCCTGCGCGAGACCGTGGACGAGCGTGCCGCCGAGCTCGGGGTGGACCGCTCGTCCTTCGACTGGGACGCGTGGTTGCGCGAGGACCAGTTGTGGACCGTGCAGCTGAGCTTCTCCGCGGAGGACGCCTCGCAGGACGCCCCGGACATCCCGGGTCCCGCCCAGTGGAGTTACAACCCCGCGAACCGGACCGTGCGTCCGGAGAACGACTGGGCGCACGCGCTGGGTCAGGAGCACCAGGAGACCGGCCCGCTCGGCGCGGCCGCCCACGCGCTGCCCCCCGCACCCACCGCGACATTGCGGCAGTTGCAGCACGAGGCGAGCCAGGCGGACGACCTGCTCGACGTCCTGCAGTCGCGCCGCGGACGGCGGATCGGCTCGGACGAGGCGGGCGACGACCGGCTCGCGGAGATCCTCGGCCGCGGCATGGGTCAGGTGGACCAGCGCCCGCGCCCCATCGACGCCCCGGAGGATTCCACGGTGTTCGACCGGCCCATCCAGCCGGCCGCCTCGCAGGTCGCCGAGGCCCAGGCACTCGCCCAGGACGACGGGATCGAGATCGTCGACGATTCGACCCCCCTCGAACACGACGACGCCACCCCCTCCCGGAACGCAGCTGCCCCCGCCGTGCCGTTCGGGAAGGGCTCGTACGACGACTCCCCCGCAGCCTCCCGGAACGAGAACGTCCCCTCCGCCGTCACGGACCACCAGCCTGCGGATTGCATTTCCGAGGATCCCGCGCCTGAGGACTCCGGGTCGGAGAACTCCGGTGAGGACGAACACGCGGCCACGGAGACCGAAGCGCGCGGCACGACGTCGGATAGCGCGTTCGCCGTCGACGCCTCCGGCACGGCCACGGACGTGGCGGACGAGGACGAGCCCGCCGCGCAGGACACCGACGAACCGGCCCGTTCCGGCGATGCGGACACCACGGACGAATCGGGATCGAGCGACCGTCCCGCCCCGGGCCCGCGGGGTCGCACCCCCAAGGCCAAGCGGTCTTCCGTGCCGAGCTGGGACGACATCGTCTTCGGGGCCAACCGGTCCTGACGTCGGCGCTGCGCTCTCACGAGCGGTTGTGCGCGGGGAAGCCGGCACGCGGTAAAGTCACGTGAACGCACCGGGCCCGGGGAGAACACGGTCCGGTCGTGGACACGCACGGGCGATCTCGAGGGAATTTTTGCATGGGCAACTCCATCCAGGACGATTTATTCGGTGAGGACACTCAATCCCCCGAAGGCACCGCGACTCCGGCCCCCTCGGGTGCCCGGCGGTACATGGCCCCCGTCACGCTCGGTGGTGCGGCCCTGCTCGTCCTGGTGGGTGTGGGGGCCGTGGCTTTCACCGGTTTGTCGGGTTCGTCCGACGACGACCCCGCGAACTTCGCGACCGAGCCCCCCACCGTGACCCCCTCCCCCACCGTGACCCCCTCCCCCACTCCGAGCGCCACCCCGAGCGTATCTCCGACGCCGTCGCCGCAGATCACGCCGTTGGTCCCGCCCTCGAGGCCCGCGGAACAGTACTACGTGCCCGCTCCGCCCCCCGTGGTTCCCGCACCCCCGGTCGCTCCCGCACCGCCCGCCGCGCCGGTACCCCCGGCGCCCACGAGCACCCCTCGGCCCGTTCCGTCCACGGCTACGCCCGAGCCCACGAAGAGCCAGGCACCGGAACCGACCCGCGCACCTCGGCCGCCCCAACCACCGGCGCCCACGCGGCCGGCGGCGCCGACCGCCGATCCGGACCCCACGCAGAAGGAGACTAAGCCCGCGCCGATCACCACACCAGGGAAGGGACAAACCTCTCCTGGTCGGTGAGCGACCCGTGCTGGCCCACCATAGCCAGGGGCCGGGTTCCTTGTCGGGAGACGTCGTACAGGGCGATGTCCTCGCGGGCCAGCACCCACACGTCGCCTGCTCGTTCGAGCAATCCTTGATCCGGTTCGGGGCCGAAGTACCCGTGCGCGGCAAGGTGCTGCTTGGTGGCCACCCACACGACGTCCCCGTAGTGCGCGCTCCAACGGCTTGCCAGTTCTTCCGGATCGGTGTCCGCGTCCGTGTGCAGCTGCACCGCCCGGGGCTCACCCGCGGTGAGCCGCACCCCGGCCATGAGCTCGGGGACCGCACTGTAGTCCACGCGGTGCTCGGGGGCCACGTCCACCATGCCATGGTCCGCGGTGAGAATCACCCGGGTGTTGGCGGGCAATTTGGTCACGAGCCGCTTGAGCGCGGAATCAAGTTCCTCGAGGGAGCGTAACCAGTCGTCCGAGCGCCACCCCGCTTTGTGACCGGTCTTGTCCAGCTCGTCCCAGTAGAAGTACACGAGCCCGCGCCTGCCCTCCCGCAGTTGCTCGAGGGTGCGCGCGGTGCGGGCGTACACACCGTGGGCGCCCACGAAACGGCCACCACGCAGCACGGCCCTCGTAAGGGCGGAGGACTCGAAGCGTGGTGAGCTCACCGTCACGGCGTCCGCGTGCTGCGCGGCGCGCTCCAGGACCGTGGGCTCGGGTTGCCAGGCAAGCGGGTCCACGTCTGAGGGCCAGTTGCCGAGCATGTTGACCACGCGGTCGGAGGCGGGGTCCACGACGTCGTAGCCGAGCATGCCGTGACGCCCCGGTGTGGCTCCGGTGCCCAGGCACGAGAGCGAGACGGACGTGGTCGTGGGGAACGCGGCATCGAGCTCACCGAGTGACTGGGCCGCGCGCAGGGTGGGCGCGTAGCTCGCCGTCTCCCTCAGCAAGCGCGAGCCGAGACCGTCCACGAGCACCACCACATAGCGTTGCGCGGACGGCAAGCTGAGGGCGTTGCGGAAACCGGGGATGCCCAGGGCCGCGGCCGCGGAACCCATGACCTCCGCGACGCTGCGCGAACCGTAGCGCGGCGCACGCGGCAGCTCCGGGGCGGCGGGATCCTCCACATTCACGCGTTGCGCCCCGAATCGCGGCCGTTGAACCGGTGACCGAACCGCGGTCGCGGTGCCGGCGGTTCGGGACGGGCCGCGGTGGGGTGCTGCGGCGGGGACTGCGCGATCTGCGCACCGGAATCCGTCAGCGGTGCCACATTGGCCCGGCGCAGCGTGCGCGCGAACTCGCGAGCACCCTCCACGGCCTCCTGCCCGTCCGCCTCGGAGCTGATGCGCATGACCACGTCCTCGCTCGCGGCAGTGCCCGTGTAACCGTGGTCCGCCTGGCACTCGGGGTCCTCGCACATCGCGGGATACAGCTCGAGCTGTTGGGTCCCGGTCCAGCTCACGGCCAGGTTCAGCTCCATGATCGCGGTGCCCGGGACGTAGTTCTGCGGCTGGTGGTACGCGTAACTCAGCGTGACCGAGCGGATCTGGGAGATCGGCACGGTCTCGGACGAGACCCGAGCCACGGTGTCCGAACCGTTCTCGTCATACTGTTGGTCGTCCACGTGCGTGATGTGCAGGACGTCCTCCGCGAGCACGAGGGCCGTGATGTGCCGGTGCAACTCCGTGTTGGTGAAATGGGTTTCCAACTGCACCAGGTGGGACACCGGGCGCCGCCCGTCCAGGGAGTCCATGACCACGTCCGTGACCAGTTGCGGATAGAAACCCGCCTTCTCGATGTCCTGGACCAGGCGCGATCCATCGGGTGCTGAGTATGTCATGGCGCCATTGTCCTCCACCGCGCCGCCCGGGGCACATTGCGACCCTTCGCGGTCCGGCACACGGCGCAACCCTCCGCCGCCCGGCGCCTCACGGGGCCACCACGCACGAAACTGTGCCGTCCTCGAGCTTCGAACAGATCGGGGTCACGTCCGTGGTGGGCGCCGGTTCCGGGTCCCTCGTGGGAGAGATGGTGGGGGCCGGTGTCTGCACCGGTGACGGATCACCGCCCCACTGCACCAGCACGGGGCCGAGCCACAGGTACCCCGCGGCGAGGGCCAGGAGCGCGAGCGTGAGCGCTAGGACCCACCACGGCCAGCGGACCGCTCGCCGAGCGTGCGGCTCCCGTTCGTCCGCCGTGCCACCCGGGTCCACGCCGCCACCGGCTCCCGTGTCCGCTTCCCGCCCTCTGGCAGCCAGGCCGGTGGGGTTCACGCCCGTGAAGCCCGCAGGATCCACGATCGTGATCTCCTCGGACCGGTCCGGGGCGCTCGCCCCTCCCGAGGTGCCCACGGGGTGCCTTTCGAGCATCGCGGGCGTGCCCTCCACGGGGTTCAGCCGCTCGGTCGTGTCCTGCCCGGCACCGGTTCCGATCGCGTGCGCAGCGGTCACCTCGTTCACGGGGGCGAAGGGGCGCAACCGGTCACCGCCGCGCTCGGCCATGGGCCGGTGCTCACCCCCGGCGATTACCTTCCGGTGCACCGCGTGCCACGCGATGGGCGCCTCCGTGGTCCCGCCCGCCCCGGGAGGTAACCGCGCGGCGTCGAGCACCGGGGACAGCTCACGCTCCGTGGTGGGTTCGAGGACGTCGAAGACCTCGAACGGCTCGCCATCCACCGTCTCGCTGGGCCGGTCCCGGCGGGCGGCCGCCGTGGCCGTGAGACTCGCGAGCAGCTGGTCGGCGGCGCGCGTGCGCTCCGCGGGCACGATGCTGAGCAGTCCGGCCACGCCCGCGTGTAACAGCGGGGAACCCCCGAACAAGCCGAGGCGGGCCACGTCCTCCGGGCGCAAGGGGTCGCCACTGAGATCCACCTCGGGCAGGACCATGCGCACCGCCGTGACCCCGGCGGCATAGAGGTCCATGGTGCGAGACGGATTCCCCGGGGCGTACGCCTCGGTCGGCAGGTACCCGGGGGTACCCACCACGGTGCCGGCGTGCGTGAGGCGCGCATCGGTCACGCGCACGGCGATCCCGAAGTCCGCGAGCCGGGCCACGGGGGTCCCCGAACCCGTGGGTTCGAGCAGCACGTTGGCGGGCTTGACGTCCCGGTGCACCCAGCCGTGCTCGTGGACGAAGCGCAGTGCCTCGAGCAGCTGACACATCAGCTCCTCCGCGAGCCAGTCCGCCACGGGACCGTTGTCCTGCAGCGCGGCCTCGAGGGTGCCCCCGGACACGAGCTCCATGGCGATGGCCACGTGTTCGTCCTCCGCGGCCCAGCCGTACGGAGCCACGACGTGCGGGTGCTCGAGGTCCACGGACTGTTCCCGCACGAAGCGCAACAGCTCCGCCGAATCACGCTGCCGCAACACCTTGGCCGCGCATTCCCTGCCCCGGCGCAGGTCGTGGGCTCGCCACACGGCCCCGCTGCCACCCTCGGCGATGGGTGTCAGCAGTTCGAAGCGTCCGGCTATCGTGTCCCGCACTCGGTTCGCGGTCCCGTGCTAGCCCAGCATGGCGCGCCGGGCGCTGTCCGTGCGTTGTCCCGGGTCCCCGATCTTGACCGCGGCAGAAAGCACCGTGACGACGGATCCGGAGAGCACGACCGGGTTCAGTTCCAGGAACGCGATCTCGGGGAAGCGGTCCTTGAGAAAGGCCACATGGTTGATCAGCTGCTCCAATCCGGTGGTGTCCACGGGCGGGACGCCCTGGTAGCCGAACAGTTTCCGCGCGGCCTTGGGCGCGCGCACCATGCGAGTGATGTCCCGGTCGGTCAGCGGGGGCACGCGGTGGGCCCAGTCGTCCAGCAGGTGCACGGCGTCCCCGGCCATCCCGAAGGACAGGACGGGACCGATGAGTGGGTCCTCCGCGGCGCGCACCACCACGGTCTGACCCGTGGGCGCCATGGACTGCACCTCGAAATCGCTCGCGTTCCAGCCC
This sequence comes from Kocuria marina, assembly GCA_014652975.1. Classification (GTDB taxonomy): domain Bacteria; phylum Actinomycetota; class Actinomycetes; order Actinomycetales; family Micrococcaceae; genus Kocuria; species Kocuria marina. The sequence continues at coordinate 163,566 of BMZV01000002.1, read as the reverse complement.
GCGAGCGTGCGCTTCATGGTCTCGATCGCGGCACCCAGTTGGTCCGCGTTCGCGATGTTGAGCACCACGCCACCCAGGTCCAGGCGGTGGCGCAGGAACGGGTCCGTGGACTTCAGGGCCACGGGGTAGCCGAGCCGTTCGGCGGCGGCGTACGCGGCCTCCGGGTCCGTGAACCGCACGGACTCGAGCACGCGGATCCCCGCGAGACCCAGCAGCTCGTTGCGCTCGGCGATCTCCAGTTCGTAGAGCGCGTCCCCGCTGATCTTCTCGCGCAGCCGTTCCAGGAACTTCTCGACGCCGTCGGAATCGAACTCCTCGGGCGACACCATCACGCCCTGGTCCTGCGAGCGCCATGTCATGTAGTCCACGACGCTCGCAAGCGCGCGCAGGGCGGCGCCGGGCGAATCGAAGCACGGCAGGGCGGCGTCGTCCGCGGTGTGCACGGACGTGGTCATGGCCTCGGGGCCGTGCTGACCCGTGAACACGACCACGGTCGTTCGGTCGGCGTCGCGCGCGGCCCGGGCGACGTCGCTCGCGAGCGTCGCGGTGTCCAGGCCGCGCACGGGCATGAGCACGAGCACGACGCTATCGACCGCATCCGACGAGAGCTGAGCGCGCACGGCGTCCAGGACGGCCTCGTGCGCCCGCTCGGGCCCGTTGGAGGTGTCCACGGTGCCGTCCACGACGGCGGGGTCGAGCCGTAGGCGCAGAGCCGTGTCCTCGGCGAGCTGCGCGAGCGCGAGCGCGTTGGAGACCACGGCCACGCGCGGGGAGGCGGGCAGCGGCTGGCTCTCCGCGATCGCGGCGATGTCGAGCAACTGCTCGGCCGTGGTCGCACGGATCACCCCGGCCTGGCGAAACATCGCGTCGAGCGCGCCGGTCGGGGCCTGGGTGACCCGGCCCGTGTGGCCCGGCGGGAGCCGCAGGCCGGTGACCTCGGACTTCGCGACGATCACGGGCTTGCTCAGCGAGAGCCTGCGCGCAATGCGCGAGAACTTGCGCGGGTTGCCCACCGACTGCAGGTAGAGACCGCACACCGTGGTGGCGGGGTCGTCCTCCCAGTACTGCATGAGGTCGTTGCCGGAGACGTCCGCGCGGTTCCCCGCCGAGAGGTAGCTGGACATCCCCACGCCGTGGCGTTGCGCGGCACCGTAGAGCATGGTGCCGATCGCCCCGGACTGGGAGAACAGTCCCAGTCCTCCGCGGCGCGGCAACTCGGGCAGAACGGACGCGTTGAGCGAGACCTCCGGATCGGTCGTGAACAGACCCAGGCTCGCTGGGCCCACCACGCGCATCCCCGCGGCGCGGGCGATCCGCACCAGGCGGCGCTGGGCGGCCGCGCCCTGCGCACCGTCCTCGGCGTAACCGCCCGTCATCACGACGACGGCGCGCACTCCCGCCCTGCCGCACTGCGTCACGGTCTCCTCTACCGATTCGCGCGGCACCGCGATCACCGCGAGGTCCACGGTGCCCTCGATCTCGTCGAGGGACGAGACGAAGTGCAGCCCTTCGCGCTCGTACGGGGAATGACCTACGCCGTAGAGCGTGCCCGTGTACCCGCCCGTGAGGATGCCCTCGACCGCGTGGAACCCCGCGTGGTCCCGGTTCGCGGACGCCCCCACGACCGCCACGGTGGCCGGTGTCAGCAGGTCCGTGATGGACCGGGCCTCCGCGCGGTGCTCGCGCGCGGCCATCACCGCGAGCGACTTCTCGGTGGGGTCGATGTCGAAGTCCACGACCACCACGCCGTCCTCGAACTGACGGGAAACGTCGTAGCCGGCCTCCACGAAGACGTGGAGCATCTTGCGGTTCTCGGGCAGCACCTCCGCGGTGAAGCGGTCGATCCCGTTCTCGCGGGCGGCGGCGGCCAGGTGCTCCAACAGGATGGACCCGATTCCCCGCCCCTGGTGGTGATCGGAGATCATGAACGCGACCTCCGCCGAGCGCTGCGTGGTGCGGTCGTAGCGGCCCACACCGATCATCCGCTCCCCCAGGATCAGCACGAAGCACACGCGGTCCCGGTGGTCCACCGTGGAGAAGCGGTCCAGTTCCCGCTGGGACAGGGTCGGTTTGTAGGAGAAGAACCGCAGGTAGATGCTGTCCTCGGACTGCCCGGAGTGGAACTCCTGGAGCAGGTCCTGGTCCTCGGGGCTGATGGGGCGCAGGTGCGCGGTGGCGCCGTCGCGCAGGATGACGTCCGCCTCCCAGTACTCGGGGTAGGTCTGCTGCGGCGCGGCGTCGTCGGTGGTACCCATAGACTTCAGAGTAGCCAACCGCCTGCTCCGGTCACAGGAGCACGCCCTGATTTCAAGGAGTTACCCCTCGATGGCTCGTCGCCGCTCAGCCATGCGTTCTCCCCAGGACGAACTGCCCAAGGACTTCACCGAGCACATCGTGGACGTGGACGTCACGCAGGAGATGGAGACGAGCTTTCTGGAGTACTCCTACTCCGTGATCTACTCCCGCGCGCTGCCGGACGCCCGGGACGGTCTCAAGCCCGTGCAGCGGCGGATCCTGTTCATGATGGACCAGATGGGCCTGCGCCCGGACCGCGGCCACGTGAAGAGTGCGCGCGTGGTGGGCGAGGTCATGGGCAAGCTGCACCCCCACGGTGACGCCGCGATCTACGACGCCATGGTCCGCATGGCGCAGTCCTTCGCGATGCGCGTGCCACTCGTGGACGGGCACGGCAACTTCGGGTCGCTCGACGACGGTCCGGCGGCCCCGCGCTACACGGAGGCCCGGATGGCCCCGGCCGCGCGCACGCTCACGGGTGACCTCGACGAGGACGTCGTGGACTTCGTGCCCAACTACGACAACCAGTTCCAGCAGCCCGCGGTGCTGCCGGCCGCGTACCCCAACCTGCTCGTCAACGGGGCCACCGGGATTGCGGTGGGCATGGCCACGAACATGGCACCGCACAACATGCGCGAGGTCGCGGCCGGGGCCCGGCACCTCATCCTGAACCCCGAGGCCACGCTCGAGGAACTCATGCGGTTCATCCCCGGTCCGGACCTGCCCTCCGGCGGTCGGATCGTGGGCCTCGAGGGCGTGCGGGACGCCTACCGCACCGGGCGGGGTTCGTTCCGCACGCGCGCCACGGTCTCCGTGGAACAGGTCTCGCCCCGCAAGCAGGGCATCGTGGTGACCGAGCTGCCGTACATGGTGGGCCCCGAGAAGGTCACCGAGAAGATCAAGGACGCGGTCCAGGCCAAGAAGCTCGCCGGGATCTCGGACGTCGTGGACCTCACCGACCGCACCAACGGGCTGCGCCTGGTCATCGAGCTCAAGAACGGGTTCAACCCGCAGGCCGTGCTCGCGCAGCTGTACAAGCACACACCGCTCGAGGAGTCCTTCGGGATCAACAACGTGGCTCTCGTGGAGGGTCAGCCCCGCACCATGGGGCTGCTCGAGCTGTTGCGGGTCTACAGCGACCACCGGATCAGTGTGGTGCGCCGGCGCACCGCGTTCCGCCTGGCCAAGCGGCAGAACCGGTTGCACCTCGTGGAGGGGTTGCTGATCGCGATCCTCGACATCGACGAGGTCATCCAGATCATCCGTTCCTCCGAGGAGACGGCCGAGGCCCGGGACCGGTTGATCGCGGTCTTCGACCTCTCCCGCGCGCAGTCCGAGCACATCCTGGAACTGCGGTTGCGTCAGCTGACCAAGTTCTCCCGGATCGAGCTCGAGGCCGAGCGGGACACCCTGCAGCGGGAGATCGCCGAACTCGAGGCGATCCTGGGCTCGGAGACCGCGCTGCGCGGCGTCGTCGCGGACGAGCTCACCGAGACCGCGGAGAAGTTCGGCGACGAGCGGCGCACCGTGCTGCTCGAGGCCGAGGACCTGCCCGCGGTCACCGCGGAGAACGCGCGCGGGAAGAAGAACGCGGCACCGTCCGTGGCGCTCGAGATCAGCGACGACCCGTGCTGGGTGTTCCTGTCCACGACCGGGCGGATCGCCCGCAGTGCCGTGCGCACCCCGCTCGCGGACGGCTCCCGGCGCTTCAAGCACGACGCCCTGACGAGCGTGGTGCCCTCGACGGCGCGCGGGGAGATCGCCGCGATCACGTCCACGGGCCGGATGCTGCGCGTCTCGTGCGTGGACGTGCCCGTGCTGCAGGAGTTCGACGGCGTTCCCCGCCTCGCGGACGGCGTGCCCGCCGCGGACTTCCTGGGTCTGGACAAGAACGAGACGCTCGTGGGACTCGTGCCCAGCAATGCCGTGTTCGCGATTGGGACCGCGGACGGCGTGGTCAAGCGCGTGAACCCCGACTACCCGCTGAACCTGGACCAGTGGCCCGCGATCAAGCTCAAGGACGGGGACTCGGTGGTGGGTGTGGGTGCCGCGCCGGTCGACGCGGAACTCGTGTTGGTCTCCTCGGACGCCAAGCTGCTGCACTTCCCCGCATCCGCGGTGCGCCCCCAGGGCCGAACGGCCGGTGGCGTGGCCGGGATGAAACTCGCGCCGGACGAGCACGTGATCTTCTTCGGGGCGGTGGCACCGAGCGAGTCCACCGTGGTGGTCACCCAGGCCCGCAGTGACGGTCAGCTGCCCGAGATGGGCGAGGCGTCCGTGAAGGTCACCCCGCTCTCGGAATTCCCCGCCAAGGGCCGCGCGACCGCCGGTGTGCGGGCCCAGCGACTACTCGCGGGTGAGACCGGGTTGACCCTGGCGTGGGTCGGCCACGGGCCGGGCAAGGCCGTGTCCGCGGCGGGCGTCGCGCGATCGCTCCCCGTGGAGTATGGGCGCCGGGACGGTTCCGGTGTGGGCATCGACCGTGCGGTCGCGGCCGTGGGACCCGCGCTCAGAGGTCTCCCCGTGCCGGGGACCACGACGGATGGGGAGTCAGCCGCGGAGAACGAATGACCCGCGGACCGGGCGCCGCGGAGGAGGATGGATCGGCGACGGTCGGCGACCGACCCGCGCACGGGGCGACGGCGGCGTCACCCGCGGACGACCGACCGTCCGGGGCGTCGCGCCGCCCGGCGCGTGAGACGGCGCCGCTGCCCGAGCACACCACCTGAGGCGCTCAGGCGTCGATTTGCTCCTGGTTGAGCTGGGCGGCACCGGCCACGATGAAGTCCTTGCGTGGGGCCACCTGCGAGCCCATGAGCAGGGAGAACGCGCGCTCGGCGGCCTCGGCGTCGGACACGCGCACGCGCCGCAGGACACGGTGGCGGATGTCCATCGTGGTCTCCGCGAGCTGATCGGCGTCCATCTCCCCCAGGCCCTTGTAGCGCTGGATGGGCTCCTTGTACCGGCGATCCTGCTCCTCGAGGCTGCCCAGCAGCGTGTCGAGTTCGCGCTCCGAATACGTGTAGACCATCTCGTTGGGCTTGGAGCCCGGGTTGACGATCTGCACCCGGTGCAGCGGGGGCACCGCGGCGTAGACCCGTCCGGCCTCCACGAGTGGGCGCATGTAGCGGTAGAAGAGCGTGAGCAACAGGGTGCGGATGTGGGCGCCGTCCACGTCCGCGTCCGTCATCATGATGACCTTGCCGTAGCGGGCGGCGTCCAGGTCGAAGCTGCGACCCGACCCGGCCCCGATTACCTGGATCAGGGCCGCGCACTCGGCGTTCGCGAGCATGTCCGTGATCGAGGCCTTCTGCACGTTCAGGATCTTGCCGCGGATCGGCAACAGCGCCTGGTAGTTGGAGTTGCGGGCGAGCCGGGCGGTGCCGAGCGCAGAGTCACCCTCCACGATGAACAGCTCCGAGCGGTCCACGTCCGCGGAACGGCACTCCACGAGTTTCGTGGGCATCGACGAAGTCTCGAGCGCGTTCTTGCGCCGCTGGGTCTCCTTGTGCACTCGGGCCGAGATCCGGGACTTCATCTCCGCGACGACCTTCTCGAGCAGCTGACCGGCCTGGGCCCTGTCGTCCCGCTTCTTGGAGGTCAGCTGCTTGGTGAGCTCCGCCTCCACGACCTTGGCGACGATCTGGCGCACCGCAGGGGTGCCCAGCACCTCCTTGGTCTGCCCCTCGAACTGGGGTTCGGCCAACCGGACCGTGAGCACCGCGGTGAGCCCGGCCAGGACGTCGTCCTTCTCGAGCTTGTCGTTACCCGCCTTGAGCTTGCGGGAGTTGGTCTCCACCTGCTTGCGCAGGGTCTTGAGCAGCGCATTTTCGAAACCGCTTAAGTGGGTGCCACCCTTGGGCGTGGCGATGATGTTGACGAACGAGCGCACCGTGCTGTCGTACCCCACGCCCCAGCGCAGGGCCACGTCCACCTCGCACGTGCGATCCACGTCGGTGAGCCGGGCGTGTCCGGACTCGTCGAGCACGGGGACCCGCTCGGTGAAACTGCCCTGCCCCTGCAGCCGCCACACGTCGGTGACGGGCGCGTCCGCGGCGAGGAACTCCGCGAACTCCGAGATCCCGCCGTCGTACTGGAAGACCTCCTCCACGGGACCGTCCGCGCCCGGTGTACCCGGCAGGCGGCGTTCGTCCTGCACGGTGATCTTCAGTCCGGGGATCAGGAACGCGGTCTGGCGGGCGCGGCGCACGAGCTCCTCGGTGGAGAAGCGCGCGTCCGGGGTGAAGATCTGATCGTCGGCCCAGTAGCGGATCCGCGTGCCGGTGACGCCGCGCTTGGCTCTGCCCACGACCTGCAGGTGCGAGTCGGTCGTGAACGCCTCGAACGGTGCACTCGGGGACGGCGCCCCCTTGTCCGTGAACGTCCCGGGCTCACCGCGCTTGAACGACATCTGGTATGTCTTGCCGCCGCGGTCCACCTGCACGTCCAGGCGCGCGGACAGCGCATTGACCACCGAGGCACCCACGCCGTGCAGCCCGCCCGACGCCGTGTACGAACCGCCGCCGAACTTGCCGCCGGCGTGCAGTTTGGTGAACACGACCTCCACGCCCGTGAGGCCCGTGCGGGGTTCGGTGTCGATGGGGATGCCGCGACCGTCGTCATGGACCTCCACGCACCCGTCCCGGTGCAGGATCACCGTGATGTCCTGGCCGTACCCCGCGAGCGCCTCGTCGACGGAGTTGTCGATGATCTCCCACAGGCAGTGCATCAGACCGCGCGAGTCCGTGGAGCCGATGTACATGCCCGGGCGTTTGCGTACCGCCTCGAGGCCCTCCAGGACGGAGAGGTGGCGGGCGTTGTATTCGGAACGGGACGGTGTCACGGTGGTGCTACTCCGGGGTTCGGGGGCGGCCCGCGGGCGGTGCGGGACCATCCCACTGTAGTCGGCACCCGGGGTTTGTGCGCGGTGGGCGAAACAGGGCCTTCGTGGGAAGCATTGACTGCGCGCGTGGGTTGTACTGGTACGTGCGATCGGGGCGTGACACCCCTGATGGCCGTGCGGCGGCTCAGATGAGCGCCGTCGCATTCCGTACCCCGTGAGGAGGATCCCATGAACGCGACACTCGAAGCGCGTGAACTTAACGCGACCCACCGTTGCGACGCCTGCGGTGCCCAGGCATACGTCCGCGTGGTCCTCGAATCCACCGGTGGCGAGCTGCTGTTTTGCGCCCACCACGCTCGTGCGAACGAGGAGAAGCTGCGCCCGTTGGCCGCCACGTGGCAGGACGAGACGCAGCACATCGGCGCCTGAGCGACAGGCCCACCCGCGGCGTTCCGGTCCCCCGCCGGAACGCCCGGACACGAAGGAAGGCGCGCATCCTCGGATGCGCGCCTTCCTTGTCATGTGTCCTTCACATCATGTGTCCCTCACGGGCCGGGCTTGCGGCCCCACAGGATCACGTTGGTGCCCAGGTACTTGGTCTCGAAGTCCACGTCCGTGAAGCCGACCTCGCGCATGAGCTGCGCGACCTGCGCGGGCTGCATGAATCCGAGGGTGGAGCTCTCCAGGTAGGAGTAAGCGTCCTTGTCCTTGGCGACCACCCGTCCTAGCAGGGGCAACACAATCCGCATCCCCGCGGTGACCGCGAGCTTGAGCAGCCCCCGGGGCGGTGCCGTCTCCAGGACGACCACCCGCCCCCCGGGCGCGAGCACACGGAACTGTTCGCTGAGTACGCGCGGGACGTCGCTCACGTTGCGCAGCAGGTAACCGTGGGTCACCGCGTCGAAGGATTCGTCCGCGTACTCCAGCGAGTGGGCGTCCGCGAACTCCCACGCGATGCCGTCCGCGCCGGGCTTCGTGCGGGCGCGCTCGAGCATGTTCTCGGAGAAGTCCACCGCCGTGATCTCGGCGCGGGGTTCACGACGCCGCGCGGCCAGCGCGATCTCCCCCGTGCCCGTGGCGATGTCCAGCAGCCGGCCGCCCGGCGTCACGGCCGCCCGCCGGGCCACCTCGCGGCACCACTGGGCGTGCCGACCCAGGGTCATCAGCGTGTTGATCCGGTCGTAGGAGTCCGTGATCCGGTCGAAGATGCCCTGGACCTTCGTATCCCGTTCGGTCATGGAGTGCTTACCGTTCTTGTTCACCGAGGACATCAGTCCAGGTAGTCCCGCAGCACCTGCGAGCGGGACGGGTGACGCAGCTTGGACATGGTCTTGGACTCTATCTGGCGAATCCGCTCACGGGTGACGCCGTAGACCTTCCCGATTTCGTCCAGGGTCTTGGGCTGACCGTCCGTGAGCCCGAAGCGCATGGCCACCACACCGGCCTCGCGTTCGGAGAGCGTGTCCAGCACCGAGTGCAACTGCTCCTGCAGCAGCGTGAAGGACACGGCGTCCGCGGGGACCACGGCCTCGGAGTCCTCGATCAGGTCGCCGAACTCGGAGTCACCGTCCTCACCGAGCGGCGTGTGCAACGAAATGGGTTCGCGACCGTACTTCTGGACCTCCACGACCTTCTCGGGGGTCATGTCGAGCTCATTGGCGAGCTCCTCCGGGGTGGGTTCGCGCCCCAGGTCCTGCAGCATCTGGCGCTGCACGCGGGCCAGCTTGTTGATGACCTCGACCATGTGCACCGGGATGCGGATGGTGCGGGCCTGGTCCGCCATGGCGCGGGTGATGGCCTGGCGGATCCACCACGTTGCGTACGTGGAGAACTTGAAGCCCTTGGTGTAGTCGAATTTCTCGACCGCGCGGATCAGGCCCAGGTTGCCCTCCTGAATCAGGTCCAGGAACAGCATGCCGCGGCCCGTGTAGCGCTTGGCCAGGGACACCACGAGGCGCAGGTTGGCCTCGAGCAGGTGGTTCTTGGCGCGGCGGCCGTCGTGGATCACCCAGCGGTAGGCGCGGCGGGTGTCCGCGTCCATGGAGTCCTGTTCGTCCGCGAACTTGTGCTCGGCGTACAGCCCGGCCTCGATGCGCAGGGCCAGGTCCACCTCCTGTTCCGCGTTGAGCAGCGCGACCTTTCCGATCTGCTTGAGGTAGTCCTTGACGGGGTCCGCGGTGGCACCGGCGACGACCACCTGCTGGGCGGGAGCGTCGTCGTCGTCGTTGTTGGTCAGCACGAAGCCGCGCGCACTCTTGTCCTGGCGGCCCTTCATGAGCGGGGCCGATTCCTCCACTGAGGCCTGCTGGGACTCCTGGGTGTCCTCGTCCTCGAGGTCCTCCGGGGTGTCCTCGGGCACCAATTCGTCCTCGGCGAGCGCCTCCTCGACGGGATCCGCCTTCTTCCGACCGCGTCCGCCCGCGGGGGCCTTGGCGGCGGGCTTCGCGGCGGTTTTGGTGGTCTTGCGGGTACCCGTGGACTTGGCGGTGCCCTCCGCGGAGTCCGCGGTGGTCTTGGTGCGGGTCGTGGACTTGGTCGCCGCGTTCTTGGTCGCGGCCGTCTTCTTGGCGGCGGTCTTCCGGGTGGCGGTCTTCTTCGCCGCGGGCGCGGCGGTGTCTGTCTCGTTCGACGCCGCCGCGTCCGATGTGGCAGCGGTGGTCTGCGACGACGCCGCGGCGGTCCCCCGCGTGGCGGAAGCGCTCTTCTTAGCGGCGGTGCTCTTGCGCGCCACAGTCTTCTTGGCCGCGGCGGCCCGCTTCACGGCGGGCTTCTTAGCAGCGCCACTCGTGCTAGCGCCGCCCGTGCCTGCCTGAGAAGTGGTCTCAGCGGGGTCCGTCTGCGCCGTGGAGGCCTGAGAAGCGGACGCGGTCTTGCTGGCAGCTGGTGACACGGAGAACCTTTCGTTGGACAGATCTACGGGTGCGCACCGCATCAGCGGCCAACACACCTATGACCCTGTCAAGTCCGGCGTGGTGACACGGGGTCCCGCCGAGACTCTGAGGGCCTTATTCGCCCTAACACCGACCCTTCGCAGTTTGTTCCCGCACACCATGAAAAAATTTCGCCCGCCCCCGTTACCTCTAGCGATGTGCCCCCATCACCCCTGGTCCGAGGCACCGCGTTCCCACACGCCCCGGCCTGGCCACGCGGTACGCCGGTCCACGCACCACCACGGCGTGGGCTGGTGCCGCAACCGGTGCGCCACGTCGGCCGCCGCGGAACGGCCGGGCATCGCGGATCGTTCGGACCCCGCGGCACCCTCCCGGTTCGCGCAGCGTGCGAGCAACCGCGACGCCGTGTGGGCGCGACCCCGGTACACCTCGAGCTGCGCCAAGGTGGCCACGACGCTCGCGGCAGCCGCGGTCAAGGGTTGCCGGTCACTCGAGGGGTTTGGGTCACTTGACGGCTCTCGGTCACCCGACGTCTCCCGGGAATCCGACAAATCTCGAGGACCCAACGACTCCCGCGAGCCCGCCACGATCTCGGTGGGGTCGGCGAGCGGGTCGCGCCCCGCACCCAGGATCCCGTCCAGCACCTGCAACACCCGGTACGCACCGTCCAGGGTGTCCCAGTCCGGCGGGCCGTCCCATTCCCCGGCCACCGCGACCACGCAGCGCAGGGCCTCGTCGATCTCGTCCTGCGAGGGCTCGGACCCCGCGATGCCGCCGCCCAGTCGCACCATGGCGGCCCGCAACCCTGCGAGCGCCGCCGCGGCCCGAGCGGTGCTCCCGCTCAACCACGCGTACAGCAGCGCGTCCCTGACGAGGTCGTCGTGCACCCCCTCGATCAGCAGCGCGAGATGTCCGTCCGACAGACCCAGGACGGCATCCACCCAGTGCTGCCTGTCCGCCTGGACGCAACGCACCGCGCGGTGCCACGCCGTCAACGGATGCCGCGGATCGGGGTCGATGGTGGGCGGCGTCGGACCCGGCACCGTGGTCCGCGCAGGTGCGGAATCGCCGTCGTCCGTGCGCAGTCGCTCCCACGCACGCGTGACATGCTGTGCCCTCCGGGCGAACCGGTGCCGCCACCGCGGATGGTGCTCGGGCGCATCCGGTTCGGCAGCGCTACCCAGTGCGATCATCTGGGCGTTGACCGCGCTGTCCCGGATCAGCTCGACGGGCAACGCCCGGTCCGGTTCCGCGAGGTCCCACCAGTGCTGCGGACCCACCACGAGGGCGCGTAACACGGTGAGTCCCGCCCGTTCCACGGCGCACTCCCACCGGGCCGCGGCCACGGCCTCGCGATCCATCCCGCCCTCGAGGGCCTGGTCCGAGTACACCGTCACGACCACCTCCCCGCAGTGACGCACACGCGCGAGGACCTCGGCGAGCTCCGCACCGAGCTCGTACGGATCGGTCTCCACGGTGGGTGAGTTCATGCTCAGGCACAGGGCGCTGCTGTCGGCCACGGGGAAGAACAGCACCGAGGTGTTACGGGGCTGGCGACCCACCTGATGAGGGATCAGCGCGAGGAGGTCCTCGGTGCTGCGGATGCGAACGGTGTCGGCGGCTTCATGGGAAATGGTCATGACGCCACCCTGGCGACCGGACGCCCCTCGGTGGGGTCGGTCCGCGCGCATGTGCACGAGCTCGCTCCCGACACACCCCGGGGCGGTGCTGTGGAGGGCGCTTGCCGCGGTGGACGAAGTGGGGTGCCGTCGGCGGTGGAGCGGTAGGGCGTGGCGAGCCGGAGCCGTAATGGGACGCGCGGCGCGGGTTCCCACTCACCCAGGGGTCAGACGGAATCGGGGCCGTGCACCCGGCGCACCTTGCGTGTGCAGCGAAGGATCGCGACCGTGCCCACGAGGGCCACGAGAGCCTGGGCGGCGATCGCGGGACGGAACGCATCGGCGTCGTACAGCGTGGGTGTGATCCCGGCGCCGAACAGCAGGTCGAGCACGAGCCCCGTGACGTAGATCGCGAGCAGGGACGCCGCGAACCCGCCCACGTTGGCGAGTCCCGTGGCGGTGCCGTTGCGCTGCGGCGGGTTGAAGGAGCGCACGATGTCGAACGCCAGCATGGACGCGGGCAGGGACAGAGCGATCATGCACACGGCCACGTAGACGACCACGGCGGGGGCGTGGCCCGGCCAGACGAGCAGTGCCGTCCACCCGGCCCAGCTCACGAGCACGCATGCCAGGGACAGTGTGGAGCGCCGGCGCGCGAAGCGCGCACTGAGTTTGCCGATCACCGGCGCCACCGCCACGTTGAACACCACGTACACGGTCATCACGGCGGAGGCCTGCGTGGGGTCCAGCCCCTGTGCGTTCTGCAGGTACGGGTACGCCCACATGAGGGCGAACGTGTTGCCCACGAACTGCACGGTGAAGTGGACCCAGAAGCCCAGCTGGGTCCCCGGTTCCTTGATGGCCTGCCCCATGGAGGTGCGCACGGTCGCCAAGGAGATCGCGTCGTTGAGCTCACGCGCGCCCGGCGGGTTGCTGCGCAGGAACAGGCCGGAGAGCACCGCGGCGAGCAGGGCGATCGCCGCCATGACCGCGAAGGACGGCACCCAGCCGACCACGTGGAGCAACGCCGCGAACGGGATCACGGAGAAGAGCTGGCCCAGGTTGCCCGTCATGCCCACGACCTGGGTGAGCATGGGTACCTTCAGCGCGGAGAACCACACGGGGAGCAAGCGCATGACGCACACGAACGTGGCGGCGTCGCCGGCGCCCACGAGGATGCGACCCACCACGCCCTCGGCCACGGACTGCGCCGCGGCCAATTGCAGTTGTCCCGCCGCCATGGCCACGGCCCCCACGGTGATGAGGATGCGCGGGCCGAACCGGTCCACGAGCACCCCCACGGGCACCTGTAGTGCCGCATAGACGAGCACCTGCATCATGGAGAACAGGGACAGCCCCGAGGCCGCGGTCTGGAACCGGTCGGCGGCCTCCACCGTGGCCACGCCGAAACTCGTGCGCTGCGCGACCGCGGAGAAGTACGCGAAAACACCCACCGCGAAAATCAACCATGCGGTGGGTGAGTCCTTGTACCGGGACGGACGGGGTGCAACCGGTTCGGGCATGCGGATGGGCCTCCTACGGGCTCGGCGACGGAGGCCCGTGCATACCGGGTGCGGGGCCCTACTCTCGGTGGTCCTCCGGGTCGCTCTGCGCGGCCAGGAACGCCTCCGCGGCGGCACCGAGGTCGTCGGCGTCGGGCAGGTCGGCGTCGTCGGGCCCGGCGAGAATCGAACGACGGGCGGACGCGTCCACCACGTCATCGTATCGCCGTTCCATGTTCTGGATGACAGCCTGGACCTCGGGCGAGGAGTTCGCCTGCGCGTCGATCTGACGGATCACGTCCCGGGAGGCCTCCCGTAACTCGTCCGTGGGCAGAGTGCGCCCGGTCACGGCACTGAGATACTCGAGGGCCGCGACGGCCGCCTGCGGAAGGTAGGACTCCGCGAGGTACTGCGGCACGTGCACGGACAACCCCACGTGATCGATCCCACCCTCCTGCAATCGCAGTTCGAGCAGGTGCGAGGCGGATGCGCTGACCTCGAACGTGGGCTTGTTGCCGTCGATCCGGGGCAGCAGATCCGCACGCGGACCATGGGCGGTCACCAGGATGGGCCGCGTGTGCGGCACGGGCATGGGGATCCCTCCCACGAGCGCCACGAGACTCACCCGCAGTCGTTGCGCGAGCCCCACCACGGCGGAGCTGAACCGCTCCCACTGGGTGTCCGGCTCGGGTCCTGTGAGCAACAAGAAGTGCCGATCCAGCCCGTCGGTGACCACATGCAGGTTCAGCTCGGGCGCCTCGAAGTCCTCGAAGTGGTCCTCCGAGAACTTCACGTGGGGGCGCCGGGAGCGGTAGTCGTAGAGCTGGTCCAGGTCGAAACGGACCACGGTCTCGCTCGGCATGGAGTCGAGGATGACGGCCTCGATCTGACCGGCCAGGTGGCCGGCCTCCACGTATCCGGACAGCGCCACGATCATGGGCAGCCCACGCAATCGCTCGTCTCCCAGCAACGCGGGATTCCCCAGATACAGGGCCGTGGGATCCAGCACACTTCCTCCTCGTCGAATCATGGGCGCGGCACAGGGGCGCCGACGCTCGTGAGAAGGGAACGCCCGGAGCGACCCCGCCTATTCCCCGCTTCCCCGGGGCTGTGCTGGCTAGGATCGGAGTCGTGCGCGCCACACGAACGCCGCGCACGCCGCGGCCATCCGTACCGCGCCGCATCGTCGTCAGCCACCCGTGAAAGGACACGACAGTGACCACTCCGCAGGACATCCTGGCCACCCACGAGGTACGCCTCGAGAGCAGCACCAAGCCCCTGGGCACCTCCGCAGACGCCCTCGTGCTGGGGGTACGCCACGACGGCGAGCTCGCGGTACCGAGCGACGTCAAGGCGGGCGTGCGGCGTCGTCTGACGGAGCTCGCCGAACGGGCCCGGGTCTCCGGCGGGCTCGACCGCGTGCTCGTGGTGCCCGCCCCGGACGAGGTGGACGCGCGGTCCGTCGTGTTCACGGGACTGGGCCGTGGTGAGGACGACGAGCGTGGCGAGAACCTGCGCCAAGCGGCCGGTGCTGCGGCGCGGACCCTGCGCGGGGCGGCCGAAACCGCCGTGTTCGCGCTGCCCGTGGCCTCCGAGACCGAGGTCCAGGCCGTGGCCGAGGGGATCGGGCTGGGCGCGTTCAACTACGTCACGCAGAAGTCCCGCACGGCCTCCGAGGCCGACGTTCCGCTGAGCGCGGCGACCGTGGTCGTACCCAAGAACCTCGGCAAGACCGCGAAGGACGCCGTCATCCGGGCCGCCCAGGTGGCGCGCGCCGTGCGCCTGACGCGCACCCTCGTGGACCTCTCCCCCGACACCGCGACCCCCGAGTTCGTCGCGGCCGTGGCGACCACCGCCGCGAAGGGCACGAAGGTCTCGGTCGAGGTGCTCGCCGAGAAGGAACTGACCCGCGGCGGTTACGGCGGCCTGCTGGGCGTGGGGCGGGGCTCCGTGAACGGGCCGCGCCTGGTCAAGCTGCAGTGGTCCCCGGCCCGCGCCAAGAAGCACGTGGCGCTCGTGGGCAAGGGCATTACGTTCGACTCCGGCGGCCTGTCGTTGAAGCCGCCGGCCTCGATGATGACCATGAAGTCGGACATGGCCGGTGCCGCCGCGGTGCTCAGCACCGTCCTCGCGGCCGCTGCGCTCCAGTTGCCCGTGACCGTGACGGGCTGGCTGTGCCTCGCCGAAAACCTGCCCTCCGGCTCCGCGACCCGTCCGGGTGACGTGTTGAGCATGTTCAGCGGTCACACCGTGGAGGTGTTGAACACGGACGCCGAGGGCCGCCTGGTGCTCGCGGACGGGCTGTGGGCCGCGGGCCAGGAGAACCCGGACCTGTTGCTGGACATCGCGACCCTGACGGGCGCGCAGATGGCCGCGCTCGGCGTGCGTACCGCGGGCATCATGGGCGACGACGCCGCTCGCGAACGTGTCGTGCGCGCCGCTTCCCGCGCGGGCGAATCCGCGTGGCCCATGCCGCTGCCCGAGCACCTGCGTCCGTCCCTCGACTCGTTCGTGGCGGACCTGAAGAACATGGGCGACAAGTACGGCGGGATGCTCGTGGCCGGGCTGTTCCTGCGGGAGTTCGTCCCCGAGCAGCGTGGCCGGCGGATCCCGTGGGCGCACATCGACATCGCGGGCCCCTCCTTCAACGAGTCGCAGCCCTGGGGGTACACACCCAAGGAGGGGACCGGCTTCGGGGTGCGCACCATGCTCGCGGTGGCCCAGGACCTCGCCGAGTAGGTTTTCCCCGGTCGTGCGCCACGCTGCGGGGGTCCACCGGGATGCAATGTCTGGTGAGCCCCCCGGGGTGGCGTTAGGCTGGACCCCAACCGTGACCGCCCCACACACACCCAGGATCGGGACCCGGGCGGGCATCAGAAACCAAGAACTCGAACCCCGAGGGAGCCAACGTGGCCGACAACCAATACGACATTCTGGTCCTGGGCGGAGGATCCGCCGGGTACTCCGCCGCACTGCGCGCGGTGCAGCTGGGTTACAGCGTGGCGCTGATCGAGAAGGAGAAGCTGGGAGGTACATGCCTGCACTGGGGTTGCATCCCCACCAAGGCGTACCTGCACTCGGCCGAACTCGCCGAAGGCGCCCGGGAGTCGGAGAAGTACGGCATCAAGGCCTCCCTCGAGTCCATCGACATGGCGGCCGTACGCGAGTACAAGAACAAGGTCGTGCAGGGCAAGTACAAGGGTCTCACCGGGCTCATGAAGATGCGCAAGGTGGACGTGATCCAGGGCAACGGCAAGCTCACCGGCCCCAACACCATCGACGTGGACGGCACCACCTACACGGGTGAGCACATCATCCTGGCCACTGGTTCCTTCTCCAAGACCCTGGGCATCGAGATCGGCGGCCGCGTGATGACCTCCACCGAGGCCCTCGAGATCGACTTCGTGCCCAAGTCCGCGATCGTGCTGGGCGGCGGCGTGATCGGCTGCGAGTTCGCCTCCATGTGGCGCTCCTTCGGCGTGGACGTGACCGTGATCGAGGGTCTGCCCCACCTCGTGGCCAACGAGGACCCGGCCATCGTGAAGATCGCTGAGCGCGAGTTCAAGAAGCGCGGCATCAAGTACAACCTGGGCACGTTCTTCGAGAAGGTCGAGCAGAACGACGACGGCGCCAAGGTCACCCTCGCGGACGGCAAGGAATTCGAGGCCGAGATCGTGCTGGTGGCCGTGGGCCGCGGCCCCAACACCGAGGGCATGGGCTTCGAGGACCAGGGCATCCCCATGGACCGCGGTTTCGTGACCCCCGACGAGCGCCTGCACACGGGCGTGGCCAACATCTACGCGATCGGTGACATCGTCCCCGGCGTGCAGCTCGCCCACCGCGGCTACCAGCAGGGCCGCTTCGTGGCCGAGGAGATCGCCGGGCTCAACCCCGTGGTGGTCCCGGACATCAACGTCCCCAAGGTCACGTTCACCGAGCCCGAGATCGCCTCCGTGGGCTACTCCCAGCCCAAGGCGGAGGAGAAGTTCGGCAAGGACAACGTGGAGACCTTCGAGTACAACCTCGCTGGCAACGGCAAGAGCTCCATCCTGGGCACCGGCGGCATCATCAAGCTGGTGCGCGAGAAGGACGGACCCATCGTGGGGTTCCACGCGATCGGGACCCGCATCAGTGAGCAGATCGGTGAAGGCCAGCTCATGGTGAACTGGGAGGCCTACCCCGAGGACGTGGCGGCATTCGTCCACGCCCACCCGACCCAGAACGAGGCCATCGGTGAGGCAGCGATGGCATTGGCCGGCACTCCGCTGCACGGCTGATCCACTGCACCGGGTGCCCGCCCCACGGGGTGGGCACCCGGCCCCTCACCACCCCGGGACCGCACGGACCCGGGACACGTTGCACATTTTCCGATCTTTAGAGAGGGACGGACGACACAATGTCTGAAACCGTTAACCTGCCCGCGCTGGGCGAGTCTGTCACCGAAGGAACCGTGACCCGCTGGTTGAAGCAGGTGGGCGACGAGGTGGCCGTGGACGAGCCCTTACTCGAGGTCTCCACCGACAAGGTCGACACCGAGGTCCCCTCCCCCGTGGCCGGCGTCGTCGAGAAGATCCTGGTCGACGAGGACGAGGACGTGGAGGTCGGTGCCCCGCTGGTCGTCATCGGTGACGGCTCCGGTTCGGGTTCCGATGACTCCTCGGACGCTTCCGCCGAGGAGGTCGAGGACGCCGCGACCGAAGCCGATTCCGGTGAGAACACCGAACAGGCCGCGGAGACCGAGACCGAGCAGGCCCCCAAGGCCGACACCAAGCAGTCCTCGGGCAACTCCGTGGAGGTCACCCTGCCCGCGCTGGGTGAGTCCGTGACCGAGGGCACCGTGACCCGCTGGCTCAAGGAGGTCGGCGAGCAGATCGAGGTCGACGAGCCCCTGCTGGAGGTTTCCACCGACAAGGTCGACACCGAGGTCCCCTCCCCCGTGGCCGGGACCCTGCTGGAGATCAAGGTCCAGGAGGACGAGGACGCCGAGGTCGGCCAGGTCCTGGCGATCGTGGGCGACGAGTCCGCCGCCGGCTCCGGTGACTCCGACTCCGATAACGGTTCCTCCGACGAGTCGGGTGAGACCAGGGCCGAGCAGATCGAGGACGCCGCGACCGAAGCCGATTCCGGTGAGAACACCGAACAGGCCGCCGAGGCCAAGGCTCCCCAGAAGAGCTCCGGCTCCGAGGAGAAGCCCACTCCCGCCAAGCAGTCCGAGTCCGGTGCGTCCTCCGATTCCGGTGCCAAGTCCTCGGACTCCGGCACCAAGGACGTCCCCGGCTACGTGACCCCGCTAGTGCGCAAGCTGGCCCGTGAGAAGGACGTGGACCTGTCCACGATCACCGGCACGGGTGTGGGTGGGCGCATCCGCAAGCAGGACGTGCTCGCCGCCGCGGAGGAGGCCGCCAAGCAGTCCGAGGCTCCCCAGGTCCAGGACACCGGCGCCAACATGGCACCGGCCGTGTCCCGCCAGGGCTCCGAGGCCCAGCCGGCCTCCGCCCCCGCGCCGGACGCCAAGCGCGGCACCACAGAGAAGGCCCCCCGCATCCGGATGACCATCGCCAAGCGCATGCGCGAGTCCCTGGACGTCTCCGCCCAGCTCACGCAGGTGACCGAGGTGGACATGACCCGCGTGGCCCAGCTGCGTCAGAAGGCCAAGGACCAGTTCCAGAAGCGCGAGGGCGCCAAGCTCACGTTCATGCCGTTCTTCGCCAAGGCCGTGGCCGAAGCATTGCAGGCGCACCCCGTGCTCAACGCTACGTTCAAGGAAGAGTCCAAGGAGATCGTCTACAACGCCTCCGAGGACATCGCGATCGCGGTGGACACCCCCCGCGGGTTGCTTGTGCCGGTCGTCAAGAACGCCGGTGACCTGAACCTGGGTGGTCTGGCCAAGCAGATCGCGGAAGTGGGTGCCGCCGCCAAGGACGGTTCCATCTCCCCGGATCAGCTGACCGGTGGGACCTTCACCATCACGAACATCGGTTCCTTCGGTGCCCTGTTCGACACGCCCATCATCAACCAGCCGCAGGTCGCCATCTTGGGCACGGGCACGATCGTCAAGCGCCCCATGGTGCTCACGGACGCGGACGGCAACGACACCATCGCCATCCGCCACATGTGCTACTTGTCCCTGACCTACGACCACCGTCTCGTGGACGGCGCGGACGCCGGCCGGTTCCTGGGCACGCTCAAGAAGCGCCTGGAAGCGGGTCAGTTCGAGTCGGAGGTCGGCCTGTAAGGGTTGCCCCGTGACCCACCGCGGTCAACCGTTCGGTTGATATCCCGGCCGCCGGGATGTGTTCTGGATCACTCAGGACGCATCCCGGCGGTTTCGTGTGACGGGGCTCCGATAGGCTCGAATCATGTCTTTCCTCTTCAGCCTGATGTTGTTCCTCCACTTCCTCGGTCTAGCCGTCATCATCGGCACGTGGCTATTCACCATGAAGCGCCCCACCGTCACGTCCGGTCAGTTCTGGGCCGCGATCGTGATGCTGCTGACCGGTTTGGTCATGGTGGTCTTCCGCGAGATGCAGGACGGTTTCGCGGTCAACCACATGAAGATCGGCGTCAAGCTGATCATCCTGCTCGTCGTGGCCGTCGCGGCGTTCATCGGGATGCGCAAGACCAAGCGCGGTGAGCCCGTGTCCACCGGGCTGGCCCACGCGGTCGGCGGTCTGGCCGTGATCAATGCCGCCGTCGCCGTGTTCTGGTGAGCCACCCGCTTCCCTGAACGTCCCCCGTTCCCACCGCACGCCCCGGTGCCGCGCGTTCCCTTGGGATCGCGACGGCACAGGGGCTTCGCGTTGCGCGGGGGCCGTCATGGGCTGACTCTCACGGAGCGGCCTCGACCGGTGTGACGTCGGCGAGCCGCCACCCCCGCGGGGTGTGGGTCACCGAGATCCGCAGGGTCTGCAGGGCCTCGCCCCCCTGTCGGGTCACGTGGGAGCCCGTGGGTAACTCGCCGTGCCAGCCCCGCGTCCGGACCTCGGCGTCGTAGGTGCGAGTGCGGGCCGCCTCGGCGGGCGTGAGACCCGACCCGGCGCGGGGCCGCTGTTCGGTCAACCGGACGACGTCCATGCTCACACCGGACAAGGCCGTTAATCCCGATCCCGAGGTGTCCTGGGCCTTCGCGCGCCGGATCAGGTCCCGATCCCGCGCAGCGAGTCCCGAATCCGCGACGTACACTTCCGCGACGGCCGTCTCGTCCCCGGCCGCGAGCGCCGCCGCGCGGGCGGACACGAGGCCTTCAACGGCCCTTCGCGCCTCACCATCCTTGTCCTGCATGGTCTCTCCTGGCGCGGTGGCCGATCGCTCGGTGGCTTCCCTGGACGCCCCCGCAGCGTCCGGCACGGGGGTCGCCCCAGGGGACTGCGAGCTCGTTCCGGAGGGTGTCCCGGCGGTCGCATCCGGGGGCGACGACGCCGTCCCCACCCCGGCTGCCGACGTCGCACCGGATTCGGCGGGCCTGGCGACGGGCCCGCCACCTTCCCACGCGAGGAATCCCCACGCCAGGGCCGCTGCACCCAGGACTCCGGCGGCCGCGAGCCACGCCCTGCGCCGCACGGACGTGTCCACCCCGGCCACGGCGACGCCGCCCGGACTCATCCGAATCCGACGCGGGGGAACGAGCCGACGGGGAACGGGGCGCAGGGGCATGAGGCGGCGGGGCCGCACCACGGTGCCGTCCGCGCGGATGACCTCCGGGGTCATGCGTTCGGGTGGCCGGCCGACCGGTTTGCTCCGCGGTGCGGAGGCCGAGAAACCTGCGGCGAGTTCCTGCGCGGAGGGGCGCGCGGCGGGGTCGTCAGCCAGGGCGGCTTCGAGCATCAGCACGAGGTGACGCGGCGCGGCGGGACACATGAGCGTCAACGGCACCCGGTGCGACTCGGGGCCGGGGTGGCGGCCCGTGAGCGCGAGCCACCCCAGCACGCCCAGGGCATGCACGTCCTGCACCGCGGTGTATGCATCCTCCGCGGGGCCGAGCGCCACCCCGGGGTGCGCGGGCCGATCCGCGACACCCCATGGCACGGGCCCCACAGAGCTGCCCGCGGGAACGCCGTAGCCGTCCACGAGCGCGCGCCCGTCCGGCGTGAGGAGGACGTGATGCGCCGCGAGGTCCCCGTGCACCCAGCTGCGCTCGTGCAGGTGCGAAAGCGCACGAGCGACCGCCGTGAGAACCGGCGCGGTGTCCTCAGGCCGCAGCCGTCCCCGGTCGCGCACGGTGTCCTCAAGGGTCTGGCCGCGGACGTGGTCCGCCACGAGCGCCCGGGATGCGCCGTCCCCGCCGAGGGTCGCGCGCACGCTCACGAGCTCGGGATGCGGTGACTCCGCCCATGCCTCGACGAGGGCGGCGATCTGCTCCTCGCCGGCCCGCCGGTGTTCGCGGTCCTCGGTCACGACGAACGTGACGGTGTACTTCTCATGGGTCGTGCGTTCCCGGGCCAGCCACGTGCGGGACCCACCGCCCTCCCCGAGCTTCTCCACGAGTTCGAGACCGTCGCGCTCGACCGTCTCGGCGGCCGGATCGCTCATCGACTCGGGCGACTCCGCACGGTCGGCGGGCTGCACACGGTGGGCGGGTACCGAATGGCCGGCGGATACCGCACTAGCGGAGGGGGCCGCACCCGGGGACGCCGCGGCGTCGTCGTGTCCCTCGAGACCGTGACGACGCCGCTCACCCGCGCGCACGGCCCGCACGCGGTCCCGCGCGCTGTGCCCACGCGACGGCGCGGACGCGTCACGGGTCCTGGACGGTGCCTCGAGCTGCTCCGGTTCCTGCTCTGCGTTCATGACCCCACTGTGCCGGGAAACACGGCGGCCCGCTCGCGTTATCCACAGACGGGCGGAAGGGATAGGCTGGCGGAATGGCTCTGCACTTCGAACGCATCGGTCTGGCACCGGACTTCGTGAACTACCGCGAGTGCTTGGACCTGCAGCGGGAGGTCCACGGCGAGGTCGTGGCCGGAACCCGCGGCAACACGGTGCTGATGGTGGAACACGAACCCGTCTACACCGCCGGGCGCCGCACTGAGAAGCACGAGTACCCGTGGGACGGCACGGACGTGGTCCCGATCGGCCGGGGCGGGAAACTGACCTACCACGGCCCCGGGATGCTCGTGGGGTATCCCATCGTGCGCTTGCCGATCCCCTTGGACGTGGTGCGCTTCGTGCGTGTCCTGGAAGAGGTCATCATCGCCGTGGTCCGTGACTTCGGCGTGCCCGCGACCACCGTGGAGGGCCGGTCCGGCGCGTGGGTGCTCGCGGACGAGCGGGGCCCCGATCGCAAGATCTCGGCGATCGGCGTGCAGGTCTCCAAGCGTGCGACGATGCATGGTTTCGCCTTGAACTGCTCGAACGACCTGCGCCCGTTCGGCAAGATCATCCCGTGCGGGATCACGGACGCTGGCGTGACCTCGATCAGCCAGGAGACCGGGAATCGGATCGACCCGGCGGACGTTGTGCAGCGTATGGAGCAGGAACTCGCGGCCCGTGAGGCGGACCTGTGCGTCGCCTTCGAACCCGATGTCCCGGCACCGCCCGTGCGACTGCCGCACACGGGTGACTCCCGAGCGAGGGACGCCACACCCACCGCGGTGTCCTGACCGGGCCACAGCCACCGCACGAATCGCGGATCGTCGAGAACAGACCCCTGAGAACGGCCCGACCCGCTCATCCGCGTGGACCGGGCCCCGCCAGCGCCACCAGCGAGGAGTACTCATGACCATCGCCCCCGAAGGCCGCAAACTGCTGCGCGTCGAGGCACGCAACGCCGAGGTGCCCATCGAGAAGAAGCCCTCGTGGTTGAAGAACACCGCCAAGATGGGACCCCAGTTCACGGAACTGAAGTCCATGGCCCGGGGTCGCGGGCTGCACACGGTGTGCGAGGAAGCAGGGTGTCCCAACATCTACGAGTGCTGGGAGGACCGTGAGGCCACGTTCCTGATCGGCGGGGACACGTGCACGCGCCGCTGCGACTTCTGCGACATCGCCACGGGCAAGCCGGGCATGGTGGACGTCGCCGAGCCTCGCAAGGTCGCCGAGTCCGTGCGTGACCTGGGACTGCGCTACGCGACCGTGACCTCGGTGGCCCGTGACGACCTCGCGGACGGCGGCGCATGGCTCAACGCCGAGACCATTCGCGCGATCCACGCCCTGAACCCGAGCACGGGTGTGGAGATCCTGATCCCCGACTTCAAGGGTCAGCCGGACGCCCTGCAGCAGGTCATCGACGCCCAGCCCGAGGTCTTCGCGCACAACCTGGAGACCGTCCCCCGCATCTTCCGCCAGATTCGTCCCGCGTTCGCGTACGAACGGTCCCTGGACGTCCTGACCCAGGGCAAGGAGAACGGGATGATCGTGAAGTCCAACCTGATCCTCGGCATGGGCGAGACCGACGACGAGGTCTACGAGGCGCTGTGCGACCTGCACGACGCCGGCTGCGACATCATCACCCTCACCCAGTACCTGCGCCCCGGCCCCACGTTCCACCCGATCGACCGCTGGGTGAAGCCGGAAACCTTCGTGGAGCTGTCCAAGCAGGCCGAGGAGATCGGCTTCCTGGGCGTGATGGCTGGGCCCATGGTGCGTTCCAGCTACCGCGCCGGCAAGCTGTGGGCACGCGCCATGAAAAAGATGGGCCGCGAGATCCCCGAGCACCTGTCCCACATCGACGACTCGGGTTCCGCGAGCCAGGAAGCCTCCTCCCTGTTGGCCCGCCTGGGCTGACGCCCGCGTCAACACCGCTCCGCGGACGACGCCGCCCGCTTCCGGGCGGCGTCGTCCGTTCCGAGCGCCGCGCGGCACCCGGGAGGGCTTCCCTACGGACGAGACGCCGCGTCGTCGGGCCTCAGCGGATAGAATGGCGGAGATCCCCTGTGTCAGCGAGTGCGAGGAAGAACTGTGTCACCAGCCACGTCCACCAAGGCCAAGGCCGCCGAACGCGACCGTAAGCGCGAGGAGAAGCGCCAGCGCAAGGCCGCCAAGGGCCCGGGCATCTTCGCGCAGATGAAGCAGGTCTTCCAGATGACTCGCGAGCGCGAGCCGAACATCCTGTGGTGGATGATCCTGCTCGGCCTAGGCGTGCTGCTCGTGTTCCTGCTCATCGGTGTGCTACTCGGCAACTGGATCACGTGGTTGCTCATCGGCATCCCGTTCGCGGTGCTCGCCGCCGTGATCCTGCTGTCACGGCGGGCCGAGAAAGCCGCATTCTCGCGCATTGAGGGACAACCCGGTGCCGCGGGGGCCGCGCTGTCCACCCTCAAACGCGGGTGGATCGTGGAGGAGGAACCCGCCGCGATGGATCCCAAGTCCAAGGACCTGTTGTTCCGCGCCGTGGGCCGCCCCGGTGTCGTGTTCATCACCGAGGGCCCGGTCAACCGCGTGGACAAGCTCGTGAAGAAGGAACGCCGCCGCATCGGCCCGGTGATCCAGAACGTCCCCATCCACGTGCTCAAGTCCGGCAACGGCGAGAACCAGATCCCCCTGAGCAAGCTCACCAAGGAGATGAAGCGCCTGGAGAACAAGCTCACCAAGCAAGAAGTTCAGGTGGTCCACCGCCGAATGAACACCCTGCAGAACAAGCTGCCGATCCCCAAGGGCGTGGATCCCATGCGTGCGCGCCCAGATCGTAAGTCCATGCGCGGTCGCTGAACCAGCGCCCACGCGCCGTGGGGCGATCCGGCTGATCAGCGCACGCGCACCAGGACGGTGTCGACCGCGCGATCGTGCAGACCCCGTTGGTCCTCGTCCGCGATCAGCGCGGGGATCACCAGACACAACAGCAGCGTGCGAAGGGCCGCTCTGCCGAAACCGGCGGGGCGGCCCTTCATCGTCTGGACCTGCAACCCCATGATCCAGTGCCCCGGGGTGCGCCCGAAGAACCCGACCATGAGCACGCTGATCACGAAGAACACCGCGAGGTTCATCAGCCCCGACCCGTTCCACTGCGCCAGGAACAGCCCCGCGAGAACCACCGCAAGCACCCAGTCAATCACCAGGGCCACCAGGCGCGCAGGGAAGCGAGCGATCGAGCCCGGCCCCTCAGCGGGACGACCCAGACGACGACCGGGGTACGGCTGGCTTCCCTGGGGGGCGCCGTCGAGCCACGCGCCCATGTCCTGGCGAGAAATCATGACTTCACCCTAACGGGCCGACGTGGGAGCTCGCGCACCCGCCGGTAGACTGGGGCTCGTACTGACCGGTCGGCGAGCCCTCCGTGCATCACGCTCCGGGCGTTACACGGACGAAACATTCGTGTCATGGACGGGCAACGCCAGGTTCCTACGCTGGACATCAGAACCGAACGACCGCGGTGGTCCCCGCCACCGCGGCCTCGATCGGACGCCCACACAGAAGGAGAACAGGTCCATGTTCCAATCAGCCGAAGAAGTGCTCGCGTTCCTCAAGGACGAAGAGGTCATGTTCGTCGATCTGCGTTTCACGGACATGCCCGGTGTGCAGCAGCACTTCAACCTCCCGGCCAAGGCGGTGGACGAGGACTTCTTCACGGACGGGCAGTTGTTCGACGGTTCCTCCATCCGTGGTTTCCAGGGCATCGCCGAGTCCGATATGCAGCTGATCCCGGACCCCCAGTCCGCGTTCGTGGACCCCTTCCGGCTCGAGAAGACGCTCGTGGTCACGTGCTCGATCGTGAACCCGCGCACCGGCGAGCCCTACCACCGCGACCCGCGCGGTGTAGCCGAGCGCGCCGAGGCGTACCTGGCCTCCACCGGTATCGCGGACACCGCGAACTTCGCGTCCGAAGCCGAGTTCTTCGTCTTCGAGGACGCCCGCTTCCAGGTCTCCCCCGAGCACACCTTCTACCGGATCGACTCGGACGAAGCCTCCTGGAACAGCGGCCGTGAGGAAGAGGGCGGCAACCTCGCGAACAAGACCCCCGTGAAGGGCGGCTACTTCCCCGTGTCCCCCGTGGACAAGCAGGCGGACCTGCGCGACGCCATGTGCGTGGCCCTGGACGAGGTGGGCCTTGAGGTCGAGCGCTCCCACCACGAGGTCGGTGCCGCGGGTCAGGCGGAGATCAACTACAAGTTCTCCACGCTGACCGCCGCCGCGGACGACCTGCTCAAGTTCAAGTACGTGATCAAAAACACCGCGGACTCGTTCGGCAAGACCGTCACGTTCATGCCCAAGCCCGTCTTCAACGACAACGGCTCGGGGATGCACTGCCACCAGTCGCTGTGGAAGGGCGGGGAGCCGCTGTTCTACGACGAGAAGGGTTATGCAGGCCTGTCGGACGTGGCGCGCTGGTACATCGGCGGCCTGCTGGAGCACTCCTCCGCGGTGCTCGCGTTCACCAACCCCACCGTGAACTCCTACCGCCGCCTGGTCAAGGGCTTCGAGGCCCCCGTGAACATGGTCTACTCGCAGGGCAACCGCTCCGCGGGCATCCGGATCCCCATCACGGGCACCAACCCCAAGGCCAAGCGCCTGGAGTTCCGCGCGCCGGACCCCTCGTGCAACCCGTACCTCGCGTTCGCCGCGCAGCTGATGGCCGGGCTGGACGGGATCCGCAACCGCATCGAGCCGGCGGACCCCATCGACAAGGACCTCTACGAGCTGCCCCCGGAGGAGGCCAAGGACATCAAGAAGGCCCCGGGCACCCTGTCGGAGGCGCTCGAGGCCCTTGAGGCGGACCACGAGTTCCTGCTCGCCGGTGACGTGTTCACTGAGGACCTGATCGAGACCTGGATCGAGTACAAGCGTGAGGTCGAGCTCAAGCCGCTCTCTGTGGTCCCCCACCCGCTGGAGTTCCAGATGTACTTCGGCGTCTGATTCCCCGCTCCACACCAACGCCGCCCCGCTCCTCGTGAGCGGGGCCGCGTTCGCGTCACAGCACGGGCGACGTCGCCCGCTCGCCACGTGGGGGCCGCGCCACACGTCGGGTGGCCGGGTCCAGTAGCCACAGGTAGATGCCGTACGTCAGGGCCACGAGCGCGGCGATGACCCGCGCCGCGAAGAGGTTCAGGTCCAGATAAGGGAACACGTCCAGCTGGTCCGCCACGGCGTAGACCATGAAGAACGCGGTCACAAAGAACAGCACGTCCACCTGCCAGTCGTCGCGGATCCCGGAGATTGCGAACAACGGGATGAGCCACACCACGTACCATGCCTGGATGATGGGGGCCAGCAGCACGAACGCAGCGAGCGCCCACGCGAGCCGGCGGAACAGTTTGGCATCCCGCCCCACGAACATCAGCACGACCACCACCGCGGCGGAGAGCACCGTCCCGGCCGTGTGCACGGCGTCCATCCACGCGGAGCCGTTGAACCCCCACGAGCTGCCCACGAGCTGCGCGAACAACCCAAGCAGTCCGATCGGCGCGTACCAGATGTACACGGTGCCCGGTGTGGAGACCGCGGAGACCCACCCGAAACCGAAGCCGTTGACGAATCCCATGAGCGCCAACAAGGCCACGGAGTAGGCCAGTGTGAGGGCCCAGATCGCGAACCGGCGCGGCCACGACGCACCGCGCCCGGCCCAGAGCAGGCCCACGAACGGCAGGAAGATCAGTGTGATGGGCTTGATCGCCACAGACAGGGTCACGAGGGTCGTGCCCGCGATCCCACCCTTCCAGTTGCGGTGCATTGCCGCCACGTAGGTCCCGATCAGGGCCAGGGCCAGCATGATCGCGTCGTTGTGGGCGGCCACCACGAAGTTCGTGAGGAACAGCGGATTGGCCACCGATAGCCACATGGTCCGCCGCGGATTGACGCCGTGCAGCCGGGCCAGGCGCGGGATGACCCACATGCACGCGATCACGGACACCACGCACAAGGCCCGAAACAGCAGCACGGAGGCGTCCGGGTCCGCACCGGTCACGAGGACCACGAGCTGTTCGAGCCACAGGAACACCGGGCCGTACGGGGGCGGGGATTCCGCCCATAACTGGTCCGCGCCCAGTTGGAAGAAGTTGTCGATCGTGGAGACCCCGGACTCGTACGGGTTCAACCCGTTCGCTATCACGCGGCCTTGCCCGATGTACGAGTACACATCCCGACTGAACAACGGGATGCTCACGAGCATGGGCGCCGCCCACGCCGCGATCGAGATCAGCACCCAGCGGGCGCTCTCCGGTCCCCACGGTCTGAGTTTCTGGCCCAGGCGCAGCCACTGCCGCACCAGGAGCATGGCTCCGAGGGCGAGCATCACGACCGAGACCACCACGCCCACGGTCTCGAAGCGCATCCACATGATCAGCGGGATGCGCCGCAGCGAGGACACGCTCGCGAGCCATCCCACGCCCAGGGAGCCGAACAGTAGCATGAGCGAGCCCAGCGAGCCCATCACCACGGTGCGGGTCAATGACGCCGACGACGTCGCGTCTCGTCCCGGGGCTGCGTCCCGTCCGGTTCCGGGGAGCGTCGAGTGACGTTCCGTCCTGGACGTGATGCGCACTACGGGCCTCCCGGTGCTTCCGCGGTGGCCGCAGATGAGGGGTCTGGGAATCGTCCGCCGCGGCGCGCGGTGCGCGGGGGCGGCGTCGGGGTGATCCTACCGTGCGACGTCGTACGCCAACCGGATGCCCGGGGCGAGGCAGCGTCGCGGGGGTGCCCGCACGACGCGATAGATTGGAGGGCGTGACGACTGCAAACCGGAGAATAGTGTGGATCGACTGCGAGATGACGGGGCTGTCCCTGTCCGATGACGCGTTGATCGAGGTGGCCGCGCTCGTGACCGACGACGAGCTCAACGTGCTGGGCAGTGGCGTGGACGTGGTCATCAAACCCCCGCAGGCCGCGCTGGATCAGATGTCTTCTTTCGTGCGGAACATGCATGAGACATCCGGGCTGCTGCCGGAGCTCGAGAACGGCATGGACATGGCGCAGGCGCAGGACGCGGTGCTGGACTACATCCGCAAATGGGTCCCCGAACCGGGCAAGGCGCCGCTGGGTGGTAACTCCGTGGGGACGGACAAGACGTTCCTCACGCGGGACATGCCGCAACTCGTGGATCACCTGCACTACCGGGTCATCGACGTCTCCACGATCAAGGAGCTCGCGCGGCGCTGGTACCCGCGCGCGTACTTCCAGGCGCCCGAGAAGACGGGCAATCACCGTGCGCTCGGCGACATCGAGGACTCGATCGACGAGCTGCGATACTACCGCCACATCCTCTTCCCCGGCGATCCCGGCCCCACCTCCGACGACGCCCGCAAGATCGCCGCGCTCATCAAGGCCTCCCCGACCCGCTCGGGTTCCTGACCGGGACCTGACGCGTTCAGGCGCTCGATGCGGGAATCCGCCCGGGCGTGCGCTATAGTGGTCGTCGTTGCCCGGAGGGATCGAACGGTTCTTCCACGGGTTCAATGGTGGGCGTAGCTCAGTCGGCAGAGCGCCTGGTTGTGGTCCAGGAGGTCGCGGGTTCAACCCCCGTCGCTCACCCCATGCACGAGGTGCGAACATCGATCGGTGTACCGGTCGGGGTTCGCACCTCGTTCTCGTTGGCGGGTCAGTCCTGCATGACCTCGACCGCCCGCTTCCCAGCGGCCCGTCCGGCCTGACCACTCCCACCGCTGCGGCCATCCCCGCCACCCCGACCGCCCGCGCCCGCCGTCCAAATGCACGGTGGAGGAAAAGCAGCTTGGCGCGCGAATATCTGTTCTAACTCAGTAAAAGCACAGCCGGGGGTGCTCCTATGTTCTGAGTCAAACCGCGAGGGTGGTTGGTTCGGGGCTGGGGGTAGGTGCCATTGCGGAGCATCGCGTAGATGACGTTGCAGCGGCGGCGGGCGAGGCAGATGACGGCGGCGTGGTGTCGGTTTCTCTCGGCGCGCTTCCGGTCGTAGTAGGCCTTGGAGATCGGATCTGAGTCCGAGGCGACCCACGCGGAGTAGAACAGCGCGTTCTTCGGGCGTTTGTTGCCGGATCAGGCGGGGAACTCACTCCTGATCGAGGTCCCTGATCTTCGCGTGACCGGCGCGACGACGGCGTAGGCTGCGAGATGGCCTGCGGTCTCGAATGCGGAGCCATCGCCGATGGCCAGGAGGATCTGGGCGGCGGTCTTGATGCCGATCCCCGGCATGCTCATCAAGACCCCGGCGAGAGAGAAGTCCTCCAGCATAGCCTCGACCTCCCGGGCTACGGTCGCGCGTTGTTCCTTCAGCTCCTTGACCTGCCCGGCCACCCTCGGGATCACCAACTCCACGGCCGCGGTCGCTGGAACGACCACGGTCTGCTCGCTGAACGCCGTGAAGATCCGATCGACCAGCACCTCCGGGTCAGCGGGATGGATCTGTGTGGGCAGAGACCGGATCCGGTTCAGTGCCCGGGTGGTCTCGTGGGCGAGGTCCGCGGCCTTTCGCATCGCCAACCCGGGTAGGTAGGCCACCGCGCAGCCGACGTCGCGAGCGACTGCGATGGGCAGGGCTCCGATGGTGTTGGGCTGATCGACGACCATCAGCACGTCGCCGTGCTCCTGCAGGTGTGTGAAGAGGTCGCGCGGCTGGGCCTCGTCCTGCGGGAGGGGCTTGTCGAAGAGCCTGTTCCCGTCGGGGTCCAGCGCGCAGGCATGATGCCCGGTCTTCCCCACGTCCAGGCCGATTACGGCCGCGAATCTGGCGTTCATGATGTCGTCCTCGTTGAACGCATCACTGCTGGTCGCAGTCTTGAGACCCGATGCCGGCACCCACGTTACGAAGAGACCTCAGAGAAGCTGCCGTGTCCCTATGAGAGGTCAACGCGTGTCTCTCGACCGGGCGGCAACACCCCCCCGGACCATGGATGGCTGGGCAGACAAGCCATACCCGGTCGAGCACCAAACGCCCGGCGATCGGGGGTACTCACAACGTAACTGGCGGGCACCACGAAGCCCCTCCTACCTCCGAGCGCGCCGCGAGGTGGGAGGGGCTTCCTCGATCTTGCTTAGAACCGGAACGGAATGGGGATGGGCCCGCAGCAGCAGACTCCGCTCACGTCGCCGCGGCCCGCGGGGCCGAGCATGAGTGCCGCCCGGTAGCAGGCTGCGAAACGGAGCATCGTGGGGATGATCCCTCGGATCACGCCGTACTGCGCAATGATGCCGCGCACCGCCGCGGAGCAGGACTGCCCGCCCCGTGCCACGAGGTGCGCGCACGTGAATCCTTTACGCGGTGAGAGGTGGCGCTGGTATCCGCGGATGAGACGATCGACCCCACGGCGGGGTGCAGTGGCTACTCGAAGCAGTACGTCAGTCAAGGGCGACAGGCTCCTCTATCCAATCAGCATGGTCGTGGTGTGCACAGGGTCATGGCTTGAGGACCACCTTGATGCAGCCGTCCTTCTTCTCCTGGAAGATCTTGTACATCTCCGGTGCGTCCTCCAAGGACACGTGGTGGGTGGCCAGTGACTCGAGGCCGAGGACGTCGTCCGGGCGGCTCGCGATCTCCAGCAGCTCATCGGTCCAGTGGCGCACGTGGCACTGGCCCATGCGCATGCTGATGCCCTTGTCGAACATCTCCATCATGGGCATGGGATCCGCCATTCCGCCGTACACGCCCGACACCGAGACCGTGCCCGCGCGGCGCACGCTGTGGATCGCGGTGTGCAACGCGTCCAACCGGTCGATACCGGCCGTCTCGATGGCCTTGCGCCCGAGCGGCTTGGGCAGTCGCGCCGCACCGGCGACGATCTTCTCCGCAATGGGGTTGCCGTGCGCTTCCATGCCCACGGCATCCAGGACGCCGTCGGGGCCGCGCCCATCCGTCATGTCGACGAGCGTGTCGGAGACCTCGTCCACCTCACGCATGTCCACGGTCTCGATCCCCCAGCTCTTGGCCAGGGCGAGGCGCTCGTCCACACGGTCCACGGCGATGATCCGCTTGACGCCCTGCAGCTTGGCCGAACGCACCGCGAGCTGGCCCACGGGTCCGAGGCCCAGCACCGCGAGGGTGTCCTCCTCCCCCACGTTCGCGTACTTCACGCCCTGCCACGCGGTGGGCAGGATGTCGCTGAGGTAGAGGAAACGCTCGTCGTCGAAGTCCTTGGGCAGTTTCACGGGGCCGAAGTCCGCGTGCGGGACGCGCACCATTTCCGCCTGGCCCCCGGGGACCGACCCGTAGAGGGAGGAGAAACCGAACAGCGCGGCGCCCGTTCCCATCTCGCGGACCTGGGTGGTCTCGCACGCGGCGTACAGCCCGCGGTCGCACATCCAGCAGTGACCGCACGCGATCACGAACGGGACGACCACGCGGTCACCGGGTGCGAGGTTGCTGACCTCCGGTCCCACTTCTTCCACGATGCCCATGAACTCGTGACCCATCACGTAGTCCTTCTGCAGGTACGGGCCCAGCACGCCGTAGAGGTGCAGGTCCGAACCGCAGATCGCGGTGGACGTGACCCGCACGATGGCGTCGGTGGGATCCTGCAGAACGGGATCGGGGACGTTTTCGACCCGGACGTCGCCAAGTCCTTGCCATGTGAGCGCTCGCATTCACCCAGTAAAGCATGATCACCCCGCCCGGGCACCACCCCTGCAGGGGGGGGTCGAACCTGGGCGGCGCACCGCGTAGCGTGTCCCGTATGACCGCATCGCATCAGGTTGCCCTCGTGGCCGGAGCCTCCCGTGGACTGGGGCTGCTCGTGGCCAAGGAACTTCTCTCGCGTGATTTCGACGTCGCCGTGTGCGCTCGCGACGCCGCCGAGCTGGCCCGCGCGCGCGAGATGCTGTCCCCGTTCGGCACGGTGCACGACTACGTGTGCGACGTCGCCGAGGCGGACCAGGTCGAGGCCTTGGTGCGGGACGTGGAGCGCGATCTGGGACCGGTGGACGTGCTCATCACGGTCGCCGGGATCATCCAGGTGGGCTCGGTGGAGGGTGTCACGGTGGAGCAGTTTCGGGACGCCGTGACCACCATGACCATGGGTCCCGTGCACACCGCGCTCGCGGTGTTGCCCGGGATGCGCGAGCGTGGCCGCGGCCGGATCGGCACGATCGCGTCCGTGGGCGGACTGGTCTCCGTGCCGCACCTGTTGCCGTACTGCACGGCCAAGTTCGGCGCGGTGGGGTTCAGCGAGGGTCTCGCGGCGTCCCTGTCGGGGACCGGCGTCACCGCCACGAGCATCGACCCCGGCCTCATGCGCACGGGATCGCACGAGCGCGCCTACTTCACGGGCGAGTCGCAGAACGAGTACGCGTGGTTCGCGCCGTCCGCGTCCCTGCCGGTGTTGTCCATGAACGCCGACCGCGCGGCCCGCTTGATCGTGGACGGCGTTCTCGCGGGACGCCCGATCGTGCTGCTGGGGTGGTTGCCCAAGGTCGCCCAGCGAGTCCGGGGTATCGCCCCCGGGCTCACGATTCGCGCGTTGGGCGTGGTGAACCGGGTGCTCCCGTCCGCGTCCCCCCAGCAGACGGATCTCGTGGTGGGGGCCACCGCCAAGCAGCGCCTGGGATCCCGCGTGGTCAACGCCCTGAGCACGCTCGGCAGCAAGGCCGCACAGCGCAACAACGAGCGCTGAACGAACCGCGGTCGTCCGGCTCGCCGGTGCGCCCCGTGCCGGACGACGGCGCGCGCGGCGGCGGCATGCAGCGGCAGCGCCCGGCGGCGTGGTTCGCGACGGCTGTGCAGCATGGCGTGACGCGCCCTCACCAGCCGGGTCAGCGCCGTCGCACCCTAATCCCTCGGTACACGATGCCCAGCGCCAGCACGAGGACGCCGCCCGCCACGGACGCGATCGGGAGCGTGACCACGAGGACCACGCACAGCACCGTGCCCAGGACGGACACCGCGCGCGGGTAGCGGCGATGCGGCCCGGTCTGCGTGAGCGCACTGAGGTTGGCCACGAGGTAGTACAGCAGCACCCCGAACGACGAGAAGCCCACCACCCCGCGCACGTCCATGGTGAACACCGCGATCACGACCACCGCTGCCACCACGATTTCGATGCGGCGCGGGACGCCGTGGCGCTCGTCGAGCACGGCGAGGGGCGCGGGCAGATCCGCCGTGCGGGCCATGGCCAGGCCGGTCCGACCGATCCCCGCCGTGAGCCCCAGCAGCGCCCCGAGCGTGGCGGCAGCGGCCGCAATCGTGACTACAACCGTGGTCCACGGCCAGTCGGCGGCCGCGGCGAGGTCCGCGAGCGGCGTCGTCGTACGGGACAGGGCCTCGGGACCGAGGACGTGCAGCGAGAGCACCGCGAGTACGCCGTAGATCACGAGGACCGCGCTCAGGGAGATGACGATGGCCCGGGGGATGATCCGGGCGGGATCGCGCACTTCCTCCCCCATGGTGGCGATGCGTGCGTACCCGGCGAAAGCGAAGAACAGGAGTCCCCCGGCCTGCAGGACGCCGTACGCCCCGCCCGGCGGTGCCGCACCGAAGGTTGATGCGGCGGGGCCGGACCCGGCGAAGAGCCCGGCCACGAGGACCACGGCCAGGCCCGCGAGCACGATACCCACGAGCACCTTGGTGGCCGAAGCAGTGCGCGTCACGCCGAAGCAGTTGACCGCGACCACACCGAGCACCGCGAGAGCAGCGACGGGCCGTTGCCAGGGCTCGGGGACCACGTAGGCGGCGAACGTCATGGCCATGGCCGCGCAGCTCGCGGTCTTACCGGTGAGGAAACACCACCCGGCGAGGAACCCCGGCCAGGGGCCGAGGCGCTCGCGACCGTAGACGTAACTACCGCCGGCCACGGGGTACTGGGCGGCCAGCTGGGCCGAGGACAGTGCGTTGCACAGTGCGACGACCGCGGCCAGCACGAGGGCCAGCGGCAACCAGGCGCCCGCGGAGGCCGCAGCGGGAGCGAACACCACGAAAATGCCGGCGCCGATCATGGAACCGAGCCCGATGGTCACGGCGTCCGTCAGGCCAAGTCTGCGGTGCATGGCGGAAGGATTCGTCACGAGGCTCCCGGGTTTCACATCACGTGCCCGTGACACACCAATGGGCGGGCCGCGTATCGCGTCCCGCCCACGGTGGTGTCATGTGCACTTGTCTGTCGTGGCTCTCGAAGGTGGCCTAGAAGACGGGCTTGCCGCCGGTCACACCGATCACGGTGCCGGAGACGTAGGACGCCTCCGCCGGGCTGGCCAGGAACACGAACGCCCCGGCCATCTCGGAAGGCTGTCCCGCGCGGCCGAGCGGGGTGTCCGACCCGAACTGAGGCATGCTCTCGCCGGCCTTGGTCGCGGGCTGCAGCGGGGTCCAGATGGGTCCGGGGGCCACGGCGTTGACGCGGATCCCCTTCTTCCCCAGCTCGCTGGCCAGGTTGACCGTGAAGTTGTTGATCGCGGCCTTGGTGGAGGCGTAGTCGATCAAGTTCTCGGACGGGTCGTAGGCCTGGATGGAGCTCACGTTGATGATCGAGGAACCACTCTTCAGGTACTGCAGCGCCTGCTGGGAGACCCAAAACAGGGCGTACAGGTTGGTCTTGAAGACGCGGTCCATCTCCTCGGTCTTCAGACCCTGCAGACCGCCGTCACGGCGGGCCCATTGGAAGCCCGCGTTATTAACGAGGATGTCCAGGCCGCCGAGCTGCTCGGCGGCATCGTCCACGACCTGACGGGCGGTGGCTTCCTCGCGCAGGTCCGCGGGCAGCAGGACGGCCTTGCGACCGGCCTTCTCGATCCACTGCTTGGTGTCCTGCGCGTCCGATTCCTCGTCCGAGAGGTAATTGATGGCCACGTCCGCGCCCTCACGGGCGAACGCGATAGCCACCGCGCGGCCGATGCCGGAGTCGCCACCGGTCACGAGGGCCTTGAGACCCTCGAGGCGACCGCGGCCCACCCAGTTCTCCTCGCCGTGGTCCGGGAAGGGCTGCATGTCCGTGGACAGGCCGGGCGGGGTCTGTTCCTGCTCGGGGAAACCGCCCTCTTCACCGGCGAGTTCCCGTGCTTTCCTGGCTGCTGCGTACTTGTCTTCGGTCATGTGTCCATTGTGCCCCGCCGTACCCCGGGCTGTCGCCCACCCGGGAGGATGAAACCGCTGGTCGGTCCCGGATGACTCTGCGGGTTAGACCGCGGTCGTGCGCTGCTGCTGACCCGTGGGATCCATCCCGTGCTGGACACCCCACAACACGGCCTGACTGCGTCGCTCCACGCCCATCTTGCGGTAGGCGGAACGGATGTAGGACTTCACGGAGTTGATGCTGAGGTAGCAGTGCCGGGCGATTTCGTCATTGGTGAACCCCTGGGTGATCAGCGCGATCACCTCCGCCTCACGCGCGGAGAGCCCCTCGGGCCGGCCGGGCCAGTCCGGCAAGGTGATGTCCTCCCGCACTGGTTCGGGGGCCACCACGCGCTCCCCCTCGTGCACGCGCACGAGGGCGTCCGCGAGTTCGTCCGCGGTGAGCTCCTTGGAGAGATAACCGTGTATGCCCAGATCGAGTGCTTCGTCAACGTGCTCGGCGCGCACGTGCCACGTGTACATCACGACCTTGAGGCAGTGGGGGTCATCCAGTAGGCGCATCACGTCATGGGTGCCACGGTCCTTCGCGGCGAACGCGTCATAGAGCACCACGTCCGCGTCCGTGTGCGGCAGACACCCGGAATCGAGTTCCACGACCCGCAGGCGCGGATGACCCTGCAGCATACTCGCCACACCCTGGAGGACCACGGGATAGTCGTTGATCAGGGCCAGGGTGATGACAGGGCGTTCGGAACTCACACCCCGAGCATAATCGTATGCTCACGCATCATCGGTCGAACCCTGTTCGAAGACGTGCCAGTCCTCCCCTGCGCGTGTCAAGACCCCCAAGTTGCCGAGTTCCCGCAGCCACCCCTCCATGGGGTCGAACCCCCACGTACGGCGGAAGAGGTTGGCGTTGCGGGCGATCGCCGCGGCGTGCTGGACGGGCGGTGACTGGGTCGGGTGGTACTGGTGGTACGCGGCGGCTCCGCCGAGCCACCACAGGCTCCCCCCGCTCGCGGCCAGGCGCTGACCGAAATCCGTGTCCTCGCCCCCGTAGCCCACGTAGCGCTCGTCGAATCCGGCCGCCGCATGCCACGTCCGTACCGTGGTCGCCATCGTCAGCGACCACAGCATCCGGGGGTCGCCCTCGACCAGTTCCCCGGGCTCCGGCAGCACGCGGGCGGCGTGATCCCGTCCCGCGCGGGCGACGCCCTCGGGCGTGTAATCGGCCTCGGTCATTCCCTCCGGGAGGTACTGCACGCGCCCGCTCACCACGGCGCGCTGGTCTGCGAGCCGCTCGAGGGCGCGCGTGTAATCGGCCATCAGGTCACGGTGGGGAAGGCAGTCCACGTCCAGTAGCACCACGGTGTCCGCGCCCAGCTGCTCCGCGCGTGCCACGCCGGCATTGCGCGCGGCGGCCAATGGCAGTTCGGCGGCCGGCGGCAGTTCCACGAGGTCGGTGGGCAGTTCCGGCCGTTGCTCGAGCACTCCGCGGATCCCGGGATCGCCCATGCTCACGACCACATGGGTGATCGGGGGTTCGCTCTGCGCGGCCACCCAGTCCCGTTGCCGCCGCAGGTGGGTGTGCCGTCCGCTCACGATCGTGATCAGGGCAGCGGCCGTCACGACGTGACCCCGTGCAGCAGGTCCTCGAGCGCGCGCGCCGCACGGTATGCGCCGTCGCCATGGCGCCACGCGTCCCAGCGGGAGCCGCCGAGTTGCCGGGCACGTGCGAGCAACCGGGGCCACGCGGCGGCGGCGGGCCAGTGCTGCAGGCCCACGCAGATTCCCGCGCGCTCGAGCGCGGCGGCCGTGGCGGCTTGCTCGTCGTGCGGTCGCGGCTGGGCGACGACGACGGCGCGCGAGTGCGCCGCGGACAGCTCCGCCACGGCGTTGTTGCCCCCGTGGGAGACGACGACGTCCGCCTCGTGCAGTTCGCGCCACAGGTCCGGGGAGGGGTTCTCCGGCGAGCGCACGGTCCACGACCACCCGGGGGTCGCCGCGCGAGCCGCCTCGATCTCGGTGTCCCCCACATCGGTCCCGCCGCGGCCCCAGACCACCAGGACGCGTTGGCCGCCGACGTCGCTCGCGCCACTCCCGCTCGCACCTCGCGTCGCGGTGCGCTCACCGGGAGCTGGTTCGCCGGAAGAGTACGCGCCGGGAACGTGCTCGGCGGAGGAGCCCGGCACCCGCACGGGGACGTCGAAGCGGGAGATGGCCCCCGTGAACGTGGTCTTACGGGTCCATTCCTCGGGCCAATAGGTCTCCGCGGTCTCCCGGGACCACGGCGCGATCAGAGCGGTCGCGGCGTCGTACGCCGCACGGTGGGTGCGGTCGGTGCGATCCCCCCGCATGGCCATGACCACGGTGGGCACACCCAGCAGACGCGCGAGCAGGGTGACCTCCGCGGAGGTGTCCGTGACCATGAGTTCCACATCCGAGCGCAGGCGCTGCGCCATGAGACCCATGCGTTCCCGGTACCCGGGATGCTCGAGAGGCGCCCAGTGCAGCACGTCGTTGGCGGTGGGGTCCACGGGGTCCTGGGCGACATCGGGGGGCAGCTGGACCCACTCGCCGGGCCACGCCTCCGGGCGCTCCAGGGAACTGAACCCCGTCACGGGCACCGTGAGTTCCCGGGCGATCTGGGTGGCCCGGTTGCGGTGGCCCAGGCCCTGGTGGTGGATGTAGTACCCAATCACGCGCTCACCAGTTCCCGGTAGAGCGCGGCGTAGGCGTCCACGGTGACGTTGAGGGAACAGTGCTCGAGCGCGTAGTGGCGCACCCTGGTGCGGTCCAGGGCCACCACGCGGGGCAGCTCCGCGACCGCGGACGCCACCGTCTCCACCTCGCTCGCCCCGGGCTGGGACGTGTGCCCACCGGGATCGCGCACGATCTCGCTCAGGCCGCCGCGGGCCACCGCGAGCACGGGCGTGCCGCACGCCATGGCCTCCGCGGCCACGAGGCCGTAGGGCTCCTCCCATGCGGGCGTCACGAGGCTCGCGGCGCTATTGCCCACCAGGGTGCGCAGCTGCTGCGTGTCCAGGTGACCCACGTAGGTGATGTCCTCGTTGAGCAACGGCTTCAGCCGCGCCTCGAAGTAGTGCCGATCCGCGATGGGCCCGGCGATCCGCAGTTTCCACCCGGCCTTGCTCGCGATCAGCGCCGCGATGTGCGGGGCCTTCTCCGGGACCACGCGCCCGGACCACACGAGGGCATCCCCGCCGGGTCCCGGCCGCCACTCGTGCGGGTCCACGCCGTTGCGGATCACGCGGGCGGGCGTGACCTTGCTCCACATCTGGGCCACCGAATCGCTCACGGCCACCGTGGGTGCCGTGGGCGTGAGACGCAGCGCGGGTTCGAGCCACGGGGTGGCCGGGGTGTGAAGGGTGGTCAACAGAGGTTGTGGGATGGCCGGGGACATCACGATGGGCAGGAAGTGCAGCGAATTGTTGTGCACCACGTCGATGTCCGGGCGGCGTGCGAAGTCCCGCATGACCTGCAGGTACGAGAAGGTCTCCCGCACCTGCGCCTCCGGTGGCATGGCGACGTCGTTGCGCGCCTCGTCGCTGAGCACGAGCGGTTCCACGTCCAGTTCCTCGACCCCGAGCTCGGGGTCGGAACCCGGCGCGGCGAAGACCACCACCTCCATCCCGCGGCACTTGAGCCCGCGGGCCAGGTGCCATGTGAAGGACTCGAGACCCCCGGAGAACGGCGGGGCGATCGGGAACCGGTCGTGCGCGAGCAGTGCCACCTTCATGCGGCGTCCCCTTTCCCGGCCTCCCGGACCACGACGGCGCGGCGGTAGACCTCGGCGTGGGCTGCGGCGATGCGACGTCGTTGTTGGGTGCGTTCCAGGGCGCTCGCCTGCCAGGGCGCGTTCCCGCGCAGACCCGCGAGCGCTTCCCGGATCTGATCGGCGTCCGGCTGACCGTCCCGGCCCCAGTCGAAGCGCAGCACACCCGGATGCTGCTCGTGGTAGAACCCCACGGACGGCGCCAGGACATGGGTGCCCAGGTCGTAGCACAGTTCGAGCCACCCGGAATGGGTGCCGAAGCGGTACGCGAGCACCGAGAGATCGAGCCCGCGCAGGTACTCCCACAATTGCTCGTCGGTGTAGAACTCGTGGACGTTGACCTGAACGTTGTGTGTCCGACGCGCGGTCTCCAGTAGGTGACTCACCACGGGGTCGTGGTGCGGGGTGCCCCGGGTGACCACGTCTGTGTGGACGTCGAGCTGCAACCGGATCTCCCCGCGGGACGCGCATTCGAGCAGCACGCGCGCCACCGGCAGGGGGTTCATGTTCGCCCGCATGCTCTTGAGGTTGAGTCCCACCACGGGTACGGATCCCACGGGCGCGTGATCGCGCCACCGGTCTAGCGGGAGCAGGTGCGGGTGCGGGATGACCGTGGCCCGGCGGCCCCAGCGCCGCTCGATCACGCGTGCGGCGCCGTCGGTCAGGGTAATCAGTTCGTCGGCGGCCGGGATCAGCACGTCCAGGGCGGCGTCCTGGGCAGCGGGGTCCGTCTGGTGGGGGTTGCGCAAATCGTGCACCGTGTAGACGAACGGTTTGCCCAGCTCGTGCAGGGTGTCCACGATCCGTCGCAGCTCCGCGGGTGAGGTCTGGTCGAACCCGAAGTGCAGGTGGTAGATGTCGAACTCGTGTGCGTGCCGCCGGATCCAGGCCTCGCTCAGCATCACGAGGGGCCACCACGGAGCTCCGGGGACCGGGTGTGCGGGCGCGGGGTCCGGCAACCGGTGGACGGGCTGCACGGCGCCGGGGTCACTGAGGTGCTCGACGTACACGTGACCGTGGGGTAGGGACGCGACCCTCACTCGATGTGACCTCCTGCGCAGAACTGACGTGAACGGATGGGACGCCCGCTGGCTGTGCGGACCGGGAACGGCGCGGGATCCGGCGCCTGAGCCGGTTGTGTGCACGGCCCCCGGCGACGATACACACATTACTGATGGTCAGGGACACGATATATTGTCCTCCGTCCGCCCGCCCTCCGCGCGGCCGCGCGGCGTGGGTCCAGGGACCACGCCCACATATGACGTCCACCCGTGAATCCCGAGGTGCTCTCCGCATGACCGTCCGTCCCATTGTGATCTCCGGTAACCCCGTGCTGCATCGCCCCGCGGCCCGGGTGACCAACTTCGACGACGCCCTGCGCGAGCTCGTGGCGGACATGCATGAGACCATGGACGCGTCCCACGGCGTGGGTCTGGCGGCGCCGCAGATCGGGGTGGGGCTGCGGATCTTCACCTACATCTTCGAGAACGAGGACGGTGTGCCCCCGCGCGGCACGCTTGTGAACCCCGTCCTGAGCACCGGGCGGATCTCCGAGACCGCCCCGGACCCGGACGACGAGGCCGAGGGATGCCTCTCGGTGCCCGGCCAGTCCTGGCCCCTCAAGCGGGCGGACTGGGTGCGGATCGCCGGGCAGGACGAGAACGGGGACCCCGTGGCGTTCGAGGCCAACGGCTGGTTCGCCCGGGTCATGCAGCACGAATACGACCACCTGGACGGGAAGCTGTACGTGGACCGGCTCAACCGCAAGTGGTCCAAGAAGGCCCGCAAGGCCATCTCCGCGGAACAGTGGGGCACGGATTCGACGTGGCTGCCCGGTGTGGACGAGGACCCGTTCGGGCACTGACCCGCTGAGGGGATCCCGCATCACGGACGCGCCGTGGCGGCAGGCCCCGTCTCAGCGCCCTCGTCAGGCGAGCCGGTTGCTGCCCGTGGCTTAGCGCGGCTTGGTTACTGCGGATCCAACACGATCGTGAGCGTGCCCGCCGTGCGGGTCGTGGGTTCGGTCAGTTCCACCGTGAACCTCTCGGCCAGCGCCGCGCTCACCTGCCCCACGGTGTCCAGCGGACGCCCCGCTCCCCCGATCTCGCACAGCGCACGGGCCACGAGTCCCCGCGTGTGTTTGGCGTGATGTGACACCACGGACCGGCTCCCGTCCGGCTTGAGCTGCTCGACCCGTACCGTAACGGTCCGCGCGGCGGGAGGTTTCCACGCCGCGGCGTAGGCCGCCGAGCGACAGTCCACGATCACGCCGTCGGCGGCGAGCGCGTTCAGCACCGGGGTCAATCGCGGTTTCCACCACGCACCGAGCTTGCCGGTGTCCGGCAGCGCGGTCCCCATACTCAGGCGGTAGGCGGGAATGCGGTCGGTGGGTCGCACCGCGCCCCACAGTGCGGAGATCACGAGCAGCGACGCATCGGCGACCTCGCGGGCCTCGGGGGCGAGGGAGCTGACATCCAGCGCGTCGTAGAGCACCCCCGCATAGACGTCGGGGGCGAGCGCGGCAGGTGCGGTCGCGAGTTCACGGTTGCGGGCGACGTCGTCCGCGAGCGACGGCCCCACACCCAGGATCTCTAGGGCGTCCGGGCGTTCGCTGACCTCGGCGAGGTGCTCTGCCAACACTGCGCGATCACGTGAGAGCTCGGGGAAGCTGAGTTCGGCGGGCATGACGGGATTCCCGGTCGCGGGCGCGGTCTTGGACTCGGAGGGAGGCAGCAGAATCAGCACCCCACGAGTGTAGAGGGACAGGTGGGCCTGTGAGCCGGGTTCTGTGCCGCGGGCGGTTACCCGCACCGCGGTGACGACCATCCATCTAGACCGTGCGTTGCCGCACGGCTCGAGCAGCCTACCCGGACGCTCGGGCGAGCAGCCCTCGAACGCGCCCTGCATGGCCTTGCTCCGGACGGGGTTTACCGAGCCGCGCCGGTCACCCGGCGCGCTGGTGGTCTCTTACACCACCTTTTCACCCTGACCCGCTCGCGGCGGGCGGTCTGTTTTCTGTGGCACTGTCCTGCGGGTTACCCCGAGTGGGTGTTACCCACCGTCCTGCTCTGCGGAGCCCGGACTTTCCTCGAGACGCCGTCCTTCACGACGACGCCGCGCGGTCGCCCGGCCCACCTGTCCGCTGTCGATCCTACCGCGCCGCCGGGCCACCCGACGCTCAGCGCCTGGCACCCCTAGCGCGAGGCACCCGAGTCAATGCGAGCGGCCAACGAGGAGCGGGCCGCGCAGTTCAGGACCGGACGCGCGCGAACCCGGGCTCACACCAGCAGCAGTGCGGAACACTCGGGGCACTGCGGCACGATCTGCTGGGGAGTATTCGTCAGCGTCGCGGCGTCGGCGGGGCTCAACCGGGTGCCGCACGCCCCGCACGTTCCGGTCTCGAAGCGTGCGACGGCGATCCGGCCTCCCCCGCGGGCGGTGCGCAGGCCGTCGTAGCGGCTCAGCAGGGCGGGATCAGTGAACTCCGATACACGCGTGGAGCGCTCCGCGGTCAGCCGCGCGTGCTCCTCTTTGAGCCGGGACAGCTCCGCGTCCCGCTCGGCCACCGCCGCGCGGGCCTCAGCGTCCGCGGCGCGCAACAGGGGCAGCTTCCGGTCCCGGTCCGCGGTGACCTCCTCGGCGTGGTCCATGGCCTGCAACTGCGCGTCCTCGGCCCGTCCGCGCTGCGCGGTGAGGGTGTCGATCTCGTGCTGGATGCCCATGAGGTCCTTGGCGGAGCCGCCGTGGTTGAGCCGCTCGGTGTCCTTGTCGATCCGGTCCTGGATCCGGGTGACCTCCAGCTCCGCCTCGGCCACCGCCCGCTCGGCCTCCTGCTGGGCGGTCTCGAGGGCGCGGGCCGCCGCGATCGCCTGCGTCCGCCGGGCCATGAGGGAAGCCACCCGCTCGGAGGTCTGTAACTCCTTGGCCCGGGCCATCACGGTGAGCAACCGGGAGTCCACGGACTGGAGTTCCAACAGGGCGGGAAGGGCCGAGCGGGGCGAGGTCATGGCGTTCTCCTGGGGTGCGGCTGGTTGAGTGCGGTGGCAGGTCCGCGTGTGCTTCAGGTCCCGGGCGTGTCGATCCGGAAGTCCCACGGATCGGTGCGCAGCGAGCTGACGGAGGTCTCCACGGCGAATCCCCGCCGCTCGAGTTCGTGCCGCAGGTCCTCGGCGGCCCACGGCAACCACAGGGCCTCGCTCGCGGAGTGGGCGGCGTCGATCAGGGCCGGTGTGCCCGATCCCCCGGGGCCCAGGGCGGCTTCCCGCGCTTCGGAGGCCGGGTGGTGGCGCAGGTCCGCGGTCACGAACACGTCCGCCCCGTGGGCCCGGACCTCGTCGAAGAGGGAGTCCCCGGAGCCCCCGCACACCGCCACGGTGCTCACGGGTCGCTCGGGATCGCCGGCCACGCGCAGGCCCTGCGCCGTGGGCGGGATCCGCTGCGCGAGTCGGTCCGCGAGTTCGCGCAGCGTCACCGGCGTGGTCAGGGTCCCCACCCGACCCAGCCCCACGCGGGGGTCCATGTCGTGCGGGACGAGCGGAGCGGCGTCGTCGGGAGAGACACCGCACGCCGCGATCAGCGCGTCCGACACGCCCCGGCGCGCGGAGTCCGCGTTCGTGTGGCAACACAGCAGGGCGCAGCGGTTCTCGATGAGGTCGT
Organism: Kocuria marina; assembly: GCA_014652975.1. Classification (GTDB taxonomy): domain Bacteria; phylum Actinomycetota; class Actinomycetes; order Actinomycetales; family Micrococcaceae; genus Kocuria; species Kocuria marina. The sequence continues at coordinate 119,127 of BMZV01000002.1, read as the reverse complement.
GGATCGCGCGGCCCTTGAACATGTGCGCGGCCACCGACGTGACCCCGCGCAGCAACAGCGGGTGGTGGGTCAGCAACAGGTCCGCGTCCCTGGAGACGGCCTCGTCCACCACGGCGGCCACGGGATCCACCGCGAAGTGGATCCGCCGGATCGGCTGCTCCGCCCGCCCCGTGACGAGCCCGGACGCGTCCCAGTCCTCCTGCAACGGGAAGGGCCACAGAGTGTCCGCGGCGGCGAGCACGTCCTCGAGCGTGGGCGGGGCGTCGGACGGGCGTTCGGTGCTCATGGCCTCATCCTAGGAGTTCGCGCTGGGCGAGCGGCGGGAATCTTCTGGCGCGTCACGCGTTGTACTGGGCATGACTTCATCGACACCGCAGACGTTCGTGCTGGCCGGTGGCTGCTTCTGGTGCCTGGACGCCGTCTATCGCAGGGTGCGCGGCGTGCAGAGGGTGCGCAGTGTGTACACGGGAGGGCACACGGACCACCCCGACTACGAGTCCGTGTGCTCGGGCACCACGGACCACGCCGAGGCCGTGGAGGTCACGTTCGATCCCTCCGTGGTTCCCGCCGACGTGATTCTGGACCTGTTCTTCACGGGCCACGACCCCACTACGCTCAACCGCCAGGGCTACGACGTGGGCACGCAGTACCGCTCCGCCATGTTCCCCGCCGACGACGAGCAACGGCGCCTCTTCGAGGCCGCGATCTCCCGGGCGCAGACCCTGTTCGACGATCCCGTGGTGACCACCATCGAGCCGCTCGGGCCCGTGTACGAGGCAGAGGACTTCCACCAGGACTTCTACGGGAACCAACCATTCAACGGCTACTGCCAAGTGATCATCAACCCCAAGCTCGCGAAGGTGCGCCAACATTACGCCGTGTGGCTGAACGACTGAGCCGCCACCCGGGCCACCGATACGCTGGGAAAGATTCTGTGCGGGGACCGGCACGTGCGCCATGCCCCGCGGACCGACTGAACAGGAGACATGTCATGGGCAAGATCTACAACGACGTCACCGAGGTCGTGGGAGGCACTCCCCTCGTCCGCCTGAACCACCTTGACAAGGACCTCCCCGGCAACGTGGCCGTGAAGCTCGAGTTCTACAACCCCGCCAACTCCGTGAAGGACCGGATCGGCAAGGCCATCGTGGATGCCGCCGAGGCCTCCGGCCAGCTCAAGCCCGGTGGGACGATCGTGGAGGGCACCTCCGGTAACACGGGCATCGCCCTGGCCATGGTGGGTGCTGCCCGCGGGTACAAGGTCATCCTGACCATGCCCGAGACCATGTCCACCGAGCGCCGGGTCATGCTGCGCGCCTACGGTGCGGAGATCGTGCTGACCCCGGGTGCCGACGGCATGCGCGGCGCCGTGGACAAGGCCCAGGAGATCGTGGACTCCTCGGACAACGCGGTCCTCGCGAGCCAGTTCGCCAACCCGGCCAACCCCCAGGTGCACTACGAGACCACGGGCCCCGAGATCTGGAACGACTCCGACGGCGCCGTGGACGTCTTCGTGGCCGGTATCGGCACGGGCGGGACCATCTCCGGCGCCGGCAAGTACCTGCGCGAGCAGAAGCCGGACATCCGGCTCGTGGCCGTGGAGCCCTCCGACTCCCCGCTGCTGACCGAGGGCAAGGCCGGCCCCCACAAGATCCAGGGTCTCGGCGCGAACTTCGTCCCGGACGTGCTCGACCGTGAGATCTACGACGACGTCTACGACGTCACCGTGGAGAACTCCGTGAAGTACGCCCGCGAGCTCGGCACCCAGGAAGGCATCCTGGGCGGCATCTCCTCGGGCGCCATCGTGTGGGCCGCCCTGCAAGAGGCCGCCAAGGAGGAGAACCGGGACAAGCTCATCGTCGCCGTGGTGTGCGATTTCGGTGAGCGCTACATCTCCACGATCCTGTACGAAGACATCCGGGGCTGATCCACTCGACCCGACCGTGCGGGTGTCCGGGATGCGCACCACAAGTGAGGCGCACCCCGGGCACCCGTTCTTCACGGCGGGCGGCCCACCCCGGCACACCACGGAAGAGGAAACACACGTGAGCTTCTGGCGCAGACTCAACGAGGACCTCGACACGGCTCGGACGCACGACCCCGCGGCGCGGTCCAACCTGGAGATCGCTCTGAACTACTCGGGGCTGCACGCCATTTGGGCCCACAGGTTGTCCCACCGGTTGTGGCGCAACCCGGACCGCCGGTTGCTGGCGCGCACCGTGTCCCAGCTCGCCCGCTGGGCCACGGGCGTGGAGATCCACCCGGGCGCCACGATCGGTCGGCGCTTCTTCATCGACCATGGCATGGGTGTGGTGATCGGTGAGACCGCGGAGATCGGTGACGACGTGATGATCTATCACGGCGTGACCCTCGGTGGTCGCTCCTTGGAACCCGTCAAGCGTCACCCCACGATCCAGGACCGCGTGACCATCGGTGCCGGTGCCAAGATCCTGGGTCCCCTGACCGTGGGCCATGATTCCTCCGTGGGCGCCAATGCCGTGGTGGTCAAGGACGTCCCCGAGGACTCGATCGTGACCGGCATCCCCGGCAAGGTGCGCCGGCGCACCCCGGAGAAGCAGGAACCGCTCGTGGACCCCGCGACCTACATCGATCCCGCGATGTGGATCTGAAGCTGACTACCTGACGGGTTCGACGAGAACGGGCCGGGTCTCCACGTGGGGGCCCGGCCCGTTCTCGCTACCACCCCCTGTCTCGGGAGCGGTCGACGGTTCACGTGCTCAGGACACGACCTCGGAGCGGTCCCCGCTCCACAGCACGTGGAAGCTGGAGTCCGGGTCGTCGATGCGCTTGTACGTGTGGGCACCGAAGTAGTCCCGCAGGCCCTGGGTCAGGGCGGCGTTCAGCCGCGGGCGGCGCAGAGCGTCGTAGTACGCGAGCGCGGAGGAGAACACCGGGGCGGGGATGCCGCGTTCGACGGCGCGTGCCACCACGCGGCGCCACGACGGCAGTGCGTCCTCGATGGACGTGATGAATTCGGGCGCGAACAGCAGGTTCAACGGGGCCTTGTCCCCCTGGTAGGCGGCCATGATCACGTTGAGCAGTTCGGCGCGGATGATGCAGCCGTTGCGCCATAGGCTCGCGATGGTCGCGAGGTCCAGCTGCCAACCGTACTCCCGCCCGGCCATGGTGAGCATGTCCAGGCCCTGCGCGTAGGACACGAGCTTGGACGCGTACAGCGCCTTGCGCACGTCCTCCACGAACCCGGGGTCCTTCACGACGTCCTCGGTGGTGTCCCCGATGCCGGCTGGCAGCACCTCTTGGGCCTCCTTGCGCATCACGGGCTCGGAAGATGACAGGGCGCGGGCGAACACCGACTCGGCAATCGCGGTGACCGGTGAGCCCAGTTCCAGGGCTTCCTGCACGGTCCAGCGGCCGGTGCCCTTCTGACCCGCGGCGTCCGCGACGACGTCGATGAAGGGCTTGCCCGTCCGGGAGTCCACCTGACGCAGCACCTGCGCGGTGATCTCGATGAGGTAGGAGGACAGCTCGGTGGCGTTCCATTCCTCGAACACGTCCGCCTGCTCGGCGGGCTCCAGTCCGGCCACGGAACGCAGCAGCTCGTGCGCCTCACCGATGACCTGCATGTCCGCGTACTCGATGCCGTTGTGCACCATTTTCACGAAGTGACCCGCGCCGTCAGTGCCGATCCACGCGCAGCACGGAGCGCCGTCGTCCGCCTTGGCGGAGATGTCTTCGAGCATGGGGCCCAGGCTCTTGTAGGACTCCTCGGAACCACCCGGCATGATGGACGGGCCGTTGAGGGCGCCCTCCTCACCGCCGGAGACACCCACGCCCACGAAGTGCAGGCCCTTCTCTGCGCACTCGCGCTCACGACGCCGCGTGTCCTGGAAGTAGGAGTTGCCACCGTCGATGATGATGTCGCCCTCGTCCAGCAGCGGGGTCAGCTGCTCGATCACGGAATCCACGGGCGCGCCCGCCTTGACCATGATCAGCACGCGGCGCGGCTTCTCGAGGGAATCGACGAGCTCCTCCATGGTCTCGGTGGGGATGAAGTCCCCCTCGGAACCGTGCTCCTCCATGAGGGCCGTGGTCTTGCCCTCGGAACGGTTGTGCAGGGCCACGGTGTACCCGTGGTGCGCGAAGTTGCGGGCCAGGTTGGCGCCCATCACGGCCAGGCCGGTGACGCCGATGTGAGCTTTCTTTTCTGCTGCCATGGTCCCTAGCCTACGCATCTGCCCTGTGGGGTTGCAGCGATTGCCGCCTGTTCCCCCGGACACGCTCGGACATGCAGAAATCCCCGGGACCTGAGTCCCGGGGATTTCTCGAAGTGGTGGAGACCGACGGAATCGAACCGCCGTATCTGTCACGCCCGAAAGCGATCTAGCGCACCAGCGTCCCCTCAAGCAAGACACGTCACCGAGCGCGTTTGCATCATCAGCTTAACGCATCGTGACCGCGCGGTGTCAAACGCGACGCCGAACGGGGAACCTATGGTGGTCAACATCACACACGGACTCGTGCATCGTGTTGGGTCCCGCCGTGACCTGCGGGTAGGCTGATCCGCAATCGGGTGCTGGCAGCTGGTCCAGTCGTGCCCACCCGATCCCGGGCCTTTAGCTCAGCTGGTAGAGCGCCACGTTTACACCGTGGATGTCATCGGTTCGATCCCGGTAGGGCCCACCACGCGTACGACGAACGGACGTCAAGTCCACCGCGCTGGGGTTACGGCATGGCCCCGGCCTATCTCCTAGGACGAGCGATGCAGGTCTACTGAGACGGTGGGGACTCTCCGAGCACATCGTGGACGGCGTCGTCGACACGAGTATCAACGGCACGTTCCTGAGCCCCGTGGCCGCATTGGTCGCTAGCAGCATCGAACTCGCACAGGTGCGCAAGGCGCATCTCAGGGCGATCTCCGCGGGACCCGGAGGGAACCTTCCGGTCCCTCACGCCACGGGCGGGCGCCACATCCCGATCGCGGGGACCGTCCCGCGGGACGGCACCGGTCCCCGGGAGATGAACCCGAAACGCGAGTAGAAGGGCACGAGGTCCAGCGTGGAGGCCTCCAGGTACGCCCCAGTGTGCTCGCGGTCGATGTGGGCGAGCCGTTCGTTGAGCAGCATGCTCCCCACGCCCGTCCGCTGCAGATCGGGCAGGGTCCCCACGGCCTTGAGGTACCAGTGCGGGGTAGCTGGATGCTGGCGATGGGCCAGGAACTCGGTCGCAAGGGCATCCGGGAGGCGATCACGGAACACCCGCGCGTAGGCCAGCAGACCCGGAAGCATCCGAGGGATCGAGACCTTGCTTCCGGGGGCCTCCCACAGGGCCACGCCCAACGGACGCTCCTCACCCCGCCGCTCGGCGAGATACGCGTGGCCGCCCGCCTGCAGGGTCTCCCGCACGATGCGCTCCCACAGGACGGTCAGGGACCCGATCACGTCACCGGGCGGGAGCAGACCCACCACGTGGGGGTCCACCGAGAACGCCCGGGCCAGGGTCGCGGCGGCGCGCTGCGTGTCCGCGGCGGCCGCGGGGAGGATGTCGATCTCCTGCGCGGCGTCGTGGTCGGCGCCCTGAGTCGTATGCACAACCAGAGAGTAACAGCACGCCCCTAAGAGCGGGCCGGGTGCCGAACCCGTCCATGACGAGCTCGTTCACCCAGCAGGCAAAGGACGTGCGACGCTCAGAGAAGCCGCGGCTGCGTGGGCGTCTCCGCCGGTTTCTTGGCCCGACGACGCCGCGTCGGAGCGGTCTTTTTCGGTGCCGTGTCGTCCTCGGGGGCCTCCGCGGCAGTGTCCTCCGACGCCGCGTCCGTGCCCTGCGCGGGGCGCCGGCCCGAGCGACGTCGTACGCCACCGTTGGTTCCCGGACCCGCAGCGGGAGGAACGAGGGTCTGCTGACCCGCGAGCTCCGCCTGCTGATCGCGCAGCACGTTGATCGCGCGCTCAAAGTCCTCGAGGTCGTCGAACGCCTGGTACACGGACGCGAACCGCAGGTAGGCCACGACGTCCAGGCGGCGCAGGGGCGGGAGGATGGACAGGCCCACGTCGTGCGCCTCGACCTCCGCACTGCCCGAGGCCCGGATGGATTCCTCGACCTCCTGGGCGAGCATCGCGAGGTCGTCCTCGCTGACGGGGCGACCCTGACATGCCTTGCGCACGCCGTTGACGATCTTCTGGCGGTCGAACGGTTCGGTCACCCCCGAGCGCTTGATCACCGAGATGGTCGTGGTCTCGAGCGTGGAGAAGCGTCGGCCGCACTCGGTGCACCGGCGGCGTCGGCGGATGGATGTGCCGTCGTCCGAGGTGCGCGAATCCACCACCTTGGAGTCGTTGTGCCGGCAGAACGGGCAGTGCACGGCTCAGCCTTCCCGGCCCGGTGCGGCGGCCTCGGAGCGGATCGTGACGGCCCGGCCGTGCGCGGGCAGATCCTCGGTGTCCGCGAGCGCCACGATGTCGTCCTCGAGCTGCGCGAGCGCCTTCTCGTTGTACTCGATGACCTGCACGGCCTTCATGAACGACGCCGCCTGCAGTCCCGAGTTGAACACCGCGGTCCCGCCCGTGGGCAGCACGTGGTTGGAACCGGCGGCGTAGTCCCCGAGGGGCACGGGACTGTACGGGCCCACGAAGATCGCGCCGGCGTTGCGCACTCGCGCGGCCACCACGGCGGCGTCCCGCGTGTGGATTTCGAGGTGTTCGGCGGCGTACGCGTCCGCAACCGCCACGGACTGGTCGAGGTCGTTCGTGAGCACGACCCCGGACTGGGGTCCACCCAGTGCCGTGGCGATCCGCTCACGGTGTTTGGCGGCGGGCACCTGGACCGCGAGCTGCTCCTCGACCGCCCGGGCCAGGTCCTCAGAATCGGTGATCAGCACGGACCCCGCAGCGGGATCGTGTTCGGCCTGCGAGATGAGATCCGCGGCCACGAACCTCGGATCCGCGGAGTCGTCGGCGAGCACCGCGATCTCGGTGGTGCCGGCCTCGGCGTCCACGCCCACCACGGAGCGCAACTGCCGCTTGGCCATGGCCACGAAGATGTTGCCCGGGCCGGTCACGGTGTTGACGGGTTCCAGGACGTCCTCACCATCGGTGATCCCGTAGGCCAAGGCGGCGAGCGACTGCGCGCCGCCTACGGCCCACACCTCGTCCACACCGAGCAGACCGGCCGCGGCCAGGATCACGGGGTGGGGCAGTCCGTCGAAGTCCTTCTGGGGCGGCGAGCACAGCACCACGGATTCCACGCCCGCGGCCTGGGCCGGCACGACGTTCATGACGACCGAGGACGGGTACACGGCCAACCCACCGGGGATATAGAGCCCTGCGCGACGCACCGGGGTCCACCGGTGGCGCAGGACGGCACCGGTGGCGACCTCCACGCTCACGTCCTGCGGCCGCTGCGCCCGGGCGAAGGCGCGCGTGCGCTCGATCGCGGACTCCAGTCCGTGGCGCACCGCGGGGTCGAGTTCGGCCACCGCGCGCTCGATCTGCTCGGGCGCCACCCTGATCCGCTGCTGGTCCACGCCGTCGAACGTGAAGGCGAGATCCCGCAGCGCCTGCGCGCCGCGGGAGCGGACGTCCTCGATGATCGAGCGGACGCTGTCCTCCGCCTCAGCGACCGACGACGCCGCTTGGCGCGGCACCGCCGCACGCAGCTCGTTCCAGTCCAGGTGCCGTCCCCGCAGGTCGATGACCCGCAGGTGGGAACCGATGGTCGCCGGGGATGCGGATTCAAGGCTGTACTCACTCACCCGCCCAGTCTACAATCGCGCCCCGCGCGGACCGCTCGGGCAACACCCGCACACGGCTAGAACCCACGCACCGGGCATGCCGAGGTCACGCAGCGTCAAGTCCGACGCCGCGCGGCGGCCTGGGCAGCGTCGCGCAACTACCCGTGCGGCGTCGAACCGCGGCCCGTTCGACGCCGCCCGTTCACGAGCGCCCGGTGACGCGCCCGGCGCCGCGTCGTCACGCCTCGAGGCAGGCCGGGCCCAGGAGGACCTTGAGGTCACCGAACAGGGCCGGCGACGGGTTGACCCGGTACTCGGGGCCCAGGCGCATGACCTGGACGCTGCGATGCGTGTCCAAGTGGATCCGCACCTCCGAGTCCCCCTTGTGATTGCGCAGCACCTCCCCGATCCGGCGGATCACGGCCTCCGTGGCCCGGTGCTCGGGCAGGGCCACGCACACGGGTCCCGAGGAACCATCCACGCTCAACTCGGGCACCGTGAGTTCCTGGGCGGAGATGGAGATGGAACCGTCGTCGCGGCGCTGCATACGGCCCTTGATCACGCAGATCAGGTCCTCGGCAAGGACCCCGGCGATGGGCGCATATGCCTTGCCGAAGAACATGATCTCGATGGATCCCGAGCGGTCCTCGAGCTCCACGCGCGCGTACGCGTTGCCGGACGACTTCGCGATCCTGCGGGACAGGGACGTGATCATCCCACCCACGGTAATCACCGCACCGTCGGGACGGGTGTTCTCCTCGGTGAGCAGCGAGGCGATCGCGGTGTCCGTGTACTGGCCCAGGGCGTCGTCGAGCCCGCGCAGGGGATGGTCGGAGACGTAGAGACCGAGCATCTCGCGCTCGAACGCCAGCAGGTCCTTGCGCTCCCACTCGGGGACCTCCGGGACCTCCACGGAGAACGTCTCCTGCTCGGCGTCGTCGGCGCCGCCCATCGCGAAGATGTCGAACGTGAACTCGCCGTTGTCCTCCTTCTTCTTCTGCGCGACGACGTCCTCCACGGCTTGCTCGTGGCACATCACCAGGCTGCGGCGCGTGTGACCCAGCTGGTCGAACGCACCGGCCTTGATCATGGACTCGATGGTGCGCTTGTTGCACACCACGGCCGGGACCTTGGCCAAGAAATCGGTGAAGGACGTGAACTTGCCCTGCTCGGTGCGCGCGTCCACCATGGCCTGCACCACGTTGGACCCCACGTTGCGCACCGCGCCCATGCCGAAGCGGATGTCGGTGCCCACCGGGGTGAAGTTCAGTTCGGACTCGTTGACGTCCGGGGGCAGCACCGTGATCCCCATGTGGCGGCACTCGGTCAGGTACATGGCGAGCTTGTCCTTGTCGTCACCGACCGAGGTGAGCAGCGCGGCCATGTACTCGGCCGGGTAGTGCGCCTTGAGGTACGCCGTCCAGTAGGACACGAGCCCGTAGGCCGCGGAGTGTGCCTTGTTGAACGCGTAGTCCGAGAACGGCAGCAGGATGTCCCACAGCGCCTTGATCGCGTCCTCGGAGTACCCGCGGTCGATCATCCCCTGGTGGAAGCCCTGGTACTGCTTGTCCAGCTCCGCCTTCTTCTTCTTGCCCATGGCGCGGCGTAGGATGTCCGCCTGACCCAGGGAGTAGCCGGCCACCTTCTGGGCGATCGCCATGACCTGCTCCTGGTACACGATCAACCCGTACGTGGTGCCCAGGATCTCCGACAGCGGTTCCGCGAGCTCCGGGTGGATCGGCGTGATCTCCTGCGCGCCGTTCTTGCGCAGCGCGTAGTTGGTGTGCGAGTTCGCACCCATGGGCCCGGGGCGGTACAGCGCGATGGTCGCGGAGATGTCCTCGAAGTTGTCGGGGCGCATCAGTTTGAGCAGCTGACGCATGGGCCCGCCGTCCAACTGGAACACCCCGAGGGTGTCACCGCGCGCGAGCAAGTCGTAGGAACCAGCGTCGTCGATCGGCAGGTGCTCGAGGTCCAGGACGAACCCGTCCCGGTTGAGCGTGATGTTCTCGAGGGCATCCGAGATGATCGTGAGGTTGCGCAACCCCAGGAAGTCCATCTTGATCAGCCCCAGCCCCTCGCACGTGGGGTAGTCGAACTGGGTGATGACCTGCCCGTCCTGCTCGCGGCGCATCAACGGGATGATGTCGATCAGCGGGTCCGAGGACATGATCACACCGGCCGCGTGCACACCCCACTGGCGCTTGAGCCCCTCGAGGCCCTGGGCGGTCTCGAAGACCTTCATGGACTCGGGGTCGTCCGCGAGGATCTCGCGCAGCTCCCCCGCCTCGTCGTAGCGCTTGGCCTCCTGGTCGTAGACGTCCTGCAGGGAAATGCCCTTGCCCATGACGTCCGGCGGCATGGCCTTGGTCAACCGCTCCCCCATGGAGAACGGGTAGCCCAGCACGCGGGAGGAGTCCTTGAGCGCCTGCTTGGCCTTGATGGTGCCGTACGTGACGATCATGGCCACGCGCTCGTCGCCGTACTTCTCGGTCACGTAGTGGATGACCTCGGAGCGGCGGCGATCATCGAAGTCGACGTCGAAGTCGGGCATGGACACGCGGTCCGGGTTGAGGAAGCGCTCGAAGATCAGCCCGTGCTGCAGCGGGTTGAGCTCGGTGATGCGCATGGCGTACGCGACCATGGACCCCGCACCGGAACCACGGCCCGGACCCACGCGGATCCCGTTGTCCTTGGACCAGTTGATGAAGTCCGCGACCACCAGGAAGTAACCGGGGAAGCCCATCTGGATGATGATCTTCTTCTCGTACTCGGCCTGCTCGCGGACGTCGTCCGGGATGCCCCCGGGGAAGCGGTAGTGCAGCCCTTTCTCGACCTCCTTGATGAACCACGAGGTCTCGTCCTCGCCCTCCGGGGTGGGGAAACGCGGCATGTAGTTCGCGGAGGTGTCGAAATCCACCTCGCAGCGCTCGGCGATCTCCAGGGTGTTGTCGCACGCCTCCGGGAAGTCCCGGAAGAGCTCGCGCATCTGTTCCGGGGATTTGAGGTAGAACTCGTCCGCGTCGAACTTGAACCGCTTGGGGTCCTGCAACGTGGAACCGGACTGCACGCACAGCAACGCGGCATGGGATTTGGCGTCCTCCGCGTGCGTGTAGTGCAGGTCGTTGGTGGCCACGAGCGGCAGGTTGAGCTCTTTGGCGAGCTTGAGCAGGTCCTGCGTGACCCGCTTCTCGATCCCGAGCCCGTGGTCCATGAGTTCGCAGTAGAAGTTCTCTGCGCCGAAGATGTCCCGGAACTCGGCGGCCGCCTGCACGGCCTGGTCGTACTGACCCAACCGCAAGCGGGTCTGCACCTCACCGGACGGGCAGCCCGTGGTGGCGATCAGACCCTTGCCGTACTGGTTGAGCAGTTCCCGGTCCATACGCGGCTTGTACAGCTGACCCTCGAGCGACGCCTTGGTGGACGCGCGGAACAGGTTCTGCATGCCCTCGCTCGTCTGCGCGAGCAGGGTCATGTGGGTGTAGGCACCGGCGCCCGAGACGTCGTCGCGCCCGCCGTCCGCGAACTTCACGCGGGAACGGTCCTGCCGCGCGGTGCCCGGGGTCAGATAGGCCTCCACACCGATGATCGGCTTGATCCCCGCGGCGCGCGCCTTGTTCCAGAAGTCGAACGCCCCGAAGACAAAGCCGTGGTCCGTGGTGGCCAGGGAGTCCATGCCCAACCGGTGGCATTCCTCGAAGAGGTCGGTCAGGCGCGCGGCACCGTCCAACATGGAGTACTCGGTGTGCACGTGGAGATGGGTGAAGCCTTTTTTGCCGGTCGCCGAAGTCACCGCCCCAGTCTAGGACCCCGCACCGACCCGCTGAGGGTGGACGCGGTGGAGATCCGTCACAGCTGCGGGCCGCCCTCCCGCAGCGTCTCCACGGCATAGGCGAGATCCGCGGGATAGGGGCTCGTGTACTCCACGTCCTCCCCCGTGTCGGGGCTCGTGAACCCGAGCCGCGTGGCGTGCAACCACTGCCGCGTGAGCCCCAGCCCCGCGGACAGCGCGGGATCCGCCCCGTACGTGAGATCCCCGCAGCACGGGTGCTGCAGGGCGTTGAAGTGCACGCGGATCTGGTGGGTGCGCCCGGTCTCCAGGTGCACCTCCACGAGGGACGCCCGCCCGAAGGCCTCGAGCACCTCGTAATGGGTCACGGAACGGCGACCGTCCTGCAGCACCGCGAAGCGCCACTCGTGTCCCGGGTGCCGCCCGATTGGGGCGTCGATGGTTCCCTTGAGCGGATCCGGGATGCCCTGGACCACCGTGTGGTAGACCTTGGTGACCGTGCGCTCCTTGAAGGCGCGCTTGAGCACCGTGTAGGCGTTCTCGTCGCGGGCGACGACCATGAGCCCGGAGGTCCCCACGTCCAGGCGGTGCACGATCCCCTGTCGCTCGGGAGCCCCCGAGGTCGCAATCGTGATCCCAGCCCCGGCCAGCGCCCCGGCCACGGTGGGTCCCTTCCACCCGGGCGAGGGGTGCGCGGCAACCCCTGCGGGTTTGTCGATCACCACGTAGCCCGGGTTCACGTGCACCAGGCGTAGATCCGGAACGTGCTGCGCGGCGATGCGGTGGGGGTCCTCGGGCACCGGGACCTGGACCGTGTAGGTCTCGGCCGCACCCACCCTGTGGGACTTGGGCGCGGGCCGCCCCCGGAAGCTCACCCGCTCCTCGGCGCACAACTGTGCCGCCGCCGAACGGGACAAACCCGTCCAGGCGGCCACGGCGGCGTCGAGCCGGGAACCTTCCTGCTCGGCCGTGGCCGTGAACCGCTCGCTCACGTACTCGGGTTCGGAACCGGTGGGGCGAGTGTGCTCAACGGCCACGGGGCACCTCCATCTGGCGATTGGTCATGATCAGCACGAGGATCAGCACCACGCCCACGACCACCCCGCAATCGGCCACGTTGAAGATCGCGAAGCGGGGCACCGCGATGAAGTCCACCACGTGTCCGTGCGCGAAGGAGGGCTCCCGGAACAACCGGTCGGTGAGGTTGCCCGCGGCACCGCCCAGGACCAGTCCCAGGGCGAGCGCCCACAGCGGGTCCCGCACCCGGCGCAGGTTCCACAGGATCGCAACGATTACCACGGCCATCACGATCGTGAAGACCCACGTGAAGTTGGAACCGAGGGAGAACGCCGCGCCGCTGTTGCGGATGTGTTCCCACCACAGCAGGCCGGGGATCACGGGGTACTGCCGGCCGATCGGGAGGTTCTCCACGACCCACAGTTTGCTTAGCTGGTCCGCCGCGTACCACGCTGCGGCCACGAGCAGGGAGATGACGAGGCAGCGGCGGCCCACCCGGGAGGTCCCGGGGGCCGCCGCCGCGTCAGGGGTATGTTCCGTCACCGGCGCTTACTTGGCGCCCGTGCGCTTGGTGGTCGCGGAGACGGGAGCGTCAGCGGGCTCGAGCGATCCGGTGTTGGCGAGATCGTTCAGCTGGGCGTTGAGGAAGCTCTTGAGGTTGCCGCGGTAGTCCTCCTCGAAGCTGCGCAGCTGCGCCACGGAGGCCTCGAGGTCCACCTTCTCGCGCTCGAGCGAGGACAGGGTCTCCTCCTTGGTGCGCTTGCCGTCCGCCACGAGCTGGTCCGCTTGGGTGCGGCCCTCGGTGATCAGGCGCTCACGCTCGGCCTGGCCCTGCGAGACGTAGTCGTCGTGCAGCTTCTGCGCCATGGCGAGCACCGCGGCCGCGGACTCGGCGGACTCGGTGGTCGGGACGTTCTGCGTCGCAGCAGGCTGGGCGGCGGTCGACGACGTCGTGCCCGCGCTCGGAGCGACCGTCGCGGCGGTGCTCGAGGACTGCTCGTCCGTCACGCGCACGGGCTCGGACACCGTGGTCGTCTCGGAGGTCTCGGTCACCGAGGCGGCCGGAGTCGCCGTGGTCTCCTGGACGTCCTCGGTGGACTGCGAGACCGCGGAGGTCTCCACGGCGGACTCCTCGGGGCGCCCACCCAGGGTCTCGACCTGCTTGCGCAGGGCGTCGTTCTCCTGGTTGAGGCGACGCAGCTCCACGACGATCTCGTCGAGGAAGTCGTCCACCTCGTCCTGGTCGTAGCCCTCACGGAACTTGGTGGGTTGGAAGCGCTTGTTGATGACGTCTTCGGGTGTCAAAGCCATGAGATGTCCTCACTCCTCTAGATGAATTGAACCGCTCGGATGGTGACCGTGCCCGGTGGTGACTGCCGCCGTTGCGCGGTGAATTCTGGCCCAGGATACAGCCGCGTGGCCGCGCCCGGGGCACGGACCGCTCAGCCGCGCAGCAGGAAACCGGCCAGGACGGCCTGCAGGATGCTGACGGCGAAGACCAGGATCAGGAACCCCAGGTCCAGCGCTACCCCGCCGAAGCGCAGCGGCGGCACGAGCCGGCGCAGCGCCTTCATAGGGGGATCGGTCAACGAGTAGATCGTGGACGCCGCCACGAGCGCCATACCCTTGGGACGCCAGCCGCGCGCGAACATCTGTACCCAGTCCAGCACGAGGCGGCCCAGCAGGGCGATGTAGAGCACGTGGACCACGAGGTAGACGATCGACAGCACCAGGCCCATGCTCAGCCCTCGACCCGCTGGACCGAACCGGTATCCTCGTCGATCTCGTCCGAGTGGCCCTGGTCGAGGACCTCCACGAAGGACGGGGTCAGCAGGAACACCTTGGCGGTGACCCGTTCGATGGACCCGTGCAGGGCGAAGACCAGCCCCGCGGCGAAGTCCACGAGACGCTTGGCCTCGGCCTCACCCATGTCGGAGACGTTCATGATCACCGGTGTGCCGTTCCGGAACGCCTCACCGATGGATTTGGCGTCGTTGTACGACCGGGGGTGCACAGTGGTGATGGTGCGCAATTCGTTGTCGTCCTCTCGGGAACTGGGAGCCCGCTTGATGGGGGTCACGGGGGCTCGGTACTCGGGGGACCGGCGGGCCATGGAGGTGCTGCCAGTCTCGCTCACCGCAGTCGTGGAACCGCTCGAGGCGTGCTGGGGGGTCTCCCGAGGGCGGGGGGTTTCTTCGGAGTGGTACTCGTCGTCGCTCTCGGCCAGCCCGAGATAGACCATGGTGCGACGCAGCGCTCCGGCCATATTCTCTCCTCAATCACAGAACGGACCGACTCAGGTCGGCCCGCATGTCGTCCGTCCTTACGCTACCGCACGGCGGGCCGCGGCCCGAGAACATCCGAACCGATCCGCACGTGCGTGGCCCCCGCGGCCACGGCTGCTTCGAGGTCTGCGCTCATGCCTGCGGAGATCGCCCGCGCGTCCGGGAATTCCCGCTGCATTTCCTGGGAGAGACGCCACAGTGTCTCGAAGGCCTCCCGCGGCTCGGCGCCCAACGGGGCCACCGCCATCACACCGCCCACGCGCAACCCCTCGGTCCCCGCGAGCGCCCGCGCGAGCTCCAGGACGGTGTCCGGGTGCGCTCCCCCGCGGTGACCGTCCGGCTCGGCAGCCGGGTCCAGGTTGACCTGCACGAGACACGGCAGATCGGCGTCGTCGCACGGGGCGGGCCGCGCGTCCCCCGCGAGGGCCGCGTCGCGGTGCGAACGCACCGCCTTGCCGAGCGCGGTGACGAGCGAAGGTCGGTCCACGGAATGCACCCAGGACGCGTACTTGACCACGTGCTTGGCCTTGTTGGACTGCAACTGCCCCACGAAGTGCCACGCGGGAGGGCTCACGGGAGGCTCCTGTCGGGCGAGGGTCTCAGCGACCTCCGCGGCCTTGGGCCCGGCCTCCTGGTCCTTGTTCTCCCCCACCGCACGCACGCCCAGTTCCCGCAGGCGCAGGACGTCCTGGGCGGGGAAGAACTTGGTCACGACCACGAGCGAAGGCAGCTCGCCCCCGCGGGCGCGCTCGGGCGCGCGGTCCTCGGCCGCGCGCAGGATCCGTTGGCGCACCGCGGACAACCGCTGCGCGAGTTCCGCGGTGCGACCCGCGTCCTGCGGATCAGTGGTGTCCATTATGCGGTGCCCCTCCCGTTGCGGGCCCACACGAGCCCGGCCAGTCGTTGCGGTGTGGTGTCCCGGCGGTACGAGTACAGCGCGCGGTGCTCGAGCGTGCACCAGGCCTTGCGATCCGTGCCTGCGGTCGCGACGCTCACGCCCCGCTCACGCAGCAGCGCGTCCGCGGCACTCGGCAGGTCCAGGCCGGGGGTGCCCCACGCCGTGGTGGTCGCGATTCCGGGCAGCGCGGCCTCGGCCGCCTCGGCCATCTCCGCGGGTACCTCGTAGCAGTCCCCGCACACCGCGGGGCCGATCCACGCGGTGATCCCGGTGGCACCGCGGTCCTCGAGCGCGCCGACGGTGTGCTGCAGGACCCCGTCCAGCAGACCCTTGCGGCCCGCGTGGGCCACCGCGAGGACCGGCGCCGCGGCGTCGTCGTCCGTGCGGCCCACGAAGACCACGGGAAGGCAGTCCGCCGTGAGGATCCCCAGGGGCGTGCCGTCCGTGCTCACGGCCGCGTCCGCCTCGGGGGCCTGTTCGGGGGCGTCGGTGCCCGTGGCGTCGTGCACGGTGGTGCCGTGCACCTGGTGTACGAACCGCACGCCGCGCGCCCCGGTGCCCAGCTCGCGCTCCACCGTACGACGCCGCTGCCGCACCACCGCGGGATCGTCGCCAGTGTGCGTGGCCAGGTTGCCCTCGGTCGCATCCGTGAACGCGATCCCCACGCCGTGGTGCTCGCTGCGGAACCACATGCCGCTCTCCTTCCAGTGCCGCGCCTCGCGATGGGCGCGGGAACGTCGGCGGGGTGGTCACCTCAGCGGTGACCACCCCGTCGTGCATCCGTGGGCCGTTCGTGCCGTGGGGTGCTCGGGCGCCTCGGTACCGCGTGCCCGCGGCCACCGGACCCGGTGTCAGTCCCCCGGAACGGTGCGCGCGACGCGCACCGCCGGACTCACTTCAGGAAGTCCGGGAAATCCAGGGAGTCCTTGCGCCCGGAGGTGTTCGAGGACGACGGCGCGTCCGACTCCGCGGGCAGGTCGACGTCGAAGCCCGCGTCGTCGGGGATGTCGTCGTCCTGGTTCTGCCGGGACCCGAAGCCCCCGGCGGGAGCGCCGTAGGACGAGCCGCCGCGCTGCGGGGAACGACCCAGACCCGAGGGCCGGGTCGCGTCCCCGCCGAAGGCCGCGCGGGTGTTCTCCGCCTGGCGCTGCGCGGGCGAGGAGTTGTTGGCGTTGGTCTCCTGCGAGACCGAGTCGAACCCGGCGGCGATGACCGTCACGCGGGCCTGGTCCCCCAGGGCGTCGTCGATCACGGCACCGAAGATGATGTTGGCCTCCGGGTGGGCGACCTCCTGCACGAGGCGCGCGGCCTCGTTGATCTCGAACAGACCGAGGTCTGAACCACCCTGGATGGACAGCAGCACACCGTGGGCACCGTCAATCGAGGCCTCGAGCAGCGGGGACGCGATCGCGAGCTCCGCGGCCTTCACGGCACGGTCCTCGCCCTGGGCGGAGCCGATGCCCATGAGCGCCGAACCGGCACCCTGCATCACGGACTTGACGTCCGCGAAGTCCAGGTTGATCAGGCCCGGGGTGGTGATCAGGTCAGTGATGCCGGAGACACCGGACAGCAGTACCTGGTCCGCGGACTTGAAGGCGTCCAGCATGGACACGTTGCGGTCCGAGATGGACAGCAGGCGGTCGTTGGGGATCACGATGAGCGTGTCCACCTCGTCCCGCAGGGTCTCGATGCCGTTCTCGGCCTGGTTGGACCGGCGCCGACCCTCGAAGGTGAATGGGCGGGTGACCACACCGATGGTCAGCGCGCCGAGCGAGCGGGCGATGCGGGCCACGACGGGCGCGCCACCGGTACCGGTTCCGCCACCCTCGCCGGCGGTCACGAAGACCATGTCCGCGCCCTTGAGGACCTCCTGGATCTCCTCCTCGTGGTCCTCGGCGGCCTGGCGTCCCACGTCCGGGTTGGCGCCGGCGCCAAGACCGCGGGTCAGTTCGCGGCCAACGTCCAGCTTGACGTCCGCGTCCGACATCAACAGTGCCTGGGCGTCCGTGTTGATGGCAATGAACTCGACGCCACGCAGACCTTCTTCGATCATGCGGTTGACGGCGTTGACACCGCCGCCGCCGATGCCGACCACTTTGATGACGGCCAAGTAGTTCTGGGGGGTTGAGGAGTCCATATGCACCTAACTCGCGTGGGCTTGCGGGAACGTGGGATGTTCGGTTGGGGTAAAGTTTCAACCCTGAGGTGAAACTCCCGGGATATTGGCACCCGCGGGTGCAATATCCTGATCAGGGTAAGGATAACAACCCCGCTCTGTTCTCCGTATCATGCTCCCACGTGTTACCGGAGTTTGCCATACATCCCCTGGTCGCGCCCAACTTTAAAGTCTCAGGCATGGGTTGAGAAAATGCGCTGGATTCTCACCGGACCACGGGGTGCAACGGTGCGGAGACGTCGATGAGCGAGGCGTCCTTCGAGGCGTCCGAGTTCACCAGGGCGGCCACGACCTGCGACTTCAGTTCGCTCTCCCCCGCATCCCCCCATAGGACCTTCTTGCCGTCCTTGAGAGTGAGCTCCACGGCCGAGCCGGACGGGGCGTCGGCCGCGTCCAAACGGGACAGCACGTCCGCCGGCAGGGCGGCCAGGACCTCGGAGATGTCGGTGAACTTCTGGGTGCTCAACACGCCCCGGCCACCGGCCACGAGGGGCACGTCAGGGCGCTGGGCACGGGGCACGGTGCTGAGGGACTTGCCCTCCGAGTCCACGAGCACCAGGTCGGACCCGTCCTCGACCACGGCCACGCCCACGCGTTCGTGCAGGTGCACCGTGATGGTGTGCGGGGGCCGCAGCACCACGTCCACGGACTTCACCTGGGGGACGTCACCGACCGAGTCCATGATCTCCTGCTTGGAGATCCGGGGCATGGGGACTCCCTCGTACCCGGCCAGGGCCTGCTCCACCGTGCGGGGGTCCGTGAGGGTCGCACCCTGCACGTCGATCGTGCGGGTCGCGAACAACGGCGAGAAGAAGACCACGAGCGCCAGCGCCGCGAGCACCACGAGGCTCAGCAGTAGTGCGAGCAGACGGCGGCGCCGGGTGCGCCGGTGCTGGCTCGGCGGGAACGGCACGACGGTCGTGGAGTCGTCGTCGGCCTCGGCGGCGGTGTCCTCGGGCGCGTCCTCGGCGGCACGCGCCGCCCGGCGCTGGGCCCGCCACGTCGAGAACCGTCCCCCGGCACTCGGCACGGCCTCGAGTTCGTCCGTGGCCACACGCGTGACCTTGGCACCGCCGTGCACGCGGACGGGGGTCTGTTCGTCCGGGGCGACGCCCATCGCGTCCTCGGGCGCGCTGCCGCGGCCGCGCGCGGACCTCGACCCACCCGAGGACGCACCGGGCGTGCGTCCCCGCGATCCCCGACCCACGACCGACGACCCCATTCCGGTGGGACCCGACGTCGGGAACGGGAGGTCCGCGTCCCACGGGGTCGAGGCGTCCGTCCCGGTCCCGGAGATGTCAGAGATGCCGGACGTGTCGGCGGTTCCGGACGGGTCGGCGGCCCCGGTGTCAGGCTCGGCACCGGACGGATCGACGGTGTCGCGCGCGGCGGCGTCGTCCGCGTCGAACGGAGCGCCGCCCACACGGGGCTGGTGCGGAGGGACGGAGCGTGCCATCAGCGCTGCGCCAACGCGGAGAGGATCCGCGGCCCGAGAGCGGTCACGTCACCGGCGCCGATCGTCATGATCACGTCCCCGGGACGCGCGCGGGCCACCACGGTCTCGATCGCCTCCTCGGCGCTCGGGGTGGAGACCACCCGGTCGTCGGAGGCGTGTCCGGTGATCGCGGCGCCGGTGATCCCCGGCTGGGGTTCCTCGCGCGCGCCGAAGACGTCCGTGACGCACGCGAGGTCCGCGATCTCGAGGGCGCGGCAGAACGCCTCCGCGAACTCCCGGGTGCGCGAGTACAGGTGGGGTTGGAACACGGCGAGCACGCGGTGACCCTGGGCGACGTCGCGCGCGGCCGTGAGCGCGGCGGCGACCTCCGTGGGGTGGTGAGCGTAGTCGTCGAAGACCCGCACCCCGCCGTCCTCGCCCTTGGGGTCGAAGCGCCGTGACGAACCGTGGAACGAGCCCAGGCCCTCGGCGAGCAGGTCCGGGTCCGCGCCCGCGGCAAGGCCCGCGGTGAACGCCGCCGCGGCGTCGGCCACGTTGTGCGCTCCGGGAACGGCGAGCGTGAGCGCCACGGTGCGCCGGGCGCCGTCGCGGTCGAACGTGAGCGTGCAGGACGAGCCCGTGCCGTGCGGCGTGGCGTCCGAGACGACGACGTCCGCGGCCGGGTTCTGCCCGTACGTGAGCGCGGCCTCCCCGCGGTCCCGACGACGCCGCGCGAGTTGCTCCGAGCCCGGATCGTCCGCGCACGCCACGAGGGTCCCACCGGGGCGGATCGTGTCGCAGAACTCGTCGAAGGCGGCGTAGAACGCCTGGGCGCTGCCGTAGTGGTCCAGGTGGTCCGGTTCCACGTTGGTGATGATTGCGATCCGCGGGTGGTAGGTCAGGAAGGAGCCGTCCGACTCGTCGGCCTCAGCCACGAACCAGTCGCCGGAACCGAAGCCCGCATTGGCGCCGAGATCCGGGACGTGGGCGCCCACGGCCCAGGACGGGTCCATGCCGGCCGCCTGCAGGGCCACGGCGGCCATCGAACTCGTGGTCGTCTTCCCGTGCGTCCCCGCGACCGCGATCACGTTCCTGCCGTGCATCGCCGCAGCGAGTGCCTGCGAGCGGTGCAGGATCCGCGCACCCGCGGCACGTGCGGCGGCCAGTTCCAGGTTCGTCTCCTTAATTGCCGTGGAGACGACCACCGTGGCGGCGTCGGCCACGTTGGCCGCGGACTGCCCCACGAACACCGTGGCTCCCAGCGCCTCGAGCTGCCGCAACCCGGCCGAGTCCTTCGCGTCCGAACCGCTCACCGCCACACCGCGCGCGAGCAGCAACCGCGCGACCGCGGACATGCCCGCCCCGCCCATGCCGATGAAGTGCACGCGGCCCAGGCCGTGGGGATCGAGGGGTTGCTGGGTGTTCACTGGTTCTCCTGGGGACATGGGGGGGGAAGGTTTTCAGCGGCGGGCGTGGTCGAGGGTGAGCCGGGCCATCACCTGCGCGGCGTCGCGGACACCGTGGGCAGCGGAGGCCTGGGCCATGCGATCGAGCCGGGGAGCGTCGGTCACGAGCGGGACCACGGTCTCGCGGTAGAACGCGGCGGTGAACTCGGCGTCCCGCACGATCTCGGCACCACCCGCGGCTACGATGGAGCGGGCATTGAGTGCCTGCTCACCGTTACCGATGGGCAGGGGCACGAAAACGGCGGGCAGACCCACGGCGGCGACCTCGCACACCGTGGCCGCGCCTGCGCGGGCCACGAGCAGGTCCGCGGCCGCGTAGACCTTCTCCATCCCGTCCACGTACTCGGTCTGGACGTAGTTCGGCGCGCGCAGCAGCTCGCCGTCCGGGGTGCGCACTTCCTTGGCGCGCCCCGTCACGTGCAGCAGCTGGTACCCGTGCCGCGCGACCTCCCCCGCAATCGCGGCCACGGTCCGGTTCAGGGACTGGGCACCGGAGGAACCACCCGTGACCACCACGGTGGGCAGGTCCGGGTCCAGCCCAAGCGCCGCGCGGGCCTGCGCGCGTTCCGCGGTCCGGTCCAACGTGGCGATCTCACGCCTCATGGGCATGCCCACGGTGCGCGCACCACGCAGCGGGGTGTCCGGGAAGGCGGTCGCCACGACGGACGCGAACCGGGCGCCCACCCGGTTCGCCATCCCGGGCTTGGCGTTGGCCTCGTGGATCACCACGGGGATCCGACGCCTCGCGGCCGCGAGGTACACGGGCGTGCACACGTACCCGCCCACGCCCACGACCACCGTGGCCTGTTGCGCGTCCAAGATCCGGCCGGCCTGGCGCACCGCGGCGGACAGCCGACGCGGCAGGCGCGCGAGGTCCAGGGACGGCTTGCGGGGCAGGGGCACGCGGTCGATCAGTTCGAGGGGTACACCGGCCTGCGGGACGAGCCGCGTCTCCATGCCGGAGGCAGTGCCCACGGCGCACACCGTGGCGTCCGCGCGCAACTGCTGCACGGCGTCGGCGATGGCCAGCAGGGGGCTGATGTGCCCCGCGGTGCCGCCACCGGCGAGCACCACGCGGGCGGATCCGGCCCGCTTTTGCTGGTGGTCGATGTCGTGCGTGGTTGTCATTCTCGTCCCTTTCCGAACCGCTGGGTCACGCGCTGCGCCCACGACGTCCGGGGGCGTTCCGGTTGCGTGGCCAGCCCGCGCTCGTAGGCCTCCTGGTCGTCCAGGATCTGGGTGCCCGATGCCGCCCCGGACCGTCCGGGACCCACACGCACCGAGCGCGGGACCCGGGCGAAAGACATGACCACGCCCACGGCCGCCATGGTCATCAGCAGCGCGGATCCACCGTAGCTGATGAAGGGCAGCGGGATACCGATCACCGGGAGCAGGCCAGTGACCATGCCCAGGTTCACGAAGGCCTGGCCCACGAGCCACGTGGCCACGCACGCGGTGGTGATCCGCACGAACGTGCTGCGGGTGCGCAACAGGATCCGGGCCATGGCCACGACCATCACGATGAACAGCGCCAGGATGATCACGGTGCCCACGAGGCCGAGTTCCTCGCCGATGATCGAGAAGATGTAGTCGTTGTGGGCCTCGGGCACGTAGTTGTATTTGAGCCGGGACTGGCCGAGCCCCACGCCCCACCAGCCGCCAGTGGCCAGGGCGTTGAGCCCTTGCTGTGCCTGCCAGCACGCGTCCGTGGCGCCGCACTCCCCGAACAGCCACCCGGTGATCCGGTCCAGACGGTGCGGCGCAGTGATCACGAGGAACAACCCGCCCAGGACGAGGCCGGCCGCGCCCACGAGGAAGATCTTCAGGGGTGCGCGCGCGAACCACAGTGCCGCGGCGTAGATGAGGCAGAACACGATGGCCGTACCGGCGTCCCCGCCGGCCAGCGTGAGGAGGGTGGGGACCAGGAATCCCACGACGGAGGGCCACAGGGCCGGCTTCCAGTGCTGCGCGACCGCATCTCCCTGGCGCGCGAACATCGCCGCGAGCCAGATGCACAGCGCGAGCTTGGCGAACTCCGAGGGCTGGAACGACTGACCGCCCAGCACGAGCCAGTTGCGGTTGCCGTTGACCTCCCGCCCCAGGGGTGTGAACACGAGCAGGGACACGAGCACGCTAAGACCCCACAGCACCCACGCGATCCGCGTGTAGAAGTGGGATGGCACCATCGACAGCGCGAACATCGCGATCAACCCCACGACCCCGAACAGCGCCTGGCGCGCGAACAGGGCGTACGCCGAGCGACTGTCGGAGATCGATTCCACCGCGGACGCGGAGAGCACCATCATCACGCCGATGCCGGTGAGCAACACCACGCACCCGGCCAGGGCGTAGTAGGAGTGGAAGAGCGGGCCGTCGGTGAGCTGGTGCCACCAGCCGCGCATCCTGGTGCTCAGGGCGGTCGATCGGGTGCCCGGCTCCGCGAGCTCGGCTACCCGGGGACGTTCGGGGGTGCGGGTGGCCATCAGAACCCCAATTCTTCGTGCACGACGTGCATGAACGCGTTGCCGCGGTCCGCGTAGTCGGCGAACTGGTCCATGGACGCGGCCGCCGGTGCCATCAGCACGGTGTCCTTGGGCTCGGCGTGTTCACGGGCCAACCGCACGGCCCGGCGCATCACGGCGTGCCCGTCGGTCGGGTCGATGCCGGAGTCGTCCGGTGCGGTGCCGCCCTGGCCCGGGGTCGCCGCGAGGACGGGCACGTCCGGGGCCAGGCGGGAGAGCGCATCCAGCAGGGCGGCGTCGTCCGTGCCGATCACGACGACCGCGCGCAGCCGGCCTGCGTTGCGCTCCACGAGGGTGTCGTACGTGACGCCCTTGGAGAGCCCGCCGGCGATCCAGACCACGGAGTCGAACGCGGACAGGGACGCCTGCGCGGCGTGTGGGTTGGTGGCCTTGGAGTCGTTGATCCAGCGCACCCCGTCCGATTCGGCCACGAGCTGGATCCTGTGTTCACCGGGGCGGTGGGCGCGCAGTCCGTCCCGCACGGCCTCGGGGCTCACCCCGGCGGCGCGCGCGAGCGCCGCGGCGGCGAGCGCGTTGGCCACGATGTGGCGCGTGGGGATGGAGCCGGTGTCCTCGATCGATCCGATCTCGGCGGCGGTCGTGATGCGCTCTGCGACGAACGCTCGGTCCACGAGCAGGTCGTCCACCACGCCCACCATGGACAGCCCCGGGGTCTGCGTGGTGAAGCCCACCGCGCGGCAGCCCTCGAGCACGTCCGCTTCCTCCACGAGTTCCTCCGCGCCGTCCTGTTCGGCGTTGTACACGCACGCGACCCGCGTGTTCTCGTACACACGGGACTTGTCCGCGCGGTAGTTCTCGAAATTGCCGTGCCAGTCCACGTGGTCCTGGGCCACGTTGAGCACCACGGAGGCCAGGGGCGAGACGGAGTGCGTCCAGTGCAGTTGGAAGCTGGACAATTCCACAGCCAGGACGTCGTACTCCACAGGATCGCGCAGTGCGTCCAGGATGGGCGTGCCCACGTTGCCCACGGCCACGGCCTTGAGCCCGGCGGCCTGCAGGATGGAGGCGGTCATGCCCACGGTCGTCGTCTTGCCGTTCGTGCCCGTGATGCACACCCATTCGGGGGTCTTGCGCCCTGCGCGGCGGTTCACGCGCCACGCGAGTTCCACGTCACCCCAGATCTGGATGCCCTCCTCGCGCGCCGCGGCGAGCAGCGGGTGGGTGGGCGGGAAGCCCGGGGACGTGATCACGACGTCCGGGCGGGCCCCGGCCACGTCCGGGACGCTCGTCATGGCGTCCGGCCCCAGGACGACGTCGCTCGCGCCCACGATCTTCAGGGTGTCCGCGCTCTGCCGATTGCGTTCGGTGTCCCGGGAGTCCAGGACGGTGACGAGCGCACCGAGTTCGATCAGGGTGTCCGCCGCGGCGAAACCCGAGACCCCGATCCCGGCGACCACGGCGCGCAGACCGGACCAGGGCGCGTCCCAGCTGGTCAGCTCCGCGAGGCGGGGGTTGTCCAGGACGGGGTTGTCGTTGCTCGCGTGCATCATGTCTGGTCTGTGCCTCATCCTCGTGTCGGTCGTGGGTGGTCTCGCGGGTGACCGGCGCGCTCCGCCGCCCGAGAGCGGGGTGCGCGCCGCGCGGTCAGTGCAGCGCTTCCGCGCCGGGGAACGCGCCGCCGTTGTGCAGCAACCAGTCACCGTAGAACACACCGAGCGCGGCGGCCACGAACAGACCGGCGATGATCCAGAATCGGACCACGATCGTGACCTCCTGCCAGCCCTTGAGCTCGAAGTGGTGTTGCAACGGGGCCATCTTGAAGATGCGTTTGCCGTGGGAGAGCTTGAAGTAGCCCACCTGCAGGATCACGGACAGGGTGATGATCACGAACAGGCCGGCGATCAGGATCAGCAGCAGTTCGGTGCGGGAGAGCACCGCGAACGCGGCGAGCGCGCCGCCCAGGCCGAGCGAGCCCGTGTCCCCCATGAAGATCTTCGCCGGGGACGTGTTCCACCACAGGAACCCGATGAGCGCACCCACCAGGGCCGCGGCCACGATCGAGAGGTCCATGGGATCCCGAACCTCGTAGCACGCCGCCTGTGCCACGTTCTCGCACAGGTGCCCGGCCTGCCACAGTGTGATGAGCATGTACCCGCTGAACACCAGGATGGACGCGCCCGTGGCGAGCCCGTCCAGACCGTCCGTGAGGTTCACGGCGTTGGTGGTTCCGGTGGCAATCAGATTCACCCAGATCACGAACAGGATGGCCCCCACGATCGGCCCGGCGAATGCGAGGTCCACGCCGGTGTCCCGGGTCCAGGAGATCGCCGTGGAGGCCGGGGTGTGACCGGCCTCGTCCGGGAAGAACAGCACGAGCAGCGCGAACGCGATCCCGATGGCCCCCTGCAGGGCCATCTTCCCGGCAGCGGTCAACCCGAGGTTCTGTTTCTTGGAGATCTTCTTGAAGTCGTCCAGGAACCCCACCAGCCCCATGCCGAGCATCAGGCCGAGCGCCAGGACGCCCGAGAGGGTGATCCCACCGTTCTCAGGCCACGCGATCACGCTGATCAGGTGGGTCACCAGATAGGCGGCCACGACCGAGAGCAGGATGGCCACGCCACCCATGGTGGGGGTGCCGCGCTTGGTCTGGTGAGACGTGGGTCCGTCGTCCCGGATGTACTGACCGTACCCGCGCCGGGCGAGCACCCGGATCAGGGCGGGCGTACCGAAGATCGAGAACACGAGGCCGAGCCCCGCTGCCACGAGCAATTGGATCACGGGCTCAACCCTCCTGGTGGTTCGTGTCGGTGGTGGCCTGGGCCACCCGGTCCCCCAGGTGCTGCAACCCCGCGGCGTTGGACGCCTTGAACAACACGATGTCCCCCGGACGCAGCGTGTCACTCAGGTACTGCTCGGCGTGCTCGGTGTCCGGGACCCAGGCCGCTTCCTCACCCCACGAGCCCTCCAGGGTCGCAGCGGTGTAGACCGGCCGGGCGACCTCCCCCACGGCCACGACATGCGAGACGTTCAACCGCACGAGCAACTGCCCGAGGTCCGCGTGGGCGGTGATGGACTCGTCACCGAGTTCGAACATGCCACCCAGCACGGCGATCGTGCGCCGCGCGGGGTGCTCCTCGTCCCCGCGGCCCAATTGGGCCAGGGTCTGCAGGGCGGCCCGCATGGACTGCGGGTTAGCGTTGTAGGCGTCGTTGATCACGGTCACGCCGTCCGGGCGCTCCGTGCGTTCCATCCGCCACCGCGAGCGGGGGCCGCGGCCCGTCAGACCCGCTGCGATCTCGGCCGCGGGGACCCCGGCGCCGAAGGCCACGGCGGCCGCGGCCAGCAGGTTGGTCACATGGTGCGCACCGATCAGCTGCGAGTGCACCGGGTGGGCGGAGCCGTCCGGGAAGTGCAGCGTGAAGGCGGGGCACCCGTCGGTACCGACGGTCACGTCCTCGGCCCACACGCGCGGGTCCTCGTGGGCCGGGTCGTGGGCGTCGGGTCCCTGCCCGAAGGAGATGATGCGCGCGTCGGTGCGCTCGCGCATGGCACGCACGCGGGCGTCGTCGTCGTTGAGCACCGCGGTGCCGTGCGCGGAGAGGCCCTCGACCATCTCGCCCTTGGCGCGCGCGATGTTCTCCACGCCACCGAACTCGCCCGCGTGGGCCGAACCCACGCACAGTACGGCGCCCACGTCCGGGCGGACGGTGTCGCACAGGTAGCGGATGTTGCCGATGTGCGTGGCGCCCATCTCGATCACGAAGTACTCGGTGTCCTCGGTGGCCGTGAACACCGTGAGCGGGACACCCACCTCGCCGTTGTACGAGTTGCGCGGCGCGACCGTGGGGCCCTGCGCGGCGAAGATCCCGTGCAGCAGGTCCTTGGTGGTCGTCTTGCCCACCGAACCCGTCACGGCCACCACGGTGACCGGGTGCGCGGCACGCAACTGCTCGAGCACGTGGCTCGCGAGCGCGCCCATCGCGAGCACCACGTCCGCCACGACGACGCACGGGTACGGAGCCCCCGCGTCGTCGGTCACCACGCGTTCGGTCAGGTGCAGCACCGCGCCGGAGTCCGCGGCGGCCGGCACGAAGCGGTGCCCGTCCGTGGTCTCGCCCGGCTTGGCGACGAACAACGCGCCGTCCGTGACTTCCCGGGAATCGGTCGTGACGGAGGTGACGGTCACGGACTCGGGGTCCGGGACTCCCGCGAGCTCACCGTTCACGGCCCGCGCGAGCTGCGCGGCGGAAATGGCAATCATTGCTGCTCCTTCGTGTCCGCGTGCAACGCCGCCAGGGCGTCCCGCAGCTCTTCGCGGTCGTCCAGGTGCACGACGACGCCGTTGAAATCCATGGCGGTCTCGTGACCGCGGCCCGCCACGATGATGGCGTCGTCCGGGTGGGCCATGCGCACTGCGGTGCGGATCGCGGTCGCGCGCGGTTCGATGACCAGAACGTCCGTGGCGCGAGCATGGTTCGCGACGGCCTCACGAGCGCCCTGCGCGACCTGCTCCCGGATGGGCGCGGGTTCCTCGGCGTGGGGATCGTCGTCCGTGATGATCACGACGTCCGCCTCCTCCGCCGCGACCCGGCCCATGATGGGGCGCTTGGTGGTGTCGCGCTCGCCGGTGGCGCCGAAGACCACGATCACGCGACCGCGCCCGTCCTCGGGGGTCACGGCGCGCAGCGAGCGCGCGAGCGCGTCCGGGTTGTGCGCGAAGTCCACGAGGGACGTGGGCCGCGTGCCCACAAGTTCCATGCGTCCGGGCACGCCCGCGCTCAGGGGGTCGTGCTCGTCCAGGACGCGTTGCAGGGTGTTCAGTGCCACGCCGGAGTCCAGGACCATGAGCACGGCCAGCGCCGCGTTGGCCACGTTGAACTCACCGGGCAGTCCCGTGTGCATGTCCAGCGCGCGCCCGTCCGTGTGCTGCAGCGTGAACGCGTGACCGATGCCCCGGCGGGTCAGCGAGCGCAGGGTCCAGTCCGCGGCGTCCGACCCGCCGGTCCCGACGGGGGCGGTGCCTTCCGCATCGCTCGCGTCCTGACGCGTTCCGTCCGAGCCGCGCAGGGCAACGGTCGTGACGTTCTCCGCACCCAGGTTCTCGCGGGCCCGCTGCGCCATCGCGGCGCTCCACGGGTCCCCGTCCCCCAGCACGACGACGCCGCGGCTCGTGCGCTCGCGCGTGAACAACTGCGCCTTGGCCTCGAAATACTCGGCCATGGACCCGTGCAGGTCCAGGTGGTCCTGGGTGAGATTGGTGAACCCAGCGACGTCGTAGTGCACCCCGTCCACCCGGTGGAACTCGAGGGCGTGGGACGAGACCTCCATGGCGGTGGCGGTGATCCCGCGTTCACGGGTCAGGGCCAGAAGGGAATGCACGTGCGGAGCCTCTGGCGTGGTCATGTGTGACGGGATGGGGGTGTCCCCCGCGAGGATCTCGATGGTGCCGATCAACCCGGTCATGTGGCCCAGGGCGCGCAGGATCGAGGTGATGAAGTAGGTCGTGGTGGTCTTGCCGTTGGTGCCGGTCACCGCGAAGAGCTCCTGGCCGGTGCCGTCCGCCGGTTGGGAATCGTAGACCGCGCGGGCCACCGGGCCCACCCATGAACGGGGTTCGGGGCTCACGAGCACCGGCAGGCCCACGCCCGCCTCGGCCACGGACCGCGCGCCGTCCGGATCGGTGAGGATCGCCACGGCACCGGATGCGGCGGCGTCGGCGGCGAATCGCGCCCCGTGGACCTTGGCGCCGGGCAGCGCGGCGTAGAGATCACCCGGCTGCACCTCCCGCGAGTTCAGGACCACTCCCGTGACGGGAGCGGTGGTCCCCGTGGGGGCGGGGACCACCCGCGCGCCCGTGAGCCGCGCGAGCTCCTCGAGCGAGTGGGCCACGGGCCGGGACGGACGCAGACTCTGCGCGTCGGTCCCTTCTTGGGCAGATGCCACCATAGAAATCCTCTTCGAACCTGTCTGTGGACGTACCCCGTCCACCCGGGCCGGTGTCTCACCGGTCGTTGCTGCCGCCATGTGCTTCTGTGTGGGAAGTTTAGTCCTGGGACTCGTCCCTCCCCGGCTGCGGCCACGTTTGCTCGAGCGCGTTCGTGGGTGTCACGTCCCGGTCCACCTTCTGCGGCACCTGCATGTCGAACGTGGGCCCCGTGGTGGTGGAGGGCGCCACGTTGAAGTGGTGCAGCACCTGGGACATGATCGTGGAGAACGTGCTCGTCACGCCCAGGGTGCGCACGTCCCCCTGGGGGCGCTGCATGGTGACCGCCACGAGGTACTGAGGGTCCTCCATGGGGGCCACACCCACGAAGGACGTGGTGTAGCCCTCGTACCCGCCGCCCTCGCTCGGCGCCTCGGCCGTACCCGTCTTACCACCCACGCGGTATCCCGGCACGGCCGCTTCCTTGGCGCCGCCCTGCGTGACCACGTTCTCCATGATGTCCAGCGTCTGCTGCGCGGCGGACTCGGAGAGCACCTGTTTGGGTTCAGGACGTTCGGGGTGCGTGACCGTCCCGTCCGGCGCGGTCACGGAGTCCACGAGGCGCGGTTCGATCTGACGGCCCTTGTTCGCGACCGCCTGGAAGATCGACGCCGTGCGCAACGGGGTCTGGGACACGCCCTGACCGAACAACACCGTGTACTCCTGACGCGGGTCCCATTGATCCGAGGGCGCCAGGATGCCCGTGGACTCCCCCGGCAGTTCGATGCCCGTGGCGGAACCCACCCCGAAGTTCGCGAGGTTGTCGTGGCGGGCCTGCTTGTCCATCTTGGAACCCATGATCACGGTGCCCGTGTTCATGGAGTCCGCGATGATCCCCGCGACCGTGCGGTTCTGGGTGCCGTGGTCGAACGCGTCGGTGATCTTCTCGGAACCGATCTGCAGGTACGGCGGGACCGTGATCTCCGTGGTGGGGGACACGATCCCCCGGTCCAGGGCGCCGGCCACCGTGGCGATCTTCTCCGTGGAACCGGGCTCCACGGCCTGGGACACGGCGCGCGAACCGAGGTCGGCGGCGTCGGCCTTGCCCGGGACGTTGGGGTCCACCGAGGAGGTGTCCGCGAGCGCCAGGACCTTGCCGGTCTTGACGTCCATGACCACGGCCGTGCCCCATTCGGCCTTGAGCTGCTTGGCCCGTTCGCGCACGGCCTGCTCCGCGAAGAACTGGACGTCGCTGTCGAGCGAGAGCTTGACGTTCGAACCGTTCTCGGCGGCCTTCTGTTCCTGCGGGGCCACGGGGATGCGCACGCCGTCGCCGGAGATCTCGAAGCGGCGCTCGCCGTCGGTGCCGCGCAACAGGGAGTCCTGGGTCTGTTCGATCCCGCCGAGGGCCTGGTTGTCCCCGCCCAGGAACCCGACCACGGAACCGCCCAGGGAACCGTCCGGATAGCTGCGCTGGAACGTGGGCTGGCCGTAGATGTACGGCAGGTTCAACTCCCGCAGGGCGTTGTACTGCTCGGGGGTTACGCCCCGCGCTACGTAGTTGAAGCTCTTGTCCCCGTCCAGCGCGGCCTTCACGTCCGTGTCCTTCATGCCCAGGGCGTCCGCGATCTTGTACACGGCCTGCGTGGGGGTCACGGTCTCGGTGGAACCGTCCTTGTGGGGCACGGTCACGGCGGCGACGGCGCTCTGGTCCACGGTGATGTCGTAGCGCTGCAGGGTGCGGGCCAGCACCGTGCCACGGCTGTCGGTGATCTCCCCGCGCACCGCGGGGATGGACTCCACGAGCGTGCGCTGGGCGGCCGCGGCCTCGGCCCGGCCCCCGGGGTCCAGCCCCTGGACCCAGAACAGGCGGCCCACCACGAGAAGCAACAGGACCAGCAGGAAGGCGATGCCCACGTGCATGCGCGAATAGGGCCGGAACACTCGGTTCTTGCGCGCTGACGATGCTGACACGGTCTTCCTCGATTCCTGGACTTCAGCGTGGTGGGGCCACCTCCGACGGGTTCTACTCCCGGTCCGCGGCGCGGACCGGCGCGTTCACTGGCCAGGCGCGCGCTGCGACGGCGCGGGGATGGAGCCCCCGTTGAGATCCCGGGACTCGTCGGCCTTCTGGGCCGCTTTACGCTGGGCGGTCTTCTTGTCCGCTTCTTCCTTGGCGCGCTTCTCCGCGCGTTCCTCGGCGGCGATCCGGTTCGCCTCCGCGGCGTCGGAACCCTTCATCTGCGCGGGCGGCACGAGGATGTTCTGCGCGTCCGTCTTCTCCGCGGGGGCGCTCGGGGCCGTGACGGCACCCGTGCCGAGCTGGATGCTCCCCACATCCTTGGCCGGGACCATGCCCAGGTCGTTGGCGCGGGCGGCCAGGTTCTGCGGCGCGGAATTGGCCTCGATATCCTGCGTGAGCGACTCGTTCTCCTGGGAGAGAGCGCGCTGCTGACCCGTGAGCTCGGTCAACTGGTACTGCCCCTGGGTGATCTGGATGTTGAGCAACAGGATGCCCACGAGAGCTGCGGCCAGGGCGAGGGTGCACATGACCACGGTGGAGACCCGGCTGCGGCGGGCCGCGCGGCGCGGCACCACGGAGAGCGGCCTACGCCCGTCCGCCCTCCGGCCCGAGGGGTCACCCGACGACGGGTGCGAGGCCGACGTCGCACTGCTCATCGCTCACTCCCTGGTCTCGTGGTCTCCCGGAGCCGCTCGACGGCACGCAACCTGGCCGAGGCGGCCCGGGGGTTGTCCCGGACCTCCTGCTCGCCGGCGCGTTCCGCCCCGCGGGTGAGAACCTTCAGCGTGGGCTGGTGTTCCGGCAGTTCCACGGGAAAACCTCTGGGGGCCGTGGAACGTGCACCGCGAGCGAACTCCTGCTTGACAATTCTGTCCTCCAGGGAGTGGTAACTCATGGCGAGGACACGCCCTCCCACCCTGACAGTTTCCACGGCGGCGGGCACGGCACGCTCCAGGACGTCGAGTTCCTCGTTGACCTCGATCCGCAACGCCTGGAAGGTCTGTTTGGCCGGGTGGCCCTTCTTGTGCTGGGCCGCGGCGGGGACCGCGGAGCGGACCACGTCCACGAGCTGGGCGGTCGTGCGCAGCGGGGCCTCGGTACGGGCGGCGACGATGGCGCGCGCGATCCGCGGCGCGAAGCGGTCTTCGCCCCAGCGGTAGATGATGTCCTTGAGCTGAGCCTCCGAGTACTCGTTGACCACGGTGTACGCGGACAGTTCCGCCCGGGAGTTCATGCGCATGTCCAGGGGGGCGTCGAACGAGTATGCGAAGCCGCGCTCGCGTTCGTCCAGCTGCAGTGAGGACACCCCGAGGTCGAACAGGATGCCGTCCACCCGGTCCACACCGACGGCTGCGGCGGCCTGATCGATGTGGTCGTACGTGGTGTGGATGCCCGTGAACCGCTCCCCGAAGTGCGCAAGGCGTTCCCCGGCGAGTTCGAGGGCCTGGGGGTCCCGGTCGATCCCGACCACGCGCAACCCCGGGAAGCGTTCGAGCATGGCGTGGGTGTGCCCGCCCATGCCCAGGGTCGCGTCCACGACCACGGGGTGTTCGGTGTCCAACGCCGGCGCGAGCAGGTCCAGGCAGCGCTCCAGCATCACGGGGATGTGTCGTTGCTCGGCGGGGGCGTGGTCCATGCCGGGCTCCTGGTCTGTCGCGGATCGTGCGGGTACTACGGGTCGCAGGTCTCGGTGCGCACGGCACCGATGTCCTCCGGGGGAATCCTACGGTGCGCCCGGACACCAGATCCCCATCCGCCGCTCGCCCCTCGAATCCGGCCTGACTCGGGGGAAGTCGAGTCAGGACGGTGACGTGGGCGGCTGGAGATCTCATGTCCGGGGACGGCACCGGCGGGGGTCCCGCGCGGTGGTCCTCGGGTGATCAGAACAGCCCGGGTATGACCTCGTCCTCCGTGGCGGAGAAAGCCGCTTCCTTCTCCGCCAGGTACTGCTGCCACGAGGCCGCATCCCAGATCTCGGCGCGGCTGCCCGCCCCGATCACCGCCAGTTCCCGGTCCAGGCCCGCGTACGAGCGCAGGGACGCCGGAATGGTGATGCGACCTTGCTTGTCCGGGACCTCGTCCGATGCCCCGGAGAGAAAAACGCGGATGTAATCCCTGGCCTGCTTGGACGACAACGGGGCCGCCCGCATCTGTTCGTGGACCCTGGCGAACTCCTGCGCGCTGAACACGTACAGGCAGCGTTCCTGCCCTCGGGTCAGCACGAGTCCGTCCGCCAGTTCGGCCCGGAACTTGGCCGGGAGAATCAGCCTGGCCTTGTCGTCCAAACGCGGTTCGTATGTTCCGAGAAACACAGCCACCGCCTTCGAACCAGGGTCAGCCCAACCCTCGCTTCTCTACCACCCTCCACTTTACTCCACTGCCCTCCCCCGTCAACGCGGATCCCCTCCACGGCACGCCACGACGGCGCTGCCCCGGGGCGTCGTCGACACACCTTTCCCGGCGTGGTCTGCGGGCACGCCGGAGACGATGGGTCCGGACATGAAAGAACTCCCCGGCGCGGTGCCGGGGAGTTCTCGGAAGTTTTACGGGCTGGACGGCCTGCGGGGAGGCTCAGCGCTAACCCTGATTGCGTTTGTCCCACTTCTCCTCGAGGTTCTGGAGGAAAGTGGAGGACTTGCGTGGACCGGAGGGACCGCGGCCGAACGGCCCGCCATGGGACGGCCCGCTCCCGGGGCCTCCGGGATTGGCCGCGCCCTTGTCCGGGGTGGCCCGGCCCCGCACGGTGGCCACGTACGCGCCGGCGGCCATCACGATGAAGCCCAACACGCCCACGATGATCAGGTGCATGGCGACCCCGGCGAGCAGGACGCCCAGGCCAACCACTGCGATCACGACCCCCAGCACGACGTTGCGCATGGACCCGCGCCCCCGAACCGCTTCGGTGTGCATGGTCGACGCGAAGCGGGGGTCGTCGTCGTGCAACTGCTTCTCGAGCTGGGCGAGAAGCTGTTGTTCGTGCTCGGAGAGAGGCACGATTCCTCCTGTGGTGTTGAGGGAGCGAGGCGGGGGCGGTACGGCTGCCTTCCTCACGTACCGTCCAGAATATCCCGTGCGGGACGGATTGGCATCGTCGTTTCCATGAGTTTGGCTGGGCGCACAATTCCGGGGCCGAATCGGTGGTGCACGCGGTCCATGGCTTCCTCCGCGGCACCCCATTCCTCCTCCCGTCCGTCCAGGCTCAACTGGAACGCGCGATCGGCCCCGGTGAGCTTCTCCGCCCTGATGCCCACGAGCCGCACGGCCTGCGCTCGCGGGCCCAGACCGTCCAGCAGCGCGCACGCTTCGGTGTAGAGATCGTGGGCCGCGGTGACGGGGTGACTCAGCGTCCTGGAGCGGGTGATGGTCGAAAAATCGGCGTAGCGCAGCTTGAGTCCCACGCGCCCGGCGCGCAGTCCGTGCCTGCGCAACCGGACCGCGGTGTCGTGGGCCAGGCCCAGCAGCACACGTTTCAGAGCCGCACTGTCGGCGACGTCGCGCTGGAACGTCCGTTCGGCCCCGATGCTCTTCTCCTCGCGCGCGGGCGTCACGGGACGGGGGTCGTGGCCGGTGGCCAATTGTTTCAAATGTGTCCCGGACGCGGTGCCCACGAGCGCGTGCAACCGGGGCAACGGCGTGGCGGCGATGTCCCCGACCGTGGACAGCCCGGCGGACTGCAGGATCTCGGAGGTGCGCTTGCCCACCCCCCACAATTTGCCCACCGGCAGCTGTGCCAGGAACGCGAGGGTGTGCTCGGGCGTCACCACGAGCAGCCCGTCCGGTTTGCAGTACGCGGAGGCGATCTTGGCGACCGTCTTGTTCTCCGCGACCCCCACGGAGGCGGTGAGTCCCGTGCGTTCGTGGATCACGCGCCGCAGGGTCCGGGCGATCTCGACGGGCGGTCCGCTGCGCCGGATCGCCCCGGACACGTCCACGAATGCCTCGTCCACGCTCAGCTGCTCCACGCGGTCCGTGACCGAGCGGAAAATGTCAATCACGATCCGTGAGTAATGGGTGTACGCCTCGCGATGCGGTTCGAGCACCACCGCGGAGGGGCAGCGAGCGCGGGCCTGGGACACGGGCATCGCGGAGTTCACGCCGTACCGGCGGGCCTCGTAGGACGCGGAGAGCACCACCGAGCGCGGACCGGAACCGGCCACGATCACGGGGCGGCCGCGGTACTGGGGGGCGTTGAGCAGTTCCACGCCCACGTAGAACATGTCCATGTCCACGTGCAGGATGGCGCAGCGCCGGTACTCGGCCAGTTGCTGCGGACTCGGCCCGCCCATGGCGCCTCCTTCCACGACCCTCCGGCATCGGGAACCCATCGCCACGCGGGACCCGTCCGGATCAAGACCCGTTGATGACGGACATGCCACCCGCGCGGGATCTGGTTCGTCTTCCCTAAGCCTAGGAAGGGGCTCCGACACGCACACGGGCCACGGCACCACGAACTTGTCCGGCCCCGGGCCGCTCGACAGGGCGGCACCGATACGCATCCGCGGCGCCGCGTCCGGTTAGGCTGGTTGGGCGCCCGCGGGGCGGCCCGGCGTCGTGGAGCCCGTGCCCGTGACGCCCGCCGCGCCCCGCGGTACCGCGCAGCGCGGCCGACAGCATCCCCTCGATCAAAGGTGCCCTGGCATGACCCCTTCCGACGCGTCCGTCACCGCGACGCAACAGGACCGTGACTTCTCCGCGCTCCTGGACGAGCGGATCACCGAGTTCTTCGCGAGGGAACGCGAACGGGTCACCGGGATCTCCCCGCACGCGACCGTGCTCGTGGACGCGATCGAGGACCTCACGCGCGGCGGCAAGCGCCTGCGCGCACGGCTGTGCTACTGGGGCTGGCGCGCGGCTGGCGGGGCCGTGGCGGACGACGTCGCCGTGGCCGCCGCGGCGTCCCTCGAACTTTTCCAGACCGCGGCGCTGATCCACGACGACATCCTGGACCGCTCGGACACGCGCCGCGGCAAGCCCAGTGTGCACCGCGTTTTCGAGGCCCTGCACCGCGAGGCCGGGTGGTCCGCGGACGCCGCCCACTTCGGGGTCAGCGCGGCCGTCCTCACCGGGGACATGAGCCTGTCCTTCGCGGAACAACTCTTCGCCGACGCCACCGCGCGCGTCGCCGCGGACGCGGCCGCGACCGCACGGGAGATCTTCTCCACGATGCGCACCGAGGTCATGGCCGGGCAGTACCTGGACATCCACGCGGAGGTCGCTCCCGCCGTGGGCGACCCCGAGGAACAACTCGAGCGTGCCATGACCGTGCTGCGCTACAAGTCCGCCAAGTACTCGGTGGAGCACCCCGTGGAGATCGGCGCGGCACTCGCCGGCGCGGACCGCGAGTTCCTCGCGGACTGCTCCGCGTTCGCGCTGCCGGTCGGCGAGGCTTTCCAATTGCGCGACGACGTCCTGGGGGTCTTCGGCGACCCGGAGACCACGGGCAAGCCCGCCGGGGACGACATCCGCGAGGGCAAGCGCACCGCGCTGATCGCACTGTGCGCGGCATCAAGTTCGACCGAGGACATCGCGTGGCTCGAATCGGTGCTCGGCCGCGCGGAACTCACCGAGCAGGAGGTGCACCGCGCGCGGGACCTCATGCGGGACAGCGGTGCCCACGCGCGCTCGGAGGAACTCATCGCGTCCCTCGTGCGCACCGCGGACACGCAGCTGGCGCGCTTGCGCACCGACGACGTCGCCCGGGCCGGGCTGCAGGCGCTCGCCGGCGCCGCCGTGCGCCGCGCCAAGTAGGCCGCCTCAGCGGGCGGGTGTCACCAGCCCAGGGCCTGGGCCCTGCGGCGCACCTCGGTCTTCTGGCCACGGCGCAGCGCGTCGATGGGCCGCCCGGGCAGGGACTCGTCCTCGGTGAACAGCCAGCGGATCGCCTGGGCGTCCGTGTAGGCGGCATCCCGCAGGACGGCCACGGTCCCCTTGAGGGAGTCCACGGGGCGGTCGCCGTCCATGAAATCGGCGGGGACCACACGCACGCGGTCTTCGGGTCGGCGCACCTCGAGCAGTGCGCCGTCGTCCACGAGCCGATGCACCCGGGTGATCTGGATGTCCATGGCCTCGGCGATGTCGGGAAGGTAGGTCCACTCACCCACCAACGAGTCGAGTTCGGCGAATTCCTGGGCGGAGAGATCGGTTGAGTAGTTCACGAACCCTACTGTGCCACGGCGCACCGACCGGCTCACACACCGGTCGCGACCAGGGGTCGGGTAATCTGGGGGCACCGTGCTGTACCGGAGGGTGCCGCCGGATCTTCCCCCGCTCACCCGTCCCGAGGTAGGAATCGCGAACATGCCGGTTGACCCGCCCCACGACCGCCGGTCCCCCCGTTCCACATGGTCCCGCCGCGCCGCGCAGGGCTCCGCCGCCGCGCTGGCCGCCCTCACCGCCCTGGGCACCGTGGGTTCCGCGCACGCCGCGCCGGCGCCCGCCCCGAACGTCCACGTGGCGCAGCATGCCCAGTCCACGCACGTGACCGTGGCCCCCGGGGACTCCCTGTGGTCCCTGGCGACCGCCCACGGGGTGCGAGTCCAGGACCTGATGAGCGTCAACAAGCTCCCGGCCCACGGCATGATCCGCCCCGGCCAGCGGCTCGTGATCCCGGGATCGGACCGCGCTCCCGCCTCCTCCTCCGCGGCCGCATCGCGCGCCGACGACGCAGACCCGGCCGGCTCCGACCGCGGCGGCTCCCGGCGCCACACCGTGGCCGCCGGTGACACCCTGTGGGACCTCGCGCAGCGCTACGGCGTGAGCGTGGCCGAGCTCATGCGGGCCAACGGGGTCTCCGCTGCCTCCGTGTTGCGCCCGGGCCAGGGACTCACGATCCCGGGCGGGGCGGCGGGACCCGCCCGAGCGGCGTCGTCGTCCGAACCCGCCGCGACGGTGCGTGACGCTGGCACGGCCGCGGCCCCGAAGCCCAAGGCCGCCGTGGGTGACACGTTCGCGGGCCGCACGTACCCCCGCGAGGTCGTGGAGTCCGCGAACCGACACCACGCCCAGTTGCAGCAGCGCCAACTGCCGGCCCCGGAGCAGATCCGGGAGATGGTGCGAGCGACCGCCCAGGAGTTGGGTGTGGACCCGGCGCTCGCGCTCGCCCACGCCTCGCAGGAATCCGGGTTCCGCCACGGGGTGGTCTCCCCCGCGGACGCCGTGGGCACCATGCAGGTGATCCCGTCCGCCGGTGAGTGGGCGTCTGCGATGGTGGGTCGGGACCTGGACCTGCTGGACCCCCAGGACAACATCACCGCGGGGGTCGCGCTGATCCGGGAGCTGCAGGCCAAGGCCCCCAACAAGGCCGCGGGGATCGGCGCCTACTATCAGGGACTGCACGGCGTGAAGACGTACGGTATGTACCCCGACACCAAGGCGTACGTGAAAGCCGTGAGCGCACAGGAACGAGAATTTGCCCAGTAGCAGCATGAACGACCACCGCGTGGGATCCCTGCTGGAGGGCCGGTACCAGGTCCGCCGACTGATCGCCCGCGGTGGTACGGCCACGGTCTACGAGGGGCTCGACGAACGGCTCGAACGTCCCGTGGCCCTGAAGATCATGCACCCCCACGTCGCGGACGACCCGTCCTTCGTGGCCAGGGCACGGCGTGAGGCCAAGTCCGCCGCGCGCCTGCACCACCCCAACGTGGTGGCCGTCCTGGACCAGGGTCACACCGCGGATGGCGTGCTCTACCTGGTCCTGGAATACGTGGACGGGCCCACTCTGTGCGACGTCGTGGCCCATGAGGCGCCCATGACACCGCGCCGCACGCTCGACCTGCTGATCCCCGTGCTGCGCGGCCTCACCCAGGCGCACCGGATCGGCCTGGTCCACCGGGACGTGAAGCCCGAGAACGTCCTGCTGACCCGGGGCGGGCAGGTCAAGGTTGCCGACTTCGGACTGACCCGCGCCGTGGACGAGCACACCACGAGCACCACGGTCATGGGCACGGTGGGCTACGCCGCCCCCGAACTCGTGGGGGACGGCCCCGTGGACCAGCGCAGCGACGTCTACGCCGTGGGGATCATGGCGTACGAGATGCTCACGGGCTCACGCCCGTACACCGGTACCGCCCTGCAGGTCGCGACCGCCCACGTGAGTCGGGACGTCCCCGCCCCCGGTGGGCTCGCGCAGGGCTTCCCCGCCGCGCTCGACGAGTTCGTGTTGCGCGCGACGTCCCGCGACGCTGCCCAGCGCCCCGCCGACGCCGCGGCGCTGCTGGACCTCGCGCTGGCCATCCGACGCTCGCTGCCCGGGCAGATCGACCCGCCCTCACTGCGGGACACGGACACGGTCGTCCTGGGAGGCGGGTCCCACGCCTCGACGGCTGCGGCGGCGGTCGCCGGAGGGGCACTGGCCGGCGCTGCGGGAGCGTCCGCCGCTGCCGGCGCGGCCACCGTTCCCACCGCGGGAGGCGACGCCGCCGAGGCGCCGACGCAGGCACTCGGCGGAGTACCCACGGAGGCCCTCGGCGATGCGGGAGCGGATCCCACCGGGGAGAACGCCACCACCCCGCTCGGTACCCAGCACACGCATGGAATGGGCCGTCCCGGCGAGCGCGGGGCCGGTGCGCCGATCCTGCCCGCCTTCGAACCCGACGCGACCGGGACCATCGCCATGACCCAGGTGGGCTCCACCGCCCACCGCTCCCGCGACACACCCCGGGTCCGGCTGAACCCCCAGCCCCCTGCCCTGCACCTGGCCGTGGGCGCCGTGGTCTTCGCGCTGCTGCTCTCGGTGGCCGGATTCCTGGGCTGGTGGCTCGGCTCGGCCCCCGGGACGGCGTCCGCGACCGTCCCTGCCGTCGCGGGTCAGGACACCGCGACCGCGGAACGCGCCCTCAACAGCGCGGGCATCTCCAACGTGGGCGTGCGCTCGACCACGAGCCCCGAGGTCCCGCAGGGCATCGTCATCGCCACGGATCCCGGGGCCTCCACCACCGTGCGCGGTATCGAGCAGGTCAACCTGGTGGTCTCCGAGGGTCCCGCCCGCGTGAGCGTTCCCACCGTGGTCGGTTCAGCGGGCGACGACGCCCGGGCCGCGATCACCGGCGCCGGGCTGCGCGTGGGCGAGATCTCGCGGGAGTACTCCGCGCAGGCCGTGGACACCGTGCTCGGGCAGTCCCCCGCTGCGGGGACGAGCGTGGACGAGGGCACGACCGTGGCCCTGACCCTCGCCGCGGACACCCCGCAGGGTGCACCGCCCAACGTGGTGGGCCAGGACGCGGACTCCGCCCGGCAGAGCCTCGAGGAGCAGGGGTACACGGTGGAAATCAACTCACCCGTTGGTTCCCACCTCAATCGGGTGGTGCGCCAGCGTGAGGACGGGAACACGGTGATCCTCACCGTGTTGTGACGGTCGTGCGGACACGACCGCATGAGTGGCGACCGTGCTGTCACGACCACGCCGTGACACCCGCGCCCCGAAGGCGATGACGACACGGACGCCTGACACACGAAAGATGAC
The DNA here is from genome assembly GCA_014652975.1 of Kocuria marina. Taxonomy (GTDB): domain Bacteria; phylum Actinomycetota; class Actinomycetes; order Actinomycetales; family Micrococcaceae; genus Kocuria; species Kocuria marina. The sequence continues at coordinate 78,460 of BMZV01000002.1, read as the reverse complement.
CCCGGCACCAACGGTGCCGGGGTCATCGCATGTCAACGGATCAGTTCTGCTGGGAGAGGTACTCCGCGACAAGGAACGCGATCTCCAGGGACTGCATGTGGTTCAACCGGGGGTCGCACAGCGTCTCGTAGCGTTCGGCGAACGAGGACTCGTTGACCGGGTCGGACCCGCCCAGGCACTCCGCGACGTCGTCACCGGTCATCTCCACGTGGATGCCGCCCGGGAACGTACCCAGCGCGCGGTGCACCTCGAAGAAGCCGCGGACCTCATCCACGACGTCGTCGAAGTTGCGGGTCTTGTACCCCGAGGGCAGCGAGACCGTGTTGCCGTGCATGGGGTCCGTGACCCACACGGGCTTGGCACCCGACGCCTCCACGGCCTGGATCACCGGGGGCAGCTTCTCGCGGATGTTCTTGGCACCCATGCGGGTGATGAACGTCAGACGACCCGGCTCGCGCTCGGGGTCCAGGGCATCGATGAGCCGCAGGGCGTCGTCGCCCGTGGTGGACGGGCCGAGCTTGACGCCGATGGGATTGCGCAACCGGGAGAGCAGGTCCACGTGCGCGCCGTCGAGTTCGCGCGTGCGCTCCCCGATCCACAGGAAGTGCGCGGATGTGCCGTACGGCAGGTTCGTGCGGGAGTCGATGCGGGTCAGTGCACGCTCGTAGTCAAGCAGCAGCGCCTCGTGACCCGCGAAGAACTCGGTGGTCTTGAGAGCGTCGAAGTCGGAGCCGCACGCGGCCATGAACTTCACCGCGTGGTCGATCTCGCGCGCCATGGACTCGTAGCGGGCGTATGCCGGGTTGGCCGCGAAGCCCATGTTCCACGCGTGCACGCGGCGCAGGTCCGCGAACCCGCCCTGGGTGAAGGCGCGAATCAGGTTCAGCGTGGACGCGGACGTGTGGTAACCGCGCACCATCCGCTTGGGATCGTGAACGCGGGACTCCTCGGTGAAGTCGAAACCGTTGACCATCTCCCCACGGAACGAGGGCAGGGTCACGCCGTCGCGGGTCTCGTCGTTGGACGAACGCGGCTTGGAGAACTGCCCCGCCATGCGCCCCATCTTGACCACGGGCAGCGACGCGCCGTACGTGAGCACCACGGCCATCTGCAGCAGCGTGCGCACCCGGGCCGAGATCTTGTCCGCGGTGGCACCGGCAAACGTCTCGGCGCAGTCGCCGCCCTGCAGGAAGAACGCCTCACCGTTGGCCACCTGGGCCAGGCGCGCGCGCAGCCGGTCGACCTCCCCCGCGAACACGAGGGGCGGGACGGCGTTGAGCTCCTGCATGCTGCTCGCGAAGTCGGGGTGCTGCGCCCACTGGGGGTGCTGACCGATCGTCTTGTCCCGCCACTCGTCCAGGCCGGGATAGTTCGCCGCGCTCGGGGAGGGGGACGACACGGTTCGGATCTGTTCAGGCAGGGTTATGGAACTCATTCGGACAGTCTAGGCGGATTCCTTGGGACCGCGCTCGTCCGTTCCGTCATGTGAACGTCCCTGCAGTTTGGCGCCCAGGTTGCTCGCCTGCTGGGACACGGCGTCCGTGACCGCGCGTCCCTTGTCCCGGGTGGCCTCGACGACGTCGCGGGCCTGGTTCTTGAGCGCTGCGGTCTTCTCCTCGGCGAGCGCGCGCTTGTGATCGGCAGCGTAGACGTCCGCCATCTCCTGGCCAGAGATCTTCTGGATCGCGGCCATGATCTCGTCCGTCACGCGGCGCATGGTCGCGTGGTCCCCGCGCCGGGACATCAGGTCCGAGAAGTCCATGGGCTCACCGAAGACCGTGGTGACCTTGGCACGGCGCGGATCCGGGAACCGTGAGCCCAGGGGCTGCATCTTGTCCGTGCCGAACATCGCCACGGGGATCACGGGGGCCCCGGTCTCCAGCGCGAGGCGGGCCACACCGATCTTCCCCTTGTAGAGCCGACCGTCCGGGGAGCGTGTGCCCTCCGGGTAGATCCCGATCAGCTTGCCCTCGGCGAGTGCCTGGCCACCGGCACTGAGCGATTTGGCGCTGGCCTTGCCACCCCTGCGGTCCATGGGGATCTGGTTGATGGCTTTGAAGAACGCGCCGATCACGCGCCCCTTGAGTCCGGGGGTCGTGAAGTACTCGGACTTGGCCAGGAAATACACCTGGCGCGGCACGGCCACGGGCATAAAGACGGCGTCCGGGACGGACAGGTGGTTGCTCGCGAGGATCGCGGGGCCGTGCTCGGGGACGTTCTCCAGACCCACCACGGTGGGTCGGCACACCAGGTTGACCACGGGGCCCACCACGTAGGTCTTCAAGAACATGTACACCATGAGCGGGAGCCCTTTCGTCATCGCGGGAGTCACCGGATGCCCGCGGTGGCCCGGCCGTGCACCGGTGCGCACACGCGGCACCGTGCCTTTGTTCCGCCACATTCTCTCACGAGTTCTCGCGGCGGCTGGCACAATGGCGCCATGTTCTCCGATCAGCAACTCCACGGCCCCCTGCACCTTCCCGGCTCCTCCTCCGTGGGGGTCCTCCTACTGCACGGCTTCACGGCCACCACGGCCTCCGTGCGGGATTGGGCGCACGCCGTCCACGAGGCCACCGACGACGCCGGAGCCCACCCGGGCGTGCGCGTCCCCCTGCTGCCCGGGCACGGGACGCAGTGGGAGGAACTGGCCGAACAACCGTGGCAGGCCTGGCGGGACGCCGTGGACGAACAGTACTGGGCGTTGCGCCGCGAGCACGACCGCGTGGTCGTGGGCGGGCTGTCCATGGGCGGCGCGCTGGCCCTGCACACCGCGGCCCGGCGGGAGGTCGCCGGGGTGCTGCTCGTGAACCCCGCGCTGTCCCTCGTGAACCGGATGGCGCGGTTCAGTCACCTGATGAGTCCCGTGGTCGCGTCCCTGCCCGGGATCGGTGGCGACGTCAAGAAGGAGGACGTCCTGGAGTCCACCTACGACCGCACGCCCCTGGCCGCCGTCGCGCAGTTGAACGTGCTGATGCACCGGACCGTGCGCATGCTCCCTGCGATCACCGCGCCCACCGTGGTGTTCCGTTCCGAGGTGGACCACATCGTCTCCGGGGGCTCCGCGGACCTGGTGGCCGAGCACAGTTCCGGGGACGTCCGCGTGGTCGCTCTGCAGAACAGCTACCACGTAGCCACCCTGGATCACGATGCCCCACTGCTCGAACGGATCTCCCGGGACGCGGTCCAGCGGTTGTCCCGGGGCGAGCAGTTCCTCCCCGAGGACCCGTCGTGAGTTCACGCCAACCACCGGAGGACCCGTTCGAGCGGATCATCCGCGGCAACTCGTGGGACGACGTCCCCCGCGACGACGAGGACCTCGAACCGTGGGCCGAGGACTTCCCGTGGGAGCCCCGCGAGCAACCGGCCGAGGAGATCCCCGTCGAACTGCGGGACACCCGGGAGGACGAACGCTACGAGCCTGATCCCGGGCCCGTTACGAGCGGGATCTCCCCCGCCATGCTGCGCGCCCTGAGCACCGTGCTCGCGGTCATCGTGATCATGGTCGGACTCGCCCTGTTGCCCGGTCCCCTGCCCCCGGTTATGTGGCTGCTGGGCCTCGTGGGTCTGGTCGCGGGTCTGTACCTGGTCTTCCGCGCGCTGCCGCAGGACTCCCCCGAGGACGACGACGGCGCCGTCGTCTGACGCGTCCGCGCGGCGCGTTCCAGCGGGGCCGGCTCCCCGGACGCGGGCGTCTCCGCCACAATCCTGCCGGGGTCGCCGTCATGTGGTGGACACGTCCAGTATATGCCGGGAGTGAGGCGCGACACACAGTAGGCTGAGAGCCGTTCCCATCAGGAAGGTGCCCCTCCATGCGACGCGTCAGCGCCCCGGCCATCGTCGATCCCCTGCCGTACCCCGGCATCGCCCACATCCTCGCCGAACGCGCCGAGCAGAAACCCGACACGGTGCTGTACACCGTGCTCGCAGAAGGGCGCGAGCGGGACGTCACGGCGCGACAGTTCCGTGACGAGGTCGTGGCCCTGGCCCGTGGGATCGCCGCGAAGGGCATCCGCCCCGGCGAGCGCGTGGGCCTGCTGAGCCGCACGCGCTACGAGTGGACGCTCGTGGACTTCGCCCTGTGGTGGGTCGGCGCAGTGCCGGTGCCCGTCTACGACACGTCCTCCCCCGATCAGATCGCCCACATCATGTCTGATTCGCAGGCCGTGGCGATCTTCGTGGAGACCGACGAACTGGCCGAACGCGTGCAGCGGGCCACCGGGATCACGGAGTTCGCGGCCGCCCGGCGAATCTGCGTCTTCGACACCGCCTCCAGCGAAAACTCCCTGGAGGCCATGATCGCGGGCGGCGCCGACCGCACGGATCTGCAGACGCCCTACGACGGCGTGACCCTGGACGACGTCGCGACCCTCATCTACACCTCGGGGACCACGGGTGCGCCCAAGGGCTGCGAACTGACCCACCGCAATTTCGTGTCGTGCTCGCAGAACACCATCCCGGTGGCCGGTGCCGTCATGGCCGGGGGGTCCCGCACCCTCATGTTCCTGCCGCTCGCGCACGTGTTCGCCCGGTTCGTGGAGGTCACGTCCCTGGACGCCGGGATCACCCTGGCCCACACGCCGGATGTCTCCCACCTCATGGACGACCTCGCCCGGTTCAAGCCCACGTTCATCCTGGCCGTGCCCCGCGTGTTCGAGAAGATTCTGGTGGGCGCGCGGTTCAAGGCCCAGGCCGGTTCGCCCGTGAAGAAGCTGATCTTCGAGCGGGCCGTTGCGACCGCCGTCGCGTGGTCACGCGCCGCCGTGAAGGGCCCCGTGCCGCCGCTGCTCGAAGCCCGCCACCGCCTCTACGACAAGCTCGTGTACTCCACGCTGCGCCAGGCCATGGGCGGGGACGTGCGCTATGCCGTCTCCGGGGGTGCGAGTCTGGGCGACTACCTCGCGCACTTCTTCAACGGGATCGGTGTGTACGTGGTCGAGGGCTACGGGCTCACCGAGACGACCGCCCCCATCGCGGCGAACTTCCCGAGCCTCAACCGGCTCGGCACGGTGGGCCACCCGATCCCCGGCAACGAAGTCGCGATCGCCGCGGACGGGGAAATCCTCGTGCGCGGCGCCAACGTGTTCAAGGGCTACCACGGGCTGCCCGATAAGACCGCCGAGGCGTTCTTCGACGGTTGGTTCGCCACCGGGGACCTGGGCCACCTGGACGACGAGGGGCTGCTCACGGTCACGGGGCGCAAGAAGGAGATCATCGTCACCGCGGGCGGCAAGAACGTGATCCCCAACCAACTCGAGGACCCCATCCGCGCCTCCGCGACCGTGGGGCAGATCATGGTCGTCGGGGACGACCGCCCCTTCGTGGCCGCCCTGATCACCCTGGACCCCGAGACGCTGCCCAAGGTGCTGCCCGGACTCGGGCTGGATCCGCACATGAGCGTCGACCGGGCCGCACGCGAGGAGGCCGTCATCGACCACGTCAAGAAGATCGTGGACCACGCCAACGCCAAGGTCTCCCGCGCGGAGGGCATCAAGGCCTTCCGCATCCTGGACCGTGACCTCACGATCGAGGACGGCCACCTCACTCCGTCCATGAAGCTCAAGCGGGCCAAGGTCGCCCAGGACTTCGCGCGCGAGATCGAGGACATCTACGCGCGCTGACAGCCCGCCGACGCCGTGGGGTGCCCGGGCCAGGAACTGCGCTTCGCATACCGGGCTCCGGGGGCCCGGTTTAGTCCTCCGTGCGCTGCCCGGGGACGTCCAGACCCAGTAGCGCGTTCTCCACCACCTCCGCGAGCGCGGGGTGGATCCAGTACTGGCCGCGTGCCATTTCGTGGGCCCGCAGCCCGAAGGACATGCCCTGGACGAGCGGCTGGATCAGGTTGGAGGAATCGCGGCCGATGAGGTGTGCCCCCAGCAGCTCGCCGGTGCGGGCGTTCGCGATGAGTTTGCAGATCCCGGCGTGGTCCTCCATGGCCCAGCCGTAGGCCACGTCCCCGAAGTCCTGTTCCTTGATCGTGATCCGCTCGTCGTTCCGGGCGGCCCAGTCGCGGGCCTGGACCTCGGTCATGCCCACGGACGCGATCTGCGGTTCAGTGAACACCGCGGACGGCACGTAGCGGTGATCGGTCGCGCGCAGATCCTGCGGGTGCACCACGTTGTGGGAGACCGTGCGGGCCTCGGCGTTGGCCACGTGCTTGAGCTGGTACGGGGAGCACACGTCCCCGAGGGCCCACACGCCGGTCACGGGTTCCCCGTCCGAGAGCACACGCTGGTACTCGTCCACGGCGAGCAGACCGCCGCCGGTGACGTCCAGGTGGGCGGCTTCCGGGCGCAGCGTGTCCGCATTGGGGACGCGCCCCGTGGCCAGCAGGACGACGTCGGCGGTGCCGTCCCAGTGCTGTGCGGAACCGTCGGAGGCCTGCGCCGACACCGTCAGGCGGCCGTCCTCGGCACGCTCGATCCCGGAGAGCGTCCACCCGAGTTGTAGGTCCCACTGTTCGGCGGCCTCGCGCGTGAAGCGTTCGGCGATCGTGTCGTCGTGTTCGCGCAACAAGCGCTGCGAACGGTTGAGCTGGGTCACGGAGGCGCCCAGTCCGCGGAAAACGTGGCAGAACTCGGCGGCCACGTACCCGCCGCCCACCACGATGACGTCTCGGGGGAACTCGTCCAGGCGCATCACGGTGTCCGAGGTATGCACCCCGGGCAGGTCGGTACCCAGCACGTCGGGGATGCTGACCCGCGAACCGTTGGCCAGCACGATCTCATCGGCGGTGATCCGCTGCCCGGACTCGGTCTCGAGGACCTTGGGTTCCACGAAGTGCACGTACTCCTGGATCACCGTGACGTTGTCGAGCGACTCGCGGTACTGCAGCCCGTTCTTGGAGATCGCGTCGATCCGGGCGAAGATGCGATCCCGCATGCCGGGCCAGTCCACACCCTCGATCACGGCGTCCAGGCCCAGCCGTATGGCGTCCCGCGCTTGGTCCCCCACGGTGGCCGGGTACGCGTACATCTTGGTGGGGATGCACCCCACGTTCAGACACGTCCCCCCGAACCGGCCGGGTTCCACGATGGCGACGTCGAGGTCCGCGTACTCGTCTGTAAGGATGGAGTTGCCGGAGCCGGAGCCCACGATGATCAGGTCGAAAGAACGCATGTGCCCCATCCTAGGCCGCCGCCCCGCGCGTCCGAGGACAGGCGGGGCGGCGGGATCCGTCACTCGGGATCGATCACCAGCACCAGGTCCCCGCCGCTGACGTGCGCGGTGTCCGCAAGTGCCACGCGGGAGACCGTGCCCGAGACCGGCGCAGTGATGGACGCCTCCATCTTCATGGCCTCGATCGTGGCCACTGAGTCCCCCGCGGCGACCTTTGCCCCCTCGGAGACCGTGACCGTGACCGCACCTGCGAAGGGTGCCGCCACGTGCCCGGGCTTGGAGGTGTCCGCCTTCTCGGTCTCCACGGCCTGGGACTTCACCGACTCGTCGCGGATCTCGAGCAGGCGCAGCTGACCATTGAGGGTCACCATGACCGTACGCATCCCCTTCTCGTCCGGTTCGGAGATCGCCTGCAGGGTGACCAGCAGCCGCACCCCCTTGCCGAGCGAGATGACGTGCTCGTGGTCCTGTTTCAGCCCGTACAGGAAGTCGCGGGTGTGCAGGAGGGAGATGTCCCCGTACTTGGTGCGCGAGTTCTGGTAGTCGCGTGTGGGGCCGGGGAAAAGCAGCCGGTTCAGGGCCGCGCGGCGCACCTCGCCCGGCTGGGCGAGCTCCTCGACATCCTGCTCCGAGAGCTCCTCGTCCGCCAGGTGCACGGTGCGTCCCTCCAGCGCCTTGCTGCGGAACGGTTCCGGCCAGCCCGCGGGCGGGGTGCCGAGCTCGCCGGCGAGGAAGTTGATCACGGAGTCGGGGATGTCGAACTTGCGGGGATCGGCCTCGAACTCGGCGGGGTCCACGTCCATGCCCACGAGCTGCAGGGCGAGGTCGCCCACCACCTTGGACGACGGCGTGACCTTGACCAGGTGCCCCAGCATCCGGTCCGCGGCGTGGTACATGTCCTCGATCGCCTCGAACTTCTCCCCGAGCCCCAGCGCGATGGCCTGCTGGCGCAGGTTTGAGAGCTGCCCGCCCGGGATCTCGTGGCGGTACACGCGGCCGGTGGGCCCGGTCAGCCCGGACTCGAAGGGCTTGTAGATGGAGCGCACCACTTCCCAGTAGGGCTCCATGTCGCTCACGGCGTCCAGGTCAAGTCCGGTGTCCCGGTCCGTGTTCTCGAGCGCGGCCACGAGCGCGGAGCCCGAGACCTGGGACGTGGTGCCGGCCATGGACGCGGATGCGGCGTCGACGGCGTCGACCCCGGCCTCCGCAGCGGCGAGCAGCGTGGCGAGCTGCCCGCCCGCGGTGTCGTGGGTGTGCAGGTGCACCGGCAGATCGAAGCGCTCGCGCAGGGCCGCCACGAGACGCCGCGCGGCCTCCGGGCGCAGCAACCCCGCCATGTCCTTGATCGCCAGGATGTGCGCGCCGGCGTCCACGCACTGCTGAGCGAGGTCCAGGTAGTAGTCGAGCGTGTAGACGTTCTCCTGCGGGTCGAGCAGGTTGCCCGTGTAACACAGGGTCACCTCGGCCACCGCGGTGCCCGTGGCCCGCACCGCCTCGATGGCCGGGCGCATCTGCTCGACGTCGTTGAGCGCGTCGAAGATCCGGAAGATGTCGACGCCGGTCTCGGCCGCCTCCGCGACGAACGCGTTGGTCACCTCCACCGGGTACGGCGTGTACCCCACGGTGTTGCGCCCGCGCAGCAGCATCTGGATGGGGATGTTCGGCATCGCCTCGCGCAGCAGCCGCAGCCGCTCCCACGGGTCCTCCCCCAGGAAGCGCAGCGCAACGTCGTACGTGGCACCGCCCCAGGCCTCGACCGAGAGCAGCCCCGGCAGCAGGTGCGCGTACGCGGGTGCCGCCGCGAGCAGGTCGCGGGTGCGCACACGGGTGGCCAGCAGGGACTGGTGGGCGTCACGGAACGTGGTGGACGTCACTGCGAGCGGTTCGTAGTTCCGCAGGGTGCGCGCGAAGCCCTCGGGCCCCTGCTCCTGGAGCACCTGGCGCCAGCCGGAGGGCACCTCGTGGGAGGACGGACCGTCGAACGGGCTGCGGAAGGGTTCGTCCCGCTTGTCCCCCGGGTAGTGCGGGAGCTTGTCGCGCGGGTCCATGCCGTCGATGCGCTCGCCGTGGGGCTTGTTGACCGTCACCTCCGCGAGGTAGTTCAGCGCGCGGGTGCCGCGGTCCGCCGAGCCCTTGCCCTTGAGCAGGTCCGGGTGGTTCTCGATGAAGTCCGTGGCCACGTCCCCGGCCAGGAAGTCCGGATTGTGCAGCACGGCCTGCAGGAACTGGATGTTGGTGGCGATCCCGCGGATGCGAAACTCGGCGAGCGCACGGCGGGCGCGGTGCACCGCGGTGGTGTAGTCGCGTCCGCGGCACGTGAGCTTCACGAGCATCGAGTCGAAGTGCGGGGAGATCTCCGCGCCCGCGTAGAGCGTGCCGCCGTCCAGGCGCACACCGGCGCCACCGGCGGAACGGTAGGCCGAGACCTTCCCCACGTCCGGGCGGAAGTCGTTGGCGGGATCCTCCGTGGTGATGCGGCACTGCAGGGCGGCCCCGCGCACGCGCAGCGCGTCCTGCGAGATGCCCAGGTCGTCCAGGCTCTCACCGGCGGCGATGCGCAACTGGGACTGGACCAGGTCCACGTCCGTGATCTCCTCGGTCACGGTGTGCTCCACCTGGATCCGGGGGTTCATCTCGATGAACACGTGCTGCCCCGCGCGTTCCCCCGCGGTGTCCACGAGGAACTCCACGGTGCCCGCGTTGACGTAGCCGAGCTCTTTGGCGAACTTCACCGCGTCCCGGTGCAGGGCGTCACGGATCTCCTCGTCCAGGTGCGGTGCCGGGGCGATCTCGATGACCTTCTGGTGCCGGCGCTGCAATGAGCAGTCCCGTTCGAACAGGTGCACGATGTTGCCCTCATTGTCCGCGAGGATCTGCACCTCGATGTGCCGCGGACGCAACACGGCCTGCTCGATGAACACGGTGGGGTCACCGAACGCGGTGTCCGCCTCGCGCATCGCGGCGTCGAGCGCTTCCGCCAACTGTTCGGGCTTCTCCACGCGCCGCATCCCGCGGCCACCGCCACCGGCGACCGCCTTGACGAACACCGGGAAGCCGATCTTCTCCGCGGCCTCGATCAACGTCTCCTTGTCCGAGGAGGGGTCCGAGGACTCGAGCGTGGGGATGCCCGCGCGCCGCGCGGCCCGCAACGCCTCGACCTTGTTCCCGGCGAGTTCCAGGATCTCGGCGCGCGGACCCACGAACGTGATGCCCTCCGCCTCGGCCGCGCGCGCCAGGTCCGGGTTCTCGGACAGGAAACCGTAGCCCGGGTAGATGGCGTCCGCCCCGGACTCCTTGGCCACGCGCACAATCTCGGCCACGTCCAGGTACGCGCGGACCGGGTGGCCCTCCTCCCCGATGTGGTAGGCCTCGTCCGACTTCTGGCGGTGGATCGAATTGCGGTCCTCGTACGGGAAGACGGCAACGGTCTTGGCGCCGAGTTCGTACGCCGCTCGGAACGCGCGAATGGCAATCTCGCCGCGGTTGGCCACCAGGATCTTGGAGAACATTACTACCGTTTCCGCACGCGGCGCCCTGTGGGGCCCGCGCACTGAGTGAGGAGACGACTACCGGGACAGCTTACGTGAGCCACGCCTCGGTAGGGTAGCCCGGATTTCGTGTCCCCTGCGCCGGTCCAGGCAACATCCGCCGCTCGTGGTGACACCTACCGCTCATGACGACGACGCCGCGCGGCACCGCCCGGCCCGGCTCGCGACGTGCGGTGATCCACCCACTAGCATGGAACAGGCTGGTGGACAGCCCCCATTTCAGGTGACAGAAGGGTGATCCGTGCAGATCGTCAGCATCAGCAGCCTCAAGGGCGGGGTGGGCAAGTCCTCCGTGGTCCTGGGGTTGGCCTCCGCCGCTCTCGAAGCACACGTCCCCACGCTCGTGGTGGACCTGGACCCCCACGGCGACGCCTCCACGGCGCTCGGCGTCCACGCCCGCCCGGGGCACGAGGTGGGCACCGTGCTGCGCCGCCCCCGCATGGGTGCACTGGCCTCCGTGGCCACGGCGTCCTCGTGGACCAAGCATCCCATCACCCCGCACACCGTGCCCGCGGGCCCGGGCGCGCCTGCCGACGGGTCATCGACCGGGGACGGCGCACGAGCCGTGCTGGACGTGGCACCCGGCTCCGCGGCGTCGTCGCACCTGGACCACGCCGCGTTCCGGACCAAGGACCTCAAGCGTCTCGAGACCGCGCTGCGGGGACTGGCCCGCTACGAGCTCGTGCTGATCGACTGCCCGCCCACCCTGAGCGCGCTGACCCGCATGGCGTGGGCCGCGTCCCACAAGGTGCTCTCCGTGGCCGAGCCGTCCCTGTTCTCCGTGGCGGGTACCAAGCGCACCATGACGGCGCTCGCGCAGTTCGAGACCTCGCGGATCTGGGCCGTCCCGGAGGCCGGGGTGGTGATCAACCGCGTGCGCGACGACTCGGTCGAACAGCGTCACCGCATGCGGGAACTGCAGGAGTTGTTCGGACCGCTCCTGGTGGATCCCGTGCTGCCGGACCTGTCCGTGATGCAGCAGATCCAGGGGGCCGCGTGGCCCGTCCACCGCTGGCCGGGTGCCCCGGCTCAGGATCTCGCGCAGCGCTTCGGCACCATTCTGGCGGGCCTCACGCGCTGATCCCGCAACCCGCGGCGGCGGGGTGCGGTGGCGGGTCAGCCCGCGTTCTTCTTGCGACGGCGTGCGCGCCGGGCGGACAGCTCGTCCTCCGGGAACGGATCCGCGGCGGGGGCCCCGTCCAGGCTCGTGTGTTCGCCCGGCATGGAGGCCAGCGTGCCCTCGACCTCGCGCCACACCCGACCCACAGCGATCCCGAACACGCCCTGACCGCCCTGGACCAGGTCGATGACCTCGTGGGGGGACGTGCATTCGTAGACGCTCGCGCCATCAGACATGAGCGTCAACCGCGTGAGGTCCTCGATGTTGCGCAGCCGCAGCGCGCCCACCGCCGAGCGGATCTGCTGCAGGGAGACACCGGTGTCGAGCAGGCGCTTGACGACCTTGAGCACCAGGATGTCCCGGAAGCTGTAGAGCCGCTGCGACCCGGAGCCCTTGGCGCCGCGCACGGTGGGTTCCACGAGATCGGTCCGGGCCCAGTAGTCGAGCTGGCGGTACGTGATCCCCGCGGCCTTGCACGCGGTGGGACCGCGGAAGCCCACGGTCTCGTCGTAGCCGCCCAGGTTGTCAGTGAACAACATCTCCTGGGTGCCGCCGGCGAGGGAAGATGCGCGCAGCCGTGCCGCGTCCAGCGGCAGCTCCGGATTGCTCAAGCGTCCTCCTCATGCGTGGGTAGGGGTGTCCGATCCCCCGGACACGGGCACCAGCTCGCTGACGCCTCCTCGACGGTAAACCCACGGGTGGAGCGGGTCAAAGACATTGCCCACGGGCGGGCCCGTGTCGTCAGCCTACCCGCACGGGGCCCGGACGGGGTGGAATCAGGACTGGAAATCGTCCGGATCCACGTGGTCCAGGAAATCCCGGAATTCCCGGACCTGGGCCTCGGCCTCCTGCGGCTGGTCCCCCGCCTGTTCCCGCAGCTCCCCGTCCGGGCTGAGCACCAGACCGGCCTCGTCCAGCACGGCCGCGGCGCACAGGATGGGGCACGACGTGCGCGCGGCGATCGCGAGGGCGTCCGAAGCGCGGGCGTCCACCACGGTGCCGTCGTCGAAGGAGATGGCCGCGTGGAACACCGTGTTCTCCACCGTGTGCACCACGACGTCCCGCACGCTGCGCCCGAGCTGGTCCACCACGGAAACCAGGAGGTCGTGCGTAAGGGGGCGCGGGGGCTCGATGCCCTGCAGCGCGAACACGATGGACGTGGCCTCGTTGGTCCCCATCCAGATGGGTAGACGCCGGGCGCCCTGGAGTTCGCGCAGCACGACCACGGGCTGGCCCGTGGGCACGTCCATGCGCACCCCAGCGATCTCCATGCGCACGTTCGGGCTCATTGCGCGCTCCCGTCCGTGTCCGGCGAGGCGAACGGTTGCACCGTCTCCTCCACCTGCGAGGTCACAAGCGCGGTCATCACGGTGAGGCACAGCGAGGCGATCTCTCGAGCCCGCTGCACGGCCCTCCGCCGCGTCTCGGGGTCCCTGCGGTTGCGCAACGGTGAGATGCTGCCCTCGACCAGGGCGATCACGCGCTCCGAGGCGCCCCGCAGCACCCGCAGGTGCCGCGGTTCGATCCCGTACCCGTTGAGCTTGCCCGCAGCCACGGCCACGGTAAGTGCGTGGCCGTCGAACGCGCCGACCCGTTCCACGAGCAGGCCGTGGTTGAGCAGTTCCCGCAGCAGCGGCACGTCCTTGCCCGACCGCGCCGCGAGCTCGCGCAGGGTGTACCGCCGACCGCCGTCCGGAACCGGTGAAGTGGGTTCGGGGTCGACGCCGTCCCCGGAGCGTCCGGTCCCTGGTTCCTGCCGCTCGGTGTCCTGCGCGGGATCCTCGCCCCGGTCCAAGCGGTCACGGATGACCCGCAACGGGAGGTAGCGCTCACGCTGCAGCGTCAACACGGTCTCCAACCGGGCGACGTCCTCGTGCGAGTACTTGCGGTACCCCGAGGCGCTCCGCAACGGGTGCACGAGTCCCTGGTCCTCGAGGAAGCGCACCTTGGACGCGGTCAGTTCAGGGAACTGCGGCTGCAATCGGCGCAGTAACGCCCCGATACCCACCCGCGGGATCTGCGGTCGTTCGGAATCAGGCATGGAGCGCGTCAGGAACCGTTCTGCACGGAGTGGTAGTACGTAAACCGGAACTTGCCGATCTGGACCTGGTCGCCGTTCTCCAACACCTTGGTGGCGACCCGGTCACCGTTGACGTAGGTGCCGTTGAGGGAGGACTGGTCCACTGCCTCGAACGTACCGCTGCGTCGGATGAACTCCACATGACGGCGGGACACCGTGACGTCGTCCAGGAACACCGAGCACGCCGGGTGACGACCCGCGACGATCTCGTCCCGGTCTAGCAGGAACCGGGCACCGGTCAGCCCGCCGTTCGTCTCCAGCAGCAGCGCGGAGCCCGGGGGCAGGGAGGCCACCGCGTTCTGCTCGCTCTCGGAGAGTTTGTGGTGAGCGGCATGGGCCAGCACATCCCCCACGATCTGGATGGATGTGGTCTCCGGACCCGCCTGGGTACCGGATTTCTCATGGTTCGACATCAGGGTTCCCTCACCTCACGTGAAGTTGGCGTATTCAGTCCAGCAACTGCTGGTAAGCATCGGCGTCCAATAGCTGCCCGGTGGCATCCGAGGAGTCCACGCGCACGGTGAACAGCCAGCCGGATCCGTACGGGGACTCGTTGAGCGCGCCGGGGTTGTCCACGAGGTCGTCGTTGACGCTCACGATCTCGCCGCTGACGGGCGCGAAGAGATCGCTCACGGACTTGGTGGACTCGACCTCCCCCACCACGTCCCCGGCGGAGACGGTGTCCCCGACCTCCGGTAGCTGGACGAACACGACCTCGCCCAGTTCGTTCTGTGCGTGGTCCGTGATGCCCACGCGGAAAGTGTTGTCCTCGTGGAGGTCCTCGACCCACTCGTGTTCTTCGGTGTACGCGAGTTCCGCGGGAATGTTGGTCATGTCGGTCAGTTTAGGGCACGACTCACGCAGTCGGGTTCATCACACGTGCGCGTGTGCAGCGCGCCGGTGTCAGCTGAACGGCCTACGAGGTTCAGGCGCGCTCACGCGGCGCTCAGCCGGTACCGCCCCGGCGGGTGTATTTTGACCCCGTGCCCATCACCGAGGCCCTCCGCCAGGCCGCGATCCGCGCGCGCACGCACGGGTCCAGGATCCCCCGCGCCGTCCCCCTGAGCCGTCGACGCCGCGATCCGCTGCACCTGCACGAGCTCACCCCCGCCCGGTCCGCACGGATCATCGTCACGGCCTTCCTGGTGGCCGTGCTCGCGGGCACCGGGCTACTCATGCTGCCCCCAGCCACCACGGCTCCCGGGGGCACGGACGTGCTCACGGCGGCGTTCACCGCGACTTCCGCGTTGTGCGTGACCGGCCTGGTCACGGTGGACACCGCGACCTACTGGACGCCATTCGGTCAGGTGGTCATCATCTGTCTGATCCAGGTGGGTGGCCTGGGTGTCATGACGTTCACGACCATGCTGGGGATCCTGCTGGCCCGTAAATTCGGCCTGTCCTCCCGGTTGCTCGCCAACGCGGAGACGAAATCCCGCGGCGGAGCGCGCAAGGTGGTCGCACGCATCGTGGCGACCACCGCCGTGATCGAGAGCATCGCGGCGCTCATCCTGTTCCTGCGGTTCTGGGGCCACTACCACTACCCGCCGGGCACCGCCCTAGCCCACGCGGGGTTCCACGCCGTGTCCGCGTTCAACAACGCGGGATTCGCGCTGTACACGCTCAACGTCATGGACTTCGCGGGCGACGCCTGGATCCTGCTCACGCTCGCGGCGTGCGTGATCCTGGGCGGGCTAGGCTTCCCGGTGCTCTACGAACTGCGCCGCCACATCCGGGTGCCCCGGCGCTGGAGCATGAACACCCGGCTCGTGCTGCTCGCGACCCCCGTGCTGCTCGCGGGAGGCACGCTGTTCCTGCTGATGCTCGAGTGGAACAACCCGGGCACCCTGGGCGGCCAACCGCCCGCGGTCAAGCTGCTCAACGCGTTCTTCCAGTCCACGATCTCCCGCACCGCGGGCTTCAACAGCATCGACATCGGTCACATGCACCCGGTGTCGTGGCTCGGGATGGACATCCTGATGTTCATCGGCGGCGGCCCCGCGGGCACGGCCGGCGGTCTCAAGGTCACGACGTTCGGGGTGCTGTTCTTCGTGGCCCTCACCGAAATCCGGGGTGGCGCCGCGGTACCCGTGCTCGGCAAGCAGCTCTCCCGCTCCGTCCAGCGCGAGGCCATCACGGTCGTGGTGCTCGCGACCGTGGCGGTGATCGGTGGCACGATGCTCATCATGCTCACGGACACCGGCCTGGGCCTGGACCGTGTCCTGTTCGAGTCCGTCTCCGCGTTCGCGACCGTGGGACTGAGCACGGGGATCACCCCCACGCTCGCCCCGTTCGCGCAGTGGGTGTTGATCGCCCTGATGTTCACGGGCAGACTCGGCCCGGTCACCGTGGCCGCGGCCATCGCATTCGGCCGCCGCCCACCCCGTTACGAACTGCCCAAGGAACGACCGCTCATCGGATGAGCCCGGGCCAGCCCGCGCCACCCGTGGACCCGGTGCTCGACGACCACGACCCACGAAGGAAGCCCCATGTTCGGATCCCACCCCGCCGCGTCATCCCGCAACGCCATGGCCAACGCCGTGGTCGTGATCGGGCTGGGCCGCTTCGGCGGTGCCCTGGCCACGGAACTGATGCGCAACGGCACGGACGTGCTGGGCGTGGACATGGACGAGACGGTGGTCCAGCGCTTCAACGGCAAGCTCACGTCCGTGGTGCGCGCGGACGCCACGGACGAGGACGTGCTGCGGGAGCTGTCCGTGGACGAGTTCGACCGCGCGGTCGTGGGCATCGGTTCGGACATCCAGGCGAGCATTCTCGCGGCGTCCCGGCTCGTGAAGTTCGGGTGCCCCGCGATCTGGGCCAAGGCCATCACGGAGCCCCACGCGGAGATCCTGACCCAGATCGGCGTGCAGCACGTGGTCAATCCCGAGAGCGACATGGGCACGCGTGCCGCGCACCTGATCCAGCACCGGATCCTGGACTTCGTGCCCATCGACGCGGACTACGCCCTGGTGCGGTGCACCCCGCCGGAACCCATCCAGCAACGACCCATGGACCTGCTCAACGTGCGGCGTCGGTTGGGGGTCTCGGTGGTGGCCGTGTGCCGCCCGGGCGGTCAGTGGGAGCCCATCGAACCCGGCACCATGCTCTACGACGACGACCAGATCCTCGTGACCGGGCCCACCGCCAAGGTAGAGCACTTCTCGAACCTGACCTGAGGGTGTTCCTATAGGAACCGAGTCAGTCGGCGCAGCTCACGGGCCGTGGCCGCGGGAGCGCCGTCGGGGCGCACTAGGGCGTCGAGGCGGCGGCGCAGTGCGGCGTCGTCGCGCTCCAGGCCGATGGCCACGACCCGGGACCGCGCGGGCTCGTCGGAGGGCCGTGACACCCGGTCCACCGAGACGTATCCCGCCACGGAGTGCGCCACGAACCGGCGGATCCCCCGGCCCACGGCGACATCCACGATCGCCTTGATCCGGTGGACGGACGCGGGCGGGTCCTCGAGCAGCTCGGCGAACGCCGCGGGGTCCACGACCGAGGGCGCGTCCAGGGCCGTGGCGCGGTGGTGGACGTGGTGGTCGTGGTCGGGGGCCCGGCCGAACTCCCACAGCGCGAGCTGGCCGCCCTCGGGTACGGGGTGCTCGGCGGCGTCGAAGAACAACCGGGGATCGGCCGCCCCGTGGGGCGCGTCGATGACGAGCGCATGCGGATTGGCGTGCGCGATCCGTTCGCGCACCGCGGCGGTCTCCCGGGGATCGGCGAGGTCGGTCGTGGTCAGCAGCACGACCGCTGCGGCCTTGACGTGCTGCGCGAGGTCCCAGCCGCTGGCCTCCGCGAGCGCCACGCGGGCCACGGCGATCACCTCGACGAGCCCGCCGAAGCGTACGTCGCGCACCTCGCTGCCCAGGACCATATGGATGAGCCCCGGGGGCTCGGCGATCCCGGAGCCCTCGATCACGACCGCGTCGAGCTCGAGGGAGGGCCGGGACAGCGTACGCAGGGCGTCGTCGAGCTGGCGGGGGTCCTCGATGCAGCACAGGCACCCGCCCGCGATCGACACGGGTTCGGCAACGTGCCCCGCCACGAGCGCGGCATCGACATTCATGTCCCCGAAGTCGTTGATGATCACACCGATCCGCGCGCCGCCGGTCGCGAGGAAGTGGTTGAGCACCGTGGTCTTGCCGGAACCCAGGTAGCCGGTGAGGATCAGGACGGGAAGCGAGCTCGGCATGGGTCCATGCTTATCAGTCCGCGAGCATGTCCCGCACGAGGGGCGCAACACGCGTGCCGTAGAGCTCGATGCTACGCATGAGCTTTCCGTGGGACAGCGGGCCCGTGGAGATCTTCAGGTCGAAGCGCGAGGCACCCAGGGCCCGCACGCCCGCGGCGATCTTACGGGCCACGGTCTCGGGAGATCCCACGGCCATGGACCCGTGCTCCACCTCCTCCAGGAAGGACTCCTCGGTGGGTGCGGGCCACCCGCGCTCGGCTCCGATGCGCTCGGTGGAGATCGTGTAGGGGCGGAAGAACTCCTCGCGGGCCTGCTCGTCGGTGTCGGCGACGTACCCGTAGGAGTGGTAGGCCACGGGGTTGTCGGAATGGCCGAACTCGGCGAGCGCGCGGCGGTAGAGGTCGCTGAACGGCGAGAACCGCTCCACGGGCCCGCCGATGATCGCGAGCATGAGCGGGAGGTCGTAGTGCGCGGCCCGCACAACCGATTGCGGGGAACCACCCACCGCGATCCACGTGGGCAGCGGTCCGTTCTCGAGCGGCGGGTAGAGGCTCACGTCCCGCAGGTCCTGGGTCAGCGTGCCCTTCCAGGTCACCGGCTGACTCGTGCGCAGCGCCGCGAACAGCGCGAGCTTCTCCTCGAACAGTGCCTCGTAGTCCTGCAGGTCGTATCCGAACAGCGGAAAGGACTCGGTGAACGAGCCGCGGCCCAGCACGACCTCAGCCCGCCCGTGGGACAGCGCGTCCAGCGTGGCGAAGCGTTCGTACACGCGCACGGGGTCGTCCGAGCTGAGCACCGTCACGGCCGTGCCCAGGCGCAATCGCTCGGTGCGCGTGGCGATCCCCGCGAGCACGACGTCCGGGGCGGAGATCGCGAAGTCGTCCCGGTGGTGCTCCCCGATCCCGATCGAGTGCAGCCCCACCTGATCCGCGAGCACCGCTTGCTCCACCACGTTGCGGACGGTCTGCGCGTGCGAGACGGGGCGGTCGTCGTCGTCCCACGTGACGTCCCCGAAGGTGTCGATTCCCAGTTCAACGGCCATGCCACGCACAACATTGTGGACACGTCAGCTATTCCGGTGGCGGCCCCATGCGGGTGGCCGGTCGCTTCCCCACCCCGCGGGCTCTTGCTAGGCTCGATCGCGATGCCCACGTTCCCGATCGTCACTGCCGCGCGCCCGCACGCCGTCCCTCGCGGCAGCGTGTCTCCGGGTCTGCTCGTCCGATCCGTGGGTACGAACGGCCAGGTGTCCTCGTGGGGCGCCAACCAGGCCGGCGCACCGCCGTCGGCCTCCGTCCACTGACCCCGGAGCCGTTGCCGGCGCTCGTGAGCGCCCACACCGTCCTCCGGCCCGCTCTGACCTCATGTCACCCCGGACCTAGGTGGACCCTTGCTACTTGCCTGCCTCGCGGGCGCACTCCTCACGTGCGCGCTCGCCCCTCTATTGACCCGCGCGATCGGCCGCAACGTCGGATGGCTGCTCGCGGTGCCCCTGCTCGGCGCCGCGGCGCTGATCGCGCTGGGGTACGACGACGCCGCGCACTCCCCCGCCGAGCCCACCCCCGCGGTCGTCGAGTCGCTGCCGTGGATCCCGTCCCTGGACGTGGGGCTCGACGTGCGCCTGGACGGACTCTCGCTGGTCTTCTCCCTCCTGGTCCTGGTGATCGGGGCCGCGGTGCTGTGTTACGCCACGCGCTACCTCGAGCGCACGGACCGGGCCGATCGCGGGAAGCACGCGGGGTTCTATACGCTCATGACGGGCTTCGCGGCGGCCATGCTGGCCCTCGTGCTCACGGACGACCTCGTGGTGTTCTACGTCGCGTGGGAGGCCACCACGCTGTGTTCGTTCCTGCTCATCGCACGCTCGGGGGACGGTGCGCGGGAACCCGCGATCCGCACGCTTCTCGTGACCGTGGCCGGCGGACTCGTGCTGCTCGCGGCCGTCACCGTCATGATCGTGGCCACCGGCACCACCCGGATCAGCGCCGTCCTGACGCACGACGTGTGGGGTGCGCAGTCCGGGCTGACCACGCTCGTGGCCGTCCTCGTGGCGGTCGCCGCGTTCACCAAGTCCGCGCAGTTCCCGTTCCAGGCGTGGTTGCCGGACTCTATGGTCGCGATCACCCCGGTCTCCGCGTACCTGCACGCCGCGGCCATGGTCAAAGCCGGCATCTACCTTCTCTTGCGCTTCTCCCCCGTCTTCTCCGGAGTTCCCGCGTGGACCGTCCTGCTCGTCACGGCAGGACTCGTCACCGCGGTGTTCGGTGCCGTGGCCGCGCTGCGCCGCTACGACCTCAAGGAACTGCTGGCCTACTCAACCATGAGCCAGCTGGGTCTGTTAACCGCGATGATCGGGGTGGGCACCACGGCCGCACTGTCCGCCGCGGTGGTGCACACGATCGCGCACGCGCTGTTCAAGTCCGCCCTGTTCATGGGCGTGGGCGTGATCGATCACAGCGCCCACACCCGGGATCTGCGCGAGCTGGCCCGGATGAACCCGCGGATGCCCGTGACCGCCACCCTCATGGTGCTGGCCGCCGCCTCCATGGCGGGGATCCCGCTGTTGCTCGGTTTCGTGAGCAAAGAGTCCATGCTCGCGGCCTTCCTCGAGGCTCCCGGTCCCGCGTGGGCCCCGTGGCTGCTCACCGCCACAGCCGCCCTCGCCTCGGTCTTCACGGTCGCCTACGCTGCGCGCCTCGTGCTGGGCGCGCTCGGTGGCCGCAACGGCACCGTGGTGCGCGAGGCCCCGGTGTCCTTCTGGGCCGCGCCCGCCTCGGGTGCCCTCGCGGGGCTCGTCCTGGGTCTCGTGCCGTTCCTGCTGGACGGACTCGCCTCCGCGGGTGCGAGCGCGGCCGCCGGGTCCACCGTGGAGAAGCACCTCGCGGTGTGGCACGGCCCGGTCCCCGAACTGTTCGTCTCCCTCGCCGTGCTCGCCTCGGGTGCCGCACTCGTCCTCACCCGACGCCGCGTGCACGCCGTCCTGGCCCCGCGCGCCTTCCCGTTCTCCGCCCTGGACGGCGTGGACCGGGCGCGCGATGGGACCATCCGGCTCGGCGGCGTCGTGGGCTCGTGGACGAACAGCCCCGCCCCCGCGCGGCACCTGTCGATCCCCGCGGTGTGCCTGAGCGTCGTCGCGCTGCTCGCCGTGTGGAGCACGACCGAGTTGCCGCCGGTGCGGATCGCGGCGAGCGAGCCCTTCGACTGGCTGCTCGCGCTGCTGATCGCGTGCGGTGTGGCGGCCATGATGAACGCGCGCAGCCTGATCTCCGCGATCGTGGTGACCGGGGTGGTGGGCTTCTCGATCACCGTGTGGTTCTTCGACCTGGGCGCCACGGACGTGGCCATGACCCAGCTGCTCGTGGAGATTCTCACGGTGTGCGTCATGGTCCTATTGCTGCGCCGCCTGCCCGCGCGCTTCTCCTCTCCCGGCGCACGACGCCGCGTGGTCGCGCTGCTCGTGGCGGGCGCCGCGGGGCTGGCGACCACCGCGGGCGTGTGGATGCTGACCGGACGGCGCGAGGCCTCACCCGCGTCCGAGTACTACCTGACCCACGGCTACAACGAGACCGGCGGGTCCAACCTGGTCAACACGATCCTCGTGGACTTCCGCGCCCTGGACACCCTGGGCGAACTGACGGTGCTGGGTGTCGCCGGGCTCACGATCGCCGCCCTGCTGCACGGGCGCCGCCCCGCCGCGGACGACCCCGCCCCGATCGACGAGCAATCGCCCGTGAGCGACCCGGAGACCAACACCGTGTTCGTGCGCACCGCCGCGCGCCTGCTCGGGCCCGTGATCGTGGCGATGTCCGTGATACTGCTGCTGCGCGGACACCACGAACCCGGCGGCGGCTTCATCTCCGCGCTCGTGGGCGGAGCCGGCTTCACCCTGAGCTACCTGGCCGCGCCGTCCGACGAACGCGCCCGCGTGCGCCTGCCGTACCTGTGGTTGATCGGGGCCGGCGTGGCCGTGGGAACCGTCACGGGCCTACTGGGGTACCTGGACGGGTCCTTCCTGCGGCCCCTGCACCCGCGCATCCTCGGATTCGAGATCACCACCGCGCTCGTGTTCGACGGGGGCGTGTACCTCGCGGTGATCGGCGTGATCCTGGCCGCGTTCAACCTGCTGGGGCGGCCGCCGTCGGACATCACCAAGGTGCTGTCCCGCGAACCCGAACCCGGTGCCGCGGGACCGGACGACCAGCCCGGTTCCGGCGCGTCCCCGGGCGCGCGCGCCGGGGCCGGCGAGCGCCGTCGTGCCGCCCGGAGCGGTACCGCCGCGAGTCCCGCGACGACCCGTTCGTCACACACGACCCACGAGACCGGAGAGGTGACCCCCCGATGAGCGCAGCCGTGATCGCCGGACTCCTCGTGTTCGGTGCCGTGTACCTGCTCATGCAGCGCGAGATGCTGCGCGTGATCCTGGGCTTCGTGCTCCTGGGCCACGCGGGCAACGTGGTGCTCATGGCCGCGGGCGGCAGCGCGCGGCGCCACGAGCCCTTCGGTGCCCCCGAGGACCTGTCCACCGTGGCGGATCCCCTGCCCCAGGCGTTCGTGCTCACGGCGATCGTGATTGCGTTCTCGATCACGATCGTGATGCTCGTGCTGGCCGTGACCGGCCGGGACGATGACGACGACACCGAGGCGAAGCTCGAGGAGGTGCGCTCATGAGCGGCGCCCTCCTCCCCCTGTTCGTCGCACTTCCCCTGCTCGTGTCCGCGGTGTTGTTGATCGTGGGCGACCGCCGCGTGCTGCACGCCGCGGGTCTCCTCGGGACCCTGTTGCTCGTGATCGCCGGAGGCGTGTGGCTCGTGACCGATTTCGCCGGCAGCGGCGGGGCCGTGGCCCACGGTGTGGCGCAGTGGCCCGTGGGGATCTCCATCCCGTTCGTGGCGGACATGTTCGCCGCGCTCATGCTCACGGTCACCGGGGTGCTGACTCTGGTGTGCTCGTGGTTCGCTTACGCCTCCGGCCGGGCGGCCACCGTGTACTTCGCCCCGCTCGTGCTCGTGCTCACGGCGGGCGTGAACGGCGCGCTGCTGACCGTGGACCTGTTCAACCTGTTCGTGTTCGTCGAGGTCATGCTGCTGCCGTCCTACGGGCTGTTCGTCCTCGCGGCGCGGCACCGGGGCACCGAGCGGCAGGTCATGGGTGCACGGTTGTACGTGACCCTGAACCTGCTCACCTCCACGATCTTCCTCATGGGCGTGGGCTTCATCTATGGCACCGCGGGCACCGTGAACATGGCCGAACTGGCCGGCCGCGCCGCGACCGACGGCACCGTGGCGATCTCGACCGCCGTGTGCTTGTTCGCCCTGGCGATCAAGGCCGCGGTGGTCCCCATCCACGGGTGGCTCGCGGTCGCCTATCCGGCCACCTCCCCCGCGATCACCGCACTGTTCTCCGGGCTGCACACCAAGGTGGCCAGCTACGCGATCTACCGGATCTACGCCGTGGTCTTCGACGGCGACGCCCATTGGCTGTGGATCGGCGTGGCACTGTGCTGCCTCACGATGGTCGCAGGCGTGCTGGGCGCCGTGGGCGAGAAGACCACACGATCGATCCTGGCGTTCCACATGATCAGCCAGATCGGGTACATCCTGCTGGGGGTCGCACTGTTCACCCTGGCCGGGCTCGCGGCGGGCATCTTCTACCTGCTTCACCACATGATCGTGAAGGCGTCCCTGTTCCTGTCCACCGGGGCGATCGAGGTGCGCTACATGACCGGGAGGATCGGCGCGCTGTCCGGGATGACGACGCGTGAACCGGTCATCGCGGTTGCGTTCTTCGTGGCCGCGCTGTCCCTGGCCGGGCTGCCGCCGTTCTCCGGGTTCGTGGCCAAGTTCTCGCTCATCCTCGCGGCGGTCGACACCGGTCACGTGATCGCGGTGATCGTGATGCTCGCGGTCAGTCTCGTCACGCTGCTGTCGATGCTCAAGATCTGGAACGGCGTGTTCTGGGACTCCGCGCGCGAGTCGTCGCTCGAGAACGGGGGCGGTTCCGGGGCCGGTGGCGGTCCCGCCGCCCGCACTGGCGGTTCCGGTGCGGGGACCGTGCCGGAACCTGCCCCGGCCGCCCGTGACGACGGCGCCGTGGCCACCGCGAGCGGGCGACGCATCTCCGCGGCCCTGGCGGGGCCCGCCGTCGTCACCGCGTGCCTGACGCTCGCGCTGGGCCTCGGCGCGGAAGTGCTCATGGGCGTATCCACGACCGCCGCGGAGGGCCTGCTGGACACCTCGACCTACGTGAAAGCGGTGATGGACTCATGAGTTGGCTCACCTGGCCTGTCCGGGTCGTGGGGTTCCTGGTGTGGTACGCCGGGCAGATCATCTCCTCGAGCACCGCGGTGCTGCGGGACAACCTCACCCCGGGACAGAACTCGACTCCCGGTGTGGCCCGCGTGCGGACGCGCTGCCGCTCGGACCTGGAGGTGACCCTGCTGGCCGCCCTCATCACGCTCACCCCCGGCACGCTCACGCTGGGGATGCACGACGCACCCGTGGCGGCGCAGCGCCGTCGTGACGAGAACGAGATCCGCACGCTGTACGTCCACTCGCTGTACTCGGGTAACGCCGACAGCGTGCGGGTCGAGGTCCGGGAACTTGAGACACGACTGCTGCGCGCGGTGCGCCGCACGGGAGGGACGTCATGATCGGTGTGACCGTGGGGATCGTGATCCTCGCCGTGGCCTGCCTCGCGGCGGCCTTCCGGATCCTGCGCGGGCCCACGGAGGCGGACCGCGCGGTCGCGGGTGACCTGTTGCTGTTCGGGTTCGTCGGTCTGATCGCGTTGTTCGGTGTGCGCGTGGCCAACGAGTACACCTTCGACATCGTGCTCGTGGCCGCGCTCGTGGGATTCCTCAGCGCGCTGTCCCTGGCACGGGCTCTGACCAGGGGGAAGCGATGAACGAAATCCTGACCGTGCTGGGCAACGTCCTGATCGTGGCCGGGGCCCTCGTGTTCGCGACCGCCGCCCTGGGGGTGGCCCGTTTCCGGGACGCGTACATGCGGGTCTCGGCCGTGGGGACCGCGGGCGGGCTCGGCATCGTGTTCGTGGTGACGGGGGCATTGCTGCTGCAGCCGTCCGTGTCCAACGTGGTCAAGGTCGTGCTCATCATCACGATCCACCTGATCACGTCCGCGGTGGGGACCATGGCGATCGCGCGATCGGCATATCTCACGGGGACTCCCCTGGAGCGGTATGCGTTCGACGAGCTGGCCGCGGATTCGCCCGGCACGGAGCGGGACCCGGAACCCGCACGGAAGCCTGCCGTGGACTGAGGACCGCACGTCCCGCCCCCCGGCACCGGGTGTGGACCGCGGTCCCTCGTGGCGTACGGCTGGCGCTTCAGCGCCCGGAACGGCCACCCGGGGTCAGTGTGCGGCCCCGCTGAGCCGGTCTACCGCCTCCACGACGGTCTCGGGCGCGCACGCGAGGTTCATCCGGGCGAAGCCCTTGCCCGCGCCACCGAACATGGGTCCATTGGACAGTGCCACCCCGGCGTGCTCGAGTGCGTAGGCGGCGGGATCATCGCCCCATCCCAGGGCGCGCATGTCGAGCCACGCGAGATAGGTCGCGTGACCTCGGCGCACGACGACGCCCGGGAGCTTCTCGCTCACTTCGCGCTCGAGCAGCTCGGTATTGTCCTGGATCGAGGTGATCGTCTCGTCCAGCCAGTCGAGGCTGTTGCGGAAACCCTCCCGCGTGGCGAGCAGGCCGAAGCTGCCGGTGCGGTAGGACACCTCGTCCGGCAACTGCTCGAGCCACCGCATCATGGGTTCGGAATCCACCACGAACATGGCAGTCTTCAAACCGGCCAGGTTGAACGCCTTGCTCCCCGATTCCGCGGCCACGCCGTGCGCGCGCGCGGCATCGGACACCGAAAGGTATGGCGTGAACTTGGTCCCGTGATGCGTGAGCGGGGCATGGATCTCGTCGCTGACCACGAATCCGTCGTGCTCGGCCACGATCTCGGAGAGCCGTTCGAGCTCCTCGCGGGAATGTACGAGCCCCACGGGGTTGTGGGGATTGCACAGCAGCACGCCGCGGGCACCCGCGCGCAGGGCGGCGTCGATGCCGCGCAGATCAAGACGGTAGCTCGCGGCGTCGTCGAGCAGCGGGACCTCCACGACCCGCCCGCCGGCCTCGACCACGAGGTCGAAGAACGGCGGGTAGACGGGCGGGGTGATGATCACGCCGTCGCCGGGCGCCATGAGACGGCGCAGCGACTCCACGATCACCACGCTCACGTCCGTGGTGCAGGAGATCCGCGCCGGGTCCGGGCGCCACCCCCACCGCTGCGCGGCGAAGTCCGCGAACGCCTCCGCGGCGCCGCGGTCGGTCGGGGTGGCGTACCCGGTGTCGCTGTTCTCGATCGCATTCTGTAGCGCCGCCTTGATGGCCGGCGGCGTGGGGAAGTCCATTTCCGCGACGAACATGGGCAACACGTCCCGCGGGTACGTGCGCCACTTGGCGCTCGTACGACGTCGCAGGGCGGGCATGTCATCGGCGGTCGTCATGGTCCCTCCTCCCGTTACTGTCTGGTCCTCAGGACTCCGTGAGTTTCTTGGCCTGGCCCAGACGCAGCGACTCGAGGGTCTTCTCCTGCTCCTGCGCGCGCTCGTAGAGGTTCTGCAACAGGTCCTTGTCCAACCGCTCGTCCGGGACCTCCAGGAGCAGCCGCCAGCCGAGGCCCTTGGCGTGCACGGCGGCCACGAGACCCTCGAGTTCCTCGATGTCCGACAGCGGCGAACGTTCCTTGATCCGCTCGTTCGGCTTGAGGCGTGCGAGCTTCTCCCCCGCCTTCGCAGGGAGATCCTTGTGCAGGGCAGGCTTGGCCCCGACCATGGACATGATGTCCTCCAGGGACTTCTGATCGCGGGCGATCTCCGGGACCAGTCGCTCGACCTGTTCCCGCACCTCCGGGTCCCCGTGGCCTTCGGCCACACGGCGGAACACATCCACCCCCGCGGCCGATCCGGCGTGGTGGTCCTGCAGGTACGTGGTGATCACGTTGCTCATGGGATACCCCTTTCGTCGTGTCCCTCCACCTAAGCATGCTGAGCGCCGGACGGTCACACCCGGGTGGGTACATGACGTGCGCATTTGCCCGATGACTCGCGCCACCCCGCCTGCCACACCCGCGTTCTAATGGAGCAAAAGCAGCTTCGGTGCACCGGATCACGCCTTAGCTCAATAAAGGCGAAGGGGTGCGGCGTCGTCGTCCGGGGTGCGGGCGCGGCATACTGGACGGGTACGCGCCGTGCCGGGGGAATCGGGGCGGATCATCTCAGGGGGGACAGTGGCACCGGAAACTTTCGTGGACTTCACCGCGCCGAACGGACTGAGCTCGTGGTACCACGTGTGGGACTCGGGCACCGCGGGGATCATGTACTACTTCGACGGCGACTACTGGGACCTGGACGACACGTCCATCAACTGGCCGGACGAGGGCGATCTGGCCCGGCTCGCGGTGGCAGCACGGGCCCGGGACCTCATGTTCGTGGCCGTGAACACGCCGGACGAGGACGGCTCCGGCGACGGCTACACGTGGTGGGAGGACTGCAAGGCGAACGGCAAGTACTTCCGGGCGCTGCACGAGCACATCGTCGAGCGGAACCCGCAGGTGGACGCGAGCAACATCTGGCTCCTGGGGTACAGCGGCGGCGCCGAGTTCATCACCTACGAACTGCTGGACCGGGGTATTCCCGGGATGACGCACGGCGGCGCGGTGATCATCGGCGGCGGCGGAGCGAACGCGCCGGTGGCCACCAAGAAGAAGGCCCGGCCGTGCATCGGCAACACGGCCATGCACTGGTGGGTGGGCGATCAGGACGTGGACGGTGCCACGAACCCGCCCGAGTGGAGCGCGCTGGGCGCCGCCGAGGAGGGCGTCGCCGCGTTCCAGGCCGCGGGTTTCGACACGAACCTGCACGTCCTGCCGGGCGTGGACCACTCAGGGTACGACGCTGTGGCATGCCTTTCGCACGCACTGCCCGCGGTCTCGCGCAAGGCGGGCCTGCGCGCTGCGCTGTCCGACGGATGGGTGCGGCTCACGCGGGACACCTGATGAGTGACGAGGAACGGCCGAGTGGCGGGTCATGATTTCTAGTGAAGTTAAAACAGCTTCGCCGCACCGAAATGTGCTCTAACGCCACTAGAAATTCGGGTGGTAGCCATGAGCGGGACCGTGCACCAAAAACCGGCTCCGGCCAAGGATTTCTGCCTGGCCGGAGCCGGTTCACTCGGTCGGGATGACAGGATTTGAACCTGCGACCCCTTGACCCCCAGACGTCCAGACTGCTCCGGCCAGACCGGATTCTGCGTGATTCCTAGCGTCAGATCATGCAGAACACGTCACGAGATGCATGGAGTGCATGATTCTGGTCCCCTTCTGGTCCCCCTCGTGGGCAAGCTCACTTCGCGGCCAGAACCGTGAGAGGCGCTACGGCGGCGTGGAACCTGTTGCCCACGAGCAGCACGACGATCTTGTGGCTGGCGCTGCCTTGCTGCGGTTCTCCGGGTGGTGATGTCGGGGGCGGACGGGCCAGCTCAGGCCGGTTGCGGGATGGCGGCGATGTTCGCGAAGACCGCGACGATCGCGGCTGCCCAGGGCCACGTCTCCGGGATCTTAAGGCGAGTTGATATGTCCGAGACGCTATAGGGCAGGAGAGTCGCCTTCCTCGCCGCCGACGGGGTCGAGCGAGTCGAGCTCGAACAGCCCCGCGAGGCACTGGAGCGGGCTGGCGCGCAGACCGAGGTGCTGTCGATCCATGACGGTGAGATTCAGGCGCGTGAGAACGATCTGGAGGCAGCAGGCACCTTCACCGTTGACAGGTTGGTCGCGGACGCCTCTGTCACCCACTATGACGCCCTGCTTCTCCCGGGCGGCACGGTGAATCCCGACCAACTCCGGGTTGACCCCGACGCGGTCTCCTTCGTCCGCGAGTTCGTCGAAAGCGGCAAGCCCGTTGCGGCGATCTGTCACGGGCCGTGGACGCTGATCGAGGCCGGTGTGGTCGAAGGCCGTGGGCCGCCCCCTTCATTCGGTCCGGTCGCTGTGCGAGTCGTCGGTTTCCGATTGATGGGTGCATTGCCGAGCGTAGTCGACGGGTGCGAGGTAGCCGAGCGATGAATGCCGGCGGTCGTGGTTGTATTCGGTCTTCCAGTCGCCGATCACGACCTGGGCGTGGAGCAGCGAGTAGAAGCTGTTGATGTTCAGGCACTCGTCGCGGAGCCTGCTCTCGGCATCCTCGCCTTCACTTCGGCGAGGTCACCCGTGGCCAGGCCTCTCGCCCTCGCTGCGCCACCGGCGACATCCTCCGCTTCGCGAGGTCACCATGGACGAGCCCCTCGCTGGGCGACGCGTGCGTCCCGTCATGGCCTGAGACCTCACATCACCGACGGGGCCCTGCCGAGAGACGATCCTCACGGCAGGGCCCCGTCACGGTGCTTGGGCGCGAGCGGCCGGGTGCGCCTCGGGGGTCAGGCGTCGTCCCGCCCGGCGGCGCGGTGGACGAACTCGATGAGGGAGTTCTCCATCTCGGCGCGGGTCTCGGGCTCGTTGTGAACCTCGTGGCGGACGTCGGGGTAGATGTGGAGTTCGACGTCGTGGCCCTTCTCCTCCAGGCGCCGGGCGACCTCGCGCGCACCCTCGCCGTAGTTGGTCACCGGGTCCTCCGCGCCCGCGAAGATCGCGACGGGAACCTGCGGAAGGCGGTCGAAGAAGTCGTCGCCGTTGGCCTGGTCGTACACGTCGACGAAGCCCTGCAGGAACCGGTTGCTCAAGGGGGCGCCGAAGTTGTTGAAGGGGTCGCGGCCGTGATCACGGACGACGTCCGCGTTGCGCGCCACCCAGTCCGTCGGGCCGAAGTCCGGGCCGAGGCGGTCGTAGAAGCCGTCGAACAGCTGGCCCACCAACGCATCCGCAGCGGGGGCGGAACCGTCGGCCGCCACGGCAGCCTTCAGGGCCTCGCGATCCAGCGTCGACTCGACACCGCGCATGCCCACGGCGATACCGCCCAGCGCGAGCCCGTCGACCTCGACACCCGGCTGCAGCACCAGCGCCCGCGCGATCATCGACCCCAGGCTGTGGCCGAACACCACGTACGGCAGGTCGGGGAACAGCTCCTTGGCCTTCCGGTACAGCGTCACCTCGTCCTGCACGATGACCGTCGCCGACTCGTCACCGGCGTCACCCCACGTCCCCGACTGCATCGCCGTCCGACCGTGACCCGCGTGATCGTCCGCGACCACGACGAACCCCGCATCCACCAGCGCGGCCGTCATGTGCAGGTACCGGCGGGAGTGCTCGCCGAGACCGTGGATGAGCTGGACCACCGCCACCGGCGTGACCGCCGGTTCGTACACCCAGGCCTGGATGGTGTCGGTGCCGTTGTGCGACGTGAACTCGAGTTCGCGCAGAGCCATGCTGACCTCCTCGTCATGCCCCTCGGGCGGGGAGCTCGACGGTATGACCCTACCGTACCTGCCGACAACGGGATGTCCGGCCCCCGACCTCCGTCGCCCACTCGCGGAACTCCCTGTCGCGGGCGCTGAGAGCGGCAGGTACGCGCCCAGCCCGTCCCGAGAGCCGCGTGACCGGGTCCGGACCCGGCGGCCCGGCAGGGTCACCCCCGGTGGGGGGGCCGCGTCCCGCCCGGATCATGCCTGCCGGCCCGCCCCGTGGCACTTCGGACGCTCTGTGCCGGCGCCGGGCGTGCCCGTCCACGCCCGGACGGCCCGCAGAACGTGGACCAGGCCTCGGCATCGCGGCTAAGGAAGGTGAGGCCGGGGTCGATCAGACAGGCGACACGGGACATCACATGGAGAAACGGCGTCCCCGCTCCGGTGCTGCGTGTACCCGACGACGGCCCCCCGGCCGACGAGCCCGGCGCCGACGACCTCGGTCCCGGCGATCACGCCGCGGCCCACGTCGCCCGCGACTACGGTGCCCGCGCCGACGACGCGCCCCACGACCACGCCCACCACGCGCCCGACGACCCGTCCGAGCGTCCCCGCAGTGAAGGCGGTGCAGCGCACCTTCCAGGTGGACCGGTACATGCCCAAGACCGCGGCTCAGGCCCGGGTCGTGGCGCGCCTCGACGACGACGGCGTGCTGCGTTACCGCGAGGACCGCGCCCTCTGGGGCGCGAACAACTGGCAGTTCGTGACGGTGCGGGTGCCCGCCGACGCGAGCAAGGCGCAGGTCATGGCCGTGATCGACGCCAAGACGTCCTCGCGTGTGGGTGACGTGCACACCGGTTCGCGCCTGCGTTCCATCACGCGTGGTCGCTCGGTGACGATCGCGTGGGAGCTCGGCAAGGGCGCCCGCCCCACCTCCGCCTGGGGTGCGAACAAGTCCGTCAACCAGATGTTCTTCGCCCGCTCCTGAGCGACCACAGGTGGGCGTGGCCATCACCACCACGCCCACCTGTGGCGGGCCTGCATCGCCGAGCCCGGCCGAGCGACGCGTCACCCTTGCGAGGGTGGCGCCGTCGCCGCATGTCGGCTCCGCCCCTCGGGGGTGAGTCCGGGACCGGCGCCCTCATGGGTCGAATCACTCGGCCCGGCCATCGAATTCGGCGGCAGCCTCTCGGTGATCCTGGGACCCGCGCGGTGTTGCGGGGCGGCCTGGCACCTCTTCTCCGCGTCGTGCAGCAGCGTCCCTTCGCGTGAGAACACTGTGAACGTTCCCCGAGATGCCGGGGGCGGCCCAGGACGTCGTGGTGAACGGGAACCTGATCACCAGCCGCTCGCCCGATGACCTGCCTGCGTTCTGCGATACGATGGGGGCGAAATTTGCGAGCAATTCGACCCGGGAAGAGGTGATGTCATGAGCGTGACTAAGGGACTGCTTGTCAGGCTGGAGGCCCTGCCCGGCAAGGAAGACGAGGTCCAGGAATTCCTCGGCATCGGGCGAGGGCTCGTCGAGGAGGAACCGGCCACCGTCGCATGGTTCGCGATCCGTCTCGGCCCATCCTCCTTCGGGATCTTCGACGTGTTCCCCGATGACGATGGCCGCGACGCGCACCTGTCCGGCGCAGTTGCCACCGCTCTCGGCGAGCAGACCGGCAAACTGTTCAGCGAGCCCACGATCGAGAAGTTGGACGTCCTGGGCTCCAAACTCCCCGCCTGACACCACAGACCGGGAGTACTGGCCCAGAGAGGAGGGGTCGTTGCGCGCGGTGACTTCGGGCTTACACAGCCCGCTGACGTCGTGGCAGCGGCCCCTTCTCTTGCGGCCTATCGCTAATCACCAACGGATCGAGGAACCGCGATGACAGGAACTGACGACGGCGTTGCCACGACGCGTTCACCCGAGGTAGCAGTGATCGGGGGCGGGATCGTCGGTCTGTCCACGGCGTACGCGCTGCGGGAGCAGGGCGTGCCGGTGCGCTTGTACGAGGCTGGTCTGCCCGGGACGGGTCAGTCCGCAGGCGAGTCGCGGATCTTCCGGCATGCCCATGACGACCCGCGACTGGTCGCTTTCGCGCGCGAAAGCCGCGGCGTATGGGATGAGTGGGCCGAACACTTCGACGTCGAGCTGGTCTCATCAGACGGTGTCCTGGCGATCGGAGACAGCGCCCTGGCGCGGCTGCGGGTGCTCGACCAGGTCGGCGGCGTGGAAGCGCACGAGATCGACGCGGCCGAGGTCGCCCAGCGGATGCCGCTGCTCGCTGGGTACTCGGGGCCAGCGGTGCTCGACGAGTCGGGCGGCGCGATCCGCACCCGCGCCGCGATCACGGCACTCACGGGTGCTCTCGCAGATGCGATCACCACCGGTGAGGTCATCTCCATCGATCCCCGCGCCGACGGGACGGTCGAGGTGCGCAGCGTCACCGACCGGGCTGTCTACTCCAAGGTGGTCGTGTGCGCCGGCCGCGAAACCGCCCGCCTGGCACGCAGCGTCGGCCTGTCGCTGCCGGTTCGCCTCGCCGCACACGTACGGCTGACCTTCGACGTGAAAGCCGCCGCCCCGGCACGAGTCGCGTGCCTGCAGGACAGCAGCGGCGTCTTCGGCGAAGTCGGCGTCTACGCCACGCCGCTACCGGGCAACAGCAGCTATTCGGTCGGACTCAGCGACACCGTCGGCGTCCGCGACGACGGAACTTTCATCGACCCGGCGGCGATTCGATCGCTGGACGAACGCGCACGCGAATACGTGACACGGGCGCTGCCCGGTCTCCACCCAGAGCCGCGCGACTTCCTCCACTGCTGGGTGACCGACCTCCCGTGGAGTGAGGACGGCGTGGCCGTGTGGGAGGCAGGCTCTGTCTTCTTCGTGGCCGGTCACAATTTGTTCAAGCAGGCACCTGCACTGGGTCGCGCTCTTGCCCGGGCTGCGACCGGCGGCGGTCTCCGCGCCGAGCTCACGCCCGAAGCGCGCCTCGGCGAGGCCCAGGGCTAGCCCCGGTCTTTCATGACGGCGGTCGGGATCGTGTCGGAGCCGTGTGGTCGAGTGCGCCCGTGTGCGGAGTGACTGCGGGTACGACGACGGGCTGGCTGGCGCTGTCGGGCTGCGGTTCTCCGGGTGGTGATGTCGGGGGCGCACCGGCCAGCTCAGGCCGGTTGCGGGATGGCGGCGATGTGCGCGAAGACCGCGACGATCGCGGCTGCCCAGGGCCACGACCCCGGGATCTTAAGGCGACGTCGGCGTGCGCTGTGAGCGAGTCGGGCGGGCACGTGGAGGAATCGGTAGCGCAGCGCCTTCGGCTCGCAGGTTGCCAACATGGCGGCGGAGCCGCTGCAGCCGAGCAGGCGGGTCCACGCGGTTAGGTCGCCCGCGATCTGGGTGATCATCAGCCAGGTCTGGTTGATGTTGAACTTCCGCGACGGAAACCGTCCCAGGCCGCTGTCCTTGGCGTGGCGGATGCGGTCCTCGACCCGTGCATGGGCCCGGTGCCGGGCCTCGAGAAAGGCGAGATGGCCGGCCGTGGTGTTGGTGTCGAAGACTTCGTAGCGCCAGCCGTCGCGTTCCTCGAACAGAGACAGTTGCGCGCCGGGGTGGGGGCGTTCGCGGCGCACGATCACCCGCATCCCGGCTGGCCACTTGGCGAGAACCTTCGGGTCGATGAGGCCGGTCAGCTCGGCGACGTCGCCGCCCTCACGAACGCCGCCGTTGGCATCGAGTGCTGGGGTCCAGACCTTCTTCGGGACCAGATCGATGGCATCGCGGAGCTTTCCGGTGATCGCGAATCCCACGCTGTACTCGACGCTGCGGCCGCGGACCGTGCCCCGTCCGGTGAAGGAAGGGGGTTCAAGGCGCTCCGTTCGGCCACAGGCGACCGCCGGCGAGAGCGCCGGGGGGACCAGAAGGGGACCACGAAAAACGACCGCCGGACATGATGAAGCCCAGGTGAGAAACCTGCTCTCACCTGGGCTTTTCTGTCGGGATGACAGGATTTGAACCTGCGACCCCTTGACCCCCAGGCGTCCAGGCGGCTCCAGGGGGACCGACTTCCGCGTCATTCCGGATCGCGGATCATGCAGAGCACGTCACGAGATGCATGGTTTGCATGGTTCTGGTCCCCTTCTGGTCCCCCTCGGGACCGAGACAGTGCCGACGAACTAGCCTGCTCGCCAGCGACGCTCGGAGAATAGTTGTCGTTGAGCCACGATCTCGCGTGCGGCGAACGCAGGCAGCTCAAGCTGCTCCACGTCAACATTCCCGATCCAAGCTGTGCATTGCGCAGGAGAGAGCGAGGGCTCCAGCACAAACTCCGCAATCGCGCGAGTAGTAGCCCTTGACAGCCCAACCGAGATGAAGGACATGTCGGTTGGCCGTGGCACTCCCAGTTCAAGCATCATCTCGATATCGACGGCATCCGCATCGATCTGCCGACCAAGTTCTCCCGCCGCTTGCGCCACGATGTCGGCGTAGCAGGATAGGTACCTTGGCGCCTCAAAACGCGCGATGTCCTCTACGTCCGCCATCACCTTGCGGATCAGGCCCGGATAGGAGACTTCTTGGCCTTGATCGCGTCGCCACCTCGCGCGGTTGTCGATAATGACGCTGAGAGGCACTCCTCTCATCCAGTGAACGATGAGGCGCGCAAGCGACAAGCGACGAGACTCGGGCTCGAACGATCCGCCCAGGTACTCAGCAACATAGTCCAGCGCGATCTTGTACTCATCGAAAGCATCATCGCTAGTTGGAGGAACGAGAGCAAGTTCCTCGGGGTGACCGTTCGCCAAGACGGCGTCCAAGAGGCGCTGCATCGACATCGGACTGATGCCTGCATGCTTCTTCACGAGGTCTGAGCGAAGCCGGAGAGTTGGCGTCACGCGCCCAAGTGCCTCAGCAATCCGGTCGGTCTCTTCCGCCCTTAAGGCAACACCATGAAGTCCAACCAGATTCCCGTCAGATATGAAACGACCAGCAAGCCAGTTGAAGGCTGATTCGAGCTCCGGAGGCGTCTCGCGATCAGCTTTGTGTGCGCCACGATCGATGTATTCGATCACGCTAGCTACGTTGGACAGGGTCGTAGTCGCCGCAGGCACGATCGATGACCGCTCTCGCCTGCCGGGTTTCTCAGGCCAGGCCTTCGAATCTGATGTATCGACGCAGAATATGTTCCCCTGGAACTCAGTGCCCCATCTACCAGCTCTTCCGGCCAGGTTCCAGAAGTCTGGCATGGGCATATGCATCCTGGGCCCCTTGTGCGGAGCGCGTAGGAAGAGGTTTCGGCACGGCAGATTCACTCCCTCAAGAAGGGTGGAAGTGCATACCAGGTATCTGAGTTCTCCTCGCTTGAACAACTCCTCAACCTTTGCCTTGAGCACGAGAGGCATGTCACCGTAGTGGAAGGCGACACCCCGCCTGGCGAACTCGGCGAGTTTAAACCTCTCGTGCACGACGCCTTTGGAGAAGTCGACCAATTCTTGGATCGCATCCGACTCTATCGCGAGGTCTTCACCTAGAGCATCAAATATGGTTCTAGCAAACTTCTCCGCTTCAGCCGGTCCGTTCGCAAAGACAAGGTTCCCAGTGGAGTCGCCCCCAATCGCGGCAGCGATGAGAGGAACTTTCTGCCCAACGCCATCTGGAGCAAGGGGAAGCTCTATTTGACCAACCTCCCGCTCCTCACCCTCGTAGACGAGTGAGAGCGCATAGCGGCGCGGCTTCCGAGGGACCTGGTTGACGAAGACGAGGTTCTGATTCACCGTCACCGTCTCGCCGACAAGCGCGGCCTTGCGCTCCTGTGAGGATTCGGGTTCCAGGAGTACACGGGGGTTTGCTGACAAAGGACTTGCGAACACTAACCGAACAGTTGGGTCCCGACGAAGGGCTTCGTCAAGCACCTGCGTTAGCAGTATCCCGCGAGTTCCATCGGCGATCTTCTGCGCTTCGTCTACAAAGATCACCGATGGTGCAAACTGCGGCAACCGCTGATGCAGCAGGTGAAGACGCTCTTGCGTGAGGACGAATACCTGTCGCTCGAAGCCAGTAATTTCAGGGTCCCACGGGAGGGTATGAACACCCACGCTGTCATCCAGTTTGGATCGGAAGACCTCGCTAACCTCCTCAACGAGGGCTCTGGTGGGTGCTATGTACACAAGTCGCGCAGGCGTCGACCCTCGCAGTTCGGAGAACATCCACTCGCGGATGATGTACGACTTACCTGCGGATGTCGGCGCAGATACACTCACCCAGTCATTGGCGGAAGCGAGCTCCCAGAACGCCTTTTGAAAGGGATTGACATCGATTACGTCGCCGCTCGGCAGCGTTACCGTTAGTTCGGCGCGACGGCCAAGCGCATCAAGGACAAGTGTCGACGAGTTTGCTTCGATCGACGCCAGGATGCTTTCGTCACGGTCTCGCGCCAGAGCGATTGCTGGTTGATTCCCCACACGATCTAATAGAAGAATGGCGGCGGCCCGCTGCTCGTCGGTACTTTGGCGCGACCGAAGGCAGCCTTGCGCAACACGCAGCACGGCATCCTGAGCAACCTCATTCACCTCCGGCGTTAGTGCGCTCGCACACACCAAGAGAAAGGCCCAGTCAGGCTCGCGTGCAGGAGACGCGGAGTCGTCCAGCAAAGGCACATCCGCCTGTACCGAACTGACCGCTATTTCCTCAAGTCCAGCTCTGAACCGGCTGAGGGCGAGCACCCGGTCCGACAACTGGCTCACGACTTGACCTCGATCCGGAGTTCAGCCTTGATCGCCTTTCGAAATTCCTCGACGGACGGCATTGGAAAGAAGAACACCTCAATAGCGTGTTTAGTCAGGGAGCGATTCTCAAGGCGCGTCTTTGTAGATTTTGTCCAGCTACTGAGGACTTCGTCCAATTCAGCCTTCACAGACGCTTCTTCACGAGGAAGACTTGGATAGTTCTCATGCACGAAGCCAATAAGACAGGCGCCACGCATCTCGACATTCGCAGAAAGAATCGATTTGTCGTTGAAGTACTCGAGCAGCCGGGCCGTCACCTCCGCGTTTCCAGCGTCGACGTAGTGTCTGATCAGGAATACGTCCTGCTCGTGAGCGGTACCAGTCAAATACGGCTCGATGCTGTCCATGCAATCC
This sequence comes from Kocuria marina, assembly GCA_014652975.1. Taxonomy (GTDB): domain Bacteria; phylum Actinomycetota; class Actinomycetes; order Actinomycetales; family Micrococcaceae; genus Kocuria; species Kocuria marina. The sequence goes on along the minus strand of BMZV01000002.1, from coordinate 40,877 downwards.
GTCATCGCTTTAGCAACCGACTCATAGAGTTTTGCTTCACCCCAATAAACAGCCAGATCCCCGTTATCAAGGAGCTTCGCATGGACTCCGTCAGCGCCGTGGTACTGCATCTCGGTACTCGTCTTTAGAGACATCTTGCTGAGGACCTGCGGTATCTGGAGTCCTTTCTCAAGCAACGCGTATAGAAGTAGTTCTGCACCCTCCCCTGTCTTGACCTGGGTTTGAGTGAACAGGCGTGCGGCTTCGTTAGCTAGGCGAGTAATCTCCGGAATCTGCCGATCTGGGGATAGTAGTCCAACCTTCTCAATTTCCGTCCGAGGGATGCAGTAGTTGACGATCTGATTCGCAAGCTGCTGCGCCAGCGTCTTGAGGCGAGGGGTCCCCAGAGGGTCACTTCGGAGGAAGTGGCAGCGGACAATCGAACGCGTGCCTTCAACAGCGATCGGTTCGCCGTAAGTGACTAACGAACTCTCTACTTCGTCCCAGCCACCCCGCACGAGCCGCTGAACCGCTTCGATCAACGGCACTTGTTCGACAACGGCAGTCTGAGCCGCCTCGCTAGTCATGCGGTCAAGCCGATCTTGCTCCGGGCGGACGACGCGACGACTCGCGGTCCAACGCCCCACGACTCGTGTTGGTTCATCATCGACCTTCCTCAGCTAAGGGTCGAGTGGACCGACGACCCGGGTCAGACTGTCACGTCGCCCATCTTGCCGTATCGCCATGGCCGAGAGGCCGCGACACGGCGACGCCGGCAGCCATGTTCCTGAGGAGCCGCAGTTCGGGCGCCATCGCTCACAATCGGGGCTACCGTGGCGACCTCACAGACTCCGACGTGGGGGTGCGGGCGGCCGCACCGATGGTGGACGAGGAGCACGAGGCTTACCGGTCCGACCCAGATGAACTTGAGGGCATTCCAGGCGAACAGCAGGGCCAGCAGGTGGAGCCAGCCGGGACCGTCGTCGTTGATGATCGTGGTGCAGGTCGCTGCCGCGTAAAAGTAAACCCCGGCGAGCAGCATCGCGGGGACGCCACACTTCATGCCGCGTCTGGTGCGGATGGCGTTGATGAGCAGGTTGGTAGGTGCGTAGCGGAGTACGCCGTAGCCTCGTGCGCTGAGCGCGACCGATGTGCGGAGCATCACCGGGTCTCTCTTTCCTCGTCATAGCGCGACGGTGTTCCGTCGTGGAGGCGGCTATGAACCGAGTGCCCTCGAAGGGGCCGTCCCGCAGAACCCGCGTAGCTGAAGAACCTGCCTCACCATCCAGTCTACGACCGTGCTCTGACAGAGGGAACCCGTCACTGGAGCAGAGGCGTGTACCTCGTCGGTGACCTTGGAGCGAGAAGACACCGATCATGGCGACATTGGCAGAGCGGATGCAGGGTGAGCGGATGGCGCGGGTCGCGTTGTCGATGGTCGCCGAGCCGAACGACTCGACCACCGGGCGCGTCCTCGCCCAGGTCGGTGGTGTTGAGACTTTGCGGCTGGTCGAGTCTAACGATCCGGTTCCGGGTCTTGCCCGCGCGGATACGATGATATGGCGCGAACGGCTCGCCGCTCGGGTCACTCCCGACTTGCCCGACCGGGTGGCTGAGACGCAAGGCGGCGAGTTCGGCACTCTCCTCCCGGCGGACAAGGAGTGGCCCGCGGGTCTGGATGATCTGGGTGAGCGTGCTTCGTACCTGTTGTGGACGCGCGGGGCGACTTCGTTCTTGACAGCGGCGTTGAGCAATCGCGTCACGATCACCGGCTCCCGCGCCGCGACCTCCTACGGCGAGCACGTCGCCGGCGAGCTGGTGACAAGTCTTGCCGATGAGGAACGCGTCGTCGTCTCCGGCGACGCCTACGGCATCGAAGGTGCCGCGCACAAGAGCGTGCTCGCCGCGTGCGGACAGACGATCGCGGTCTCGGCCGGTGGGGCTGAACCGTCCCTACCCTGCCGGGCACAGCGAGCTGCTGGGTCGCATCGGAGATGTCGGGCTGCTGGTGAGCGAGCTGCCGCCGGGCGCCGCGCCGACGAGACACAGGTGTTCCTGGCTCGCAACCGCCTGCTGGCGGCACTCTCAGGTGCGACCGTGATCCCCGAGGCCGGTCCCCGATCCGGGTCGATGACCACCGTCATCGCCGCGCACGAACTCGGCCGGGGCGTCGGCGCGGTGCCCGGTCCGGTGACCAGCGCGACCAGTAGTGGCCCCAACCAGCTCATCCGGCAAGGCTTCGCCCAACTCATCACGGAACCCAGCGAGCTACTTGTCCTACTCGACGCCGACGAGGTACCAAGTCGAGCGGCGACGGGGCCGGGGGTTCGACAGCAGTTCGACCGCCGCCCTCAGCTGGGAAGACCGGGCCGTTCGCTCTGATCATCTTCAATCGACACCGCAACCGGCGTGAGCTACACGGCTTCGATGTCGTCGGTCGATGTCGAGACCGCCTCAGTGCGGGCTACCAGCTCACTGTCTGAGCGTGTCACTACTGTTTCGGGTTTCAGGAAATGGGATGGCCCGTACATCGAGAGCATCCAGCGGCCCGGTTCCCACTCTGTCGCGGTACCTCCTGCTTCATCGACGCGAACCCATCGGAGATCGGTTCGGTAGGTGTCGCCATTCACGAGGAGTTCTACATCGACGTGTGCCACGGCGGCCGCAACGTGCCGGACGCCGAGGATCGTCCATGCCGTGAGGTCTAGTGTCTGGTAGAGGTCCTTGGCCTCGACGGCGAGCTTGCCGACGGAGGATCGCGAGCTGCCGAGTTCCATGAAGTGGGCGCCTGCGGGAGCCCATTGCTTCTTCTGCCACCTCAGTAAGAAGTCCCCGCACGTCGTAGCGACCTCGGACGGATTGTCAGTAGATGCGCCTGGTTCGTACCGATGAGGGTGCCATTCTTCGAGTTTGGCCTTCTGGTCTTGGACCGTCTTCCAGCGGGTCAAGGACTCGCGCAGCGTTGGCGTCGGTTCGACAGGCTTTGCCCGACGTTCCTGGGCGTCTGCCCAGTCGGTTACCGCGAAGAGCCGATTCCACGCTTTGGTGGCGACGACCTCGTTGTCGAAGTTGACCAGGGTGCCGTGCATGATGCCGTTGCGGAATAGCTCGGTTACTTCGGTCGTATCGGTCTTGTAGAAGCCCTTGACGAACGACTGGTGTGCATGGCTCAGGCCCAGATGGTGTCCGGCCACACTGTCCCACGCCACCATGTCTTCTACGGGACGCGCATGCAGTCCCTGCCGTGCCGCCGTGTCGAGGTCGTTGACGAAGCCGTCCATCACTGACAGCAGCACAAGAACGGTGCTGTAGTACCGGCCTGCCTCGTAGTCGATCAGCGCCTTCTTCAGTAGCGGGATGCGCGGACGCATCGCGTCGAAGCGATGGAGGCGGCGGAGCGGGAACGCGATCCGATCGGCTGACTTGTAGTACTCGATGAGCCGTGCCTCAGCGATCGACGCATCATCGGCGCAGACGACGTGCTCGATAGCAGGCAGATTGAAGTCACCGGTAAACACCCAGTTCCGTTCACCAAGAAAGCCGTAGAAGGTGTCAACAATCCCAATGATGCGCCGGTGCTCGCTCTGCAAGTCCTTGAGCTGCTTCCGTTGCGCCTTCGGCAGCAGCAAGCCAAGCAGCTTGAACGCCGCCATCTGCTGCTCCATCTCCTTGACGGACGGAAGATCGCGCGCCGAGCCGTAGGGGCTCACTTTGTGCGTGTCGCTCATGTCTTGACCGTATCTGTGAGCACCGACACTCACGGCATGTTGTGGCTCGGTCCGTGCAACTCCGCTCGTCATAGGCTCCGAGCGGGCCGAGCCGCCGCGGTCTGTCGTACCTGCTGCGCCGACTGCTCGTCGTTGGTGATGGCGTGGGCGCGGTTGAGGGCGGCGCGGGCGCGGATGGCATCGATCTTCTGGCTGGTGCTCTCGGGGTCCGGGCCGAATGGCGTGCGGTCGTCGGTGATGCCGTAGCGGTCGCGGTAGGCGGCGATCGTGCGGGCTGCGCGCCACCATGCCGCCTTCTGCTTCTCGCTCCTCGGCTTCCTGCCGAGGTCGGCCGTCCACGGTGCCTCATCGGTGAGGGAGCCACGGAGCACGGCGTCGGCACGAGCTTCGATCAGCTCGCGGCGCTCGTCCAGGGCTTGCCGCATGTCGTCTGCTATCTGCCCGCTGGCGTGCGGGATCAGACCGACGATCAACCGCGGGGACTTGCGAGTGCGGCCTGATCCGGCGGGCCGGACGGTGGCGCGCGCGACGCGGGCGTGGAGGACGGAGGCGATGTCGTCGGCATCGTCAAGACGGCGGGCACCGACGAGCCGCGGGAGCAGAGCATCGAGGTCGTGGTGATTGGCCTCGGCGTGCCGAAGTTCGGCCGACAGCGCGCCGTAGGCGTCGGAGTCCAGCACGTCGCCGACCTGATCCGGCGTGAGACCGGACGCCGCAAGCAGAGCTGCCCAGCGGTCGTGCTGTGCGGCTTGGGCGATGGTGTCGTATTCGGCCGCAAGTTGGGCGATGGAGCCCCAATATTCTTGCTCGGCGGTGATCGTCTCGTGCGCCGACAGCTCCGCGCCGACGTGCTGGAGCACGCCATACAGGACGCTGCGGGCGGTGACGTTCGGGTTGTCATCAGGGTGCGGCTCGCTGTGCTCGTGATCCTCACGGTCGACGGCTACATACCCGAAGTTGCCTTCCGCGCCACGCGTCATGGAGACGTAGAAGTTCTCCCGCGTAGTCGTCGGAGCGACAACGACGTGCGAGGTCTGCATGGTCACGCCCTGCGCCCGGTGCGCGGTGATCGCGTAGCCGAGGTACAGGTGCTCGGCTACATAGTCGGCAGGTAGGACGATCCCGCCGCCGAACCTGCGGGCGGCCGGGCGGATGCTGACCGATCCGTCCTCGCGTACGGCAGTAACGGTCCAGCGGGAGCCATTGCGGACCCATGTTCTGCCGTTGCGGAGGCGGCGGTCGTTGTGGCGGGTGATGACCAGATCACCTTCAGAGGCCGCGGTGCCGTTATGCAGGGCGGCCTCAGGGCCGAGTTCACCTGCCCGCCGATGATCCGATCGGCTCGCGCTCGCCCGTTGAGGGTCGTGACCGTCTCGTGCGTTTCGGCCACGAGGACCGGCGCGCGGCCGGCAGCGAGGTCGCGCTGCCAGGCGGTGTACGCGGCGTCGATCATGGTCTCGGCTTCGCCGCCGGTGATCCGGTCGTGCTCGATGAGCGTGTCGATCGCTTCGGATCGGCCGTGACGGAGCTGCAGCGAGGTCGTCTTCTCCCAGGCGTGGGTGAAGCGGTGCAGGTCGTGAAGCTCCGGGGCGTCATCGCGGGAGTGGACCAGGAGACCGAACGATCCGCCGGCGTCGACCATCAAGAACACCATCGCACCGCTGGTCCGTGTGCTCGATGAAGCGGTCCGGGACGGGCTGATCCAGATCAACCCCGCCAAGAACCGCGCCAAGCCGAGCCTGAACCGCAACGCCTTCCGCGACCAGTCCGCCGAGCAAGCCTCCCCACGGGCGCACGCGATCCCGGATATGAAGACCCTCAACCGGCTCGCCAAGACGTGTGGGAAGGTGCACCAGTCCTACAGCGACTTCGTGATGCTCGCCGCGCTGCTGGCCGCACGGTCCTCGGAGGTGTCCGGGTTACAGGTCGGGGACGTGGACTTCGGCAAGAACCTCGTCGTGATCCGCAGGCAGGTCTTCCCCGGCAAAGGCGGCCTGGTGACCAAGCCGACCAAGAGCCGCAAAGAGCGCCGGGTGCCGATCCTCGAACCGCTCCGCCCCGTCCTGGACCGCCTCACCGAGAGCAAGCAACCCGAAGACCAACTCCTCGTCGGCCCGAAGGGCGGATACCTCACCACCGCAACCGTCCGCGACGCCACCAACTGGGACAGCATCGTCGCAGGGCTCGGACTGCCCGACCTCACCCGCCACGGCTTACGCCACACCGGAGCGACCTGGATGGCCGACGCCGGCATCCCGTTGCACGTCCTACAAGACATCCTCGGTCACGCCTCGATGGAGACCACCCGCGGCTACCTCCACCCCGACGACCGCCACCTCGCCTCGGCAGCCGAGCAGGCCAACGCCTTCCTCTCCGCCGCCGGGCAACGCAAACAGGCCCGGCGCAGCGGCCCCTCAGCCAGGGGCCTGTGATGTGCGCCCGCGACAGCATGGGTGGCCGCGCGAGCGTTCTGGTCCTCTTTTGGTCCCCTTATCCCCAGGGAAGCGGGTCGAGGCGGTCCGACTGTCCACAGGCGACCGCCCGACGCCACCCCAGGGGGACCACCGAAAACCGCCCTCGGACAGGACGAAGCCCAGGCGAGATACCTACTCTCACCTGGGCTTTTACGTCGGGATGACAGGATTTGAACCTGCGACCCCTTGACCCCCAGTCAAGTGCGCTACCAAGCTGCGCCACATCCCGCGACCGTGTTCGGCACCGTTTCCGGCCCCGAACACCCGAGTTACATTACCCCAACCCTGCCCGAATTTCACATCGGCGCGGGCGACTCGCGAGCCGCCCGCGCCGACTGGAAACCGAGCCAGTAGGGGCAACCACTCAGCGCTTGCGCTGGCGCTTCTCCCGCACCCGCATGGTGACCTCCAGCGGGGTGCCCTCGAAACCGAAGGTCTCACGGATCCGACGCTGGATGAACCGGCGGTAACCGGGGTCCAGGAACCCGGTGGTGAACAGCACGAACTTGGGCGGCCGGGAGGCCACCTGCGTCCCGAAGAGGATCCGGGGCTGCTTGCCGCCGCGCACGGGGTGCGGGTGGGCCGCCACGATCTCGCCCAGGAACGCATTGAGCCGCCCGGTGGGGATGCGGCGGTCCCAGGAGTCCAGGGAGGTATGCAGCGCCGGGACCAGCTTGTCCTTGTGCCACCCGGTCTTGGCCGAGAGGTTCACCCGGGGAGCCCAGGACACGTGGGCCAGATCCCGTTCGATCTCGCGTTCCAGGTAGAACCGGCGCTCGTCGTCCAGGGTGTCCCACTTGTTGAACGCGAGCACCAGCGCGCGGCCCGAGTCCACGGCCATTTGCAGGATGCGCACGTCCTGTTCGGAGAGCACCTCGTCCACGGCGAGCAGCACCACGGCCACCTCGGCGCGTTCTAGAGCGGTCTGGGTGCGCAGCGACGCGTAGAAGTCCGCCCCCTGCTGCAGGTGCACGCGGCGGCGGATGCCGGCGGTGTCGATGAAACGCCACGGTTCCCCGCCAAGCATCACGATTTCGTCCACGGGGTCACGCGTAGTGCCGGCAGTCTCGTCCACGACCACGCGCTCGGAACCGGCGAGCTTGTTCAGCAGGGAGGACTTGCCCACGTTGGGCCGCCCGATCAGGGCCACGCGGCGCGGTCCACCCTCGAGCTCGGCCTCGGCCACCTCCGAGTACTCGGGCAGCGCCGCCACGAGGGCATCCAGCGCGTCGCCAGAGCCCTTGCCATGCAGCGCGGAGACCGGGAACGGCTCCCCCATGCCCAGGGACCACAGCGCGGTGGCCTCGATCTCGAGCTGCGGGGAATCCGCCTTGTTGGCCACCACGATGATCGGCTTGGTCACGCGCCGCAGCATGGACACCACGGCCTCGTCGGTCGCGGTGACCCCCACGGTCACGTCCAGCACGAGCAGCACGGCGTCCGCGTTCTCCACGGCCAACTCCGCCTGATCGGCCACGCGCTTGTGGATGCCCTTGGCGTCCTGCTCCCACCCGCCGGTGTCCACCAGGGTGAAGTTCTTCCCGTTCCACTCCGCCTTGTAGGACACGCGGTCGCGCGTGACGCCCGGGGTGTCCTCGACCACGGCCTCGCGGCGCCCGATCACGCGGTTGACCAGTGTGGACTTGCCCACGTTGGGCCGGCCGACCACGGCCACCACGGGGTCGGGGCGGCGGGCGTCCCGCTCGTCGTCTCCGTCGACCCAGTCCGCGAGCAGCGCGGCGTCCTCGTCGTCCAGCTCGTAGTCGGCCAGCCCTTCGCGCAGGGCCTGCGCACGGGCCTCGGCCTCGGCGTCGTCGATCGCGGCCAGGCGCTGGGAGATGTCCTCGTTGCCCCCGCCCAGGACGGACTGTTCGTAGGAGTCCACCGTGGGCTCGTCCGATGCGCTCATGGTTACCTCGCTTCCTCGGGGGCGTTGGCGCCCGTGTCGTGAGGCGCGGCGAGCGCCCCGTCGTGTGTGGTGGCGCGGATGATCAGGTCGATCACGCCCTGCACCGTTTGTTCCATGGTCAGTTCGGAGGAGTCGAGCAGGTGCACACCGTCCTGCGCCGTAGTGAAGTTCACCACGGTGGAGTCCTTGGCGTCCCTGCCCACCACACGGGCCTCCAGGTCCGACGACGCCGCTGCGCCCACCTGTTTGCCCCGCCGCGCCATCCGCGCGGCCTCCGAGGCGGTCAGCAGGATCCGCACCTGGGCGCCCGGGGCCACGACCGTGGTGATGTCCCGGCCCTCGGCCACGATCCGGTACCCGCTGTCCCGGATGATGTCCTGCTGCATGCGCACCAGGACCTCGCGGGCGGGGATGGTCGTGGAGACCGCAGAGACGTGGTCCGTGACCCGGTTACCGCGGATCGCCGTGCGCACGTTCTGCCCGGCCACCGTGATCCGCTCCTCGTGGGGATCGGTGCCCATCTCCAGGGGGACGGTCTCGGTTGCGGCCGTGACGGCCTGCGGATCAGTGAGATCCACCCCGGATTCGAGGCACCACCAGGTCACCGCCCGGTACATGGCTCCCGTGTCCAGGTAGGCCAGGTCGAAGCGGCGGGCCACCTCCTTGGACACCGAGGACTTCCCGGAGCCCGAGGGCCCGTCGATCGCGACCACGAGTCGCGCGTTCGTGTCCCATGCGTTCATCACTGCACCACCTTCCAGCCGCGTTCCTGCAGCTCGTCCACGAGGCCTTCCCGGCGGTTGGGATCCACCGAGGCCACGACCAGGCCCACCGGTTGCCCGGGTGAGTGTTCCAGGCGCAGGTCCTCCAGATTGACCCCGATCTCCCCGATCTCCGTGAGCAACTTGGCAATGGTCCCGGGGGTGTCGTCCACGGCCACGGTGAAGGTCGCGAAGGCCCGCGGTGCCCCGCCGTGCTTGCCGGGGATCCGCGCCTGGCCCGCATTGCCCTCGGCCATGAGTTGGGCAATGTCCAATCGCGCACCGTCCGCCGCCGGGTCCTCCAGCGTGGCGATGAGCCGTTCGATGTCCTCGCGCACCTCGTACAGCGAGCGCACCACGGGCCGGGCGTTCGCGGAGAGGATCTGCACCCACAGGCCGGGGTCCGAGCCCGCGATCCGGGTGGTGTCCCGCAACCCCTGCCCCGCGAGGGACAGGTGGTGCAGCGGGGTGTCCTGCAAGCGGGAGGCCAGCAGGGAGGACATCACCTGCGGTACGTGGGAGATCAGCGCGACGGTCTCGTCGTGTTCGGTGGGGTCCAACACCGTGATCGTGGCGCCGAGGTCCACCGCGAGGTTCTTCGCCGCCGTGATGGCGCCCGCACCGGTCTCAGGACCGGGGCAGATCACCCACGGCATGGATGTGAACAACTCCCCGCGCGCGGCCACGGGCCCGGACTTCTCCCGCCCGGTCATGGGGTGGGTCCCCACGTACCGGGTGAGGTCCGCACCGGACGCCGTGACGGCGGCCAGGATGGGGGCCTTGACGGAGGCGATGTCCAGCACCGTGGCACCCGGGTGATCGGTCAGTGCCTGCACCACGAGCTCGGCCACGACGTCCGGAGGGGCCGCGACCACCACGAGCACGGGCTCGGGCACGTCCCCGCCCGCGGCGCGCACGCTGCGCCCCGCGCCGATGTCCTGGGCCACGGCCTCCGTGGTGGGCGAGGAGTCCCGCAAGTACACGCTCACACCCAGGTGCCGCAGGCCCAGGCCGATGCTCGCCCCGAGCAGACCGGAACCGATGACCAGCACCGGTCCGGTCGTGGATGCTGTCACGGGAACCACGATCACATCCCCACGGACGCGAGGAGGTTGCCCACCTCGGTGTGCGAGAGCTTGCGCACGGTGCCCTGGCGCTGGTCTCCGATCGCAATGGGGCCCACGTGGGTGCGCGCGAGCTTCTCCACGGGGTGGTTCACGGCGTCGAACATGCGGCGCACGATCCGGTTGCGCCCGGAGTGCAGCACCACCTCGATGAGCACGTGCCCGGGGGTGGAGTCCACGAGGCGGAAGTCGTCCACCTTCGCATCGCCGTCCTCGAGCCGGATGCCCTGCTTCATCTGATTGCCCACGCCCTTCTCCACGGGCCCGTGCACCTGGACCAGGTACGTCTTGGGGACCTCGTAGGAGGGGTGGGTCAGGCGGTTGGTGAGCTCGCCGTCGTTGGTGAGCAGCAGCAGACCCTCGGTCTCCACGTCCAAGCGGCCCACGTGGAACACGCGTTCGTGCTTGCGCGGGTCCAGGAAGTCGCTCACGCAGCGCCGGCCGTCCGGGTCCTCCATGGTGGAGACCACACCGGCGGGCTTGTTGAACGCGTAGTAGACGAGCTTCTCGTCGGTCTGGATGCGCATCCCGTCCACGTGCACGGCCTGCAGCACAGGATCCACGCGCACGCCCAGCTCGGTGACGATCTCACCGTCCACGGACACGCGCCCGTCCTGGATCATCTCCTCGCACACGCGCCGGCTCGCCACGCCCGCCTGGGCCATGAGTTTCTGCAGCCGCACGCCGTTCTCGTCGTGCACCTCCAGCCGGTCCACGGGCGGGTTCTTGGGACGACGACGCCGGTGCGGGCCGTGCTCCTTGATCGCCGCCGCGCGGCGCTCGTACTTGTCCACGCCCGCGAACGCGCGAGGCTTCTGGGGTCCCTTGCGGGACGCCGCGGCCTTGGGCTTGCCCGCCGCCTTGCCGCGCCCGGCACCCGGGCCCTTGGAGTAGCCGCGCCCGGCTGCGTCGCCCGAGCGGGATCCGGAGGCCTTACCGGGACCCGAGCGGAAGCCGGCCTTGGGCCCGGATTTGGAGCCCTTGCCGCGACCCTGGGGGCCGCGGGCTCCCCCGCCGCGGGATGGGTTGTTGCGTGATTGTGCCATGCGTCGATCAGTCCTCTATGTCGTCAAGTTGGTCGGTTCCCGGCAGCAGGGGTGCGATGTCCGGGAGCTCGTCCAGCGAGCCGAGACCGAGTTTTTCCAGGAAGAGCGGGGTGGTGGAGTACAGGACGGAGCCCGTGGCTTCCTCGCGCTCGTGGGCCGTAAGCAGCCCGCGCTGCACCAGGGTGCGTACCACGCCGTCCACGTTCACGCCGCGGATCGCCGAGACGCGGGAACGGGAGACCGGTTGCAGGTAGGCCACCACGGCCAGGGTCTCCAGGGCGGCCTGCGACAACCGCGAGCTGCTGCCCTCCACCACGAAGTCCGTGACGAGCTGCGCATGCTCGCTGCGGGAGTAGATTCGCCACCCGCCGGCCACTTCGCGCAGTTCGAAACCACGCACGCGGGCGGCGGGCACCGTGTCGTCACGGGAGGCCGACCGTCCATCATATCCGGCGGCGCCGTCCCGTGGTGAGTGCGCCGGGGTGTTTCCGATCACGCCGTCGTAGTCGGCCTTGAGGTGTTCCAAGGCGCTGCGTACCCGGTGCACGGGCTCGCCCGTGACGCGCGCGAACTCCTCGAGCTGCACGGGGGCCGCGGCCACCATGAGCACGGCCTCCAGGGCCGAATACAACTGCGCGTCGTCGAGCCCTGTGGGCTGTTCCGAGTCGTGGGTGTCGACGATGTCGACATTGGGGGGTCGTGCGGGGCTGGGTTCCGCCACGCGCTCATCATCTCCTTCGGTACGGTTCACACCGATCCTGTGCGGGAATCATTCTCCCAGGTTTTGCTCCCCGGCGCTCGCCGCCGGATCCGCCTCCGCGCCCGTGTACTCGCTGCTCAGGGACTCGGCGGTCCAGTCGTCGGAGCCGTCCCAGCGCACGAGCAGGGGTCCGAGCACTTCGTCCTGGCGCATGCGCACCACCCGGTCTCGGTACATCTCGAGCAGGGCCAGGAACCTCACGACGATCACGAGCGTGGACGTCGCGTCCGCGATCAGCGACCGGAACGTGTGTTCCTCGCCGTCCCGCAGCGCCTCGGCGATCGTCTCGGCCTCGTCCGCGACCCGCACCCGCGCGCCGTGGAGGTGAGCGACGTCGACCTCTTCAGGGACGTGCCGCTCGGGGTCCAGCGTCACGACGGCCAGGTGCGCGAGCTGATCGGGTGTGAGCGTCCACATGAGCGGCGGCAGGGCCGTGACGACCGCGGGGTCCAGGTCCACGTGGCGCGGGATCCGCACGGACTCCGCGGCGAAGCGCGCGTTGAGCTGCCCCGCGACCTCCTTGAACGCCTTGTACTGCAGCAGGCGTGCGAACAGCAGGTCGCGCGCTTCGAGCAGTTCGACGTCGTACTCGTCCTCGACCTCGCCGCGCGGCAACAAGCGCGCCGCCTTGAGATCCAACAGGGTGGCCGCGACCACGAGGAACTCGCTCGCCTCGTCGAGCGCCTTGGGCGAGGCGATCTCCTGCAACTCTCGCACGTACTGGATGAACTCGTCCGTGACCGCGGACAGGGACACCTGGGTGATGTCCATCTCGTGCTTGGCGATCAGGGACAGCAGGACGTCGAACGGACCCTGGAAGTTCTCGAGCGCCACGGTGAAACCCGCGGCCGCCCCGGACGGCGCGTCCGACGGCTCGCCGGAGGACCCACCCGACGCCGCATTTGCCTCGCGCTCGACGGTGCTCACGAGTGCGTGGGGATCACGGCGCCCCGCCGCGCGAGATCAGCTCGCGCGCGAGCTGACGGTAGGACTCGGCACCGGGGTGGTTGCTCGCGAAGTTGAGGATCGGCTCCGCGGCCACGGTGGCGTCCGGGAACTTCACGGTGCGCTTGATGACGGTGTCGAAGACCTTGTCCCCGAACGCGTCCACGATGCGCGCGATGACCTCGCGCGAGTGCAGGGTGCGGGAGTCGAACATGGTGGCCAGCACGCCGTCGATCTGCAGCTTGGGGTTGATCCGCTCCTGGACCTTAGAGATCGAATCCACGAGCAGTGCGACCGCGCGCAGCGCGAAGAACTCGCAGATCAGCGGGATGATCACGCCGTGGGAGGCCGTGAGCGCGTTGACCGTGAGCAGCCCCAGGGACGGCTGGCAGTCGATCAGGATGACGTCGTAGTAGTCCTCGACCTTGCGCAGCGCGGACGCGAGCACCTGCTCGCGGGCCACCTCGGTCACGAGCTGGACCTCCGCGGCGGAGAGGTCGATGTTGGCGGGTAACAGGTCCACGTTTTCCACATGGGTCTGCTGCACCACATCCCACACGTCCACGGAACGGTCCATCATGACGTTGTAGATGGTCAGGTCCAGCTCGTGGGGGTTGGACCCGAAGCCCGCGGACAGCGCGCCCTGCGGGTCGAAGTCCACGAGCAGCACCTTGCGCCCCAGCTCGGCGAGCGCGGCCCCCAGGTTGATCGTGGACGTGGTCTTACCCACCCCGCCCTTCTGGTTGACCATCGCGATGATGCGGGCGGGGCCGTGTTCCGTGAGCTCGGGCGGGTCCGGGAAGGTCCGCACGGGGCGGCCGGTGGGGCCTACGGCGTCCGACGCCGGGTTCTGCTGGGGCGTCTCATCACTGGCGTTGCTCACGGGCGACAGCCTTCCTTCCTGGGCGTCCGTTCAAGTCTCAACGCCCTACCCTACCGCCCGGGGGTGCACCCGACCGGTACCAGCTGCGCTCCCCCGCACGAACGTGGACATGCACCGGGCCCCACCGCGGTGACGGTGGGGCCCGGTACGGGGGCTCGGCGGCGTGACCTGGGGAGTCAGTGCTCCCGCGGGGTCACGGGCCGGGATTCCGGATGTCCCTCGAGGGCCTGCTCCGGGGCGGTCGGGGAGCCGTGCGGGTCCACCGTGAGGGATTCCTCGTCGAAGGGCTCGGCACCCGAGAGCACCCGGCGCACCCGGTCCTTGTCCACCTGCTTGACCCACGTGCCCAGCACCAGGGTGGCCACCGCGTTACCGGAGAAGTTGGTCAGGGCGCGGGCCTCGGACATGAAGCGGTCGATCCCCACGATCAATCCCACGCCGTCCACGAGGTCCGGGCGGTGGGACTGCAGGCCGGCGGCCAGTGTGGCGATGCCCGCGCCGGAGACACCGGCCGCACCCTTGGACGCGATGATCATGAACAGCAGCAGCGTGATCTGCTCCCCCAGCGCCAGCGGCTTGCCCATGGCGTCCGCGACGAACAGCGCGCCCATGGTCAGGTAGATCGCGGTGCCGTCCAGGTTGAACGAGTAACCCGTGGGCACCACCACACCCACGACCGGCTTGGACACACCCAGGTGCTCCATCTTGGCGATCAACCGCGGCAGGGCCGCCTCGGAGGAGGACGTGGAGAAGATCAGCAGGTACTCGCGGGCCAGGTACCTCATGAGCGAGAAGATGTTGACCCCGGAGACGAGCTTGAGGATCAACCCCAGGACCACCACGATGAACAGGATGCACGTGACGTAGAACGCGAGCATGAGCCCAATCATGGACACGATGGCTTTCATGCCGGTGGCACCGACCACCGCGGCGATCGCCCCGAGCGCACCGATGGGTGCGAGCCACATGACCATCATGAGCAGCCGGAACACGAGCGCCTGGATGTAGGTCACGGCCTTGAGCACGGGCTTGCCGGACTCCCCCATGGCCTGCAGTGCGAAGCCCACGAGCAGCGCGACCAGCAGGGTCTGCAGGATGTTCCCGGAGGTCAGGGCGGAGAACAGCGTGGTGGGGACGATGCCCAGCACGAAGCCCACGGCACCGCCCTCGGCCGAGTGGTCTCCCCCGGAGGCCAGCCCCGAGGAGTCGTAGTGCGCGTTGGCCAGGTCCAGTCCGGATCCGGGCTGGACGATGTTGCCGACCACCAGACCGATCGCGAGCGCGAAGGTGGACATCACGATGAAGTAGGTCAGCGCGAGCCCACCCACCTTGCCCACCGTGGCGGCGTGGGCGATGGACCCCACCCCGAGCACGATCGTGCAGAAGATCACTGGCGCGATCATCATCTTAATCAGGGCGATGAACCCCGTGCCGAGCGGCTTCAGCGCCACACCGACGTCCGGGAACAACAACCCGATCAGCGCGCCGAGCACCACGCCGGCGATCACGAAGATGTAGAGGTAGTGGGTGCGGTCCTTCTTCCGCGGACCGGCGCCCGCGGCGCGGGCTCCCCCGGGGACGCTGCCCCGGACGCGCGTGTCTGACATGGTGTCTCCTGACGGATCGGAGGTGGTTCGGTGGTGGAATGGTGATCAGCCTCACGCACCATCCGCGCCCGCGTCGCGTTGTGGTCATATCGTTCATGACCGGGATCACAGTGCCCGCCGCGAACCTCCCGCTGCCCGCCCGTACGACCCGCACCATTCGCTCGGAGCCGCCATGTCCCTCGCCCGCCGTTTCCTCGCTCTGCAGTTGGGGCTCGTGGTGGTCATCTCGCTCGTGGTGGCCGGTGTGATGGTGTGGCAGACCCACACCCGGGTCACGGAGCAGGCCCAGGCGGTCACGCGGGTGGCCACGGGAACACTCGTGGACGATCCGTTCGTGCGGGACGTACTGCTCTCCTCCGACCCCCACCCGAGGCTGCAGGAGCTGACGAGCACCCTCGAACGGGACACCGCGGTGGACTTCATCACGATCATGACCCCGGACGGCACCCGGATCACCCACCACGACGAGGGCCTCGTGGGTCAGCAGTACCTGGGCGACCGTTCGCAGGCGCTGCGCGGCGAGGTGCACGCCGCGACCGAGGTGGGTCGGCTGGGTCCCTCCGTGCGCACGATCGCGCCCGTGCGGGACCGGGACGGGACCATCATCGGACTCGTGTCCTCGGGGGTGCTCGTGAACCGGATCGCCGCGGAGAGCCGCCACGAGCTGCCAGGACTCGCCCTGATCGTGGGTGCGCTGCTCGCGGCGGCCTCGGTGGTCTGCGTTCTGGTGGCGCGCTACCTCAACCGCATCACGGACGGGCGCTCCCCCGAATCCCTCGTGCGCGGTCTCGCGCTCAACCGCGCGGTGCTGTCCCGCGCACGGGAGGGGCTCGTGCTGCTGGACCCCGCCGACCGCCCGGTGCTGAGCAACACGCGCGCCGGTGAGCTGCTCGGCGTCACCCCCGGCGAGCAGCGCGGCTCCTCGCCGGAGGACGCCCGCTTCGAGCCGTACGACAACGCCCGCTCCGGCCCCGGGAGCCCACGACGCGGTCGCGGTCTCTCGGGTTCACGCGGGATCGCCCGACGACGACGCCGCCCGGCCGCCGAGCCCGTGCCCCCGGCCGTGGCCGAGCTGCTCGCCCGGGCGGGCACGTTCGCGGACGAACGCTGCACCGTGGCAGGACGCACCCTGGTGGCCTCGTGCACCCGGGTCTCGGAGGACTCCGGGCTGCGTGTGCTGATGGTCCAGGACCAGACGGAGCTGAGCAGGATGTCCGGCGAGCTGGACACCGTGCGCACGATGGCCGCCGGGCTGCGCGCCCAGACCCACGAGCACGCCAACCGGATGCACACCGTGGTCTCGCTGCTCGAACTCGAGCGCTACCCCCAGGCCCGGGAATTCGCGGCCTCGACCCTCGAGGGGTCAGTGCGATTGGGTGAGACCGCCCGAGAGATCGAGGACCCGTACGTCGCGGCATTGCTCGCGGGTAAGACCGCCACGGCCCACGAACGCGGCGTGGAACTGGTGGTCGTGACCCACGAGCGGGTGCCACCGCTCGCCGTGGACCCCTCCGAGCTCGTGAGCGTCCTCGGCAACCTCGTCGACAATGCCGTGGATGCGGTCAGCGATGTCGAACGGGACGAACGTCCGGGCGACGAACCGCCCACCGTGGAGGTGGAACTCGTCCCGTCCCGAGACGGGCGGTTCTTGCACCTCACGGTCGCCGACAACGGGCCCGGCATCCGACCGGACGTGCGGGAGCGGCTCTTCGACCCCGGGGTCACCACCAAGCCCGCCACGGACGCACCCCGCGGGGTGGGCCTGGACGTCGTGCGCCGGGCGGTGGAGGGCTGGGGTACAGAACTCACGGTGTCCCACGAGGCGGGCGCCGTGTTCTCGGTGGACATCCCCGCGCAGCACCCCGCCCTCGATCGGAAGGAGAACCGATGATCCGCGTGCTCGTGGTGGACGACGAAGCCCTGACGGCGTCCGCGCACGCCGAGTACGTGGCCCGCTGCGCGGGATTCGAGGTGGCAGGGGTCGCGCGCAACGGCACGGCGGCCGTGCGCGCGGTGCGGGAGCGGGCGGCGTCGTCGGCCCCGGTGGACCTCGTACTGCTGGACCTCACGCTCCCGGACATCTCCGGGCTCGAGGTGGCCCGGGCCCTGCGAGCACAGCGCGCGGCCGTGGACCTGCTGATCGTCACCGCACACCGGGACGTGGCCACGGTGCGGGACGCCACCGCGGTGGGGGTGGTGGGCTACCTCGTGAAACCGTTCACGTTCGACGAGCTGCGGCGCAAGCTCGAGGCCTACGCCGCGTACCACCGGGTGCTCGCGGCGGCCACGCCGGACGACGCCGCGATCGAGCAAGCGGAGCTCGACCGGATCTTCGCCGCCCTGGTTGCTCGCCCCGCTCCCGCGCCGCCCAAGGGTCTCGCTCCCGACACCCTCGAAGCGGTCGCCGGCTTCCTGCGGGAGGCCCCCGACTACCACTCCGCGGGTGAGCTCGCCCGTGAACTGGGGCTGGCCCGCGTGACCGCGCGGCGTTACCTCGAGCACCTGTGCGCGGCGGGATCCGTGGAGCGGCGGGCGCGACACGGCACCCCCGGGCGCCCCGAACTGGAATACGGGTGGCGCCGCTGAACCCAGCGGCGCCACCCGTCACGTGGTCGATCGGTCGTGGGGGGGGACTACTCGGAGGTCACGGCGCTGCTTTCCGCGCGGGCACGACGGCGCTCGCGGCGCCGTCGTGAGAGCGGGACGTGGACCCTGGCCACGAGCCCGCGGTGCGCGCGGTGCCTCAGCATCTTCAGGGGCCCCGGTGCGGGTACGGCGCGCGTAGAACGCGGCCACCAGCCCGAGCACGCCGAAGGCCACCATGGACGAGGTCCCGTAACGGGACAGGGAGCTCGTGGTTTCCGCCCACAGGGTGCGGCACGCGATGTCCAGGGGCAGGCCCACCAGGAACCCCAAGGCGCCCACGAGGAACAGGCCCAGACCCATCGTGAACATGATGGGGATCTCGAAGCGCACGGCCACGAAGGTCTCCAGGCCTTCCGCGACCATCCCCCGTACGACTCGGTGTTGCGCAGCCCACCGCCGCCGTTGCCGACGGCGCCCAGGATCGCCGGCGCCGATGGACGAACGGCTCGAGGACTGGCCCGGCAGCAGGGTGAGCACCGTGATCATCACGGCGTGCAGCGCCAGGCCGATCCAGAGCCAGATCTTCTAGGCCTGGGGACTCGTGGCCAGCACCGCCGCGACCACCAGGGCCGCGAGACTGCTTACGGACGAGCTCGAGAAGAGCCAGATGTTGGTCAACAGGGTGCCCAGGAGCGCCAGGCCGCGCAGGACTTCCAGAGCCACGAGCCGTCTGCTCATACTCAGGGCGAGGGCCTGGGCCCCCGTCCACCGCACCTGCCGAGTCACCGGACGGCGGGTGGCAACACCCCGCGAGCGGTCCTTGACCGCGCGGGCGGGGAGTGTTTGTGCGGAGTCAGAGTGTCTACGCGACTGCGGAGTGCCCGCGCGGATCCTGTCGGTCCGCGCGAGCCGCTACCCCTGCTCGCGCGGTGCCAGCACGGCGTGCAGCGCCTCAAGTACGGAATCGTCCTCGATGGTCGAGGGCACCGTGTACTTCTCCCCGTCCGCCATCTGACGCATGGTCTTGCGCAGGATCTTCCCCGAGCGGGTCTTGGGCAGGGCGTCCACCACGGCCACGTCCTTGAAGTCCGCCACGGGCCCTATCTGCGAACGCACCATGCCCACAAGGTCTTCGCGCAGCTTCTGGGGTTCGATGTCCGATCCGGTCTTGAGCACCACATACCCGCTGGGGCGCTGACCCTTGAGGGGATCGTTCACACCGATCACCGCGCACTCGGCCACGTCCGGGTGGGTCGCCACGACCTGCTCCATGTGCCCCGTGGACAACCGGTGCCCGGAGACGTTGATGACGTCGTCGGTGCGGCCCATCACGAACACGTACCCGTTCTCATCGATGTAGCCCGAGTCCCCCGTGGCGTAGTAGCCCGGGAACGCCGAGAGGTAGGAGGACACGAACCGCTCGTCGTTGCGCCACAGGGTCACCAGGGTGCCCGGCGGCAGGGGCAGCCGCACCGCGATGTTGCCCTCTTCCCCCGGACCCAACGGCTCACCCACGGGATCGAGGATCTCCACGTTGAACCCGGGCACGGGGACCGTGGGCGAGCCCGACACTATTGGCAGCTTCTCGATCCCGAAGGGGTTGGCGCAGATGGCCCACCCGGTCTCGGTCTGCCACCAGTGGTCCACCACGGGCACCCTGAGCACGTCCGAGGCCCAGCGGTGGGTCTCCGGGTCCAGTCGCTCACCGGCCACGAACAGCGTCTGCAGCGAGGAGATGTCGTAGTCGCGCACCAGGTCCCCCTGCGGATCGGCCTTGCGGATCGCGCGCAGCGCCGTGGGGGCGGTGAACAGCACCTTGACGCCGTGCTCGGCCACGCGCTTCCAGAAGGCCCCGGCGTCCGGGGTGCCCACGGGCTTGCCCTCGTAGACCACGGTGGTCGCGCCGGCCAACAGGGGCCCGTAGACGATGTAGGAGTGGCCCACGACCCATCCCACGTCCGAGGCGGTCCACATCACGTCCCCGGCGCCGATGTCGTAGATGTTGCGCATGGACCAGCTCAGGGCCACCGCGTGCCCGCCGTTGTCCCGCACCACGCCCTTGGGGGTGCCCGTGGTGCCGGAGGTGTAGAGGATGTAGAGCGGGTCGGTGGCCTTGACCGTCACGGGCTCCGCGGGCGTCACGCCGTCCTGCGCCTCGGTCCACGACAGCCACGCGGGCCCGCCGTCGCCGGCCCGCTCGCGCGCCTGGGCCACGGTCGTGACGAAACCGTCCCGTTCGTGCACGAGCACCGCCGACGGCGCGTGGTCGCTCAACTGCAGGGCCTCCTCGATCGCGGGCAGGTACTCGATCCGGCGCTTGGGCTCCACGCCACCGGACGCGGTGACGACGACCACCGGGGCGGAGTCGTCGATCCGGCTCGCCAGTTCCTTGGGGGCGAAACCCCCGAACACGACGGAGTGCACCGCACCCAGTCGCGCGCACGCGAGCATCGCGATCAGGGACTCCGCGATCATGGGCATGTAGAGCAGTACCCGGTCCCCCTTGGTCACACCCTGGGCGACGAGCGCACCGGCGAAGCGGGCCACGCGCTCCTGCAGCTGCGCGTACGTGATGTGTTCCTGGGTGTCCAGCACGGCGGAGTCGTAGATCAATGCCGTGCGCTCCCCGTGCCCCGCGGCCACGTGACGGTCCACGGCGTTGACGCACGTATTGAGCTCCCCGTCCGGGAACCACCGGTAGAGGGGTGCGGCGGAGTCGTCGAGTGCGCGGGTGGGTGGGCTCACCCAGTCCACGGCGTCGGCGGCGTCGAGCCAGAACCGCTCGGGGTCCTCCACGCTGGAACGGTAGACGGATGCGTACGTGGCCTCGGACATGGCTTCCTCCGCGGGTGGTCGTGGTGAGGATCGGTGCCACCAGGATAGTGTCCCTGATCACACAAAACAAGAGCTTTGTATACACACGATGCGTAACTTCCTCTTCAGTCCCGGAAAACTCTTGGCGCATGACGGGCTCGTGTATACACTGGAAGAACTTTCGATCTTCAGGAGGAGCCATGCGAGCGGGTGAGCGTGCCTACCGCGAACTGCGCGCGGACATCGTGTCGTGGCGCCTGGTCCCCGGGCAGGTCCTGGGCGAAGTGGACCTCTCCGAACGGCTCGGCATCTCCCGCACCCCCGTGCGCGAAGCGCTGTCCCGGCTCACCGCGGACGGGCTCACCGAGCCGCACAACGGCCGCGGCGTCGTCGTCAGCGCCCTGTCTGCGGACGACGTGCGCGCCCTCTACGAATTGCGCGACACGCTCGACTGCCGGGCCGCCGAACTCGCTGCCCAGCGCGGCGACCCAGAGACGTTCCGAGCGCTCGCGGACGAACTGTCCCACGCGGCGGAGCGGCTCTCGGACGACCCCGACCACCCTGCGTACTACGATCTCGTGGACCGCATGGACGAACAGATCGACGCCGCCGCGGGCAACCCCTACCTGCAACAGGCCCTCGAGAACGTGCGTCTGCACCTCGCCCGCGTGCGCCGGCTCGCCACCTCCGATCCGCAGCGGCTGGCCGCCGCGGCCGCCGAACACGAGGCGATCGCCCGCGCGATCGCGCACGGGGACGCACCCCTGGCCGTCGCGACCACGCGCGTGCACCTGAAGAACGCCCTGAGCAAGGCCCTCGGCTCCCCCGCGCTCGCGCGGGCCCGCCCGGAGGCCTCCTGACCGGGGCGTACGCCCCACGAACCATCCGCAAGCCCGCGGAGACATCCCAGAGACACCTCGCAGCGAAAGGAACGCCCGTGACCGTCGAACACACCGTGCGCACATACTCGTCCAAGGAGGAACTGCCCCGCGAGGAGCAGCTCGCCCACAAGCTCGCGAGCGTCGCGACCGACCCGGTGGCCGTGGAGCCCGAGGTCGTGGACATGGTCATCAACCGGATCATCGACAACGCCTCCGTGGCCGTGGCCTCCCTCAACCGCGGGCCCATCGTCTCCGCGCGCTCGCAGGCCCTGTGCCACCGGGTCGTCGACGGCGGCGGCTTCTCGGGCACCGGCGCGCTGCTCTACGGCGCCCCGGACGACGACGCCGCGGTCTCCCCCGAGTGGGCCGCGTGGGCCAACGGCGTGGCCGTGCGCGAGCTGGACTACCACGACACGTTCCTGGCCGCGGAGTACTCCCACCCCGGGGACAACATCCCGCCCATCCTGGCCGTCGCGCAGCACGTGGGCAGCTCGGGCGAGGACCTCGTGCGCGCGATCGCCACCGGGTACGAGATCCAGGTGGACCTGGTCAAGGGCATGTGCCTGCACGAGCACAAGATCGACCACATTGCGCACATCGGTCCGTCCGCCGCCGCGGGCATCGGCACGCTGCTCGGCCTGGACACCGAGACCATCTTCCAGGCGATCGGTCAGGCACTGCACACGACCACCCAGACCCGGCAGTCCCGCAAGGGCGAGATCTCCACGTGGAAGGCCCACGCGCCCGCCTTCGCCGGGAAGATGGCGGTCGAGGCCGTGGACCGCGCAATGCGCGGGCAGACCTCCCCGACCCCCATCTACGAGGGCGAGGACGGCGTGATCGCGTGGCTGCTCTCGGGCCCGGAGGCCCGCTACACGGTGCCCCTGCCGGCCCCGGGTGAGCCCAAGCGCGCAATCCTGGACACGTACACCAAGGAGCACTCGGCGGAGTACCAGGCCCAGGCGTGGATCGACCTGGCGCGCAAGCTGCACCGCGAGCACCCGGAGGTCACCGACCCCGCCAACGTGGCCTCGGTGCTCATCAAGTCCTCCCACCACACCCACTACGTGATCGGTTCCGGGGCCAACGACCCCCAGAAGTACGATCCCACGGCGTCGCGTGAGACCCTTGACCACTCGATCCCGTACATCTTCACCGTGGCCCTGCAGGACGGCGCGTGGCACCACGTGGACTCCTACTCCCCCGAGCGTGCGGCCCGCCAGGACACCGTGGAGCTGTGGCACAAGGTCACCACGCAGGAGGACCCGGAGTGGACCCGCCGGTACCACTCCCTGGACATCTCCGAGAAGGCGTTCGGCGGTTCCGTGGAGATCACCCTCACGGACGGCACCGTGATCACGGACCAGATCGCCGTGGCGGACGCCCACCCGCTCGGTGCCCGCCCGTTCGCGCGGGAGCAGTACATCACCAAGTTCCGTACCCTGGCCGAGGGCATCGTGGCCCCGGAGGAGATCGAGCGGTTCCTGGACGCGGTCCAGCGCGTCCCCGAACTGGGTGCCGGGGAGCTCGGGCAGCTGAACATCACGGCCGCCGTGGAGCTGGAGACCTCAGCGAAGGGAATCTTCTGATCATGCTGTACACCACCGTGACCCCCGCCGAGAAGCGCGAACGGTTCCGCGAACTGCTCGCGGCCCCGGAGATCGCCCGTTTCCCCGGAGCGTTCACGCCCCTGTCCACCAAGCTCATCCAAGAGCAGGGCTTCGAGGGCGTCTACATCTCCGGCGGCGTGCTCGCCAACGAACTGGGCCTGCCGGACATCGGTCTCACGACCCTGACCGAGGTGGCCACGCGCGCCGGTCAGATCGCGCGCAGCACGGACCTGCCGTGCCTCGTGGACGCGGACACCGGATTCGGTGAGCCCATGAACGTTGCCCGCACCGTCCAGGAACTCGAGGACGCCGGCCTGGCCGGTTGCCACATCGAGGACCAGTTCAATCCCAAGCGCTGCGGCCACCTGGACGGGAAGAACGTGGTGGACACCGCCACGGCCACCAAGCGGATCAAGGCCGCCGTGGAAGCCCGCCGGGACCCGAACTTCGTGGTCATGGCCCGCACGGACCTGCGCGGTGTGGACGGACTGGATGCCGCGATCGACCGAGCCAAGGCCCTCGCCGACGCCGGCGCGGACGTGATCTTCCCCGAGGCCATGGCGGACCTCTCGGAGTTCGAGCGCATGGCTGAGGCCCTGGACGTGCCGATCCTGGCCAACATGACCGAATTCGGCAAGTCCCAGCTGTTCACCACGCAGCAACTGCACGGTGCAGGGGTGTCCATGATCATCTACCCCGTGTCCCTGCAGCGCCAGGCCCTCGGCGCCATGGAACGCCTGCTCACCACCATCCGGGAGGACGGCACCCAGCAGGCGCAGGTAGAGAACATGCTCACCCGTAAGCGGCTGTACGAACTCGTGGACTACAACGGGTACAACCAGTTCGATTCCGGGGTGTTCAATTTCGAGGTCCCCGAGACCCCGGACGCCTGAACCCCTCTGTTCCCACCACGCCAAGTGTGGTGTGGTGGGAACACTCAGTCCGTGCACGAGCCCGATCGTCGAAGGAGATCACCGTGGCCGATACCGAGATCCACAAAGGACTCGCCGGGGTGGTGGCTGACACCACCGCCGTGTCCAAGGTCAATGCAGAGACCAACTCGCTGCTCTACCGGGGCTACCCGGTGCAGGAACTCGCGCAGAACTGTTCCGCGGAACAGGTGGCGCTGCTGTTGTGGAACGGCGAGCTGCCGTCCGAGGACGAGCTCACCGCGTTCCAAAAGCTGGAGCGTTCCCACCGCGCGCTGACGCCCGAGCTCAAGCGCGTCATCGACGAGCTGCCCACCACGTGCCACCCCATGGACGTGTGCCGCACCGCCGCCTCGGTGATCGGCGCGCAGCACCCGCACGCAGAGGACAACTCCCCCGAGGCGGAGCTGCGCAAGGCCCAGGAACTGTTCGCCGTCATGCCCGCCGTGGTGTGCTACGACCAGCGCCGCCGTCACGGCCAGGACCTCGTGGATCCCCGCGAGGACCTCGATTACTCCCAGAACTTCCTGTGGATGGCCTTCGGCGAGGAACCCGCCCCGGAGGTCGTGGACGCGTTCCGGGTGTCGATCATCCTGTACGCGGAACACTCGTTCAACGCCTCCACCTTCACGGCGCGCGTGATCACCTCCACGCTCGCGGACCTGCACTCGGCAGTGACCGGGGCCATCGGCGCCCTCAAGGGCCCCCTGCACGGCGGTGCCAACGAGGCCGTGATGCACACGTTCGAGGAGCTCGGGATCCGCAAGGACGAATCCGCCGAGGAAGCGGAGAAGCGCGCCAAGGAGTGGATGGACCAGGCGCTCGCGGAGAAGAAGAAGGTCATGGGCTTCGGCCACCGCGTGTACAAGCACGGTGACTCGCGCGTGCCCACCATGCAGGACGCCCTGTTCCGCATGCTCGAGCACTACGACCGGCCCGAGGTCCTCGGGCTCTACAACGGTCTGGCCAAGTCCATGGACGAGGCCAAGTCCATCAAGCCCAACCTGGACTACCCCGCGGGCCCCACGTACTGGCTCATGGGGTTCGATATCCCCGCGTTCACGCCCATCTTCGTGGCCGCGCGGATCGTGGGCTGGACCGCGCACATCATGGAGCAGCGCGCAAACAACTCGCTGATCCGCCCGCTCTCGGACTACAGCGGCCCGGACGAGCGTCACCTGTCCTGAGCTTGGGACACCACGACGGCCCGCCGCCCCTTCACACGTGAGAGGTGGCGGGCCGTCGTCAGTACTTCGGGGCCCGCGGCAGACCCATGTAGGACTCCACCGTCGCGGACCCGCTGTTCTTCAAACTCGTGGCCGTGGCGGTGCCCACGTAGCGCAGGTGCCACGGTTCGTAGGCGTACCCGGTGGTTGCGGTGTGCCCGTTGGGGTAGCGCACCACGAACCCGTAGGTGTGCCCGTTCGCGGCGATCCACTTCCCCTGTGGGGTGTTGCCGAAGCACGGGAGCAGACCGCAGGTGGCCCCGGGGGCGCCCACGTCGATCGCGAGGCCGGTCTGATGTTCGGAGTGACCGGCCCGCGCGGAAATGGTGTCGGCGGTGGCCTGTCCGTACAGGGCCGTGTACTCGCGGTAGAGGCGCGCTTGGGCGCCGTAGTCGCGGTACCCGCTCACCGGGACCAGCGTGACCCCCTGTGCGGCCGCGGCACGGCTCATGCGCTGGTAGGCTGCTGCGGCGTCGTCCCGAAGCAGGACTCCCCCACCCACCGAACGTAACGGAGCCGGGGCGTAGGTGCGCGGGGACAGCGGGCGTTTCTTGTTCACGACCACGGACACGCTGCGGGCATCGTCGATGTCCCGGTACACCCGCGCTCCTCCCTGGGCGGTCCAGGTGATGCGGCCGCGCTGGTAGCGGACCTCGCACGTGCCACCCGTGCAGGTCTCACGCGTCACGGGGTACCCCAGGGCCCCGTGCTCGGAGCCCTCCGCGCGCCACTTCGCCAGGATCCCGCCGCGCTGGGCACGCGCACCGGTCGTGGACGTCCAGTGGATCGTGCCCTTCTGGTACTGCCGATAGCAGCCGCGGTCCCGCAGGCCACAGCGTTCGGCGGACGTGGGCTTGCCCAACCATGCGCCGGGATTCGGCAGGGCGCGGTACTCGTTGTCGATCCCCGCCCCGGCGTGGGCCGGTACCACGCCGCCCACGAGCAGCAGCGCGGCTAACAGGGCGGTGAGCAGGGCCGGACGACGCATGACGGTTCGCATGAGGCCACGATAGATGCTGCGCGTGACGCGCGGTCGGCCTATGGGCGAACAGCCGACGACGCCGCTCCCCGCCCCTCGCGGGCCCGGCGCCCACGCGCGGGAGGTCCCGGGCTCCGGGCGGTGCGGCGGGCGACGTCGCCGGCTCGGTGTGCGGGCGGAACGTCACCCACTCCGTGTGCTGCGGCTCCCGACGTGGTCGGCTCAGTGCGCGGCCCCGACGTGGTCGGCTCAGTGCGCGGCCCCGACGCTGCCGGCTCAGCGCGCTCGCGGGTGGGACGTCGCGTAGACCTCGCGCAGGGACTCCACGGACACGCGCGTGTAGATCTGGGTCGTGGCCAGGGAGGCGTGACCCAGCAGTTCCTGCACGACCCGCAGGTCCGCGCCGCCCTCGAGCAGGTGCGTGGCGAACGAGTGGCGCAGCGTGTGCGGCGTGATCCGCTCCTCCTGGTGGATCGTGCGCGCGGCGTCCTTGACCATGTTCCACGCCGTCTGCCGCGAGATCCGCGTGCCGCGAGCATTGAGGAACACCGCCGGGCTCCCCCGACCGTGCCGCGCCAACTCGGGGCGGGCCCGGACAAGGTAGCGGTCCAGGGCCGCCACGGCGAACGATCCCACGGGCACGAGCCGTTGCTTGGCGCCCTTGCCCGTCACACGGATCAGGGCGAGGTCCTCGTCGTGCAGACCGGCGAGGTCGTCCACGTCCAGTGCGACGGCCTCGGAGATACGCGCACCCGTGGCGTACAGCAGTTCGAGGAACGCCCGGGCTCGCAGTCCCGCGGGTGTGTCCGGGTCCGGGGCGGCCAGGAGGTTCTCGACCTCCGTGACGCCGATGGCCTTGGGCAGCCGCTGCGGCGGCATGGGCGGGCTCACGCGGGACGCGACGTCCGTGTCCACGCTCGACTCCGTGACCCAGAACGCGTGGGCCCCCCGCACCGCTGCGAGCACCCGCGCACTGCTGCGCGCGGACAGCGCCGGGTGGGCGGCGTCGCCCTCGCGGATGCTCCGCACGAACGCCCGCACGTGATCGGCCGTGATGTCCCTGGGCACGCGCACGTGCGCGGCGGTCGCCGTGAGGTGCTGCAGGTAGCGCGCGAGGTCCCGGCGGTACGCGCTCACAGTGTTCGCTGCGAGTCCGCGCTCGACCACGAGGTGGTCCAGGTAACGCGCCACGGCCCGCCGCAGTTCCGGTGCGGCCTCCGCCTCGGTCGTCGAGTCCGACGGCGCCGCACCCGCCCTCGGTCCCCCATCCACGATCGGCAGTGGTTCGGTGATGGGACCGTGCGGCTCGAGGGAGTCGTTCACCCCTCGTGCCGCGGCCGCGAGGTCCATTCGGCGTCCGGTGCGCGCAGCGTGGCCCAGTCCCGGGACCGCGCAATGTGCGTAGCGAGGATGCCGAGCGTGGCCGTAGGGGACGTGATCCGCCCGGCCATGACCGCGGCCACGGCGTCGTCGAGGTCCGCGAAACCAGCCACGATCTCCGCCTCCTCGCCCTCGCGTTCGAACCGCTCGGACTCGGGGACCTCGCTCAGGTCACGGGCCAAGAAGATCCGGTTGGCCTCCGCCGAGGAGCCTGGCGAGTTGTCGAAGTCCACGAGCGTGTGCCATGTCCGGGCCGTGAGATCCGCTTCCTCGCCCAGCTCGCGCTGGGCCGCCTGCAGCGCGGGTTCCCCGGACACGTCGAGCAGCCCCGCTGGGATCTCCCACATCCGCTTGCGCACGGGGTGGCGGTACTGGTTGATGAGCAGGATCCGTTCCTTCTCGTCCAACACGACCACGGACACCGCCCCCGGGTGCGTGATGAACTCCCGGGTCAGCGGTTCTTCCTGGCCCGCCATGCGGAAGGACTCACTGCACACGTCCCAGATGGCGCCGTCGTAGACGGTCCGCGAATCCGTGACGGTGTGCGGATCCGGGCGATCCGTCAGCTGCTCGGCGGTGATGCTCGTGTACTCCACGGCTCAGCCCTTGGCCTGGACGCCCCGGCGCTCGAGAGCGGCCTTGACGAGGCCGTCGAACAGCGGGTGCGGACGGGTCGGGCGGGAGGCCAGCTCGGGGTGTGCCTGCGTGGCCACGTAGTAGGGGTGCTCCTCACGGGGCAGCTCCACGAATTCCACGAGCGTGCCCTCCGGGGACGTGCCCGAGATCCGCAGCCCGGCCTCCGAGAGGGCGTCGCGGTACGCGTTGTTGACCTCGTAGCGGTGGCGGTGACGCTCGGAGACCTCCGTGGCACCGTAGGCCTCGGCCACCACGGAACCCTCGGCCAGCGCGGCGGGGTACAGGCCCAGACGCATGGTGCCGCCCAGGTCACCGGCGCCCTCCACGAACTGCTTCTGCTCCTCCATGGTCGCGATCACGGGAGTGTCCGTGTCCGGGTCGAACTCGGTGGAGGAGGCGTTGGGCAGGCCCACGACGTCGCGCGCGTACTCGATGACCATGCACTGCAACCCGAGGCACAGCCCCAGGGTGGGCACCTTGTGCTCACGGGACCAGCGCAGGGCGCCGAGCTTGCCCTCGAGCCCGCGGATGCCGAAGCCCCCGGGGATCAGGACGGCGTCCACGTCACCGAGTTCGCGCTGGGCGCCCTCTGGGGTGTCGCACAGGTCGGAGGCGACCCACTTGATGTGCACGCGGGCGTTGTTCGCGAATCCACCGGCCCGTAGCGCCTCGGACACGGACAGGTACGCGTCCGGGAGGTCGATGTACTTGCCCACGAGCGCGACCGTCACGTGGTGCTCGGGCTCGTGCACCGCGGTGAGCAGCCGGGACCACTGCCGTAGATCGGCGTCCTGGTAGTCCAGACCCAGGTAGTCCAGGATGTAGGTGTCCAGACCCTGGCTGTGCAGGGTGTTGGGAATGTCGTAGATGCTGGGGGCGTCCGCGCACGAGATCACGGCGTCCAGGTCCACGTCGCACGCGGCACCGATCTTGCGCAGCATCGCGTCCGGGACGTCCCGGTCGCAGCGCAGCACGAGGGCGTCGGGCTGGATGCCCAGACCGCGCAGCGAGGCCACGGAGTGCTGGGTGGGCTTGGTCTTGAGCTCACCGGACGGGCCGATGAACGGGATCAGGGACACGTGCAGGTAGAACACATTGCGCCGACCCACGTCCTGGCGCACCTGGCGCGCGGCCTCGATGAAGGGCTGGGACTCGATGTCACCGACCGTGCCGCCGATCTCGGTGATGATGATGTCCGGGGCGTTTTCGTCCTCGGCGCGGCGGCGCATCCGGCGCTTGAGCTCGTCCGTGATGTGCGGGATGACCTGCACGGTGTCACCCAGGTACTCGCCGCGGCGTTCTTTGGCGATCACCGTGGAGTACACCTGACCGGTGGTCACGTTCGCGGAGGCGTCCAGGTTCTCGTCCAGGAAGCGCTCGTAGTGACCGATGTCCAGGTCCGTCTCGGCGCCGTCGTCCGTGACGAAGACCTCACCGTGCTGGAAGGGGTTCATGGTTCCGGGATCCACGTTGAGGTACGGATCCAATTTCTGCATGGTCACGGACAGGCCGCGCGAACGCAGAAGCATTCCGAGTGAGGACGCGGTGAGCCCCTTGCCGAGGGACGAGGCCACACCTCCCGTGACGAAGATCTGCCGGGTCACCTTGCCGTCGTTCTTTTCTGTGCCTGCCTCGTGGGCGGCGTCCTGAGCATTCACCACGGGATTCGAGCCTACCATTCGTGTCTCGTCGGGGCGTTGGGGGTCGTCGGTCATGCGGTAGCGTCCCGCATGAGTTCTCGCGCGTGTTCGCGGGCCGCACTGGAGTCCTCGTGGCCCGCGAGCATGCGGGCCAGCTCCACCACGCGTTCCTCGTCCGTGAGCACTTTCACGTCCGAGACGCTCGAGTCCGAGGACTTGGTCACCAGGATGTGCTGATCCGCGAACGCAGCGACCTGGGGAAGGTGGGTCACCACGAGCACCTGCACGTTCTTGGCGAGCATCTTCAGCCGCCGGCCGATCTCTACGGCAGCCTTGCCGCCCACACCGGAATCGACTTCATCGAACACGAACGTAGGCACGGGGTCCACCTCGGAGAGCACCACCTCGAGCGCGAGCATGATGCGCGAGAGCTCACCACCGGAGGCACCCTTGCCGAGCGGGCGGGGTGTGGCCTGCGGGTGGGGCGCGAGCATGAACTCGATCGTGTCCCTGCCGTCGTCCGTGAAGCGCTCGGAGGGTTCCACCGCCACCACGAGGGACGCGTTGGGCATGGCCAGCGCGCTCAGTTCCTCGCTCACGGCGCCCGCGAGTTTCTTGGCGGCCACCCGTCGCAGCTCCAACAGCCTGGTCGCGTGCTTCACGAGGGCCGCATGCAGGCTCTCGCCCTCCGCGCGCAGTTGTTCCTCGCGTTGGGGGTCCACCACGAGCCCCTCGAGCCGGGTCCGGGCCTCGTCCGCCCAGGACAGCACTTCGTCGATGCTCGCACCGTACTTCTTGGTCAGCGCGCGCAGGGCACTGCGGCGGGCCTCGACCTCGGCGAGCCGCGCGGGGCCGTCCTCGTCCAGACCGCTCGCGTATCCCGAGAGGTCCGCGGCGACGTCGGCGGCGACCACGGTCAGCTCGCGCACCCGGGTGGCTAGGGCCACGAGTTCGGGGTCAGACTCCGCCACGAGGTCGAGCGCCTGTTGCGCGTGGGACAGCAGGGCGACGGCGTTGAGGTCCGGTTCGTCGTCCGCGTCGGATCCACTCAGGGCCCCGTGGGCGGACAATGCCGCACCGCGCAGGGCCTCGAGGTTAGTGAGCTTCTCGCTCTCCGCGTCCAACTGGGCGTCCTCGCCCGGAACGGGCTCCACGGCGTCGATCTCCTCGAGCACGGTGGTCAACGCCTGGGCCTGCAGCGCTCGTTCGCGGGAATTTTCCTTGGCCGCGCGCAACGTGGCCACGACCTCCCGGTAGCGCGCGAGTTTGCCGCGGTAGGTGGCGAGCTCCTCGGCAACGTCCGCGCCGGCGTAGTCGTCGAGCGCCGTGCGCTGGGCCGCCGGGGACTTCAGGCGTAGCTGGTCGGACTGCCCGTGGACGGCCACGAGGGTCTCACCGACGGCGCCGAGCGTGCCCACCGGTGCGGAACGGCCGCCCACATGGGCGCGACTGCGCCCCTCGGCCGAGACGGTGCGGGAGAGCAGGACCAGGGACTCCTCGGTGCCATTGACCGTCTCGCTGTCCACCGCACCACCGGATTCCTCCACGAGCGCCACAGCGGCGTGGTCCGACGGCACCCGCACGGTGGCTTCCGCTAGCGCCTTGGTGCTGCCCGAGCGCACGGATCCGGCGTCCGCGCGGTTGCCGAGCAGCATGCCGAGCGCAGTGACCACCATGGTCTTCCCCGCGCCGGTCTCACCCGAGAGGATCGACAATCCGGGGCCCAGTGGCAGGACGGCGTCCGTGATGACGCCGAGGTCGTGGATGTGGATCTCCTCGATCATGACCGGGAGGTCCCGTCCGGTCGGTCGCCGGTCCGCTCACCGGTCGAGGAGCCGCCATCGAGCCAGGGCGCGTCGTTGTGGTGCGGGATCTCCCGGCCCACGCTGAGCTTGACTTGTTCCTCGTCCTGAGCGACCACCTTGGTGGTGGGCTGCACGACAGACAGGGCCGAGGTGAGGGCCTCGAGCTGTTCCTTGGGCATGGGGCCACGCCATCCGGCGATCGGCAGTTCGAACTTCTTGACGAGGCGTTCGGAGAACGGGGTCGCGTGCATGCGGGCCAGGTTCACGGACTTCTCGGACCGGCGCACCTCGATGCGCGATCCCGGGGGCAGGTCCACGGTTCGCCGTCCGTCGCACCACAGGACACCGCGGGCATCCGTGCGGGTGAGCACCTCCACGGCCATCATGGAGCGCGGGGAGATCACGAGGGGGCGGGAGAACAGGGCATGGGCGGACAGCGGGACCATGAGCAGGGCCTCGACCTCCGGCCAGACCACGGGACCACCCGCGGAGAACGCGTAGGCCGTGGAACCGGTGGGGGTGGCCATGACCACGCCGTCGCACCCGAACGTGGACAGCGGCCTGCGGTCCACCTCCGTGACGACCTCGATCATCTTCTCCCGGTTGCCCTTCTCCACGGAGGCCTCGTTGAGCGCCCACGTGTGCAGGACTTTTCGGCGCTGCTCCCACACGGTGATGTCCAGGGCCATGCGCCGCTCCACCGTGTAGCGACCGTCGACGATGGCCTCCACGGTCTCGCTCAGCGCGGAACGCTCGGACTCGGCGAGGAAGCCCACGTGACCCAGATTGACGCCCAGCAGAGGGGTGTCCACTCCGCGCACCAGTTCCGCCGCGCGCAGGATGGAGCCGTCACCGCCGAGCACCATGACGATCTCGATCTCGCGCAGCGCCACGTCCTCCTCGAGGATCTCCACGGGTGCCATGTCCGACCCGTCCGCACGCAGGGCCTCGAGGTCCGGGCGGCAGAGGACAGGTACGAGCCCGGCGTCGTGCAGTTGTTCGCAGGACTGGCGGGCCGCTTCCTTGGCCTCGTGCCGCCCCGTGTGGGTCATCACCAAGATTTTCCGGCTCACGAGCTGAAGACCATCCTCCTGCGATCGACTCCCACGGTGGGCTGACTCAGCCAACACTACGCGAGCGCCCCGACGCGGTCAGTGCTTCGGGCTGCGGCACCACACGAAGAACTCCAAGTTGCCGTCTTGGCCCGGCAGCGGACTGGGCGCCGTGCCGAGGACCTCGAGCCCGACGTCGCGCGCGCAAGCCCGTACGCGCTCCACCGCCGCTTCCCGCGCGGCGTCGGACGTCACGACGCCGGTGCGGGACAGCGCGTGCGCCCCCACCTCGAACTGGGGTTTGACCATGAGCAGCAGGTCCCCTCCACGCTCCGTGGCCGCCGCGAGCGCAGGGACCACGAGGGTCAGGGAGATGAAGGAGAGGTCGCACACCGTGAGTTGGGCGGGGCCGCCGATCTCGGCGGAATCCAGGTAGCGCACGTTGAGCCCCTCGTGGACCCGGACGCGGGGGTCCGCGCGCAGTTCGGGGACCAATTGGTCGTGCCCCACGTCCACCGCCACGACCTCGCGCGCACCACGGCGCAACAGGACGTCCGTGAACCCTCCGGTGGACGCCCCCGCATCCAGACAGCGCTTACCCGCGGGGTACACGTCCGGGAACCGTTCGAGCGCGCCGGCCAGTTTGTGCCCGGCGCGGCTCACGTACTCCTCGCCCTCGGCTGCCGCGACCTCGAGCGTAGCCTCCGAGGTGACCACGGCGGAGGGTTTCGTGGCCGCGGACCCGTTCACACTCACGCGCCCGGCCTTGATCAGAGCGGCGGCCACGGTGCGGGACCGGGCGAGACCGCGCGCGGTCAGCGCCCGGTCGAGCCGATCGTTCACGGGTGCTCCCGCTCCCCCGCGGCGTCCGACCCAGGCTCCGTCACGGAGTCGATGAGCCCGGCGGGCAACGAACCCGGCGACGCGTTGAGGATCCGCTCCAGTTCCTCGTGCAGGACCTCGTACGCCGCCGCCTGTTCCGTGACGGGGAGCGCGGCGATGTTTGCTTCACGCGCGAGCACGCGGTCCACGGGGTCCAGGCCGGTGTGCGGGGGCTCGGGGTGTTCCTCGTTCACGCGGGGTCCTGCCACGTCAGCGACGGTTCGTGAGCGACGTCGACGTCGGGATGGGCGGCCCACCACGCGGCGCACGCAGCGCGCCAACCGTCCAGGCTGTCGCGAGGCGCGGTGACCGTCACGGCGGTGCTGTCGGTCTCCGCGACGGCCTCGCGGCACCGCGCGCGGAACCGGCCGCCGTCGTGCGTGACGTCCACCCGGGGATACGGTTCGAACAGTTCACGCAGGTTCCCCAGGAGGTAGGTGGGGCGCTGGGACGTGCACGCGGCGAGCACCGAACGCGGCGAGTCCACCCCCGTGAACACTTCGATCCCGGGCATGCCCGCGTTGTTGGCCCCGAGGATGTCGGTGTCCAGCCGGTCCCCCACGACTGCGGGGTTGCGGGCGCCGACGCGCTCGGCCGCCTCGCGGAAGATGGGGGCCTCGGGTTTGCCCGCGACCACGGGTTCCCGGCCCGACGCCGCGGCAACAGCGGCCACGAGCGTCCCGTTGCCGGGGGCGATCCCCCGTTCCTTGGGGATGGTGCGGTCGGTGTTGGTCGCGCACCACAGCACGGCGTCGTCCGCAAGGGTGAAGGCGGCCTCGGCGAGGTGCTCCCATCCGATGTGCGGGTCGAAGCCCTGCACCACGGCCTCCGGTTGCTCGTCCTGGGAGATCACGGGGGTCAATCCCACGGCGCGGATCTCGTCCGCGAGCGCCTGTGCCCCCGTGATCAACACTTTCGCCGACCGCGGGAGCCGCTCCGCCAGCAAAGCCGCGGCCGCCTGGGCGGAACTCACCACGTCCTGCGTCCGAGCGGGAGCGCCGAGGGACGAGATGTGCTCGGCCACCGCTTCGGGGGATCGGGATGCGTTGTTGGTCACGTACATCACCGCGCGCCCCGAGTCCTTCACTCGCTTGAGGCTCTCCGGGGCGCCGTCGATCGCGTGCGGTCCCGCGTAGACCACACCGTCCAGATCGCACAGCAAGGCGTCGAACCGTTCGATGAGCGTCGCGTCCTCGCTCCCCTCCTCGCGGGCGGGATCAGTTGCGGTCATGACCGGTGTCCGTCCCGTGCTCGCCGTCGGCGCTCTCGGCGGGTGCGTGGTTGTCGGCTGACGCGTCACCCGGAGCGGCCGCGTCGTCCGACGGCGCTGTCTCCTCCCGCGCAGGGGCCGCCTCCTCGTCGGAGTCCGTGCTCACTTCGGGGGCGTCATCACTGGGGCGGTCCGCGCTGTGTCGCTTCTGGGCCTCCCGGACGGTGCGCCGAGCGTCGTCCTCGTCTAAGTCGTCACCCAGGTCCACGATCTCGGGCTCGGAGAACTGGCCCATGCCCAGCGCCGCCTCCGCGACGATGGCCTGGCGATCCCACGACATGGCCTCGCTGTCGCGACCCACCGCGCGCAGGGCGTCCGCGTACGCGCGGAAAAGTTTGGGGCTGTAGGAGAACCCGCGGTTCTTGTCGAGCTGGGGGATCTCGAGCGCCGCGAGCGCGGCCTGTTCGTCACCGGCGTCGGCGTGGATCCCGGACACGACCATGGCGAGCTCGGCCTTGCCCTCGGCGTCCAGCGCATCAGCGGCATCCGAGATGGCCTCTTCCATGGCCTTGTCCACGCGGCCCAGGGCACGCTGGGCGTCCACCATGAGCGGCAGGTGTGCCTGCGAACCGGAGATCCGCCGGTGGGTGCGCAACTCCTTCAGGGCGAGCGCGTAGTCACCGGCCGCATACGCCGCGATCCCGGCAACCTCGCGCACAGCGCCGATCCGCCCCGCCTTACGCACGGCGGCGTTGGCGTGTTCAAGGGCGAATTCGGGATCGTCGTCGAGATAGCGCGCCGCCATCACGAGGTGTTTGGACACCCGCTCGGCATTGCTCGCCTCGAGGGCCTGCAGTTCCCGGCGCACGGTCCGGTCGATTTCCCGACCCGTGACGTCCGCGTCGATGTCCGGGGCCACGAACCGCGGCTGGGCATCTCGGCGGTCATCGCGCTCGGGGCCACGTGCGTCACCGCGCCGGTCGTCACGGTAGTCGCGGCGCTCGTCGCGCGCTCCGAAGCCGCGCCCGCCGCCCTGGCGAGCCCGGTCACCGCCCCGGCCCGCGAAGCCCCCGTCCCGGCGATCCCGGTCCCCGCGATCATCACGTCGCCCAAAACCACCATCACGACGGTCGTCCCGACGTCCATAGCCGCCCTCACGACGGTCCCGGTCACCACGCTCGTCCCGACGCCCGTAGCCGCCCCGTTCCTCACCACGAGCGCCGTCGCGCGGACCGCGTCGATCGTCGTCACGGCGGTAGCCGCCTCGCCGGTCATCATTCCTGCGCTCATCACCGCGCCCGCCGTAAATCCCCGCCCGCTCGTCCCGGCCCCGGTAGCCGCTGCGAGCGTCGTCGCCGGATGAACGGCGTCCGCTGCCGCCTCGGCCGCCGAAACCGTCCCGATCTCCGGGACGGCCCCCCGAGCCCCCGCGGTACGAGGAGCGATCGGAGCCACGGCGATCCGTGCCCCGACGATCGTCGTCGCCCCGGGAGAACCGGCGGTCTCCCCCACCGCGGGATGAACCGCGCTCGTCACGGCCCCACCGGCCGCCGCGGTCACCCCCGCTGCGTCGACGATCGGAACGATCGTGGGAACCGTGCTGTTCAGATTCGCTCAAGGGGTGTCTCCTACTGCGGCCTGCGGCCATGGTGCGGGGGCGGGATCTGGCACCGCCGGATGTTCTCGAAGAGCATTCTACAAACGGTGCGCGGAGCACTCCCAACGCCATGGACGGGCCGCTCGCGGCACTCGAACGGGACGCGGCGAGATGATCCGCGCGCGGAGTGAACCGCAGGAGGGTGGGCGCCGTACATAATGAAGCATGCGTTTGAGATCCCTCTCCAAAAACCTGCTTCTGCGGGTCCTCGTGGCCATCGTCATGGGCGTCGTCTTCGGCCTCTTCTTCCCGGAATGGCTCGCACGGGTGTTCATAACCTTCAACGGCATCTTCAGCCAGTTCCTGGGGTTTCTGATCCCCCTGATCATCGTGGGCCTCGTGACACCGGCCATTGCGGATCTGGGGCGGGGCGCGGGCAAGTGGTTGGCCGTGACGGCGGCCATCGCGTACGGGTCCACCATTTTCGCCGGTCTCCTGGCGTTCCTCGTGGCCAAGGCGAGCTACCCGTGGCTGCTGGGCGGTGACAGGTCCGTCAACGGGCTGGAGAACCCGGAGGACCACGCCCTGAGCGGGTTCTTCGACATCACCATGCCACCCGTGTTCGACGTGATGACAGCTCTCATCCTGGCCTTCTGCATCGGCGTGGGGATCACGTTCGTCAAGGGCAACTCCCTGCACCGCGGGTTCGGGGAGCTGCGCACGATCGTGATGCGGATCGTGGAGAAGATCATCATCCCGCTGTTGCCCGTCTACATCTTCGGCATGTTCCTGAGCCTCACCATGAACGGGCAGATCGTCCTGGTGATCTCCACCTTCCTGCGCGTGGTGATCCTGGCGTTCATCATGACCGTGGTGATCCTGATCATCCAGTACTGCGTGGCGGGCCTCGTGGCCAAGCGCAACCCGTTCGTGATGCTCAAGAACATGCTCCCGGCGTACGCCACGGCGCTGGGCACGTCATCGTCCGCGGCGACCATCCCCGTGACCTTGGAATGCACCAAGCGCAACGGCGTGGACGAGCGCGTCGCCGGGTTCACCATTCCCCTGTGCGCCACGATCCACCTCTCCGGGTCCACCATGAAGATCGTGCTGTTCTCCCTGGCGATCATGACCATCTCGGGGATGCCCATCAACACGTGGCAGTACATCGGGTTCATCCTGCTGCTGGGCGTGACCATGGTCGCCGCGCCCGGTGTCCCCGGCGGCGCGATCATGGCCGCGGTCGGCATCCTGCAGTCCACCCTGGGCTTCGACGAGACCGCCGTGGGGCTCATGATCGCCACCTACGTGGCCATCGACTCGTTCGGCACCGCATGTAACGTCACCGGCGACGGCGCCATCGCTGCCGTCATGGACCGCATGCTCAAGGACAAGAGCGGGCGCCTGCGTGACGCCCCCGCGGAGTCGACCGTCTGACCATCTCGTGCGGGCCTCGCAGCCCGCACCTGCGATCCATGACGACGGCGCGTCGCACTGTGCGACGCGCCGTCGTCATCTCGTGGCCGGGTGCCGGTACGGGTGGCCCGCCCAGGGAGCACCCGCTCAGGAGACCCCGGTGATCACGGAGAGTCCCGCCGAGGCGAGGCCGGCGAACAGGACACCCCACAGCACGATCGAGATGCACTGCCAGAAGATGATCTTCCCCTTGGCCACGCCAGCCCCGGCCATCATGGACGAGGTGATCTGACTGGGCAGCACGGCCTGACCCAGGATTGACACCCCGGCCACCCCGTACTTCTCGAACATCCTCACGAAACGCTGCTGACGTTTGCTCGGCTCCTTGCGCTCGTCCCGATTGCGCGTGAAGAACTTCCGGACCCGCTCCGCGAACAGGACCAACAGGGTCATGGAGACGATGTTGCCGATCACGGCGAAGAGCACCGCCATCACGGGATGGATCCCCGCGATGACCCCCACCGCCGAGGCCCCGTAGGACTCGATGAACGGGATCGCCCCGCCCAGCATCAGGAACAGGGCCTGAACGGTCTGCCCCGCGGCCTCCACATTCTCCTGCAACCACTGCATGGCGTTCTTCCTCTCCTCCGGCGGGTGCTTGAGCGCCGCGCTGTGGACGTGTGTTCGGGCTGTCGTGCCCTTCTGCCCACCACTCTTCCGCGCGGGGACCGTTCGCGGCAGTGAGCCCGCGTCATCACCTTGGCCACGGATGTCATCAGCCCACATGACACGTGTCATATCCGGATCACCCGGCCCCTAGGGTGGAGGCATGTCGGCGATCCCTACGTCCGCGCCGGTCCACGGCGCAGAACAGCACGAGCTCGACCTCGCGCGGCAACGCCGGAACATGAGCCTGGTGTGGTGGAGCACCTACCTCACGCTGGTGGGCATCCTGCTCTACGTGTTCTTCCTGAACTTCGCGGCCATCGCGTTCAGGCCATCGGCGGCCGCGTACGTCACGACGGGGATCATCGGCGTGACGAGCCTGCTGTGCTGGGCCGCAGGGCTGTTGCGGATTCGTCGGGGTGTGAGTCGGGCGGCCGTGTTGACTCCCTTCATGGGTGTGGCTGCGATCCTGGGGATAGTGTGCGCCGTTCTCGCGGCGAGCGTCGGCCCCCGAGGGGTTTACGCCGCACTCCCCCTGGCCGTCGTGGTCATGACGGCCGGCCTGCAGCCCGAGCACCGCTGGCGCTGGTTGTTCCTCGTGGCCGCTGCGATCCCGCCCGTATACCTCTTGGTCTGTTGGGCCATGGGAGTGATGAACCCGACCGCGATGGACGTCGCCATGACCATCCAGTACGCGGGGATCGTCCTGCTCGCCATCCCCTCCTCGTTGTGGGTCTGGGGCGTCATGCTACAGCTGGAGGCCGCTCAGCGCCGTGCCGCGGACCTGGCCATCGCGAACGAGCGGCTGCGCTTCGCGGCGGACCTGCACGACGTCCAGGGGCATCACCTGCAGGTCATCAGCCTCACCACGGATCTCGCGGCCCGCCTGCTCGGCAAACAGCAGTACGACGCCGCCCGCGAGCAGGTCCTCGCGGCTCACGCAGGCGCGCAGGAAGCCCTGCGTGACACACGCTCCCTCGTCCAGGGTTATCGCTCCACCACTCTCGTGGGCGAGCTCGAGAACGCGTCCTCCGTTCTCGGCGCGGCCGGGATCCACACGGACGTGGACCTGCCCCCGATGCTGCGGACCTGGGCCGGTCGCTCACGACCCTTCCCCGACTCCACCGAGGACGGCCGCGGTGACACCGTCACGAGCAATGTGCTGGGCCTCGTTGTGCGGGAGGGCACGACCAACATCCTGCGGCACTCCCACGCCTCCTCCGCGCGGATCTCGCTGCGTTTGATCTCGTCCACGGGACGTGACGACGACGCCGCACCCACCGGTCGTGC
Source organism: Kocuria marina (assembly GCA_014652975.1). GTDB lineage: Bacteria > Actinomycetota > Actinomycetes > Actinomycetales > Micrococcaceae > Kocuria > Kocuria marina. The sequence continues at coordinate 1,062 of BMZV01000002.1, read as the reverse complement.
CGCACGGCGCCGACGCCTGCCGGGCGGGGGCGCTCATCTCGAACTCGTCATCCACAACGACGGCGCGTCCCCGTCCTCGGAATCCACGCCGGACGCCTCCACCGGGAACGGATTGGCGGGGTTGCGTGAACGACTGTCGGCGCTGGGAGGCACGCTCACGTACACCTTCGATCCCGCGCACGACGGTTTCACCCTGACCGCGCGCGTGCCCATGACACGAGACGACCATGAATGACGAGCGGATCACGATCCTTCTCGCGGACGACGAGCACCTGATCCGCGGGGCCCTTGCTGCCCTGCTGCGCCTCGAGGACGACTTCGACGTGGTGGCCGATGTCGCAGACGGGGCCGAGGCTCTACGGGCGGCTCAGCAGCACTCCCCCACCGTGTGCATCCTGGACCTGGAGATGCCGCCCACGGATGGCGTGGACACGGCGCAGCGCATCGTGAGCTCGGTGGACACCCGCATCCTCATGGTCACGCGCCACGCCCGTCCCGGAGTACTGCGCCGCACCCTGTCTGCGGGCGTGTCCGGGTTCCTCCCCAAGTCCACGCCCTCCGAGAAGCTGGCCCAGGTGGTGCGGGACATCGCGGCCGGCAAGCGGTACGTGGATCCAGAAATCGCCGCGAGTGCGCTATCGGGCTCCGCATGCCCTCTGAGTGACCGGGAACTGGACGTGCTGCGTGAATCCGCGCAGCAGCCCACTCTCGCGGACGCGGCTGCGGCCCTGCATCTCGCACCGGGGACCGTCCGGAACTACGTCTCCTCGGCCCTGGCCAAGTTGCACGTGTCCACCCGTCAAGAGGCCGTGCAGCGGGCATGGGACGAGGGATGGATCTGAGGGTGAGAGAGCGTGACGCTGTCGACTCGCATCGGGGTGCAGCAGAAGAACCCGATCGTGGTGGTGGCCCGAACGAACCCATCGCCGCTGGCGCCATGGTGAAGCCCACCGTGGCGTTTACACTGCACGATCGCGGGCTTGTGTGCGTTCCGGCGTGTTAAATGGTGGGAGGCCGCGCCCCCTAAGGGGGTGCGGCCTCGACCACTTCTTTCTTTCATGT
>BMZV01000001.1 GCA_014652975.1 Kocuria marina | reverse complement strand
GTTGGTAACCAGGAACAGACCGATCGCCTGGAGGGTTGAGGACAGGATCACGCGCCCACCCCCTTCTCGTAGCAGCCGGGCACGGAGCAGGCCGGGTCCAGGCACGGGGCACTCTCATCCACCGCGAGGGTGACCTCGACCAGAGCAGTCAGCGCCCGCGCCAGGTGTGCATCGGCGATCTCGTACCGGGTCTGGCGGCCCTCGGCCACGGCGACCGCGATCCCGCAGTCCCGCAAGCACGCCAGGTGGTTCGACACGTTCGACCGGGTCAGCCCCAAGTCCCGCGCCAGTTCGGCCGGGTAGGCCGACCGTTCCAGCAAGGTCATCAGGATCCGCGACCGGGTGGGGTCGGCCATCGCCCGGCCCAACCGGTTCATCACGTCAACACGAGAGGCAATAGTCAGCATTCACTGAACTATACAGTATGAGCTGAACTTACAGTGTCGCCTCGTAAAGCAAGGGATGCGAGACGTCTCGTGAGCGCCTACGTGAGGGCATGACGAAAGCGCGAATTTCCGGGTTTCTTCTACCCTCGGCGATTCTCACAACTATGTATCGTAACCCAGTGACTAGAGTTGTGCACTCATCGTTGGTTGCGAGACACTCGGGGTCGTCATGGGAAAGCTCATCGGTTATGCGCGGGTCTCGACCCGGCGGCAGGATGCCGACCGGCAGGTCGAGGACCTGCTAGCGGCCGGGGTCCGGCGGGATGACCTCTACGTCGATCAGGGGGTGTCCGGGGCCCGGGCCTCCCGGCCGAAGTTCGACAAAGCGATCGCCGCGCTGCATGAGGGGGACACCCTGGTGATCACCACCCTGGACCGGCTGGGCCGGTCCACCCAGAACATGCTCGCCTTCGCCGAGACCCTCAGAGAACGAGGTGCAGGGCTGCGGGTGCTGAACCTGGGTGGGGGAGACGTGGACACTCACACGCCGATGGGCTCGATGGTGTTCACGGTGATGGCCGCCTTGGCCCAGATGGAGCTGGAGATCAAGCGCGAACGCATCACCGACTCCGTCGCCAAACGACGGGCCGCCGGTCAGGACCTCGGCGGCCGGCGCCCGACCTTTACCGAGTCGCAGATCCGCAGTGCCGCCCACCTGGTCGAGTCCGGCCAGCCCGCCACACAGGTCGCCCGCGATCTGGGCATGTCCCGAGCCACCCTCTACCGACGCATCCGCGACCTACCCGCTGCAACGTAGCGCTCTTGACACAGCCCCTCGTCTGCAAGCGGCAACATGGGGGGGCATCCAGACTTACGCCATACATCGGTGCCATGCCAGAAGACTGGAAGACAGGTGCCAAGGTGGGGACGATACTGCCGTCTACTGGCGCCGACTTCTGCGGGCGACTTGGGTGATTGTGACCCTAGCCCCTTTCATTTTGCCCTGTCAGGTGGCGCGGCGGCGATGACGCCAGGCTGCGATGCCGGCCAGGACGGCAGCGACGGCGAGGAAGGGCAGGCCGAGCCGCCAGACCTCTCCCTCGACCTGCGTGGCCAGGCCGATGCAGGAGACGAGACCGGCGACCGGCAAGAAGGACGGGACGCGGAAATGGCGGTGCTGAACGGCATCGCGGCGCAGCACCAGGACGGCGGTGTTGACCGCGGCAAACACCACGAGCAGCAGCAGGACCATGGTGCTGGCGAGAATCTCGAGCGTCCCAGTGAGGGAGAGAACCAGGGAGAGGCCGGTGGTGACGATGATGGCCACCCACGGTGTCCGACGGCGGGGCAGTAGCCGGGCCAGCCCTGCTGGCAGAAGCCCGTCGCGGGCCATGCCGTAGGCCAGGCGGGAGGACATGATGCCGGTCAGCAGGGCGCCGTTGGCCACTGCCACCAGGGCTATGAGGCTGAAGACCACCGGAGGGATGATGCCCGCGGCGGTGACGACCTGCAGCAGAGGAGCGCTGCTCTCGGCCAGGTCAGCCGTCGGGACGACCGCCGAGGCCGCGACCCCCACCAGTGCGTAGACAACGCCGGCGATGATGAGAGCGCCGAAAAGCGCCCGGGGGTAGGACCGGGCCGGATCCTTGGTCTCCTCGGCGATGTTCACACTGGTCTCGAAGCCCACATAGGAATAGAAGGCCAGCACGGAACCGGCGAAGACGGCGGCGAGTGGGCCGTTCTCAGATGTCCCCAGCTCGGTCAACCGACTAAGGTCGCCGTCACCCCGGGCCACCACGATCGCGCCGAGGACAATGACCAGGAGCAGGCCGGAGACCTCGATGATCGTGGCCACCCGGTTGGCGCCCATCGACTCCGAGATGCCCCGCGCGTTCAGTGCTGCGAGCAGACCCAGGAAAACGACCACGACCAAGGTTGTGGGGAGGGTGATGAACTCTGTCAGGTAGTCACCTGCGAAGCCCAGGGCCAGCGCCCCCACTGAGATGATGCCCGCCGAGAGCATGCAGAACCCCACCAGGAAGCCGACGAACGGACCGAAGGCCCGGGTGGCGTAATGGGATGACCCGCCGGCCCTCGGATACTTGGTGGCGAGTTCGGCATAGGAACCGGCGGTGAGCAACGCGAGAACGAGGGCCACCACGAGCGGCACCCAGACGGCGCCTCCCGCGATCCCGGCGATCTCACCGGCCAATACGTACACGCCGGCACCGAGCACGTCACCGAGGATGAACAGGAACAGGCCCGCAGTGGTGACCGTACGGCGCAGACCCCGCCCTTGGGCGCTGGTAGAGGTTGATAACATGAAGCAACAGTAGACCCGGCTGGCCGCCGGGGTACTCAGTTTGCTCAGACCCGCTCCGATACCAGCAGAAGAGTTGAGTCCTGACTGGACGCTCGAGATCCTCGGCACCACCGTTCTGCACCAGGGTATGGATTAGCTGCCCAGGACGATGGTGGATACGAACATCTCTACCCCGCCGGCCAGTTATGTCGACCAGACGTCGGGTCCGTCGATGGATTCGGAGTCGCCCGGCTCGCCCCACTGTTGGAGTCGACTCCGACACAGAGTCGGCTCAGACGGGGAAATACTGCAGTTGGTTAGCCCTTGGGGTGAGGCAGTGCGGCAGTTACCGTGAGTCGAGTCAGGCCGATACGCGGGGAGGGAACACCCTGCCCGCCTAGAGAAGGAGACGCAGTATGTTCATTCATCAGCAGAAGCTCCAGTACAACTCCAGACCGGAGAAGCCTGATGCGGTGTATGCGCGCAAGCTTCAGGAGGTGATCGGGGGCCAGTATGGGGAGATCACGGTGGCGATGCAGTACAGCTTCCAGGCGTGGAACGCGCACATTCCCGGCAAGTACCGTGACCTGTTGTTCAGCACGGCGGCGGAGGAGTTCGGCCACGTGGAGATGCTGGCCACCATGGTGGCCCAGCTGCTGGAGAAGGCGCCGTTGGGTATCACCGAGGATGCCGTCCAGGATGATCCGGCCGTGGCCGCGGTGATCGGCGGGACGGATATGCAGCAGGCGATCGTCTCCGGTGCCGGGGCGCGGCCGGTGGACAGCATGGGCAATCCGTGGACTGCCGGGTATGTCACCGCCAGCGGCAACCTGCTGGCGGACATGACCTCGAACGTGAATGCGGAGATGCAGGGCCGGACCCAGGTGGCGCGGCTGTATCACATGACCGACGATCCGGGGATCCGGGACCTGTTGTCCTTCCTGCTGGCCCGGGACACCATGCACCAGAACCAGTGGGTCGCGGCGGTACGTGAGTTGCAGGCGGACGGTCTGGAGGAGATGCCGGTGCCGAGCAACTTCCCACAGTCCAAGGAGGCCAGCGAGCACGCCTACACCGCCTACAACTTCTCGGACGGGGAGGCGATGGAGCAGGGATCGTGGGCCTCGGGCCCGACCCCGGACGGCAAGGCCGAGTTCTCCTATCAGCCCGAGCCGATGCCGGGAGTGCCGATGCCGCCTCCCACCCATCCCGATGCCCGGTTCTACGGCACCACGGAGCTGCCGAACATCGTCGAGAAGGCCGCTGGAACCATTCAGGACAAACTCAACAAGGAATAGGCCCGCGGGCGACCTTCGACGGTGTCCCCGGTCGCATCCGGCTGATACCCTCGCGTTCACCCACCCCGCATGTATCAACACATCTACAACCTCTGAAGGCTGCAATGATCAAGTGGCTTCACAGCATGGGAATCAAGTCCGAGTACGCCTACGCGGCCGGTTTCGGCTCCACCGGGATGACGTTCGCGTCCTGGCTCGCCTCGCGTGGCAAGCCCGATGACTCACGGGCACAGTCCGACCGCTGGGGCATCTTCGTCGGCCAGTGGGCACCGACCTTCCTGGCTGTCGGGATCGCCCTGCGGCTGGAAGAGCAGAAGTCTTTGACCATGAAGAAGTGACTCCCTAAGTCACTAGCGCAGGAAGAGCCCGGGGCCGGTCGGTCCCGGGCTCCTCGTGTCGCAGGCCGGAGAAGAGATGATTCGTTCCCGAGATCACGGAGACACTTCATGAGCGCCCCGAGCGGGGCGCCTCATACCAGTGCCGCACCGCCTACATCTACGCCACCACGGAGAAGGGTGCCAAAACCCTCCGCGCGGAGCTGGATGCCGCGCAGACCGCCGATCCGTCCGTGGCTTGGACGGCCGCGATACGCGGGATCTCTACAACCTGGTGGAGGAGATCGCCCAGAAGGGTGCAGCGGTCGGGTTCGTTTCGGAGCGGATCACCGTGGACTGCCACGGCGCGTCTCCACTAGATTCGTTGATGCTGGGAATCCTTGCGGCCTTCGCGGAGTTTGAGCGGCGCAGGATCAAAGAGCGGCAGGCTGAGGGGATAGCGATCGCGAAGGCTAGCGGGAAGTATGCGCAGACTCCCAAGCTGTCGGCAGACGACGTAGAGCAGGCGCGGGCCATGGTCGACATGGGGATCCCCAAAACCGAAGTGGCTGCGCGGTTCAAGGCCGCCAGACGTTCTATACAGCCCTTGGGACTGCTGCACGAATAGGTGACATCTGATCTGTGACGCTGTGAGGCATCGCTAGAAGAATGAACACCGCGCCCAAGCCCCATCCCCAGGAGTTCCGCGACGACGTCGTGAACGCCCCAGGGGGCAGGACAAGGGGCAACGGCGTCTACCAGATGGACTTACCCGCTGGCCTCACCGGATGCCAAAGCGAGGTAGCGGTATACAGTAGCCCGGCTGACCCCGAGCAGCTTGGCGATCTCCGGCGGCGTGAGTCCCGCATGCCGGTACTGGCCAGCCTGGCGAACCCTTTCCGTCTCTGGGGTGACTGCCGGCCGACCACCTCTACGGCCGCGGGCCGCGGCCGCGGCCAACCCGGCCTTGGTGCGTTCGGCAAGTTGGTCGCGTTCGAGCTGCGCGAAAGCGGACATCACTGTGAGCATTGCCTTGCCCATCGGCCCGGTGGTTGCGATCCCCTCGGTAAGGGACCGGAAGTTGATGCCCTGGGACTCGAGCCGGTCGATCAGCTCAAGCAGCTGACGGGTGTTGCGTCCCAGCCGGTCGAGTTTCCACACCACGACCTCGTCCCCGGCGCGGGCGTGCTCGAGCAGCTTGTCGAGCTGGGGGCGCTTGGCCTTGGTCCCACTGACCCCATGGTCGGTGTAGACCTTCTGGCATCCCGCGTCCTTCAGGGCGCGGGTCTGTAGGTCCGCGTTCTGCTCGACAGTGCTCACGCGCGCGTATCCCAGGCTTGCCATCCGGTCCTCGTCTCAATAACTCGACTGTTTTCGGTTTGTTGAGACGATAGCAAATGAGACAGGCAAATGAGACAAAAGGGCACGGTTGTGGGGGACTGTAAGAAAAACGGTGTGTGAGGGTCCGGCCTGATCCGAAAGGAGACGGCCGTGACCGACTTCACGACAGACAGGACAGAGGAGATGATCGATCCCGTGACGGGAGAGATCATCGATCAGAAGGACCTCGTCGAGCGGCTGCTGGCCCAGGCGAAGGAGCAAGGCGTGAGTCTGGTCGGCCCGGGCGGGCTGCTGAACCAGCTGATGAAGAACGTCCTGGAAACCGCCCTGGAAGCCGAACTGACCGAACACCTGGGCCACGACCACGGGCAGACCCCGATCGCGGCCAACATGCGCAACGGGACCCGAGTGAAGACCGTGCTGACCGAGATCGGCCCCGTCGAGATCGAGGTGCCTCGGGGCCGGGACGGGTCCTTCGAGCCGGTGATCGTGCCCAAGCGCAAGCGGCGCCTGGACGGGATCGATCAGATCGTCCTCTCCCTGTCGGCCCGCGGGCTGACCACCGGGGAGATCGCGGCGCACTTCGAGGAGGTCTACGGGGCCAGGGTCTCCAAGGACACCATCAGCCGGATTACCGAGAAGGTCGCCGGCGAGCTGGCCGAGTGGTCTTCGCGCCCCCTGGACCCGCTCTACCCGGTGCTCTTCGTCGACGCGATCGTGGTCAAAGTCCGCGACGGGCAGGTGCGCAACACCCCGTTCTACGTCGTCATGGGCGTCACCGTGCACGGGGAACGCGACATCCTCGGGATCTGGGCCGGTGACGGCGCCGAGGGCGCCCGGTTCTGGCTGCAGGTCTTCTCCGAGCTGAAGAATCGGGGCGTCGAGGACGTGCTCATCGCCGTCTGTGACGGACTCAAGGGCCTGCCGGAGGCGATCAACACCACCTGGACGCAGACGGTGGTTCAGCAGTGCATCGTGCACCTGATCCGCAACAGCTTCCGCTACGCCGGCCGCCAACACCGCGACGGGATCGTCAAGGCGCTCAAGCCGGTCTACACGGCCCCGTCCGAGGCCGCGGCGAAGGACCGGTTCACCGAGTTCAAAGCCGAGTGGGGCCAGCGGTATCCGGCGATCGTGCAGCTGTGGGAGAGCTCCTGGGCGGAATTCATGCCGTTCCTGGAGTACGACGTGGAGATCCGCCGGGTGATCTGCACGACGAACGCGATCGAGTCGATCAACGCCCGTTACCGGCGGGCGGTGTGGGCGCGCGGGCACTTCCCGAATGAGGCTGCTGCGCTGAAGTGCCTCTACCTCGTCACCAGATCTCTTGATCCGAGCGGTGGCGGTAGAGCACGCTGGGTGATGAGGTGGAAGCCGGCGCTGAACGCGTTCGCGATCACCTTCGCCGGACGGTTCGAGAGAACCACTCACTGATGAGAACCGCCGGGCCCCACACACCGTTTATCGGACAGTCCCTAGGCGCATCGATGTCGGCGACGTGGACAGCTTTGGAAGTACGTACACTTTGGGAGCATGGCCCTCGGAGAGAAAACAGGACGGCTCTTAGATAATTACTGGACCGCGATCCTGGCTGGTGTCGGGGCCATTGGGCTGACCGTCATTCCCCCGATCGTTCAGGGACAGTCGTGGCCCGTGCTTGGGTATGTAGGCGTCGGATTTGCTGCTCTGCTTACTGTAGTAGGCACGGGGTTTCAGGCTCATACCACCGCCCAAGTGCCAGGTCAGCTGCAAGCTACGCGTGATCAAGCTGCCACCGATGTCGCGGCTGCTCAAGACAAGGCCCGGGCCGAGATTCAGCGGGTTAAAGATCAGGCACGGAGACTCGTTTCGCAGTTTCGCGCTGAAGCCAGAGCGTCAGAGATCCAGGCCTTCGACAGAGCGTTGCTAAGTACCATCGAAAAGCTCAACACGTTAGCTGATGTGGCCAGCAAGGAGTCGAAGACAACCCAAAAAGGACAGGACGCGCGGCTGCGGGCATTTGAGTCATTGGCTGCTACAGCGTTAGGTCAGGCTCAGGCATACCTGGAACGTAACACCAACCGCGACGGAACGGTCCGTGTGAACTTCTATCGGCTCAAGACTCTGTCTGGTGGAGATAAGTTCTTGGAGGTCGTAGAGAAGACTGCGACCGTTTCCCGGCTAAAAATTACTCCAGGTTCCGCTGAGAACGATGCAATCATCGACCGGGTCCTTCGAGGTGGTGACGAGTTCTGCAAGAACGTCGGAGAGCATGAACGGGAGTGCGGATGGGAGCGCAGGGCTGGGCGGGGTTACATTTGCTACTCGTCCGTAACGGTGAAGTCTCGAGGGGTGGCCTACGGCATGCTGTCGGCGAACTCTGATGACCCGAACGGGCTCAACGAGGCTAGTCCGTCCTTCCTTCGCGTTGTCGGAGGCATCCTCGCCATGGCCGAAACGCTACTGGATGACCCTGAGGCGACGCCTGCGAGACTGCCTGAGAGCTGAGATCCACAAGCATGGCACCCCCCTGGTGCCGCTATCACCTACGTCCTAGACTGGCAACACAGGGTTCACCCTGAGACCCTCAAAGAAGGTAAATCATGACACCTCAAACCAACTCCATGGCTGAGACGGATTACCTAGTTGAGACGCCGTTCGATCATCAGGTCCGAGAGGCCTACAAGGAGGCCGTCAGAGGCCGAGAGGCTGCGCGTCAGGCGGCTCGCGAGCAGATCGCACGAGAGACGGAGTACTACTTCGTCTTCGTGGACAGCGACGGCAGGGAAGTGACTTGGGACTGTGACCAGGGCGGCTAGCACCGTCCGTGGCGAGAGGCGGTCGGCCAGATGCGAATCTGGTCGACCGCCTCTCGCGTCCTGTGATCCGCAGGACGGGGTCGGAGCGGGGAACCTGCTTTCTGTATAGGTGTCAGTGGGCACGATTTGGGCACGTCCCAGCCTGATTGGTCCCAAGACGCCGTGAACGGTGCCCGCCCACGTCTCCGGGGGTGGGCACCGTTCGTCTGAAGAGGCCAAGTCGTGCGAGTGGCTACAGCTCCAGTCCGCCCTCGCCGGGCCGCTGCGCCTCGTGGCGCCGCGCCACCTCCATCAGTTGCAGATCTAGACCTCGCCTTTGGCAGTCGCTCGCTTCTCTGGCGTTCCCTCTCGACGGCTCGCCGGCATAATGCGAGTCACGGAGAGCTGGCGAGCGATCGCGCCGAATTTGCGTTCTACATCTTCGCGACCGCGCTGACTGAGAAACACTTGCCATACTTCACCCACGTAACTATGTGCCGGCGGGTCGTGGCTAAGCAGTCCCCGGGCCGAGTAATCCGTGCGAGCTCGCCACTCGCCGTCCGGGCCCTTCCACGCGAATCGCTGTCCCGCGATGGGCTCCCAACCTAAGGCCGCAGCTGCACCTGGATGGAAGGCGATCCACTCAAAAAACGGTGCGTTGGTGAACCTCTCGTACCCGCGGATGACGAGTTGTTCGTGGTGCCAATAGGTGCCAGTCCTATCTGGATACCATGTGGCGCTTGTACCGCGTTCGACAGACGGCGCCTGAACTGGCATTCCTTGAGGCCTGACAGGGCGCATGTGGACGGGGACTAGCTTTCGTTCCTCGCGGGGGAGCCCCCACTCGAGACTGCCCCAGTCTGAGACTTCTGCAAGGACGAAGTCGGGCGCGGACACTAAATTGACTCGATAGTGCGCCAGTGCATCTTGTGCCTCGTCACACCACCTACGAGTGTCATACGACGACACCGAGTCGGGGCGCCAGGGCCGAGAAACTGAATCAGAGAGTGGGCTGGGTTCGAGCATCAAGAGTTGAGGCGCCAGTAGCTCAAACGCGAACGCTGGGTAGTGGTCAGGCGTAAGGCCCGCATCTGCGAGATCAGCAAGAACCCGGCCGGTCGCGCGTCTGCCGACCATGTACGCCCAAGGTCGGTAGGTGTGTCTCTGCCCTCGACGCTTCAACCGCTCACCCAATGCCCGGGGCCCAATGTCGGTCCAACGGGATCCTGTCGTCTCTTGCGCAAGCTGAGAGGCCCGGTACATGACAGCGGATTGCGACAGCCCAGCTGCCTCCGCCAGGAATCCCAGGACATCGTTGAACGGCGCGACCACTTGCTGGGGATCGTGTGTGTCGACGAAGGGAACGCCCTCGGCGTCGAGTTCGGGCGGTTTGTGGGTCGGCAGCGAGGGGAACGTCATCCTATATACAGGTGAGAGCTGACGCCCTGGTGGCCTGGCCGGCGTTCGTCCCCATTGAACACAAATTCGTCGAGCGAGATCCCGCAGGATTTGATCGTCGCCGACGGTCGTTCTCTCCACCGCTGCTATCAGCGTGGCTGGCGGGTCGTCCGGCTCTGAGAGCAACAGCACTGAAAGGGCGGACTCGGCTGGCCATCCTCCGCGCTCGACTGCGTCCTCAAGTGTGGCGAAGACGGCCGTCCGCGATCCGGATTCAGTGGATCCCCTCGCCAAGAGCCGCACGAGGGCCCGACGAGTGCCTTCCTCGGGAGCCTTGGCCGGGTGACCCAGATAGTCGCCGACCATTGCCGCAAGCGCACTCACACTCGTGTCGACGGTTGCGCTCATCTGTGGCCCGAGCGTTGCCTTGCGAAACGTTGAGTCGCAGGGGGCGATGATCTCGAGGTATGCATCGATGTCCGGCCACGCGGCGCCTACTGCCGCGGTGCCTGCGACGAGTTCCAGGATTTGCCTGATTTCGTCTGCCAACTGAGTCCAGGCGAAGATGCCACCGGCGATTGTCTCGGCGAGGTCGACCAACGCAAGGCGGGCCATAGCGGGCCCGCCTTTGTACAGTGCGCCAGCGAACAACTTGCGTCGAGTGCCGCCATCGTAGTGTCGGAACCATCCGCTGCTGGGAAGTGTAGTCAGGCGGATCTGTAGGGCCTGCTGGGCTGCTTCCGGGCCCCCCGCAGCTGCCAGGGCACCGCACGCCAGTCCCAATGAGTGCTCGGTTGGCCTCTGGCGTCCAAGTTCCTCTACCAGTGCTCGTGCAACATTGAGTGGGATGGGGTCACGGAGGGTTGCCTCTGCAGCGGTGTCCCACCAATTTGCTGTTAAGTTGGAGTGGTCGGGGAGTTTCCGTAGCTGTACGAGCAGTGCAGCGGCTGTGTTGGGCGTTTCCCCATCGACTGTCGTGTCCGCCACATCGTGTGAGTTCTCCTGGTCGACGGCGCCAATTGAAGAGCCATCCGACTGGTCCGGCGATGGTGTCGTCGCGGTTGCCTCCCCTTCATCGACCAATCCCCACGTTTGCATCGAACGATCAATGATGTCCCGGTCGGTGGCTGTGACAGAGGCTCGAATCCGTTCGATCACGTGCTCGCGATCACGGCCGGTGATAGGCAGGAGCATCTCCGTGGCGACCAGCATGGACGATGTAGCAACGGATGCGTGTCCAGCATCGAGGGAGCCGAGAAGGGAGGAGACGATGAGATCGACCTCGGGGAGCGCACCAATGTCACACAGTGCCATGCCGACGCGATAGGCATGCATAGGAGACACCTGCCAGCACTCACGGACGAGCCGCTCGGCGGCAGTTGCCGCTACGCGGTCATCGGTCTGTGCGGCGCCCGGGAGTCTTGTCGCGAAGCGGTCGATGGCGGCGAGGTACTCGGGTGCCGAAATCGACTCGCAGTTTCTTGAGGCTGTGAGCCATCCCATCCATTGGGCGAGTTGCTGGTCGTCGTCGACCATGCCGAGGCCCAGAGAGGCCTCGACTGCGGCAGCGACGGCGTCGAGCGCTTCGGCGCGTTGGTTCACCGAGGATCGGATTTCGGCGTGCTTCAACCAAGCCCCCACCTGTGATCCCGGATCGTAGGCCCGGTCGACGATCAACGAGCCGACGTCATCCAACTTCTGCTGGATCCACTCGTGGGAGGACTGGTCGAGGGTCGCGAACTGTTCGAGGGCCGCATGGCGGAACTCGACGGACCAATAGGTTGAGCGCTCATCGCTCCATGCCCTGTCAAAGACGTCAGAGAGTCGCGAGAGTTCTGCGGATCCGCCGACGCGATGGGCGAGGTGAATGATGTGTGCAATCAGGGCTGGGAAGGCTTCCCGGACGCGATACCACCCATGCCAGTTGTTGGTTACCTGCCGGGGTACATCAATGACTCGAAGGATCTCGGCTGCTCGACCGGCTACTTTGGGCTCATCGACTAGTCCTTCGCGGGCCGCTATTGCCTCAGCCCGGAGGCGGGCCAAGGCGTGTACCGCGTCAATGAAGCGTCGACGTCCGGGGTCAAGGTGGCGCCTGCCATTCGCTCCGGTCGTCCCTGCCGTTTCCGTGTTGTCGACCGCAACCTCTACGCCTTGCTTGGGCGCACCTCTCGGATCCCGGCGAGCAAGGGTCAGATAACGACGGATCGTTTCCAGGTCCAGAACCTGCCAGTACCAGGATTGCGGATCGCGGCCGAGATCGTCGTTGATGACCGGTTGGTCATCCTCAGGGATCAGCGCCCGGAACGTCTCGCTGTCGCTGAGGCGGAGCGAAAGTAGGCACATCGCGGCTTGTAGCCGAAATTCAAGAGATACTCGTACACCCTCGGTTAGTTCCTCCGGTTGGGATGATCCTCCAAGTTCGAGCATCTGCTTGATCTGTACGTGGGCCTCTTCGGCGTCGCCGTCGGCGGCAGCGGTCAGTGCGCGTCTGAGGCGGCTGCGCACTTGCCAGCTCAGGTCGCCTTCGGCGTCGATCTGTTCGCTGACACGATTGAGGTTGGCAAAGTCCCGGACTTCGAGAAGTTCGTCGAAGCAGGCTGATAGCACCTCGAGGCGTTGGTGTCGCCGATCTCCATGCTCACGTCCGAGTCGGGAGTCTCTTGCACGGTCTGCGTTCTCCGGGCCCTGAGATCCCGCCGGTTTCGGCTCCGGAAGGGGGAGGTGCCGCTCCAAGTGCCTAAGTACGGCGTCCAGGCCAGAGACGTTGAACGTGGCGATGGCCCAGTCCGACACGCCGTCCGACTCGCCGGTCCGAGCAACTCGTGACTCAGTGAGGGCTGTGATGCCGTTTAGAGCATTGAGTACTTTCGCTGCGGCTGCGTTGCTTCCGTTTGCCGCCCAGGACGCGGCGATCGCGGCTGCAGTGTTCGCGGAGATTCGAACCTGCGAGCCGCGGACGACATAGTCGATCGCGCTCATGGCTGGGGTTAGGCCCGCCAGTGCCGTCGCTAGCTGCTCCGCACTGAAGGCCTGTTCGCGTTGAGCGAGTTCGGCGGTGAAGAGCGCGAGACGAACAAATGCCGCGTCGTTGCCGGACCTCGCTGCGGCCCGCAAACCGAGGTGTGTCTGGTCTTGGATAACAGGTAAGGGTTCGAGTGCGCGGAGCTTGGAGCGCATGCCCCCGGGCGTGACCGTTGCCAGTACGCGCGCATCGTCTCCAGCGAGGTAGCGGTGCGCTACCTCCTCGTCACGGTAGGTGGGCCAGGCGTCACCTGACTCAGCACATCGATCTGCAAGGTCAAGATGAAGGTCTCGGTTTCGGCTCTCGCTGATGGCGCCGTCGATTCGGGCGGTCTCATCGGAAAGGAAGCGGCGAAAGCTGTTATGTACGAACTGCCACTCGTCGCCTTCGACCCGAAAGAAGGTCCGGGTGGCTGACGCGAATCGACTCACGACATCGTGGGATGCCCACGAGGCCATCCACTGCAGGTTCAGGGAGGTGCGCAATCTGGAGACGCTGGCGAGGAGATCAACGACTTCGGTGTCTAGTCTGACTGCCTGGTAGTACCCGCGGTAGCGCAGCTCCACGTTCCCGCGGTACCTCGACGCATCTGCAAGGACGCGCTCCGCCTCGCCACGCTGCTGCTTCTCATCTGGCAAGCGCGGCGGTAGTGCGCTCAACTCGCTGAGGAGGTACGTAGCGGCAAGCGGATGTCCCTCAGTCATTTCGACGAAGGTGTCGATCTGGCCAGGCCACAGCCAGTCCCCCAGACCTGCTTGGTCCGCGAGCTGTCGTACCTCGTCGTTCGCCATCGGTGGCAGGGTTACGGTGCGACCAGACCGGGTCAGTGCATCGCGGATGTCTGCTGAAACGACGGCAGTGGTCTGCGTGCCGAGGATGATAAACACACCGTCGCCGATGCCCGCCGGCGCGGGAAGCTCCTCAAGCATGGATCGGATTGGGTTCTGCTCCCGTGGGATGTGGTCGAGACCGTCGATGATGATGACGGTTCTCTCGCCTCGGGACTTCCACGCTTCTTGAGCCCGGGTGAGCTGTTGCCCGACGCAGTACCGTAGACCCGGAAGCCCCGATGGCTGACCGCTACGGACGATTCCGGCTTCTTCCAGGGCCAGGGACAAATCGTTGAGGAATGACTCCGCCTCGCCTCGATGGCTGAGGGGGTTGGGCGAGTCTGGAACGAAGGAGTAGTAGCGAACGACCCGTCCCTCAATCGCGATGTCGGCCAACAGGGTCGACTTTCCCGATCCAGCTGGACCCACGAGCGCTAAGTACCCGCCCTCGAGGGTGGCTAGCACCTTGTGCAGGGATTCGGTTGCGGCGTGATTTGGCGTGTAGGTACCAGGGACAGGGAACTCGTGTGGGTTCTTGTACCGAAGGCGCGTCTCCCAACCCAGACGATGAAGCATTTCTGCTCGGTCGATACGCCGCGGTCTGGCCGGGTCAGCGACACAAGCTTGAAGCTCGCCTGCCAGGATACGTAGGTCGTTCTGCGCCTGCAGGTCGACTGCCCCGTCGAGCGTCGAGGGCGTATCGTCAACAGACTTGATCCCGAAGTCGAACTCAAGATCCTCGAGGAAACGTAAGAAGTCGTCGTCGCTGAGACTTGATACTCGCTGCAGTTCCGCCCACACGGGCTCCCATCCCGCAAAGGCATCCAGCGTTCTTAAGACGCTCATGTCCATGAATTTGCCCCGGGCGGCACGCTGGACCGGCCGGAATGATCGCTCCATGAAGGCCGCGAGGTGCTTTGGTCCGCTGATGGTCGCGGAACCGAGCACAGATTGCGCAGCTGGCGTGCTCGTCGAGGGATGGCCGTTGGTGCACAGGTGGATAGCCAACGGCCCATCCCACGTCGTTCGGATCGCTCGCCACGCCCGGGCCAACCCTGTGAGCAACGAATCCTGTGATGCCGACGTACCTGTCAGAGCACTCCAGCTGAAGGACTCGGGATACTGAGACCACTTCACTTGCAGGGCGTGACGCTTGGCACCCGCCTTGAACTGGAAGTCATCCGCAATTCCGGCGTCCGGATCAGCCATGTGAATCCACTCGAGCGTGGAGAGATGGTCGTACACTATCCGGGCTGCCAGCCCATACTGCCCGGCAAATCCAATGACTGCTCGCCGTTCACCTTCGGCTGGATCCATGCTTACTCCCTCGTGCAGGTCTAATCTCTAAGTTCTACCCCACAAGAGTCGGGACTGATGCACCGTCAGGTCATTCGATCTGGCTTGCCCGTAGGCAGTAAGGATGAGACCGCTTTGACCGCGGCCAACTTGATGTCCGACAACCGGGCCATATGTAAAGCGGAGGGAACGGAGTTCACGTCCCCCTGCCCATGGCCCCATCAGTGTCAGCGTGGTCGATCCTGAACTGGCGATCCCACCCAAAACCCCGGACGCCGATCAGGCCATCTCGACCGCAACACCGAGCTCGTGAGGGGGCCTCTTCATGATGGCCGGCCGATGGTCAGCTGCTGTCGGTGGTGGTCGTAGTGCTCGGTGCCGTAGTGGTAGATCTCGGTCAGGCTCATCCAGTCCCGGAAATACGGGTCCCAGGACACGGGCATGTGCATCCCACGGGCCAGGACGGCCGCAGGCTCGGTCTCCAGCTCGGCCTGCAGGACGTCGAGGGTGCGGTCGAACCACCGGATCAGCCGCGGACCGTGCACCACCCGGGCCGCGCCCCGGTCGCTCTGGTAGTTGATGATGTGGAAGGCCCGGGTGCCGGCCTCCAGCACCGGGCGAAGGCACGACTGACCGGTTCGGGGAGTCGACCCATCAGGCGCACCAGGGGCAGCAGGCGCCGGACGATGAGGTAGCCGAAGAACATGTGGAACAGCAGTTGACCGTTGGTCCACCGGGTACCGGACGAGGGCCGGCGTAGATCCGCCGGCGTCGCCGCCGCTACGAGGGCGTGGAAGTCCGCCCGGACCCGTTCGAGCTCGTCGTGGATCTCCTGGCGGGTGGACGAGGTATGGCTGCTCATCGTGGTCATCTCCTCGTGCGGTGTGCTGGATGAGACCGAGCCCGGGCTCGAGGAATCCAGCGCCGGCGCGTCAGCGCAGGTCGAGGAAGGAGCGGAGCTCGGCGAAGGCTTCGGGCACCACGGAGTAGTGGGCCCACTTGCCGCGCTGCTCACGGGTGAGCAGCCCGGCGTCGACGAGCTTCTTCATGTGGTGGCTCACGGTGGGCTGGCTGATGTCCACCACCGCGGTCAGGTCGCACACGCAGACCGCACCGCAGCCCTGGGCCGCCACATGGGAGAGCAGCCGCAGGCGGGTGGGGTCGGACAGGGCCTTGAGCCGGCCGGCGAGCCGCTGCGCGTCGTCGGCGGTCATCGGCCCGGCCGAGAGTGAGCAGCACTCCGTGCCCGTCGTGGCGGGGGCGCACTGATCGGCGGCGGTGGCCTGGACGTCGGGTGCGAGAGTCATCACCCCATCCTACATTGACCAATGTCGATGTGACCCCCTAGTGTTCCCGATAGATAGTCGTCAATACGAAGGGCTGCCCCTGATCATGAGCACCACCACCACTGCCCCCGCTACCTCCCAGGGGGTGATGAAGGACCTGTCCTTCCTCGACCGCTGGCTGCCAGCCTGGATCATCGCCGCCATGGTCGCTGGCCTGCTCCTGGGCCGCTTCGTCCCCGGCCTGAACACCGCCCTGGAGGCCGTGAAGATCGGGGAGGTCTCCCTGCCCATCGCGATCGGGCTCCTGGTGATGATGTACCCCGTCCTGGCCAAGGTCCGCTACGACGAGACCCACCGCGTGGCCGGGGACCGGCGGCTGATGGGGGCGTCGCTGGTGCTGAACTGGATCGTCGGGCCCGCGCTGATGTTCGCCCTGGCCTGGATCTTCCTCCCCGATCTGCCCGAATATCGCACCGGGCTGATCATCGTGGGCCTCGCCCGCTGCATCGCCATGGTGCTGATCTGGAACGACCTCGCCTGCGGGGACCGCGAAGCGGCCGCCGTGCTGGTGGCGATCAACTCCGTCTTCCAGGTCATCGCCTTCGGCGCCCTGGGCTGGTTCTACCTCCAGGTCCTCCCGGCCTGGCTGGGCCTGCCCACGACCTCGGCCGAGTTCTCCGTGTGGTCCATCGTCGTCTCCGTGCTCGTGTTCCTCGGGATCCCGCTGGTGGCCGGGTTCCTCACCCGCACCCTGGGCGAGAAGGCCAAGGGCCGGGAGTGGTACGAGGGCACGTTCCTGCCGAAGCTGGGGCCGTGGGCGCTGTACGGCCTGCTGTTCACCATCGTGCTGCTCTTCGCCCTGCAGGGCGAGGCGATCACCTCCAACCCCTGGGACGTGGTGCGCATCGCGTGGCCGCTGCTGGTCTACTTCTTCCTCATGTTCGGCATCGGTCTGCTCGCCTCCCGGGCCCTGGGGCTGAACTACGCGAAGTCCACGACCGTGGCGTTCACCGCTGCCGGCAACAACTTCGAGCTCGCCATCGCCGTGGCCATCGGCACCTTCGGGGTCACCTCCGGACAGGCCCTGGCCGGGGTGGTCGGCCCGCTCATCGAGGTGCCCGTGCTCGTCGCCCTGGTCTACGTGTCCCTGTGGGCCGGGCGGAAGCTCTTCCCCGGTGACCGCACCGTCCCCACCCGCTGACCCCGCGACCTCCCAGGAGCACCAGTTGAGCACCGAGACCACCAAGCCCTCCGTCCTGTTCGTCTGCGCCAAGAACGGCGGCAAGTCTCAGTTGGCCGCCGCCCTCATGGAAAAGCGCGCCGCAGGTGCCGTCGAGGTCCACTCCGCCGGCACCAAGCCGGGCAGCAAGATCAATGCGCTGTCCGCCGAGGTCGTCGCCGAGGTGGGTGCGGACATGTCCTCCGGGACGCCGAAGCCCATCGACCCGGAGCTGCTGCGCCGGGTCGACCGGGTGGTCGTGCTGGGCGATGAGGCGAAGGTCGAGCCGGTCGAGGGCATGGCCGGCACCATCGAGACCTGGCACACCGATGAGCCCTCCGTCCGCGGGATCGAGGGCGCGGAGCGGATGCGCCTGGTCCGCGACGACATCGACGCCCGCGTCCAGGCCCTGCTCACCGAGCTCACCGCCGGCAATCCCGCCTAATCCATCCCCCTTGTCCTCTTCCCCCTTCCGACCGAACGGATGATCCCCATGACTGCTGAGACCACCCCCGAGACCACCGCGACGACCCCAGCCGAGACCACGAACAAGCCCTCCGTCCTGTTCGTGTGCGTGCACAACGCCGGACGCTCCCAGATGGCCGCCGCTTACCTCACCCACCTTTCGGAAGGCCGCATCGAGGTGCGCTCGGCCGGCTCCGCCCCGGCCGAGACCGTGAACCCGGCCGCCGTGGAGGCGATGGCCGAGGAGGGCATCGACATGAGCGCCCAGACCCCCAAGGTCCTCACCGATGCGGCGGTACAGGACTCCGACGTGGTGATCACCATGGGCTGCGGGGACGCATGCCCGTTCTACCCGGGCAAGCGGTACGAGGACTGGGCGCTGGAGGACCCGGCCGGCAAGGGCGTGGAGTCCGTGCGGCCCATCCGTGACGAGATCAAGGCCCGGATCCAGGCGCTGATCTCCGAGCTGCTGCCCGCCGACGACACCACCGCCAAGTAGGGCGGGGACGGTCATGACCACGAACACCGGCACCGGCCCCGTTGCTGCGACGGACAAGCTGATCATCATCGGTTCCGGACCGGCCGGCTACACCGCCGCGATCTACGCCGCCCGGGCAGGGTTGGCCCCGCGGGTGATCGCCGGGTCCGTCACCCACGGCGGTGCGCTGATGAACACCACCGAGGTGGAGAACTTCCCCGGCTTCCCGTCCGGGATCCAGGGCCCAGAGCTCATGGCCGGGCTGAGCGAGCAGGCCGAACGCTTCGGGGCGATCATCGACTACGACGACGCCGCCACCGTCCAGCTCAAAGGCCACCTCAAAGAGGTCACCACCTTGGAGGGCAAGACGTACCGGGCGCCGGCGGTGATCGTGGCCACCGGCTCCGCCTATAAGGAACTGGGCCTGGACGAGGAGAAGCGCCTGTCCGGCCACGGAGTGTCCTGGTGTGCGACCTGTGACGGGTTCTTCTTCCGCAACCAGGACATCGTGGTGGTCGGCGGCGGGGACTCGGCCATGGAGGAAGCGCTGTTCCTCACCCGCTTCGCCGTCTCGGTGACCGTGGTCGTGCGCCGCGACCAATTGCGGGCCTCGCGGATCATGGCCCAGCGAGCCAAGGACAACGAGAAGATCCACTTCGCCTACCACAGCGCGGTCACCGCCATCCACGGCGACGACAAGGTCACCGGGGTCACCCTGACCGACACCACCACCGGGGCCACCCGGGAACTGGCCGCCACGGGGGTGTTCGTGGCCATCGGCCACATCCCGCGCACGGAGCTGGTGGCCGGTCAGCTGGAGCTGGATGGGGAGGGCTACATCGTCGTGGACTCCCCCACCACCGTCACCAACCTGCCCGGGGTGTTCGCCTGCGGGGACGCGGTGGACCACCGCTACCGCCAGGCCATCACCGCCGCCGGCACCGGGTGCGCCGCCGCCCTGGACGCCGAACGCTACCTGGCCGCCCTGGACGACGCCGAGTCCATCGCCACCGCCCTCGTGGAGGAGACCACCCATGCCTGAGACCACCACCCACACCCCCGACACTGCTGCTCTGCCGGTCGTCGTGATCGGTGCCGGGCCCGTGGGCCTGGCCGCCGCCGCCCATCTGACTGAGCGTGGCCTCACCCCGCTGGTCCTCGAGGCCGGCCCGCAGGAGGGGGCGGCGATCCGGGAGTGGGGTCACACCCGACTGTTCTCCCCGTGGCGCTACAACGTCGACGCCGCCGCCGCCCGTCTGCTGGAGACCCAGGGCTGGACCGCACCCGACCCCGAGGACCTGCCCACCGGGGCTGAGCTGGTGGAGTGCTACCTCCAGCCCCTCGCCGGGCTCCTGGCCGGGCAGATCCGCACTGGCGCCCGTGTGGTGGCCGTGAGCCGGACGGGGATGGACAAGACCCGCACCGGCAACCGGGAAACCACCCCGTTCCTGGTGCGCGTCCAGCACCCCGGCGGGGCCCTCGAGGACATCCGGGCGTCGGCGGTGATCGACGCCTCCGGCACCTGGGCGACACCGAACCCGCTGGGCCAAGCCGGGCTGCCCGCCCCCGGGGAGGCTGAGGCCGTGACGGCCGGGCGGATCACCGCCCCGCTGCCCGATGTCACCGGCCGGGACCGGGACCGCTTCACCGGCCGCCACGTGCTGGTGGTCGGGGCCGGGCATTCGGCGGCGAACACCTTGCTGGAGCTCGGTGCCCTGGCCGAGACGGAGCCGGGTACCCGGATCTCCTGGGCCGTGCGCTCGGCTGATGTCAGCCGGGTTTACGGCGGGGAGGACCGTGACGAGCTGGCCGCCCGGGGTGCGTTGGGCACCCGGCTGCGCCGGCTCGTGGAGTCCGGGGTGATCGAGGTGCACACCTCCTTCACCATCACCGGCTTCAGCACGACGGCTGATGGGCTGAGCGTCCGGGCCACCACCCCCACCGGGGAGGAAGAACTCAGCGTGGATCTGCTGGTGCCGGCCACCGGGTTCCGCCCGAACCTGGGGATGCTCGCCGAGCTGCGCCTGGACCTGGACCCGGCCGTGGACGCCCCGCGCCAGCTGGGGCCGTTGATCGACCCGGAGTTCCACTCCTGTGGGTCCGTCACCCCGCACGGGGAGAAGATGCTGGCCCACCCGGAAGCCGGGTTCTACATCGTGGGCATGAAGTCCTACGGGCGCGCCCCGACCTTCCTGATGGCCACCGGCTACGAGCAGGTCCGCTCCATCGCCGCCGCCCTGGCCGGGGACCGCGCCGCGGCCGATGACGTGCAGCTGGTCCTGCCCGAGACCGGGGTGTGCTCCACCGACCTCGGCGGCTCCTGCGACCTCCCGGCTCCGGGGTCTGCTGACAACAGCACCGAGGAGCTGGGCTGCTGCGCCCCGGCCGTGGCGCAGGAGCCGGCCGATGCCTGCTGCTCCGGGCCCCAGCCGGTCACCATCGGGGCCGCCCCGGTCTCCGTCCGCTCGTCCTGCTGCTGACCCACCCACCGCACGGAACCAGGAGTCGCCATGACCCAGCCCACCGAGACCATGGATACCCACGTCCTGTCTCGCACCGCCGCCCACTTGGCCGAGCGCTACGCGGGGATTTTCTCTCCGGAGACGGTTGAGCGCTACGTCTTCGAGTCCTACGCGACGCTGTCGCGTACCGCGCGCGTCCGCACCTATTTGGCGGCCACCGCCGGGCACTTCGCTGATGACCGGCTCCGTGCTCTGGCCCAGTCCCAGGGCAAGATCGACAAGCCGGTCGCGCAGGTGCTGTTCGTGTGCGTGCACAACATCGGCCGCTCCCAGATCGCCGCGGCCCTGCTGGCCCACCACGCCGGGAATGGAGTGGAGGTCCGCTCCGCCGGGTCCCTGCCCGGAGCCGAGGTCCACCCGCTGGTGGTCGAAGTCTTGGCCGAGCGTGGGATCGACCTGACGGGGGCCTTCCCGAAGCCGCTGACCGACGACGTGGTGCGCGCGGCGGACTACGTGATCACGATGGGCTGCGGGGACGCCTGCCCGGTGTCTCCGGGCAAGCGCTACCTGGACTGGGGCATCGCCGACCCCTCCCAGGAGACCCTGGAGGGCGTGCGGGAGATCGTCGAGGCCATCGACACCCGGGTCCAGGCCCTGTGGGACCAGATCCGCAACTGAGCACACCACCCGGGGTTCGGCCCCACCCCGACCCGTCGGGGCGGGGCCGAACCCGCTTGGAAAGCGAAACCAATGGGAGGCTGAGCATCATGGGACACCAGGTGGACGTGGTGATCATCGGCGGCGGCCAAGCGGGTCTGGCGGTGGGCTGGTATCTGCGCCGCCGCACGGACCTGTCCTTCGTGATCCTCGACGACCAGGAAATCCCCGGCGGAGCCTGGCGGCACACCTGGCCCTCGTTGCGGCTGTTCTCCCAGGCTTCCTATTCCTCCCTGCCGGGCCGGCTCATGCCTTCCACCGGGGCGGACAACCCGGATGCGGCCCATGTCATCGACTACCTCACCGACTACGAAACCCGCTACGAGTTGCCGGTCCGCCGGTCGGTGCACGTGAGCGCGGTGCACCGTGACGACGAGGGCTTCCGTGTGCAGACCACCACCGGAGACACCTGGTCTGCCCGGGCGGTGGTCAGTGCGACCGGGACCTGGTCCCAGCCCTTCTGGCCCACCGTCCCCGGCCAACGAGCGTTCACCGGAACCCAAGTGCACAGCGCCCACTACGGTGGGCCGGCAGCGTACGCGGGAAAGCGCGTGGCGGTGGTGGGCGGGGCGAACTCCGGGGCCCAGATCGCCGCGGAGATCGCCGAGGTCGCGGAGCTGACCTGGTGCCTCAAGGGCGAGCCGCACTGGTTGCCCGATGAGGTCGACGGCCGGGAGCTCTTCCGCGTGGCCACCGAACGCTCCCGGGCCCTGGCTGCCGGGCAGCCGGACCCGGGCGGGGTCGCGGCGCTGGGCAACATCGTCGTGGTGCCCCCGGTCAAGCGCGCCCGGGACGCCGGGCTGCTGCACCCGGAACCGATGTTCGACCGCTTCACGCCCACCGGCGTTACCTGGGCCGACGGGCGGGAGCAGGAGGTGGACGCGGTGATCTGGTGCACCGGTTTCCGCCCCGCCCTGCGCCACCTGCGGCCCCTGCATGTGCGCGAGGCCGACGGGACGATCCGCACCGACGGGACCGCCTCGGTACAGGTGCCGGGGCTGTACCTGGTGGGCTACGGGGACTGGACCGGGCCCGGCTCGGCCACCCTCATCGGGGTCGGGCCCACCGCCAAGGCGACCGCCGCCGCCCTGAAACGGCACCTGGCCACCCCGGCGCCGGTGCCCGCCCGCTGACCCCCGACAGGCCCGTCAAGCGACGGGGGTGGGTTCAGGTGCCGATGGTGGCGCTGCGCCGCTCGAGCAGGATCACGTCACGCCACTGCCCCGCGTGCGGGCCGTGGCTCATCCGTCCCAGGCGCCGGCGCACCCCCACCGGCTCGAACCCGAGCGTCTGGTGCAGGGACAGGCTGGCGGTGTTCTCCGGGAAGATCTTCGCCTCGATCGTCCACACCCCCGCGGCCTCCGCCGAGGCGATCAGGGCCTGCAGCAGCAGGCGCCCGACCCCGGGCCCGGCCGCGTCCGGGTGGACGTAGACGGACTCCTCCACCACCCCGGCGTACACGGGCCGGGCCGAGACCGGGGAGGCGGCGACCCAGCCCAGCACCGCACCGTGGTCATCGACGGCC
The DNA here is from genome assembly GCA_014652975.1 of Kocuria marina. Lineage (GTDB taxonomy): Bacteria > Actinomycetota > Actinomycetes > Actinomycetales > Micrococcaceae > Kocuria > Kocuria marina. Next base: position 1,080,200 of record BMZV01000001.1, on the reverse strand, counting down.
ACCTGGCGCAGGTGCGCCGGTTTGCCCGCCGCGAAAGCCTCCCAGCCCGGTGGCCGAGCCTCGAAGGTGGCCTGGCCGGTGGCGATGCCCGCGGCGTAGATCTCGCGCACGGCCGGCCAGTGGCACTCCTGCAGCCCGACCACGGTAACCGCCCCGGCCCCACCCTGCGGCACATACGGCCCCACCGCACGGTCCGCGGGCGGGGGTGTGCTGGTCACGCGGTGGCGGACGCTGGGGCGAACAACGTCCCCAGCGCCTCCAGCGCCGCCGGGTGAGCGCGGTAGTACACCCACACTCCACGCTTGTCCCGCTCCAGCAACCCGGCCTCGTGCAGGACCTTCAGGTGGTGGCTGATCGTGGGCTGGGACAACTCGAACCCCGGCAGCAGGTCGCACACACACGCCTCCCCACCCGGGTGAGCCAGCACCATCGACAGCAGCTGCAACCGCACCGGATCCGCCAGAGCCTTCAACAGCGCGGCGATCCCCTCCGCCTGTCCCCTGCCCAGCGGTTCCCGTGCCAGCGGAGCACAACAGGCCAAAGCGGTCGACGCCGCCGAGGAATCGTCACCAGAAATAGACATGCATCTATATTGACGCTTCTCGATGCCGGTGGCAAGATCATGACATCGACGGTGATCTATATCCAATGTTGGGCCGTCATTTCCGGAAAGGAACCCGTCATGTCCAGAGTCCAGCTCGCCCTGCGCGTCGCCGATCTCGAGGCCTCCATCGCGTTCTACTCGACACTGTTCAACACCACCCCGGCCAAGCGCCGGCCCGGCTACGCCAACTTCGCCATCACCGAACCCGCCCTCAAGCTCGTCCTGCTCGAGGGCGAACCCGGGGAGGACACCCGGATGGACCACCTCGGGGTGGAGGTCGAGTCCACCGATGTCGTCAACGCCGCCGCCGCCCGCCTGGCCGACGCCGGACTGGCCACCCGCCCCGAGGAGGAGACCACCTGCTGCTACGCCGTCCAGGACAAGGTCTGGGTCACCGGCCCCGGCCAGGAACCCTGGGAGGTCTACACCGTCAAAGCCGATGCCCGCCCCGACCTGGAAGGCAAGACCGATCCCGAGCAGTCCGACGTGGCCGGCGACGGCACCTGCTGCACCACCGACGACCAGCCCGCCCCTGCCGACGCTGGCAAGCAGACCACCAAGCAGCCCAGCTGCTGCTGAGACACCACCGGGATCGAGCCGCCGTCACGATGGCGGCTCGATCCCGAAGGCCTAACGATCCGGCTGCTGGTCGGCGTCATACGCAGCACGGTGTCCACAGGCACCGACGTACTCAGATGGTCGTCACTTGCGGTAGCTCTCGAATCCGCCGGTAGAGGGTGGCCCTGGACATGCCGAGGTCCCGGGCGACCTGGGTGGCCGGCTCGCCTCCCTCGATCAGCCGGAGAGCATTGCGGATCTGGGAGTCGGTGAAGGTCTGACGCCGTCCACCGAGGTCTTTGCCCGCGGCCCGCCGCTTGGCCACCGAGTCGGTAATCCGCTCCCGCTTGATCTCCAGTTCCATCTGGGCCAGCGCGGCCATGACGGTAAAGACCATCGAGCCCATCGGTGTCGCGGTGTCCACATCTCCCCCACCGAGGTTGAGCACCCGCAATCCGGCACCCCTTCCCCGCAGCGCTTCCGCGAAGGCCAGCATGTTCTGCGTCGACCGCCCCAACCGATCCAGCGTGGTAATCACCAGCGTGTCGCCCTCCTCGAGCGCGGCCACCGCCTTGTCGAACGCCGGACGCGATGCACGCCCTCCAGACACTCCACTGTCTGCATAGATGTCATCGCGCCGCACACCGGCACCCACCAGGTCAGACACTTGACGGTCCGCATCCTGCTGGCGCGTCGAGACGCGCGCATACCCGATCAGCTTCCCCATGTCCACCTCATCTGTCTCGCAACTAACGTTGAGTATCCGATTCTAGGGGCATAGATAAAGCACATAGCTACGAGACAGGTCGAACCGCGCAATCATGCGGGCGCAAATTTCCTGGACGAGACGTCTCGCATCCCATGGGTTTCGAGGAGCACCCGTGCGTGATGGTCCGCCACGCTGATGACCATGTGCATGTGGTGGTGTGCCGGGTCAGTGACGAGGGGACGGTGTGGCACGGGCGCAACGACCGGCGTGCGGCCCAGAGCGCGTGCACCCGGCTGGAGTTGGAGCACGGTTTGCAGACGGCGCCGCGGCGCCGTGAGGCGGGGCGGGGTAAACGCTCGGTGGTCGCGGTGCGTCAGCTGCAGGAGCAACAGACCGAGGTGGTAGCGGTCCGCCGCGCGGAGTGGGAGCAGATCCGCAAGGTCGTGGAGCTGGACAACCCGGCACCTCGGAAGCAACCCCCGGCGCCCCAGCAGCAACAGCGGGTAGCCCCGCTTCATTCGATGGAACAGGCGCAGCATCTTTGCCGTTCCGACCCCGACCGAGAGGACCGCGGGCGAGGCCTGTAGCTGGGCTTAGGCCGAGAAGATGCGGGAGAAGAACCCGCGGCGCGGCTCGGGCGGTGCCACAGGGGCTGCGGGTTCCGGTGACGTTTCCGGCTCTGCCGTCGGGGTGGGACGAACAGGTTCTGGAGTAGCAGGAGCCTGCGTGATGTGGGAGCTCTACCCGGTGAGCATGCGCAGCGCCATGCGCTCGGTTTCGTTGGCGATTTGGAGGGCGTCGAGAGCTCGCCGACGTTCTTCGGCTCGTGCTTCAGCAACTTCGGCGCGCCGGCGCCATTCCTGGACCTCGGTTTCCAGCTCGCGGACGCGCTCGAGCAGCCGACCGGTGCTCTCCGATGCCTCAGGGGTTTGAGCGGGAGATGCCACGGGACTGGTCTGGGGGGCGGTACGGAAACCTTCGCCGTGGATGAGGCCCACAGCGATGAGTGCGGTCATGGGCATCTGCCACCCGGCGGAGGTGATGGTGGCCCCCGCTTTCTCCAGCTCGACGCGCCGTCGGCGGAGGGTGCTGTGGAACCCCTGGCACCGGGTTCACGGCCAGCTGTTTTCCTGACCGGCCATAGGAGAGAACGAAAAGGCGCCCTCAGCTTGGGGCGCGTCCTGGCGGTAGCGAGGCCCTGGCAAATTGCCAGGGCCTCACTACCGGGTGAGCAAGATCAGGAGGCGATCATGCCGTGGGGGTCGATGATGTACTTCTCCTGCGAGCTGTTGTCGAAGTCCGCGTAGGCCTGAGGAGCATCGTCAAGGCCGATGACCTTGGTCTGCAGCATGTCCGACAGGTACGGCATGCGGTCCCACAGGATCGCCTGCATCAACTCGTAGTTGTAATGCATGATCGGCGCCTGGCCAGCGGTGATCTTCGGGGACTTGATCCAAGCGTTGCCGAATTCAATCGGGTAGATGCCGTTCTGCTCGTCCTTGGAATCCGCCAGGGGGTCAGGCCCGTAGATGCCGATGATGCCGGTGGCGCCTCCCGCGCGGGTAACGTCGATCACCTGGTTGATCGCATAGGCCGGATCCTCTTTGTCCGCGTCCTTGCCGATGCCGTGAGCTTCGGTGCCGACGTAGTCCACGGCGCAGTCGACCATCGGCTCGCCAAGGATCTTTTCGATCTGGTCCTGCAGCGGGACATCCTCGTTGAGGTCAATGGTTTCGCAACCGTTGCGCTTCATCAGGGCCAAGCGATCCTTGTCATGGTCTCCGACGATGATGCAGGACGCCCCCAGCAGGCGCGCAGCTGCGGCGCCGCAACGGCCCACGGGGCCGGCCCCCGCGATGTAGACAGTGGACCCGGGCTTGGCGCCGGCCTCCATGAGGCCGTGGAAGGCAGTCGGGAGGATGTCAGAGAGAAGCGCCAGATCGCGGATCTTCTCCATGGCCTGGTCACGGTCCGGGAACTTCAGCAGCTGGAAGTCCGCATAGGGAACAAACAGATACTCGGCCTGTCCGCCGTCCCAGCCGCCCAGGTTGAAGCCGTAGGCAGCGGAATCGGCGTCCGGGTTGCAGGTCTGGCAGACCTCGGTACGACCGTTGCGGCAGTTGCGGCAGCGGCCGCAAGCCACGTTGAAGGGAACCGAGACCAGGTCGCCTTCCTTCAGGAACTCGACGTCAGAGCCGATTTCCACGACTTCCCCGGTCATCTCATGCCCCATGACCATGCCTTCCGGGGCGGGGAAGGACCCGCGGTAGATGTGGAGGTCACTACCGCAGATGTTGGAAGCCACGATCTTCAGGACAACACCGTGGGGTGCCTTCTTGCCGTTGGGCATCTGGAGCTTCGGGAAGTCCAGATCCTCAACCTGCATGTTCTTCACGCCGCGGAAGACGACGGAACGGTTGCCTGCCATGCTCTTCACTCCTTCTTGAGTTCTCACACCGGGGCCCGGGGAGACTCGATCCAGCCCCAGTCCTGAGGCTTCTCTCAGTAAACCATAGGCCTCGCACAACCTAAATCGACCCCCAGGGGCGTCGTGGGGAGGGAGGCGTCCTGGACGAATCCACGTTCTGCATGACGCAAAATGTCGATATTGACGATGCCTTGGCTTGGTGGGAGATTCCGATTATTTCGGGCGAATGACTCAATGCGCGCTTTTGACATACATGTCAAACACCCCGGTGGGTGTACTTTTCACGCATTTCTCACCCAAAATGTTCATGTTACGAACCCCGCGGATTCAAGCCCTGCGGACTCACGCATACACCACCACGAGTGTGCTCCACCCTCCCCGGCCCGTAACCTGACGGGGTGACGCCAGCTTCCCCACCACCGGCCATGGACCGCCTGCGGATCACCCGAGCGCGCATCGCGGTGTCCCTGCTGTTCCTCACCAACGGCGCGATCTTCTCCAACCTGTTGCCCCGCTTGCCCGAGATCAAGGACATGTACGACCTGTCCAACGCCCTGTACGGGTTCGCGCTAATCGCGTTCCCCATCGGAGGTGTGGTGGCGGGTCCCCTGCCGGCCCCCATCCTGCGGAGGTTCGGAACGGCGCGCGTCGCCGTGGTGGGTTCGATCCTGCTCGCCACCGCGGTGTTCGTGGCCGGATCCGTTCCCCTCGTGGCCGTGTTCTGGATCGGATTATTCGTCGCGGGCATGCTGGACGCCCTCGTGGACACAGCGCAGAACGCGCAAGGACTGCGAGTACAACGCCTCGCCGGAACCTCCATCATCAACTCCATGCACGCCCTGTGGAGCGTGGGTGCCGTGATCGGCGGCCTCATGGGCACCGCCGCCGCGGCCATGAACCTACCCCTCCCCTGGCACTTCCTGATCAGCGGTGTCATCTTCGCGGCCGTGGCGGCCTTCGCCATGCGCTGGGCCGTCCCCGACGACCACGCGGAACACGCCGCCACCCAGGCCGAGAACGTCCCCCTGGACACCGCCGGGATGCCCAAGCTCCCGCGTGGCGCGGGAGTGGCCGCGCTCGCGCTGCTGCCGATCGCCGTCGTCGCCATGTCCGGGGTGCTCGTGGAAGATGTGGGCTCCAACTGGTCCGCCGTCTACCTGCGGGACGCCCTGGGCGCACCCGTGGGCATGGTGGGGCTCGGCTACGTCAGCCTGGTGGGCGCGCAGTTCGTGGGTCGCCTTTTGGGGGACAGGCTGATCGACGCGTTGGGCGCCGTGCTGGTCACGCGCATCGGGGGCGTACTGATCTTCGTGGGCCTGGGCGCCGTGGCGCTCGCGCCGACACCGTGGGTGGCCCTGGCTGGGTTCGCCCTCGCGGGCTTCGGCTGCGCGACCATGGTCCCCAACGCCTATGCCGCCGCGGACCGTGCCCCCGGCCTGAAACCCGGCACGGGCCTCACCCTGGTGAGCTGGTGCATGCGCATCGTGTTCGTGCTCTCGCCCCCGCTGATCGGCCTCTTCGCTGACGCCGCCGGGTTGCGGACCGCGCTGTTCGTCTTCCCGCTCATGGGCCTGTTCGCGTTCCTCTTCGCGGGCGCCCTGCGGGTGCGCGCCCGGCGTTGAAACCTCCCAGTCGGCGAAAGGTCAGTACCCGTACGATCGGAGCATGACTTCCACCGCGGGACGCACCCGCCCCGACCAACTCCTCTCCTTCCTGCGCTCGGGCTACCTCTTCGCCTCGCGCGTACGACGTCGCACGGGCGTCTCCCCGGAGTCCGGCGCCCCGGTGAGCATGAATCTGCTGGGCAAGCGCTCGGTCCTGGTGCGCGGGGAAGAAGGGGTGGACCTCTTCTACGACACCTCCCGCATGAAGCGCGACGGCGCCATGCCCCTGTTCATCCGCGGCCCGCTCTTCGGGTCGGGTGCCGTCCACGCCCTGGACGGGGACGCCCACGCCGCACGTAAGAACCAGATGGCGGACATGGCCTACGAGGACGAGCGGGTGGCCCAGTACAAGCCGTTCGTGGCCGAGGAACTCGAGATGCTCATCCGTGAATGGATCTCCCCCGGCAACGTCTACGACGGCACGGCCCTGGCCTTCGGCCGTGCGTCCTTCCGCTGGGCCGGGATCCCGTGGAGCCGCCAGGAGATGGACCGGCAGGCCCGCCGCATGAGCCGTCTGCTGGACACCTTTGGGCGCCCCGCCACGCACCCGATCTCATGGTTCGAGCGCTTCCGCCTGGATCGCACGTTCACGCAGCTGATCCACGGCGTGCGTTCGGGCACCGTGGCCGCCGACCCGGATTCGGTGCTCGCCCACATGGCGCGTCTCGTGGACGAGAACGGTGGCCTCGTGGACGAGAAGACCGCCGCGGTGGAGTTGCAGAACCTCACCCGCCCCAACGTGGCGGTGGCTCGCTTCGCGGCTTTCGCCGGGGCAGCACTCGTGGAGCACCCGGAATGGGCCGCCCGCATCCACGAGGCGTCCCAGGCACGGGGTGGTTCTCTGCTCGACATCCCGGAGGCCGTGGCCTTCGCCCAGGAGGTCCGCCGCGTCTACCCGTTCGTCCCGATGCTCCCCGCCGAGGCCACCACGGACACTGAGATCAAGGGCTGCCCCATCCACAAGGGCCAGCGCGTGCTGATCGACATCCTGGGCACCAACAACGATCCCGCCTCGTGGGAGCGCGCCGGCACCTTCGACCCCGAACGCTTCATGGGGGTCGACGACGCCGAGGCCATCCGCACGTTCATCCCCCAGGGCGGTGCCGAGGTCCGTACGGGCCACCGCTGCCCCGGTGAGAAGATCGCGGTGACATCCCTGTCCGCGGCCGTGGTGGCACTGGCCCGCCCGAACGTGGAACTGGGCACCGACCCGGACGACCTCACGTTCTCGTGGACCCACATGCTGACCCGCCCCGCTACGGGCATGCGGGTGCGTGCCGCCCACTGATCCACCCGAGCGAACCGAAGGGCCACACCGCGTGCGAGCGGGGTGGCCCTTCGGGTAAGCACCTCTATGGCCGGAACACCGGGGTGTCACCCGCCTCTGTGGGCGGGATCACCGGTCCACGGGTACGCACCGCCGTTACGGGCAGGAGGTGGAACCCCGATCCTCACCCGTCCTTGGCAGAGGGAGCCGGGGGCTGGTACGGCGGGGCATCGGCCACCAGCTTCTGCAGCGTGGTCAGCTCGGCCGTGGCCGCCTCGGTGAGTTTCTTGTCCGCCGAGGCCGCCGCCACCGCTTGCTGGGTCTTGTTCAGCTGCGCGGTGAACGGCGGATCCGCGGCGGCCAGCTTGGAATCCGTGAGCCGCTGGGACAGCAAGGTCAACTCGGTGTTCAGTGGCGTGGCGGGTCCGAACTGCTGAGCCGGGGTCAGCATCAACTGCGTGGCCAGCAGGTGCTGCGTGCGCTGCTGCAATTGCTCCAAAGTGGTCAGCTGATCCACGGGTGCGGTGTAGGGATCCACACCGGGCACGTTCGGCTGGGGGTTGGGATCCTTGCCCGGCTCAGTGTGCCCCGGTGGCTTGGGGTGCCCGGACGTCGACGGATTCGGGGTGGGCAGGGTCTTCCCCGGATCACTCGGGGTGCCCGTGGGGTCACCGGACTTCGACGGGGTCGGCATAGGACTCGGAGTCGGGGAGCCGCTCGGGTCGGGCTTCTGCTTGCCCGGATCACTCGGCTTACCCGTGGGACCACCGGACTTCGACGGGGTCGGCATAGGACTCGGAGTCGGGGAGCCGCTCGGAGTCGGAGAGCCGCTCGGGACGGGCTTCTGCTTGCCCGGATCACTCGGCTTACCCGTGGGACCACCGGACGTGGACGGGATCGGCGTGGAAGTCTTGTCCCCCGGCTTCTTGGCGCCGGAGTCGTGTCCTCCCGGTGTCGCCCGGCCCGGGGTCTGCTCGGACGTGCCCGGCGTGGATGCTCCGGACGGGGTCGTGTTCGGGCGCGGCGTCGTCGTCGACCCTGGCTCGTGAGCGGGCCCCTTCTTGGCAGGTGCCTTTGTGGTCGGCGCAGCCTGGGGCGCGGACTTCTTGGCGTCGTTCCCGGCCTTCTCGCCGGACGCCTGCTTCGCGGCGGCCGGTTTTCCGGAGTTCGACGACGCCGCTGCCGGCTGCGGGGTCTTCCGGCCCAGTGCCATCACGCGTTCGTGATCTGCATCGGGAACGTCGGCCGGTGGGGGACCGGAATCGGTACCGGGTTCCGCGTGCGGATCCATGGGAGGCTGCATCGCGGCCTGGTCCTCCGTGGAATACGGCGCGCGCGACGCGGGGATGACACCCTTGCCGGTCTCCCAGTCGAAGGACTCCGGATCCGCGACCTTGCCGTGAACCCAGATCTCGAAGTGCAGGTGGGGGCCGGTGACACGCAGACCCGTCTGCCCCACGGTGCCCAGTTGTTCAGAGGCGCGCAGGGTGTCCCCCACGCGCACCATGACGTCCTTGAGGTGGTTGTACGTGGTCTTGATGCCGTCCGTGTGCGTGACCTCCACCCGGTTGCCACCCCACACGTCCCAGAAGACCGCTGTGACAGTGCCGTCCAGGGCGGCTACCACGGGTGTGCCCTCCGGCACGGAGATGTCCGTGCCGTTGTGGAAGTCCTTCTGCTTGGTGTCCGGGGCGATCCGCCATCCGAAGCGGCCACCGTCCAGCACGACCACCGGCTGGGCCGGGGCGATGATGGTGTTGACGGGCAGCTCACCCTCGAAGGTCGCCGGAGCGCGCGTGCTCGGTGCCACGGGGGACGTGTCCCCCGCGCCGCTCCCGGAGCCGCTCGAGCCTGAACCGCTTCCGGATCCGGCAGCGCCCGCGCCTCCGGCTCCGGAGGCTCGGGGACCGGAACCCCCGGGAGCGATCTCCACCGCATTGCGGACGAACGTGCCCGGGGCGGTCACCGGAACGTCGTGGGACGCGGCGATCGCCGCCTGGTCCGGCACCACGGCGAACAGGGACGCCTGAGCCGGCTGCGCGGCGTCATCGGCGGGAGCGGGAACGCCCGGGCGCTGGGGGCCTTGCGCGTCGTGGGCCATGGCGGGCTGCCAAGGGGCGGTTTCTGTGCCGTTGCTGAGCGCGACGCTCACGGCCACGAGCATGGAGAAGGACGTGAAGGCGGTCAGCGCCATGGACGGCTTCCTGGCCGCCGCGGCGCGTGAGCGTGAACGAGTCATGAGGCGATCGTGTCTCCCGGGATGGACTTCGGCACCGTTAGCCCGCGGCCCGATAGTCAGTACAGCCAGTGTAGGTGAACCGGTGGTGTCCATGTAGTTGCATGAAGACTAAGATCCCCGCGTGTTCAGTACTTCCCGGACCAGCCGTGCTCGACCAGCCCGCGGACGTAGGCGGCCTGCCCCACGTGCTGGGCGGCGTCGTCGATCGCGGACACGATCCGCACACCCCGTGTGACGGGCGGATCCCAGGAATCGTCGATGACCTCGTCCAGCTCGGCCTCCGAGAGGGAGCGGACGTACTCGGCCGTGGTGTCCGTGACGGCTTCGAGGTAGCCCAGCAGCAACTCGGGGTCGTCCACGCGCACGCTCGCCACGGCCTGCGGATCGTCCCCGAAGCCGAAGTCCTCACATGGGCGGTCCAGCCCGAACCTCTCGCACCACCCGCCGGAACGCCACACCTGCTCCGCTCCGCGCAGCTCCGCGACCTGGGCGTCCTGCTGCCGCGCCGCATGCCACACGAGCCAGGACATGGAGTTCAGTTCACCGCGCGGCATCTCGTTGAGGATGTCCGCGGAGGCCCCCTCCACGGCGGCCCGCGCCGCCTCCAGGGGCCGCTGCGCGGCGTCCGTGATCAGTTCCAGTGCGCTCATGCCCGCGCCTCACTTCCTCGTGCCGACGATCCACGTCGCCCGCCCGGTCCGGTGACTTCCGATCCGACGACGCCGCTCCCTGTCACTCTACGGGTGCCCCGTCGGATCCGGGAGGGGTTCGCCGAGCAACAGGACGGTCCAGACAAGGGTCAGAAGCGGTTGCATCAGCTGCAGTTGACTCGCCCTGGCGATGCCCATCAGCGCCATGCCGCGATACCAGACCACGAATCCCAGGAACTGGGAGGCCGCCGCGATGTACAGCAGCCCCGCGACACCGCGCGCGGAGAGGTGGACGGGTTCCATGGGCACAGCAACGATCGTCACGACCAGGTTCGCGGGAGCGGCCAGAAGCACACCCCATGCGATCAGGTGCCAGCCGGGGATGCGGGAGGACAATCTCCCGCCCTCCGCGTAGCCCGCGGCGCACACCACGAGGGCGGCCACGAGATAGAGATCCCCGATGCCGGGTGCCCCATTGCTCTGCAACAGGGCGAATCCCACGACCCCCGCCCCTCACGTGGCGGCCGCACACCAGAACGCCCACGAGGGCCGATTCCCGGTGCGCAGCGTGGAGATGACGGCGGTAGCCATGGGTAGGGCACCGATGACCACCGCGGAGTGCGAAGCGGACGTGGTCTGCAGCGCCAGAGTGGTCAGCAAGGGGAAGCGCAGGGCGCAGCCGAGTGCCACCACGGTGATCCCCACCCAGTCGTGACGGGCGGGCACGGGCGGGCGGGCCCGGCCAGTGCCGCTGCGATGGCGCCTCGTAGTCCGGTGGCCGTCCAGGGTTCGAACCGGCCCAGGGCGAAGACCGTGCCCGGGAAGCTCAGGGATAAGGCGACGACGCCCAGGGACGCGAGGAGGGGGCCACTGCCCCATACGCCGTCGACCCGTCCCGGGCCCCGAACCGATACTGCTGTGGGAACAGTAGCGCTATGACAAGCTTTCATGATCGAAGTAGCAGTTCCGAGGACATCGCCCGGGAACTGACGCGGGACATCACATCACGTGCCACGGGAACGCGGCTACCGTCCCACCGGGCTCTCGTGACCCGCTTCGGCGCGAGCGCCTCCACCGTGTCCCGGGCACGCGCGCTACTCGCCCAGCGTGGCCTGGTGGTGTCCCGACCCGGGGCGGGGCGGGGGCGCGAGGACGTGCTGGTCGTGGGTGGCGGACAGGCCGCCCTGTCCACCGCGATGCGGGCAGTGGCCGGTCCCTGGCACGATCGCAGACGGCGCTCACGCAGCGCAGGCGGCTGGCGGTCCGCACGGTCGTCGAGACCCTAGGGGCAGACGTCCTCCCCGATCACCCCCGCGGGGGTTATCACCTGTGGCTGCGCCTTCCCCGGGGCACCGACGAGAGCGAGTTCCTCTCGGCAGCCCTCGCGCGCGGCACCGCGCTGGCCCCCGGCACCTACTTCCACGCCGACCAGCCCGACGTCCCGCGCGTTCGCCTGAGCTACGCAGCAGCGCCCACGACAGCGGACCTGGTCACGGGCATCCATCGACTCGAAGGACTCGTGTGAGGAGGACCGCTACAGCATCGCGGTCCGGTCAGTGGGTGCGGGGCATGCGACGGTCCGCGCGGAGCACGCGCACCAGGACCATGGCTACGACCAGCACCATGAAACCGCCCACGAGCGAGCTCCACTGCATGCCGGAGGAGAAGGCGGCCGTGGCGGCGTCGACGATCGAAGCCTGCAACGGCGACTGAGCAGCCACGTCCAGGGCGCCACCCAGCGTCTCGTGCGCGGCCTGCGCGCTCGCGGGATCCAGGGCCGCGGGCAGGTCCAAGTGGGCCTGGTAGAACGCGGTGGTCACACCACCCAGCACGGCGGTGCCGAGCACGGCGCCCACCTCGTACCCGGTTTCGGACACGGCCGACGCCGCTCCGGCCTTGCGTTCCGGCACGGACGAGACCACGAGGTCGGTGGACAGTGTGGTTGCGATACCCACACCCGCGCTCATCACGGTGAACCCACCCAGGACCGGCAGCGCCGAGGCCTGTTGATCGGTGAAGAACACCAGGAGGAAGCCCAGGGCAACGAGCAACAGACCCAGCACCACGGCGTTGCGCAATCCGATCGTGTAGGCCAGCTTCGCGGCGGTGAGCCCGGCGACGATCGCCAGCAGCAGCCCGGGGACCATGAACAGACCGGAGGTCATGGGGTCCATGCCACTGACCAGCTGCAGGTGCTGGGTGAGGAAGAACAGGAACCCGAACATCGCCACGTTGGACACCACGTTCACGGACAACCCGCCCGAGAACCGGGGGCTGCGGAAGAAGCGCAGGTCCAGCATGGGGTAGTCCTTGACCACCTGGCGGCGCGCGAACAACAACCCGGACAGCGCACCCACGGCGATGAACAGCACACCATGCAGAGCGGAGCCACCCGTGGCCATGGTCTTGATGCCGTACACGATCGGGGCCATGGTCAGGATCGCGAGCACGATGGACGCGGGGTCCACCGGTCCCGGGTGGGGGTTACGGGACTCGGGCAGCAGCAACGGGGCCGCGATCAGGAACGCGATCAGCACCGGGACAGCCAGCAAGAATACCGAGCCCCACCAGAAGTGGTTGAGCAGGAAGCCCCCGGCGATGGGACCCAGGGCGGCGCCGGCGCTGAACCCGGCCGTCCAGATCGCGATGGCAAGGCTGCGCTGGCGATCGTCCTGGAACACGGTGCGCAACAGGGACAGCGTGGTGGGCAAGAGCATGGAACCGAACACGGCGATCCCCACGCGGGCGGCCAACAGCCATTCGGCGCTCGGGGCGAAGGCCGCGCCCAGGGAGACCAGGCCGAAGCCCGAGGAACCGATGATGAGCATCTTCCGCCGCCCGATCCGGTCCCCCAGGCTCCCCATGGGGATCAGCAGGGCGGCCAGGACCAGGGGGTAGATGTCCACGATCCACAGCAGCTGCGCTGCGGTGGGACGCAGCCCCGCGGAGATCGCGGGCAGGGCGAAGCTCAGGGCGGTGTTGTTCACGGAGACCAGGAGCACCGGGAACATGAGGGCGCCCAGGGCGGCCCAGCCACGGGCATCGGCCTTGCGGTGTTGATCGACCATCACGGACACGTGGAACCTCCTGGGAGAAGAGCTGCGGATTCGGGTGTGCGAGCCGTACACGGTTGTACCGAGCTCCTTCACAGGAGCCTCTCGCCAAGTCTTTACCGTCTAGACGGTACAGTTAACATGGTTAGGCTGGCAATGATTCCCACCCCGTGAGGTTCACTACACCCATGCCCCGCAAACCCGTGGCCCGCGAGAAACTACTCACCGCGTTCGAACACCTCGTGCTGTCGGAGGGCGAACGTGCCGCGACCCTGGACGCCGTCGCCGCCCGGGCGGGGGTGTCCAAGGGCGGGTTGCTCTACCACTTCCCCCACCGGCAAGCGCTCGTGGACGCCGCCCTGGCCCGGTGCGAGGAGATGGCCCGCGAGGACCTGACCCGCCTCACGCAATCCCCCCGGGGTGCCGCACGGGAGTTCCTGGCCACGTCCCTCTACGAGGACAGCCCCCTGGACCGCAGCCTCATGGTGGCCTTCCGCATGGTGCAGTCCGGCGAGCCCGGCGCCCGAGAGACCTGCGAGCGCGTGACCCGGGAGTGGTACCGCGTGGTCCTCGAGGACGTGGGGGACCCGATGATCGCCACAGCCGTGCAGTGCATGGGGGACGGGCTCTACCAACGGGCGTCCATGGGTCTGCTGCCGGAGGACCCGGAGGAGAAGCAGCAGATCCTGCAGCGCCTGCTGGACACCGCGGATCGGTTGGCGCGGGACTCGTGACGAAGCCCCGGCCGAGCACCTCGCGGTACTCAGCCGGGGCTTTGTGGCGGGGCCGTTCAGGGCGCCGCCGTGCCGGAGCGATCGGGTCAGTCGACCCGCGCCAGCCCCTCCACCGGGTTGAGCTTCGTGGCCCGTCGCACCGGCAGCGCGGAGGCGATGACCGCCACCACCACAGCAACGGCCAGAATGAGCAGAAAACCACCCCACGGCACCACGGGCCGGACGGTCATCCCCTCCACGACCAGGGACATCACCCCCAGCATCCCGAAGAGCCAGCCCACCACCAGGCCCACCACGGTGGCCACGAGTGAGATCACGAGGACTTCCCGCCGGATGAGCGCCCCGAGTTGCCGCTTGGACAACCCCAGCGCGCGCAACAGGGAGTTCTCCCGGGAGCGTTCCAGCACGGACAGGGACGTGGTGGAGGCGATCCCCAGGACGGAGACCACCACGGCCACCGCGAGCAGTGCCAGCATCACCGCAAGCAGGATGTCCAGGAGGTTCACGTAGCCGGCCTTCTCGAGTAAGGCTCCACCCAGCTCATCCGTGCCCACGTGCAGGATCTTCGCGACGGACTCCTCCAGCTTGGTGGCTTCCTGCACGTCGAGGCGCTGCGCGGCGTCGGAATGCCGTCGGCGGAGCGGGAGCCGCGCAGACCGTCGAGTGCCGCCGCGCCGGGCCCAGGGAGGCCACGAGGGTCAGGAGCACGCCGGTGACCAGTCCCGCGATCACGTCCCACAGGACCTGCGGTGTGCATCATGCGAGGGGATGAGCGGGCCACCGTGGGGCTCCCCTCAGGAGAACCACTCGGTGGGCGGGCCCGCGGTGAGCAGCACCGAGAACAGCGCCACCACGAACACCAGCAGGGCCAGGGCGGAGAGCACGGGCCACCGCAGGATGACCGCGAGCAGCCGCTCCGCGGGAGTGCGGGCGGGCTCACGCAGCCCGCTCGGGACCCCGCCAGGGGTGGCGGAGGTGGCGCGGGCGTCGTCGTCCCCCGCAACCCGTCCGTCCGACGTGGTGCCGGCCCCGGTGCGCGCGTGACCCGCGGGGGCCACGCGCCACTCGTCCGCGAGCAGGCCCTTGCGCTCCACGTGCCGCTCGAACGGCACCGTGGCGAACGGGACCACGGAGAGCACGAGGCCCAGCACGCCCGTGGCGGCCGGCCAGCGCCGGTCCGTCCAGACCACCACGGTGGAGACGCAGTAGCTCAGGAACACGAACCCGTGGATCCCCCCGGCCAGGCGCACGGGGAGGTCACCGGCACCAAATCCGTACTTGGCGATCATGCCCAGGATCAGCAGCGCCCACGTGACGGCCTCGGCGGTCGCGGCGATCCGGTACAGCTTCCGCGGGCTCATGCGGCGGGGTCCTGATCGGCTTTGGAGGTGGCGTCGCGGACCTCGCCCACAAGCTCCTCCAGCACGTCCTCGAGCGCCACGATGTACACGGACTCGTCCGTGGTGCGCGAGTCCCGGGCCACCTGGCCCAGCAGCGCGAAGTGCGCGCCGTTGGCCTGCATGGTGCGGGTGACCTTGCGCAGCTTGTCCTCCGGGGCCACGCGCGCGAAGCGGCGGATGATGGCCGCGGGGATCGGTTGCTCCCGAGCGGTCTCCGGCAACCCCAGCACGTCCTTCGTGTGGACGTAGCCCATGAGCCGCTCGTTCACGTCCCGCACGGGGAAGCGCGAGAAGCCCGTCTCCGCACACAACTGCTCGACCCCGGCCACAGTGATGTCGGACGGGGCGGTGCGCATGCCCGCGAGGGGCAGGGCGACGTCGCCGGCCGTCTTGTTCTCGAAGTTCAGCGCGCCCGTGAGCAATCGGATCTCGTCGGTGTCGAGCAGGCCCTCACGGCCGGACTCGGCCACGAAACCGCGGACGTCATCGGACGTAAAGGCCGAGGCGACCTCGTCCTTGGGCTCCACCTTGAACAGCCAGCGCACCAGGTGGTTGGCCGTCTCGTTCATGACCCAGATGGTGGGGCGGAAGACCACCACGAAGCCGTGCAGCACGGGGCCGAGCACCTGGGCTACGCGGCTGGGGATCGCGATGGCGATGTTCTTGGGCACCATCTCGCCCAGGACCATGTGCAGGAAGGTCACGATCAGCAGCGCGATCGCCAGGGCGATCGGGTGCAGCAGAGCGGACGGCACGCCCGCGGCCTCGAGGGGCACCTCAATAAGGTGTGCGATCGCGGGTTCGCCCACGGCACCGATCAGCAGGGAGCACGCGGTGATCCCCAGCTGGGTGGCGGCCAGGGACACGGACACGTTCTCAATGCCCTTGAGGGCATACTTCGCGGACTTGGATCCGTCCGAGGCGCGGGGTTCGAGCTGGTCGCGGCGGGCCGATACCATCGCGAACTCGCTGGCCACGAAGAAGGCGTTGCCCGCCAGAAGCAGGACCAGGACGATGATGGCGGTACTCGTGGTCATCGCTGCTGCTCCTCACGCGGGTCCTCCACGGACACGTCCTCGTCCCGGTGGAAACCGGCGGCGCCCACACGGTCGCCGTGCGAGACCCGGAATTCCTCCGCGGTCTCGGGGTCGCGGTTCTCACCGCCCAGCGGGTCCGGTCGCCCGGGTGGGCGCCAGGACGTGGACGACGTCGAACCGCCCCGTTCGTCCGGATTGCCGCCTTCGCGGTGCACCATGATGCGGTCTACGCGGTGCTGGTCCATGCGCACCACGGCCAGGTGGATCTGCGCTTTGGTGGGCAGGTCGTCGTCGTCGCGGTGGATGTGGTCGATCGCTTCCAGGGTGAGCTTGTCGCCCACGATGGGCAGCCGGTCCAGTTCCTCGGCGATGAGACCGCCCAGGGTGTCGGACTCCTCGCCCTCGGGCATGTCCACGCGCAGCACGTCGCCCAGTTCGTCCGGGCGCAGCAGTCCGGAGACCACCAGGCCACCGTCGCGGGTGCGGCGGAAGCGCTGCACCCGGGTGTCCTGCTCGTCGTCGATCTCCCCCACGATCTCCTCGATGAGATCCTCCAGGGTCACGATGCCCGCGGTGCCACCGTACTCGTCCACGACCACGGCCAGTTGCAGACCCTTGTTGCGCAGTTGACGCATGAGCGGGTCCAGGGTCATGGATTCGGAGACCACGTCCGCGGGGACGCACACGTCCGCGACGCGCACCACCGCGCGTTCCTCGAACGGAACCGCGAGCGCGTGGGTGTAGTGCACCACGCCCACGATGTCGTCCACCGATTCCCCTGTGACGGGGAACCGGGAGTGACCGGACTCGGACGCGGTGAGCAGCATGTGCTCCACGGTGTCGTCCGCGTCCAGGAAGGTGACTCGGGGGCGGGGACGCATCACGTCCGCGGCTGTGCGGTCACCGAACTCGATGGACCGGGCCACGAGTTCCGCGGTGCCCGCGTCCAACGTGCCCTCACGCCCGGAGCGGCTCACCACGGACGCGAGTTCCTCCGCGGTGCGCGCGTTGGCCACTTCCTCCGTGGGCGTGAAACCGAGCATGCGCAGCACCGCGTTCGCGGAGCTGTTGAGCATGGTGACGAGCCAGCCGAAGACCACCATGAAGATCTTCTGCGGCAGCACGACCACGTGGGTGACCCGCAGGGGGTCCGCGATGGCCCAGTTCTTGGGGACGAGTTCACCGAACACCATCTGCGTGAAGGTCGCGACGATGAACGCGGCGGTGGTCGCGATACCCACCGCAGCGGCGTCGGGCACGCCGGTCCACCCGAGACCCTCGCTGAACAGGGTGCCCAGACTGGGACCGGTGAGGAAGCCCGCCAGGAGGCTCGTGACGGTGATGCCCAATTGGGCACCGGAAAGGTTGGTGGAGGTCTTCTTGAGGCTCTGCTCGATGGTCCTGGCGCGCTTGTCGCCTTCGGCCTCCGCGCGCTGGACCGCTTGGCGGTCCACGGTGAGGAACGAGAACTCGACCGCCACGAACAGGGCGTTGGCGAGGACCAGCAGGAGAAAGACGAGGAGGAGCAGCCAGGCAGTCAGCACCAGCTCACCTCAATGCACACCGCATCGGCGCGGGAAGGGAACGGGGAACCGAACGAGCGGATGTCAGGGGAGCAGCGGCGCTGCCCGGGACTGTCCGACTCCTTGTCATCGGCCGAGGGGAGCGCACCGAAGTACGCTGCGGGCCGGTTGTGTTGAGATGTCACGGGAAAAGGATACCGAATCCGCTCCCGGGGAGGAGAGGGACACCGCCCGACCGGTGGAGCTCTGCCCCCGCGGTGTTCCGCGTTCACACCTGAGCGGCGGGCTCAGCCTCAGCGGGTGCGCCCCAGGATGTGCTCGGCGCAGCTGCGCAGGTCCTCGTTGCGGAACCGGTACCCGCTGGCCAGGAGCTTGCCGACGTCCACCCGGTGGCTCGCCGCCACGAGTTCCTCGGTGGCCTGCGCCCCCAGAACGGCCTTGGGACCGGCCAGGGGTGTGGGAACCACCGCGGGGCGGTGCAACACACCGGCCACGGTCTTGGCGAACTCTTTCTGCCGCACGGGTTCGGGGGCGGCCACGTTGAACGGGCCCTCGGCGTCGTCGCTCAGCGCAAGGTGGGCCACGGCGGCGGCCATGTCGTCCAGGCCGATCCAGCTCTGCCACTGCTTCCCGCCGCCCATGGGCCCGGACAGACCGGCCTCCATGAGGGGCAGTTGCGGTTTCAGCAGGCCACCCGTGGGTGAGAGCACCAGACCGGTGCGGACGTTGACCACGCGCATGCCGTACACGGCGGCCCCGTGCGCGGCACGTTCCCACTCCCGGCACACCTCCGCGAGGAAACCGTCCCCGGACGCGGAGTCCTCCGTGAGGATCTCGTCCCCCCGCCCGGTGCCGTAGTAACCGATCGCGGAGGCGACCACCAGCGCGCGCGGGCGCTTCTCGGCCGACACCTGGCCCAGCGCGCGCACGAGCAGGTTGGTGCTGTCCACGCGCGAGCGCATGATCTCGTGCTTCTTCGCGGGCGTGAAACGTGTAGCGATACTTTCGCCGCCCAGGTGGACGACGACGTCGACCCCCTCCAGATCGTGCGGGTTCAGCACCCCTTCGTCCGGGTCCCAGCCGATGACACCCTCACCGGTGGCGCCGCCGCGCTTGAGGCGGAGCACCGTGTGCCCGCCCGTTTCGAGTAGCGCGCACACCTGGGTGCCCACGAGCCCGGAGGAACCGGCCACCGCGATGGTGAGCCGGGGCCCGTCGTGCTGGTCGTGGAAGTCCAGGTCGGCACGCAGTTGGCGTTCCCGGTAGGCGAAGATCCGCTCGAGCTGCGGCGTCATCACGCGCTCACCCAGGTCGTTGAGCTTGCCCGCCCACTCCGGCAGTGGGCGCACGGTGACCTGGTCCCGGACCAGGGTCCCGCCGTTCTCCGTCTCCTCGAAGACGTGCCGGTGCTCCCACTCCCCCAACGGCCCGCTGACCATGCGATCCGTGAAGTACCGCGGCGGATCCCACTCACCGTGTTCGGCTGTCCAGGGCAGGTGCACCATGCCGAACGTCCCGGGCACGGAGATCCCCAGCTTGGCTTCCGAGCCCGGTTCAATCCCGTCCGACGGCGCTTGGCGCACCTGGTCGGGGCCCCCACCGAACGGCGGGGTCAGGCGAGGCAGGGCGCCGGGGCGCTCGTGCCACGCGAAGACCCGCTCCCGGGGTTGGGACAACCGTGTCTCATGGATGTACTGGTGTGTCATGGCAGTGCTGTCCGTTCGTCGAGGGGCCCGAGATGCGGGAGATCAGCCGTTCTGGGGAACCTGGTCCACGAGCTCGTCGTCCTC
This sequence comes from Kocuria marina, assembly GCA_014652975.1. Taxonomy (GTDB): domain Bacteria; phylum Actinomycetota; class Actinomycetes; order Actinomycetales; family Micrococcaceae; genus Kocuria; species Kocuria marina. The sequence continues at coordinate 1,060,544 of BMZV01000001.1, read as the reverse complement.
CGGTTCGTCCGCGGGGGTGACGCGGCGGACCTGCTCGGAGGTCACCGTCCGTTCCCGCTGATAGGGCTCGAGCGTGACGGGGCGGCCGGTCTCGAGCGATTCGAGGACGGCCTCGTTCACGCGCACGTCCAGCATGCCCTCCTCGCCGTCCGGTTCCGGGGCCTCGCCCCGGCGCAGGCAGTCCACGAAGTACTGGGTCTGGCCACCGAACTGTTCCACGGGGTCGTGGGCGAAGCTCTCGGAGGAGCCCTCCTGGGTGAGCGTGTATTCGATGCCCACGCCCGGACCGAAACCGAAGCACGGCTGCGCGCTGATCTCGCCCTTGGTCCCGGCCACGGTGAACTGCTCGGCGGACTCGGAGGCGTAGCTGATGGTGAACTGCGCCACCCGTTCACCCGGGAAGGTGAGGGTCACGGCCACGGTGTCGTCGAAGTTGAACTCGCGGCCCGGGGTGCGGACTCCCTTGGCGTAGACCTCCACGGGTTCGTCGTGGAAGAGGTTGCGGACCATGTTCTGCGGGTAGGTGCCCATGTCGGGGATGGGCCCACCCCAGAAGCCCGAGTGACCGCGGTGGTTCTCCTCCGTGATGTCCTGGGAGAAGGTCGCGGTGAAGAACCGCGGGTCACCGATGACCTGCTGGTCACGGACCTTCTCGATCATCTCCACGGTCGCGGGTTCCTGGTGCAGGCGGTAGGCGACCATGAGGGTGGCCCCGCTCTGCTTCGCGGCATCGGTGATGGCCTGGCAGTCCTCCACGGAGGTGGCCATGGGCTTCTCGAGCAGGGTGTGGATCCCGGCCTTCACCGCGGGTTCCGCGAACTCGCGGTGGCGGAAGACGGGAGTGGCCACGTACACGGCGTCGATGTCACCGGACTCCAGCAGCGCCGGGTACTCCTCGTAGGAGTAGGTGGCCACACCGAATTCCTGACCCAGCACCTCCGCCTTCTCCGGGCTCGAGGTCACCAGTGCCGCGAGCTCCGCGTCCTCGATCCGGGAGAGCCCGGGGATGAACGCCTGCTGGGAGATCTGTCCCACGCCCACCACGGCGAAGCGGACGGGGTGGTTGTTCTGAGTGGCATCAGCCATGATTCTGACCTCCGGACTGCTCGAGTATGACGGTCCACGCCCACAAGGCAGGGGCTTATGACGTGCTACTGCTCACTGTAGGCACGGACCGCGAGCCTTGTCAGCGCTCGTTCACCCACCGCGCACAGCTTCCCGGGTCTCAGAGTTCGCGCGCGTTGCGCAGCACCGGGATGGCCTTGCGCGTCCGCTCCACGAGCTCCGGGTCCAGGTCCACGACCGTGTAGTCCGGGGCGTCTCCCAGCCGCGCCACCACGGAACCGTCCGGCGCGGCCACCAGGCTGTGCCCCACACCGCGCGGCGCCTTGTCCGGGTTCTCCTCCCCCACCGACTCGGGGTTCGCCTGTCCCACGGCCACCACGTACGACGTCGTGTCCAGGGCTCGCGCGCGTGCCAGCAGTTCCCACTGCGCGACCTTGCCCGGCCCGTCCCCCCAGGACGCGCCGAGAACGGTGACCACGGCGCCGTCGTGCGCCAAACGCGTGAACAGACGCGGGAAGCGGATGTCGTAGCACGTGGCGACCCCCACCGTGAGGCCGCCCGCGGAGAAGGTGACCGGTTCGTCGCCGGGGTCCACGGTGTCCGACTCCAGGAAGCCGAAGGCGTCGTACAAGTGGATCTTGGCGTAGCCGCGCACGGTGCCGTCCGGGAGGGCGATCACCGCGGTGTTGCGCACGCGATCACCGTCACCGGGGGTGAACATGCCGGCGACGATCGCGACCGAGTGCTCACGCGCGAGCTCGGAGACCGCCGTGGCCCATGGGCCATCGAGAGGTTCGGCGACGTCCGTGAGGCTGCGACCGAACGCAAACATCGTGGCCTCGGGCAGCACGAGGAGATCCGCGCGGTCCTCCCCCGCGCGGCGCGCGAGCTCGCGGACGCGCTCGAGGTTGTGTTGCGAGTCGTGGGTGCTAAGCAACTGGCCGAGTGCGATACGCATATCAGTCACGGTAGCCGGGCGGCGCAGGGGTCCGGAAGCGCTGCCGGGGCGCAGGGGCCGTCTCCGCGCGGATGTCGACGGCGCGTCTCACGCGGAACCACCCGGCCACCCGCGGGTGCGGGGCGGCCCCGGGAGCTATGCGTTCTTGGCGATCTTGACCGCGCTCATGATCATGGGGATCTGCAGCGGGAGGCGGCCGAGGGAGATCGCCTGCTTCGCGGCGGACGCGTGGCGCCAGTCCCACGCCATCTTGAAGTTGCCGGGCCACACGCCCACGAACAGGGCGGCCGCGGCCACCCCGCCGGCCTTGCGTGTGGCGGGGATGAGCAGCAGCGCGGCGGTCCCGAGTTCCGCGAATCCTGAGCCGATGGACCACTGCCGGGCGGTGCCGGGCAGCTGTTCGGGGATCAGGTGGTCGAACGGTTCCGGTTTCACGAGGTGCAAGGTCCCCATCCCCGTGAGTGCCAATCCGGTGAACAGCGCGGCGCGGTGGGCCCTGCGGCGGGCGGTCATCAGTTTTTTGGTCATGCTCCACGGTACCCGGGAGTGGACTCCCCGGAGCGGCGGTAGGACGGGCCCACCCCTCACCGCAGTCGATGAGGTACTGCGAACCGTTCACGGTGAGCAGCGTGGAGATGCCCACCCGGTCGGAGCCGTCCCGCGCACGGCGGCCCACCGGAGGTCCCCAGCAGGGTCACGCGCGTGGCGTAACGGGAGGCGTCCTCCCGACTCAGTGGCCGCGGTGCGACGTTCATGCCCGGGCCCCCTGCTGAGAAGCGTCCCGCGTTCCCTGCTCGGAAGCGCCCCTGGAGTCCTGCTCGGAAGCGTCGCGAGCACTCACGGAGCTCCGGCCGCCCTGAAGCGCACCCTCCCCGCTGCCCAACACCGCGCGCAGCGTCTCGGTCAGCGTGGCCGCGGGATCCTCGACCATCCCGTGCGAACGGTAGGCCACGTGGTTGTCGGGGCGCACGAGCACCATGCCGTCGTCCGCGACCTCGCGCAGTCCGGCCCAGTCACCGTATAGGTCCTCGTACTCCTGCTCCGGCCCGATCACGTGGGCCGTGAGCGGGATGCCGAGCTCCTCGGCCACCCGTTTGGCGGCGTCCGCCCACTTGGCGCCGTTGATCCCGGTGAGCACCGTGAACCGGCCGTGCCCGCAGATGTCGTGCGTGGACACGGTGGGTTCCCGCGGGTCGGCGAGCCCGAGCCACGCGTGGGGCAGCCGCGAGCCGGGGCGCGTCGTCGGACGGTAGTACAGCTCGGCGTCCCGCTCGTCCACGGGCAGCTCGGTGCCGTCCGCGACCACAGCGGAGGACGATCCGGCGGCGCCGTGACGGCACGGCGCTCGCGGTGGAGGGGAAAGGGGTGGGCTCAGACGTCCTCGGGGGCGAGCACCACGTCGAAGCGGGTGCTGGCCCAGCTCTCGTCCAGGCGGCGACCGTCCGGGGTGGGCTCGTTCGCGTCATGGGTCTCGAACGTCTTGATCAGGGAGTCCTTGACGCCGAACACCGAGTCGCCGGCCTCGAGTTGCGGATCCCCCTCCACGAAGATGTGGGTCACGAGCGTGCGCCGCCCCGGGGCCGAGACCATGAAGTGCAGGTGCGCGGCGCGGTACGGCGAGCGCCCGGTGCTCTGCAGCATCTTGCCCACGGGCCCGTCGTGCGGGATGGGGTACGGGGTGGGTGTGAGGCCCCAGAAGCGGAACGTCCCATCGTTGTCGGATTCGAGCCATGCGCGGCCGTAGACCCGGCCGTCGGTGTGCTGGACGTCGTACAGACCCTCGTCGTCCGCCTCCCACACCTCGATGCGCGCACCCGCCACGGGGTTGTCGTCCGTGTCCTTGACGGTTCCCTCGACCCAGCACGGCTGGCCCGGGGCACCCCCGGCGATGTCTTCGCCCTGGTCGATACGCGGGGCGTCCTGGGCGAAGAACGGGCCGAACACGGTGGCTTCCGTGGCATCCTCGTAGGCCTGGTTGTTCACGGCGATGGTCTGCATGGAGATGCCCAGCACGTCCGAGAGCAGCACGAATTCCTGACGGGTGTCCGTGGTGATGTTCCCCGCGTCCGTGAGGAACTTGATCGCGGCGTTCCACTCGTCCTCGGTCAGCCGGGTCTCGCGCACGACGGCGTGGGCGTGGGTCACGACGCTGCGCAGCACCTCCGCGAGGCGCGGGTCGGGGGACTCGTCGAAAGACGCCAGGACCTGTTCGGTGAGTTGCGCTTCGCGCTGGCACTGCTCCTCACTCTCGGTGCTGTCGGACGCGTCACCGGTCGCGGCCGTGACCACCGAGGGGTTCTCCCCCTGCAGGGCCGCGCGCAACAGCACGGTGAGGTTCTCGGTCGTGGGCGTGACCGGGTTGGACTCCGGGATGGCCTGGAGCGAGCGCTCCACGGCCTCGGTAACGTCCTCCTCGGTGAAGCCGACGTCGGACAGCGCCCGGGGTGCGTCCAGGTCCTTCCGCAGTGCGGCCAGTGCGTCGTTGGCGGCCCGGGCCTCCCCACCGGCCACGGTGCCCTCGTACCCGAGCGCGGCGGCGAGACGGCCGGCGAGTTCCGGGACGGCCGGGGCGTTGAACGCCAGGACGTACGGCAGCACGGTCGCGTGGGTCTCGGCGTGGGGCAGGTTGAACGTCCCCCCGAGCACGTGCGCGATCTTGTGGTGGATCCCCGAGCCCGCGGACGCGAACGACAGCGCGGAGAGGTAGCAGCCGTAGAGCGCCTGCTCACGGGCGTGCATGTCCTCGGGGTCCTTGACGATCCCCCGCAGGGCGATCGCGAGTGCCCGCGCACCCTCGAGCGCATGCGCTTGGTTGATGGGATCGGCCTTGGGCGCCCACAGCGAGTCCACGCAGTGCGCGAGTCCGTTGAGCCCGGACGCGACCGACAGGCCCACGGGCAGGGAACGCGAGAGTTCGGCGTCGTAGATCACAGCCTCGGGCAGCACCTTGGGGTCCAGGCCGGTGGACTTGGTGCGGTCCTCCGTCATACCCCACATGCTGGTGGCCTCGGAGCCCGCGTAGGTCGTGGGCACGGCCAGGAGGGGCAGCCCGGACGTCAGTGCGATGGCCTTGCCCAGCCCCGTGGTGGAGCCGCCGCCCACGGTGACGAGCGCGTCCACGTCCGCCTCGCGTGCGGCGTCCCGCGCGCGCTCGGCGAGTTCCACGGGGACGTGCTGGACGACGTCGTTCCACGTCAGGGCGGGCTGCGCACGCTCGGCGACCTGCCGGACCAGCTCCGCTTCGTGCTCCCCCGCGATGATCATGGGGCGCGTGGCGCCGAGGCGGTCGAGTTCGGCCACGAGGTGTTCGGCGGCCTTGCCCGAGCCGAACAGGACACGTTGTCCCAGGGTCGTGTGCTCGAAGACCATCGGCCGGGGCGCTGAGTCGGAACGCTGGATGGACATGGGAGACCTGCCTTGACTGGATGATCCTGATGTCCTTCCAGTGTGGTGCACACCATATCCATAGATCCAATACAATTTTTTCTGGGCAGACATAAGGAAACATTATGAATACGCGCCAGCTCACGTACTTCCTCGCGGTCGTGGACCACCAGGGCTTCACTGCCGCGTCCACGGCCCTGCGGATCACGCAACCGGCTCTGAGCAACACCGTGAAGCAACTTGAGAAGGAATGCGGCGTGCCGCTGCTGCACCGCGGCGCACGCGGCACCCGGCCCACCGAGGCCGGCAAACAACTCGCCACGGACGCCCGGCGCATCCTGCACGACCTCGCGTCCACCACAGCGCGCATGCGGTCGATCGCCCAGGGTCGGCGGGGTCAGGTCACGCTGTCCGTGGCACCCGCGTTCGAGTGGTGGCACCTGCCGCACGCGCTGAACATCCTGGAGAGCGCGGCCCCGGACATCGACATCGACCTGCGGGACCCCTCCCCGGACATCACACTGCGCACGTTGCACGAGGGCGTGATCGATCTGGGGGTCGTCCTGACCTCGGACGTCTCCGCCCTGCGGCGGATCCACGGCGCGGACCTCTCCCTGGAACCCCTGCTGACCATGCCGCTCGTGGTGCTGTTGCCGCGCAGCATGGACACCCTGCCGCCTTATGTCTCCTTGGCGGACCTGGCGTCCGAGACGTGGCTCGTGCCCGCCCGCTACCCGGGACTGTCCGGGCTGCCGGAGTTACTGGCCAACGTGTGGCGCGAACGCCCCACGACCCGCCCGGCGGCCGTCACGGAGGTGTCCACGCTGCAAACATGTGTCCCGCTCGTGGCGGCCGGGCGCGGGGTGGCGCTCGTGCCCGAGCAGGTGCGGGAGATCATGGGCGCCAAATGCGTGATCCGGAAGGTGCGGGAGAGCGTGGCGCAACAAACCGCCGTCGTCGGCTGGCGCACGCAGCAACCGCTGTCCCCCGCCGCCCTGCGCGTCAAGGACGTCCTGTTGGACCCCGCCACGTGGGCGCGACCCGGGGACGCCGTGGGTCCGGATCCCGCGCTCGAGCAGGAACAGAGCTGATGACCACCTCCTGCCATAACCGGCGCTTATCGGTCATCCCGCGTTCCTCGTGAAGCGACGCACGTACCGGGCCTAGGCTGGGAGACAGCACGCGGCGTCGTCGTCGGAGGACGTCGTCGCAGGAAGTGGGGGAGACGGTCATGGACCCGTTCGTATCACCCGATTGGCTCGCCGAGCACCGCGAGGACGTGGTGCTCGCGGACGCCCGCATGTACCTGGACGGACGCAGCGCGGGGGCCGCCTACCTGCAGGGACACCTGCCCGGCGCGGTGTTCGTGGACGTGGCCACCGCGCTCGCGGCCCCGGCCTCCCCGGAGAGGGGTCGGCACCCGCTGCCCACCCCCGAGGATTTCGCCGCGGCGATGTCCCGGGCGGGTATCGGCGACGACACTACGGTGGTCGCGTACGACGACGTCGGCAACGTCATGGCCGCGCGCTTCATCTGGATGCTGCGCACCACGGGCCACCGCGCCGCGCTGCTCGACGGCGGCCTGTCTGCCGCAGGCTCCGGCGAGCTGGAACGACGCCGCACGGTCCTCCCCGAGGCACGTTTCACCCCGGTGCCGTGGCCGCGCGACGCGCTCGCGAGCATCGACGAGGCGGTCCACGGCCCGCTGGTCGTGGACGCGCGCGACCGCACACGGTTCGCGGGGAACACCCCCGATCCCGTGGATCCGCGCTCCGGCCACATCCCGGGCGCCGTGAACGTCCCGTGCCGTGAGCACCTGACCGAGCGACAGACCCTGCAACCGGTGGAGCAGTTGCGGGAGCGATTCGAGCGCGCGGGGGTCACGGACGCGCACCACATGATCTCCTATTGCGGCTCCGGTGTGACGGCGTGCCACAACCTCCTCGTGGCCGAGCACGCGGGACTCGGCACGGGACGGCTGTTCCCCGGGAGCTGGTCCCAGTACTCCCACACGGACCGCCCCGTGGAGACGTCCCCTCAGGGCTGAACCATCCATCACGGTACTTACGGTTTCCCCACCTCGGTGCCAAGATGGGAAGCACCACAGTGGTTAGCGCCACGGACAGTACAGGAGGCACGTCATGACTCAGCAACCCGAGAACCCGGATCCCATCGCGTCCGCCGGTCAGATCGACGATCCCGACCAGCCCACCACCGTGCAGGGCCACGACGACTCCCGCGCCGGCCGCGACACCCAACCGGATGAGAGTTCCGCGGAAGGGGACCCCGACCAACCCGGCGCGGTCCGTCGCACCAGCGTCCCCCCGGCGGGCGCCACCGATCCGGGCACCGTCGACGGCGCGGTGAACGCGACCGATCGCGGCAGCGTCGTCGAGGAGCGCACCGTCCGTGACGACCGCGACGTCGTGCGTGATGACCACGCCGCGGACCACGGCAAGCCGCCCAAGGCGTTGAAGGAGACCGGCTTCCCCAACGTGGGCGAGGGCACCGTGGACGAGCAGAGCGCACGCGACGTCGATTCGGAAGCGCTGGCCGGAACGCGGAAGTTCCAGCCCAGGCCCGGGGATCCCAACCCGAACATCTCCGCGAACCCCGCCGACCGCCCGGACGTGGACGGCGAGGTCGACGACGAGGGCAACGCCCAGTACCAGCGCTCCGAGGAGATGCCGGACATCGAACCCGTGCGGCACTCGCACATGGTCGAGGACCGTGTCCAGGAGCAGGAACGCGACTACGACCTCGAGACCACCGAGGACGGCGAGCGCTACCTCACACCCAAGGACCTGCCGAACAACTGACGGCGGTCCCCCAAGCGCGCCCGGTCGGACACCCGTTCGACCGGGCGCGACGGCGCACTGCTGCGGTTCCTGAACGGCGTCGAGTGGGTGGGCAACAAGTCGCCGCACCCGTTCTGGCTCTTCGTGATTCTCGCCGGTCTCGTGGCGGTGCTGTCCGCGGGACTCGAGACGGCCGGTGTCACCGCGCAGAACCCCGCGACCGGGGACGCGGAGACCGTCCTGACCCGAATGACCAAGAAGTACCACGCGGAGGAACGCTCCGAGGCGGAGGCCGCACGGGCGGCTGAGGCCGGCGACGGCGAGCACACCGAGACCTTCACGGCCCAGACCCTGACGGTCCTGTCCCGGCGGGAGACCACCGCCCTGTGGGCCGCCGTGGGAAGCTAGCCGTGGGCCTGGCCATCTACTTCACCCTGTTGTTCATCCCCGGCCCACAGTTCCCCGGGGAGGACGGCAGCCCCCTGACCTCGGTGCTGATCAGCGGTGTCGCGGTGCCCATCGGGCTGCTGTTCTTCGTGTGCGATATCGCTTACGGGATCGTGGCCGGGACCATCGACAAGGCCTCGGACGTGCCGCCCATGATGGCGTCCGCGGTCACCCAGGTGGCCCCACTGATCGTGCTCTTCTTCGCGGCCGCCCAGTTCATCGCGTGGTTCGACTGGTCCAACATGGGCACGGTGCTGGCCATCGAGACCGCCGGGGTGCTCGGCTCCACCACACGCTGACGCCGCAATGTTCACGGACACTTCGCTCGTTGTCCCCCAAAAGGGACAGTGTTGTCCCCTTAAGAGTTCGACGTCGCCGTGAACCGCGTTCTCCCAGGTCATCGTGGGATTACGCGGGGACGGAACTGCGTTCTATGAAAATGAAAAATCACGGGTTGATTACAACGCGGATGTGGCATTGCAGCGACCCGGACAAGTTGTCAGCCTGTTTGCTATGGCGAAGACGACATCACCTCGAACATGGATGACCACCCTTGCCCTGGTCGGGGCGTTCGCAGTGACCGGATGCGGGTCCAGCAACGATTCCGGCCCGGGCAACGACGCCGCCGGGGCCACCCAGGGGAGCACGCCGCAGGGTGGGGAGCAGACGAGCACCGACGCGAGCGGCACACAGCCCCAGACCGGTGACTCGCCGTCCGGTGAGGCGCAGTTCGGGACGAGTGCCACTCCGGATGCCGACCACAGCGCGGACGTCTACGAGCTCACGGAGACCTACACGGATCCGGCGAAACTGTTCACGGTGAAGTACCCCAAGTCCTGGAAGGTCCAGAAGGACAACGGGTACCTGAAGTTGACCAGCCCGGACGGGAAGGTCCAGGGCAAGGTGGCATCCACCAAGGTCCGGCCCCCCAAGGGCGATTGGTTCACCCGCCCCACCCACCCCCTGATCGGGGAGGAAACCGGGTTGAGCAAGCAGGTGGGCACCCAGGTGTTCACGTACTCCACCTACGTCCCGGCCCCGCCGCACAGCGAGCGCAGCGATTCGGTCCTGTGGGGGCTCACGGAGTCCGACAGCCAGGGCATCGTGTCCCTCCCGGGCGGGGACAAGCGGGACGAACTGTGGGCGGAGTTCTATTACGCCCCCGTGAACAAGGGGAACCGACCGCTGTCCCAGAGCCAAGGGGTCAAGCTGGTCAATCAGATCAACGAGACGGACGAGGCCGGCACGGTGGACGCGATCCTCAAGTCCATCCGGGCCGTCGACTAGAGACGACCCGCCGGCCGTTCGTCGGGGCGGGGCAAAGAGCGCGGGGAGAGTGGCCGGTGCGGTCATTCCGGTGGGTTGCCGGGATGACCGCACTGGTGTTTTTCGGCGGGTGATCTGAGTGGGCGCGCCGACCCGATCACTCGAGAACACCCCTGCGACATGGGCAAACACTTAGGTGTCCTACATCACAGGTGCATCACACTCTGTTGTTCACTATTGCAAACAACATGGCTCGGATCCACGCTGGTGCCATGACACACAACACAGCCCGCAGCTGGGCCATCACCCTCGGTATCACGTCCGCCCTCGCTCTGACGGGGTGCACCGCGTCGAACGGCGCGGCCACCCCCACGAGCTCCGACACCACCACGCACAGCACCGCACCGCCGCAATCGGGCGGGACGGCGACGTCGCCGGCCGGGTCCGCCGCGCCGTCGGCGACACAGCCCGGGGACTCCGGAACGACCGCACCATCCACGCCCTCGGCGTCGGATGCGAGTTCCGAACCGGTCGGGGCGCCCGGCGCCACCACTGAACCGACCGAGCCCGCACCGGGCGACCAGACAGGTGACACGATCGCCCTGTCCGAGACCTACACCGCGCCGGACGGGGCCTTCAGCATGAAGTACCCCGCCTCGTGGACCGCGAAGACGGATCAGGGGTACTTGGAGCTCACGAGCCCCACGGGTCAGGCGATGGGTCGGATCGCCACCACGGACGTACGACCGCTGCGCGAGGACTGGTTCACGTCCCCCCGCTACACGGTGCCCGGTGAGACCACACAGTTGTCCGAGGACATCGGGGCGCAGGTGAGCACGTACTCCGCGTACCTCCGCAGCGCCAAGGGTCCGGACGAGGACTCCGTGCTCTTCGGCCTCTCACAGGTCAACTCCTCCGGCCTGGTGAGCCTGGCGGGAGGCGAGACGGGTCGCGAGTTGTGGGTCGAGTTCTCCACCGGCCCGGTCAACACGACCGGGAGGTTCGTCACCGATGAGGAACTGGTCGACATCCTGAACACCACGGTCGCCACTCACCCGGACGTCCCCGCCATCCAGGCGATGCTGCACAGCATTTCCATGGACTGGCACGCGACGCACTGAGCCACAAGATTCCAGGCAGTGCCGCGTGCATTCTGGGGTATGCGGAAGCCAGTATCGAAATTCTGGGCACCCTGGAGCCAGTATCCGGCGAGCGAGTGGTTTTGGAGTGCGTAGGAAATCGTGCCTGGCTTTAGCTGCCCCAGAAATCGCCAGTGGCTTCGGAGTGCCTCGAAGTGCGCGGATGGCCCGCCGGGCCCGAGAGCTGCGGCGCGACGCTGGCCCTCGGCGGCTACTTCCGGAACGCCTCCAGCAGGGCCTTGCTGCCGGCGGCGAGCAGAGCGACGTCGGCGCCCACGTTCACGAAGTCCGCGCCCGAAGCGAGGTAGTCCCGCGCCTGGTCCTGGGCGAACGCGTTGACGCCCACGAACTTGCCGGCGGCCTTCACCTCCGGGATCACGTGCTTCACGGCGGCCACGACGTCCGGGTGGGTCTGCTGACCGAGCAGCCCCATGGACGCGGCGAGGTCCGACGGGCCGATGAACACACCGTCCACGCCGTCCACGGCGGCGATCGCGGCGGCGTTCTCCACGGCAGCGGCGGACTCCGCCTGAACGATCAGCGTGATGGTCTCGCGTGCCCGGGTCAGGTACCCGGGGATCCGGTTCCACCGGCCGGAGCGGGCCAGGGCGGAGCCGACGCCGCGCACACCCCCGGGCGGATAGGCCACCGCCCGAGCGGCGGCCTGCGCCTCTTCGACCGAGTCGACCATGGGCACCACGAGCGACTGGGCCCCGAGGTCCAGGTACTGCTTGATGAGCACCTCGCTGTTCTCGGGGACCCGCACGACCCCGAGCGTGGGGTAGGCGGCGATCGCGCGCAGCACGGACTGGATGGTCTCGAGCGACAGCGGCGAGTGCTCGCCGTCGATCAGCAGGTAGTCGAAACCGGCCCCGGCCAGGATCTCCGCGGCGGCGGGATCCCCGGAGGAGTGGAACATCCCGATCACCGGCTGATCGTCAGAGGCGAGCGGGAAGAGGTCCTTGAGGCTCGGCAGCACACCGGGCAGGTTGGGAGCGTCCTCCGCGCGGAACGCGTGGATCAGATCGTTCACTCGAACCGACATGTGATGGCCCCCAGATCTCTGTAATCGGCGTGCACGGCGTCCCCGGGGTGGACCCACATGGGCTTGGTGAAGGAACCGGCCAGCACGATGCTCCCGGCGGGCAGGGTGTCGTCGTGCGCGGCGAGCTTGTTGGCCAGCCACGCCACACCGTTCGCGGGGTGGTTGAGTACGGCCGCGGCCACGCCGGTGTCCTCGAGGCTCTCGTTGCGGTACAGCAGCGCGGAGACCCAGCGCAGGTCCACGGAGTCCGGAGCCACGGGGTTACCGCCGTAGACCATCCCACCCAGGGCCGCGTTGTCCGAGATGGTGTCCACGATCGTGCGGCCCTCCATCTCGATGCGCGAGCTGAGGATCTCCAGCGCCGGGACCACGTACTCGGTCGCGCGCAGGACGTCGAAGATGGTCACGTTCGGCCCGGTCAGCTCGTCCCGGAGCACGAACGCGAGTTCCACCTCGATGCGCACGTTGGAGTACTGGTCATGGCGGATCACGGAGCCGTTCTCGTACACCTGGTCCGCGAAGATCGCCCCGTAGTCCGGTTCGGTGATGCCCGTGGCCTCCTGCATGACCTTGGACGTCAGCCCGATCTTGCGCCCCACCAGCCGACGTCCGGCGGCCTCGCTGCGGCGGCGCCACTCGTTCTGCACCGCGTAGGAGTCCTCCACGGTCATCTCCGGGTACTGCTGCGTGAGCCGCGGAATCATGGTGCGCTCGCGCTCGGCCGCGGCCAGATCGTCCGCGATCTTAGTGATGCGTTCCTTCTCCAGCATGGTGTCTCCCTCGCCTTGGTCGTGGAAGCCGAACGGTCAGAGCTGGTGACCCAGCTTGTACTCGCCCTGCTTCCACTCGGGCATGGACTCCTCGCCCTCGGAGGGGCGGGTGTAGGAGAAGCCGTCCGCGCCGATGGTCGCGGCGAGCTCGGACTCCTCGGTGCGGGCCACGACCTCCTGCGGGTTGCCGTCCAGGTCCAGCACGAGGGAGGCGTCCGTGTACCAGGACGGGACCACGGGGGTGCCCCACCAGTCGCGGCGCTGGTTGTCGTGGACGTCCCACGTGACCACGGGGTTGTCCGGGTCACCCGTGTAGTAGTCCTGCGTGTAGATCTCCCCGCGGTGACCGTCCGGGTCGCGCAAGTACAGGTAGAAGGCGTTGGACACGCCGTGGCGGCCGGGGCCGCGCTCGATCATGTCCGAGCGGCGCAGCGCACCGAGCTTGTCGCAGATCGCCAGGATGTTGTGCTTCTCGTGGGTGGAGAAGGCCACGTGGTGCATCCGGGGACCGTCGCCACCGGTCATGGCGGTGTCGTGCACGGTGGGTTTACGGCGCATCCACGCGGCGTAGACCGTGCCCTCCTCGTCCTGGATGTCCTCGGTCACGCGGAAGCCCAGGTCCTGCATGAACTTGGTAGCGCGGGGGACGTCCGGGGTGACCTGGTTGAAGTGGTCCAGGCGCACCAGGGCACCCGGGGTGTAGAGGTCGTAGCGCCAGGCCAGGCGCTCCACGTGCTCCACGTCGTGGAAGAACTCGTACGGGAAGCCCAGGGGGTCCTCCACGCGCACCGACTCGCCGATGCCCTTGGTGAAGCCCTCCGCGCGGCGTTCCACGCGGCAGCCGAGCTCCTCGTAGAAGGCCACGGCCTTGCCTAGGTCCTCGGGGGTGCGCACACGATAGGAGAACGCGGCCACGGCGGCCACGGGGCCCTGGCGCAGCACCAGGTTGTGGTGGATGAACTCCTCGATCGAACGCAGGTAGATGGTATTCTCGTCCTCCTCCGTGACCGTGAGCCCCAGCACGTCCACGTAGAACTCGCGAGACTTCACGAGGTCCGTGACCACGAGCTCCATGTACGCGCAGCGCAGGATGTCCGGCGCGGGCACGGACGGGGTCGTGATGGGGTTGTCGGTGGTAATCGGAGCTTCCTGCGAAACGTAGAAGCCCGAGGACGTCATTGTCCGATCAGCGGGATTCGTCATGGTGTGTCCTTCTCGTGGGTGGCACCGGGTTGGTAGAGGAGGGGGACGCTCAGGCGTCCATTTTTTCGACGGCGTCTTCCTGCTTGCCGAACACGGGGTTGTGCACCTCGCCCAGGTTGATGTGCACGGCCTGCTGGTCCGTGTAGAAATCGATCGAGCGGTAGCCGCCCTCGTGGCCCAGCCCGGACGCCTTCACGCCGCCGAACGGGGTACGCAGGTCACGCACGTTGTTGGAGTTGAGCCACACCATGCCCGCCTCCACGTTCTGCGCGAAGTTGTGGGCACGCTTGAGATCGCTCGTCCAGATGTAGGCGGCCAGGCCGTACCTGGTGTTGTTGGCCAGCTCCAGGGCTTCTTCCTCGGTGTCGAACGGCGTGATCGCCACGACCGGGCCGAAGATCTCCTCCTGAAAGATCCGGGCGTCCGGCTTGACGTCCACGAACACCGTGGGGGCCACGTAGTTACCGGTCTCGAAGCCCTCGGGGCGGCCGCCACCGGCCACCAGACGGGCCTCCTGCTTGCCGATCTCCACGTAGGACATGACCTTCTCGTAGTGCTCGGGGTGCACGAGCGCGCCCACCTCGGTGGACGGGTCCGAGGGCGGACCCACCTTCACGCGCTTGGCCTGGGCCGCGTAGCGTTCCACGAACTCGTCGTAGATCCCGCGCTGGACCAGGATGCGCGAACCCGCGGTGCAGCGTTCGCCGTTGAGGGAGAACACACCGAAGATCGTGGCGTTGATCGCGCCCTCCAGATCGGCGTCGTCGAACACCACGGCCGGGGACTTGCCGCCCAGCTCCATGGACAGACCCTTGAGGAAGGGCGCGGCGTTGCCGAAGATGATCTGCCCGGTGCGGGACTCGCCCGTGAACGAGATCAGCGGGACGTCCGGGTGCTTGACCAGCGAGTCGCCGGCGTAGCCCTCCTCGCCGTACCCGTTGACCAGGTTGAACACACCGGCCGGGACACCGGCCTCCTCGAAGATGCCGGGCCACAGGGACGCGGACAGGGGCGTGAACTCGGCCGGCTTGAGCACCACGGTGTTGCCCGTGGCCAGGGCCGGACCCAGCTTCCAGGACTCGAGCATGAACGGGGTGTTCCACGGGGTGATCAACCCGGCCACACCGATCGGCTTGCGGTTGACGTAGTTCACCTGGCGGCCAGGGACCTTGTAGGCGTCGTCGATCTGGGCGACGGTCAGGTCCGCGAAGAAGCGGAAGTTCTCCGCGGCGCGGCGCGCCTGACCCAGTGCCTGGGTGATGGGCAGACCGGAATCGTAGGACTCCATGGCGGCGAGCTGGCCACCGCGGGACTCCACGATGTCCGCGATCTCGTGCAGCACCCGCGAGCGCTCACGGGGCAACATCTTGGGCCAGGGTCCCTCGTCGAACGCCTTCTTAGCTGCGGCCACGGCGGCCTCGATGTCCGCCTTCTTACCGGAGGCGGCCTTGATATAGGGCTTGTTGGTCACGGGGTTGAGCACCTCGAACGTGTCCCCGTCCACGGAATCCACCCATTCGCCGTTGATGTAGTGGCGGATGGAATCGGGAAGGTTCTCGGGCTTGGTCTCCTGCAGAGCTGCCATGGGATGACTCCTCCAGTCGGTGACTTCTGACGGGTTGCTTCTGATTGCGTGTTCTTGAGGGACCGGGCGCGCCCGGCCGGCGGCCCGATCGGTACGGGTGGGTCGGTGGTTCACGAGCTCCGGCGCTGCGGCCCCTCGTGGGTGTCGGCGCGGCTGCTGAGGTAGCTGCGCAGGGTCGCGGAGCGGTGCTGGCGCACGGCGCGCTCCACGGCATCGGCCGGGGCGCGGGTCTCGATGAGGTGCAGGATGTGGTAGTGCTCGTTGACCGAGGCGCGCGCACGTTCGGGGATGAACGAGAACGTGGAGGTGCGCAGGTGGTTGAGCCGTTCCCACTCGACCATCACGAGGTCGTTGAGACGTTCGTTGGGGCACCGGCACGCGAGCACCCGGTGGAACTCGTGGTTGGTCTCGGTGAACGCCTGCGGGTCGAAATTCTTCAGGGACGCCTCCAGGGAGATGTTGAGCTGGCGGGCGTGCGCGAGGTCCGCCGCGGTCATGTGTTCCGCGGACAGCGCGGTGGCCGCACCCTCCAACAGACCGAGGGTCTCCATGCTGTAGCGGTACTGCTCACCGTTGACCATGGACACGCGCGCACCCACGTTGCGCTCGAAGGTCACGAGGCCCTCCGCCTCGAGCCGCCGGATGGCCTCGCGCACGGGCACCACGGACATCTCCAGGGTCTCCGCGATGCTCGCGAGCACCAGGCGGTAGCCGGGCGAGAACGCCTGGGTCATGATCTGGCTCTTGATCCAGTCGTAGGCACGCTGGGCCTTGCTGGGGGCCCCGGTGGTCGTGGTCATGGATTCCTCGGTTCGCTAGGGGTGTCGGTCAGTCGTCGGAGGCGGGGTGTTCCGCCAACCACTGCTGGAATTCTTCCTGCCACTGCCCCGTGGGCGGGAAAAGTCCCTTGACGGGGTTGCCCTCGGCGACGCGCTCGGCCACCCAGGCGTCCTCGCGCTCCTTGGCCAGGGCGGCGTCCACGACGTCCTCGGCGAGCTCGCGCGGGATCACGATGACACCGTCGTCGTCACCCACGATCACGTCACCGGGCAGCACGGTCGCGTTGCCGCACGCCACGGCGACGTCCTGGTCCCACGGGACGTGCCGGCGGCCCAGCACAGCGGGGTGCGCGGTCTGCGCGAAGACGGGCAACCCGATCTCGGCGACGGCCGCGTAGTCGCGTACACCGCCGTCGCTGACGACTCCCGCCGCGCCGTTGAACTGGGCGCGCAGCGCGAGGATGTCACCGAGCGTGCCGGAACCTGCCGCCCCGCGGGCCTCGATCACGATCACCTCACCCGGGCCGACGGCGTCGAAGACCTGCTTCTGCACGTTGTACCCGCCGCCGTGGGACGTGAAGAGATCCTCGCGGTTGGGCACGAAGCGCAGGGTCCTGGCCGTGCCGACCATCGTGGTGCCGGGCGTCTGCGGGTACACGCCTTCGATCACCACGTTGTTGAGTCCGCGCTTGCGCAGCTCCGCGGACAGCCCGGCCGTGGGCGCTTTCTCGAGCTTGGCGCGCAACGCCTCGGGCAGTGCCGCGGCGTCGGAGTCCGGCAGACCCGCGGCCTCGCGGGAACCCCACGCCTCCTCGCGCTGCTTGTCGTCCACGGTGGGCATGGCGCCCAGCCCCTCGTCGAAGCTCTCGTCACCCTCGGTCACGTGGCTGATCAGGCGGCCCGACGACGGCGCTCCCGCCACCTCCGGCGCGTCCACCTCGATCTCCACGACGTCCCCGGGCTGCGCGACCGATGAACCGGCGGGGGTGCCCGTGAGGATCACGTCCCCCTCCTCGAGGGTCAGGTGCTGGGAGAGGTCCGCCACGAACTGGGCGAGCGGGAAGATCATGTTTTCCGCCGCAGTGGTGTCCTCCTGGACCAGCTCACCGTTGCGCCACGTGCGCACGCGCAACTGCTCCGGGGAGATCTCGCGGGCGTCGATCAGGGAGGGGCCCAGCGACGTGTAGCCGTCACGGCCCTTGTTGCGCAGGTTCGAGCCCTTGTCCGCGGCGCGCAGGTCGTAGAGACCCCAGTCGTTGGCGGCGGTCACGGAGGCCACGTGGGACCACGCATCCTCGAGGGAGACGTTCTTCGCGGGCGTCCCGATCACCAGAGCGATCTCGCCCTCGAACGCGAGCAGCTCGGTGCCGGCGGGGCGTTCCACCGCGGCGCCCGAACCACCCAGCGAGCTCGCGGGCTTGAGGAAGTAGGACGGGACGGCGGGCTTGCGACCGCGCTGCGCCGCACGGGACTCGTAGGCCACGTGCACCGCGATGATCTTTCCCGGATGCACGGGAACCGGCTGTTCAGGGGCTCCGGATGAAGCCTGCTGAGCCTCCTGGGGGTTCTCGATCACGGCCACCGCCTCCTCGTCAGAATGTTATTTGAAATCGTATATTATCTATATATTCTGAGCAAGTGGCGCGGATCACATCATCTCCCCCTGGGACACCCGGGCGGCGCACCCACCCCAGAGAACCAGACTCGCCGGACGAAGGAGTCACACATGGCGACCCGCGATCCCATCGCCCACGAAACAACGGCCAGAAGTGCCACGCGGCGTCGTGAGCAGCGCAAGATCGTGGCCGAAACCATCATCGGTACCAGTATCGAGTGGTACGACTTCTTCCTCTACGCCTCCGCCGCGGGACTCGTGTTCAACCACTTATTCTTCGAGCCCATAGACCCCCAGGCGGCCACTCTTATGGCCTTCGCCACAGTGGGCCTGAGCTTCCTCTTCCGCCCCCTCGGGGCGTTCCTCGCACGGCCCCTCGTTTTCGTATTCCCGTACACCCGGAAGGACCATGGGGCTGGAATTGTTACCCAGAACACAGATCGTATATGATCCATGACACACTCTTTCGACGCCACCGAACCACCCCGGGGCGGGCAGCGTGGCCCGCACCCGTCGTACGGATCTCACCGGTGGAACCGCACAGCACGGACGCCGCCCCGCGGCACGTCCGCGACTCGGACCCGGATCCCGGACCCTGCGGGAACACCCTGCGAGATCACCGCATAAGCCAGGAGAAGGCATGTTATTTCACCAGAACGGATACGTCTCCGAGGATCCCCGGATCGAGGAGCCCCGCGGCTGCGGCGTGGACCGCCCCGAGGACCTGACCGACACCATGGACGTGCTGATCGTGGGCACGGGACCGGCGGGTGTGATCGCGGCGGCACAGCTGTCCCAGTACCCGGACGTTAACACGCGCATGATCGAGCGCCGTCCGGACCGGTTGGAGATCGGCCAGGCGGACGGTATTCAGGCCCGCAGCGTGGAGACCTTCCAGGCCTTCGGTTTCGCGGAGGAGATCACGCAGGAGGCGTACCACCTGCGCGAGATGTGCTTCTGGAACCCGGATCCCATCAACCCGCAGAACATCGTGCGCACCGGCCGCCCCGCGGATGACCCCCACGGCGTGTCCGAGTTCCCGCACCTGATCGTGAACCAGGCCCGCGTGCTGGACTACTTCCTGCGCTCGGCCGAACGCGGCCCGGCCCGGATCACGCCCAACTACGGCATCGAGTTCGTGAACCTGGAGATCGACCAGGGCCAGGAGTACCCCGTGGCCGTGACCGTGCGCTACGCCGCCGGTGAGCGCGAGGGCGAGGAGCGCACGGTGCGCGCCAAGTACGTCTTCGGGTGCGACGGCGCGTCCTCCCGCGTGCGCAAGGCGATCGGTCGCACACTCAGCGGCCAGGGCGCCCACCACGCGTGGGGCGTCATGGACGTGCTCGCCAACACCGATTTCCCGGATATCCGCACCAAGTGCGCGATCAACTCCGTGAACGGCTCCATCCTGCTGATCCCGCGCGAGGGCGGGCTGCTGTTCCGCATGTACGTGGATCTGGGCGAGGTCCCCGAGGACGACAACCACGAGATCCGCAAGACCCCGGTGGAGGAGATCATCCGCCGCGCGAACAAGATCATCAACCCCTACAGCGTGGACGTGAAGTCCGTGGCCTGGTCCTCCGTGTACGAGGTGGGCCACCGCCTCACGGACCACTTCGACGACGTCGACACCGAGGACCGCGGCACCCGCGTGCCCCGCGTGTTCATCGCCGGGGACGCGTGTCACACTCACTCCGCCAAGGCCGGCCAGGGCATGAACGTGTCCATGCAGGACGGCTGGAACCTGGGCTGGAAGCTTGGGGCCGTGCTCTCCGGGCGCGCGGACGAGTCGCTGCTGGACACCTACTCCGAGGAACGTCAGGTGATCGCCAAGAACCTGATCGCCTTCGACCGTGAGTGGTCCACCCTCATGGCCACCCCCCAGGACAAGCTGCCGGATCCCACGTACCTCGAGGACTTCTACGTGAAGACCGCTGAGTTCCCGGCCGGGTTCATGACCGAGTACCAGCCGTCCCTGATCACGGCGGGTACCGACCACCAGGACTTCGCCGAGGGCTACCCGGTGGGTAAGCGCTTCAAGTCCGCCCGCGTCCAGCGCGTGTGCGATTCCATGGTCGTGCACCAGGGTCACGAGGCCACCGCGGACGGGCGCTGGCGCATCCACGTCTTCGCAGACAGCTCCGTGGCCGGGGCGGATTCCCCCACCACCGCGTTCGCCGAGTGGTGGCAGAACGATCCTTCATCCCCGCTCGTGGCGCTGCGCCGTGATGACGACGGCGATGCCACCCTCTTCGACGTGGACGTCACCTACCAGCAGCCCTACACGGACGTCGACATCACCAAGGTGCCGCGCGCGTTCAAGCCGCAGGTGGGCCCGTTCGAGCTGAACTACTGGGAGCGCGTCTACGCCGCGATCCCCGGCGAGGACGTCTTCGACGTGCGCACGATCAGCCGCGACGGCGCCGTCGTGGTGGTCCGCCCGGATCACTACGTGGCCGCGGTCCTGCCGCTCGACGCGACCGACGAACTCACCGAGTTCTTCGGGAAGTTCCTGCGCAGGAACTGACCCGGCCCCCGGAGGGGCACTCCCGGTGAGCCGTGACGAAGCCCGGGCCGGGCTCAGCGAATGATGACCACGCTCGCCTCGGACGTGTTGACCCGGAACGTGAGGGTCTCCCGGAAGTAGAGGTCCACGGTCTCCGCGGTGTGGGACGAGTAGCCGATCGCGGCGTCCAGGCCCAGGCGCAGTTCGGTCTTGGCGCGGGCCACGGCGTCCGGGGACTCGCGAACGTCCTGCGGTGCGGTCACCGGGTCGTTGTCGCTCGCGGGCGCGTTGCCCTGGATGTCCGCGGCCAGGTCGCTCACGTGTCCTGTTCCCAGTGCCGAGAACTCGGCGCCCGCGGGGTCCGCGTCCGGGGCGCCGTCGCGCGGGGGCACCGTGGTCGGGTCCTCCAGGAACGAGCGCGGCGGCGCGAAGAACAGGGACCCGTGACCGCGGTGGAGAAGTCCAGGATGCGATCGTACGTGCCCGGGGGGATCGCCCAGGAACATGTTCTCGGGCATGGTCTCCGTGACGCCCGGATCCGCGGCGTAGCTGATGAAGTACGTGCCGAACTCCTCGGTGCCCACGCGACCGAACGGCATGTTGTCGCGCATGATCTCGCGGGCCCGCCCGTCCACGTCGTCGAGGTCGTTGAGGGCCACATGCGAGTTGGCGGGCTAGTCCTCGTCCGAGAGCTCGATGTCCTCCAGTTTGGTCCGCCCGATCACCAGCTCCTGCTCCGTGACGGACAGTGCCTCCCACGCGCCCATGTCGTGGAGGTACTTCTGCACGTGCACGTAGCTGCCGCCACAGCAGGTGGGGTCCTGGTCGCCCACGACCGCGACCGTGAACGCGTCCTCGTCCTCCGGGTTCGCGGTGCCGTCCACGAAACCCGGCAGATCGCGTTCCTCGAAGAACGTGAAGCCCTGCACCTCGTCCACCACGTCCACGTGCGGGCCCAGGCGCTTCATGAGGTGCTTGGCCAGCTCGAAGCACATGTCCTGGGAGACCGCACGCAAGTGGATCAGCAGGTCCCCCGGGGTGGACACGGCCGCGTGCACAGGACCCACGATCTCCGGGAACGGGTGCAGGTCCTTGGGGCGGGGCGCATCGTAGAGCCGGTCCCACGCATCGGAGCCGATACCGACCACGCACAACAGGTCACTCGTGGGGACGCGGAACGAGACCGCCTTGGTGAGGTCCGAGACTCCCGTGAGGATGTCCGCGACCTCCGCCTCCGATCCCTCCTCGATGGTCAGGACCAGGAACATCGCGGACTTGGTCGGGGCGGCCACGATCTTCCGAGTGGGCATGGGCTCTCCGTGGGTGGGCGGTGCGCCACCCGGATGCTCACGCGTCCTGGGCGTACCGAGCACGGTCGATCCGGGGTGGGCGGGTGTGCTGTCCTTCCCACGCTAGCCCTCAGGTACCGTCCCGCGGCAGTGGGTCACAACCCCCGGAAGAGTTCCACGATCTCCGCCGCGCTCGTGTCCCGGCACGCGCCGAAACCGGTGCCCGCCCACAGGTTCAGCCCCTCGGCGTCGCCCGCGGACGCGGCCCGCAGCGGCGCCGTCATGTAATGCACCTGCGGGTAGCCACTCACCTGCGCAGATCCGAGTCGGTCGGTGAACCCATTACGCAGGGCGCGGGCCCAGCGGCCCGAGAACGCCCGAGTGACCACGGTGTCCCTGCCCCCGCCGTTCAGCAGGGCCTCCCGGTGGGCGGGTTTGGTCCCCGCTTCCCGCGCGGTGAGGAACAGGGTGCCCACTTGCACCGCTACGGCTCCGCGGCCGAGCAGGTCCGCGGCGTCCTCGCGACTCGCGATCCCGCCCGCGGCGATCAACGGGATCTCGCTCAACTCACGCGCCTGGTCGAGCAGTTCCGCGGTGCTGATGTCCTCCGGGGTCGTGGCCTGCCCGTGTGTGGCCCGGTGTCCGCCCGCTTCGCGCCCCTGCACCACGATCGCGTCCGGTGCGAGTTCCACCGCGGCCTCGACTTCCCGCGCGTCCGTGGCATTGAGGACGACGACGCTGCCCGCCTCACGCAACCGCGCAACGTCGGCCGCTCCCGGCAGTCCGAACGTGAACGAGACGAGGGGCACGGGGTTGGCCACGAGGTGATCCAGCTTGGCCGGGTAGTCGTCATCCGTGAACGGGCCCGGCTGCGGGGCGGGGACGTCCAGGTCGGCGGCCACGGGGACGAGGGCTCGCGCGTACGCCTCGAGCTGCTCCGGATCGGAGGGGTCCCGTTCGGGGACGAAGAGGTTGACCCCGAAGTGGTCCGTGCGTGCGGCGACCTCACGGATCTCCTCCGCCATGGCACTCGCGGACTTGTAACCCGCGGCCAGCATCCCCAGTCCGCCCGCTTCCGCTACGGCCACGGCGAGCGCGGAGGTCGAGGGGCCACCCGCCATGGGCGCCTGCACCACGGGTACGGACAGATCGTGCAGAGGGTTCGTCATCGTGGCTCCTTATAGTGGGGGCGTGCCGGATTCCCATGATGCCAGTCCCCTCATCAGCGCCGACAGGACCCCCTCACGTCCCGTGATCAAGGTGACCGGTGTGGTGCTGCGGCGCGCCTCGGACGGGGCGGTCCTGACCGTGCGCAAGCGTTCGACCGGGATGTTCATGTTCCCCGGGGGCAAGCCAGAGGGGGACGAGACACCGCTGGAGACCGGGATCCGCGAGGTCCGGGAGGAACTGGGGATCTCGCTGGCCCCGGAGCAGTTGCGCCCCGTGGGGGAATGGCACTCGGATGCCGCGAACGAACCCGGTCACGGGCTGCACAGTCACGTGTTCGTGAGCGCCGTGCCGCTCACCGGCACCCCCGTGCCTGCAGCGGAGATCGTGGAACTGCGGTGGCAGCCCCTCGCGGGTGCGGAGGACGTCACGGACCTCGCTCCCCTGGCCCGGTTGCACGCTCTCCCGGCGCTGCGTGCCGCGTCCAGCGGGGCATGTGTCTCCGGTTGCGAGTCGTGAGGCGCGCGGAGGCCACCGGCAAAGTTTGAGGCACGTAGAGGCCCACCGCGGATTCTCAGGCACTCCAAAGCCACTTAACCGCCCGAATACTGGCTTCCGCATGCCCAGAATTTTGGGACTGGCTTCCGCGTGCCCAAGGGTTTGCGAGGGTCACATGGGCGGGCATTCCCGGGGTGGGTCAGCGGGGTATCGCCGTTTCACTCTGTTCCACGCCACGACAGCAGAGGCTCCGGGTCACGTGCGGCGCATGACCGTGGCGGCGTCCACGGTGACGTCGTCGAGGGGGGCGGGTGCGGCGTCGTCGGCGGAGGGATCGCGGGGGGTGATGCCCAGAGCGTCCGGGGCGAAGGTGCGCAGGGTCTGGTGGGGGTCGTCCACTGGGGCGCGCAGCAGGGTGGCCGTGGCCCAGCCGTGGGTGAGGAGGTAGTGGTCGCTGTCGGGTTCCTCCGGGCCGGTCTCGGCGCTGTAGGTGACGGCGATGTGCTTCTCGTCCCCGCGGCCGATCTGCGCCTGCACCGCGCCGAAGCCCGCCAGCCGCGCGGGTTTGAGTCCACGGAGGCGTTCGGGGGCGACGTCGGGGACGTTGATGTTGAGGATCCACTCGTCGAACGGACGGGTCTCCCATCGCTCGAGCGCGAACCGGGTGACCAGATGTGCGGTGTCCCAGTGCTGCGGCGCGCCGGACGTGATGGACACCGCGATGCCGGGGATCCCGTGGGACGCGGCCGTCAGTACCGCCCCCACGGTGCCGGAATGCAATGTGGCCTTGCCCGTGTTCGCGCCCAGGTTGACCCCCGAGAGCACGAGATCGGGCCGCTGGCCGAACGCACCATAGGACGCCAGGAACGCGATCAATGCGGGTGCGGCCTTCACGCCCACGCAGTCGACGTCACGTGGCATCCCGGGCGGCGCGGCTGCGACGAGCGCGATCCGGCCGTCGATCTCCTCCCCGGACAGGGAGGAACTTGCACCCGAGTACTCCTCGGCGGGCGCGGCCACCTTCACCGTGTGCCCTCGATCCAGTGCGGCGCGCACCAGAACCGCGAGCCCCGGGGACGAGATGCCGTCGTCATTGGTGACCAGGATGTGCATGTGCACCATGGTGACACGCGCCCGTCACGCGGACCAGGGCCCGGTATTCGGGCCAGGCCACCCAGGAGGACCAACCCGGTCACGCTTCACACGGGCCGAACTGCCCGCGACCACGTCCGGTCAGGGTGCACTGGGCGTCAGACCGAACTGCTCGGCGCGTCGAGCCGGAGCCGGGTCGTGGCACCGAATCGGAGAGCCACAAGTCAAGCACCCGGAACGTCAGGACAGCGTGCGCACCGTGATCTCGCGGGCGAACTTCTCGATGGTCGTGCGATTACCGGTCCCCAGGCCGCGGCGCGCCACGTTCAGCGCTCCCGCTGATGCACCGAGGGCCACGGCCTCCACGAGATCGAGACCGCGCGCCAGACCCACCGAGATCCCCGCGGTCATCGAGTCCCCCGCCCCTCGATGGTCCAGCGGTGTGATGGACGGCGCGGAGACCTCCCGCACGGAATCCTTCTCCACGAGTAGCGCGGGGTCCTTGGCGCGTGAGATCACCACGGCGCCCGCACCGCGTTCGAGCAACATGTGTCCGGCGCTCACCAGGGCCTCCGCGGTGTCCTCCGCGACGAGCTCGAGATCGAGCACCTCTTCGTGGCTGATCTTGAGCACGTCCACGTTAGCCGCCACGGCCGCCAGTGCGGGCTTGCCGCTGAGGTCCGCGACCACGGTGGTCCCGGCATCCCGCGTGTCCCGGATAAGGCGGCCGAAGAACGACGCCGGCACCACGTCCCCGGGTTCGGCCCCGGTGACCGTGAGGACGTCCGAGGCGAGCGCGTCCACGAACGCCGTGCCGTAGAGATCGTCCAGTTCATGGCGGGAGAGCTCCGGGGGCGGCATGTGGGCTACGGTCTCCCGGTCCTCACCGCGCAGGTCGTAGACGTATCCACCGTTGCCGTACCCGTAGCGCACAGCATTGACCTGCATGCCCAACCCGTCCAGCATGGTGCGGATCAGCGAGCCCAGTTCTCCGCCGAACGGCCCGCTCACGGACACGTCCGCCCCCAGCGACCCGGCCATCCGGGCCACCCACAGCCCCTGCCCGCCGGGGTGCATGTGCACGTCCGACTCGTGGGAACTACGGTTGCGATG
The DNA here is from genome assembly GCA_014652975.1 of Kocuria marina. Classification (GTDB taxonomy): domain Bacteria; phylum Actinomycetota; class Actinomycetes; order Actinomycetales; family Micrococcaceae; genus Kocuria; species Kocuria marina. The sequence goes on along the minus strand of BMZV01000001.1, from coordinate 1,034,825 downwards.
CGCAGCCGGTTCCGTGATTTCCGTGATCAGCAGCGGAGTGGGAACCAGGATGGAGATACGCGGCTTGGGGCCGGGGCGGGTCTCGGTCACGAACGAAAGCTACATGACACGGGCGCTGGTGAACAGCACACCAAGGTGTCACCATGGTGGGATGAACGTCACCGCACCGGTTCGTATCGTGGAAGGTCAGGCCGCCAGTGAGCACGCGCTGCGCGCCCTGAGCGCGTACTTCAGCGAGTTGAACAACCGGATCGACGGCGGTTTCGATCCCGAACTCACCGAGGTCACCGGCCCGGAGGACGTCACTCCGCCGCACGGGGATTTCTTCCTCATGACGGATTTGGTCACGGGCTCGGTCATCGCGTGCGGCGCGGTGCGCAAACTCGACGACGACCGCGTGGAACTGCGCCGGATCTGGGTCACCCCGGAACACCGCGGACAGGGCCACGCGCGCACCCTGGTGCGGGCACTCGAGAACAAGGTGCGCGCTTTCGGCGCCACCACGGCCGTGGTCTCCCTCAACGAGGAGATGACCGAGGGGATCGCGATGTTCCGCAAGCGCGGCTACGAGCCCGTGGATTCCTTCCACGACGCCACCACGGCCTCGGTCTTCCTGGCCCGCCAGTTGTAGCCCCACCGATCGCAGGCCAGCAGTCATAAACCCGCAGGGTATGAACCCGCCGAGCGGTGAACCTCAGTCGCGGGCCTCGCGCGTCTTCTTCTGATTGGCCTTGTCGATCGCCTCGACCAATTCGTCCTTGGTCATGTCCGAGCGTCCCGTGATGTCCAGTTCCTGGGCGAGTTCGTACAGGTGCTCCTTGCTGGCGTTAGCGTCCACCCCGCCGGCGGTGTCCTCCGAGTTCAGGCCGCCCTTCTCGGCGCTGTCGTCCGAGGGCCCGTTGTGCTCCTTGGGCTCCCAGTGGTCCCCGACCTTCTCGTGGGTGTGCTTGACGGCCGACCACGCGGTGCGCGCCGCCCGGGCGTCGTCGTGGTATTCCTCCTGCGCCGAGTCGTAGGTCTGCGCGAACGTGTCCTGTGCCTTCTCGTCCGAGCGTTGCAGCGTGGACGGGATCTCGTCCTGACGCGCGTGGCCGTTCTTCTTCGCCTTGGGCACGGGGGCCTCCTCAGAGCGTTCGGGTGTCACTGGTGGCTCGATCCTACGCGCCGCCGACGCCGCTGCGACAGGCCCGCCCGCTGCTTGAGTCAGTGCCACTCAGCTTTCGTGCGTCAATGACTAGCACTTCCGCCGACAGCCTGCTACATTAGACGTTGTTGAGTCACAGAGACTCAAGAAACGTGATGGCTCCACGCGGGTAATCGACCGGTTCGCGGGGCACAGCACGTGGGTGCCGCAGAGTGAAGGAGTAATCGTCATGGCTACATTCGACCCGTTCTCCGAGGTCCAGAACTTCGCCAACCAGGTCCTCTCCGGCCGCAACGGCCTGGAGCAGATGCCCATGGACCTCTACCGTCAGGGCGCCAACTACTACCTTGCCGCGGACCTGCCGGGCATCGATCCCACGAGCGTGGACGTGGACGTGGACGGTCAGCTGCTGACCATCCGTGCGCAGCGTCGTCTGCCCTCCGCGGAGAAGGACACCAAGTGGATCGTGCGCGAGCGCCGCAGCCACTCGTTCGTCCGCCAGCTCAACCTGGGCCAGGGCATCGACACGGAGAACATCACCGCCGCGTACGACAACGGCGTGCTGACCGTGACCATCCCCGTGTCCCCCAAGTCCCAGCCGCGCAAGATCCAGGTGGCCACCGGCCAGGAACACCACGACAACGTGGTCCTGGAGCACGACAAGGGCTCGGACGAGGACCGCTCGCAGAACGTGCAGACGGACTCCGAGGGGTCGCAGGACTAACCAGAACCTAACAGGGCCGATCAGGACCGACCCTTCACCGGCACTGACCGGCGAATCCACCCGGTGGGAACAGGCCTGCTCAATCGGGGGCTCACCGCCCCATGACATGACTGTGCCCCGCAGGTCACCCTGCGGGGCACAGTCATGTTCACGACGGGGTCAGCGGTTCATCCACCGCACCACGTGGTCGAGGTCCTCGGACGCGCGCGACGTCCAGACCATGAGCGCGTACACGTGCGGTCCGCCCTCACAGACCACCGCGGTGGTGTCCACGTTTGCTCGCACCAGCTCGGCCACGAACTCCATGGTGTCCGGGTAGAGCATGTCCCGGTCACCCTGCAGCACGAACGTGCGGGGCAGTCCGCGCACGTCGCCGAACGCGGGGCTCACCATGGGGTCGGTGACGTCCCGTGTGCCGGCCCACCAACGAGCGGCGGCCCGAGCGCCGTCGGTACCGAGCATGTGGTCCGCGTCCCGGTACGCCTCGATCTGGGGGTTCGTCACCGTGGTGTCCACCCACGGGGCCATGAGGATCAGACCCGCCACGCCGAGATCGTCCGCGTCCCGCAGTCGCATGGCCTGGGCCAACGCCAGACCACCGCCGGCGGAGTCGCCCGACAGGAAGACGCGCGGGCCGAACGAACGGGCCAGGTCCCACACGCCGTCGGCGAGTTCGAGCGCCTCGTCCACCGTGTGATCGGGGGCGAGCCCGTAGCCCGGCACCACCACGGTGACCCCGGTGCGCTGCATCAGGGCGTCGATCCAGCGCCAGTGCACCGTGGTCATGGGGTTCACGTACGCGCCGCCGTGCCAGTGCACGACCACCGGGGCGTCCGCCCGGGTGATGGCCGCCTTGGGCCGCGCGACGATGACCGGGTACCCGGCCACCATGACCTTCTCGAAGCTCGCGCGCTTGTGCATCGCCTTGTGCGGTGCCGCTTCCTCGCCGCGCACGGCCAGGGACTCGAGCAGCTTCTCCTCGGAATCCAGCACATCCGGGAGCACCCGCAACGCCTGGTTCGTGGCGCGCAGCACCGGGTCCGCGGCGCGCACGATCACGTCCGCGGCCGGCTTGGCGGCCCGGTCCTCGGCGATGCACGTGCTCGTGGAAGCCGCCACGTGCCGACCGCGACGCCGCTGGGTCCCCGCGGTCCCGGGCGTTGCGGTGTCTTCGCGGGAGCCCCCATTCTCGGCAGCGCCCGCGGGCTCACCGCGGCGCTGGGCGTCATCGGCCACGGCACCGAGAGGGGCCCCGGTGGCATGGTGCTGCCCGGCCGAGCGACGCTCGGATCCCCGGTGGTAGGTGGCACGGTGATCGGCCGCGGTGCGGTGGTTCCCGGCATGACCGTGGGTCCGCTCGCCGGCCCCGGCACGGTGACCGTGCGACGTTGTCCGACCGGAAACACCGGCCGCACCGGCCGCACCCGCTGCGCCGGCCGCACCCGCGGTGGCCACGGCGGCGGTCGCGGCGTGCTGCCCGTGACCGGACTTTCCCCGGCGCTTCCCGGACACCGCGCGATGGCGACCGGTGACGGGGGCGGACCCGGCGGCGTCGCCCGCGGAGACCGTGCCGGACTGCCCGGCACCCTGCGCGGCGAGGGACTCACCTTCGACGTCCACGTGCGGGAGGATCTTGTCCAGCCAGCGCGGGAGCCACCAGGCCTTCTCGCCCAGCAAACGCATGACCGCGGGGATCAGGAGCATGCGCACCACGAACGCGTCCAGGAGAACGCCGATCGCGAGTGCGAAGCCGATGGGCCGGATCATGGCCATGTCCGCGAAGATGAAGCCCGCGAACACGGAGATCATGATGATCGCCGCGGCGGTGACCACGGAGCGGCCCGCCTTGAAGCCGTAGACCACGGCCTGGCGCGCGGGGTGCCCGTGGGCGTAGGCCTCGCGCATCCCGGAGACCAGGAACAACTGGTAGTCCATGGCCAGGCCGAACAGGATGCCGATCATCAGCGTGGGCAGGAAGCTGAGGATGGGCCCGGGATCGTGCACGCCGAACACGGCGCCACCCCAACCCCACTGGTACACGGCCACCACGGCACCGAAGGCCGCGAGCACGGAGAGCAGGAAGCCCAGCGTGGCGATCACCGGGACCAGGATGGAGCGGAAGACCATGAGCAGCAACAACAGCGAGATGATCAGCACGACGCCCAGGTAGAGGGGCAGTTTCTCGCCCAGCAAATGGGAGACGTCGATGTTCGCCGCGGTGGTGCCGGCCACGCCCACGTGGACGTCCTCATTGGCCTGGAGGTCGCCGTTGAGGTCCCGGATGTTGTTGACGAGTTCCTCGGTCGCGGCGTCCGCGGGTCCCGAGGAGGGGATCACCTGGATCACGCCGGTGGTGTTGTCGTCCGTGGTCACACCGGGGAGCACGTTGGCCACGTCGTCCTGCTGCGCCAAGCGGTCCGCCACCGTGTTCATCTTGTCGGTGGCCTCGGCATCGTTGAGACCCCCGGGGAGGTCCACGACCACGGCGAGGGGTCCGTTCTCACCCGCACCGAAGTCGTCCGCGATGCGCTGGTAGGCCTGGTACTGGGTGCTGTCCTGGGGTTCGGTGGACGCGTCCGGCAGGCCCAGGCGCATGGTCTGGGCCGGCAGCGCGAGCACGATGAGCACGGCCGCGCACGCCAGGGTGGTGATCCAGGGATGGCGCAGGTGCAGGGGGACGTCGTGCTCGTCGATGTTCTCCTCGCGGGGCGCGGCGTCCCGCACCTTCCTGGGCAGCACACGCCGCCCGGCGAGGGAGAGCAGAGCAGGGGTGAGTGTGAGGGTCAACAGCAGGGCGACCGCCACGGCCACACCGGCCACGGTGCCCATGAGTCCCAGGAACGGGATCGCCGTGACGTTCAGAGCCACTAGGGCCACGATCACGGTCAGCGCCGCGAAGAACACGGCGGTTCCGGAGGTGCCCACGGCCATCCCGATGGATTCCCGCACGGGCATACCTCGTCGCAACTGCTGCCGGTGCCGGTTGAGCACGAACAGGGAGTAGTCGATACCCACGGCCAGGCCCAGCATGACGCCGAGCATGGGCGTCACGGACATCATGTCGATCACGCCGGAGAACGCGAGGGTGGCACTCGTGGCGATGGCCACGCCCAACAGCGCGGTCAGCACGGGCAGCGCCGCGGGGACCACGGCGCGCAACATGATCAGCAGCACCAGGGCCGCGATGATCACGCCCACGATCTCCGCCGGACCCACCAGGGAAGAGATGTCCTGCGCGAGCTCCTGGGAGAACTCGGCGTCCACGCCGTCCACGGGGTGGTCCTTGATGGCGTCCATCACTGCGCTCTTGGTGTCCGATTCCACGGAGGTCTGGTCCACCGAGAAGCTCACCACGCTGATCGCGGAGTTGCCGTCCCGGGAGACCACGCGGTAGTCACCCATGCGTTCCATGGCCCGTTCACCCTCTTCCAGCTGGGCCTTCTGCTGGGCGATCTGCCGCGGGTCGATCCCGCGTTGCTGCAGGATGCGCTGTTCGCTCACGCCCGGCGGCAGGTTCTGGCGCAGCTGTGCGAGTGCTTGCTCGCCCTGCTCGAGCTGCTGGCGGCCGTCCCGCAACTGCTGCCGACCGTCGTCCAGCTGTTGCTGCGTCTGGAACGGGTTGCTCGTGGAGGCCACCTGGTCCACGTCCTCGGTGGCCTTCAGAGCCTCGGCGATGCCGTCCTTCTGGGCCTGCGTGAACTCGGAGCCGTCCTCCGTGAAGAACACGACGCGCCCGGTACCCTGGTTCGCCTCCGGGAGTTCGTCCTTGAGCCGATCCGCGAGGTTCTGGGTCTCGGTGCCCGGGATCGTGATGGCGTTGCTCAGGTTCACACCCGACATGGCGACCCCGCCCACGGCCAACGCAAGCACCGCGAGCCATACCAAGATCACCGCCCACGCGTGGGAGGCTGCGCTCTTGCCCAGCCTGTACAGAAGTCGTGCCACGGGATTCTCCTACTGAATCGGAAGTTCTCTGGTGGGTGCGTCGCGCGGGGCGGCGGCTGATCGGTCCATGGGTGCTGTGCGGTTGTCGACGACGCCGCGGCGCCGGTCTGCGGTCTCGGGCCCCGGCGTCGGGGGCTCGCCGGTGGTGCTGGTCAGGGTTTCGGATCGGTACGCGGCATCAGGAATCGAAGCCCCGCCCCAGGACGCCGAGTGCGGTGGTCAACAGTTCGTCCCAGATCCGGCGGCCTCGCTCGTCCAGCTCGCCCCCGGTGCGCGCAACCCATTCGTCGAGGCACTCAGCGAACGAGTTGATGAGCGTGGTGGCGACTAAGTGCGTCTCGAAGGACGAGTGCTGCGGCAGCCTTTCGCGCAGCACCTCGTTCAAGCGGTCCACGGCGGTGCGGGTCACCCTGAATCCCCACAGCGAGGCCGCGGGGGTGTCCTGCAGGTCCACGGAGAACACCGGTTGGAGTTCCTCGATCAGGGTGTGGGTGCGCAGCGATCCGATCAACTGCCGGTAGACGTCCCCCAGGGAAACGTCCGACGACGCCGCGTGGCCCGCCTCCGACGTATCCGGTTCCGGGAGGTCCTGCAGCACCCGGTTGATCAGCCCTGCCACGAGTTCCGAGAGGTACTCGAACACCGCATCCTGGGCCGAGGGGAAGTGGTTGAAGATGGTCCGGCGGGAGACCCCCGCCCGCGCGGCCAACTCGTTGACGGTCACGCGGTCGGTGCCCAGCTCGGTGGCCAGTTCACCCGCGGCCGCGATGATGGCCCGCCGATTGCGCAGCCGGATGGCTTCGCGCTTGTCCTTGGGCTCCCCCGATCGGGGCTCACTCGGACGGTCGTCGGCGCATCCGGACAGCAACGTGGTCAACACGTGATCCATCGTACGGCAGTAATTGCACTGTGTGCATCTTCTGGGAAGGAGACTCTCATCGCCTCATTGTCAGGACGGGGAGAGTCAGTGTTTGATGTGTCCGCAGTCGGAGGGTCGGCCCTCGGAGCGTCCTGCGAGGTATCCCGCCCGCACGTGATCCGGGAGCATGCCACCACCGGTGAGCCAGGCCAGATGCGTGGCCCCGCCGGGGATCTTCATCGGGCTCTCCCCCGCTCCCTCGTGGGCGACGCGCCGCAGGGCGTCCAGGGCCGCGGCGGCCGAGGGCTCCACCACCATGCCCTCCGCGCCATGCAGGCTCCTGACCTGGGACAACATCGCCTCGTCCGTGCACGTGACGTAACCGGCGAGCAGCCCTTCCACGGCTCGACCCACGAATCCGGAGGCCCGCCCCACCGCGAGCCCGTCCGCCACCGTGCGGGTATCCAACCCCAGCTCCGCCACCGAGATCCCGTCATGACGACCCGTGTACACACCCAGGAGCATGCAGGGTGCACGGGTGGGTTCCACGAACACACAGTGCACTGCATCCCCGAATTCCCGTTTCAATCCGTAGGCCACGCCGCCCGGGGCTCCCCCGATGCCACATGGGAGGTAGACGTACAGGGGATGCTCAGCGTCCGCAGCGACACCCAGGTCATGTAATTGCCGGGCCACCCGCGCCCCCGCCACGGCGTACCCCGCGAACAGGCTCAGCGAGTGTTCGTCGTCCACGAAGTGCACCGATTCGTCCGCCTCGGCGGCCACACGCCCCGCCGCGACGGCTTCCGTGTAGTCGGTGCTGTGTTCCACGACCTCCACTCCCCGCGAACGCAGCAGATCCTTCTTCCACTGTTGCGCGTGTACGGACATGTGCACCGTGGCCCGCAGCTCGAGCGCCGCGGCGATGATCCCGATGGACAGCCCCAGGTTTCCCGTGGAACCCACGACCACGCGGTGCTCCCGCATGAGCCGGCGGAAGGGCTCGGCCCCGAACACGGTGTAGTCCGGTCCGGGCCGCGGTGGTTCCGGCAGCAGGCCGTGGCGCACCGCGAGCGTCTCGGCGTACTGCAGGACCTCGTGCACCCCGCCACGGGCCTTGATGGAACCGCTCACGGGGAGGATGTCGTCACGTTTGAGCAGGACCCGCCCCGTCCGGATACCGCTAACGCGCTGCCACTCGCCGGCCTCGTCCAATGGCGACTCGATGAGCCCCCGCGCGGGCGCGGTCTCGGGGAAGGTCGCCGCAATCCAGGGCCGGAACCGCTCGAGGCGCGCCGCGGCGTCGTCGACCAAGGCCGGGTCCACCCCGGAAGCCGCCAGCCCCCGGGCGCTGTCCACCGCGGGATTCCACCATGTCAGGGGTTCCTCCCGGGCCAGCCGGGACAGCACGGGATCCGACGCACCCCTTGACCCGTGCTGCCTCGGCGGCTCCGCGGTGGGTTCGATCTCCGGCGTATCCATGGCCCCATCATGGCGCGGCATGCTCTCACAGGCCACCGACCGGGCTCAGCCCCCGAACTCCCGGTACTGCGCGGCCAACCGGACGGGAGCATTGGGGGCGCCGAAGCCCTCGTAGCCGCCGCGGCGTTCCACGACCTCCACGAACACCTCGCCCAGCGTGGCCGTGTAGAAGTGCAGGAACTCCCCGTGCTCGTCCCGGTCGTAGAGCAGCCCGTGGGATTCGAGCTCGGCCACGAACTCAGGATCCAGGTCGAAGCGGGCCACGAGGTCCTCGTAGTAGTTGCGCGGCACGGGCAGGAAGGCGAGCCCGCGGCGTCGTGCCCGGCGTGCCACCGCGACGACGTCCGAGCACGCGAGCGCCACGTGCTCCGGGTAGGCCGCGCCCGTGAAGGCGCCCTGCTCCGCGGCCATGGGCGCCACGTTGAGGGGGATCCGCACGGTGTTGCCCTCCGAGCGCATGACCTGCGAGCGCACGAGTCCGGACGGCCCCGCGACCTCTTGCGAGGACGTGGGATGCAGGTTCAGCAGGGACGTCAGGAACAGCACCGCCTCGTCGTAGTGCTGCCACGGCTGGGCCAGGTTCACGTGGTCCACGCCCGTGATCAGGGCGCCCGACGCCGCGTCGTCCTGGTCCGCGCCGAACTCCCCGAGCCACGGCGGCACCCCATGGTTGCCGTGCGGGCCGAAGAATAACTCCGTCCCGTCCGGCGCGAGCACGCCGTGCAGCACGGTCTCGTCCGGCTGCTGGGCGCGATCCACGGCCCGGGCGAGCAGGCGTTCCGCGCGGTACGCGGCGAGGTCGGGGTCCGCGACCTGGAAACCGAGGGCCGCGAGCCGCGTGGGCTGCACGGTGGCCCCCGGGTCCTCCGAGACCACGATCCGCACCGGCCCCTGCGTCCACGCCTGGACCGAGTCCTTGGAGCGGTGGTGCCCGGCCAGGGAGAACCCCAGCTGATGTAGCAACCGGGTCACGCGCCCGAGCTCCCGGGTGCGCAGCTCCACGAAGTCCCAGTCGTCGGGGGTCTGCGGAGCGGGCAGATCGGTGAGCACGAGCGGCTCGCGCTCGGGTTCCCCGCCGGCGTCGCGCACGGCGTCCGCGGTCTGGTCCTCGAGCCAGCGCAGGGACCGCAACCCGTCCACGGCCGTGCGATAGACGTCCGCCTGCCGGAACGAGTCGTTGAAGATCTCCAGGGACACGGGCCCGGCGTACCCGCACTCGTGCAGGCGGCCCAGCAGGTCCACCAGGTCGAAGTCCCCCTCACCCGGGAAGACCCGGTGGTGGCGCGACCACGAGAGCACGTCCTGTTGGAGCAGGGGCGCGTCCGCGAGCTGCACGAAGAAGATCTTGTCCGGGTCGCACTTTTCCACCCCGGCCACGGTGTCCCCGCGGGAGAAGATGTGGAAGCTGTCCAGGCACGTCCCGACCCGGGGGTGGTCCGCGAGTCCCACGATCCGGTGTGCGTGGCGCCAGTCGTTGACGTGCGCGCCCCACGCGAGAGCCTCGTAGGCCAGGTCGATCCCGTATTCGTCGGCGACGTCGCCCGCGGACCGCAGCTGCTCGGCGATCGCCTGGTCGTCGTCCAGAACACCGGTAGCCACGTTCGAGCACACGAGCAGCACCGTGGTGCCCAGCCGGTTCATGAGTTCGCACTTGGCGCGCAGTCGGCGCAGGGAATCCGGGAACGCCTCCGGGGCCACCTCCACGCCGTCGCGGAACGGCTGGTACATGTCCAGGGAGAGCCCCAGCTCCGCTGCGAGCTCTCGGAGTTGTTCGGGCGACGACGGCGAGACCACCAGGTCCGGCTCGAAGACCTCGATCCCGTCGAACCCGGCGGAGGCCGCCGCCCGCATCTTCTCCTCGAGGGTTCCGGACAGGCACACCGTGGCGATACTGGTCCTCACAGGGCACCCTCCTGTTTCTCGTGGCTACGCTCACCCTCGGGAGCGGACGCGGGGACGGTAACGGCGTCGTCGCCCTGGCCGGTGAGCTCCAGGAAGTGCCGGCGCATGCGGGCACTGTCCGGGGCGACCCCCGTGATCAATGCAAATGCATCTACCGCTTGCCCCACGGCCATGTGTCCACCGTCCAGCACCGAGCACCCGAGAGCCCGCGCCGCCCGTACCAGGGGCGTCTCGAGCGGAAGGTAGATCACGTCCGCGACCCAGTGCTCCGGTCGCAACAGACCCACGTCGAAAGGCGTCCCGGGGTGATGGTGCATCCCCACCGGGGTCGCGTTGACCACGCCGTCAGCCGCCGCGATGTGCTCCGTGGCCTGTTCGGCCGTGGCGGCTTCCACCACCGCGTCCGGATAGCGGGCGGCGAGTTCGTTCGCTCTCTCGGCGGCGCGGGCCACGTCCACGTCCACGAGACACAGCCGCTGCGCACCCAGGGACAGCAGGGCCTCGGCCACCGCGGACCCCGCCCCGCCGGAACCGAACTGCACCACGGACCCCACGGTCACGCCGGGCAGACCGTGCCCGAATCCGGTGGTGAACCCCGAGCAGTCCGTGTTGTACCCGATGAACTTTCCTTCCCGGATGAGCACCGTGTTCACGGCCTGGATGGCCTCGGCGCGCGGATCGATCTCGTCCAGGTGCTCGAGTACGAGCTGCTTGCACGGGTGCGTGATGTTGAAGGCGTTGAACCCCAGATCACGCCCGGCCCGCAAGAGGTCCCCCACACTCGTGCCGGGGCGTCCGATCACCCCCAGGTCCACGGGGCGGTAGAGGTAGCGCAGACCGTGCCGGTCCGCTTCGGCCTCGTGCATGGGCGGGGTGAGACTCTGGGTGATGCCGTCGCCGATCAAACCCACCAGGTAGGACTCGTTGCGAGTGGACATGGGACTCCTTCCGGGGAGTGTGTGCCGTGGTCAAGAGGTGCGAATTCAGGGCCCGTGGAGCCCGGACTCGAACATCAGCTGCGCTGCGGGAGCACCACCGCGAGTCGGTCCGCGGCCTCCCGCAACAGGGGGACGTTCTGGATGAGCTCAGTGGGATCGCACCGGTGTACGGGCGCGGCGAGCGCGAGCGCCGCCTGGAGGGGAGCACCTGGGGACATGACGGGCACGGCCAGGGCGGCCATACCGTCGTCGTGCTCCTGGTCCTGCAGGGCCCACCCCTGCTCCCGGACCTGCGTGAGGATCGCGCGCAAGCGCTCGCGGTCGGTGAGCGAGCGCTCCGTGCGCGCGCTGAGGTCGAGGGACGCCACGAGGTCCTCGCGGACGTCCGGTGCGGTGAAAGCCAGCAGCACCCGGCCGAGCGCGGAGGTGTGCAGCTCCCCCCGGTCCCCCGGGTCCGTGGTGATGCGGTGGTGCGGGCCGTCCACGGTGTGCACGGTGAGGAAACGGTCCCCGTCCAGCACGGCCAGCAGACAGCTCTCACCGGTCGCCTCCACGACCTCCCGCATGACGGGCAGTGCGGTGCCGGCGTAACCCCTGGCCGTGGCCGCCTTCTGTCCCATCGCGAAGAGCAGCAGACCCAACCGGTACTGCTTGGTCGCGGGCTCGTACTCCGCGTACCCGGCGTCCACGAGGGTGCTCAGCAAGCGGTAACACGTGCTGAACGCGTAGCCGGAGTCCGCCACGAGTTGCCCGGCGGTCGCCCCGTGGGGGTACTCGGCCAGCATCTCGAGCAGCGCGAGCCCCTTGCGCACGGTTCCCGAACGGTCAGCGGCCCGGGACCGGCTACCGGCCCCACCCTCCCCGGACTCCCGGCCCGGTTTTCGGTCGCCTTCTCGCTCCGGTTCCCGGCCGGATTCCTGCTCCGGTTCCTGGGCCGCCGACGCCGCGACGCGCGGCTGCGATGCGCTGGGGCTCACGCTCAACTCCTGATTCGCTGACGGACATTTTTCTCGACCACTTGACGAACAGTGTGACCCACACCATTCTTGGTTTCAAGTATTCGGAAGTGATTTTCATTATTTGGCAATTGCCAACGCGATGACGCCCCACGGAAGGACCCGCTCATGAGCACGACCCCAGGACCGGATCAGCCGATCCACCCGCCGGCCCCGGCGGCGTCGGCGTCGTCGGCGTCGTCGGGACAACTGACCGACTCACGCCCCGAGAACGTCAAGACCCCCAAGAAGGCGGCGCTGGCCAGCTGGATCGGCTCCGCGCTCGAGTACTACGACTTCGCGGTGTACGGCACCGCGGCGGCGCTCGTGCTCAACCACTTGTTCTTCCCCAAGGACGCGTCCCCGGGTGTGGCCATCCTGTTGGCCATGGGCACCGTGGGCGTGGCCTACGTGGTGCGGCCGCTGGGGGCGCTCATCATGGGCCCGCTCGGTGACCGGATGGGACGCAAGTTCGTCCTGATGCTGACCCTGTTCATGATGGGCGGCGCCACGTTCCTGGTCGGGTGCCTGCCCACGTACGACCAGGTGGGCCTGTTGGCACCCGCCCTGCTCGTGCTGTGCCGCGTGATCCAGGGCCTGTCCGCCTCGGGTGAGCAGGCCAGTGCCATCTCCGTGTCCCTGGAGCACGCCGACGACCGCCACCGTGCGTTCACCACCTCGTGGACCCTGCAGGGGACGCAGTTCGGCACCCTGCTGGCCACCGCCGTGTTCATTCCGTTCACTCTGTTGCTGAGTGAGGAGCAGCTGTTCAGCTGGGGCTGGCGCGTCCCGTTCTGGATCTCCGCCGTGGTGGTCCTGGTCGCCTACCTGATCCGCCGTCACCTGGAGGAGCCGCCTGCCTTCGAGGACGCCCAGGCCGAGACCCCCGGCGAGAAGCCCGCGACCCCGCTGGCCCTGATGCTCAAGTACCACAAGGCCGCCGTGATCCGGATCGCCGCCGCCGCGCTGATCAACACCGTCAACGTGGTGTTCCTGGTGTGGTCCCTGTCCTTCGCGACCTCGGTCGTGGGCCTGGAACGCTCCACCATGCTGTGGGTGTCCGTGCTCGCCAACTTCGTGGCCCTGTTCACCATCCCCGCGTGGGCGCTGCTCGCGGACCGGGTGGGCCGCAAGCCCATCTTCGTGATGGGTGTGATCGGTTCCTCGCTGCTCATGTTCCCCTATCTGGGCGCGGTGTCCTCCGGTAACTGGGTCCTGATCTTCCTCCTGGGTGCGGTGCTCTCCGGCGTGTTCTACTCCATGGCCAACGGCATCTGGCCGTCCTTCTACGCCGAGATGTTCCCCACCCGGGTGCGCGTCTCCGGGCTCGCGCTGGGCACGCAGATCGGCTTCGCGATCTCCGGCGGCGTGACCCCCTTCCTGGCCACCGCCGTGGCCGGCACCGAGGGCGACGCCTGGCTCAACGTGGCACTCGTGGTCTGCGCCGCCGGTCTGATCTCGGTGATCGCCGCACTCACGGCCAAGGAGACCAAGTCCCGTTCGCTGCGCAACATCGACGACCTGCACACCAGCCGCACGGAGGCTCTCGAGGTCGTGGCACTGGACAAGCGCAACGCCGCGGGCCGCTGATTCCGGGCTCTGGTCATCGCACTGCCATTCCGTTGAAGGCGCGGTCGGGAGCTCCCCGGTCGCGCCTTCCGTCTGCCCGCCGTCAGGTGCGGTGGGTCGCGGAGGCGGCACAGCGTCGTCGTCCGAGCACGGGGACGACGACGCCGCGCGGCCCCGTCCTCAGACGTCCCGGCGGCGTCCGGGCGGGCGGGTCGCGTGGATGGCGACCGAGACCAGCAGGGCGGCCACCCCGGCCCCGAGGGTGAGCAGGAACCCGTGCCGCGGCACGACCGACAGGACCCCGCCCAGTGCCGAGCCGAAGGAGACCCCCAGGACCAGGCAGGTCGTGAGCATGGTCATGACGCTCGCGATCCGGTGGGACGGGGCCACGCGCTCACCGCGCGTGTAGGCGCTGACCAGGATGGAGCCGACGCCCAGGCCGATCACCGTGAACAGCAGCGCCAGACCCACCGAGCCGGGGACCGGCAGCAGTAGGACGGACACCAGCACCACGAGAAGTGCTCCGCCGGCCACGCGCCATGCGAGCGGCACGCGCTCCGGGAGCCGGGACACCAGCACGCTCGCCACGGCGCTGCCCAGCCCCATGAAGCCGTAGATGATGCCCGTGTAGGCATCGGTCCCTCGGGCCGCGTTGATCGCGGTGAGTGCGGTCTGCGTGGAGCCGAAGACCGTGCCCACGCACAGGCACGCGAGCATGGGCGGGAGGACGGCCTTCAGGCGGATCCGTGGGGCGGTGCCGTCGGTGGGGGTGGGCGTCTGCGCGTCCACCCTCATGCCGCGGCGGCTCACCAGGTAGGCGATGAAACACCCCTGACCCACCACGACCCACGTCATGAGCACCAAGAGCGCCGGATTCGGGCCGAGTACACCCACCAGGATCCCGGCGATCACGGGCCCCAGGATGAAGCTGATCTCGTCGCACGCGGTCTCGTACCCCAAGGCCTTGCCCACCAGGCCGGGGGTGTCCCGGCGCCTGGCCAGGGCGGACCAGCGGGCCCTCGCGATGGCTCCCACCTGGGGGTTCGCGGCGCCGACCACCGCGGCGCACACCAGGATCAGTGACCGGGGCGCGTCGTGAAGGACCACGGCGAGCAACGATCCCATCCCGAGCAGTTGCACCACGGTGGCCGCGAGCACCACGGGCAGGGGTCCGAAGCGATCCACCAACCGCCCGATCACGGGCGCGCCCACGGCGGAACCGAGTCCCGCGGCGGCCACGGTGATCCCCGCGAGCCCCAGGCCCAGACCGGCCCCGCTCACGTACAGCAACAGACCCAATTGCACCGTGGCGGCGGGGAGCCTGCCAACCAGCGCGGTGATGAGGAAGGGCCATCCGCCCGCAGCCGCGAGGGACAGTGAGTCCCGGGCGGGTTCAGGGACGGCGGGTGGGCGAGTGCTCACGGATTCTCCTGGGTACGACCGACGCCGCGCACCCGACCACACGCGCGGATAATCCCCTGACGACACCTCGATGTTACCCGGGGGCCATCGGGCCGCGGTCTCTACTGCACCCTCGTGGCCCAGCGCGCCAAGTCGGCCCAGGTCCGAGGCAAGCGCTTCGTCCACGTCGACTGCACGGAGTATTCCCGGCCCATCCTCGAACGGACGGGCCTGATACCGATCACTTCGGTCACCGCCGCGACGTGGCGCCGAGGCTGATGACAGGGCAATTCGTCGAGCCCGAGCGGTTGTTGGGGCCGATCAAGGGTCAGCTATTTTGTGCAGTTGACGTAGTCGAGGAATGCGAAGTGGAGCAAAAGCAGCATCACCCCCCGCGAATCGGCATTTGCTCAGCTAAAGCAGGGGGGTCAGCCGCTCGTCCGAGGGTCCCCGGGCTGAGGCGCCAGTCACGACCCAAGAAACGCAGGAGGGTGGCAGCCGTCCGTCCAGACGGCTGCCACCCTCCTGAAGGAACCCGTGCCTACCGGGCCGCCACCTTCGCGAACGGGTAGTCCACGTACCCCTTGGGTCCGCCCACGTAAAAGGTCGTGGGATCCGGGGTGTTCAGCTCCAGCCCGTCACGCCAGCGCTCCACCAGGTCCGGGTTGGCGATGAGCTCACGGCCCACCACCACGCCGTCCGCGAGATCGGCGCTCATGATGTGCTCCGCCTCCTCGAGTTCGGTGACCACGCTGAAGCCGCTGTTGAGGTAGAACACACCCTCGAAGTCACGGCGCAGGTCCCGCACGAACTCCCCGTCCACGTCCTTGTGCAGCACGGACAGGTACGCGAGGTCGAGTCCGCGCAGACCGGTGAGCAACGCGTCATAGGTGGCCACGACGTCGTCGTGGTCGTCCTCGATCGCGCCCTGGACGTTGTGCTCGGGCGAGATCCGCAGCCCCACGCGCTGCCCGCCGATCTCCTCGGCGACGGCGCGCACCACCTCGATCACGAACCGTGCCCGGTTCTGCGGGGAGCCGCCGTACTCGTCGGTGCGGTGGTTGGAGGACGGGGCGAGGAACTCGTGGAGGATGTAGCCGTTGGCGCCGTGGATCTCCACGCCGTCGATCCCGGCGTCCACCGCGCGGCGGGCGGCGGCGACGAACTCCTGCTTGATGCGGGGCAGCTCGTCGGTCTCCAGGGCACGGGGCGTGGGCATGGGCTGCTTGCCGCTGGGCACGTGCACCGCCTGGTCCACACCGATCGCACTGGGGGCCTCGGGCAGGGGGCCGCCGGTGAGTTCGGGGTGGGAGACCCGCCCGGCGTTCATGATCTGCAGGAAGATCACGCCGCCCTTCTCGTGTACGGCGTCCGCCACCCGGGACCAGCCCTGGGCCTGCTCGGCGGTCTCGATGCCGGCCTGACCCCAGAACCCGCGGCTCGTCACGGCCGGGAACGTCCCCTCCGTGACCACGAGGCCCGCGGACGCCCGCTGCGAGTAGTACTCGACGTTCATGTCCTTGGGTACACCGTCCGCGTCGGAACGCATCCGGGTCAGCGGCGCCATGGCCACACGATTGGCGAGCTCGAACTTTCCTACGGTGATCGGGTCGAACAGGGTGGGCATATGTTTTCCTTCGTCGAAAGCTGTTGGTACTTAGTCAGTACCCACAACATCCTTCCCCCGCACACCATTCCCGAGGAAGGCTTTCAGAAGGGTCGCCGGAGGAGTTGCCGCAGCCCTTCTGCTCCTGGCCCACCAACGGGTTGCCGTACTGCAGCTTGTTCTGCAGCGGACCCAGGACGTTCTGTTCCTCACGGCCATTGCCCATGGGCATCTGCTGCGCCACGCCGACGAGCGCCTCGCACACGGAGTCGTAGACGTCCTCGTGGACGTAGAGGCGCGTGAGCGCGGCACACATCTGGCCCGTGTTGATGAACGCACCCCAGAACAGGTCCCCGGCAATGGCCTGCGGGTCCACGTCCGGCAGCACCACACCGGCATCGTCGCCCCCGAGCTCGAGGGTCAGTCGTGCGAGCCCGTCCGCGGCCGAGCGCATGATCGCCTGGCCGGTCTTGGTGGAGCCGGTGAACATGATCTTGTCCACACCGTCGTGTTCGGACAGCGCCTTGCCCACCTCGCCGCCGCCGGGCACCACGTGCAGGACGTCCGCCGGGAGCACCTGGTTGAGCACGTGGATCAGGCCCAGCACGGACAGCGGGGTGTACTCGGAGGGCTTGACCACTGCGGCGTTGCAGGGCGCTCCGGGCACCGGGGTGAATGGCTCCGGCCTGGGGGTGCTCCCGCTCTAGGCCAGCCCCAGCATCGCCCGGGCGATCAGGAAGTAGACCACGAGCCCGGCGGCATCCACGAACGTGGAGATGAACGGGTTGGAGAACACGGCCGGGTCCGCCCCGATGGCGCGTGCGATCAATGGCATACATCCCCCCACGGTGGCGGCCAACGTACACAGGGCCAGCAGTGTCAGCCCGATCACCGCACCGATGTCCCACCCGTAGATCAACCCCACGATCACGAATCCCAGTCCGCCCAACAACAGCCCCAGACACAGTCCCACGCGCATCTCGCGCAGCATGACCTTGACGACGTCCCGGGTGTGCACGTCCCCCAGGGCGAGCGCGCGGGTCAGGGATGTCGCCGCCTGGTTACCCGTGTTGCCGCCGGTGCCCGTGAGCAGCGGGATGAACACGGACAGCACCACGAGCTGTTCCAGGGTGGACTCGAACGTCTCCAACACCCGTACGGTGAGCACGGCGCTGACCGCGAGCACCAACAACCACACCACGCGCGAGCGCACGAGCCGTAACACGGGGGTGGACAGGTACGGCCTGCGCAACGGCTCGGAACCGCTGAGCCGCGCCTGGTCCTCGGACTCGGCGTCCTCGAGAATGTTCAGGGCGTCGTCCACGGTGAGCACGCCCACCAGGCGTTCCTCGTCGTCCACGACGGGCAGGCTGAGCACCCGCAGGGCCGCGCACTGGCGCGCCGCCCGCTCCCGGGGTTCCGTCGCGGACACCCGGTCCGCCTCCTCCATGACCTGTGAGACGAGGGTGTCCGGAGGGGCTGCCATGAGTCGCTGCAGGCTAGTCACGCCCAGGAGCCGCCGCTGCGGATCCGTGACCATGACCGTGTACACATTGCGGGTGCGTTCCAGTTCCCCGCGCACCCGTTCCAGACTCTCGGCGCACGTCAGGTCGGGGTGGGTCGTGACGTACGAGGGGTTCATCCGCCGCCCGATCGAGTTCTCCGGGTAGCCGAGCACCGCCGCGGTGAGCTCGCGCTCGGAGGGCGGCAATCCCTTCAACAGCCGGGTGGCCAGGGCCGCAGGCAGTTCGTCCAGCAGACTCACGCGATCGTCGGTGTCCAGGGACTCGACGACGCCCGCGACCTCCTCGTCCCGCAGACCCGTCACGAGTTCGCGCTGCAGCGGCGCGTCGAGACGTTCGAACACGGGCACCGCGCGGTCCTTGGCCAGCATCCGGTAGGCGACGGCGCGCTGGCGCACTCCCAGCCGCTCCAACAGGTCCACGACCTCCCCCACCGTGAGCTCCGCGAGCAAGCGTGCCACCTCCGGCAGGTCCTGGCTCCCGATGGCCGATTCGACGGCGCGGAAGGGCCGTTGGACCTTGACTTCGTGGACACGGCTCACGTGCCACCCCTTCCTGGTCATTGGACGGCACCGACGGGACGCGGGAGCCGTTGCCAGCCTGTCAGAAATCGGACGCGCCCGCCCAGTGGTGGCCGCACTCTAGAGTGTTCTCGTATCGCCCCACCCCGCACCCGGGAGTGGTCCTCCAGGCCCGGCCAGGCCCCGCACCGAAGGGTGACCGTGTACGCAGACCCCACCGACATGACCGCCATCCGTGAACTCCTGCACGAGATCCTGCGCAACGATCCCGCACCCCTGCACCTGGGCATGGACCTCGGTGAGATCGAACAGGGCCGAGTGACCATGTCCATGACCGTGTCCGACTTCATGGCCAACGGCCACGGTGTCTGCCACGGCGGATACCTGTTCACCCTGGCGGACACCACGCTCGCGTACTGCTGCGCGACCGCCGGCTCCCCCATCCTCACGCGCAACGCCGAGATCACGTTCACGGCTCCCGCGCACAGCGGCCAGGTGATCACCGCGATCGCCACGCGCCGGGTGAGCTTCGGCAGGAATCAGATCTGCGACGTCGTCCTGGAGGCCGACGGGCGCGTGATCGCCTACTTCACGGGGCAGGGCACCACCCCGCCGCAGCCCAAAGGTACGGTGAAGTGACGGGCCGGACACTGTAACGCCCACCGCTGGAAGTTCTCGGGCACGCCGAGGCCACGTTCGACCCCGTGAGGTAGCCTCGGCGTGCCTCAGACTTTGGTGCGGGCTCGCGAATGACGCGCGGATGCGGCGTCGGCACTGGAACGCCGCGCCGTCACCGCATGACAGACCGGAACGGCGCTACACCCGCCCCCGGTGCACGATGCGACCGTCGTGGTTCACGCGCTCCTGGCCCAAATTATTGATGTGCGAATTTCCGAGCTCCTACACGAACGCGGTCGAGGACGCCGCGATGAGGTCCAAGACTTGCCTCACGGCGCGGTCCCCGATCCCGTGGATCGCCACCCACTCACCCACTCCTCCGCCTCAGCTTCCTGTGCGGCCTCGCGGATCGCTTTGACGACATCGTTCGCTCGCGGTGTCACGGGCGGCCTGCAATCCGCCTTCATGGCCAGGCAGGCATATATCCCGGAATGCCCGTGTGACTCGATGAGCCCCAGCATGAGGTAACGCCCACCCGCATCCACGACGGGTGCACCCTCCGGGGTGCGGGCGCGCGCCTTATCCGCGTCACCCACGAAGGTGATCACCCCATCCTCGACCACGACCCCCAGGGGTCACGGCTAAACCGGCCGCCGGGTTGGTGCACCACGGCGGTGACCACGGTGAGGTTCCGGACGGGGTGTTCACTCATACTCTGTTCCTCTTTCGTCGCTGGTTTCCGCCCGAGGTGTCAGGTGACGCCGCGAGCGGTGTTCTGGGCGGGCCGGGCCTTCCGCCGCGCGATGGCCGACTAGCGGACCTTGACCGGGAACAACTGGGGCAGGACGGTGCCCACGGGGGCGTACGGGATGGAGGCGAAGCCGAGTCCCAAGATCATGGCCACGGTGATCAGGGCGGTGTCCCGGGTGCCCACGAGCCAGAAAATGGGGAAAGCCACGAGCGCGGCGATCGCGTAGCCGACGGCCTCCACGATGGACGGGGAGGTCTTGTCCGCGAGGGCCACCACGGCGGCCACGATCATGGAGGACAGGATGGTGCCAGTGGGCGAACCCAGCTGCACCACCGCGCTGGAGAAACCGCGCTTGTGCTCAGGGGCGTTCTCCACGGCCAGCAGGGTGGCGCCGCCCCATTCGCCGCGGACCGCCATGCCCTGCACGAACCGCAGGACGGCCAGCGCGGGGTCCTCGCCGCCGAAGAACAAGGGCGCGAAGACGATGGAGGCGGTGGGGCCGAACAGGAAGAAGTCGTACCACTCGGGGGACGTGCCCACATAGGCGCCGATCAGCGCTTTGCAGGCCTTGCGGGGGTCGTGTTCTCGGGCCGCGGGATGCCCCGTGGGACCTTCGGTCGTGCTGGACATGACAACCTCTGGACCAGGGAAGTGGTGCCGTTGCCCCGGGACCCGCTCATACGAGCACCCGGAACAGTGGCCGCGATTATTTATGTGACCAGGGTCCTACACCGGAGCTTTTCGGCGGGTTCAAGACTGGAAGGGGTCCGCCCGAAATTCGCTGCCGCGAGACGGTTGTCGCGTCCCGTGGCAAGTGGTCGAATGAACGCATGAGTGAAAACAGCATCTGGGATGCCCTGGAATCCGCACGCGACAAGGCCAAGGAACGGGAGCAGGAGGAGATGCAGCGCGTCGAGGACGCGGACAACCACGAGCAGCAACGCGCCGCCAGCTCCCGCGTGGCAGCACGCCAAGCCGTGCGCGAGACGCTCGACGACATTCTCGCGCAGCGGGAGGGGTGAGGGGTTCACGGAGGGGGTGAGCCCCCCAGGCAACCTCGTGCGGCGCGGGGAACGGTTCCGTTCCCCGCGCCGCCGCGCCATCTGATATTGATGCTGGGGACGCACATCGACCGAGGAGTCCCCACGAGCACGCATCACTTCATCCGAGCACGGCTGCCGTGGGTGGTGGCCGGGATCATCCTCGTGGCGCTGAGCTTGCGCGGGCCCATCATCGCGCCCACGCCCGTGATCACGAACATCCAGGCGGACATCGGCCTGTCTTCGGTCGCGGCGGGGCTGCTCACGGGACTCCCGGTGTTCCTCTTCGCCGTGGTCACCCCGGCGGCCTCCGCGGTCATCCGACGCGCGGGCCCCGAGGCCGCCGTCCTGCTCTGCCTCATCGGTGTCCTAGTGGGCACCATCATCCGTTCCCTCGGCTCCACGCCCCTGCTGTTGGTGGGCACCGTGGTCATCGGGGCGTCGATCACGATCGGCAACATCGTGATCCCGGTCATCATCCGCCGCGACGTCCCCTGGCGCCAGGTCTCCGTGGTCACCGCCGCCTACTCCGCGGCCCTCAACGTGGGGTCCATGATCACCGCGCTCGGCACCGCGCCGCTCGCCGCCGCCCTGGGGTGGCGCTGGGCCCTCACGGCCTGGGGCGTCCTGGCGCTCGCCGGCATCGGCTACTGGCTCCTGCTTTCACGACGCCGCTCCGGCAGCCCCGGCGACGACGCCGCCTCAGCCGCCCACACGCCGTCGTCCCCCGACGCCCCCGGCTGCGGCGCGGCCCCCAACCCCCACGCGCCGTCGGCCCCCGAAACTTCAGAGGCCCCCGCGGAGATGCTGCCGCCAGCGGAACCCGACACCGCTCACGCGACGGGGCGTGTGCGGCGCATCGGCTGGTTGCTCGCGCTGGCGTTCTGCGGGCAGGCCATGGCCTACTACTCGGTGACGGCGTGGCTACCCGCGTTGCTCGCGGACACGCGGGGGTTGAGCTTGGCGAGTTCCGGGGCCTCGGCGTCGCTGTTCCAAGTGGCCGCCGTCATCGGGGCGTTCGGCGTGCCCCTCCTGGCCGCACGGGCGCCCGCGTGGGTTCCGGTGGCACTGATCGGAGCGCTGTGGATCACCCTACCCATCGGCCTGATGCTCGCGCCGGGGTGGTTCATCGCGTGGTCGCTCATCGGCGGGGCGGCCCAGGGCGGCGGTTTCACGGCGATCTTCTCGATCGTCGCCCGCGTGGCCCGCTCCTCCGCCGAGGCGGCGCGGATGTCCGCGCGGGTGCAGGGTATCGGCTACCTCGCGGCCACGATCGGGCCACCCCTGGCCGGAGGTTTGAACACCGCGACCGGGGCGTGGACGGCGCCCCTGCTGTTGGTGCTCGCCACGACCGTGGTGTTCACGGTGGGCGGGGTGTTGGCGGCGTTCAGGGCGCGGTCGTGAACACCACGACATGACAGCGCGCGTTCCACTGCAGTTGATGTTGCGGATACAGGACTGGGGCCCACTCACGAATGAGTGGGCCCCAGTCATCAGGTCCTGGATCTAGAACCTACGGAACGAGGTCTCAGCGACCCGGGTGGGTGGTGCCGTCCACGTTGGTGGTCCCGGTGTCGCGCACGGTGCTGGTCCCGGTGTCGCGGCGACGATCCGTAGTGTGGTCGACGTGGCGATCGTTGTGGACGGTCTTGTTCTTCTTCAGCAAACCAGCCAGACCCAAGAGACCGACCAGACCCCACAGGCCGGCGTTGCCGTTGTCGTCGTTGGTCTGCTGGCTCGTGGCGGGAGCCGGGCTCTCCTCGGCGGCGATGGCGGGGGCCGACACACCGGTGAGGATTGCGAGGGACAGGGCAGCGGTAGCAGCGGTCTTACGCATCATTTTGCACTCCTGGCTGGGAAAGGAAGCACCATCATTTGACGGCTTAATAAGCACCCTACCTTAATTGTGTGTCTCCGACGACCGGCCGGTGAGGAATATATGCCGTGGCGGGCCGGGAATAACAGCATGGATATTCGATAAGGTGGCGCATTGATTTCGCACCCTTGGAAATACGCTCTTAACTGGCCTAACGAGCCCCCCATTATGACTTCGCCACCTCTCGCGGGCAACAGTGTGCTCTATTTATATTCGGGAATAATCGGAGGCGAGTCCGAGAGCTTGATTCTCCTGGCCGGGCCCGCCGGAACACCGGCGCGTACTGTATCACCCAGGTGAAGCGGCGATTTCCTTAAATTTTCCCGGATACACGCGGGCGAAGAGGATGAATCGGGAATACATATACGATTTCGTCCTCGCGCCCCCAGCACCGATGATCGAGGAACGCAGAGGGCATTCCCCTACCCCCCTCCGTAACCTCACCCGTCCCGGACCAGCGCACCCCCTTCCCCGGGTAGTTTCAAGATCAGTTACCCCGGGAGGAGCTCACATGTCCCAGCGCATCGCCATCATCGGCGCGGGAATCGGCGGTCTGACCCTTGCCATCGATCTGCAGCGCAAGGGGTTGGACGTCCGGATCTACGAACAGACCGCTGTCCTGCGGGAGGTCGACGCCGCCGTCCCCCACCACGGCCAGGGTGCGAACCAGTCCATCGAGGACGCGATCGTCCTCTCCGACCTACTCTCCAGCACGACCGACTGGGACCATGCGCGTGCCGAGTACGAGCGGCATCGTCGTTTCCGTACCCGCAAGATCGTGGACGCGTCCGTCACCGTGGGTGAAATGCTCCACCTGCCCGACGGCGCTCGCGCCCGGGAACGCAACACTCGCCTGGCCTCGCCGGACGCCTTCGACCGGCACCTGGACTGGATCCATTCGTTCCGCGCCGATGAGCAGGTCCCGGAAGCCCCGGCCGTGGGTGGGTGATCAGGAAGGGCGTCGCGCCCAGCGCGGCGCCCGCTCCGGCCGCGGTCCTACGCCCACCGCCAACGCCGGGAGCGCACTGAGCCACGGCACCTGCCGCACGACCTTCACGACCCACGACGGCGGCCGCAGGTCCCTGCCCCGGATCGCCGGCATGATCAGTGCCGCGTGCAGGATTCGCTGCATGCCCTGGATGACCACCGTGGGCACCATGCGGCGTCGCTGGATCCGCGCCAACGCACGCGCCTCCGCCCGCCCGGATGCACCGCCAGAACGCAGCAGCGGAGCCAGAATGCGGGCCGCAGCCACCGCGTCCTGCACCGCCAGATTGATCCCGACGCCGCCCACCGGCGACATCGCGTGTGCAGCGTCCCCGATGCACAGGACCCCCGGGGCGTGCCAGCGGCGCAGCCGGTCCAGGCGCACGTCGAGGTGCTTCACGTCCGCCGTGGACCCGATCCCGGTCACCCCGGCGGCCGCCTCCGGGAAGAGCTGCGCGGCGTCGGCCCGGAAGGCGTCGAGACCGCGGGCGCGCACGGCGTCGTCGGCACCCTTGGGGCCCAGCTGCGCGACCTGGATGTAGCCGTCGCGCGGGATGCCGATGGCCACTCGCCCCTTCTCCCACGTCACCCCGGTGACCTCGGGGTCCGGGAGGTCCACGTGGGTGACCCTGGAATGCGGAATGGCCTCGAAACGATCGACGAGACCGAGATCGTCGAGCAGGGCCAGAGTGGTGGGATGCACGGTGTCCCCGCGGAAGTCGCGGAGGAAGTCCGCGTGCTTCTCCAACACCGTGACCGCCACACCCGCACGCGCCAGTAGGAGACCCAGCACCAGGCCGGCCGGACCGCCGCCGACGATGGCGCACGTGGTGCGAACGGTGGGCGGCTCCGCGGGCGTCGTCACCCCGCCAGCCCCTTCACGAATCCCCAGAACGTTTCCGCGCTCACTGTCAGATTGTGCGCGAAGGCCTCCAGGTCCTCACTCGAGTCCCGGCGGTAGTTCACGCAGAACTCGTAGCCGTCCGTATGGGTCGTGTACGTGACACCGAAGCCCTCGGGTGTGGTGGGCGCGAACGCGTAGCGCACGATCGGGTCCGGACCGCCGATGGACGTGGTGGACAGGAAGTCGTGGCGCATGGCCGCGATCCCCGGGGAGTCGAAGAACTCGGACGGCTCCCCCGCCTTCCGGGCCATCATGGCGAGTCCCAACAGGTGGCGATCCACACCGCGGGCGTTCTTGCAGGTCTTGACCCAGCCACGATGTGCGTCCAGGGCCTCCGTGAACAGCTCCTCGGTCGCCTCACCGGCGAGCAGGGCGCGGGCGAACGCGGTGGCCTGCGGGGTCACGGGGCGGAGGCACTCGGTGCGCCCCGCCTGGAACTCACGCATGTCCACCGCTTCATATACACCGCGCGCCGTCCCGTACGTCGCGAGCTGGGCGAGCAACATGATGAATTGCTGAGCGGCGTCGTCGCTGATCCTGAACGGGAGTTCGGCGCGGTGCAGCCGCGGCACGAACACCCGGTGCACGCCCAGCAGCGCGGCCTCCGTGCGGTATTGGGCGACCCGCGCCACGAGTTCGTCACGCAACTGCGGCTCGAGCTCCCACGTAATCGCGGCGGGTTGCGGGGCGTCCGGCAGCGCGGCCTCGTCCGGGATCGTCACGTCCTGCATGGCTCCCGCGACGGCCAGGATCGTGGCCCCGTCCACGGTGCTGTGTTCCACGTGCATGGCCAGCCACGGATCCTCGAGGCACACCTCGTATGTGATCGGTTTGTAGGCCCACGCTTGCCCCACCTCGAACGCGCAGCGCTCCAGGTGCTCCACGACCTCGGCCCGTGCCCCCACGACATTGACCAGGAACACCATGCGGCTGATCCGGTCGTAGATCTCCGCGTTGTCCTCGTTCGAAGTCAACTTCTCCAACAGGGGCGCGGCCGTCTCACTGCCCAGGTAGGACAGCGCCCCGAACGGCAGCTCGGTCTCCCGCGGTTCGTCCCGCTCCACGACCGCGCGCAGCCCCGCGGCCACCGTGCGCAGCGGCAGCGGTTGCCGGTCCTGGGTGCTGATCGTCAGCGCGTACAGCCGGCCGCGGTGGATCACGCCGATCTCCTCCGCTGCCTCGGCCGACCCCGACGACGCCGCTCGCTCCGGTCTGCGGATCTCATCCCGTTCCGCGCGAGGATGCCGCACCCCGCCCGTGAGACATTCCCATTGGGACATACTCACGTCGTTACCGCGGGGATCCACCTCCTGCGGGGTCTCCCCGCGCACCTGCCGTAGATGCACCCACGCCGCCCGGTAGACGAGTTCGGCCGCCCGGCCCAGCCCCGGGGCGCCGAAGTCCCCCGTGATCTGGAATCCCACGTTGGTGGTCAGCGGCAGGGGTGTGCGCACGCTCAGATATCCGTCCAGCCACTCCCGGGACAACCAACTGCGCCCCTCGGCGTCCTCCGCACGGGCGAACTCCTCGAGTGCCGCTTGTAACCGCGGGCCCTCCCCGGTCCGGAACGCTTCCGCATCACGCCGGGTCCGCTCGAGCGCCGCGCCGTCCACGAGGGGGTCGACGGCGCTCAGCATCCGCTGCAGCGTCTCCTCCAGCGGGGGCACGGGAAGGGGTTTGACACCCATGAGGGATCCTTTCGGTCGCGGGAACGGGAGGGTCGGCGCGACGGCGCCCGTGCGGATCCGCCGCGGTGTTCCATGGGGTCGAGGTCTACAGCTCCCCGTAGCGGGCCAGCGCGCGGCCCAGCCGCTGCACGCCCTCGTGGATCACGTCCGGGGCATGGGTCACGAAGGACAACCGCATGGTGGACTCGTCCGGGTCGTGCGCATAGAAGGAGGCACCCGGGACGAAGGCCACGCCTTCCTCTACCGCGAACGGTAGCAATCGGGCGGTGTCGATCTCGTGCCCCAGTCGGACCCACAGGAACATGCCTCCGTCCGGGCGGGTGATGTGAGCGTCCCGCGGGAGGACAGCCTCGAGTTCCGCGTACATGGCCCGCGCCCGCTCGGCGTAGACGGGACGTACGCGCTCGAGGTGCGCCTCGACGTCGGCGGTTGCAAGATACCGCGCCACGGCCAACTGGTCCGGTACGGGCGACTGCAGCCCAATCGCCTGCTTGGCCACAGTGAGCGTGAACTGGATGGGTCCCTCGGAGCGCATCCACCCGATCCGCACCCCCGGGGCGATGATCTTGGACACCGAGTTCAGCAGGATCGTCTGCGCGGACATCCCCGGAAGGGATGCGATGGGGGCCATGGGTTCGCCCGTGTAACACAGCTCGCCGTACGGGTCGTCCTCCACGAGCGCGGTGCCGGTGCGCAGTAGGACGTCCGCGACGGCGCGGCGTCGTTCCACGGGCATGCAGATCCCGGACGGGTTCTGGAAGGACGGGATCAGGTAGACGAAGGTGGGGTTGTGCTCGGCGATGAGCCGCTCGAGCTCCTCCGGCACCACGCCGTGCTCGTCCGTGGGGACGCCCACCATGTGCGCACCGTTGAGATCGAAGGCCTGCACAGCCGCCAGGTAGGTGGGCCGTTCCACGAGGATCACGTCCCCCGGGTTGACGAGCGCCTGGGCCACCACGAACAACCCCTCCTGGGAGCCCGTGGTCACCTGGACCTGGTCCGCAGTGGTGGGCAGGTGCCTGCTGACCCGACGCGCCGCTTGCTCGCGAAGTTCCAGCTCACCCTCGCTCGAGGCGTACTGCAGCGCGCGTGCGGGGTGGTTCGCGAATACCCACTCGTAGGCGGCCTTGATGTCATCGACCTCGAAGTACGCGGGATCCGGGACACCACCGGCGAACGAGATCACACCCTCCTTGGAGACCACCTCCAACAGGTCGCGCACGGGGGAGGAATCCACCCCGCGCAGACGGTCGGCGATACGGAACGAGAAGGGTTCGAGGGTGCTCATGCGGCCAGTATCCCACCGGCCCCGGAACGGTGAGGGTCCGGGATCACTCACCCAGGGGCGTGCGCGCGCACCAGGCTCTCAGGAGGGCGAGCACGTGACGGTCGAACGCGGCGTCGGCGTCCGTATCGGGGAGGACCGGACGGCTCATCTCGATGGCGATCCATCCATGGACGCCCGCCCAGAGTGTGGCACCGATGACCTCCACGGGGAGGTCATGGAAGATCCCCTTGTCGATGGCCCCGCGGACCAGTCGGTACATGGGTTGCATGGCCGTGTTCGCGAATTCCGCGCGGCTGGATCCCCCGGTGGAACCGTCCCTGCGGGCGCCGATGCAGTCCCCCGCCTTGCCCAGGATCACGTTGTACAGCGCCGGGAACTCCAGGGCCCAGCGTCTGCCGGAGCGGGCGAGTGCGCGCATGTCCGCCACGGGTTCGCCGGTGCGCACGGCCATCTCGTGCGCGCTGAGGTAGCTCACGATCGCTTCCTCCCGCACGGCATCGATCAGGGCGTCCCTGCTGCCGAACATGGTGTAGATCGCGGTGGTGGAGCAGCCGTGCTTGGCGGCCAGTGGCCGGAGGGAAACGGACTCGACACCGCCGACCAGGATCTGTTCGGCGGTGTTCTTAATCAGTGCTTTGCGAGTGATCTCGTCAAATTTTCGGGGTCGGGCCACACGTGCGATCGTACTGGTCAGAGCCTTGTTAGCGCATTAATTATCGAGAATTGCGGGCACTTAGGGGACAACTGTATACCAGTTCGCGACCCCTCGAGGTGCCCCGTGATTCATCCCTCGTGAGCCGAACGACGATTGCGCCGGATCCGCTTGACGACCCACCACACCAGGAACAGCAGGACCGCGATCACCACGATGCGTGAGAACACCCCGGCGTACTGTTCCGCGATGTGCCAGTTCTCCCCCAGGAAGTACCCGGCGAGCACGAAAATGGTGTTCCAGATCAGGGACCCGGCCGCGCTAAGCACCACGAACAGCCCGAACGACATCCGCTCGATCCCCGCGGGAACGGAGATCAGGGATCTGAAGATGGGGATCATCCTCCCGAAGAACACGGCGGCCTTGCCGTGGCGGTCGAACCACTCCTCGGTGCGATCCAGGTCATGCAGATCCACGAGTGGCATCTTGTCCACGATCACGCGCAGGCGGCGTCGTCCCAGTGCGGCGCCGATCCAGTACAGCGCGATCGCGCCCACGACCGACCCCAGCGTGGTCCAGAAGATGGCCCCGCCCAGGCTGAAATTGCCCTGGCTGGCCGTGAAACCGGCGAGCGGGAGGATCACCTCGGACGGCAGCGGCGGGAACAGGTTCTCCAGGGCCACGAGCAGTCCGGCGCCGGGAGCGCCGATGGCTTCCATGACGTCCACCACCCACCCCGCGATACCGGAGAGCTGAGCACTCTCGTCGGCTGATGTGGCGGCCAGGATGGCAGGCAGGGACATGAAGGTGTTCTCCGCACGTGGTCGTCAGGGGTGTGTCCGCCATGCTACGGGAGGAATCTTGGGGTCCGCTTGGAGCTATCGGGGCGGTGCGCGATTGAATGGGGCCATGCGTCTGTGGTCAGTTCACCCGTCCCTGCTGGACCGTCGTGCTCTGGTGGCGTGCTGGCGGGAGGGTCTGCTCGCCCAGAAGGTCCTGCTCGGTCAGACCAAGGGCTACACGCGCCACCCCCAGCTACAGCGCTTCCGCGCCACGAGCGATCCGGTCCTGTCCGTGGCCACGTACCTGCACGGCGTCGCCGACGAGGCCGACCGCCGCGGCTACAACTTCGACCGCACCCGCCTGGCCCGGGAGGCGAGCACACAGCCCATCACGCTCACCGTGACCACCGGTCAGCTGCGCTACGAGTTCGAGTTCCTGCTGCGCAAGGTCCTCGACCGCGACCCCGAGTGGGCGCGATCCGCACTGGACGGCATCGATCCCCATGCCGCTCCCCACCACCCGTTGTTCGTCCCGGTTCCCGGGCCGGTCGCCGAGTGGGAGCGCGTGAAGTAACCGGTTCGGGCCACCGCCGTGTCCGAAATCCGCTAGCGCCCGGCGCCCGGGCGTGGGACCGTGGGACGCATGCCCCCTCAAGACTCCTCGTTCGACGAGCGCTACCGGGCTGTCGAGTCCCGGGACGGGCGCTTCGACGGGCAGTTCGTGACCGCGGTGCGCACCACCGGGATCTACTGCCGCCCGAGCTGCCCCGCGCGCACGCCCCACCGCGAGAACGTGCGCTTCTACCGCACGAGCGCGGCCGCCCACGCCGCCGGGTACCGCGCCTGCAAACGCTGTGTCCCGGAAGCCGTGCCGGGGTCCCCGGAGTGGGATCTGCGCGGGGACGTGGTGGGGCGCGCCATGCGGCTCATCACCGAGGGGGTCGTGGACCGCGAGGGCGTGCTGGGACTCGCGCGGCGCGTGGGATATTCCACGCGCCACCTCACCCGCGTGCTGACGGAGGAACTCGGCGCCGGACCGCTCGCGCTCGCCCGCGCCCACCGGGCCCAGACGGCGCGCGCCCTACTGACGCAGACGGACCTGCCGGTCGCGGAGACCGCGTTCGCGGCGGGATTCTCGAGCATCCGACAGTGCAACGAGGTGATCCGCGAGGTGTACGACATGACCCCGCAGCAATTGCGGGCGCGCAGCATGAGCACCGGACCCTCGGGACACGGCGCGGCGAGTGAGCCGGGCGAGGTGGACCTCGCGTTGAGCTATCGCGAGCCCCTGGACGTGCGCGGGCTGTTCGTGTGGTTCGCGGTCCATGCGGTGGACGGCGTGGAGGTCGGGACCCCCACCTCCTACACCCGCGCGCTGAGCCTGCCCGGCGGCCCGGCCTGGCTGCGCGTGTACGAGCGCGCGGGGCGGTTGCGGTTGCGCACGCGGGTCACGGATCTCGCGGACCTGCCCGTGCTGATCGCCCGGGTGCGTCGACTCTTCGACCTGGACGCCGATCCGGAGGCAGTGGCCGCCGCGCTGTCCCGCGTCCCGGTGTTGCGCCCGCTGGTCGAGGCCGCCCCGGGGCTGCGGGTCGCCGGTTCCGCGGACCCGCACGAGACGTTGATCCGCACGCTCATCGGTCAGCAGATCTCCCTGGCCGCGGCCCGCACCGTGTTGGGTGCCCGCGCGCGGGACATGGGAGAACCCGCGCCCTCCTTCGCCACCGGCATCCGGTACATGTTCCCGACCGCAGCGGCCATCGCCGAGCACGGCGTCCAGTTCCTGGGCGGGCCGGCCGCGCGGGTCCAGGCGGTCCTGGGTGCTGCCCGCGCGCTCGCCTCGGGTGATTTGCAGTTGTCCCCCGGTGACGACGCCACTCAGCAACGCGCCGCGCTCCTCACCCTCCCCGGGGTGGGGCCATGGACCGCGGACCACGTGCGCATGCGGGTCACCGGGGACCCGGACGTGTTCCTGATCGACGACGGGGCCATGCGCGCCGGTGCCCGACGGCTCGGGCTCCCGGACACCAAACCCGCACTCGTGGACTGGGCAGGGGCCGCTGCCCCATGGCGCAGTTACGCCACCACCCATCTGTGGGGCCCGCTGACCCCTCCCGCATCCTTCTCGGAAAGTGTGCAGTCATGACATATGTCGTTGAGAGCATTGACACCCCTGATGGTTCCTTCACGGCAGTGGCCCGGGAGGACGGAACCGTCGTGGCCTCCGGATGGACACGCTCGACCGAGCAGCTACTCGCGCGGATCCGCCCGGCCTTCCGTCCGGAGGAAGCGCAATCCGGTGACGTGCCCGCACTGGAGGCGGTCCGCGCGTTCTACGACGGCAACCTCGACTCCGTCATGACCGTGCCCGTGGACCTGCACGGCACCGAGGGCCAGCAGGCCGGGTGGGCCGCGCTGCGCCGCATCCGCCCCGGGTCCCCCCTGACCTACACCGAGTTCGCGCGGGAGCTCGGCAATCCCCGGGCCGTTCGGGCGGCGGCGTCGGTGTGCGCCTGCAATCCCGTGGCGCTGTTCGTCCCGTGCCACCGGGTGCTGCGTTCGGACGGTTCCATGGGTGGGTTCGCGTGGGGCGAGGCGATCAAGCGTGATCTGCTGCGGCGGGAGGCACGCTCCGCGGCATGACAGACTGGACGGGTGGAACGGGAGAACACCGAGCAACGCATGACCTGCAGCGTGGTCATCCCCGTTCGTAACGACTCTTCCTACCTGGAGCGCTGCCTCCGGGCCCTGCGTGAGCAGACCCGCACCCCGGACGAGATCGTCGTGGTGGACAACGGTTCCACCGATGATCTTTCGACAGTCCTGGACCGCCACCCCGAAGTACACCGGGTGTGGGAACCCGTCCCCGGAGTGGCCGTCTCCGCGGCCGCGGGCTACGACGCCGCCCGCGGGGACCTCATCCTGCGCTGTGACGCGGACAGCCTCCCCTCCCCCGGCTGGGTCGAGCGACACACCGCGGTGCTGTCACGGGCCCTGCGGGATCCGCAGGGGAAGGCCACCGTGGCGGTGTCCGGGATCGCGCGGTTCGGGCCGCGGTACGAGTTGGCCGGACGCATCCTGGGCGCGGCATACATCACGGCCTACCGCCTGGTGGCCGGCACGGCGCTGGGCCACTGGGCCTTATGGGGGTCCAACATGGCCTTCACCCGGGCGTGGTGGCAGCATGTCCGGGAAGAGGTGCACCGGGATCCACGGGTGCACGACGATTTCGACCTCAGCTTCCGCGTCCGTCGCGATCAGCGCGTGATCATGGACCCGGGCAATGTCGCGATCGTGTCCTGGCGGGCCTTGGTCTCCCCCGCTCGGATCCGCCGGCAGCTGCGCATGGCCATGGCCACCGTGTTCCTCAACTGGCGCAGTGAACGACCGTGGGTGCGTATCCGGCGACGCGTTCTCTCCGGCCCCCTGGGGCGTGGGGGCAGCCGATGACGTCCGAGCAGACGCACAGCGTGGGCGGCGTGGTCGCATCGGCCATGTGCTTCACGGCGATCATCGGGGCGGGTTACTACGCATTGGACGGGCGCCGGGTGGACATGGCCGTCCTACTGCTCGCGGGACTCGGACAGGTGATCGCGTTTCTGTGGTTCCGCACCCAGTACGCGCGGGCCGTGTGCTCGCTCATCATGCTCACCGCCGCCATGAGCGCGGCCGAACAGCTCTACAGCAGGATCTGGTGGTGGGACATCCTCATCCACTTCGTGACGCTGTACGCCCTGGTGTGGATGGCATGGAATCGCGTTCTGACCCACCACTCCCGGGTGCGGGGCCGGGTGCGCGATCGTCCCGCGATGCGGTTCACGTGGTGCGCGGTGGCCGGCTTCGTGATCGCCGTGGTGTGGGAGGTCATGGAACTGTTGGGGTTCCTGTTCGCGACACCGGACATCCACATCCCACCCCTGGACACGCTGGGGGACATCGTCATGGGGGTGCTGGGGGCTGCCTGCGTGGGCTTCCACAGGGAACCGCACTGAGCGTCGTCGTCCCCGGCGGGCCGCGAACGGTCGCGTGCGGTGAGTCCCGACCCCCCAAGTGCCGGGACTCATCGCACGCTTGCGGCGTCGGCGAACAGTATGGAGCCCCGCTGGGGAGCGGGACGTTCGATCCGGACGCGCGGTCACCGGCCGTGTGCTGGACCAAGGCGGGGGCCGGGGTGCAGTGCTCGGGCGACCGGGCTCAATCATAGTTGTTCACATTTTAGTTGTCCACAATTAGATGGAGACACCAGTTGCCCTTCGCGGTCGCGGCGCGGTACCGGGCCGGTCACGCCCAGCGCGGACGACGTGGCGCGGTACCGGGCCGCGGTGGAATTCTGGGACGCATGACCCACGAACACGCTCCCCACCGCACGCCCGAGACCGCTGCCGGCTGGGACGAGCGCTACGGCGCTACGCGCATCTGGAGCGGGGAGCCCAACGGCGCCCTGATGGCGCTCACGTCGGACCTCGCTCCCGGCACGGCGCTGGACGTGGGTTGTGGTGAGGGCGCCGACGCCGTGTGGCTGGCCCGACGTGGCTGGACGGTGACGGGGCTGGACGTCTCACGCGTCGCCGTCGACCGCGCTCGGGCCGCGGCAGAAGCCGCGGGGGTCGAGATCACGTGGCTCGTTGAAGGGTTCGGCGAGCGCCCCCTCGGCCCGTTCGACCTGGTGTCCGCCCAATACCCCGCGGTGCCTAAGCGGGGCGACGACGCAGCGGTGCGCGCGTTCGCGGACGCCGTGACACCGGGCGGGCGGCTGGTGTTCGTGCATCACGAGCTGGATGAGACACCTCACGGTTTCGACCCCGCCGACTACGTGATGCCCGAGGACGTGGTGACGTATCTGACCGGGCAGGGATGGCAGATCGAGACGAACGAGATCCGCGAGCGACACCTGGAACGCGGTGCCGGGTCCGGCCACTCGTGGGACCGGATGGTCGTGGCGCGGCGGGGCGCGTGAACACCTCCGGCGTGAATCGCGCCTCGGTGGGGCTGCGCTCGCAGCGTGGTCCCGTCCTGCTGGCCGTAATGCTCTCCACGGCTCTGGTGGCCCTGGACGCCACGATCCTGGCGACCGCGGTGCCGAGCATCGTGGGTTCCCTGGGTAACTTCGCCCAGTTCCCGTGGCTGTTCTCGAGCTACATGTTGGCGCAGGCGGTGAGTGTGCCGATCTTCTCCAAGCTCTCGGACATGTACGGGCGCAAACCCGTGATCCTCACCGGCGTGGGGTTGTTCCTGGTCTCCTCCGTGCTCGCGGGATGCGCGTGGAGCATGCCGTCGCTCATCGTCTTCCGGGTGATCCAGGGATTGGGTGCGGGAGCCGTGGCGCCCATGGGCATGACGATCGTGGGGGACATCTACACCGTGGCCGAGCGCGCCGCCGTGCAGGGGTACGTGGCCGGGGTGTGGGCGGTCTCTTCGGTCGTGGGGCCCACATTGGGTGGGCTTCTGTCCCAGTTCTTGAGTTGGCGGTGGGTCTTCTTCGTCAACATCCCGGTGGCCCTCGTGGCGGGGTGGCTGTTGCTGCGCAGCTATCACGAGAAGATCGAGCGCGAGGAGCACCGGGTGGACTTCACCGGTGCCGCGGTGCTCGCGATCGCCCTGTCCGCCCTCATCCTCGGCGCGCTGGAGGGCGGCAACGCGTGGGAGTGGCTTTCGGTGCCCACCCTGGTGTGCGGCGTCGTCGGCGTCGCGGGGCTGGCGATCTTCGTGGCCGTCGAGCGTCGCGCGAGCGAACCGATCATCGACCTCGCGCTGGTACGACGCCGCGTGGTCGCAAGCACCACCCTGGTCTCCCTGGGGATCGGCGCGCTGCTGGTGGGGATGACGAGCTACGTCCCCACCTATTTGGAGCGCACGGCCGGGGCCACACCGATCGCGGCGGGAGCGGCCGTGGCCGCCGTGAGCATCGGCTGGCCCGTGGCTGCGTCCACGGCGGGGCGGATCTACCTGCGGTGGGGCTTCCGGCGCACCGTGTTTCTGGGCGGTGCGATCGCGACCGTGGGAGCGG
The DNA here is from genome assembly GCA_014652975.1 of Kocuria marina. Taxonomy (GTDB): domain Bacteria; phylum Actinomycetota; class Actinomycetes; order Actinomycetales; family Micrococcaceae; genus Kocuria; species Kocuria marina. Next base: position 999,623 of record BMZV01000001.1, on the reverse strand, counting down.
CCCTGACCGCCGCACTGTCGCCGTGGCCGAGCGTGATCGGTATGGCTGTGTGCGCGTTTATCATCGGGCTGGGGCTCGGTTACACCGCGGCGCCGTCGCTGATCATGGCCCAGTCCTCGGTGGAGTGGAACCAGCGCGGGTCGGTGACGGGTCTCAACATGTTCGCGCGCTCCGCCGGCTCAGCCGTGGGGGTGGCGATCTACGGCGCCATCGCCACCAACCTCATCCGTGCCGGTGGCGGTGAGGGCGATCCCGCCACCGTGATCCACGCCTCCGGATGGGTCTTTGTGGCGGCGGCGGTCACCGCCGTACTCATGGCCGCCGCGACACTCGCCGTCCCGCGGGACGAGCCGGACTCGGTGAAGTGAGCCGCGGGTACCGGCGGGTCGGTGGGGCGTCCACACGGGTCCCGGTACGCCGTCGCCGCCGGGGTTCGCACGACGTCGGCACCCCGGGACCCACGGTGGCCTCGGCGCTCGGGGGTGCGACGTCGCCCCCGGGTTTGTCACGCAGCAGCGACGTACCCGGTCCGTATGCCAACTTCTCCCCCACCACCCCTCCCTCCCCTACCCTGGCCCCATGACCTCCTCCATCCGTCACCGCTTCACCGGCCACATCGCCGGGGTCGGCACGTCCTCCGGCACGCGGCTGGTGCTGGGGTGCTGGTCCCACACGCCGCAGGGCCCGTTCGCGGACGTCATGGTCGCCCACCCGGACGGACGCCGCGAACTGCTGGCACCCAACGACTGGGTCGCGCATTTCGTGTCCGACACCTACACCTTCGACACCGTCACCCGCGTCCCCGTGAACGTGCAGCGCACGGGCTTCTCCCGCGCCTCCCGGTGGACGGTCACCGCGGGGCCGCTTACATGGCACTTCAGCGTGGGGCCGCGAGCGCCCCTGGGGTACCTGCTGCAGACGGTCCCCCGACCGATCAGCACTTCTCTGACCTTCGCCCGGCTCACCGATCAGGTGGCCCACCGCGTGATGCCCGGCGTGCGCACCCTCGGTACGGCCGGCAACGACCGCACCGAGTGGTACGCCGCCTACGACCTCCACACCATCACCCACTCCCGCGCCACCTGGGACGACCAGGACCTGGGCCGCCTCACGGACATGACCCCGGCTCCGGACTTCGGTTTCAGCTCCACCCCGCGCCGGCCCAGCCTCACCGCCCTGACCAGCACCGTCCGGGTGCCCGACGTCGCTGCGGTCACCTTCCCTGCGCGGACCCCGGAACTCGGGTGAGCGCCGTCGCCGAACCGGCAGAACTGCGTGGACTGAGACCGGAGGACGCGCCGGCGCTACAAGCGCTGCTCGAGGCGACCCCCGATTACACCCGCCGGATCAGTGGACACGCGCCCCTCCCCGGCGACGCCGCCGAGATCCTTTCCGCGCGCCCGCCCGGCCTCGCACGCGAACAGAAGTACGACGTCGGGCTGTTCCGCGGGCCTGCTCTGGCAGCCATGGCCGACGTCATCCGCAATTTCCCCGAGGAGCATCACGCTCACATCGGTCTGCTTCTCGTGCGGCAGGACCACCAGGGAGAGGGCCTGGGGCGGGCGATGCATGATGCCGTCACGAACCTCGTGAGCGGCTGGCCCGAGGTGACCACCCTGCGCCTGGGGATCGTGGAGACCAACGCGGCGAGCGCCGTCGGCTTCTGGAAGGCTCTGGGGTACGAGCCCACGGGCGAGACCGCGCCGTACGAGAACGACGAGGTGCGCAGCCGTGTGACCTTGTGGGAACGACCGGTACACCCGACCCCGCCATCCCATGAGAGGACCGCCACATGACCCGGAACTGGTTCGAGCAGGGCGGAGGGAACTATGCCGCGCACCGCCCCGATTACCCCGCGGAGCTGGGCGCGGAACTGGCACGGATCGCCCCGCGGCGGGGCACCGCGGTGGACGTGGGCTGTGGGACAGGCCAGCTCACGGGCTTGCTGGCCGAACACTTCACGCACGTGATCGGCGTGGACCCCGGTGAGGATCAACTCGCTCATGCCGCCCCCGCACGCGGCGTCGACTACGCGCACGGGACGGCGGAGGACCTGCCCGTGGCCGACGGCCGCGCCGATCTCGTGACCGCGGCCCAGGCCGCACACTGGTTCGACCTGCCGGCCTTCTACACGCAGGCACGCCGCATCGCGGCCCCCGGCGCCGTCCTCGCACTCATCAGCTACGGCGTGGTGGAGGTGGAGCCGGGCCTGCGGGAACGTTTCGAGCGGTTCTACTGGCGCGAGATCGGTCCGTTCTGGCCGCCCGAGCGCCGCCTCGTGGAGACCGGGTACCGGGACATCGACTTCCCCTTCCCGCAGGTCCCGGTGGCCGCGCTGTCCATCCGGCGATCCTGGCCGCTCGATGCCTTCCTGGGCTACCTGGGCACGTGGTCCGCGGTGCGCAACGCCGCGGAGTCCGGGCACGACGACGTTCTGCGCCATTACGCCGCCGACCTCACCGAGGCGTGGGGCGAACCGTCCCGGCCGCGCGACGTCGTCTGGCCCATCACCGTGCGGGCGGGCAGGCTGGACGGGGAGTCCCGATAGGTGCCGCCCGTGCGCTTGGACCGGGTCTCCCGCAGCACCACGTTGTGCCGGCGCACCTGCTCCTCACCCGTCGCGCGACCCGCGCCTCGAGTCCCGCCTTCACCGAGGGCCACTCGTGCTCGAGCACCGAGTACACCACGGTGTCCCGCAGCGCGCCGTTGCGCTCCAACCGGTCCGCGCGCAGCACACCGTCCAGCCGAGCACCGAGGCGCTCGATCGCTGCCCGGGACTGCTGATTGGCCCAGCTCGTCTCATAACGCACGCACCGGCACCCGAGCTCCTCGAACGCGTGGGTCATGAGCAGCAGCTTGGACTCCGCATTCGTCCCCGTCCGGTGGGTGGACGCCCGGTTCCACGTGTGGCCCACGCTCACGCGCGGCACACCCCACTGCGGGTCGTAGAACGTGGTCATCCCGAGCACGACGTCGTCGGCCTGCCGCACGGTCACGAAGGGCAGCATGAATCCCTCGTCCTGCCACGTGAGCCACTTTTCCACGGCCGCGGCCATGCCGTCCGGGTCCGCCACGCTCGTGTACCAGCGCTCCCACATGCGCCCGTCCTCGGTGGCCTCGATCAGCCCGTCCAGGTGCTCGCGGCTGAGGGGTTCCAGGCGGACCAGCTGCCCGCGCAATGTCACCGGTGTCCACGTCATGGGATCACTGTCTCACGACGACGCCGCGCGGCCCGCGCGCGCAGCCCCTGACGGGTTCACAAACCCGCAGGACGGCGACTGCCTCCCTACAGGTGTATGCCCACCCCCAAGGGTGCTGACAGTATGGGAGAACCACGTCGCACTCCATGACCGCGGCGTGCGTTAGCTTCGTAGGAGGATCGTCATGTCCGCACGCGATAACAACGCCCCCCAGGTCCCGGGAGTTCCCGGGACCGGTGAGCCGACCATCGAGGAGCCCACCGCTCCCCGTCAGCCGCTTCCGCCCAAGCCCGATCAGGGTGCCCCCGAGCGGGTCACGCCCACGGGTGCGCCCACCGATGCCCCGATGTCCGCGATGGCCCAGCAGGGTGAGTACCTCACCACCGCGCACGGCGTGCGCCTAACGAACTCCGACCAGTCCCTCAAGGCCGGGGCCCGCGGTCCCGTGCTGCTGCAGGACCACCACTTCCGGGAGAAGATCTCCCACTTCGACCACGAGCGCATCCCGGAGCGCGTGGTGCACGCCCGCGGCGCGGGTGCCCACGGCACGTTCCGCGGCTACGGCTCGGCCACCAAGCTCAGCCGCGCGGGCCTGTTTGCCAAGGACAAGGAAACCTCGGTGTTCGTGCGGTTCTCCACCGTGCTGGGCTCCCGCGGTTCGGGTGATCTGGCCCGTGACACCCGCGGTTTCGCCGTTAAGTTCTACACGGACGAGGGCACCTGGGACCTCGTGGGCAACAACATGCCGGTGTTCTTCATCCAGGACGCCATCAAGTTCCCGGACGTCATCCACGCCGGTAAGCCCCACCCGGATCGCGAGATCCCCCAGGCCCAGTCCGCCCACGACACGTTCTGGGACTTCGTGTCCCTGCACACCGAGGCCCAGCACCACACCATCTGGAACATGTCCGACCGCGGCATCCCGCGCTCGTTCCGCATGATGGAGGGCTTCGGCGTCCACACGTTCCGTCTGGTGGCCGAGGACGGCTCCACCGTGCTGGTCAAGTTCCACTGGAAGCCGCGCCTGGGCGTGCACTCCGTGGCGTGGGAAGAGGCCCAGCTGATCAACGGTGCGGACCCGGACTTCCACCGCCGGGACCTCGCGGACGCCATCGAGGCCGGCGCGTACCCGCAATGGGAACTGGGCGTCCAGGTGTTCGAGGACACCGAGGACCAAATGTTCCAGGGCATCGACTTGCTGGACCCCACCAAGATCGTCCCGGAGGAACTCGTCCCCGTGGAGCCCGTGGGTCTGATGACCCTGGACCGCAACCCCTCCAACTACTTCGCGGAGACGGAGCAGGTGGCGTTCAACCCCAACAACCTGGTCCCGGGCATCGACGTGACCAACGACCCCTTGCTGCAGGGGCGTCTGTTCTCCTACCTGGACACCCAGATCACCCGCCTGGGCGGGCCCAACTGGAACCAGCTGCCCATCAACCGCCCGCACGCGGCGGTCAACGACATGCTGCGTGACGGTTTCCACCAGAGTGCGGTGCACTCGGGTGTGGCCCCCTACCGGCCCAACTCGCTGGACGGCGGCAACCCGGCGGAGACTCCCGAGGACGAGCACGCGTTCATCGACTACCCGGCCCCGGTCCCCGCGTCCGTCAAGGAGCGCGTGCGGCCCCAGTCCTTTGAGGACCACTTCAGCCAGCCACGCCTGTTCTGGCTCTCGCTGAGCGAGGTGGAGCGCGAGCACACCGCCCAGGCCTACGCGTTCGAGCTCGGCAAGTGCTGGGACGAGAACATCCGCACCCGTCAGCTGCGCCACCTGTTCGCGATCGACCCCGCGCTGGGCAAGACCGTGGCCCAGGCGCTGGGGCTGCCCGAGCAGGAGCCCACCGAGGCTCCCGCCCAGGACGTCCAGGCCTCCCCGGCCCTCACCCAGGTGGGCGAGACGTGGCCCGTCGAAGGCCGCCAGGTGGGCATTCTCGTGGGTCCGGACACGGACGCCGACCAGCTCGCCACGCTCGTCTCCGAGATCGACGGCGCGGACATGGTCCCGCTCGTCATCGCACCCCAGGGCGGTGAGGTGGCCCCGGGCATCGTGGCGCACCGCACCCTGCTCACGGCACGGTCCATCGAGTTCGACGCCGTGGTGGTCGCCACCGCCGGCGCTCCTGTGAACCCCGTGGCCGGCGGCCTGGACGCGAAGGCCGGTGCACCCAGCCCGGGTGACATCGACCCCCGCGTGAGCCTGCTGCTCAACGAGATGTGGCGCCACGCCAAGGCGATCGCCGCGTTCGGCCCCGGCACGGACGTGCTGGACGCCCTGCAGATCGCCCAGACGCCCGGCGTCGTGAGCGCGGACTCCGCCAAGGACGTGCTGAGCACCGTGGTGGAACTGCTCGGCAGCCACCGGGTCTGGGAACGTTTCCCGACCACGGGTATGTTGGCCTAATGAATAGGAAGTAGTCGTACTATTTCCGCCGATTGCCCGCGGACCGCTTCACCGCGGTCCGCGGGCAATCCCCGTCTTCAGAGACACCCCACCCGCGCCGAGCACCCACCTTTCCGAGCGGAGAACACCATCATGACGACCGTCCCTACCCGAACCGTGGCCCCGACCGCTCGCGGACCCGTGAGCACGGCCCTCCTGGAGATCCTGACCGGCCCGAAGGAGACCCCGGCGAGCGGGTACGCGGCGCTGTCCGAAGCGACGGCCACCGCGGTTAACGCGTCGCAGGACGTCCTCGCGGACGAGGACCTGCAGCTGTCCCTGTTCCTGCTCTACCTGTTGCACTACGGGCCCGCGGAATTCGTGACCGCGGACCGCGAGTGGGATCCCGAGCTGCTGCGCGTGCGCACAGTGCTCGAGGCCGGTTTCGAGGCCGAGCTGCGCCGTCGCGTGCCCCTCCCCGATCCCCTGCCCGGCGACTCCGCGCAACTCGTGGACACGATGTTCGCGATGACCGGCGGGGACGCCAAGCCCACCCTGGCCACGTGGCTCGCCCGGCACCCGAGCGAGGAGATCCTGAGCGAGTTCCTGGTCCACCGCTCCATCTACACGCTGCGCGAGGCGGACCCCCACTCGTGGGGCATCGCCCGGTTGCGGGGCCGCGCGAAGGCGGCGCTCGTGGAGATCCAGTCGGACGAGTACGGCGGGGGCCGTCCCGAGCGCGTGCACGCCACGATCTTCGCGCAGACCATGCGAGGTTTCGGCCTGGACGACACCCTGGACCACTACCTGGACCTCGTGCCCGCCCCCACGCTCGCGTCCATGAACCTCATGAGCCTGTTCGGACTGCACCGCCGGTTGCGCGGGGCCATCGCGGGTCACCTCGCGGCGTTCGAGATGACGTCCTCGATCCCCAACAAGTACTACGGCCGAGCGTTCCGCAAGCTCGGTTACGACGCGGACGTCACCTGGTACTACGACGAGCACGTGGAGGCCGACGCCGTTCACGAACAGATCGCCGCGCGTGACCTCGCCGGGGCGCTCGCCCAGGACGAGCCCGAGCTGCTCGAGGACGTCCTGTTCGGCGCGGCCGCGTGCCTGTACGTGGACGGGCTCATGGGTGATCACATGCTCGAGTGCTGGTCGGACGGGCGGACCTCCCTGCGCGGGAGCATGCCGGGACTGCAGACCGTGGGTTCCGAGGCCCCGGTCGCCGAGCGGGTGGCCCTGTGAGCGAGCAGGATCCACGCACCACGGACGACGGGAGCCCCGTCCTCTCGGTGGCGCACGACGCCGAGGATCCCGTGGTGATCACCCCGTGCCCGGACGGGCCGCTCTTGGTGCGCGGTGACGTGCTGATCGCCCCGGAACCGGGGGCCGAGCCGCAGAAGCCGCCGCGGCGCGTAGTCGCCCTGTGCCGGTGCAACATGTCGTCGATCGCGCCGTTCTGCGACGGTTCGCATAAGCTCGCGAACTTCCGCACCCGCCCGCCGCGGTACAACATCGGCAACCCCCGCGAGGATCCCGGCGAGGAGGACTGAGCCGGACATCGGAGACCTGAATACGCGATCGGCCCGTGGCATGTGCCACGGGCCGATCGCGTAGTGGTTCAGGTCAGTTCTCGGTGGCGGGCTCGTCGCCCTTGTTGTCCGTCATGGCGCCCACGCCCTCGTCGGCGGGTTCGGCGTCCGTCTGGGTCTCCTGACCTAGGGCCGCACTCTCTTCCTGGGGGCTCATCTTGATGGATTCCTCGCCCGCGTTGGCGGGATTTTTCTCTGCCACGTGCTGTCCTTTCGTTGGACGTCTCGGTCGGCGGAATCGCTGACCCTCCCATCCTCGTCAGCGTACTGACGATTGACAAGGGAAGACGTCCCCCGGCCGATGTCAAGCGGATGTCATCGCACTACACGTTGTGACGCACGGCGCAACATTCCTTGGGTGAGCGCCCGCCCGGTTCCTAGGCTAAGTGACCTCACCCCTTCCACTGCACAGGAGTCGCACCGTGCGTACATTGATCTTGCTCGCCCTGGTGGGTTTCGGGGCGCAACTCGTGGACGGTTCGCTCGGTATGGCCTACGGCGTGACCTCATCCACCCTGCTGTTGGCCGTGGGCCTGACCCCCGCCTCGGTGTCCGCGACAGTGCACCTCGCGGAGGTGGGCACCACCCTGGCCTCCGGGCTCTCGCACTGGCGCTTCGGCAACATCGATTGGCGCGTCGTAGGCTTCATGGCGGTTCCCGGCGGGATCGCCGCGTTCGCGGGCGCCCATCTGCTGACCCTCTCCGGGGAGGCCGCCGCACCGGTGATGTCCGTGATCCTGTTGCTGCTGGGCTGCTACGTGGTGTGGCGGTTCTTGCGGCTCGGCGGGCGGCGCCCGAACTTCACGGGCAAGGTGCGCGGATTCTTCCTGATCCCCCTGGCCACGGTCGCGGGCTTCATGGACGCGATCGGCGGCGGTGGGTGGGGCCCCGTGGGCACCCCCACCCTGCTGGCCTCCGGCAAGATCGCCCCGCGCAAGGTCATCGGATCCATCGACACGTCCGAGTTCGTGGTCAGTCTGGGTGCCTCCATCGGGTTCCTGATGGCACTCGGCAGCCAGGGCATCGACTTCGGCATGGTCCTGGCTCTACTGATCGGCGGTGTGGTGGCCGCGCCGATCGCCGCGTGGCTCGTGCGTTGGCTCGCCCCGCGCATCCTCGCCGTCGGCGCCGGCGGACTCATCATCTTCACGAACACGCGTACCCTGTTGCGCCTGGACGCCGTGCAGGCGCGCCTCCCCGGCGACGCCGCGTACTACGCGATCCTCGGCGCGCTCGCCCTGCTGTGGATCGTCGCGGTCGTCTGGGTCGTGCGCCGCGAACTCGCCGACCGCCGCTCCGCGACCCTGCGCACCGAGGTGCGCGTCCCCGAGAGCGTCTGAGGGCGACGTCGCGCCGAGGGGACGTGACATCCCCCTCGGCGCCGTGGGGCTCGTGGCCCCCGCCCGTGCGTCACGGCACGGCCCCGTCAGGGCCTCAGTGGGCCGCAGAACGCCGGGGACGTGCCGTGCGCTCTCATCGGGCGCGGTGCGACGCGCTCGTCAATCCTCCACGACGGTCACGGTGACCTCGATGTTGCCGCGCGTGGCGTTGGAATAGGGGCAGACCTGGTGCGCGGCGTCCGCGAGTTCCTGGGCCGCGTCGTGCTCGAGTTCGGGGATGATCACTTCCAACTGCACGGCCAGGGTGAACCCGCCTGCGCCGTTGTCGCCGATCTGCACGCGGGCCCCCACGGCGGAATCACCGAGCGAGACCTTCTGCTGGCGGGCGACCATCTGCAAGGCGGAGTGGAAGCAGGCCGCGTACCCGGCGGCGAAAAGCTGCTCGGGATTGGCGCCGTTCCCGGATCCCCCCATCTCCTTCGGCACGGCCAGGTCGAACTGCAGCGACCCGTCCTTGGTGGCGACGCTGCCGTTGCGGCCCGCGCCCTGGGCAAGCGCTTCCGCGGTGTACATAGCCTTCATGATGATTCCTCGTCCTTTCCGTGGCCGGTGAGCCCCGGCCCTGAACGCCGGGTGGTACGACCGCAATCGATGGTAGGTCGCGGTATTTAGATTGTCCACAATCTAGACGTTCACTTTTCATGCGGGACGGGCCGGTGAGGGCCACCCGGAATCCCCCGTTACCTTTTTCGTGGCGCCTGAGTTCGGGAGGATGAGGGCGTAGGTAGCCAGCCGGTCCCGGCATGATTGTTGCCCCCCCAGTCGACCATGATCCGGGGGGTGTAGTCACCGGGACCGGTCCTGGTTCACACGGACCGCTGAAGCGCCCTGGGTTTGGTTCCGAGATTCCTGAAGAAGGCCTCGGCTTTTTTCGCAGCGGAGCTCGACCGCCCCACGACGAGATGATCCGATTCATGGACATGAACACTCCGCCAAGGGTGAGGATCACCGCCCGGACCTGGTGAAACGTGACTTCACTGCCGCCCCGCACCAGCTGTGGGTCTCAGACATCACCTACGTGCGCCTCATGTCGGGATTCTGCTACGTCGCATTCATTACTGATGTCTGTACCCGTAAGATCATCGGCTGGGCCGTGGCTTCAACACTGCACACTGACCGGCTGCCACTGCTGGCTCTAGAACACGCGCTCTTGACGAGCGGAGCCCGTCGGACGTCTTCTGGGCTGACGCATCATTCGGACCGAGGGGTTCAATACGTATCTTTGGCCTACACGGATGCCTTGGTCGCCGCGGGTGTGACCGCTTCGGTCGGCACAGTCGGGGATTCCTATGACAATGCTCTGGCGGAGTCAATCAATAGTCTGTACAAGACGGAGATCATCTAATCCAGGGGCGTGTGGGACTCGGCAACGGCGGTGGAGATCGCAATACTGGAGTGGGTCCACTGGTGGAACACCGCTCGACTTCACGAGTCCCTGGCCTACCGGACCCCGGCCCAGGTCGAAGCTGCTTGCACCGAGATCGAGGCGACCGCACCCGTGGTGCCCTAACCTCGGAACGTAACCCAAGGCGCTTCAGTTCTCGCAGGGGAAGATCTCCCACCACAAGATCCCGCGCCATGTGCACGTGGTGGAGGAGTTGCCCATGACCGTCACGGGCAAGGTCCGCAAGATGGAGATGCGCGAGGAGGCGCTCAAGCTGCTGGATCTGGAGCGCAGAACCCACAGGCCATGCCACGTATATGTGAATGAGTGTCACGGTATAACTAAATACTTACGAACACGGCGCGAAGGGAGACGCCAATGACCACCATGACTGAGCGGATCACGATCTCGGCCCAGACCGTGCGCGCGGCGCAGGCCCCCGCGCGTCAGGGTTCAACCTTGGTTCTGCGCGATGCAAACGGCGGGGAGGTGGAACTCCCGGACGAGGTCCAGAGGACACTCCTCCATGCACTCACGGCCATTGCCGAGCACGGTTCGGTCAGCATTGCTCAAATGACCGACGAGCTGACAAGTACGGTGGCCGCGGACATCCTGGGGGTCTCACGCCCCACCCTTCTCCGTTGGACCCGCGAGGAGCTGATTGAATCCTTCAAGGTCGGATCACATACGCGGTTCCGTCGTTCCGATGTCCTCCGATTGCGGGAACAGCGGGAAACGGAACGTCGCGAAGCCTTCGAGAAACTGCGGGCACTCGACGCGGAAGACGATGTCGAGCTTTTCGAGGACTGAGATCATGCGTTCGTGAGCGACACGTGGGGCACCCCTGTTTTCAACCGGGGTGCCCCACGTGATGTCACGAGATTTGGACCATGACGCAAAGAGTTTTCGTCGATGCCAACGTCCTCTTCAGCTAGACCCTGATGGATTGGCTCTTCTTGTTGCGCCTTAAAACCCCGCAATGTTCCAGGTCCACAGCACGGAGGACGTCTTCGCGGAGGTCATCGCGAACACGCGCAAGAAATGCCCTACAGCTCCGGGACATAGAACCGCCCAGCGGGCGCAGCTGATACGCAAGAACATGGATGAGGTCCTGTAGGGCTTCCCGTCTGATCTCGACTTCACCAGTACGGATGGCCACGATTACCACGTCTCCGCAGGGGCCGTTTTCGGAGGCGCAGACATCATCTTCACGCCCGACACCTACGTGCGGCCCGGGGAGCCGGTGACCTACGAGGGCACGCAGGCGCTGCGCCGCTTCTTCGGGATCGAAGGCGACTGACCTCCAGCACACTAGAGACCCCCGCACCATGCTCTGACGACGGCGAGATAGCGGTCCTCGCGACATCGATCCGTCACACGACGGGCCGCTGCGGTGCCGCCTCTCAGTGCTCCGTCCGCAACCACTCGTCGAAGCGCTGCGAGGTGACGAACGCGTCCTGTGGGATCAGGCCACCGTGGGCGATCGCCCGGCCGAGCAGCGGCGCTTCCTTCAGCACACTGGGCGTGCGGCCCGCGAGGTCACCGCCGGCCGCGAGGATGCGGCGCGCGAAGTTCGCCATGGTGTCCACCTCCGGGCCGCGCGCCGCGAGGATCTCGTGACGTGCCTCGCGATGGGTGGTGGCGACCTCGGTGACGAACCGTGCGACCTCCTCGCGCCGCGCGGGCGCCATGAGAAGGGTGGGCATCAGGGCCACCGGGCCGCGGGCGACCAGGCCGGTGGTTGCGGGAATGAAATCGAACCACTGGGTCGAGCGCACCGTGGTGGAGGGGATCCCCGCCTGCTGGTACACGCTTTCCTGCGCGGCCTTGCCCTTGTAGTAGCCGAAACCGCCGTTGACCCGCGGATCCACGGCACCCGCGATGGACAGGCACACGACTCGGCCCACGCCCTGCTCGCGCGCCGCCTTAACGGTCTGGGACGCGGCCCGCGTGAAGAACGGGACGGACTTGCGGGCACCGAACGTATTGATGTGCAAAGCGTCCACGACCACGTCCACACTCGCCAAGGCTTGCAACAACCCCCGACCGGCCACGACGTCCACCCCCGTGCGGCGGCTCGCCCGCACCACGATGTGGCCGTCGGCCTCGAGGAAGTCGGCGACGTCGGACCCAAAACTCCCGCTGGCACCCAGCACGGCGATCTTCATGGGGCCAGCGTAGGCGTAGAGCGTGCGAGGTTCACAGGGTCTTGAACAGCTCCAGGGCGTGGGCGCGGGAAGCCTTGAGGTCCACGATGGATTCCACGCCCTCCTGCCGCCCGTTCCAGCGGTCCACGTACACGAAGTCCGGGTCGAACTTCTTCTGCTGGGTCTCGGGGTTGAAGATCCGGAAGTAGGGCGCGGCGTCGGTCCCGGAACCGGCCACCCACTGCCAGTTGTGAGGGTTCGAGGCGGGGTCCGCGTCCACGAGGGTGTCCCAGAACCACTGCTCCCCCAGCCGCCAGTCGATCAGCAGGTTCTTGGCCAATAGAGACGCGGTCACCATGCGCACCCGGTTCTGCATGGTCCCGGTCTCCCATAGTTCGTGCATGCCCGCGTCCACCAGGGGGATCCCCGTGCGCCCGCGCTGCCACGCGGCGAGCGCGTCGTCGTCCAGCGGAGGCCATGGGAAGCGCTCGAATTTGGGGTTGATGGGGCGGGTGGCCATGTCCGGGTGAATGTAGAGGTTGTACCAGGCGTACTCCCGCCATCCCAGTTCGGTGAGGAACTTCCCCGGGTTCTCCGCGCCGGACAGCGCCCTGTACCACACGGTGTGCGGGCTGATCTCCCCCCAGCGCAGGTGCGGAGACAGGCCCGACGTCGCCGGTTTTGCCGGGACGTCCCGGTCCTGCGTATAGGTGGGCAGGCGCTCGTCGAGGAAGTCGTCGAGGCGATCGTGGGCCGCGCGCTCGCCCACGGTCCACGTGCGGGCCAGCCCTGCCGACCAGTCCGGCGCGGTAGGTAGGAGCCCCCAGTCCTCGAGGGCGTCGGAGGCAGGGGTGAGCTCGGCGGGCACCACGGACGACGGCGCCGGATACGGTTCACGCGGCGGCGGCCCGCTCGTGCACGCGCGCCAGAACGGGGTGAACACCCGGTAGGGGTCACCGGCCTGCGTGGTGATGGCCCACGGTTCGAACATCAGGTTCCCGGCGTAGGAGTGCGCCTCCACCCCGTTCTCCCCGGCCCAGTCCTTGAGCCCGGCGTCCACCGCGCGCTCGGGCCCGCCGTAGCGCCGGTTCCACAGCACACGGTCCGCACCGGTTTCGCGGACGACGTCGCGCACGACCTCCCCCGCCGCCCCTCGCCGCAGTGTCAGGGGCGTCCCCAGGGCGGCGAGATCCGCCGCCAGCGACGTGAGGGAGTGATGCAGCCACCACTTCGCTGCACCCCCGAGGGGCCGGATGCCCGGGGATTCCTCGTCCAGCACGTAGAGGCACACCACAGGCTCACCGTGGGACACCGCCTCGTGCAGGGCGGGGTGGTCGGTGACCCGCAGGTCGTCGCGGAACAGCACCACGGTGGTCATGCGAACTCCTCGATGGGACGTGCGTGGGACGTGCCGGATTCCAGGCCGGTCAAGGGACACCTGTCAGCCTGGCACACCCACCGGTGAGAAGGGACCGGGCACCGGCCTGTGTGGCATCGGCGCCGTGCGCAACACGTCCGACTCCCTCCCACCCCGCGGCGCCGTGTGGCTGGTCGTGGCACTGGCCGCGCCGGCCCTGGGGCTGCTGCGCACCACGATCGCCCTGAGCGTCGGGCCTACGGCAACAGCCCGCCGTAGCGCCGGTCCCACGGCACGCGGTCCGCACCGGTTTTGCGGACGACGTCACGCACGGCCTCCCCGGCCGTCCGGCACTGCGCGGGGCCCGGAGCCTGCTCCCCGTCAATCCACAGCCCCGGCACAAGCACACCCCACGCGCAGCACAGGCCGGTCGGACCGTGGATCCAGCCCGGCTCCGTAGCGTCGGGGTTTCGACGCGCCACTGAGCGCCTTCCGAAGGAGCATGTAATGAACCCGATCCGTCGACGCCGCGGCATCCGCACCTACCCGGCCACCTCCGAGACCTGCGCCATGCAGTCGCAGAGCACCGACCGCGACCACGCGGGCCGCCACCACCCCGGGCACCGCGACACCGGCGGCCCTGACACCGGCCACCCCCGCGATGGGGGTCACGACGCCTCCGGGGCCCTCCCCGCAACCGCAGCCGGCACGTTCGAGGGACGGGTCCTGGACCGTCCCCACGAGGACGTAGAGGACCAGGGCCTCGCTTTCGACCTCGGAACGCTGATCGACCGCCGCCGCGCGCTCGGCATCTTCGGGGCCGGCGCGAGCGTCTTCGCACTGGCGGCGTGCACGGGCACCACGACGTCGAGCTCGTCCAGTTCCGCCTCCGCCACGGCATCGGCGTCCGAGACCGCGAGCGCCACGCCATCGCCCTTCAAGACCTACGACGAGGAGATGCCGCAGGAGACCGCTGGGCCCTACCCCGGTGACGGCTCCAACGGTGCGGACGCGCTGGACGTCTCCGGGGTGGAGCGCAGTAACATCACCGCGAGCATCGACGGCGGCGCCGCGGTGGACGGCGTAGCCATGACCCTGACGATGAACATCGTGGACATGGTCAAGGACAACGGTCCCATGACGGGCGCGGCCGTGTACGTGTGGCACTGCGACCCGGACGGCAACTACTCCATGTACTCGGAGAGCGTGGAGGACGAGACGTACCTGCGCGGCGTCCAGGTGGTGGGCGACGACGGCAAGGTCACCTTCACGTCGATCGTCCCGGGCTGCTACGCGGGCCGCTGGCCGCACATCCACTTCGAGGTCTTCCCGGACATCGGCTCGATCACGGACGCCACCAACGCGGTGCTGACCTCGCAGATCGCGCTGTCGGAGGAGATGGCCAACACGGTCTACAAGGACTCCCGCTACCCGGACTCCGCCACGAACATGTCCCAGGTCACCCTGGAGACGGACAACGTCTTCTCGGACGGGGCGGACATGCAGATGCCGAAGGTCTCGGGCAGCGTGGCCAAGGGGTACACGGTGACGATCGACGTTCCCATCGACACGAGCACCGAGCCCACGGCCGCCGCAGCACCGGGCGGCGCGGGCGGTCCCGGCGGCGTCCCGGGCCAGTAATTCCGTCGAACGAGTGATCCCGCAGGTCCCGCCGTGGACGACGCCGCCGCACCGCCGGTTCCCCGGCACCCGTGCGCCGGGGCGCGGGGCCGTGTGGAGCGGCGTCGTCCACGGGTCAGGCGTCGCCGCCCGGGCGTGGGAGCCTGCCGGGGCGGGGACTCAGGGCAGCAGCCCGTAGACGATCCCGCTCACGGCCACGATGCCGGCCACCGTGACGAACACGTTGGAGATCTTCCCGCGGTAGGGCTCCAGCCGGGGGAGCCTGCGGATGGCGTACATCGGCATGAGGTACAGGATCACGGCGATCACGGGCCCGGCGAGGGACTCGATCAGCGACAGGATGCTCGGGGTGGCCACGGCCGCGATCCAACCCGTGAGGAAGATGAACGCCGCCGCGGAGGCCCGCTCGCACGGGAGCCGTACTCGTGCTTCATGGCCACCGAGAACTGGGAGATGGCCGGGGAGTGGTTGAACGCGAAGACGAGCACCGGGATGACCAGCCACTGGGTGATGATCAGCATGATCCGCTGACCGGTGAGCATGACCGCCATCATCGGTGTCACCAGCAGACCGGAGCAGCCAGCGCGGCGGTGGCTGTGGTCACCGAGGATCCTCCGGCCGGTGTGGACGTACGGTCGTGGTCATGCTCCGGCACCGGGGTCTCCGTGCTGTTGGGGGAAGGGCAGAGCGGAAGGATGCGGACACCCTGTGAGCCGGGCCATAGCTATACGCGACGTGCCCTCGTTGTTCCACAACCCCGCCGTGGTGGGCGCCTCCCGTACCATGGTGGGCATGGATCCCGAGTTCCGCCTGGACACGCAGCTGTGCTTCGCGCTGTACGCTGCCTCGCGCAAGGTGACCAGCGCGTACCGTGAACCTCTCAAGGCCATCGGGCTGACCTACCCGCAGTACCTGGTGATGCTTGTGCTATGGGAGCAGGACCACCGCTCGGTCCGCCAGCTGGGCGAGACCCTCGCCCTGGACAGCGGCACCCTCTCCCCGCTGCTGCGCCGCATGGAGGCGGCGGGCTTCGTGACCCGCCGCCGCAGCGAGCAGGACGAACGCTCGGTGGTCATCTCTCTCACGGACGCCGGGCGTGCTCTGCAGGAACCGGCCGCGGGGATGCAGCGCGAGCTGCTGGACGAGCTGGACATGTCCCCCAGGGACAGGAAGACCCTGCACATGCTGGCCCAGAAGCTGTGCCACGTACTGTGACGGCTTCCGGGTGCACCCGTGCAGGGTCGCTCAGCCCGCGCTGAGGATCACAGCACGCCGTACTCCTCGAGAAGCTCTCCCACCTCGCCGTTCTCCAGCCGACGACGCAGCCGCTTGCGCAGCGGTTCCGGCCCGGGGACCCGGACCTTCTCGCCGTCCCGCAGCCGGGTGAGGCCCTCGAGCAGCACGCGCACGTCGTAGGTGCTGCCCCACGTCTCGGGAACTCCGCGCTCCACGCCCATGAGCTGGTACACGGCCTCCATGCCGGTGCGCACCGAGTACTCGGTGGTGAAGATGCAGTCGCGGCCGGTCTCGGCGAACTGGCCGATGAACGCGAAGTTGCGGGCACCCTCGGGCACCACCCGGGGGCGGTCCCCCGCGTGGCGGGGCATGAAGAAGCTGGTCACGTACGGCATCATCACGGGAACCGTCTTGGCGCCGGTGGCCGCGAGCTCCGGGATCTCCTCCACGGGAACGCCCATGTGGTAGAGCCACTCCTGGGTGATCTCCTCGCCCGTGCACTCAGCCATGGTCTTCTTCACAAAGTCACCGGGAGTGTCCACGAACAGCGAGTAGACCCACACCACGACCTGGTCCTTCGGCTGCTTCTTGAAGTGCGGCTGGCGGTTCACGGTCCAGCTGAGCAGCCATGAGGAGTCCTCCGCCGTGACGATCCCGCCCGTGACCACCCGGCCGCTGAACGGGTCCCGCTGCGCGATCTTGCGGATGTACTCGGGGATCCGCTCGTCCAAGGTGGTGACGGTGGCGGACTCCCACTTGGTCTCGTCGATCGATGAGCAGAACACCTCGGGGCGCCCGAACGACGGGTCCTTGGCGGCGATCCGCTTCCACAGGTCCCAGGCCGAGGCGGGGCCGCGGTCTAGCGTGGCGGCCGTGGCGTGGTCGCCGTCGTTCGAGTTGTCCACGAGGGATCCGATGGTGGTGAACACGAGGTCGTGCTCACCCAGTTCCTGGGTCTCGGTGGAGCCCTCGCGCACCCAGTGGATCGCGGTGGCACGGATCTCGCCGTTGCGGTGGGCGAAGTCGATGTCGCGGACATCGGTGTCGTACTGGAAGGTGACACCGCGCTCGGTGAGGTAGGAGATCAGGGGCAGCACGAAGGACTCGTACTGGTTGTACTTGGTGAACTTCAGCGCGGAGAAGTCCGGCAGCCCGCCGATGTGGTGCACGAAGCGGTGAAGGTAGAGCTTGAACTCCAGCGCGGAGTGCCACTCCTCGAACGCGAACATGGTGCGCCAGTACATCCAGAACGGGGAAGCCAGGAACTCCTTGCTCATGACTTCCTGGATCTGCTTGCCCTCCATCTCCTCACGCGTGGCCAGGAAGATGTGCAGGAGGTCCTTCTGGGCGCGCTGCGGGAGGTCGAACTTGCCCTCGTGGCCCGCGTCCTGGCCCTGCTTCACGGTGGCGCGGCGCAGGGAGTAGTTGGGGTCGTCCCGGTTGAGCCACGCGAACTCGTCCAGCACGGACGCGCCCTCGATCTCCAGGGACGGCACGGAGCGCATCATGTCCCACAGGCACTCCATGTGGTTCTCGAGCTCACGCCCGCCGCGGATCACGAACCCCTTCTCGGGCACGTCCAACCCATCCAGGGCACCGCCGGGCAGCCGGCCCTTCTCCACCACAGTCACGTTCTCGCCGGGCACGCCGGCGTCCCGGACCAAGAACACTGCCGCCGCGAGTCCGGCGAGACCGGATCCCACGATCCACGCGCGGGTGTCCTGTGCGTGCTCCGCCGGGCGGGGCCGCATGAAGGCCTCGTAGTTGCCTGCTGTGAACTGCATGTCGTTCCTCCTTCCGCGGGGGCGTCACCTTGGCGCTCCCTGCGTTCATAATTGAGCATACTCAATTTTGAGTGCAATACAATTATCCGGTGGAGAAAATTCAGAACCCGACGCCCCGGCGCAGAGCACACCCCCTGGAACACGTGGCCGCCCGCGTGAGCCCGCGCGGCCCCGGGCGCCGCGAGATCGCCAAGGCGCAGAAACGCGCCCGCATCCTGGCCGCCGCCCGCTCGCTCATGAGCGAGAAGGGCTACGCGCAGATGTCCATGAGCGAGGTCGCCTCCCGCGCGGACGTGGCCGCGGGCACCGTGTTCCAGTACGCCGCCACCAAGGCGGAGCTGCTGATGATGGTCACCGAGAACATCTGGGCGGACCACATCAACGACACCCTGGACGCCACCCCCGACCCCGGCCACCGCTCCCCCGCTGCGGTGGTGGACGCCATCATGGACTCACTCGCCCCGGTCTTCGACATGGCCGTGCACTGGCCAGAGACCACCGTGTGGATCGCGCGGGAGATTCTCTTCGGCGAGGACCTCCCCCACCGCCGCGAGGTGTTGGTGCTGGTGGAGAAGCTCGAGATCCACATCGCGCGGATGCTCGCGGGCTGCCGCTCCGCCGCGCACGCCGGCACTACGCCTCTGGATGTGGGCGCACGGATGATCGTGACCAGTGGGCTCGCAGAGCTCAACCGCGCCCGCCAGGGCCGCGCCGAGCTGCGCCTGGTGCTCGAGCGAATGCGGGAGATCGTCGCCCTCGTGGCCGCGGGCGTGGACAGTGCACTTCCTCCCGCGCACGATGCCGCTGCCCCCGCCTTCCCGGCGACCGCCCGGTAGTCCGTACCCGGGAAGGCGAGGTTGCGCGCGGACCCGGCGGTGCGGCGTCGCCGTACGGGCGTGGAAGAACCCCGGCTCGCAGATGGGCCGGGGCTCTTGGAGCGCAGGGATCAGCTACGGGGCAGGGTGATCAGCGCGGTGTGGTCGTCCAGCGGCGGTGCGCGCGGTGCGCCCGTCCGCATCGAGTGCCGGTAGCAGTTCGACCACGTCCACCAGCGCGAGCTTCTCGCTGCGGGCCACGCGCCGACAGATCTCCCGGATGACCTCACGCCCCTCTCCCACTGCGCGCTCGTGCTCATGGGCGAAGGGCGCGCCACCAGGCCCGACGGCGTGTTCGTCCCCGAGCTGCACGAGCCGTTGCGCCCCCACCCGGGCCAGAAGTATGCCGCTGCGAACATGCTCAAGGCGCTGGAAGACTCCGGCATCGTGGCGTACGCCCTGAACATCGCGCAGCAGGAGCTCGCCGCGGCCGTGGACAACCCCGTGGTGCTGGACGACGGCACCGTGAGCTCCAACGGCAACTTCCACGGCGCCCCCGTGGCCTACGTGCTGGACTTCATGGCCATCCCCATCTCGGACCTGGCCTCCATGTCCGAGCGCCGCACGGACCGCATGCTGGACCCGGCCCGCTCCCACGGCCTGCCCCCGTTCCTCGCGCAGGACCCGGGCAGGGACTCCGGGCTGATGATCGCCCAGTACACCCAGGCCGGGCTGGTCTCGGACATGAAGCGCCTCGCGGTGCCGGCCTCGGTGGACTCGATCCCGAGCTCGGCCATGCAGGAGGATCACGTGTCCATGGGCTGGCACGCCGCCCGCAAGCTGCGTCAGGCCGTGCTGAACCTGCGCCGCGTGCTCGCCATCGAGCTGCTCACCTCCACCCGCGCTATCGCCCTGCGCGCTCCCCTGGAACCGGGCGCGGCGGCGTCGGCGGTCATTGCGGATGTGGACGGCCGCGTGGGCGCACCCGGTGAGGACCGTTTCATGGCGCCGGAGATCGAGGCCGCCGAGGAGTACGTGGCCTCGGGGCGCCTGGTGCGCACGGTCGAGTCCGCGGTGGGTCCGCTGAACTGACCGGCACGCGCGGGGGCGGGGCACGACGTCGCCCGCGCGTCTCCCCGCGCGCGGCGGGGACGCGCGGTGCGGAACGCCGCGTTTGCGGGGAGGCTCTGCCGCTGGATATTGGGTTGTCGGGGGCAGGACCTCTCCCTGCGCGTCCGGCCTCCCGCAGGGCAGCCCCCGGCCCTGTCCCCTCTTCAGACCGGGTTGTATTGTGGCTTACACGCGTGAAGGGAGCGTCCATGCCCGTCTACGAGTTCCGGTGCGAGGCCTGCGGGCCGTTCGACGCCCACCACGCCATGGCGCAAGTGCCGCGCTCCCAGGACTGTCCCGCGTGCGGCGCGGACGCACGGCGCGTGTTCTCCGCTGTGGGCCTGTCCCGCGCGAACTCTGCCCGGGCACGCGTGATTGACGACGCCGCCCGCACGGCTGACGTGCCAGACGTCGTCCGATCTTTGCCCCGCCAGCTCGGTGCCCCCGGCGCGGCCCCGGCCGTGACCCGGGACCCCCGGCACGCGAAGCTGCCGCGGCCGTAGCTTCCCCGCACTGCCGCGCGGGAACCGCCCGCGGGGCTCTCCAGAAAGGTCACGGACCATGCCAGAAGTGATTTTCCCGCTGGACTCGACCAAGCCCTTCACCGAGCAGAAGCTGACCGGCCACAACCGCTGGCACCCGGACATCCCGCCCGTGGCCACGCTCAAACGTGGCGAGAGCTACCGCATCGACTGCCGCGAGTGGTTCGACGGCGCCATTAAGAACGACGACTCCGCGGACGACATCCGGGACGCACCCCTGAACCGGGTGCACGCACTGTCCGGGCCGTTCCGGATCGAGGGCGCGGAGCCCGGTGACCTGCTGATCGTGGACATCCTGGACGTGGGGCCCATTCCGCAGGAGGAGGGGCCGCTGGCCGGGCAGGGCTGGGGCTACACCGGGATCTTCGCGCAGAAGAACGGTGGCAGCTTCCTGGTGGACCAGTTCCCGGACGCCTACAAGGCCGTGTGGGACTTCCGCGGCGGCGAGTGCACTTCCCGGCACATCCCCGGCGTGAAGTTCACGGGCATGGTCCACCCCGGTCTCATGGGCACCGCGCCGTCCTCCGAGCTGCTGAAAACGTGGA
Organism: Kocuria marina; assembly: GCA_014652975.1. Lineage (GTDB taxonomy): Bacteria > Actinomycetota > Actinomycetes > Actinomycetales > Micrococcaceae > Kocuria > Kocuria marina. The sequence goes on along the minus strand of BMZV01000001.1, from coordinate 978,481 downwards.
ACAAGCGCGAGGGCGATCTGATCGCCACCGATCCGCAGCGCGTGCCCCCGCTGGCTCTGCCACCCGAACCCGACGCCGCGATCCTGGGTTCGCTGACCGGCACCGACTTCGACCGCGTGGCCGGCGAGGGCGCCCGCACGGCTCCCCCGCGCGAGAACGGCGGCAACCAGGACATCAAGAACTTCACCAAGGGCTCACGAGTGTTCTACCCGGTGTACGTGTCCGGGGCGAACCTCTCCATGGGTGACCTGCACTTCTCCCAGGGGGACGGTGAGATCACGTTCTGCGGCGGCATCGAGATGGGCGGGTTCATCGACATCCACGTGGACGTGATCAAGGGCGGCATGGACACCTACGGCGTGAGCGAGAACGCCATCTTCATGCCCGGGCGCAACGGTCCGGTGTACTCGGAGTGGCTCGCGTTCTCCGGAACGTCCGTGACGCTCGACGGCGAGCAGCGCTACCTGGACTCCCACCTGTCCTACCAGCGCGCGATCCTGCACGCGATCGACTACCTCGCCAAGTTCGGCTGGTCCAAGGAGCAGGCGTACCTGCTGCTGGGCGCCGCACCCATCGAAGGCCGCTTCTCCGGTGTGGTGGACATCCCCAACTCGTGCGCCACGGTGTATCTGCCCACGGAGATCTTCGACGTGGACATCCGCCCCTCCGCCAGCGGCCCCACGCAGGTGGATCCGGGCATGGGCGCGCCACGGGCGATGAACCCGGGCTGATCCGCGCGGTTCGCCGCTCCTGATCCGCCCCGACGACATCTGGGGCGGGAAGTGCCCGGCTTCCATGCCACCGGACAGTCGTTTCCCGCCTCAGATGCACGGCGCCGCCGGGAGACTCCCGCGCGCCTCATGCCGCGGCGTCGAGCTCCCGCAGCACCTCGTCAGGAAGGTGCACTCCCGCCGCCTCCACGTTCTCGCGGAGGTGGTCCGGGCTGGCCGTACCCGAGATGACGAGTGACTACGGCGAGCGCGCCAGGACCCACGCGAGTCCCACCTGGTTGGGGGTCACCCCCAGCTGCTCTGCGATCTCGCGTGCGCGGGGGTCCTCGATGACGAGCCCGGGCTGCATGTCCATGCGCCGCAGGTAGACCACGTCCAGGTGGTCGGTGCCGAGCGAGCGCAGGTTCTCGTGGACGGCGTCGCGCAGCTCGGAGGGCTTCTGGGCGGCCGTCATGGGCGCGGGTCCTTCGGGGAGCGGCCGGGCACCCACCTTGCTCGCGTAGAACACGGCGTCCCGGTCCGCCCCGGACGACGCCGCCCGCGCCAGGCTCCCCAGGCCGTAGCCCATGCGCGCGACGTCGCGCGAGACGATGCCCACACACCCGGCCTTCGCAGCGGGCGCGCCCTGGTAGGTGGTTACGAGCGGGTCTCCTCGGTCTGCCCCGGATCCGCGGCCGGATCCTGCGGCTCCTCCAGCGGCCAGCCGTGCGCGGCGAGCATCGCGCGGATGCGCTCCATCTCCTCCGGCTTGGGCTCGTCCTCCGTGGCCCGGTGGATCGCAGCGCGGGCGTCCGCCTCGGAGAGGGAGGTGCCCTCAGTGCGGGCGTCCGTTGCGAGCTGCTCGGCGATCGCGGCCATGTCCTCGTCGTTGAGCTGCGGGCGCAGCACCGCCAGGACCGGGAGGTAGTCCTGCGCGGGCACGCCGTGGGGGTAGTCCGCGCGCAGCCAGTTCATGGCGCGGGCCACGTAGCCTGGCTGCCGGACGGGGGCATCCGGACCCGGCCCGGCGAGGGGCCAGCCGGCGCGCGCGAGGGTGGCGGCGACGTCGGCGAGCTGCTCCGCGGACGCGGAGGCGGCCACGAGCGTGTCATGGCTGGGGAGCTCGAGGGCCTCCAGGAGGCGCTCCGCGCGGCGGGAGCCCACCGTGCGCACGAGCAGCTCCGCCAGAACGGGGCGCGCGTCCTCGGGGACACCCTGGGGATAGGCGGCTCGGAGGTGCTCCAGCGCCGCGTCGAAGGTCATCATCCGAACACCGAGATCCCTAGGTAGTGGTCCAAGCTCTTCCGGGTGATCCACAGGACCCCGATCACCACGGCGGCGAGCACGATGGCAAAGCACAGCACGGCGCCCGCGAGCGCCACGGCGTTCCTGCGCGCCGTGCCGTCCGGGCCCGGCGGCAGGGTGGCGCGGCTCCACAGGGCGATGCCCACCGTGAACAGCGCGGGCAGTCCGGCGCCGAAGCAGAGCCCGGCCAGCAGCACGGCGAGGGCAGATTTCGCCATCTGGGCGATCATGAGCGAGCCACCTCCTGGGTGTCGGCCCGGTCCGGGTCACCGGGGGCCACGGAGTGGGTGTTCTCGTCCCACTCGGCATTGACGTTGTGCCGGTCCACCTTCTGGTGCCGGGAGCGAAGGAAGATCACCGCGGACGCCGCCGCCAGGAGCAGGAAGATCACCACGGCTCCCGGCAACCCGCCCACGGCCCGGGCGATGATGAAGCACACCGCACCCACCACGGCCGCGGCGGGGAGGGTGAGTAACCAGCCCACCACCATGCGCCCGGCCACGCCCCAGCGCACCCGTGCCCCGGGCTTGCCGACGCCCGAACCGAGGATGGATCCGGTGGCCACGTGCGTCGTCGACAGCGCCATGCCGAAGTGGCTGGAGGTGAGGATGATCGCGGCCGAGGAAGCCTCCGCGGCCATGCCCTGCGGCGGTTCGATCTCCACGAGTCCCTTGCCCAGGGTGCGGATCACGCGCCAGCCGCCCAGGTAGGTGCCGAGCGCGATGGCCACGGCGCACGTGACGATGATCCACGGCGGCAGCCCGTTGTCCTCGATTCCCTGGACGCTCAGATTCCCGTGGGCGATCAGCGCGAGGGCAATCACGCCCATGGTCTTCTGCGCGTCACCCGTGCCGTGCGCGAGAGACACCATCGACGCTGTTCCCACCTGTCCCCAGCGGAAGCCGCGGTCCTTGTGGCGGTTCGAGGCGGCGCGGCTGATGAGGTAGACGAGCGCCGTTCCCACCGCGGCCACGCACCCAGCGATGAACGGGGCGAGGGCGGCGGGGACGAGGATTTTCTGGACCACACCGGACCAGTTGACCCCGGCGACGCCGAGCGAGGCCAGGCCGGCGCCGATCAGCCCGCCGAACAGCGCGTGCGACGAGCTGGAGGGCAGACCGAACAGCCAGGTGGCCAGGTTCCAGAGGATGCCGCCGATGAGTCCGGAGAAGATCAGCACCAGCGCGAGAGTGGGGTCCAGGCCGTGAACCAGTCCGCCGTCCGAGGTCTGGATGAGCAGGACGTCCTTGGTCACCGTGGTGGCCACCTCCACGGAGAGGAACGCCCCCACCAGGTTCAGCACCGCGGACAGTGCAACCGCCGTCCTGGGTGAGAGCGCACCGGTGGCGATGGATGTTGCCATGGCGTTGCCGGTGTCGTGGAATCCGTTGGTGAAGTCGAAAGCCAGTGCGGTCACGACCACCAGGCCCAGGATCACCAGTTCAACTGTCATGCCTCCAGGATGACGCCCCCCTGTCCCGCGCACCAAAACCGCCCCCGGGACGGCACTGGGACAGCACCGGGGTGCATGCGTCCGGCACGATCCGCCGCAGGGAAACATCGCCCAGCGCGTCTGAGACCGGGCCCATAATGCGTTCATGACCTCTGACCCCCACCGTGATCCGGACCCCGGCGAGACCTGGCACGAACGCTCCCCGGCCACGGGAACCGGCGAGCTGCCCATCCTCAGCCCGCGCCCGGATCCGCAGACCCACCGGGGCTACGCCCACGGCACGGATCCGCGGCGGTGGCGGATCCTGGCCGTGCTGCTCGTGGCCATCTTCATGTCCCTGGTGGCCGTGAGCATCATCAACGTGGGGCTGCCCTCCATCCAGGAGGGACTGGGCGCCTCCGAGTCCCAGCTGCAGTGGATCCTCTCCGGCTACGCGCTGACCTTCGGTGTGGTCCTGGTGGCGGGCGGCCGCGCCGGGGACGTGTTCGGGCGTGGGTTCCTGTGGATGCTCGGGGTGGCCATCTTCACGCTGTCCTCGATCGCCGCGGGCCTGGCACCGGATCCCACCATGCTGATCGTGGCCCGCTTCGTGCAGGGTGTGGGCTCTGGGCTGCTCAACCCGCAGGGCGTGGCCATGATCCAGCAGTACTTCAAGGGCGCAGAGCGCGGGAAGGCGTTCGGAATGCTGGGCAGCGCAGTGGGTGTCTCCGTGGCCATCGGCCCCGTCCTGGGAGGTCTGCTGATCCAGACGGGCGGCGCGGCCGAGGGCTGGCGGTGGCTGTTCATGGTGAACGTCCCCGTGGGCGTCGTCGCGCTCGTGCTCGCGTTCCTCTGGTTCCCCCGCCCGCTGCTGCGCAGGCCCGAGGGCACCACCATCCGCCACGCCCTGCGGGAGATGGACCCCACGGGTGCGGTGCTCCTGGGCATCGCGCTGCTCGCCACCCTGCTCCCGTTCATCGAGGCCGGCTCCCCCGGCACGAGCCCGTGGGTGTGGGCCCTGCTCGCGGTCGCCGCCATGTTCCTGGCCCTGTGGATCGCGTGGGAGAAGCACTTCAAGGCCTCTGGGCACCAGCCCATGGTGGACCTGGACATCTTCAGGGTCAGCAGTTTCCTCAACGGCACCCTGCTGATCTCGCTGTATTTCCTGGGCATCACGAGCGTGTGGGTGCTTGTCACCCTCTACATGCAGAAGGGGCTCGGCCACACCGCGCTGGCCGCCGGTTGCGTGGGCCTGCTCAATGCCTTCGCGAGCGCGGTGGCCTCCAACCTGGCCGGCAGCCGCGTGAACCGGATGGGCCGCAAGATCGTGGTGCTCGGCATGCTCAGCGTGGTTGTGGGCCTGCTGCTGAGCATGGCGGTGATCCTGCTGCACGACTCTTGGCACATCAGCGAGTGGTGGCTCGTGCTCACCCTGGGCTTCGTGGGTTTCGGCCAGGGCGCCGTGGTGAGCCCCAACCAGACACTCACGCTCGCGGAGGTGCCACTCGAGTACGCGGGCAGCGCCGGTGGCGTGATGCAAACCGGCCAGCGCGTGGGCACCGCCGTGGGCATCGCCATGATCACCGCGGTGGCGTACGGAGTGATCGCCGGCCAGGGCTGGTCCGTGGGCATCGCGGCGGGACTGGGCGTTGTGGTGCTCGTGGTGCTCGTCGCCCTGGCCGTGGCCCTGCGGGACATGCGCCACCGCGCCCGGAAGGACTCTCGCGCCTGAGTCACGGCGCGCACACCACGGCACCTCCGGAGTGCTCGCCCCCCGGTGGGCCCACGCTCCGCACTGTTCCGGTGGTACGACGACGCCGCCGCGCCCTCCCTGCCTCGGCCCCCGGCGGGCGGGGTCCATGGAACGCAGAGGTGGCGCGGCGGTGTCGTGAGCGGGGGCTCTGAGTGGGTCAGCCCTTCTTGAGGGTGATCTGCCAGCTGGCGTCGCCCTTCTCCACGAAGTCGGTGACCTCGTGGCCGTCCGTGGCCGCCCACTGCGGAATGGCCTCGGTGGCCTGGGTGCAGTCGAAGTCGATCACCAGGTGCTCACCGGTCTGAAGGGTCTGCATGACATCCTTGGCCTCGATCAACGGGAACGGGCACACGGCACCGAGCGAGTCCAGGGCATAGTAGCCGTCCCCCAGGCCTGTGAGCTTCTTCGATGGTGCACCTGCCGGGTCCTTGACCATGAGCGCGGCGGGTGCCGCAGCGAAGCCCGAGAACACGTTCGCACCCGAGGTGCGGGGAGCCCCCGCGGTGGGAGCGGCGTCGATCGAGTTGTCGTCCGGTGCGGTGGCGCCCACCGTGTGGTCCAGGCTCTGAGCAGTGGAGTAGGTGCCGTCTTCGCCGGTGGCGGGCTGCGTAACGGTGGGCTTGAGCCAGATCCTGGTGGCCGCGGCCACGCCCAGGGCGATGAACAGCAGCGCGATCCAACCCTGGAACGTAAACAGGCTGGTCTGGACCATGCCGTTGCCCACTGTGCAGCCACCGGCCAGGGCCGCGCCCACACCCATGAGCAGGCCGCCCGCGATGGAGCGCACCGTGGTGGTGGCGTCCGGCACGCGCACGCGGAATTCACCCGTGGACTTGGCGGCGATGAACGAGCCCACCAGGATGCCGAGCACGAGCATCACACCCCAGTCCAGCTTCCCGTCCGCTCCGGTGACCAGGAAGTTCAGCAGGTTGGCGGTGGGGGTGGTGATGCCCAGACCGTCGTTGCGGCCGGTCGCGGCGGACAGCGGCCACGCGATGACGCCGAGCAGACCCACGAGCGCGCCGGCAGTGTAGACGTGCAGGGGCTTCTTCCATGCGGGACGGCCGTTCAGCCGTGCGGGCTTCACGGTGTTCTTCTCGCGGTTGAGGAAGTGGCGCACCATCACACCGGTGACCGCTGTCAGGGCGATCACGAACAGCCACGGGGAGACGCCCAGGGCACTGGGGATGGTGGTGAGCCCGGTGTCCCACTGCTTCATGCCGGAGTTGAAGCCCTTGAGCACGCCGGTCTTCATGGCGGACGCGGACAGCGCGTACATGGCCAGCGCGATCCACGAGCCCACGAGGCCCTCGCCGGAGCGGTACCACGTGCCGGAGGCGCACCCGCCGGCCAGGATGATGCCGATGCCGAACATGAATCCGCCCACGATCACCGCGAGGGGCGCGAAGGAGGGGTAGTTGGGGGAGATGACGCCGGCGGAGGTCAGGGCGGTGAGACCAATAGCGTGCACGGAGATCACCACGAGCAGCGCGGCGAAGGTCCGCCACGACTTCTGCAGGAAGACGTCCCGCAGCATGCCGGTGACGCAGAAGCGGCCGCGCTGCATGACGATGCCCAGCAGCGCGCCGATGACAAGTCCGGTAAGGATCATAGGTGAGTACCAGTTTCCCGCGCACCGGAAAGAGGGCGCGTTCGGAGGAAGGGACGATGAGATGAGGGATCGAAAAAGACTCCGTATACTCAACTCCTCACCGGGGGCAACGTCCAGGTTGTCGTCACAAAGTGTCACACTTCCCGGAAACGACCCGAAGTACCTACTCGTGAGGTATTAGCGACATTGCGTCACGTTGTCCGGCGCGATACCGCCCGCAGCGCCCCGACGGCACCCTCCCCCGCCCGACTCACGGACATGGGCACCTGCTTGAAAACCTCCCGCGGGATCGGGGTCCGGCACAGCTGCGCGGTCCGCTCCACGTCCCAGTCCACGAGCACGAACCACTCATCGCCCTCCCGCACGACTTCCCGCACGGCGCCCGTGGCGCACAGCTCCTGCCGCTGGGACAGGTAGGCCCAGATGGTGTCCCCCGCCGTCATGGTTCGGTAGCCCGTGCGCAGGCACCACCGATCCGCGGGCTGCGAGCGCCCGATCGCCTCCCACACCGCCGTGGCGTCCTGGCGGGTGCGCCAGTCGGCGGGCATGTGCTGCCCGTGAGCGGCCGGGTTGATGGGAAGCAACCAGTGGGTCTCCGCGGCCATTCACGCGCCTCGCGATTCGGTCGTGGCGTTCGACGCCGCGCCCCGCCCGGTCCCGGCGTCACACTCGGCGGCATCGCCGGAGGCTCGCCCGGCGTCGGCGTCGCGCTCCTCCGGCGACGACGCTCCCAGCAGCGCGTCGTACCCCTCCCGGAACGTGGGGTAGCGCCACCGGGATCGAGGAACCAGGGAGTGCACGAGCGCCCCGTCGATGATCTTGCCGAGCGGCCCCTCCCCCGCGGGCGAGTTGTCCGGGGGCACCGCGACACCCAGCCGCGCCGCGAGGTGCGTGACGACGTCACCCAGCTGAGCGGCGTCATGATCCACGGCGTGCAGCAACCGCGGCGGCTCGGGAGCATCGAGCACGGTGGAGAGGACCGTGACGAGATCGTCCCGGTGGATCCTGTTGGTCACGCGCCGGTGGGTGACAGGCGTGGCCGTGCGGACCCGCTCGATCAGGGACGTGCGGCCGGGCCCATAGATCCCCGCGGGGCGCACGATGACCAGGTCCGGGAAGAGATTGGCGGCGAGCTCCTCCGCGGCGAGCAACACGTGGGCGGTGGCGCGCTGAGGGTCGGGCGGGGTGGCCTCGGTGACGGCCTCACCGTCGGTGCCGCCCAGGACGCCCGTGGAGGACACGAGCACCACGCGCGGCGCGGCGTCGGACGGCAGGGCCAGGTGCAACCCGCGCAGCGCACCCAGGTAGGTGCGTTCGTAGGCGGTCGCGTCGCGGCCGTCGGCAGTGAGGGTGACCACCACGGCGTCGGCCGCGGGAAGGACGGCCTCCCCCGGGTCGGTGAGGTCCAGAGAGACCGGCTCGATGGGCTCGGGCAGCGCGTCCGCGCGGCGCCGCACGCCCACCGCGCGCACTCCGCGTTCGGCGAGGCGCAATCCCAGGGCGGTCCCCACGTCCCCGCAGCCGGCCAGGAGCACTGTTGCAGCGGAATCATTCATGGCACCAGCCTGTCATGTCCGCGCGACGGCGCGTGGCCCGGCTCGCTGAGGGAAAGGAACGGTGCCATGACCGGGCAGAACCCGATCCATCACCCCCCTTATTATTTGGCCCTCCGGCATCTACGGTGGAGGTACCCAGCCCTGCTTCACCACCACTTGCTCAGCAGAGCAGAACGGAGATCACACCATGATCATGAAGACCCTGCACGACGCCGGTATCCGCTCCGAGTACGCCTACACCGCAGGCATGGGCTCGATCGCCCTGTCCTTCGTGTCGTGGGGAATCTCGCGTCTCAAGAGCGACGACTCCAAGGCCCAGTCGGACCGCTGGGGCATTTTCGTGGGCCACTGGGCGCCCACTTTCATGAGCGTGGGCCTGGCTCTCGCCCAGTACGAGCAGACCCTCGAGAACAAGAAGAAGTAGCCACCGACCCCGCAGTCACTCGGCGCAGAAGAACCGCCCCGCACCTTATTGGTGCGGGGCGGTTCGCCTGTCAGCGGCTGCCCGGTGCGGTGCTCAGTGCCCGTAGCCCTGGGACTGCTCCTCCGTGCCGGCCTGCTCCTCGAAGAACTCCTGCTGCTCCTGGGTGTTCGCCTGCTCGGCGGCCTTCTGGCGCTGCTCGTCGGTGTCCACCTGGCTGACCGACTCGGTGTTCTCGTCCTGCGGGTTCTTGCCCATGGCTGCGCTCCTTCGCGGTTGCGTGGTGCGCCGCCCCGAGCTCCGCGGCCCGGACGACGGCGCCGTGCCCCGAGCATCCTCACCTCACCGGGTCGTGTCAATGGGGGCGATGCCGCCCGTTCGTCACGGGGCGTCCGCGAGCGCGCGCTGCACCCACGCCGTCACGGGCCCAGGGGCCCACGCACCCACACCGTGGATCTCCCCCACGGGTCGGGCACCCCGCAGGGCGTTGGTCACGAACACCTCCGACGCCCCAGCGATGTCCGTGAGAGTGATGTCCTGTTCACGGACCTCGTACCCGGCGGCCCGCAGGGTCGGGAGCACCCGGGCGCGCATCACCCCGGGCAGGATCCGGCCGTCAACGGGCGGGGTGGTGACCACACCACCGCGCACCACGAACACATTTGCACGCCCGGTCTCCAGCACCGTGCCACCCTGGTCCACCAGCAGCGGGTCACACACCGGTGACCACGGACCGGGTGTCGTGTTCAGGTCGCGGCGGTCCGCCCACTTGTGACGGCCCCACCCGCCGGGCACCACCACCGGGCGCAGCACCCACGGATCCACGGGAGGGGCCGCGCCGGGAGGGTTCAGCGGGGCGTGGGTCATCTCGAGACACAGACTCCCAGCGTCCGGAACTGCCGTGACCCGCAGCCGGTGCGGGCCATCCAATCCGGCAGCACGCTGGCGGACCTGCTCTGCGAGCGCGCCCGGCAGCTCATGGGAGAAGCACGCCCGCACGCTGCTCCCGAGCCTTGCCAGGTGCTCCACCAGCTGCTCGGGGCGCCCCTCGCGGACGAGCATCGTGGTGAAGACCCCCAGGGAGGGGTCGGGGGTCGAGCGGATCACGGACGCGTCCCGCAGCGAGGCTGCCGTGCGCGACGGTGCCCCACCGCCTCCCACGCACGCCGGGGTCGCCACCTCCGAGGACTCCGCGTGCTCACGCCACTCCCGGGACAGCTCGGGCCCGAAGCGGGCGCCGACCGCATCCAGCAGCGGGGCGGCCTTCACGAGGGTCTCGAACGCCTCCCCGTCCGGGTCCGAGTCAGCGACGATCCCGCCGCCCACACCCAGGCGCACCGTGGCGCCCGAGAACTCGAACGTACGGATGGCCACGTTCATGGCCAGCCCCGCCACGGGACTCGCGTACCCGATCCCACCGGTGTAGACGCCCCGCGCGGTGGTCTCCAGGGCGTTGATGATCTCGGTGGCCCTGACCTTCGGCGCCCCCGTGCACGAACCGGGCGGAAACGTGGAACGCATGAGGGCGGCGTCGTCGAGCCCGGGGCGCAGCGTGCCGTGGACATCCGCGACCAGGTGGTGGACGCCCGTGTGCGGCTCCACGCGCGGCACGGCGGGGCTCAGGACGGAGCCGGGGACGCACACGCGGGAGAGGTCGTTGCGCATGAGGTCCACGATCATCACGTTCTCGGCGCGGTTCTTGGCGGAGGCGTGCAGCTCGCGGGGGTCCGAGTCCGCGGGCGCGGTGCCCTTGATCGGGGACGTGAGCACGGCGGTGCCCGTCCGACGCAGGTAGAGCTCGGGCGAGAAGCTGGCCACCGCGCCGCCCGGCACGCGCAAGAACCCGGCGAAACGCGGCCGCAGCCGCTCGTACCCGGTGCAGAACAGGTCCAGTGGGTCACCGTCGAATGCCGCTGTGAGCTCTCGGCAGATGTTCGCCTGGAAGATGTCCCCGTCCCGGATGTGCGCCAGCGCGCGCCGCACCGCCTTGGCGTGGGCCGCGCCGGTCACGGCGGCCTCGAACGGCCCGCACCGGTACGAGCGCGGCGCGGACGCCCCGGACGAGGACGCCGGGCCGGCCCCGAGCGCCCGCTCCACCGCCGCGATCGTCTCAGCCACCCGGGCAGGGTCCGCACCGGGCAGGGACTCACAGAACCAGCGCTCCGCCGCGCTGTCGTGCACCAGGACGTGGTCGTAGCGCGCCAGGTGGTGCTCCGGCAGACCGCCCGAGTGCGGAGGTGCGGGCGGGAGCGACTCCAGGCGACGTGAGAGCTGGTACCCCAGATAGCCGAGCCACCCGCCGCCGAAGCGGGCGGGATCGGCGGCGGGTGGCTCGGCGCAGGGGCGAGTCAGAACGCAGAGATCGTGCCGGTTCCCGCCCGTGCTGGGCGGGGCGGCACGCGCCACGGCGGGAGGATCGTCGTCGTCCGCGGAACCCAGAGCGGCGAACGGGTCCTCGTCCGCACCGAGCACGCGCGCGGGCCGGATGCCGATCACCGCGTCCCCGTGCATCCAGTCCCCGAGCAGCGCCGCGAGACCGGGTTCAGCATGCAGCGCGCGCAGCATCTGCACGGGTCTCACGCGATGCGGCAGAGGGTGTCGGGGCACGGTTTCCTCTCGTGGGGCGCCGGGGAGCAGCTCGGACGCGGCCATGATATGGAGAGGAACCGCCACGCAGAGCAGCGGAGCGGTTCCTCGACGACGGTCACAGTGCCGCGCAGCCACGCGGCGAGGACGTCACTCAGATCTTGACGACCATCTTGCCCTTGTTCGCGCCCTTCATCATGTCCAGGAACGCGTCCACGGCGTGGTCGATGCCCTCCACCACGGTCTCATCGTGGGTGACCTTGCCGGAGGTGAACCACTCACCCATCCGCTGGCGGTACTCCTGGGCGACGTCAGTGTGGTCACCCATGGTGAAGCCCTCCAGCATGAGGGAGTTCTTGATGATGTTGCCCATGTTGTCCGGGCCGCAGGGGCGCTCGGTGGAGTTGTACTGGCTGATCGCGCCGCACACGGCCACACGGCCGTGACGGTTGAGCACGTCCAGAGCCGCCTCCAGGTGGTCGCCGCCCACGTTGTCGTAGTACACGTCCACGCCATCCTCACCCACAGCATCGGCCAGCTGCTCACGGATGGGGGCATCCTTGTAGTTGAGCACCTTGTCGAAGCCGTACTTCTCGGTGAGCATCCGGGCCTTCTCGTCCGAGCCGGCGGAACCGATCACGTAGGAGGCGCCCAACAGCTTGGCGATCTGACCCGCGGTGGAGCCCACGGCGCCGGCGGCACCGGAAACGAACACGCGGTCCCCCTCCTTCAGCCCGGCGATGCGGGTGAGCCCGGTATACGCAGTCATCCCTGTCATGCCCAGCACGCCCAGGTACACGGACAGCTCGGCGTTGGGCAGCTCCTCGACCTTGGTGAAATCCTTGGCAGATCCCTGGGCGAGGTCGCGCCAGCCGTACTGGTGCAGCACGGGGGTGCCCTCGGGGAGATCCTCGGAGCGGGACTCGACCACGCGGCCGATGGCGCCGCCGGTCATGGTCTCGTTCAGGGCGAACGGTGGGACGTAGCTCTTCTCGTCCCGCATGCGCCCGCGCATGTACGGGTCCACGGACATGAACTCGTTGCGCACGCGCACCTCTCCGTCCTGCAGCTCCGGCAGGTCCACGGTGACGGTGCGGAAGTTCTCGTGCTCGGGCCACCCCTCGGGGCGGGAGACGAGCTGAATTTGGGTGCTGGTGGAATCGGTAGTAGCCATGTCGCCATAGTGGCATGCACAAACGTTTGCCACAGCAAGGATTCGCGCCCAGCGGACGCTACCCCCGGTTGCTCGTCACATGGGGCAGCCCAGGAGTAATTTACGCACCCCACGGTGACCGCCGACGCCGCACGGACCGGCTCCCGGGGGCGCCCCGCGCGCGGCTTAGCCCTAACGAGCCTTCATGCGCCGATTCTTCCTGTTGATCACATCGGTCTTGCCCCGGCGGCGGACCACCTGCGAGCCGGAATCTGCTTGAGGGAGCGGAGCGAGGTGCAAACCTTCACGGAACCTCATGGTTGCGAACAATTCTCATTCAGGAGAGCATCACGGAGCATCGGTAGCCACAACCCGCTGCACCGGTTCGCTCCGCTGGGTCGCCAGGGGGAGATTCAGCGTGACAGTGGTGCCTTCCCCCTCCACCGACTCCAGGGCCACGGACCCCCCGTGCTGCTCCACGATGGTGCGCATGATCACGAGCCCCAGTCCCGTTCCGGGCACCTGCTGGGCCGTGGCGTTGGAGGCCCGGGTGAAGCTCGTGAAGAGGGACCCCACCTCTTTCTCGGGAATGCCCATCCCGGTGTCCGTGCACGTCAGGCGGACTCCCGTGCCATCGGGCGTGCCTTCCAGCGTCAGCGAGACGGCACCGTGGGGCGGGGTGAACTTGATGGCGTTACCCACCACGTTGGTGACGGCCCGCTCCAGACGGTCCCGGTCCCCGAACACGGGCCACGAACCGTCCGTGTCCGCGTGGACGGTCACCTCGCCCGCCGCGGCCTGGGGAACGAGATTGGTGACCACCCCGGACACGCACTCTGCGAGGTCCAGCACACAGTGGCGCGCCGAGCGGTTCTCCTGGTCCCGGTCCAGCTTGTTGATCAGCAGCAGGTCCTCGATCAGCAGCCGCAGCCGTTCCGTGTTGCGCCGCACCACTTCCAGCACGCGGGCCTGTTCCGGGCCGACACTGTCGAAGTCCCCGTCCTGGAGCATCTCCACATAGCCGCTGATGGACGTGAGCGGGGTTCGCAGCTCGTGGTTGGTGGTGGAGACGAACACGGATTTCTGGCGGTTGAGCTCCGTGAGCTGCTCCAGGGTGCGCTCCCGCTGCTCCGCCACGTCCCGGGCCTCGCGGGTGAAGGCGTTGAAGGACGCGGCGAGGCCCACCACTTCAAGAGCGCCATGGGAGGTTTCCGCGACGGCGTCGTGATCGCCCGCGCGCTGCCTCGCCACCGTGCACTGCAGCGCGAGCAGCGGCGCCCCGAGGGCGCGGTCCGCGCGGCCCAGGGCGAGGAACGCCACCGCGATCGACAGCATCGCGGCAGTCACCACGGCGGCCGCGGCCAGGGTCATGGACCGGTTCAGATCCGCTCTGCGCTGCTCCCGCAGGCGGGAGGCGTCCGCCCGGACGTCCTCCAGTGTGCCGAGGGCCCGGTCCATGGCGGATGTCGTAGGGGGCAGGTCCAGAGATCTCCGCGGGGTGTCCCCCCCCTGGTTCCCGAGTGAGGCCGAGCCACGTGTCCACGGACTCGTTCAAGGACCGCAGCTGCGGCAGCCGCCCGGCCGCCACCTCACCCAGGACGTCCTGGGCTGCAGTGAGGTCCGCAGTGGCCTCAGCGTACTCCCGCGCGAAAGCCTGGTCTCCGCTGACCGAGTAGCCCCGCGCGGCCGTCTGGGCGCGCAGCAGCGTGGCCTCCAGCTGGTGCGTGGCATCCATCAGGGGTGTGATGGTGGTGCGCGTGGCGGCCACGTTCTGCTGCACCGTGTGCAGTCCCCACAGTGCGGTGGCGCCGGTGAAGAGCAGTGCGAGGCACAACAGGGCGAGCACCTGCAGGAGGATGGCGCGCACCCCGCGGTGGCGGACACCGTCCCGCACGCGGGTCACTGCCAGGAAGCGGGCGCTCATCCATCCACCTCCGTGAAACCCGAACGGGTCATGGTGCCCCACTGCTGGCGGCGCCCCAGCAGGGAAGCCACCCAGCCCTCCATGCGCCACCACGCCGTGAGCTGGCGGTAGCCCAGGTTCTCCAGGACCACCGCGCCCAGCGTGATGCCCAGGTCCCGCCAGCGGGGGTACTTGTGGTAGCTCAGCTCCTCGATCGTCACGGCCGCGAGGGTCACGATGATCGCATACGCGTAGGCCACGAGCATGAACAACAGGAAGTACTGCCAGGACACGAGTCCCAGCGCGAAGCCCAGGGCGATCAGTACCAGCCCGGCGAGTTCCAGCAGCGGGGCGATCAGCTCGAAGAGCCAGTAGTACGGAACCGCCACGAGACCCAGCCGGCCGTAGCGGGGGTTGAACAGCATGTCCCGGTAGGCCCACAGGGTCTCCCACAGACCCCGGTGCCAGCGCGCCCGCTGCCGCCGCAGCACGGGCAGGGTGCTGGGGACCTCCGTCCAGCAGATGGGCTCCGTGAGAAAGGTGACGCGGTAGGGCCGACGCTGCCTGCGGAAGGTCCGGTGCAGACGCATCACCAGTTCGAAGTCCTCACCGATGCTCGAGGCGTCCAGGCCTCCCACCGCCACGAGGGCATCCCGGCGGAAGACACCGAACGCGCCGCTGATCAGCAGCAGCGCGTTGATCCGGGACCAGCCTGCGCGTCCCAGGTGGAAGGCTCGCAGGTACTCCATCACCTGGATGTCCGCGAGCGGCGTGCCCGGCATGCGCACCTCCAGGACACGGCCGCCCTTCACGCGGCACCCGTTGACGGCGCGGATCACTCCCCCGGCGGCGACCGTGGAGATCGGGTCCTCGATGAAGGGCCGGGACACCGTCAGCAGCGCCCCGGGGTCCAGGATGGAGTCCGAGTCCACGAACAGCACCAGGTCCTCGCGGGCCAGGTTGACGCCCACATTGGTGGAGTCGGAGCGGCCCGAGTTGCGCTTGTGCACCACGGTCAGTCGGGTCCGCCCGTCCCGTGGGACGTGAATGCTGGTCGGTGCCTCCCGCACCGGAACGTCCTCGGGCATCTGCCGGGACACCGGCACCAGGTCGAAGGCCCGGCGCAGCACCTCGAAACCGTTGTCGGTGCTGCCGTCGTCCACCACGATCACCTCGTGGCGCGGGTGCTGCAGCGACAGAAAGGACTCCACGGCCACGCGGATGCCGACCTCCTCGTTGTGCATGGGTGCCACCACGCTGATGCCGGGCATGGTGCGGGAGCGCATCAGTTCCTCCCGCCCCGCGAACGGGATCCGGCGGCGGTAGGCCACGAAGTCCACCGCCGCCAGGACGATCATCACCAGGTAGGACGTGTTGATCAGCAGGAAGTAGATCAGCACCGGCACCGCAATGAACGCCAGGATCCCGGCCACAGCGCCGCGCAGCAGCTCAAACCACTCCACGGCCGGCTCCTCTCATGGCGCTCAGCTGCAGCACGTAGCGGGCGGGGTGCACGGCAGGGGTGTCCCCGTCCAGGGCGCCCAGCAGCCGCTCCCGCCCGGCAGGGCCCAGTTCGGTGAGAGCCACCGCGGCCCGCTCCGCCAACCGGGGCCGGGTGTCCTCGACCAGGGGGCCCAGGGCCGCCACGGAGGCGGGCAGACCCAGCCGTTCGAGGGACTCCACGGCGGCGAGCGCCACGCTCTCGTCCCGGTGGCGGGCGAGCCCGGACAGGACGGCGAGGTCCTGCGCTCCCCCCACCCATCCCAGGGCGCCGACGAAGGCGGTGAGGGCCCGGGGGTCGGTCTCCTGTGCCAGGCGCTCACGCACGACGGGAGCGGCACCTGGCACGGGGCGCACTCCGATCACAGTTGCCGCCACGTGGCGCACCGCCGGGTCCGGGTGCAGGGTGGCCTCCTCGAACACGGGTGCCGCTGCGTCGTCGAAGGCGCACAGGGACTCCACGGCCACCCAGCTGGGCAGTCCGCGGGGACGACGCCGCGGCGCCACCGCGCGCAGCACGGGGCGGGCCGCGGAGCCGTCGCCGAGCAGCGCCAGGGCACGGGCGGCAGCAACCACCACGTCCGCGGAACGGTCCTGGAGCAGGGGCAGGATCCGGGGCGCGGACTCGCGAGCGCGCATCAGCCCGAGGGTCCAGGCAGCGTGGGCACGGCGCACCGCGCTGTGGGAGGAGAGCCCCGCGATGGCCCACTCGGCGCGTCCGTGGGCGTCGAGCACCCTGGCCAGAGCACGGGCGGGCTCCCCCCTGACCTTGGAGAGCATCGCGGAGACGGCGCGGTCCACCACCGGTACGCGGCGCCGGGGCACCGCGGTCAGGCGGCGCAGGGCGGAGGCGTCGTCGTCCTCACCGGACGCGACCTCGAGCATTGCGGGGCGCAACTCACCGAGCAGCTTCGCGTCCCGGCGTTCACGCCACTGCCGGCCTGCACGCGTTCCCAGGACGGTCGCGAGGAGCAGGGCCGCGGCCCATACCAGAACCCACAGCACCCAGGACAGCAGCTGCGCGGAGACCACCGTGGGGGTCGCCACTGCGGGTCACCGCCCCCCGGCCGAGGAGGCTGTTCACACGGTGCAGCAGCTCACGGGGGCTGAAGGGCTTGGTGACGTACTCGTCCGCACCGGTGTTGTACCCGTCGTCCACGTCCGCGTCCCTGGCTCGGGCGGTCAGCAGGACCACTTTGAGGTGTTTCAGAGCCTCGGTGGCACGGATCTGGCGCAGCACGTCCAGTCCGCTGAGACCGGGCATCATGACGTCCAGCACCACGATGTCTGGGATGCCTTCCTCCAGCGCGCTCAGCGCAGCGGTGCCATCCTCCACCGCCCGGACCTCGTATCCCGCCTGCTGCAGTTTGAAGACCACGAGGTCGCGAATGTCGGGGTCGTCGTCCGCAACGAGGACGGACGGGTGTTCAGGGCTCACGAGGGCGCTCCGTGTGTCTGGGGGGATGGACACGCTCCGAATCCGCGGCAGCGGAGGAGATGAAGCCAAGAGTATTCGAAAACATGCAGGTTGGCGGGAGATGACGCTTGGTGCGGTGAAATCAGCCGCGGGGCTTCATCTCCTTCTCCACGACCCACTTGTGGTTGGTCATGGTCATGCCGTCCGCCTCGTAGTCCACCATGTAGACCGTCTGGGTGGTTGAGGAGGCAACGGTGCCCGTGGCGCCCTTCATGCCGGGCATGTGGTCCGCCTCGATGGTGACCTCGGTCCCGTCCGCGAGGCGCTCGGAACCGGCACCCTGGAGTTCCTCCTGGACGACCCACTTGTGGTTGGTGACCTCGGGTCCGCCGTCCGTGGGGGTGTAGTTCACGGCGTAGGCCACGGTCTTGTAAGCGCCCACCACAGTGGCCGGGGCGCCCTTCATGCCCTCCATGTGGTCGGCGGTCAGCGTGACCTGCGTGCCCACCGGGTAGGTGGGCTTCTCCGCGGCGGTGATGCCCTCCGGGGCGGGGCCACCGTCCATGGCGTGCATGTGCTCGTGCCCGCCCTGGCTCGCACTGGGCGTGCCACTCGCGGAGGACGACGTCGCCTGGCTCGTCGCGCTGGAGGTCGCGCTGGTCTCGTGGCCCTCGTGGGCGGAGTGGTCCGCGGAATCGGAACCGGCGGAACAGGCGGTGGCGGTCACCAGGATGGCGAGACCGGCGAGGGTGAGGGGAAGTCGACGCATGGGAAAGGATCCTTTCTGCGGGCCCGCCCGGGTTGCTGGACCCCGGTACGGGCGGGTTTCTGGTGGGAGTGCGCGGTGGCAGCGGAACCCTGCTTCACTGGTTCCCTACAGCAGGGTGCCCTACAGCAGGGTACCGAGGGAGGCGACGAAGCCGCCCAGCATGAACGCGCTGATGCCGTACGCCAGGGGGCGGTTGTCCATGGGGCCACCACCGGAGGCGTGGTGGGTGATGGCGTGGCCCTTGCCGCGGCGCAGCAGGGCCTTGTTCACCGGGTATGCCGCGAAGTACGCGATCACGAGGGACAGGGCCATGGAGCCCCAGAAGAGGGCATCGAGCAGGCCGGCGTCCATGGCGCCGGGGACCAGCCACATGACGAGGTTGTCCACGACCTCCATGGTGAGGATGGAGACGGTGTCCGCGGCGAGCACGAGACGCAGGGCCCGACCCACGCTGATGCCGGCGCGTAGCAGGGGCAGGGAGGACAGGGCATAGCCGAACACGAAAGCCAGGGCGATGGCCACGGCGGTGCTGGTGACGTTGCCCCACCCGAACACGGTGGCCAGGATCAGGCCGAGGATCTCACCGATGGAGCAGCCGGTGAGGCAGTGGAGGGTGGCGCTGGCGGCCATGTTGGACATGTCGTGGCCTGCGTGGTTGGAGGGGGCGTGGTCGTGCATGTCGTGGCCCGAGAGGGAGTCCGAGTGATCGGTGGGGTGGGTGGTGGCGGGCGTGTTCATAGCATCAACCGTATACCCCCGGGGGGTACCCAGTCACAGCATTTTACTTCCCGCCGTTTATGGAGCGGCCCAGTGGTTTCCGCCTAAATGAGTCGGAGATGCCCTAGGAGATGTTCTCGTCCACGGGACTGCTGCATGGGTTGGTGGCATCTGATCTGTGACGCTGTGAGGTGTCGCTGGGAGGATGAGCACCGTGGCCAAACCCTTACCCCCAGGAGTTCCGCGACGATGTCGTGAACGTCGCCCGCGACCGTGAACCCGGCCAGTGCATCACGCAGATCGCTTCGGACTTCGGGATCGCCGAGTCCTGCTTACGTAACTGGATGCGCCAGGCCGATGTCGAGGCCGGTGCTGGGCCCGGAACAACCGCGGCCGAAAATGTCGAACTGCGCGAGGCGAAAAAGCGGATCCGGTTGCTCGAGCAAAAGAACGAGGTGCTGCGCCGGGCCGCTGCCTATCTGTCCCAGGCGAATCTGCCGAGAAAATGAGGTGCCCGCTCGACCGCGAGCTGGCCGATGACAGGATCCCCGTCACGGTGACGTGCCGGGTCCTCAAGATCGCCCGCCAGCAGTACTACCGGTGGCTGCAGGCGCCCGTAACCGCTGCCAACCTGACCGCGGCGCACCGAGCGAACGCGCTGTTCGACGCACACCGGGACGACCCGGAGTTCGGGTATCGGTACCTGCACGAAGAGGCCGCCGAGGCAGGTCAGGTGATGACCGGGCGGGCCGCGTGGTCGATCTGTTCGCAACAGGGCTGGTGGCCGGCGTTTGGCAAGAAACGCGCCAAGAACGGCAAGAGCCCCGGGCCGCCGGTCCACGAGGACCTATGTGCTGTAGTGGACGAGCACGGCAGGACCCGGCACGTCTTCACTGCTGACGCCCCGAACCAGCTGTGGCTCACCGACATCACCGAACACGGCACCGCCGAGGGCAAGCTGTATCTCTGCGCGATCAGGGACGTGTTCAGCGGCCGGATCGTCGGGTACTCGATCGACTCGAGGATGAAGTTCCGCTTGGCCGTCCAGGCGCTTGAGGACGCTGTCGCGATGCGCGGTGATGTCGCCGGCTGCGTGGTGCATTCGGACAGAGGATCTCAATTCCGAAGCCGGAAGTTCCGGCGTGCTCTGGGCCGGCACCGCATGGTCGGGAGTATGGGCAGAGTCGGGTCCAGCAAAGACAACGCAGCCATGGAGAGCTTCTTCGCGTTGCTGCAGAAGAACGTCCTCGACCGCCGCTCCTGGAACACTCGTGAGCAGCTGCGCATCGCGATCGTGACCTGGATCGAGCGGACCTACCACCGGCGTCGGCGCCAGGCCCGCCTAGGCTGTTTGACGCCCATTGGGTTCGAGACCATCGTGAACACGACCGTCGCACTGGCGGCGTGACTACTACCTGTCACCTATCCGTGCAGCAGTCCCGCGCGTACCCGTGGCCACGCACCGTCGTCGCCCCCGCCCAGCCGCACAACCAAAAGGGGCCCGCGGCACACGCCACGGGCCCCCGAAAGAGCGAACCTCAGTCCACCACGAGCCGCCCCCGCTTGGCGTGCGGGTGCCGGCCGTGCACCGCGTGGTACAGCACGGCGGCAACGACTACCAGCACGGCGAGAACCGCGTACATGGCCCCGAAACCGGCGGCGGAGAGCAACAGACCCAGAATCACGGGACCCACGCCCACGCCCACGTCCATGAGCAACAGCAGCGTGGAGATGCCGGTGCCCAGCTTGTGGGCGGGCACCGCGCTTACGGCGATGGCCTGCGCGGCCGGCATGAGGGTGCCGTAGCCCAGACCGGTCATGGCGCCGGCCACGACCACCTGCCAGTCCTGATTGGCCACAGCCAGGATGCCCAGGGCCACAGCGAAGCAGACGAGGCCCAGGTAGACCACCACGTTGTCGCCGCGCTGGTCCTGCACCTTGCCCAGCACTAGGCGCATGATCAGCATGGCCACGGCGTACGCCACGAAGAACAGGGCGGCGCCGGTGGTGACTCCGCGGTCCTCGGCATAGGCGTTGAGGTAGGTGATCACGCCCGCGTAGCAGACGCCCACCACCAGCATGAAGGAGCCGATGGGCAGCACTGCCGGGTGGGCGATGTCGCTGAGCGAGAAAGCGGCGCGCTGCTTGTCCACCTCCTGGTTGGCCTGGGCTTCACGCTTGACCAGGGGCTCCCGCAGGAAGACACCCAGCACCAGGCCGAGCACGGCGGTGACGAGGGTCGTCCAGAACAGCCACGTGTAGTTCAGCGAACCCACCAGGAAGAGCCCCAGTGCGGGCCCCACCGCAGTGGCCAGCGTGGTGCCCAGCGCGAAGTACCCGGTGCCCTCGCCGCGGCGGGAGTCGGGGATCACGGACTGCGCAATCGTCATCACGGCGGTGCTCGCGAACGCGTACCCGAAACCGTGCAGCAGACGTACCCCGATCAGCACGGGCAGAGACCCGGCAGGCAGGTACAGCGCGCACGCGACCACCACGACCACGAGCGCGATCAGCAGCATCTTCCGGCGGCCAAGGATGTCCACGAGGTATCCGGAGACCAGCCGCGCGATGGTCGCCCCCACCACGAACGCACTGGACGCGAAACCGCCCACGGCGTCCGAGGCCGCAAAACTCTTCACGGCGTACAGCGCCATGGTGGTGACCAGCATGTAGAAGGTCAGGTACTGCAGGAAGTTGACCACCCACGCCACCACGAACGTGGGCGTGACCAGCCGTGCCGGGCCCGCCGAGTGCGCGGGACCGGGCGTGGCCTGCTCCACCACAACCGGCAGTTGACCTGTGGGAACGTCGTCCTTCGCGTCGACCGACACGGGCACCTCCTGGAGTTTTTGGGTTTGTATAGTGCAAGATATTACCCCAGGATTTGTATTATGCAATTTTTGCCGACGACCCCGCTCCCCCGCCTTTCCGCCCCGCCTACCGTTGAGAGTTGCCACGGCGGCAGCCCCTCGGAAGCCGTCCACCCGGGGATGAAAGGATGGAACCGTGCACAGCGATGACTCAGTGAGCGAACTCGTCTACGAGAACATGCTGCTCTCGAGATACGCCCTCCAGGGAGCGCCACCCCAGTCCCGCCGGGAGGCGCTGGACCGCAGCTCCACCGTGCTCCTCGCCCGTCTGCAGGCCGGCGGCCCCATGAGCGTGGCCGAGCTGGCCCAGTCCTTCGGTCTGGACATCTCCACCGTCCACCGGCAGGTCGCAGCCGCCATGAAGAGCGGTCTGATCGAGCGCATCAAGGACCCTGAGGGCGGCGTCGCCAAGAAGCACCAACCCACCAAGGAGGGCGTGCACCGTCTTGCGGAGGAACTGGAGGTCCGCCGCGAGTCCTACCAGCGTTTCATTGCGGACTGGCCGCAGGAGGACGTCACCGCGCTGGCCCGTCTCACCCGCCGCTTCAACGAGAGCGTGGAGGCCACCCTCGGCCACAGCTGGCCGCGCGACTACCCCACCGAGTCCTAGCGCACGACGCCGCCCGGGCCGTCCTCAGCACCCCTCCACCTCCGCGATCAGCAGCGCCACGTGCAGGAACGTCCGCGACTCCGGATCGTCCAGCGACACCCCCAGCCTGCGTTCCAGCCGGGCCAGCCGCCCGTAGAGCGCCGGGCGGGAGAGGTGGAGCCGCTGGGCCAGCAGGCTCTTGTTCCCGCCGCACGCCAGGAACTGCGTCAACAGCTCACAGTCCTCGTGGCGCTCCACGTCCAGGACGCTCCCGAGTTCCGCGCGCGCGAACATCTGCACGCGCTCGTCCCCGCGCAACATCGCGAGCAGCCCGCGCAGCCGCACGTCCTGTGCGCGGAAGCACCGCCGCCACGCGGAACCGGAGCGCACAGAACCGGACCGGGCGGCGTCCTGCCGTGCCGCGCGGTCCGCCACGGTCCCGTCCTGCGAGGGGCCACCTTCCGCGCAACCGTCCCGCGCGAGCAGGGACACCGCGGCCTCCGCGATCATTCCGGCCTCGTCCAGGCGGGCGGCCGCGCCGATCATCCCCGACTCTGGATCGGAGACCCCCGCGAGCACCCGCCACGCTCCCTCCAGGCGCTGCTCCGCCGCCGTAAGCACCCGTTCCACCACGGCGTCCTGAGGGGTGCGCGCGGCCAGCGGCACCAGCACGGCCACGGAGGCAGCGCCAAGACGGCCAGCAAGCGCCGTCGTGCGCTCCCGGCCCAGCGCCCACGCGAGCGCATCGAGCACGGCGCCGCCGCCCTGGTGCTCGCCCAGCGGACCCGCCCCCGGGCGCTCCCAGCGCACGACCACTGGCAGCCACGCGGCCGGGGCCGCCTCGCTCAGCACCCCGTGGCGCAGCACGCCGATCCCGAGTTCGTGCGCACGCCGCCGCGCGGAGTCCTCGTCCACGTTCCACGGGCGCCGAAGCTCGTGCAGCAGGGCGGTCTCCGCCTGGCGCTTCTCATTCCGGCGGCTGCGCTCGGACAGCAGCGTGAGCGCCACCGCCTGCCCCGCCCGCTCCAGCACGGTGGCGCGCAACGCGGGCCGGGCGCCCCGCGGCTCGGCGGACAGCCACCCGACCGTCTCCCCCGCGACCGCCACGGGAACGGTCCCCCCGCTGTCCTCCAGTGACGACGACGCCGCACGCCGCCGCCACACGACCTCGGCACCCAGTAGCCGCGCGGCTTCCGCAACGATCTGCTGGACCGGGGCAGCCTCCAGGGTCAGCTGGGTGAAGACCTCGTGGATGCGGCGGTCCGTCTCCAGCTGCTCGAGCTGACGCGCGGCGATCCGGCGGTGCGCCTCCTGCGTGACGGCCACGAACCGCACTTGGCGGCTCAACAGGTACACGGGCAGCTCCCGGTGAGCGGCCGCCGCGCGCAGCACCCGCACCACGGGCTCCCGCCCGGAGAGCACCTCGACCGCGAGCGCTCCGGTGAGGGCGCCGTGGGCAAGGTCGTGCTGATCGAACTGGCCGTGGTCGTGGCACCGTTCACCGTCCTGGCCATCATTGGGCGCGTCATCGGGTTCTTCTAGACCCGCTCCGCCGCAGACCCTCCCCAGGTCCGGGGCCACGGCTGACGAGCCCCTCCGTGCGCCATAGGGTGGAGGCATGACTCGAATCACCAGCTTCACGCGACAGGGACTCACATTCGACGTTCTCGACCAGGGCCCGGAGGACGGCCCCGTGGTCCTGTTGCTGCACGGTTTCCCGCAGGATGCCCGCGGCTGGGACGACGTCGCCGAACGGCTGAACGCGCAGGGGCTGCGCACTCTCGCCATGGACCAGCGTGGGTACTCCCCGGGCGCCCGACCCACCGAGCTGGCCGCGTACCGCCGCGAGGAGCTCTCCGCGGACGCGCTGGCCCTCGCGGACGAGGCCGGAGCGGAGCGGTTCCACCTGGTGGGCCACGACTGGGGCGGGGTGCTCGCCTGGGACATCGCCCTGCGCGCACCGGAGCGGGTGACCTCGCTGACCGTGCTGTCCACCCCGCACCCCACCGCGCTCGGGCACGCGCTCAAGACCCCGGACCAGCTCAAGAAATCCTGGTACATCGGCATGTTCCAGATCCCCGCCGCACCGGAGCGTCTGCTCGCCGGTCGCGTGGGAACCCTCACCCGCCGTGCGGGCATCCCCGAGGAGGCCGCGGAACGCTACGAGCGTCGCTTCGCCACCGCGGACGACCTGCGCGGGCCCATCAACTGGTACCGCGCCATGCTGCGCAAGGACGGCGTGACCGGTAAGAATGCTGGAAACGGCATCATCACGATGCCCACCACGTTTGTGTGGGGCAACCGGGATCCCGCCCTGGGCCGAACGGCCGCGGAGGAGACCGAGGTGTACGTGCACGCGCCGTACGAGTTCATCGAGCTCGATGCCGGACACTGGCTGCCCGAGCGGGAGGCCCCCGCGGTGGCCGAGGCCATCGTGGACCGCATATCCTCCGTCACGTCCGACTGACGCCGAACGGCCGGGGCAGTTCTCACCGTCAGGACCCCGGGGAGCCCAGCACCTCCAACACGGCGTCCCCGTATTCGGCGAGCTTCTTGGCGCCCACTCCGCTGATGCCGCTGAGCTGCGCGGTCGAGGCCGGGGCGGCCTCCACGATGCCGACGAGCGTGGCGTCCGAGAACACCATGTAGGGCGGGATCTGCTTCTCCTTGGCCACCGATGTCCGCCACTCCCGCAGCGCCTCGAAGGTCTCCTTCGCGGCCTCGTCCAGGGTGTCTGCGGCCCGTGAGCGCCCGCTGCCCCCGCCGCTGCGGGCGCGTCCGTTCGCGCGCGCCGTCGGCGCCCTGTCCACCGCCAGCTCCAGGGTGCCCTCACCGCGCAGCACGGGTCCGGCCTCCG
Organism: Kocuria marina; assembly: GCA_014652975.1. Classification (GTDB taxonomy): domain Bacteria; phylum Actinomycetota; class Actinomycetes; order Actinomycetales; family Micrococcaceae; genus Kocuria; species Kocuria marina. The sequence continues at coordinate 953,331 of BMZV01000001.1, read as the reverse complement.
GGCCGGGAACGAGCACGCCGAAATCACCGACGGCCTCCACGACCCGGCGGGCAAGCAGCTGCCGCAGTACCGAGCGCCACTCCCGCTCGGAGAGGTCCTGCCCGACCCCCCACACGCTCAGCTCCTGGTGGCGCGACGCCTCCGTGCGCTCGTTGCTGCGGCCCAGCAGGATGTCGAAGACCTTGCCGGAACCGAACTGCTCACCGCGTTCGCGTTGCAGCCTGATGAGCGTGGACAGCAGCTTCTGGGCGGGCACGGTGGCGTCCCAGACCTTGGGCGGGTTCAGGCACGTGTCGCAGTTGCCGCACGGCTCGGAGTCCTGGCCGAAGTACCGCAGCAGCTGCACACGACGGCAGTCCGTGGTCTCGCACAGGGCGAGCATGGCGTCCAGGTGCGAGCGCGCATTGCGTTTGTGCAGGTCAGATCCGTCTCCCTGGTCGATCATGCGCCGCTGGTTGACCACGTCGCCCAGGCCGTACGCCATCCATGCCGTTGCGGGCATACCATCGCGGCCAGCGCGGCCTGTCTCCTGGTAGTACCCCTCGATGCTCTTGGGCAGGTCCAGGTGGGCGACGAAGCGGACGTCCGGCTTGTCGATGCCCATGCCGAACGCGATCGTGGCGACGACGACGATTCCCTCCTCCCGCAGGAACCGCACCTGCGTGTCCTGGCGCACTGCGGCGTCGAGACCCGCGTGGTAGGGCATGGCGTCGACCCCGCGGGCGCCGAGCCACGCGGCAGTGGACTCCACGCTCTTGCGGGACATGCAGTAGACGATGCCCGCCTCCCCCGGGTGCTCCGACTGGATGAGCCGCAGCAGCTGGTCCTTCGCACGGTCCTTGGACTCGATCCGGTACTGGATGTTGGGGCGGTCGAAGTTGGAGACGAAGTGCCGCGCGTTCTCCATGCGCAGCCGCTCGGTGATCTCCTGGTGGGTGGCCCGCGTGGCGGTCGCGGTGAGTGCGATGCGGGGAACATCCGGGAAGGCGTCCGCAAGCACGGACAACCCCATGTAGTCGGGGCGGAAGTCATGCCCCCACTGGGAGACGCAGTGCGCCTCGTCGATCGCGAACAGGGCGATCGGTGCGCGCTTCAGCAGCTCAACGGTGCGCGGCAGGATGAGCCGTTCGGGGGCCATGTAGAGCAGGTCAATGTCCCCGGCGAGAAGCTGTCGCTCCACCTCCTGCGCCTCGTAGGGCTCCAGGGTGGAGTTGAGGTACGCGGCGCGGATACCCACGGCCTCGAGCGCGGCCACCTGGTCCGCCATGAGCGCGATCAGCGGGGAGACCACCACGCCCGTGCCGTCCCGCAGCAGTGCGGGGATCTGGTAGCACAGGGACTTGCCGCCGCCGGTGGGCATCAGCACCACGGCGTCCCCGCCACCCACCACCTGCTCGATGATCTCCGCCTGCTCCCCACGGAAGGCGTCGTACCCGAAAACCTCCTGTAGGACGCCCAGGGATGTGGTGGCAGTGGCGGAGGAAGTCATGCCTCCAGGGTAGGTGCTCAGCACTGGAGCATTGTGCGCTCACCTGCCGTCGCGTGGACAGTCCCGCACCTCAGTCACGCAGGATAGCCGGGAGCATGTCCAACTGGTTGAGGCGGCGCACCACGTGCTTGGTCAGAACGTTGCGATGCAGACTCACCACGTACCGCCCCGGCCCTGACATCTTCTGCAGCAACCCGGACTCAACCATGCGGCGCAGACGGTGGCTCCTGTTCGACGGAGACCCCTTGATCACGTCCTCGAGATCGCCCGCTTTGGCCTTCCCTTGGCGCGCCACCGCGTAGATCACATCTGCCTCCGTCTCCGTGAGCTCCCCCGCCGCGAGGGCGGCATTGACCGAGGGCCCCACGACCTCCTCGGAAATGAAGCGGGGGGCAGCAAGCCGACTGACCCTGTCCATGTCGTCCTTGAGGCCGTGGATCACATACCCGGCCCAGGCCAGCACCCCCTCCGGGCTCAGGGAGTCCGCTCCCGCGAGGTGGTCGTAGTACGACTGCCGGTCGGCACCAAAAACTGCTGTGGGGTTGAGCGGACGCGCGGCGCTCCTGGAGGTGTAGCCCTGGTTGCTCAGCATGGCGTACGTCAGCAGGCGTGAGACCCGCCCGTTACCATTGGCAAACGGATGTATCCAGACGAACCGGTGGTGGACCAGCGCGATCTGGAGGAGTTGGTGCTGTGCGGGTACTTCCTTGTTTGCAAACTCCAGGAGCTGGTCCATGTCCGCCTGGACGGACCCGGGTGCGGGCGGGACGTGGGACGCTCCAGCGATCCCGACGGGGATTGTTCGATAGCTGCCCGGGTGCTCGTCACCCTCACGTTCGAGTCCCTGCACGGCGAGCTGGTGGAGTTCACGGATCAGCCCATGAGTCAGGGACAGCCTTCCATCGGCTGCCAACTCGTCCATGTAGTCAGTTGCCTGCTCCAGCTGCAGAATCTCTCGCACGGCGTCTGCTGCTGGCTGTCCCGTGGCCGCGGCCCGCCGGGCTTCGGCCACGACATCCGCCACCGTGGTCCGGTTCCCTTCGATGCGTGCCGACATGACGCTCGTGAGACCTTGGAACAGCCTGCGCAGCTCCAGGCCAAGAGGGTCGTCAAGGTGCTCAGTACGAAAATCCACGCGCACCCGCTCCAGGGCGAACAGATCCGTCACGAGCGCACTCGCGAAATCGACCTCGGGGAAGACCATGGGTTGCATGTATCAAAATTTATCCGAGGATCAGACAGATTTGAACATCGGAGCCTCTGCCCCTTAGAAACACGGGGAAAGGAGGCAATACCCACTTGTAAATTCTTGACTTCTACGAGTATGGGAACTTGACGCTCACCTCCAGCGGGATACCCTTCTGGGCGACCCGATGCCAGGTGGTGGGCAGCCCCACGGTGGATCTAAACTGTCCCCGTACGTTTTCGAGATCCACAGCCGTGGAGGAACGAGGCTTTCGTGCGTCAGGGGGTTGCCGGCTTCTTCACCGCCGGCACTAGACAGCGCTGACCGGACGCGGCGGGTGAAGACCACCCCGTCGTGCGCTTTCACCCACCCCTTTCCACCTCCCCGCGGCGACCGCGCTCCACGAGCGCGCCGAACGCCGTCGCCCTCCCGCACCACACGGCACGACGACGCCGCCCGCACCCACCGCGCCCCTTGACACCCGGGCGCCCGCGCGCCGTCCTGACCCGCACGTGGCAGGCAGGGAAAGGCCATCCTCGAAGGACCAAAGAACATGAATACGCATACAGAAACCGAGATCCGCAAGAGCTTCGTCAACTGCTCCAAGGGCGCCGCGCAGCGCATCAACATCCCGCAGGACGTGCTCCACGGGGACTGGGAGTCCCAGATCTTCCTGGGCTGGTACGACCCGAAGTCACCGCGGGCGGGCTACGTCGTCGTCGAGACCAAGGACGGGTTGCGCGGGCTGGTGCTCGAGAAGAGCGCGCAGAAGGCGAGCGGTGGCGCACGCATGTGTCAGATCTGCCTGACGTTGCACCCGGCCAGCGGCGTCTCACTGGTGTCGATCCAGCGCTCCAAGACCGCGAAGGACCGCTACAACTCCGTGGGTACCTACGTGTGCTCGAACCTGGCGTGCAGCGACTATACGCTGGGGCGCCGCAAGCCCGAGGGCATCCGGCAGATGGAGGAGACCATGAGCCCGGAGGAGCGCGCCGATCGCGCGCTCGCCAAAATGCGCGGACTCGTGGAGCGCGTGGCCGAGGCCATGGGGAAGTAGCGGCCTCCGCGGCGGGGCGGACGCGGGCAGGACCCACCTCGCCGCCGGGCGCGCAGCGCGGACCGCCCCAGCTTGATCTGCGCCCGCGTCAGCTGGTGAAGGGCTTGGAGAAGATGGGAACCATGATGTCGCTGAAGTTCTCCTCGTTCGCCATCTCGCGGCGGAACTTCTGGCCCGGGTGGTGGCGCTTGAACTGGCGACGCCGCCCGGCCCAGAGGACCTCGGACGCCACGTACTGCCCGAGCATGCCGCCCATGCACAGGCAGAACGCGGTGATGGCAGCCTCGAGGACGTTCTCCCCGGCGTCTTCGAGGCCGAAGATCACGCCCAGGACACCCTGGTAGACGAGCATTCCCGGGAACAGCGGGAGCAGGACGACCATGAGCGTGGCGTTCGAGGCCAGGTTCAGGGCGCGGGTGAGGGTGACGCTCAGGATGCCCGCGACGATCGAGGCGATCAGAATGGCACCGAACGAACTGATGCCCGTGGCGGTGATGGCGAGGACCCCCAGCTGCACCAGGCCGCCGAATAGACCGAGGGACGCCAGCTTCCACCCACGACCACCCGAGGCGAGCGCGAAACCGGCGGAGACCACGGCGGCACCAAGGACGGTGAGGGCCCAGCGGGAGTCGTCCATCTGCAGCGTCTCGATGTAGTCCACGGAGTCCCCCACGAGCGGCCGCATGGCGTGGATCCCGATGGTCACACCGGCCACCAGACCGGCAGTGCTCGTGATGGCCTCGAAGATGCGCCCGGAGGCGGAGACGTACCACCCGGTGATGACGTCGTGCACCGCACCGTACGCGGCAATCCCCGCGAGCCACGCGGCCAGGGCTGCCACGATGCACACCGCCGTCTGGGTGATGTCGAAGAGGACCCCTGCCACAGTGGCCCCGAGCACTGCGGTCAGTCCCCCGGCCGCGAGGCTGAAGACCTCCGGGGCCTTGATCCGCTGAACGAGGGCGTAGACGCCGTACACGATCGCGGAGACGATCGCGGCCGTGATGGCGGTGGGCCAGCTTCCGCCCAGGATGAGAGCGAACCCGACACCGAACATCCCGAAACCGGTCACCGTCAGACGGTGGCCGATGTGCCGGGACTCCGCGAGGATCTCGTCCATGCGCTGGATCCCCTCCTCTGCAGAAATCCGGCCGAGCACGAAGTCCTCCAGCACCTCGCCCGTGTCCGTGCGCAGCTGGATGTCCAGGGTTCCGGGCTGGGACTCGAACACGCGAGTGCTCGGCGCCTTGTCCGGCGCATCCTGGTGGCTGATCGTCACCTGCCCCAGGCCCACGCTCACCGTGACGTCCCGCAGGTCCGTCTTGCTAAAAATCGACAGCACGGACTTGGTGGTGTTGGCGGACCCGGCCCCGCTGCGGATCAGGGCGTCCGCAATCTGGAAGGCGAGTTTGTAAGCAGCCTGTTCAGTGGTAAGCACCGACAAAGCGTAGTGGGACGGGCCGGTTACGGGCGAGGTGGGTGCGATCCCAGGGGGTGGGAGGTTGGAGGCAAGGCGCAGCTCGGCTCGCCCGGAACGCAGCACAAGACGGGGAGCTGAAGACTTTAGAACCCCTCCAGCGCCATGTTCGCGAACCGTGAGTAGTGGCCCTGGAACGCCACCACGATGGTCTTCGTGGGACCGTTGCGGTGCTTGGCCACGATCACGTCCGCCTCACCGGCGCGCGGGGACTCCTTGTCGTAGACGTCCTCGCGATGCAGCAGGATGACCATGTCCGCATCCTGCTCGATTGACCCCGATTCACGCAGATCACTCACCTGCGGCTTCTTGTCCTGGCGCTGCTCGGAACCACGGTTCAGCTGGGACAGCGCCACCACGGGCACGTCCAACTCCTTGGCGAGCAGCTTGAGCGCACGCGAGAACTCGGAGACCTCTTGCTGGCGGGACTCCACCTTCTTGCCAGAGCTCATGAGCTGCAGGTAATCCAGCACCACGAGCTTGAGGTCGTGCTTCTGCTTGAGCCGGCGGCACTTGGCGCGGATCTCCATCAGGGACATGTTGGGGGAGTCGTCGATGAACAGGGGCGCCTCGTTCATCTTGCCCATGATCTGCGCGATCTTGGCCCACTGCTCGTCCTGCAGGGTGCCCGCGCGCAGGTCCTGCATGTTCAGGGTGCCCTCCGCGGAGAGCAAGCGCATGGCGATCTCGTTGCGGCTCATCTCCAGGGAGAAGATCACGGACGTCATGTTGTGCTTGATGGACGCGGAGCGTGCCACGTCCAGGGCGAGCGTGGACTTACCCATGGCCGGACGCGCCGCGATCACGATCATCTGTCCGCCCTGGAACCCGTGGGTGAGCTCGTCCAGTTCGATGAACCCCGTGGGCACACCCTGCATCCCGGAGCGGTTGCCTGCGGCCTCGATCTCGTCCACGGTGGCTTCCATGACGTCCTTGAGCGGGACGTAGTCCTCCGCCGTGCGCCGCTCGGCCACCTGGTAGATCTCGCCCTGGGCCTCGTTGACGATGTCGTCCACTTCACCGTCGTGCGCGTAGCCCAGCTGCACGATCTTGGTCCCGGCCTCCACGAGCCGCCGCAGCACCGCGCGTTCCCGCACGATCTCCGCGTAGAACCCCGCATTGGCGGCCGTGGGCACGGATGCGATCAGCGAGTGCAGGTACGCGATCCCCCCGATCCGTTCAATCTCACCGTTCTTGGTGAGCTCGTCCCCCACGGTGATCGCGTCCGCCGGTTCGCCGCGCCCGTACAGGGAGACGATGGCGTCGTAGATGTTCTCGTGCGCCGGCTTGTAGAAGTCCACGCCCCGCAGCACTTCCACTACGTCCGCGATGGCGTCCTTGGAGAGCATCATCCCGCCCAGCACCGACTGCTCGGCCTGGTTATCGTGCGGCATGGTACGGCCGTAGTCCTCGCGCGGCCCGGACGAATATTCCGACACCCTCACTCACTTTCCTTGCAGACGAATGCGCCCACCTCGAGCGGCGCACCCGTTCATTCTCCCACCGCTCTCCGACCCTCATAGCCGCCCGTGCTCGTTGCAGAGCCGGGCGCTGAGTAGACGACGACGAGCGGCCCGGTGGCGCGCCGTCGTCGTCCACGGCCTGTGGAAAAGTACGTGGAAAACATGTGGAACACGCCGTGCAGTGCTGTGCACAGGCTGTGGAGAGATCTGTGGAAAACCCGTCGCAGCTGTGGGTAACTCACCCGAGCAGCGCGAAGAAGAGCAGCCAGAGCAGGGGCGATGTCACGATGGCCAGGAGCAACACCAGAACGTAACGGCCCCGCAGGGCCGAGAAGGCCACGGTGCCCGCAATGCCTAGAATCAATGCCACAAGGGACGCGACTACGCTCAGGATGAGGCCGGCCACCAGGACAGCCACCGCACCGCGCGGCGCCAAGGAATTGCCGGCGAGGAATGCCCCCAAGAAGAACACCAGGGTCAATGTCACGCACCCCAATGCCACCCAGAACAGCGTGCGGCCCGTGCTCAACCTGCGTGCGCTCATGATCATGACCGCCATCCTCCCACGGTGCTCTGCGCGATCTCTGGAAGCCCGAGGACGGCAAGAACCCCGTGGAACGAGCGTTCCACGGGGTTCTCATACATCACCCGCGAGCCCCGCGAACCGCGTGAACAGTTCAGGGGCCCGGATGCACTCGAGGTGCGATCAGGCGGGGACGACCTCGAACTCCACGTTCGCGTTGACGTCCTCGTGCAGGTGGATCACGGCCTGGTACACGCCGGTGGTCTTGATGCGCTGGGTCAGGTCCACGCGACGCTTGTCGATGGAACCCAGACCGGCGGTCTCGACCGCGGAGGCGATGTCCCCGGCGCGGACCGTACCGAACAAGCGACCCTCGGCACCGGACTTGACCGGGACGGTCAGGGTGGTGGAGGTCAGCTTGGCGGCGAGAGCCTGGGCGTCCTCGAGGGAGGACAGCTCACGGGCCGCACGAGCCTGCTTGATGGAGTCGATCTGCTTCTCGGCGCCGCGGGTCCACGGAGTCGCGAAGCCGCGGGGGAACAGGAAGTTACGGGCGTAGCCGTTCTTCACGTCCACCACGTCACCCGCGGAACCGAGCCCGGAGACTTCCTGGGTCAAAATGATCTTTGCCATGAATTCTCAGTCCTCTCTGATCAGCGGCCGGCGCCGGAGTAGGGCAGCAGAGCCACTTCACGAGCGTTCTTGATCGCCTGGGCGATCTTGCGCTGCTCCTGAACGGACACGCCGGTCACGCGGCGAGCGCGGATCTTGCCGCGATCGGAGATGAACTTACGCAGCAAGGCGACGTCCTTGTAGTCGATCTCGGTGACGTCGGCCGCCTTGAGCGGGTTCTGCTTCGGTTTCGGCTTGCGAATTTCAGCCTTGGCCATCGTGGTGCTCCTTTTCTGGTGCGGAGCCCGCAGGCGTACCTGCGGGATGGGTTGGAATGGTTGTGTTTAGAAGGGGGGCTCGTCCTCGGCGCCGGTTCCCCAGTCGTAGTTCCCACCGGAGGACTGACCCCAGGGATCGTTGCCCTGCTGACGCGGTTGCTGGCCCCCGCGGCCGCCCTGGTTCCCGTTGAACCCGCCGCCCTGGTTGCCACCGCCGGGGTTGCCACCACCGGGGTTACCGCCACCCTGGTTGCCGCCGAAGCCGCCACCCTGGTTGTCGTTGAAACCGCCCTGACCGCCGCCGAAGCCTTGGTTCCCGCCGTAGGAGTTGCCTCCGCCGCGCGAGTTCCGGTTGATCTTGGCGGTCGCGTACCTCATGGAGGGGCCGATCTCGTCCACTTCCAGCTCGGTGCTGGTGCGGCGCTCCCCTTCCTTGGTCTCGTACGAGCGTGCCTTGAGCCGGCCCTGGACGATCACGCGGGTTCCCTTGGTCAGGGACTCCGCCACGTTCTCGGCAGCCTCACGCCACACCGAGCAACGCATGAAAAGGGTCTCCTGATCCTTCCATTCGTTGCTCTGCCGGTCGAAGGCGCGCGGGGTGGACGCAACGGTGAAGTTGGCCACAGCGGCTCCGGACGGCGTGAAGCGCAATTCGGGGTCTGCAGTCAGATTTCCGATCACTGTAATGACGGTGTCGCCAGCCATGTGAACCTCCGGATTCTGTGGACGCTGGATGCGAGACTCAGTGGGGTGAAAAGCATCTCACGGGGACTCTCACGAGCCCGTGGTGAGTGCGTGCTGTGCAGCCCGGGTGGGCCGCACGCTCACCTCACTTGCCGTGGATCTTCTGCTCTTCCGGACGGATGATCTTGGTGCGCATCACGGCCTCGTTGAGGCTCAGCACGCGGTCCAGTTCCTTGGCGGTCTGCGGCTCGGCGGTGAAGTTCACCACGGCGTAGATCCCCTCGGACTTCTTCTGGATCTCGTAGGCCAGACGACGACGGCCCCAAATGTCGAGCTTGTCGACGGTGCCGTTCTCCTTGGTGACGACCTCGAGGAACTTCTTGAGGGTCGGCTCGACGGCGCGCTCCTCCACCTCGGGGTTGAGGATGACCATCAGTTCGTATTCACGCATGTAAAGAACCCACCTCCTTCGGGCTAAGCGGCTGCGGTCCTTCCGCAGCAGGAGGTTCTGTGCGTATGTCGGTGCCGGCAGCGATCGGCGCACGGCACACAGACTTCCCCATTTTACTACAACGGGGGCTCAGTAGCCACCGACGCGTCGGGCCAACCGAGCGTTGAGCGCGCCCACGCGCAGGGGGATCACGAACAGGTCGATCAGCATGAGCAGCCACAACAGACCCAGGAAGAACCAGCCGATCAGGATCCCCACGGTGAGCCACCCGATCGCGGAGAGCACCAGGTAGAAGATCCCTTGGAAGGGCTGGGCCAGGTAGAACTTGTGGACGCCGAAGTTGCCCAGGAAGAACCACAGGACATAGGCCAGCACGATGGACCTGCCGCCCACCACGTTGACGTTGACCGGCTGGCCGACGGGGCGCTGGTGACCCCACCCGGGCGCGGTGCCTGCGGGGCCGAGGCCGGCGCCCTGGCCGTAGCCGCGGGACGGCTCGTCGCGGCGCGGTAGCGGTTGTGCTGTGTAGTACTCCGGTTCGTCGGCCATGATGAACCCCTCTTCCACTCCCCGGTTGCCTTGATACAACCGCTCCCATCCTAGGAGCGCTGGCTGGCCCTCTCCCGCTCGGTCAGCGTCGAGCGCAACTGCACGTCCGTGTCCAGGTCCTCACCGTTGGTCCGGGCCGTCACGTCGATCCCGAAGCCCACGGTCCCCGAGTGCTGCCGCCCGTTCTGCAGCCAGGTCACGGTGGCCACCGTGGGACGGAACCGCACGGCGTGGAAGGCCAGGGGATCGTCGTCATCCTGTGCCAGGAGCAGTGACGGGCGGGACTGCAGTTCCCACCGAATGTTGGACACGCCCGGCGGGACCTCCGTGGGAGCCCCGGTGGGTGAAGCACTGGGCGAGGCGGAGGGTGACGCCGCGGGCCCGCCTCCCAACTGCGCGGGCAGCGGGCACTGCGCAGCGTCGAAGCGCAGCACGCGTTCGCATTGGCCCACGGCGTCCTGAACGGCCCGCTCCGCGCCCTCCCACATGTGCGGCGACGCTGTGAAGTCCAGTTCGACCTCGGCGGACCGGGGATCGCTCATGGATATTTCCGCGGAGGCATGTTCGCTGGCCAGGAGATACGAGTCCTCGGGCATCGCGATGTCGTAGACCCCGGGCAGGCCCTCGAACTGCCACGTGCGCGCGGGTGACCCGGGATCGGAAGGGTCCGTGGGGAAGAGCTCGGAACCGTTCGGACGCACCTTGTTGCCGTTGACGGACGCCGCGTCCACCGCCGCGGGCAGTCGGACGTCCACAATGGCGTTGTCGCGTTCCACCAATCGCCACGAGTCGTTGAAGGGGCCCCAGGACGCCACCTTCTCGACCGTGTACTCACGGTGCACGGTGGAACCGTCCCCCAGGTGGATGTCCACCCCCACCGCGGCGTGTTCCCCGTGATTCTGGACCCCCACGAAGTCGTGGCCCTGCGGGCGGTTTGCGGCATCCCGGTACACCCCGTTGGACAGCAGCTGGGCCAGGGGGCGGTCCCCGCCGATCAACAACGGTGCGAGGACCTGACGGGAACTGCCGCCCTCGAGGTACCCCAGGTACCTGCCCACGGGAGCCTCGGGATCCCGCGAGACCAGGAAGTAGTTGGCGAGCGCGGCCCACACGGTGGACGCGACCGCGACGAACACCAGCACGAGCAACAGGGGTAGGCGGAGGGAACGCCAGGACGGCAGCCTCAGACGAGCGAGGGTCTCGGAGTCGCGCGGTGCCATGCCGGGTTCTTACTGGACCGCGGACGCGCCGAGCGCCGCAGCCTTGCGTCCCCGGAACATGTCCACCACGACCGCCACCACCAGATAGATGAGAAAGACATAACGTACTACGGCCAATATATCTTGGGCGCTCCAGCCGAATTCCTCGACCCACGGCAGGGTGGGCCATGCCGAGGCCGGCAGCACCACGGTGGCCCAGTAGAGCACTTCCACCACCTGCCACAGCCCGAACTCAATCCAGTTGCGACGGCACAGGATGACGAGGGGCACGAGCCACACCACGTAGGTCAGGGAGTACTCCTTGGCCAACAGGATGTAGAGCGCGAGCAACAGGAACGTGATCTGCACGGCCGAGGGCTCCCGCTTGCTGAGCAGCGCGATCAGGAGCACGAACACGAGCGCCAGGATCATGCTCAGCAGGACGTACTGACCGTCCGCGCCGGTTCCCAGGGACACCCCGGTGCGCGGTTCAACGGTGGAGCTCCACACGTTCCACAGCGAGGGTTGTTCGGTGTCGGAGCGCACCATGTCCCCGAACTGGACCCGCCAGCGATCCCACGCCGTGACCATGTACGTCCCGTTGATCAGGGCCCACGCGACCACGGCCCAGATGAACGCGGAGAGGATGTCCTTGAGGAACCGGTGACGCGCGGCCATGATCAGGATCGCGAGCAGCACCACCACGGGGAAGAACGCCACGGAGGCACCGAAGCCCACCATGATCCCCGCGAGCGCCGGGTTCCCGCGTACGTAGCCCAGCAGGGCAAGCATCATGAACAGCACGGCCCACAGGTCCCAGGACTGGAATCCCACGAGCACGATCACGGGGGCCAACGCCATGACCAGGGCGTCGGAGCGCCGGTTGCCGCTCAGCGAGGAGACCACGCCCACGATGGCCAACCACACGAGGGCCAGAAGGATCAGGGAGAGGTCCAGGTAGAAGCCCTGCCCCACGTCCAGACCTAGCAGAGAGGTCAGGTTGGAGGCGAACCACCCGATGATCGTGGTGATCATCCCCACGAGCACCGGCTGATCCCCCGTGGGACCCCCGGTGAAGAACCCCCCGGCCACGTCCGACGAGCGCACACTGAGATCCCCGGTGCCGATCACCGTGGCACACAGCTCGGGAACCTGCTGGGCCATGTTCCAGTCCGGTACCCGGCACGGGATGCGCAACAGGTAGGCCATCATGACCGTGTACAGGCCGAGGCCCAGCAGCATCAGACCGGCATTGCCTCCCGATCTGTTGCGCGCACCTTCCAGGCTCATGCGGGATCTCCTCGGAACGCGGGTACGGATGCTGTCAGTGTTCCACGGGGGCGGGGAGTCCACGCGTCATGGCGCGAGTGTTCCGCTGCGGTACCTCGGCGTGGCCCTCTCCGTCAGGAGTCGATGACGCCCTTCTCACGCGCCCAGGACACGAGGCGCTCGCGTGCCACGTCCTCCCCCACGGCGCCCTCGTCCAGACGCATCTCCAGGAGGAATTTGTACGCGCGGCCCACCTGGGGCCCGGGCGGTATGCCCAGGATCGCCATGATCTGCTGGCCGTTCAGCTCGGGCCGGACGGCGTCCAGCTGTTCCTGCTCGGCGAGCTGGTCGATGCGGTGTTCGAGCTCGTCGTAGTGCCGGGCGAGCCGGGAGGCCTTGCGCTTGTTGCGGGTCGTGACGTCCGAGCGGGTGAGCCGGTGCAGCCGTTCGAGTTCGTCCCCCGCGTCCCGCACGTACCGGCGCACCGCGGAATCGGTCCAGTCGGCGTCACCATATCCGTAGAAACGCATATGCAGTTCCACAAGGCGGGTGACCCGCTTGATCGTGTCATTGTCGAAGCGCAGCGCCTTCATCCGCTTGCGCGTGAGCTTGGCCCCCACCACCTCGTGGTGTCGGAAGCTCACGGCCCCGGACGGTTCGAAGCGGCGCGTGGCGGGTTTTCCCACGTCGTGCATGAGCGCCGCGAAGCGCAGCACGAAGTCCGGGGCGGGCACAGGGCCGTCCGGACCGGTCTCCTTCTCCGCGGCCTGTTCCATGACCGTGAGGGAATGTTGGTAGACGTCCTTGTGATGATGCGCCTCGTCGGTCTCCAGCTGCAGCGCGGGCACCTCCGGGAGCACGATCTGCGCGAGTCCCGTGTCCACCATGAGTTCGGTGCCCCGGCGGGGATGGGCGCCGCAGATCAGCTTGACCAGTTCCTCGCGCACCCGTTCGGCGGAGACGATCTCGATCCGCTCGGCCATCGCGGTCATGGCCTCCCGCACGGGCTCCGCCACGGTCAGACCCAACTGGGAGCTGAACCGCGCGGCACGCATCATGCGCAGGGGATCGTCCGTGAACGAGTCCTCCGGGGTCCCGGGGGTGCGCAGCACACCGGCGTGCAGGTCCTTGATCCCGCCGAACGGGTCCACGAGCTCCATGCCCGGCAACCGCAGGGCCATGGCGTTGACGGTGAAGTCGCGGCGTCGCAGGTCCTCGGTCAGATCGTCCCCGAAGGCCACGGTGGGCTTGCGGGAATCGGGGTCGTACGCCTCGGCGCGGTAGGTGGTGACCTCCAGCTGCATGCCGGACTTGCGCATCCCGATGGTCCCGAATTCCCGGCCGATCTCCCAGTGTGCATCCGCCCAGTCCCGGATCAGCTCGAGGGTCTGATCGGGGCTCGCGTTCGTGGTGAAGTCCAGGTCCAGCGCGTCCCGGCCCAGCAGGAGGTCGCGTACGGGCCCGCCCACCAGGGACAGCTCGTATCCGGCGCTGTCGAAGAGGCGCCCCAGCTCGTGGGAAACGGGGTGAAGTGAGGAGGTGTCCAGCAACTGCGTCATGATGAGCGTCATTATCGCATCACGGCGAGCGCCGTCGGCCGGCTCGGGGCGGCGTCTGCGTCGGCGGGTGCGAGCGGAATGTGCCGTCGGCCGGCCCGGCCGGCCCGACCGGAGCGGGCGTCGTCGGGCCCGCGGCGGTACAACCGCTCTCGACCGCGGCGAACGGACCGCCGCCGGACCCATATCAGGGAGTGTCCCGGGAATGTCGCTAAGGTAGATGGCATGGCTTTCCCCGTACCCAGCGCGCCCAAGAGGCGACCGAACCAACCGGTCTCCGCGCTGCCCACGGTGGAAGAGGTGTCGGCCGGTGGGATCGTGGTGGACCTGTCCGATCCCACGCATCCGGTGGCCATCATTGCTCGGATCAACCGCGGTGGACGGCTCGAGTGGTGCCTTCCCAAGGGTCATCCCGAGGGCGAGGAGACCAACGAGGAAGCCGCGGTGCGGGAGATAGAGGAGGAAACCGGAATCATGGGCCGCGTGCTCTCCCCGCTGGGCAGCATCGACTACTGGTTCACGGTCTCCGGACACCGCGTGCACAAGACCGTCCACCATTTCCTGCTGGAGGCCATCGGCGGATTCCTGACCACGGAGAACGACCCCGACCACGAGGCCGTGGATGTAGCGTGGTCCGGGATCGACGCCCTCGGCCGGAAGTTGTCCTTCCCCAACGAACGGCGCATCGCGGACATCGCCCGGGAATACATCATTCACCAGTTGTAGGCTGTCCCGTCCGATCCGTCGTGCGCCGTACCCGGCCCGTCCCCCCGCGCAGGAGGCCTTGACCCATGCAGAAGTCCGGTGCGCGCTCCAGCGCGATCATGGCCTCCGGGACCCTGGTGTCCCGCATCCTGGGGTTCGTCAAGACGTTCCTGATCACGGTGGCCATCGGTTCCGCCGCGACCATGGCGGATGTGTTCCAGCTGGCCAACACACTGCCCAACCTGATCTACGTGCTGATCGCGGGCGGTGTGTTCAACGCGGTGCTGGTGCCGCAGATCATCAAGGCGTCCAAGGCGCAGGACGAGGGCGCTGATTACATCTCCCGGCTGATCACACTCGCCGTGATCGCGCTGTTGGTGATCACCGCGGCGGTCGTGCTGTTGGTGCGCCCCATCATGAATCTCATGGGCCCGGGGTGGTCGGACGCCCAGCTGGCCATGGGCACCACGTTCGCGCTGATCACGTTCCCCCAGATCTTCTTCTACGGCCTCTACACGGTCGTGGGTCAGGTGCTCAACGCCAAGGGTGCGTTCGGTGCGTACATGTGGGCCCCGGTGCTCAACAACGTCATCGCGATCGCCGCCCTGCTGGTCTTCATCCAGCAGTTCGGTCCGTTCCGCACCAACCCGCACACCCTCGAGAACTGGAGCTCCGCCCAGACCTTCTGGCTCGTGGTCATGGCCACGGTGGGTGTCGCCGCGCAGGCCTTCATCCTGTTCTGGCCGCTCGCCCGGCTGGGACTGCGGATCCGCCCGCGCTTCGGATGGCGCGGGATCGGGCTGTCCACCGCGGCGCGCCTGGGCGGCTGGACGCTCGCCACCGGCGTGATCGCCAACCTCGCGTTCATGGCCCTGTACCGCACCGCGGCGATCCCCACGGGTGCCCGGGCGGACATCGCGTCCGGCCCGGGTGGGGCGCCCCCCATCGCGGGTACGGCCGTCCTGGACCAGGCCACCATGCTCTACGCGTTGCCCCACGGGGTAATCGGGCTGTCCATCGCCACCGTGTTGTTCAACCGCATGGCGGCCGCGGCGTCCGAGAAGGACCGTGACTCCCTGGTCTCATCCCTGTCCTCGAGCCTGCGGGTCACCGGTGTGGCCACCGTGTTCTGCATGGTCGCCCTGATCATGTACGCGGGTCCGCTGGGCATGCTGTTCTCCGGTGGTGTTCCCGCCGCGGGCGCGGTGATCGGTCAGGTCATCACGGTGATCGCCATCGGCGCGCCGTTCATGTCCACCGCGTTCATGCTGGGCCGCGCGTTCTACGCCCAGGAGGACGCGCGCACCCCGTTCCTCGTGCAGCTGGGGGTGTCCGTCTTCACCGTGATCGCCGCCGTGCTGATCGCCCGGGTCTTTCCGCCCGAGCACATGGTGTTCGCCGTCGCGGCCTGTTACGCCATCCAGAACGTGCTGGCCACGGTGATCTACCACTACGCCCTCACGCGGCGGATCGGGGACTACGGCCTGTCCCGGATCGTGAGCAGTCACGTGCGCATCCTGGCCGCCTCGCTCGTCGCGGGCGTGGCGGGAGTCGTGACGCTGTGGTTGCTCGGCGGGTACCGCACCGACGGTTTCCCGTGGGGTAATCAGACAGCAGCCCTGATCAGCCTGGCCGTGGGCGGGCTCGTGATGGCCGCCGTGTACGCCGTGGCCCTGAAGTTGTTCCGGGTCCAGGAGTTCACGGGTTTGCTGGCCCCGCTGCGCGCCAAACTCGGCCGGTAGACTGCCCGAAAGATCGTTCTCGCGCCCGTGCGACCCCCGTGGCGCCCGATTACCAGAGGGAGCCACCGTGTCCCAGCCCATTGCGCTTGGAGCCGTTCTGGGGGGCCGTTACAAGGTCACCGCGTCCCTGCTGAGCACCGCCGAAAACGATCACGTGCTCCAGGGCGAGGACCAGATCCTGCGCCGCCGGGTCTCAATCCTGGTGCCCTCCCCGGCTCACGAGTCACTGCTCGTGGACAACGCGCGTTCCCTGGCCGCCGGCGCCGGGCACAGCGGCTTCCAGGTCCTGGACATGGGTCAGACCGAGGACTCCACCTACCTGGTCACCTCCTATGCACCCACCGCGGACCTGTTGGACGCGCTGCTGGTCCAGGACGACGACGCCGACGACTACTCCCTCTCCGACGACATCTTCGGGGACTCCCGCTCGGCCGCCTCCTCCGCCTACATCTACGAGGAGCCGGACCCCACACAGCCGCAGGAGACCGTCTCCCGGGATCCTGAACCCTCGGCGCGCCCCGCCGTCACGCGCTGGAACGCCTCCGACTACGACGATTACGACGACGCCCCCGCCGCCCCGGCCGTGCGCAACAAGCTCGGCTTCGCGCGCAAGGTCCGCCCCGACGCCGTGCGCTCCACGATGTTCGACCGCGCAGCCACCCGGGGCGCTGCCGCCGGGGCGACCGCAGCGACGTCGGCCGAGGCAATCGATCCCACCTACGACGGCGACAACCGCTACGAGAGCTACGAACGGACCGAGGGCAAGCCTGGGCGCCTGGATGAACAGCCCTCCGCGCCCCGCTCGGCCCGCGATGACGACGCCGCTCAGGACGGCACCGCGGCCATCCGCACGGTCGCGCCGGCCTCCGGTGCAGCGGCCGGGCATGCTTCGGCATCGGACGCCGACGCCGCGTCGCTCCCCGGCACGGCCCCTGGTGACGACGCTGCTCCCCTGGACGATCCCGCCGCCCCGGCCAGGACGGCCGCCGGTGGTTCGGATGCCGCCGCGTCCGCCGAGAGCGTGGGTACGACCCATGCCGCCGGGGGCGGGATGATGAACGCCGCGGCGACCACCGCGGCGGCGGGCGGGATCGCGGGTGCGGCAGCGGCGTCGTCGGCGAATGCATCCGCAGGGCACTCCCCCGCGGGGACGGACACCGCAGCGGCGCGCACCGCGGACGGGGCGAGGGAGCCCGCGGCCGGCGGCGCAGCCGCACGCTCCGCCCACGCCGCCGAACGCGAGCATGCCGCTGATCCGGCGGGCGCGGGTGGCGCCCGGCCCGGCTCCACCGAACGATCCCGCAAGGGCCCGCTGCGGTGGCTGTTGCTGTTGTTACTGATCATCGCGCTGATCGCGGCGATCGTGCTGGGCTTCCGCGGGCTCGGTGCGCTCACCGGGCAGTTCGGACAGGGCGGGGCCCCGCAGGAGAACGCAGCGCCGAGCGGGCCCGCAGGCTCCCCCGCGGCGTCGAACACGCCGAGCCCGGCCGCCACACCGCAGGTCGGGACGGTCACGCGGGTGACCCAGGACCCAAACTTCATGACCGACACGGACGCCACGCTGGGCCAGGCCACGGACGGCAACCCGGGGACCTCGTGGCTGAGCTACGGTTTCTCGAACTCCCAGTTCGGGAACCTAGTCCAGTACGTGGGACTCGCCGCGCAGCTGCAGGACCCCGCACCCGTCCGGAAACTCACGATCCAGCAGGACGGTGGCACCGGCGGACAGTTCACGGTGTACGTCTCGGACGGCCCGTCGCTCGACGGCGCGCAACAAGTGGGCACGGGCTCGTTCACCGGGCCGCAGGTCAGCGTCCCGCTCTCCGAGGCCGCGCAGAACGACCCGCACCGGTACGTCCTGGTGGTGTGGAACGAATTGCCGCGACTGAACAATCCCATCGGCGGCTACCCGTACGGCTTGCGGATCAGCGAACTGTCCGTGCGCTGAACCCGGTGACGCCGCCGAACGGAATATCTGGCGGTGCTCCCCACGTTCTTGGGTGTAGTTGACATCCGCACACGCGGTGACTCGTGGAAAGGTTTCGTACCAGTGAGCAATCAGCCCGGCATTTTCGCGAATGCTGTGAACCTCAAGGTCGGCAGCGCGGCGGAGGCCTCCGCTGCGTCCGAGGACGCCCGCACCACCTCCGCGGACGATGCCGTTCACGACGTCGTCATCGTGGGCTCCGGTCCCGCGGGGTACACCGCCGCCATCTACACGGCGCGCGCAAACCTCAACCCCGTGGTGCTGGCCGGGTCCGTGACCGCCGGTGGTGAACTCATGAACACCACGGACGTGGAGAACTACCCGGGGTTCATCGACGGCATCATGGGCCCGGACCTGATGAACAACATGCAGCAGCAGGCCGAGCGCTTCGGGGCGGACATCCGCTACGAGGACGTCGTCTCCGCGGAACTCGACGGAGAGATCAAGACCGTGACCGTGGAGGGCGGGACCGTGCTGCGCGCCCGCGCGGTCATCATCTCCACCGGTTCCGAGTACCGCAAGCTCGGTCTCGAGGACGAGGAACGGCTCTCCGGCCACGGTGTGTCGTGGTGTGCCACGTGCGACGGGTTCTTCTTCAAGAAGCAGAACATCGCGGTGGTGGGCGGCGGTGACTCCGCGATCGAGGAGGCCACGTTCCTGACCAAGTTCGCGGACAAGGTGACCCTGATCCACCGCCGGGACCGGTTCCGTGCGTCCGAGATCATGCAGCAGCGCGCGTTCGACGACCCCAAGATCGAGATCCTCTGGAACACCAAGGTCACGGGGATCCAGGGCGCGGACAAGGTGGAGTCCCTGGCCCTGGAGGACACCGTCACGGGTGAGACCTCTGAGCTGGCCGTGACCGGTCTGTTCGTGGCCATCGGCTCGGACCCCCGCGTAGGACTCGTGAAGGATCAGCTCGAGTTGACCGTGGACAACACGATCGCCGTGGACGGGCGCAGCTCCACGACCTCGCTGGCCGGTGTCTTCGCCGCCGGCGACGTGGTGGACGCGACCTACCGCCAGGCGATCACCGCCGCGGGCTCGGGCTGTGTGGCCGCGGTGGACGTGGAGCACTACCTCGCGGCCCTCGACAGCTGATCCGAACCCACCTGACAACCCACTCCCGCCCGGAACCGCCGGAACGATTCGGCGACCGAGCGGGGAAACCCATCGAAAGGAAACGCACATGAGCTCTGCAAAGGACGTCACCGACGCCAACTTCAAGGCCGAGGTGCTCGAGAACTCCAAGCCCACCATCGTGGACTTCTGGGCCGAGTGGTGCGGTCCGTGCCGCCAACTCGGACCCGTGCTGGACGCGATCGCCGCGGAGCACGCGGATCACGTGGACGTGGTGAAGGTCAACGTGGACGACAACCCCGCGATCGCCTCCCAGTACGGCATCACCTCGATCCCCGCGGTGTACCTCTTCGCGAACGGCGAGGTCGCCAAGACCTCGATCGGTGCCAAGCCCAAGTCCGCGCTCGAGAAGGAGTTCGGGGACTACCTCAACCCCTCCGCGTGACACATCCGACCCGGGCCCGCATCACTTACGTGCGCGGGCCCGGGTTTTCTCGAACCCAATTGCAGTGTGCGAACCACACCGTGGGAGTGGCTCGCCGACCCCAGGGAGACCACGTGCCGCCATCCACCCCCGGAGCCGCGCTCAGACACGGTATGACCGACCGCCGCATCACGGGTCTCAGGGAACGCCTCGTCAGGGCAGAGGGCGAGGACCTACCCCTGGCCGGCGACAGCGTGCCGGACCCCACGGTCTTCGACGACCGTGTGGACCACGCCGTGCGGGTGTTCCAGCAGCGCAAGGGGCTCATCGTAGACGGCGTGGTCGGTCCGGAGACCGAGGCAGCACTCAACGACGCCCAGTACAGGCTGGGTGACCGTCCACTGTTCTTCGACGAGGTGGCCCCGTTGCACGGCGACGACGTCGCGGAGCTGCAGGACAACCTTTCGCTGTTGGGTTTCTACTACGGGCACCTGGATGCGGTGTTCAACCGACAGACCGAGTACGCCGTGAAGGAACTCCAACACAGCCTGGGTGTCCCGAGTGACGGCATCGTGGGTCTCGATACCCTCTCCGGGCTGGCTCGCGTGCGCAAGAAGATCACCTCGGCCAAGGCCTTCTCCCTACGAGATCACCACCGGCTGGAGAGCCTCCAGGAGGCCCTCCGTGATCGCCTGGTGCTCCTGGTGCCCTCCGGCGCCGGTCCTCAGGTGTCCCCAACCGGGGCCCCGGATTCGTTCGCCGCGGATCAGGATGCCATCACCCTCGACGTCGCGCAGCGCACCCGCGACCTTCTCCGCGCGGTGGGCGCCAAGCCCGTGATCGCAGCGGCCCAGGGCGCCGGCGCTTCGTCGTCAGGTGCTGGACCGGAGGACTCGGACGGGAGCGTCCCCGAGGTCCTCCCCGACGACGCCCTTGTGCTCACCCTGCAGTGTGATTGGAACTCCTCGCCCCTGGCCCAGGGTGTGGCCACCTTCTTCTGGGGTGCACCGGACACACGTCAGGCGTACTCCCCCGTGGGTCAGCTCGCGTCGGACATGATCCTGCGTGAGCTGGTGGCCCGCACGGGTGCCCTGGACCTGGGGAGCCATGCGCGGCAGTGGAGCGCACTCCGTGAGGTCCGTACCGCGGCGGCATGGGTCGATCTGGGATACCTTTCGAACGAGGATGAGGCCTCCCGGCTGCGGAGCGGTGAGTACCGCGCGCGTTTGGCGGAGGCGCTTCTGTGTGGCCTCCAGCGCGTCCTGGCATCCACTCCGGAACCCACCGCCACAGGAACAATGAGCCTGGCGGATATCCAGGACTATTACCGTAGGGACGGCTGAACGCACCTCATCATGGGGCGATAGCGATGCGTTGGAGACAAGGCTGATCGCCTTGCTGCTGACACTCGATCGCCCGGCTGGTCTGTTGAGGTGATGGAAGTAGGGCCGCGATGTTTCACGTGAAACATCGCGGCCCTTAGTCGTGGCTGCGGAAGATCAGTTCGCGTCCAGCTTGGGGTCCAGCACGTCGATGATGCGGTTGAGGTCCTCGACCGATGCGAACTCGATCGTCATCTTGCCCTTGCGCGCACCGAGCTGGATCTTCACGCTCGTGTCCAACTTGTCGGAGAAGGCATCTGCGATGTAACCCAGTCGGTCATCGTGGCGGGTTACGGGGGTCTTCCGCTTGGTCGCGTGTCGCTTGAGACCGTCGGAGAGGGCGACGAGCTCCTCCGTGGCGCGCACCGACAGCCCCTCCGCCACGATCCGCTGGGCGACCCGCTCCATCTCGGCGGGATCCGTTAGCGCCAACAGGGCACGCGCATGTCCCGAGCTCAGTACCCCCGCGGCCACGCGACGCTGCACGAGCGCCGGGAGTCGGAGCAGGCGCAGAGTGTTGGAGATCTGCGGCCGGGAGCGTCCGATCCGTTCCGAGAGCTGCTCCTGAGTGGCCCCGAACTCCTCCATGAGCTGCTGGTACGCGGCGGCTTCTTCAAGGGGGTTGAGCTGAGCCCGGTGCAGGTTCTCCAGCAGGGCGTCCCGCAGGAGATCATCGTCCGCCGTGTCCCGGATGATGGCCGGGATGACGGCCAGACCGGCCTCCTGGACGGCTCGCCAACGCCGTTCGCCCATGACGAGCTCGTACTTCTGCTCTCCCCCCTCATGACTGGGACGCACGACGATGGGCTGCAGGACACCGAGTTCCTTCACCGAAAAGGCTAGCTCGGCGAGCTCGTCCTCATCGAAGTCCTGGCGCGGCTGTTTACGGTTGGGGTGGATGTCCGTGACCGAGATCTCCGCGAAGGTGGCTCCGGGGATGCTCTGCAGGTCTTCCTGGGCAGAGTGTTCGGCAGGCACGACCTCCCGCTGTGACGCGATGACATCCGCCGCGGGGATATGCTCTCCGACGGTGTCCGCAGCACCATCGGCGGAGGCGGAAGGAGGCGCTATGTTCCGCGTGGTAGAAGATTGGACCGATGTTTCACGTGCAACATCGGCAGAGCCGGACTTTGCCTGCTCGTTCGCCCGGCCAGCATTCTTGGGTGTGTTGTCCACGGTCTCCTGGTGAGACCCATCCGCTGTACTAGAGGAGGTCACCTCTCCGGTCCGCGAGGAGTTCCGGATTTCGTCGGTACGCGAGAAGTCGTCAGCGTTTTCCGCATCAGTTTCTTCGTCACCACTCGATGGCAGGAAGAACATGTCCACCGGGCGGCGCACATTCGTTGTACTGCGCAGGGCCTGGCCCATGTCCCTACGGGTCCGTGGTGACTTGCTTCCACGTGATGCCGGAGCCTTCGGGGAATCGGATGTTTCACGTGAAACATCGTCGGAGCGTGACCCGGCGGCATTGGCGTCGTTTTTGGTCGTACTCACCTGCGTCTTAGACTTGGCCGCGTCCGGCTTAGTGCCCGCACCCTTTTCGGCGCCCGCTTCCCCCGTTTTAGTCGATCGCGAAGACCGACGCACTGAGGTTCCAATTCTATTGCCGTCACCGGTCGGGCCGGCTTTCTTACCAGCTGCCTCAGCGTCGGCGCCTGATGCCTCGGTCTTGTTGCTCTTCGTCGCGGTCTTCTTGGGGGTTGCCGTCGCCCGTGGAGTTGCCTCCTGGCGATCCTCGTCGGCAGACTTCAAGGCGAGGGTGGCCCGTACCCCCTTGGCAGTACCGGCTTTACGAGACGAGCTCCGACCGGGGGTCTCGGTCGCGCCGCTTCGAGAGGACTGATTGCCACTACTTGCGGTCTCCCCAGGGTCGACCGCCGGCGGTGTCGTTTGCTCCTGGGCGTCCCCGCTGGGGATGAGAGCGCCTAAACCGCGCCCGAGACCACGACGTCGTTCTGCCACGATGAATTCCTCCCGGTGGTGATGGTGTATCCATCGTAGTCAAGAACGGATCGTTCATATGACCCATTCACCGGCGGTAACCGCGCGCCTGACATCAGATTGCCCCGGATGTTTCACGTGAAACATCCGGGTCATGATGGAAAGATCTATTAGCGCAGCGTTTTGCGACCTGGCGCCCGCCAGCTCCAACTACGCAGACAGGGGCTGCATTGTTCGCGGTATCGGAGATGCCTACTCGGCCGCACCGGATCCACGGCTGGCCAGTTCCGCCGCAGCCTCCAGGTACGACAGCGCTCCGGTGGAACTGGGGTCGTAGGTGATGACGCTCTGCTGATAACTCGGTGCCTCCGAGACACGAACCGACCGGGGGATCATGGTCTCCATGACCTCCCGGGGGAAGTGCTGCCGGACTTCGTCGGCCACCTGCGACGCCAGGTTCGTCCGCCCGTCGTACATCGTCAGCAGGATGGAGGACACCACGAGCTTCGGATTCAGGTGCTTCTGGATCATGGCGATGTTGTTGAGCAGCTGGCTCAGCCCTTCGAGCGCGTAGTACTCGCACTGGATGGGGATCAGTACCTCCGTCGCCGCGACGAACGCGTTGATCGTGAGCAGACCGAGACTGGGCGGGCAGTCGATGAACACGTAGTCGAGTCGGGGGAGTCCTTGCTCCTCGCGCGACGTCGCGTACTCCGCCAGAGCCCGCTGCAATCGCTGTTCACGAGCCACCACGGACACGAGTTCGATCTCGGCACCGGCAAGGTCGATGGTGGCCGGGAGGACCCACAGGTTGGACACCTCGGGGGACTCCTTGACCACCTCGGCCACCGGAACCTCGTCGATGAGCACGTCATAGACGGAGTCCGCATCCGCACCGTGGGGAATCCCGAGTGCGGTGGACGCGTTGCCCTGCGGATCGTTGTCCACGACCATCACGTTCTGGCCCTGCTGCGCGAGCGCCACGGCGAGGTTGACCGACGTACTGGTCTTCCCCACACCACCTTTCTGATTGCTGATGGTGATGTAGCGCGTGTTCTCGGGGCGGTCCAGGTGCACGTTCTTGAGCTTGGCGCGGCGCTTATTCTCTTCCACGAGTTTCCTCCCCAGGGCGGTATCCGCCACCGCGTCTTGTGCCGTCACTCCTGCTTGACCGTCTGTTTCACGTGAAACATGGCGTCCGCGATCAGGAACAACTTTTTTTGTTTGCGAAATTGGATCAGGCGGCAATCCGAAGTCGTGTCCACGGGTAGGTCCTGCTGTGGGCCGTTCCGGCTCGGTCATCGACTGTCCCTTCCGTGACTGGTGCGGTGCTCCTAGTAGCTTATCGACAAGGCCGCACCGGCAACGACGGATTCACAGCACGAGCCGGACCACCGTGGTGGGTTCCTCCAGGAGGTCCTCGCCCACGGTCACGACCTCCGAGGACCGGACCCCGAAACGATTGAACTTCTTGCTCGCCTTGCGCAGTTCGTCCTGGGCGGAGCGTCCCTTGAGCGCGAGCAGCTCACCGGAACCCTTCAACAGCGGCAGGGTGATGTCCACCAGACCGATGAGCGCGGAGACGGCTCGGGCCGTGACCACATCCACCGGGCCCACCTCGTTCTTTGCCTGCTCGGCGCGCGCCCGCAGCACACGGACGTTGTCCAGGCCGAGATCCGCCACAATCTCCTCTAGCCACGCGACACGGCGCTCCAGCGGCTCGATCAACGTGATGGACAGATCGGGCCGGGCGATCGCGAGGCACAGGCCGGGAAGGCCGGCCCCCGAGCCCACGTCCGCGACGTGAGCATTCCGCGGGATCAGGCTCTCCACCACTGCGCAGTTGAGTACGTGACGTTCCCACAATCGCGGGGCCTCACGGGGGCCGATCAGTCCACGGACGATGCCCGAGGACGCCAGGTGCTCCGTGTAGCGCCGCGCCAGGTCGAGGCGGTCATCGAAGATCGTGCGCGCTGCGGTCTCGTGCTCACCGAGCTCGGGGGCTGGCTGGGGCTCGGGAGCGGGACGCGACGCGCCCTCGGCGCCCGACCCGTTCTTGTCCTGCCCGGACGCGGCGGGGTGCGGGGTGGAACGCGACACGGTCACTGAGCCGCCGAGACCACGATGTGGCGCCCGGCGCCGTCGCCCTCGGACTCGGAGACCAGACCAGCGTCCGCGACGGCGTCGTGGACGATCTTGCGCTCGTACGGGGATAGCGGGGGCAGGTGCACGCTGCCGCCCTCGGACTCGACCTTGGCCACGGCGTCCTGCGCCATCTCGCGCAGCTCCGAGGCTCTCTCGTCACGGTGCCCCGCGATGTCCAAGATCAACCGGCTGCGCCGCTGCGTGGCGCTGAGGACGCACAGCCGCGCGAGTTCCTGCAGCGCCTCGACCGTCTCGCCGTTCTCGCCCACGAGCTCTCGCAGAGGGGAGTCGTCACCGTCCTCCGCGACCACGGAGACGTACGTGCGCCCGTCCCGGACCTCGATGTCGATGTCGCCGTCGATGTCCGCGGTGTCGAGGAGCTCCTCGATGTAGTCCGCGGCGATCTCACCCTCCTCCTCGAGGGGGGAGAGCTCGGGGGTCTGCGTCTCGGCGGGCGCGTCCTGCGAGGGCAGCTGCCGCTGTTCGTCGATGTCGTTCATTGGGTGCGACCTCTCAGCCGTTCTTCTTAGCCTGTTGCTTCTGGCGCTTCTTGGACACGGGCTGCTGACGCTGGCCCGCCGCCGCGCGTTCACGCTGCTCCTCGAGCTTCTCCTCGTGCTCCTTCTTGGTCATGCCCACCGGGGGCAGACCCTTGGCCGCACGGCGCTCGTTGAGTTCACGCTCCGCCTGGGACCCCTTGGTGGGGTTGTTGCGGATGACCCACCACTGCTGGCCCATGGACCACAGGTTCGAGACTGTCCAGTAGATGAGCACACCCAGCGGGAAGTTGATGCCACCGATCGCGAAGATGAGCGGGAACAGGTAGAGCATCATCTGCTGCTGGCGGTACATGGGCGATTCCTTGGCGGCATCGCTCATGTTACGCGCGGTCAGCTGCTTCTGCGTGATGAACTGTGTGGCACACATGGCCACGATCATGACGATCGCCAGCACGATGGTGGCCATGTGGTTGCCCGCACCCGGCTGCATCAGGGTGGAGAACAGGGGAGCGCCGAAGATCGTGGAGTCGTTGAACTGGTGGACCAGCTGCGGCGTGAGGACGTGGATGGACTCGTTGTTCTGGGCGGCCTGCGGGACCGAACGCAGCACCTGGAACAGCGCGAAGAAGATGGGCATCTGCACGATGATCGGCAGGCACGCCGCGAACGGGTTGGATCCGTGTTCCTTGTACAGGGCCATCTGCTCCTCGGCCATGGCCTGGCGGGAGAGCTGGTCCTTCTTGCCCTTGTACTTGGCCTGCAGCTTGGCCATCTCCGGTTGCAGTTCCTGCATGCCGCGCATGGACTTGATCTGCTTGAGGAACAGCGGGATGGTCAGTGTACGCATGACCAGGGTCAGGCCCACGATGCACAGCACCCAGGTGACACCAGAGGCCGGATCCATCCCGAGGGTGGTGAACAGTTCGTGGAACACCCACAGCACGGCGGAGACGATCCACCTGAAGGGAAAGAGAATAATGTCGAAGAAGTTCATCGAGCGTTGGCTCCTTGAGCCGCGTGGTCGTCACGGGCCGGGCAGTCGTGCACGTGGTCGCGCACGAGGGTCGGGTGGTTGAGCAGAACGATTTTGGGGGTCGAGGCCACGGAGGGGAACTCCCGACCGCCGCTCGGGACCCTATCGATCCCGCCGGCCGCCCACGGGTGGCAGCGCAGCAGACGTCTGACGCTCAGTCCCAGTCCGCGCACCGCGCCGTGCACGGTGAACGCCTCCAGCGCGTATGCGGAACAGGAGGGGAAATACCGGCACACGTCTCCGTACAGCGGGGAGACAATCGTGCGGTAGAGCTTGAGCAGGGCGATGCAAAGATTCTGCGGAAGATGCTTCATGGTGCGCACGAGGCCACCGCCGGGGTTGTACTCGTGCGGCGCGCGCGCGAGGAGTTGCTCGGGAGACGGACGTGATGTCACGTGCGGGCCTCCTTCTCGACTCTGTACAAGCAACGTTACGGCATCCGCCGCGTACGCAACGGGGAGGTCATCGCGCCTTGCGCAGCGCGGCATGCAGGGCGTCGCGGTAGTCACGCCCCAGTTCGTCCCACCCTGCCGCGGCGGCCGCGGGCAAAGCACGGACGACGATGTCGAGCCCGGCCGGGTGTTCGCGGACGGTCACGGCAGCGAGTTCACGCAGGCGGCGCTTAACCTTGTTCCTGGCCACGGCGTTGCCCACCGCCTTGGAGACGATGAACCCCACGCGGGACGCCTGCTCCGTGGTGCTTCGCACGGATACGACGACGTTCCGGCGGCCACTGCGGGCGCCGGAACGTACGGTGTCTGAGAACTGCGCCGAGGTCCGCATCCGATGCCTGGTGGGCAGCACGATGCGAACCTCGCGAGTTGACGATGAGTCAGGCCGACAGGCTGGCGCGGCCCTTGCTGCGGCGGGCGCCGATGATGGCGCGGCCGGCACGGGTGCGCATGCGAGCACGGAAGCCGTGCTTGCGAGAGCGGCGGCGGTTGTTGGGCTGGAAAGTCCGCTTGGGCATTAGTCACTCCACGAGGTTGGACAACGGCGCGCCAACTGCGACGGATCACAGGGGACGCACGCGGTACGTATTTGGGGGCATGCGGACGCGCAGAAATCGCAATCCTACACGCACAAGACTGATTCACAGTAGTCAAAAGGGCCACACCGGTCAAATTGCCGCACACTACGATCGGCGGTCCGGTGGGCTGCCAGACGGGCGGCCGCGTCTCTCCACAAGTGTGTACACCGCCCCCCCGGGAGCATGTGGAAAAGCGCCGGATCACACCCCGCCAGAGCAAGTTATCCCCAGGTGGGAACTACACAGTTGTAGTTCTGTGCACCGGCTCCGACGGGCTATGTCGAGCCCGGAACCATGCTCTAGGCTGAGGTTTGCGGCCGCCCCCACGAGGTTATCCACCGCTGTGTACAAGTCTGTGGAAAACTGGGGCTTCCCCGTATCTCACGTCAGGAGTCGTTCATGCAGCAGGACAACAGGGCTTTGCTCGAGCAATGGGCAGAGTGCGTCCGCGTCATGAACGAGAACCCGCGGGTCACGGGGCGGGCACGCGGGACCATCGCGGTGTGTGAACCCCGCGGCCTGATGGGCACCACGCTGCTGATCGCGGTCCCGAGTGAGGCCACGCGGGAATTCCTGCAGAACCGCCCCATGTCCGAGATCCTGGACGAGAGCGTGGGCCGGGTTCTGGGAGCGGACACGCTCGTGGCATTCGTCGTGGACCCCGAGCTCGAGGTCCAGCCGCCCACCACTCGCGCCGCGACCGACGCGCGGTCCTCCGACCGCACCATCCCCTCGCTCAACGAGCTCGAAGCCGAACGTACGCCCGGACTCTTCCAGCCTGCTCCCGGCCGCGATGCGCCGTCGGGCGAGAGCGTCCCGCGCTCCCCGGCCGGCCTGGCAACCACCGAGCCCGGCGACGGCGCCGGCGAGTACGACGATCTGCCCCCGCGCCGCCTACCCGAAGCCGCGCCCCCGGGGCCGCAACAGCGCGAGGTGCTCAGCACCGGCAACGGTTCGGACACCAGCCCGGCGGATTCGGAATGGGACAGTTCCGCCCGACTGAACCCCAAGTACGTCTTCGACTCCTTCGTGATCGGCCAGTCGAACCGGTTCGCCCACGCCGCAGCCTTCGCGGTCGCAGAGACCCCCGCCAAGGCATATAACCCGCTGTTCATCTACGGGGATTCGGGTCTCGGCAAGACCCACCTGCTGCACGCGATCGGGCACTACGCCAAGCGGCTCTACCCCAAGCTGCGCGTGCGGTACGTGAACTCGGAGGAGTTCACCAACGACTTCATCAACTCCATCCGCGACGACGAGGGCTCGTCCTTCAAGGGCATCTACCGCAACGTGGACCTGCTGCTGATCGATGACATCCAGTTCCTCGCGGGCAAGGAGCACACGCAGGAGGAGTTCTTCCACACCTTCAACGCGCTGCACAATCACGAGAAGCAGATCGTGATCACCTCGGACATGCCGCCCAAACAGCTCACGGGCTTCGCCGAGCGGATGCGCTCCCGCTTCGAGTGGGGACTGATAACCGACGTGCAGCCGCCCGAGCTCGAGACCCGGATCGCGATCCTGCGCAAGAAGGCAATCAGCGAGGGGATGGACGCCCCGGACGATGTCATGGAGTACATCGCCTCCCACATCTCCACCAACATCCGCGAACTGGAAGGGGCGTTGATCCGGGTCACGGCCTTCGCGTCCCTCAACAAGCAACCGGTGGATCTCCCGCTCGCAGAGCTCGTGCTGAAGGATCTGATCACCGACGACGGGGGACAGGAGATCACCGCGGCCTCGATCCTGGGGCAGACCGCCGCGTTCTTCAACATCACCCTGGACGAGCTGAAGTCCAAGTCCCGCACGCGCACCCTGGTGACCGCGCGCCAGATCGGCATGTACCTGTTGCGGGAACTCACGGACATGTCCCTGCCCAAGATCGGTCAGGAACTGGGCGGGCGGGACCACACCACGGTCATGCACGCGGACCGTAAGATCCGCACGCTCATGGCCGAACGCCGGCAGATCTTCGATCAGGTCACGGAGCTGACCAACCGGATCAAACAACAATCGCGCGAGGGCTAAGACCCGCCCCGATCACGCGACACCCGGAGACGGGCCCTCGGAACACGGTTCCGGGGGCCCGTTCTTCTTGTGATTCGTCCACAGGCCGAGCCCGCGGATCCACTGCTTTCGCCGCCCACGGTGCACAGGAAAATCCGGGGGTGTGGACGCGCTGTGCACAGTCCTGTTCAGGGCCGTGTGGAAAAATCTGTGGACAACCCCGAACAGGCGGTGGACAACCGCCGCGCGTCGGTGGGCGAGCCTGTGGAATCCGCGGAATCACGCGGAAGTTGTGCACTCAGCAAGCACAAGGCAATCCACAATCATCCACACCGGATCAACACCCCCGAACCGCGGGATTGCTGAGGAA
The DNA here is from genome assembly GCA_014652975.1 of Kocuria marina. Taxonomy (GTDB): domain Bacteria; phylum Actinomycetota; class Actinomycetes; order Actinomycetales; family Micrococcaceae; genus Kocuria; species Kocuria marina. Next base: position 923,192 of record BMZV01000001.1, on the reverse strand, counting down.
CAGGCAGTTATCCACAGAGTCCACAGGGGTTATTAACACTTCTACCCCTTAAGAAAAGATCGACCGAATAACAAAAATCCGGTTCTCCCCCGCCGAACGGGTCCCCGGGATCTCTGTAATTACAAGAATCCAGGAACCGCCACGGGCGGATCCTGCCCGAACCTGACGATCCGGGGTTCGGATGACGTCCCCGCGGCCGGATACCATGCAGACAAAACACTTCGGTTCCGAACCAAAGAGGGGCACCCCGTGAAGTTCTCGGTCGAGCGCGACGTACTGGCTGAAGCAGTCACCTGGACTGCCCGTTCGCTGTCACCGCGGCCTCCCGTCCCCCTGTTGTCCGGACTGCTCATCAAGGCGGAGAACGGTTCGCTGTCCATCGCAAGCTTCGACTACGAGATCTCCGCGCGCCTGACCATCAGCGCGGACGTCTTCGAGGAGGGCACCACCCTGGTCTCCGGCCGTCTGCTCGCGGACATCTGCCGCTCGCTGCCCTCCGCTCCCGTGCAGCTCGAGGCCGAGGGCGGCAAGGTCACCCTCACGTGCCGTTCCGCCAAATTCAACCTCGCGGCCATGCCCGTGGACGACTACCCCCAGCTGCCCGGACTGCCGGACCTGTCCGGCGTCGTGGCCGGGGACGAGTTCGCGCACGCCGTGGCACAGGTCAACATCGCGGCGTCCAAGGACGACACCCTGCCGATCCTCACGGGCATCCGCATGGAGATCGAGGGCGAGAAAATGACCCTGCTGGCCACCGACCGCTACCGGCTGGCCATGCGGGAACTGACCTGGCGGCCCTCCGATCCCACGATCTCCACGGCGGCCCTGATCAAGGCCAAGACGCTCAACGACATCGCCAAGACCCTGGGATCCTCCGGGGACGTGAACATCGCGCTCGCTCAGAACACGGAACTCGTGGGATTCGAATCCGGCGGACGACGCACCACGAGCCTGCTGATCGACGGCGAGTACCCCAAGATCCGCTCGCTGTTCCCGGATCACACACCGATCACCGCCGTGGTGAAGACCTCGGAACTCGTGGAAGCGGTGCGCCGCGTGTCCCTCGTAGCCGAACGCAACACCCCCGTGCGGCTCGCGTTCAGCGAGTCCCGGGTCGCGCTCGACGCGGGAACCGGGGAGGACGCCCAGGCGTCCGAAATTCTGGACGCCCAGCTCAACGGGGACGACATCACCGTGGCCTTCAACCCCACCTACCTCTCCGAGGGACTGCACGCGTTCGACTCCGACTACGTCCGGTTCTCGTTCACGGCCCCTCCGAAGCCGGCCGTGCTCTCGGCCCAGAGCGAGCCCGACGGCGAGGACAGCGTGGACTACAAGTACCTGCTCATGCCGGTGCGTCTGCCCAACCAGTGATCGTGTGTTCGTAGACCACCTGTCGCTCGCCAACTTCCGGACCTACCCCGGTCTGGACCTCCCACTCGCCCCGGGTCTCACGGTGTTCGTGGGACCCAACGGTGTAGGCAAGACCAACATCGTGGAGGCGATCGACTGGGCCGCGACCCTGGGCTCCCACCGCATCTCGGGCAACGGACCGCTCATCACCACGGGATCAGACCAGGCGATCATCCGGGTACGCGTCAACCGCGGGGGACAGCGCACGGTCCTCGAGTACGAACTCAACGCCGCGCGGGCCAACCGCGTGCGGATCAACCGGGCAGCCCCGGTCCGCGCCCGTGAGGCCCTGGGGACCCTGCACACCGTGTTGTTCTCCCCGGAGGACCTGACCCTGGTCAAGGGGGATCCGTCCCACCGGCGGCGGTTCCTGGACGATCTCGCCACGGCCATGCGGCCGGTGCTCGGTGCCGCGCGCTCGGACTACGACCGGGCGCTGAAGCAGCGCAACGCCCTGCTGAAATTGGCGCGGCGCTCCCGGGGGTTCTCGGACTCGGATCGTGCGACGCTCGCGGTGTGGAACGACCAGCTCGCGCGCGCCGGCGCGGCCGTGATGGGTGCGCGGTTGCAGTTGCTCAAGGCTTTGGAGCCCGAGGTGGACCGGGCATACCAACAGCTCACGGACGGACCCAAGCACGTGTCCCTGGGCTACGAGAGCTCGTCCGTGGCACCCGGTGCCGATCAGGAAGCGCTCGAACACTTCTCGGTCACGGACCTCTACGAGCTCATGATGAATGCCTTCGAGCGCATGGCACGTCATGAGCGGGATCGCGGGATCACCCTGGTGGGACCGCATCGGGACGACCTCGTGATCCGGCTGGGCGACACCCCCGCCAGGGGCTACGCGTCCCACGGGGAGACCTGGTCCACGGCCCTGGCCCTCCGCCTGGGCTCGTGGTATGTCCACCTCGCCGACGATCCGGCCCGGGGTTCGGCGCCCGTGCTGATCCTGGACGACGTGTTCGCGGAACTGGACGCGCGCCGTCGACGCCGCCTGGCCGAGCTCGTGCGGCAGGCCGAGCAGGTGCTCGTGACCGCCGCGGTGGACGAGGACCTACCCGCGGCGCTGCTCGAGGACTCGCCCACGGTGATCGAGGTGGAGCCGGGGGCGGTATGGAACCGCGCGGCGTCGTCGGCCGGACCCGAGCCCGAGTCCGGACCCGAGCCCGGGTCCGGCGGGAACCAGAACGCTCCCCAGGCGGAGCAGCCGTGAGCGAGCCCGTGCATCGCGACGTCGTGGACGCGGCGGCCGTGGCCCTGCAACGGGCCCGGAAGGCCGCCCGCGACCGCGGGGACACGCCCCTGTCCAAGGCGGCCGCGGCCAAGAACATGCGCGCCTTCGGCACGGCCATGGAGGAGGGAACGGGCTCCCCGGCATTGCGCGCGCGGGACCGCTACGACGTGGATCCGCGGCAGCTCGGGGGCTTCTCGGGACCGGGGCGTTCCGCGCGGGACCCCCGAGCGCTGTCCACCGTGGTGGACGCGCTGATGACCCACAGGGGCTGGAAGACGCCCGTGAACGTGAGCAGTGTGCTCGCGGACTGGCCGTCCCTCGTGGGGGCGCGCAACGCTGAGCACACGTGGCCCGAGAGTTTCGAGGACACCGTGGTGCGCGTGCGCTGCGACTCCACGGCCTACGCGACCCAGCTGCGGTTGATCCAACCCCAGATCATCAGGAAGTTCTCGGACAAGCTGGGGGAGGGGATCGTCACGCGGCTCGAGATCCACGGTCCCGTGGGGCCGAGCTGGAAACGGGGGCGCTGGTCGGTGCAGGGCAGGGGGCCGCGGGACACCTACGGGTGAGCTGAAATCGTCAAAAACGCGCCAGAAGCGCGCGAGGCGCACCGCACCCCGAAAATGGGTCCACCCTGCGCGGCGGGGCTCCGGGGCGTCTGCGGGCCGTCCAGCGCTTCATGCGGTAGAATGGGAAGCCAAAGATCTTCCCGTCCCGCCAGCCGATGAGCCGCGAGCCGTCTCATCGGCTGTATTCATATGGGTCGGGTGATGATCGCCATCGATTACGCAGGAGGACCGGAGACCCCGTGGCTACAGAGGATCCCCTACAGCACGAGTACGGCGCGAGCGACATCACCGTTCTGGAAGGCCTCGAGGCGGTCAGGAAGCGCCCGGGGATGTACATCGGTTCCACTGGCCCCCGCGGCCTGCACCACCTGGTCTACGAGGTGGTCGACAACTCGGTGGACGAGGCGCTCGCGGGGTACTGCGACCACATCGAGGTGACCCTCCAGTCGGACGGCGGCGTGCGCGTGAGCGACAACGGCCGCGGCATCCCGGTGGACATGCACCCCACGGAGGGCAAGCCCACCGTGGAGGTCGTGATGACCATCCTGCACGCCGGTGGCAAGTTCGGCGGCGGTGGCTACGCCGTGTCCGGCGGTCTGCACGGCGTGGGCATCTCGGTGGTTAACGCCCTGTCCCGGCGTGTGGACACCGAAGTCCGCCGGCAGGGCTACGTCTGGCGGATGAGCTTCGCGAACGGCGGCCACCCCCAGGGTGAGCTCGAACGCGGCGAGCAGACGGACGAGACCGGGACCACCCAGGTCTTCTACCCGGACCCCGAGATCTTCGAGACCGTGGACTTCGATTTCGAGACCCTGCGGGCGCGGTTCCAGCAGATGGCGTTCCTCAACAAGGGTCTGCGGATCACGCTCACGGACGAGCGCGTCACGGACGAGACCGGTGAGGAGATCGCGGGGGAGTCCCCCGTGGACGCCTCCGGTCCGGTCGAGGGACAGGACGGAGGGACGGTCGGCGCGGACGACGCCGCTGTCCACGCCCACGCGGGCGCCCGCCGGGTGGTCTACTGCTACGAGCACGGGTTGCTGGACTACGTCACGTTCCTGAATTCGGCCAAGAAGGTCGATCTGATCCACGACGACGTCATCTCGCTCGAGGTGGACGACCCGGACAAGAAGATGTCCCTGGAGCTGGCCATGCAGTGGACCACGGCGTTCAACGAGTCCGTGCACACGTACGCCAACACCATCAACACCCATGAGGGCGGCACCCACGAGGAGGGCTTCCGCACCGCGCTGACCACGCTCATCAACCGCTACGCGCGGGAGAACAGGCTGCTGCGCGACAAGGACGACAACCTCACGGGCGAGGACGTGCGCGAGGGGCTCACCGCGGTGATCTCGATCAAGCTCGCGGAACCCCAGTTCGAGGGGCAGACCAAGACCAAGCTAGGCAACTCGGAGGCCAAGACCTTCGTTCAGCGCGAGATGTTCGACCTGTTCGGGGCGTGGTTGGAGCGCAACCCCAACCCCGCCAAGGACATCATCCGCAAGGCGATCTACGCGTCCCAGGCGCGGTTGGCCGCGCGCAAGGCACGCGAGACCACACGACGCAAGGGCCTGCTGGAGTCCGGGGGCATGCCGGGCAAGCTCAAGGACTGCTCGTCCAAGGACCCCACGGTCTCCGAGATCTACATCGTGGAGGGTGACTCCGCGGGCGGTTCCGCCGTGCAGGGCCGCGATCCCGCGCACCAGGCGATCCTGCCGCTGCGCGGGAAGATCCTCAACGTGGAGCGGGCCCGGTTGGACCGGGCGCTGTCCAACGCGGAAGTGCAGTCCATGATCACAGCCTTCGGCGCGGGGATCGGTGACGACTTCGACATCGAGAAGGCCCGCTATCACAAGATCGTGCTCATGGCGGACGCGGACGTGGACGGTCAGCACATCACCACCCTGCTGCTCACGCTGCTGTTCCGGTTCATGCGTCCGCTCATCGAGCACGGGTACGTGTACCTCGCGCAGCCGCCGCTGTACCGCATCAAGTGGTCCAACGCGCCGCACAACTACGTCTTCTCGGACGCCGAGCGCGATGCCGCCCTGGCCAAGGGGCTGGCGGAGAACCGCCGGCTGCCCAAGGACAACGGCATCCAGCGCTACAAGGGCCTCGGCGAGATGGACTACACGGAGCTGTGGGACACCACCATGGACCCCGAGCACCGCACGCTGTTGCAGGTCACCATGGACGACGCCGCCGCGGCGGACCAGGTGTTCTCGGTCCTCATGGGCGAGGACGTGGAGTCCCGCCGCGAGTTCATCCAGCAGAACGCGAAGGACATCCGCTTCCTGGACATCTGAGCATGTGACGCCCGGAATATTCTGGCGCGAGTATGAACGATGATCCCGGGGACGAGAGAAGGAAACAGCAACCCATGAGTGACGAGACGCAGGACGGCAACGGCCCCGTGGACCCGCAGGACGCACCCGAGGCCGGCGACGGCGTCGTGACCGACGAGGTGGCGATCACGGGCGACCGCGTGGAGCAGATCGATCTCCAGACGGAGATGCAGCGCTCCTACCTGGACTACGCCATGGCGGTGATTGTGGGGCGCGCGCTGCCGGACGTGCGGGACGGTCTCAAGCCCGTGCACCGGCGGGTGCTCTACACGATGTACGACGGCGGTTACCGCCCCGATCGTTCGTTCAACAAGTGCGCGCGCGTGGTCGGCGACGTGATGGGCAACTACCACCCGCACGGTGACTCCGCGATCTACGACGCCCTGGTGCGACTGATCCAGGACTGGATCATGCGCTACCCGCTCGCGCTGGGGCAGGGCAACTTCGGTTCCCCCGGTAACGACGGCGCTGCGGCCCCCCGGTACACCGAGACCAAGATGGCGCCTCTGGCCATGGAGATGGTCCAGGACATCCACGAGGACACCGTGGACTTCCAGGACAACTACGACGGCAAGCAGCAGGAACCCGTGGTGCTGCCCGCGCGGTTCCCCAACCTGCTGGTCAACGGCTCCTCCGGCATCGCGGTGGGCATGGCCACCAACATCCCGCCGCACAACCTGCGCGAGGTCGCGGACGGCGTGCAGTGGTACCTCAAGAACCCGCACGTGGACCGCGAGACCCTGCTCGAAGAACTCATCAAGCGGATCAAGGGTCCGGACTTCCCCTCCGGGGCGCAGATCCTCGGCCACAAGGGCATCGAACAGGCCTACCGCACCGGTCGTGGTTCCATCACGCAGCGCGCGGTGGTCAGTGTGGAGGAGATCCACAACCGCACGTGCCTCGTGGTCACGGAGCTGCCGTACCAGGTCAACCCGGACAACCTGGCCATCAAGATCGCGGACCTCGTCAAGGAAGGGCGGGTCCAGGGCATCGCCGACATGCGCGACGAGACCTCGGGGCGCACGGGTCAGCGGTTGGTGATCGTGCTCAAGCGGGACGCCGTACCCAAGGTCGTGCTCAACAACCTCTACAAGCACACGCAGTTGCAGGAGAACTTCTCCGCGAACATGCTCGCGCTCGTGGACGGGGTGCCCCGGACGCTGTCCCTGGACGCGTTCGTGCACCACTGGGTCACCCACCAGATGGAAGTCATCGTCCGGCGCACCACGTACCGCCTCAAGCAGGCGCAGGAGGAAGCGCACATCCTGATCGGCCTGCTCAAGGCCCTGGACGCCCTGGACGAGGTCATCGCCCTGATCCGGCGCTCGCCCACCGTGGAGCAGGCACGCACCGGGCTTATGGAGCTGCTCGAGATCGACGAGGCCCAGGCCCAGGCGATCCTCAACATGCAGTTGCGCCGCCTGGCCGCGCTCGAACGGCAGAAGATCCAGGACCGGCACGCCGAGCTGCAGCGGTTGATCGCCGAGTACGAGTCGATCATCGCGTCCGAGGAGCGTCAGCGCGAGATCATCTCGGAGGAACTGCAGGGCATCGTGGACCACTACGGTGACGACCGCCGCACCGAGGTGCTCTACGGCTTCGACGGGGATGTCTCCATGGAGGACCTCATCCCGCAGGAGCAGGTGGTCGTGACCATCACGCGCGACGGCTATGTCAAGCGAACCCGCGCGGACGAGTACCGCGCTCAGCACCGAGGTGGCCGCGGCATCAAGGGCGCGCAGTTGCGCGGCGACGACGTCGTGGAGCACTTCTTCGTGACGAGCACCCACAACTGGATCCTGTTCTTCACGACCCTCGGGCGCGTCTACCGCGTCAAGGCCTACGAGTTCGTGGAGGCCGGCCGGGACGCCAAGGGCCAGCACGTGGCCAACCTCATGGAGTTCCAGCCCGAGGAACGCATCGCCCAGGTCATGGAGCTGCACTCCTACCAGGACGCCCCGTACCTCGTGCTCGCGACCCGCAACGGGTTGATCAAGAAGTCGCGGCTCCCGGACTACGACACCAATCGTTCCGCGGGCGTGATCGCGATCAACCTGCGCGAGAACGACGAGTTGGTCTCGGCCATGCTCGTGAACACCGACGACGACGTCATGCTGATCTCGCGCCTGGGCCAGTCCCTGCGGTTCACCGCTGACGACGACGCCCTGCGCCCCATGGGTCGCGCGACCTCCGGTGTCACGGGCATGAAGTTCCGCCCCGGGGACGAGTTGCTCTCCGCCAACGTGGTCAGCGACGACTCCTACGTGTTCGTGGTGACCGAGGGCGGCTACGCCAAGCGCACGAGCGTCCAGGAGTACCGCGTGCAGGGCCGCGGTGGCCTGGGCATCAAGGTTGCCAAACTCGCCGAGGTCCGCGGTGGCCAGGTGGGCGGGCTGATCGTGGGCGAGAACGACGAGGTGCTCGTGGTCATGGAGAGCGGCAAGGTCGTGCGCTCCAACGTGAGCGAGGTCCCCGCCCGCGGCCGTGACACGATGGGTGTGATCTTCGCCAAGCCGGGTCCCAACGACGCCATCGTGGGGGTCGCCCGCAACGCCGAGCGGGAGATCGAGAAGGAGGTCGCGGAGGAGGATGCCGCCGAGGCCACCGGGCCGAGCGACGTCGCCCCCGGCTCCACGACGGACTCCCCCGAAGCCACGACCGCGGACGTCCCCGCGGGCCAGGACGGTGCCGACGCCGCTGCGCCGGTCGGTGACGACGATGCAGTAGCGTTGGAGCACAACGACAACGGAGGTGACGCATGAGCGCGAGCTCAGCCTCGAAGGCGGGCCAGCCCGTGAAGACTTCTTCCCCCCAGAAGCCGTCCCCGCAGAGCGCCAAGAGCTCCGGCAAGGGACTCGTGCGACCCGCCCCCCGGGCCAAGGTGCGCCGCGCACGGCTCGTGGTGTCCAAGGTGGACACGTGGTCCGTGCTCAAGCTGGCCTTCCTGCTCTCCGTGGCGCTCGGGATCATCACGGTCGTGGCGTCCCTGGTGCTGTGGATCGTGCTGAGCCTCACCGGGCTGTTCGACGGGATCAACGAACTGCTGTCCATGCTCGGCGGCAGCGCCGGGGGAGCGGACATCAAGCGGTTCCTCTCGCTCGGCAACGTGGCCCTGTTCGCCACGATCATCTCCGTGGTCAACGTCATCCTGCTGACCGTGCTGTCCGTGCTCGGGGCGCTCGTGTACAACATCGCGGCGTCCCTGATCGGTGGCATCGGGGTGACCCTGACCGACGACTGATCCCGCGGTCCGCCCGATTTTGTGCGGCGGATGAAACTCCGGTAAAGTCTTGGCGTGGCCGATCAGAGGACGATTCTGGCGGTGCACGCTGAGGGCGTATAGCTCAGACGGTTAGAGCGCTTCGCTGATAACGAAGAGGTCCCAGGTTCAATTCCTGGTACGCCCACCCATCGAATTCCCGCCAACCGCGAGATGATCTCGTTCGGAGGGTCCCCATGAAGGCACGAATCGCAGCCCTGGCCGCACTGGCCGGCTTGTCCGTGGCAGCCTTCAAGTCTTGGCGCGAGGCGGAAGCCAAACGAGAGGCGTGGAATTCGGCCGTGGACCCCGTGGACTGACCGTCCCGGTCCCGCGATCCGCGTTCTGCAGGATCAGCACCACAATTGAACACGGGGCCTTAGCTCAGTTGGTAGAGCGCCGCCTTTGCAAGGCGGATGTCAGGAGTTCGAATCTCCTAGGCTCCACATCCGAGAACCCCCGGGGACCGCAGCGCCGGTCCCTGGGGGTTCCTTCGTGCCGGGCCTGTTCCTGGTCCGTGCTCATCCGCTTTCATCCGGTTCGTCCTGGCCCGGTTCCTCCTGTCCCCGGCCTTGCGTGCGCGTCCCCGGTCCTCGGCGGGGACACACCAGCCATACTTCGCCACCGAAGGAGTGTGGCGCACCCCGCGTGAAAGACTGCATGAGCACAACTGTGACCTGATTCATGCCCGAAGTGTGGAGCCCCCGATGCGCGACAAGACCCCGCTGCAACCCCTTCCGTCCATCGACCCCGATGAGTCGTTGGAGAAGGTCAAACGGTGGCAGCTGATCGGTCCCGGTCTCGTGGTGGCGGCCACGGGCGTGGGTGCCGCGGACATGGTGGCCACGCTGACCGCCGGCTCGCGCTACGGCTACACCCTGTTGTGGGCGGTCATCGCGGGCACGATCATGAAGATTGTGCTCGTGGAGGGCGCCGGTCGGTACTCGCTCGCGAGCGGGCGCACCATTTTCGAGGGTTGGCGCTCCCTGGGCCGGTGGACGTCCTGGTTCTTCGGTCCGTACATCCTGATCTGGGGATTCGTGTACGGCGCCACGGCCATGTCCTCCTCCGCCCTGCCGCTCGCCGCACTGTTCCCCATCCTGCCCCTGTGGGCGTGGGCCATCCTCATGGGCCTGATCGGGTTCGTGATCGTGTGGGCGGGGCGCTACGCGGTGATCGAGAAGATCACCGCGGCCATGGTGGGGATCATGTTCCTGGTCATGGTGGGGCTCGCGATCATCACCCTGCCCAACATCCCTCAGATGCTTACCGGGCTGATCCCCGTGATCCCGCAGGGCGGTGTGGTCTACACGCTCGCGTTGGCCGGCGGCGTGGGCGGCACGATCACCCTCGCGGCTTACGGTTACTGGCTGCGGGAGAAGGGCTGGCACCAACCGCGGTGGATGCGCGTGATGCAGCTCGACAACACCGTGGCCTACACCGTGACCGGTATCTTCGTGCTCGCGATGCTCGTGGTGGGTGCCGAGGTCCTCTACTCCGCCGGCTACGCCATCAGCGCCGGGGACAAGGGCCTGCTGGACCTGGACCGGGTGCTGCGCGAGCGCTACGGGGACGTCATCGGCATCGCGTTCCTCGTGGGGTTCTGGGCGGCCTCGTTCTCCTCCGTGGTGGGTGTGTGGTCCGGGGTGTCCCTCATGTTCGCGGACTACTGGGGCAACATCCGCAAGAAGCCCAGCGGCCATCCGGACACCCGCAACGGCGGGAAGTACTTCAAGTTCTACCTGCTGTGGCTCACTTTCCCGCCCATGCTCCTGCTCCTGTTGGACCGTCCCGTGTTCCTCATCCTGCTCTACGGCGTGCTCGGGGCACTGTTCATGCCGTTCCTGGCGGTCACGCTGCTGGGACTGCTCAACACGTCCCGCACGCCCAAGCGCTGGCGCAACGGTGTGTTCACCAACGCGGTCCTGGTGGTCTGCGCCGTGCTGTTCATCATCCTGGGCGTCTACCAGATGTGGGACACGGTCTCCGACATCTTCTCCTGAGTCCCACCGCACGGGGCCGCGGGTCTCCCCGCACGGCCCGTGCGTTCGCAGCGAACGACTCATGCGTTCCTTCCATGTAGCCCGTGCGCTCGCCATGCACGGGTTCGTGTGTTCATTCCGGTACGACGACGGCGCCGCACCCCCGAAGGGATGCGGCGCCGTCGTCGTGCGGGTCACGCGCGGTCGACGCGCGAGAACCGGTTCAGTGCTTGGGATCGCCCGGGTTGTGCTTGGAGCGGTTGTCCGGGGTGCCCATGTCGTCCGTCTTGGAGCCCTTGATCTGCTCCTTGACCTCGTTCACGGTCTGCTTGGCGTCCTCGGCCACGGACTTCACGCTGTCCGAGGCGCGGTGGGCGGCCTGGGACGCAGTGCCCGCCTTCTGGGAGGAGGAGGTGGGGTCCTTGACGTCGTCCACCTTCACACCGGTGCCGGCGGCGACCGTGGAGTTCGTGTTGACCGGGGAAGCCGATACACGCGGGGAGGCCGTGACGGGGGTCTTCCAGGGGTCCTGCACCGGGCGGGACGCGCGCCACGCGGCCACACCGGCCACGCCACCGGCGGCGAGGAGACCGAGGAGCAGCAGACCCTTGTGGCCACCCTGGGCCTTCTTCTGCTGCTTGGCGTATTCCTTGGCCGAGTTCTTCGCGGCCTTCTGGATGCGCTTGACGGTCTTCTTGTCACCGGTCAGCTTGGCCACGAGGGCGTCGAACTGGTCCGAGGTGTCCGCGTGGGCGACCTTGGAGGCTAGCGCGGCCACGGCACCGGAGTACTTGTCCTGCGCCACGGCACGGCCCTCGGCGGTCTTTTTGGCGGCCTTCGCGGCCAGGGGGGCGGCGGCAGCGGCACCGGCGGTCCTGGCCTTCTCGCCGCGGTGCTTGATGTCCTCACCGAGGTTCTGCGCCTTGCCCAGACCGTCCTGGACGTAGGGACCCGTGGCCTCCACACCGCTCGCGAGGGCGGACGCACCCGCCTGCACGCCGTGCTGCAGCTTCTCCCCGAGCTCACCGATCTCGCTGGAGAGCCAGTCCCCAGCGCTGACGACCTTGGACTCGGCGTTCTTCCGGGCGTGCTCGGTCTGCTTCTGGGCCTTGCTCTTGAACAAGCTCATTGTGTGTCCTTCCTACAGTGGTGATCGTAAAAATCTCCACCTTCAGCATACGGTCTGACAACCCCGGGATTCCCGGGGAAAAGCGACACCCCAGCCCTTTTCACTGTGCGCTGAACACCTCGGGAGCGTTCTGTCGGCCCCGAGGACGCCGTGCCACAATGTGAATCATGACTTCCGCTATCGCCACGCACAAGGCCACCATCCACACCAACCACGGGGACATCGTGGTGGACCTTTTCGGCAACCACGCGCCCAAGACGGTCAAGAACTTCGTGGGTCTCTCGGACGGCACCCAGGAATGGGCGGACCCCCGCACGGGTGAGAAGCAGAACGCCCCGCTCTACAAGGACGTCGTCTTCCACCGCATCATCAAGGACTTCATGATCCAGGGCGGGGACCCGCTGGGCCAGGGCATCGGCGGCCCGGGCTACAACTTCGACGACGAGATCAGCCCCGAACTGAACTTCAATGCCCCGTACATGCTGGCCATGGCCAACGCCGGTACCCGCAACGGCCGCGGCACCAACGGCTCCCAGTTCTTCATCACCACCGCGCCCACCACGTGGCTGCAGGGCAAGCACACCATCTTCGGTGAGGTCGCGGACGACGAGTCCAAGAAGGTCGTGGACGAGCTCAACAACGTGCGCACCGGCGGCCAGGACCGCCCCGTGGAGGACTGCGTGATCACCTCCATCGACATCGAGAAGCTCTGACCCGCAGCTTTCACGCCCGGCACGAAGCCCACCCGGTCCCCGGGTGGGCTTCGTCCGTATTCGAGCCCCGTCCAGCCGCCCCGCCCACTCCCGGAGGATGACCATGACCCACCACCCCGACGACCCGCCGGACCAAGGACGGCCCGCCGGCGCCCCGGACGGTCCCGCCCCGTGGAGCGGCGCGCCCGTTCCCGCCCCGCGGTACGGGCAGTACGTCCACGGTCAGCAGTCCGCCCACCCGGGTGGCGCGCCACGCGGCGGGTACGACGGCGCTGCGCCGCGCCGTCGTCGCAGCCCCCAGCGCGTCGGGGGCATGCCCGTGACGTGGACGCTCATCGGGATCTGCGTGGTCATGTGGGGCCTGCAGTGGCTCACGAGCCTGTTCACGCCCTACAGCCTGACGAGCATCCTGGGATACGCTCCCTCACTCACGGACACCCAGCCGTGGCGGATGCTCACGAGCGGTTTCGTCCACGCGATGCCCTCACCGCTGCACCTACTGCTCAACATGTACACGCTCTATCTCTTCGGTCGGATGCTCGAGCCGCTGCTGGGGACCTGGCGGATGGCCGTCCTGTTCGTGGTGTCCGTGCTGGGCGGATCCGTGGGAGTGCTGTTGCTCGGTAATCCGTGGGTGCTCGTCATCGGGGCGTCCGGCGGCGTCTTCGGGCTCTTCGGCGCCATGTTCGTGTTCATGCGCCACTTCAAGAACAACATCACGCCCATCGCGGTGTTGATCGCGATCAACCTGGCTTTCGGTTTCCTGGTGGGCGGCATCGCCTGGCAGGCTCACGTGGGCGGGTTGATCGCCGGTGGTCTCGTGGCGCTCGCCATGCTGCCGGGGTTGCGTCGCCGACTCTGACCGGGCCCGGCCGTAAGCAGGGAAAGCTCTCCCGTTCCGCCGGATCCGGGTCGGGGCTCGCACTCTGATCCGGGCGTCCCAATGGCTGTCCACAGGGGTTGTCCACACCTGTTAACAACTTACAGATGTGTAATTCCACAACTGTGAACACCCCTGTGGATACCGCGACAGCGCGCTGGGACTGCCCTGGAGGGGACATGTCGATCGCGATATGCACAAGGTTCTCCACACCTGTGGATAATTTTCGTGCACGGGGTGGGGACAGTTCACGATCGTGACCTCACCCACACGTGTGCGGGCTCGTGAATAAATCGCGCGTGCACCGTGTTGTACTGATCCTGTGCCCGCCCGGGTGCTGCCCGAATGGTCCGCCCGCGCGGTTCATCCGCTACGAGCGCCTGCGCGGTGCGCTGTCATAGGCCACGGACCGATCGCTACGGCCTCTGCGGCCACTCGCCCGCATCCCTCTGGGGAGCCCCACCTGCGAATCCTCGAAAGGTCGCGCGTCCATGTCCCAGTTGACCCCCGCCCGTCGCAGACTCGCGCTGTTCGCCCTGGCCCTGGGCGGTTTCGGCATCGGCTGCACGGAATTCGCGTCCATGGGACTGTTGCCCCAGATCGCCCAGAACCTCCTGCCCGATCTCTACGGTGCGTCCTCTGAGACCGGGATCGCACGCGCCGGGTGGCTCGTGAGCGCGTACGCCATAGGTGTCGTGGTCGGGGCCCCGGTCATCTCCTTCTTCGTCGCGAAGTCCTCCCGCACCACGATGCTGCTCGTGATGGCCGCGGCACTGCTCATGGGCAACCTCGCCTCTGCAATCGTGCCCACGTTCGAGTCCCTCCTGGTGATGCGGTTCCTCGCGGGTATTCCCCATGGCGCATACTTCGGTCTGGCGTCCCTCGTGGCCGCCACCGTGATGGGTCCGGGGAACCAGGCCAAGGGTGTGGCACTTGCTTTATCGGGGCTCACGGTCGCCAACGTCGTAGGTGTCCCCGTGATGACGGCGGTCGGTCAGGCCTACGGCTGGCGCATGGCATACGTCGCGGTGGCCGTGGTCTTCGCGGTCACTGCGATCGGCGTGTGGCTGACCGTCCCCCACCAGGACCGGGTGGTCGGAGCGAACCGGCGCCGTGAACTGCGGGCGTTCCGGCTGCCGCAGGTGTGGATCGTCATGGGGATCGCGGGGATCGGTTTCGGCGGGTTCTTCGCGATCTACAGCTACCTGACCCAGATGAGCCGTGAGCTGGCGGGGCTGTCCGGCGCCGGCATCCCGTGGTTGCTCGCGGTCGTGGGAATCGGCATGACCCTGGGCAACATCCTGGGCGGGATCAGCGCGGACCGCAGTGCCCGGCGCACCATGGCCGTGGGTTTCCCGGCGCTCACCGCGGCACTGTTGCTCGTGGGGGCGCTCGCGGGATCCCCCGTGGGGATCTTCGTGGCCGGGTTCCTCATGGCACTGGCCAACTCGTTCATCATGCCCAGCATCCAGAGCTGGCTCATCACGGCGGCGGGGCCCGCCCAGCTCATGGGCGCATCGCTTAACCACGCGGCGTTCAATGTGGCCAACTCGATCGGGGCCCTGCTGGGCGGTGCGGTGATCTCCGCCGGTTTCGGCTACCGCTCCCCGGCCCTCGTGGCGGCCGCGCTGGCCGTGATCGGAGGTCTCCTCGCGCTCGCGGGTGTCAAGCGCCAGAAGGCGGACCGGCGGCGTCGGCTCGAGGCCGGCCTCCCGGTGACGGCCTCGCAACAGGCCGTCTGAGGCCCCACCCGCGCTCCGCGGACACCCGGCCCGCGCCTTACTGGACCAGGAAGTGGCCCACCAGCAGGAACTCCCCGGCGTCCAGGAGCATGAGCAGCGCCGCGAGGCCCAGCACCGCGGTGACCAGCCGGTTGACCCACGGGGACACGGCGGCCCACGCCCTGCGCATGACCCGGGAAAACCGCTGCTGTTTCCCCAGGATCGTCAGTAGCATCAGAAGTGTCAGGGGGAACTGACTGATGAGGGACCACGCGATCCATCCGGCCACCGCGTGGGACGGGGGTTGTGAGGCGGCGGTGGCCACGTGCACGTCGAACGGGAGATCGAAGATCACGATGCCCACGAAGACCACCGCGGTCACGTACAGGGCCCACGGACTCGTGGCGGGCTTCTCCTCGGGGGTGTCGCGGCACCGGGAGCGCCGCGCCGCCACCACCCGCCACACGGCGTAGCCACCGATGGCCAGGGCGAGGACCAGTTCGATCCCCGCCGAGATGCTGCCGTGGTGGAGGAGTTCCCACCAGTTCACGCGCTGCAGACCGGGACCCACGAGCAGGGTCAGGGTCATGCCCCACGCGGCGGTGCCGCCCAGCAACACCCCGGCGGAGCCCATGATGTGCCGTTTCCGGATCCCCGCGCCCAAAGCTGCCGCGAGGATGAGCATGGGCGCGGGGTCGAAACCACCCAGGGCCGTGAGCAGGACGTTGAGCGCGTATTCCTGGGTGTTCATCTACGCCGTGCCGGTCAGGAGTTCACGGGCGCGAAGGCCGGGGACGTGCGGCCGAGCCATTCGAGGGACGGATCCAGCTGGGCCTCCCACAGCGCCACGCGGTGGCCGCCGCTCTGTGAGATGTTGGACACCAGGGTCGTGGGCGGGGACACCGACGCCGCGAACTTGCGCACCGCGTCGACCGAGATGGTGTCCTCACCGCCGGAGAAGAACCAGATCTTCACGTCCGGTTTGTCCCGGGCCACGACCGAGGCCAGGTCGTAGGAGCGAGGATCCGTGGTCTTCCACTGCTGGCCCTTGCTGTACGTGGGGGCGAAGTACCCGGCCAGGTTCACGCTGCTGGCCCAGACGTCCGGGTGACGCACGGCGAACATGGACGAGCACCAACCACCGGCGCTGTAGCCCAACGTGCTCCAGGCTTCCCGGTCCGTGGACACCCGTAGATTGCCGCGGATCCACGAGACCACGTCCTTGCTCACATAGCTCTCCCACTGACCGTTGTTGCTGTCCACGCATTCGGTGTCGTTGTTACCGGGATAAACGTTCGGGATCACCACGATGGCTTCCCGCATGGCGCCGCTGTTGACCCGCGAACGAATGTGCTGGGCGATGTCCATGGCCTTGGTATAGGTCTTCACGTCCCCGGGGAAACCGGTGAAAGCGGTGATCACCGGATACGCCCGCTGCGGTTGTGTCATGTAGGACGGCGGTAACCAGACGGTGGCTTCCTGCGTGATGCCGGATTGCGGTCCGTGAATCTTCAGATTCACCCACTGCCCTGACGTGTTGTTGGGATCCATCTGGGACCCGAAGAACGCGTTCTGCGTGGGGTTCGTCTGCATGGCGTTGAACGTCCGGTGCGGCAGGTCCTTGATGGGCTTGGCCGCCGCGGCGGTGGCACCCACATCCGTGACGGCCACCTGGCCGCCACCGTCGGAGAGTAGGTCCCCCCAACTGGAATACCACTGGTTGTCCATGTTCATCTTGAGGAAGATCCCCACCAGCACCAACAGGGACACGAGCGCCACGCCCACGAATTGCATCACGTACTTGAGGATCCCCGGCCGGCGTTGCCGCGGCAGCACCACGACGGTGAATGCCAGCGCCAGGAAGGCCAAGGTCACGGTGATGATGAACAGGGGCCACCCGTTCAGCTCGAAGAACGCCATTGCGAATTGCTCGTTTCCAGAGATTCCCCACGTATCTTGTGTGCAGTACGAAGCCCGGCGGAATAAGACATAACCGATGGGTAGCCGTACGGAAAAACAGCATAGGTACATCGGCGCCGCGCGCGACGCTCGCCGGGCCCGTAAGGGGAAGTTGATGGTTGACGCCCAGCTCGCGCACGGTTGCCGTGTGCCCGAGCTCAGCACCACCACGCCGGCGCAACGGCGGTGGGCGAGGATCCTCACGTGGGTCTTCGCCGTGGCCACCCTCGTGGGGGTGGTCCTGCTCCTGCTGCACTGGGTGGTGCGCATCAATCCGCTGCCCACCCTGCTCTTCGGGACCCTCAACATCCCCGTGGCGCCCTCGCTCGTGTCCGTGGTGGTGCTCGGGTTGCTCACCGGTGCGCTCGTGCGCCGCAAGCGCATCGCGCTGGTCACGGTCGCGATCACCCAGATCGTGGGTGTGCTGTGGTCCGTGTTCCAGGAGGTCCTGCGGGCAATGGGCCCCGAGGTCCCCAATCACGGGCCCATCCCTTCCGTGGTGTTCGTGACCCTGGACGTCGTGGCCATCGTGGTGGGCATCGCCGCGCTGTGCCTGCTGTGGTGGTTGCGCCCGGCGTTCCCCGCGCGCACGGCCCCGCGCGGTGCGATGGCCGCCCTGGGGACCCTCGTGGGCGGTGTGGTCCTGACGATCACGGCCACCCACGCGGTGCTACTGGTCACGACGAACTCGGCGATCGACGACTGGAACGTCCTCGCCCAAGCCCTCGTGCGCAGCCTCGGCTGGGCGGGCCCCCGGCGACACTTCCACGGCACGGTCCCGCCGTGGCTCCCCGAACTGACCTCCGTGTCGCTGGCCCAGACGATCGTGCTCGCGGTGCTGATCTTCCTGCGCTCGTCCTCCCGTGCGGCGTCGTGGCGGCCCGGGGACGAGATTGCGGTGCGCTCGCTGCTCGCGCAGTACGGTGACGAGGACTCCCTGGGGTACTTCGCGACCCGCCGCGACAAGATCTCGGTCTTCTCCGTGGACGGACGCGCATGCGTCACCTTCCGGGTGGTGGGTCAGGTGGCGATCGCCTCCGGTGACCCGGTGGGGGACCCCGCGGCGTGGACGAACGCCGTGGAACGCTGGCTCGCGCGCACGCATCACTACGGCCTACTCCCGGCCGTCACCTCGGCATCCGAACGGGGCGCACGGGTGTATGCCTCCCTGGGAATGAGCGTATTGGTCATGGGGGACGAGGCCGTCCTGCATCCCGGCCGCTTCTCCCTGGCCAACTCCTCGATGACCGCGGTGCGCCGGGCGGTGCGGCATGCGCGCCGGGCCGGGCTCACGGTGGAGATCGCCCGGCACGAGGACCTCGACCCGCAGGAGCTCGAGCGCATGGGGCGGCTCGCGGACGAGTGGCGCGGGAACGAACCGGACCGCGGGTTCTCCATGGCGCTCAACCGCTGGGGGGACCCGGCGGACGGTCGCTGCATGCTCGTCGTCGCCCGCGATCGCGACGGCGCGGCGCTGGGCCTGCTCTCGTTCGTCCCGTGGGGTCGGCGCGGACTGTCCCTGGACGTGATGCGGCGCAGACCCCAAGCGCCGAACGGCACCACGGAACTGATGGTCTCGGAGCTCATGGACTACGGGGCGTCCCACGGGATCCGCGAGGTCTCCTTGAACTTCGCGATGTTCCGCGGGGTCTTCGAGGACTCCGAGAAGCTCGGTGCCGGTGTGATCACCCGCTTCAACTCCTCGGTGCTGGGTTTCATGGACCGGTTCTTCCAGCTCGAGAGCCTGTACCGGGCCAACGCCAAGTACCTGCCCGAGTGGGTACCCCGCTACGCGTGCTTCGACGGCTTCCTGTCCCTGCCCCGCATGGCGGCCGCCACGGCCCAGGTGGAGGGGTTCCTGCCCGCGGTGTTCGTGCGCACGGGGTCGCAGCCGCAGCTCGACGCCGAAACACTCGCCGCGGTGCGCGCGATCGACCACGAGCCCGCACCCAGGCGCGTCCTGGCCCCCAAGCGCTCGCAGCAGACCCGCCACCGCATGCGGCACGCGCGTGCCCTGGCCCACGCGGGGATCGACCCTTACCCTGTGGGTCTTGCGGAGGCCGAGCCCCTCGCTGCGGTGCTCGCGCGCCGGGGCGACGCCGCGGCGTCGTCGGCCGTGCGCACGAGCGGGCGCGTCCGCAGGTTCCGCGACTTCGGAGGCGTGGGTTTCCTGGACCTGACCGACGGCGGCGCGACCGTGCAGGTGCTCGTGGACCGCGAGCGCGTGGACGCATCCTGGGCGGCGATCCGGCCCAACCTGGACGTGGGTGATCTCGTGGTGGTGGACGGGCACTGGGGTGTGTCCCGCACCGGCACGGAGTCCGTGCTCGCCGAGCGGGTGACGATGGCCGCGAAGGCGCTGCAGCCCGTCCCATTCGGCAGTTTCGAGAACCCGGAACAGCGGCTGCGCAAGCGGTCCATGGACCTCCTGGTGCACCCGCGCGGGATGGACCTGTTGCGTCAGCGCTCGCTCGCGGTGGACACCGTGCGCCGCGTGTTGACCGGGCAGGGCTACCGCGAGGTCGAGACACCGGTGCTGAACACGGTGCACGGTGGGGCCTCGGCGCGCCCGTTCCGCACGTACATCAACGCGTACGGGATGGACCTCACGCTGCGGATCGCACCCGAGCTGTACCTCAAGCGACTGCTCGTGGCGGGTAGCGGGCCCATCTTCGAGGTGGCCCGCAACTTTCGCAACGAGGGCGCGGACGCGACCCACAACCCGGAGTTCACCGCGCTCGAGGCGTACCACCCGTTCGCGGATTACACGGTCATGCGCGAGCTGACCGAGACGATGATCAAGACAGTGGCCCAGGCGTTGCACGGTACCCAGGTGCTGCCCCTGTACGACGTGCACAACCCCGACGCCGCGCCCGTGCTGACCGATGTGTCCGGGCCGTGGCCCGTGATCGCCGTGACGGATGCGGTGAGCAAGGCGGTGGGACGGCGGATCTCGATCGAGTCGGACTTCGAGACCCTGCTCGCAGTAGCCGCGCAGCACGACGTGGAGATCGGTCCGGGCATGGGCCCCGGGGCGGTGCTCGAGAGTCTCTATGAGGAGCTCGTGGAACCGCACACCGTGTTCCCTACGTTCTACTGCGACTTCCCGGAGGAGACCTCCCCGCTGACCGCACCCCACCGCTCCGAGGGCGGGCTCGTGGAACGCTGGGACCTGGTGGTCAACGGCATGGAACTCGGTACGGCGTACTCCGAGCTGACCGACCCTGTGGTCCAGCGCCACCGGCTCACGGAGCAGTCGCTCAAGGCCGCCGCGGGGGACCTCGAGGCCATGCAGGTGGACAATGATTTCCTGGACGCCCTGGAGGTGGGCATGCCCCCGGCCGGGGGTATGGGGATCGGGCTGGACCGGTTGGTCATGCTCATGACCGCCACGACCATCCGCGACGTCCTGAGTTTCCCGTTCGTGAAGCCGCAGCAGCCGTGATCGCGCCCCGCGCGACCCCGGTTGCGGGCACACCCGCGGGACGAACGAGCTACCCCGGGCGAGCGCCGTCGTCCGGGGAGGAACAGGACCGTGGTGCACGGCACCCGGCCCACGAGGAGAAGAGTGGGTCACCATGACGCTTGAACTGCTGCACACCGCGGGAACGCTGATCCCGCAGCTGCCACCGCTAGGCAATCCCGCCCAACTGCTCGAGCAGCTGGGGCCGTGGGCGCTCGCCGGGACCACCCTGATGGTGTTCGTGGAATCGGGGCTGTTGTTCCCGTTCCTGCCCGGGGACTCCCTGCTGTTCACGGGTGGACTGCTGCACGAGGCGTTGCAGGTCCCGCTGTGGCTCATGATCCTGGTACCGTTCATCGCGGCGGTCGCGGGGGACCAGGTGGGCTACTTCCTGGGTAACCGGTTCGGCCGGCGCTTCTTCTCCGACGACGCCCGGTTCCTGAAGACCTCCTACCTCAACCGCACGGAGGACTTCTTCCTGCGCTACGGCGGCAGGGCGATCGTGCTCGCCCGCTTCGTCCCGATCATCCGCACGTACGTCCCGCTCGTGGCGGGCACGGCGCGCCACCCGTACCGCCGCTTCGTGGGGTGGAACGTCCTGGGTGGCTTCCTGTGGGTGACCATCATGGTGGTGGCCGGGTCCCTGCTGGGCGGGATCCCGCTGATCCGTGACCACGTGGACCTGATCGCGATCCTGATCGTGGTGATCTCGGTGATCCCGGTGGCCCTGCAGATCCTCAAGGGGTTCCGGGACCGGGGACCGCAGGAGAGTGCTACGGGACGATCGTGAACTTGACGTGGCCGTCCCCGCCGCGTTCGACGATCCGCAGCACCTCGCCGGCCTCCTCGAACGGGTATACGGGGCCTAGGCAGTAGTCCACGGTCACCTCGCCGTCGTGGATGCGGCGCACGGCCTTGTGGAAGGATACGAGACCGGGCTCGGACTGGGCGGCCACGGAGG
The DNA here is from genome assembly GCA_014652975.1 of Kocuria marina. Classification (GTDB taxonomy): domain Bacteria; phylum Actinomycetota; class Actinomycetes; order Actinomycetales; family Micrococcaceae; genus Kocuria; species Kocuria marina. The sequence continues at coordinate 901,561 of BMZV01000001.1, read as the reverse complement.
CCAGTTCCTCGTCCGGGACCCGGACCGTGTGCGCCCCCAGCTCCCGGGCGATCCGCAAGCGTGATTCCTGCTTGTCCGAGACGATCACCTGCTCGAAGCCCCGGCGCAGCGCGTCCTGGAGGAAGAACAGGCCCGCGGAGCCCGCACCCATGATCACGCACGTGCCCGCGTGGCCTCCGGGGTCGGTCACTGCTCGGTCAGGATGGTCCCCTTCTCGAGGACATGGGTTGCGCGCACGATGACTCCTCCACGGCGGGGATGGACAGGCTTCCGTCCTCACCGTATGGCACCGGTGTGGTCCCCGTGACAACGTACCGGTAACCTGTGCGGGTGAAACTTCCCCGGGCCCTGCGGCCGTTCTCGTCACGTGCGTACACGGTGCTCGCCGTGGCCATGTGCATGAGCGTCTTCGGCTCCGGGTTGTGGGCCGTGGCCCTCGTGGCGCGGGTCATGGCGCTCGGGGGTTCCGCAGTGCAACTGTCCCTCGTTATGGCCGCCGGCGCGGTGGGCATGGTGTGCTTCGTGCTGCTCGGCGGGGTCACCGCGGACCGCCTGCCCCTGGGACTCATCCTGCGGTGCGTGGAGGTCACCAACCTGGTCACGGCGTTGACCATCGTGATCCTCACCTGGACCGACACCCTCGCGCTGTGGCACCTCGCGCTCGCCGCGTTCGTCTTCGCCGGCACCGTGGGGTTCTTCTACCCCGCCTACTCCGCGGCCCTGCCCAGGATCCTGCCGCCCGATCAGCTGCTCGCGGCCAACGGCGTGGAGGGCACGGCCCGCCCCCTGCTGCAGATCGCGGCCGGGCCCGCGGTGGGCGGGGTCCTCACGGGCCTGGCCCTCCCTGGGGCGTCCGTCCTGGCGATCGCGGTGTGCCACGCGATCGCGCTGTCCTTCATGCTGCGGTTACGGATCCCGGAGCGCGAGATCACCGGACCGATCCCTGCGGTGGACACCGCCCGGCCCTCCGTCCTTCGCGATCTCGTGGACGGGTTCCGGTACTGCGTGCGCACCCCGTGGTTGCTGTGGACGCTCTTGTGGGCCATGAGCGCGGTGTTCCTGTTCATCGGCCCGCTCGAGGTGCTCGTCCCGTTCCTGGTGGTGGACCGGCTGGGCGGATCGCTCGCGAGTTACGGCGCCATGCTGGGGCTGTACGGCGTGTCCACGGCCGTGGGCTCGAGCATCATGGCATCAGTGCAACTGCCCCGCAAGTACCTCACGACCATGATCTGGCTGTGGGGTTTCGGCACCCTGCCGTTCGGTCTGGTGGGTAGCACCGACTCGTGGTGGGTCATGGCGGCGGCGCTGTGCATCTTCGGGGCCACGGGTGGCGCGGGTCAGGTCATCTGGGGCACGCTCCTGCAACGGCGGGTGCCCGGGCACATGCTGGGGCGGATCTCGTCCCTGGACTTCTTCGTTTCGCTGTCCCTCATGCCCATCTCCATGGCCGTGGCCGGACCCGTCTCGCAGGTGCTGTCACCGGAAGCGATCTTCTGGGGTGTCGCACTGCTGACCCCCACGCTCGGCGTGGTCGCGGTCGTCGTCGGGCGGATGTACCGGGATCAGGCCGCCCACCCCTTGCGGTGATCCTCGCGCGCGTGTCCTGAACGGACGACGACGCCGCGGTGCCCCTCCCTGGGGACGGGCGACGCGGCGTCGTGACAAGTATTTATATCGGGATCAGTATGCCTTGTTGCGCTGCTGGACGACCAGGTGGATCAACGCGAACGTGTGGTCCTCGTCGATCGCCTTGTAGGCCTGCTCAAGCGCCCCGGGGATCTCGGACTCGCGCTCCACACGCACGCCGAAACCGTGGAACGCCGTGGCCATGGCCGCGAAGTCCGGGTTTTTCAGCTGGGTCCCGGAGACGTGACCCGGGTAGTGCTGTTCCTGGTGGGTACGGATGGTGCCGTACTCCTGGTTGTCCATCACGATGACCAGGGGAGTGGCGCCGTACTGCGCGGCGGTCGCGAGTTCCTGGCCGTTCATGAGGAACTCGCCGTCCCCGGCGATCGAGATCACGCGGCGGCCGGGGTAGTTCAGGGACGCCGCCACAGCGGAGGGGATCGAGTAACCCATGGAGCCGTTGCGCGCAGAGATCATGGACGCGTAGCCGTTCGTGGGGAAGTAGCGGTGGGCCCAGTTGGTGTGCTCGCCCGCGCCGAAGGTGACCATGGCGTCCTCGGGGAGGGTCGCAACGAGGTTCGCCATCATGGTGTCCATCGAGGCCGGGCCGTCCGCGGGGGAGGCGTCCTTGGGGGTGGAGAAATCCACCTGCTGCTGACGCATCCGCGCGCACCAGTTCCGCCACACGTCCGAGACGGGCAGGTTCATGCGCACCAGGTCACGCACGAACACGTCCGGCTTGGCCACGATCTGGTAGGTCACCGCGCCGGAACGCCCGCGCATGGAGGGGTCCATGGTCACGATGAAGTTCTTCTTGGTCCAGTCCTGGCGCACCAGGAAGCCGTTGGTGATCACATCACCGGGGACCGTGCCCACGAACACCAGCAGGTCGGTCTCCTCCAGCAGATCGTGGGTGGGCTTGGGGCGGCCGTAACCGATGGGTCCCACGTACGAGGGGGAGTCGAACGGGACGGTGCCCTCGCAGCGCCACTCCGCGGCGGCGGGGATGTGGTGTTCCTCGAGCCACGCGGTGAAATGCTGCGCGCCCTGCGAGGTCCAATCGTTACCACCGAAGACAAACAGGGGCTTCTGGGACTCCTTGAGCGCGGACTCGAGGGCCTTCCAGTCCTCCACGGTCATCCCGCCGCCGGCCACCGGGATCTCCGGGTGCACCGTGGGTTCGATTTGCCGGGTGATGATGTCCTCGGGCAGGCCCACCACCACGGGCCCCGGACGCCCGGAACGCGCGGCGAACATGGCCTCGGCCACGTACTCGGAGGCCCGCTCCGCGTGGTCCAGGACCATCACGCGCTTGGCCCCGGAGGCGAACCACTGATGCGGGTCGAACTCCTGGAACGCTTCCTTCTCACGGTGCTCGAACGGGATGAGTCCCACGAACAACACCATGGGCGTGGAGTCCTGCCACGCGGTGTGCAGGCCCACGTGCGCGTTGGCTGCGCCGGGACCACGGGTCACCATGGCCACGCCCGGGACGTCGTTCATCTTCCCGTCCGCTTCCGCCATGTACGCGGCGCCACCCTCCTGACGGCACACCACAGTGTCGATGGGGGAGTCGTAGAGCCCGTCCAGGACGTCCAGGTAACTCTCGCCGGGAACCACGTAGGCGCGCTCGACCCCGTGCGCCGCGAGGGAATCCACGATCACGTGGCCCGCGGACTTGCGTCCTGAGGTCGAGGAGTCGGTGTGCTGCGTCATGGGAGGCTCTCTTTTCGTCGTTGAATGTGTCGTGCTTCCCGGGCCCCGATGCCCGGGCCGCGGCAAATCTGTCTTGAAAATACCCGAACACCCGACCCCTACCGGTATTACGACGAGCTGTTATCACGGCCGTGAACCCGGTGTGACGATGCCCCGGTGCGCGTGTAACGCGAACCGGGGCATCGGGACGGGGAGAGTGGGATCAGGCGTGCATGTCCTCAAGTTCCACGTTGTTGGTCTCCCGCACCATCTTGATGGTGAAGACCAGGGACACCAGCGCGAAGAACGCGTAGATACCGTAGGTCAGTCCCAGCGAGAAGTTGGACAGTGAGGGGAAGGAGACGGTCACGGCCCAGTTGGCGATCCACTGCACCGCACCGGCCACGGCCAGCGCCGCGCCGCGGATGCGGTTGGGGAACATCTCACCGAGCAGGACCCACATGAGCGGACCCCACGAGACACCGAAGAACACGACGAACAGGTTGGCGGCGATCAGCGCCACGGGTCCGGCCACGGGGCCGAGCTCGGGGGTGAGCTGGCCGTCCACCATGACCTTGGTGGCAGTCGCGAACACCACGGACATCACACCCAGGGACAGGGCCATGCCGGCGGAGCCCAGGAGCAGCAGCGGTCGGCGCCCGATCCGGTCCACCAGGAAGATGGCCACGATGGTCACCGCCACGTTGACCACGGAGGTGGCCACGGAGATGGTGAACGAATCGGACTCCTTGAAGCCCACTGACTCCCACAACACGTTGGAGTAGTAGAAGATCACGTTGATGCCCACGAACTGCTGCAGGGCGGCCAGGCCGATGCCCACCCACACCACGGGCTTGAGCCCGGCCATGGAACCGCGCAGGTCCGCGAAGCGGGGCTTGCGTTCGTCATCCACGGTGCTGCGGATCTTGGAAACGCGGGCGTCCACGGCGTCGTCACCGTGGATCCGGGAGAGGACGGCGCGCGCCTCGTCCGGACGACCCACCGAGACCAGGTAGCGCGGCGACTCGGGGATCAGGAACGCGCCGATGCCGTACAGCACGGCGGGTACGGCCATGACCAGGAACATCCAGCGCCACGCGGCCAGCCCGAACCACATCTCGTTGGCGGCGCCACCGGCCCCGTGTGCGAGCAGGGCGTCGATGAGCAGGGACAGGAAGATGCCCAGCACGATACCCATCTGCTGCAGGGAGCCCAGGCGTCCGCGCAGGTGTGCGGGGGAGACCTCCGCGATGTACGCCGGTGCGATCACGGACGCCACACCCACGCCGATACCGCCCACGACCCGCCAGAACACGAGCCATTCGATGGACTGCGTGAAACCGCAGCCGATCGCCGAGAGCAGGAACAACAGTGCCGCGATCTTCATGATGGGGATGCGCCCCGTGCGGTCCGCGATGCGGGAACCGAAGAACGCACCCACGGCGGCGCCCAGGAGGGCCGCGGCCACCGCGAAGCCCAGGGGCCCCGGACCCACATCGAACGTGGACTGGATGGAGGAGACCGCACCGTTGATCACGGCGGAGTCGTACCCGAAGAGGAGGCCGCCGAACGCGGCCACGGTGGTGATGCGAATGACCGCGCCGGTGTTCGTCTGATGACGCTCCGGCGAGTGTGTTTGCGCTGGATGGCTCATCCCGCAGCTCCCTTGCTGTATCGAAATTCAACGCTTCCCGCTCCCGGGCATCATGCCTCCAGTTCCGGGGATGTACCGGTCGAGGGGCCCGTACGAGGCGGGTTTTCGTCTCCTGGAACCAGCTCGTGGGACCAGGGAGGGCGGCTGCCGGGGAAGGACAGTGAACCCAGGGTAGGACCCAGATCACAAAATGTCCATGAGTCGAAGACAAATTTCCCGCGTGTCGTTTGCAGCGGCCGGCGCGCCCCGGACGTCTTACACGGGGAGGGACGTCTCGGCCCGCGCACGGATGAGCGCACCCGTGAGGTGCGCCCGGGCCCCGAGCTGCGCGGTGGCCATCCGCAGCCCGGACACGCAACCGCGCACCGCGTAGCGCTGCACTGCGTCCCGCACGGGATCGAGCAGCAGGTCCTCGGCGCGCGCGAGCTCCCCGCCCACGACCACGAGTTCCGGGTTGAACGCATTGCACAGCTGCGCCACGGCGCCGCCGATCAACCGCCCGGTGTCCGTGATCACCCGGGTGCATCCGGGATCGCCGGCCAGCGCCTCCCGGACCACGTCACCCACGGATTCCACGCGCCGACCCGAGGAGGCCACGACGTCCAGCACGGTCTGGGAGGACACGAAGGTCTCGAGGCACCCTCGGTTGCCGCACCTGCACAGCCCCGCGCGTTCGTCGAGCGTCACGTGGCCGATCTCACCCGCGGACCCGGTGGCCCCGCGGTACAGCCCGCCACCCAGGATCAGCCCGGCACCCACGCCGTGCGAGAGCTTGAGGTAGGCCATGTGGGCCGTCCCACGCCCCGCGCCGAGCGCGTGCTCGGCCACGGCCCCGGCGTTCGCGTCGTTCTCCACCACGGTGGGACAGCCCAGCGTCCCGGTGGCCAGCGCTCGCAGGTCCAGCCCGGCCCACGCCGGGAGGATGGCCTCCGAACCGAGGCCGCGGCACTCGGCGTCCACGGGCGCGGGAAGGGTGAGCCCCGCGCCCAGGATGCGCTGGGCGGGGACGTCGAGCGAGGTCCGCAACTCGTCCAGGATCTCTCGCGCCCCGGTCAGTACGTCCTCGGCGCGGTGCCCGGCCGGGAGGTCGATGCGCCGCTGCGCGCGGACGTCGAGGTTCAGGTCCGCCACGGCCACGCTCGCGTGGCGGTGGCCCACGTCCACTCCCACCAGGTAGCCGACGCTCTCGCTGAAGTGCACGCGCTGCCCGCGCCGCCCGCCGTGCTCGGGTTCCATGGCGAGCAGGTCGCACGCGGTGAGCTCGTGGACGATGGACGAGACCGTCGACGGCGCCAGGGCCGTCTCCCGCGCGATGCTCGCCTGGGTCGCCGCACCCAGCTCGCGCACCGCGTCCACGACCCTGCGGCGATTGGCCAGGCGCAGTGCGGCCTGCGACCCCGGGGCGGTCAGTTGCGCGGAGGCAGGCTGCGGCGAGGGCGGGTATGTGGAGGGCGGGCCGACCTGCGCCCGAAACTCTCGCGTGGAGCGCGGGGGTGGGGGTGTGGACGCCATCGTCTCTTCCCTTCTCGAATGTTTCTTGAGGGCTGAGTGTAGTGAGTATTCGGGAAATGAACTTTTTGGGCGCTCTGTGACGGTGTCCGCGGAAGAAAAATCACATGACTGGATTACCCATCCCCATCGAGTATATTCCGATCTAATCATGCAACCATAAAAAAGTGTTTTTGGATTACACGTTTCACGTGAAACCTCGTTCTCAGCCCGCGGGGCACGGTGCGCCCGCACATCGACGCCGACCCTGGAACACCCTGGAACTCCGCGTCTGGGACGCCACACCGCGTGCGACACGCCCACTTCAGGAATCGTTGAGTGTCTCGTGTCACCATTGACACATGACCTATCCGGCGCAGCACACTTCCCCCTCGCCGGGCGGGTCCCCGTGGCGGTTGCCGCAGTTGCGTCACCGAGTGGCCGTTCCCTTGGTCACGGTGTTGCTGACGGCAACCCTTGGGCGTCTGGTGGTGTTGTCACCGCAGATCACCCACGGGGAGACCGCGTTGCTCGAGGGGCTCTCCCAGCATCGCAACGTTCTTCTGGACGCGGTGGCCACCGCGGTGCAGTACGCACTGTCCAACGGCGCGGTGGTGTTGATCATCGCCGCCGTCATCGGGTGGCTGGCCGTCCTCAGACGCCGCCCCCTCGACGCCACCGGGTTCGGCATCACCGCCCTCGCCGGATGGGGTGCCGTGGGTCTGGTCAAGGTGTTCGTGGAGCGGCCGCGTCCCACGTTCCTGAGCGGAGAGGCCCTCGCACCGGTCACCGGCTCCATGTCCTTCCCGTCCTCGCACACGGGTGCGGTCGTGGCGATCGCGCTGGCCATGGGTCTCGTGGCCTCCCGCCGTTCCTCAGGGCGTCGGATCGCGCTGCTCGGCACGCTGGCCGTGGTGATCGTCGGGGCCGCCCGCATGTACTCGGGCGCGCACTACCCGTTGGACATCCTGGCCGCCGTGCCCGTGGCCTGGGCAGGGGTCATGGCCGGGTGCGCCCTGGCCAACAAGGTGGTGCCCGCTCTCGCCTTTGGGTTCTCGTGGCGTCAGGCCGGGGTGTCCCAGCCCGCACCCGCGACCATGCGCGGCGCCGGCTCCACGACGACAACCGCGCCCGCGCCGTCGTACCGGCCCGCGCGGGGCAGTACCGCTCTGGACGGCGCCGCGCGGCACGACGAGCGGACCGACCGCGCGGCCTGAGCGTCCTTTCCATCACGTGCCACCGACGACGGCGGGCCGGACCTTGGGGTCCGGCCCGCCGTTCCACAGGGCGATGGCTGGTGGCTCGCGTGGTCACTCCCCGTCAGGGCCGCTGGCGCGTGACGGGAAACGGTCGACGTCGCTCACTCAGGCGGCGTCGTACCCCGCCTTCACACACAGCACAGGGCACCCGGCCTCGAGCAGCAGCCGCTGAGTGGTGGGGGCCATGATCAACTTGCCCACCGGAGTGCGCCGGCGTGTCCCGATCACGAGCAGAGCGGTCCGGTCGCGATCGGTGGCCTCGAGGATAACGTCCGCCGGATCGGCGTCGTGCGCCACGGGGACCAGCTCGTAGGACACGCCGCTCTCGTCGAGCGCGGCGCGGTCCTCCTCCATGGCGGCTTCGGTGTCCTCGGGGCCGGTGTGCCGCCCCCAGCGCTTGGCGTGATGGCCCTGGACCACCACGAGGTCCGCCGAACGCAGGGTGGCCTCGGTGATCCCGGCGCGCAGGGCGGCCCGGCCGGCGGGAGTGGGTAAGTATCCGACAACGATGTTCATGACGTCTCCGGGTCCGTGAGCGGGTGGGTGGGGGAGTGGACTCAGCGGTCCACGTCCTCCAGGTTGGCGAGGTCCTCGGGGCGATGGAAGCGGGTGCGGCGACCCGTGAACAGGCGGGCGTACAGGAAGTTCAGCAACCACAGGACCAGGCCCAGGGCGATCAGGACGAGCGCGATCTGGTACTCGATGACGTCCTGCGCCCATGGCCCCAGCAGGAACGCGCACGTGATGGCGCCCAGGTAGGGCAGGACGCGCGGGGCGTGGAAGTAGTCGTGACCCTCCTGGGAGCGGTCACGGCGAAGGATCACGGCGGCCACATTGACCACCGTGAACACGGCGAGCAACAGCAACGCCGTGGTGCCGCCCAATGCCGCGGCGGTGCCCTTACCCATCGCGTTGTTCACCAGGATGATGAGCACCATGCCCAGTACGGTGGTGAAGATGATCGCGGCCCAGGGGGTGCGACGCCCGGGGAGCACCTTGCCCAGGAAGCCCGGGATCACGCCCTGCCGCGCCATGCCGTAGAGCAGACGCGAGGCCATGAGCATGTTGATCAATGCGGTGTTGGCGACCGCGAAGATGGTCAGGAACGGGTAAATGGTGTCGATCGGCAGACCGGGGGCACCGATCCGCACCACGTCCAGCAGCGGGGTCGTGGACTGTCCCAGTTCACCAATGGGCACGATCGCCACCGTGAACACGGACACCAGCACGTAGATCACGCCGGTGATGCACAGGCCCAGCAGCATCACGCGCGGGAAGTTGCGCGTGGGGTCCTTGGTCTCCTCGACCATGTTGACCGAGTCCTCGAAGCCCACGAAGGAGAAGAACGCGAGGGACGTGACGGCGGTCAGGGCCAGGAACATGCCCTTGTCGTCCGAGGTCTCGAAGATCACCGTGCGGCTAAAGTCCGCGCTGCCCTGGGCCGCGGCCCAGAACCCGACCAGGATCACGATCAGCAGGCCGGTGAGTTCGATGCACGTGAGCACCACGTTGAGCTTGACCGATTCGGACACCCCGCGCAGGTTGACCAGCGCGAGGATCGCCAGGAAGGCCACGGCCACGATGGTGATTCCCAGCGGGCCCACGTCCAGGTGGAAACCCTTGGCGAAATTGGAGGCCACGGTGCTGGATGCCGTGGCGGCGGAGGTCAGTCCCGAGCACAGCACGGCGAACGTCACGAGAAACGTGAGGAAGTGGATCCCGAACGCCTTGTGCGTGTAGAGCGCCGCACCCGAGGCCCCGGGGTACTTGGTCACGAGTTCCAGGTAGGAGAACGCGGTGATCGTGGCCACCACGAACGCGATGAGAATGGGTGCCCACGCGGCGCCGCCGATCTCACCGGCAATGTTGCCGGTCAGCGCGTAGACGCCCGTGCCCAGGATGTCGCCCACGATGAACAGGAGCAACAATCCCGGACCCATGACCCGCTTCAGCTCATGCCCGCCCCCCGAGGACGCGGGTGCCCCGGCGGCGCCGGATGCGCCCGGTGTCCGACTGTTCGCCGTGGATGACGAGGTGACATCCTTCGACGCTGGTGAATCGCTCATGGTTTCCTCCGCGGATCGGCCTCGTGCAGCCGCTGACTGGCATCGGTTTCCGATGACATGGATGTGACCCGCGGCTCATGCGTACAGGTAACCATAAAGGATGCGGTCCGGGTGGTGGGAGCATCGGAGGATCCGGCGCGGCGAGCTGTGCCGGGGAAGGGCGCGGGCGGCGTCGTCGTCCGGGACGACGACGCGCCCCGCACCCGCCGCTGCGGATACGGGGCGCACGCCCAGGGAAGGGTGAACTCAGCGAATGCCGCGCATCAGCTTCAGGATGGGCTTGGACGCGAGGAGCATCACGACGCCGAGCACGATGGTGATCGCGCCCATGGTGCCGAAGTACCCCACCTCGTTGTCTGCGGAGTAGAACTCCGCGAGCGAGCCCGACAACGCGGTGCCCAGGGCCACGGAGAGGTTGTACAGCGCGATCATCTGTACGGGGAACTTCCGCGGCGCGAGCTTGGTGGCCAGGGACAGGCCCACCGGGGAGAGGAACAGCTCGCCCAGGGTGGCGAAGAACAGCACGAGCACGATCCACCCGATGAACACGGAAGGCGTGTGCGCCTGCGTCACGAAGGTGAGGAACGCCACGCCGATCAGCAGCAGCGCCACACCGAACTTCACGGGGGTGCTCGGCTGGCGGGTGCCCAGCTTGGTCCACGCTGCCGCGAACACCATGCCCAGCAGGACGATGAACACAGGGTTGATGGACTGGGTCAGCGAGGGCTTGAAATCGAAGCCCCACAGGGTGAGGTTCAGCCGAGTGTCCGCATAGATGGCGAGCACGGTGAACTGCTGCTGGAACAGAGAGAAGAATGCCGCGGTGGCAATGAACAGGGGGATGAACGCAATCACCCGGGAGTGCTCGTCCGGGGAGAGCTCCTTGTCACGCAGCATGGTCACGAACAGCGCCACGGCGGAGACCACTACCACGAGGATCACGGCGTTGGAGAGGTTCCCGGGGTTGAGGACGCCGGTGAGCAGCAGCACCACCACGAGCACCACGGCCGCCAGGACGATGCCGATCCACTTGCCGTACTGCGAGCGGGGCAGCGGGTTGGCCACGGTGTGCACCGTGGCGGGCAGACCCTTGCGGGTGAGGGTGTACTGCACCAGGCCGAAGGCCATGAAGATCGCGGCGAGACCGAAGCCCATGTGGAAGCCCCACTTGGCCCACGCGAAGCCGGTGAGCAGGGGGCCGAACAGGCCACCGATGTTCACACCCATGTAGTAGATGGAGAAACCCGCGTCACGGCGGGGGTCGTCACGCTCGTAGAGGGTTCCCACGAGGTTCACGCACGTGGTCTTCAGACCGCCGGAGCCCACGGCGATGCACAGCAGACCGATGGTCAGGCCGAGAACGCTCGGAATCAGGGCCAGGGCGATGTGGCCCGCCATGATGAGCACCGCCGAGGCGAGCATGGTGCGCTCGGAGCCCAGCAGTCGGTCCGCGATCCAGCCGCCCAGGATGGAGCACAGGTACACGGCGCCGCCGTAGGCACCCACGATCCCGGCGGCCACGCCCTGGTCGATGCCCAGACCGCCGTCCGAGACGGCGTAGTACATGTAGTACAGGACCAGGGCCTGCATGCCGTAGAAGGAGAAGCGTTCCCACATCTCCACCGAAAAGAGGTTGGCCAGCATTCCGGGCTGGCCGAAGAAGGTTTTCCTGCCCGCGGGGTTGTGCGGGTCGAGGGCTGGCTGGGGTGTGGCCGCCGCGGTGTGCGCGCGGCTGCCGTCCGGGCTGTTCTGACTCATAACAGTCCATGATGCACCCCCGGGCTGGGTGCCCGGGCCTGCGACGCACCATGGGAACGGCCCCGGGTCCTCCTGGCAGAGTCCCGGGGCCATTGCCCCGCGCCGAACGGCGTGGTCAGCGCGTCAGGCGTGAGCGCCGGACGGGGGCGCCGATGGCGCCGCGTCACCTCGGGTGGGCGGCTGGGCCGTGGGCGCTCACCCGGTCAGTCGTTGAAGTCAGCCGGGTCCGATCCCAGTCGACCGTCCTCGCGGGTGAGGCCGTTGATCTCCTCGATCTCCTCCGCTGTGAGGGTGACCTGCTGGGCGTCCCAGTTCTGCTGGATGCGCTCCGGGGTCACGGACTTGGGGAACACCACGTTGCCCAGGGCCAGGTGCCACGCGATGATGACCTGCGCGGGGGTGGCGTCGTGAGCGCGGGCGATCTCACCGATGGTCTCGTCCTGCAGCTCCGCCTTGCCCTGGCCCAGCGGGGACCACGCCTCTGTGAGAATGCCGTTGCGGGCATCCATCTCGCGCATGTGCTGCTGGTTGAAGGAGGGGTGCAGCTCGATCTGGTGCACGGCGGGGACCACCCCGGTGTCCACGACGTCCTGCAGGGCCTTCTCCGTGAAGTTGGAGACGCCGATGGAGCGTGCCTTGCCGGAGTCCTTGATCTCCTGGAACGCCTTCCAGGTCTCCAGGTACTTGCCCTTCTTCGGCTGCGACCAGTGGATGAGGTAGAGGTCCACGTAGTCCAGGCCGAGGCGTTCGAGGGACGCGTCGATGGCCTGGAGGGCGGAGTCGTGGCCCTGATTGTCGTTCCACAGCTTGGTGGTCACGAAGAGCTCCTCGCGGGGGATGCCGCTCTTGGCGATCGCGCGACCCACGCCCTCCTCGTTGCCGTAGATCTCGGCGGTGTCGATGTGGCGGAAGCCCACCTGGAGGGCTTTGGCCACCACGTCCTCTGCAACATCGGACTCCACCTGCCACACGCCGAAGCCGAGCTGCGGGATGGAGTGGCCGTCGTTGAGCTGAAGTGTCTGGTTCTTGGACATCCTGGTGGATCCTTTCTGTGACAACTACTCCCAGTGAACTGCTGCGCCGCGGATCTGACAAGCCGTTAAGTTCTTGGTGAAGTCCCTGGCCGGGGCCGGATCCCGCGCGGGGCGCGGGGGGAAACATGATCAAATAGGGGACATGAAGTTCAACTTCCGGCGCGTCAAATCCCCCGCTTACCTCACGTCCGTGGGTCTCCTGCTCATCGGTCTGCTGTTCGCCCTGGCCTCGGTGGCCGTGGCCGCCTGGATCTTCTTCCTCCTGGGTATCGCCCTGAACGTGGTGACCGTGAGTGTCACGGACGTTCCCGATTCCTCGTCCCGCGCCCGCGGTGCCGGCACCCGGGTGGTCGTGGAGCCCGAGGCGGACACCGAGCAGCACGCGGCGGTCCCGCCCGCCGGATCGTCTCCCGCGGGTTCGTCGTCCCTGCGCCGGGACGAGGAGTGGGTCCGGGACGCACACGAGGGTTCCCGCCAATGACCCTGCTCCGGCAGTGTGCCGTCGTTCCGCAGCACCGGAGCTGATGGCGACGGCGCGGTATGGGACCCTGCCCCGCGGTCAGTTCATGGCCGCGGCACGGTAGATCTGCTGCACCGTCAGTTCGGGCAACCGGGTTTCGATCCCCACCGTGTTCTCCGGGTCCGAGCGCAGGTAGCGCACCGGCCCGTGCGATCCCACGGTGAGCTTCTCGGCGTCAGCCAGTGCGTAGACCGCGTCCAGCACGGCGGTGAACGCCGGGCCCTGCGTGGGGTTCACGCGCAGGGTGAGGTGGGCGGTCACGGTGTCCGAGATGCCGTTCTCGTCGAAGGGGGACTCCACGTCCAGCGCGCGTACGATGCCCACACCGCGGCCGATCACCCCCGGCAACCGCGCGGCCAGGTGGCCCCGGGCGCGGGTGAACGCCCCCCCGCAGCACCGCGACCCAGGACAGCGCGGCCAGCGCGAGCACCACCGCGATGACCCCGAGCCACAGCCCGTTACGGGTGTCCGTGTACCGGATGGCGCTGAGCACCACCACGAGCGCGGAGACCAGAGGGATTACGAGCAGCAGGGAGGCCGTGAGCTTCTCGCGCAGGGTGGGTTTGGCGGAGAGGTCGGGATCGGCCCCCGGGGCCCCGGTGCCGGTACCCGCGGAACCGGTCCCTGCGGCGTCGTCCGCCGCGGGTGCGCGGCCCAACTGACGCATGGCGGCGGCGTCGAACCCGCGGTCGTCAACGGTCACGGGCGCGGGCCAGGTGTCGTGGGAGTCCATGCCTCCCATTATGGTGGCATGGACGTCCAGGAGAGGTGGCCCCGTGCCCGCAGTCGATCCACGCCCCGAGCGTTCTGTGTCCGCCCGTGCGCCCCGCGCGGGACTGCTGCTGGTCGGCGTGCTCCTGCTGGGGGCCAACCTGCGGGCGGGGATCACCGCGGTGGGCCCGGTGCTGCCGCAGATCGAACACGAGGTGGGATTGAGCGCGTCGCAGGCGTCGCTGCTCGTGAGCCTGCCGCTCGTGGCGTTCGCCGTGATCTCCCCCTTCGCGCCGCGACTCGCGGAGGCATTCCGGCTCGAACGGGTCCTGGGTCTCGCCCTCGTGGTCCTCGCGGCGGGCATCGTGGTCCGCTCGGTTCCCGGGCCCGGGCTGATCTGGGTGGGCACGGGACTGCTGGGCGCGGCGATCGCGGTGCTCAACGTGCTCATCCCGTCCCTGATCAAACGTGACTGGCCGCACCGGATCGGCCCCATGACGGGTGTGTACCAAGCGGTCACGGCGCTGACCGCGGCGCTCGCCTCCGGTGTGGTGGTCCCCATCGCGGACGTCGCCCCGTCCGGCTGGCGGTTCGCGCTCGGGATCTGGGCGGCCGTGGCGATCATCGGCGTGGCCGTCTTCCTGCCGTGGATCCTGGGGGTGGCCTCCCGGGTGGGCTCGGGCGCTGCCGCTCCCCGGGCTGCGGTCCCCGGCTCGGCGGCCCCCGATGCGACGGGGCCTGGTTCGCCGACTCCGGGTTCAGGAGCGGACGACGACGCCGCACCGGCGGTTCCCCCGGCCGTCACCGCGTCCGTTGCACGTTCCCGGGCCCGGCTCCCGCTGGGCTCCGCCCTGGCCTGGCAGGTGACCGTGTACATGGGGCTGCAGTCCACCGTCTACTACACGATGGTCACGTGGCTGCCGACGATCCAGATCTCCGACGGCGCTACCCCGGTCCAGGCCGGGTGGTACCACTTCGCGTTCCAGGCGTGCGGACTCGTGGGGACTCTCTTCGCCGCGTTCATGATCCCCCGGCTCCGGGAGCAGTCCGGTCTGGGTGCGGTGTTCGCTGCCTCAGCGGTGATCGGTCTGCTGGGTCTGCTGTTCGTCCCCTCCCTGTCCCTGTTGTGGGCGCTGTTCATCGGGTTCTGCACCGGCGGGGCGATCGTGCTGGCCATGGCCCTGTTCGGGCTGCGCACCACGGACTACCACCGGGCTGCGGCCCTGTCCTCCATGGCGCAGAGCGTGGGGTATCTCTTCGCCGCGCTCGGCCCGGTGATGATCGGGTTGTTGAAGGACGCCTCCGGGTCCTGGACCGCACCGCTGCTCGTGATGGTCGGGGTGGCCGTAGCACAGGGCGTGTTCATCGCGCTCGCGGGGCGGCGTCGCACGCTGGGTGCCTGAGCGGTGGGCGTGGGGCGGGGGTCACCCAGTTCCTTAGATACGCGAAATATTTGCTGCGTCAATATATGCTCACTACACTCGTGAGTATGGAAGAGACCAAGTGGCTGTCAGAGGACGAGCGGGAAGCGTGGCTCGCGCTCGTCTCCATCATGTTCCGCCTGCCGGGTGCCGTGGAGGGGCAGCTGCGCAGCGAGGAGGACATGTCACTCGCGGAATACCTGGTGCTCGCCATGCTGTCCGAAGCCCCGGACCACCGGCACAAGATGTCCGCTCTGGCCACGGCCACGAACACGTCCCAGTCCCGGCTCTCGCGAATCGTCGCGCGGATGGAGAAAGATGGGCTGGTCACTCGCGCGGGCCGTCAGGACGACCGCCGCGTGGTGATCGCGGAGATCACCCCCGCGGGACTCGAACGTTTGCGTGAGGCTGCTCCGGCCCACGTGCGTCATGTGCGGGAAATCGTCTTCGACCGACTGGCCCCCGAGCAGGTGGGCCAACTCAGTGAGATCGGCCGCGCCCTCAACCGCGGCTCCAATACCCGCGGTGCCATGGGGCTGGACTGCCCCGCGTGATTCCCTGACCCGGGGATACAGTTGCGAGCGTGAGTATGCAGAGCGCCCACATGGCCATGTGGCGGACCATGAAGGGGCAGGAGAACAAGGGCCGCAAGATCAGCGGTGAAACCGTGCGACGCATCATCACGTTCGCGCGTCCCCACCGCCAGGCGATCCTGGCATTCGTCCTGGTGTCGGTGGCCCTGGCCGTTCTGGGTGTGGTCACGCCCGTGCTGGCCGGGCGGGTGGTCAATGCGATCACCGGCGGGCACGACGTCTCCGTGGTGGTGTGGCTCGCGGTGGCCATCGCGGCGGTAGCCATCACGGACGCTGGACTGTCCTTGCTGAACAGGTGGCAGTCCTCACGGATCGGTGAAGGGCTCATCTACGATCTGCGCACCGCCGTGTACGACCACGTGCAGACCATGCCGCTCGCCTTCTTCACCCGCACGCGCACCGGGGCTCTCGTGTCCCGGCTGAACACGGACGTGATCGGCGCGCAGCGCGCGTTCGCCGGGACCCTGTCGGGTGTGGTGTCCAACGTGGTGTCCCTGGTGCTGACCGTAGGGGTCATGGTCACCATCTCGTGGCAGGTCACCGCGCTGTCCCTGCTGCTGTTGCCCATCTTCCTGATCCCCGCCCGGGCCATGGGTGGCCGGTTGGCCGCGTTGCAGCGTCGCTCCGCCCAATACAACGCCCAGATGTCCACGCGGATGACCGAGCGGTTCTCCGCCGGTGGCGCCACCCTGGTCAAGCTCTACAGCGATCCCGCGCAGGAATCGCGGGAGTTCGCCGCCCGCGCGAACGACGTCCGGGGAATCGGGATCCGCGCGACCATGTTGCAAACCACGTTCGTCACCGCCCTGACCCTGGTCTCCGCCCTCGCGCTGGCGCTCGTGTACGGCGTGGGCGGAGCGCAGGCCTTGCTGGGCCACCTGGACGCGGGCTCGGTCGTGGCCTTGGGCATGCTTCTGACCAGGTTGTATACCCCGTTGACCATGTTGGCGAACGCCCACATGGACATCATGAGCGCGGTGGTCAGCTTCGAGCGCGTCTTCGAGGTCCTGGACATCAAGCCCCTCATCACCGAGAGCCCCGAGGCGCGTGCCCTGCCCGAGGGGCCCGTGGCCGTGGAGTTCGATCACGTGCGCTTCTCCTACCCCTCCGCGGACAAGGTCTCGCTCGCGTCCCTCGAGGACGTGGCCGTCCTGGATTCACGCGGCGGCGAGGAAGTCCTGCACGACATCGACTTCCGGGCGGAACCCGGCCACACCGTGGCCCTTGTGGGGTCCTCCGGGGCCGGGAAGTCCACGATCGCGCAGTTGGTCGCGCGGTTGTACGACGTCGACTCGGGCGCGGTCCGGCTCGGCGGCCAGGACGTGCGGGACACGACCTTCGAATCCCTGCGCCGCTCCGTGGGAATGGTCATGCAGGACGGGCACCTGTTCCACGACACGATCCGGGCGAACCTCGGTGTGGCCCGGGAGGGGGTCACGGACGCCGAGCTGTGGAACGCCTTGGAGCGCGCTCGGTTGCGGCACGTGATCGAATCCCTCCCGGACGGTCTGGACACCGTGGTGGGGGAGCGCGGCTACCGGCTCTCGGGTGGCGAGCGCCAGCGCCTCACGATCGCTCGCTTGCTGTTGGCCCAACCCCGCGTGGTGATCCTGGACGAGGCGACCTCCGCCCTGGATTCCACGAACGAGGCCTACGTGCAGGCGGCACTCGACGAGGCGATGTCCGGGCGCACCGCCGTGGTCATCGCGCACCGGCTGTCCACGATCCGCCAGGCGGACCAGATCCTCGTGATCGAGGCCGGCCGAATCGTGGAGCGCGGTTCCCACGAGGAACTGCTCGCGCGCGCTGGCCGCTACGCGGAGCTGCACGCCACGCAGTTCGCGGCGGGCCGCAAGGACGACGCCGCTGCCCGGCTCGATGACGCCACCCGGCCCAAGGAAGGCGCCGGACCGGCGTCGTCGGCATCGCTGGAACGCGGCGGCACGGGTCGGGGCTGAGGCATGCCGTCCTGGGAGGGTCTGGGCTCCGAACTGGGGATCACGTCCGCCCATGCGATCGTGGTGGTGCTCTCCGCGGTGGGGATCTACGTGGCATTCCTCGTCTTCGTGCGGATCTTCGGCCAGCGGGTGCTCACGGCCATGTCCACGTTCGACGTGGTGATCACTGTGATGCTGGGTGCCGTGGCGGGGCGCGTGATCCTGGGGCACCCGCCGACATTCATGAGCGGTGTGCTGGGACTGGGCACCCTGTTCCTGCTGGAAGTGGTGTTCGGCCACCTGGGCACGCGGGCTCGGTGGCAGCGCGTGTTCAATTCACCCGCCCGCCTGCTCATGATCGGTGACCGCGTGGACGAGCACGCCCTGCGTCGCGCCCACATCACGCATTCCGAACTCAACGGGGCACTGCGTCGGGCGGGGGTGCGCTCCTACCGCGAGGTGGCGTGCGTGCTGCACGAACCCGGGGGCGGGATCAGTGTGCTGCGCCGGGGGGTTCCCATCGACCGCCGGATCCTCGCGGACGTGGCCGGGGCGGACCGGATCCCGGAGGAGTTCCTGACCGAGGACATCGGGGACGCGCCACTTGATGCGCCACAGGATCGGTGAACTCACTGATGGGAACCCATCCCGGTGGTGCGGGGCGAAGTCCCAGGGATGCTCTATAGCAGGCTCGGTTGGTGGAACCTCGTAGAAAGAGAATGTCATGAAATTCAAAAGCCCGATTACAGCTTACTGCAGTGCGCTTGCAGTGATCGGATTGACCATATGCGGATGGTTGCTGATTTCTAAGGGGGTTGTTTTCCCCTTGGCCCTGACCCTGGCGTTTTTCTGTCTAGGGTCTCTCATGACATCCTTTTTCGTCGTTTCCGATGCCGTCTGGGGAAAGCAGATGCGGTGGGATTCGAACGCCTACAGGTCCGGTAATGCGAGTGAATAGGACGTAGACAAGGATCTCAAGACCGGCCGGCGCATATTTGATCTGCGTTTTCATCATCAGTGCGATACTGGCAATCTGGCTCTTCGTGGTTGGGGATGTGGTGGGGGTTCGCGCGGCGGTGGTCGCATGGACGTCGGGGTCCCCGTGGATGGAAGTTTTTGCACTCACCATCCGGAAGAGCTCGACGTGCTCAACGCTACCTTCGCCGCGCTGTGCCTGATCACGTTCTGCCGCCTCGAGGCACATGGCCTCGAAGCCGTCGGGCAGCGACTCGACCCGGATCGGGCGGTCATCGAGTGTCGTGTCGTCGAGGGTGATCCGTGGTGGCGTAAGTTCAGCGGGTTAAAGGCCGCCGCGGCGGAAGAGCTGCCCGACGCGGTCCCGGTGATGGACCCGTTCCATGTCGTTCGTCTGGCCGGCGACGCCCTCGACCGGTGCCGGCAGTGCGTCCAGCAGGACACTCTGGGGCATCGTGGCCGCGTCGGGGATCCGCTGTAGAAGGCGCGCCGGGCCCTGCACGCCGGTGCCGGTCTGCTCATCGAGAAGCACACCGCCCGCTTCAACGCCGTGTTCGCGATCGAGGAGCATGTCGAGGTCGAAGCGACCTGGGGCATTTACCAGCGCATTGTCCCCGCCTATCGCGAGCCCGAGAAGAAGAAAGCGAAGCAGATGATGCAAGCGGTGATCCACGCGCTTAGCAGCGGCGTCCCGGCTACGCTCGTCGATATCCGCAAGCTGGGCCGCACCTTGAGGCAACGCGCCTTCGACGTGCTCACGTTCTTCGACCGGTCAGGCACCAGCAACGGGCCGACAGAGGCGATCAATGGGCGCATTGAGCACCTGCGCGGCTCCGCTTTCGGTTTCGGCAACCTCACCAACTTCATCATCGGGAGCCTGCTCGAGGCCGGAGGATTCAGACCACACCTATACCCTCGAATGCGATGAGCCGGCAATCCCGGTGTTCATCCAGACGCGGGACATCATACAAATCTGACACGTGAGCGGCGCGCGTGAGTGCAAAATAAAATGGGTGGGGCATTTACGAGTGTTCCGCCCATCGCTGTGATCGGGGCTTGGGGGCGCGCGTGGCCGCGCGTTGTCCCCGCTCGCGCAGCTTCTGGTCCAGTCCGGACTCGCTGGTGCTGCCCAGGCGGTTCCGATCCTTGGACGCCATCGCGGACGTGTTCCTCGTACCTTCCCTCCGGACGGCATGCTTCAGCGGCACTTGTGACGGCTCCACCGGGTGAACCGTCACGAATCTGGAAATGGTCCGCTCACCGATGGTTTTGCGCCGTTAGGATGAAACCACGGCTACGAAGGGATACGGCCCCATGACCGATCTGGCGATCCGCTACCGCGGGGTGAGCAAAGTCTATTCGGACGGTACGGCCGCGGTGGATAACTTGGATCTGGACGTTCCCGCGGGTTCCCTCACGGTGTTCGTGGGCCCATCCGGCTGCGGCAAGACCACGTCCTTGCGGATGCTCAACCGCATGGTGGAGCCCTCCTCGGGGACAGTGGAGGTCAACGGTCAGGACGTTGCGAGCATCCCGGCCGCCAAGCTGCGCCGCTCCATGGGGTACGTGATGCAGCAATCGGGTCTGCTGCCCCACAAGACCGTGGAGGACAACATCGCCACGGTCCCCCGGCTGAACGGGGTGTCCAAACGGGAGTCCCGCGCGCACGCCCGGCAGTTGCTGGGCTCGGTGGGATTGGACGAGTCCGTGGCCACCCGGTACCCGGCGCAGTTGTCCGGAGGTCAGCAACAACGCGTGGGCGTGGCACGTGCGCTGGCCTCGGATCCGCCCATCCTGCTCATGGACGAACCGTTCTCCGCCGTGGACCCCGTGGTGCGCCAGGACCTGCAGAGCGAATTGTTGGACCTGCAGAAGCGGTTGCACCGCACCATCATCTTCGTGACCCACGACATCGACGAAGCGATCCTGCTGGGCAACCGCGTGGCCGTGTTCGCGCGCGGGGGCAGGCTCGCGCAGTACGCGACCCCGGAGGAACTGCTGCGGGCCCCCGCGGACGACTTCGTCGCGGACTTCATCGGCCGTGACCGCGGGTTCCGTTCGCTGAGCTTCGACAACGCCTCCGTGGCACTGCAGCCCGTCACGGTCCTGGCCGTGGACACCGGCGAGCGCTTCCTGGTGGGCCCCGGCAGCGAGGACCCCGCGCCGTGGCAGGCGGCGGGAGCGGCGTCGTCGTCGGACTGGGTGCTCGCGGTGGACGAGCGCCGCCACCCGCTGGGCTGGCTGCCCGTGACGGCGTCCGGAGAACCGGCCGCGCGCGAGGAACTGCGTGTGGGAGGGACCCTGTGGCACGACGGCGGGTCGTTGCGCACCGCGCTCGACGCCGCCCTGTCCTCCCCGTCCGGGCAGGCCGTGGCCGTGCACCCCGACGGCTCCGTGGCGGGCGTAGTGCCCGGCGAAGACGTGATGCGCGCGATCGAAGAGCAGCGCTCGGCGCGCTACGACAGGTCGGAACGCTCGTGAACTGGCTGTCGAACAACTGGTCCACGGTCCTGGACCTCGCCGGCGCGCATCTGATCCAGTCCATCGTGCCCGTGGTCGTGGGCCTGCTGATCAGCGTCCCGCTTGCGCGGTTGGCCACGAGCAGACGCTGGTTGCGCCCGGTGTTCGTCACGGGCTCGTCACTGCTGTACACGATCCCCTCGCTGACCCTGTTCGTGGTCCTGCCGCTGATCCTGGGCACGGGCATCACGTCCGTGGTCAACGTGATCGTGGCGCTGACCCTGTACGTGATCGCAATCCTGGTGCGCTCGTGCGTGGACGCGTTCGAGTCCCTGGACCGAGATGTCCTCCAAGCCGCCACCTCGCTGGGGTACAAACCCGTGCGCCGCTTCTTCGGGGTGGAACTGCCGCTGGCGGTGCCCGTGATGATCGCGGGGCTGCGCGTGGCCACGGTCTCCAACATCTCCATGGTCTCCGTGGGCGCCGTGATCGGCATCCAGTCCCTGGGCACCCTGTTCACGGACGGGCTGCGCCGCTCGATCGTCTCGGAGATCGTGGTGGGCATCGTGGCCACCGTGCTGATCGCGATCGTGCTGGATCAGCTCTTGCGTCTGCTCGGCCATGTCCTGACCCGCTGGCAGCGCACGGGGACCACGACGGCGCGCGAGCGGCGTCGTGCCGGCGCGGCGCGGCACGACAGCGCTAACGGCCGAGTCGACCGGCCCGGGGGCGGGGACCCCGAGGGCCGCGATTCCGTGGCCGGTGCGCCCGCCGGCGCGGGCGCCGTCGCCGCCGTGGATGCCCGGGGTGATCGCGCGTGAACCTGTTCTCGGAAGCCGCGCAGTTCCTGACCGACCCCGCCAACTGGAGCGGAGCCACCGGGATCCCGCAGCGTTTGCTCGAACACGTGGGCTACAGCGTGCTGACCATGGGGATCGCGCTCGCGATCGCCGTGCCCCTGGGCCTGTGGGTGGGCCACACACGCCGCGGCGGCGGCGTGATCGTGGGCCTGGCCGGCGCATTGCGCTCGCTGCCCACCCTGGGTCTGCTGAGCCTGTTCACGCTGCTCATGGGGCTGGGGCTCATGCCCCCCATCCTGGCGCTCGTGCTGCTGGCCATCCCGCCCATCCTTTCGGGCACGTACTCGGGGGTCGCCGCGGTCTCCCCGGCGCTCGTGGACGCCGCCCGTTCCATGGGCATGACCGAGGGTCAGGTACTCACGCGCGTGGAGATCCCCGTGGCGCTGCCGGTGATCCTGGGCGGGATCCGCAATGCCGCGTTGCAGGTGCTCGCGACCGTGACCATCGTGGCGTACATCAACCTGGGCGGTCTGGGCCGCTATCTGATCGACGGGCTCGCGGTGCGCGACTACGCGCGCATGCTCGCGTCCGTGGTACTCGTGGCCGTGCTCGCACTGGCCGCGGATGCAGTACTCGCTCTCGTACAACGCCTGGTGACGTCGCCGGGCCTCAGACTGGCAGGAGATCGACCATGACACCGTCCCCCTCTACGCAGCGCACGCGCGCTGCGCGCCGCGCCCTCCGCCCCGCCGCGTGGGCGGCCATGACCGCCACGGCCGTGTTCGCCCTCACCGCGTGCGGCGGCGGTTCCGACCCGCTCGCGGAGAACTCGGGCGACGCCGCCTCAGGCGGCTCCTCGGACGCCGTCACCGTGGGCTCTGCGGACTTCCCCGAGTCGCAGGTCATCGCCGAGCTCTACGCCGGGGTGCTGCGGGACGCGGGCGTCACGGTGGAGACCAAGCCGGGCATCGGCGCGCGCGAGGCCTACGTGGGTGCCGTCAAGGACGGTTCCGTGGACGTGGTCCCGGACTACTCCGGGAACCTGTTGCTCTTCGCGAACAAGGACGCCACCGCGGCCTCCGCCGAGGACATCATGAAGGCACTGCCTTCCGCGTTGGAGGGCCAGCAGCTCTCGGTGCTCGACCCCTCCCGCGCAGAGAACAAGGACGCCCTGGTGGTCACACAGGCCACCGCGGAGAAGTACGGTCTGACGTCCATCGAGGACCTCTCCTCGGTGTGCGGGGACCTGATCATGGCTGGCCCGCCGGAGTTCCAGGAACGTGCCTACGGCGTGGACGGGTTGAAGCAGAAGTACGACTGCTCCTTCAAATCCTTCCAGCCCATCAACGACGGCGGCGGCCCCCTCACCGTGCAGGCCCTGACCCAGGACGACGCCCAGGTGGCGGACATCTTCACCACCACCCCGGCCATCCAGGACCAGCACCTCACGGTGCTCGAGGACCCCAAGAACAACTTCATCGCCCAGCAGGTGCTCCCGCTCACCGCCCCGGACCGCTTGCCGCAGAACGCGGTAGACGCGCTGAACGAGTTCTCCACCAAGCTGACCACCCAGGACCTGATCGACCTCAACCGCAAGGTCAGCGGGGACCAGCAGCAGAACCCCGCGGACGCCGCCAAGCAGTGGCTCTCCGACCACGGGTACGAGAAGGCCTCCTGATCCGCGACACCCGCAGCGACGTCGGCCGACGAACCGCCGTCATGCTCACCTGGTGACGTCCGGAATCCACCCCACGGGGTGGGAGCGCCCGGTGCTCCCCGCATGGGGAAGCACCGGGCGTTCGTCATGTTCCGTTCATCTGCGTCCGGCCGAGCGCGTTCTCCACGACCGTGTGCGCGGTTCTGCACAGGCTTGTCCACACCCGCTGGGGATTCGCGTCATATCGCTCTGACCTGGGGTTTCAGAGGTATCGCCCCACGTGGCCCACCCGGGAACGCGCCATGGTTTCCACACCTGTGGATAACTCTGTGCACAACCTGTGGGGTGAATACGGGGTGCGGGGACAAGTCACGCGGACGTCACCTGAGCGTCGAGTGGAACCGCGCCCGTATCCTGGACGCAACCGGCCCGCGGGAACGCGGAGGCGGTCGATCCGAGCTCGGCATCAAGGGGGATCCCGGGCACCATGACTCCCCACGCACGTGACGTGCGTCAACCGAGGAGGCATTCCCGTGCTGTCCGAACCCTCAATCCCCCGGGACACCACCGATCGCGAACACGTACTCGAATCGGTGCGGGAGCATCTCGCGCTGGATACGCGCGCGACCCCGGAGGAACGCACCGTTTTCCTTAGTCGGCTCAGCCGTCAGCTGGACCGTCTGATCACCTCCTTGCACGCGGTCTACGGACCCGGGCTCGGTATCTGGGACACCGTGACCCGCGCCGTCCTCACCGCGTGGGAGGCCTATGTGCAGCGCCCCCGGGACCTCAAGGACCTGGACCGCCGCCGCGAGGACCAACTGCCGTGGTTCACGTCCCGGGAGGCCGTGGGCGGGGTGTGTTACGTGGACCGCTACGGCGGGGACCTCGCGGGGATCCGGGAGAAGATCCCGTACTTCGAAGAACTCGGGCTGACCTACCTGCACCTCATGCCCCTCTACGAGAGCCCCGCCGGCAACTCGGACGGGGGGTACGCGGTGTCCTCCTACCGCCGGGTGGACCCGGAGCTGGGGACCATGGCGGAGCTCGCGGACCTGGCGGCCGAACTGCGGGCCCAGGGGATCGCCCTGGTGCTGGACTTCGTGTTCAACCACACCTCCAACGAGCATGAGTGGGCCCGGGCCGCGGCCGCCGGGGACCCGTTCTACGAACGCTTCTACTGGATGTATTCGGAGCGCACCGTGCCGGACGAGTTCGAGCGCACCGCGCGGGAGATCTTCCCGGATGACCACCCCGGGGTGTTCACGCGCGTGGACAGCACGCCGGCGGGACGGGACGCGAGCCCCTACGACCCGGATCCCCGGTGGGTATGGACCACGTTCCACCGCTTCCAGTGGGACCTCAACTACTCCAACCCACACGTCTTCCACGCCATGGCCGCGGAAATGCTGTTCCTGGCCAACCAGGGGGCCCAGGTGCTGCGCCTGGACGCCGTGGCGTTCATCTGGAAGCAACTCGGCACCTCGTGCGAGTCCCAGCCACAGGTCCACGATCTGCTGCGCGCGTTCAACGCCGTGACGGCCCTGGCCGCCCCGGCCGTGGAGTTCAAGTCGGAGGCGATCGTCCACCCGGACGAGGTCATCCGCTACGTCCACCCGGACCAGTGTGCGCTGTCCTACAACCCCCTGCAGATGGCCCTCACATGGGAGGCCATGGCCACCCGGGATGTCTCCCTGCTCTCCGCCGCGCTCGCCGAACGTCACGAGACGCCAGCGGGCACCGCGTGGGTCAACTACGTGCGCGGCCATGACGACATCGGGTGGACGTTCTCCGACGACGACGCCGCTCGCCTGGGTGTCGATGGCCACGACCACCGCCGCTTCCTTAACGCCTTCTACACCGGGCGCCACCCCGGTAGCTTCGCGCACGGCGTGGCGTTCCAGGGCAATCCCCGCACGGGCGATTGCCGGATCTGCGGCACCACCGCGTCCCTGTTGGGTCTGGAGACCGAGCCGGGTCCGGCCGTGGACCGGATCCTGCTGGCGCATTCGCTGGCCATGAGCACCGGCGGAGTCCCCCTGCTTTACCTGGGTGACGAGGTGGGTCAGCGCAACGACGTCCATTGGGACGAAAACCCGGACGCCGCGGACGACGCCCGCTGGGTCCATCGCCCGCGCTACCCCCGCGACGACTACGAACGCCGCCACGACCTGTTCTCGGTGCAGGGGCGGATCTTCGGCGGGATCCGGGGGATGATCTCGGTGCGCCGTGCCACCCCGGAGTTCGAGGGCACCGCGCTCATCCCGTTCATCACGCACAACCGCCATGTCCTGGGCTATCAGCGTCCCGGCGCGCACAGCGTGGTGCTGTGCCTGGCGAACTTCAGCGACTGGCCCCAGTTCGTCACGGGTGAGACGCTGAGCGGTTTCCTGCCCTCGGCGACCATGCTGCACGAGAACGAGCGGGTGGACCTGCGCGGGGGGATCCTGGTGGAGGCTCACGGTTTTCGGTGGCTGCGCGTGATTCCCACCTCCTGACACCGCGGAAATCACAGCGTCACATAACTGCCCCCTAAAAGGGGGTAACTCAACGCAGATAAGCGGACAGTGAGCGTTATCCACAACGCTTCTCCACAGGAGTGGATAAGTCACACGACTGTCATTCGACCCGGTTAGCCAGACGCTTGTTCGGTATTTCCCCTGGTCATGCGTCGTTTCCTGCCGTTACCGCGCCTGCCCAGGGTGTGTGCGTCGAAACTGTGTTCGAATTGTGCACAGACTTTTCCACCCCTGTGGATAAATTTTCTCCACCTCTTGTGGACGCGTCACACTTCCCCCAGCGGAGTGACGGCTTGTCGTCTTTGCATCAGACTGAGCGTCATAAATTACTCGCGTGTAGTTGGTGTTCGGTGGGACGAACGCCATGGGGGGAAGCACGCACCAAGGGGGAAACATGTCTGTTCGCATCTCCGAGGTCGATTCCACCGACCACGGATTCTCGCTGCTCGTGGAGCAGGACGTGGCGGTCACCGCCCAGGAGTTCGATCTGGCCCTGGGCAGGCCCAGGGGGATGGGCCGATGGTTCGGGATCCACGTCACGTGGCCCACGTCCCCGGACGATCAACTGCACGTGGGCTCGGCGATCGAGTTCGACGCCCCGGTGGGGCCGTTCACGTTCGACTACGTCATGATCGCCGCGGACCGCGTGCCCGGTGAATCGCTCATGCTGCGCACCACCAAGGAGTTCGCGGACATGATCATGGAGTACGCGTGGCAGCCCACGAGCTCGGGGGTGACCGTCCAGCTGCGCGCGGATTTCCGACTGCGCGGGGGGTTGTGGTGGAAGCGCCCGTGGGCCCGGATGATGGCCCGCCGCCGACTTGCCCAGGGGCTGGAACGCATGCGGCGGGATCTGGCCGCGGGGCAGCCGGGGGAGTTGGCAACGTCGTCGACCGAGCATCCCTCTCGCGGCACCGGCCACGGCGTGCGGGCTGCTGCCCACGGCAGGCACGCGGGAACGCACCGCAAGGCCACGGGGCGGCGACGCGCGCAACGCGCGTGAACCGCTTGAAACGCGCTTACTACTGAGAGCTGTGCGGACGCCACCGGGACCAACGGGGGGTGTCCCGCGGCGCCCGTCGGCACCGGATTACGGGCTGAGGCGGCGCTCCATGCGCATGACCGTGACCCGGTAATCCAACCGGGGGACGGTGAAATCCACGGCACCGCGGGGCGTGTAGCCCAGACCCGTGTAGAAACGCTTGAGCACCGGGTTGCCGTCATCGCAGTCCAGGCGGGAGACGCTCCGTCCGGACTCGACGATCACCCGTTCTGCGGTGCGGATCAGCCGGGCACCCGTGCCGGTGCCCGCGAGCGAGCGGTCCACCGCGACCCCGTGGGTGTAACCGGCGGGCTCCGGCTGCTCGCCCCAGATCTCAGGATCCGCCCAGATCACACGGATGCTCGCCAGGATCAGGCCGGGCTGCACCGGGGATTCCACGACCCACCACTCGCCGCGGTCGATCTCGCGGCGCACCTCGGCGGGGTCGAACTCGCCCTCGCGCCACTGGTCGATGCCCCGGCCCTGCAACCACCGCGCCAGACGGTCCCGCAGGTTCACGATGCCTTGCGCGTGCGAAGCCTGCGCGCGCGCGATCTCGAGGTCCGCGGGGTCGCCCCCGCCGGTTCGGGCCGCCAACGGGGCGTGGGCGGCGGCGGCGCGTCCCGGCGCGTGGACGCTCGCGGTGGCGCCGCCGGAACCGGTCGCGGTCGCGGTGACCTCCAGGGCGGTATCGGGGGTGGACATGGGCCCGAGGATAGGTCACGGCCCGGGCGGCAACGCACCGGTTGTGACGGAAGATGACGGGCTCCGTGAAACATACGCTAGTGGCTGAACGTCCTTGACCCGCCGAACCGCAGCGACGGACAGTTGAAGCATCACGCACCCGCAAAGGAAGGATGATTCACCGTGGCTGAAAAGTTCACTCTCCCCGATCTTCCCTATGACTACGCAGCGCTCGAGCCGCACATCTCGGCCCAGATCATGCAGCTGCACCACGACAAGCACCACAACACCTACGTGACCGGTGCCAACACCGCGCTCGAGAAGATGGAGGAGGCCCGCGCCAACGGCGACGCCGCCGGTGCCGCCAAGCTCTCCAAGGACCTCCAGTTCAACCTGGGCGGCCACATTAACCACTCCATCTTCTGGAAGAACCTCTCCCCGGAGGGTGGCGACAAGCCCGAGGGTGAGCTCGCCGCGGCGATCGACAACTTCTTCGGTTCCTTCGACGCCTTCCGCGACCAGTTCACCGCGGTGGCCACCACCATCCAGGGCTCCGGCTGGGCCATCCTGGCGTACGAGCCCATCGCCGGCAACCTGGTGATCGAGCAGATGTACGACCAGCAGAACGGTGTGCCCGTGGCCACCATCCCGCTGCTGCAGCTGGACATGTGGGAGCACGCCTTCTACCTGGACTACCAGAACGTGAAGGCCGACTACGTCAAGGCGTTCTGGAACATCGTCAACTGGGCGGACGTGGCCGAGCGCTTCGAGAAGGCTCGCGGCGGCGCCAAGTCCCTCATCTGATCCGGATGTGAAGTCCGCACCCCACGGGGTGCCTCGGAACCCCGCACGGCAGTTCTCGTGGCCGCGCGGGGTTTCGTGTTCCTCCGGGCGGCCGCCGCCGACGCCGCTCCCCACCTCCCACGCCCGCCCGCCCGGTCCGTGCCGCATGAGTCGGTGCGTGTCGTACCCGAGGAGAGTTCATGAAGACACCGCGTTTCCTGGTCACCCGTGAGATCCCCGAACCGGGGCCGTCCATCCTGGAGGACGCGGGCGACGTCGAGATCCGGGACGGGATGAGCGCGGACGAACTGCGCGAGGCAGTGACCGGCGGCGAGTACGACGTGGTGGTCTCGCAGGTCTCCGACCGGTTCGACTCAGAGCTGCTGAGCGAGGCGCGGATCCGGGGGATCGCGAACTACGCGGTGGGGTACAACAACATCGACGTCGCGGCGGCCGCCGAACACGGGATTGCCGTGGGCAACACCCCGGACGTCCTCAATGACGCGACCGCCAACACCGCCATGTTGCTCCTGCTCGGCGCCGCGCGGCGTGCCCACGAGGCCGCCGAGTACCTGCGGGACGGGAAGTTCACGGGGATCGGACCCAAACTGCTGGTCGGTCAGGACGTCACCGGGGCCACCCTGGGGATTGCGGGCATGGGCAGGATCGGCAAGGCCGTGGCCCGCAGGGCACTGGGTTTCGACATGACGGTGATCTTCACGCAGCGCCCGCCCGAGGACCGCGCGGTCTCCGACGACGAACTGGACGATCTGGCCGGGCGGGTGCGCCAGGTGCCGTGGGACGAACTGGTCGAGACGAGTGACTACCTCTCGCTGCACGTCCCGCTCACCGAGGACACCACGCACCTGGTCGACGCGGACGTGTTGCGGCGGATGAAGTCCACCGCGGTGCTCGTGAACACCGCCCGCGGCCCCGTGGTTGATGAAAATGCATTGGTTTCGGCGCTGCGGGATGGGGAGATCTTCGCGGCCGGGCTGGACGTGTTCGAGAACGAACCCGAGCTCGCGGCCGGGCTGGCCGATCTGCCCAACGCGTTCTTGCTGCCGCACGTGGGCTCCGCAGAAGTGAGCTCACGGGCGGGGATGGCTCGCAAGGCCGCGGAGAACGCCGTGGCCATGGCCCGCGGTGAGAAGCCGCCGTACGAGGTGACGCCGTAGCGTCCCGCCCCCTCGGGGCGTCGCGCGGAGCGTGAGCTCACGACGAGCGGCCCGCAGCGCGGCCCTGCGTCACGCCGACATCGGTGTGGCCGCGGGTGGGAAACACCGGTCAGAGTGCGTGCTCGCCGCGGAGGTGGGCAATCACTTGCGCGGTGGCGCGGACGGCGCTGTCCACGTGGGCCTCGGTCGTCTCTCGGCCCAGGCTGAACCGCACCGACGTGGTGGCGAGCTCCGCGGGGATCCCCAGGGCCGTGAGCACGTGGGAGGGCTCGCTGGAACCGGCCGCGCACGCCGAGCCCGAGGACACGAGCACCCCCAGGTTCTGGAGGTCCACCAGGACGGTTTCGCCATTGACGCCAGGGAAGCAGAAGGACGCGTTGGTCGGTAGTCGCGTGATCCCGTTCCGTCCCGACGTCGCTCCGACGGTTGCTGTCGCACGGCCGGCCGGCGGGATGAGGCCCTCGGAGGTGATCGAGGCTGGCGGGTCGACGGAAACGGCCGGGTCCGCGGACGCAGCCGGGCCGTCCGGAGCGGCCGGGGTGGCACCGCCATTGCCGAGGCCGCCCACAACGTTCCGAGGATCCTGGCCGGTCAGGATTGCGTCCGGTACGGAGTTCAGGATGCCCGAGATCAGTCGGTCACGCAGGGCTGTCGAGCGGGCCGCGTAGGCCACCCGTTCTCGCTCGGCCAGCTCCAGCGCCACCGCCAGGCTCACGGCGCCGGCCACGGTGGAGGTTCCCGAGCGGCGCCCGCGCTCGTGACCGCCGCCGTTCAGCAGCGGGCGCAGCGGGGTGCCGCGCTTGAGCCACAGCAGGCCGATCCCTGGCGGCGTGCCGATCTTGTGTCCCGCCAGCGTCAGCGCGGCCACTCCCAGGTCTTCGACGTTCAGCGGCAGAGTGCCGGCCGCTTGCACGGCGTCCGTGTGCAGTGGAACCCCGTACTCCGCCGCGATCTCCGCCAGGGCGCGGATGTCCTGGACGGTCCCCACCTCGTTGTTGGCGAGCATCACCGACGCCACGGCCACGGTGGTCGGATCGGAGGCGCCGCTGCTCCCGGGAGGGGCATGGGAGGCGACGCCGCGGGGAGGGGCGGCACGGTCGGGGAGGGTGCGAGCGGCGTCGTCGTCGGACACGAGGGCGGCGCGGAAGGTGTCGGGGGAGAGCGCACCGGAGGGATCGACGGGCAGTTCGAGCGTCTCGAAACCGTCATGCTGGGCGAGTGCGCGGGCGGATTCCAGAACGGCGTCGTGCTCGATGGCGCTGACCAGCACGCGGTGACGCGAAGGCTGCCGTTCCCGGCGGGCCAAGGCGATGCCCTTGACCGCCAGGTTGTCCGCCTCGGTGCCGCCGGAGGTGAAGATGATCTCACCCGGGCGGGCCCCGAGGATCGCGGCAACGCGCCGGCGGGCGTCCTCGAGGGCGCGGGCGGCGCGCTGGCCGCGCTCGTGATGACTGGAGGCGTTACCGAACCCGCCGGTCAACCACGGCCACATGGCCTCGAGCACTTCGCGGCGCGGGGCGGTGGTCGCCGCGTGATCCAGGTAGATCATGATGTGACCTCTCGTGATGACGGACATGTCGTGCCCGTGACGGGCGATGAGCCGGACTGTAAAGATGGACCATGGAAGAAAACACGCTGACCACCATTGCCCAGGACATGCTCACCGAGGCGCGCGAGGCGTCCAGCGGGCGTTCCGCCCACCACCTCAACGGCGGCCGCGAGCACACGCTGCAGCAGACCATGATCGCGCTGGCCGGGGGCCAGGACCTCAAGGAACACGAGAACCCGGGCGAGGCCACGATCCAGGTGATCACGGGCCGGGTGGAGCTCGTCGCCGGCGACGAATCCGTGCAGCTCGGTCCTGCCCAGCATGCTGTGATCCCGCAGCAGCGTCACTCCCTGCACGCGCACGAGGACTCCGTGGTGCTGCTGACGCTCGTGAACAAGGGCTAGTCCACGGCCACGTCCAGACCCAGGTCCAATGCGCGCACCGAATGGGTGAGCGCGCCCACGGAGATGACGTCCACGCCGGTGGAGGCCACCCTGCCGATGGTCTCCAGCGTGATGCCACCGGACGCCTCCACGATGGCGCGACCGTCCACCACGGCCACGCCGCTGATCAGGTCCGAGTGGGCGAAGTTGTCCAGCATGATGGTGTCCACCCCGCCGGCCAGGACGTCCTCGATCTGATCGAGCCGGTCCACCTCCACCTCAATGTGCGTGGTGTGCGGCAGCTTCTTGCGCAGTTCGCGCAGCGCGTGGGTCACGGAGGTACCGTCCGCGGTGAGCACGGCCAGGTGGTTGTCCTTGAGCATCACGGCGTCCGAGAGGCCGAATCGGTGATTGTGGCCGCCGCCGCACGTCACCGCGTGCTTCTCCAGCGCTCGTAGTCCGGGGGTGGTCTTGCGGGTGTCGGTCACGCGGGTGCGCGTGATGGTCCCGGCGGGCAGGTTGTTGGCGCGTTCCACCTCCGCCACGGCCTTCTCGACCTCGGCCACGTACCGGGCGGTGAGCGTCGCGATCCCGGACATCCGCTGCACGAGGTTCAGCACGCTGCGTTCGGCGCTCAGCAGTGGTCGCGCCGCGCCGGTGATGGTCGCGATCGCGGTTCCGGGGGGCAGCGGGTCACCATCGCATACGTGGAGCGTGACCTCCAGGCCCGGGTCCGCCGTGGCGAAGCCGGTCCGGATGATCTCTTCTCCCGCGAAAATTCCTGCTTCCCGCGAGGTGATCGTGGTGGTGGCGGTCGCCGCGGCAGCGATCACGAGCTCAGAGGTGATGTCACCCCACGGCGCATCCTCGGCCAGGCTCGCACACATCACGACTTCAACGGCTGAGCGAGTCAGCATGGTCTGTCCTTTCGGGGGTGGGTGCTGCGGATCCGGAGGCGATCCATGCGGTGCTCGTGGCCAGGCGGGGGTCGGTGGCCGGGTGGTCCACGCGCTGATGGGCTCCGCGGGATTCGGTGCGAGCCAACGAGGCGCATACGAGCGCGTGCCCCACGGTCAGGAGGTTCCGGTCCTCC
The DNA here is from genome assembly GCA_014652975.1 of Kocuria marina. Classification (GTDB taxonomy): domain Bacteria; phylum Actinomycetota; class Actinomycetes; order Actinomycetales; family Micrococcaceae; genus Kocuria; species Kocuria marina. The sequence goes on along the minus strand of BMZV01000001.1, from coordinate 868,676 downwards.
GCTTCAGCCAGGGTTCCAGGGGCCGCCGCCGTATCCTCCTCGTCCGACGACGACGCCGCGAGCCAGCCTTCCAGCCGCGCCTTCGCCCGTTCGAGGCCCTCGGCGGTGCGGAACACCCCGGTGCCCTGCCACATGGCTTGCTGCAGGCCAGCGCGGGAGAACGGTTCGGCGCCGGCCGAGTCCGTCGAGGACGGTTCCCTTCCCGTGGCATACGGCCTGGTGCTGAGCAGCGGGTCGTTTCGGTCTGCCAGGCGGGGCTGGACGTGGGCCGTTGCCTCATCGAGCACGCACGGCTCCGGTTCGCTGCAGAGGGCCACGGGCGACGCGTCCGCGGGTTCCCCCGGACCGGCGAGCAGTTCGCCGATCCTGCGGCCGAGGACCGTGGCTTCCAGCAGGGAATTCGAGGCCAGGCGGTTGGCCCCGTGCATGCCGGTGCGGGCACATTCCCCGGCGGCCCACAGTCCGGGAACAGTGGTGCGGCCCAGCGCATCGGTGGCGATGCCACCCATGAGGTAGTGCGCGGCGGGGCTCACGGGGACCCACTCGGTGGACCAGTCGATGCCTCGCCTCGTGAGTTCGGCGTGGATGGACGGGAACCGGCGGGCCAGGAACTCGGCGCGGGTCAGCCCGGGCGGGACGGGGATCGTGGAGCAGTCCAGGTATGCGGCGCCGTCGTCGGATGCCGTGCGCGCCGCGAAGACCGCGCGCGCCACCACGTCCCGGGGAGCGAGTTCCGCGCGGGGGTCCACATCGGTCATGAAGCGGTGGCCGTGCTGATCGCGCAGTACCGCTCCCTCACCGCGGACCGCCTCGGAGATCAGGAACGAACCCGGAGCGGCCATTGCGGTGGGGTGGAATTGGAAGAACTCCAGGTCACGCACCTGGGCACCAGCGCGCAGGGCCAGTGCGATGCCGTCCCCGGTGGCCACCTGGGGATTGGTCGTCCACGGATACAGCTGACCCGCGCCGCCCGTGGCGAGCACCACGTGGTCCGCGGGGAGGAACTTCTCGTCGCCCAGCTCTCCGCCGTGGAGAACCGGGCGGACGGTGCAGCCCACGACCCGGTCACCGACCACGATGACGTCCGTGACCAGGGTGTATTCGCGCAGACGGATATGTCCCCCGTGGGCCATCTCGCGTGACCGGGCGGACAGGGCCTCCTGGATCGCGTGCCCCGTGGCGTCGCCCCCGGCATGCAGGATGCGCGAGATGCTGTGCGCAGCCTCCAGGCCCTGCACCCACGGGGAGTCGGGACCGGCCACGTGGTCGAAGGCGACGCCGTGGTCTGTGAGGCCGCGAACAGCCGCGGCGGAGTCCCGGATGACCCCGTGCACCACCAGCGGATCACACAAGCCCGCACCGGCCACCAGGGTGTCCTGGACGTGCAGCCGTACCGAATCCGCGGGGTTTCCGCCGGGGAGGGAGCCGGTCATCGCGGCCATCCCACCTTGGGCGCGATCGGTCGCGGTGTGGGTGAGTGCGGCCTTGGTGACCACGGTGACGCGGGCGCCGGCCCCCGCCGCGGACAAGGCCGCGCTGAGACCGGCGACCCCGGTGCCGATGACCAGGACGTCAGTCATGACTCACGCCCTCGGGACGGCGGCGAGCATGCGTTCGAGAGCCACGGACGCCTCCCGTGCGACGTCTTCGGCCACGGACACCTGATTGATCACGCGACCGGCCACGAGTTCCTCCAGGACCCACGCGAGGTAGCCCGGGTGGATGCGGTACATCGTGGAGCACGGGCAGATCACGGGATCCAGGCAGAAGATCGTGTGCTCGGGATGCTCCGCGGCCAAACGGTTGACCATGTTGATCTCGGTACCGATCGCGAACGTCTGCCCCGGCTCCGCGGCCTCCACGGCCTTGCGGATGTGGTCGGTGGAGCCCGAGGAATCGGCGGCGTCCACGACCTCCATGGGGGACTCGGGGTGCACGATCACGGTGCAGCCGGGGTGTTCCGCGCGGGCCTTCTCGATCTGGCCCACCGTGAAGCGCTTGTGGACGGAGCAGAAGCCGTGCCACAGGATCACGCGGGAATCCTGGAGGACCTGCGCGGTGTTGCCACCCAGCTCCCTGCGGGGATCCCACAGGGGCATGTGCTCCAGCGGCACACCCATGGCCTTGGCGGTGTTGCGACCCAGGTGCTGGTCCGGGAAGAACAGCACGCGCTGGCCGCGGCCGAAGGCCCAGTCCAGCACGGTCCGCGCGTTCGAGGACGTGCACACGATTCCGCCGTTGCGACCGCAGAACGCCTTGAGCGCGGCGGACGAGTTCATGTAGGTCACGGGGATCACGGAGGCGAGCGGCTCGCCGTCCTCGCCCATGATCGTCCGGCCGTGGGCGTCCGTGGCGTGGGGGCCGAACATATCCATGAGATCCGCCCAGCACTCCTCCACGGAATCCGCGTCCGCCATGTCCGCCATGGAGCACCCCGCAGCGGGATTGGGAAGGATCACGGACTGGCCGCCCCGGGAGAGGATGTCCGCCGTCTCGGCCATGAAGTGCACACCGCAGAACACGATGGCTTCCGCCTCCGGGTGCGCCTTGGCCTGCTGCGCGAGCTGGAACGAATCACCGATGAAGTCCGCGTGCTTGACCACTTCGTCCCGCTGGTAGAAGTGCCCCATGACGACGGCGCGCTCACCCAGAGTCTTCTTGGCCGTCGTGATCATGGCGTCCAGTTCCTCGGGGGAGGCATCCCGGTAGCGCTGCGGAATGGTGGGCTGCGCGGGGGAGCCGGCCGGAGCGGCGTCGTCCTGGGAAGCACCCGGGCCGTAACCCGCCGAGAGCGGGGCGGGGAACTCCCACGGGTCCTGGGTGAGAGCGGCGTTGCACGAACCGCCCTCAAGGGTCGCCGCGGTGCCGGATGGGCGGGTGGGTAGCAGCGTGAGTCGGGTGGCCACGGAGGTCATGGGGTCTCCTCGGTACGGTCTGACGGGGATGGGCGGAAGAGTCCGGGCGGTTCGGCCGCCGCGAAGCGGTACAGCGTGGGAGGGCGGTGCCGGGCGCCGGCGAGGCGCTCGCCGGTGTCTCGGAGCTGGCCGGAGGACAGGACGTGGCGCCGGAAATTGGGGGGATCCAGGGCTTTGCTGATGATGGCTTCGTGCACCTCGCGCAGGGCCGCGATCGTGAACGTCTCCGGCAGGAACGCCCGGGCCACGGTTGGCTCGGCGATGCGACCGCGCAGGTGTTCCAGGGCGTGGGCCACGATGAGTGAGTGGTCGAACGCGAGGTCCGGCAGGTCGGTGACGCGCAGCCACGTGACGTTGAGGTCGTTCTCGCCCATCGCGGCCTCGTGCGGCGGGAGGGAGGCCCAGTAGACCACGGTGACCTGGCGTTCTTCGGCCCCGGCGGAGCGGGTCAGTCCGCCGAACGTGGCCAGTTGTTCCAGGTGGGTGGGGGCCAACCCGGTGGTCAGGGTGAGGCTGCGCAGGGCGGAGTCCTCGAGATCTTCAGTGGATCGCAATGGACCGCCCGGCAAAGCCCACATGCCGCGGTAGGGATCGCGAATCCGGCGGACCAGGGGTAACCACAGCTCGTGGGCACTGTTCTCGCCCGTGGGGCGGACCGTGAAGATCACCGTGGACACGGCCAGCAGCACGCGCTGATCGGTCATGGCGGCTCCCCGGTCTTCGACGCCCCGCGGGGCCGGATCGTTAGTGTCAAGATGACTCTAACTTGCTAAAGTCGTTATGACCATAAGTGCGACGGGATGCTTCACCCAGCAGGGAGCAGGTCGGTCCACCGAGCGGGGTCCCGTTCCCCGGGGATGCCAGGAGACCATCGGGGTGCGGGAGCGTGTCGGCGGGCCCGGCTTGCCGCGCGCCGTCGCCGACGCCGTCGGAGCGAGGGGTCGAACGCTCGGGATGCCTGCTACCGTGTGCCGTCGCGGTTGCCGTCGTCCCCCACGGCCGTCGAGTCCGTGGCATTGGAGGTGGCCCCGCCGCGGCGCGTCAAAGGGTGGTTGGACGCGAGGGACGAGAACACCGGAGTGAAGATGCGGTTACGCACCACCTTGAGCGCGTTCACGACCACGACCCCCACGTACTGACCGACTATGAGTCCGGCTGCGAGGCTCAGGGCAGCGATGAACGTCGACGACAGGTAGTACAGGGCCTGCCCGCCGGACAGAGAGGACCCCAAATGCCCTGGTACAGCAGGGCCCCGGGCAGAAGCACCAGGAAGGACGTGATGGACATCGCGGACGAGGGTGCCTTGACCCAGCGGGGGAGGATCGCGGTGCCGATACCGGCGGTGAACGCCGCGGCCCCGCGGGCCCACGCATCCGCGCCCTCGCCCGTGGACTGCGCCGCGTAGACGGCGTAGACGAGCATGGCGAGCGTCGCGGTGGGGAAGACGACGCACGCGGGGGACTGCAGGATGATCCCGTTGCCCACAGCCACGAAGGCGGCGGCAATGAGCATGAGCCACAGGGGGGGATGCTCGCCAGTCTGACGTCATTGGTCACGGGCAGCGGAACACCCAGCGTGGTGAATAACCCCGCGCCCGGCCGCACGCCCACCACAAGACCGGCCGTGGTGGCGAGACCCTCGTAGATCCGCCCGAGTCCGTGCATGTAGTGGCCCGTGATGGTGTCCTGCACGGCACTCGTGGAGGCCATCCCGGCCATCATGTTGATGATGATCGAGATCACCACGGACGCGGGGTCCACGTCCGGATCGAGCAGCCGCATGGCCGCGGCGGCCGCGGTGGCCAGGACGCCGGCGGCGATATTGCTCGCGCGGGTCAGCACACCGTAGTCGAATCCCTAGGAATCCACGCGTTCCATCCGCAACCGGGGCCACCCGTCCGGGTCCAGCCAGTTGATGCCCACCGCGCCGTAGCTGGCGTCCAGGTCCGAGTGTTCGACGCCGGCCCGGGAGAGGATCTCGCGACCGTAGCGGACTGCTTCGGCAACCGTTCCGCCGGTGGCCACCACGGCGGCGGTGATCCGTGCCGCGAAGTCCACGGCGAGCACATCCGTCCCGGGGTCGTGGGAATGGGATGTGTGCTGGGTGCTCACGGGTGGACTGTCCTCGGACTCGCGGGTGGTGGATGTGGCCGGTGGTGGGTGTTGCTGATGGTGGGGGCCGCTGGTCAGCCTCATTCAGGGCGGGGGAGGCCGGACCCCGCGGTGGGCGCGGTAGGGTCACACGTGCACCGCCGCATGGAAAGGATATGCCCGGGTGAACGCGACCAATCCCTCCGAGCTGGTTCTCACCGGCGAGTTCCGGGAGGCCCTGCAGCGGCTGCACCACGGGGAGAGCGTGTTCCTCACGGGCAAGGCCGGGACCGGTAAGTCCACCCTGATCCGGGAGTTCATGGCCCACACCCGGCGCAACGTGGTGGTCGTGGCACCCACGGGTATCGCGGCGTTGAACGTGGGCGGGTACACGATCCACCGGTTGCTCTCGTTGGCCCCGGGGATGTCCCCGGAGGAGGTGCGGCGCGGGCGGTACTACCCCGGCCGGTTCGCGGCCACCCTGCGCGAGTTGCACACGCTGATCGTGGACGAGGCGTCCATGGTCCGGGCGGATCTTTTCGACTGCCTCGTGGCCGCCCTGGAACGTTTCGGTCCCAAACCCGGGCGCAAGTACGGCGGTGTGCAGCTGGTGTTGGTGGGGGACCTCTACCAGTTGCCGCCCGTGGTCACCGATCACGAACGCGAGTACTTCGCGACCCGCTACTCCACCCCGTACTTCTTCTCCGCGGACACCTACCACCGGGACGACTTCGCCACGGTGGAACTGACCACAGTGTTCCGTCAGCTCGGAGACGACCGTCTCGTGGACATCCTCAATGCCGTGCGGGAGGGTGCGCTGCTCGAGGAGGCCCGCCGGGAGCTCAACGCCCGCACCGACCCGGACTTCACCCCGCCCATCGACGAGTTCTGGCTGACCCTGACCACGACCAACCGGATGGCCACGTCCCGCAACCGCGGGATGCTCGAGCAGATCCCCGAGCCGGCCGTGCACCACTCCGCGATCCTCACGGGGCAGCTGGACGGGTTCGAGATCCCCGTGGACCGGGAGCTCGTGTTCAAACGCGGCGCGCAGGTCATGATGCTCACCAACGATCCCTCCGACCGGTGGGTCAACGGCACGATCGCCAAGGTGGCCGAGCACTTCTGGGAGGACGGCGAGCTCATCGTGTACATCGAGCTCCCCGACGGTCACCTGGCCAAGGTCGAACCCAACCTGTGGGAGGTGACGCGGCCCGCCGTCGAACACGGAACGCTGCGCCACGACGTGATCGGGACGTACACGCAACTGCCGTTCCGCCTCGCGTGGGCGGTGACCATCCACAAGAGCCAGGGGCAGACGCTCGACAATGTGGTGGTGGACCTGACCGGGGGCACGTTCGCCGACGGCCAGTTGTACGTGGCGTTGAGTCGCTGCACGTCCTTGGAGGGGCTCGTGCTGCGGCGCAACGTGTTGCCGCGCGATCTCAAGGTCGATCAGCGCATTCGCCGCTTCCTGCGCTCGGGGTCCCGGGACGCGGACACGAGCAAGGGCAACGTGTACCTGGGCATCTGCAGCGTGGGGGACGTGGGTGAGCGCTGGCGGCCCCGGCCCGTGGAGCTCGCCCTGATCACGGACGACGGCCTGGAGCTGAGCACCCTGGTCAACCCCACGCGGGACATGGGGGACGCGCGCAGCGCATGCGGGATCACCGCGGGCCAGGTCCAGCTCGCGCCCCTGCTCACGGACGCGTGGGCCGCGCTCGCCCCGCACCTCGCGGGTCGCGTCCCCGTGGGCGCGGACATCGACCGCCAGCTCGGGTACCTCGATCACGAGCTCAAACGCACGGGGTACGTCACGCACATGCCCCTGGGATACGACGTCGCCGCGGGGCGGGTCTCCGCCCAGCAGCGCCGCGGTCTCGGGGCGGCGACGGCGCTCGAACGGGCCCGCGCGGTGCGTGAGATCGCGGCTTCGTCGGGCGTCACGGAGGGACTGGCCGATCCGTTCCCCGAAGCGCAGGACCGGTCGGGCTATCTCATGCCCCGGCCGGACGGCGTCACCGGGTTCACCGTGCGGTGCAGTGCGGACACCGCGGGGCACCCGGGTGCGGTACTCGCCGAGAAGTTGCGGGAGGCCGGGGAGCGCGGGCGGCTCTCCGCGCAGAGCCTCGCGGTGGTGCGCGCCGTGGAGGAGCACACGGGTGAATACATCCTGGACGGGTCGGCCGATGCGGCTCAGGGGATCGAGGCCGTCCTGGTGCCGGGTGCGCGGATCTGTTTCACCGGAACGGTGATCGGCCCCGACGGGCGGGAGGTCTACCGGGAGGACCTCGAGGACATGGCCGTGGAGCGTGGGCTGCAGCCGGTGGCCAACGTGACCAAGACCCGCTGCGACGTCCTGGTCACCGCGGAGGACGGCTCGCAGTCGAACAAGGCCAAGAACGCCGCGAAGTGGGGCAAGCCGGTGTTCACCGCCCGGGAGTTCACGGCGTGGTGGCGGGGTGAGCCCGCCTCCGCCGGACCGGAGTCGGCCGCGGAAGCGGACGTGGTGATCCGCCCACTGATCGACCCGGCCGGCTGAACCGGGTTACCTGGAACCGGTGGCCACGGCATCCGGGGTGACCGCAGCGGCGTCGTCGGGCAGGACCGTGCGCTCGCGGCCCTTGCCGCGCACGAACGCGAAGAACACCGCCGTCATGATGACGAGCCACGCGAGCCCGGCGCTCAGGGCGATGCGGGTGTCCGGGGTGAAGGCGAGCAGCACGATCACGAACGCCATGAACGCGAGGGCCGCGTACGTGCTCACGCGACCGCCGGGCAGGGGGTAGGAACTGCGCGGGGCGCCGGCGCGGGCGCGCTCGCGGGACATGCCCAGGTGGGAGACCAGGATCATGATCCACACCCACACGGTCGCGAACGTGGCCAGGGACGCGATGATCAGGAACACGTTCTCCGGGATCACCGCGTTGAGCACCACACCGATCAATAGCACCACGGCCATGAGCGCCACGGTGAGGGTGGGCACGCCGCTGCGGCCCACGTGGGTGAACGCGCGCGGCGCGTGACCCTGCTGCGCGAGCCCGTAGACCATGCGCCCGGAACCGAAGATGTCCGAGTTGATCGCGGAGATCGCCGCGGTGATGATCACCGCGTTGAGGATGTGGGGTGCGAACGGGATGCCGAGGGAGTCGAAGATCTGCACGAAGGGGCTGACCTCGCCGGTGACCTCGTTCCACGGGAAGAGGCTCATGAGCACGAACAGGGTCAGTACGTAGAACAGCAGGATCCGCACGGGCACCGTGTTGATCGCGGCGGGGATGGTCTTGGCGGGGATCCGGGCCTCACCGGCGGTGATGCCGATGGTCTCGATCCCGCCGAACGCGAACATCACCACGGAGAAGGACAGCAGCAGACTGGTGAACCCGTTGGGGAAGAGGCCGCCGTGATCCACCAGGTTGTGCAGCCCCGGCGGGGTGTCGGAGGGGACGGCGAAGCCGAAGAGCAGGATCGCGAAACCGCCCACGATCATGAGGATGATGGCCGTGACCTTCACGACCGAGAGCCAGAACTCCAGCTCACCGAAGACCTTGACGTTGAGAAGGTTCAACCCGGTGATCAGCAGCACGATGGCCAGCACCCAGATCCACTGGGGTGTGTCCGGGAACCAGAACTGCATGTAGATGCCGAACGCCGTGACGTCCGCGAGGGCCACGATCGCCATCTCGAACACGAACGTCCACCCTGTGATGAAACCGGCCAGGGGACCCAGGTAGCGGCCGGCGTACTGACCGAAGGACCCCGAGACGGGGTGGAGCACGGCCATCTCACCGAGCGCACGCATCACCAGGAACACCACGGCGCCGCCCACGATATACGCGAACAGCACCGCGGGGCCCGCGGTCTGGATGGCCGAGGCCGAGCCGTAGAACAGCCCCGTCCCGATCGCCGAGCCGAGGGCCATGAAGCGGACGTGGCGCACGGTCAGTCCGCGTTTGAGGGCGGCGGGGAATTCGCTCACGGGCGGTCCTTCTCGAGGGTTACCAGGTGGTGGCCGGGGCGCCGCACACCAGGGGCGGCCGGATCCGGGCCTCTAGGAGATTACACCGGGCGCGTACCCGCCCCGGCTCGTGGGGCGAGGATGAACGGGGTGCGCGCCAGGATGCAGGTGCGCCGGCGGAACAGGACGCCGGTGTATCGGTGACAAAGGTGCGCCACGTCACCACCGCTGCGCCGTAATCACGTGTCATGGCCCCGCGGTTGCGTACGTTGGGCGCAGCACGACTCCGCCGGCAGAACGGAACCAGAGATGTCCTCGTCCACGCCCCGTGCCCGCTCGCACGGCACACAGAAGGGGACCGGTGGCCTGCTCCGGGTCCTGAACTGGATCGAGTGGGTGGGCAACAAGCTTCCCGACCCGTTCTGGCTGTTCCTCCTGCTCGCGGGGGTCGTGATCCTGCTCAGCTGGATCCTCTCCGCCGTGGGACTCAGCGCGGTCAACCCCGCCACGGGCGAGACGGTGGCGGTCACCAACCTGTTGGCCCCGGACGGGCTGCGCAAGATGGTCGCGGAAGCGGTCACGAACTTCGTGGAGTTCCCGCCCCTGGGGCTCGTGGTCGTGATCCTGTTGGGCGTGGCAGTGGCTGAACAGTCCGGAATGCTCTCCGCGGCGCTGCGCGGCTCGGTGTCCCGCGTGGGTCCCAAGTGGCTGACCTTCGTCCTGGCACTCACGGGCATCACGGGGTCCATCGCCTCGGACGCGATGTACGTGGTGCTGATCCCCCTGGGTGCGCTCGCGTTCAAGGCCGCCGGCCGGTCCCCGGTCGTGGGGCTCGTGGTGGCGTTCTGCTCGGTCGCGGCGGGCTTCAACGCGTCCCTTTTGCCGACGGCGTCGGACGCCCTCCTGGGTGGCATCACCACCGCCGCCGCGGGGCTGATCGACGACAGCGTGATCGTCACCCCGGTCTCCAATTACTTCTTCACCTTCGTGTCGTCGCTCGTGCTGGCGGCGATCATCACCCTGGTCACGGAGACCGTGCTCGCCAAACGCGGGGCGGCGCTCGAGGAGGACACGGATACCAAGCAGCAGAACATGGGGGACTTCGAGGACATGCGCCTGAAGCCCCGCGAGAAACGGGGTTTGCGCAACGCCGGCATCGCGTTCGCGATCATGCTCGTGATCTATCTCGCGGTCCTGCTGATCCCCGGCTCACCCCTGCGCGCGGAGGACGGTTCCGTGCTGATGTCCCCGCTGCTGCTCAACGTGGGCATCGTGATCGCGGTGATGTTCGCCGTCGTCGGCTGGATCTACGGACGGGCCGCCGGGACCATGACCGAGGCGCGGCAGATCCCCGAGGCCATGGCCACGGGACTGACCACCGTGACCCCCGTGCTGGTGCTGTTCTTCGCCGCGGCCCAGTTCACCGCGTACTTCCAGTGGTCCGGGATCGGTCCCGTCCTGGCGATCTACGGCGCGGACTTCATCGGCTCGCTGGGACTGCACCCCATCCTCACGTTCACCGGGATCGTGGCGATCGTGGCCGTGATGAACCTGCTCATCACCTCGGGCTCGGCGCAGTGGACCCTGCTGGCCCCGGTGATGGTGCCCATGCTCATGCTGCTCGACGTCTCACCGGAGATGACCCAGGCGTTGTTCCGGATCGGGGATTCCCCCACCAATGTGATCAGCCCCGTGAGCCCGTACTTCGCCCTGGTCCTCGGGTACCTGCGCCGCTACCAGAAGGAAGCGGGCGTGGGCACGCTCATCTCCCTGGTGCTGCCGGTCTCGATCGCCATGCTCATCGGCTGGTTCCTGCTGTTCATCGTGTGGTACCTGCTGGGTCTGCCGCTGGGCCCGCAGGACCTCTGAGGCCCGGCATATTGGCCCGTGCGTGAACGGCGCCCCCTCCCCGACGTGTGGAAACGCGTGGGAAGGGTTCCAGTGGAGGTCACTGCTCAGTCGTTGGCGTTGATCGTGAGCTCGTCCCCGGACACGCTCACGGTCCCGTAACCGGAGACGCTCGAGGTGGTGTCCCGGTCAGTCCAGTCGGCGGGCTCGTCGTCGTACTCCTCGTTGTACTGGTAGTCCAGCCGCACCTCGCCGGAGCGGTCGGTCGTGAAGGTCGCCTGGTTCCCGTACGAGGACACCGAGTAGGTGGGGTAGCGCTGGATGCTCCACCGGGGATTGCGGTAGTCCTCGTCGTCACCGTAGATCGAGTACCCGAACGGGCAGCCCTCGGGCTCGAACTCCGTGCTCTGGGCGCACCTGTCCAGGGTCGCGTTGAGCTGCTTGGTCACGTCCTCCTCCAGGGCGGGCGTGAAGGACGGCCGGAAGGACATCACGGGCGCAGAGGACGGCGAACCGGCGCGGATCTCCGCCACCTGGTTCCCGCCGTACGTCACGTACTTGCTCGAGGAGCTCACGCCCACGGCGTAGTCACCGGGCAGCACCGTGTACTCCACGGTGTGGGGCTGGCCCTGCGTGTCCACGGACACCTTCTTCCCGTTGACGTCGAGCTCACCGACTCCCGCGGGCACCTCCACGGTGAGCGCCTGGTAGAGAGGCACCCCCGCGCTCTCGTCCACGCGCCACGACTTGAACAGGCCGTCCCGGGAGTCACTGACCATGGGCAGCGCCACGGGCGTGGTGACGCCGTCCTGGGTCACGGTCGCGTTGACCGTGGCGCGGTCCCCGTCGATGGTCGTGTCCTTGATCTCGTACGAGGAGATCCGGTTCTGCGTCGCGCCGTAGACGTCGTCGGTGAGCAGGGCGCGCTGGCCGCTGCTGACGTTGGGATTCGCGATCTCCGCGGCGTGGGTGGCGTTGCCATCCGTAACGGAGCGCAGCAGGTCCTCGGCTTGGTTGTCCGGGCCGAACACGGTGCGGCTCAGCACGGAGAACACCACGGTCGCGAGCACGGCCAGCAGGATCAGGGTGCCCACGATGATTGCGATCAACCGGATCCGCTTCTTGGTCGCGGGGTCCATGGGGGCGCGCTGCGCCGGCATGCGCGTGGTCGCCCCGGGATCGTCGTAGCTCGGCAGCACCCGGGTCTCGTCGCCGCTCCCGGCGTGCGGTCCGGAGTAGGCCGCAGTCGCGTCCTGCGGGGCCGTCGTCGCCGTCGGTTCGGCGCTCGGGTGCTGCGCTGACGATGTCGCTACGGGGGCTTCCGGAGCGGGCGTCGCCCGGGTGCCGACCCCGGCGAGTCCCGCACCCGCGAGTCCCGCGCCACCCATGGCGGCCGTGGAGGCCACCACGGCCGCCCGGCCCCGGGAGCGCTCCGAACCGCGCAGTCCGCGGGTCACCCGGCGCGGCAGGGTGTGCATGAACGCGGGCACCACCAAGCGGGCGAGCAGTTCGATAATCACGCCCCACACCAAGAACACGAGACACGTCCAGCCGGCCGGCCGCAGGCTGAACACCGCGTTGCTCGAGCCGACCATGCCCCCGGAGGCATATCCGCCCACGCGCAGCAACCACAGGGCCAGCAGGCCCAGCAGAAAGTAGGTGACGGGCAGCACCGTCCATGCCAGCGGGGTGCGCGCCACACGCGCGTCCAGGGGACGCACGTGCGCCCACGTGATGGCCGCACACACCGCGGACACGAGGGCCAGCAGGATGCACAGCACCACGGCCCACACGGGGACGGTACCTTCCGACCACAGGTAGAACGCGTCGGAGCGCCCGGTCAGTCCGGTGAGCGACGTCGCCGCCCCGCCCGCCGTGAGCGCGGACAGCAGCGAGAGGACGAACAGCCAGCCCACCGCGATCGGCAACCAGAACAGGGCGGAGAAGCCGGCGGGGGCGCCACCCTCGACGAACGCGTAGATCAGCAGCCCGAGTCCGGCCACGGTGCCGAACACCGAGAACTGGACGGCGATGGGCCGCAGCACCTGCAGCACGCCGGGGGTCGAACGTTCGGCGCCGACCACGATGCGCCCCGGGGAGACTTGGGTGGAGCGCACGTTCAGGGCAGCCGCCACGCTCAGCAGGCCCACGAGGAACAGGACCGGGAAGAGGCCCCCGCCCAGGGCCGTGAGGCGCACGCGGATGTCCGAGGCGAAGAACGGTACGTCCAGGCGCAGCACCGTGAGGGCGGTGACGACCAGCGCCAGCGCGGCCCACGTCAGTCCGCTCACGGCGGCCATGAGCCACTGCACCCCGCGGGTCTCCACGCGCATGCGGGTGGAGAGCTTGCGTGCGATGAGCCACGCGGTGAGGATCCCGCACGCCAGGGCGAAGTACTGGGGGACGGTGATCCCTGCGGAGGCTCCCTCGCCCCCGAAGCTGAGGATGAGCCGCAGCGGGACCAGGGCCGCCATGGCCGCGAGCTGGAACGGGACGGACAGGATCCAGCGCAGCCCGGAGGTGTCGGTGTCCAGGCCCGTGGCGTTGCTGATCTCGCCGTTAAGGCGGTCGGTCGTGGATCCCTCGTCCGAGTCCCCCTGGAGGGCGAGCCCCAGGATGCTCAACACCAGGGCGATCACGATGCCCACCACGGTTCCCACGTAGCCGCCCACGCCCGCGAGCACGGGAACCCACCAGTGTCGCGCGGTCATCGTGGGCAGCGCCGCCGGGGGCCGGTGGCCCGCACCCCGGGCAGCAGCGGCGTCGTGCTGTGCGTCGAGGTCATGCTGGACTCCGGGGTCATGCCGCGCGGTTCCCGGTGATGTGGTTGCGGATAATTCTTCGGTGTCGTCGGGACCCGGTTCGCGGGCCTTGCCCGCCGGGTCGTGCGCCGATGAAGGCATTCGTTTCTCCCCAGAATCACGCGATGAAAGCCCAAGAACCCATCTGGGCAATTCCTGAATACCAGAAGAATGCGTACGGAAAGCGCCAGGCTATTCGATCGGGGGACAGGTTCGTGAATAAGTCAGTATTTGACGTGTGCGCACGGGGTTCCGGCGAGGAGTACCGGGACGGCGGCGGGGCGTGTCCGGTGCGCCGTCATCATCCGGCCCCGCACGTCACCGAAGGACGGGGCCCGTGACCGTAATGATGGAATGGGCCCATGAGTACCCCTCTGGAGGACTACGCACTGCTCGCGGACCTGCAGACCGGGCCGTTGGTGTCCCGGGACGGCAGCGTGGACTGGTTGTGCTTCCCGCGCTTTGATTCACCCGCCGTGTTCTGCGCCCTGCTGGGGGACGAGAGCAACGGGCGCTGGAAACTCAGCGCCGTGGACGGACACGTGGTCTCCCGCCGCTACGTCCCGGACACCTTCGTGCTGGAGACCGAGTGGCGGACGCCCACCGGACGGGTGCGCGTGACCGACTTCCTGCCGCCCAGTGACGACCACGCGGATCTGGTGCGGCGCGTGAAGTGCCTCAAGGGAACCGCGGGGTGGAGCACGATCTGCGGTTCCGCTTCGACTACGGCAAGGTCATCCCGTGGGTGCGCCGTGTGCAGCTGGGCAACCAACGACCCCGGCACCCGGACGAGGCGCGGTTGGGGGATTCCGCCACCGAGCCCCACCCGGTGGGCACGTCCGAGGAACCCGGCCGTGCGGCGTCGAACCTGGAAACGGTGACAGCCGGCGAGCGGCACGGCCGGCACCCGGACTTCAAAAAGTTGCTACGGGAGATCTCCGCGCGCATCGCGCTCAGTACGTCTCGCGCGGACCACGGGCTGCTGGCCGTGGCCGGCCCGGACGCCCTGCTGCTCACGGGCCCGGACCTGGAGCCGTACGAGGAAGACGCGGAGGGCAATCCCGTGGAGGTGCTGCACCGTGAGCACGATCCCGGCAGCGACATCCGGGTGATGGAGGGGATCCGCCGGGGACACCGTGGCCGGTTCACGCTGCACGAGGGCGAGGGCATGGACTGGGTGCTCACGTGGAGCCACTCGTACGAAGAGCTGCCCGTCCCCGCGGACCCGGACAGCGCCCAGCGGGCCACGGAGGACTTCTGGCGCGGCTGGGCCTCGGACGTGGAGTCCCGCGGCGAGTTCGACGGCGCGGTCTCCCGTTCCCTGCTCGTGTTGCGCGGACTCACCCACGCCCGCACCGGGGGGATCGTGGCGGCGGCGACCGCGGCGTTGCCCGAGGACTTCGGGGGCGAGCGCAACTGGGACTACCGCTTCACGTGGTTGCGGGACGCCGCCCTGACCATCGAGGTCCTTGTGGAACACCGGCACACGCACGGTGCGCTGCTGTGGCGTGACTGGTTGCTGCGCGCCGTGGCCGGGGACCCGCAACAACTGCAGATCATGTACGGCGTGGACGGGCGCCGGGACCTCGCTGAACGGGAGCTGGATCACCTCAGCGGCTACGAGAATTCGCGGCCCGTGCGGATCGGTAACGGCGCGGTGGAGCAGTACCAGGCGGATGTTGCGGGCGAGGTCATGATGGCCCTGGCCACCCTGCGGGACAACGGGGTGGAGGAGAACGACTACTCGTGGGGTCTGCAGTGCAACCTGTTGGGCTTTTGTGAGCTGCGCATGGACGAGCCGGACAACGGGATCTGGGAGATGCGCGGGGACACGCATTTCTTCACGCACGGCCGCGTGATGATGTGGGCCGCGTTCAACGAGGGCATCCGGGCCGTGACCGAACACGGGCTCACGGGGGACGTGGCGCACTGGAAAGAGATGCGCGATCGTCTGCACCGCGAGATCTGGGACAAGGGGTACAACCGGGACCTCGGGTACTTCACCCAGACCTACGACAACACGGAGGTGGACGCCTCCCTCCTGCAACTGCCGCAGACCGGGTTCATCGCGCCCGACCACCCCGCGATGCTGCGCACCGTGGAGCGGATCGAGCACGAGTTGCAGGGCGAGGAGGGGCAGGTGTGGCGCTACCGCACCACCGACGCGGGTACGTCCATGGACGGGCTGTCCGGGCGGGAGTACCCGTTCCTGATCTGCACGTTCTGGCTCGTGGAGCAGTACGCGCGCTCCGGGCGCATTGAGGACGCCCAGCGGTTGATGCGCACCACCGTGGGTTTCGCCTCGGACCTGGGTCTGCTCTCCGAGGAGTACGACGTCGCTCAGCACCGTCTGGCGGGCAACTTCCCCCAAGCGTTCAGTCACCTGGGACTGATCCGCGCCGCGGACGCGCTGGAGGCCGCTCAGCGCGACTCCTGAGGGGAGTCGGGCCGAGCGGCCTCGGGCGGAGCTGCCCACCAGGGGGTGGCTCAGGGTCGAGCGGCCCGGAACGATCGGCTCAGGTTCGGAGCCGGCTCACGCCGATCGGCTCGGGCTGAGGGTCAGCGAGCCCCGGTGAGAAGCGAGGTGTTCAGCATGAGGTTCGCCGAACCGCGCACGTAGTCGATCGTGCCGGGGGTTGCGCTGGACTTGAGCGCGCGCTCCACCTCCGCCACGCCGGCGTTCGGATGCTGCTCGAGGTACAGCGCCGCCGTGCCCGCCACGTGCGGGGTGGCCATAGAGGTCCCGGAGATCGTATTGGTCGCGGAGTCACTGGACGGCCAGGCCGAGGTGATGTCCGTGCCCGGGGCCAGGATGTCCACACAGGAGCCCCAGTTCGAGAAGCTCGAGAGCTGGTCGCGGCGATCCGTGGAGCCCACCGTGATGGCGGCGCTCGCGCGGGCCGGGGAGTAGTTGCACGCGTTGTTCGCGTCATTGCCCGCGGCCACGAGGGGCACCACGCCGGCGCTGATCATCCGGTTGATCGCGCTGTCCATGGCGGTGGAGACCCCACCGCCCAGGCTCATGTTGGCCACGGCCGGACCGTTGACGGTGGAGGAGACCCAGTCCATGCCCGCCACGATGCCGGCGGTGGAGCCGATGCCGTCACAGCCCAGCACGCGCACGGGCATGATGTTCGTGGACTTGGCCACGCCGTAGGTGGACCCACCCACGGTGCCGGCCACGTGGGTGCCGTGACCGTTGCAGTCGCCGCTGCCGTAACCGTCGTCGATCGCGGTCACACCGGGGGAGACCCGGCCGCGGAACTGGGAGTGGGTGGCGCGCACGCCCGTGTCGATCACGTAGGTCGTGACACCCGCGCCGGTGGCCGAGTAGTTGTAGGTCCCATTGAGCGGCAGGTCCTTCTGGTCGGAACGGTCCAGGCCCCACGTGGCGTTGGACTGGGACGCGGTGGCCTTGACGGTCTTGTTCTTCTCCACGACCGCCACGCCCGGGTCCGCGTTGAGGTTCTTGACCTGGGCGGGGCTCAGGTCAGCGGTGAAACCACCGATGGTGTTGAACTGCTGCTTGACCTTGACGCCCTTGGACTGCCACTTGTCCACCTGCTTCTGGGTGGCCTCGGCCACGGCCGTGCGGGCCGCCCTGCTCGCCGGACCGGCGGGCGCCTTGCTGGCGGCCGGCAGTTCCAGCATGACCACGTACTCGCCGCCGGACACGTCCAGGACCTTGGCTCCCTGGTTGATGGAGTTCTGCGCGGACGCGTTTTCCGCCGGGGTGTTGGCGGGTGCCGCAATGCCCGGGGAGACCGTGCCCAGGACGACAGCGGCCGCGGCGACCGTGGCGAGGAATGCGTTTTTCTTGCTCATGGAGGGAATCCTTCATTCGGTGGTCAACCGAGATCCGAGGAAACGAGCCCGTGGATTTCGTGAACGACCAGAGTGACGAGAAAGTGCCGTTTCCCGTGCACGAGAAACGGGGGCGGCGGGTCAGAGGGCGCATTCCAGTACCGCATGAACGACCGTTTCCGCATGTCCAGGCCAGGTTCTCGAATGCGATTTCACCGTAATCGAATCGTTATTAATTGCACAATGGCCAAACGGCCAGACTCTCAAAAACATGTGTCACCTATTTATTCGGCGGCTCGGCCGCGCTCGTCATGGCCTCCTCACGCCTTCGACAGTTGCCCACTATGTGAGACCCACGTACCTTGGGTGTGTTCCGCGCGACCCATCCGCGTCGCGCGGCCGCCCGGCTCCGCACGGCCCCACCAGGCCGCTTCCCGGAGCCCGACAGTGGGGAGACCGCGACGTGGCACTCAGTGCTCTGGATTTGTTCTCGGTGGGTATCGGACCGTCGTCCTCCCACACCGTGGGGCCCATGCGGGCCGCACGGCTCTTCGTGGCCGGGCTCGCCGCCGACGCCCTGCTGGAGTCCGTGACCCGGGTCCACTCCCAGCTCTTCGGCTCCTTGGGGGCCACCGGGTGGGGTCACGGATCGGACAAGGCCGTGGTGCTGGGGCTCATGGGCGAGGACCCCGAGACCGTGGACACGGA
Organism: Kocuria marina; assembly: GCA_014652975.1. Classification (GTDB taxonomy): domain Bacteria; phylum Actinomycetota; class Actinomycetes; order Actinomycetales; family Micrococcaceae; genus Kocuria; species Kocuria marina. The sequence goes on along the minus strand of BMZV01000001.1, from coordinate 850,552 downwards.
CCTCGCGGACCAGAAGGTCGCGCTCGCGGGGGAGAAAGGGCAACTGCTGCTCGGGGGCACACACCCCGTGGCCTTCGACCGTTCCCGTGACGTGATCATGCACCGCAGGAAGTCCCTGCCCACCCACCCCAACGGGATGAGCTTCACCGCCTACGACGCCGCCGGCGAGGTCATCCGCGAACGGATCTACTACTCCGTGGGCGGTGGTTTCGTGGTGGACGAGTCCGCGAGCGGTGCGGACAAGGTGGTCGCGGACAGCACCCCCGTGGCCTACCCGTTCAGCACGGGTGATGAATTGCTGGCCATCTGCGAGACCGAGGGTCTGAGCATCGCCCAGATCATGGTCGCGAACGAGCTGTCGTGGCGGCCTGCGGAACAGACCCGGGAGCAGCTGCTGCACATCTGGTCCGTGATGCAGGAATGTGTGGAGAATGGGTGCACGCGCGAGGAGAAGACCCTGCCCGGGGGACTGAAGGTGCGCCGTCGTGCGCCGGAGATGCGCAAGCGGCTGCTCGCCAAGGAACCCGGCAACGATCCCTTCTACGGCATGGACTGGGTCAACCTGTACGCGCTCGCGGTCAACGAGGAGAATGCGTCCGGCGGGCGGATCGTCACGGCCCCCACGAACGGTGCGGCGGGGATCATCCCGGCGGTGCTGCACTTCTACACGCGGTTCATGGCGGACGCGTGCGATGACAAGATCGTGGACTTCCTGCTCACCGCCGCGGCGATCGGGATCGTGATCAAGGAGAACGCCTCGATCTCCGGCGCCGAGGTGGGTTGCCAGGGCGAGGTGGGATCGGCGTGTTCCATGGCGGCCGCCGGCCTGTGTGCGGTGCTGGGCGGGAGCCCGCGGCAGGTGGAGTGTGCGGCGGAAATGGGGATCGAGCACAACCTGGGGCTTACGTGCGACCCTGTGGGCGGGCTCGTGCAGATTCCGTGCATCGAGCGCAATGCGATCGCGAGCGTCAAGGCCATCAACTCCGCCCGGCTGTCCATGCAGGGGGACGGGACCCACAAGGTCTCCCTGGATCAAGTGGTCAAGACCATGCGGGAGACCGGCGCGGACATGAAGGTCAAGTACAAGGAGACCTCGCGCGGCGGCCTCGCGGTCAATGTGATCGAATGCTGACGGGCACAATGGGGGCGTGAGCACCTCGATCCTCCTCCTCGCGGACACCCACCTGCCCAAGCGGGCCAAGACCCTCCCGGACCAGGTGTGGCGCGAGGTCGACGCCGCGGACGTGGTGCTCCACGCCGGTGACTGGGTGGACCTGGCCACGTTCGAGGCCCTCGAGCAGCGCTCCCGGAAGCTGATCGCGGTGTGGGGCAACAACGACGGCCCCGAGTTACGCGAACGCATGCCTGAAACCGCATACTGCGAGCTCGAGGGGGTGCGGTTCGCCATGACGCACGAGACCGGCGCCTCAAGCGGACGGGAGCGGCGTATGGACCGGGCGTTCCCGGACATCGACGTCCTGGTCTTCGGCCATAGCCACATCCCCTGGGACACCGTGGCGCCCTCCGGGATGCGCTTGCTCAACCCCGGCAGCCCCACCGACCGGCGGCGCCAACCACACTGCACGTACATGCGCGCGGTCGCTGACGCGGGTGCCCTCACGAGCGTGGAGCTGATCCGGTTACCGCCGCGCACCGTCTAGGGTGGGCGCATGAGGCTGTTCGCGGCTGTTCACCCCACCCGGGCCGCACGTGAGCACCTGGTCGGTGCATTGCGTGAGGTCCGTGAACTCACCGGCACCGCACTGCGCTGGGGCGACCCCGAGCAGTGGCACGTCACCCTTGCGTTCTACGGCGAGCAACCCGAGGCTGCGGTGCCGGAGCTTGGGGAGCTGCTGAGCGACGTCGCCCGGAACCACGCACCGCTCACCGTGTGCTTGCGAGGCGCGGGATCCTTCTCCGGCACAACCCTGTGGATGGGCGTGGGTGGTGCCTCGGACGCGCTCGTGGAGCTCATGCACGCGTGCTCGCTGGACCCCGAGGAGCGCGCAAGACAGCGCGCCCACCTCACGGTCGCGCGCATGTCCCGTGCCGAGCGCACGCGCAAGGCTCGCGAACGACGCCGCAGCTCACGCACCGTGGCGCGCCCCGGGCCCGAGCTCGCGCATGTAGTGCACGCGCTGTCCGTGTACGAGGGGCCCGCGTGGACCGTCAGCGAGCTCTCCCTGGTGTCCTCAGAGCTCGGCGAGGGCCGCAGCGGTGGCGCCCTGCACCGCACCGTGCAACGATTCCGGCTGTCGGAGCGCGTCGCCTCGGACGCCCCTGGGCGTATGCCTGAGGAAGGCTGCCGGTGACTGATTCGGTTCGTGGGGCACGCGCCGGCGCGTGGTTGTGGCTGCTCGTGGCGTGCGGGGTGTTGACCCAGGCCACCGTGAACCTGTTGCGACCGGTCACGTCCTACAAACTGCTCGCGCTGCACGCGGACTCGATCACGATCGGGTTGACCACGGCCGCGTACGCCCTGGTCCCACTGCTCACCGCGGTGTGGCTCGGGCGGTACTCGGACCGCACCCGGCAATTGCGCGTGCTGACCCTTTCCGGGGTGTTTCTGCTGGTCGCCGGTGGGGCGCTGCTGGCGCTGTCACCCACGGTGTGGGCGGTCGTGGCCGCGAGCGCCGTGCTGGGCATGGGGCACCTGAGCTTCACGATCGGGGGTCAGACGGCGATCGCCCGTTACGCCGCGGACCGGGACCTGGACAAGGGGTTCGGGTGGTTCACCGCAGCGTTCTCCGCGGGGCAGATGATCGGCCCCGCCCTGGGCGGTTGGCTCGTGGGGCACAGCTCGTCCGCGACCTCCCCGGAGCGCCTCGCGGACGTGAACCAGGCACTGTGGATCGGTGCCGCGATCTCGCTCGCGGCCGTTCCGCTGTTGCTCCTGCGCGCCGGGACACCCGCGGCGGACGCGGCCCCGTCCCGCGCGACCTCCGGTACTGCGGCGCGTTCCGAATCAGCCGACAAACCCACCATCGCACGGGTGCTCAGGGTGCCACGGGTGGCGTCCCACATGCTCGCCGCACTGTCCCTGCTCGCGATGCTCGATATCCTCACCGCCTTCCTGCCGGTCATCGGGGAGGAGGCCGGTGTGGCTCCCGCGGTCGTGGGTCTGTTGCTCGGCGTCCGGGGTTTCGCGTCCATTGCCTCTCGGTTGCTCCTGCCGTGGTTGTCCCAGCGGTTCTCGCGGCGGGGCCTGTTGCTGACATGTTTGTTCGGGGCCGGCATCACGCTGGTCATCCCACCGCTCGTGCTGGGGAACTTCTGGGCCGCGGCGTTCTTCCTGGCCGTGGGTGGATTCCTGTTGGGTTTGGGTCAGCCACTCACCATGACCATGATCACCACGTCCGTCCCGGGCAACTGGCGCGGCTCCGCCCTGGCGGTCCGGTTGACGGGTAATCGCCTGGGGCAGGTGGTCCTCCCCCTGGTTGCGGGTGTCTTCGCGGCACCCCTGGGCCCGGCCGCCGCGGTGTGGATGTGCTGCGGGGTGCTCTTGGCCAGCGGTGCGGAGAAGGCGTGGGGGGACCGCCGCGCGGACCGTTCGTGATGTGACCGTGCCTACCGTGGCCGCAACTGGTTCATGGCTCAGGAGGGTTCATGTCCGCACTGCATCAGGTGCTCCCGCGGGATTTCCGGCGGATGTCCCGCAACGGCGGGCTCGAGTCCGGGGAGTGGAGTGCCAAGCGGCGACCACCGCGGACGGGCTCAATCGGCAGTGGTTCGTCGGGTGGTTGATCGCGCGCGGTGCCACGGTGTACTACGACGCGATCGGTAACGAGTTCGGCCTCTTCGAGCTGTGTCCGGGTGCCCCGTACGTGATGGTCGGCTCGCATCTGGACTCCCAGCCCAGGGCCGGCCGGTTCGACGGCGCCTACGGCGTGCTTGCCGGGGCGACCGTGTGCGCGGAGCTGTACCGAGCGGCGCCGTCCGGGGAGACGGAACTGACGTACAACCTGTGCGTGGTGAACTGGACGGGTAGCGCGCCCGGCCGAGCGTCGTCGCCCGTAGACGTGCGGCGGGCGGCGACCCGGAGGCGTAGCGACGTCGTCGGGCCGTGGCCGCGGCGGCGCACCTAGAGTGGAGGACATCGTCGATCCGAGGAGGACCCCGTGACCGAAGCGCTGCCCCTGGACGGTGTGCTCGTGGCCGATTTCTCGCGCGTGCTCGCGGGGCCGCTGTGCACCATGACGCTCGCGGACCTCGGTGCCCGCGTGATCAAGGTCGAGCGCCCGGACACCGGTGACGACACTCGCGCGTGGGGTCCGCCCTATTCCGAGACCGGTGCCACGTACTTCGAGTCCGTGAACCGCAACAAGGAATCCGTGTGCCTGGACCTGCAGGACGAGGACGGGCGGGAACTCGCGCGCGAACTCGCCCTGCGCGCGGACGTGGTCGTGGAGAACTTCAAGCCCGGCGGGATGGCCAAGCTCGGCCTGGGCTACGAGGAGATCTCGCGCGAGAACCCCGGCGTGGTCTACGTGTCCGTGTCCGGTTTCGGCACCGCCGAGGGCGCCCACCTGGCCGGTTACGACTTCCTGGTCCAGGCCGTGGGTGGGCTCATGAGCATCACGGGCGCCGCGGACGGCGAGCCCACCAAGGTGGGCGTGGCCCTGGTGGACGTCCTGACCGCCAAGGACGCCACGATCGGCGCGCTCGCGGCCCTCGAAGCGCGACGCCGCACGGGCCGCGGCGCGCACATCGACGTCAGTCTGCTCTCGAGTCTGCAGGGTGCCCTCGTCAACCAGGGCCAGGCATACCTGGGTGCCGGTAAGGTCCCCGAGCGCATGGGCAATGCCCACCCGTCTATCGTCCCCTACCAGTTGTTGCACTGCGCGGACGCGCCCCTCGCGGTGACCGTGGGCAACGACGGACAGTTCCGCAGATTCACCACCGTGCTGAGCATCCCCGACGTCGCGGACGACGAACGGTTCGCCACGAACTCGGCGCGCGTGGCCCACCGCGACGACCTCGTGCCGCTTCTGGAGGAGGCGCTGTCCGCCCGGACCGCCCGCGAGTGGCAGGAAGCGCTGATCGAGGAAGGGGTGCCTGCGGGCAAGGTCGCCGGGATCGGCGAGGGCGTCACGCTGGCCGAGGACCTCGGACTGGAACCCACGGTGGACGTCCAGGATCGGGAGGGCAGGACCGTGGGACGGCAGTTCCGTCATCCGGCCCGCTGGACCCCACCCCTGGAATCCCCCACGGTCGCCCCGCCGCAGCTCGGGCAGGACACGGAAACGATTGTGGCGTGGCTCCGTGAACCCCGTCACCGTACAGTGAGGACATGAGCCAACAGAACACCGTCAACGTCATGGACCTGGTGGGTTTCGACTCCCTGCTGAACGAGGAAGAGATCGCTCTGCGATCCACCGTGCGGGAATTCGTGGACGCCACCATCCGCCCCAACATCGCCGAGTGGTACGAGAAAGCGGTCTTCCCCCTGGAGATCGTCCCGGAGATGGCCAAGCTGGGCCTGCTGGGTATGCACCTGAAGGGATACGGCTGCGCGGGCCGTTCCGCCGTGGAATACGGCCTGGCCGGCGCCGAACTGGAAGCCGGGGATTCCGGTCTGCGCACGTTCGTGTCCGTGCAGGGCTCCCTGGCCATGAGCGCCATCTACAAGTGGGGCTCCGAGGAGCAGAAGCAGGAGTGGCTCCCGCGCATGGCCGCCGGTGAGGCCATCGGGTGCTTCGGGCTCACCGAGCCCACCGCGGGTTCCGACCCCGGTTCCATGAAGACGTTCGCGCGCCGCGACGGCGAGGACTGGGTCATCTCCGGCGCCAAGCGGTGGATCGGCCTGGCGACCGTGGCCAAGGTGGCCGTCATCTGGGCCCAGACGGACGAGGGCATACGCGGTTTCGTGGTGCCCACCGACACCCCGGGCTTCAAGGCCACGCCCATCCAGCCCAAGCTGTCCATGCGGGCCTCGATCCAGTGCGAGATCGAACTCACGGACGTGCGACTTCCCGCATCCGCTCTGCTGCCCGAGGCCAAGGGGCTGCGCGGCCCGTTCTCGTGCCTCAACGAAGCCCGGTACGGGATCATCTGGGGTGCCATGGGCGCCGCCCGCGACTCGTTCGAGGTGGCCCTGAAGTATTCCCAGGAGCGCATGCAATTCGATCGCCCGCTGGCCGGGTACCAGCTCACGCAGCAGAAGTTCGCGGACATGGCCCTCGAGATCGACAAGGGCTTCCTGCTCGCACTGCAGATCGGCCGCCTCAAGGACGCCGGCACACTGCAGCACCACCAGATCTCGGTGGGCAAGCTCAACAACTGCCGCGAGGCCATCAAGATCGCCCGCGAGGCCCGCACGATCCTGGGCGGCAACGGCGTCACCCTCGACTACTCCCCGCTGCGCCACGCCAACAACCTGGAATCCGTGCGCACATACGAGGGCACGGATGAGGTGCACGCCCTCATCCTGGGCCAGCAGCTCACCGGGGAGGCGGCCTTCCGCTGATCCTGTGGGTGTTCAGCCCGCCCGACCCGCTCGCCCGTCCCACAGCCCCGTGGCGCGGGCGAGCAGGGGCGCTCCCAGCACGGGTTCCCGGTCCAACAGCGTGACCCGCAGTCCATGATCGCCCAGGCGTTCCCTGAGCTCCACGCCCACCGAGGTGGTTGCGAGCCCGCCTCCCATCACTACGGGGAGGGGCTCGCCCAGGTTCCTGGCCACGGTGATGCTCAGCTCCGCGAGGTGCGCGGCGGCCGCCGAGACCAACTCGCGAGCGGCGTCGTCGTGCGGGGCCAGCTCGATCACCGTGCGGGCCAGACCGGCCCAGTGGGTGCGGTCGGGGCGGTCGTGGAACGCCGCGATCAGCTCGGTGGGCGTGTCGACCCCGGCGTGTCCCAACACGGCCCGAGCGAACCGGTCGTCCTCTGCGGGGGTCTCGTCGCTCGCTCCCCGGTGCTGCGCGTCCCGCAGCACATGGCGCACCGCTTCCCGGCCGAGCCAGAACCCGCTGCCCTCGTCGCCGAGCAGGTAGCCCCAGCCCCCGGCGCGGGTCCCGTGGCCGGAAGCGTTCACACCCCACGCCACGGAACCGGTTCCCGCGATCACCGCGATGCCCTCGGTGTGTCCGCCCGCGGCGAGGATCAGGCGGGTGTCATGCACCGCGATCACGGGCGTCTCCGACGCCGGGTAGGCGTCCGGTGCAGGGTGACCGTCCGCCGCCGAAAAAATGCCCGGCGCCGGGCCAGCGCCCGCTGCGGCCTCAGCCACGGAGCGAATGAGCTGCGTCAGTGCAGCGGCGTCGTGCGGGGTGTCCACACCGCCGGCGCCGGCGAGAACCGTGGTGCCGGGTGGCGGTTCCAAGCGGGCGAAGATCTCCCGCAGTGACTGGGCGGCCCGCTCCCGGCTGACGTTCTGCACGTTCGCGCTGCCGGAACGAGCTTCGCGCACCGGGGAGTCCCCGCGGAACAGTACGCCGCGGGTGTGGGATCCGCCGATGTCCAGGCCCACGAGGAACCGGTTCACGGGTTCACGGGTTCCCCGGTCATCAATGCCTCAGCCCTCGACGGTGACTTCACCCATCTCATCCCAGCCGTCACCGTCGATCTGGCGGGAGATGATGCGCGGGGTGCGGACGAGGTACGGCGGGAACTTCTCGGTCATGGCAGTGAAGTGCTCGGACTTCACGTGGGCCTCGGCGGCGTCGTCCTCGAAGGCCTCCACGAGCACGTACTCGTTGGGGTTGTCCAGGCTGCGGGACCAGTCGAACCACTTGTTGCCCGGCTCCTGGCGGGTCGCGGCAGTGAAGTCCGCGACGATCTCGGGCCAGCGCTCGGCGTACTCGTCCTTGACCTCGAACTTGACCACGATGAAGATCATTGCACTGCTCCTGTCCTGGGGTGTGACACGTCCCGTGCCGGTTCCATGCCGTGCCCCAGTATAAGTCGGCGGCTCGCCGTCATGCGGCGTCACGGCGGCCGCGGGAGGAGCGAACCGTGGGCTAGTGTGCAGACATGAGTAGCGCACCTACCCATCTGCCCGTCACGCACGAGCAGCGTGTCACCGCTCGCCGCGCCGTGGTCGCGTCCTCGATCGGTAACGCGCTCGAGTGGTTCGACATCATCGTCTACTCGTCCCTCGCGGTCGTGATTTCCGCGCTGTTCTTCGAGTCGGATTCGATCGGACAGGTCACGGGCACCCTGCTGACGTTCGGTACGTTCGCGCTGTCGTACCTGATCCGCCCGCTCGGTGCCCTGGTGCTGGGCTCCTACGCGGACCGCCACGGTCGCCGCCCGGCCCTGACCATCACGATTGCCCTGATGATGCTCGGCACGCTCATCATGCTGCTCGCCCCCACGGCGGCGGTCATCGGCCCCGCGGCAGCGCTGCTCATCCTGCTCGCCCGCCTGATCCAGGGCTTCTCCGCCGGTGGCGAGTTCGGCACGGCCACCGCGTTCCTGATCGAGAACGCCCCCGACAAGCGCGCCTTCTACGGGTCGTGGCAAGTGGCGACCCAGGGCCTTGCGATCCTGATGGCCTCCGGTTTCGGGTTCGCGCTGTACACCCTGCTGAGCCACGACGCGCTGTACTCGTGGGGCTGGCGCATCCCTTACCTCTTCGGCCTGCTCATCGGCCCCGTGGGTCTCTACATCCGCTTGCGCATGGACGAGACCCCGGACTTCCGGGCGTTGCAGGACGAGCGTGCGCGAGCGGCGTCGTCGCCCTCGGAGAGCACGGGTACAACGACGCCGCCCCGCCCGTCCCTCGGGCGCGGTCCCCTCGCGCAGACCATCGTCCACTCCGCCGGCCGGTGGCTCACGGCCGCAGGTGTGGTGGGCCTGGCGTCCATGTCCGTGTACACGATCCTGTTCATGCCCACGTACTCGATCCAGAACCTGGACCTGCCCTCGTGGGCCGCGTACCTGGGCGGTGTGGTGGCCGGCGCGGTGACCCTGGTGGGCTCCCCGTTCGTGGGGCACCTCGCGGACCGCGTGGGACCTGCCCGGGTCATGCTCGTGGCCTCCGCGGTGGGCATCGTGGTGGTGTACCCGCTGTTCCTGTGGTTGGTCGCGGCCCCGACGGTGGCCACCCTAACCGTGGTGCAAGCGGTGCTGGGCGTGATCATGGCCCTGTACTTCGGCCCCATGCCCGCGCTGCTCACCGACATGTTCCCCACGCAGATCCGCACCACGGGGATGTCCGTGGCCTACAACCTGGGCGTCACGGTGTTCGGGGGATTCGCACCCCTCGTGCTCGCGTGGCTCGTGAGCTCCACCGGCTCTCTGACCTCACCGAGCATCTACTACGCGGCGGTGGCGGCCCTATCCCTGGTGTGCCTGCTGATCGCGCGCAAGCGGTTCGCGGTGCGGTGATCCGGACCGCGGTGGGGCGGGCAGACGAAAGGCCCTCGTCGTGTTCACGACGAGGGCCCTCCGGTCGAAAGGTGGCGGGTGCGGATCTCAGCCCAGCCCGTCCTTCAGATTCTTGCCGGCGTCTTTGATGTTCTCCACGGACTGCTTGGCGCCACCGGAAGCTTTCTCCCCGGCACCCTCAGCTTGCAGATCTGCGTTGTCCGTGGCGTCACCAAGCTTTTCCTTGGCGGAACCGGAAGCCTTCTCCGCAGCATTACTGATCTTGTCACCGAGTCCCATAGGCACTTCCTTCCGTGGAGCGAACAGGTCCTCATAATCTAGACCCGACGTCCCGGCCGGGGGAAGACATGGCGCGGAACAATTTCCTGGGAGCACCCGCTTCAAAACCTCGGGCGCGGCGGGCCTTCCGGCCCGGGCGACTCCCCGGAACCGCGGTGTCTGCCGAACCAAAAGACTCCGCCAGCCCGAGCGGCTCACTGGTAGGACACGAACCACGGCTTGGGCGTCAGCTCGAAGGTCTGCTTGGGGGTGAACGTGGGGGTGTCCTCGTCGTAGAAGTTCTTCCACGCCATGCGGATCCCCCGGGGCAGCTCGTGCTGCAGAGCGTCCCACGTGGACATCTTCAGATCCGGGGTGCCGTGTCCGTCCGCGTGCAGGAGGAACGCGAGCTCGGGGTGGTCCGTCGTGATGGCCTCACGGTTCTGGATCATGGGCATGGAGAACTGGTGCAGGATCAGGGTCTTCTGGGGCAGGCCGTTCTCGGCCGTGAGCCGGGCGAGCCACTGCGTGGTCTCGTTGATCTCCTGAGCGCTCACGGACCCGATCTGCTGCAGCGGATACTGCCCGGGCCCCAGCCGCCACTCAGGGTCCAGGGCCAGGCCCACGTTGGGCCGCTTGAGCAGTTCCTCGTACCGCTTGGCCTGGGACAAGAAGTCCGAGCGGCCGGGCTGCAGGTCCAGGACCACGTAGATCCCGTGCTTCTGCGCGGCCTCGATGTACGGCATGAGGCGCTCCACGGGAGCCTCGCTGGAGAAGTCGCCGTCCGGTCCCGGGTCGGAGGAAGCGGTGGTCGCGATGATCTCGAACGCCGGGATCACTTTCTCCTGGCTGTAGGGCTCGTACTGCTTGGCCAGCTCGATTGCCCGCTCGGCGGATTCCTCCGGCCCCTGCTCACCCAGCGCGCCCAGCCCCGGGGTGCCCGGGTGTCCGTAGAGCGCCACGAACCGGCGCTCGGGGAACAGGGTGGTGCCCCCGCCGATCAGCTCTGGCGGCTGGGTGGGCGTGGGTGTCGCGCTGGGCTGTTCGGTCGCGGTGGACGACGTCGCTGCGGTACCGTTCGCGGCGTCGTCGCCCCCCGCGTCGCCGCCGGAACCGCAGCCGGTGAGCATAAGCATGGCGCAGAGGGCGGAAAGGGCGGCGGGGGCGGCGGAGCGCATGGTGCGTGACCTCGATCGGTAGGGGGAGCGCGGGGGAGTCGAGTGTGCTGGTTCCACGGTACGTGTTCGCGGGCGTGAACACCCGGAATCCCGGGGCGGGCGGGGCCGTATGACGGTGCGCTCAGCCCAGTGCCACGCGCTGCAGCAAGTCCAACAGGGTGGCCCGTTCGTCCTCGCTCAGGGGTGCCATTGTCCCGTCCGTGCAGCGGTCCACCGCGGCGCGCGCACGCCGGTAGAGCTCGCGGCCCTTGTCCGTGGGCTCGATCAACTTGGAGCGGCGATCATGGGGATCGGTGCGCCGCACCACGGCCCCGCGACGCTCGAGGGAGTCCACGATCAGCACGATCTGGCTGGGGTCCAGGACCAGGTACCTGCTCAGGTCCCGCTGGGACGGGTGCAGGTCCGAACACACGAGGGACAGGGCCGAGTAATGGCGCACCTTCAGGTCCAGTTCCCCCAGGGCCCGGTTGGCGGACGCGGAAGCCAGGGAACTCGCCCGGGCCATGAGGAACACCGGCTCGCTCGCGAGATCACTCGTCCTCAGGTCCGGCGCTGGGTCAAGGGCGTCCTGCGGAAGGGGGGTGGTCATGTCGCTGCTCCTGGGTGTCGTGTCGTGACGTGCTCCGTGCGGTGGGCGGGGGGTGGGACCGTCCGCCGAAGGATCGTCGTGAATAATCTTAACCGTTGGCAATCTCAATTAAATACGGTCCCATGAAAGAAACATGCGGTGACGCCCATCACCGCCGGAGCAGAACCCCAGAGGGAGCATGTCATGACCGCCAAGACCTTGTTCTGTTCGACGAGGTGGCCGAGCTCGCGGGGAAGGATTTGGGCTACTCCGAGCGGCGCGAGATCACCCAGGACCAGGTGAACCTGTTCGCGGACGCCACCGATGACCACCAGTGGATCCACACCGATCCGGAGAAGGCCGCGGACGGTCCGTTCGGTGGGCCCATCGCACACGGGTTCTTGACCCTGTCGCTGCTGATCCCCATGTGGTCCGAGCTCTTTGACGTGTCCGACGTGAAGACCAAGGTCAACTACGGCGTGGACAAGGTCCGTTTCACCTCACCGGTGAAGGTGGGCGCACGCATCCGGATGACCGTGACCATCGCGGAGGTCGCGGAGGTCAAGGGCAACGGCCTGCACCTCGTGGCGGATGCGACGATCGAGATCGAGGGGGAGGAGCGCCCCGCGGTGGTGGCGCGCTTCCTGAACCGGTTCTACAAGTAGGGTTCAGGGCCCCTCACTACATTCCTGCCCCGATAATGCACGCTACGACGCTGTGGCGTGCATTATCGGGGCACAGGTGTTCTCAGGGGTGGGTCCCAGGTCGTTCACTTCTCGGTTCTGTCCGCGATCCACTTCTGGAACACCGCGGAGTCCTGCTCGCCCAGCCCCCCATCGATGAGCTGTTGCGCCGCGGCCGCGATGGGCCCGCCCAGCACCGACGTGGTTCCGGTGGCGCGGGCGGCATCCAGGTACGCGGAGACGTCCTTGTGCACGAAGGCCGCCTGCGCGGACACCGAGTAGTCGTGGGCCACGAGCTTGGGAGTCTTGTCCGCCAGGATGGTGGATCCCGCGTAGCCGCCCTGGAGCAGGTCCAGCAGTGTGGCCAGGTCCAGTCCGGCCCGTTCGGCCACGACGCTGGCCTCGGAGATCGCCACGATCTCCGCCGCGCAGATCAGCTGGTTGCACGCCTTTGCCACCTGCCCGGCCCCCAGCGGTCCCAGGTGGACGGGGCGACCGCACGAGGACAGGACGTCCGAGACCAGGCCTGCGGCGGCGTCGTCGCCACCCACCATGACGGACAGGTCCCCGCGGATCGCCCCGGCCTCCCCGCCGCTGATGGGCGCGTCCACGAACTCGACACCCGAGGTGTCCCGGTGCCAGCGGGTGATGTCCACGGGGGAGACGGTGGAGCTGATCGCCAGGACCAGGCGGTCGTGGTCGGCGTCGCGCTCGCGGGCGCCCTCAGCGAGTTCTTCCAGCACGCCGTCGATTTCCGGGGCGCCGGGCACCAACACGATCACGACGTCGCACTGGCGTGCCATGTGCCGCGGCGTGCCCACCGCGCGGGCCCCCGGGGCCTTGTGGAGGCTGCGATGCAGGACCACCACGTCGTGCCCGGCGCTGATGATGTGCCCGGCCATGGGCTTGCCCATGGATCCGAGACCGATGATTCCCGCGGTGTGCGGTGACGGGCTCATGCTGCGGCTCCTCGCGACGGTGACGGGTGGTCCCATCATGCCCCGAATGCTGGCGCCGGCGTCCAGGGGTGGGGGCGAATTACCTCGAACAGAAATACCGAAATGAGGATGGGCGTCGTACTGCCGGGAAAATTCTATGCGATCTTTGATTTGGTGGAACTGGGTGGCAGTGGGTTATCGCCATGGGAGGTGCCGAGGGTGCATCCAGCCCTTATGGGCGGGGTATTCGTGACTGGATTGATGACTGCATTACGTGTATTGCGGGGCCGCGCCCCAATATCCGGCGTCTCGAGCGTTTGGTCATCGGCGCCGGCGTGGATCATCCGGGTCGGATGGCCGGTTGGAGCCGCCGAACAGTGCGGATTTAAGGACACTTCCGAAAAAGTAAATAAGGCCAGCAACCAGAGGGATAAGCAGTATCGAACGGATAAGAATGGCCAGGTGATCCATTATTCACTTCTCGCGCCTCGTGAAGTCCATTGTCATACGTAGTTATAAGGATTCAGTCTAGCAGGATCACCCTCATGAAAATAGTGTGGTACTTCATTCGTATTTCTTCTTCGAAGCGGACGGGGAATGTCGGCCATTGATTGGGCGATGCACGGGGGTAGGTCATGGAGCCTCCCGCAGTCATGCTCACCACCCGCACCCGGGGGCGTAATGACATCTCACGGAGGGGCGGCCCGGGGCTGGAACCGCCGGGGCCCACCCGGAGGGACGAGGGAACCGGTGGGGCGACGACACGACCGAACGGAAGACCGAGCACCCGCACCACGGGGTGGCGCTCGAGCTGGCCGACGGCACGCTGTTCACGACCCAGGGCACGGAGGATGAACGGCACACCGTGCGCGTGCTTGGCAAGGACGGCGCCGTCAAGGCCGAGACGACGGACTGCCCGGCCGTGCACGGTGAGGCGGCGGCTGCGCCGGGAGCGAGCACCGACACCGTGATGGCGGGTTGCGAGAACGGGCCCGTGATCTATCGGGACGGGACGTTCCACAAGGTGGCCGTGGCGGACGCCTACGCGCGCTCGGGCAACCTCGCAGGTTCGGAGAGGTCGCCGATCGTGCTCGGCGACTACAAGGTGGACGAGGATGCCGAGCAGGAGCGCCCCACGCGTGTGGCCCTCTTCGACACCCGGGACGGGTCGCACCGGCTGGTGGACTTGGGCTCGTCCTACTGGTTCCGTTCGCTGGCCCGCGGGCCGGAGGGTGAGGCTTTGGTGCTCACGTACGACGGCAAGCTCAACGTGATCGACGTGGAGTCCGGAAAGGTGGTCCGGAAGACCGACGTGATCCAGCCGTGGGAGGAGAAGACGGACTGGCAGGAGGCGGGTCCCGCGATCAAGGTGGCCGGTTCGAGCGCCTACGTGACCGACGCGCAGAACAAGAAACTGCACGCGGTGGATCTGACCAAGGGTGAAGTGGCCAAGACCATCGACCTGCCGCAGACGCCGGTGGAACTCGCGGTGGTGACGGGCAAACCGGGGGCTCCGGCGCGGGAGGAGAAGGCGCACGGACACGTTTCCCACAAGGGTCACGACCATGCCCACGACGACGCCGCTCCCTCAGCGGGTGCCCCTGCGGACGCCGGAGGTCACGGCGGGCCCGGGCACTGACGGTCCCGGATGATGTGCTCCTCGATCACTGGAACAGATCGGGCAGTGGCCCCGTGGACGCCATCACGCGTCCACGGGGCCACTGCATTGTCAGGTCGTCTCGGTCAGGTTCAGTCCGCTACCGACGTGAACGCACCGTGCGGGTGCGCCAGTTCGTCATCCGACGGAACCGGTCCGATGGCGTCCCACAGTTCGACCCACGCGCCGTCCTCGATGCGCCACAGTTCGCAGAAGAAATGGCGGTCACCGGCGATGGATCCTTCCGAGAACGTCAGGACGAAGTTCCCCTCAGCCACCGTGCGGTGCAATGTGTCGTAGGTCAGTGCAGAACCGTCCTCCTTGAGGTGTTTCAAGAAGTCGACCATGTTCTGCACACCGTCGGCGATGTCACCCGAGTGCTGCGTGAACCGCCCGTCCGAACGCGTGAAATCGCCCGCGGCGTCGTAGTCCTGGCCCTGTAAGAACGTAGCCCAGGCCCGCTTGACGAACTCCCTGTTGGCCTCGGTGTCGGCGGATGTGTCCACCTCCGTGGGGCCGTCCAGCTGGGTGTGGCCCGACTCGTTGGGTGGTGTCTGATCCACCAGGCCGTCCCAGTGCTCCACGATCTTGCCGTCGGCCACGCGGTAGATGTCGAACCCCACGAACACGGTGTCCGGATCCAACCCGGGATAGGCACCGTGCAGCGCGACCAAACCGGCCTTTTCGTCCACGACTACGCGCGCGACGTCGTGCCTCAGACCCTCGCCCGCGTCGGTGACCAGCTCCCGCAGGCCTTCCTTACCGTTGGCCACGAGCGGCGAATGCTCCACGTAGTCCTCGGCGAAATTGCGGTCCAGGGTGCTCAGGTCGTGCTCGGTGAACAGCTCGCGGTCAGCGGTGAGCACGAGTTCTCGAATGTCGGTCATGATGCGCTCCTTCCCTCGTTCGTTCCCGCCGTCAGTCCAACGAGCTCATCACGTGCTTGACGCGGGTGTACTCCTCCACGGCGTACTTGGAGAGGTCCTTGCCGTAGCCGGAGTGCTTGAAGCCGCCGTGGGGCATCTCGGCGACCAACGGGATGTGGGTGTTGATCCATACGCAGCCGTAGTCCAGATCGCGGGACATCCGCAACGCGCGGCCGTGATCCTTGGTCCACACGGACGACGCCAATCCGTATTCCACCCCGTTCGCCATCTCCACGGCCTGCTCCTCCGTGGAGAAGGTCTGGACGGTGATGACGGGACCGAAGATCTCATTCTGAATGGCCTCGTCCTCCTGCTTGAGATCCGCCACGATGGTCGGCTCGAAGAAGAAGCCGGGCCCGTCCGCCTGCTTGCCACCCGTGGTCACGGTGGCGTGCTCCGGCAAACGATCGATGAACCCGGACACCTGTTCGAGCTGCTTGGCGTTGTTGAGCGGGCCGTAGAGGATGTCCTCCTTGTCCGGGGTGCCGAATGCCGTGTCCTTCGCGGCCTGGGTGATCTTCTCCAGGAACTCGTCACGGACCGATCCCTCCACGAGGATGCGGGTGGAGGCGGTGCAGTCCTGGCCGGCGTTGAAGAAACCGGCTTCTGCGAGCGTGGCGGCGGCGGAGTCCAGGTCCGCGTCCCCGAACACCACGCAGGGCGCCTTTCCGCCCAGTTCCAAGTGAGCGCGCGTGAGGTTCTTCGCTGCGGATGCGGCGACAGCCAGACCGGCTCGGATCGAGCCGGTGATGGAGACGAGTCCCGCCGTGCGGTGTGACACGACCGTTTCCCCGGTCTTGGCATCGCCCAGGACGATGTTGAAGGTGCCTTCAGGAAGGAACTCCGAGGCGATTTCAGCGAACAGCAGTGTCGACTCCGGAGTCGTGTCCGATGGTTTCAACACGATGGTGTTGCCTGCGGCCAGGGCTGGCCCCACTTTCCAGACGGCCATCATGAGGGGATAGTTCCACGGCGTCACCTGGCCCACCACGCCGATCGGTTCCCGGCGGATCACGGAGTTGAGACCCTCCATGTATTCGCCACTCGCGAGGCCCTCCATCAAGCGGGCTGCGCCGGCGAAGAAGCGGATCTGGTCCGCGGAGACATCGACTTCCTCGGACTGGATCAGGTACTTGGGTTGGCCCGTGTTGCGAGATTGCGCGTCCACGAGTTCGGACCCCCGTGCTTCGAGGGCGTCGGCGATGCGCAGCATGGCGAGTTGTCGCGCACCGGGGGTCATGCGCCCCCATGTCTTCGATGCTTTAGCGGCTGCCTCGTACGCGGCATTCACATCTTGCTCGTTCGAGTTGGGAGACTGTTCCGTCACCTCACCGGTAGCCGGGTTGACCAGGTCGAAGGATTCCTCGGATGCGGATTCCACATAGGTGTTGTTGATGAAGTTCTTGAGCATGAGTGCTCAACCCCCGTTCTCAACTGCCTCTGCGTCTTTCGCAGAGGCTTCGGGGCTCACGTCCTTGTGAAGCCCCACTCCCACCGTACCGACCGCGGCGTGAGATTGCTCACAAAGAGCCGGGGGTTCCCGTGTGCGCGACGAAACCAGCACAGGGATGGTTTGGTGATGGTTCAGGACCCGGGTGATCCCTTGACCCCACTGGGGGCAGGCGGGGGCGACATCGTCGTCCCCGAGTACCGTGGACCCCATGAACGCCCCAGCCAACGAACCCGGTAGCGCCCGTCTGGATGTGTGGTTGTGGTCGGTCCGGTTGTTCAAGACCCGCTCGGCCGCCACGACCGCGTGCCGCGCGGGACACGTGCGGCTCAACGGCGCCCCCGCGAAGGCCGCCCAGCCGGTGCGGGTGGGGGATCGGGTGAGTGTGCGCCGCCCGGGGTGGCAGCAGGAGTTCCAGGTCACCAAGCTCATCGTCAAGCGTGTGGGCGCCCCCGCGGCGGCCCAGTGCTACATCGACCACTCCCCGCCGCGGCCCGCGGAACTCAGCGTGCCGGTGGCCCGCAGGGACCGTGGGGCGGGGCGGCCCACCAAGAAGGACCGCCGCGAGCTCGAAAGGCTCAGGGGCCTGCGTTAGTCCTTGTGCGCCGTCGTACCCGCGGCCACCTGAGGGGGGCCGGGATCCACCCAGCCCCGGAACCCACCGTGGGTCAGCAGGGTGCGGGTGCGGGGATCGATCAGCGCCAGGTAGAGCGTGAAGGCCACCGTGATCACGAACGCCACCTGGGACACGCTCACGCTGAGGTCGATGAACGGCCACACGGACAGCTGGTCCTGGGCACCGAAGACCACGAAGAACGTGATCACGATGTACAGGATGCGGATCTGCCAGTTGTCCTTGATGCCAGTCGCGGCCAGCAGGGGGATGAGCCACAGGATGTACCAGGGCTGGATGATGGGGGACAGCAGCACCACGGCGGAGAACGCGAGGGCCATCCGCCGCACGATCCTGCGGTCCCCGCCCACGAACATCAGCACGAGGACCAGGGCGATGGCCGCGTACTGCAGCACCTGACGGAACACCGATGCGAGGGCGTCCCCCGGTTGGCCGAAGAAGTTTCCCACGCGCTCCACCTGTTGTCCCAGGAACCCGGACGGCGAGTACCCCGTGTACCCCGGGGTGGGGTCCAACAGGGCCCAGGCCCAGCCCAGACCGAGGTTATCCGCGTAACCGCTCACCGCGAGGATCCCGAAACTGAGGAGCGCGGTGGCCGCCCAGATGACGAACCGCCGCGGCCACGAGGCACCCTTGCCCGCCCAGAGCAGACCGATGAACGGCAGCAGCAGGATGGTGATGGGTTTGATCCCGATGGACCCCGTGACCAGAAGTATGCCCAGCAGGGGATATTTCGTGGCCGCGGCGTATACGCCGGCCACGGCGAGGCCCACCATGAGTGCGTCGTTGTGGGCGCTGGCCACGAAGCTGATGAGGAACAGCGGGTTGGCCACGGCGATCCAGAGAGCCCGGGCACCGTTGATCCCGTGCAGGCGCGCGAGCTTGGGCACGTAGATCATGCACAGCACCACTCCCACGTACGCCACCGCCCGGAACAGCATCACGGAGGCGTCCGGCTGGGCGTTGGTCAACCGGACGACCCCGGCGGCGATCCACAGGAAGTAGGGGCCGTACGGGGTGCGGGCCTCCGCCCATTCCGGATCCGCGCCCAGCATGAACCAGTTGTCGAGCGAGGAGATCCCCTCCACGTACGGGTCCTTGCCGGCCAGCATCAACCGGCCCTGACCGATGTATGCGTACACGTCCCGCGAGTAGATGGGAACGGCGAGGAATAGGGGCAGGGACCATGCGATC
The DNA here is from genome assembly GCA_014652975.1 of Kocuria marina. Taxonomy (GTDB): domain Bacteria; phylum Actinomycetota; class Actinomycetes; order Actinomycetales; family Micrococcaceae; genus Kocuria; species Kocuria marina. The sequence continues at coordinate 831,739 of BMZV01000001.1, read as the reverse complement.
ACGGCGATCATCACGGTGCGCAACGACCCGTGCGGCCATCCCCGCAAGCGTTGACCGAGGCGCAACCACGACCGGATGAGCAGCATGGCGCCCACGGTGAGCAGCACGGTGCACCCGTACACGCCCCACACGTTCACGCGCAGTTCGATGACCAGGGGGTGCCGGACCATGGGGGAGCCGTTGGCGATCCACCCGGTCCCCACGGACCCCACGAGCATCATGAGTGAACCAATGACGCCCTGGATGATCGCCATGTGGGCGCGCGAATCATTCTTGGCGGTGGAGCCGGTGTGCGCGGGAGAGGGGCGAGAACCGGTCGCGGTCATGGATTCCAGCCCCCTCAGCCAACCAGTGGTGGGCGAGCCGAGGTGTCCAGCGGCTCCGACCCCTGACTTTACAGGACGGTTTGCACTCGAACAGTGCGCGTTCTGGGGGTTCCCTGGGGGCGGGGTGAGCGCATCATGGCGCCGTATGCGGTCCCCGGAGTGGTTCCCCATAGAATCGGAACCGGTATGTCCGAGGCGCCGGGACCCTCGGGCGCCGCACGCCCCCGAACAGGACCAGTGCACACCCCCGGACCAGAACAGAATCCCGCGCGCATTCGGACAAGGACCTCATCCGTGCCCACAGAGAGATATTTCACGGCCGCCACCCGGGCACGGGACGCCGTGCTCCCCCGCGCCGCGCAGGATCGTCTGATGACACCGGGCGCGCTGCTCGTGGGGTTCCTGCTGGTGCACGTGGGCTTCCTGATCTTTGCCCTGATCGTCTCGCTGCAGGGCAATGCCTTCAGCGACACCAACATCTACCGCGCGTGGGCGGAAGCGGGTTTCGACGACCGCAACATCGCGTACGGTCCCAGCCCCTGGGTGTACCCCGTGCTCGCGCAGATCCCCATGGGACTCGCGGGCATCGCGGGACCGGGCCCGTACTTCTTCCTGTGGGTGCTCATCATCGCGGTGCTCAACGCCGTGGCCATGGGCAAGCTGACCGACTGGGGTCGTAACCGTGCCGCACTGCCCGCTGGCTGGTGGTGGCTCGTGTTCATCCTGCTCATGGGCTGGCTGGGCTTTGCGCGCGTGGACGGTCTCACGGCCCCGCTCGTGCTGCTGGGCCTGGTCTACGGGGTGTCCCGCCCGTTCGTGGCCTCCGCGATCCTCAGCCTGGCCACGTGGATCAAGGTCTGGCCGGCCGCCGTCGTGATCGCTCTGTTGACCGCCGCACGACGTCGCGGCGCCGTGTTGCTCGCCGGGATCCTGGTCACGCTGTTTGCCGTGGCGGCCGCGTTCGTGTCCGGATCACCGCGCCAGATCGCGGACTTCATGACCCAGCAGGGCGACCGCGGCATGCAGCTCGAGGCCACGTTCAGCACCCCGTGGCTGTGGCTCTCGGTGCTGGGCGTGGGTGATTCCCGCATGTACATGAACACGGACATCAACTCGATGCAGGTCAGCGGCCCCGGCTCGGACGTGATGTCCCGGCTCATGCAGCCGCTGTTCGTGGTGGCCGCCGTGGTGGTCGTGGTGCTGATCGCCCGCGGGCTGCGTCGCGGCGTGCACGCCGGTGCCCTGGACCGCACGGCCCTGTTCCTCGCGGGTTCGCTGACCATGGTCACGGCCTTCATCGTGTTCAACAAGGTGGGCTCGCCCCAGTTCATGGTGTGGCTGGGCCCCGTGATCGCGGTGGGCCTGGTGCACAACTGGAAGGTGTGGCGCACCCCGGCGTTCCTCGCGGTGCTGATCGCGATCGCCACGTTCTTCGTCTACCCGCTCTTCTACACCGCGCTGAGTCACAACAACCCCGTCATGGCCGGCGTGCTGACCCTGCGCAACCTGCTGCTCGTGGTCCTGCTGTGGTGGTCCGCGCGCGGGCTGTACCGGCTGGGGTCCGCCGGGCCCGCCAGTTCCGTCGTGAAGGGAGGCCCGGTTGCCGGCCCGCACGCCTGATGACGATGCGGCTCCCGCCCCCGGGGACGCCCACCGCACCTCGGTGCCGCGCACGGGTGCCCCCGCGGCACCCACTGGCGGAGCCACGGCGCACCCCGAGGCTGCCTCTGCCGACGACGCCGCTCACTCGGCGACGGGCGCGCGGCCCGGGCCGCAGCGCCGTCGTCCGCAGGAGTGGCTGAACCGCCCCGCCGCCGTGTGGGTGGGCTTCGCGGTGGTGCACGTGTACTTCCTGTGCTGGATGGCCACGTTCTTCCTGCACGGGTGGGCCTTCAGCGACACCGAGCAGTACCGCGAATGGGCGATGGCCGGGTACAACGCGCCCGACCAGGGTTCCGTCAGCCCGTGGGTCTACCCCGTGCTCGCGCAGGTGCCCATCATGTTCCCGAGGATCGCGGGCTACGACCTCTACCTTCTGGCGTGGACGCTCATGATCACCGCGTTGAACGCCGTGGCCATGTGGTTCCTCCTCCACCGCGCCCCGCGCAGCGGTGTACTGGCCGGGTGGTGGTGGGTCGTCTTCACCGTGTTCCTGGGGTACCTCAGCTTCGCGCGTGTGGAGGGTGTGGCGGTGCCGATCGTGTTCATCGGCCTGCTCTACGCCGTGCGCCATCCGGTGGTGGGATCGGCGCTGCTGAGCATCGCCACGTGGATCAAGGTGTGGCCGGCCGCGGTGCTGCTGGCCATGGTCATCGCGCTCAAACAGCGCGTGCGCATCATCACGGCGGGCGTGGTGGTCACGCTGTTCGTGGTGCTGGGCGTGCTGGTGCTCGGCGGGATCGAGCGGATCGCGGACTTCCTGCTCAACCAAGGCTCCCGCGGGATGCAGCTCGAGGCCACGTTCTCCACGCCGTGGGTGTGGGCCGCTGTCCTGGGGCTCGCCGACTCCCGGATCGCGGACAACACCGCGATCAACTCCACCGAGGTCTACGGTCCCGGTGTGGAGGTCATGGCTTCCCTCATGCAGCCGCTGCTGCTCATGGCCGTTCTCATTGCCGCGGTGCTGCTCATCCGGGCACTGCGGCGCGGTGCGGACAGGGCGCGCCTGGTCCACGCCGGATCCTTGCTGCTGACCATCGTGCTGATCGTGTTCAACAAGGTGGGCTCCCCGCAGTTCATGATCTGGCTGGCCCCGGTGATCATGGTGGGTCTGCTGCACGACCGCGTCCGGTGGCGCATCCCGGCCTTACTGACCCTGGGCATCGCGGCGACCACGTTCGTGATCTACCCGCTGTTCTACACGCCGCTGATCCACGCGAACCCGGTCATGGCCGGGGTGCTGACCCTGCGTAACGTGCTGCTCGTGATCCTCCTGGGTTGGACCGTGCGGCGGATCTGGCAGCTGGGTACGCCCGCGGCGGCCGGGGCCCGGCCCGGTGCCACTGTGTTGAATGCGGAGGAGCCAAGCGCCGAAGATAAGAAGTCATCCCCGCGACGATAGCCACACGCCGGAGAAGCTCCCCGTGGCGGTCGTTGAGCGTTAGGAGTCGTCCCCGCGCCTCGTGAGCCGGTTCTTGGCGTACCCCCACAGCGAGGGCGCCTCCTCGGGCTGCCGGGCCTCCGCATTGCGCAACCGGTCCTCCCGCTTGTCGCGGTGGCGTTGCATGTGGTCCTCGTAGCGCTTCTGGTTGAGCCGCTGCTGTTCCTGCTCCGCGGCCTCCCCCTGCGGATCCGTCTCATAGACGTCCCGCGGGTCGGTGCGCTGCGCATCACGTACCACCCGGGGGGCGGTGGCGTGCGCGTCCGCCCGTTCGGCCTCGACCACGCGCGGGAGCCTCCGCCGGATCGCCTCGCGCTCCGCCCGCTCCGCCAACCGTCGCTGCGACGCACTCATCCGGCGGGGCTCGGTATACCGGTCGCGGATCTTCTCGATCACGGGCAGCTCGTCGGTGGTCTCGTACGGCTCCTCCGGGTCGTCGACCTCGTACGACGACGGCGCCGCTCGCTCCCGTACGTGCGGCGCCGCGGCGTCGTCGTCCGTGACGTAGGAGACCCGGGTGACGGGGTGGTGTGCGGTGTCCTGGTCCCGCAGCGGGGTGACACGCGGGAAGGAACCGGTGTCGACTTCCCGCGGCGCCTGCCACGGCGTGTCCGCGAAGACGCGGTGGCTGCGCCAACCCCGGAAGAGTTTCCAGCCGAGGTAGAGCACGCCCAGCAGCAGGACGGCGGCGGGTTCGGCGTAGCCCGTGGAGTAATAGATCGAGGCCGCGATGAGCGCCACGATCCCCGCCCCCAGGGGCACGAGGGCCGCGGGCGACTGAACGGGCAGCAAACCCAGGAGATCACGGGTGTAGCGGCTGTCGTGACGACGACCGTGCACCGTGTGGGCCCGGATCTTCACGCCCGGGGGAGTGTGCTGCGAGAGTCGGTGCGTGGTGACCGGGGGATCCTCCGGGTCCTCGGGCTCGAGCACCACGGTGCGGGCGCGCCCGGCGGCCAACGCCGCCCTATTGGTCGCCAGAAAGCCGGCGAGCAGTAGATACACGCCCATGGTCAGAAGCACGTAGGGCAGCATTACCGCCACGACCAGGGCGATCACACGCCAGACCCAGGCCACGTCCCCGGCCGGGAAGTTCTCGAAACGGAAGGGTCCGTGGGTTACCCACAGGAGAAGCGCCCCGAGGATCACGGCTCCCACCCCGTTGCGCACGGCGTGCACGCGCAACCGCGGCCAACCGCGGGCCGACCGCGCGGCCCGGCGCTGTTCGCGTGTGCGCATGAGGACTCCTGTGATCCCGGGGAAAAGGGTGCTCCCAGGGTATGTGGTGCGGGGGACACGCACGAGGACTCAGGGGTGGGACGCACGGGCCGTACTTGCATCGTGACGGGTGAGGTGCGCATCCCCGCCTGCCCCTAGGATCGACCCGTGGCCCGTTTCCTGCTCGACATCGCCCCCGTGCGGGACATCCCCGCCTTCCGGCGACTGTGGATCGGGTCCACGCTGTCGATGCTCGGAAGCCAGTTCACCGTGATCGCGATCAGCCTGGAAGTGTTCGAGCTGACCGGATCCACGTTCGCCGTGGGGATGGTGGGCTTCTTCGCGCTCGTGCCCCTGATCATCGCAGGTCTCTACGGGGGCAGCATCGGGGACGCCACCGACCGGCGTTCGGCGGGCCTGTGGACCACGTTCGGCCTGTTCATCATGACCGTGGCGTTGGCCGCGCACGCGTGGCTGGACATTGCGAGCGTCGCGGTGCTCTACGGCATCGTGGCCCTGCACTCCTTCGCGCAGGGACTGAACCAGCCCGTGCGCGGTGCGATCGTCCCGCGCCTCGTCCCCATGCGACAACTGCCCGCCGCCAACGCCCTGTTCCAACTGACCATGGGCTCGTGCCTCATGGTGGGCCCGCTGCTGGGCGCGCTCACGGTGGCCGGACTGGGTTTCCGGTGGGCCTACACGGTGGACGCCCTGAGCTTCGCCGTGAGCCTGTGGGCCATGTACAAACTGCCACCCCTGCCACCCCTGCCGCCCATCCCCGGGGAGGACGGCGCCACGAGCAAGGCCGGTTTCCGTTCCGTCGTGGAGGGGTTCCGGTTCCTGGCCACCCGCCCCAACCTGCGCATGACGTTCCTGCTGGACCTGGCCGCCATGATCTTCGCGATGCCCCGCGCGCTGTTCCCCGTGCTGGGGGCGTCCGTGCTGGGCGGGGACCAGTTCACGGTGGGGCTGCTCACCGCGGCGCTCGCGGCGGGATCCGTCCTCGCGGGAGTCTTCTCGGGAACATTCATTCGCATCAATCACCACGGTCGTGGGTGCGCCGCCGCCGTGGCCGCGTGGGCCGTGTGCATCATGGCGTTCGGTGCGGTGATCCTGGTGTCCTCCGGCGGCTGGGGCCGGGACACCGCGTGGCCCCTCGTCATGTCCTGCCTGGTGCTCGTGGCCGCGGGGGTCATGGACTCGGTGTCCATGCTGTTCCGCACCACCATCCTGCAGGCGGCCACCCCCGACTCGCTGCGCGGCAGGCTCCAGGGCATCTTCATCGTGGTGGTTGCGGGCGGCCCTCGCCTGGGCGACGCCGTGATGGGCGCCGGCGGCCAGTGGCTCGGACCCGGGTTCGCCGCCCTGGTGGGTGCCGTGATCTGCTTCCTGCTCGTGCTGCTGCTCATGCGGATGTTCCCCGAGTTCATGCGCTACGACGCCCGCGACCCGCAACCCTGACCGCCTGCGCCTTCCTCGAGGGGGCTCGTCTTCGGGGACGACGACGCCGCTCGCGCACCCTCGGGTCGCCCGCTCACTCCCATGCCGTTCGCGGGCCGCGGATATCACCCGGCCCGTGGTCTGGATGGGGCCGGCTCCCGCACAATGGAGATCCATCACGTGGCACACCAGGAGGTAAGGGACATGGCGATTCTCGAGGACGGCCGATGGGATGGGAAGATCTTCGACGGGGAGTGGACGGAGGGTTCCGGTGAGCCCATCACGGTGCTGAACCCGGCCTCGGAAGCGGTCCTGGGTCACGTGGGTGCGGCCACGCCGGAGGACGTGTACCGGGCGGCGTCCGTGGCGTCGTCGGCCCAGCAGTCCTGGGCAGCGCTCAAGCCCACCGAGCGCGCGGCCGTGCTGCGCCGGGCGGGGCAGTTGTTCGAGGAGCACGCTGCCGAGGTCGTGGACTGGGTCGTGCGCGAGACCGGCGCCATCCAGCCCAAGGCCGGGATGGAGGCCAACGTGGCCGCGGAGGAATGCTTCGAGGCGTCCGCGCTGCCCACGCACGCGAAGGGCCAGGTGCTGGCTTCGGACGACCCGCACTGGTCGCTCGCGCGGCGTCTGCCCGCCGGGGTGGTGTCGGTGATCTCCCCGTTCAACTTCCCCCTGATCCTCTCGATCCGTTCCGTGGCACCCGCGCTCGCGCTCGGTAATGCGGTGCTGCTCAAGCCGGACCCGCGCACGCCCGTGACCGGCGGAGCGCTGATCGCACGCATCTTCGAGGAGGCCGGGCTTCCCGAGGGTGTGCTGCACGTGCTGCCCGGCGGCGGGGACGCCGGTGCGGCCGCCGTGGACGCGCCCGAGGTCCGGATCGTGTCCTTCACGGGTTCCACTGAGGCGGGGCGGCACGTGGGCGCGGCCGGTGCCCAGCATCTCAAGCGCACGCACCTGGAGCTCGGTGGCAACAACGCGATGATCGTGCTGCCCTCCGCGGACCTGGACCTGGCCGCGAGCGTGGGTGCTATGGGGACCTTCTTCCACCAGGGTCAGGTGTGCATGACCACGGGTCGGCACATCGTGCACCGGGACGTCTACGAGGAATACGTCCAGCGACTCGCGGACAAGGCGGACGCCCTCGTGGTGGGCGACCCCTCCGAGGGACAGGTCCACCTGGGCCCGATCATCGACGAGAAGCAGCTGAAGTCCGTGGACTCCAAGGTCCAGGAATCGGTGATCGCCGGCGCCACCATCCGGGCGGGTGCCACCCACGACGGGTTGTTCTATCGCCCCACGGTGCTGACTGATCTCACCCCTGAGATGCCGGCGTGGAACCAGGAGATCTTCGGCCCGGTGGCACCCGTGATCGCGGTGTCCTCCGTGGACGAGGCCGTGGCGCTGGCCAACGCCTCCGAGTACGCGCTGTCCCTGTCGATCCTGGGCGAGGTGGGGGAGGCCATGAAGGTCGCGGACCGCGTCACGGCCGGGAAGATCCACATCAACGAGATGACCGTGATGGACGAGGCCACCGCCCCCATGGGTGGGATGAAGGCCTCCGGCACGGGCGTGCACTTCGGTGGGGCGGACGCCAACGTCGAGGCGTTCACCGAGCTGCAATGGGTCACCCTCAGCCCGGACATCCCGCAGTACCCGTTCTGATCGGGCAATCCCGCCCGGCTCCGAGGACCGCGACGGCGTGTGATTTTGCTGAGCTAAAGCAGCGAACCACCCTCTGAGAGGGGTTTGCGTGTTTTAGCTCAGCAAAATCAGTGCACCCGCACTTGGGAGAGGGTGGGGTTTACCCGGAGATGAGTCGGCTCAGACGTCCCTGCGGGTGCGGCTCGTGACTTTGCTGCGCAGTGTCAGGAGCAGGATGATCACCAGGACCCCGTAGAGCACGAGCACGATCGGACCGCTCACCAGGATCGAGGCGTCACCGTCCGCGCTGATCAGGGCGTCCCGCAGGCTCGTCTCCGCGAGCGGACCCAGGACCATCCCGATGATCAGCGGCGCGAGCGGGTAATCATGCATACGCATCAAGAAGCCGACGAGTCCCACGCCCAGGAGCATGAGCAGGTCGAAGGTGGAGCCGGACGTCGCGTAGATGCCCAGGCCGCAGAACACCGTGATGCCCGCGTACAGGTACGGGCGCGGGATGAGCAGTAGCTTGGCCCACACCATCGCGAACGGCAGGTTGATGATCAGCAGCACGATCATCGCGATGAAGAAGCTGGCCAACAGCGCCCACACGAGATCAGGGGCGCGCTCGAACAGCAGCGGTCCCGGTTGCAGCCCGTACTGCCGGAACGCGGCGAGCATGATGGCGGCGGTCGCGGAGATGGGCAGGCCCAGCGCGAGCAGCGCACCCATGGCCATACCGGTGGTGGCGTTGCCCGCGGCCTCGGGTGCGGCAAGACCTCGAATGGCGCCCTTGCCGAATTGCGGGTCGCGACGACGCCGATCCAGCTTGCGTTCCGCGCCGAATGCCAGGAACGTGGGGATCTCCGCGCCGCCGGCCGGGACCACGCCGAACGGCAAGCCGATGGCCGTGCCGCGCAACCATGCCGGGGTGGCCTCCCGCAGTTCCTTGCGGCTCAACCAGGGCCGCCCCTGGGCCTTCAGCATCCTTCCCTGGCTCTGGAACCGGGCGGTCGTGGCGAAATAGATCACCTCACCCAGCGCGAGCACCGCGACCGTGACGGTCACCAGGGAGATCCCGTCGAAGAGGTAGGGGGAGTTCATGGTGAACCGCGGGATGCCGGTCACGGAGTCGATACCCACCACGGCGATCCCCAGTCCCAGGGCGAGGGACAGCAGACCCTTGACCGCGGAGTCCGTCACCACGGAGGACGTGGCCACGAACGCGAACAGGGCCAGGGCGAAGAACTCCGCCGGACCGAACTGGGTGGAGAACTCGGCCAGGAAGGGTGCGAAGAACACGACCACCACGGACGCCACGAAACCACCGATGAACGCCCCGATGGCCGCCGTGGCGAGCGCTTGTGGGGCTCTGCCGGTGAGCGCCATCTTGTGGCCCTCGAACGTGGACGCGATGGCCGAGGCCTGCCCCGGGGTGTTCATGAGGATGCCCATGGTGGAATCCCCGAACAGCCCGCCGAAATACACGCCGGAGAACATGATGAACGCCGCGGTGGGATCCAGGGCGAACGTCACGGGCAGCAGCAGCGCCACGGCCATGGAGGACCCCAGGCCGGGCATGACACCCACGGCGGTGCCCAGGAAGCATCCGAGCACCACCCAGAAGAGGTTCTGCAGGGTGAGCGCCCCGGCGAAACCGTCCAGCAACAGCGAGAGGGTCTCCATCTAGAACCCACCCCCCAGGAGGCCGGAGGGCAGGGACAACCCCAGGGCCATGTCGAAGGCGATGTACGCGAGGGAACTCACGGTCAGCCCCACGACCAGTGAGAACAGCGGGCGGGTGGAGCCAAAGCCGCGGGCCACGCACCAGAACAGTACGGCGGCGCCGATGATCCACCCCAGGAACTCGAGCAGTAGTGCAAACACCAGGAAACCGCCCACCACCCAGGCGAAGGACCGCCACGAGAATTGGGGCGTGGCGGGCTCGTAGGCACCTACGAACTCGTAGCCGGCATCGTCCGCCGAGGGTGCGGCGTCGTCATCGGCGGGGGAGGTGTGCGCGGTGCTGCCCGTCGACGTCGTCGGGTGGCCTCCAGGAGAACGGTCCGCGGACCGGCGGCGCAGGATCGAGAGCACCTCCACGATCACCAGGGCGTAGATCACTGCCGTCACCACGGCCGGGAAGAACCGGGGCCCGGGGAAGTCCACCGACTCCGGGACGGACATGCTGAGCATGCTCACCAGCAGGTACGTCGCGAAAGCCGCGAGCACCAAGGGCATGGTCAGCTCGGACAGCAGCGACCGGTGCGCGGAGGGCGGCGCCTCCTGCGGGGGTGGTGCGGACGCCGGGGTCGACCCGGTCACCTGTGATGTCACAGTCCCAACTCCTTGTAGAGGCCCTGGATGCGGGTCTTCTCGTCCGCGAGGAAACGGGTGAGCTCCTCGCCCGTGATCACGTTCTCGTTCCAGTTGAAGCGTTCGATGGCCTCCCGCCACTGCGGTGTGGCGATCGTTTCCCGCACAATGGTCTCGAGCTCGGTCTTCTCCTCCGGCGTGATCCCACTCGGTGCCACAAGCAAGCGCCAGTTGGCCAGGGTGACGTCGAAGCCCTGCTCCACGGTCGTGGGGATCTCCACCCCGGGCACGGGTTCGCGGGCCACGACGCCCAGGGCCCGCAACCGCCCGGACTCGATCTGGTCGATGGAATCCGGGTACCCGCTGGCCGCGGCGGCCGCCGTGCCGTTGAGCAGGGCCTGGGTGGATTCACCGCCGCCGTCCGAGGACACGTAGATCATGTCCTTGGGTGCCAACCCGGCACTGATCGCCATCTCGGTCACGACCAGCTGGTCGAAGGAACCGCCTCCGGTCCACGGGACCTTGCCGGGGGTCTTGGCCCACGCCGTCATGAGTTCCTTCAGGGACGTGTACGGGGAATCGCCGGGGACCACGATCACGTCGTACTCCTCCACCACCACGGCCAGGGGATTCACGTCCGCGTAGGTGGTGGCGGAGTCGTACTGGATGGTGGCCGCCAACTGACCCGTGCCACCCACCATGAGGTTGTTGGCCTTGCCGGAGAGGATCTCCAGGTTCCCGAGCGCGATGGTCCCGCCGGCACCCGGGATGTTCACCACCTGGGTGTTGTTCACGATGCCGTTGGCCCGTTGGGCCTGCTGCATCTCCCGGGCCACGGTGTCCCACCCGCCGCCCGCGGCCGCCGGGGCGATAATGGTCAGCGACGAACGGAGGTCGTTGCCGCCGGAGGCCGATGCGATGGACCCCGCCGTCGCGGTTCCGATGGCCCCCAGGGCCACGAGTCCCCCGAGACCGTAGGTTAGGAACGTGCGGCGGTCGGGGGAGTGGGTGGAGCTCATGGATTCTCCCGGGATTCGCGGTAAGGGGGATTCCCGCCGCCCACGGGGCCGCGAGAAGTGTGACTTAGGATACACATACCCCCACGTGGGAGGCGGTACCGACGCGGACCCCGGGATTCACCGGGCCGGCAACGGTTCACCGCCCGGGGGCGATCTCGCCCCGCCCCGGAACCTGCCCCCCCAGATGGATCGCGCACAGAGAAGAGGACCCATGGCCATCATCCTTGCCGCCGCCGAGACTCCGGCCGGTCACGCCGCCCGCGACTTCGCCGTCCAGGAAGCCCGGCGTCGCGACACGGACCTCGTGGTGTTCCCCGTGGACGGGAACGAGCCGGATCTGTCCGCGATCCCGTACGAGCGCGTGAGCGTGGAGCATGCCGCCGCCCGCAGCCGCAATGCCGTGGGGGATCTGGTGGACGCCACCAACCGCGCGGAGGTCGACGCCGTGGTGGTGGGGGTCCGACGGCGGTCCCCCGCGGGCAAGATCTTCCTGGGTTCTTCCGCGCAGCAGATCATCCTGGAATCCGCCGTCCCCGTGATCGCGGTGAAACCCGCCCCGGGACGCTGACCCTGCCCGCCTCGGCGGGTGACTGATCCCCTTACCCTGGTGCGGTGCCTTCCTTCCGCTCACGCCCGAACTCCAGCGCGCCCCGAGACGCCCGCCCCTCGGAGCCCAGTCCCGGAGGTCTCCACCGCGGGGGCCCCGCAGCTTCCGAGGAGCCCGTGACGCCCGAGGGCCCGGCAACGCCGTCGGATCCTGGGACCCCGTCCAAGACCGCGGGCGGGAAGAGCCTGAACCGCCAGATCCTCGCGCTCGCCGTCCCGGCGTTCGGAGCGCTGATCGCGGAGCCGCTGTTCCTGCTCGCGGACTCGGCGATCATCGGCCACCTGGGCACGGCGCAGCTCGCGGGGGTAGGGATTGCCGCGACCGTGGTGCAGACGGTCGTGGGGCTCATGGTCTTCCTGGCCTACAGCACCACCCCCGCGGTGGCCCGGCACGTGGGTGGTGGCAGACTCGCCGATGCCCTGCGCGTGGGTCGGGACGGACTGTGGACCGCCGCGGGTCTCGGGGTGCTGCTCGCCGCGGTGGGTGCCGTGGCCGTTCGTCCCCTGCTGCGCGCCCTGGGTGCGGAGGGCGAAGTGCTGGAGCACGCGACGTCGTACGCGTTGTGGTCCCTGCCCGGACTCGTGGCCATGCTGATCGTGCTGGCCGCCGTGGGTGTGCTGCGAGGTCTGCAGGACACGACCACCCCGCTCGTGATCGCGGGCGTGGGCGCCGCCGTGAACGCGGGGCTGAACGTGGCGCTCGTGTACGGCGCGCAGCTGGGCGTCGCGGGCGCGGCGATCGGCACGAGCATCACGCAGTGGGCCATGGCTGTGACGTACCTGATCATGCTCACTCGGCAGTTCCGACGGCGCGGCGTGAGCCTCGCGACGTCCTGGGCCGGGGTGCGCACGCACCTCACGGTGGGGACATGGCTCATGCTGCGCACCCTGTCCCTGCGCGCCGCGATCCTGGTGACCGTGGTGGTGGCCACGGCGCAGGGGGCCGAGAACCTCGCGGCCTACCAACTGACCATGACGATCTTCAACTTCCTGGCCTTCGCACTGGACGCACTGGCCATCGCCGCCCAGGCGCTGCTGGGCAAGGAACTCGGCGCCCGGGACCTGCGACGGCGCTCGGAACGCGAACATGTCCGGAGGCTCATGCATCGACTGATTCGGTGGGGCCTGGGCTTCGGCGTGGTCACGGGCGTGATCGTGGGTCTGCTCGGGCCGCACCTGGGCTTCCTCTTCACCTCGTCGCGGGACGTCCAGGTGATCTTCGGGATCGCGTTGATCGTCGTGGCCGTGGGTCAGCCCCTCGCGGCATTCGTGTTCGTGCTCGACGGCGTTCTGATCGGCGCCGGCGACGCTCGCTATCTCGCCCTGGCCGGGGTCATCAACCTGGTCGTGTACGCGCCCCTGTTGTGGCTCGTTCTCGAACGGGGTGGGAGCGGCACCCCGGGCGCGGCGTGGCTCTGGATTGCGTACGCGGGCGGGTACATGGGCGCCCGTGCCGTGACCCTGGGTCTGCGCATCCGCGGGGACCGGTGGATGTTCGCGATGGCGTGAGCGGCCCGCGGAGCCGGCCCGGCGCCAGGAGGCTCCGTGCGGCGTCGTCACAGGCCTGAAATCGCGTGGTGGACCGCGCCGTTGCAGGGTGCGGAGACTATCCTGGAGGTATGAACAACGACGTTCTGAACACCTCGTCCAACGCTCCCGTCCTGGTGGGTATTGATGGTTCCGAGATCGCGCTGCGCGCCCTCGACCGTGCCCTCACGGAGGCGGCTGCCCGCAAAGTCCCCGTGCGCCTGTTGTGCGCGTTCCCCGTCGCGGTCGTGGGGGATCCAGGCCTGGAACAGCGCTTCCACGACGCCGTGAAGGCGGAGAGCGAATCCCATCTCGAGGCCGCCGAGGAGTACGCCCGCTCTCACGCCCCGGACGTCGAGATCCGCAAGGTCCTGGGCGAGGGCGACGCCGCTCGGGCCGTCCTGCACGCCGCCAAGGACGCGTGCCTGGTGGTCATGGGCAAGCGCGGCAAGGGCGATGCCCTGCGGGGTCGGCTGGGTTCGGTCTCCGCGGCCGTGGCGGCCCACAGCCCCGTGCCCGTGATCGTGGTCCCGCCCGGAACCCACGAGGACGACTCGGACGCCGAACTCGCCCGCGAGCAGGGCCGGGACGGCAAGGACGTGCGCGTCTCCGACGACCAGGCCCAGGGTGGAACCCGCACTCCTGCCTCCGAGATGGACTTCTCCGGCTCCGTGGTCGTGGGCGTGGACGGCGCGGGGGAGAAGAACCCCGCGGTAGCGCACGCGATCCAGTACGCCCTGTCCCATGACGCGACCCTGAGCCTCGTCTCCGTAAACGGCGCCTTGTCCGGGACCCCGGAGTGGTTCCAGGACCAGTACAACCAGACCTACTACTTCCAGGAATCGCTCGAACGGCTCTCAGAACTGGCGCGCACCATTGCTGAGCGGGAACCCCGGTTGCGGGTCACTCAGCACGCGTTCCTGGGCCGCCCCGGCCGGGTGCTCGTGCAGGCCACCCGGACCGCGGACCTTGTGGTCGTGGGCTCCCGCGGGATCGGTGGGTTCACGGGTCTGTTGCTCGGATCCGTGTCCCAGGCCGTGCTGAGCTCCGCTGCCGGGCCCGTGATGGTGGTCCCCAGCGGGCGCTGAGTCCCGATCCGCACTCCCCCTCGAAATACAGTTAAGAAACTAGGTGCAGACAGATGACACAGAACATCGTGGTGGCGTACGACGGTTCCGATCACAGTGAGCGGGCCCTGGACTGGGCGATCCTCGAGGCCCAGAAGCGGCAGGAGCCGTTGAAGATCGTGCTCTCCATGGGCCGCCAGACCGGCCTGGACCAGTCCATCTATGGAGCCTTCGCGGATGCGCTGCACCAGGAATCGGAGCGGCTGGCCACGCGCGCCGTGGAGAAGGCCAAGGCGGGCGGCGTCACCGGGCAGGGCATCATCGAGCGCGGCGACGCCGCCGGCGTGATCGTCTACGAGGCCCAGGACGCCTCCGTGGTGGTCCTCGGCAAGCGCGGGCACCACGGGGTGCGCGGGCGCGTGGGTTCGGTCTCCGCCGCGGTGGCCGCCCACTCCGCCGCGCCCGTGGTGATCCTCCCGGAGGAGTGGCGCCCTGGCGAACGTGAGACCCGGCCCGAGGGTGAGAGCTTCGAGGGTCGCGTGGTCGTGGGCGTGGACAAGCTCGGCGCCAAGAACAAGGCGGTGCCGCAGGCCGCCCGGTACGCCGCGGATCACGGGCTGCGGCTCGCGATCGTGAGCGTGGTCCCCACCACGAGCTACCTGCCCATGAACTCCGCCGAGCTGGATCGCGCCGTGCAGGAACAGCTCATGGCCCCGGCCAAGGAGCTCACCGATTCCGTGGCCGAGGAACTGCGCAAGGACTTCCCGGGCCTAGAGATCGAGACCCGCGTGCTGGAGGGCCGCCCCGCGGACGCACTCGTGGACGCCTCCCGCACCGCCGAGCTGCTCGTCATGGGCACCCGCGGGTACGGCGGGTTCCGCGGTCTGCTCATGGGTTCGGTGTCCCAGGCCGCCCTCGCGGACGCCGAGTGCCCCGTGATGGTTGTTCCCACCGCGAAGAACTGAGGCTCCCGACGACGCGTCGCGCACGTCCCCTCCGCGGGCCGGTTTCCCTCCCGGGAGCCGGCCAGTGGCCGAGGGCGGTCGGCAACGCCGGTTCGGGGCGGAGACCGAACCCGCGTCGGCTGCCACGCTGCCGACACGCCCGCCGGGGGCCGGGGTGATGGTTCTGTCCGCGCACGAGCGCACGTAGCCTGGCCCCAGCAACCCCGCGTGCACAGCGCCGAACCCCGAGACCCCCGGAGGACCCTCGTGACCACCGCCGAAACCCAGCCCGCGGTGCTCAGGCGCGCCACCCTGGGGGGTGCCCTGGCCGCGGTGCTCGTGGCGGGCGCCGTCGCCCCCGCCCAGGCCCTGGACGTCCCGCCGCGGCCCGAGGTGGGCGCCGTTCAGGACCAGGCCGACCTGCTGACGGACGGCCAGGAGGAGCAGCTCAACCGGCTGATCGGCGAGAAGAATGATGAAAACGAATACATCCGCGCGGCGGTCCTCAGCGTGAACGACACCCAGGGCGAGAACATCGAGGATTACTCGCGCAAGGTCGCCACAGACTGGGGCGTGGGGGACGACGGGCGCAACAACGGCGTGCTGATCGTCGCGGACATGGGGGAGCGCGAGCTGCGCATCGAGGTCGGGGACGGCGCCCGGGAGGTGCTCTCGGACTCGGACGCCGAGAACATCATGGAGAACCAGCTCGAGCCCGGGTTCAAGGACGGGGACTACGCGGACGCGTTCACAAAGACGGTCACCAAGGTCTACGACGAGGCCGATCCGCAGGCCGCGGCGGACCGGGCGGCGAAGGGGCGCGCGGTGGCCACGGTCATTTTGTCGATCGTCGGCGTGGTCGTGCTCGGGGTCCTGGTGCTCGTCTGGCGCTGCCGCCGGAGCACCAGGCAGATCATGGATCAGGCGAAGCGGGAGATTGAGCAGTACGAGCGGGAGCATCCGGGCGAGGGGATCAGCACGAGCATGCGCCGGGCCTACCTGAAGTACCGCCTGCAGAACCCCAAGGCGCCGGGCCTCAACGACGATCCCGTGCGCCGCACGGACAAGGACGGCATCGAGCAGGACGTGCACTACGCCCCCACCTTCCAGAGCTGGTTGCCGCTCTACGCGGTTTCCCCGTCCCTGTACTCCGGGGGCGTGGTCAACGCCTCGAGCTCGTCGTCCGGCGGCTCCGGCGGCACGAGCTCGTTCGGCGGGGGCGGCGGCTTCACCAGGGGCGGGGCGTCCGGGAGCTTCTGAGCGGCACGCCCGCGGCCTGGACTGTTTTCGCGATGGCAAATCAGGTCGTGGCCAGGGGGTCATGACGAGACCCGCTGTGCCCCTGGTCACCCAGGGCGGCCATCGTGATCGCCATGCTCCCGTTCGGGTCCTGAGGCTGCCGGATCCTCCTACGACCGCGCTGCGGGACACCCTCACCGCGGTGTACGACCGGGCGACCTCGCAGGCCGCCTCCGACCGCGCCTTCTCGAAGTCGGGGTTCATTCTCTGATCGGGGCGGTGCTGCTCCTTGTCGTGGCGGACGTGCCGACCTTGGTGATGCGGGGCCTGCCGCGGAGTCCCGCCGAAGGGCGGCTCCAGCGGCCCCGCGTACGGCAACAGCTCGGGCCCGTCCGTTTCCTCCGGTTCCTCATGCTCGTTCGGCGGCGGTGGAGGATTCTCCGGGGGTGGCCCCTCGGGGGGGTGCCGTGGGATCCGGCCCGGTGCGCGGTTCACACTTCCCGGTTCACGACGACCCGGTGGCCGAGGAAGATCTCCCCCCACGAGGACCACCTGGTCACCAAGGGTTCCTGTTCACCGGGCCCCCTGGAGCTGTGCGCATCACACACACCGGCGGAGGCCCCGCACCTACAGGGAGGCGGATGGCCGCCGATCCTGTGCGGACAGGGGAGGTCCGGGGAAAGCGGGGCATCATGAACCCGATCGAGCACCTGCGGCCGTCCCGGCTGCCGGCGGGACCGCTGCTGTCCGCCGTGGTCCTGGGGGCCGGCACCCACGTGCTGGTCTCCCTGGGCGACACGGGCGCCTGCCGCCGCGCTCACGGCCGTCTGGCACGCGTCCCGTCCGCGGCACCGCGAGTCCGACGCCCGCTGTGGAGGGAGGGTGCCGTGGAGATATCACGCCGTAGCGGCACCACGGGCAGCACCCGCACCGGGCGTCGTCGTCGGCACCCGCCGCCACCGGCACCGCCGCAACGGCGGGCGTCACGGGCTCACACGGCGTCGAAGACGTTGAGGTAGCGCCGGATCCGTTCACTGTCCGAGGCAAAGAAGTCCTCCGGGGCGCCGTCGAAGCCGATCCCGCCGTCCGCGAGGAAGACGATGCGGTCCGCGACCCGGCGGGCGAAGCCGATGTTGTGCGTGACTACCACCAGGGAACGGCGCTCGCGGGCCAGGTCCACCATGACCCTGATGACCTCGGCCTCCAGCTCGGGGTCCAGGGCGGAGGTGGGCTCGTCGAAGAGCAGGTAGTCCGGCTCCACGGCCAGGGCCCTGGCGATCGCCACGCGCTGCTGCTGCCCGCCGGAGAGGTTGTCCGGGTACTCCTCCAACCGGTGGCCCATTCCCACGGACTCCAGCAGCTCCACTGCGCGAGCCCGGGCCGTGGCGCGGTCCGCCTTGCCGTTCAGTGCCGGGGGCATGGCCACGTTGTCCAGCACCGTCTCGTGCGGGAAGAGGTTGTAGCCCTGGAAGACCATGGCGGAGCGGCGGCGGATCGCGGAGATCTGCCTGCGGGTCAGCTGCGCACCGAAGGTCACGGAGTCCCCGTTGATGTCCAGGCGCCCGGACTCGGGGACCTCGAGCAGGTTCATGGTGCGCAACAGGGTGGACTTCCCGGAGCCGGACGGCCCGAGGATCACGGTGGTCTCCCCGTTGGGCAGCGCCAGGGTGATCCCCCGCAGGACGGTGGTGTCCCCGAAGCTCTTGGAGACGTCTGTCAGCTCAAGCATGGGAACTCCTGATGTAGCGGTTGGACACCCGTTCGAGGCGGGACTGCAGCAGCGAGAGGACAGTGAAGATCGCCAGGTAGATCACAGCCACCTCCGCGTAGAGCGCGAGGGGCTGGAAGTTGGTCGCGGCGATCTGACGGCCCACCTGGAACACGTCCGCCAGGGTGATGACCATGACCAGGGAGGTGCCCTTGACCAGGTCGATGAGGTCGTTGCCCAGGGGAGGCAGCGCGATCCGCAGGGCCTGGGGCGCGACGACGTGGCGCACCGTCTGCCAGCCCGTGTAGTTCAGCGTCCGGGCGGCTTCGAGCTGGCCCCGGGGGATGGATTGCACGGAGGCCCGCAGGGTCTCGGCCGCGTAGGCCCCCGTGTTCAGGGTGAACGCGAGGATCGCGGAGGTCCACGCGGAGAGCGTGATGCCGGCGGCGGGCAGCCCGTAGAAGATGATGAACAGCTGCACCAGGATCGGGGTGCCGCGGAACAGCCACACGTAGAAGCGGGAGATCCACTGCAGGGGGCGGATGCCGCTCAGGCGCATGGTGGTGGCGAGCACCGCCACCACCAGGGCGAGGACGAAGGCGATGATGCTCAGCGGGATGGTCACCTTGACGGTGGCCAGCAGCAGCTGCGGAAGGGAATCGGCCCAAAGGCTCAGGAAATCGGTCATGACTCCGGGGTGAGGTCGGTGGACACGTATTTCTCGAAGATCTTGGCCAGATCGCCGTTGTCCATGTGGGTGGTCAGGGACTTGTCCACGGCGGCTCGCAGCCGTGGCTGGTTGCGGGCCATGAGCACCGCGGACTCCGAGGCGTCTCCCACCTGGCCGTCCAGGAGACGGATCCTGGCGTCAGGGCGCTGCTCGAAGAACGCCTGGAACGTCACGAAATCGTTGGCGGTCATCTCCACGCGCCCGAAGGTCACGAGCATGATGGCCTCGTCGAACCCCGTGGTGGGCACCAGCTGGGCCCCCAGGGCGGCCATGCTCTTGCCGAAGTTGGAGGTCTCGGTCTGGGCGGAGGTGTGCCCGGAGATCTCGTCAACGGACGTCAGCGGGGAGTCCTGGGCGACCCCGGCGCGGCCCTGGGAGATCGCGTAGGGGATGGAGAAGTCGAAGTTCTCCCTGCGCTCGGCCGTGGGTGCGATGTTGTTCATGACAAGGTCGTAGCGGCCCGCGTCCACCCCCGCGATCAGCGAGTCCCACTGGGTCTCAACGTAGGTGGCGCGCACCCCGAGGTCCTTGGCGATCAGGTCCCCGATCTCCTTTTCATAGCCCACCAGGGCGCCGGAGTCGTCGTGGTAGCCGTACGGGCGGAACGTGCCCTCCATGCCGATGCGCACCTCACCGGTGCGCTGGATCCTGGTCAGCAGGTCCTCGGAGGCACCCGAGTCCTCGGAGCCGCCGCCCGGTGAGCAGGCGGCCAGCACGGCAACCAGCCCCGCCAGGCCGGTGCCGCTGAGCACGGCCCGGCGGGATGCTCGACGTGAGTCCACGGTGGGTTCCCCTCTCAGGCCGCGTCGAGGGCCTGGGCGAGGTCCGCGATGAGGTCCTCGACGTCCTCGATGCCCACGGCCACGCGCAGCAGGTTCTCGCTCAGGTGCGCCAGCTCGCGGTCCTCAGGTAAGTATGCCCCGTGGGTCATGGATGCGGGGAGGCAGATCAGAGACTCGATGCCGCCCAGGCTCACTGCGAAGCCGAAGATCTCCAGGCGGCCGAGGAACGCCCGGACGTCCTTGCCCGGGAGGAGCTCGAAGGAGAACAGCCCCCCGAGCCCGTCCGCCTGGGCCTCCTGGATCCGGGCCTCCTCCTCGTCGAAGGATCCGGGGACGAGGACTCGCGCCACCTCGTCCCGGCCGCGCAGGAACTCTACGATCCGGTGGGCGTTCTCCTGCTGGCGGTCCAGGCGGATGCCGAGGGTCTTCACGGACTGGATCAGTCGGTAGGAGTCGATGGGGGAGAGCACCCCGCCCGAGACCATCTGTGCCAGGTGCAGCTGCTGGGCCATCTCGTCGTCGTTGGTGCTGACCACGCCGCCCAGCAGGTCCCCGTGGCCGCCGAGGTACTTGGTGGCGGACTGCACGGTGACGTCCGCGCCCAGCTCCAGCGGGCGCTGCAGGTACGGGGTGAGGAACGTGTTGTCCACGACCACCATGGCGCCGTGGCGGTGGGCAAGCTCGACGACACGTCGGATGTCGGTCACGCGCAGCGTGGGGTTGGACGGCGTCTCGAGGAACACGATGCGCGTGCTCTCGTCGAAGTCCTCGTCCGAGAGCCGGTTGAGGTCGTCGTGGAAGTGCGTGGTGATCCCGCGCTTGGGCAGCTCAATGGTGGCCCACCGGTAGTTGCCGCCGTAGACGGGCAGGCCCATGATCACCGAGTCACCGGCGTGCAGGGTGCCGAGCACGGCCCCGGTGGCAGCCATGCCGGTGGCGAACGCGAAGGAGTGCCGGGCGCCCTCGAGCGCCGCCAGGGTGGTCTCGGCATCGGTGCGCGTGGGGTTCGACCCGCGCTGGTACTCGAAGGGACCCTCGCCGCCCTCGGTGGGCTGCAGGAACGTGGAGGCGGTGTGGATCGGGGGCACCACGGCACCCAGGGCGACGTCGTGCAGCGCGTGGATGGTGCGTGTGGTGAAGCCGGCCAAGAGTTCCTCCGTCGTGAGTAGTCAGAGAGGCCAGGTCTACACGGATCGGCGCGCCGGTGCGAGTCTGTTGCGCCGGAAGTCGTGATGTGGCGCAGCGGGGTTTCCCGTCCCGGTGCTGGTCGGGGGGCGTCCTGCGCCCTACCCGAGTTCGTCTGGGCGCTCACCCCGACCGTGCTCACCCCCGGCGGGCGGCCACCTGCCCCAGCAGCATCCGGTGCAGGGTGGTGTCCCCCGTGAGCTCCGGGTGGAAGCTGATGCCCAGCACGCTGCCCTGGCGCACCGCCACCACCGCACCCCGGTGGCGCGCGAGAACTTCCACGCCGTCGCCCGCACGGGTCACCTCGGGGGCGCGGATGAAGGCCGCGCGCACCACGTCACCGGGCGCCACGACGTCGCTCGCTGGGCCCTCCCACGCCAGCTCCACCTCCGCAGAGGACACCTGTGAACCGAACGCGTTGCGGTTCACGCTCACGTCCAGCACCCCGAGGGACTGCTGGCCGGGGGCCGGATCCTCGATCTCGGAGGAGAGCATGATGAGCCCGGCGCACGTTCCGAGCGTGGGCAGGCCTCCGCGGACCACCCGTTGCAAGGAGTCGAACAGTCCGAACGTACGGCACAGCCGGTCCACCGTGGAGGACTCCCCGCCGGGCAGGATCAGCGCGTCGATGCGGGGGGCGCCGTCCGGGTCCACGAGGTCATCGGCGGAGCGCACCTTCACGGCGCGGGCGCCCAGGGACTCCACCGCGCGCACGTGCTCCACGACGCCGCCCTGCAGGGCGAGCACGCCCACAGTGGGGTGGGCGCTCGGGCCCGGCAGGGCGGCGTCGTCGTGCGGGTGGTGCTGCGAGGGGGACCCGCTCACCAGCCGCGCTCCGCGAGGCGGTGGGGTGCGGGCAGGTCCGCCACGTTGATGCCGACCATGGCCTCGCCCAGGCCGCGGGAGGCCTCTGCGATGCGGGCGGGATCGTCGTAGTAGGCGGTCGCGGCCACGATGGCGCGGGCGCGCTCGGCGGGGTTGCCGGACTTGAAGATGCCCGAGCCCACGAACACTCCGTCCGCGCCGAGCTGCATCATCATCGCCGCGTCCGCGGGGGTGGCCACGCCGCCGGCGGTGAACATCACGACCGGCAGGGACCCGGCGCGGGCCACCTCGGCCACGAGCTCGTACGGCGCCTGCAGCTCCTTGGCCTTGACGTACAGGGCGTCCGGGGCAGCGGTGTACAGCGCCTGCAACTCCGCGATCTGCGCTCGGATGGTGCGGATGTGCTTGGTGGCCTCGGAGACGTCCCCCGTGCCGGCCTCGCCCTTGGAGCGGATCATGGCCGCGCCCTCGGTGATCCGGCGCAGCGCCTCACCCAGGTTGGTCGCACCGCACACGAACGGGACGTTGAAGCGGTGCTTGTCGATGTGGTTGACGTAATCGGCGGGGGAGAGCACCTCGGACTCGTCGATGTAGTCCACCTTGAGGTGCTCGAGCACCTGTGCCTCCACGAAGTGCCCGATCCGCGCCTTGGCCATCACGGGGATGGACACCGAGTCGATGATCTGCTCGATCAGATCGGGATCGCTCATGCGCGCCACGCCACCCTGCGAGCGGATGTCCGCGGGAACGCGCTCGAGCGCCATCACGGCCACGGCTCCGGAGTCCTCGGCGATCCGGGCCTGCTCAGCGGTGACCACGTCCATGATCACACCGCCCTTGAGCATGTCGGCCAGGCCGCGCTTGACGAGGCGCGATCCGGTCACGGGGGTGGGGTCCTGGGCGGAGGTCTGCAAGGTTTCGGTCATGGCCTCCATCCTGGCAGCGTGGGTGGTCCATTGACAGAGCCAAAATCGAAGAAATGAAGTGGTCCACTTACGCAACGTCCGGCACGTAACCCGCGGCCTTTGGCAGCCGTCGATCGAGACGCTATCAAAATCTAAGTAAGTATAAAAATATTTATATAATGCTTTACACTTCGGTACATGGACCTCGCAGCCAACCCCTACAGCCCCGGATCCGGGCTGCGTCCCAAGGTGCTCAGTGGCCGGGAGGCAGAGATTTCCGCCTTCGACCTCATGATCGCGCGCGCCAAGCTCCACCGCCCCAACAGGGGCATGGTGCTCACGGGTCTACGGGGAGTCGGAAAGACCGTTCTACTCAACGTCCTGCGTGCGCACGCGGACAATCACGGCTGGCTCACCGTCCAGCTGGAGGGGCGGCCGGAGGCTCGGGGCAGGCAGGACGTGAGAGACAGGTTCGCCCGGGAACTCCTGGTGGCGGCTCGGCGTCATCTCGGCCGTCACCCCGGTCAGTTCTTCGCTGATGCGCTCACGACCATCCAGTCCTTCAGTGTCTCCGTGGGGACGAGCGGTGTCTCGGCCAGTGTCGATCTTCATCCCGTACGCGCGCAGTCCGGGCGGATCGACATCGATGTGGAAGAGCTGGTCGAGGATCTCAGCGAACCACTGAAGGCACAGCACAGCGCATTCGGCCTGTTCATCGACGAGATGCAGGACCTAGACCCGGACATGATGAGCGCAATCGTCACGGTCCAGCACATCGCGGGCCAGCGTGACTGGCCGTTCTACGTGATCTGCGCCGGTCTGCCGAACCTTCCCACGATCCTGAGCGCCACACGCAGTTATGCGGAAAGACTCTTCGACTACCGGGTCATCGGACCGCTGGACCCGGAGCAAGCGCGATACGCGGTGGCACGCCCGGCCAAGGACGTGGGCGCCGAATTCGACACCGAGGCGCTGAACGCCATCGTCGCGGCGTCGGGTGGTTATCCGTACTTCATCCAGGAGTTCGGGAACGCAGTGTGGGAAGTCGCGCCGACCACGCCGTTCACGCTCGAGGACTCGAGAGTGGCCATCGAGAAGGGGTGGGCGCAACTGGACTCCGGATTCTTCCCGGCCCGCTGGGGCAGGGCGACGCCCAAGGAGCGCGAGTACATGAGCGTCATGGCGGTGGACGGTGCGGGCCCCTCCCGCACGGGTGAACTCGCAGCCCGGCTCGGTACCAAGGCCAGCAGTCTGGGCCCTACCAGAGCGCAACTGATCCAGAAGGGGATGATCTATGCTCCCGATCACGGTCAGGTGGCGTTCACCGTTCCCGGCATGGCCGACTTCATCGCGCGGCAGTCCCGGGAATGAGGCACGCCAGGGACACCGACCTCCCCCTGACCGTCGATCGCACCGCGAGCACGGGTCTGGGGGATCAGCTCGTGCGGCAGATCCGCGAGCTCGTGGCGCGCGGGGTGCTGCGCCCGGGCGACCCCCTGCCTTCGTCCCGGGCCCTGGCCGCCCGGTTGGGAATCTCGCGCGGAACGGTCACGTCCGCGTGGGACGTCCTCGCAGGTGAGGGCTACCTCGTGGCCGATCGCGGTGCCACGCGGATCACCCCGCACCTGGAAATGCGGCGCGATACAGGGCCCGTTGCCCGTGCTGCCGCTGCGACCGCCGATGCTCCTCGAGCCCGCCCGTCCGGCCCGGTGCCCGGGGGCGACGCCGCGGCGTCGCCCCGCGCCGGACAGCATTCCACCCCCACGTCGCCTCGTGCTGACATACCGGCCGCGGGCATTCCCGCCCCGACGACCTCGCCCGCGCCCCCTTCGCAGCGCACGGCCCGTCGGTCCGCGGTGCGGCCCGAGATGATCGACCTGCGCCCTGGGAAGAGCACCATCACGTCCCTGGACACCCCCGCGTGGCGCGGGGCGTGGCGGGACGCGGCGAGCGGCGTCGCCACGGGGCGCACCCTGCGCACCGATCTGCGGGACCACCTCGCGGACTACCTGCGGCTCAATCGCGGGATCGTGCGTTCTCCCGAGGACATCCTCGTCACCGCGGGTGTGCGGGACGGGTTGCAGCTCGCGTTGCGGGTGCTGGGGCTTGCACACGGCAGGAGGCTGCGCGTGGCCGTGGAGAATCCCGGGTACCCCGCGCTTCGTCGTGTGGTGCGCGCGCTCGGGCACATCGCCCTGCCGGTGGGGGTGGACGAGCACGGTCTCGTGCCCGAGCATCTGCCCAGCGGGTGGTGGGGCGGGGCGGGGCGGTGGGACGTCGCCCCCGCGCCGGACGCCATCGTGCTCACGCCCGGACACCAGTACCCGCTGGGCGGGACCATGCCCGTGACGCGCCGGATGGAACTGCTCGCGTGGGCCCGTGAGCACGGCGCGCTCGTGCTCGAGGACGACTACGACTCCGAACTGCGCCACAGCGCCCAACCCCTGCCCGCCCTCGGGGCATTGGACACCGCCCGGGACACCGTGGTGACCCTGGGCAGTTTCGCCAAGGTGCTCGGCAGTTCCGTGGGCGTGGGGCACCTCGTGGCCCCGGATTCCCTGCTCCCGGACCTCGCACGCACGCGTGCGGAGCTGGGTTCGCCCGTCTCGCTCATCGCCCAGGAAGCGCTCGCGCGGTTCGTGGATTCGGGGGAGTTCCAGCGCCACACGGCCAGGATGCGCCGCTCCTTCCGACGACGCCGCTCGCTGCTCTCCGACGTCCTCGGCGACCTCCCGCACGTGAGTGTTCTGCCCATGGCCGGCGGTGCCCACGCGGTGCTCGCCGTTCCGGACGAGGACGCCACGATCGAGCGCGCACGACGCCGCGGGGTCCTCGTGGGTGCCCTGGGCGAGTACTGGACGGGGCAGGGCCGCGAGGGTGGTGAACGTGGTGGGGCAGGGGCGTCGTCGTCGCTGGCGGAAGCGGACCGGGGACCCGACGAACGGGGCGGGGTGGTGCTGGGCCTGACCGCGCCGGACCGGGACGTGGAACGCGGTGCCCAGGTGCTGCGGGAGGTACTGGGCGAGCCCTGAACCCGTCCAGGGAAGCTCGTTAGACTGGGCGGGACATCCCCGGCAGATTCAGGAGTTCTCGGCGTGCCCCAACAGATTTCCGCACCGCACGGCGGGCAGGACCGCGGCAGGTCCCGCGGGGCCGACGTGCGCCACGACCTGTGGGGACCCACCCTGCTGCGCGCCGTGGTGGCGCTGATCTTCGCGGCGGTGACCGTCTTCTGGCAGGAACCGTCCCTCGGGGCGGGCCGGTGGGTCATGGCGTTCTTCCTGGTGGGAACGGGCGTCTCCGCGATCTTCCTGCAGCTGCGGCTGAACCGCCGCGAGGACGTGGACCTGGGCCCGAGCCGGAACATCCCGCAGTCCTACGGTGTGCTGTACGTCCTGGGCGGGGTGCTCACCGCGGTGGTCGCGAGCAGTGACTGGCTCTTCGTCCTGTTCTCCGCCGTGATCCTGGGTCTGTGCGGGATCACCGAACTGGTGTTGGGCATGCGTTTCCGTGGCCAGTTCCCGCTGGGTCGTGACTGGACGCTGTGCGGCGTGGTGACCGTGTTCGCGGCCACGGGTATGGTGCTCGTGGAGACCCTCGGAACCAAGGCAGAACTTGGTGTGGTGGGCGGCGCGGCCATCATCATCGGCGTCACCCAGCTCATCGCCGCACTGAGCCTGCGCCACGATGCGCGCGCAGCGGACAAGGCCCTGACGGACCCAGGCCGTACGGCCTGAACGCGTAGACTGACACGTTGAACTCGCGGGCGGATCCCCTACCCCCGCCCCACACCCCGACCACCGCCAGGAGGAATCACGTGGCCCAGCGCACTGAGCACAATGGCCGGCGCAGAACCGATATCAAGGGGCCTCTGATCATCTCGGCCGTTCTGGCGGTCGTGGCCTTCGTGGTGGTGTCCGTGGTAGCAGCGGGCGGCACGGACAACGCCGCCCGGATGGGCCTGGGCCTGATCGCGGCGGGCATCGCGTTCATCGCCTCCGTGGTGGTGTGCGCGACCCTCATGCTGCTCGAGAAGCCCAACGCGGAAGAGCTCGGTCAGGGCACCGGCGTGAACCGATCCTCCGCCAAGCTGTACGCGGAGAACAAGGCCCGCCGGCAGGCCGAACAGACGCGCGGGGAAGGTTCGGCGGCGACGTCGTCCGGTACCGCCGGTGCCGCGGGGGCGGCAACCACCGACGAACCCCAGTTCGGTCAGCGCGTGCGCCCGGACACCAAGGGTGAGGAGCCGGGCTCGAGCGCTCGCTGACCGCAGCATGTAGGGCTCCCATACAGAGCGAGGCCCCGGAGAACCACTGGTTCCCCGGGGCCTCGCTCTCTCATGTCGTGGCACCCCTGCCGTGCGGCTCTGGTCGCATGACCCGCGCCGTGCGGCCGTTCGGCACGTCGAGCGCACTCAGCGCGCGAACCGCTTCAGTCGCAATGAGTTCAGCACCACGAACACCGAGCTGAACGCCATGGCGGCGCCAGCGATCATGGGGTTCAACAACCCCAGGGCCGCCACCGGAATGGCCACGGTGTTGTAGGCAAACGCCCAGAACAGGTTGGACTTGATGATGTGCAGCGTCTGGCGGGAGAGCTTGATCGCCAGCGGGATGGCCGTGAGGTCACTGCGCACCACGGTGATGTCCGCGGCCTGCATGGCGGCATCCGTGCCGGAACCCATGGCGATGCCCAGGTCCGCGCGGGTCAGGGCGGGGGCGTCGTTGACGCCGTCACCCACCATGGCCACCACGCGGCCCTGCGACTGTAGCTCTTCCACGGCCTGGACCTTGCCGTCCGGGGTGACGTCCGCGATCACGTCTTCCGGGGCGATCCCCACGTGGGCGGCCACGGAACGGGCCACGGCGGCATTGTCCCCCGTGAGCAGCACCGGGCGCAGCCCGAGCCGCTGGAGTTCCGCGATCGCGGCCGGGGCCTCGTCCTTCACGGTGTCCTGCAGGTCGATGAACCCGGCCACGCGCCCGTCCACGGCCACGAGGATGGTGGTGAAACCGTCCTCGCGGGCGCGGCGCAGGGCCTCGGACTCGTCCGCGGTCAGCCGGATCCCGTTCTGGGTGAGCCAGGATTCCCGGCCCACCACGACGGCGCGCGCGTTCATGCCGTCCGGGACGTACCCCTTGACGCCGCCGCCCGGGGCGGACTCGAAGCGGGAGACCTCGTAGCGGTGGGGCGTGGCTGCGGTGATTGCCTGGGCGATCGGGTGCTCGGAGTAGCTCTCCACGGCCGCGGCCAGATCCAGCACCTGATCCCGCGACCACGAGTTCACCGGCGTCACGGTGGTCACCGCCATGTCCCCGTGGGTCACGGTCCCGGTCTTGTCCAGTACCACGGTGTCCACCGAGCGGGTGTCCTCCAGTACCTCCGCGGAGGTGATCAGGATGCCCAGCTGAGCGCCGCGCCCGGTCCCGGTCAGCATGGCCGTGGGGGTGGCCAGACCCAGGGCGCACGGGCACGCGATCACCAGGACGGAGACCGCCGCGACGAACGCCTGGTTCAGTTCCCCGGACACGAGCCACCAGATCGCGAAGGTCAGCACCGCGATACCCATGACCACGGGCACGAACACGGCAGAGATCCGGTCCGCGAGACGCGCCACGGGGGCCTTGGTGGCCTGCGCGCGCGCCACGGTTCGGCTCATGGAGGCGAGCACGGTGTCCGCACCCACGTGGGTCGCCCGCGCCAGCAGACGACCCGTGGTGTTCACGGTGGCACCCGTGAGTTCATCCCCCGGGCCCACCTCCACGGGAACGGATTCCCCGGTGAGCATGGAGGCGTCCACGGCGGACTCGCCCTCCACGACCAGGGCGTCCGTGGCGATCTTCTCGCCCGGGCGCACCGTGAAGGTGTCCCCCACGCGCAGCTCGGACACGGGCACCGTGCGTTCGGTGCCGTCCTCATCCACCACGGTGGCTTGCTGCGCGCCGAGATCCAGCAACGCCTTGAGTGCCTCACCCGAACGGGATTTGGCGCGCGCTTCGAGCCAGCGGCCCAGCAACAAGAACGTGGTGATGATGGCCGCGGACTCGAAGTACAGCTGATGGCTGGACATGTCCATGGCCATGCCTGGATCGGCGTGGGCGGTCATATCCGGTTCCACGAGCAGGTGGCCCAGCGAGAACAAGTAGGCCGCGGTCACGCCCAGGGACACCAGGGTGTCCATGGTCGTGGAAAGGTGGCGCGCGTTCACGGCGGTGGCCTTGTGGAAAGGCCAGGCCGCCCACGTGACCACGGGCAGTGTCAGCAGCGCGGCCACCCAGCCCCAGTGGGGGAACTGCGCGCCGGGGACCATGGAGATCACGAAGACCGGCGCGGAGAAGAGCGCGGCCACGATGAACCGCTTCTTGAGGTCGCTCATGCGCCGTTGCGCGGGGGTGGTCTCGAGTGCGGGGTCGCGGTGTTCGTTCTCGGTGCGCCGGGCTTCTTCGTCGTCCTGCGCGGTGGTGTCATTCCCCTCGGGGGGTGCGCCGTTCGCGGGGGCGCCGTTCGTTTCCGCCGCCGAACGGGACGACGACGTCGTAGCCCGCCTACCCGGCCGCGCGGCGTCGTCGGCCTGTCCGGGCGCTGCGGCAGGAGCGGAGGCCCGCTGCGCGCGGTCCCCACCCGTGATCTCGGCGCCGTAACCGGCGTTGCGGATGGTGTCCAGGATCTGCTCGTCGGAGACGTCCCCGGGGACCTTGACGGACGCGGACTCCAGGGCCAGGTTGACCGCGGGATCCACGCCGTCGATCTTGCGTAGCTTCCGTTCGATCCGCCCAACGCAGGACGCGCACGTCATGCCCGTGATCTGCAGGTCCAGATCACGCAGCGGCCCGTGCACCCGCGGCTCGGCAATGGCCGGTTCAGACGATGGCATACCCGGCCTCTTCCACGGCCGCGGAGATCTCGTCCGAGGTCAGTTCGCGCGAGCTTTCGATGGTCACGGGGGAGACGCCGCCGGCGTTGAGGTCCACGGCCACGGAGGTGACACCGGGAACCTCGGCCAGTTCCTCCTTTACGGAGGCGACGCAGTGTCCGCAGGTCATGCCGGAAACGTTGACGGTGGTGTTCATGGGGTTCTCCTCGATGCTCGTGATTTTCCTGCCGGGCCGTACGGCCCGAAGTCCTGGTGGCCGCGGCGTGGGCCGACGGCGCCCGCTCAGCTCTTAACGAGCCGCGCGATCGCGGCGTTGGCCTCCGCGAGTTTGGCGTCCATGTCCGAGGTGTCCCCGGAGTCGTGGGCGGCCTCCACGGCGTGCTTGACGCAGTGCCCCAGGTGTTCTTCCATGAGCCCCAGGCTCACGGATTTCAGGGCGGACTGGATAGCGGAGATCTGGGTGAGGACGTCGATGCAGTAGGTGTCCTCATCGATCATCCGCTGCACACCGCGCACCTGACCCTCGATGCGCTTGAGGCGCCGGGCGTAGGCCGCCTTGTCCTGGGTGTAGCCGGGGGACGGGGTCTCGGAAGCGCTCATGCCTCAAAGTTATACCCTAGGGGGGTATTGTCGCAATGTGCTGGTGGACACGTGCGGGTGCAGGACGGTGCGCATCGAGGTGCGCAGCAGGTCGGTCTTCTCGGTTGTGCTGGCCGTGGCGGTGGCCGCGCGCGCCCGGCGGGTCTCAGGGCGGGCTGGGTCCATGGGGGGACTGTTGGCTGGCGGGCGTGAGGGTCGTTGGCGTGACCGCCGGAGTCAGGCCGGGGGCGCACCGGCCTTCGTGTGATCTCGTCGCGCGACGGTCCCGTTGTGCCGGAGGGGCTCGTTATGCAAAAAACCCCCACGTTACCGGGGCGGTCAACGGTGCCGACGTGCAGTGAGGGCCGCCCGGGCCAACCTCGAGGCTCCCGTGTTCTGGGAGGCAGGCCTCTGCACGCCTTGGTGCCATGGGGCTTCGCGGTGCGGGCGGCGTCGTCGTCATCCACTCGCAGATCCGGACGCACGGTCGGCAGACCGGATCGCTGGAGATCGTGGCGACCCAGGGCTTTCGTCCTGCACGGTGTTGTCCGCGGGTGAAGCGCGCTAGTGTGACACAAATCATAGCTCAGCCACATTAGGAAGTGACATGACTCAGACCCACGATCATGCAACCGATCCCGGCGAGAGCTCCGCAGTGAGTGATGATCCGCAGGCGGCCAGCAGCGCCGTCGAGAAGTGGCTCGCCGCCTTCGACCGGGCACTCCGTGCGCACGACGAGGACGCGCTGCGGGAACTCTTCGCCGAGGACTGCTACTGGCGTGACTTCGTGGCATTCACATGGAACCTCAAGACGCTCGAAGACTTCGATGAGATCGCGGCGATGCTCCAGGCCCAGCTGCCGACGGTCGATCCGCACGATTGGCAGCTCGCCGAGCCCGCATCGGGCACGGCCGAGAACGCAGAGGCATGGCTCAACTTCATGACCGCCGCCGGGCGTGGTTGGGCTCACCTGAGGCTCGTGGACGGGCGTTGCTGGACACTGCTGACCACCCTGCAGGAGCTGACGGGGCACGAGGAGAAGAAGGGCCCCCGCCGTGAGCTCGGCGTCACCCACGAGATCACCCGGGGACGCAAGACGTGGAAGGAGTCCCGGGCGGAGCGGGACGCCCGGCTCGGTTTCGACGAGCAGCCGTACGTGCTGATCATCGGCGGGGGTCAGGGTGGCATCGGGCTCGCCGCGCGGCTGCGACGTCTCGGCGTGCCGACGATTGTCGTCGAGAAGAACGAGCGGGCGGGTGACTCGTGGCGCAAACGCTACAAGTCGCTGCACCTGCACGACCCGGTTTGGTACGACCACATGCCCTACCTGCCCTTCCCCGACGACTGGCCGATCTTCCCGTCGAAGGACAAGATGGGGGACTGGCTCGAGCACTACGTGGACATCATGGAACTCGACTACTGGGCTGGCACACGGTGCCTGGGCGCGCAGTTCGACCAGGGCACGGGCACGTGGACCGTGCGGGTGGACCGCCGTGGCGAGGAGGTCGTCCTGCACCCCACCCAGCTCGTCTTCGCGCTGGGTGTCTCCGGCTACCCGAACATCCCCCGTTTCGAGGGCGCCGATGACTTCGCCGGGTGGCAGGGTCACTCCTCCGAGTTCACGGGTGGGGAAGAGGACGTCGAGGGCAGGCACGCTGTGGTCATCGGGTCGAACAACTCGGCCCACGACATCGCGGCGGCCCTGTGGGAGAAGGGCGCCGAGGTCACGATGATCCAGCGTTCCTCCACGCACATCTCCCGCAGCGACTCCCTGCGGGAGCTGGCGCTGGGCGCGCTTTACTCGGAGGAGGCCCTGGAGAATGGGGTGACCACGGAGAAGGCCGACATGCTCTTCGCCTCGTGGCCGTACCGGCTGCTGCCGGCTGCGCAGATTCCTGTGTACGAGCAGATGGCTGAGCGGGACGCGGACTTCTACCGTGCGCTCACCGACGCCGGCTTCGAGTTGGACTTCGGCGAGGACGGCTCAGGCCTGTTCTTGAAGTACCTGCGGCGCGGATCCGGGTACTACATCGACGTGGGTGCATCGCAGCTGATCATCGACGGCCGGATCCAGCTGGAGCGCGGTCAGGTCACCAAGATCGTGCCGGAGGGGGTGGTCGTCGACGGCGACCGGCTGGTTCCCGCGGACCTGCTCGTCTATGCGACCGGGTACGGCTCGATGAACGCGTGGCTCGCGGATCTCGTCTCGCCGGAGGTTGCCGACGCGGTGGGCAAGTGCTGGGGGTACGGCTCGGACACGACCCGCGACCCCGGTCCCTGGGAAGGGGAGCTGCGCAACATGTGGAAGCCCACAGCGGTGCCGCAGTTGTGGATTCATGGTGGCAATCTGCACCAGTCCCGCCACTACTCGAAGTACCTCGCGCTGCAGCTCAAGGCCCGGGAGCTGGGGATGGACACGCCCGTCTATCAGCTGCAGGAATCGCACCATGTGCGGTGACCGCGAGAAAAGGGTCGAAGGGCGGCTCCCCCCACTCCGTCAGGCGGTGGTCTCGGGCGCCGGGGTGAGGGCGGGCGCTGCATCCGTGTAGTCCAGCGTCACCCGGGCGAACGGGGCGCCGATGATGACTTCCAGCCCCGGGATGAGTTCGTAGCGGATCTCGTCCTTGATCCGCTGGTTCTCCAGGGCGGGAGTGAAGACCAGTGTGACAGTGAGCTCGGGGGCCCGAGGGCTGCCAGTGATGCTGAACTGCGCGGAGGCCACGGAGGGGTAGATCTGGATGCCCCTCGTGGCGGCGCGGGCCACGGCGTCGAGCGGCACGCCCGGTACGCGGGCGGGAACGGGGGAAGAGGGGTCGACGGCGGTCGTCCCGAGGGGGCTCGACGTCGGTTCATGAGGGGGCAGCAGGCAGGCCCTCCGCTCCACCTGTAAACCGCCTGGCGGGGCGGTGACAGGGTAGTGTGACTTCCACCCAAGCGGGTGGTCTACCGGAGTGTATGCACACGACATAAACTTCTCGCGCCAGGACGCACCGTGGAGCGCCTGCATGACGTCCGGTTGCTCGGTGAGAGGTTCTCTGCCTTGCTAGAGTCTCCCACCATGTCGGTCGCGAAGCTCTCGGTGAGCCACCAGAACTACCTGCGGGCCATCTAGAACCTGGGGGAGTGGTCCGAGGACCCCGTCACTACCTCGGCCGTGGCCTCGACCACCTGCTGCATCTGCCGGTCCGAGACGGTCGACTCGCAGAACACCGCCGGGACGTGGTTCTGCCGCACGGTGTCGATCGCCGAGCGCAGTTCCTGTGGACCCGCCTCCTGTATCGGAGTTCACGGGCCAGAGGTAATGCTCGCTCAGTCTGGCGTCCCGCGCGAAGTAGGAGAAGGCGCCCTCGCACGTGAGCAGTGCGCGCTGGTTCGCGGGGACCCGGTCCAGCCGTTCCCGTAGGTCCGTGCGGACCTCGTCCAGCTGCTCCTTGTACCTGTCGCCGTTCTCCCGGAACTGCGCGGCGTGCTCGGGATCGAGGTCGCTCAGGGCGGTCGCAATGGTGTCCACGTAGCGTTGCCCGTTCGTAGGGCTCATCCAGGTGTGGGGATTGGGTGTTCCGGGCTGGTCCGCGATGTTCACCGTGGGAACGCCCTCGGAGACCACCGCGTGCGGCACGTTGGCCGAGGCTACGAACTGCCCGAGCCAGCCCTCCAGGCCGAGCCCGTTGTCCAGGACCAGCTGGGCACCAGACGCCTTGCCCACGTCCGTGAGGGTGGGCTCGTAGTCGTGGATCTCCGCCCCGGGCCTGGTCACGGACTCCACGGTCACGTGCTCACCGCCAACCACCCGGGCCATGCCGCGAGCACCGTGAAGGCGGCCAGGACCGTGGGTTTGCCGGACTTTGTTGCGCCGGAGGCGCCCGGCGCCTCCAGACTGCGCGCACCCGCTCAGGACCGGCACTCCGACCACGGCCACCACCGCTGCTCTCCCCCCGAGCCGACGTCCCACCAGGACGCACCTCCGCCATGTTGAATCGTACATATTCGGTGTGTCGAACTTGAGGGGCGGGGCGGGTGCTGGGCACGCGCTGCGAGGTGTGGCGCCACCGGGTGGCAGTGGGGAGGCACTGACCGCATGGTGCTGCCGGGCCCGTTGTGCGTCCATGTGCTGTGGCTGAAGAAACCGCTCAGCGAGGGCCCGCGCCCGGTGCCTGCGGCAGGAGCTGGTTGTCGAAGCGCACGCCCCGCGGGTCCGGGGGCAGCAGCGCCAGGGTGAGCAGTGCCGGAGCGCCCAGGAAGGGGACCAGGATCAGGAGGTACCAGAGCCCGGAGAGATTGGCGTCGTGCAGTCGCCGGACGGACAGCGCGATCCCGAAGACCACGCACAGGATCGCAGCAGCCAGCAGCGCGAGGGCCAGGACGAGGTAGACCACGGCGATCCACTCGGGTCCGTCGGTCAGGGGTCCGCTGAAGTAATTGTGGTCGTCAGCATAGTTGCCGCCCCAGGACAGCAGCGCGGCGTACAGGGCGATCCACCAGTAGTCGGAACGGGATGCGCGGCCGGAGAACTGGAAGCCCCTGCCGAAGAAGTTGCGCAGGGCCTTCAGGGGGCCCACGCGCTCGCCGGGCTGGGTGGCGCGAAACGCTGGCTGGTAGGGCATGGTCACGGGTGGTGTCCTCCTGCATCGGTCGCGGTGGCGTCCGCCGGGTCGAGGGGGCCCGGGCCCCGGAGCCGTCGGACGGAACTGGATGGAGCATCCACGGTATCGGGGACCCGCCCAGCGGGCACTGGCCGAACGGCCAGAGTTCCGTGCGGCGTGAGCCGCCGGGGGCGTTTATGGGATTCTGGGTCCATGGCTTCCAAGATCGAGGACTACGCCCTGCTCTCCAACATGCGCAGCGGGCCGTTGGTCTCCCGTCATGGCTCGGTGGACTGGTGGTGCGTCCCGCGCTTCGATTCGCCCGCGCTGTTCGCGGCGCTGCTGGGCACCCCGGACCACGGCCGCTGGTTGCTGGCGCCGTACTGCGCGGTCAACGACGACGCCGCTGTGGACCTCTCCCTGCCCGGCGTCACCGCGGTGGAGCGGTTCTACGCGGAGAACACGTTCGTGCTGCACACCGTATGGACCACGGACACCGGCACGGTGCGGGTCACGGACTTCATGCCCCTGAACTCCCGCACGGAACTGATCCGCCGGGTGGAGGGCCTCACGGGCGAGGTCGAGATGTTCCAGGACCTGCGGCTGCGCTTCAACTACGGCTCGTCGGTCCCGTGGCTGAGCCGCTTCGACGTGCTCGAGGAGGAATCGGAGGAGGGCGCGGTAGCGGAGTCCGTGCTCGTGGGCATGGCCGGCCCCGATTCCGTGGTGTTCCACGGTGACCCGCTGCCGGAGGCGGACCCGGACCGCAGCAAGCGGCGCCATGCGGGCTCCTTCACGGTGGCCGCAGGCCAGACCAGGGACTTCACGCTCACGTGGTTCCCGTCCCACGGCGTCCCGCCGGAAGCGGTGGATGTCAATGAGACCCTCACGGCCACGCTGAACCTGTGGCAGGAGTGGACGGATCTGTACGAACCGTACGATCCGCTCACGGACTCCACCGCGGACCCCGAACTCCCGGAGGACGGGGACGACGGCGCGTGGGCGGCGTCGGCGGCGGAAAGGAGAGACGCGGGCGAGCCCGCGTCAGGCCGGGACGTGGGGCGCCACGGGGATCGCCCGGCGGACGCAGATGCCCAGGAGACGGTGCACTTCACGAGCACCCAGGATGCCCCCGAGGACATCATCCGCCGCAGCCTGCTCGTGGTGCGCGGGCTCATGCACCAGGCCACGGGCGGACTGATCGCCGCGGACACCACGTCCGTGCCGGAGGTGCTGGGCGGGGAACGCAACTGGGACCACCGCCACGCGTGGCCCCGGGACGTGGCCTCCGCGCTGGAGATCATGCTGGACCACGGCCACGACCGGGAGGCCGCGCAACTGCGCAACTGGTTGCTGCGCGCCGTGGCCGGGGACGTGGACAACCCCTCCAACATCTACACGCTGGACGGCTCCGGACAGATCCGCGAACGCCTCGTGGACCTGCCGGGTTACGAGCGATCGCGCCCGGTGCGCGAGGGCAACGCATCCGGCAACCACTACCAGGCGGACGTGGCCGGTCACGTGCTGCGGGTGTTCGAGATGCTGCGCCGGCGCGGCGTGCAGGAGGATCACCTGTCCTGGCCGTTGCAGCAGGCGTTGCTGCGCGCCGTCGTGGCCAACTACGAGGAGAAGGACCAGGGCGTCTGGGAGATGCGCGGCGAACCCCAGTACTACACGCACTCGCGCGTGATGATGTGGGCCGCGCTGCAGGCTGGCGTGGACGCCGTGCGGATCCACGGGCTGCCCGGGGACGTGGAGACGTGGGAGGAACACCGGGACCAGCTCGCGCACGAGATCTGGACCAACGGCTACGACCCCCAGGTGGGTTCGTTCGTGCAGTACTACGGCTCCACGGACGTGGACGCCTCCCTGTTGCAGCTGCCCACGGTGGGTTTCGTGGCCTACGACGACGAACGCATGCTCGGCACCGTGGCGCGCATCCGCAAGGAGCTCACGGACCGATCGGGGCTGCTGCACCGCTACCGCAACCTCCCGCAGCTCACCGACCTGGACGACGCCGAGGCGTTCGCGTCCTCGATCGGTCAGGACGGTTTCGCGGGGCAGTCGGTGCCGTCCGTGTCCGCGACCCTGCAGTTGGCCGAGCAGCTGGCGCTGTGCGGTCACACGGGGGACGCCACGCGACTCACGGATCTCGTGCTCGGCACCGCCAACGAGCTGGGTCTGTTGCCCTCCACCTATTCGCCGTCCCAGCGCCGGGCCACCGGCAACTTCCCGCAGGTGGAGGCCCACCTGAACCTCATCCGGGTGCTGGACATCCTGCAGGCGGAGTCCGACCGGTCGTAGACCCGCGATTCTTCGCCGTGGTGAGGATCACGATAGCGTGTGAGGACCAGCCACGCCGGGCCCGGTGAGACTCGGCTGGTGGCCGAGGGATTGCCTCGGCACCCTTCCCGGGCCGAGACTTTGGAGGCGCTGCAATGGCACGCACCGTCAATACCGGAACCGATCCTCACGCCCTCGCCGATCCCGCCGTGGACCTCGTGCGCACGTGGCTGCTCAGGGCGCAGGAGAACCAGCGGAAGAACACCCAGAAGAATCCTGCGGAGGACCGTCTGGCCGCCGTGCTCCAGGACCCCAACGGGTTGGAGTTCACGGTGGGATTCGTGGACCGCGTGGTCCGCACCGAGGACACCAAGGCTGCGGCCAAGGCCCTGCAGGACATTGCGACGTTGACCCCGCAGTCCATGCCCGCCACGGACCGGGCCCAGATCCAGGCGGGCACGGCGCTGTCCGGCGTGCTGCCCTCCGTGGTGGTCCCCGCGGCACGCACCCGGTTGCGGCAAATGGTGGGACACATGGTCGTGGATGCCCGCCCCGGCCCGTTCGGCAAGTCCGTCAAGGCCCTGCGGTTGCACGGGCACCGGCTCAACATCAACCTGCTGGGCGAGGAAGTGCTCGGTGAGGACGAGGCCAAGAAGCACCTCGCGGACGCCGAGGGCCTGCTGCGCCGCGAGGACGTGGACTACGTCTCCCTCAAGGTCTCCTCCGTGGTACCGCAACTGTCCCACTGGGGCTTCGACCGCACCGCCGAGCGCGTGGTCGAGCGGTTGCTGCCGTTGTACGAGACCGCGGCCACCAAGGGCACCGGCAAGATGTTCATCAACCTGGACATGGAGGTCTACTCAGACCTCGAACTGACCATCGAGGTGTTCCAGCGGCTGCTGAACAAGCCCCAGCTGAAGAACCTCGAGGCCGGCATCGTCATCCAGGCCTACCTTCCAGACGCCCTCGGCGCCATCCAGCGGCTCTCCGAGTGGTCCGGGCAGCGCGTCGCGGACGGCGGCGCACAGATTAAGGTCCGCTTGGTCAAGGGCGCGAACCTCGCCATGGAGAACGTGGACGCGGAAATGCACGGCTGGCCGCTGGCCACCATGGAGTCCAAGCAGGCCACGGACACCAACTACAAGCGCGTGCTCACCTGGCTGTTCCACCCTGAGCGCATGCGCGGTATGCGACTGGGGGTCGCGGGGCACAACCTCTTCGACATCGCGTTCGCCCACCTGCTCGCGGCGGAGCGCGGTGTCACCGACCGCATCGAGTTCGAGATGCTCCAGGGCATGGCCACCTCCCAGAGCGAGGCCGTGTCCACGGACGTGGGCCAGTTGTTGCTCTACGTCCCGGCGGTCAAGCCCGCGGAGTTCGACGTCGCCGTGTCCTACCTGGTGCGGCGGCTCGAGGAGAACTCCGCGAACGAGAACTTCATGTCCGGGATCTTCGACCTGGGTCCGGACAACTGGGTCTTCCAACGCGAGGAGGCCCGGTTCCGGGCGGCGCTCGCTGACCTCGAGGACGATCCCCAGTCGCTCGATCCGCGGCGCGTGCAGGACCGCCGCGCGGAAACCGCGGGGGAGACCCCCACGATCCCCCTGGACGAGCCGTTCCGCAACGAACCGGACACGGACGTCTCCGTCCCCGCCAACCAGAAGTGGGCGGAGGAGATCGCCGAACGCATCGGGGACCTGCAGTGGTACGCATCGCTGGCGGTCCCCGAGCTGCTGCGGGACGTCGAGGAGAACTCGGGGGATGCGGTCGAGGCCGTGAACGACGTCGTCGCCACCGCCAAGGCCGCGGGGCAGCGGTGGGCCGCCACGTCCGCTCGCGAGCGCGCCGAGATCCTCAACCGCGCCGGGGACATCCTGGCCGCGCGCCGCGGTCACCTCATGGCCGTGACCGGCGCGGAGACGGGCAAGGTGTTGGGGCAGAGCGATCCGGAGGTCTCCGAGGCGGTGGACTTCTGCCGCTACTACGCACGGCGCGCGCTCGAGCTGGCCGCCGTGGACGGCGGGGACTTCGTGCCGCACGCCGTGACCGTGGTGACCCCGCCGTGGAACTTCCCGCTGGCCATCCCCATGGGCACTACGGTGGCGCCCCTGGCCACGGGCTCGGCGGTGATCCACAAGCCCTCGCCCGAATCGCGGCGCTGCTCCACCGCCTTGTGTGAAGCACTGTGGGAGGCCGGTGTGCCCCGGGACGTGCTGCAGCTCGTGGCCCCCGTGGAGGGGGAGGCCGGTCAGCAGCTGATCTCCCACCCGGACGTGGAGCGCGTGGTGCTCACGGGCGCGTACGAGACGGCGCAGTTGTTCGCGTCGTGGGATCCCGCGCGGCCCCTCACGGCCGAGACCTCCGGGAAGAACGCGCTCGTGATCACGCCCAGCGCGGACCGTGACCAGGCGGTGTGGGACCTGGTGTCCAGCGCGTTCGGTCACGCGGGGCAGAAGTGCTCCGCGGCATCGCTCGGGATCCTCGTGGGGTCCGTGGCCACGTCCGAGCGGTTCCACCGTCAGCTCGTGGACGCGGCGTCCTCCATGGTCGTGGACTGGCCCGTGAACCTTCAGGCGAGCGTGGGCCCCACCGTGGAACAGCCCGGCGACAAGCTACTGCGGGCGCTGACCCAGCTGGAACCCGGCGAGGAATGGCTGATCGAGCCCAAGCAGTTGGACGACACCGGACGGTTGTGGCGTCCCGGGATCCGCACCGGTGTGAAGCCGGGGTCCTTCTTCCACCTCACCGAGTGCTTCGGGCCGGTGCTGGGGCTCATGGCCGCGGAGGACCTGGACCACGCCGTGGAACTGCAGAACGCCACGGACTACGGGCTCACCGCGGGCATCCACTCGCTGGACGCGGACGAGATCCTGCGCTGGGTGGACACCGTCCAGGCGGGCAACCTCTACGTCAATCGCGGGATCACGGGTGCGATCGTGCAGCGCCAGCCCTTCGGCGGCTGGAAGCGCTCCTCCGTGGGCCTCGGCGCGAAGGCCGGCGGTCCGAACTACCTGGCTTCCCTGGGCCGGTGGACTCGGGCGCCGTTCTCGGAGTCGAGCACGGACCGCGGCGCGGCCGGTGCATGGGTCCTGGACCCGCGCGTGCACCGCGCGCTGGACGCCGTGACCCCGCTGATCTCGGACGAGGACCTCGTGTGGTTGCGCCGCGCCGCGCAGTCCGACCAGTCCGAGTGGCAGCGCGAGTTCGGCCAGGTCAAGGACCCCACGGCCCTGCTCAGCGAGGCCAACCTGTTCCGCTACCGCCCCCGCACCGTGGTGGTGCGCGCCCAGGAAGGGGCGTCCCTCACGGACGTCCTGCGCGTGGGTCTCGCCGCGGTGCGCTCGGGTTCGCAGGTGGTCCTCAGCGCCGCGGAGTCGCTGCCGCACGCGGTGCACGGGCTGTTCGCCACGGTGCTCAACCCCGCGTCCGACGCCGGGTTCGCGCACGCCCTGGGCACCGGTTCCCTGGGCCCGCTGGGTCAGCTCTCGGACCTGCGCGCTCTGGACGACGCCGCCCTGGACGTCCGCCACGGCGCCCGCGTCCGCGTGATCTCCCCGTGGGACGGCTCCGAGGAGGACCTCAAGGACCTCTACGCGGTGCGCGCCGAGCACCCGGACATCGCCCTGATCACCGAGGACGTGGTGGGCGCCGGGCGCGTGGAGATGATGTACATGCTGGCCGAGCAGGCCGTGTCCATCACCATGCACCGCTTCGGCAACCATAGCCAGTCCATGCAGCGGGTGGTGGACGAGCTGGTGCGGTGACCCGGTGGCGTCGCCCCTGACGCCTCACGGCACGAGTCGCGCTCCCGATTCACGGGGGCGCGGCTCGTGCCGTGAGGGGCGGTCCCGGTGCGCCGCTCCCCGGCCCACGGTGCGGTTCCCGGCCTCGGGGCGTTTCGCGCCTCAGATTCACCGCCCCCTGGTGTTCTCCTTCTGCTGCCGCCACGTCAGCCCACCGGTCACCATCACGAGCACCGCCACCAGCAGGAGGGCCCACCCGATGAGACCTCGCCAGGCGACGTCGGTGAACGTGAGGAGAGTCGCCGCCAGCACGGCCAGGAGGGCGCCGGGGAAGTAGAGCCGGGTCCGTCGTGAGGCCTGCGCACTCATGTCTCCACGGTACCGAGGGCCAGGGCACGGGAGCATTGGCCGAACGGGTTGGCGCTTGCCGGAGGACCGGGTCACTCGCTCGTGAGCGCCTTCACGAACACGTCCTGGATATCCTCCGGGGTGCGGGCGACGTGCGAGGAGCCGCCCGTTGCCTCCGCGATCTGCTTCAGGACGTCCGCGTCCGCGTCCTTCGAGATGCCCACGGTGATGACGCGCACGGGGTTGTCCGGGTCCTGCTCGTCCTTGAGCATGGTGAGCAGGTTGTCGAGGGAGATGGAGCCGGGGTCGTGGTTCATGCCGTCGGTCAGGACGATCACCGTGCGCAGATGCCCGGGGGCGTCTTCGTGGAGCACCTCGCGGTAGGCGGCCAGGGTGGTGTCGTACAGGCCGGTGTAGCCGTCCGGGGCGTAGGTCAGGGACTCCACGTCCCGGGAGAGCTGGTCCCGCTGGGTGCCGCCGTCCACCGACGCGGAGAGCTCGCGCACCGGGGTGAGGGAGCGGTAGTCCTTGTCCCCGTCCAGGTGCCGCTGGAAGGTCCACAGGCC
The DNA here is from genome assembly GCA_014652975.1 of Kocuria marina. Lineage (GTDB taxonomy): Bacteria > Actinomycetota > Actinomycetes > Actinomycetales > Micrococcaceae > Kocuria > Kocuria marina. The sequence goes on along the minus strand of BMZV01000001.1, from coordinate 790,185 downwards.
GAGGGCGTCGTGCTCGGGGAACAGCCCCACGGCGGTCGCGGCGGCGGCCTTCGTCAGATCCATGCGGGTGGAGCCGTCCTGGTCCACCTTCTCGCCCATGGACCCGGAGGCGTCGATCGCCACGAGTGCGTGGAACGGTTCCGCGAGGTGCTGCCACTGGGCGAGCGCCTGCTGCAGGGCGGCGTCGTCCGCGGTGGGGGCGTCATCGCCGGGGGTGCTCGCCACGAGTTCCGTGTCCGCGTTACGGGAGTGGTAGGCGTCCCACTCCGCGCGAGAAACCACGGTCGCGCTGCGCGGCGGGGCGCCGGAGGCCGCGCCCGCGGCCAGGGCGGGGCTCAGTGGGCTCGGGCTGGCGGTGGTCGCCGCGGTGGAGTGCTTGACGATCTGCTCGAGTCGCTCGTCGGCACTGCGCACGGGCGCGGCGTCGCCCTCCGTGCGCGCACGGAATTTCAGGGCCTCGTCCGTGGCGGCCTTATCCGCGCGCCCGTTCTCGGCCTCGCCCAGCGCACGGGAGACCAGCTCGCGCGTGCCGGCGTCCTCCTGGGGGCGCCCCAGCTCCACGTTGTTGTCCTGCAGCACGGCGGACCAGGTGGTCGCGCTGGTCTTGGCGCGGGCGACGACGACGGGCTCCCCACCCGCCGTACTCGCGTCACCGGACGCGGCGCTCGAGGCCGCGTCCGAGGGTTTCTCGCTCGCGGCGTCGTCCCCGCGCGGGATCAGGAAGACGGCGGCGAGCAGCAGCAGGACGGCCACCAGGCCCAGGGCCAGCCAGGTCAGCAGCGTGCCGCTCGGCCCGCGGCGTTCGGCGCGGTGCGCTCCGCGGTGCCGGTGCGTTCCAGGATCGGTCATCTCGGTGTTCCCCCGTCTCGTGCGTCACGGCCCCTGCGGGCGGTGGTGCACAGCCAGCCCGCTGCCCGCAGTGATGCGGCCGCGGTGCGTCCCCACGCCGTGGTGAGGTGGCACACACGACGTCTTCCCCGGGGACAACATTACGAGGTTTCGACAACGCCGCGGCGGCATGACGCCGTTTGGCGCCGCCGCTGGGGCCGGGCCATCCCCCTGCCCGTGCAGACCACCCGGCCCGACCGCCGGGTCAGCCCAGCACGGCCCGCAGGTACGGTGCAGTGGCGCTGTCCGGGTGCGCCGCGACGTCGGCGGGAGTGCCCGCGACAACCACCCGCCCGCCGTCCGAGCCGGCACCCGGGCCCATGTCGATCACGTGATCCGCCTGGGCAACCACGCGCATGTCCAACTCGGCCATGACCACCGTGTTGCCGGCGTCCGCCAGGCCCTGCAGATGGTTCATGAGCCGGTCGCTGTCCGAGGGATGCAACCCGGCGGTGGGCTCGTCCAGCACGTAGAGGGTGTCCCCGCGCGAGGCCCGCTGCAGCTCGGAGGCGAGCTTGACCCGCTGCGCCTCACCGCCGGAGAGCTCCGTGGCGGGCTGGCCCAGCCGGAGGTAGCCGAGTCCCACGTCCCGCAGCACGCCCAGGGTGTGGTGGATGGCGTCCTCGCCCTCGAAGAACGTGTGCGCCTCGTCCACGCTCATGGCCAGCACATCCGCCACGGAGCGCTCCCGCCACAGCACCTCCAGGGTCTCGGCCTTGTAGCGGGTGCCGTGGCAGTCCGGGCAGGGTGCGTAGATGCTCGGCAGGAACAGCAGCTCCACCATCACGCTGCCCTCGCCCTCGCACGTGGGGCAGCGACCGCCGGCCACGTTGAACGAGAACCGCCCGGCCTTGTAGCCGCGCCGTTTCGCCTCGTCGGTTGCCGCGTAGAGCTTGCGGACGGCGTCGAACAGCCCGGTGTAGGTGGCCACGTTGGAGCGCGGGGTGCGCCCGATGGGCTTCTGGTCGATCACGACGACGCGCCGCACGCTCCCCGGCAGGGAGACGACGTGCCCGCGCACCTCGTCCGCGGCGTCGTCGGCGGTCAGCAGGTCCGCCTCCGGGTCCCCGGTGATCTCCGTGTCCTCCTGGCCGCCGTGGCCCAGCCGCTCGCGCACCAGCACCGGCAGCGCTTGACTGACCAGGCTGGACTTGCCCGAGCCGGAGATGCCGGTGACGGCGGTGAGGCACCCAGCGGGGAGGCTCACGTCCAGGCCGCGCAGGTTGTTGCGCGTGACGCCTTCGAGCTGCAGCCACCCCTGCGGCGTGCGGGGCTCGCGCGCCTCTGCCGACGGCGCATGTTCGGCGAAAAGGTAGCGGCGTGTCGCGGACTCGGGAACGTCCGCGAGACCGCTCGGCTTACCGCTGTAGAGCGCCCGCCCGCCGCGCTCGCCGGCGTCCGGGCCGATGTCCACGAGCCAGTCCGCCTCGTGGATCACGGTCAGGGAGTGCTCCACCACGAACAGGCTGTTGCCGCGGTCCTTGAGTCCGTGCAGGATCCCGATGAGCGCGTCCAGGTCCCGGGGGTGCAGACCTGCGGAGGGTTCGTCCAACACGTAGACCACACCGAAGAGCTGGGACGAGAGCTGGGTGGCCAGCCGTAGCCGCTGCCGCTCACCCCCGGAGAGCGTGGGCGTGGTGCGGTCCAGGGAGAGGTAGCCGAGGCCCAGGTCGATCATGGGCTGCAGCCGCGCTACGAGGTCCGCGGCGAGGCGCTGCGCGGCGGCCCGCTTCTCCACGGAGAGGTTCGGGGTGCGCCGGACGTCCGGGGCGGCGTCGTGCGAGGCACCTCCCTCCGCGACCCGCGAGGCGGTGGAGGCGGCGCGGGCCTCGGCGTCGAGCATGTGGTCCTCCAGGTGCTGGGCCTCACCCGGGGTCCAGTCCTCCGCGGTCACCGAGCGCGCGATCTCCGCCACGCGTGCGAGCGGCAGGTGCGAGAACTCCGCGATGTCCAGGCCCTCGAACGTCACGGACAGGGACTCGTGCTTGATCTTCTTGCCGTGGCACTCCGGGCACAGTTCGCTCGTGAGGTACTGGGCCGCGCGCTTCTTGGTGCTCGGGCTCTTCGCGTTGGCGAAGGTGTCCAGCACGTAGCGCCGCGCCCCGATGAACGTGCCCTGGTACGTGGCCTCCGCACCTTCCTCCTGGGCCTTGCGCGTCTGGTTCGGGGTGAGCCCGCGGTACACGCCCACCGTGGGACGGTCCTCGGTGTAGAGGATCCAGTCCCGGTCCTTCTTCGGCAGGTCCTTCCAGGGTGTGTCCACGTCGTAGCCCAGGGAGACCAGGATGTCCCGCTGGTTCTGCCCCGCCCACGCCACGGGCCAGGAGGCGACAGCGCGCTCGCGGATGGTCAGCGACGGGTCCGGGACCATGGTGTCCTCGGTGACCTCGTAGACCCGCCCGATCCCGTGGCAGGTGGGGCAGGCGCCCTGCACGGTGTTCGCGGAGAAGTCCTCCGCGTAGAGCATGGCCTGTTCCGGCGGGTACCAGCCGGCGCGGGAGTACAGCATCCGGACCAGGCTCGACAGCGTGGTCACCGTGGCCACGTCCGAGCGCGCTCCACCCCCGCCGCGCTGCTGCTGGAGCGCGACGGCGGGCGGCAGCCCCTCAATCACGTCAACGTCCGGGACACCCGCCTGGTCGATCAGCCGGCGCGCGTACGGCGCCACGGACTCCAGGTAGCGTCGCTGCGACTCCGCGAACAGCGTGCCGAAGGCGAGGGACGACTTCCCCGAGCCGGACACCCCCGTGAACACCACGATGGAGTCCCGGGGCAGGTCCAGGGAGACGTCCCGGAGGTTGTTCTGGCGCGCGCCGCGCACCACCACGCCGTGCTGCCAGGATGCGGTGCCGTTCTGTTCAGTAGTCACCTAGTCCACGCTACCCGGGGGTTCCGTCAGGCGGAGCGGGCCTGCCCTTCGGCGGTGTCCGGCATGGGGGACAACCAGCCATACAGCGTCGTCAACACCGTCGACATCCCCGCGGGCGCCGCATGACCGCCCATCACCACGGGGCGCGGTCGAGTGCTGCTCGAACGCCCCGCAGAGCGACCCGGACCGGGGCCGCGCTCGCCCCGATTGAGCACCATGGGAAGGACGTGGACTTCGAGCGCACGGGTACTCTCAACCTGGCCGTGGAACCTCACCGGGTGCGGTGGCTGAACGAGCCTACTGCCGAGGACGGTTCCAGCGTCTTCCTGGATGAGCGCGGTGCGTGGGCAGGTCCACTCCCCACGTACCTTGCCGGGCGGTGGAGGAAGCGGGCGTGTGCCATGGTCCACCCCGCCACACTGGCCCGGGTGGTCATGGAGCTGGGTGGCGGGATCCACGAATACAGCCGCGTGACCGAGCTGGACACCTCGGGTGACGGCGTGGTGGCCCGCACCGACGCCGGGCTCGTGGGGGCGCCTCGTGCCGTGCTGGCCACCAACGTGTTCCCGTCCCTGCTCGAGCGCGACAGGCTCAAGACCGTCCCGGTCTCCGACTACGCGCTGATGACCGAGCCGCTCACCGACGGGCAGCTGGACTCGATCGGGTGGCGCAACAGGCAGGGCCTGGCGGATCTGGCCAACCTACCGGCCCGGCGGGGGTCGGCGGTCCTGAAGCGGTCAGAACAGGAGCACCAGCACCACGATGACCGCCACGATCACTGCGAACACGATGGCCCAGTTGCGGGCCACGTGGCGGTCCTCGGCCCGGGTCTGCTCGCTGTCCGGGTCCCGGTCCGCGTACCGGTCGCTGCCCACGCCGTAGTACAGCTCGTTGGTGGACGGTTCGCGCGGGGGCACCGGCGGTCCGTGGCGGTCGGGCGAGCCCGAGGGACCGGCCGGGTGGGCGGCGTCGTTCCCGTCCTGGGACTCGCCGCCGGTGGGACGTCCCGAGAGGCTGCCCGGCTCCCAGGTCTGCCGCGGTGCGTTGGCGCCGGGGCCCGCGATCGAGTCGCGCACGGGCACACCCTCGCCCGGGTAGCGATGTCCGGGCCGGGAGGGCTCGTCCAGCTCGTCCTCACCCAGCATCTCGGAGGCCGGGATGCCGGTGGTCGTGACTGCGGGGCCCTGCGAGCCGACGGGACCCTGCGGCGTCGGCATCGAACCGGGCGCGGACGACGCCGCCGCTCCGCCGTCCCGGGGGTTGTCCGCCGCCGCGCGCAGCACTTCCGAGAAACGGACCAGTGGCTCCCGCTGCGCGGGTGCTGCGTCGTGGGCAACCTGGTCCGCGCGATCCGCGACGGAACGCAGCACTGCAGTGTCGGACAGCCCGAGATCCCGGGCCGCCATGGCGAGTTCGAGGGGCGGGTGAGAAGGGTCCGCGGTGGTGGCCCACTCCAGCAGGCCGGTGCGGACGGGGGAGGACAGGGATTCCCGCAGGGCGGGCTGGAGCGCCGGGACGTCCGCGAGCGCGAGCAGTTCGGACGGCGGGGTGCTGCCGTAGCCGTGGGCGGCCTGGTCCAGCGGGCCGCGGTGGCCGAAGAGGGCGGCGAGCATGGCGGCCGCCGCGTACCGGTCCTCCACGGTGCGCACGTCTGAAACGCGGCGCATCAGTTCCGCCTGGGCAGGGGAACCCGCCTGGCGGACCGTGTCCAGCAGTGCAGGGTCCGCGCGCACCAGCCGCGCCGGTTCCTGCAGGGCCCGGGCGAGCTCCGGATCCAGTGAGTCACTCATGACGTCCGCCTTTCTCAGTCGTGGGGAAAGCCTACGGGAGGTCGAGGGCGCGGTGCGGGGCTAGGGTGATCGACTGTGACCCGCACCCCATCCGCGCCGACGCGCAAGGCCCCCGGAATCCTGCTGGTGGTGCTCATGGCCGCAATGGCCGCCGGGCCGGTGTTCAACTACGGGGTGGGTGCGCTGAGCGCCACCATCGTGGAGAGCTACGGGATCACCGAGGGGCAGTATGGGTTCATCATCACGGCGGTGTTCGTGGTAGCGGGTCTCGCGGCGCCGCTGCTGGGAGTGCTCGCGGACCGCATTGACACCCGCGTGCAGCTCACCCTGATCTTCGGGGGTGTGCTGGTGGCGTTCCTGCTCAGCGCCACGTGGCAGTCCTACGCCATGCTGCTGGTCGCGGCCCTGATTGCGGGTCTCGCGCAGTCCTTTTCCAACCCGGTGACCAACCGCATCGTCGCGCAGCGCGTGCCGCTGGCCCAGCGCTCCGCGTGGATGGGGTGGAAGCAGTCCGGGGTGCAAGTGGGTCTGCTGGTCGCGGGCCTCACGTTCCCGGTGGCGGGCGCGGCGTTCGGGTGGCGGGGTGCCGCACTGTTCGGCGCGCTGCTGTGCGCTCCCCTGCTCATCACGGGGTGGACCGTGGTCACCCGGCTGCAGCGCCGCGCCCGAGAGAACACCCCGACGACGCCGCCCGCTCCCTCTCCCGTCGCGCCCTCCGCCGCGGCGTCGTCGGGGGCGCTGCCGCCCGCGGTGTGGCTGCTGACGCTGACGTCCTTCCTCAACGCGGTGGGCACGCAGGGCGTGAACGTGTACGCGTCCCTGTTCGCGGTGCGGGCCATGGGGTACACCGTCACGGTGGCCGGGTTGCTGCTGGGCATGATGGGGGTGATCGGGATCGGAAGCCGGATCGGGTGGGGCCGGGTGACCGGCAGGCTCGGCAGACCCGCACCGCTGATCCAGGTCATGAGCCTGGGCGGGATCGTGGGGCTCGGGCTGCTCGTGCTCGCGGAGACGACGCAGCAGCACTGGCTCATGTGGCTGGGCGTCGCCTTCCACGCCGCGCTGCCGCTGGCCGCAAACGTGGTGATCAACTCGGGAATCGTCGCCGCCGTGTCCGGGGAACGGATCGGTGTGGCGTCCGGACTGGTGGCCACCGGGATGTACCTGGGCTTCGCGCTGGGGCCCGTGGTGGTGGGCCAGCTCGTGGACCTCACGGAGGCGTTCACCGCCGGATGGGCCGCCGTCGCTGGGGCATACGTGCTGTGCTTTGTGGCCGCGCTGGTGCTCGGGCGGGTGCAGGCACGCAGAGCCTGAGATGTGAACGGGGCCCGGGGCGCGCAGCGCTCGCTTGGGCCTGGTCCCCCGGCCCGTTGCTTGTGGGAAACCGCACGGGGAGGCGGCCCTGCCGCGTGCCCCGGCCCCCGCACATGTGGTGCGATGGACCCATGAGCACACCTCGCACGGACCTCTCGCAGACCCTCCGCCGCCTGGATGGCAGCAGTTACAGCGCGTACAAGCAGCTCAAGGGTTTGTGGCGGCTCGGGGAGGTGGAGCTCGTCCTGGACCGCGTGCAGTCGGACCCGTACGCCCCGCCGTCCCTCGCGCGCGTGCGGCTGCCCCTGCGCAGCACGGGGATCCCGAGTGAGCTGATCGCCTCGAAGGACCGACGCGTGGCGGCCGGGGACTTCCTCACCCGGCAGTTCTCCCGTGCCGCCCGTGAGCTGGGCCCGCGCGGTGGCAAGGACTCGGGCGGGATCTCCATCCAGAGCACTGGCCAGGAGATCCTCGAGCGCTCGTCCGTCGTGGTGCCGGACCCCGCGGCCACGGATGCGCACGTGGAGGTGCGCTGCGAGATCGCCCTGCCCGCCGCGGGCCGCCGCATCAGGGGCCATGCCGCGCACCGGCTGCTCACCGAGGTGTTGCCGGGCGTCGTCGAGCGCGCGCTGCGGTACGAGAACCTGGACGCCCGCGCCCTGCAGGCCCACGTGACCTCCCACCTGGACGCCCAGCACCTGCGGAAGCAGCTGCCGCAGCGTGGACTCGTGGCGTTCGTCGCGGACAGCGCCGTGCTGCCGCGCGCCTCCGGGCACCGGGACGAACCGCTGGCCCGGGGCGCCGTCCCGTTCGAGACGCCTCCGGAGCTGCGCGTGGAGCTCGAGCTCGAAGACGGGTCGACCGTGAGCGGCATGGGGATCCCCGAGGGCGTCACGGTGGTCGTGGGTGGCGGCTACCACGGCAAGTCCACGCTGCTGCAGGCCCTGGAGCGCGGGGTCTACAGCCACGTGCCTGGCGACGGCCGCGAACGCGTGGTCACCCTGCCGAGCGCCATGTCCGTGCGCGCGGAGGACGGCCGGGCCGTGAGCAACACGGACGTCTCGCCGTTCATCAACAACCTGCCCACCGGCGCGGACACCCGCGACTTCAGCACGTCCAACGCCTCCGGCTCCACGTCCCAGGCGGCCGCTACTGTGGAGGCCGTCGAGGCGCAGGCGGCGGTGCTCCTGCTGGACGAGGACACGTGCGCCACCAACCTCATGGTGCGGGACGAGCGGATGCGGGCCATGGTTCCGGGCGAACGCGAGCCCATCACCCCGTTCGTGGACCGCGTGGGGGCCCTCTACACGGAGCGTGGGGTGTCTTCGATCCTGGTCACGGGTGGCTCCGGGGCGTTCCTGGACGTCGCGGACCTGGTGATAGCCATGGACGCCTACCGCGCCGTGGATGTCACCGACCGCGCCCGGCAGGTGGTGCGGGACTTCCCGCGCCCCGAGGACATGCGTCCTGCGGCATCCTTCGGGGAGATCCGCCCGCACGTTCCTGGCGGCGCCCCGGAAGCGCCCGGCACGGTCCCGGCCGAACGCGGTGCCACCCCGTCCGGACTAGGTGCCGCGGGGCACGACGTCTCCCGGTCCGGTCCGCGACATGGCGCCGCCCAGCGGGGCGGCAGGGACAAACCCGCTCGCGCTCGCGGTCTCGACACCATCCAGCGGGGCCGCGAGGACGTGGACCTCTCCGCTCTGAGCCAGCTCGTGGACCCTTCGCAGACGGAAGCGATTGCGCGGCTTCTGGAGGAGGTCGAGCGCACGGCCAACGGCCGCACTCCTCTGACCGAGCTGGTGGACGCGGCCCTGGAACGGGTGGTGCGGGACGGACTGGACGCCCTGGCCCACCACAGGGGCCACCCGGGACATCTGGCGCTGCCCCGTGCGCAGGACGTAGTGGCGGCCTACCACCGGGTGCGCCGATGAGGGGCAGCGCGTGACCCGGCAGCGGTGTGCGTCCCCTCGTACGGCTGCTCTCTCGGGGCAGAGTAGGGGCAGAAATCCGCGGCGGTGGAGCACCGGCGGTGCACAGGCCGAGACTCGCGGAGGAGAAGGGGAGGAGAGGCGCGCAGGTGGGGAGCGACGTCGTCCGGGGTTAGTTATCCACCGCGCGGCGAATGTCCTCCAGCGAAGTCAGCTCGCCCGCGTTGATGCGTTCGCGCACCGACTCGTACTGCTCCTGGGAGGACGCGAACGGGATCTCCTGCCCCTGGGCATCCAGCAGGCGGCCGTCCACGAACTGGTCGCCGTCCTGCAGTGCGCCGGCCTCGCGCGGGGAGAGCACCCGCAGCCCCACGGTGTTCATGCCCATGGCCTCGGTGGTGCGCCGGCTGCGGCCCATCTCGTTGAAGAAGAAGTTCATGACCAGCGCGGCCACGGCGGCGGACGAGATACCGGAAGAGAAGATGATGCCCACCCAGTCGGGGAACGCATCGTAGAAGGTGGGGACCACGATCGGGACCATGCCGAAGGACAGGGAGACGGCCACGATGATCAGGTTCATGCCGCCGCGGTAGTCCACGCGGGCCAGCGTGCGGATGCCCGAGGACATCACGGTGCCGAAGAGCACGAAGCCCGCACCGCCCATCACCGGCAGGGGGATGGCGGCGATGACCTGGCCGAGCACGGGCAGCATGCCCAGCAGCACCATGAACACGCCACCCAGGGCCACCACGTAGCGGCTCTTGACCTTGGTGATCGCCACCAGGCCCACGTTCTGCACGAACGCCGTCTGCGTGAAGGAGTTGAACACCGGCGCCACGGCGGAGGACAGCATGTCCGCGCGCAGCCCGTCCGCGATGCGTGCCGAGTTGATGCGCGAGCCCGTGATCTCGGACAGGGCCAGGATGTCAGCGGTGGTCTCCGCCATGTTCACCAGGATCACAATGCCCATGGCCACGATCGCCGCCATGTGGAACGTGGGTGCACCGAAGTGGAAGGGGGAGGGCAGCGCAACCCACGGCCCCTGCCCCACGTGCGAAAAGTCCGCCATGCCGGTGGCCCACGCCACCACGGTGCCCACCACGATCGCCACCAGGATGGCCAGCCGTGACAGCACCGCTCCGCCGAACTTAGACAGTAGCAGCACGGCAAGCAGCGTGACCCCCGCCAGGGCGATGTTGCCCAGCGAGCCGTAGCCGGGTGCCTTCTCGTCCCCGCCCATGGACCACGACGCCGCCACGGGCACCAGGGTGATGCCAATGGTCGTGATGATGGACCCCGTGACCACGGGCGGAAAGAAGCGCAGCACGCGGGCAAAGAAGGGGGCCACCAGGAACCCGAAGGCGGAGGCCACCATGATGGAGCCCATCACCGACTGGATGCCGCCCCCCGAGGCCAGCACGGACAGCATCGTGGCGATCCCGGTGAAGGAGACCCCCTGCACGAGCGGCAGCTGGGAACCGATCCGCGGCAGCCCCCACGCCTGCAGGAACGTGGCGAACCCGCCCACGAACAGGGCGGCGGCCACGAGCAGGGCGGTGGTGGCGGCGTCGTACCCGGCGGCACTGGCCACCACGAGCGGCACGGCGATCAGACCGCCGTACATGGTGAGGATGTGCTGCACGGCGTACGCCACGGTGCGCCCGGCGCCCAGCCGTTCGTCCTCGGGGCGGGACCCCCGCTCGTGGGAAAGGGCGGGTGATGCGCTGCTGGGCATGAGGATCCTCGATCGGGGCAGTCGTGAGGGGACACAGAAAGTGTAGGCGGGCGCGGCGCGTGCAGTGCCCGCCGCGCAAAACCGACTACCCTACGGGAATGGCCTTTCACGCGGACTCCACCGAACTGGACAACAAGGAAATCCTGACCTGGGAGGGGTTCGGGACCGCCACCCGGGAACTCGCCCAGCAGATCGTGGACTCGGAATTCGTCCCAGACATCATCATTGCGGTGGCGCGCGGTGGTCTGCTGCCCGCCGGGGCGCTGTCCTACGCCATGGGCGTGAAGCTCTCTGACGCCGTGAACGTCGAGTTCTACACGGACGTCCACGAGACCCTTCCGGACCCGGTGCTGCTCGCCCCCATGCTGGACACGGACTCCATCAGCGACAAGAAGGTGCTGGTCGTGGACGACGTCGTGGACTCCGGACGCACCCTTTCCCTCGTGTTGGAGCTGCTGCGCGGCTATGGCGCCGAGTGCCGCTCCGCCGTGGTCTACGAGAAGCCCCGCTCGGAGGTCCGTCCGGACTTCTCCTGGAAGTCCACGGACGAGTGGATTGTCTTCCCGTGGTCCGCGCAGGAGCCGGTGACCAAGCAGGGCTGATCCGCCCGTCGGCGCCGCCCCGCGCGCTGCAAAAACTCAGCAGGTGCCGTCTACCGAACAGTAGATGGCACCTGCTCCGTTACAGCACGCGATTGCGGGGGCGGGGCGTGGGGGTCTGGTGCGCGAGGTGCTACTTCTTGACCCGCTCCCACACCAGCCCGGCCGTGGCCTCCGCGATGGCCCGCTCCTCGTCCGTGGCCACCACGAGGACCTCGATTGCGGAGGTCTCCGCACTGATGCGGGCCACGTCCCCCCGGGGGGCCTCGTTGAGCGTGGGGTCCAGGGTGATCCCGAGCGCGCCCAACTGGTCGCACACCAGGGCGCGGAACTTGGGGGAGTTCTCGCCGATGCCCGCCGTGAAGATCAGCGCGTGGGCTCCACCGACTGCCACGTGGTAGCCGCCGATGTACTTCGCCAGGCGGTAGGCGGCCATGTCCAGTGCGAGCTGCGCCCGCCGGTCCCCGGAGCTGGCCCGCTGCGCCACGGCCCGCATGTCCGAGTCCCCGCAGACGCCCTGCAGACCGGACTCGTTGTTGAGGATCCGGTTCATGTCCTGGGCGCTCATCCCGGGGTTGCGCTCCAGCATGGCGGTGACCACGGAGGGGTCCAGGTCCCCGCTGCGGGTGCCCATGACCAGTCCGGCCAGGGGGGTGTAGCCCATGGAGGTGTCGTAGGAGCGGCCCTCGCGGATGGCGGTGGCCGAGGCGCCGTTGCCCAGGTGGGCCACCACGGTGTTGAACTGCTCCCGCGGGATGCCCAGGAACTCGCAAGCCTTGCCGGTCACGTAGTCGTGCGAGGTGCCGTGGAAACCGTAGCGGCGCATCCCGTGTAGCTCGTACCACTGCTCGGGGACGGCGTAGCGCCAGGCCTTCTCGGGCATCGTGCGGTGGAAGGCGGTGTCGAACACGCACACCTGGGGCATCCCCGGATAGGTCTTCTGGATGGCCCGCAGTCCCAGGGCATGCGCGGGGTTGTGCAGCGGTGCCAGCGGGGCCAGCCGCTCGATCGCCCGGATGATCTCGTTGTTCACCAACACGGGGGCGGAGAAGCGCTCGCCACCGTGCACCACGCGGTGGCCCGCGGCGTCGATGGTGCGCCCGCCGAGCTCTTCGTCCAGACGCTGGGCGAGGATTTCCAGGGCCTGGGTGTGGTCCTGGATCTCCGACGTGCCGATGTTCTCGATCAGCCCCTTGGTGATCACCTCGCCGCCGGTCATTCCCGCCGTGGCCGTGGCGAGGGGGACGTTCTCGTCGATCGCGGGCATGGAGGAAGTGTAGGCCTGCGGTTCCCCGTCCGCCGGTTCGACCTCCCGCACCTGGTACTTGATGGAGGACGAGCCGCAGTTGACGACCAGTACGAGCATGGTGGTTTCCCTTCGGCGGCGCGCGGGCCGCGGTTGCCAGTGGCGGAGTTCGGGGTTGACGACGCCGCTGCGTCACCAACGCGGGCACGGCGACCCCGCGCGCGGGGCCGCCGTGTCGTCACAGCGTTTGTGCTTGGATCGCGGTGATTGCGACCGTGTTGACGACGTCGTCCACGGTGCACCCGCGCGAGAGGTCGTTCACGGGTTTGCGCAGTCCCTGGAGCACGGGCCCCACGGCCACCGCGCCCGCCGACTGCTGTACGGCCTTGTACGTGTTGTTGCCCGTGTTCAGGTCCGGGAACACGAACACGGTGGCCTGTCCGGCCACGTTCGACCCCGGGAGCTTGGACTTGGCGATCGAGGCATCCACGGCGGCGTCGTACTGGATGGGCCCCTCGACCTCGAAATCGGGGTGGGCCTCGCGCACGAGGTCGGTCGCGGCGCGTACGCGCTCCACGTCCTCCCCGGAACCGGACCCGCCGGTGGAGTAGGAGAGCATGGCCACGCGCGGCTCCACTCCGAACTCCCGGGCGGTCTGGGCGGAGGCGAGGGCGATGTCCGCGAGGGCCTGCTCGTCCGGGTTTGGGTTCACGGCGCAGTCGCCGTAGACCAGCACGCGGTCCGCGAGCAGCATGAAGAACACGGAGGAGACGATGTGTACGCCCTCGCGGGTCTTCACGAATTCCAGGGCGGGGCGGATGGTGTTGGCGGTCGTGTGGGCCGCTCCGGAGACCATTCCGTCCACGTCCCCCATCTGCACCATCATGGTCCCGAAGTAGGAACCGTCGGTCATCCGTTCGAGGGCCTGTTCCTTGCTCACACCCTTGTGGGAGCGCAGTTTCACGTACTCGTCGGCGTATTTCTCGCGCAGTGCGGCGTCGTGCTGAAAGTCGACGACGTGCAGACCCTCGGCGTCGAAGTCGAGATCGATGCCCTCCGACTGTGCGAGCGCCCGAACGCTCTCGGGTTCGCCCAGCACGGTGAGGTCGCAGAAGTTGCGGCGGTGGATCATCTCCGCGGCGCGCAGGATGCGGGGGTCGTCACCCTCGGGCAGCACGATGTGCTTGCGGTCCGCGCGCGCGGATTCCACGAGCTCGTGGAGGAAACGCAGCGGCGTGCGCTTGACGGGTCGCGGCAGGGAGAGCCGGTCGGAGAGTTCGTCGCTGTCCACGTACTCGGCCCACGCGCCGCGCGCGGCGGCGATCTTGCGGGAGTGGGCGCCGGCCAGGGTACCGCGCGTGGTGCCCACGGCCTCCGCGGTGGAGAACGTGTCCTGGTCTGTGGTCAGCACGGGGAACGGCGCCGCGGCCAGCAAGGACGCGACCGCGCCCTCGGGGTGGAACCCGCCCGTGAGCAACATTCCCGCGGGCACGGGCAGGGTCGAGGCGAACGACGACGCCAGGGTCGCCGAGACCACGTCCGTCCGGTCCCCGGGGGTGATCACCAGGTCCCCGTCCGCGATCTGGTCCAGGAAGTTCCCGGCGGTCATCGCGGCCACCTTCACGGCCTTGATGTCGCGGTCCAGGGACGTGGAGTTGAAGTCCGTGCCGTAGCCCTGGGCATCCACGAGCTCGGCGACGGTGGGGTTCGAGATCGCGGGGATCTCCGGGATCACGTACGCGGGGAGGTTGTGGTTGCCGGGCTTGGCCTCCCGGCGGATCTGCTCCGCCTGCTCCGGGTCCGCGCGGTTGACGATCACGGCGTAGATGTCGCACCCGGCCTGGCGCAGCTCGGTGCGGGTCACGTCGATCGCGTTGAGCACGTCCTTCACACGTCCGGACTCGTGGGCTCCGATCACCGCGGCCACGGAGCAGCCCATGTTGTTGGCCAGGCGGGCGTTGAGGTCGAACTCGGCGGTGACAGCGTTGTGGGCCAGCAGGTCGGTGCCGTCCACGACGATCACATCGCACTCCAGCGCCATCTCGGAGTACACGGCCATGGCGGCGGAGTCGAGGTCGTCGTGCTCACCGGAGGCGAGGATCTCGCGGCAGCGCTCCAGAGACACCGCGCCCCGGCACCGGGAGTCCGGGAGGTCGAAGGTGCGCTTCATGAGCTGCAGGACGGAGTCGTCTTCCGGTGCCGCGCCGTCGAAGACCGGACGGAAGAAACCCAGGGCGTCCGTGCGCTTGAACATGGTGTCCGCGAGGCCCAGTGCCACCAGCGTCTTGCCGCTCCGCGGTGTCATGGCGGAAATGTAGATGCCCTGCGTCATGGAACGAGCTCCCTCACGGTCGACCGGCTATACGTCCCAGTCTAGGGAACCCGCCTCCGACCACGAGTCGCTCCATCGGGACGGTTTCGTACTACAATCTTGTAGTACGAATTGATGGAGCGAGGCATGATGCGTGTCCATGTGCATCCCAGGACCATGGCGCGGCATCCCGACATCACGGCGGCAGATGTGATTCAGGCGTTCGAGGGCACGTTGCGGTCCCGGGCGCGCGAGACTCACCCGGTGCAGTGGGTGGGCGTCGGGACCGATGCCAGTGGGCGGTTGTTGGAGTTCATCACGGTCGAGGACGAGCCTGACGGATGGCTGGTGTTCCACGCCATGGCTGCGACCAAGAGAGTTCTCATCGAGGTAGGGCTGAGGAGGTAGGCACATGAGCAGGTATAGCGATGTGAACGGTACTCCGTTCACGGACGAAGACATCGAACAGTGGGCCGCCGAAGCGGAATCCGAGCAGGGGTACACGGGTGGACATGTCGGTCCCTCGGTGCCCGGACGTCCCATCAGTGTGGGCGCTCAGGCGCGTCCTTTCACGCTCCGTCTGGACGCCGCGCGGCGCGCGAAGTTGGATGAGGCGGCGCGGGAGCGGCACACCACGCCTTCCCAGCTGATGCGCGAACTCATCGACGCGCTCTGACGACACGGGTCCGGGAAACTGGACGCAGTGCACTATTGGTTCAGATGCTCTCGGCAGCCTACGGGCGGGCAATCGTTTCGCACAGTTCCGCCGCTCGTTCGGCACCGCCTGCGCGGTCCATGGCGTGCGCCACTCTCCTCGCGGCTGCCCGAAAAGTGGGATCCGTCAGCAGTGTGCCAACCCTGCGTTTCATGACGCCAGGGGCGGCCTCCTTCACCTGAAGCCGCAAACCCGGGCCACTGTTCACCATATTCCCGGCGCCCACCCACTTCTCAGTGGACGGCGGCACCGCGAGCACGGGGACTCCGTGCGACAACGCGGCCATCATGCCCCCGTATCCGACATTGGTTACGAACAGGTCGGTAACGGGGGAACAACAGGTCTTGCGGCACCCACTCCGCAGCGATGACCGAATCCGGAAGACGCTCGGCCCAGTGGCGGCCGCCGACCACGATTTGCATCGGCTCGTCCGCAAGGGCCTCAACCGTGCGCCCCACCAAAGATCCTCGATCTCGGCCCAACGTGCCTTCGCTCACGTGAATGACGGGGCGACTCGGATCGAGGGCATCCGACCACGCCGGATGAACCTCAGCACCCCGTGTACCTGCCGCGAGATCACCCATGAAGTGCACGTGGGTGGGTAGATCCGGCCGCGGCGGTTCGAACGCTGGAACGCCTTGAGCGATGACGAGTTGCGGTGACCGTGCGCCGTGAAGCCCACGGCGTGTCGTGGGCTCCAGCCCCACCGCCGTTCTCGCCCGGTTGTGAAGCGATCGGAACTGGGCAGCGAGCGTGTGCTCCCACAGGGCTCGCACTACGGCATCGCGTGTGCGGCCGACTACGGTGCGCCCCGGCTTGAAGGGGGTCCCCGGAGGGGGTGCTTGCTGGGCAAACCGAGCAGCGACAACGAAACCGTCGCATACGAAACGCCGCGTAGTTCGTGGAACGACTCCGCGCCGAAACACGTACCTTCCGCGACCACGGCATCGAATGGCATTTTTTCATGCGCGTCGAGCATGTCCTGCACCTGGCCCGGGGCCGTGCCGACGAACAGTTCGCGAAAATCCGTGAGCATCACGGAGGGGCCCGATGCCCTGGCCATGGCGGGGAACGTGGCTTCCGGGTCGGTGTCGTCGAAATCCTGTGCGGCGTAAGAAGGCAGGAATCGTGCCCCCGCGGCCAAGACCGTGGCCTCATATTTCCTGCCGGAGTACACGACTACGTCATACCCCCGGCGCAGGAGGCCCTTGGCCAACCCCAGCATGGGGAAGACGTGGCCCGCGAACGGGGTGATGGCCAGCAGGAACCGGGACATGTGCTTTTCTTGACGGGTGAGGCTGGGCACCATCTTCTCACCGCTCTCGAATGGCCAGGGGAGTGCTCGCGCCGCGGCACTACTTCGGAAGAAGGTCCTCACGCGGTGCTGCACGCGCTCTGTCACCCGCGACGGATCGGTGCGAGACTGGGTCCATGTTGGTTGCCTTCTCAGTTTCTCCCAGCGGCGGGGACAACCCGGACGCCTCCGTCCACGACGCAGTGGCCGCGGCGGTGCACGTGGTGCGCGAGTCCGGGCTACCCAACCGCACCGATTCCATGTTCACCACGATCGAGGGCGAGTGGGACGAGTGCATGGCTGTGGTCAAGGAAGCCACGGCCGCGGTGGCCGAGTACGGTCCGCGCGTGTCCCTGGTGCTCAAGGCGGACATCCGCCCCGGTCACACCGGTGAGCTCGCGGGCAAGGTGGAGCGCCTCGAGTCCGCCCTGCACACTCACGAGCTCGGCAGGTCCCAGGAGCGGCGCGGGATCACGACCGGTGACAACTAGAGGCCTCCCCGCCCGGCGAGCACCCAGGGGTGCGCGCACGGGTGAGCAGGAACGGGTGAGCGCGCGGGTGACGTCACACAGGTGAGCAGGAAGAACCGGAAGAAGAGCGCGGACGCGATCGGTGCGTCGTCGGACGCCCCGGGGCTCGTGGGGCGCACCTGGATCACGGACACCGGCACCGTGGAGCTGCAGCGGGATCCCTACGTGCCGGGAGCGTGGTTGCTGCGCGTGAACGGGGTGCCGTCCTCGCACATCGTCCCGGACCGCCCGGACCAGCTCGAGTTCGAGTACATGCGCTGGTTCTCCACCGTGATCGAGGAGCACGTGAGCACGCATCTGAACCCCACCTCGCTGCGGGTCCTGCACCTGGGCGGGGGCGCGTGTTCCATGGCCCGCTACCTCGCGTGGCGCTACCCGCAAGCGCGGCAGGTGGTCGTGGAGTTCGACGCCGCTCTCACGCGCCTCGTGCGCGAATGGCTCGATCTGCCCCGCGCACCGCTGCTGCGGATCCGCGCGGGCGAGGCCCGGGAGGTCACGGAGACACTCACGGAGGACTCGCGCGACGTCGTGCTGCGGGACGTCTTCGCGGGGGAGCAGACCCCGGGACACCTGCGCACGGTGGAGTTCACTCGGCACGTGGACCGGGTGCTCTCCCCGGACGGGATCTACGTGCTGAACGTGGGGGACACTCGCAACCTCAAGGGCACGCGCGCGGAGATCGCCGCGTTGCTCGAGGTCTTCGAGCACGTGGCCGCCGTCGCGGATCCCGCGATGCTCAAGGGCCGCCGCTACGGCAACGTGGTGCTCGCAGCCTCCCGCGCCGCCCTGCCCGCGGCCGGTTCCGCCGACGCCGCCGCGCTCGCCAAGGAGCTGCTGGGCGGTTCCCTGCCCGCGCAGTACAAGGACACCGCGTGGTGCCGGGAGTTCGCGGGGGATGCCCAGCCGTGGCACGACAAGCCCGCGGATCCGGTCCCGATGCCCCCACCCGGCAACGGTTCCGAGGCGTGACCCGCCACGGCACCCGCGGGGGCTGAGTGCGGAAGGGCGGGAGCGGCGTCGTCGTCAGGGGACGGGTGACGTCAGCGCGTCCAACCCTCGATGACGCCCATACCGAAGAACAGCACGAAGGCGAGCGCCACCACGTACATGAGTGGGTGCACGTCCTTGGCGCGGCCCTGCACCAGGCGGATGAAGACGTAGGAGACGAAGCCCGCGCCGATGCCGTTGGCGATCGAGTAGGTGAACGGCATGACGGCGAAGGCCAGGAACGAGGGGACGGAGACACCCCAGTCGCTCCAGTCGATGTGCACCACGTTGCGGGCCATCAGGAAGCCCACGACCACCATGGCCGGGGCCACGGCCTCGAAGGGCACCACGTTCACGAGCGGGGTGAGGAACATGGCCGCGAGGAACAGCACGCCGGTGACCACGTTGGCAAGACCGGTGCGGGCGCCCTCGGCGATACCCGTGGAGGACTCCACGAAGATCTGGTTCGAGGACACGGAACCGGTACCGCCGGCCACCGCGCCCAGCGCGTCCACGAGCAGCACGCGGTCCACGCGTTCGATCCGTCCGTTCGCGTCCACGAGACCCGCCTGTTGGGACAGGCCCACCATGGTGCCCATCGCATCGAAGAAGATGGAGAGCAGGATCGTGAAGATCAACAGGGCGCACGCGATGACCCCGAGCTGACGGAACGCGTCGATGGGCGCGGCCGCACCGATCAGGGACAGATCCGGTAGGGCGAACAGACCCTCGGGGTTGGCGGGTACCACCAGCGACCAGCCGTGAGGGTTCTCGGTCGCGGACCCCGCGGGGGAGACCGCTTCCAACACGTGCGCCAGGATGGTAGTGAGCACCACGGAGATCAGGATCCCGCCCTTGACGTTGCGCACCACGAACGCCACGGTCAGCAACAACCCCACCACGAACGTGAGCGTGGGCCAGCCGAACAGCTGACCGCCGTTGCCCAGTTGCACGGGAACCGTGGTGTGGGCGGCGTCCGGGATCCGCCGCACGAAGCCGGCGTTGACGAAACCGAGCAGTGCGATGAACAGCCCGATCCCCACCACGATCGCGGTCTTGAGGGAGTCCGGCACGGCGTTGAACACGGCGGTGCGGAACCCGGTGAGCACCAGGATCACCATGATCACACCGGCCCAGATGACCAGACCCATGACCTCGGGCCATGTGAGCCCCGGGTTCGTGGCGATCGTCACGGCCAGGAACGCGTTGACGCCCAGACCCGTGGCCATGCCGAACGGGGACTTGGCCCACAACCCCATGAGGATGGTCAGCACGCCAGCCACGAGTGCGGTCATCGCGGCGACACGTTCACCGCCCAGGACGTTGCCCGCGCCGTCCTCGCCGTAACCCAGGACGAGAGGATTGAGCACCACGATGTAGCTCATGGCGATGAACGTGGCCACGCCACCACGGATCTCGCGGCCCACGGTGGAGCCGCGATGGGTGATCGAGAAGTAGCGGTCCAGTCCGCCTCGTGGTTCGGTCCGGGTGGTTGGCGGAGTGCTTGACGACATGGGGATCCTCACGGACGGCTGGGCAGGGAGCACCGACAACGGCGGGGGTGTTTGTGTAGAAATACTACGTCGACGCCGCTCGCACCCTCCGCAGATGCTCGTTCGTCCGCCCGTGTTTAGGCACTAATGAGTTGATGTCACTACCGTGGAGGCAGTCCCCGCAAGCACGTGAGACATGCGTGCGCGTCGAAAGGAATTCCGTGACAACTTCCAACACCCAACGTCCGCTGCGCGTGGCCGTGATCGGCGCAGGCCCGGCCGGCATCTACGCCGCGGACATGCTCACCAAGACCGAGGCGGTCCGTGAGGGTGAGCTCGAGGTCAGCGTGGATCTGTTCGACCGTTACCCCACCCCGTTCGGGCTCATCCGCTACGGCGTGGCCCCGGACCACCCCCGGATCAAGGGCATCATCACGGCGCTGCGTTCCATCCTGGACCGCGGTGACATCCGGTTCTTCGGCAACGTGGAGTACGGCAAGGACATCACCCTCGGGGAGTTCCTGACCCACTACGACGCCGTGATCTTCGCCACGGGTGCGGTCAATGACGCGCCGCTGCAGATCCCCGGCGCGGACCTGGACGGCTCCTACGGCGCCGCCCGTTTCGTGGCGTGGTACGACGGCCACCCCGACTACCCGCGCACGTGGCCGCTCGAGGCCAAGGAGATCGCGGTGATCGGCAACGGCAACGTGGCCCTGGACGTGGCTCGCGTGCTGTCCAAGCACGCCGAGGACATGCTCGTGACCGAGATCCCGGGCAACGTGTACCAAGGGCTGCGCAAGTCCCCGGTCACGGACGTGCACATCTTCGGCCGCCGCGGTCCGGCCCAGATCAAGTTCACGCCGCTCGAACTGCGTGAGCTCGCTAAGTCCCGTGACGTGGACATCGTGGTCTACGACGACGACTTCCAGTTCGACGAGGCCTCCGAGAAGGCCATGACCGAGAACAACCAGATCAAGGTCATGATGAAGACGCTGCAGAAGTGGCGCGAGGACGATTCCCCCAAGACGGCGTCCCGCCGCCTGCACCTGCACTTCCTGCAGACCCCGGACGAGATCCTCGGGGACGAGAACGGCAAGGTCCGCGCGATCCGCATGGAACGCACTCGGCTCAACGGGGACGCCTCCGTGACCGGCACGGGCGAGTACACCGAGTTCCCCGTGCAGGCCGTCTACCACGCGATCGGGTACCTGGGCTCGCCCCTGCCCGAGCTGCCGTTCGATCCCGAACGCGGGGTGATCCTCAACGAGGAGGGCCGCGTGATCGAGGCGGACGGTTCCCCGGTTCCCGGCGTGTACGCCACGGGCTGGATCAAGCGCGGCCCCGTGGGTCTGATCGGGGCCACCAAGTCGGACGCCCTCGAGACCGTGAACCACATCATGGAGGACCGCGCGTCCCTCGCGGATCCGGATCACCCGCAGCTCGAGGCCGTGGTGGAACTGCTCGAGGACAAGGGTGTGCAGTACACCACGTGGGACGGCTGGCTCATGCTGGACGAGTACGAACAGAGCCTGGGGCAGTCCTCCCACGACGCCGAAGGCAACCCCCGCGAGCGCGTCAAGGTCGTGGAGCGGGAGGAGATGGTGGCGGTCTCCCGCGGAGCTGTCCAGCAGTAGCGCCCATCGGGTCGTCCTCCCCTCCCCTGCACGCCCTTGGGTCGACGCCCGCCCAGGCGCGGGGTGGGATCGGTTGTGTGTCCTTGAGTGACGTGACGCGTGAGTCTCAGCTCCGCCAGTCGTAGCGTGGCCTGGACCGAACAGTTACGACAGGAGTGTTTCCC
The DNA here is from genome assembly GCA_014652975.1 of Kocuria marina. Lineage (GTDB taxonomy): Bacteria > Actinomycetota > Actinomycetes > Actinomycetales > Micrococcaceae > Kocuria > Kocuria marina. The sequence goes on along the minus strand of BMZV01000001.1, from coordinate 768,682 downwards.
ATGGCCCCGATTTCCCTCCACTGGTTCCTCCCCACCGCGTCGGATTCTCGCGGCATCGTGGGCGGAGGCCACGGGGCGAGGATTCAGGCCACGGAGACCCTGCGTGGGCCGCGTCTGCCCTATCTGGTGCAGGTGGCGCAGGCGGCGGAATACAACGGTTTCGAATCCGTGCTCTCGCCCACGGGCCTGTGGTGCCAGGACGCCTGGTTGACCACGGCCGCCATCTCCCAGCACACGGAAAAACTCAAGTTCCTCGTGGCATTGCGTCCCGGAGCCATGTCCCCCACCCTGGCGGCCCAGATGGCGGCCACGTACCAGGACCTCACGGGGGGACGGCTCAACGTCAACGTCGTGGCCGGAGGGGAGTCCACCGAGCAGCGCGCCTTCGGGGACTTCTTGGACAAAGACGGTCGCTACGCTCGGACCGGAGAGTTCCTGGACATCGTGTCCCGTCTGTGGGATCACGAGCCACCCTTCGACTACCGAGGTGAGCACCTCGCCGTGGAGCAGGCCAGGCTGGACTTCCCGCCTGCGCCCCGTCCGCAGGTGTACTTCGGGGGTTCCTCCGCAGCTGCGGCCACCGTGGCTGCGGAACACGCGGATGTCTTCCTCACGTGGGGCGAACCACCGCAACAGGCGAAGGATAAGATCGACCGGATCCGTGAACTCGCCAGGGCACGCGGACGCGGCGTGCGCTTTGGCATCCGTCTGCACACCATTTCGCGGGAGACGTCGGCTCAGGCATGGGCGGTGGCCGAGGGCATGCTCGCGGGCGTGGACGAACGGATGATCCAGGAGCAGCAGGAAGCGCTGCGCCGTTCCGAGTCCGAGGGGCAGCGCCGGATGCTGGATCTGCACGGTGGTTCCGCGACCAAGTTGCAGGTCCACCCCGGCCTGTGGGCAGGAGTGGGCCTACTGCGTGGTGGAGCGGGGACGGCCATGGTGGGGTCCCACCAGGAGGTGGCCGACCTCATGGGGGAGTATGTTGCCGCGGGCATTGACGAGTTCGTGCTCTCCGGATATCCGTGCCTCGAAGAGGCCTACTGGTTCGGGGAAGGCGTCCGTCCCCTCCTCGAAGCCAACGGTCTGCTCTGAGCAGTGCAGGCTCCGCGTAGGGGCGGAACGAGCGGGCATTAGAGTCCCAGCAGCCTCCGGAGGTGGGGGTTGAGCAGGGTGCCCTGGGGGTCCATGGCGGCGCGCAGAGTGAGGAACTCGTCCCACTGTGTGTAGAGGGGCGCGAGTTCCTCGGCGGTGCGGGTGTGCAGTGTGCCCCAGTGGGGGCGGCCGCCGTGGTCCACAAGGATCTGCTCGGCGGCGGTGAGGAAGGTCTGGCTGGGTCGTCGGCCGTACTGGCGCAGGTTGATCCACCCCGTGTACCGGCCTCCCGCGGGGGAGAGGTGCCCCTGGTCCGGCGGGGAGCAGCGCACGGTCATGGGGAACGCGAGGTCGTACACGTGCGCGTCCACCAGGGTGCGCAGTTCGCGCACCGCGGAGGCGGTGGCCTCCAGCGGTAGGGCGTACTCGGCGGCCACGTAGCGCACCGGGCGGGCCACCGTGAACACGCGGTAGGACACGTCCGTGTAGCGCCGGGAGCTCTCCGCGAGGGACTCGATCCGGTTGAGCCGGCTCACCGCACGCGGGATCAGGTTCCCCACGCGGCCCAGCCCGGCGGTCAGGGACGTGCGCAGGACGGCGTCGTCCGTGCGTCGCAGCGCCCGGGAGATGAGCGAGGCGGGGCGCGTGTAGGTGTCCGGGAGGCGGTGCAACCGGCTCAGGATGCGGGTGTGGGCCACGGTGGTGCCCGGCATCCACGAGAACTCGAAGTGGTCCGCGGCGGACATCCGCTCCTGCATGGTGTCCAGCAGGGATCCGATCGGCTCGCGGAACTCGGCGCAGTGCAGCCGGAACGCGTTGACGCACTGGAACGTCACGGAGACCACCACGCCCAGCACGCCCAGGTTCACCCGGGCGGCGTCGAGCAGCTCGGGGCGGTGGGTCTCGGAGCAGGAGATCAGCTCGCCCCCCGGGGTTGCGAGGCTCAGCCCGACCACCTGCCCGCCCAGCGATGGCTGGCCCAGCCCCGTGCCGTGGGTGCCCGTGGCCAGTGCTCCGCCCACGCTCATGTGCGAGGAGTCGGGCAGGTTGGCCAGCGCCAGCCCGTGCTGCTCCAGGGCCAGGTTCAGCTCCTGCAGCGTGGTCCCGGCAAACACCGTGACCCGCTGGTGGTCCTCATCCACGGACACCAGACCCTTGAGCGCCGAGGTGTCCAGCAGCACGCCCTTGGTGGGGACCAGAGGGGAGCAGCTGCGCCCGGACCCGGCCGGGCGCACCGCCACGCCCTGCGAGGCGGCCTCCTGGAGAACCTGCAGCACCTGGTCCGAGTCCGTGGGGCGCACGGTCACGGCCGGCTCGACGGTGAGGTTGCCGCCCCACGACCGCCACGTGCCGCCCCTGACCTGCGCCGTCATGGTGGGGTGCTCGGCTCTTGCGCTCATGGCTCGCCTCCGTTCCGGGGGCTCGGCCCCTCGATGTCGTCCTCCGGGACGCGCTGCGTGGAGCACGCCCCGGGGCTCGTCCATCATCTCACCGCCTCCGCGGTGTGGGGGAGCACACGACTAGGCTGGCACCAGGACATCCTGCCCAGGGAGGGAGCACCATGAACGCACGTGAGGCCGAGATCGTCGTGGGTGTGGACGGTTCCGAGCAGAGCATGGGTGCCCTGCACTGGGCCGCTCGTGAGGCCCGACGGCGCGGCGCGCCCCTCCACATGGTCACTGCCTACTCCGTGCCCATGTTCGGCGGGTCCACGTTCGACGTGGGGTACGCGGCGTTCGACGACACCGCCATGAACCGTGCCGTGGAGGACCTCGCGGGCGAGGCACGACGCCGCGTGGCCGAATTGGACGTGGACGTCCGGTCCACCGTCCAGGCCGGGGACCCTTCCGACGTGTTGCTCGAACTGAGCGAGGACGCCCAGTTGCTGGTCCTGGGTTCCCGCGGTCGGGGCGGGTTGATCGGCCGCCTGCTGGGTTCGGTGTCCACCGCGGTGCCCGCCCACGCGCACTGCCCCGTGGGCATCATCCCCCTTCAGTGGGGCAGGGAGTACCAACTGCACGAGAACGTGAGCCGCCGTCAGGCGTTCGTGGACGGTGTGACCGTGGGCTCGGATGGTTCCCAACAGGCGAGTTCCGCGATGCTGTGGGCCGCGGAGGAGGCCGAACAGCTCGGGGTGCCGCTGACCGTGGTGTGCGCCGCGCCGTCGGACTCCGGATCCTCCGCGTGGCTGCCCTCGCCCGTGGACTTCGACAACCTGCGCGGGGAGATCCAGGCCGCGATCGACGCCGGCGTGCGGTGGCTGCGCGGGCACTTCCCGAACCTGGACATCACCGGCGAGCTCGTGGACGGATCCCCCATCCACGTCCTTGTGGAACGTTCGGCCCAGAACCAACTGGTGGTCACGGGGACCCGCGGTCGCGGCGGATTCGCGGGCATGCTGTTGGGCTCCACGTCCCAGGGGGTGCTGCACAACAGTGCCGGGCCGGCCATGATTGTGCCGTGCATCCGGGACCCGCGACTCTCGGACAGACCGGACGTCGCGATCTGAATCGACGCGGCGCCGCTGCTCGGTGCCGACGCCTGGTGTCGAACGCGATGTGCCCCATCGGGGTGCCGCCCCCCGGGGTGCCATCCCCGCCGTTCCGCGGCGTGCGCAGGCCCGGCGGGACACCGCGCGGGTTTGTGCAACCGAGCCGTTTGCCTCTAAGCTACTCACGGTCCATCGTCCGATATTGCCGCTGGTGATGCTCGGACGGCGTTCTAGCCCCCATCGTCTAGCGGCCTAGGACACCGCCCTTTCACGGCGGCGGCACGGGTTCGAATCCCGTTGGGGGTACGTTTTCCCGTGAGAGGTACCGCGGGGTGAGCGATTTGCACAGTGAGTCGTTCGTCCTGGTAGGATATTCACTCGTTGGAAACAATCAAGGCCCTGTAGCGCAGTTGGTTAGCGCGCCGCCCTGTCACGGCGGAGGTCGCGGGTTCAAGTCCCGTCAGGGTCGCTCAAGCGGCGATGAAAAGGAAACTTTTCGCGCCGTTGCGGCATATCACCGGAGGTTGCCTCCGGGAACGTGCCTGGCTCTGTAGCTCAGTTGGTAGAGCGTACGACTGAAAATCGTAAGGTCACCGGATCGACGCCGGTCGGAGCCACTGAACCCCCGCGTGGCTTCTACACGCGGGGGTTTCTTCATGTCTTCCCGCTTCTCGGAGCGGCCCGACGTGCGCCGGGCGGATCCCTCGAAGTAGCTCGGCATGGGCCGGGCGGTATCTTCGACCAGCACTGCTGCGGGTTGGTGGCGTGGTGGTGGCGTGCACCCGACCTCCAGGGTGCGCCGAGGTTGGGACCCTAGCGTGGAGAGGGACGTTCGCGCACGCTGCGGAAGGACTGCGCGGTTCCGCTGCATCGGTCCAGCAGCCCTGGGCCAGCGAGCGCAGCGGGTTCCGACGGCGCGGACGGCCGTAAGAGGCGTCGTCGTCGCAGCGGGACCCGACGCCGGATCGGACGGACCCGGGTGGCCGGATCGGAAGGATCAGCTGTGAATCACCAAGTGCGCGCACTGCTGGCGGGGGCCGGTCTCATCGTGCTCCTCGCGGCGTGTGGCGCGCGGCAGGGCCAGACCACCACGATCGAACTCTCACCCATCACGCCGTCCGCGAGCGCCCCCGCGCCCCGCGCGCCGTCCGCGAGCCCCGCGGACACCCAGACGTGCTTCGACGTGGCCGAGGTCTACAGCGGGCTGGAGCTGCTGCCCCTCACCGATCGCAGCGAGGACGAGGACGCGAACGAGGACACCCTGGAACAGGCCCTTGAGTCCGTCAGCCGGCTCCGTGGGAAGCTCCCCGCCGAGGTGCGTCCGGCGTTCGACGACGTCCGGGACATCCTCGACGGCGCCGGCGCCACCCTCCAGCCCTCGGAGGCCGTGCGGATCCACCGGGCGTTGGAGCCGGCCGAGTCGTGGTTGCGGGCTAATTGCGCGAGCACACCGCGCCACTGATCCCGAGGTCCGTTCCGAGATCCGTTTTGCCATTCGCCCCGGGATTCGCCCTTTAGACGGGGGTCAGCCTCGGCGTGGGGATCACGTCAGGCGCAGCCAGACCGCGCTGTCCACGCTCAACCGGTCGTTGACCACGGCGCTCTGGCCACTTGCCAGAAGCAGCTCACCGCGGGAGAGCTCGTCGAAACCGATCTCGTTCTCCCCGAGGTTCGCGGCCACCAGCACGGTCTCGCCGGTCCCGCACGACATGGTGTAGGCGAGGACGTCCTGGTCACCCTCGCTCAGGGGATGCCACGCGAACTCGGCCGTGCCCAGTTCCAGGTCGTGCCGGAGTTCCAGAGCCCGGCGGTACAGGTTGAGCGTGGACTGCGGGTCACCCAGTTGGTGGTCCACCGTGATCCCAGCGAAGGACTCGGGCTGCGGCAACCACGGATCCGGACCGAAACCCAGCCCGTTACCCACGGGAGCCCACGGCAGGGGGACGCGAGCGCCGTCGCGCCCCAGCTCCGAACCCGCGGTGCGATGGAAGGTGGGGTCCTGCCGCGCGGCATCCGGCAACTCGGTGTGCTCCGGCAGACCGAGCTCGTCGCCCTGGTAGATGTACGCGGAACCTGGGAGGGAGAGCTCCACGAGGGCGGCGGCGCGCGCCCGGCGCAGCCCCTGACCGGCGTGTGGTTGCTCGTCCTGCGCGCCGATCCCGTTGGGGTAGGCCGTGCGGGAGCTCAACCCGTAGCGCGAGGCGTGGCGGACCGTGTCGTGATTGGAGAGCACCCACGTGGACGGCGCGCCCACGGCCGCATTGGCGCGCAGGGAGATCTCGATGGTGTCCCGCATGCGGTCGCGATGCCACCCGGCCACCAGGAAGTCGAAGTTGAAGGCCTGCTGCGCCTCGTCCGGGCGCACATAGCGAGCCAGGCGCTCGGCGGGGCCCACCCATGCCTCCACCACGAGCATGCGATCACCGGGGTACTCCTGAAGCACCGTGTGCCAGTCCCGGTAGATCTCGTGCACCCCGTCCTGGTCGAAGTAGGGGCCGGTGTCCATGGTCTTGCTGGGGCCGTCGGGCTCGTCCTGGGCGCCCTGGGCATCCGTGCCCTCGACCATGTGGACCTGCTCGTCCCAGTCCGGCAGGCCCGGGGCCTTGATCATGCCGTGGGCCACGTCCACCCGGAAACCGTCCGCCCCGCGGTCCAGCCAGAACCGCAGGATCGCCCGGAACTCCTCCCACACCTCCGGGTTCTCCCAGTTGAGGTCTGGTTGGGAAGAATCGAACAGGTGCAGATACCACTGCCCGTCCGGCACCCGGGTCCACGCCCGGCCCCCGAACAAGGACTTCCAATTGTTGGGCGGCTCCTCGCCGTTCTCGCCCCTGCCCTCGCGGAACATGTAGCGGTCCCGCTCCGGGGAGCCCGGCTCGGAGGTCAGGGCGGCCCGGAACCACTCGTGGTCCTCGGACGTGTGATTGGGTACCAGGTCCACGATGATCTTCAGGCCCAACCGGTGCGCTTCCTCCCGCATCCGGTCGAAGTCCTCGAGCGAACCGAAGCGCGGATCCACGGTGCGGTAGTCCGCGACGTCGTACCCGGCGTCGTGCTGCGGGGAGAGGTAGAACGGGGAGAGCCACACCGCGTCCACGCCCAGGTGCTTGAGGTACGGCAGCTTCTGGGTGACCCCGCCCAGGTCCCCCATGCCGTCCCCATTGGAGTCCTTGAAGGAGCGGGGATACACCTGGTAGATGACGGCGTCACGCCACCATTCCGTGCCGGTGGTGGAGTTCGTGCCGCCGCCAGACGTCGGGGCCGAGGTGGTCTGGTCGGGGTGCGTTACGGGGTCGGAAGTCACGGGATCCAGGCTACCCATCTACCGCGGGGGCCACACACCCGCCGCCCCTCCCCGCCTCAGTTCGCCTGCTGCAAGTGGGCCATCGGGGCCCAGCGCATGAAGATCCGGCGTAGCGCCGCGGTGGCCGCCGCCAGATCCCCTTCGCGCAGCAGTTCCACGGCGTCCGCCATGTCCCGGGGGCTCTCGTCCGGCTGGAGCCGATCCGCGATGGACCCGTAGTCCAGGCTCACCACGGAGGCAGCGCTGAACGCGCCCAGCCACCGCCCCAGGCGGGTGAGGTCCTGCGCGAACGCCGCAGCCTGGCGCGCCTCGTCCGGGAGGTCGTGCTCGTCAGCGCCCCCCGAGGCTTGCTGAGCGGCGTCCTCCACGGTCTGGGCGGCCTGGATCACCCGGCGCGCGGCGGTGTCCGCGGGGGCGATGAGTCGGTGCACCTCGTGCCCGGAGTGGTAGGAGGTCACGTGGTCCTCTGGGGCGAAAGCCGCGAACCACGCGAGCGGGACCACGTACGCGGACTCACGGGTGTACACGGGGTCGAAGGTCTCGCGGGACGTGGCCTTCGCAGCGTCGCTGACCTGCTTCTCCGGAACGAGTAGCGGCAGCAACTGGGCGCTGTCGTCGTTCTCCGCGGCCGTGAACAGGCGAAGGGATCGACGCAGCCGTTGCGTGGGGTGGAAGACCGGGAAGTCGCCGGTGGGTCCGGGCAGGCGCCGTGAACCGGCGGGTGCGGTGGAGAACGGCATGGTCCACAGCGGCTCGCGTGCGGGCGGGAGCAACGGCTGGGAGGTGTCGGACAGTCGGGCCAGTTGCTCCGAAAGTTCGTGCACGCCCGCGGTGAAGGGGTCCAGGGCGCGGGGGATGCCGGGTGCGTAGGCGGCGTCGAGATCCTGTTGGGGCACGTAGATCCGCAGCGCGAAGCGCATGGGCGGGCCCGTGATGCTGCGGTAGGCGCTGCCCACGTTGATCAGGGGCATGGCTCAGTCGATCTCGATGACGACCGGGGCGTGGTCGGACGCGCCCTTGCCCTTGCGCTCCTCGCGATCGATCCACGCGTCCTGCACACGGGCCGCGAGCGCGGGGGAGCACAGCTGGAAGTCGATGCGCATGCCTTCCTTCTTGGGGAAGCGCAGCTGCGTGTAGTCCCAGTACGTGTACACGCCCGGTCCGGGGTGGCGCTCGCGGACCACGTCCTGGAACCCGGCGTCCTCGATGAACGCGTTGAAGGCCGCGCGCTCGGGTTCGCTCACATGGGTGTACCCGCCGTCGCGGAAGAGCTGGATGTCCCACACGTCCTCGTCACGCGGGGCCACGTTCCAGTCACCCACAAGTGCGATCTGGGCCTGCGGGTCCTCCTGCAGCCACTGTTCGGCGTGGCCCTCCAGGACGCGCAGCCACTCGAGCTTGTACGGCATGTGGGGATCCTCCAGGCCGCGGCCGTTGGGCACGTAGAGGGACCAGATCCGCACGCCGTCGCACGTGGCGGCGATTGCGCGCGCCTCCTGGGCGGGTTCCTGGCCGGGTTTGCCGAACGTGGGCTGACCGGGGAACGTGCGCTCCACGTCCTTGAGCCCCACGCGGGACGCGATGGCGACGCCGTTCCACTGATTCACGCCGAAATGCGCCACTTCGTAGCCCGCGAACTCGAACAGCTCCCATGGGAAGTTCTCGTCCTTGGCCTTGGTCTCCTGGATGGCCAGGACATCCACGTCCGAGCGGTCGAGCCACGCCTCGATGCGGTCGGCGCGGGCGCGGATGGAGTTCACGTTCCACGTGGCGATTCTCATGGGGTCCACCGTAGCGAGCCGCGGCCCACGCTGGGAAACCGCGGGCGGGCACGGCCCGGGTGCGCGGCGGCAGCTGTCCACGGGAACACCCGGGAAACGACGACGACGTCGCGGCCGCGAGCGTCCGGGGCCACGGATGCGGCGGCGCCCGGGTTCTGTGTGGCGGCGTCGCCCACGAGGTCGTCCTTCCACGAGGGCTTATGGGACGGGGTGGATTGCCATTCGGCGGATTCCCGCCGTGTAACACCTCAGTGCCCTTGGTCGCGGGACGGGCGGTGTGAATTCCCAGGGCCGGTCCGGTCATGATCCGGGACGCGCCATGTGACGCCGCAGTAGTGTGAGGTCATGGACGCAAGGCGGGCGCTAGCCGAGATCAGAGAACGCCGTATCCTCCTGAAAGCGGCCGGTGCGGGTGCTGGTGCCCTGCTGGGGGCGCAGGCCGTGGTGATCGCCTCGCTCGCCGGGCTCGACTGGTGGAAGCATCACGGGCGTCAGCAGCGTGACGCCCCGCACCCCGGGACGTTCAACGCGCACGTGCAGGACTCGGACATCACCATCTACACGTCGGGTGAGTCGGTGTACGAGGACATGCTCGAGGCCATCGACAACGCCCAGCACTCCATCCACATGGAGACGTTCATCTGGAAGAACGACGAGACGGGTCAGCGCTTCCTGGACGCGTTCAACCGGGCCGCGGATCGGGGCGTGGAGGTGTTCATCATCTACGACGGGTTCGCGAACCTCGTGATCCCGTCCTCCTTCTACGACTTCTCGGACCGGGTCCACGTGTACCGGATGACGGTGGTGCGCCGCCCGTTCTGGAAGGGGCCCCTGCGGTTCTCGGGCTTCAACCATTCCAAGATCCTGGTGGTGGACGACAACATCGGTTTCGTGGGGGGCTACAACTTCGGTTCTCTCTATTCCCGGCAGTGGCGGGACACACATATCCGGGAGATCGGGCCTGCGGTATGGGGGTTACGCAGCTCCATCGCGAGCGTGTGGAACGAGGACCGGGACCCGGAACACGCCATCGATTGGGTGGCGCCCAAGAATTGGGACCCGGAGGTGCGGGTCTCCGCGAACCTGCCCATCCAGCTCGTGTACCCCATCCGCGAGATGTACATGAACGCGATCAACAGGGCGCAGCACCACATCTGGGTGAACACGCCCTACTTCATCCCCGACCAGCAGATCCTGGACTGCCTCCTGGACGCGGCCGCTCGCGGGGTGGATGTGCGGATCATGGTCCCCAAGGACTCCAACCACATCCTGGCGGACTGGGTGTCCCGCGGGTTCTACGGCCAGTTGTTGGAGGGTGGGGTCACCATCCTGCTGTACGCCGCCTGCATGATCCACGCCAAGACCGCCACGATCGACGGCGAGTGGTCCACCGTGGGCACCGCCAACATCGACCGGCTCTCCCTCTCGTTCAACTACGAGACCAACGTGGAGATCGTGGACCCGGATTTCGCGGCCGAGATGGATAAGGTCTTCCTCGCCGACAGCGAGCACTGTGAGGAGCTGTCCTCGCCCCAATGGCGCGATCGCCACCCCATGGCCCGGGTCGCCGAGACGATCCTGGTACCGCTGCGCCCGTTCCTCTGACCGGACCCTCCCGATCGACGACGACGCCGCTGACGCCACCGACGATGCCGCTCCGCCCACCGTGCGGGGCGGCGTCGTCGTCCTGCGGCGGGGTTGCGCCGCGGGGCCTCAACCCCGCGTGAGGTGACCCCTCAGCGTGGTGGCGGTGTACGCGGTGCGGAACAGGCCGCGGCGCTGGAGTTCGGGGACCACGAGGTCCACGAAGTCATCCAGGGAGTCCGGCTGGACGGGCGGCATGAGGTTGAAGCCGTCCGCGCCACCGTTGTCGAACCATTCCTGCATTCGATCCGCGATGGACTCCGGGGTGCCCACCATCGTGCAGTGACCCCCGCCAGCGGCGAGGCGGCCGAGCAACTGGCGGACCGTGGGGCGCTCGGCCTCGATGATCCGCAGGATGGTGCCGTAGCGGCCCTGCGGACCGGTGAACTCCTCCAGGGGCGGCAGCGTGGGCACGGGCGCATCTAGGTCCCACTGCGCGCAGTCCTGCTCCACGAACGTGGAGAGCTGTGCGAGTGACTGCTCCACAGGGAGCAAACGGTCCACGCGGGCCTGCTTCTCGAGGGCCTCTTCGTGCGTGCGGCCCACGTACGTGACCAGACCGGGCATCACGATCACGGAACCGGGCTCACGCCCGGCGCGGGCCACTTCGGCCTTCACCGCCGCGTAGTACTCCTGCGCGGCGGGCAGATCGTAGGCCACGGCGTAGATCCCCTCTGCAAAGTCGGCCGCGAGTGCCTTGCCGGGCCCGGAGGCACCCGCTTGGAAGAGGACCGGTTCCCCCTGGGGGGAGGGCGGAACCGTGAGGGGTCCATCCACCAGGAAGTGGCGGCCCTCGTGGTGCAGGCGGTGCAGCTTGGAGGGCTCAGCCCACCGGCCCTCCGGGTCTGCGGTGACGGCGTCCTCGTCCCAGCTGGCCCACAGGGCGCGGGCCACCTCCACGAACTCGCGGGCGCGCTCGTAGCGCTCATCCTTGGTCGGCATGGCCCGGTAGCCGTGGTTGCGGGCCTCGGAGTCCCACATGGAGGTCACCACGTTCCACCCCGCCCGCCCGCCCGAGATGTGGTCCAAGGACGCGAGCATCCTAGCCGCGTGGAACGGGGTGAAGAACGTGGTGGACACCGTGCACACCAGGCCGACGCGCTCGGTGGCCCGCGCCATCGCGGACAGCGCTGTCAGGGGTTCCAGGCTCCAGCGGGGCCCGCCGGAGACGTCACCCACGCTGTGCCCGTCCGCGAAGAACACCGCATCGAACAGACCGCGTTCGGCAGTCCGCGCGAGCTCCTCGTAGTAGGCGATGTCCGTGAGGCGGTGCACCGAGGAGTTCGGGGCGCGCCACGCGGCCTGGTGGTGGCCGGCGCTGTAGAGGAACGCGTTGAGGTGGAGGCGGCGGGCCGGTGCGGTCGTGGGCGACGACGCCGCAGCGGCCGTCCCGAGCGTCGGCTCAGCTTCGGGGGTGGTTGCCGACGCCGCACCCCCGGCAGGTGCCCTTCGCGCGGGGCCGGGCCGGGCGGCGTCGTCGTGCGGAGAGGGGGCGGCCATGTCAGTCCATCACCAGCCCGCCGTCGACCACCAGGTTCTGGCCGGTGACCCCGCGGGACCAGTCCGAGGCGAAGAACAGGGCGGTGTCCGCGAACTCCTCGGGGGTGGTCACGCGGCCCAGGGGAGTGCCGGCGGCAATGAAGTCGAAGACCTCGTCCGGGGTGGCGGCGCTCGCGTCCGTGGTTCGCAGCAGGCCGCCGGAGATCATGTTGACGGTGATGCCCTGCGGGCCGAGGTCTTTGGCGGCGGTGCGGGTGAGGGCGAGCAGGGCGGCCTTCGCGGCGGTGTAGTCGTGGTAGGGGACCACGGGGTTCTGGAAGAGGTTGGTGCCGATGTTGATGATGCGCCCCTCACCGGCCTCCGCCATGCCCGGGGTGACCGCCTGCATCACGTTGAGGGCACCCACCACGGCGCCCTGGAACTGCTGCGTGAGGTTCTCGGCGGTCAGGTGCTCCAGGGTGGGGCGGGCATCGCCGTTGAAGCTGAAGTCCACCAGGGCGTTGTTCACCGCCACCGTGATCGGCGCGCCGAAGTGTTCCCGGGCCCGGGAGACCATGTCCCGCACCTGCTGCGCGTCGGTCACGTCCGCCTGGACCGCGAGTGCCCGGTCCTCCCCGAGTTCGCTGACCAGCGCACGGGCCCGCTCATCGCTGGAGTGGTAGTTCACGACGACGCACGCGCCCTCCCGCGCGAACGCCCGGCTGAGGTGCTCCCCGAGCCCGCGGGCTCCGCCGGTGACCAGGACGATGGTGTTCTCGATCCGCATGCTCACTCCTGTGGCTCACGGCGAAGAAAGCGGTGCGCCACCTGCGCGGTGCCACCGTGACATCCCTTCGCCAGTACTAACTGGACAGGTTCGACGGGTGTCATCTCAGCCGCTGCGGTCCTCTGTCTGCCCGCCCGGTGGGCGGGGAGGGTGGCGGCACCCCGTGTCACTGGTGGTCAGTGTAGTCAAGGAGGTTTGGCGAGGATCAAGTGAGCGGATTGACCGAGAAGGATGGGGTCGCAGGGAACCCTGATAGGAAAGTGGCGAGACCAAATAACCGGCAGTGCGCTCGGCGGAAGGGCACGGCAGCCAGAACGGAGACGGGTGAATGTCACACCCAACAGCCGCTTCGCGGGCAAGGAACGTCGGATGGGTGCTGTGGCTCGCAGCGGTACTCGCCTGGATCGGAGGGCTTGTGGCGGAGCGACTCGTGTACTCCGGATCCCTGTCCTGCGAACTGGGCGACGGAAGCTCGATCTACGGTGAGCCGGGGTGGAGCTGGGTGCCACTGGGCCACACATGCACCTGGGAGAACGTGGGCGGCGTGACAGTCGTGGACGAGCCGTCCATGATGACTCTCGTACCGCTGCTGGTCCTGTTCCTGTGGGGAATCAGCCTGATGTTGGCTCGTGTTTCCAAGCCACAGCCGCACCGCAGTCCGGGATAACCGGTCCCGCCGGTGGCAGCTCGGTCAAGACAGGCCGTTGCTCGCGGGGCGGCGCGCCGCTCGACGGCGCTGTGCCGCGACTTCTGCACGCCGTTCTTGCACCGCCTTGGTGAGAAAGATGACGGCGAAAAGCAGTTCCAGGGTCATGAGCAGCCATGATTCCCGCGCTCCAATGAAGGTGATCACGAAGAGGGCCACCATCGCGGACCCCAGGATCAGCAAGCCCACCGAATTCCGTTTCAGCATGCCCCCACCGTAGGCAGGTCACTGCCAGATCGTCTCGTGTCCCGGGTCGCAGCGACAGAGAAGCCGAGTGGGTTGCTGCGGGACCACCTTCTTGAAAGCCGCCCCGCGTGCGCCGCGCAAAAGCGCCCTGCTACCCTTGCTGGCTGGTGTGCCGGGAAGTCTGGTCGGCGGTAATGAGCGTGATGCCCGTCGACATTGGAGAAGTCCATGCCCCTGCACCACACGACCACCCCTGCCCACCGTGAGCCCGGATTGCCGGAGCCCGTGGAGCGGGAAGAGTCCTCCGGCTTCGTCTCGGAGCCCGGTTTCTTCAACCATCCTGAGCTCCCGTGCGAGCCCGACCACCCCTCGGGCGGTGTCCTCTCCCGCCTCCAGGACGTCCTGCGCCGCGAGACCGTGGCCGGCATCCTCCTGGTGGTCGCCGCCGTCATCGCCATCGTCTGGGCAAACTCGCCCTCCGCGGAGAGCTACTTCGCGCTGCGGGACCTCGAGGTCGGCTACGAGCCGTGGCACCTGAACCTCAGCCTCGGCGCCTGGGCCGCGGACGGACTGCTCGCGATCTTCTTCTTCCTCGTGGGCCTGGAGCTCAAGCGCGAGTTCGTCGCGGGTGATCTGCGGGACCTCGGCAAGGCAGCGGTGCCGATTGCGGCGGCGGTGGGCGGCGTCGTCCTCCCGGCTCTGATCTACGCGAGCGTTAACCTCGGCAGCCCCGAGACCCTGGGCGGCTGGGCGATCCCCACCGCCACGGACATCGCGTTCGCGGTGGCCGTCCTCGCGATCGTGGGCTCGCACCTGCCCAGCGCGCTCCGCCTGTTTCTGCTGACGCTCGCGGTGGTGGACGACCTGCTGGCCATCACCATCATCGCGATCTTCTACACGGATGAGGTGCACATGCTCCCGCTGCTGCTCGCGCTCGTCCCGCTGGCCGTGTTCGGGCTGCTCGCACACCGCTTCCCCCGCTTCTTCGCGCACCGCACGTGGGCCGCGTGGGTGATCCTGGTGCCGCTGGCCGTGATCACGTGGGCCCTGGTCCACGAGGCCGGGATCCACGCCACGGTTGCCGGCGTGCTGCTCGGTTTCGCCGTCCCCGTCCTCGCGGGGAAGGCCTCCGGGGAGCCCGTGGAGCTCGCCGAGCACCTGGAGCACCGCGTCCGGCCCCTGTCCGCCGGGTTCGCGGTGCCGGTCTTCGCGTTCTTCTCCGCGGGCGTCGCGGTGGGCGGCTGGGACGGATTGACGACGGCGCTCGCCGCCCCCGTCACGCTCGGCGCCATCGCGGGCCTCGTCCTGGGCAAGCCTCTGGGCATCATTACCGCCACGTGGCTCACCACCTTGCTCACCGGGCGGAAGCTGGACCCGTCCTACCGGTGGATCGACCTGGTGGGGATCGCGCTGCTGGCCGGGATCGGGTTCACGGTGTCCCTGCTGATCGCGGAGCTCAGCTTCGACCCGTCCGCAGCCGCAGGGGACCAGGCCAAAGTGGCCGTGCTGACCGCCTCGGTCCTGGCGGCCGTGCTGGCCGGCGGTGTGCTGGCGGTCCGCAACCGCCGCTACCGCAGCGCGTCACCCCGGGTGTTCGGGAACGACGCCGCAGAGGCGTAGGGACCGGGGGCTTCCGTCCCCTGCGGTGGTCGTTGCGGAGGGCATGTGCCGGGCGCTTCCCGGGGCCGAAACTGTGTCAGTCGCGAGGTCGGATCGCGTGGAACGGGGCCGTGCCATGGCACTCCACGACGCGCTGAGGGCCCGCATCACCGGGGCCCCAGTGAGTGACGCCGCCGGGCACAACCCGCTCGGCGGCGTCGGCGCTGAACGGGAGCGGGTTCAACCCTCCCGCCACCACGCATCCGCCGGGGTCACTGGCACGGTGCGCTTGTGGCGGGTGCGCAGGAAGGTCTGCTCCAGCTTCTCCGCGATCTCCTCGGGGACGTCCTTGCCCTCGAGGAAGTCGTCGATGTCGTCGTAGCGCAGGCCCAGCTCGTCCTCGTCCGTGCGCCCGGGGTTCTCGTCCAGGAGGTCCGCGGTGGGGGCCTTGCCTACGAGTTGCTCGGAGGCCCCCAGGTACGCGAGCACCTGGCGGTTCTGCCGTTTGTTCAGCCCGCCCAGGGGCAGGACGTCCGCGCCGCCGTCGCCGAACTTGGTGAAGAACCCGGTGACCGATTCCGCCGCGTGATCCGTGCCGATCACCAGCAGGTTGTGGTCCCCGCCCACCGCGTACTGCGCCGTCATACGCACGCGGGCCTTGGTGTTACCGCGGGTGAAATCGGTGAGCTGCTCACCGGTCGCGGCACCGTAGGCGGACTCGAAACCGCGGACGGCCGGCGCGACGTCGTACGTGATGACCCGGTCCGGTTGAATGAATTCGAGCGCCGCCTGGGCGTCGGCCTCGTCGTGCTGGATCCCGTGAGGCAGTCGCATGGCCACGAACTCGGCCTTGATCTCGTCCTCGCGCAGTTTCTCGACCGCGAGCTGGGCCAGGCGCCCGGCCAGGGTGGAGTCCACGCCGCCGCTGATCCCCAGGACGAACCCCGCGGTGTGCGTGGCCCTGAGGTAGTCGCTCAGGAAGTCGACGCGGCGTTGGGCCTCCCGCTCCGGATCGATCTGCGGAGAGACGCCGAGCTCGGCAATGATCTGTGCTTGCAATTCACGCATGCGTCCATGCTAGTGGCCGGTTCCCGTGGGGACAGGGGCCTACCGCCGGCCCGTCCCGTGGCCCGGAGGACGGAGGCCGGCGCTGGGCCCCGGTGCTGGGCCCCCACGCTCGGACCCGCCCCCCCCGGGGGACCTATGAGATGCTGATCACATGAACGAGAACTCCTACGAGACCATTGAAGTCCGCCGCGAGGGACGCGTGGGTGTCATCACCCTGAACCGCCCCAAGGCACTGAACGCGCTGAACGAACAGACCATGCGGGACGTGGTGGCCGCCGCGACCGAGCTGGACCGTGACTCGGGGATCGGCGCGCTGATCCTCGCAGGTTCGGAGAAGGCCTTCGCGGCCGGTGCTGACATCAAGGAGATGTCCGGCAAGTCCGCGTCCGATATGTACCACGAGGACTTCTTCGCGGGGTGGGACGCTTTCGCCCGGCTGCGCACCCCCAAGATCGCCGCGGTGGCCGGTTACGCGCTCGGCGGTGGGTGCGAGCTCGCGATGATGTGCGATCTGATCCTCGCCGCGGACACTGCAGTGTTCGGTCAGCCCGAGATCGCCCTGGGTGTGATCCCCGGGATGGGCGGCACCCAGCGCCTCACCCGCGCCGTGGGTAAGGCCAAGGCCATGGACATGATCCTCACCGGACGGCAGATGCGCGCCGAGGAAGCCGAGCGTTCCGGTCTGGTCTCCCGCGTGGTCGCAGCGGACGAGCTCATGGACACCGCCCTGGAGGTCGCCGGAAAGATCGCGGAGATGTCCAAGCCCGCGGCCCAGCACGCGGTCGAGACCGTCAATGCCGCGTACGAGTCCGGGTTGTGGGCCGGCGTCCAGCACGAGCGGCGGGTCTTCCACGGGCTGTTCTCCACCGCGGACCAGAAGGAGGGCATGTCGGCGTTCGCGGAGAAGCGTAAGGCGCGGTTCTCCCACGAATGAGCCCTGTAGGGGACGACGACGCCGCGCGGCCCGGTCCGCGCGGCGTCGTCGCATGTCAGGTCAACACCACGCAAGTGCGGTTCAAACAGGGCCGTAGTTCCGCAGATGCGGATAAACTGCTCCCATGACCCACCTCCGTATCTCCCAGGCCGCGACCTTCGTGGGCGTCAGCGACGACACCGTCCGGCGGTGGATCGAGCAGGGCGCGCTCACCGGGCACAAGGATTCCGCGGGGTACGCCGTGGTGGACGGCGCCGAACTCGCGGCATACTCGCGCGACAACGCCGTGAGCCCTCAGGATCCCGCCGGGGTGAACAGTTCGGCGCGCAACCGCCTCGTGGGACTCGTAACCGCCGTGACCTCCGATCCCGTGATGTCCCAGGTGGAGCTGCAGTGCGGCCCGCACCGGATCGTCTCGCTCATGAGCACGGAAGCGGTGCGTGACCTGGGGCTGGAACCGGGGTCCGTGGCCACGGCCGTGGTGAAGTCCACCGCGGTCATCGTCGAGACCGAGGGGCACAAGTGATGGGGCGCGCGGCGACACGCATGCGCGCCCTGGCTTGCGCGGTGAGCGCGGTGGCGCTCTCCGGGTGCGCGGGAGCGTCGGACGGGGGAGGGGACGCGGCGTCGTCGTCCGATCAGGAGACGACCCTGCGGGTGTCCGCGGCGGCCTCGCTGACCCATTCCTTCGACGAGCTCGCGCGCACGTTCGAGGCGGCGCACCCGGGGGTGAAGGTCAGCATGAACTACGGAGGCTCGTCCGGGCTCGTGCAACAGCTGACCGAGGGCGCCCCCGCGGACGTCTTCGCCTCCGCTGACCAGAAGAACATGAAGAAGCTCACGGACGCGGGCCTGGCCGCGGGGGAGCCGAGCGTGTTCGCGTCCAATGTGCTCACCCTCGCGGTACCCAAGGACAACCCCGCGGACATCACCTCCTTCCGGGACGTGGTGGACCGGGACGTCAAGCTGGTCACGTGCGCCCCGGAGGTACCGTGCGGTGCGGCCACGCAGGAGATCGAGAAGGCCAACGGTGTCGCGCTCCACCCCGTGAGCCAGGAGAACGCGGTCACAGACGTGCTCGGCAAGGTGACCTCCGGGCAGGCGGACGCCGGGATCGTGTACGTCACGGATGCCAAGTCCGCGAAGGACAGGGTCACGACCGTCGAGATCCCGCGCACGGATCAGGCGGTCAACAACTACCCCGTGGTCGCCCTCAAGGATTCCGCGGAGCCGGAGCTCGCCCGGCAGTTCGTGGACCTCGTCCAGGGTGACGAGGGCCGGAAGGTCCTGGAGGACGCGGGCTTCGGCGCACCGTGACGCGCGGGTTCGTCACGACCCCCCGGTGGGTCCTGGTCCCGGCGGTGGCGGGGGCGCTGGTCATCCTGTTGCCCTTGCTCGGCATGGTGCTGCGCATCGACTGGGTGCACCTGGGGGAGTTGCTCACGAGCGAGTCCTCGCTCGCCGCGCTGTGGTTGAGCCTTCGCACCGCGGTCGCGTCCACGGCGCTGTGCCTGGTGCTGGGGTGCCCGCTCGCCCTGGTCCTGGCCCGTTCCACCGTGCGCGGCCTCACGCTCCTGCGCTCGCTGGTGCTGCTGCCGCTCGTGCTGCCACCCGTGGTGGGCGGTATCGCGCTGCTGTACACCTTCGGACGCATGGGTTTCCTGGGCGGCCCCCTGTCTTCGGCGGGCGTGGACATCGCGTTCACCACCGCGGCCGTCGTGCTCGCCCAGACGTTCGTGGCCCTGCCGTTCCTGGTGGTCTCCCTGGAGGGCACGCTGCGCACCGCGGGCGTTCGCTACGAACGGGTCGCGGCGGGCCTTGGTGCATCCCCCACGCGCACCCTGTTCCGGGTCACGCTGCCCCTGGTGCTGCCCGCGGTGCTCTCCGGGACCGCGCTGTCCTTCGCGCGCTGCCTCGGCGAGTTCGGCGCCACCCTCACATTCGCGGGCAGCCTGCAGGGCGTGACCCGCACGCTCCCGCTCGAGATCTACCTGCAGCGCGAGACCGATCCCGACGCCGCCGTGGCCCTCTCCCTGCTGCTCGTGCTCGTTGCTCTGCTCGTCGTGGGGGTCAGTGCTCCCTCCCGACGACGCCGCGGCGCCGGCTTCCGCGCCAACCTCACCCGGTGGTTCGCGCCGGGTCCGCAGTGGGGTCCCGATCCGGAGGGATCACGGCCCCGGTCCGGCGGCTCGACGCAGTCCTCGAAGGACAGCCGCACTGCCCATGCGGTCGGTGACCGACCCGCGGCCGGGTCTGGGACGGCGGACGCCGGGGCCGGGCGGAACGGCGCCGTGGTCAGGACCGCAGCCGCATCCGCGGTTGCACCCGGGGGCGCGTCGGCCCTAGGGGGGAGCACGCCCCACGCAGCGGGGGAGGCGCCCGGACTGATGGTCCGTGTTGAACACGACCGCCGCCGTGTGGCCGCCGAGTTCACGGTGGAGCCGGGAACCACCGCGGCCCTGATCGGGCCCAATGGCGCGGGGAAGTCCACCGTGTTCGACGTGATCGCGGGCCTGCTGGCCCCCGACCACGGTGAGATCAGGGTGGGGGACGAATCCGTGCTGCGCGCCGGTGGGACGGCCCAGGACATGTGGGTCCCGGCGCATCGCAGGGGTGTGGCCCTGATGGCCCAGGAACCGTTGCTGTTCCCCCATCTCAACGTGCTCGACAACGTGGCCTTCGGCCCCCGGGCGAGTGGCGCGGGGAAGGCGATGGCTCGGCGTCGTGCCCTGGCGTGGCTGCGCGAGGTGGACGCGCGGGCGTTCGCCCAGCGCATGCCGGACGAGCTGTCCGGCGGGCAGGCCCAGCGCGTGGCGATCGCGCGGGTGCTGGCCGCAGAGCCGCGCGTGATCCTGCTGGACGAGCCCCTGAGCGCCCTGGACGTGACCGCGCGGCCTCGGATGAGGAAGGTGCTCCAGCGGGTGCTCGCCGGGCGCACCGCAATGATCGTGACGCACGACCCGCAGGACGTGGCCGAACTCGCGGACCATGTGGTGCGGCTGGAGCGGGCCGGCAACCGGGATCCGGCACCGCGCACGACCGCCGACTGAGCGCGGCGCGCCTACTTCACCTCGCGCATGAGCACACGCCAGATCCCGATCACCAACGGGACGGACAGCAGGGCGAGACCGAACGCCACGCCCTGGAGCACGGCGATCAGCTGGGTGAGCCACCCGCCCGCGAGCTGTCCCCAGTCCGGATCGGGATTCAGGGACTGGCCGGTCAGCGCGGCGAGGATCAGGAAGGCC
This sequence comes from Kocuria marina, assembly GCA_014652975.1. GTDB lineage: Bacteria > Actinomycetota > Actinomycetes > Actinomycetales > Micrococcaceae > Kocuria > Kocuria marina. Next base: position 748,360 of record BMZV01000001.1, on the reverse strand, counting down.
CCGAGGGCCATGACCCAGGCGAGAGCCACCGCGATGGTGCCCAGCGCCGCCGCCGAGAGCAGTTTGGCGAGGACCACGCGCAGCCTGCGGGGTTCCTGCGTGAAGGGGATGAGCGCGGTGCGCTGGCTCCACTCATTGCATGCCGTGATGATCCCGAGCACGGGCAGCAGCAGACCCTGGGGGTCGTGGTCACGGCCAGGGCCGCCGACAAGGGTGCGCCGTCGTTGCGTGCGACCCACATGAACAAGCCCAGGGCCAGAGCGGTCAGCACGCCGATGGCGATCAGCAGACCGCGCCCGGCGCGGGTGTCCACCTGCTTGCGCAGCTCGCCGCGCGGCAGGGTCAGGGGCACACGGCGTCGAGGTCCAGCATCTCGCCCACCCGCGCCCTGCCCGCATCCGTGATGGTGGCGGAGAGCTGCAGCACCTCGCGGCCGGTGCGTCCGGGGTGCTGCGCAGCGGCGTCGAGCATCACGCCCACGTGTCGGCTGGGGTTCGGCAGCTCCGCGTAGCGGCGGCCCAGCACGAGCGCCTCACACGAGCTCGCCGGCGTGAGACCGGTGAGCACCGCAGCCACCGAGGCAGGCGTGGTTTGTGGACATGTGCCTCCCACCTGTCCAGGTCGATGGTGACCCCTGGGCCCACCGAATCCTGCACCCTCCCTGCGAGTCGTTCGCCCTCACGGCGGCTGGCCTCCCGCTGCTCTGCCGTTGACCAGCCCCTCTCGTGGTCGAAGTTCCGAGTCCAGACCAGGACGTCCCTGGTGAGTTTCAGCGGGAGGGGGAAGTCCTCCTGGTCCGGGAGACCGTTCTCTCCCCAGAACGGCCAGCTGAAGGTGTACTCGTTGAACATGCGAACGACGGGTGGTTCTGCCATGGCCGGTGCTCTCGTGTGGACGGACAGCGCGTGGTGGGGACATCTTGCCGGGGCCACGGTGCACGGCAGCGCATGCCTCCCCGCTGAACCGCGCCAGCTCGGGTCGGTAGCATGAGTCGGGCCGGTGACCGTCCGGCGTCAACATCGAGAGAGGACAACCCATGGCCTTCGTCTGCAGCGCCACCTGGACTGCAAAGCCCGGAGAGGAGGACACCGTGCGTGACGCGCTCTCCCACCTCTCCCCGGCCGCTCGCCAGGAGCCCGGGAACCTCTACTACCAGGCGTACCAGAGCCCGGAGGAGCCTGCCGTGTTCCGCATCTTCGAGGTGTACACGGACGAGGATGCGTTCACGGCCCATGTGAGCTCCGAGCACTTCGACCAGTGGGGAACACGCCAGGCGATCCCCGCCCTGGCGGAGCGCGCGCACAAGACCTACGAGACGCTCGACTTCTGACCGCCACACGTGACCAACTACGAGGGGACAACGTCGCCGCGCCCGGATCCTGCCCCGGCTGAACGAGGGCCCGCATGGGCCCTTGTCCTCAGCGAGGTCTTCCAGGCGCCGCTCGTGCTGGCCGCGCTGCTGGTGGTCCTGCCGTGGACCGTGCACAGGAGCCTCGGGGCACTGCTGTGGGGCGTGATGGCGGCGCTGGCGGTCTGCGGGGTCTCACTCGCCACGGTCACGGTGCTGGCGCGCCGGGGTGTGCTCACCGACCACCACGTGAGCGTCAAGGAGCACCGCCGACCCGTGATGCTGGGGACCTTCGCGCTGGTGGCCGTGTTCCTGGCGGTCAACCTCGCGTTCCACGGACCCGTGGAGGTCACCGGACTGCTCATGGCCACGCTCGCGGCGAGCGCAATGGTCGCGCTCGTGAGCCCGTTCTGGAAGATTTCCGTGCACGGGATGATGATGGGCGGCACTGCGGTGATCCTGCCCGTCGCGGTGGGGCCGTGGGGTCTGCTGTTCCTGCCCGTCGCGGTGGCGGTGTGCGTGAGCCGCCGCGTCCTGCGCGCCCATACGTGGGCCCAGTTGTTCGCGGGCTTCGGTTTCGGGATCGTCGTCCTGGGCGGGATCTACGCACTGATCGCCGGTTGACGACGACGCCGCGCGGCCCGGTGCCGTCGCCGCGCCAGGGGTCATCGTGCCGTCGGCCCATGTACGGGCGGCCGGGGCGCCGACCGCTATGCGGGCGACTCGAGTACCTGGTTTGTTGCCCGGACCAACCGGCCCTGACCCGCCGGCTCAGACCAGCGCGGTGAGCAGCGCTGCGGCCACCAACCCGCCGATCACGACCCACCCGGTGACCAGCAGCGTCTGTTTGGTCCCGAAATGCCGGGCGACCATGATGATCGAGGGGATGCTCAGGGCCGGCAGGGTGATGAGCAGGACCCCGGCCACCCCGTAACTTGCGCCCGCCGCGGTGAGCCCCACGATCACCGGGATCTCGCCGCCGGTGGGGATTACCAGGGCCGCCCCGATCAGGCCCACGATGAGCAGCGAGAAGAGCCCGGCGTGGTCCGCGAGACCCGTGAAGTCCGAGAGCCATCCGGCGAACAACCCCACCAGCAGCACCAGGATCACGTACTCCGGGACGATCACCACCAGGTACCGGCCCAGTGCTCGCCCGAACCGGGTGACCAGCTCACCCCAGTGCTGCGGATCGGCGGGGAGGGCCTCGGGGGTCTGCACCGTGACGGTCGAGAACGTGCGGCTCACGAGCACTGCGGCGATCAACACCACCGGGATGCCCACGGCCACGCGCGTGGTCACGAAGGGCCAGGACATGGTCAGCGCCAGGAACACCAGCACCGCCGGGTTGAGCAAGGGGTTTGCGAGCCAGTACGCCATGGTGGCCCCCGCGGGCGCACCGCTGCGGCGCAGTCCGATGGCCACCGGCGCGGTGCAGCACGTGCACATCATGCTGGGCAGTGCCAGCAGCGCCCCGGAGATCCCCTGACCCCACGAGGTCTTGCGGCTGAGCACCCGCAGCAACCAGCGCCGGGGGACCAGGGATTCGAGGGCCGCGGCCACGAGCAGGGCAACGAGAGCGGCCTTCCATACGGCCTTCAGGTAGACCACGGTGAAGTCGATCGCACCCCGCAACGACGGCGCGGACCCCGGTTCGCCCGCGGAGCCGAAGATCGCCGCACCGTTCCACACCCCGGTTTCGGCGAGCGTCTGGGTCTTGGCCTCGTAGGGGAGCCACTTGGCCCACAACAGCCCGCCCACGAGGATCGCCAGGGTGATGCCCAGTCCCACCCACCCCAGGACGCGGGCGCGTGAACGGTCGGTGGTCTCCACGGGAGTGACTGTGATGCTCACGGCGGGCCTTTCGCAGCAAGGAGGTTCCAGAGCGCCGTCATCCGGGGACGACGACGCCCGGCAAGCTTACGTCCGCGCCGGAGCTTCGGAGCACAGGCCCGGGAACGCGCGACCCCGACATCACGCCGTGACGTGGGAGTGACGCGCTGGACCCCTCTGTTGCACCCGTCACAGCGCTTTGGAAGGCTGGCTGGTGGATCAACAGTCGTCACCTCCAGGAGTTCCCGTGACCCGTGGTCAGGGAATCGTGCCCGCCGCACTGCCCGCCCACGTCGCGGACAACAACGCCTATTCCTGCGGTGTGCTGGCCGAAGATACCCTGCACGTGCCCGGGAGGGTGGCGTTCGCTGCGATAGCGCGGATCGCCACGTAAGGACGACGCCGCTGCGGCGCTATCCTGCCGCGTGGTCTGTCGGGTGCCACGCGAGGTGGGTGAACTGCCCGGACCCCTACTTCCCGCGCAGCGAGGGGAAGTCAGAGTCCGAGAACTCGGTGTGCTCCCCGGTGGTCCCGCCCTCCGGGCCGCCCGGGTGCAGCTGGGCTTCCCGGGTGCGCAGTTCCACCCGGCGGATCTTGCCGGAGATGGTCTTGGGCAGGTCGAAGAACTCGAGGCGCCGGATTCGCTTGTACGGCGCGAGGTTCACGCGGCAGTGATGCAGGATGCTCTCCGCGGTCTCGGCGGTGGGTTCGTGACCCGCGGCGAGCACCACGTACGCCTTGGGAACGGCCAGGCGGATGGGATCCGGCGAAGGCACCACTGCCACCTCCACGACCGCGGGGTGTTCGATCACCACGGATTCCAGCTCGAAGGGAGAGAGCCGGTAGTCGGAGGCTTTGAAGACGTCGTCCGCGCGGCCCACGTAGGTGAAGACCCCGTTCTCGTCCCGCGAGACCACGTCCCCGGTGTGGTAGACGCCGTCCCGGAACGCCTCATCGGTCTTCGCGGCGTCCCCGTGGTAGCCGGATGTCAGGCTCACGGGACGCGGGTCCAGACGCAAGCACAGTTCGCCCTCGGTCTCGCTCACCTCACCGGTCGTGGTGTCGATCAGCACGGTCTCGTACCCGGGGAGCGCACGGCCCATGGCCCCGGGTTTCACGGGCATCCCGGGGGTGTTGGCGATCTGCAGTGAGGACTCGGTCTGACCGTACCCGTCACGGATCTCGGTGCCCCACGCGGCCTTGACCCGCGCGATGATCTCCGGATTCAGTGGTTCACCCGCGGACACCGTCTTGCGCGGCGGGTTCTTCAGATGGGTCAGGTCCGACTGGATGAGCATGCGCCACACGGTGGGCGGTGCGCAGAAGGACGTCACGCCCTCGCGGTCCATCTGGTCCATGAGTGCCACGGCGTCGAAGCGCGAGTAGTTGTAGAGGAACACGGTGGCACCCGCGATGAACGGTGCGTAGAAGTTGGACCACGCGTGCTTGCCCCACCCCGGCGACGCCACGTTCAGGTGCACGTCCCCGGGTTCCAGCCCGATCCAGTACATCGTGGACAAATGCCCCACGGGGTACGTGACGTTGGTGTGCTCCACGAGTTTCGGCAGGGACGTGGTCCCGGAGGTGAAGTACAACAGCAGCGGGTCATCCGCGGGCGAGGGCTCGGTCACCTCGAACTCCTCGGGACCCGCGAAGGAGTCCCGGTAGTCGATCACGGGGTGCTGCCCGATCTTCCGCGGGCTCGGTTCTTCACCCTCGCCCGACGACGCCGCAGTCCCGGTTTCCGGCGCTCCCGCAGCGTCGTCGCCGGCAGCAGCGGGCGACGGCGCGGCGTCGTCGTGCCCAGCGGAGGATGCGAAGACCGACGGTGCAGAACGGGGACGGTGATCGGGCTGATCGGGAACCTCGATGATCGTGAAGTCCCCGGGGACGTCCTCGAACTTCAGGGCGTTCGTGTGGGACGTGACCACCCAGGCCGCCCGGCCGCGCTCCACGCGGTCCTGCAGATCGGCGGGCCCGAGCATCACGGTCGTGGGGATCATGGGTGCGCCCAGTTTGGTGCACGCAAGCATGGTTTCCCACAACTCCACCTGGTTGCCGAGCATGAGGATGACCCGGTCACCGCGGCGCACGCCCCGCGAGCGCAACCACGTGGCCAGCTGCGACGAGCGCCGGGACAGCTGCGCGTACGTGCGGCGGGTCTCGGTGCCGTCCTCCTCCACGATCACGAGGGCCTCGCGGTCCGCTTCCTCGCCGTTGCCCAGGACGTCGAACCAGTCCAGGGCGAAGTTGAAATACTCGAACCGGGGCCACTCGAACTCGCGGTGTGCGGCGTCCAGGTCGGTGCGTAGGCGCAGCAGCTGGTCCCGTGCGGCGCGCAACCGCTGCGTGACGGAGTGTTCTGAGGCGGTGGTCTCGCTCATGGGATCCTCGCTGCGACGTGTGCGGATCCCCGGCCCGTCCACGGGAGGGCGGCCCGGCGCGCCGGTGGTGCTCGCGCCTCGAACCGGGGGTGGCTGGTTCCTCAAATTTACTGCACCGCACCGGGGCGTCGTCGCTGGTCGCGCGCTGACCGGGGCTTGCCGGCTCATGGGGCCCGTCGACCTGCGCGCACCGGAGCCGTACGATCGGGCGGAGAAAGCGACGAACGGCGTCATCAACAGCGTGCTGGACCGCCCACGAGGCGGGGAACGGAGCGGACATGGACATCAGGGACTCGACGGCGGTCGTCACGGGGGCGGCCTCCGGGCTGGGGGCGGCCACGGCCGCGGAACTCGTGGCGCGTGGGGCGCGCGTGATCGGCCTGGATCTGCCGCAGGTCGTGCACGCCGCCACGCCGGTCGATGGCGTGCAGTACGTGTCCGCGGACGTCACCGACGAGGAGCAGGTGCGGGTCGCCGTGGCCACCGCCGCGGACGTGGCGCCGCTGCGCACCGTGGTCAACTGCGCGGGCATCGGGACCTCCGCGCGCGTGGTGGGCAAGAACGGCGTACACGACATCGCGTTGTTCGAGCGCGTGGTGCGGATCAACCTGGTGGGCACGTTCACGGTCCTCGCGCTCGCCGCGGAGGTCATGACCGCGCAGGACCCCGTGGACGAGGCCGGTCAACGCGGCGTCATCATCAACACCGCCTCCGTGGCTGCCTTCGAGGGACAGATCGGCCAGGCCGCGTACGCCGCGTCCAAGGGCGGTGTGCATTCGATGACGATCGCCGCGGCGCGTGACCTGTCCTCCCGCGGGGTGCGCGTGATGACGATCGCCCCCGGGATCGTGGACACCCCCATGCTCGGCCGGGTGAGCGAGGAGTTCCGCAGCGCCCTGGCGGAGTCCGTCCCCTTCCCGCGCCGCCTGGCCCGCCCGGACGAGTACGCCCAGCTCGCGGGGATGATCGTGGAGCACGAGTACCTCAACGGGGAGACCATCCGCATGGACGGCGCACTGCGCATGGCGCCGCGCTGATCCTCGCTGCCGCGCGCCTGTCCCGTCCCGGCCACGCAGCCACGGGCGACGACACCGCACGGCCCCGCACATGACGATGCCTCGTCACGGTCCACCCGTGACGAGGCATCGTCGTGATGTGGTCAGAGCTCCGTGGCCCCGGCCTGCGCGAAAGGCCCCGGGAGTCGCCCCGCTGAGGTCGAGACGCCCCCGGGGCGTTCCGCGGATCAGTCGACCGTGAGCACGATCTTGCCCACGGCGTGGCCCTCCTGGCTGGCGGTGAATGCGTCCGGCAGCTGTGAGAGCGGGAAGGTGCGGTCCACGCGGACGGTGAGCTTCCCGTCGTCGGCCAGGCGACCGAGCTCGGTGAGCTGCTCTGCGTCCGGAGAGACCCACATGTAGCTCCCGCCGTGCTCCTCCACCTCGGGGTCCGCGATGGAGGCGTGCTGGCCGCCGTCCGCGAGCACGGCGACGGAGTCCTCCACCACGCCGCCCACGAAGTCCACGACGATGTCCACACCGTTCGGGGCAAGCTCCTTGACGCGCTCCACGAGACCGTCCCCGTACTCCACGGGCTCCGCGCCGAGCTCACGCACGTAGTCGTGGTTCTTGGTCGATGCGGTGCCGATCACCCGCGCGCCGAACGCCTTGGCGATCTGCACGCCCATGCTCCCCACACCACCGGAGGCCGCGTGGATCAGCACGGTCTTGCCCTCCGCGAGACCCAGTCGGGTGAGCACCTGGTACGCGGTGAGTCCCGCGAGCGGCAGCCCTCCGGCCTGTTCCCAGGAAAGACTCTTCGGCTTGGGGGCGAGTGCGCGCACGGGGACGGAGACGTACTGGGCAAACGTGCCGCCGTGGATCCAGTCCTTGCGGGCGTAGGCGATCACCTCATCGCCCTCGGAGACGCTGGGGGTGTCGAAGCCCTTGCCCACGACGACGCCCGCGACGTCCCAGCCGGGGGCCGCCGGGAACTGGACGGTCATCATGGGATCCAGCCCGCCCGACATGACCTTCCAGTCCACCGGGTTGATGCCCGCGGCCTTCACCTTCACCAGGACCTCACCGGGGCCCACCTTGGGCATGGGCTGGTCGGTGAGCTCCAGTACGGAGGTGTCGCCGTACTGCTGATATGTCTGCGCCTTCATTGTGGTCATGTCTGTCTCAACAGCCCCGGGCGGGGACCTTATTCCATGCCGCAGCAAGGTCTGTCATTCCGGACCGGCCCCTGGGTGCCGGCGGCCACCCTCAACCCCCGCCGCAGCACGTGCGCCATGGCGTCCAGTCCTCCACCGAGGAGATCAGGACCGCGGCTACCTGATGCAGGCCGTCTCGCCCCGCCGGGGGTCATGGTGGTCGAGGCGATCGTCGTCGCCGCGCTGCACGGCGCCTACGGCGGCCTCACGTGGGTGGCCTGGGCCAACTCGCGCGGTGTGGCCGTCTTCCTGGTCCTATGGCCTATGGCCTATGGCCGTGGGGCGGCGTCGTCGTGCCTCTACCGGGCGCGTGCAGGAGCGCTGAGGCCAGGGACCAGGGGTGCGCGGCCTGACCCGCTCCGCAGGGTGAGCCGCAGCACCCCCTGGGCGTGGAATGGTGGACCCTGGGAAGAAACGACTTGTCGCCGAGTGGGAGCCCGCGCTCGGGGCCTTCGTCACCTGGCCCGCGGCGTTGCTGGGTGCCCTGTTGCGGGACCCCGCGCTGGACGCACACCTGTGGGTCCTCGTCACGGGCGCCGCCTCGGAGACCGACGCCGCCGCGTGGTTCGCGTCCCAGGGCGTCTCCCCGGACCGGGTCACGTTCGTCCATGCGCCGCAGGGCGACGACGCCGTGTGGGTGCGCGACTGGGGCCCGCACCCCGTGATGGACGAGCATGGTCAGCTGTGGTGCGTGGGCCCGCGGTACGTTTACGCCACGCCGTTCACTGCCCACGAGCCGGGCGCGCCCCTGGAGACTGCAGGCCGCGAGCCCCTCGCCGCGCTCGAGTCCGAGCCCGTGGACCAGCGTGCCCAGCCCGCGCTCGCCCGGACGCTGGGTCTGCCGTTCGAGAAGCTCCCGCACGCCCATGCGGGAGACCGCACTGAACGGCGAGTACACGGCCCACTTGCCGCAGGCCCGGCCTCGGGTGAGATCGAGTACGCGGTCGAGGCGACCCCCGAGGACGGCCGCGTGCAGCGCTGGCCGCGCCCGTCGAAGGCGTGGCTGCGGGCGGCGATAGACTGACCGACCGTGGCCAAGCTCTACTTCCGCTACGGCGCGATGAACTCCGGGAAATCCACGGCGCTGCTCCAGGCCGCCTACAACTACGAGGAGCGCGGGCAGCGCGTGCTGCTCGCCAAACCCCACGTGGACACCAAGGGCGAGGACCAGATCCTCTCCCGGCTGGGTGTCACCCGCACGGTGGACTTCCTGATCCAGCCCGGCGAGAGCGCCATGGGCCTGTTCAAGCGCCACTCCACCGGCGATGACCCGGAGGCCCTGCTCGAGCATGTGGACGCCCAGCCCGTGGCGTGCCTGCTGGTGGACGAGGCGCAGTTCCTGGAGACCGGGCAGGTGGACGACCTGCTACGGATCGCCGTGCTGCTGGACGTGCCCGTGATGGCCTACGGCATCCGCACCGACTTCCGTACCCGTTCCTTCCCCGGCTCCGAGCGGCTCATGGAGCTCGCCCACACCCTGGAGGAGCTCAAGACCATCTGCCGCTGCGGACGCAAGGCCCTGTTCAACACGCGGAGGGTGGGCGACGACTTCGTGTTCGAGGGGGACCAGGTGGCCATCGACGGCGTGGCCGTCACCTACGAGTCCCTGTGCGCGGCGTGCTACCTGCGAGAATCCGGCGGCAGGCTGGGCTGAGGGGTTAGCCCCGACACGTAAACTGCCCGTATGAGCACCGACTTCTCTCCCGTGGACCTGGCCACCGCCCGTGAGCGCCTGCGCGAACTGATCAAGGGCCTCGCCGTGGTGCGGGGCAAGGTCACGCTGGCCAGCGGCATCGAAGCGGACTACTACGTGGACCTGCGCCGCGTGACCCTGCACCACGAGGCTTCCCGGTACGTGGGTCAGGTCATGCTCGGTCTGCTGGACGAGGCCGGGATCGCGTTCGACGCCGCCGGTGGGCTCACCATGGGCGCGGACCCGGTGGGCCACGCGATCATGCGCACGGCCGGGGACCAGGGCCGCGCCGTCGACACCTTTGTGGTGCGCAAGGCTCAGAAGTCCTACGGCATGGGGCGTCAGGTGGAGGGCCCCAGCGTGGTGGGCCGCAACGTGGTGGTCGTGGAGGACACCTCCACCACCGGCGGTTCCGCCCTGACCGCCGTGGAGGCGCTGCAGAAGGCGGGCGCGAACGTCGTGGCCGTTGCCGTGATCGTGGACCGCCGCACCGGCGCCAAGGAGCGCATCGAGGAGACCGCGGGCGTCCCGTGCCTGTACGCCTACTCCAAGGACGAGCTCGGGCTTGACTGAGCCGGACGCGTCCGGGTCTCGGCAGGACGACGCTGCGCCCCGCGTCGTCGGCGTGGGCCCCTGGCAGGGCGAGTGGCCCGCCGGCGAGCGCTGGGACCCCGAGCTGCTGCGCGAGGGCGACCGCCGCAACGTTGCGGACCAGTACCGCTACTGGCGCATGGACGCGATCATCGCGGACCTGGACTCCAGGCGCCACGCCTTCCACGTGGCGGTGGAGAACTGGGAGCACGACTTCAACATCGGCTCCGTGGTGCGCACCGCCAACGCGTTCCTGGCTCGTGAGGTGCACATCATCGGGCGACGCCGCTGGAACCGCCGCGGAGCCATGGTCACGGACCGCTACCAGCACGTGCGCCACCACGCGAGTGTCGCGGAGTTCACGGCCTGGGCACGCGGCGAGGGACTCGCGGTGCTCGCGATCGACAACGTCCCCGGTTCCCAGCTGCTCGAGACGTTCGAGCTGCCCGAACGCTGCGTCCTGGTGTTCGGTCAGGAGGGCCCGGGGGTCTCCGAGGAGCTCGTCGCGGAGGCGGACGCGGTGCTGGCCATCGAGCAGTTCGGCTCCACCCGCTCCATCAACGCCGGAGCGGCCGCCGCCGTGACCATGCATGCATGGATCCGCCGCCACGTGTTCGAGCAGCGTCCTGCGCCCTCGTCCGAGGTCACGAAGGGCGCGGGAGCGTGAAAAAGGCCGGCCGACCATAGCCAGGAGGCAGAAGTTACCGTAGGGTCATGTGAATTGAATCACATGATGAAAGGTTCGCATGCTCATGGCTGCCTCGACCACTCGACCATCGTCCTTGCGGCGTTCTGCGGGTGCCCTCGCCCTGGGCGTTGGGCTGCTGCTTGCTGGACTGCAGCCCGCGAATGCGCAGAGCGCAGCAGGCTCCGCACCGGATGGCGGTTTCTCCGAGCTGCCGCGTAGCGAGCAGGACCAGAAGCTCCAGGAGCAGGGGCTGACCCGCGATGATCTTGCTCGCGAGGATGCGCTGAAGAAGCTCCGCAGCTCCACGGACACGGACTTCTACAGCACCCCGGCGCAGCTGCCTGCCGCCAACGGGGGCGTGGTGCGTTCGGAGCCGTCCACGTTCTACCTGGACCCCGTCAAGCTCATCAAGCCCAATGCGTCCGCCACGCGCATCATGTACAGGACCACCAACAGCAAGAACCAGGCCGTGGCCACCACGGGCACCGTGCTGCAGTCCAAGGCTGCGTGGCGCAAGCCCGGCCCACGGCCGCTCGTGGTGCTGTCCTCGGGTACCCAGGGTATGGGCGACTCGTGCGCGCCGTCCCGTCAGATGGCCTTGGGCACGAACTCCGAAGGCCTCAGCCTGGCCGGCCTGATCAATGCTGGCTACAACGTGGTGGCCCCGGACTACATCGGTCTGGGCACTGACGGCGCCCACACCTACATGAACCGTGTGGACCAGGCTCACGCCGTGCTCGATGCCGTGCGCGGTGCGCAGCAGCTCGGCATGGAGGGAGTGGACGCTAAGACCCCCGTGGCCGCCGTGGGATACTCGCAGGGCGGCGGTGCCACGGCTGCAGCCGCGGAGAGCGCCCCTGAGTACGCCCCGGAGGTGCAGCTCAAGAGTGCCTGGGTGGGTGCGCCGCCCGCGGACCTCACACTCACGGGTCAGCACATCGACTCCTCTCTCTTCTCCGGCCTGTCCTTCTACGTGATGGGGGCGGCCGAGGACTCCGGGGTGGCGGTTCGGGACAGACTCAATGCTGAAGGGCAGAGGCGCTATGACAAGGCCCAGGACAGCTGCCTGGTGGGCACCGTCCTCGCCGACGCCCTGGTGCCGTCCGAGAAGCTCACGGCTGACGGGCGCTCCTTCTCCCAGCTGCTCGGGGACCCCGCTCTGAAGGCGTACCTGGAGGAGCAGACCATCGGTGCCGCGGGCCGCCACCCTCGTGTCCCGGTGCGCATCGCCCACACCGTGGCGGACGACGTCGTGCCCTACCAGTCGGGCCGACGGCTCGCCCAGAAATGGTGCGCCTCCGGGGTGAACGTCTCCATGCAGACGCTCGCTACGCCCACCCATGTGGGTGCCTCCCTGGAAGGCATTCCCTCGATGCTCGTCTACCTGGACGCACGGTTCAATGGCATCCCGCAGACCAGCTCATGCTGGCGGCTGTGATCGCCACGGGGCAACGACCCCCGGGCGCCGCGCACCCACCGAGGAGGTCACCCGTGGGTCCGCACGTGGTCACGGCGGCGTGACCACGGCGCGGCTCTGAGCCGATCGGGCCGCAATTTTGCGGTGCCGTCCCGGGTCACGAGCAGACCCGTCACCTAGACTGGAAACAGGCCTCAGGCCACGGTCCAGCCGTGCATCGGGAACCCAGTAGAAGGAGTGTTTCATGCCCATCGCAACCCCTGACGTTTACTCCGAGATGATCGACCGGGCCAAGGAGAAGGGCTTCGCCTACCCGGCCATCAACGTGACCTCCTCCCAGACCCTCAACGCCGCGATCCGCGGTTTCGCCGAGGCGGGTTCGGACGGCATCATCCAGGCGTCCACCGGTGGTGCGGCGTACTGGTCCGGCTCCTCCGTGAAGGACATGGTCACGGGTTCGCTGGCCATGGCGGCGTTCGCCCGCGAGGTCGCCAAGAACTACGACGTCAACATCGCGCTGCACACCGACCACTGCCCCCAGGACAAGCTCGAGGGCTTCGTGCTGCCGCTGCTGGCCGAGTCGGAGAAGGCCGTGGCCCGCGGTGAGGACCCCATCTTCCAGTCGCACATGTGGGACGGTTCCGCGATCGATCTGGACGAGAACCTCAAGATCGCCCAGGAACTGCTGGAGCGCACCCACAAGGCCAAGATCATCCTCGAGGTGGAGATCGGGGCCGTGGGCGGCGAGGAGGACGGCGTCGTCGGCGAGATCAACGACACACTCTACACGACCGTCGAGGACGGCATGAAGACCATCGAGGCGCTCGGCGCCGGCGAGAAGGGGCGCTACATCACCGCCCTGACCTTCGGCAACGTCCACGGCGTCTACAAGCCCGGCAACGTGCGCCTGCGCCCCGAACTGCTCAAGCAGATCCAGGACGAGGTGGGTGCCAAGATCGGCAAGGACCGCCCGTTCGACCTCGTGTTCCACGGCGGCTCCGGTTCCACCGCGCAGGAGATCGCGGACGCGGTGTCCTACGGCGTGATCAAGATGAACGTGGACACCGACACCCAGTACGCGTTCACGCGCCCCGTGGCCGGGTTCATGTTCAGCAACTACGACGGCGTCCTCAAGGTCGACGGCGAGGTCGGCAACAAGAAGAAGTACGACCCCCGCGTGTGGGGCGCCGAGGCCGAGACCGGCATGGCCGCCCGCGTGGTGGAGGCGTGCCAGAACCTCGGTTCCGCGGGTACCTCCATCAAGTAGGTTCCCCGTGCTCCTCCGGTGCCCCGTACCCCGTGGTGCGGGGCACCGTCGTGTCTCGGGCCGCAACACTACAGGGTCGCTCACCGGGGTGATTCGAATCACTTGTTACGCTCCCCAAGTATGGGAACGAGCCACTCGCAGGAAGAAAACCCAGACCGCGACCGCCACCACCTGACGGTCAATTCCGAGCCCTCCCGGGCCTACCTCGAACAGCTCGAGCAGGATACGGAACGTCGTAAGAACGAGCTGAAACATCACTTGGCCAGCCACGACGGCGCAGCGGATGAGCTGCATGAGCGTCTCGAATCCTCGATCGAGGGCCAGACCACGGCCCTCGGTCACGTACTGCACGAACTGCATGAGAACCCCGAAACGGCATTCCAGGAACATCGTGCGGTCAAGCTGATCGTCAATCATCTGGCGGACCATGACATTCCCGCGGAGAACCCCGCTTTCGGTCTGGACACCGCCATTCGCGCTGAGGTGACCTCCGAGGACTTCGACCCGGCGTGTCACCGCACCATCGCGATCATGTCGGAGTACGACGCCCTGCCCGGTATCGGCCACGGCTGCGGACACAATGTGATCGCCGTGACCGGCCTGGGTGCGTTCGTGGCACTCGTCGAGCTCATCCGGGGCACACCCTCCGCGTTTTCCGGCCGCGTGGTTTACCTGGGAACGCCCGCAGAGGAGGGTGAAGGTGGCAAAGAGATCATGGCCAGAGCAGGTGCACTGGAGGGTATCGACGCCGCGGTCATGGTGCACTCCTACATCGCGGATCTCGTGGACCAGGTGTGGCTCGGTCGCCGTCAGTGCACGGTGCACTATCGCGGTGCGGCAGCTCACGCGTCGTCGCACCCGTTCATGGGACGCAACGCTCTCGACGCCGCGGTGCTCGCCTACCAGGGGCTGGGCCTGCTGAGACAGCAGACCCCGCCCACCGATCGGATCCATGCCGTACTACCCGAGGGCGGAGAACGCCCCAACATCATCACCGAGGCCGCCACCCTGCAGCTGTACGTCCGTTCCCAGCGCCCTGCGACCCTGAAGGCCTTGTCTCAACGGGTGACCGAGGTTCTCCAGGGTGCCGCGCTGATGGCCGGGGTGGATGTCGAGATCGATTGGGATTCGTCCCCCGCCACCCTTCCCGTGCTGGGCAATTCGCCCCTCTCCGATCGGTGGGTCCTCGCTCAGCGACGCCGCGGGCGCGATCCTTACCCGGCGGGCACGGTGTCCGAGGTGCTGGCTGCGTCCACGGACTTCGGCAACGTCAGCTATCGGATTCCCGGTATTCACCCGTTGATCAGCATCACGGACCAGGACATGGGCCTGCACACCCGGGATTTCGCGGCTGCTGCAGCTACCCCGCAGGCAGAAGCTGCGGGTGTCGACGGCGCCTACGGACTGGCAGCGGTGGCTCTCGACTATCTGGTCGATGATGCACTGGCTCAACACGTCCGTGATGACTTCCACGCCGGCGGGGGCGGCATTGCCGTGGAGAGCTATTTCGACTGAACCGGAGCCGGCGGGCCACGCATCGACATTTTTCGACCACTGACCTCGATGGAGTACACATGACCGCCACCGCGACCAAGAGATCGAATGTGGGAGACAGACTCCTCACCGGTATCGAGCGGGTGGGCAACAAGCTGCCCGAGCCCTTCGCCCTGTTCACCATCCTGTTCCTCATCACGGCGGTCGTGTCCACCGCCATGGCCTGGGGCAACGTGGTCGTACACGTACCGGGGAAGGATGAACCCCTGGCGATCAAGGGTCTGTTCACCGGGGAAGGTCTCGCGTGGTTCACCACGACCCTGGGTGAGAACTACATCGGGTTCCCGCCGTTGGTCACCGTGGCCACCATTCTGCTGGCGATCGGGATCGCGGAGAAGTCCGGGTTCTTGGCCGCAGCCATCCGATTCACGATCGGTGGAGCCCCGCGCTGGTTGCTGCCGTACACCGTGGGTTTCGTGGGCGTGGTGGGGTCGATCATGGCCGATTCTGCGTTCGTGGTGATTCCGCCCCTGGCCGCCCTCGCGTTCAAAGCAGCCGGCCGTCACCCGGTGGCAGGTCTGCTCGGCGGCTTCGCGTCGGCCGGTGCTGGTTACTCCACCAATATCTTCCCGACGTCGCTCGATGCCCTGTTCGCGGGCATTACCAACGCCGTGATCCCTACCGTGCCCGCGCTCGCGAATCACGCCACCGAGGCCAACCCGCTGTCCAACTACTACTTCAACATCGTCGCGGCGGTCGTACTCTCCTGCGTGGCGGGGTTCGTCATCGACAAGGTGGTGGAACCGCGAGTCATGCGAGCAGGGGTGTCCAAGGACGAGGTCAACCCGGAGACGGGTCAGCTCATGACCGACACCCGCGCCATGCGCGTCGTGGGGGACGAGCAAACCGTTGCGGAATCCCGGGAACCCCAGGTCGAGGCCGGATTGTCCCCTAGGGAGAAAAAGGCACTTCTGTGGGCATGTGTGACGTTCGTGCTGATCGGTGTCGCACTGACCGTCTTCACACTCTTGCCGAGTTCACCATGGCGCAACGAAGACGGGAACTTCCTCCCCAAATCACCGCTGCTGGCGTCCATCGTCTTCATCATCTTCGTGTTCTTCTCCGTGAGCGGTTACGTCTACGGCCGGATTGCGGGAACCGTTCGGGGATTCAAGGACGTCCCGGTGATGATGGGAGCAGCCCTCAAGGACATGACGTCCTTCCTGGTCCTGGCGTTCATCCTGGGGCAGTTCATCGCGCTGTTCAACTGGTCCGGGATCGGTTCCTGGATCGCGGTCACCGGCGCATCGGGTCTGGAAAACGCAGGTGTCACCGGCTTCCCCGTGATCATCGGGTTCATCATTCTGTGTTCGATCCTGAACCTGTTCATCATTTCGGGATCCTCCATGTGGACTCTGATGGCCGCAGTCTTCGTGCCGATGTTCGGCATTCTGGGATTCGAGCCCGCCTTCATCCAGGCCGCGTTCCGCGTGGGTGACTCGGCGACGCAGGTGATGACCCCTCTCAACCCCTACATGGTCGTGCTGCTCGCCATGCTCCGTAAGTACGAACCCTCTGCCGGGCTGGGGACGGTGATGGCCAGGATGATTCCGTTCGTAGTCCCCTTCTGGGTGGTGTGGGTTCTCATTCTCATGGTCTTCTACTTCCTCGGACTGCCGTTGGGCCCGGGAGTGGGCATCATGATTACGCACTGAGCCGCTTCGACGGCGCTCGGTGACGTCGTGCGCGAACGGCGTGGAGCGGCGTCGTGCACGCTGCGTAGAGTGGCTACGAACCCTTGAACTCGGCGTGGAAAGGAACCCACCGTGGCACTGCTCGGCAAGAATCTGCTGGACGAACCGGCTCCCACCTATCTGGACGAGAACCCCGAGCTGACGGCCCGCCTCGACGCGGGTGACGTGGCCGAGGACCTCGCGGCGGCCTTCCCCAAGGAGCAGTTGCCGTGGGCGATGCTCGCGGAGGAGGCGCTCGCGGACGGCCGCACTCTGGAGGGGTACGCCTACGCCCGGGTGGGCTACCACCGCGGGTTGGACTCGCTGCGCGGCCATGGATGGAAGGGGCACGGCGCGGTGCCGTACTCCCACGAACCCAACCGCGGGTTCCTACGGGCGCTGGCAGCGTTGGGCCAGGCCGCCGCGCAGATCGGCGAGATGGATGAGGCCGCCCGGATCGAGAAGTTCCTCCACGATTCGGACCCGGAGGCGGCGGAGCAGATCGCTCGCCGCTGACCCCGTCCGGCTGCGACGATGAACCGGTCGCCCGGTCCTGAACGGACCGGGCGACCTGGTCATATTCGCCCCGGCCCCCTGTGCGGGTGCGGGTGACGCGGGGCACAATGGAAGGACAGCCGGGGCCCATCGTCAGACCCGAGCACACCTCCTCGGGTACGCGTGCCCCATGAGAGGAGCGCGCCGTCATGAGAATCTCCGTACCCCGTGAGATCAAACCGGAAGAGGCCCGCGTGGGCCTCACCCCCACCATGGTCACCGCACTGGTTGCCGAAGGCCACGAGGTGTTCGTCGCGGAGCACGCGGGGGAGGGCGCGGGTTTCTCGGACGAGTCCTACCGCGCGGCGGGAGCGCGGATCACGTCCCAGGAGGACGCATGGGCGCAGGCCGAGCTGCTGGTGAAGGTCAAGGAGCCGATCGCCTCCGAGTACGACTTCCTGCGCCCGGACCTCACGCTGTTCACGTACCTCCACCTGGCCGCGAGCCGTTCGCTGACGGAAGCACTGCTGGACAGGGGCACCACGGGGATCGCCTATGAGACCGTTCGGGTGGGACGCACGCTGCCCCTGTTGCGCCCGATGTCCGAGATCGCGGGCCGCCTGGCGATCGCCAACGCCGCACACCACCTCCAGCACCACGCGGGCGGCCCCGGGATCCTCCTGGGTCGGGTGCCCGGCGTTGTTCCGGCCACCGTGCTGGTGATCGGTGGTGGCACCGTGGGTGAACACGCGGCCCGCGCAGCGGTGGGGGCCGGCGCGGACGTCACGATCCTCGAGGCTAACGGCGATCGCTTGCGACAACTGGACGCGCTGTTCCCCCACGCCCGGGTCCTGATGAGCGACACCCACCGCCTGGATGAGGAACTGCCGCGCGCGGACGTGGTCGTGGGTTCCGTCCTGGTCCCGGGCGCCTCCGCCCCCAAGCTCGTGCGCCGGGAGCACCTGTCGATCGTGAAGCCCCATGCGCTGCTCGTGGACGTGGCCGTGGACCAGGGCGGGTGCTTCGAGACCACCCGGCCCACCACGTACGACGACCCGGTCTATGCCGTGGACGGCATTCGCCACTACTGCGTGGCGAACCTGCCCGGCGCCGTGCCCGTCACGGCCACCCAGTCGCTCACGCACGCGACGTCCCCGTACGTCATGGCGTTGGCGCGCGGTGTGGACTCCGCCCTGGAGAACGACGCCGCTCTGGCCGCCGGGCTCTCGACCCGTGCCGGGCAACTGCACTCACCGGGCGTGGCCGCGGCCTTCCCCGACCTACCCGCGGCGAGCTGAGGACGCCGACGGCGCGCCCTGGAGCCGGGTCAGAACCGGGGTACGACGTCGTCGGCCTCGCCGGCGGAGGAGGTTTCCTCGGGGCGGACGCGTGAACTCGTGAAGACCTTGCACGCGAGCGCGATCAGGCACACCAGGATGAACGTGGCGATGAGCTGGAACCGCACGGCGGTGTCCAGGAGGCCCAGGATGATGATCGCGGCCAACAGGGCCAGGGCGAAGTAGGACAGCCACGGGAAGGCCCACATCTTCAGCGGCGAGGACACCCCGGCGCGGTCGGCGCGCTTGCGCAGGATGATCTGGGAGATCAGCGCCAGGGCCCAGACCACCAGGCACGTGGAGCCAATCACGTTGAGCATGACGTTGAGCACCGTCTCGGGCCACAGGTAGTTGAGCACCACGGCGATGAAGCCGAAGAGCACCGAGATCGTGACGGCGAGGCGGGGAACCCCGCGCGAGGAGGTGGCCGCGAGCCCACGCGGTGCGGATCCCCGGCGCGCGAGGGAGTAGAGCATGCGCGAACTGCCATACACGTTCGCGTTGAGCGCGGACAGCAGCGCCAGGATGATGACGATGTTCATCAGGACGTTCGCACCGGGGATCCCCACCTCCGTGAGGACCGCGACGAACGGGCTGGAGGAGAGGCCCTCATTGTTCCACGGCAGCACCAGCACCATGACGGTCACGGAGCCCACGTAGAAGATCAGGATGCGGATCAGGATGGTGCGGATCGCGCGGGCCACGTTGGTCTGCGGGTCCTCCGTCTCGGCGGCGGCGATAGTCACGAGCTCGGTGCCGCCGAACGCGAAGACGACCACCAGCAGTGCGGCCGCAACCCCCGTGATGCCGTTGGGCATGAACCCGCCGTGCTCCGTGAGGTTGGACAGCCCCGGGCTCGGAGCGGGCAGCACACCGATCAGCAACAGCACACCCACGACCAGGAACGCCACGACCGCGGCGACCTTGAGCAGCGCGAACCAAAACTCCGTCTCACCCAACGTGCCCACGCGCACCAGGTTGATGACCGTGAACACGGCCATGAAGATCAACGCCCACAACCATTGGGGCAGCGAGGGCCACATCTCGGTCACGAGCTGCGCGGCGGCGGTGGCCTCCGCGGCCACGACCACCACGATCTGGGCCCACCACAACCACCCGAGGGCGCGACCGATCGTGGGTCCCATGGCCTTGCCCGCGTAGGTCGAGAACGCGCCGGAGGACGGATCCGCGGCGGCCATCTCGCCCAGCGCGCGCATCACGAGCACGAGCAGCAGACACGCCACGAGGTAGGAAATCAATACGGCGGGCCCGGCGGTCTGGATCGCCGCGCCCGTCCCCACGAACAGGCCGGTGCCGATGGCCGAGCCGAGCGCCATCATCACCAGGTGGCGTGGCTTGAGGTAACTCCCCTGTGGCGGTTGCGACGGCGCGTGCGGCGAGTGCTCGCGGGATCCCCCGTGGATCACGCTGGCCGAACCGCGTGCGCCGGTGGGACCGTCATGGGGTGGGCGGGGTGCATTCATGGGAGAGAACATTACCCGTCCGCACGGGCACCGGTGGTGGCCGTCCGTCATCCTGCGCGCGGCAGACGGGACCGGATGGGGCTACTCTGGGGCTGCCGCGGCCGATGTGTTCGGCGCGGTGATTCGCCGAGCCGACAACGGCCCCGCCGATGGGGACACCGTGCAACCCCTAAATCCTGGGATCGACCTGTGGGTACCCTGCATCCATGCGCAATCTTCTGAAGGACCATCGACGGGTCCCTCCCGCTCGCAAGCCCCCGATCTACCTGATCTCGTGGGCGGGCTACCCGAATTTCGGGGACGAGCTGATTGCGGCCACCTGGGTCAACTACCTGGCCAAGGTGGCACCCACCACGGACGTGTGGCTGGACGTCCGCGAACCGGGGACCGTCACCGCCCTGCTGCGCGGCATCCATCCACGACTGCATGTGGTCAATACGGTCTTCCGCGCTCTGCACGACGTGGAACACGGCTCGGGGCGCTCGATGCGCAGCCTGATCGAGGATCTGGGGTCCCCGAAGTACGACGCGGGATTGCTCGCCCTGCGCGAAGCGAGCACCGTGCACCTGCTGGGCGGCGGGGTGCTGCACCGGGACTGGGCCGCGAACCTGCACATCGTCGAGGCGATGCGCGCGGTCCGGGAGGTCTCGGGAGCGCGGTTGTTCGCCACGGGTCAGGGGCTGATGCCCTTCGCGGGGGACCCGCTCACGGACCTGGACCACCTCAGCGTGCGAGACCGCCCCAGCGCCCAGGCCGCCGGAGTGCCCATGGGGTTCGACGACGCTTTCCTCCTCGCGGAGGACGCCCGCCACGCACGGGCCCTCGGGCTCCTGGCCGGGCACAAGGGGGATGGGTCGTCCGCTCGCACCGAAGGTACGGACGCCCCGAGCGAGGTGGTGGTGTGCGTGCAGTCGGACACCCTGGCGGAGGGGTCCTTCGAACGGATGCTGGACTTCGCCGGGGCGCAATTGCGGCGGTGGGACCTACCCCGGGAATCCGTGCGCTACCTCGAGGCCATCCCCGGGGACGATCATGAGGGCTTCGACCGGCTGCGGGATCTCGTGGCCCCGGACGGGTTCATCCCGTTCCAGGCCGCATGGGACGGGGATTTCACGTTCGGGCCGCACCAGGTGTGGCTGACCACCCGTTTCCACCACCACCTGGTCGCGGCGCTGCACGGGGCCAGGGGTGTCGCGCTCAGCGGCAAACCCGGGTACTACGACGTCAAGCACCAGTCCGTGATCGAGGTCGGCTCCAACTGGTCGCTGGTCCATGCCGGGCAGACCTCGGAGCCTGTGGCCCTGGAAGAACTGACGGCGCCCGCGGGCTTCGCCGAGGCGGTGCGTGCCAAGCGGGACGAGGCGAAGCAGCTCTACGGCCGGTAGGGCAAAAGGCCTGACCCGGACACGGCGAGGGCCCCGTGACACCCACACTGTGGCTGCCACGGGGCCCTCGCCGTTGCGGAGGATCAACCGATGTGGTGAACCCCGCTGGGAGCGACTACTTCTGCTGGTCGTAGCGGAAGAGGAACGCCGCCATCTGATCGCGCCTCACGGGCTCGTAGGGGCGGAAGGTCCCGTCCGACCAACCACGGGCGATGTTCTGCCCGTTCATCCAGGCGATCTCCTTGTAGAAGACGCGGTTGGTGGGCACGTCCTTGAAGGGGGAGGCCTTCGGAGCGGTGTACGCCGGGGATCCCGCCATCCGGTAAAAGAACGCGGCCATCTGGTCGCGGTTGATCTGCTGGGTGGGGCGGAAGGTCCCGTCCGGCCACCCCTTGGTGATGCCCTGCTCGCTCATCCAGGCGATCTCCTTGTAGAAGACGTGGCTGGTGGGCACGTCCTTGAAGGGGGACTTGGTGGGAGGGGTGTACTGGGGCGAGCCGGCCATCCGGTAGAGGAACGCGGCCATCTGGTCACGGTTCACGGCCTGGGCGGGGCGGAACGTCCCGTCCGGCCAACCGCGGGTGATGCCCTTGTTGGCCAGCCAGGAGATCTCCGAGTAGAACACGTGGTTCTTGGGAACGTCCTTGAACATCGGGTTCTGGGTCTCGGGGGCCTTCGCCGCGGACTGGAAGGTCTTGACCTCGGCCTTGGCGCCGTCCTGACCCGCGCGGATACCGGAGAGGTCCCCGGCGGCGTTGTGCAGGTGCAGGAACAGGGCCTCGCCCTTGGCGCTCTCCGAACCGCGGTGCGCGGTCAGCTTCTTACCGGGCAGGTCGGTGAACAGCGACGTGTTGATCTGTTCCCCGCGGAAGGAGATCTTCGGGGTGGCCGGGCTGTACTCGATCACGCCCGTGCGGTCCACGGGGCCGTCGATGCTCCCGGAAAAGGTGGTCACCTGGTAGGTCAGCTTGGTGTCGGTCTTGGTGGGATCGATACCCAGCTTCGCGGCGCTGACCGGCATCACCATGGCGTTGGTGTCGAACGTGTTGGTGTCCACGTCACCCCAGGAACCGTTCAGCGGCTGGCTGTCGATCACCGTGAGCTCACCGTTGACGTAGCCGTACAGGTTCACCACCGGGTAGTCCAGACCATCCGTCCGGCCCAGGGCCGCGATGTAGTCGGGGCGACCATTGCCGGTGGTGTCTATCGCGATCTCCGTGGAGACGTCCGGCTTGATCGTGCTCGCGTTGCCCCAGCTGGAGACACCGAAGTTGATCATGCCGTCCTTGCTCACGTCCTTCTTCTCGGCCTTCAGCTGCGGGAGGTTCGAGGAAGCGCCCACGTACTGCAGATCGGCGAACTGGGAGTTGCCGCCGGCCAGCTTGGTGGAATCCAGGCGGCCCGACTTGGCGCCCAGCTCGAAGGCCCCCAGGGCCGACTGCCAGCCGCCCTGGTCCAGGCCGGTGCCGGCGAGGGCGACGGCGCTCGTGCCGTTCTTGTCCCACCGGTCCAGCGTGGCGTTGTCCACCCGCATGTCGGCCGCCGGCTTCGGGGCGATCGACATGGGGACGCGCAGGTCCTGGCCGTTCTCCGTCAGGACCAGGCGGCCGGATTCGGAGGCCAGGAACTGACGGGCGAAGCCCAGCTGGGTCACGGCCTCGGAGGGGTCGTGGGTCTTGGCCAGCTGCGCGCGATCCACGGTGGCGGTCACCTTGACGGTGGCCTTGCCGCCCTTGGCCACACTGACCGAGCCCGGCGTGGAGAAGCTCACGCCCGGGACGTCGGTGGAAGCGTCGAAGCGCACCTGGTACGTGTGCGCCGCGCCGCTGGTGTTGTCCACGACCAGCTCACGGGAGAAGGTCTCCTTGCCGTTCTTGATCTCGGTGACCCCGAAGGTCGAGGAGATCAGGGCCGGATTGGCCTTGTCGTAGACCAGCACGTCCTGGTTCACGGCGCGCAGTGCGTCCACACGACCCGAACCCACGCGGTCCACCGCGGAGGTGGCCCCGTTCGCGGCGTGCACGTCGTGCACAGCCGAGTTCATGATGGCGGCCTTGATCATCTGGGGGTTGTAGTTCTGGTGTTTCTGCTGCACCAGGGCGGCGATCCCGGCCACGTGCGGGGTGGCCATGGAGGTGCCGGTCTTGACCGACACGCCGTTGCCCGCGGCCACACCGGCGGAACCGATGTTGGTGCCGGGTGCGGCGACGTCGGGCTTGATGACCCCGTTGCTGCCGTGCTGACCGCGGGAGGTCGAATCGTTGACCTGGTCCTTCTGGCCGGTCTGCGCCCTGGCGGCACCGATCCACTCCGGGGCTAGCTTGACCCGGGCCCCGCCGGCCTGGGCGGCCGGCTTGATCTTGGCGATGGATTCCTTGCTCATCAGCAGACCCGGGACGCCGGCGTTGCCCGCGATGCTCGTGGGATCCACCGAGTAGTCGGACTCCAGGACCACGCCCTTGCCGCCGGCGGCCTGGACGTTGTCGAAGCGGACCTTGGAGCCGCACGGGAAGCCGGCCTTGTCCTCCCAGTCGAGCATGACCCACTTGCCGCCGAAGTCCTGCGAGAAGGGAGTGCAGCCGAAACGGTTGTCCTGCGGGCCGACCACGACGTCGCCCTGGAGCTGTTCGGGCTTGGCATCGCTGTAGTTGAAGCTCCCGCTGTAGGAGCCGGTCAGTTCACCCTGGGCGCTGTCAGGCGAGAGGCCCTCGGCCTTGTCCTGCGCGGCGGTGCTGCCCTGGGAGTTGGCCACGGTCAATGCGGAACGCGCGCTGCCCGGGGAGCCGGAGATCTCGTGGGCGTCCCCGGCGTTGCCCGCGGCGATGACCGAGAGGATGCCCTGGCGGGACAGCGCGTCGATCAGGTCGTTCTGGGGGTCGTCGGCCGGGCCGAAGTCGGACCCGAGGGACATGTTGATGATGTCCGCCTTGTCCGAGAAGTCCCCGTCCATGTTGGGGTCCAGGGAACGGTCCAGGGCGTCGAGGACGAGGTTGGTGGAACCCTCACAGCCGAAGACGCGCAGCCCGATCAGTTGCGCCTCGGGCGCGGTGCCCGGGCCGATCCGCATCTTGCCGATCTGCTCCTGCGTCAGCTTGGTGAAATCGCCCTTGTAGGTCTTGCCGTCCGCGCCCACGCCGTAGCCCGCGGTGGTGCCCGCCACGTGCGTTCCGTGGCCGCCGGCCTCGCAGTCCAGCGGGTTGTTGTCTGGCCTCGGGACGCTGGTGGGAATCTGGGCGTCGTAGGCGTCGCCCGCGAGGTCGTACCCGCCGAGGAACTTCTTGGAGTCGTACAGACCCGAGTCCTTGCCCGGCAGGTCGTTCGAGGCCTTGGCCTTCTTGTAGGCGTCGACGGTGCCCGGACCACCGAAGTCGGCGTGGGTGTAGTCGATGCCCGAGTCGATGATGGCGACCTTGACGCCCTTACCGGTCTGGCCGGTTTGGGTCCAGGCGTTGAGGGTGTTGGTGTCCAGCACGGAACCCGCGTTGTTGCGGTAGGCGGGGACGATCTTGGAGATCTTAACCACGTCGGAGCGCTTGCTCAGCTCACGCAACTGCGCGGCATCTCCCTTGAGGGCGACTCCGCGCAGGGCGTTGGATGTGGTGTACAGCAGGTCGGACCCGGAGGCGGAGGCCAGGGTGGAACCCATGCTCTCCACCGACTGGCGGATGGCCCGCACCCGCGCGGCGGCCTGGACCGGGTCCTGGCTCCCGGAGCGCACGCCCTCGGGTTGCGTGGCCTCGAAGGCACTCGGTCCCTGCAGCTGCACGAAGACCGCCACCTGGCCCTCGGCATCCTTGAGGTCCGAGCCGATCAGCCGGTCGGGGTTCTGGGTGTTGTGGTCGTCCGTCTTGGGCGCCGGGGTGATGTCGACGGCGCTCGCCGGCAGCGCCGTGCCCAGGGCCAGTGCCAGGCCCAGGGCGGTCGTGAGGCAGGCCTTGGCGGCTCTGCCACGACCAGCCCTTGTCTCGTGGTTCATGTCTCGTCCTTTGACATTCGGGGGATGTCGTGAGGTGCATCGCAATGACCCAAGCCTGCGTGCGACCTACCGAAAAGTAAAGGTTTCATCAAAATATTCTGTGCTCTCACCAGTCGCGATGTCCGTGGCGTGTCGGACGCCGGATTCGCGCCGTGACCGGGGTAGGCGGACGAGGGCGGCGGTGGTGGGCGTCACCGTTAGAATTGGTTGGTACGTGCCCCGCGCGTACTCCTCAACCGTTGTCGTGCCGAATGGGTGCAAGCCCGGGCAGGAGTAGCCAGCTATGCCAGCAATCGTGATCGTCGGAGCCCAGTGGGGCGATGAGGGCAAGGGCAAGGCCACGGATCTCCTGGGTGGCCGGGTGGACTACGTGGTCAAGCCCAACGGCGGCAACAACGCCGGGCACACCGTGGTGGTGGGTGGTGAGAAGTTCGAGCTCAAGCTCCTTCCCGCGGGCATCCTCAGCCCCAACGCCACCTCTGTGATCGGCAACGGCGTGGTGATCAACCCCCAGGCCCTGTTCGAGGAGATCGATGGCCTCGAGGCCCGCGGCGCGGACACGTCCCACCTGCGGATCTCCGCCAATGCGCACCTCGTGGCCCCGTACCACCAGACGCTGGACCAGGTCACCGAGCGGTTCCTGGGCAAGCGCGCGATCGGTACCACGGGCCGCGGGATCGGTCCCACGTACATGGACAAGGTGGGCCGCCTGGGCATCCGCGTGCAGGACGTGCTGGACGAGTCCATCCTGCGGCAGAAGATCGAGGGCGCGCTACGCCAGAAGAACGAGCTGCTCGTCAAGCTCTACAACCGCCGCGCGTTCGAGGTGGATGAGATCGCGGAGTACTTCCTGGGCTTCGCCGAGCGCCTCGCGCCCATGATCGTGGACTCCACGCGAGTGCTCAACGAGGCCCTGGACCGCGACGAAGTGGTGCTCATGGAGGGCGGCCAGGCCACGTTCCTGGACGTGGACCACGGCACCTACCCGTTCGTGACGTCGTCGAACCCCACCGCGGGCGGCGCGTCCGTGGGCTCGGGTGTGGGCCCCACGCGCATCACCCGGGTGATCGGCATCCAGAAGGCGTACACCACGCGCGTGGGCGCCGGTCCGTTCCCCACCGAGCTCTTCGACGAGATGGGCGAGCAGCTGCGCAAGACCGGCGGCGAGTTTGGCGTCAACACGGGCCGGCCGCGCCGCACCGGCTGGTACGACGCCGTCATGGCCCGCCAGGCCGCGCGGATCAACGGCTTCACGGACTTGTTCATCACCAAGCTGGACGTGCTCACCGGGCTGCGTGAGATCCCGGTGTGCGTGGCCTACGAGGTGGACGGTCAGCGCTTCGACGAGATGCCCATGACCCAGTCCGACTTCCACCACGCCCAGCCCGTGTACGAGAACTTCCCGGGCTGGACCGAGGACATCACCGGGGCCCGCACCCTGGGGGACCTCCCCGCCAACGCCCGCGCGTACGTCGAGGCGTTGGAGAAGATGTCCGGGTGCCGGATCTCCGCGATCGGTGTGGGCCCGGATCGGGACGACACCATCGTGATGCGGGACCTGATCGCGGACTGACGCCCCGATTCCCACCCGCGGACACGACGACGCCGCTCCAAGCCTTGGAGCGGCGTCGTCATGTCATCCGTGGGGCACGGTCGGATCAGTGCTGCGAGACGTCTGCGGTGAGCAGGTCCACGGGCTTGTCCTTGGTCACGGCCTTGTGCCCGAGCCACAGGGCCAGGAACACGGGCAGGCCCAGGTACGAGGACAGCAGGCCGAGGGCGTTGACCTCCCCGGACGTGATCAGGCTGTAGCCCTGACCCAGGATCACCACGGCACACATGATGAGCGCGACCACGGGGCCGATGGGGAAGAACCGGGCACGGTAGGTGAGGTTCTTGGGATCCCCGCCCTGCAGGACGTAGGCCCTGCGGAACCGGTAGTGGCTCCACGCGATCCCCATCCACACGATGAAACCGGCCAGGCCGGAGGCGTTGATGAGCCACACGTACGCCTGACCCTCACCGATCAGGGTGGTCAGGAAGCAGAACATGCCGATCAGCGTGGTGGCCAGCAGTGCGAGCATCGGGACACCGCGGCGGTTGACCCGGGCCAGGAACCGGGGAGCCTTCCCGCTCTTCGCGAGCGCGTAGAGCATACGGGTGGAGGCATACAGGCCCGAGTTGCCCGCGGAGAGGATGGCGGTGAGGATCACGGCGTTCATCACGCTCGCCGCGGCCAAGACACCGGCGTGCTCGAACACCAGGGTGAACGGGGAGATGGAGACGTCCTCCACATCGCTCGCGAGCAGGTGGGGATCGGTGTAGGGGATCAGGAAACCGATCACGGCGATCGCGCCGATGTAGAAGAGCAGGATGCGCAGGAAGACCGTGCGGATGGCCTTGGGAACGGTCTCGCGGGGGTTGTCGGCCTCGCCGGCCGCGACACCCACGAGCTCGGTGCCCTGGAAGGAGAACCCCGCGACCATGAAGATGGCCATGATGCCGGTGAAGCCGTTGACGAAGGGCGCCTCGCCGGCGGTCCAGTTGTGGAACCCGGGGGACGGGCCGCCCAGGATGCCCAGGATCATCAGGACACCCAGGACCAGGAAGATCACCACGGTGATCACCTTGACCAGGGAGAACCAGAACTCACTCTCGCCGTACGCGCGAGCGCTGAGGGCGTTGAGGGAGAAGAGGATCACCAGGAACAGCGCGGACCAGATCCACGCGGGGACGTCCGGGAACCAGTAGCGCATCACCAGCGCGGCCGCCACGAGTTCCGCGGCCACGGTGATCGCCCAGTTGTACCAGTAGTTCCACCCGATCGCGAAGCCGAAGGAGCGGCTGATGTAGCGGGTGGAGTACTCCTCGAACGAGCCCGCCACGGGCAGGTGCGTGGCCATCTCGCCCAGGGACTGCATGAGCAGGAACACCATGAACCCGATCGCAGCGTAGGCGACGAGCGCCCCGCCGGGACCCGCGGTGTTGATGGAGTTGCCGGAGGCCACGAACAGACCGGTGCCGATCGCACCGCCCATCGCGATCATGGTCAGGTGACGCGACTTGAGGGTGCGGCGCAGCGAGCCGTCGGGCGCGACGTCCTGGCCGGTGGGCCGTGGATCGGGGCGGTGGGATGCGTGTGGATCGGGCGGCGTGGCCGCCGTCGAGATGTTTCCCCCACCGGACGAAGATGAAGACACAGGGTTCTCCCGTAGTTGTGATGGTCCGGCGCCGCAGCGGATCGCGGCGGCTGAGGGACATTATGCGCGGCATCGCAGCACACGTGGGGATCCCCACGCAAGGGTCCACCGAAGTGGCCACAAATTCTCAGAAGACGATCACCGTGATGATTCCCAGGACGCCCAGCACCAGACACGTCCCGGAGGTCACGACCACGGCCACCAGGTCCGGCGTGATCCGCTCCCCGGCGATTCCCACGGATTCTCGCCGATAACGCATGCGTTGTGTGGCATAGATCCCTCCGGAGAGGCACAACGCCACGGTGAACAACGAGAGCACGAACGCGCCGTGGGCCGGGAGCCACTTCAGGTAGATCGCTGCGGCGGTGCACAGTGCCAGCATGGTCCGGCCCCAGGACAGCACGGTGCGCTCGGGTTGCAGTCCCGGATCTTCGTGCGTGCGCACGCCCGGCGGGGTGATGGAACTCATCGGGTCAGCACCACGACCACGAGCACCCCGGAGGCGATCGCGCCCCCTACCGCCACGAGCGGGACGATCAGCGGCAGGGGCAGGGGAGCCTTGTGCCGCATGGAACGTTCCACGCGCAGCCACCGCAGTGCGGCTCCGGCACTGAGGAACATACCCAGCACCAGCAGGACCAGGGCCAGGAACTTGCGCACCGCGATGTCGAAGATGTCCCCGGTGAACGCCTCGATGGCGATGCCCCCGGCCAAAAAGGCCAGGGACGTGCGGATCCAGGCGAGGAACGTGCGTTCGTTTGCCAGCGTGAAGCGGGGGTCCGGTTCCGTCCCGCCGCGCAGGACACGGTGGCTGATCGATCCACGACGCCGCTCGGCCGGGTCTTCGGGGTGGCTCACGGTTCTCCTTCGTCTGGGCTCTCCGTACGCGCCTCTCGGTGCAGAAGCAGGATCCTGAGGTGATGGTATGCGCTCGGGGGCCGGAAGCGGCGTCGTGGGCGGGGGGGGCACCCTTGTCCGCTCGTGCCGCGCACGAGAAGATGGTCGCACTCGCAGACCACTGGCGTAGGGAGAACAGGTCATGAGCACGAGCAACCACCCGGGCAGTGGCGCCTCGCCCCACGAGGAAGGAACCCGGTACCCGGGAACCGAGTACCATCGCGACACGCAGCCCCTGTCCGTGTCGGCCGATACCCACCGTCCCTACGCGCAGCCCGCAGGACAGTGGCACTACGTCCCCGCCGGACCGGAGGACGCCCAGCGGCAACAGCAGGCGAGCTCCAGCTCGGAGACGTCACTCGTGCTGGGCATCCTGGGGGTCACCGTCCTGCCGATCCTCGCACCGTTCGCCCTGTGGCAGGCCACGAAGGCTGAGAAACTCGGCGGCAGGGCGACCGCGGGCAAGGTCCTGGGCTGGGTCGGTGTGGTGCTGCTGATCCTGATGGTGCTGTGGTTCGTGTTCTTCTTCGCGATCTGGGGATTCGCGATGAACGAGTTCATGCAGCAATCCCGCTCGAGCGTCTGAGACGCGCAGGAGCCCCGCCGGTCCGACCGGCGGGGCTCCTGTCCACGTAGCTCGAGGGGCGCTACCAGATGGCCACGCGTTCCTCCTCCGGCAGCCACATGCCGTCCGAGTCCTGGACGTCGAACGCCTCGTAGAACGCGTCCACGTTGCGCGGGGTCTGGCCGGCACGGAACTCGGCGGGGGAGTGCGGATCCGTGGCGATGCGTGTCTTTAGCGCCTCGTCCCGGGACTTCTCCTGCCACACGTAGGCCCAGGAGATGAACAGCCGCTGCGCGGGGGTGTACCCGTCGACGCTCTCGCTGTCCGGACGGTCCTTCTTCTCCTGCGCGGTCTTCCATGCCTTGTAGGCAATGGACAAGCCGCCCAGGTCTCCGATGTTCTCACCCAGGGTGAGTTCGCCGTTGACGTGCGGAGCGGCGTCGTCGTCCGCGAACTGCGCGGGGGACAGCGCCGCGTACTGGCCCACGAGACGGGCCGTGCGCTGCTCGAACGCCGCGCGGTCCTCGTCCGTCCACCAGTTGCGCAGCTTGCCCTCGCCGTCGCACGTGGAACCCTTGTCGTCGAAGCCGTGACCGATCTCGTGACCGATCACCGAGCCGATGGCCCCGTAGTTCACGGCGTCGTCCGCGTCCTCGTTGAAGAAGGGGGGCTGCAGGATGGCCGCGGGGAACACGATCTCGTTGCGCAGCGGGTGGTAGTACGCGTTGACCGTCTGCGGGGTCATGAGCCACTCGTGCTTCTCCACCGGCTTGCCGGCCTTGCGCGCGAGCTCGTCCACAGCGAACTGGGCGGTGCGCACTACGTTGCCTACCAGGTCGTCCCCGCGCACCAGCAGGCCCGAGTAGTCCTTCCACTTCTCCGGGTAGCCGATCTTGGGAGTGAATCCGGAGAGCTTCTTGAGCGCCTCGGCCCGGGTGTCTTCCGTCATCCAGTCCAGGTGCTCGATCGAGTCGCGGTACGCCTCCAGCAGGTTCGCCACGAGCTCGTCCATGCGCGCCTTGGCAGACGGCGAGAAGTTCTCGGCGACGTACAGTTCGCCCACGGCCTCACCCAAGGCGCCGTTGACCAGCCCGACGCCGCGCTTCCAGCGTTCGCGCAACTGCGGCGTCCCGGAGAGCACGGTCCCGTAGAACGAGAAGTTCTGGTCCACGAAGGCCTGCGGCAGGTACGCAGCGCGGGCGGAGACCACGTGCCAGCGGGCCCAGGACTTCCACGCGTCCAGCAGATCGTCGGTGAGCAGCTCGTCCAGGCCCGTGAAGAAGCTGGGCTGGGCGTTGATCACGGTGCTCAGGTGCTCCGGGGTGAGCCCCATGCCCTCGAGCACGGCGTCCCAATCCAGGCGGGACACCTGGTCCGTGAGTTCCGCGAACCCCATGGGGTTGTACATCTTGGTGAGGTCCCGCACCGTGACCTTGTCCCAATGCTGCGCGGCGATGCGCGTCTCCAGCTCCATGACCGCCTGCGCCTGTTCGGCGGCGTCCTCGAATCCGGCCAGTTCGAGCATCTTCGCCACGTGCGCCACGTACTTCTCGCGGATCTCGGCGTACTGCTCCTCGCGGTAGTACTCCTCGTCCGGCAGTCCCAACCCGGACTGGCCCACGAACACGAGGTTGCGCTGCGGGTCCCCGGGGTCCGAGTCCAGGTCGATGTCCAGCGCCGCCCCGATCCCCCGGCGCATGGCCGTACCGAACCACTTGGACAGCGCACGCGGGGAGTCGATCGCGGCCACGGCGTCCAGGTCCTCGCGCAGCGGCTCGGTGGCCAGCTCCTCGATCCGGTCCGTGTCCATGAAGGACGCGTACAGCAGCGCGATCTTGGTCTCGGCGCTCTGCTCCGCCGGGTTCGACGCCGCGGCGCCGCCCTCCGCGCTTGCGCCCGTGATGATCTCGCGCACCGCCTGCTCGGCCTGATCCCGCAGTTCGATGAACGCCCCGGTGCTGGCCTTGTCGTCCGGGATCCGGGCCTCCTTCAGCCATGAACCGTTGACGTGGCGGAAGAGGTCGTCCTGCGGGCGGACCGAGCGGTCGAAGGCATCGAGGTCAAACACGGAAGTGGTCATGAGCCCCACGGTACTGAGCGGCGGTGGAGCGGGTCACACCGGGGCTCGGCCTGTTCCCGCAGGGCAGAACCGTACGGCGTCGTGCCCGTAGGGGCGGGACGGTCAGTCATGCGCAGAACATCTGAGGCCCGGAAATGCGATCAGAACCCGCCACCACCGGCCTTTTGGGGACTCAGATGTACCGGCGGATTGGCAGCCCCCGGTACGCCGTATCGCAATGATGACCTAAATGGGCGCCATCCGTGAGTATTTGCAGGACCTGGCGGTAGCTACGAACGCAGTGGCGAGCGATCTGCCCCCCCCCACCGTGTTGGACAGAGGAATGGTCCGCTCCCTGCGGGCCGATTGTGTCAGGACCGCGACCGCGATAGGCGGTTCGTCGGGGTGGGAAATGACCCCCAGCCTCATGGCTGAGCGCCGCCAAAGACCCAGTCTTGGCTGCGCTCTGGACACCCGGGTACGTGAAGACTTCAGCGAAACGGTGTCCCCATGCTTGTTATCCCAGTACATGCCGCATGAACGAGCGCTGGGAGGGAGTGGCTGCGTGGTCCTCCCAGATGAACGAAAGGATATCTACGAGATCGGAGGCCGTGGTACTCGATACCAGCAGGGGGTCGTATTCCCGGGGATCGGGCAGAAGGTAGGGATCCAGATTATCGGCGTCCCGGGCATCCTCGACCGTGTGCAGATCGGTTGCGAGAAGGTAGGGCCGGATATCGGTTTGCAGCAACCCGAGGTGTCTCAGAGTGTGTGCCACACGATCGTGACCCATGGCGCATAGCACCGCTTTTCCAGCCGTGTTGTCCGAGATGGTCGTCATCAATTCGACCAGGTCTCGCCACGACATGCACACGGGGTCCAGGCATATCGACAACCCCGTGGGCCCGGGAACGCGGGTCTCAGGCACCAGATCGACCGGTGCAGCCGGGTCGATGAGGCCATCGTCCGCAGCCTGACAGAAGGCGGCCATGACAACGAGCTTGTACAGGGAAGCCGTTGGAAACCTGACCCCAGTCCGGTAATTGAAGGGAGGTAGCGGATCGGGCGTGAGGAGCGAACCGGTGGCAGTTTGACCTGCCCCACCGCCTGGAAAGCTGTCCTGCGGATCAACAATCCGAGCTACCTCCCGTGTCGGGTGAATCAGGTGAATATGGCCAGCCTGTACCCTTCTCGGCAACCATTCTCCATGGGGGTACGGGAAATGTTTATTCCTGTCGAGGGTGGGATCCGGATACTCAATGGTTGGAACACCGAAGCGGAAGGGCCGGCATTAGAGGAATTAATGGTCGATTTTGCTGGGCGTACAGGAAGGATTCCCATCAGACAGGCGAAGGTGTCCATTCCTGCGGAGGCTACCCAGTTCTCGGTGATGGGGTACCCCTTCCAGCCGCGATCGAGAGGACGATCAGAGGATTGTTGATCAAATGGGTAAACCCTTCACGGGAAACCGAACATGTGTCGACGAGGAGCATTTGTCACGGTCGGTCTTCCTCTTCCTCCTCGGACGACGCGTCCGAGATCCTCTCGCCGCGGCGCTCGGCCATGAGCAGTTCCCACGTGCGGATGAGGCGGGGGATGGAGATGATCACCAGGCCGCCGATCATGTTCAGCGGGATGACCCACGCGAACCACACGAACCAGTCCAGGTAGGAGTAGTCCCAACCGGCGTGCATGGCCCCGAAGATCACGATGGAGTTCAGCGCTCCGTGGAGCATGCCCAGGCCCACGACCAACAGGCCGCCGATCAGGGAGATCACCGCGGTCATCATGTCGTTGTCCGTACCCTGCTGCATGCGGGTCATGAGGGTGATAGTGGAACCGGCCAACAGGGCCAGGCACACGGTCTCCAAACCGATCCCGTCCGCGACGTACCCCGAGGCGACCTCCACCAGGGAGTCCGTGAAGTCGGGGAACGCCGCCACGACCACCCACATGAACACCCAGCCACCCACGAGGTTGGCCAGCAGGGTCCCACCCCACAGCCGCACGAGTGACCACCACGTCCCGTGACCGGCGACCACCGCGTTGATGGGGAGCAGGAAGTCCTCGGTGAACAGCTCGGAGTGGGCCAGGCGCAACGCGAGCAGCCCCACGCCGAACGCGATGCCCGCCAGCAGTTTGGAGTCGGTGACATCCATGACCGCGAGCATGGCCATGATGCCCAGGCCCACATCGATCCCGCCGAAGAGGCCGGTGATGATCAACGCCCGCCACGTGCGGTGCAGCCGATCCGCGCCTTCCTGGACGGTGTTCTGGAACTCCTCGACCAGCTCGTCCTCAAGGGGCTGATCGGTGCGTCCCGAGGAACGCCGCTTGGACTCGCTGTCACGCGCTGTGGGCATGGGCCTCAGCGTAGGCCACGCGGGAAGCCATCACGCGATACATCTGTGCCCCGAAAAAACACGGACAGGCGCTTCCCGTGGTCTTTCCGGGGCACAGATGTACTCACCGCGTCGGAGCGGCCGCCCAGGTATGCGCAGCGAAGGCCGACGGCGTCCCTACTCACCGCGGCCCGGCTGCGGCCCAAGCGCTCAGTCCCGTCCCGTGAACTCCGGCTTGCGCTTCTGCTGGAAGGCCGTGAAGCCCTCCTTGTAGTCGTCCGTGGCGCACAGGGCCGCCTGGGCCTTGTTCTCCGCGGCCATGGACTCCCACAGCCCCACGCGGTTGTCCCGCACCTGGGCCACGAGTTCCTTGGACGCCAGGTAGGACTGCGTGGCACCGCGGGCCACCTTCGACACCCGCTGCATGGTGAACTCCATGAGCTCCTCCGCCGGCACGGCTCGGGAGAACAGTCCCGCCGCCACGGCCTCAGCGCCGGTCATCATCTCGGCGGTGTAGATCAGGTCCAGGGTGCGGTGGGGGCCCAGTCGTTCGGTGAACAGAGCGTGCCCGCCCGAGTCCAGCGTGGCCCCCAGGTTGGCGAACGGGGATCCGATGGTCGCGTCCTGCGCCACGTACACCACGTCCGTGGCGATCGCGAGCCCCAGCCCCACGCCCAAGCACGCGCCCTGCACCGCGGCGAACGTGGGCGCGGGGAACCGGGACATCTGCTGCAGCAGCGGTTGCACCTTGCCGGTGAGGTAGCCGTCGGTGTCGTCACTCGCCGGGTCTACGGCGGAGATGTCCCGGCCCGCGCAGAACGCACGCCCCTCGCCACTCAGCGCGAGCGCTCGCACGCCGGCCCGCTCGGCCTCGGTGTATGCGGCGGCGAGATCGTCCAGCGCGGTCTCGTCCAGCGAGTTGAGCTTCTTGGGCGCGTCGAGCACCACGCGGGCGATCGCGTCCTCGATCGTCAGGTCGATCATGGGGTTCTCCTTGCGGTTCGGGGTTCCTGTGCGCCCCGCGGGGCGAGCGGGCAGGTACGACGACGACGCCGCGTGGTCCCGGCGCGGCGTCGTCGGCGGAGTGCATGGGACTCAGGCGTCGAAGTCCACACTCAACCGGTCGGACGTGGGGCGCGTCTGGCACGTGAGGACGTACCCGGCGTCCAGCTCGTCCTTCTCGAGCGCGAAGTTCTCCTCCATCTCGAACTCGCCGGAGGTGACCTTGGCGCGGCACGTGCCGCACACCCCGCCGGCGCACGCGAAGGGGACGTCCGGGCGCACGCGCAGTGCGGCGTTGAGCACGGTCTCCGCGGCGGACTTG
This sequence comes from Kocuria marina, assembly GCA_014652975.1. Taxonomy (GTDB): domain Bacteria; phylum Actinomycetota; class Actinomycetes; order Actinomycetales; family Micrococcaceae; genus Kocuria; species Kocuria marina. The sequence goes on along the minus strand of BMZV01000001.1, from coordinate 712,639 downwards.
GGGGACTCCACCTGGGCTGAGGTGCCGTCCAGGTTGAAGACGATCGTGTAGTTCTCGCCCTCGGGGTCGGCCACGACGGGGCGGCCCTGCTGTCCCTGGGGTGCGGTGGGCTTGCCCGTGGTGAACAGCTCGAAGTGCACGCGGGAATCGTCCACGCCGCGCTCCTTGAGGACGTCCCGGCACAGCTGCACGAGCTCGAACGGGCCGCACAGGAACCACTCGTCCGCGGAGTCCACCTGGATCACGTGGTCCAGCAGCTCCTCGAGCTTGTCGTGGTCGATCCGCCCGGACATCAGCGGCGAGATCCGCTGCTCGCGGGACAGCACGTGGTGCACGGCCAGGCGGGCGGGGTACTTGTCCTTGAGGTCCCCGAGCTCCTCCGAGAACATCACGTCCATGGACGAGCGGTTGGCGTAGATGACGTCTATCGCGGCGGTGTCGGAGGCGCGCAGCAGCGCGCGGGCGATCGCCATGATGGGCGTGATCCCGGACCCGGCGGCGAACGCCACCAGGTGCACGTTGCGCTTCTTGGCCACCTCCCGCTCGGCGAGCTTCTCGGGGTCGTTCATGGAGGTGATGTTGACCTTGGAGGTGAACGCGCCCTGCGGGTTCATCACGTCCAGGGTGTCCCCGGCGGCCAGCTGCTCGTTCGCCCACGTGGAGAACACGCCGCCCATGTCCTTCTTGATGGCCACGCGGATCTCACCGGGGGTGGGATCGGCGCAGATGGAGTAGGACCGGCGCACCTCGTGGCCGTTGATCTGCGCGCGGATGGCCACGTACTGACCCGGGAGGTAGTCGTAGTCCGCCACGAGGTCCTCGGGCACGTCGAACGTGACCTCCACGGAGCCGGAGGTCAGCTTGCGCACCTCGGAGACCGTGAGGGTGTTGAACACGGCACGGCGCTTGCCGCCGCCCGCGCTGGCTTCGGTGGCGTCCTCCAGCGTGGAGGTGTCCGCGGTTTCGCTCATGATCAGTGCACCTTGAAGTAGTCGAAGGGTTCTTTGCAGTCGTCGCAGACCCACAGGGCCTTGCAGGACGTGGACCCGAAGCGGGTCATCTCGTGGGTGCGCAGGGACTCGCAGCGCGGGCACTTCACGGACAGGCTCAGCCGCACGGGCCCGGAGTTGTGACCGGCGGCGGTGCGCCCGGTGGGAGGCGCGATGCCGTGCTCGTTGAGCTTGGCGCGGCCCTCGGCGGACATCCAGTCTGTGGTCCACGCCGGGCGCAGCACCTGCACCACGCGCACGTTCTCGTAGCCGGCGGCGGTCACGGCCGCCTCGAGGTCCGCGGCCATGGTGTCCATGGCGGGGCACCCGGAGTAGGTGGGGGTGATCACCACCACTGTCTCGTCCTGCCCGGCCACGGCGTCCCGCAGCACCCCGAGGTCCTCGAGCGTGAGCACGGGGATCTCGGGGTCGCACACGGTGGCGGCGACGTCCCACAGGGCGGCGTCGGCCGGGTCGTCCGGGCGCTGCGAGGGCCCCAGGGGGACCTCACGGGGTGCCACGCCACCCGTGGGCGGCAGGGAACGGGGTGGAACGCGGGAGAACACGGAACTCACCACCTGGCGCCGGGATGCTGGCGGGCGAGCCACTGCATCTCGGCGAGGATGTACCCGCGGTACTCGGAATACGCGCCGTCACGGGGCTCCGCGGAGAGACGGGCCTGGGCCACGTTGGGGACCTCGAGCTCGGCCTCGGCCAGCAGCGCGGTCACGCGGTCCATGGTCCGCTCGCGCAGCGTGGAGGGGCGCACGGCCACGCCCTCGAGCTCGTCGTGCAGCGGCTCGTCCGCGAACAGCTCGTCCAGGTAAGGCCACATGTAGTAGAGCCCGTCCTGGATGCGCCTTTTGGACTCCTCGGTGCCGAGGCCCAGGCGCAGGATCCACTGGGCCGCGTGGTCCTGGTGGTACTCCACCTCCTTGAGGGCCTTGTCCGCGATCGCTGCAAGGGTCTGGTCCGTGGAGGACTGCAGCGCGGAGTAGAGCTCGTACTGGTAGAAGGAGAACAGCAGCTGACGCGCGATGGTCTGGCCGAAGTCCCCGTTCTCCTGCTCCACGAGGCGCACGGAGCGGAACTCCTCCTCGTTGCGGAAGTACGCGAGCTCGTCCTCGGTCTTGCCCCACGCGGAGCCCGCGTAGGTCAGCAGGAACCGGGCGTGGCCGATGAGGTCCAGCGCGATGTTGCCCAGCGCGATGTCCTCCTCGAGTTCGGGTGCCCGCGAGATCCACCAGCCCAGACGCTGGGACAGCATCAGGGCGTCGTCGCCGAGACGCAGCGCGTACTGGGCCACAGCCTCCGAGGCCTTGCCGCCGGTCTCCGCGATCTCCTCGGCGGTGATCGCGTCACCCGCGGACTGCTTGGTGGCGGAGTCGTGGGAGGCGAACGCGCTCACAGGTGCTTCACCCCTTCGCTCTTGGTGTAGTACGTGGCGTGGCGGTAGTTCTTGCCCTGCGCGGACTCGAAGTAGCCGCCCTTGGAGTCCGGATCCGAGGCCGTGATGGCGTCCGCGGGGACCACCCACACGCTCGTGCCCTCGTTGCGCCGGGTGTAGAGGTCACGCGCGTTGCGCACGGCCATGGTGGCGTCCGGGGCGTGCAGGGAGCCCGCGTGCACGTGAGACAGCCCGCGCGAAGAACGCACGAAGACCTCCCACAGGGGCCAGTTGCCGGTTTGGTTCTCACTCATGCTCAGGCTCCGATCAGCTCGGCGGAGCCGCGGCCCGCCATCACAGTGGTCTCGTCGATCGCCACGGCGGCCTCGGGGGACGACGCCGCTGCCTCCACCTCGGCGGCCTCGCGCGCCTGCCGCTGGGCATAGGCCTCGGCCGCCTCGCGGACCCAGGCGCCGTTGGTGTGGGCCTCGCGGCGGCGCTTCATGCGCTGCACGTTGCACGGGCCGGAGCCCTTGATCACGGACATGAACTCGTTCCAGTCCAGCTGGCCGTAGTCGTAGTGGCCGCGGGCCTCGTTCCACTTCAGGTCCGGGTCCGGCAGGGTCAGACCCAGGGCCTCGGCCTGCGGGACGATCATGTCCACGAAGCGCTGGCGCAGCTCGTCGTTGGAGAAGCGCTTGATGTTCCACTCCATGGACTGCTGCGAGTTGGGGGAGTCGGCGTCCGGGGGACCGAACATCTGCAGGGCGGGGCCATAGAAGCGGTTCACGGCCTCCTGGGCCATCTGCTTCTGCGCCTCGGTGCCGTGGGAGAGCTCGTAGAGGATCTCCCAGCCCTGGCGCTGGTGGAAGGACTCCTCCTTGCAGATGCGCACCATCGCGCGGCCGTACGGGCCGTAGGAGGCGCGGCACAGCGGCACCTGATTGCAGATCGCGGCGCCGTCCACGAGCCAGCCGATCGCGCCCATGTCCGCCCAGGTGCGGGCCGGGTAGTTGAAGATCGAGGAGTACTTGGCCTTGCCGCTCAGCAGCTGCTCGTTGAGCACGGAGCGCGGGGTGCCCAGGGTCTCCGCCGCGGAGTAGAGGTACAGCCCGTGGCCGGCCTCGTCCTGGACCTTGGCCATCAGCACGGCCTTGCGCTTGAGGCTCGGGGCGCGGGTGATCCAGTTGGCCTCCGGCTGCATGCCGATGATCTCGGAGTGCGCGTGCTGGGAGACCTGGCGGGTCAGGCTCTTCCGGTAGGCCTCCGGCATCCAGTCCCGGGGCTCCACGCGGGAGTCCTCACTGAGGAGGTGCTCGAAGTGCTGCTGCTCGGCAGTGGATTCCGCCTGGTCCGCAGAGGTGGTCTGCTCAGTCATGGTGTGTGTCCTCGGTTCGCGGGTGAGATGGGAGCGGAGGATGAACTCTGTACGCTGCCGACAATAATAACTGACCGCTCGTTCAGAATATAGGCCCCCGGTGTGGTCGTCAACACAATTTCCGCCCGGGAGGCGGGGACCCGCCAATGGATGTGCAGGGGTGGCGACGCCGCGGCGGAGCCCTGGACTTGTTGACACACGTCACATTTCGCGGTTACCTACTGACCGATCGTTCTGAAAATCTGAGGAGCCCCCGTGCCACACCATCCCGTCCTCACTGGCGACCGTGCCTCCGAGTGGTTGGGGATCACCGTGCAGCGCGTGGACCCCGGGCACTGCGTGATCTCCATGGCCGTGCGGGAGGAGATGCTCAACGGCTTCGGCATCGTGCACGGCGGGATGATCTTCGCGCTCGCGGACTCGTGCTTCGCCATGACGTGCAACGACCCGGAACCGGACGGCACCTCCATGACCGTGGCTCAGGGCGTGGACATCAACTTCCTCAGCTCGGCCCACCCGGGCCAGACCCTCGTCGCGGAGGGACGCCAGATCGCCACCACCGGGCGCAGCGGCCTGTGCGACATCACCGTCTCCACCCAGGACGGGGACGTCGTCGCCCAGTTCCGCGGCCGCAGCCGCACCGTGCCCCTTCGCCAGAAAGCGTGAACCCATGACGTCGTGCTCCGTGCCCAGCCCGTACCACCCCGTGGCCTCCGGGGACTCCTCTCAGCCGGATCCCGAGGAGCTGATGAGCCGGGACCAGATCGAGGCGCTGCAGACGGAGCGCCTGAACTGGACCCTGCACTACGCGTACGAGAACGTGCCCGCCTACCAGGAGCTCTTCGACGAGCACGGGGTGCACCCGGATGACTTCCGGGAGCTCGAGGACCTCGCGAAGTTCCCTTACACGGACAAGGAATTCCTGCGCAAGGCCTACCCGTTCACGTCCTTTGCCACGCCCATGTCCGAGATCCGACGCATCCACGCGTCGTCGGGCACCACCGGGCAGCCCACCGTGGTGGCCTACACGGAGGAGGACCTGCAGACATGGGGGGCCCTCGTGGCACGCTGCTTCCGGCTCTCGGGAATGAAGCCCGGGGACAAGGTGCACAACGCGTACGGCTACGGGCTGTTCACCGGCGGGCTGGGCGCCCACTACGGTGCGGAGCGCCTGGGATGCGCCGTGATCCCGATGTCCGGAGGGCAGACGGAAAAACAGGTGCAGCTCATCCGAGACTTCGAGCCGCAGGCCATCCTCTCCACCCCCACGTACCTGCTCACCATCGCGGACGGCTTCCGCAAGCTCGGTCTCGACCCGCGCGAGACCTCCCTGCGGCACGCGGTACTCGGGGCGGAGCCGTGGACCGAGGAGATGCGCCACGAGATCGAGAAGACGTTCAACATCTCCGCGTGCGACATCTACGGCCTCTCCGAGGTCATGGGCCCCGGCGTGGCCGGCGAGTCCTGCGAGACGAAGGACGGTTCGCACATCTGGGAGGACCACTTCCGCCCGGAGGTCATCGACCCGTTCGACGACACGGTGCTGCCCACCGGGCGCCCCGGCGAGCTCGTGTTCACCGCGCTGACCAAGCAGGCGCTGCCGATCATCCGCTACCGAACCCACGACCTCACCCGCCTGCTGCCGGGCACCGCGCGTCCGGGTCACCGGCGCATGGGCCGGATCACGGGGCGCTCGGACGACATGATCATCCTGCGCGGCGTGAACCTCTTCCCGTCCCAGATCGAGGAACTCGCGCTGAAGATCCCCGCGCTCTCCCCGCACTTCACGCTCGAGATCACCCGGCCCAACCGCATGGACCAGATGACCATCCACATCGAGCGCCACGATCGACATCGCCGAGCCCGGGACCCTCGCACGTTCCTCGGGCAAGCTGCGCCGCGTCTACGACCACCGCGACAAGTAGGCCCCTCCGCGGCGACGTCGCCTGATTCCCGCCCGACGCCGCCCCGCCACTTTCCCGGCGGTGAGAAAGCGACGACCGGGTAACCTGAGGTATTCCGTCCCCGCCAGAAGGTCGAGGCCACGTCCATGCCCACCGAGCTCAACTCCTCCGCCGACGTCGCTGTGGCGCCGCGGCGCGGCCGTCCCGGCTACGACCGCGAGACCCTGCTGTCCGTGTGCGTGGACGTGTTCAACCGGCACGGCTACGACGCCACGTCCATGGGGACGCTGTCCAAGCACCTGGGGATCTCCAAGTCCGCGATCTACCACCACGTGGAATCCAAGGAGGCGATCCTCGAGCAGGCGCTGGACCGTGCCCTCGACGCGTTGGAGGCCGTGTTCGAACGGGTCTTGGCGGGGGGCAGCGGGCCGGTGAACAAGCTCGAGCAGATCCTGGACGGTTCGGTGCACGTGCTCGTGGACCAGATGCCCTACGTGACCCTGCTCCTGCGGTTGCGGGGCAACTCGGAGGTGGAGCTCGCGGCGCTGCAGCGGCGTCGTACGCTGACGCGTACCGTGGAGGAACTCGTGCGGCAGGCGCAGGAGGAGGGCGAGCTGCGCACGGACATCTCCGGCAGGTCGGCGCCGCGTCTGATGCTGGGCATGGTCAACTCGATCGTGGACTGGTATCAGCCCGGCCGCTCGGGCACCGTGGACCAGCTCGCGGACACGGTCGTGAAAATGGTGTTCTCGGGCTTGCGGGCGTAGTTCCCCGGCCGCTCAACTCTCCGCAGGTGTGGCCCGTCGTTGCTGCTGGGGCAGTGACCACCTGCCGACGCCGCCCCCGGTTCAGTCAGCGGCCACGCCTTCGGCGGGGGGCCAGGTCTTGGCCACCAGGGTCAGGACGTCGTAGGTGGCCACGATCTCGTCCTTCTGGTTGGTCAGGCGGGCATCCCAGACGACTTCGCCGTACTCGTCCGTGACGCGCGGGGTGATCTTCTTGGCGGTCAGGGTCACCCGGATGGCGTCGTCATGCGTCACGGGGGTGACGAACCGCAGGTTCTCCAGCCCGTAGTTGGCGAGTACTGGCCCGGGGGCGGGCTCCACGAAGAGCCCCGCGGCCCACGAGACCAGCAGGTAGCCGTGGGCCACCCGCCGGGGGAAGAACGGGTTGGCCATGGCGGCTTCCTCGTCCGTGTGGGCGTAGAACGTGTCCCCGGTCTTCTCCGCGAACTCCAGGATGTCCTCGAGTGAGACCGTGCGCAGGTCCGAGACGAACTGGTCCCCGATCCGCAGGGTCTGCAGCGACTTCCGGAAGGGATGCTCCCCAGTGCCGTTCTCCACGTCCTCGCGGGTCACGGTGTTGGCGGTCGCGCCCCAGTGCCACTGGCCAGTGATCCCGGTCAGCAGGTCCGGGGAGCCCTGGACGGCGGTGCGCTGCATGTAGTGCTTGACCGCGCGCACGCCACCGAGTTCCTCCCCACCACCGGCGCGGCCGGGGCCGCCGTGGACCAGGTGGGGAACGGGGGAGCCGTGACCTGTGGAGGTTTTAGCGTCGTCGCGATCCAGGAAGAGCACGCGACCGTGGTACGCACCGATTCCGGAGGCGAACTGCGCCGCGAGCTCGGGGGAGTGAGTGCACACGGTCACCACGAGCGAGCCGCCGCCCAGCGCGGCGATCTCCACGGCGTCCGCGATGTCCCCCGAGTAACCCAGCACCGAGGTGACCGGGCCGAACGCCTCGAGCTCGTGGACGGCGGGGGTGCGGGCATCGTCGAACGAGAGCACCGTGACGGGGAAGAAGGCGCCCTGCTCCGGCAGGGACGCGAGTTCCTCGGGACCGCCGAGTTCCACGGTGGCGCCGGCGTCGATCAGGGCGCGCACGGAGCGCAGCACCTCGAAGTGCTGGTCGTCGGACGCGAGCGGGCCCACCGTGGTGGCGGAATCGCGCGGGTCGCCGACGACGGCGCGCTGCGCCACCCGCTCCCGCAGCGCGGCGATCACGGCGGGCTTGAGCGCCTGCGGAACGATGACCCGGCGGATCGCGGTGCACTTCTGCCCGGCCTTGGCGGTGATCTCCAGGACCACGGACTTCACGAACGCCTCGAACTCGGGGGAGTCCTCGGTGACGTCCGGGGCCATGATCGCGGCGTTGAGCGAATCGGTCTCCGCCGTGAAACGCACGCCCTTCTCCTGCACGTTGGTGTGGGCGCGCAGCGACTGGGCGGTGGCGGCCGAGCCGGTGAAGGCCACGTGGTCGCGGGCGTCCAGGTGGTCCAGCAGATCGCGCGCGGCGCCGGAGATCAGCTGCAGGGAACCCTCCGGCAGCAGCCCGGAGTCCAGCATGAGCCGCACGCACGCCTCGGTCACGTACCCGGTGGGGGTCGCGGGTTTCACGATGGTGGGCACCCCGGCGATGAATGCGGGCGCAAACTTCTCGAGCATGCCCCACACGGGGAAGTTGAACGCGTTGATCTGCACGGCCACACCGGGCACGCGGGTGTAGACGTGCTCACCCAGGAACGAGCCGTCCCGCGAGAGCTGTTCCACCGCGCCGTCCACGATCACGTTGGCGTTGGGCAGTTCGCGCCGTCCCTTGGACGAGAACGTGAAGAGGGTCCCGATCCCACCGTCGATGTCGATCAGGTGGTCCTTGGCCGTGGCCCCGGTCGCGTAGGAGATCTCGTACAGCTCCTCCTTGTGCTCGCCCAGGTATTGCGCGAGCTGCTTGAGGATCAGGGCGCGGTCGTGGATGCGCAGTTGCCCCAGTGCGGCCTGGCCCACGGTGCGTCCGTGGTCCAGGGCGCCCGCGGTGTCGATCCCGTCCGTGCTCACCCGGGCCACGAGCTCCCCGGTGGTGGCATTGCGCACGTCCGCGATCTTCTGCGGGTCCTTCGGCCGCCACCACTTCCCGGCGACGAAGCTGGGCAGGATCTGCGGTTCCTGGGCCTCGGATGCCTGGGGCTGGGTGTTCACGCGGGGTCCTCCGAACTTTCGCGGCCATCAGTCGAACGATCGGTCAGTATTTGCTCCAGGATAACCTAGGTCACACAAGGGCACCATGGTCACCACGCTCCGCCGTCGGCGTTCGACGCCGCTCTGCGACGCCGCTCAGCGCGGCCCACCGGCGCGGCGTGGGGCCTGATCACCGAGGAGTCAGCATGCACGAGGATCCCACCCGCGCGGACGTCCGCGCCGAGAACGCACGAGTCGCGTCCCCCGCCGAGGAGTTCGGTGAGGCGTACGAGCCATGGATCATCGAGTTGGGTGAACTGGACGAGAAGATGGGCGTGGTGGTGGAGGAGCAGTCCGCCGAGCGCGTGGTGGCGACCATGCCCGTGGAGGGCAACCGGCAGTCCCTGGGGCTGCTGCACGGCGGCGCGTCCGTGGCGCTCGGGGAGATGCTGGGCTCGTGGGCCGCGGTGATCCACGGCTCCACCATGGGCAAGGTGGCCGTGGGCGTGGACATCAACGCGACCCACCACGCCTCCGCTACAAGCGGCCGGGTGCGCGGCGTGGCCACGGCGATCCACCTGGGGCGCAGCGTCACGAACCACGAGGTGGTCATCACCCACATCGACACCGGCAAGCGCCTGTGCACCGTGCGGATCACCAATTACCTCAAGCCCGCGAAGCGCTCCTGAGCATTCGTCCGACGATGCCGCGGTGCCCGTCCCTGGGAAGGGCACCGCGGCGTCGTCGTCCGCGGAGCCGCTCCGGCACCGCGGAGGGCGCGCGGAACCGCCCCGGCACCGCAGGGAACACACGGAACCGCCCCGGCACCGCGTGGGAACGGTGTCGGGGCGGTTCGTGGCCCGCGGGAGGGCTGAGGAGTCCCCTCTCATGCCGCGCGGACAGGGTGGACGCGGAGACCGGATGCCCGGAGTTCTTTGGCCTCAGTGACCGTGCTCCGGTCTCCGCGGGTCTTCAGGGCGCCGGGTTCAGAACTGGGCGCTCTCGGTGGAGCCCGTGAGGGCGATCGTGGAGGAGTTGGGGTTGACCACCTGGGAGACCAGGTCGAAGTACCCGGTACCCACCTCGCGCTGGTGCTTGGTGGCGGTGTAACCGCGCTCCTCGGCGGCGAACTCGCGCTCCTGCAGTTCCACGTACGAGGTCATCTGGTTGCGGGCGTAGCCGTGGGCCAGATCGAACATCGAGTAGTTCAGCGCGTGGAAACCGGCCAGGGTGATGAACTGGAAGCGGTAGCCCATGGCGGAGAGTTCGCGCTGGAACTTGGCGATGGTCTCGTCGTCCAGGTGCTTCTTCCAGTTGAAGGACGGCGAGCAGTTGTACGCGAGCATCTGGTCCGGGAAGTCCTCATGCACGGCATCCGCGAACTGGCGGGCCAGCTTGAGATCCGGCGTGCCGGTCTCCATCCAAATCAGGTCCGAGTAGGGGGCGTACGCCTTGGCGCGGGCGATGCAGGGCTCCACACCGTTGCGGACCTTGTAGAAGCCCTCCGGGGTGCGCTCGCCGGTGATGAACTCGGCGTCCTGCTCGTCGATGTCCGAGGTGATCAGGGTGGCCGCCTCGGCATCCGTGCGGGCGATGATGATGCTGGGGACGTCTTCCACGTCCGCTGCGAGGCGGGCCGCGTTGAGGGTGCGGATGTGCTGCTGGGTGGGGATCAGCACCTTGCCGCCCAGGTGACCGCACTTCTTCTCGGAGGCCAACTGGTCCTCCCAGTGCACACCGGCCGCACCGGCGTCGATCATGGATTTCATGAGCTCGAAGGCGTTGAGCGGTCCGCCGAAGCCGGCCTCCGCGTCCGCGACGATCGGCGCCATCCAGTTCTCCACGGTGTGGACGTCCTCGGCGTGCTCGATCTGGTCCGCACGCTTGAGCGCGTTGTTGATCCGGCGCACCACCTGGGGAACCGAGTTCGCCGGGTAGAGGGACTGGTCCGGGTAGGTCTGGCCCGCGAGGTTCGCGTCACCGGCGACCTGCCAACCGGAGAGGTAGATCGCCTTGAGCCCGGCCTTGACCTGCTGGACGGCCTGGTTACCGGTCAGAGCGCCCAGAGCATTGATGTAATCCTCCGAGTTGAGCAGGTACCAGAGCCGTTCCGCACCGCGGCGGGCGTTGGTGTGCTCTTCTCGAAAGGAACCCTGCAGACGCAGGACCTCCTCGGGGGCGTAGTCACGGGTCACGCCGGCCCAGCGGGGGTTCTCCTCCCAGTCCCGGGCGAGTTCCTCGGCGCTGCGGAGGTTGCTGTTCTCGTTGCTCATCTCGTTCTCCTTTGATCGTTCGAGCCGGCGGCCTCGGTGGGAGCTCCGCACGGGTAACTTGATGTGTTCCACTTTTGCCGCGATCTGCACTCCCGCATAGAGGTTTTTAGGATGAAGAATTGATTTTCTTCACGTTTGAGAAAAATCTGCCTAAACTCGGACTATGACCCCGGACACAGGACCCCGCAGGCGTCGTCGCACCGGCGACGGCGCTCCCCCTCGCGCCGCCGCACCGCGGAGCGCTCACGGCTTGGAACCCGCGCGCGCTGCGCGGTCGCGGGGTACGGAGCCCGCCCGGACGGCAACACCGCGGCGCACGGACCCCGCGTCCGGCACGCGGGTCCCCGCGCGCTCGTCGTCCGACGTGCCACCCGAGGAGTCCGGTGACCCGACCGATCCGATCGTGCTGGGGCGGCGGATCCGCTACCGCCGCAAGCGACTGCGAATCACGCTCGAGGAGCTCGCGCGCACCGTGGGCATGGCGGCGTCGGCGCTGTCGCTGATCGAGAACGGCAAGCGCGAACCCAAGCTCAGCGCGCTGTCCGCCATCGCTGCCGCGCTGGACATGAGCGTGGAGCAACTGCTGGGGACCAAGGCGCCGTCGCGCCGCATGGAACTGGAGATCCAGGTGGAGCGCGTGCAGCGCGGACCCATGTACGCGTCCCTCGGGTTGCCCACGGTGCGGGTGGGGCCGGGCACGAGTACCGAGACCCTCGAGGCGCTCGCGGCACTGCAGCGGCAACTCGCCCAGCGGCTCGAGGAACAAGCGGCCACGCCCGAGGAGGCCCGGCGCGCCAACACGCAATTGCGAGCACGCATGCGGGGGATCGACAACTACTTCGAACGCATCGAGACCATGGCCGCGGACCTGCTCGCCGCGATCCGCCACACGGGCGGACCGCTGTCCGAGCACCACATCTCGCGGCTCGTGGAGCACGTGGGATTCGAGATCCACCAGGTCCCGGACCTGCCGCACTCCACGCGCTCGGTCACGGACCTGCGCAACCGCCGGTTCTACCTGCCGGCCACCGCCGGGGCGGGCTCGCCGTGGTCGGTGTTGTTGCAGGCCGTGGGGCATCACTTGCTTGAACACCACCGCCCGGCGGACTACGGCGAGTTCCTGGAACAGCGCGTGGAGACGAATTACTTCGCAGCGGCCCTGATGATCCCGGAGGCCTCCGCGGTGGACCTGCTGGGGCGCGCCAAGTCCCAGCGGGAGTTGTCCGTGGACGACCTACGGGACGCGTTCGCGGTGTCCCACGAGACCGCGGCACACCGGATGACCAACTTGATGACCCACCACTTCGGCATCCCCACCCACTTCGAGAAGGTGCACTCCTCCGGGATCATCCACAAGGCCTGGCAGAACGACGGGTTGCAGTTGCCCACCGACCACAGCGGCGCGGTGGAGGGGCAGAGGGCCTGCCGGTTCTTCTCCGCACGGCAGGCGTTCTCGGGGACCAACCGGTTGCTGTCCCACTTCCAGTACACCGACACCCCGCACGGCACGTTCTGGTGCTCGGCCCGCGTGGAGGGATCCGAGAACGGGGAATTCTCCATCTCTTTCGGTGTGCCGTACGAGCACGTCAAATGGTTCCGGGGCCGCGCCACCACGGTGCGCCACACCTCCACCTGCCCCGACCCCGCGTGCTGCCAACAGCCCGCCCCGGCGCTCGCCGAGCAGTGGGACGGCCAATCCTGGCCCTCCGCCCGCCCCGCGTCCCACATGCTCGCCGCCATGCCCGCCGGCGCGTTCCCCGGGGTGGACGAGACCGAGGTCTACCGCTTCCTGCAGCGACACGCCCCCGTTGCCTCATCTGGCGACCTCGCGTAACCTCCATCACGTTCCCGCCGACGACGCCGCGCCACCCCTACGCGCCCAGACCGTCCGTGTCCGGACGCCGCGTGCCCGGGCCCCGAGCGTCGTCGGCGATCCGTAGGCACGAAAGGTGACCCATGAGCTTCGCGACCGCCGACCTGTACGACGAACACGGCGAGGACCTGCAGTCCGTGACCACCCAGTTCATCTCGGTGGGTGGTGTCCACCGGTTCACCGGACCCATCCGCACGGTGCGCTGCTTCGAGTCCAACGTGGACGTCAAGAAGCTCGTGGCCACCCCCGGTGAGGGCGCGGTGCTCGTGGTGGACGGGCAGGGATCCATGAACCGCGCGCTGCTCGGGGACAACGTGGCCCGCACCGCCATGGAGAACGGGTGGGCCGGGCTGATCATCAACGCCCCCGTGCGGGACCGCGTGGAACTGGGCACCCTGGACATCGGCATCAAGGCGCTGGGCACGAATCCCCGCAAGTCCGAACCCAACGACTCCGGGGAAGTGGACGTGATCGTCACCTTCGGCGGCGTAACCTTCCGCCCGGGCAGGACCCTGTGGGCGGACGAGGACGGGGTCCTGGTAGAGCGTTGAACCCGCCACCTCCGCTGGACGGATATACGACGGCGACCCCCCGCACCCGCGGGGTTCGCCGTCGTCGTTCCGGTGGGGGCCGGGTGTCGTGACTACTTCTGGGCCACGAACTCCTGGCCGTCCGTCAGGTACACGTTGCCGTACTTGTCCACGGTGGAGTTGGTGCGCAGATCCCACTCCTGAGCTCCCAGCACGGGAGCGGGGCCGAAGGAGACCACCGTGGTGCCCTCCCTGGGCGGCACGTACCCCACGGCCTGACCGTTCTGGTACACGGCGTAGCTGGCCTGCTTGCCCGCGGGGGCGCTGCCGGGTTCCACGACACGTTCGTAGCTCACGATCTCCATGGCGCCGAAGACGGGGTGGTGCACCGGGATCGCTGCGGTCTTGTCGCACGGCCCCGCGCAGGGGTCCGCGACGGCCGGCAGGGACGGCGCCGTAGCGGTGGCTGACGCGGCCGGGGTGCTGCCCGCACCCGCGGTGTTCGCAGCGGTGACCGGGCCGGGGGTGGGGAACAACCCCGCGGCGTCGTCGAACCCCAAGTCAGAAGGGGTTCGACGCGCGGAACAGCCGATGCGCACCCGACCCGCCACGAGTACGGCCGTGCACGCGCTCAGGAGTAGTCGTAGAACCCCTTGCCGGATTTACGGCCCAGTTCGCCGCGCTCGACCATGTCCCGCATGAGCTGGGGCGGGGCGAAGCGGGGGCCGAGCGTGGATTCGAGGTACTCCGCGATCCCCAGGCGCACGTCCAGACCCACGATGTCGGTGAGGGCGAGCGGACCCACGGGGTGCTTGTAGCCCAGGACCATGGCGTTGTCGATGTCCTCCGCGGACGCCACACCCTCCTCGACCATGCGAATGGCCTCGAGGCCCAGGGCCAGCCCGAGCCGGGAGGACGCGAAGCCGGGGGCGTCGTTCACGGTGGCCGGCGTCTTGCCGATGCCCGCGACCCACTGCAGGGTCAGCTCTTTCAGCTCCTGACGGGTCTTGCGCCCGATCACGATCTCCACGAGCTTGGAGGGCGGGACGGGGTTGAAGAAGTGCATGCCGCAGAACCGCTCGGGGCGCTGGAGCTCATCGGCGAGCCCGTCCACGGACAGCGAGGACGTGTTGGTGGCCAGCCACGCCGTCTCGGACAGGTTCTTCTCGACCCGCTGGAGGGAGGAGACCTTGAGGTCCCAGGTCTCGGGAACGGCCTCGATCACGAGCTCGCAGTCCGCGAAGTCCGCGTAGTCCACGCTCACGGAGAAGTTCTGGGTCCACGTGTCCAGGTTGCCGTCGATCTTCCCGCGCTCGAGGGACTTGACGAGGTCCGATTCCACCCGCTCCTTGGCGCTCTCCGCGGCCGGCCCGTCCACCTCCACCACGGTCACGCGCGCTCCGGAGATCAGGAACGCGTGGGCGATCCCCGCGCCCATGCGCCCGCCTCCCAGGACTCCCACGCGGGACGGGACGGTTGCGGTGGTGTTCTCGGTCATGTCTTGGGCTCCTTCTTGCGGTCCAGGAACGCTTGCATACGGTCGAATTTGGCCTGCGACTCGAACAGGATGGCCTGCGCGAGCTCGTCCACGTGGGGGTGCGCCTCGCGCGGCATGGCGAACACACGTTTGGACACGCGCACGGCCAGCGGGTCCTGCGCGGCGATGCGATCGGCCAGGGCGTCCGCCGCGGCCAGCAGCTCGTCTGGTTCGTGGATCTCGGTGATCAGGTGGGCCTCCAGGGCCTCCTGCGCGGAGAGGGTCCGACCGGCCAGCAGGATGTCCTTGGCGAGTGACTCACCGGCCAGTTCCCGCAGTCGCCACAGGGCCCCCGCGGCGGCGATGATGCCCAGGCCGGTCTCGGGTTGGCCCACCGTGACCCGCGGCGTGCCGATCCGGAAGTCCGCGGCCCACGCGAGTTCCGCGCCCCCGCCCAGCGCGTAGCCGTCCAGGGCCGCGATCACGGGCATGGGTAGCTTGGCGATCCGGTCGAACAGCTGCGAGTTCACGCCGCGCAGGGCGTCCTCACGACGCCGCTCGCGCAGTTGCGCGATGTCCGCACCGGAGGCGAAGATCCCCTTCCCGTTCACGTGCGTGCCGCTCAGGATCATGATCCGGGGATCGCGTTCCAGACGGGTGCACACAGCGTGCAACTCGTCCACCATGACCTCGTCGATGGCGTTGCGCACCGCGGGGCGGTCCAGCGCCACGTGCATGCGGTCCGGGGTGTCGGTGATGCGCAGGGCCGTGAACTGCGCGGCCCACTCGGGGGTGTCGTGCTGCGTCATGGCCGGATCACACCCGCTCCACGAGCAGTGCTGCACCCTGGCCCACGCCGATGCACATGGTGGCCAGGCCCTTGGCGGTCTGCTCCCGCTCCATCCGGCCCAGCAGGGTGATGACGATGCGCGAGCCCGAGGAACCCAGGGGGTGGCCCAGGGCGATCGCCCCGCCGTCCCGGTTCACGATCTCCGGGTCCAGGCCGAGCCGGCGGATCGATGCGAGCGACTGGGTCGCGAACGCCTCGTTGATCTCCACGGAGCCCAGATCGCCCACGCTCCAGCCGGCGCGCTCCAGGACCTTCTCGGATGCGGGCACCGGGCCCAAGCCCATGATCTCGGGGGCGAGACCGGCGGAAGCACCGTCCACGACGCGGCCTCGGGCGTTGAGCCCGTACTTGGTCACGGCCCGTTCGCTGGCCACGATCACGGCGGACGCGCCGTCGTTGAGCGAGGACGAGTTACCGGCCGTGACCACGGACCCGCCCTTGACCACGGGGCGCAGCTTGGCGAGCACCTCCGGGGTGGAGCCCTCGCGGGGGCCCTCGTCCGTGTCCACGACCGTGACCGCACCCTTGCGGCCGCGGACCTCCACGGGCACGATCTCGGCGTCGAAATGACCGGCGCGGATCGCGGCCAGGGCCTTCTCGTGCGACTGCGCGGCGAAGGCGTCCGCGTCCTCGCGGGAGATTCCGTCCACCCGGGCGACCTCCTCGGCCGTCTCGGGCATCGAGTAGGTGGCCTTGCCGTCCCGCGAGAGCGGGCCCTCCACGAACGCGGGGTTCACGAACCGCCACCCGATCGAGGTATCGAAGACCTCCCCGGGCTTGGCGAACGCCGTACGGGGCTTCTCCATGACCCACGGCGCGCGGGACATGGATTCCACGCCACCGGCCACCACGATGTCCGCGGCCCCGGACTTGATCATCTGGGACGCGATCGTGATCGCGGACATCCCCGACGCGCACAGCCGGTTGACCGTAATCCCGGGGACCGTGTCCGGGTACCCGTTGAGCAGCCACGCCATCCGGGCCACGTTGCGGTTCTCCTCACCGGCGCCGTTGGCGTTGCCCAGGATCACCTCGTCCACGAGCGCGGGATCGATGCCGGCGTCCTCCACGACGGAACGGATGCACAGTGCGGCTATGTCGTCCGGGCGTACCGAGGACAGGGCACCGCCGTAACGACCCACGGGGGTTCGCGCCCCTCCGACGAGGAAGGCTTGGGGCATCGAGGACATGGCAACTCCTAAGTGGGGCAATAACCGACCGATCGTTCACTGTAAAGGTTCCCCGATCATGTGAGCCACGTCAATCGATGACGGTTACGCGGGGAAGAGCGCGACGGGCCCGGCAACCGTATGGCTGCGGGGCCCGCCGTGCGCCGTCGTGACCTCCGACGAATCAGAGGCCGGGACGGTTGGTTCGTATGTCGGGGATCAGTGGCGGCGGATGCGCGCCGGAGCGGTGGTCTCGGGCTCGCCGGCCACCGGGGGAACGATCTCGTCCGGGTGCGCCCGGACGTACTCCTGGTGCACCTCCGCGACGTGCAGGTCCTTGCCCTGGTCCGACTTCTTGACGAAGGAGACCGCGATGAAGGACACGAGCGAGATCAGGGAGATGTACAGGCCGATGGTCCACGCGGCGCCGGTGCGGTTGAGCAGCAGCTGGGCGATCATGGGGGCGAACGCGCCACCAATGATCGACCCCAGGGCGTAACCGATCGAGACACCGGAGTAGCGGACGCGGGCCGGGAACATCTCGGCGTACATGGCGGACTGCGGCCCGTAGGACGGACCCAGGCCGATCGTCAGGATGAAGATCGCGGCCGCGAACAGGGGCAGGGACGCCGTGTTGAGCATCCACCACATGGGGATGGCCCACAGGATGATGATGCCGTAGCCGATCTGGAACGTGAGCTTGCGCCCGATCTTGTCCGAGATCCACCCGCCGAACATCGTGAAGATGAGCCACCCGACGCCGCCCACGAGCGTGGCGATCAGCGTCTCGGGGCGGGACATCCCCAGGGCCTTGGTGCCGTAGGACGCGAAGAACGCGATGACCAGGTAGCCCGCGGCGTTGTTCGCGGCGAAGATCAGCGCGGCCAGGATGACCTGCGGGGAGTTGGTCCGGAACAGCTGGTCCAGGGGAGCGGAGGACTCCTTGGCGCGCTGGCGCATCTCCAGGAACACGGGGGACTCGTCCACGGAGCGGCGGATCAGCCAACCCACGAAGATCAGCACGATGGAGAACAGGAACGGAACGCGCCAGCCCCAGGCCTCGAACTGCTCGGGGGTCAGGATGGTGCTCAGACCGAACATGAACAGGGTGGCCATCAGCACGCCCAGGGGCACACCGATCTGGGGGTAGGCGCCGAAGAAGCCGCGCTTGTTCGCGGGCGCGTGCTCCACGGACATCAGGGCCGCACCACCCCACTCACCACCGGCGGAGAAGCCCTGCAGGATACGCAGGACCAGCAGGATGATGGGGGCCGCGATACCGATCTGCTCGTACGTGGGCAGCAGGCCGATCAGCGTGGTGGCCGCGCCCATCCCGAAGAGGGTCATGACCAGGGTGATCTTGCGCCCGTACTTGTCACCGATGTGACCGGCCACGATCGCACCCAGGGGACGGAAGAGGAAGCTGATGCCCAGGGACGCCCAGGCGACGATCTGTCCCAGCGTGGCGTTCTGCTCGCCCGCCGGGTTGAAGAAGTGGGTGGCCAGGATGAAGGCGGCCGCCTGCGCATAGATGAAGAAGTCGTACCACTCGATGGTGGTGCCCACGAGGGTGCCCGCAAGGACCTTGCGCTCTTCTCGGGTCATGGTGTGCGCCGGCTGAGCGGGCGCTGAGGTGGTGGATGCCATGTGGGTCTCCAGGATCGGCGGACGCGGGGTCCGTGGGGTGCCAGTGGCGGGGTGGATCAGGGGAATAACCGACCGATTGGTCTCGAAATAAGTGTACGAAAGAATGTGAAGCGCACCACACGTTTCGTGTACTAAATCGTATATTTTTCCCGGGCCGTTCACCCGGGCGGGCAGCATGTCGGCCGTTGTGACGCGTTCATGACACGGCAACGCCCCCTCCCGCCGTGCCGCACCGTGGAAGGTGCGGGCGCAGCGGAAGGGGGCGGGCGGCGTCGTCCGGGAAGATCGGGGAACCGGAACGGTCAGCGACGCGGTGGGACTAAAAGCTGCAGGACCAGCCGCGCGGCCTGATCAGAACAGGCGCTCGGACGCGATCCGCGCACCCTCCACGAGGGACTCGAGCTTGGCCAGCGCGATCTGCGGGTGCAACCGCCCGCCCAGACCGCAGTCCGTAGAGGCGATCACGTTCTCCTTGCCCACCACGGACGCGTACTGCTCGATCCGGTCCGCCACGAGCTCGGGGTGCTCCACCACGTTGGTCGAGTGCGAGACGAAACCGGGGTAGACCACCTTGCCCTCGGGCAGCTGGTGGTCCTTCCAGACCTTCCACTCGTGGCCGTGGCGCGGGCTGGACGCCTCGAAGCTGTAGCCCTGCGCGCGGATGGTGAGCATGAGGTCCACGAGGTACTTGAACTCGAGGTCCGTGGTGTGCGGGCCGTGCCACGAACCCCAGCACAGGTGGAAGCGGATCTGCTCCTCGGGGAGGTCGCGCAGTGCGTAGTTCAGCGCGTCCACGCGCAGCTGGGTGAAGGCCAGGTAGTCCTCCACGGTGGGCTCGGGGTTGATCTGGTCCCAGGACTCGGCGATCGAGGGGTCGTCGATCTGCACGGTCAGTCCGGCGTCTACGATGGCCTTGTACTCCTCGCGCATCACGTCCGCGCACGCGTAGACCAGTTCCTCGTCCGTGGCGTAGTACTCGTTCTTCACGCGCGCGCAGGAGCCGGGGGACAGTGCCGCGACGAAGCCCTGCGTGGCACCGTTCAGGGCCATCGCGTCCTTCACGCGGCGGATGTCCCCGGCCACAGCCTCCTGACCCGTGTAGGTCAGCGGGCCCGTGATCTTGGGCTGGGAGACCGTGTTGCGGTGCACGAGCACGCCCGCTGTGGGGTCCTCATAGGCGTCCCGGAAGCGCTCCCGGTCGCGGCGGTCGGGGAAGCTCGTGAGCACGATGTGTCCCGGGCTGGAACGGTGCTTCTCGCCCTCGTTCCAGCGGTCCTCGTCCGTGGGGGTCAGCCCGCCCAGGCGGTGGAACGAGTAGTTCCACCAGGCCCCGTAGTCCACGGCGCCGGACGTGGTGTGGCCGTACTCGCCGTCGTTGACGATGTCGATGCCGATCTCGCGCTGGGTGCGCACGATCTCTGTGACGCCCTCGTCGAGCGCCTCGCCCAGCTGGGAGAGGTCGATCTCGCCCGCCTGGAAACGGTTGTTGGCCTTCAGCAGCTCGGGCGTGCGAGGCAGGGAGCCCACGTGGGTGGTCTGGATGCGATCGGTGTTCAAGGGCATGGCTGTGCTGTTCCTTTCCATCGGTCCTGGCGTTAGCACCGGTGTCACCCCGGTTGCTGCGGCTTCCACGAGCCAGATCTCTCGGCCGCTCTGGATGGGTACTGCTCCATCCAACAGCATCGCGAGGAGCGGACGCCAGTCGTGGTGTGTCGGACGACGACGCCGCTCCCCGGGTTCCTCCTGCCCCGGCCCCTCGGGCTGGGGTCACCGGGGCTTCCGTGACCCGGCGGACTCCGGTGCGGGCTGTGACTCGTAGCTGGTCCGGGGTGGTCCGTTCCGGATCGTGACCCGGCGGCCCCCCCCCGGGGCGTAGCGTGACGCGGTAGGAGAACCGTCCACGCGCAAAGAGGCTGTCATGGAGCAATCACTCGAGGGAAAGAAGGCCCTGGTCACCGGTGGGGCCAGCGGGATCGGCCGCGCCGCCGTGCAGGCGTTCGCGGACCGCGGCGCCCACGTGGTCGTCGCGGATATCAATGAAGAAGCCGCTCAGACGACGGCCTCCGAGGTGGGCGGGAAGCCTGGGTCGTGGACCTCTCGGATACCGCCGCGCTCGCCGAACTGAGCCTGGACGTGGACATCCTGGTCAACAACGCGGGGATCCAAAAGGTGGCCCCCGTGCAGGACTTCGACCCCGCGGACTTCCACCGCATCCTCACGCTCATGCTCGAGGCTCCGTTCCTGCTGATCCGTGCCGCACTGCCGCACATGTACGAGCGCGGATGGGGCCGGATCATCAACGTCTCCTCCATCCACGGTCTGCGCGCGTCCGCGTACAAATCCGCGTACGTCACGGCCAAGCATGGGCTCGAAGGGCTGTCCAAGACCGTGGCCCTGGAGGGCGCTGAGCACGGTGTGACCAGCAACTGCGTCAACCCCAGCTACGTGCACACCCCGCTCGTGGACAAGCAGATCAAGGACCAGGCCGCGACCCACAGGATCCCCGAGGACCAGGTGATCGAGAAGATCATGCTCACCGAGTCCGCGATCAAGCGCCTCGTGGAACCCGAGGAGGTTGGCGAGCTCATCGCGTTCCTGGCCGGCCCGTCCGCGGGCATGGTCACGGGTGCGTCCTACACGATGGACGGTGGCTGGACGGCGTTCTGAGTGCGGGGCGACGTCGCCGCGTCCACCCTCGCTGCCGTTCGGTGTCGAGGCAATGGCCCGCGTTCCACGGCCCCTCTCCGGCCAAGGGCCCGAACATCTGCGTCCCGAAAAAACACCCGCAGTCGCACAACGCATGCGGTATCGGGACACAGATGTTCCGGGGTGCGAGAACGCGGGGTCTGACGGTACGGGACGACGCCGCTGCGTCCGGTTCACACGGTCGTGGCCCCCGCGCGCAGCGCCGTGGAGAGCCTGTGGGCCTGGTCCAGCAAAGCCGCCCCGAGGCGGGGTCTGCGTTCCGCGGTGAACCGGGGTTCGATCCCCGTCAGGGAGAGTGCGTAGCGGGGTTGGCCGGTCGCGTCGAACACCGCGGCCGCCATGCCCCACGAGCCCTCCACAATACGTCCGGGGTTCAGGGACCAGCCGTCCTCCCGGACCTGGGCGACGAGGCGGCGGACGTGAGCGTCGTCGTGCTGTGGACCGAGGCGCGTCCGCTCCTCCCGGGTGTCCGCGAGGGCGGTCTCCAATTGGTCCGGGGGTAGGTGACCGAGGATCGCGAGTCCCGCGGAGGCCACGCCCAGGGGCAACCGCAGGCCCTCGTAGAGCACGTGCGAGCGCACCGGGAACGCCCCCTCCACCCGGGCCAGGCAGATGACCTCGTTGCCGCGGCGAGCGGAGAAGAACGCGGACTCGCCCGTGGCCTCGGCGAGCCGCTGCAGGCACGGGGTCGCGAGGTCCTGGGCGGGATAACGTTGGGCGGCCACCGTGCCCAGGATGTGCAGTTCGGGACCCAGGGCCCAGTTGCCGTCCTCCGTGCGGTCCACGAACCCCTCGGCGGCGAGCGCTGCGAGCAATCGGTGCGCGGTGGGCCGGGTCAGCCCCGTGCGGTGGGCGATGGCCGCGGTGGATCCGGCTGACTCCCCGGATGCCACGGCCTGCAGGATCGCGGCGATCCGGGAGACCACCTGCGTGCCCTGCGGGGAGGACTGCGGGTTCCGGGATTTCTGCGGGGTCATACACGCTCCTGCGTCGGGACGTTCACAATATGGACAGACTAGCGACAGTTTTTCAGATTGTGATCCCTTCACCGACGATTACGGGTGAAGCATTGACCAAGATGTGGTCACTTTCTAGCCTGAGAGGCAGATCACGCACTGGAGGGGTGACCATGTCCAAACTCAGGGACAACGTGGCCGAGTTGCTCGCCGAGACGCTGCGGGACGGGATGACCGTGGCGGTGGGCGGTTTCGGACTGTCCGGGATCCCGCGGGACCTCATCGAAGCGGTCCGGGACAACGGAGCCAAGGACCTGACCGTGGTGTCCAACAACATGGGCGTGGACGGCAAAGGGCTCGGTCTGCTGCTGGAGAACAAGCAGGTGAGTAAGGTGCTGTCCTCGTACGTGGGGGAGAACAAGGAGTTCGCCCGCCAGTACCTGGAGGGTGAGCTCGAGGTCGAGTTCAACCCGCAGGGCACGCTCGCCGAACGGCTGCGCGCGGGCGGTGCGGGGATCCCCGCGTTCTACACCGCCACCGGTGTGGGCACGCGCGTGGCGGAGGGGAAGCCCACCGCGGAGTTCGACGGGTGCACCTACATCCTGGAACGCGGGATCGTCGCGGACATCGCCCTGGTGCACGCGTGGCGAGGGGACACGGACGGCAACCTGATCTACCGGAGGACCTCGCGCAACTTCAACCCGGTGTGCGCCACGGCCGCGCGGATCACGTTCGCGGAGGTCGAGGAGGTCGTGGCCCCGGGTGAGCTGGACCCGGACCACATCGTGACCCCCGGGGTCTTCGTGCAGCACGTGGTGCAGTACTCGGGGGCGCCCAAGGAGATCGAGCAGCGCACCACGCGACCGAGGCCCGCGGCGCGGCGTCGTCGTCGGAGGGCGGAACGGACGTGCGGACCGGCGGTGGTGCCGCCCGGGGCGCGGGCAACGGCGGAGCGGAAGGGGCGGTGGCATGAGCTGGACGCGTGATGAGATGGCGGCCATCGCGGCGTCGGAACTGCATGACGGCGACTACGTGAACCTGGGCATCGGGATCCCGACCCTCGTGGCGAACAACCTGCCCGAGGGCGTGAGCGTGGTGCTGCAGACCGAGAACGGGGCGCTGGGCATGGGCCCGTTCCCGTACGAGGGGGACGAGGACCCGGACCTGATCAACGCCGGGAAGCAGACGATCACCCTGCAGCCGGGGGCCGCGATCTTCGACTCCGCGATGTCCTTCGCGATGATCCGCGGTGGACACGTGAAGATGGCGATCCTGGGGGCCATGCAGGTCTCGCAGCGCGGCGACCTGGCCAACTGGATGATTCCCGGCAAGATGGTCAAGGGAATGGGCGGGGCCATGGACCTTGTGACCGGAGCACCCCGTGTGCTGGTCTTGACGGAACACGTCGCCAAGGACGGCTCCGCCAAGCTCAAGCGGGAGTGCGATCTGCCCCTGACCGGTGTCGGGGTCGTGAACCGCATCATCACCGACCTGTGCGTCTTCGACGTGGAGGAACACGGGCTGGTGTTGCGGACCCTCGCCCCGGGTGTGACCGAAGAAGAAGTAGCAGCCAAGACCGAGGCCGAATACCGGGTTGAGCTCATGGACGTCACCCCGGACTCCGTGCCCGTACAGGAGGAGAAATGACAGAGAACGCCAATGACGTGGTGATCGTCAACGGAGCACGCACACCCCAGGGCAAACTGCTGGGCGCGCTCGCGGACCTGAGCGCCGTGGACCTGGGCGCGCACGCGATCAAGCACGCCGTGCAGCGCGCGGGGGTCTCCCCCGAGGACGTGGATTACGTCTATATGGGCAACGTGGTGCAGGCGGGCACCGGGCAGAACCCGGCCAAGCAGGCCGCGGTGAAGGCCGGACTTCCTAAGACCGTCCCGGCGGCTGCCCTGAACAAGGTGTGCCTGTCCGGTCTGGTGGCCGTCACGGAAGCGACACGAATGCTGCGCCTGGGTGAGGCGGACGTCGTCGTGGCCGGCGGGATGGAATCCATGACCAACGCGCCACACCTGGCCCTGGGCGCCCGCAAGGGCAAGTCCTACGGGGACATGCGGCTCGCGGACTCGCTCGCCCACGACGGGCTCGTGGACGTCGAGAAGGGCGTGCCCATGGGTGAGCTCACCGAGTCCGGCAACGGCGAGCGTCAGATCGACCGCGCCGAGCAGGACGCGGTGGCCGCGCGCAGCCACCAACTCGCGGGCAAGGCCCAGCAGGACGGGATCTTCGCGGACGAGATCGCGCCCATCGAGGTGCCCCAGCGCAAGGGCGATCCGATCACGGTGTCAGAGGACCAGGGCGTGCGCCCGGATTCCACCGCGGAGGGCCTCGGCAAGCTGCGCCCCGCCTTCACGAAGGACGGCGCCATCACCGCGGGCAACTCGTCCCCCATTTCCGACGGCGCTGCGGCCCTCGTGCTGACCACGCGCGGCTACGCGGAGGAGCACGGACTCGAGTGGCTCGCCGTGGTGGGCAAACCCGGTCAGGTGGCCGGTCCGGATACCTCCCTGCACTCCCAGCCCTCCCGGGCCATCGAGCACGCGCTCTCGCGGTCCGACTGGACCCTGGAGGATCTGGACTTCATCGAGATCAACGAGGCGTTCGCGGCCGTGGCCGTGCAGTCGGTGCGCGACCTGGGCGTGGACCCCGAGAAGGTCAACATCCACGGTGGTGCGATCGCCCTGGGCCACCCCGTGGGGGCCTCGGGCGCGCGGATCGCGCTGCATGCCGCTTTGGAACTGGCGCGGCGTGGCTCCGGCAAGGCCGCCGTGTCCCTGTGCGGTGGCGGCGGTCAGGGTGAGGCGTTGTTGTTGAGCCGTTGAGCCTTGCAGGTGGGTCACGCCCGTCCCGGACCCGGGGCGGGCGTGACCCGCACCAGGGGCGGCCCGGCTCGAGCCGGCTGACCGGCCCGTGTGGTCCCCGGGGGCGGGCGGCCGGGTTGATCGAATGGATTCAGGAGGAACTATGGCGCACACGGCATCCACACCGGACTCGACATCGTTGGAGGGCCCTGGATCAGGGGGCGGGCCTGTCCCGGACCCGCGGCGCACCCGCAAGCGGGCGGCGCTGTCCGGGTTCCTGTTCGGATGCGGTATCGCCGCTTCCATGATCGACTTGTTCATCTTCCACCTGGGCCTGCAGTGGCATCACTTCTACGACCTCTCCACGCACGAGGTGGCCCTCGTGACGGACGGGTTCTTCCACGCCTTCGGGTGGTTCATCACCATCTGGGGTCTGTTCCTGTTCGCTGACGTGCGCCGACGGGGTGGGGTGCACTGGCCCCACTGGATCGGGGCCGTGATCCTGGGTGTGGGGACCTTCCAGCTCTTCGATGGCATCGTGGACCACAAGCTGCTGGGCATCCACCAGATCCGCTACGGGGTGGACATCCTGCCGTACGACCTCGTGTGGAACGGCACCGCGGTGATCCTCATGCTCATCGGGTTCGTGGTGCTGCGGCGCGGCGCGCGGGCCTATCGGACCCGCTGATGTCCTCGGACCACGCCCACCATGCGGATCACACCCACCACGCGGAGACCACCGCTGCTGTCGGATGGCCTGTGTTCGAGTGGCTGGTCGTGGTGGTGCTGGTACTGGCTGCCGCGGGGTACGGGTGGTTGTTGTGGTCGGGCCGTCACAGGACGGGCCCGAGTCCGTGGCGTCCCGTGAGTTTCTACGTCGGCCTGCTGGGCGTGGGGGTGGGCCTCGTGGGGCCCCTCGCCCACGCCGGGCACACCAGCTTCACCGCTCACATGGTGGGGCACCTGTTGGTGGGGATGCTCGGACCCCTGCTGCTCGTCCTGGGCGCGCCCGTGCGGGTGGCGCTGCGCGGGCTGTCCACCGCCGGGGCGCGCCGGGTCTCGCGGGTGCTGCGGTTCCCGGTCGTCCGCTGGGTCACGCACCCCGTGGTGGCCGCGATCCTCAATGCCGGCGGGTTGTGGTTGCTCTACACCACCGCGCTGTTCCACTGGATGCACGCCTCCGCGTGGGGCCACGCGCTCGTCCACACCCACATCTTCCTGGCCGGCTACGTGTTCACGGCGGCCATTGCCGGACCGGACCCCGATCCGCATCGTTCGTCCTTCCGGGTGCGCGCCGTGGTCCTGGTGCTCTTCATCGCGGCGCACTCGGTCCTGGCCAAGTGGCTCTACGCGCATCCGCCCGCGGGAGTCGCGCCCCACGACGCCCACGTGGGCGCGCAGGTCATGTACTACGGCGGCGACGTCGTGGACGTCCTGCTGATCGTCCTGCTGTTCCTGGACCACCACCGGGCCACGCGCCCGCGCCCGGCAACCGATCGCATGTCCCCAACCCTGACCCAGATCGGAGAACCACCCGTGTCCCGCCACCATCGAGAGCCGTTGTCATGAGCACCCCGGGAACCCCGCAGGCCACCGCCGCCCGGTCCGAACCGCCGCTGGCCCGCGTGATGCGGCCGCTCAACACCGCCGTGGAGAGGTTCATCCCCTCGGCGCTGATCTTCGCCATAGTCCTCACCGTCCTGGTGGCCCTCATGGCCCTGCTGCTGACCGATTCCGGGCCCGTGGCCGTGATCCAGGGATGGGGCACGGGACTGTCTGGGCTGCTGGAGTTCATGACCCAGATGGCGCTGGTGCTGTTGCTCGGTCATGCCCTGGCCAGTACCCGGCCCGTGCGCGCCGGTCTCGGCAAGTTGGCCTCGGTGCCCCGCTCACCCCTGCGCGCCTACATCTTCGTGTTCGTCATCGCTGCGGTGGCCTCCCTCATCACATGGGGTTTCGGCCTGGTGGTCGGCGGTCTGCTCGCCCGGGAGGTCGCCGCGGAGTTCGCGCGCAGGCGCCAGGCCGTGAGCTTCCCGATGCTCGTGGCGTCCGGGTTCTCCGGGTTCGTGGTGTGGCACATGGGGTATTCGGGCTCCGGCCCACTGACCGCCGCGACCCCGGGCTCGTTCATCGAGAAGCAGGTGGGCCACATCATTCCCATCAGGGAGACCATTTTCTCGTAATGGAACATCAGCGCGATCGTCGTCACCCTGATCCTGGTGGCCCTGGCGCTCTGGCTCGTGGCACCGCGCAGCGTTCCCGAGTCCCACACGGTCACGGCCGAGGCGCTCGCCCAGTCCGAACAGGAGATCGAGCGTCCGGTCATAGAGGCCCCGGCCGACCGGTTGGATGCCTCCCGCATCCCCACGACTCTCGTGGGCCTGGCACTGGTGGCCTACCTGGTCATCCACTTCGCCGGGGGTGGAACGGTCACCCTGAACATCGTGAACTGGATGTTCCTGGGGCTGATCTTCCTGTTGTCCCGCAACACGTTCGAGGTCATGGGCCTGGTCAAGAACGCCGCGTCGAACGTGGGGGACATCCTGCTGCAGTTCCCCCTGTACGCCGGGATCATGGGCATCATGACCGCCACGGGGCTGATCCAGGTGCTCTCCGACTCGATCGTCGCCGTGGCATCGCCCCAGACGCTGGGCCTGCTGGCCTTCCTGTCCGCAGGGCTGGTCAACTTCTTCGTCCCGTCCGGCGGCGGGCAGGTGGCCATCCAGGCACCCATCCTGTTGGACGCCGCCGCCCGCCTGGACGTGGACCCCGCCGTGGTGATCATGGCCGTGTCCTACGGCGATCAATGGACGAACATGATCCAGCCGTTCTGGGCCCTGCCGTTGCTGGCCATCGCGGGACTGAAGATCCGGGACATCCTGGGCTACACGACCGTGGTGTTGTTGGTCTCCGGAATCGTCTTCACCGCCACCATGCTGGTCGTGGGCGCGGGGGTCTGAGCGCGTGTCGTGCTCCGGGCGGCCGCGGGGAGGTCCACGCCCGTCTGCTCACCGGCGGACAGCGCGAGCCCCACGTCCTTGGCGGCCAGGACGGAACCCTCCGCACACGCTTCGAGATTGACGAAGAGCATCATGTTGTTCACGATCTTGGCCGATTGCCCCATGCCCGGCCCGCCGGTGTGCACGATCCGACCCGCCATGGGAGTGATGACCTGCTCGGCCCGGGCCACGGTGTCCTTGTCGCCCCCGATCATGAACGTGAGTGTTCCCGCCGCAGCACCGCTGATTCCGCCCGAGACCGGGGCGTCCACGAACGCGAAACCCTTCTCCGCCACGGCCTTGTGAAGCTCCAGGGCGGTTTCCACGTCGATCGTGGAACTGTCGATGAGGAGGGCGTCCTTCGGGGCGAGCGCCAGGACGCCCTGGTCCGATCGGACGGGGCGTGGGAGCCCACGGATCTGGGTCGACAGTTCGTGAGTGCCGCCGAGGGCATCGAGAGGGCCCTGGATTCCCTCGCCCTGGAATCGGGCGGTGCGGGAGGCGGGGTGAAGGGGCTCGTGCGGGTCTTGGCCCCGGACGGCCTGGGCGGGATCGCCGTGGGTGAGGCCATGCGCAGGCTGTCCGAGACCCACCCCGGTGTGCGGCTCGAGATGATCAACGCGGCGCGCCGCCCGAGCGCCAACCTCGTGGGGATCGACGTCGCGGTGGCCGTGGGGCGCCCAGAGGTCTCCCGGAACGAGTCGTTCCACTTGGCGGACTACTTCCTGGGGCTCTACGCGTCCGCGGCGTACGTGGAACGCCACCCGGCCGTCGAGTCCCCCGCCCAACTGCAGGAGCACCCTCTGCTCTACTTCATCGAGTCCATGCAGGACGTCCCGGAGCTGATCGATCCCGTGCGGCATCTGCCGCGGATGCACCAGTCGATCGGGGCCACGTCCTCCATGGTGCACGTGGAGTTGACCCGGTCCGGGGCGGGTATCGGCCTGCTGCCGTGCTACCTGGCCGATCGCGCCGGGGACCTCGTGCGGCTCTTCCCCGAGGAGTTCGCGTTCCGTGCGTCCGACTGGGCGGTCTCGCGCCCGGACCTGTTGAAGCGCCCCGCGGTGAAGGCCGTGATGGACGCGCTCCGGGCGGCGGTCGAGGACATGAAGGACCAATTGGCCGCTTCAGCCGGCACAGCGTGAGTGGCGACGACGCCGCTGCGCCGTCTCGTCATAGAAGCGCTCCGGGAGTATGCCCGCGTACGTCTCACGCCAGGAACGCACGTGGACGGCCGCGAGGGCGGGAGCGTCGTCGGGCTCGGGGAGACGGATGGTGAAGGCGGGCCGTGTCATGGGTCGGACCTCTCGAGGGGTGCTGCCTCACGACCGAGGATCAGGGCCAGTCCGGCCTCGAACCGCGGAGCGCTGTCAGTGGTGGGCAGCCCCATGGCCTCGCGGGTCTGCTGAGCGGTGACGGAGCCCAGTGTGAACCGGACCAGGGTCAGGGCCGTGTTCTCGGCGGTCCGCTGCGTGAGACCCGTGGCGGACAGGGCCGCGACGAGTAGCGGAACCGGCGGCAGGTCGAGCGGATCGAGGGCGTGGGCCACGCCGACGACCTCCGCGCCGTCGCGCACCGCGAGGATCAGCCGACGGAACTCCGCGGCAACCCGAGCGGGGTCGAGGTGGCCGGGCTCGGTGCGGCCGTCATCGGAGTGCCCCGGACCCGCCCCGTCGTGACCGGCCGAGCGGACGGCGCGGGGAGCGGCGTCGTCGTGCACCGCGCGGTCGGCGGCGAGCGGTGCGACCATGCGCTGGGCGAGCACCGCCAGCAACTCCTGCTTGTTGGCCACGTGCCAGTAGAGGGCGCCGGGCTGGACCTCGAGCTCCTTGGCGAGGCGGCGCATGGAGAGATCACCCAGGCCGTAGCTCTGCAGGATGTGCCACGCGGCATCCACCACGTCATCGCGGTTCAGGGCCACGGTGCTCCTCTCGGGGTGCTCGGTCGGGTGCTGCGTGTGACTCTACCGATCGGCCGGTGCGGCGCGGGGCGGGCGTTGGAGAATTGACTTTCTTGAACGGCGTTCAATAATTGAACCATGTTCAAGAACCCTGCCGAGCTGGCCGAGCGCGTCCTGGCTGGCGACCCCGTGACCCCGGACGAAGCCCTCGAACTGCTGCACACCGACGACCCCGGCATGCTGGACCTCGTGGCCGCCGCCGCACGGTTGCGCCGCGAACACTTCGGGATGACCGTGAAGGTGAACTACCTGGTCAACCTGAAGTCCGGGCTGTGCGCCGAGGACTGCGGCTACTGTTCCCAGCGCCTGAACGCCGGGACAGACATCCTCAAGTACTCGTGGCTGAGCCCCGAAAAGGCGGTGGAGCAGGCCGAGTACGGTATCCGCGGTGGTGCGAGCCGCGTGTGCCTCGTGGCGAGCGGTCGCGGCCCGTCCAACCGTGAGGTGGGCAACGTGACCCGCACGGTCGAGGCGCTGAAGGAGCAGCACCCGGATGTGGAGGTCTGCGCATGCCTGGGCCTGCTCAAGGACGGCCAGGCGGAGACGCTGAGCGGCGCGGGCGTGGACGCCTACAACCACAACCTCAACACCGCCGAGTCCCACTACGAGTCCATCTGCTCCACCCACACCTACCAGGACCGCGTGGACACCGTGGAGCGCGCGAAGGACGCCGGGCTCTCCCCGTGCTCCGGGCTGATCGTGGGCATGCGGGAGACGGACGAGCAGCTCGTTGAGGCGCTCTTCGCGCTGCGGGATCTGGGCTCGGACTCCGTGCCGGTGAACTTCCTCATGCCCTTCGACGGCACGCCCCTGGCAGGCACGTGGCAGCTGAGCCCGCAGAAGTGCCTGAAGATCCTCTCCGTTGTGCGCTTCGTGTGCCCGGACAAGGAGATCCGCATGGCCGGTGGCCGCGAGATGCACCTGCGCTCGCTGCAGCCGCTCGCCCTGCACGTGGTCAACTCCCTGTTCCTGGGCGACTACCTCACCTCCGAAGGGCAGGCGGCCAAGGCGGACCTGGACATGATCGCGGACGCCGGCTTCACCGTCCTTGGTGCGGGGCCAGACCTTTCCCGTGAGCACGACGCCGCGGTGCCCGCCCACGCCTCGAGCGGCGCGGCTCCCGAGCAGGCTGCGGCGGGCCAGGCAGGTCAGACGGGCTCGGCAGGCCCGGCGAGCACGCCCTGCGGGGCCACGTGCGGAACCGGTGGAGCTGCCGGTCCCGATGCAACCTCGGGCGGCGGTCCGGCCCCCTTCGACCCCGTCTTTTCCGATCAGGGTGACGACGCCGCGCTGCCCTCGACCGCGCAGGGCCCGGTCCCTACTCGGTCAGCTGCCCCGGTCTCCGCGGCGCTCGCCGCCCTGTTGAGCTCGGGCGACGGGCCCGAACGCGACGAGAACGACACCCGGGTGAGGATCGAGCTGAGCCCGACCGTGCGGCGTCGTGGTGCGGGGACCTCGGTGGCGCCGAATGCCTGAACCGGCACCGCAGATCACGCACGGCACCGCGCCCGCCGAGAGCAGCGGGGAGGCTTCTTGCCCCGCCGCGGGTGCCGTGGCAGAGACGGCAGAACAGGGTGACAACGCCGTGGAGCCCACCCGCCTCGCCGCTCGTGACCGCGGGCTGCTCTGGCACCCCTACGCACCGCTGGACGGACCCGCACCCCACGCGGTGCTGGCCGCGGAGGGCGTGACCCTGACCCTGGAGACTCCTGAGGGGGACCGGATCCGGGCAATCGATGGCATGGCCTCGTGGTGGTGCGCCGTGCACGGCTACCGCAACCCGGAACTGGACCGCGCCGCCGTGGACCAGATCACCGAGTTCTCCCACGTGATGTTCGGGGGGCTCACGCACCGCCCGGCCGTAGAACTCGCGGAGCTGCTGGTGGAGGTCACCCCGCCCGAGCTGCAGCACGTGTTCTTCGCAGACTCGGGCTCCGTGAGCGTGGAGGTCGCGCTGAAGCTCGCGGTGCAGTACCAGGCGGCGCGCGGCCGGCCGCAGCGTCGGCGCATCCTCACGGTGCGCGGCGGCTACCACGGGGACACCACTGGCGCCATGAGCGTGTGCGACCCCGAGGGCGGGATGCACGCCGAATTCTCCGGGCTGGTGGCGGAGCAGCTGTTCGTGGCACCGCCTCCCGCGGCGTCGTCGTCGGGGGAGGATCACGAGTGGGTGGGGCCGGACGAGGACATCGCGCGGTGGATCGCGGACGTGCGCGCCACGGCCCGGGCGCACCGGGACGAGCTCGCGGGCGTCATCGTGGAGCCCGTTCTGCAGGGAGCCGGCGGGATGCGCACGTACGACCCGCGCTGTCTGCGAGCCCTGCGGGAGATCGCGGACGAGCTGGACCTCGTGCTCATCGCGGACGAGATCGCCACGGGGTTCGGACGCACCGGGCGGTGGTTCGCGTGCGAGTGGGCCGGGGTGGTCCCGGACGTGATGTGCGTGGGCAAGGCCCTGACCGGCGGATACATGACCCTCGCCGCTGTGCTGGTGTCCGGATCCGTGGGAACGGTCATCACGGCGTCACCGCAGCGTGCGCTCATGCACGGGCCCACGTTCATGGCCAACCCGCTCGCGTGCGCGGTGGCCCTGCAGTCCGTGCGGATGCTCCGGGACACGTGGCGCCGGGACATCACCCGACTGGAAACCGCCTTCCGGGAGATCCTCCCCGCGGCCGCCGAACTCGACGCGGTAGAGGACGTGCGGGTGATCGGAGGGGTGGGTGTCGTGGAATTCCATCGGGCCCCGGACAGTGCACGGTTGACGCGCGCAGCCCTCGAGCACGGTGTGTGGGTGCGGCCCTTCGGTCGGTTGCTCTACGCGATGCCGCCCTACATTTGTTCGGACGACGACGCCCGCCGCATCGCCCACGCCGTGGTGCACGCGGCCCGGGACGTGACAAGGGAGGCCGGAGCATGAACGCGCACACGGAAGCGGCCGCGGCCGGAACCGCCGCGGGACCCCTTGACGATTGGCTTCACGACCGGGCGCGGGAACGCGACGAACTGGGACTGCGGCGTGAACTGCGGCCCATGCGAGGGCCGTGTGTGGACCTCGCGTCCAACGACTACCTGGGCCTGTCGCGGGACCCCCGCGTCGTGGCCGCGGCGCACCGCGCACTGGACGGGTACGGGGCCGGTTCACGGGCGTCGCGGCTCGTCACGGGCACATTGCCCGTGCACGAGGAGCTCGAGCGCGCCCTGTGCGAGCTCACGGGTCAGCCCGCGGCCCTGGTCTTCTCGAGCGGGTACGCGGCGAACACGGGTGTGCTCACGGCGTTGGGAGATGTGGACACCCTCATCGTCTCGGACGCCCACGTGCACGCCTCCCTCGTGGACGGTGCCCGGTTGTCCCGCTCGCCCGTGCGGATCGCGCGGCACTCGGACGTGGCCCACGTGGAGCAGCTGCTGGCGGAGCGGTCGCAGTCGCGGGCGATCGTCGTCGTCGAATCCTTGTACTCGGTGTGGGGGGATCGCGCACCGCTCGAGGCGCTGGCGCGGGTGTGTCGCGCGCACGATGCGTTGTTACTCGTGGACGAGGCCCATGGGATCGGGGTCGCCGGCCGTGGTCGCGGGCTCGTGCACGAACTCGGTCTCGCGGGCGCGCCGCACGTGGTCCTGACCGTGACGCTGTCCAAGGCGCTCGGCGCGCAGGGCGGGGCGGTGCTCGGGTCCGAGCTGCTGCGCGACCACCTGCTCAACCGTGCGCGCCCGTTCGTGTACGACACCGCCCTCGCACCGGCGAGTGCCGCGGCCGCCGCGGAGGCCGCCCGGATCGTCCTCGGGCGGCCCAACCTTGCGGACCGGTTGCACGAGCGCGCGGCCTTCGTGGCCCGCGCGCTGGACGTGCCTCTCGCGCACGCTGCGGTGCAGTCGGTGCCCGTGGGATCGGCGGAACTCGCCGTGGACGCGGCCCGGACCCTGCGTGAGCGTGGGGTGGCGGTGGGATGCTTCCGCCCGCCGTCGGTGCCGGACGGCATCAGCAGGCTGCGTCTCACGGCGCGCGCGAACATGGAATTACAAGAATTGTCGGGGGCGGTGGATCGGGTGCGGGAGGTTCTGCGCGCTCTGGAGCCGTCCACGCCGGGAATGGGCGCCGGCCCCGGCCGGATCGCGCCGTCGCGACCCGTTCCGGCCCCGGGTTCCGGCGCCGATAGAGGTACGCCATCCGTCCAGGAGGTCACCGCATGACTCACAACCCACTCGCCCATGCGCCCCTTCCCCGTATCACCATCGTCACGGGGACGGACACGGACGTGGGCAAGACCTACACGACCGCGGCGCTCGCGGTGGCCGCATGGTCCTCCGGAGTCCAACGGATCGCGGTCTACAAGCCCCAACAGACAGGCGTGCGCGGGGACGATCCGGGGGACGTTGACGACGTCGCTCGGCTGGCTCATACCGTCGGCGTGCCGTCCGCGGCGCTCACCGTGGCGGAGGGACAGCGGCTCACCGAGCCCATGGCCCCGCCTCCCGCGGCGGCGATCGACGGGGTGGACCTTCTGTCGATCACCGCGCACGTGGAGCGGGTCATGGAATTACAGGAATCCCAAGACCTCGTGCTGGTGGAGGGCAGCGGGGGAGTGCTCGTGGAACTGGACGGGCAGCAGCACACGATCGCGGATCTGGCGCGGGAGCTGCAAGGCCGCGCGGGGGAGGACGTCGGGACGGTCGTGGTGACCCGCCCGGACCTGGGAACCCTGAACCACACCCTGCTGACCCTGGAGGCCCTGCACCACCGGGGCGTGCGGGTGTCGGGGGTCGTGCTGGGATCCTGGCCGGCTCACCCCGATCCGGTGCAGGAATCCAATCGGGACTACCTGGCGGACCTGCCGGATGTGAGCGGCCACCACATCCCCCTACTGGGCGCGGTCCCCGCGGGATGGAACGTCGGCGTGAGCTGAAGACGGCACATGGACGGGGCTCACGAGCCCTCCACCGCCGCCCCGTAGAGCCGCTCGAAACGGTCGTGGACACCCCGGTAGTACTCCTGCGCGGAATCGCGAGGGGTGTACGTCCCCGCGGGTTCCGGGGAGGAGCACTCCACGTCCGGCGCGAGTGACTCCAGCATGAGCAGGGCATTGCCGCGGCACGTGGACCGCTTGATGGTCTGGTGGATCACGGGGGTGCCCAGGTAGTCGCCCAGGATCTGCAACCAGGACGGCAACTCCTGGGTGACCCGGCCCGCCGCCACGATCCGCTCCACGTCCGTGGCGGCCCGTTCCAGCTCGTCCGACACCCTCCGGTAGGAACCAGCGATCCCCTCCAGCATCCCGCGCGCCATAGCGGAGGCATCCGTGGACGCTGACACATCTGCGAACACCGCCCGCGCACTGCCCGCCCACCCGGTGGAGCGTTCGCCGGTCAGGAAGGGGAGCACCCCGGGGGTGTCGGGGGAGGGATCCGCGGCGGCGATCTCGTCGAGTACGACGCCGTCGAGCGCGAGGGTGTCGAGCAACCAGCTCACGGCGCGGCCCACGTCGTTGAGGGCGCCGCCCAGCAGGCACCGGGAGGAGTCAATGCGGTAGCACCACAGCCCCGGCGGGATGTCCTGGGGGCGGTGGTGCAGCAGGACCCGCATGGCGCCGGAGGTCGCCGCAGACGCGACGATCGTGTGCTCGTCCGATCCGCCCACCCCCAGGTTGGCGCACAGCCCGTCCGCCACGGGCGCGAACCACTGCGCGTCCGCGAGCCCCTGCCAACGCGCGGTGCGATCGGGATCCACGTCCGGCAGCGGCTCGTGGGGTTCGAGGACCGGGGAGAGCGCGTCCGCGGTGATGCCGGCGGCCTTGAGCATCCGCCGATCCCAGTTGCCCGAACGGCGGTTGAGCAGCCCCGTCCACGCGGCGGTCGCGGTACCCGCGGCGGTGGTGCCGAGCAGACGCAACCACACGTACTCGCCGATGCTCAGCCAGCGCTCTGCGGCCTCGAAGTCCTCGGGGCGCGTTTCCGCGAGCCACCGGAACCGCGGGGCCAGGTAGCTCGTGTGCAGGCGCGCGCCCACGGTCTGCTGGACCTGCCGTTCGTCGAGTTCCTCGCGCATTTGTTTCAGCTGCGGCGCGCACCGTGAGTCGGCGTACGTGAAGCATTCGGTCACGGGGTCACCCTTCGCGTCCACACCCACCAGGGAGGACGCGAAGGAGTCCAGGCCGACGCCGCGCACCCGCCCCGCGAGCTCCTTCCGGTCGCACACC
This sequence comes from Kocuria marina, assembly GCA_014652975.1. Lineage (GTDB taxonomy): Bacteria > Actinomycetota > Actinomycetes > Actinomycetales > Micrococcaceae > Kocuria > Kocuria marina. The sequence goes on along the minus strand of BMZV01000001.1, from coordinate 676,580 downwards.
ACGTCCAGGATCTCGCGGATCTCGTCCACCACCTGGTCCGGGTCGATCACGGAGGTGCCGTCCGCCGCGGTGGTGAACGCGTGGGGGATCTTGTGGCGGTACCCGCGCACGGGTGTCCCGGTGGCGTCATGCACGGAGCCGCGCGTGGCGGTGGAGCCGATGTCCAGGGTCATCACCAGGGGGTCCTGCGCCCGGTCCAGTTCCACGGCGAAGTCCACGCCGTCGTCCATGCACGGTGTGTTCTTGTGCTTGCCCATCTGCGTCTTGCTCCCTCGCGGTTGTGCCGTCCTCCCAGTCTAGGGACGGGCCCGGTGCGCGCTCGGCGGACGACGGCGCCGGGGTCCGGGGCGCGCGGGACGGACGGCGGCGTCGTCGTCCCCTCGTCCCGAATGGTGAGACTGCTGTCTGCTATGTGAAAACTGTGTCGGGGTCACGCGTATCCTGGAGGGAACACTTTTTGCCGGGAGAACGGCGCATTTCGCGCCGTCCACGTCCCGGCCCAGCCTTCGGGAAGGGGTCACAGTGCCGCAGCTACGTTCAGCAACGTCCACCACCGGTCGGAACATGGCGGGTGCCCGCGCCCTCTGGCGCGCCACCGGCATGGGCAGCGAGGACTTCGGCAAGCCGATCATCGCGATCGCGAACTCCTTCACGCAATTCGTCCCCGGTCACGTGCACCTGAAGAACATGGGGGAGCTCGTGGCCTCCGCGGTGCGCGAGGCCGGAGGCGTGGCCAAGGAGTTCAACACCATCGCCGTGGACGACGGCATCGCCATGGGCCACGACGGCATGCTGTACTCCCTGCCCTCCCGGGACATCATCGCCGACTCCGTGGAGTACATGGTCAACGCGCACTGCGCGGACGCCCTGGTGTGCATCTCCAACTGCGACAAGATCACCCCCGGCATGCTCATGGCCGCGCTGCGCCTGAACATCCCCGTGGTCTTCGTCTCCGGCGGCCCCATGGAATCCGGCGAGGGCGTGGAGGGCGTGGTGGAGCACCGCGTGGACCTCGTGGACGCCATGGCCCTGGCCGTGGACGAGTCCGTCACGGACGCGCAGCTGGCCCAGATCGAGGAGAACGCGTGCCCCACGTGCGGTTCGTGCTCCGGGATGTTCACCGCCAACTCCATGAACTGCCTGACCGAGGCGCTGGGTCTGTCCCTGCCCGGCAACGGCACCACGCTGGCCACGCACGTGAACCGCAAGCGGTTGTTCCTGGAGGCCGGGCGGCGGATCGTGGAATCCGCCAAGCGCTATTACGAGCACGACGACGACTCCGTGCTGCCCCGCAACATCGCCACCAAGGCAGCGTTCCGCAACGCCATGGCCCTGGACATCGCCATGGGTGGGTCCACCAACACGGTGCTGCACATCCTGGCCGCCGCGCAGGAAGCCGAGGTGGACTTCAATCTCTCGGACATCGACGCGCTGTCCCGGAAGGTCCCGTGCCTGGCCAAGGTGGCGCCGAACTCCACCAAGTATCACATCGAGCACGTCCACCGGGCGGGCGGCATCCCCGCGATCCTGGGTGAACTGCGGCGCGGCGGGCTGCTGAACGAGGACGTCCACACCGTCCACTCGCAGACCATGGGCGAGTGGTTGGACGAGTGGGACATCCGCTCGGGCAAGGCATCCGACGCCGCCAAGGAGTTCTTCCTGGCGGCACCGGGCGGCGTGCGCACCACCCAGGCGTTCTCGCAGGCCAACGAGTACGAGGACCACGACGTGGACGCCGCCGAGGGCTGCATCCGCTCCGTGGAGCACGCCTACACCAAGGAGGGTGGGCTCTGCGTGCTGTTCGGCAATATCGCCGAGGACGGCGCGGTGATCAAGACCGCCGGGATCGACCCCGACCTGTTCCACTTCACCGGCCGGGCCTTCGTGGTGGAGTCCCAGGACGAGGCCGTGCACGAGATCCTCTCCAAGAACGTGAAGGAGGGGGACATCGTCGTCATCGCCTACGAGGGACCCAAGGGCGGACCGGGCATGCAGGAGATGCTGTACCCCACGAGCTACCTCAAGGGCCTGGGGCTCGGGAAGAAGTGCGCGCTCATCACGGACGGCCGCTTCTCCGGGGGCACCTCCGGGATCTCGATCGGCCACATCTCCCCGGAGGCCGCGGCCGGCGGTGCCGTGGGTCTCATCGAGCACGGTGACGAGATCGAGATCGACGTGGAGAACCGCGTGCTGCGGGTCAACGTGGACGACGCCGAGCTCGCGCGCCGTCGCCAGGAGAAGGGTGACGCCCCCTGGAAGCCCACCAAGCCGCGTGAACGTCGCGTGTCCAAGGCGCTGCGGGCGTACGCTTCCATGGTGACCTCCGCGGACAAGGGCGCAGTGCGCGTCGTGGAGGACTGAGGACGGTCCGACCCGGGCGGTCAGGACGAAGGGAACAGGTATGTCCCAGAACGGCCCGCGGTTGACCGAGGCCCAGGAGAAACACGTCCTGCGGCGGCGCTTCGAGGACGAGACGGCGGGGTTCCACAAGGGGCTGGGCGCCCGCCAGTTGCAGATGATCGCGATCGGCAGCGCGATCGGGACCGGGCTGTTCCTGGGAGCCGGTGGCCGTTTGGAGCAGGCCGGTCCGTCCCTGTTCCTGCTGTACGCGGTGTGCGGTTTCTTCGGCTACCTGATCCTGCGCTCACTGGGCGAACTCGTGGTGCACCGGCCGTCCTCCGGTTCGTTCGTCTCCTACGCCCGTGAGTTCTACGGCGAGAAGGCCGCGTACGTCTCCGGGTGGTTGTACTGGCTGAACTGGGCCATGACAGCGGTCGCGGATGCCACGGCCATCGCGATCTACATCAAGTGGTTCGGTCAGTACAGCGCGTTCGTGGCGGGGATCCCGCAGTGGATCCTCGCATTGATCGTGGTGGTCCTAGTGGTGTCGCTGAACCTGGTCTCGGTCAAGGTGTTCGGCGAGCTGGAGTTCTGGTTCTCTCTGATTAAGGTCCTGGCCCTGGTGGTCTTCCTGGTCATCGGCACGTTCTTCGTGCTGTTTGGCACGCCCACCGGTTCCGAGGTGGGGTTCTCCCTGATCCGGGACAACGGGGGCCTCTTTCCGTCCGGCGTGCTGCCGGCGCTCATCGTGGTGCAGGGTGTGGTGTTCGCGTACGCCGGCATCGAGCTCGTGGGCACCACGTCCGGGGAGACCCGCAACGCGGGGAAGGTCATCCCCCGGGCCATCAACACGGTGATCCTGCGGATCGCGGTGTTCTACGTGGGCTCCGTCCTGCTGTTGTGCCTGCTGTTGCCCTACACCGCCTACAGCGCCACCGAGAGCCCGTTCGTCACGTTCTTCTCGTCCATTGGCGTGGACGCGGCGGGGCCCATCATGCAGCTCGTGGTGATCACCGCGGCGCTGTCCTCGCTCAACGCAGGCCTCTATTCCACCGGGCGCATCGTCCATTCCATGGCGCAGGCCGGTTCCGCCCCGAGGTTCACGGGCAAGCTGTCCGCGTCCGGTGTGCCCTACGGCGGCATCCTGTTGACCGCCGGGGTGGCCGTGCTCGGCGTGGGGCTGAACTTCGTGGTCCCGGAGCAGGCGTTCGAGATCGTGCTGAACCTCGCGGCACTGGGCACCATGGCGGGCTGGGCCGCGATCTCGCTGTCCCACCAGCGATACGTCTCCCTGGCGCGGAAGGGCTTCTACAACCGCCCGACCTACCGGGCACCGCTGGCGCCGTTCACCAACTGGCTGACCATGTTCTTCCTCGCGGGGGTCCTTGTGCTGATGGCTGTGGACTACCCCGTGGGCACCTTCACCCTGGCGTCCTCCCTGGTGCTGATCCCGGTCCTGGTGATCGGGTGGTTCATGGTGCGGGGCAGGGTGCGCGAGATCGCCGCCGAACGCGAGGGCTTCACGGGGGCGTTCCCGGTGCTCGCGGAGCGGCCCGCGGTGGGCGCGTTCCGCCCGGTGGGCCGGGAGAACTCCACGGGTTCCGGGTCCACCACGTCCACGGCGTCCCTGCATCGGGCCCCGGGGCCGGGTTCCACCGACGGTGCCCCGACGCCGCCCCCGGGGCACCAGGGCCCGGGGCACCAGGGCCCTGACACGTCCCGCTGACACTCACACGGGGCCCTGTTTCCGCTACTGTGACCTAGATCAGTGCAACAGCACACGTCAGTCACCCGGTTCCCCGCTGCCCATCGCGCAGCGGCCGGAACCGTCTTGAGGCAGAATTCCGGGGAATCACATGGATGCGTTGACAGAACTCGTGGGAACGCTGGGCGGTTACATCTGGTACGTCGTCTTCGCGATCCTGATTGGTGTGGGGTTGTACCTGACCATCCGCACCAAGGCCATTCAGCTACGCGGGATCCCCGAGATGTTCAGGGTGCTCACCGATCCGCCCGGTGATGCCGAGAACGGCCGGAAGGGCATCTCCTCGTTCCGCGCGTTCACGGTCTCCGCGGCCGCTCGCGTGGGCACGGGCAACATCGCCGGTGTGGCCATCGCCATCAGCCTGGGTGGGCCCGGCGCGGTGTTCTGGATGTGGGTCATCGCCGCGATCGGCGCGGCCAGCGCGTTCGTGGAGTCCCTGCTGGGGCAGCTGTACAAGGTCAAGACCGGCGACGGCTACGTGGGCGGTCCCGCGTACTACATGGAGCGCGGGCTCAACAAGCGCTGGATGGGTCTGCTGTTCGCGGTCATCATCACCGTGACCTACGGTTTCGTGTTCAACTCCGTGCAGTCCAATTCCATCGTGGACGCCGTGAGCGGGTCCTTTGACGTGGACATCACCAACGGCCAGGGCATGTGGATGCGTGTGGTCCTGGGTCTCGCGCTCGTGGTCATCACCGCGGCCGTGATCTTCGGCGGCATCCGCTCCATCTCCTCCGTGACGCAGATCCTGGTCCCCGTCATGGCCGTGCTGTACCTGGTCTTGGGGCTGCTCGTGGTGGTCCTGAACATCACCGCGGTCCCCGGCATGCTGCTCATGATCGTGGAGGGTGCGTTCGGCATCCGTGAGTTCGTTACGGGCAGCGTGCTCGGTGTGATCATCCAGGGCATGAAGCGCGGTCTGTTCTCCAACGAGGCCGGCATGGGTTCCGCGCCCAACGCCGGTGCGACCGCGTCCATCTCCCACCCGGCCAAGCAGGGCTTCGTGCAGTCCCTGGGGGTGTTCTTCGACACCATGCTCGTGTGCTCGATCACCGCGTTCATCGTGCTGCTCTCCAACCCCACGTTCGGCGACGAGCGCCAGGGTGCCTCCCTCACGCAGAGCGCCCTGGGCATGCAGCTGGGTGACTGGGCCGTGCACTTCCTGACCGTGGCGATCTTCCTGTTCGCGTGGTCCTCGGTGATCGGCAACTACTACTACGGCGAGTCCAACATCCGCTTCATGACCAAGTCCCGTGCGGCCATGAACATCTACCGCTTCGCCGTGCTCGTGTGCGTGTTCCTGGGCGCCATGCTCGCGCTGGACCTCGTGTGGTCCCTCGCGGACCTGTTCATGGCCCTCATGGCCACGCTGAACCTCATCGCGCTGTGCATGCTCGCGGGTGTCGCCGCCAAGGTGCTGGCCAACTACATGGAACAGCGCAAGGCCGGGGTGGAGCCCGTGTTCAAGGCCGGGGACGTCCCCGGGATCACCGGTCTCTCCGCCTGGGACGGCACGGACACCGTCACACTCCCCGTGTTCTGGGAACAGCGCGCCAACCAGAAGAACGGGGCGCGCCGCTGAGAGCGACCCGTACGCGGCGTCGTCGTCCCCGGCTCTTTGCAGGGGCGACGACGCCGCTGTCGTCCCCGCGCGCAGGTCGTCGTCTGTGCGCGGCGCGCGCGGACGACGCCGCTCGCGGGGGCCGCTCGACGGCTGCGCTCAGCCGCGCTCGGGCGAGGGGCTCGGGGAATCGCCCGAGCCGTCCGCGAGATCCTGCTGGACCTGGGTGTCGATCGCGCCGGTGAGGGCGTCGTCGTCCGCGGGGGAATCGTGGGCCGCGTCCCGGAGCTGGTGCTCGTTGAACTCGGAGAACTCCTTGTCCTGCGCGCGACGCTTGGTCAGCAGGGCGCGGATTCGGTTGCGGCGCCCGGCCTCCACGCTGATGTCCTCGCGGTGACGGAACCACCACCACAGCATGACGACCACCAGGACCATGCCCACGTACCCGATGATCGGGTAGACCACGCTCATCAGGGTGCCGAAGCCCACGAGGCTCACCACGTAACCCACCGCGCACAGGCCCAGGAAAATCGGGACGTAGCGGTGGCGGTGGTTCACGGTGACCCGGCGACCCAGGGCGTAGAACATGCTGATGGTCGTGTTGTAGATCATCACGAACGTCACCACAACCATCCCGAGTGCGGCCCAGGGGTGCATGGTCTGGAAGAGCTGGAGCATGGGCACCTCGGAGCCGCCCACGGCATCGAAGTTCACGAGTAGGGCGAAGGCGTTCATGGCCAGAAGAACGGTGTAGACCACGCCGCCCAGCAGCCCGCCCCAGCCGGCATCGCGCGGGTTGAGGGCGTTGCCGCCGATCACCAGGGACATGGACACGCCCAGCATCAGGGCCATGCACGTGTAGTTGATCGCGGACAGCCACCACGGGCTCACGGGGGAGCCCGCCTGCACCGCGAGCTCGTGCAGCGATCCGAGATCCACGGGGAGCTTAGTCAGGGTGTAACCGAACGCCACGATCACGGCCACGAAGATCGCCGGGGTGACCGCCGAGATGATGTTGGTGACCTTGTTGACGTTGAGCAGCCCCGTGACCATCACGAGCACCACCATGATGGCCGAACCGATCCATGCGGGCAGCCCGAACTGTTGTTCCAGTGTGGAACCCGCACCGGCGAGCATCACGATGCCCATGGCCAGCAGGGTCAGGCTCACCGCGATGTCCAGGAACCGGGACACCACGGGAGAGGACACGGACCGGAAGACCCGGCGGTGCTCGTCCGCCAGGAAGTAGCTGCCGATGTGGATGATCACGGCACCCGCGGCGATCATCAGGATCCCCGAGACCACCGCGCCGGCCAGCCCCCAGACACCGAACGAGATGAAGTACTGGATGACTTCTTGACCGGTGGCGAAACCGGCACCCACCAGCAGGCCCACGAAGGCCAGGGTGACTTGCAGGGTTTTCTTGGCGGACACGGGAGCAACTCCTCGGGGGTCGGACGGTTCTCATGTGGCTCGGACCACATTCCAGGTCTTCTCCACTGGTCAAGCATAGGGAGTGGGCTCGTCCGCGCCACGTGGCAGCGGCCTGCCCGTGACGTGATGATGCCGACACCTCCCGGCTCAGGGGCCGGTGGAATACTCGGAGGCGGAGCATTCGACGAAGGGAGCACCCCGTGACGCAGCAGTGGCAGGCAGATCTCGAGAGCTGGGTGGCCGGTTGGGACGCCGTCCGCGACGACGCCCTGCAGCAGGAGGTCCTGGTGTGCTCCGGGGAGGCGGGATCGTTCGACGCACCCATGGGTGACTACTCGCGCTTCGAGGTGGACGAATGGGGTCACCCGTGGTGCACTCCACCCTGAGCGACCCGCACTCGCAGGGCCGATAGCCCTCGCGATTTAACTGAGTAAAAGCAGGGTTTCGCGCCCAAATCTGTTTTTACTCCACTAGAAATTCGATTTCCGGTGCGGGCGTCAGCGGGGGTGGCCGGTCAGCGGCGTCGGCAGCGGCGCGCCGGCGCCGTCGCGCCCCGGTCTCAGGCCAGGACCTGGCGCTTCGAGGAGATCACTCCGGTGTTGAACCCGGCCAGGTGAAGACCGCCGTGGAAGCGCGCGTGCTCGATCTTCACGCACTGGTCCATCACCACGTCCAGCCCGGCGTCCTCCGCGATGGCCGCCGCTTCCTCGTTCCACGAGCCCAGCTGCAGCCACAGGGTCTTGGCGCCCACGGCCACGGCCTCCCGAGCCACGTCGGGCAGGTCCGCGTCCTTGCGGAACACGTCCACGAGGTCCGGGACCTCGGGCAGCTCCGCGAGCGACGGGTAGGCCTTCTGGCCCAGCACCTCGTCCAGCACGGGGTTCACGAAGTACACGCGGTACGGGCTCGACGACTGCAGGTACGTGGCCACGAAGTAGCTCGCACGGGACGGCTTGTTGGACATCCCCACGATCGCGATCGAGCGCGTGCCTCGGAGGATGCCGAGCCGTTCGGGGGCGCTGGGGCCCACCCAGGTGCGTTGCGTGCTCATGCCTGTTCTCCTTCGTCTCCGGGCAGCGCGCAGGCCGCCGCACTGTTGTCCTGGTCCAGGGTGGTGCGCGCCGCGCCCGTGAGCGCGGCGGAGGGGGCGACGACGCCGCCCTCCCGGTCCCTGCCGCTGGCTGCGCTCAGTGCCTGGTCCAGGTCCCACAGGATGTCCGCGGTGTCCTCGAGACCCACGGAGATCCGGATCAGGTCCTCTTTGACCCCGCCCGCGGCGAGCTGTTCGGAGCTCAACTGCTGGTGGGTCGTGGACGCGGGGTGCAGCACGAGGGTGCGGGCGTCCCCGATGTTGGCCAGGTGTGAGGCCAGTTGCAGGCTCCCGATGAATCGGGCGCCCACCTCACGGCCGCTCAACTCGTCCGTGCCAGCCACACCGAAGGCGAAGACGGATCCGATGCCGTGGGGCAGGTACTTCTGCGCGCGTTCGTGGTGGGGGTGGTCCTCGAGTCCCGCGTAATTGACGTAGGAGATGCGTGGATCCGTGGCGAGCCACTGCACGACCTCCTGCGCGTTGGCCACGTGGGCGTCCATGCGCTGGGGGAGGGTCTCCACACCCTGCAGCAGGTTCCACGCGGCCTGCGGGGTCAGGGACGCCCCGATGTCGCGCAGCTGTTCGGAACGGAGCTTGGTCAGGAATCCGTACTCACCGAAGTTCCCCCACCACGTCACGTTGTTGTACGAGGGAACCGGTTCGGTCATGGCCGGGAACTTCCCGTTGCCCCAGTCGAAGCGGCCGGATTCGACCACCACGCCGCCCAGAGTGTTACCGTGCCCGCCCAGGAACTTGGTGATCGAGTGGATCACGATGTCCGCGCCGTGCTCGAACGGGCGGCACAGGTACGGGGTGTTGAGGGTCGCGTCCACGATCAGCGGGACACCCGCCTCGCGGGCCACCGCGGCGAGCCCCTCCAGATCGGCGATCTCGCCGGACGGGTTGGCCACGAGTTCGGTGTACACGGCCTTGGTGTGCTCGGTGATCGCAGCCTTGTAGTCCGCCGGGTCGGTCCCGGGGACGAAGGTGGTTTCCACACCGAAGCGACGCAGGGTCACGTCCAGCTGGGTGACCGTTCCGCCGTAGAGCTGGGACGAGGCCACCACGTGGTCACCCTGGCCACACAGCGCGGCGAACGTGATGAACTCGGCGGCCATCCCGGAGGACGTGGCGACCGCCCCGATCCCGCCCTCGAGGGAGGCGATGCGCTCTTCCAGGGCCGCCACGGTGGGGTTGCCGATGCGCGAGTAAATGTTGCCGTACTTCTGCAGCGCGAACAGGTTGGCGGCGTCGTCGGCGTCCTTGAAGACGAACGAGCTGGTCTGGTAGATGGGCACGGAGCGGGCGCCGTGCTCGGCGTCCGGGGTGCCGCCGGCGTGCAGGGCGCGGGTGCGGAAACCGAACTGGTGCTCGGCCATGGATGTCCTCCTCGTCGGCCGGGTACGGCTCCCGTCCGACAGCTGCCCGGGGCCGCGCAGCACTCCATCGGTCCTGGCGGTAGCACCGTGCAGTTGGCCGAGCACTGCGGGTTGCTGCGGCGTCATGGATCCAGGTCTCTCGGCCGCTCGGGATGGTGCGTCTATTGTGTCGCGTGCGTGGGTGACGGACCAAACCGTGCGGATCGCAGCCGCCCGAAAGCGGGTGCGATTGATTCAGAGGGCGCGCGCCACGGGTGCCCCGCCGCGAAGGTCACGCTGCAGAACAGGTTCCAGCGTTCTCTGGCCCGCAGGATCCCGGATGCCACGGTGGTCGAGGACTCACGCTCGGCGGCCCGCACCACCGCGCGTCCCGCCGGGCTGTTGCGGCTGCCCTTTCCCCGGTGGCGCAAGGGCTGACCCGCCCGTCCGCGGTTCGGCCCCCGGCCGGTGGGGCCCGCGGTGAAAGCGGTGAACTTCCCGCCCGTGGGGTCGCCGACTGCTGGTGAGCTCGCTGGCTTCGGGGCGGAACTCAGCCGTACTTCTCGGGGTCCTTCCGGCGCAGGTTCTCCCGCGCCACCGCGGTGAGGTTCTCGAGTGGCAGCCCCGCCGGGCAGACCTCCGTGCAATCGCCCAGCAGGGAGCACGGGCCGAACTCGTGCTCGGCGGCGTCGAGCACCTTGCTCGAGCGCTCGTCGCGTTCCTCGGGCGTCTTGGCGAGCGGCGGCAGTTCCTTGAGCAGCGTGCCCACGTAGAGCTGGCCCGAGCCGTTGGGGCACGCGGCCACGCACGCGCCGCAGCTGATGCACCCAGCGGTGTTCAATGCCTTCATCGCGACCGGGAACTTGGCCTCCTTGGCCACGCGCCGCAGGGCCTTCTTGTCCACGGACAGGTCCTTCTTGACCGGGAACGCTCCCGCGCGCAGGGGCTCGATGAAGATCTCGTCCCCGTCCCGGTAGGCCCTGAGCGACTGCGTGCACGAGGCCCGGTTCTTCTCCGGCCCGTGGGCCACGCCGTCCACGGTCACGCCGCACTTGCCGCAGATGCCCTCGCGACAGCCGTCGTCGAAGCTCACCGGCTCTGCACCCTGGCGCTCGAGCGTCTCGTTGACGGCATCGAGCAATTCGAGCATGCTCAGGTCCTCGCGGGCCTGCACGGGGTGGACGGTCTCGAAGCCACCGGGCTCGTCCTCGCCCGCCTGGCGCCACACGTGAACGGTCAACAGCATCAGCGCACCACCTTGGTCAGTACGGCCACGGGAATGCTCACGTTCCCCAGGGCGACGACGCCGCCCACGGCCTTAGCGATCGTGTCCACCTGTCGTACCCGTCGCGCGGTTCCGGTCACCCCGGTGTCCATCGCGGCGGTCCGCAAGCCATGGATCATGTGTCCGGCGAGCGCGGCCATCGAGGCCGTATAGAACACCGCCACGGACGGCCGGGACAGGCTCGCCACCAGGTTGCCGTACGCGTCACCGTGGGTGTGGCTTACGGAAGCAGCAGGCCGGGCGCCCGCCGTCAGGTCCAGCACGTGGTACACCGTGAACAGTCCGAGCACCGCGCCCGTGGAGCGCATCGAGCGGGCGATGATTCGGGGGACGGAGCGGCGTCGGCCTCGGGGACGCTGACGTGGCGCGTGGCGGTCGAAGTGGCTGGCCAGGAAGGCTCGGTCGAACGCCGCTTTCCGGTACCGTTGCGTCCCGCTCGGGGCAGGCGCGGTGGGGAAACCGTTCCGTATCTTCTGAGCGGCGGCGCCCACCCGCCACGTGATGGGCCGGAGCGCATCAGCGACCGTTCGGCCCTCGGCGCTCATGGCCCGCAGCGTGAGCTCGGTTCCGGCCAACACGTGGGTCGCAGCACTTCCGATCAACCCGATACGCACGACCCACAGCACGGAGTTGCGGGGCAGCACCGGCGCGCCCACCGTGCGAATGAACTCGGCGTATTCGTTGTAGTGGTCCCGGCCTAGGTAGACCTGCATGTTCCCGGCCATGTGCCCCACAGTGAACACGCTCAACACGGTGCCCGAGGCGGCCATGGCGAGCTTGAGGTCGGAGCTGTGGGTGTCCCCGAACATGCGCTGCCAGGCATCGCCGGCCACGGTAGCAATCCCGGCAGTGACGGACGCGTCCGCGGGGGCGGTGGCCGTGCGGGTAGTGCCGGTGACGGGTCGCTCGGTCGAGGGCTGCGCGGCGGAATTCATCACTGAGCCATCTTAGAAGTTCCTTCGGGGCATAACAGTTCACGGGGTCACACGCGGTCATGCCCGCAGATCGGGAAGAAGCCTGGGTGGTGGTCATCCGCAGTTGGTGGCGTGGGTTCCCCGGTCGTCTCCTTCGTGCGGATGTTCACCTCCCGATAAGTGACTTACGTGTGCCGTGCGGGCGCGTCCGCGCCGGCCGGGACCGCCACAGATGGATCAGCAGCGCGGCACCCCAGACCAGGAACAGTGGATCCCACAACCATGCGTGACCGATCATGGCTAGTCGCTCGTATCCGGTGGCCGGGCGGATGAGCCCGATGAGCACGGCATTGCTGATCACCGTGTTGGTCCCGCCGTAGACCACCAGGACCACGGCACCCACCCAACTTATGGCCCGCCAGAACCGCCGCCAGGGCACCCTGTCGTAGGCTTCCGCCACTGGGATGACGGCCGCCATGAGCTTGAAAAGCGAAACCATGCCCAGCCCTAGCCCGACGGCCAGGGGTGCCTCGTAGGACAGCCGTACCGTCCACTGCCCCACGGTGTCCAGCAACCAGTGCCCGCCCAAAGCCCAGTAGAGGCTGAATCCGGCATGCACGATCCCGGCCGCACACGCCAACCAGACCCAGCCGCGACCGCCGTGGGATCGGGGCAACAAGCTCATGTGGTCAAGCTAAGCACGCCCTGCCAAGACCTCCGCGATCGCGTTTAGCGCTTCCTCGTTCTGCAGCGAGGAACGGTCGCCCAGCTGCTCGCCCTCGTAGAGCTGGGTCAGCAGGCGGCGCGTGATCTTCCCCGAACGGGTCTTGGGCAGATCCGGAACCACGATGACCTCGCGCGGTTTGGCGATCGGGCCGATCTCCCGGGCCACGTGCGCGCGCAGCTCCTCGCGGACCTCGTCCGCGGACAGCGATTGCGCATCCGCCGTGAGCACCACGCACGCCAAAATGGCGTGGCCCGTTACCGCGTCGCGGATCGGGGTGGCCCCGGCCTCCACTACGTGGGGGTGGGTCACCAGGGCGGATTCGATCTCGATCGTCGACAACCGGTGCCCGCTCACGTTGATCACGTCGTCCACCCGCCCCAGGATGTAGAGGTCGCCCTCGTCATCGGTGCGTGCGCCGTCGCCGGCCCGGAACCAACCGCGCTCGCCGTAGGCCGCCCAGTAGGAGGACAGGTAGCGCTGCGGATCGCCCCATACCGTGCGGGCCATGGACGGGCCGATCTTGTCGATCACGGCATAGCCCTGCAGGTTGGGGGCCACTTCCTCACCGGCCTCGTCCAGCACCCGCACAGATACGCCGGGGACCGCACGCGTAGCGCAACCGGGCTTGAGGGAGGTGTGCGCTGCGGCCTCGTCGAACGTGCCGGGAGGGGCGAACTGCGGATCGTGCGGGCGCGGGGATGCGACGCAGGAGCCCGTCTCGGACTGCCACCACGTGTCCACGAAGGGCACCTCGTCGCGGCCTACCTGGGCGCGCAACCAGCGCCACGCCTCCGGGTTGATGGACTCGCCCACGGAGCCGAGCAACCGGATCGAGGAGAGGTTGTAGACCGGGGGCAGCCCCTTGGGGAACGCGCCCATGAGCGAGCGGATCAGGGTGGGTGCCGTGTAGTAGTTGGTCACGCCGTAGCGCTCGATGATCTCAAAGTGGCGACCGTAATCCGGGGTGTTGGGCGTGCCCTCGTAGATCACCTGGGACACGCCGTTGACCAGCGGGCCGTAGATCTCGTAGGTGTGCGCGGTGACCCACGCGAGGTCCGCGGTGCACCAGTGCACGGTGGAGTCCACCTTGGCGGGGTCGTTCACGGCGGACAGCTCCTCCGGGCGCAGCACCCCGGACGCGTCGGGCACGTCCGGGAGCAGGTCGAACAGCAGGGCGTGGGTGTATGCCGTCTGCACCATGTATCCGCCCATCGTGTGGACCAGGCCCTTGGGCCTCCCCGTGGTGCCGGACGTGTAGATGATGAACAGGGGCGTCTCCGCGTCGAACGCCTCGGGCTCGTGAACGTCCGAGACGCCCTCGGTGAGCTCGTGCCACCACACGTCACGCCCGGGGGTCCACGGCACGAGTTCCTCGTCCTTGGAATGCAGGCCCCGGGTGCCGCGCGGCAGATCGGTGCGCCCGGGCCGGGACGTGCGGCGCACCACGATCACGTGCTCGATGCTGTTCTCACCGCTGCAGGCCTCGTCCGCATTGGTCTTCACGGGGACGACGGCGCCGCGCCGGTTCTGCCCGTCCGTGGTCACCAGGACCTTGGCTCCGGTGTCCTCGACCCGGAACTTGAGGGCTTCTGCGGAGAACCCGCCGAACACGAGCGAGTGGATCGCCCCGATGCGCGCGCACGCGAGCGTGATGATCACGGTCTCCGGGATGACCGGGAGGTAGATGACCACGCGGTCGCCCTTCTCCACGCCCAGTTCGAGCAGGGCGTTGGCGGCCCTGGACACCTCACGCTGCAGGTCCGCGTAGGTATAGACCAGGCGGTCCCCGGGTTCACCCTCGAAGTACAGGGCCACGTGCTGACCACGCCCGGCTGCCACATGGCGGTCCACGCAGTTGTACGAGACGTTGAGTTTCCCGCCTTCGAACCACGCGATCTCGGGCACGGTGTAAGTGGGGTTGCCGTCGTGGTCCTCACCCGTGCGCTGCGGCTTCTCGAACCGGTGAGCCGTGTGCCACGGCTGCGCCCAGTCCAGCCGCCCGGCCTGCTCGACCCAGAACTGCACCCGGGCGTCGTCGGAGATCAACGCCGGGTTCGGTGTGGGGTGAGCGGGGTCTGAGTACGAGTGCGTACCGGTCACGAGTCCTCCTGTGATGTCGATCCGAACGGTCGGTGTCTGTAACGGCCGGGCCCCCGGTCGAACGACCGGGCCGCGGTGGAACGGCGGGCGCCGGCGGGAACCGGGCGGGTTGTCACCTGGTTCCGGCCACGCTCCAGCGCTGCTGGGTCCACCGCTCGAAGATGCCGAGCAGGGCGTCCGTGAGCTTGCCCAGCACGGCCAGCAACACGATCGCGAGCAGCAACCGGTCCGTGCGGCCGTTGTTCTGCGAATCGGTGAGCAGGAATCCCAGGCCCATGGAGGAGCCCAATAGTTCCGCGGCCACCAGGAACAACCACGCCTGGGCCAGGGCCAGGCGCAGCCCGGAGATCACGGAGGGCAGCACCGCGGGCAACTGCACGGTGGTGAAGAGCTTGACCCCGCGCAGCCCGAAGGACCGTGCGGCTTCGATCAGGTGCCGGTCCACGTGGCGCAGCGCGGCGGACACCGTGGTGTACACCGGGAAGAAGGCGCCGATCGCCACCAGGGTCACCTTGGAGTTCTCCCCGATCCCGATCCACAGCAATAGCAGCGGTACCCACGCGAGGGACGGCACGGCGCGCAGCGCGCCGATCGTGGGCGAGCCGATGGCCCGCGCCCACGGGGAGAGCCCCAGCAACGCGCCGAGCAACAGCCCGAGCCCACTGCCGATCAGGAAGCCCACGATCACGCGCTGCGTGGAGATCCCGACGTGCAACCACAGGTCACCGCTGCGCAGCAGCTCCCATCCCGCGGCGAGCACCGCGGACGGGCGCGGCAACTGCACGGGGGAGAAGGTCCCGTTCGTGGAGAGGGTGTGCCACGCGAGCACCAGCAGCACGGGCAGGACGATCCCGATCAGCCCCAGGGCCCAAGGATTGCGCAGCGCGCTGGGACGCGTGCGGGAATCCGCCGCGGCAGGGGTGTCTGATGGGGCTGCGACGTCGCCGGGTGCCACCGCGCCCGCCTCGTGGCGTCCGTTGTCGTCGGACAGTGTGGCCACCGCAGTGACGCCAGCTGCTTCGGAGGACGCGCCGTCCGAGGACCGCGGTGCGGCGGAGGAGGTGTCGTGAGTGCTCATGAGGACTGCTTCCCTTCGATCACCTGGGCCACGGCGGCCGCATCGGCGTGTTGTGCGTAGTGCTGCTCCACGATGTTCGCGAGCGCCTCGTCCACGTCCTGCTGCGAGGAGACGTCCCCGGATTCCACCAGGATGGGCCCGACCCGCTCGAGCACCGCGAGCTGTTCGGGGCCCGGAACGGGGTCGATGTCCAGGTGGGTGCGCTGCCAGACCCGCCGAGCGGTGTCGCGATCGATGCTCGCGCCTTCCGCGAGGATCGCGATCCCCTCCTCCGGGTGCTGCAGCGCCCACTGCCGCGCGTAGGCGTACGTGTTCACCACGTCCTGCGCACCCGTGGGATTCAGCTGCAGGAACACCTCCCTCGCGTTGAGGAACCCGTACGTGTTGAACTCCAACTGCCGGTGGAACAGCACGTCCCCCGCCTTCTCCGCGGCGGCCATCACGGGGTCCAGTCCGGACCATGCGGCCACCTGACCGGTGTCCAGCGCGGTGCGCCCGTCCGCGTGCTGCAGGTTCACCACGGTGACGTCCTGGGCGCTCATGCCCGCCGCGCCGAGGGACTGCAGGAGGAAGAAGTACGGATCCGTGCCCTTCGTCGCGGCCACGGACGTGCCCGCGAGGTCCGCCACGGTGCGCACGGGGGAGTCCGGGGTGCGCACGAGCGCGGACCACTCGGGCTGTGAGAACAGGTCGATCGTCCTGATCGGCGAGCGGTTGGCACGCGCGAGCAGTGCGGCGGAACCTGCCGTGGAGCCCACGTCCACGACCCCGGCGCGTAGCGACTCGTTGGCCTTGTTGGAACCGGCCGAGTACACCCACGTCACGGTCTGGCCGTGGGCGCCGGCGACCTTCTCGAGCCAGCCCTTGGCCTTGATGATCAGGGACAGCGGGTTGTAGGTCGCGTAATCCAGGTAGATCTCGTTCGCGGAACCGCCGGCCACACCACGGCCCGGACCTTCACCCTCCATGACGCATCCGCTCAGGGGCAGCGCCAGCGCGGACAGGCCGAGTGCCTGCAGTGCGCGGCGTCGGGACAGCTGCGCCATGCGCTCAGCGCTCCACGCCGAGCAGGGCCAACAGGTGGGCGCGCAGCGCGGTGATCTCACTGTCCTCGCGGGAGCGCGGGCGGGCCAGCTCGGGGGAGATGATCTCGGCGATGGTCGCGGGGCCCGTGGCCGTTTCCCGCGCGAGCACCACCACGTGATCGGAGAGCACCAGGGCTTCCTCGACGTCGTGGGTGACCATGAGCACGGTCGTGGGATCGGCGCGGTGCACGTCCAGCAACAGGTCCTGCATCCTGATCCGGGTCAGGGCGTCCAGGGCCCCGAAGGGCTCGTCCAACAACAGGACCCGAGGGTTCCGTGCCAGGGCCCTGGCCAGGGATGCGCGCTGTGCCATGCCCCCGGAGATCTCCGCGGGACGGTGATTCGCGTGGTGGGACAGGCCCACGAGCTCCAACAGCTGCGCCACCCGCTGCTTCCCCTCCCGGGCGGGAGTCCCGTCGGGCAGACCCAGCGCCACGTTGCGGGCCACGCTGCGCCACGGCAGCAACCGCGGTTCCTGGAAGCCGACGGCGCAGCGCGGGTCGATCTCGCGCACCACCGAGTCGTCGATCCGGACTTCGCCCTCGCTCGCCGTGCCGAGCCCGGCCACGGCGCGTAACAGGGTGGACTTGCCGCAGCCCGAGGGGCCCAGGACCGAGACGATCTCGCCCGGGCGCACCGTGAACGTCACATCCTGCAACACCCGGTGCGTTCCGGGTCCCTGGTGCGCGGGGAAGGACTTGCCGACCCGGTCGAAGATGACCGCCGCGGCGTCGACGGCAGATTCCGGGCGCGTGAGGATATGGCTCAATTCATCAACTCCATCGTTCCTGGCATTAGCACCTTGCCCGCGTGGGGCTGGTTGCTGCGACGTCAACGAGCCAGGTCTCTCAGCCGCTCCGGATGGGAACCCCACCATTGAACGGGCCGGGAGCCCGCGGGTGCAAATCGTGTGACGCGCCGGGGCGCCGTCGTGACGTGCCGTAACCCGAGGTGTTTCCGAGGACCGGGGATCCCCGTTAGGATCAATGCCACAACGATCACGAGTTCCGACGTTTAGCCCTGGCTTGTCGGACGGCAACCCTCTCCCGTAGCGGGGTGCCCCAGGTGAGGATCGGGCCGCATGACACACCGCATGCGGCAAGTACGGCGCCACACAAGCGCGCTGGACCCGCAAGGTAGGCCGCCGTAGGTGGTGCACGGGGCGCGGGTCGTGTTCCTGCTGAGGGGCTGACCGAGATGAGCAAACGGATTTCCGTCAACGCGTTCGACATGACCTGCGTGGATCACCAGAGCTTCGGGTTGTGGCGCCACCCGCGGTCCCGGGCCACCGAGTACAACACCATCGAGTACTGGACGGAGCTGGCCAAGCTGCTGGAGCGGGGCAAGTTCGACGCACTGTTCCTTGCGGACGTGGTGGGCATCTACGACATCTACAAGAACTCCGCGGCTCCGGCCGTGCGTGACGGGGCCCAGGTCCCGGTCAACGACCCGTTCATGCAGGTCTCGGCCATGGCCGCCGTGACCGAGCACCTGGGCTTCGGCGTGACGAGCGCGGTGACCTACGAGCAGCCCTACACCCTGGCCCGCAAGTACGCCACACTGGATCACCTCACCAAGGGCCGCGTGGGATTCAACGTGGTGACCTCCTACCTTCCGTCCGCTGCGGAGAACCAGGGCCTGCCGCGCCAGATCGAGCACGATACGCGTTACGAGATCGCGGAGGAGTTCCTGGACGTGTGCTACAAGCTCTGGGAGGGCTCGTGGGAGGAGGACGCCGTGGTTCAGAACCGTGAGACGGGTGTCTACGCGGATCCCACCAAGGTCCATCCCATCCGGCACAGCGGGGAGCACTTCACGGTTCCCGGAGCGGGGCTCACGGCACCGTCCCCGCAGCGCACACCGCTGATCTTCCAGGCCGGCGCGTCCTCGCGCGGGCAGGCGTTCGCGGGTAAGCACGCGGAAGCCGTGTTCATCGGCGGGTTGCGCCCGGACCTCACACGTTTCGTGACTGACAAGATCCGCGACCGGGCTCAGGCCGAGGGCCGCAGCCGTGACGACGTCAAGATCTACGCGATGCTCTCCGTGGTCGTCGCGGACACGGACGAGCAGGCCCAGGAGAAGTACCGCGATTACCTGCAATACGTGGACCTGGAGGCCTCCCAGGCGATCATCGGTGGGTGGTCCGGCGTGGACCTGTCCCAGTTCGACGAGGACGAGGCCCTGAACTACATCAAGACCGACTCCATCCAGTCCTTCCTGACCCCGTTCACGCTGCAGTCCAAGGACAAGCAGTGGACGCGCGAGGAGATCGCCAAGCACTGCGCCCTGGGCGGGATGGGTGCCGTGCTCGTGGGCTCCGCACAGACCGTCGCGGATCAGCTCGAGACCTGGGTGGACGAGGGCGGCCTGGACGGCATCAACCTGGCCTACCACGTGAGCCCCGGTTCCTTCGAGGACTTCGTGGAGTACGTGGTCCCCGAGTTGCAGAAGCGCGGGCGCTACCGCACCGAGTACGAGGGCACCACCCTGCGCGAGTCCCTCTACGGCGAGGGCCAGCTGCGGGTCAAGGACACCCACCCCGCCGCGAAGTACCGCGGCGCGTTCGTGGGCAAGCCCTCCGTCGCGGACACGCCGTCCCGCGAGCTGGTGGGCTGACACCTCCCTCCGACGACGACGCCGCTCGCGCCCGGTCCCGCAGGTCCGGCAGGGCGTCGTCGTCGACCCCGGTCACCGTGACCGCCCCATCCCTGGCGATGCGGAAGAGAGCGACCTCGTCATGACCTTGTGTCAGCTGACGACGACCAGGATTCCCCACTGGGTTCTGCCCTGCGGCGGAGCACCTTGCGGTGGAGGCGTTCGCGGATGACGTCAGCGGACCCGCAGTGCCCGGATCCGTGACGGTCGTAGGGTGGAGGAAATGCCCGTGACCCGGAGGGAACCGTGGACGAGGACCTGCTCGGAGTGATCATGCTGTCGTTCAGCACGGTCCTGGTGTGCGTCGTGACCGTGGTGACCGTCAGGGCAGCGGCCGCCGGCTCGCTCGATCGCAACGGGGCCGTGGGCCTCCGGACCCGGCATACGCGCACGTCCGACGCCGCGTGGTCCGCGGGTCACGCCGCGGCCCTTCCGAGGGTGCGGTGGTCCGTTCCCGTGGCCGTGTGTGCCGTGGTGGCGGCGATCGTGTTGCTCGTTCTGGGGTGGCCCGAAT
The DNA here is from genome assembly GCA_014652975.1 of Kocuria marina. Classification (GTDB taxonomy): domain Bacteria; phylum Actinomycetota; class Actinomycetes; order Actinomycetales; family Micrococcaceae; genus Kocuria; species Kocuria marina. Next base: position 656,671 of record BMZV01000001.1, on the reverse strand, counting down.
GGGGCATCGTCGCCGGGCTGGTGGGTGTACTGCTGCAGGTCGCGGTGCTGGCGGCCAGGTTGCGGATCAGTGACTCGCTTCGAGCTCCACGAGCAGGACACCGGAGGCGATCAGCAGGATCCCCAGCGCCATGACCCGGGTGAGCGGTTCCTTGAACAGGATGCGGCTCAGCACGGCCGTGAGGGCCACCCCGGCGGCGGCCCAGATCCCGTAGGTGACCCCCAGGGGCATCCCGCGGCGCAGTACCAGCGTGAGACACATGAAGGCCCCGGCGTACCCCAGCACCACCACGGCGTACAGGGCGGGTTGTCCCAGGGCCGCCTTGATGCTGAGCGTCGCGGTGACCTCCAGGAGGATGGCCCCGGCCAGGAAGAACCAGGCCATGACGTTGCCCTGCCTCATGACACCCGGTCTCGGCGGTTGCGAACACCGGCGACGGCACGGTCGGGCGCTGTGGCGCTACTCGGGCAGGAGATCATCGCCGGTGAGCCTATCGCGGCGGCACCCGGAGCCATGCCGTGTGACCGAAGTCGGGCGGCGGTTGCCGTTGACCGCGCGGGGGCGCGCGAGCGTCGTCATCCCTCGAACCGACGGGAGCGAGTCCGTGGACAATTCACCCCGGCGGCCTAGAGTGGTGACACAGCTTACATGGTAAGGCGACTTCCACACACGCTACGAAGGAGTAAACATGAAGGTTTTCGCGCACACGGAGCCGGGTGGAGCAGCCCAGGAACTCGAGGTGGAACGGCCCGTACTGGAAGGCTCCGCGGTCATGATCCGCGTGACCAACTCGGGGGTCTGCCACTCGGACGTGCACTGCCAGGACGGGTACTTCGACCTCGGCAGCGCCGGACGCTACGAACTGACCGCGGCGGGCGCGCAGTACCCCGTGGTGCTCGGGCACGAGATCGTGGGGGAGGTCGTGGCCGCGGGACCGGACGCCACGGTGACGCCCGGGGACACCAAGTACATCGTGTTCCCGTGGATCGGTTGCGGCGAGTGCCAGGCCTGTTCGGAGGACCGCGAGAACTACTGCAGCGGGAAGAAGCGCAACCTCTCGGTGCAGCGCCGCGGCGGCTACGCAGAGGAGGTCCACGTGCCGGACGAGCGCTACCTGGTGCCGCTGGGCGACATCGACCCGTCCTTCGGCGCCACGCTCGCCTGCTCCGGCCTGACCTCCTACTCAGCGGTCAAGAAGATCATGCCACTGCCCGCGGATAAGCCCGTGGCCGTGATCGGCGCGGGCGGTGTAGGGCTGATGACCATTGCGGTGCTCAAGGCCCTGGGTCACGAGAACATCGTGGCCGTGGACATGAGCGAGGCCGCGCTGAAGAACGCCCAGGCGGTGGGCGCGTCCGCCACGGTGGCCGTGGGCGGCGAGGACCTCGTGGGCGACATCGTCCGGGCCGGCGGGGAGAAGATTGCCGCGGCCATCGACCTCGTCAACAACGGGGACACCTCCAACGCCGCGCTCTTCGCCATGGCCAACGGCGGGACCCTGGTCAGCGTGGGCCTGTTCGGGGGCCAGTACCAGTTCCCCACCGCGCTTACCGCGTTCAACCTGCTGAACATTCGCGGCAACTTCGTGGGCAGCCTGCCCGAGCTCAAGGAGCTCGTGAAGCTCGCCCAGGACACGGATCTGCCCAAGCCGCCCATCACGGAGCTTCCGCTCACCGCACAGGAGGTCAACTCCGCGCTGGACGGCCTGCGCAACCGCACGTTCAACGGCCGCGCGGTGCTCGTAGCGGGCTGATCCGCACCGGGCCCCGTGCCCACCGTGCACGACGCCGTCGCCACCCCGATCTCTGCGGGCGGCGACGGCGTTCGCGCACCCGGGCGAGGAACGGACACTCGTGCCCGCCCCGGGTGGGCGGCACCGAGGGGACGGACGACGCCGCGCCCGGCCCCGCGGCGTCGTCGTCCGGGGCGCGTCAGAGCAGGCCGGAAGTAAGGCGGCAGACGTTCTCCACGAACTTGCGCCCCAGCGAGCGTTTCTCCCAGGCGTCCAGGTCCAAGAGGGTGGAGTTGGCGCGGAACTGCCCCACGACGTCCTCCATCCGGGTGCGGAACGACTCGTCCACGATCAGGACGGAGACCTCAAGGTCCAGCGCGAAGGAACGCTCGTCCATATTGGAGGAACCGATCACGGAGACGATGTCGTCCACGAGCACGAACTTGGCGTGCAGCACGGTGGGGGAGCTGTAGCGGTAGATCTCCACCCCGGCGCGCGCGAGTTCGGAGTAGTACGAGTTCTGGGCGTGCTGCGCGAGGAACTGGTCCGAGGTCTCACCCACGAACAACTGCACCCGTACGCCCGCCTGGGCCTCCGTGGTGATGGCGTGGAGCAAGGACTCGTCCGGGACGAAGTACGGGCTGGAGATCACCACGCGGTGATTGGCGTTGTAGATCAGGTGGTTGAACAGGCGCAGGTTGTTCTCGCTCTCGAACCCGGGCCCGGACGGCACCACCTGGGCGTACATGGGCCCGGCCGTGTGCTCGAGCGCGGCGGGGGTCTCGTCCAGCAAGAGGTCGTCGGTCTCCGAGTACCAGTCCGAGACGAACACCGCGTTCAACTCGGTGACTACGGATCCCGTGCCCCGGACCATGAGGTCCTTCCACTCGAGGCCCTTCCGCAGGTTCTTCTTCTTGTTGTAGGAGCGGTGGATGATGTTCTGTGAGCCCGTGTAGGCCACCTGGCCGTCCACCACCAGGATCTTGCGGTGGTTGCGCAGGTCCGGGCGCTGCCACTCACCGCGCCACGGGCGGATGGGAAGCATGCGCCGCCACGGCACCCCGGAACGGTTGAACTGGCGGACCAGTTCCGCGTACCCCGGGTAACCCAGGGACCCCACGTGGTCGATCAGGATCCGCACGCGCACACCTCGTTCGTGGGCGCGGATCAGGGCATTGAGCAGCTCGCGGGAGACCTGGTCCACGGCCACGATGTAGAACTCGAAGTGCACGTAGTCCGTGGCGCGGTCCACGTCCCGGGCCATCCGGGCCATGGAATCGTGATTGTCGGTGAGGATCTCGAAGTCGTTACCGCCCACCATGGGCAGGGCACCCAGGTTCTGGTTCAGCTCCGCGGTGGTGCGCACCCATTCCGGGTACTCGGCGAGCTCGGGCCCCAGCGGGAGGCGCTCGGGGGTGTTCTCCTGGATCACGTGGTTCATCCGGGCCTGCTTGGCCATGCGTTTACGCGGTAACCGGGTGGAGCCGATCACCACGAACAACAGGAGCCCCGCGTACGGCATCAGGAAGATGGCGAGCAACCACGCGAGCGCCACGGACGGACGGCGCTGATGGGGGATCCAGCCCAGGGCCAGGATCTTCAGGAGCAGGTCCAGGACCGCCAGGATGATGAGGATCCACTCCGGCAGGGTGTCCGCGGGGAGCAGGTCGAAGGGTATCCAGGGGTACATCCGTGACCGTTCGTCAGGGGCGCCGCAGGTAGTAGGTGTCCTCCGAGCCCTCGGAGGGTCGTTTCACGAACCCGCAGCGCACGAGCACCCGGCGTGCCGGTTCGTGGTCGGCCGGGACGGAGCCGTGCACCGCACGGATCCCGGGGTCCTCGAATGCGCGGTCCACGAGCGCGCGCAAGGCCTCGGTGGCCAGCCCCTGGTTCTGGTGCTCCGGGACGATGGACCCCTTGATCTCCAGTTCGTGGTCCATGGCGGGTCCCGCGAACCCCGCGGCGCCAATGACCTGCCCCGAGCTGAGCCGGATCACGACGAGCAGGGCGCAGTCGCTCTCCGTGAAGAAGTGCTCACCGGCCTCGATCGCCTCCCGGGCCCAGTCCTCGTTCTCGGGGGTGGGGAAACCCGGCGCGAACTCGGGCAGTCGTGAGCCCCCGGCCACGGCCTCGAGTTCGTCCGGTGTGAACGCGCGCAGCTCCAACCGCTGCGTGCGCAACGGCTGCGGCGGAACCGGCCGCGGCATATCGTCCAACATGGCTCCCTCCGAGGGTTCTCGTGCTCTGGCCCCGGCCCGTCAGCCGAAGTGACGGGGCAGGGTTGATGCGTGGGCGGTCTTCAGCTCGTCCAGCGCCACCGTGAACTCGCCCTGGAAGTCCAGGGCCCCGGCCTCGGTGTCCACCACGCCGATCCGCGCGAACGGGTAGCGGCGCACGGTGCACATGTCCTGGAAGCGCACCTCCTCCGAGCGCGGCACGGCCACGACGGCGCGGCCCTGCGTCTCGGAGAACAACAGCGTGAACAGGTCCACGCCGTCCCGCTCGGCGACCTCACCGAGGCCGATCCGGGCGCCCACGCCGAAGCGCAACGCCATCTCGGCGAGCGTGGCCCCGAGGCCGCCCTCCGCGACGTCGTGCGCGGCGTCGATCATCCCGTCCCGGGACATGTTGATGAGCATGTCACCCAGGACGCGCTCGCGGGCCAGGTCCACGCGCGGGGGCAACCCACCCAGGTGGCCGCGCACGCGCGCCCACTCGGAGCCGTCCAGCTCGTCCGCGGTCTCGCCGAGCAGGTAGATCGCCTGGCCATCCTCACTCCAGCCCGAGGGCGTGCGGCGCGTGACGTCGTCGAACACGCCCATCATGGCAATCACCGGGGTGGGGTTGATGGCCACGCCGCCGGTCTGGTTGTAGAGGGAGACGTTACCGCCGGTCACGGGCACACCCACGGTCTGGCACCCGTCCGAGAGGCCGCGCACGGCCTCCGCGAACTGCCACATGATGTCCGGGTCCTCGGGGGAACCGAAGTTCAGGCAGTCGGACACGGCCACGGGGCGCGCGCCCGCGGTGGCCACGTTGCGGTACGCCTGGGCGAGCGCCAACTGGGCGCCCTGGTACGGGTCCAGGCGGGTGTAGCGGCCGTTCGAGTCCGTGGAAAGGGCCACGCCCAGGTTGGTGCGCTCGTCCACGCGGATCACGCCGGCGTCATCCGGCATGGCCATGGCGGTGTTGCCCTGAACGTAGCGGTCGTATTGGTCGGTGACCCAGTCCTTGGAGCACAGGTTCGGGGAGGCCATCAGTTCCACGAGCGCAGGGCCGAGCTCCGCGCCGGACGGGCGGGCGGCGTCCTCCGGGGAGCCCGTGAAGTGGGCTGCCTGCAGGGCGTCCTGGGATTCGGGGCGCGCGTAGGGGCGTTCGTACACGGGACCGTCGTGGGCCACGGTGCGGGGATCCACGTCCACGATGACCTCACCCTGGTAGTCGATGACCAGGCGGCCGGTGTCCGTGACCTCGCCGATCCACGAGTACTCCACGTCCCACTTGGCCATCACGGCCTCGAAGCCCGCGACCTTCTCGGGGGTGACCACGGCCATCATGCGTTCCTGCGACTCGGACATCAGGATCTCGCCCGGGGTCAGGGACGGATCGCGCAGCAGGACCTCGGTGAGGTCCACGCGCATGCCGCCGTCACCGTTGGACGCGAGCTCGGACGTGGCACACGAGATGCCCGCCGCACCGAGGTCCTGGATGCCCTCCACGAGCGAGCCCTTGAACAGTTCCAGGCAGCACTCGATGAGCACCTTCTCCGCGAAGGGGTCACCCACCTGCACCGCGGGGCGTTTGGAGGGCTTGGAGTCGTCGAAGGACTCGGACGCGAGCACCGAGGCGCCGCCGATCCCGTCCCCGCCGGTGCGCGCGCCGAAGAGCACCACCTTGTTGCCCGTCCCGGACGCGTTCGCCAAGCGGATGTCCTCGTGGCGCATCACGCCCACGGCGAGCGCGTTGACCAGGGGGTTGCCCTGGTAGCACGGGTCGAACTCCACCTCTCCGCCGATGTTCGGCAACCCCAGCGAATTGCCGTAGCCGCCCACGCCGGCCACGATCCCGTGCACCACACGCTGGGTGTCCGGGTGGTCGATCGCGCCGAAACGCAACGGGTCCATCACGGCCACCGGGCGGGCACCCATGGAGATGATGTCCCGCACGATCCCGCCCACGCCCGTGGCCGCACCCTGATAGGGCTCCACGTAGGACGGGTGATTATGGGACTCGATCTTGAAGGTCACGGCCCAACCGTCCCCGATGTCCGTGACGCCGGCGTTCTCACCGATGCCCACCATGAGGTTCTTGCGCATCTCGTCCGTGACCTTGTCCCCGAACTGGCGCAGGTGCACCTTGGAGGACTTGTACGAGCAGTGCTCAGACCACATCACGGAGTACATGGCCAGTTCCGCCGCGGTGGGGCGGCGGCCCAGGATCTCCTTGATGCGCTCGAACTCGGTCTCGTTCAGCCCCAGTTCCGCCCAGGGCAGCTCGGTGTCCGGGGTGGAGGCGGCGTGCTCCACGGTGTCCAGGTTGAAGTGGGTTTCGCTCATGACGACTACTAGATCCCTTTGCGAACGATGGGGCGTGCGGTGCCGGGCGGGCGCTCACGCGGAGGCATGGTGTGGGCCGGGTGCGGTTCCCCGAACTGGCCCGATGACGAACGGATGGGACGCCGCGGTCCTCGCTGCGGGCGAGCGCGGCGTGGACGGGTCAGCGCAATAGGTGTTCCAGGGCGGAGACGAAGACGTCCAGCCCGTCTGTTCCCTGGCGCATCTGGACCGGACCGGAGCCGGAAAGATCGGCGCCGAAGCCCGGTTCCACGGCGTGCTCGGGGTGGGGCATGAGTCCCACCACGTTGCCCCGCGCGTTGGTGATCCCGGCGATGTCGTTGCGGGAACCGTTGGGGTTGCCGCCCGCGTAGCGGAAGACCACCCGGTGCTCGGCCTCTAACTCGTCCAGGGTGCGCTGATCCGCGACGTACTGCCCGTCCTGGTTCTTCAGCGGCACCACGATGGTCTGGCCCTGCTCGAATCGCCCGGTCCACGCAGTGTCCGTGTTCTCCACGCGCAGCGCCTGGTCCCGACAGATGAACTTGAGCTGTTCGTTCTTGATCATGGACCCCGGCAGCAGGTGGGCCTCGGTGAGTACCTGAAAACCGTTGCAGATCCCCAGCACCGGCATGCCCTCCCGGGCATTGGCAGCGTCCACGATCCTGTCCATGAGGGGGGCGAAGCGGGCGATCGCACCGGCGCGCAGGTAGTCCCCGTAGGAGAAGCCACCGGGCAGGATCACGGCGTCCACACCGTTGAGGTCCTTGTCTGCGTACCACAGCGGCACCGCGGTGCCGCCGGCGATCTCGACGGCGCGAGCGGCGTCGCGGTCGTCGAGCGTGCCCGGGAAGGTCACGACACCCACCCGCACGTCCGCGAGTCGAGAATCGGTGGCGGGTTCGGAGAGGTCCGCCACGAGGGGCGTCTGCTCGGCCGTGAGGTTCTGGGCCACGCTCAGTCCTCCTCGGGGGCCACGGAGACGTTCACGACGTCCTCGATCACCGGGTTGGACAGTAGCTTCTCCGCGGCTTCGCGGGCCTGGGCGAGCACCTGCTCGTCCGCTTCGCCCTCGACCGTGAGTTCGAACCGGCGGCCCTGGCGCACCTCCGTGAAACCGCTGAGCCCGATCCGGGGCAACTCATTCGCGATCGCCTTGCCCTGCGGGTCAAGGATTTCCGGTTTGGGCATGACGTCAACGACGATACGGGCCATTTCCACTACTCCTGCGCTTACGGGCCAATCCTCGCCCATCCTATCGGCCCGCGGGTGGGCCGCGGGCAGACGGCAGAGCTGCCGTGCGCGGCCCGCAGGGGATGTTTCCGGACACGGGCGTCCCCTACGATGGAAAGTGTGCTGAGCGTCGGCCCGCCCGGGAGTCCTCCCGGTCACCGGGTCGGCGAAGCGCGAGAGTTCGCCCGGACCCGCTCCACCAGAGAGGACACTGTCATGGGATTCCCTGAACAACAGCAAGAGGCCCCCGGACTGCAGGCCGAGATGAACCCTGTCCCCGATTGCGGTGAGGACAGCTACCGCGGATCGGGCAAGCTCGAGGGCAAGGCCGCGGTTGTCACCGGTGGTGACTCCGGGATCGGCCGAGCGGTGGCTATCGCCTACGCCCGCGAGGGCGCGGACGTGCTGATCACCTACCTGCCCGAGGAGGAACGGGACGCCCGCGACGTCGCCCGCTACATCGAGGAGGCGGGACGCAAGGCCGTCCTGGTCCCCGGGGACCTGTCCGAAGCGGCGCACTGCCGTGCCGTGATCGCGAAGGCCGTGGAGGAGTTCGGCAAGGTGGACGTGCTCGTGAGCAACGCCGCCTACCAGATGACGCGCGAGAGCCTCGAGGAGATCCCCGACGAGGAGTGGGAGCACACCTTCAAGCTCAACGTGGGGGCGTACTTCTACCTGGCCAAGGCGGCCGTGCCGCACATGGCGCCGGGATCGGCGATCATCGGCAGTTCGTCGGTCAATTCGGACATGCCGGTCCCCACCCTGGCGCCGTACGCGGCGACCAAGGCGGCGATCGCCAACTTCTCGGCGAGTCTCGCGCAGTTGCTCGGGGAGCGCGGGATCCGCGTCAATAGCGTGGCCCCCGGGCCCGTCTGGACACCGTTGATCCCTTCGACCATCCCCGCGGAGCAGCTCGAGAGTTTCGGGGACGCGGAGCCCCTCGGGCGCGCCGGCCAGCCCGCAGAACTGGCCCCGGTGTACGTGTTGCTCGCGTCCGACGACGGCAGTTACGTCTCCGGGGCGAGGATCGCCGTCACCGGCGGCAGCCCGATCCTGTGACCCGGCCGCGCTGACGTCACCGAGTCCTCCGGAGGGCGGGTCGTGCCGTTCCTGCGGCGCGATCCGCCGTCCTCCCGTCCCGCCTCACGAGAGAAACGAGCCCCGTGAACGCAACCCCCGACCGCGCCGAGCTCCTGAACAAGGTGTCCCGGCGCCGGGACGGCTACGTGGACCTGCGTTCCTACGCAGCCCTGGGTAACGGGCGCACCGTGGCGCTGGTGGCCCAGGACGGATCCGTGGACTGGTACCCCGTCCCGGACCTGGACTCCGCGCCGCCGTTCGCCAAGCTGCTCGACGCCGAGCACGGCGGGTGTATCGAGCTGCGCCCGGAGGAGGAGTTCGAGGTCACCCGGGAGTACGTCCCCGGGACCAACATCCTGACCACCACGTTCTCCACGGCCTCGGGGACCGTGCGGGTCACCGATTGCCTCAACATGGGGTCCACGGGGCAATTGCCGTGGAACGAACTGGCCCGCTCGGTGGACGGTGTGACCGGGAACGTGGCCATGGTGTGGCGGGTGGCCCCGGGCACCATGTTCAACACCGTCTCCCCGTGGGTCGAGATGATCGCGGGGGAGCCCGTGCTGCGCACGAACCGGGTGGGCATGGGGGTCCGCACCGACGATGCGGGGGAACCGCAGGTGGGGACCCAGCAGATCTCCGGGCGGTTCACCACGCGCCCCGATTCCGAGCACCTGCTCGCGGTGGTCGCCACGCACGATGAGCCCTTGCGCCTGCCCTCGCCCCGTGAGATCCGCAAGAACGTGGCCATGACCCGGGACACGTGGCGCCGATGGCGTGATCTGCTCGACTATGACGGTCCCTACCGCGCGGAGGTCGAACGCAGCGCCCTCGCGCTCAAACTGCTCAGCCACAGCCCGTCGGGGTCCGTGGCGGCCGCGGCGACCACGTCCCTTCCCGAGAACAGGGAGGGCACCAAGAACTTCGATTATCGCTTCGCGTGGATCCGTGACGCCACCTACACCCTGCACTCGCTGTTGCGACTGGGGGAGCAGGAGGACGTGCACGCGCAGGTGTCCACGATCCTGCGCCGGGCCCGGGCACAGACCCCCGACCTGCACGTCCTTAACCGCTTCGACGGCGAGGTCCCCGCCTCCGAGATGACCGAGTACGACGCCCCCGGGTGGCGGGGGATCGGCCCCGTGGTCTCGGGCAACGACGCCGCGGACCAGTTGCAGTTGGGCGTGTACGGGGACGTCTTCGACATCGCGCACCTCTACGTGGGCGGCGGCAACGTGTTGGACACCGCCACCGCCCGGATGTTCGCCGACCTCGCGGACGCGGTGTGCGACCTGTGGCGCCGCCCCGACTCCGGGATGTGGGAACTGCCTGAGCACCGGCACTACACGAGCTCCAAGCTGGGGTGCTGGCACGGCCTGGACCGGGCCGTGAAACTGGCGGAGGCCGGTCACATCCCCGGGTGCGTGGATCGGTGGCGCTCGGAACGGGAACGGATCCGGGAGTGGATCGAGACCGAGGGCTGGAGCGAGGAACGGGGCGCGTACGTCTGGTACCCGGGAACCGACGAGCTGGACGTGTCCGTGTTGCTGCACGCGATGACCGGGTTCGATCGTGGTCCCCGCATGTCCTCGACCATCGACGCCGTTCGGGAGGAGCTGGGCCGCGGTCCGCTCATGTACCGCTACAGCGGCATGGAGAAGGAGGAGGGAGCGTTCGTGGCGTGCTCGTTCTGGACCGTGGCGGCGCTGGCCACGGTGGGCCGCCGCGACGAGGCCGTGGACCTCATGGACGAGATGCTCCCTCTCGCCAATGACGTGGGGTTGTTCACCGAGATGATCGACCCCGAGGACAACTCGTTTCTGGGCAACTTTCCGCAGGCCCTCAGCCACCTGGCCCTGCTCAACGCCGCCGTGGCACTCGAGCAGGCGGCGCTCGAGTAGGACGCGCTGCAGCAGGAGACGACGAACGCCGAGGTCCGCTCAGTCGAAGCGCGCCACCACCCAGCCGTCCACCACATCCACGGCGGCCGCGGGGAGGTCCTTGGCCGGGTCGTGCGGCAGCTGCCGACCGGCGGCCATGGCCAGTCGCGAGCCCAGGAACCGGCCGTCCGGGCCGAACACCCAGTAGTGGTTGGGACACTCGAAGCTCTCGGCGCGCCCCGCGGCCTCCCGGCACACCGTGGCCTGCTGGTGTGGGCACGTGTTGGACAGCACGTGCAGCGCCCCGTCTGCATCCCGGGTCACGAGCACCGGGCCCGCGCTCGAGCGGGCGGTCACGAAGTCGAGGGGTTCCGCCACCGCGGAGACCACGGTGATCCGTTCCCATCCGTGGGCGGTTTCCCCGGGCCTCATGAACGGTCTCCGCGGGTCCGAGCGGTTCGGCCCTGCATGACGACGCCGCTCGCGCCGTTCCGTCCGACTGCTCCGGTCCGCGCCATAGCGCCGATGTGCCCGCCCGCTCCGGACTGCCTCGTCGCGCCATCATGCCCGGCCGCGCGGACGGGCACCGCGGCGTCGTCCGAACGGCGTGACCGGGGCGCGGAGCCGGTGGAATCGAGCGGCGCGGACGCGGCGTCGTCGACCCCGTCCAGGAGCCGCTCGACGGTCGCCGCCAAGCGCTCTCGCAACCGATTACCCCGCTGCGCGAAGGCGCGCTGGCGCCGGACGTACTCGGCCTTGCCCTCGGGCGTCTCGATCCGCACGGGCTCGTACCCCCATTCCGTGAGGTCGTAGGGGGAGGCCTCCATGTCGGTCACGCGCACGTCCCACGCGAGGTCGAAGCAGTCCGCGAGCAGGTCCGAATCCACCGCGGGCAACAACTTGTAGGCCCACTTGTACAGGTCCATGCTCGCGTGCAGGCACCCCGGCTGTTCCATGCGGCGCTGTGACTCGCGCGTGGGCTGCAGCTCGTTGCGTTCCACGGCCTGGGGCTGGAAGAAACGGAACGCGTCGAAGTGCGAGCAGCGGATCCGGTGGGCCTCCACCACGTCGTCCGTCCCGGACGCCCCCAAGCGCAACGGCGCGTCCTCGTGGCGCACACCGTTGCTCTGCGCGCGGTAGGCCATGGCCCACTCATGCAGCCCGAAGCAGTCGAACGTCCCGCTCCTGGCCAGGGTGTTCGCGAGGATCTCGCGCGTGAACCGCACCGCGGTGCCCCGCTCGGCCACGAATTCCTCCACCGCGACGACGACGCCGCTCACGCCCTCCCCCGCGCCCGCCGCCTCGAGCTCCGCGGTCGTCGCGGGACGGTAGTGCTTCCAGCCCTCGCGCTCCGAGGCATCCAAGAGGATGACGCCGGGCCCAGGGTGCCACCGCGTGAACTGGGCCGGGGACAGCGTGTAGTACGTGAACAGGAAGTCCTCCACGGGATGCTTTTCCCCGCGGGACCGCCGGTCCAGGAACGGCCGGGTGTGGGGCGCCACCCGCTCCGCGTGCGCGTGCGCCCGGCGTGACCACTCCTCCCGGGTCAGCGCCTCATGCACTCTCGGCGTCCTGGGTGTTGTCGATCAACCGCTGCATCCCGCGGTTCAGCAACCGGACCTGTTGAGGGGACAACCGCAACCGGCGCATCATCTCCGGTTGCACGGCCTGCGCCCCGTCCTGCAGACGCGCGCCCTCCTCCGTGAGAGTCACGGCAAGGGCCCGCTCGTTGTGCGGATCGCGTTCCCGCGTGAGGTAACCGCGGGCCTCCAAGCGTTTGAGCAGGGGCGAGAGCGTTGCCGAATCTTGCATGAGCTGCTCGCCCAGGTCCTTCACCGTGCGCGGGTTGGCATCCCACAGCGCGAGCATCACGAGGTACTGGGGCAGCGTCAGTCCCAGAGGCTCCAGCACGGGGCGGTAGCTGTGCGCGACCCTGCGTGACGCCACGGACAGCGAGAAGCACAGCTGGTCCGCCAGGGACAGCGGATCCTCGACGGCGGATTCGTCCGAACCACCCAGGAAGTCGATGATCTCGGCGAGCCGGGGATCCTCGGACGGGTCCGAATCAGAACTCATGGATGAAGCCGGGGTCAGCGTCCCGTACCCCCGTACACCGTGGCGGTCTCGTCCGAGTCCAGACCGAACACCGTGTGCACGGCCCGGACGGCCTCGTCGAGCTTGGCGATGGACGTGATGATCGAGATCCGGACCTCGGACGTGGAGATCATGTCCACGTTGATGTCGTTCTCCGCGAGCGCCTCGAAGAACGTGAACGCCACGCCGGTGTTGGTCTTCATACCGGCGCCCACGAGGGAGAGCTTGCCCACCTCGTCGTCGTAGTCCAGGCTCGCATAGCCGATCTTCTCTTCGGCGGCACGCAGCAGGTTCATGGCCAGGTCACCCTGGGACTCGGCCAGGGTGAAGGACACATCGGTGAGCGGGTTCTCGCCGGTGGAGACGTTCTGGACGATCATGTCCACGTCCACCTTGGAGTCGGCCAGTAACCGGAAGATCCGCGCGGCGATCCCGGGGCGGTCGGGGACCCCCACGATGGTGATCTTGGCCTGGCTGCGATCATGAGCGATACCGGCGATCAGCGGCTGTTCCAAGGGGATCTCCTTCTGCGGCGTGAGGTTCTCGTGCGGGCTGGGGATGACCATGGTGCCCTCGTTGTGACTGAAAGACGAACGGACGTGCAACGGCACGTTGAAGCGGCGGGCGTACTCCACGCAGCGCAGGTGCAGGATCTTGGCGCCGTTGGCGGCGAGCTCGAGCATCTCCTCGGAGGAGACCCGGTCCAGTTTCTGGGCGGTGGGGACGATGCGGGGGTCCGCGGTGTAGACGCCGTCCACGTCCGAGTAGATCTCACACACGTCCGCGTCCAGGGCGGCGGCGAGCGCCACGGCGGTGGTGTCCGAACCGCCGCGGCCCAGCGTGGTGATGTCCTTGGATGAGCGGTTGACGCCCTGGAACCCGGCAATGATCGCGACGTTGCCGTGGTCGAGCGCCTCACGCACTCGGAGGGGGCTGACCTCCACGAGCTTGGCCGCACCGTGGGCGCCGTCCGTGATCATTCCGGCCTGGGATCCGGTGAAGGACTGCGCGGGGACGCCGAGGTCGGAGATGGCCATGGCCAACAGGGCCATGGAGATGCGTTCCCCGGAGGTCAACAGCATGTCCAACTCGCGAGCCGGTGGTTTGCGGGCCACCTCACCGGCGAGGTCCAGGAGGTCGTCCGTGGTGTCACCCATCGCGGAGACGACCACGACCACCTGGTGGCCGGCGTTCCTGGTCTCGGCTACTCGCCGGGCGACCCGGCGGACACCGTCGGCATCGGCGACCGATGAACCGCCGAACTTCTGGACAATGAGGCTCATACATTCCTCTCACAGGCAGGCACCCGGCCCGAACGCACGGGCGGTCTCGCGGGATCAGTGATCCATGCTATCCGCTCACCCGCAGCCGCGCGGAGTCGAGCGGGCATTCGTGGACACAAAGAGGGACGCGAATGTTACGGGCCTCAGCGGGCCTCGGAGACCACCGTGCGTCCCTCGAAGGCCCTGCCCAGCGTGACTTCGTCGGCGTATTCGAGGTCACCGCCCACGGGCAGCCCCGAGGCCAGCCGGGTGACCCGGATACCCAGCGTTTTCAACATCCTGGTGAGGTACGTGGAGGTGGCCTCGCCCTCCAGATTGGGGTCCATGGCCAGCACGATCTCCTGAACTGTCTCGTCCGACAACCGGGTCATCAGCTCGCGGATGCGCAGCTGATCCGGTCCCACACCCTGCAGCGGCGAGATCGCGCCGCCCAGCACGTGGTACAACCCCCGGTAGCTGCGGGTGCGTTCGATGGCCATGACGTCCTTAGACTCCTCCACCACGCAGATCACGCTGCGGTCCCGGCGGGCGTCCCGGCAGATCGCACACTCCTCCTGCTCTGTGACGTTGCCGCAGATCACGCAGAACGACACCGAGGTCTTCACCGTGGTGATGGCCTCCACGAGCTGCTGGACCTCGTCCTTGTCCGCGTCCAACAGGTGGAAGGCGATGCGCTGCGCGGACTTGGGGCCGATACCCGGCAACCTCCCCAGCTCATCGATGAGGTCCTGGACCGGTCCTTCGTACACCGTGCTCCTTCATTGTCGTGTTCGTGAACAGCCGGGCGATGGGCCCGGTCACTGATCCGTTCCGTGGGCGTGCTCGTCGATGAGCATGCCGCCCAGGATGCGCTCGATGGCCGCCCGCCCGTACAGGGACGAGTCCTCGAGGGATTCGTCGTCCGCGCCCGGGACGAAGTTCTCGTCCTCCATGCCGGGGCTGCGCGAGGTCGGGGGCGCGATGTCGGTGGAGCGCCGTTCCGCCGCGGCAATCGCTTCCGCGTGGCGCTCTCGCCAGCTCGGGCGGTTCCCGCCGGGGCGGGTGTCGCCGTTCTCGCGAGGGACGACGCCGCCGGGGCGGGTGTTCCCGCGCCCGTCGTGGTCGGGACCGGGCCCCGCCGGGTTGTCGCCGCCGGGGCCGTTCCCGCCCTGGGCCCTACGATCCCTCGCGGGCGACGGCGCTCGGGGCACGGGTTCGTCGTACATATCCGCCGGGGGGTCATCCTCCGGTGGGGGCGGCGGTTCCTCCGGGCTCCAGTACTCCGGGCCGCGATCCCGCGGCTGCGGGGCACGGAAGGAAGGAGCACCGGATGCGGGGTCCTCGGGCACGGAGCCGTCGCGCACGGAACCATCCCGCATGGAACCGTCACGCATGGACAGATCGGGTCTGCCGGTAGCGGCCCCGGAATCGTGGGACTCGGATGCCGCGGAGTCATCGGAAGCGGGAACATCCGACCCGGGGCCATCCGACGCGGGGGCGCCAGGGGTCCACGAGGTCGCGCCGACGTCCGCGGAGTCACTGGCACCGCCCAAGCCCTCACGAGACGGAACCGAGGTGGAATCGCCGGTGCCAGCGCGGTCGTCCGCCGGGGAATCCGTCGCTCGGTGGGCATCGTCCCTGGAGGAGTCGCCCCCGAAGCTGTCGGACGTGTCCGGATTCTGGTCCGAATCATCACGCGTGGGCGCCGCATCGGCGGTGTTCGACGTGGAATCCCCGCCGCTCGGTGCGGCGAAACCCGGTTGGGGAATGGAGGCCACGGACCACGAGGTGACGGGTTCGTCGTCGTCCGGGGCGGATGCGGGCGCCGAGTGCGACGAGGAAGCGGGCACGGAGGACCGGTCAGTGCCGGACGTGGAACGAGAGGCGGAATCGGGCATGGACCGCGACTCGCGTTCCGGTGTCGGTTCGCGGTCGGGCGCGGGAGGATTGCCCCGACGACGATTGACCCCGAAGCCCTCAGACTCGCGGAAATAGTCCGGTTGGTCGGAGGATCCGGCCTGGCCCGAGGCGTTCAGCCTGGCGTCCCGCCCGGTGGGTCCGTCGCCGCGAGATGCACCGGTGTCTCGCCGTGAGCCGGATCCGTACTGTTGGCCGTGCTCCGAGGAGGAATCGTCGCGTTGATAACCCCGGTCCTGCTGCGATCCGCGATCCTGCCGGGATCCCTGAGCGTTCTGGGGCCCGCTGCCCCGGGGCGCGGGGCGATCTCCCCGGTAACCCTGTCCACCGCCGGCGTCCCGCCCGGGACCGGGCCCGGTGCCACGGCCCGCGTTCGACGGCGGACCACCCGCACCCGGGGTGTCCTGCCGGCCGCGCGTGTCACCGGGGCGCACTGCTTCCACTGCACAATCCAACCCCACCACGCTCTGGATGGCATTACGGACGTCCGCCTCGAAGCGGGGGAAGTTCAGGAGGTCGCCGTCGTTCTCGAACGCGATCCGCAGAGTGCGGTTCTCGAACGAGATGGGCGTTCCTCGCACAGTGATGGCCCAGGCCACGCGGCGGATCTCCGCGAGCGCGGACACGATCTCGGGCCACGAGGAACGCAGCAGTTCCAGTTCACCGCTGGTGACGTCGCTCGGGGCGGCCTGCTCCTCGGACGCCTGCGGGGCTTGCGGCTGGTGGTCATCGTGTGGCGCGACGTCACGGCGAGGCTCCCCCTGCGCGTACTGGCGGGATGCGTCGTCGTCAGGCCGCTGGGACCCGTACTGGTTCGACGTCTCCCGTTGCTGCATGCGTGCCGAGACATCGGCTCCCGCGTCCTGTGCCGCGGGGGAGCGGGTGTCGGTCGTGCCGTCCGCGGGCGGGTGCTGGGCGTCGGGGCCGCGCTCGCCTTCCGGAACGGGGTCCGCAGCGGCGGGGTGGCTGCTGCCCTCGGGCTGTTCGGACTCGTCCTGCGGGTCCGTGGGTTCCTGGACGTCCGGGGTCTCCTCCGCGGGACGGCCCGTTGCGGAACCGTCCGCGGCGGACCCGTCCGGGCGCACGGGCTGCGACGGGGCAACGGAGTCCGTTGCGGCGGCGTCGAACTCGGGGGGTATCGGGTAAGGTACCCCGGCGGATTCCGGTGCGGGGGCGTCGTACGACGCGGGTGCCGGCGCGGCGGTGCCGGATTGCTCCGGAGATGTGGGCTCCTGGCTTCCGCGTGCGGTCGGTTCCACCGCGGGGGACGACGACGCGGCGTCGTGCGCCGTCGTACGAATTCCGGTGCCCCGAGGAATGCTCAGGCGGCGTTCCAAACGGTCCACCCGGGACGTGATGCCGCGCGTTGTGTGATCCGCCGAGGGCAGTAGGATGCGGGCGCACAGCAGTTCCAGGTGCAACTGCGGGGAGGTGGCCCCGGTCATCTCGTTGAGGGCCTCGTTGGTGATGTCCGCGGAGCGGGAGAGCTCGGCCGCGCCCAGCTGGGTGGCCTGGTTCCGCAACCGGTTGATCTGGTCCGTGGGCATCCCGTGCAGGATGTTCGCGGCGGAATCGGGGACCGCGTTGACCACCACCAGGTCGCGGAAGCGTTCGAGCAGGTCCTCCACGAAACGGCGGGGGTCCTGCCCGGTTTGGATGACGCGGTCCACGGACGCGAAGACCGTGGCGGCGTCGCCGGCGGCGAAGGCGTCCACGACGTCGTCGAGCAGGGCCGCGTGCGTGTAGCCCAGCAGGGCGACCGCGAGATCGTAGGTGATGCCGCCGTCCTCGGAGCCGGCCATGAGCTGATCCAGGACGGAGAGCGAATCACGCACCGAGCCGCCGCCGGCGCGCACCACGAGGGACAGCACGCCCGGTTCGGTGGTGACGCCCTCCTCCTGGCACAGCTGCTCGAGGTAGCGCATGAGCGGTTCCGGGGGAACGAGGCGGAAGGGGTAGTGGTGCGTGCGCGAGCGGATGGTGGTGAGCACCTTGGAGGGCTCGGTGGTGGCGAAGATGAACTTCACGTGCTCCGGCGGTTCCTCCACGATCTTCAGCAGGGCGTTGAAGCCCTCCCGCGTGACCATGTGGGCCTCGTCGATGATGAAGATCTTGTAGCGGTCCCGGACGGGGGCGAACGTGGCGCGTTCCCGCAGGTCACGGGCATGATCCACGCCGCCGTGGGAGGCCGCGTCCATCTCGATGACGTCCAGTGAGCCGGCACCGTCCCGGGCCAGATCCTGGCAGGACTCGCAGTGACCGCACGGTGTGGCGGTGGGCCCTTCCGCGCAGTTGAGGCAGCGGGCCAGGATGCGCGCGGACGTGGTCTTACCGCAGCCGCGCGGACCGGAGAAGAGATAGGCGTGATTGACCCTGTTCTTGCGCAGCGCGGTCATCAGGGGCTCGGTCACGTGTTCCTGACCGATGACATCCTGAAAGGTCTCCGGGCGGTAGCGGCGGTACAGGGCGGTAGTCACGTATGAAACCTTAGCCGGGGACCCGGACGCGCACAGCGCGCTCGCGGGGGTGGGGAGCCGGGTACGAAAAGACCCCCCGTGCACCCGCCAGAGCCCATATACCCTTGCTACCTTCCGGTCCTGGGGGAGTTTTACGAGATGGCGCCACACGAGGGGCTGCCCCATACTCTAGCTCAAGCCGGCGAGGAGTTCGAACCGAGCGGTGCCGTCCAGGATCGTGCGATGAAGTGGGCCCGATGCAGTTCGTGGTCGCCGTGACCGGTTCCCCGGCTAACTAACTGGCGCAGGAGCAGTTGCGCGGCGTGGGTGCCCCGGCGGCGGGCTCGCCGGTCGATGGTAGTCAGCCCGAAAGTCCCACCAATGGGATGGGCGTCGATGCCGATGGCTGACAGGTCCCGAGGGACATCGAGACCCAGGTCCCTCGCCGCGAGAATGGCACCGGTCGCCATTTCGTCGCTCGCGGCGAATACGGCGGTGGGCCGTTGCTCTGGCTCGGCGAGCAGATTCTTAACCTGCTGATAGGCGCCCAGGAACGTGAAGTCCGAGACGAGTTGGTCCCTCTCGTGGATCGGCAGTCCCGCAGTTGACATCGCTCGTTCGAAACCGCGGCGTCGATCACTGGACATGGGGAAGGAACGGCCGGCCTCGGGGGGCCCTCCGATGAAGGCGATACGGCAATGTCCCAACTGGATCAGGTGATTGGTCGCGCGCAGTCCCGCATTCAGATCGCCCACGCTGATCGTGGGGGCACCCTCGAGGGAGCCCCCGATTCCTACCAGCGGAATGCCGGCGGAGAACAACTGTTCGGTCTCTCCGGGTGTCAATCGCAGCGAGACCACGGCGGCCGCGTCCAGCCGTTTGCGGAGCAGGAAATCGGTGAGCACGCTCTCGCGGAAGTTCTCGCCCTGCAAGTTGTACAGGGCGGCGTCGTACCCGGCTGCTGTCAGTGTGCTCGCGATGCCGTCGAGGACCGTGGCGAAGAACCAGCGATCCACGTAGGGCAGGACGACGCCGATGTTCCGGCTGCGCCCGCTCGCGAGACTCGATGCGTGGTAGGACGCCACGAACCCGAGTTCTTTGGCTGCGGCCTCGATGCGGCGTTTCGTCCCCGGGGAGACGGGCCCCCGGCCCGTGAGCGCGCGTGAGACGGTGGCCGTGGACATCCCCACCTTGGAGGCCACGTCCTTCAAGCGGGGTGGCCCCTGCGGCCGACGCGTTGCCGACAGTTCTCGGGCGATCATGGGCGTGCCTCCGCATCAAGGGGTGGGTACCAGCGTGATCCCGCACAGAACACGTGGCGGGGCGGTGGATGAGCTGCGATGCGGGCCGCCACCGCCGCATGCGCCAATTATGGCCCGAAACCTTCCACGGCGGACCGGCCTCCGGCCAACCCGTGCTCCCTCTCCTCTGCGGGTCTCACCCCATTTCTGGAAACGCTTGCTCCTTCCTTCCGACATGTCAACGCAACAAAGTGCCGATCCTGCCTCCCACTGATGGAATCGCTTACATTAGTGAGGTCCATCACTATCGCATGGTGGTGGTGGCGCCCGGCAGTCTCCTCGTGACATGTCGGAATTTCCCCGTGACGGGGACTCTGAAAGGAAGCTCAGCCCATGGCCGCCGTGACCTTCGACCACATCACGTGTCAGTACCCGGGCGCCGAGCGCCCCTCCGTGACCGATCTGAACCTCGATGTCGCGGACGGGGAGTTCCTGGTCCTGGTCGGCCCCTCCGGATGCGGCAAATCGACGACCCTGCGCATGCTGGCCGGACTCGAGGAGGTCACGGACGGCACGATCCTGATCGGTGACCGTGATGTTACGGATGTCCCGTCCCGTGATCGGGACATCGCCATGGTCTTCCAGAACTACGCCCTCTATCCACACATGACGGTGGCGGAGAACATGGGCTTCGCGCTCAAGATCGCCAAGGTCAATCCCGAGGAACGGCGTCGGCGGGTCGAAGAGGCCGCGAAGATCTTGGACCTGACGCAGTATCTCGATCGCAAACCGAAAGCCCTCTCCGGCGGCCAGCGGCAGCGCGTCGCCATGGGACGCGCGATCGTCCGTTCACCGCAGGTGTTTCTCATGGACGAGCCACTGTCCAACTTGGATGCCAAGCTGCGTGTCCAGACGCGGACCCAGATCGCGTCCCTGACCCGTCGGCTGGGTGTGACCACGGTGTACGTGACCCACGATCAGGTGGAGGCCATGACCATGGGTGACCGGGTGGCTGTGCTCAAGGACGGGGTGCTCATGCAAGTGGACACCCCTCGCAACCTGTACGACCGACCGAACAGCGAATTCGTGGCGGGCTTCATCGGGTCCCCGGCCATGAACCTGTTCCGAGCCCCGGTTTCCGCCGGTCATGTGGAGTTGGGCACGCTTTCTCTGCAGTTGTCCTCCGCCCAGCAGGAGGCGGTGACCGATCATCAGGTCACCGTCGGAATCCGCCCGGAGGACCTGTCACCCGCAGCGGAAGGGACGGGGGTCCCGATCACGGTGGAGGTCGTTGAGGAACTCGGCGCCGATGCATACGTGTACGGCCAACTCGCCCCGCTGACAGCCGCCACGTCGGTGGTACGGGTGGATCCGTCCGCACACGCCGCGGACCACTCCATCGATTCCGAGGAGGAAGGGGCCGATGGGGGCGCCAGCCCCATCGTGGTTCGGACGGACGGCCGCACGCCGCCGAGCGCCGGGAGCACCCTGTGGGTCGCTCCCGATCCCGAGCGCATCCACCTTTTCGATGCCGCGACCGGAAACCGGTTGCCCTCGTGAGCCCCGTGCGACCCGGTGGGCGTGCCGGACGACGGACCCGAACGAGAGATGAGGACAAGCCCATGAGACGCACGCGGTGGGCAGCCGCTCTGGCTGGTTGCGCTCTGCTACTGGCCGGGTGTTCGAGCGTACCCACAACAGGGGTGGCGGGGCTGGGCGGAGGGCCGGGGGAGGTCACCATCCAGGCCGGTGACGACGAGATCCCCGCGCTGCGTGAGATCGCGCAGGAATACACGGCCGACACGGGTGTGAACGTCCGGTTCATCGAGCGCGAGATCAACGCCCAGGCCATCTCGAACTTCATCTCCCAGAGCCCCACGGGTCAAGCTCCGGACATCATCGTGTCACCGCACGACAACCTCGGACAGTTGGCGGCCAACGGGGTGGTCGCCCCCGTGGAGCTGGGGGACCGGGGTGAGGAATTCACGAAGAACGCGCGGGACGCCGTCGTCTACAACGGAGTCAGCTACGGGGTGCCCTACGCCGTGGAAAGCGTGGCCCTGGTGCGCAACAATGCCTTGACCACTGATGATCCCGCGACCTTCGACGAACTGCGCGCCGAGGGCCATCGGCTCATGGACGAACGCGGCATCAAATACCCCTTCACGGTGAGCCAGTCACCCGATGCCGGGGATCCCTATCACCTCTACCCCCTTCAGACCTCGTTCGGTGTGGAAGTGTTCCAGCGGGGCGCGGACGGTGAGTACTCGAACGAGCTGGCCATGGGTGGACAAAATGGTCACGAGTTCGCCCGCTACCTGGCGGAGCTGGGGCGCAGCGGTGACCTCAGGACGTCCATGACACCGGACATCGCAAAAGAATCCTTCATCTCCGGGCAATCCGCCTTCCACATCGCGGGCCCGTGGGAGCTCGGCGACATCGAAGCCGCGGGTATGGACGTGACCGTTCTTCCCGTCCCGTCCGCGGGTGGGAAGGAAGCACGCCCGTTCGCCGGAGTCCAGGCGTTCTTCGTCAATGCGAACGCGGCGAATCCCGTGGCCGCGCAGGACTTCGCGACCAACTACCTGACACGCTCGGAATCACAGACTGCGCTCTACAAGAGCACGGGGCGGCCACCGGCCAGCAAAGTGGCCATTGACGGTATGCAGGGTGACCCGCTGCGTTCCGCCTACGCAGAGAACGCCACCAAGGCACTGCCCATGCCCGCCATCCCCGCGATGGGCGCAGTGTGGTCCTTCTGGGGAACCACCGAGAACGGAATCGTCAACGGCAACGGGGACCCGATCGAGCTGTGGGATCGCATGATCGCCAATATCGAAGGACAGATCCAATGAGCACGACCCCCGCCCGTCCAGTGATCTCTCCGACGGAGAGGGACTCAGCAGGTGACGGCCGGCCGGAGTCACCTCCGAGCATCCGGCATTCCCACTCGCGCGGCTTCGGCATGGGGTTCGTGATCAAGCTCGTGCTCATGGCCCTGATCAACGCCTTCGGGCTGTTCGGCATCCTGTCCGCATGGGCGGCCGAGAGCTGGGGCATCCTGGTGTTCCTGCTCCTGGCCCTGATCGCGGCGGACCTCGTGTACTTCCTACCGACCCGCAGGATGCTCCCGGCTAAGTACCTCTATCCCGGGCTGATCTTCCTACTGGTCTTCCAGATCTTCGTGGTCCTCTATACCGCGGCCACCGCGTTCACCAATTACGGTGATGGTCACAATTCCACGAAACAAGCGGCCGTCAATCAGCTGACCCGTACGTACGAACAGCGGGTGGCGGGTGGTCAGGAATATCCGGTCTCGGTGCTCAATGCGGACGGTGACCTGGCTTTGGCGACCGTGCAGGACGGCCGGGTTCTCGTCGGCTCCGCACACCAGGCGCTCAGCCCGGTCGAGGGTGCGACCGTGACGAACGGTGCCATCGATGCGGTCCCCGGTTACGACATCCTCGATTACGGGCAGGTCACCGCGGCGCACGAAGCGGTCATGGACCTGCGAGTCCCGGTCTCCGATGATCCGGCCGACGGTGCGCTGCGCACCGATGACGGCCGCACTGCCTATCCCTACACGCCCACGCTGGTCTACGACGAGCAGGCCAATGCCATGGTCTCGGACGACGGGACCGTGTACGCGGATAACGGGCAGGGGGCCTTCGTCGGCCCGGCGGGAGAAGAGCTGCGTCCCGGGTGGCGGGTTTTCGTGGGGCTGGACAACTTCGCGGCCATTTTCGATCCCGCCATCCTTGGCGGGCCGTTCGTTTCCGTCACCCTCTGGACCTTCGCCTTCGCGATCCTCTCGGTGGCCCTGACGTTCTTCCTCGGTCTGTTTCTGGCCATGCTGTTCAATGACAAGAACCTCAAGTTCCGTAACGTCTACCGGGCCATCATCTTCTTGCCTTACGCGTTTCCCGCATTCCTCTCCATCCTGATCTGGGCGGGGCTGCTCAACGCCGACTTCGGTTACATCAACCAGGTGCTGCTGGGCGGGGCGAACATCCCGTGGTTGGACAATCCGTGGCTGGCCAAGGCTTCACTGTTGCTGGTAAACCTGTGGTTGGGGTTCCCCTACATGTTCCTGGTGACCACCGGCGCGCTCCAGTCCATCCCGTCGGAACTCTATGAATCCGCGGACATGGACGGTGCGGGAGCCGTCCAGAAGTTCCGCTCGATCACTCTGCCGATGCTCATGGTGGCTGTGGGACCCCTTCTGATCGCTTCCTTCGCCATGAACTTCAACAATTTCAATGTCATCTATCTGCTCACCGGCGGCGGGCCCCAGGACTTAGAATCCACGACGGGAGTGGGGGCCACGGACATCCTGATCTCGTTCGTCTACAAGATCGCCTTCGCCGGCGGTGCCAACGACTATGGAGTTGCCTCCGCGCTGTCGATCCTCATCTTCATCATGGTGGCGGTGGTCTCGGCACTGACCTTCCGCCGCAGCAGGGCACTCGAGGAGATCAACTGACATGTCCACATCACGAGTCTCGAACGTCGCCTCCAGGAAGCCAGGGTCCCGGTCACGGCTCAGTGTCGGACAACGGTTCGCCCGTGGGGGATGGAAACACGTGGCCGCAGTCATCGCGTGCGTCTTCGCCCTGTTCCCCCTGGTCTACGCGCTATCGGCCTCGTTGTCGCCCACGGGGTCCTTGTTGGGATCCAATGACCTCTTCGCGGAGATCACCGGCGCCAACTACCGAAACCTTCTTAACGATCCACAGAACCCGTTCTTGACATGGTTCGGAAACTCCATGTTGATCTCGTCCATCACGGCTGTGGGCACGGTTCTCATGGGCGCGGCAGCTGCATACGCCTTCTCCCGGTTCAGGTTTAGGTTCCGCAGGGGCGGTCTGATGTCCCTGTTGATCATTCAGATGTTCCCGCAGTTGCTGGCCTTCGTGGCAATCTTCTTGTTGCTCTTCAGTATTTCCGAGGTGTATCCGTTCCTGGGGCTCAATTCCCGCATGGGTCTGGTCGCGGTCTACCTGGGGGGCGCGTTGGGGGCGAACACCTTCTTGATGTACGGCTTCTTCAACACCATTCCGCGTGACCTGGACGAAGCTGCGACACTGGACGGCGCGTCACACTCCCAGATCTACTGGACGATCATCCTTCCCCTGGTCACACCCATCCTCGTGGTCGTGGGCATGCTGTCGTTCATCGCGTCCTTCTCGGACTTCCTGTTGGCTCAAATCGTGTTGCAGGACCCGCAGAAGTACACCTTGGCCGTGGGCTTGTACCAATTCGTCTCCGTACAGTTCGGTGAGAACTGGGGAGTGTTCACCGCAGGCGCCATCCTGTCGGCGATCCCCGTGGTGCTGCTGTTCCTTTTCCTGCAGCGCTACATCGTCTCCGGTCTCACCGGAGGGGCCGTGAAGGGGTAGTTCGGGGGCTCACGACGTCGCTGGGCCCGCCGCGGGCGGCTCACTTACTTCATCGATTCGCGTCCGCCCGCCCAGTTCCGTTATGCTGATGGCCGCACGTTACCCACGTATGTGGGGCTCGTGCTTGCTTGGAGGATTCGCCTAGCGGCCTATGGCGCACGCCTGGAACGCGTGTTGGGTTAACGCCCTCGGGGGTTCAAATCCCCCATCCTCCGCGCTGTGATCGACGAAATGCGCCCGGTGTCAGCACGGGGCGCATTTCTCATTCGTGAACGCCGGCGCGTGGGCGTGGGCCCTCCGTCGAACCTCGTGTCGAATTCCTCGTGGAGTAAGAGCAGCCTCACGTGCGCCAGGCTGCTCTTACTCCACTTAATTTTCACCAGCGGAAGGGGTGGGAAGGCGGCCCACCACCCGAGGCGTCAGCGCTTCGGCGTGAACGACGTGGAGCACTTCCACGTGGTCTTGCCCGAGGTGGCGACGACGTCCACGACCACCTTGCGGTTCAGGGTGGCCCGGCCGATCGAGTAGGTCGTCACGGCGGTGCCCTTGGTCGAGGCGGTGGCGTACTTCTTGGTCGTGGTGGTCTTGTACTTGGCCGTGGTGGTGACCTTGGCGCGTGCACCCACCTGAGAGACCTTCACGGAGGTCTTGGTGTACTGGCGGGGCTGCGTCACGGACATGCTGGCCTTGCACGGCTTGACCACGGCGGCCTCGGCCGGTGCGGAGGAGCCCACGGCAACGGTGCCGGAGGCGAGGAACAATGCGATGAGCCCGGTCGTGACAGAGCGGCGGATGGAGGTTGCGGCGGACATGCGCGGATCCTTCGTTAAGGGTGAGGAAGCCCGTGGCGGGCGTGTGATGACAGCTCCGCCGGCCTGTGCGGTACTCACCGATCAAGGGGGTGAGCACATCATAGGAACAGGAATGACCCCCGAGTAATATCCGCCGAATAATTACGATCGCACATGTCTGCGCGGATCCGTCTCCGGTTCGCGAGGCCCCGGCACTGGTTGGTCAGCCCGGTCATCTTGCCCTCGACCGCTTGCATGGGGTTGTTGCCGTTCTCGAAGTTGCACAGCACCTGCTTCATGCCGCGCAGGTTACCGCTGAGCTCCTGCGGTGCCGCCGAGCGCGGCCGCGCCACGGCCTCGCGGGCACCCGCGGGATCGTTGCTCACGTTGCCCGGCATGTTGGCCCGGAACGCGTCGATGTGCTGGCACGTCTCGGCCGCCGTGAGCGAGCCGGTCACCACGGCCATCCCACCGGAGGGGTCGCTGCTGTCCGCGGAGTTCCCCGACCCACCCGTGGCGGCCGGGGAGTCCCGCGCCTCCGAGGTCGCGGGGGCTGGCAGCATGACGCCGCCCGGCCGCGTTCGTGCGCAACGGGCCGGGCGGCGTCGTCGTACCGGAAGGGAGGGCTACTTCTTGCCCGCCCGGAACCCGGTGATGAACGGGTCGTGGTCGGAGGAGGCGACCTCGTTCGGGACGTAGTAGTCCAGGGCCGTGGTGCGGTACTGGGCGTACTGCAGCAAGGGTGACTGGCCCGAGTTGATGTTCCACGCGGCCGCGCCGGTCATGCGCTTGGCGAGCGACGGTGAGATCAGCATGTGGTCGAGCGAACCCACCTGGCCCCCGAACACGTACGTGTAGTCTTCATCGGCGGCCCGTGCGTACCCGGCGCGGTAGAACTCCTGCAGGGGGTCCTCCTGCGCGTACGAGTTGAAGTCGCCGAGCACGGCCACGTCCTGGGAGCCCGCGGCGACCGTGAGTTCGGGGATCCAGTCGACGACGGCGCTCGCCTGCGCCACGCGCGACGCGTTCCAGGCACCCTGGCCGTCACCGGTGTCCCGGTTGGGACCGGTGCGGGGAGCGGAGCCCTTGGACTTGAAGTGGTTGACCACCACCGTGGTGGGTGCTGCGCCGTGCTTGCCGCCGCCCTTGGTCGCGGTGAACGTGGCCGCGATCGGGGTGCGCGCGTTCTCGAAGGCGCCGCCGGCTACGGCCTCGGAGCCGAGGGCCCGGGCCTGACCCACCTGCGTGACCTCGCGGGGCTGGTAGATGATCGCGTTGGTGATGAAGTCCTGCTCTGCGACCGGCTGCAGCTCGGAATCCGCCACGGGGACGTAGGCCCACTTGGTGTAGCCGGCCGTCTTGTTCAGCGCCTTGACCAGGGAGGCGAGCGCCTCGTCCTTGGACTCGCCGAGCTTCGCGGAGTTCTCGACCTCCATGAGCCCGACCACGGAGGCATCCACCTTGTTGATCGCCGAGACCGTCTTGGCCTGCTGGCGCTCGAAGTCCGCGCGGTCGTAGGCCCCGCGCGCGTCACAGCCCTGCGCCACGTTGTACGTGCCGTCCGTGGAGTAGTTCCCGCCGCGGCAGCCCTTGTCCTGCCCCACGGTGGTGAAGTAGTTCAGCACGTTGAAGGACGCGATCCGCACCTGTCCACCCACCCCCGGCTTGGGGTCCGCCGAGCCGGAGAACCGGGCCGGTTCCTTGCCCGGGACCACCGGGGCGGTGGGCTGCAGGCGCCACTTGTCGAAGCGGTAGTCCACGATCACTGGGGCGGTGATCCGCGCGGTGTCGCCCACGGCCACGGGGTTCTCGGGGGTCAGGTACGGGACCTGGCGGGGTTCCTGGGTGGGCGATGCCGCGAAGCCCCGGTTGGTGCCGTCGTCCAACGTGACCGAGATGGCTTCATTGCGCTGTGCCTGGGCGCGCGCCTCGGGGCTGTCCGGGCGTGCCACCTGAGTGGGTTGGGCGGGCAGCTCCTTGCCCGCGGACAGGCCCAGCTCACCGTAGCGGCCCACGCCGTAGGTGTCCGAGACCCGGAACTTCTCCTTGGGCAGGTAGAGCATGGATTCGAGGTTCTCGCGGTTCGCGGCGGTGGACGCCCAGTTGTTCGTCACGGGCTTCACTGCGGGGAGCTTGTCGCGCACCGGAGTGACCTCCACGTTGCCCGCGAGCTGGGTCAGGCCCTTGAACTCCCCGGCCACACCCGTGACCTGCACCCGGTCACCCACGGACACCGTGGACTGGGTGGCTCCCGTGTACACGAACACGGCGTTCGAGGCCCGGGAGGTGTCCACGTGCCCACCGGTTCCGGGGGTCTGGATCGCGAATCCGCCCAGGGTCCCCGGATCACCCGGGTACACGGCGGTGACGACGGAGGGCTCGGTGGTGACCGTCTGGCCCTTCAGGGGCGTCTCGTCCCCGGTGCCCTGGATCTGAGCGATCGACACGGTCCCGGTGGAACCGGAAGGCGCGGGGGTGGGCGCGGCCACCGCGGGTGCTGCGGCCAGGCCGCCGCACAGCAGGAGCGCGCCGGAGGACATGGCCGCAATGCGGGTCCGCAGGCTGAACAGGGGTGATGTCACGGGCATGAGGGGTCTCCAGTTGAGGGTTTGTCGGGTGGGGGATCGGGATCGCACGCCCCGGGGCGGGGTTACGCAAACAGAGGATGCGAAAACAGGGGGTGTGGGAACAGGGGGGGTGCGTGACAGGCGGTGTCGGAAGCGGGCGGCGCTTCACACGAAGACCCGCGACGCGCCGTCGTGCGGGGATCAGCGCCTGCCCGGGACCTTGACGTCCACCCACACGAAGCGGTGGTCGGAAGTCGGGAACGGGTACTCACCGGTCAGCTCGGAACCGGGCCGGCCCGGAGCGGGCCAGAAGACACCGGCGTCGAGCAGGGGCAGGTTCTTGGACGGCAACGCGTAGTCCACCCGCAGGTTCCCGGGGGCGGGATCGTCCGAGAAGTCCGCGGTGTCGAGTGCCGGGCGCGTCACGTGCGTCCGGTTGGCGCCGCCCTGGCGCGCGCTCGCCACCACGGCGCCCGTGGACGTGGGCTGCGGATCGTGCACCCGGGAGTTGTCGAGCAGCCGCCGCGCGGCACCCGGGAAGGAATCGCCGTCGTTCGGGTCCGAGTTGTAGTCGCCCACGATCACGAAGCGTTCGCCGCGGGGCAGACCGCCGCGCCGCCCGGCGTCGTCGTAGATGTAGCGCGCCGACTTGGTGCCCGTGACGTAATCGGCCCAGAACCGGATCTCGTCGTTGTTCCGGCGCCCGTTACGGTCCTCGGGGCCGTCGAAGCTGGGCGGCGTGGGGTGCGCGGCCAGCACGTGCACGGTCTTGTGGCCCACGCGCACGGGGACGTCCCAGTGGGACTTGGAGGACAGCCGCAGCTGCGCAGCCTGCTCCGGCGTGTAGTAGTCGGTGGGCAGGCGGTTGCCGGGCATGTCCTGCCACCGGAAGTGCTGGAACGTACGGACCCGATCCCGGGCGATCGGGTACTTGGAGTAGATCACCATGCCGTACTGGCCCGGGAACAGCCCGAAGCCCCAGGCGTCGTCCGGTCCGTCCACCGTGCCGTCCTGGTTGAGGTCCAGACCGGACGGCACGCCCGTGTTCACCGGCGCCACGTAGTGGTAGGGGTAGTCCACGGGCGCGTGGCCGTTCTGGCTCACCGCCAGGTAGTTGTCGCGGAACGCCCGCGCGGCGCGTCCGCCCGGGACGTAGTCGAACTCGTTGAGCAGCACGATGTCCGGGTCGTTGATCTGGATGACCTGGGCGATGTTCCGGGCCTGCTGGTTGTCCTGTGTGGACAGGTCCCGCAGCAATTGCCCCTGCTCGCCCCGGTTCAGGGACGCGTTGTACGTGGCCACGCGCAGTCCGTGCTTGTCCCGGCTTTCGTGTCCTTTGGACGACGACGCCGCTCGCGGACCTTCCCCCGCCGCGGCCGGTGCCACGGTGGTCACGGCGAGGACTCCGGCCAGTGCCGCGGCCGAGACAACAGCGGTACGAGAACGCAGACGCATGGCAAACCTCCAGGTCAGAACGAGATGACCCGAGGGTAGGGAGGCCGAACGACCAGGTCGTGGCGGGAAAGTGAAGATTTGGTGATCCGTGCTACGTGCGCCGCGAAGGCTCGTGCGACGGCGCGGTCAGAGCTCCAGGACCCGCGCGTGGATCACGGAACGGTGGTGCAGGGCCGTGCGCAGGGCCCGGTGCACACCGTCCTCGAGGTAAAGGGTTCCCCGCCAGGACACCACGTGGGGGAAGAGGTCCCCGTAGAAGGTGCAGTCCGAGTCCAGGAGGGTGGCCAGGTTCAGGGTGGAGGTCGTGGTCACCAGATCCCCCAGGCGGACCTGCTGCGGGGCCACCTTGGACCAGTCGGAGGGCGTGACCAGACCGTGGTCCGGATAGGGGCGATCGTCTCCCACGGCCTTGAAAATCATGGATTCACCCTAAAGCCGTACGCCCCGGTCCGCAGAACCGGGGCGTACGTGGCGGGTAGGTGTCGTCGGCCGGGCTGAAGGCTCCCCGTGCTGCAGCAGGCGGCAGGCGTCTGGACAAGTCGACCGGACCCGACGGAGGGGCCGGGCTCGGGATCAGGAGACCGCGCTCAGCGCGGGCGGCTGCGAGGGCAGGCGCACGGGGCGGGAGTCGGCGTCGAACTGGGCGCCCAGACCCCGCTGGATGAACCGGACCGTGGCCAGGGTGCGTTCGCGCTGGGCGCGCTCGCTCTGCACCGACTTGCTGCGATCCGCGGCGGAGGTGAGGGAGCCGTGGACCAGGTCGGACAGCTCGTCGGTGTCGCCCTCCGGGAGGTAGCCCTCGTCCATGGCGCGCTGCAGGATGGACGCGAGGAGGGACTGCAGTTGCTGCACGTGCTCGCCGAGCTTGGCGAAGTCCTCCGGGGACAACACGGTGCGCATGGCCTGGCCGGGAGGCAGGTGCCGGCGGCTGAGGTCCTCGATCTGGAACCGCACGTACACGCCCAACTGGTCTACGGGGTTTTCCACCGCGGCGAGTTCTCGATGCAGGTCCGAGACGAAGCGCTCGGTCTTGTCCAGGGCGTAGGCCACGAGCAGTTCGCCCATGTCCGCGAAGTAGTTGTACACCGCGGTGCGCCCCACCCCGGCGGTCTTGGCCACCTGGGTCATGGTCAGATCGGTGAGCCCGTTGCTGTACAGCAGGTCCCCGAACGCGTCGAGAACGGCACGCTGCGTGCGCTCGCGCTGGGCGGCATTACTGGAAGCGGTGATGCGGGGCATGACGACACCTTACCTGATTCTGTCAGCAAAAGGACGGGGCACTGACGGGCCGTGTGTGTTCTTCCCCCATTCCACCGCATGACCGCGGGGAATGCCCCTTACTTCAGGGCATTCCCCGCGGGCTTTCAGGAACTTCGTCGCCGGTGTTCGGTCAGGCCTCGGCAGCGAGCCCGCCCTGCCACAGGGAGTCGAACGGCAGGTGGGATCCCAGCCGGTGCCGGATGCCGGCGGAGACGAAACTCTTGGCGGTGCGGGCGGCCTGGAGCGGGGAGGCGCCCTTGGCCAGCTCTGCGGTGACGGCCGCGGCCAACGAGCAGCCGGCGCCCGAGACCGGGACCTCGCCCACCTTGGGTTCGGACAGCACCTCAAGCGTGGAGCCGTCGTAGAACACGTCCACGGCGTCCGGGCCGGAGAGCCGCACGCCACCCTTCGCGAGCACGGTGGCCCCGGAGGAGTCGTGGATGCGCTGGGCCGCCTCCTTGAGGTCCTCCACGTCGTTGATCTCCTCCATCCCGGATAGGGACAGGGACTCGAAGTGGTTGGGGGTCACGAACGTGGCCAGGGGCAGCATCTGTGCCTTGAGCGCCTGATCGGTGTCGAGCGCGGCGCCCGGTTCCTGGCCCTTGCAGATCAGCACCGGGTCCAGCACCAGGTGGCGGGGCGCGAGGTCCTTCATGGCCGTGGCGACCGTGTGGATCGTGTCCGGTGAACCCAGCATGCCGATCTTCACGGCGTCCAGGTCGTACGCCGCGGAAATGGTCTGCAGCTGGTTCGCCAGGGTCTGCTGGTCCACGGGCGTGAGGCGGTGGCCCCAGTCGTTCTCGGGATCGAACGCCACGATGCACGTCAGCGCGAGCGATCCGAAGACTCCCAGGGACGTGAAGGTCTTGATGTCCGCGAGCGCCCCGGCGCCGCCGGTGGCCTCGGAGCCCGCGACGGTCATGGCAACGGGCGGTTGGTTACGTGTGGTTTCGCTCATGCACGCTATTGTGCTCCCGCACGGGACGTGCCCGCGACTCGGCGCACCACCCCATTACACTGGGCTCGACGCCGGGTGGCAGACGACGTCCCTGACCCTTCCGTACATCCCAAGGACACCCGTGTCTGACGCCACCCCGCCCCACACTTCCTCCTCCCGCACCGCCGCGCTCGCGCAGGGCGAACGGCAGTCCCTCTTCGCGCGCCGCCCCCGGACGTACTTCGACGTGATCCTGGCCGCGTACTGCGTGATCCTGGTGCTCTCCAACATCGGCGCGACCAAGGGCGTGCAGTTCGGCCCCATCATCACGGACGGCGGGTTCTTCCTGTTCCCACTGGCCTACGTGCTGGGGGACGTGGTCTCCGAGGTCTACGGTTTCCGGGCCGCACGCAAGGCGATCATCACGTCCTTCTTCTTCGGGGCGTTCTCCTCCCTGGTGTTCTGGATCGTGATCATCCTGCCGCCGGCGCCCTTCTACGAGAACCAGAGCGCGTTCGAGACGGTGCTGGGCCCGGTCCCGCTGATCGTGGCGGGTTCCCTGCTGGGTTACCTGGTGGGTCAGCTGCTCAACGCATACGTGATGGTCAAGGTCAAGGAACGCACCAGGGAGAAGCACCTGTGGGCGCGGCTGATCTCCTCCACCATGGTGGGCGAACTCGTGGACACCGTGATCTTCTGCTCGATCGCCGCTCCCATCATCGGGATCGACTCGTGGTCCGCGTTCTTCAACTACGTCCTGGTGGGCTATGTCTACAAGGTCCTCGTGGAGGTCTTGATCATGCCGGTCACGTACGCGGTGATCGGCTGGATCAAGCGCCGCGAACCCGGCTACGACACGCGCGCCCTCGAGGAGGCGAACGCGCGGTAGCGGGGCGCGAGCGGCGTCGTCGTGCCCCCGGCTCGGGAGCCCACGTAGGCGAGGTGCCCCCGGGTCAGTACCCCAGGTAGGCGAGCTGCGCGGCGATGGAGCGCTCCGCGGCGCGCCGTACCCCGGGGGGGACGTCGGCGTAGACGGCGTCCGTGATCGCCTCGACGCTCGCGTCGCGGCCGAGTCCGGCGACGATCTCCCGCACCTTATCCAGGCGTTCGAGCCGGTGCTCCGTGAGTTCCTCGCACACCTCCTGCAGATCCGGCAGGGGTGCGCCGTGAGCAGGTAGCACCGTGGCGCCCGAGCGTTGCCCGAGCAGTTCGAGGGAGCGCAGATAGTCGCCCAGGGAACCGTCCGGGTGGTCGATCATGGTGGAACCGCGCCCCAGCACGGTGTCCCCGGTGATGACCGTCTCCGGCTCGTCGTGGGGCAACCGGAAGCACACGGAGTCGGAGGTGTGCCCGGGGGTGGCCAGCACGCGGATGCTCACGCCCGCGGCCAGGATGCAGTCGCCGTCCCGCAGGGGCTCGCCGCTGTCCCGGCAGAACTCGGGCAGGGCCGCACGCACGGGCGCACCGGTGATCTCGTGGAGTCGGTCGATGCCGTCCGTGTGATCCCCGTGGCGGTGCGTCACGAGGATCAGCACCACGGTCCCGGTCGCCGCGACCGCCTGCAGGTGCGCCTCGTCCAGGGGTCCGGGATCCACGACGACGACGTCCGGTCCGGGCCACTCGCCCCGGCCCTGCGCGGACGGGTGGTGGCCGTAGTTCGGGTGCTCCGGGCCGTCCCCCGGGGCGGAGAGGATCCACGTGTTGGTGCCGTCGAGGGTCATGGGCCCGGGATTGGGCGCGAGCACCACGCCGGCGCACGCGCTCACGCGGCGCAGGACGCCTGGGGTGGCGTGCACGGGCTTGGGGTCGCTCATCGCGGGCCTCCCGTTTCGGAAGGAACAGGGGAGGTCGACGGCGCGCCGTAGTACCTCGCCAGGAAATCGTCACGGTAGTCGAAGTACGTCCCCGCGTCGATGGCGTCCCGCGCGCCGGAGACGAGGTCCAGGATGAAGCGCTCGTTGTGGATGGACGCGAGTGTTGCGGCGTTGCGCTCCTTGGCCTTGAACAGGTGACGCAGGTACGCGCGGGTGTAGTGGGTGCACGTGTAGCACGGGCACGTGTCCGAGATGGGCGTGAAGTCGCGTTTGAAGCGGATGTTCGTGAGGTTGAACCGGCCATCGGGGGAGTAGACGGCCGACGAGCGGGCCACGCGAGTGGGGGAGACGCAGTCGAAGGTGTCCACGCCGTTGTCGATCGCGGTGAAGATGTCGTCCGGTTCGGAGATGCCCAGCAGGTGCTTGGGGGTCTCCTCGGGCAGTTCTTCCGTGCACCACCGCACAATGGTCCCCAGCTGACGTTTCTCCAGGGCACCCCCGATCCCGAACCCGTCGAAGCCCATCTCGGCCAGATCCCGGCAGGCCATGCGCCGTAGGTCCTCGTACTGGGCGCCCTGGATCACCCCGAACAGCGCCTGGTAGGGCTTGTCCGGGCGGGCCTCGGTGAGTCGGCAGTGTTCGGCCACGCAGCGCAGGGCCCACTTGCGGGTGCGTTCCAGGGCGTCCTCCTGGTACTCGCGGGAATCGTGGAGCGTAGTGAGCTCGTCGAACGCGAACATGATGTCCGCGCCGATGTTGTGCTGCACCCGCATGGAGACCTCCGGCGTGAACCGGTGCAGGTCCCCGTTGAGGTAGGAACGGAACCACACGCCGTCGTCGTCCACGCGCGCCATGCGCTTGTGCCCGGGGGCGGGCTGTGCGCCCCCAGGGGACGGTGTGAGCGCGGACATGTCGATGACCTTGCCGAGCCCCGAACCCAGGGACATCACCTGGAACCCGCCCGAATCGGTGAACGTGGGGCCGGGCCAGTTCATGAAGGTGCCCAGCCCGCCGGCGGCGTCCAGGATGTCGTCGCCCGGCTCGAGGAACAGGTGGTACGCGTTGGCCAGCATCGCCTGGGCGCCCTCCGCAGCCATGGACTCCGGGAGCACGGCCTTCACGGCGGCCTGCGTGGCCACCGGGATGAACGCCGGGGTACGGATCGGGCCGTGCGGCGTGGTGATGGTGCCCGTGCGGGCCTGGAACTGGCCGCCATTGTCCCGGATGCGCTGCTGCGGAACGGGAGAATCACGCAGGCGCGTGTGGAGCCGGAAGGTGAACGGGGAGGGGGATTCGGTGCTGGACACCACACCATTGTGCCGGTTGCGCGAAAGCGAGAGACAATGTGGTGTCCCCTCCACCCGATGCCGAAAGAACGAGCGCAATCCGGTGAGTCAGGTCACAGAATTCTTCAGGGTCCCACAGTCCGTGCCTTCACCTCCATCTACGCGCGCAACGAGCTCATCCGCGCGCGGTTCAAGCACCAGACCCAGGCGGGGGTTCTCATCACAGATGCGGGATGCTCGGTGTGTTGCTGTCCAACCTGGGGGCGTCGGAACCGGTGGTGCCCGTCCCGGAGCATCACGGGCTGACCACGGGACAGCTGTGGGCCCACGCCGGTCGGTTTTTCCTGGCCACGGGTGTGGCCGGCATCCTGGGCAGCCTCAGCGGGCTGTCCCACAGCTACTGGGCCATGGTCGCGGCGGACACCCAGGCGATCCCGCTCATGCGGCAAGCGGCCAACGGGAGCACGTGACGCCCTCCGGGCAGATCATCCGCTGTTCAGCGGCCCCATCCCGCGTGGGCGATCGCCTGACGGATGAGGTCCTCGCGCCCGCCCTCGAACTCGTCCTGGACATCCGTGGACAGCGCCTCGTCCGGGGTCATCCACGACAACTGCAGGGCGTCCTGACGGGGCTCGCACTCACCGCGCACGGGGACGATGTAGCTCAGCGCCACCGCGTGCTGCCGGTCGTCGGTCAGCCCGGTCTCGGACGGGGACGGGAAGAACTCGGACACCGCGAACGGGACCGTGGTGGACGGCATCTGCGGCATGGCGAGCGGTCCCAGGTCCTTCTCGAGGTGACGCAGCAGCGCCGCGCGCACCGTCTCGCGGTACATCACGCGTCCCGAGACGAATGTGCGCACCATGCGGCCCTCGTCGTTGGGCGTGAGCAACAACCCGATCTCGGACAGACAACCGAGCGGGTCCAGGCGCACGGGGATGGCCTGTACGTACACGATCGGCAGGGACGCGCGGGCACGATTGAGGTCGTCCTCGCTGAGCCAGCCAGGGTTGGGGTCCGGGGTGCGTACTGAACTCATGGTTCGTTTCTACCGTCGTGACGCCCCCGCGGGCCAGGAATCTGCGGCGTCAGCGGCCGAGTTCAGCGATCAGCCGAACGCGCGGCGGCTTCCAGTACGGTCCACGCCTGCACCTGCGTGCTGAGTTCCACCGGGGCGCCGGCCCGCTGCGCCTGGTTCGCGTGCTGCGCCGGTTCGGGGGAGAACACCGCGACCGTCTCGCCCACCGTTCGCACCGCGGCGGGCACCGTGAAGTCCTCGTTCGGATCGAATTCCCGACGCCCGTCCCACAGGGCGTCCGCGGTGTCGGTGACGAGCGCGCGGGCGGTGGCCCGAGCGTCGTCGTCCAGCAACGACGACGACGCGGCTTCGCCCAGGTAGCGCACCAGGATGCCCGTGAACAGCCCGGCGTCACCGCCGCCCTGGCCGCGCAACACGGGTGCACCGTGGGGGCCGGGGACCGTGAACTCCCGGGCCGCGCCGTGGACGAGCCGTGCCGCCCGGTCGAGCCACAGTGCGTGCTCGGCGGGATCCGCGGTGACCTCCGCGAGCTCGAGGGCCGCACCGAGGGCCGGGCCGCTGTTGTAGGTGTAGACGTGCGGGTCCACGGACGTGATCTCCTTCCCGGAGCCCGCCGCGGCCATGCGGATGCCGTCCAGGAACACGCCGCGCTCGGCGTCGAAGAGGGTGTCGAACAACCACGTGAGCAGTGCGCGAGCCTCGGCAGTGCGGTGCATGCGTAGGAATGTCAGCGCCACCGGGGCGGTGGACGCCGTGTTCTTGTAGTCCCGCGTGGTGTTCCACCACGCACCGCCGCCCATGGTGTCGTCGCAACCGGAGGCGAGGCGCGTGGCCAGAGCGGCGCCGTCGTCCTGCACCGCGCGCGATGTGCGGCCCGTGGCGGCGAGGTCCTCGTCACGCAGGCGCCCCACGGCGAGGGTCAGCCAGGCCATGTCGTCGAAGAACACGTTGTTGGTCACCCGCCCGCCGCTGTGCACGGCGATGCCCCGCAGCAACCGATGCGCGCGGGAGCGGGCCAGCTCAGCGGTGTCCTGGTTGCCGGCGTGGCGCTCGCGGGCCGCGGCGTCCACGAACGCGTCCAGCAAATGGGCCTGCCACCAGTAGTGCCACGGCCCCCGCCACGGGCGCGGGAACGCGACAGCCCCCAGGTACGTGCCCGGCACGCGCAGCGCCCGCGTACCGAACAGGTAGTCCACGGAGTGCGCGGCCTTCGCGGCGCGGTGGGCGGGGGATTCGGACATCGCGGGGCTCCTGGGAGGACGGGTGGGGTGTGTGAGGAGTTTATCGCCCGGTGCTGCTGCGGCTCGCCCGGTGCCCCCGCTGCCTTTTCTGAGTTATCGCAGCTTTTCCCCGTGGTGGGGTGCTTTTACTCCACCAGGAATTCGCGTCGGGGCGTGCGCGGATCCCTGAACACCTCCCCATACACTCGCTTCATGGGCCCCATCGATTCCCCGACATCTCGCTCCCAACGCCGCCTGCCCCGTTGGTTGGTGGTGCTGATGTCCCCTGGGTGTGGTCCTGGTTCTCAGTGTGGCCTTGGCCTGTCGCGGGCAAGGCCCGGACCAGGATGAGCGTGGGGCCCGGCCATTCGAGGTCCTCGTGCTCCTCCAGGGGAAGGAAACCCATCCTGGTGTAGAAAGCCCGGGTCTGGGCATAGGGGGCGTTCTCGAAGGACGGCCCCACCGGGTGCACGGAGAGCAGCGTGCGGCCATCGCCGGCAGGCAGGGACGACCGTCGGGGCCGAGTGCTCGGTATGGCCCCAGTAAATGCACGAGGAGTAATCACTTGCGGGTGGAATAGGCGCGTGGTGCGCGAGCTCGTGTATGGCATCGACCCAGATCACCCCACTTTGCCTGTTCATGCATCTGAGCGGATTGGAGGCCTGGGCGCAAGCTCCGATCGCGTCCCTGGAGAGCACTTCTGACCAAGCTGAGGAACGGCAGGAATTCTTCTCCTTGCTGCACATGAACCGGGCTGTGGTCGACCGGTACCGAGTGAGGATCGCCGGAGGGCCCGAGCGGCCGTTGGAGGTCGACGGTCGGGTGGTTGAAGATCCCCTAGACGATCAACGTCATGACGGCATGGCCGCTCGGAGGGGCGAGTCTGGCGTCGAGCTCATTGCTGCCTGGCTGGAACGACGCCCAGAACTGGGGCGGGCTCCTGAACTTACAGCGAATGTTCTAGCTCATGGCACGTATGGCGAACGGTTCGTGGACGCAGACTTCTCCACGATGGTCATGTCGCTGGAGGGGCTACACCGCAAGCTTCACTCTGGGAAAACCGGTGCCCTGACAAAAGCTCAAAAAAAGGCCCGTCGCGCCATCGGGGACATCATCGCGAGGGCCAAGGATGAAGGGGAAATAGACGATCTCATAGCCTCCACCCTGAAAAATCGTGTCCTCAATAGCCAGTTGGGAGAACCCACACTTGAGCAGCGTGTCCAGGACATCTTGGACGATGTACAGCCACTGGTGCCGATAATCTGTGGGACGGCTGCCGGGGCACACGACCTGTGGAAGAGAGAAGTGAAGAGCCTGCGGAACAACTACGCCCATGGCCTGCAGAAGCAGACCCAGCTCAGGAAAAACCTTGTGCTTTTTACCTCGCTGACCGTCTTGGTGGCCTCCCGTTGCCTCGTGTATGTCGGGTGCTCCCCGGAGAAGCTGGTGGAGTCGATCCCACTCACCGAGGGTGGAGGTAATTTGGTGCGCTGGGGAAGAACACTGATGCCAGATTTCTACGCCCCGAATGACCCGAGGGACGATCAACACACAACGGCCAAAGGTGACCCGATCCAGGATGGTGAACCTGGGCCCTCAGCCCAGCGCCTCCCGTAGCACGGGTTCGCGGATCTGGTCCGCGAGCCACGGGCTGAACGCGAACGGGGCGCTCTCCACCGCGGCCACGAGGTCGTGGGGGGCGGCCCACGAGTACTCGGCGACCTCGGACTCGGCGGGACGGGGATCGTCGTCGGCGACGGCAATGAACACCGGGCAGAACTCATTCTCAACGATCCCGGAGGCGTCCGTGGCCCGGTATCGGAACTCGGGCAGCACCACGGTGAGGTTGCGGATCTCCAGGCCGAGTTCCTGCTGGGCACGGCGGGCGACGGCGTCCTCGAAGGACTCGTCCGGTCCCGGGTGACCGCAGAAACTGTTGGACCATACGCCGGGCCACGTGCGCTTGCCGAGCGCGCGGCGGGTCACCAGGACCTGGCCGCGGGAGTTGAGCACGTGGCACGAGAACGCCAGGTGCAGGGGGGTGTCCTCGGTGTGAACCGTGGATTTCAGGGCCGTTCCGGTGGGTTGGTGTTGATCGTCCAGGAGCACCACGCGCTCCGGGCTGGTGTGCTCGCTCACGAGGCCGCCTCACGGTCATGTGTTAGGTTCCAGGCCATGGTAACCGCCGGATCGGGCACGCAGTGAGACGACGCGTGAACCCTCCGCTACCCACGGTGCGCGGCGTGGGGCCCGCGCGGGTCCGGATGCCCGGCCCGGGTTCCCCGGACCCGGTCTTGCGGGCTCTGGACGGTCTCCCGACCACGGCCGCGGACTACGTCCAGCAGCGTTTCCCGGACGACGCCGCGTGGTTCGCCCACGAGGTCGCCGCTGGTCGTGTCCGCGGGGACGACGGCGCCGTCGTCACCCCGGCCACCCCTTACGAAGCGGGGGCCTCGGTATGGTTCCACCGCCCGGTCCCGGACGACGACGCCGTGCCCATCACCCTCGACGTGCTGTACGAGGACGAATGGATCCTGGCGGTGGACAAACCGCACGGGCTGTGCAGCACCCCGAAGGGCGAGAACGTCCGCCGCTCCGTGGTGGTGGCTGCGCGGTGCCAGTTCCACAACGACGAGATCTCCGCTGTGCACCGGCTGGACCGCTCCACGGGCGGGGTGCTGCTGCTGAGCAAGCACGCGGCGGACCGCGGGGTGTTCCACCGCATGTTCCAGGAGCGCACGGTGACCAAGACCTATTGGGCCGTGGCCCGCGTCAATGATCGGGTGGGGAAGGAGCCGGTGCGCGTGGAGTCCCGGATCCGCAAGATCCAGGGAGTCGTGCAGGCCTTCGAGGAACCGGGAGACGTCAACGCCGTCACGGACATCCGCCTGCTCGAACGCTTCACCGATGACGCGGGGCAGTGGGGTTGCTACGAGATCGCTCCGCTGACCGGGCGCACCCATCAGATCCGGGTGCACATGAACTCGTTGGGCCTCCCATTACGCGGGGACAAGTTGTACCCGGTACCGCTGGACGATTTCGACGTGGAGGATCCGGACAACCCCATGCAGTTGATCGCCCGCTCCCTGACCTTCACCCATCCCATGACGGGTGAGACGATCACCGTGAGCTCACGTCTGTCATCCAGCGCCCATACGGCTCGTCGATCCGGGGCGCCCAGCGAACTTCTGACACATTGACCTGCAAGGGCAAAGTTGAACATCTGTCGAAGGATGCCGAAACGTTCCGACCGAGTGTGATGTAACACACCAAAACCCGGCTACCCCGGGGTACCCTTATCAGCGGGTCTTCCCCCCTCATCGGGCCCGTACAGGGGTTGTCGTACACGCAGCCCCGAGTCGGTTGGCACATGCCACCACGAGCTGTCCCCCCACAGCGCGTACGTCTGTCACACCCTCGTGGTGTCATGCCACGGAGGTGCGGGCGCGTGCGCCCAACGACGAAATGGTCCCCATGTCACATCACCGCATTCCTGCCATCGACGGGTACTCCCCGACCCGACGAGCCTTCTCGAACCTGGCCGCGACCATCACTGCGGCTCTCATGATCCTGAGCGGGGGCCTGTTCACCGGCACCCCCGCGCAGGCCGCGCCCTCCGACATCGTGTCCGTGTCCAGCAGCACGCGGGCGGCGGACGCCCAGAAGCTCCTGAACCTGATCAACCAACACCGGGCATCCAAGGGCTTGGCCCCGGTGAAGTACTCCAAGTCGCTGTCCGGCATTGCCCAGAGCCAGTCCGACCGACTGGTCAAGGAAGAGGTCATCGACCACAGCAACCTGTTCCTCACGGACCGCCGGGCCGCCGGGTACAACGCGGCGGGGGAGATCCACGCACTGTCGTGGCAGAACTCGGTTCCCGACCTCATGAACTGGTGGAAGGGCTCCCATGCGCACAACAAGGTCCTCACGGACCCCCGGATGCAGGTCGTGGGGATCGGACTGACCTACGTGGACGGCCGGTTGTCCGGCACGGGCGAGGGTTGGCGCCTGGTGGGCACCGTGGATTCCTACGGATACCCTGCCGGCAGCGGTCCCTCGGACGTCACCCGCACGGTCACCGCGGCAGCGCCGCGCCCGCAGGCCGACACCGTGGCCCCCGTGGCCGCGAAGCGCGTGGCACCCCCGGCCTACACCGTCAAGGGCGGCATCAAGAGCCGGTACCAAGCACTGGGTGGGGCCGCCAAGTTCGGCTACCCGACCATGAACGAACGCGGCGGCCTGGTCAACGGCGGCGTCTACCAGAACTTCAGGACCGCGGGCGGCGCCCAGTACAAGTTCATGTGGTCCCCGTCCTCCGGCGCGCACGTGATCAAGGAGACCGGCGCGATCGGTAAGCGCTGGAAGGCAGCCGGCTTCGAGCGCGGGTGGGGCTACCCCACCACCGAGGAATACCGCGTGGGCTCCGAGATGCGCCAGCGCTTCTCCAAGGGCTACACCGTCCATTGGTCCTCGGTCACGGGCAAGACCTGGGTCACCCGCTGACGCACCACGAACCGGAACGTCCGGATTCGCCGACGGCGCGCGCACGGGGTGCGTTCCGGTCCTGACAGGCCCGGGCGCACCCCGCAGCCGATCCCCTTTTTCGTCAGCCCGTCACTCGCTCTGGCAGCGCGGGCACCACACGATCTTGCGCAGGTGCTGCACTGCGGTGCCCGGCGCCGTCGTGGTGCCGTCCGGCGCGGGGACGGTGAGCAGAGCGTCGTCGATCTCTCCGCGCCGCAGCACCGCGCCGCACCGGCGACACGGCTGACCGTCCTTGCCGTACGCCCAGAACAGGGGGCGACCCTGCGGTGCCTGCCCCACGGTCGAGCGCATCGAGCGGTCCTTGTTCAGGTGCAGCAGCTTGTGCGCGAGCGTCACGATCTCGCGCAGCTTGCCCTCCGGCAGGGAGCCGACCGTGACCCATGGGTTGGTGCGCGACATGAACAGCACCTCCACGCGGTACACGTTGCCGATCCCCGCGAGGTTGCGCTGATCCATGAGCGCGGTGCCGATCGCCCGGTCGGGTTGCGCACCCAGCCGCTCGAGGGCCCTCTCCAGGTCCCAGTCCGGTCCGAGGATGTCCGGGCCCAGGTACCCCACGAGTTGCTCGTCCTCCAGGCGGGTAGGCACCAGTCGGACGTCCTTGACGTCGAAACCCACGGCTTCCACGTCCTCGGTGCGCAGGATCGCGCGAATGGTGTGCGAGCCCTG
The DNA here is from genome assembly GCA_014652975.1 of Kocuria marina. Lineage (GTDB taxonomy): Bacteria > Actinomycetota > Actinomycetes > Actinomycetales > Micrococcaceae > Kocuria > Kocuria marina. The sequence continues at coordinate 614,241 of BMZV01000001.1, read as the reverse complement.
CCCGATGGACACGTCCGCGCTGAGCCGGGTCCTCGCTTCTGCGCGTGAACGCACGCTGCCGCCCCGCCGGGCCTGCCCCCGCGGTCGGTAGGGACTCGCCCCGGGTCGGCTCGTGCGCATTCCGTTCCTTGCTCGTGACGACGACGCCGCTCGCCCGCTTCCGGCCGGAGCATCACCTTTGCTGCGTGCCGCTTGTGGTTCCCCGCCGGAGCCGGTTGTGGCGCCCCCCGCCGGTTCCCGGTCGAAGACTCGCCACGTGCCGTCCATCATGAGGTGGGAATGTAGGGTGAGGGGCTCGGCCCCGGATTTCAGCTCGGCCGCATCGGGGGCCTGGGAGAGTCGGATGAGGATGTGCTTCCCCCGCGGCACCACGGCCACGACCGTGCGCCCGGACACGTCCGATGTGGCGAGTGAGGGCACCCGGAAGTTCGAGCTCACGATCACGGACCCCTCCAGCGCCTCGCGCAGCATCTTGCACTGGCGGTAGACGGAATCACCTTCAGGCACCTGGGCCTCCTAGGTAGGGTGGGGTGTTCAGTGTCGAACGGGAGTGGGCTCGGCGGCAGTTCGCAGCTGTGGCGTCAGTGCCACCGTCGCAGCATTGCGGCGACATCATGGAGATCGGCTCGGCCACTCGCCGTGGCCTCCAGCAACCCCACATCGCGCAATGGGCCGACTCCGAGATCGTTGATCACCACGAGTAGGTCCTCGGTCGTGAGGTACCGCGTCACCGCCCGAGCCGGTCCAACACATCGGCATAGCGTGCACGTGCACGCGCCGACGCTTCGGTCACCTGCCGCTCGTGACCTCTCCGGGCCGCAACTTCGTGGATGGCTCGGATCGTGGCTTCCTGACGGCTGATGCCGTCCGCTTCGGCCAGGGCGGCGAGAGCGAGTTCGTCGTCCTCGGTCAGCCGCAAAGTCATCGCCATGCCCCTCAAGGTATCAAAGTGGTATCAGCCGGACCTGCCCCCGCCCACGGGAGCCCGCATCCGCACGCTGCGCGGGGTCTGGTAGAAGCCGCCCGCCAGCAGACCGTCCCGGACCGCGGTCACGAGGTCCTCGGAGGAGAGCACCGAGTCGCCGTTGACCTTCTCGACCACGAGCGAGTCCATGGCCCTGCGCTGCACGAGCTCGGCCACGGCCTCCGCCGCGAGGCGCAGCAGGGCCGGGTCTGACACGAACGCGAGCGCGGTCTTCCCGCCACGTTCCAGGTAGAGGATCAGCGCCCCGTCCACGAGCACCACCACGGCACCGGCCTTGCGCCCCGGGCGGTGCTTGGTGCTGGATTCGAGAGCCACCGCTTCCGGCCAGTCCAGCGCGGCACCGTAGGGGTTGGCGGGGTCCGTGGCCGCGAGGGCGAGGACGCGGGGTTCGGCCTTGCGAGCGGCGTCGTCGTCCGTGAAACTGCGCAGCACGTCAACCGTCGCGGGTTGCGTGAACTGGGCGGCGCCGAGGCCATCGATGAAGTACCCGCGCCGCGCGCGGCCCGCGTCCTCGAGGGCGCGCAGGACCTTGTAGACGGTGGAGAACCCGCCGGGGACGTCCTCCACCGCCACGGGACCGCGCGTGAGGATGCCGTAGCGGTCCAGCAACAGCTCCGCTTGGGCCTGCGCCCGCACGGTGGGGTTGAGCGGTTCGGGGCGCAGCACGGACCAGCGCCCGGCCGTGACACGGTCCTCACCGCCCCCCGCGGCGCGAACGACGCGAGCGCCGTCGCCGGACGCGGACGCCGCCGGATCCACACCGCCGGGGCCGCGGGACGCGGCCCGCAACCGCGCGGCGCCGCGCCGCCCGGCCGTACGGGAACGGCCCGGGCGCTTGGGCGTCTTGTGCGCGGAGTGCCCGCCCGAGACGAGTGCGCGCACCGGGGCGTAGGTGTCATTGGTGATGAGCCCCGCCCACAGCAGGTTCCACAGCGCAGTGCGCAGCTGGGCCATGTCCACGGACACGCCCGCCTCGGCGAGCGGCTGGATGAGCTGCCACGCGAAGTACGCCCCACCGGCCCGCAGCACGGCGAGCAGTTCACGTTCCAGCGTGGAGTCCAGGGCCTCGGCGGCGGCCTCGAGCTGCGGCACGGGCGGCAGGGACAGCTCCGCGGACTCGGCCAGGTGGAACGCGACCCACCCGTCCTCACCGCCCAGGGACCCCGCGCCCGAGAAGAGCACCTCGCCCGCGGCCATGAGCTCGTCCAGCATCGCGGGCCGGTAGTCCACCACGCGCTGCGCGAGCACGAGCGGTTCCCACGCGGACGCGGGCACGGGCACCCCGGCCAACTGGTCGATCACCGTGAGCACCCCGTCCAACCCGCGCAACTGGTGCCCCGGGACGGCGTGCTGCCACGCGGGCAGGAAGGTGGCGTATACCTGCGGGTCCACGGGTTCCACGTCCGCGCGCAGGGCGGCCAGGGAACGGCGGCGCAGGGTCCGCAGCACCTCCACGTCGCACCATTCCGACTTCGACGCCGCGGGGTCCCCACTCGGGCGGAACGCCCCCTCGCTCACGCGCCGCTGCTTGGCGAGCGAGCGCAGCGCGGTCTCGACCACGGCGGGCCCCAGGCTCAGGGCCTGCGCGGCCTCCGCCACGCTGAACGGACCGTGGGTGCGCGCGTACCGGGACACGAGGTCCCCCACGGGATCCGCGACCGGTTCCAGGAACGCCAGGGGCACACCCATGGGCAAGGGCTGGCCCAGGGCGTCCCGCATCCGCGCGGCGTCCTCCACCGCGCAGTAGACCTCGCGCCCGCCCACGCGCAGGACGATCGCCCGGTTCGTGGACACCAGGGCGTCCAGCAGCTCGCGGGCGGCGTCCGCGCTGATGGGTTGGTACTCGGGGGCCACGTCCTCGGCCGCGTCGACATCCTCGGTGTCGTCGGTTTCCGGGGCATCGGGGGTCTCCGGCGCGCTCTGCGCGGGGGGCGACGCCGCTGCGGTGCCTTCCGCGCGCAAGCGCACTGCGGCGTCGTCGGCCGTCATGGGACCGAGCAGGCGCAGGAGGTCCGCCGCGCCCTCCACGCCGCGCAACCGACGGTCCGGCGCGAGGCGCTGCAACTGCAGGACCGTGGTCTCGATGACCTCGAGATCCAGCAGCTCGCGCAGCTCGGCGCGACCGAGCAGCTCGTTGAGCAGGGAGGGGTCCAGAGACAGGGCCGCGGCCTTGCGCTCGGCCAGGGGCGAATCGCCCTCATACAGGAACTGGGCCACGTACCCGAACAGCAGGGTGCGCGCGAAGGGGGAGGGGGTGTCCGTGGTGGTCTCGACCATGCGCAGTTTGCGCCCGGCCAGATCGCGCTGCAATTGCAGCAGCGCGGGGACGTCGTACACGTCCTGCAGGCATTCGCGCACGGTCTCGAGGATCACCGGGAACTGCGGGTACTTGCGGGCTACGTCCAGCAACTGGGCGGAGCGCTGACGCTGCTGCCACAGGGGCGTGCGCTTACCGGGATCCGCCCGCGGCAGCAGCAGGGCACGCGCGGCGTTCTCCCGGAACCGGGACGCGAACAGCGCCGAGCCGCCCACCTCCTCGGTTACGGTGCGCTCGAGCTCGTCCGGGTCGAAGAGGAACAGCTCCGCCCCGGGCGGTTCCTCGTCCGTGGCGGGGACGCGCAGCACGATGCCGTCGTCCGCGGCCTGGACACTGGCATCCAGACCCCAGCGCTCGTCCAACCGGGCGCGCACCGCGAGCGCCCACGGGCCGTGCACGGGGGTGCCGAACGGGCTGTGCAACACCACGCGCCAGTCCCCGAGTTCGTCCCGGAACCGCTCGACCACGAGCGTGCGATCGTCCGGGACGTGTTCCGTGGCCTCCCGCTGTTCGGAGAGGTAGGCCATGAGGTTGTCCCGGGCCCATTCGTCCAAGCCGGAGGCGGCCAGGCGCTCGCGTGCCTCGGTGTCCTGGGCACCGGCGAGTTCACGGGTGAACCGACCCGTGGCACGGCCCAGCTCCACGGGCCGGCCCAGACCGTCCCCGTGCCAGAACGGGAGCTTGCCGGGCACGCCCGGGGCCGGGGCCACGACCACCCGGTTGTGCGTGATCTCCTCGATGCGCCAACTCGAGGCACCCAGGGCGATGATGTCCCCCACGCGGGACTCGTAGACCATCTCCTCGTCCAGCTCACCCACGCGCTTGGGGGACTTGCTGTCCTGCTCGCCCACGAGGAACACGGGAAACAGACCACGGTCCGGGATGGTGCCACCGCTCGTGACTGCGAGCCGCAGGGCACCGGGGCGGGCCTGCAGGGTCCCGGTCTCGCGGTCCCACACCAGCCGGGGCCGCAACTGGGCGAACTCGTCGGAGGGGTACCGCCCGGCGAGCAGGTCCAGCACGGCGTCGTACGCGGAGCGCGGCAGCGAACGGAACGGGGCGCTGCGGCGCAGGGTGTCGTACCAGCTCTCCACGTCCACGTCCTCCGCGGCAACCGCCGAGACCGTCTGCTGGGCCAGAATGTCCAGGGGGTTGGTGGGCACGGACAGCGGTTCCAGGTGCCCCGCGAGCATCTGCTCAGCGATCACCGCTGCGTCCCGCACGTCCCCGCGGTGCTTGGGGTAGATCCGCCCGATCGAGACCTCGCCCACCTGGTGGCCCGCGCGGCCCACGCGCTGCAAACCGGACGCCGCCGAAGGCGGGGACTCAATCTGGATCACCAGGTCCACGTGGCCCATGTCGATCCCGAGCTCCAGGGAGGAGGTGGCCACCACGCACCGCAACCGCCCGGTCTTCAGGTCCTCCTCGATCAGACCGCGCTGGTCCTTGGACACCGAGCCGTGGTGGGCGCGCGCGAGCACCGGGGACGCGCCCTCGTGGCGGTTGTGCTGGCGGGGGATGTCCGCGGGGGCGGAGTCGCGGGCCCGAGAAGTGCTGACCGCGCCCTCGCTGCGCGCGGCGTCGTCGGCCTGCGCGGCGGCGCCGTCCAGGAGGTCGGAGAGCGCATCACCCAGCGCCACGGGATCGCCACCGTCCAAATCCGTGGGGCTCTCTTCCGTGGCGTTGGCGAGCCGGAACTCGTGGATCTCGTTGAGTCGCGCAGTGAGTTTCTCCGAGAGGCCACGCGAGTTCGCGAACACGATTGTGGAACGGTGCGCCTCCACGAGGTCCACGATCCGTTCCTCCACGTGGGGCCAGATGGACGCGGTGGCCTGGTAGTCGGACGCCTCCAGGTTGCCGTCCAGGTCCCCGGACGACGGCGACGCCGCCGCCCCGCCCAACACGGTCATGTCCGGGATGGGCACGGACACCGTGAGGTCCCAGTCCTTCTCGGACGGCGGGCGCACCACGTCCACGGGCTGGGAGCCGCCCAGGAACCCGGCCACGGTGTCCACGGGTTCCACGGTCGCGGAGAGCCCAATCCGTTGCGCGGGACGTTCCAGGAGGTCGTCGAGGCGTTCGAGGCTCACCGCCAGGTGCGCCCCGCGTTTGGTCCCGGCCACCGCGTGCACCTCGTCGATGATCACGGTGTTCACGTGGCGCAGGGTCTCCCGCGCCTTGGACGTGAGCATGAGGTACAGCGATTCCGGGGTCGTGATGAGCACGTCCGGGGGATGCGCCAACAGGGCGCGGCGGATCGCCTGCGGGGTGTCACCTGAGCGCACACCCACCGAGATCTCCGGGGGCTCCCCGCCGGCGGCCTTGGCGGCCTGGGTGATCCCGATCAGCGGTGCGCGCAGGTTGCGTTCCACGTCCACGCCCAGGGCCTTGAGCGGGGAGATGTAGAGCACCGAGGTGCGGTCCTCCGCGTCGTCGGACCCGTCCGCCTTCTTGTCGGTCAGCAAGCGGTCGATCGACCACAGGAACGCCGCGAGCGTCTTACCGGAACCGGTGGGGGCCACCACGAGAGCGTGGCGGCCCGCCGAGATGGCCTCCCACGCGCCGCGCTGGGCCGCCGTGGGCCCGCTGAACGCGGCGTCGAACCACTGCGCGGTCGCGGGGGAGAAAAGGTTCAGGACGGGGTCAGGACCCAAAACCCTTGACCTGCAACTGGGAGACCTTGGGGTTGCCGCACGCCTGACCCGAGTAGGGCACCACGAGCGACTCGTAGCTGTCCGGCGGGTACACGCGCACGCCCGCGGCCTGGTGCGGGTTGCACACCTGACCGATCACACCGGGCTGGGTGATCCGCACCCCGGCGCTCGCGGACGCGCCGGGCTGTAGGGTCACGGTGCCCGCACCCGAGGCGTCCCGGGAGGCCGGCGCACCCACGGGAGCACCGTTCGCGTCCACGAAGGACACACCCGGGTAGCCGCTCAGGGTGCACGGTGCGGAGCCGTTGTTGGTGAGCGTGAGGGACGCAATGACCGAACCCGCCGCACCCTGCTGCGGCGTGAGCGATCCGGAGAGCTGCCCGGCACTGCACGTGCCGCCGGCGCGCTGGGCATCCGCCTTCGCCTGGTCGAACGGGCTCGCAGTGGGCATGCCCAGTTCGGGAGCGGACGCGAGGCGATCGGGCTCGGCGGACGGCTGCGCCGACTCCGCGGCCTGCCCCTCCTGTCCACCGGACGCCGCGGCGTTTGTGGCTTCCGTGGCCTCGGCGCTCGCGGACGGGCTCGCGGACCGGCTGGCCGACGGGCTCGGGGACATGGACGAGGCGCTCGGGGACGCCGTGGCGCTCGCGGAGACGGAGGCGCCGGCGGGTGCGGTGTTCTGCTCCTCGGACGAGGCGCCGTCCGAGGAACCGCAGGCCGAGAGGACCATGAGAGCGCTCAGCGCGGTGGCCGCGAGCAACGGACGGGTGGCGGTGTGGGTGCCCCGGGGGGCGGGCAAGTGACTCCTCATGGCAACAGTGTGCTACTTTTCCGCGCGTAATGCGGCATACATCACCTGTGCCAGGTGGACTCCTTCCGCGTCGGTGCCCTGGGCGATCTGCGTGCGGCACGAGAAACCGTCCGCGAGCACGATCGAACCGGGCCCCGCGGCACGGATCGCGGGGAACAGGTTGCGTTCCCCGAGGGTCTGGGAGATCTCGTGGTGACCTGGTTCGAAGCCCCAGTTCCCGGCGAGACCGCAGCAGCCACCGCCCACCACGGCGGCGTCCACCCCGAGCTTCTCGAGCACGCGTAGTTCCGGCGTGAAGTCGCCCTGGGCCTTCTCGTGGCAGTGCACCTGGCACACCGCGGTGCCCGGTCCCGCGTGGGTCTCGAGCGTGTCGAACGGCCAGTCCCCGCCGTCCTCGGCGTGGCGCGCACTGAACTCACCGAGCGTCACCGTGAGGGCCCGGACCTTGTGGGCGCGCGGGTCATCCGGGAGCAGCTCGGTGATGTCGTGCTGGAGCATCACCGTGCAAGACGGTTCCAGCCCGATGATCGGGTAGCCAGCCTCGAGCAGCGGCTCCATCACGTCCAGGGTCTGCAGCAGGGTCCGGCGGGTCATGTCCAACTGCCCGGTGGAGTGCCACGTGAGTCCGCAGCACACGTTTCCCATGGGCATGAGCACGCGGTAGCCCATGGCCTCTAGCACCGCCACGGCGGCCTTGCCGGGCCCGTCCGCGGAGAAGTTCGTGAACGTGTCCGGCCACAGCACCACGGACGGTTTCTCCGCCGACGACGCCGCGCGGCCGCCTCCGCGCGCCACCGCGCCCTGTGGGGTGCGGGTCTTGAACCACGACGTGAGCGGGGTGTCGTTGAAGCGGATCATCCGCCGCTTCGGTTCGATGCCGCCGAGCTTCTTGGTCAGTTCCTCGATGGGACGGAAGCGTTCCAGGAAGTTCACCGCGCGCAGCGAACCGGGGACCCTGGTCACGAGCTTCATGAGCCACGGCATCCACCCCATGGTCAGGTGCGCCATGGGCCGGCGGTCCTTGCCGACGAACGAGCCCAGGCCCTGGCGGAAGTGGTGGTGCAAGAACTCGGCCTTGTAGGTGGCCATGTCCACGTTCACGGGGCACTCCGTGGCGCACGCCTTGCACGAGAGGCACAGGTCCAGGGCCTCGTAGGTCTCCTTGGACTTCCACCCGTCCGTGATGTGCTCGCCGCGCAGCATCTCGGCGAGGGACCGCATGCGCCCGCGGGTCGAGTGCACCTCGTCGTGGGTCGCGTGGAAGGACGGGCACATGGCACCCGAGTCCGAGCGGCATGCGCCCACGCCCACGCAGCGGTTGATGGCCTGGCCGAACGAGCCGTCGTCCGCGGAGAACGCGTGGACCGGGGTCAGCTCGAACGTGCGCGCGCCGGGACCCGGGCGGATGCCCCGGTCGAGGGGTTCGGGATCCACCACGACCCCGGGGTTGAACAAATTGTCGGGATCGAAGATCCGCTTGAATCGGGCGAAGGCGCCGCGTGCCTCGTCGGAGTAGATGGTACTGAGCAGCTCCGAGCGGGCACGGCCGTCCCCGTGCTCCCCGGAGACCGAGCCGCCGTAGCGGTGCACGAGTTCCGCGGCCCGCTCGATGAACCGGCGGTAGTGGGCCACGCCCTCGTCCGTGTTGAAATCGAAGGAGATCCGAATGTGCACACAGCCCTCGCCGAAGTGGCCGAACGGGATACCGCGCAGGTCCATCTCGTCCAGCAGCGCGTAGAGGTCCTTGAGGTAGGCGCCCAGGTGCTGCGGGGGCACGGCGGAGTCCTCCCACCCGGGCCACGCCTCGCCGCCGTCCGGCAAGCGGGTCACGATCCCCGCACCGGCCTCGCGGATGCGCCACAGGGCGCGGGCCTCGGCGGGGTCGCCCACGACCACGGAATCCACCACGGTCTCCTCGACGAGTCCCGGCAGTGCCCGGGCGGCCTCGAACGCGGCCTCCTGGGTGTCCGCGCCCACCTCGCAGTAGAGCCAGCCGCCGCCCTCCGGGAGCTCACGGCCCGCGTTCTCCTGACCGGGGCGGGTGCGCAGGGCGTCCAGCAGGTCCGAGCCCATGCCCTCGATCGTGGTGACGCCCCGGACGCGGAACTTCGGGGCCGCGGTGGCCGCCGCGATCGCGTCCGTGAAACCCAGTACCGCGAGCGCTGTGAAGCGCGGCTTGGCCACGAGTTTCACGGTGAGCCGGGTGATGATCCCGCACGTGCCCTCGGTCCCGGCGAACGCCTTGGCCACGTCGAAACCGTTCTCGCTCAACAGGTAGTGCAGTCCGTACCCAGAGACCTGGCGGGGGAACTGGCCCAGTTCGGTGCGCAGCATGGCCAGGTGTCGGTCCCGCAACTGGGTGAGCTGGGAATCCAGTGCGGCGTCCGAGGTGCCGCCCGCGTCCAGGGTGACCTCGCGCCCGTCGGCGAGCATGACCGTGAGCGAGACGAGGTTCTGCGCACTCGTACCCCACGCGACCGAGTGGGAACCGCACGCGTTGTTGGCGACCATCCCGCCCACGGTGGCCCGCGAATGCGTGGAGGGGTCCGGTCCGTAGGTCAGGCCGAACTCGCTCGCGGCGTCCCGCAACTGATCGCAGATCACACCGGGTTCGATCGTGGCGGTGCGGACGTGCGGATCGATCTCCAGGATGCGGTTGAAGTACCGGGAGGTGTCGATGACCAACCCGTCACCGATCGCATTGCCCGCCACGGAGGTGCCACCACCGCGGGAGATCACAGGCCAGCCGTTCTCCCGGGCCGTGGCCAACAGCTCACGGATCTCCTCGACCGAGCGCGGTTCCGCGACCGCCGCCGGCAGCCGGCGATAGATCGAGGCGTCCGAGACGTAAGCGGCGCGTGTGGTGAGGTCATCCCGGAGAGCAGTCATGCTCTAACTTTCACCCACGCGGCGCCGCGCTACCAACTCGTGTCGCCGGTCATGAGGCCGCCGGTGACGACACCGCCGGGCCGGGGCGGCGGTGTCGTGCTGCCACCGCGTCAGCGGCGGACGATCACCACTCGGGGGCGATCGTGATCTCCGCGCCCGCGAGGTCCTCGGACCACTCCACCTGGCACGTGAGCCGGGAGTTGTCGTGGCGGGTGTCGTCCAGCATCTCCAGGAGGTCCTCCTCCTCCTCGTTGGTCCCGCCCGTCTTCACGAACGTGTCCTGGTCCAGGTACGAGTGGCACGTGGAGCACGAGGCGTTGCCGCCGCACGTGGCGAGGATCGGGAACTTGTGGCGGGTGAGGCACTCCATGAGCGTCTCGTAGTCCTTCCACTCGACGCCCTCGGTGCGCTCGCCCTCGCGGTTGGTCACATTGATCAGGATGCTGCTCACGCGGCTGGACCTCCTGGGGTTCTACCCCGTCCGGATGTTGCGGATTACTGGGAACTAGCGGCCATTCTATGATCGGGCGTCAACTCCGGGGACATCGCGTGGCGAAGTGTGATGAGACCCGCACCCGCCCGGCCCCTGCTCAACCCCCGGCGGAGCCGGGCGGTTCCGGCCCACCCAAGTCCTGGCGGGCCACCGGCTTCTCAGCTCGCCCGGCGCAGGGTCAGCGCCTGGGCCACCCGACCGATCGGACCGCGCTCGTCGAACAGCTCCGAATGAGTCAGGCCCACGCCGTCCCCGCCGAACTCCACCCGGGTGTCGAGTCCCACCCACGAGGACACCGGGGCGCGGAACATGTGGATGCTCAGGTCCACATTGGGGAACGCCCACGGTCCGATCTCCGCGCGCGGAGCGATCCCGTTGGCGGCGTCGACCGAGCTGATGAACCGGGCGGTGGGGGAGGACTCCTCGCCCTCGACCACCGACTTGGTGATCCGCAGCCAGCCCGCGCCGTTGCCGGGTCGGGGCCGCCGGGCGGTACGTGCCTCGACGGAGCTGATGAACCCGCCGCCCCACGCCTCGGACATATTGACCGGCTCGCACTGCTCCACGGGGGTCAGGGGCTCGATCTCCCCGCCGGCCACGTCCTGGGTGTCCGAGGTCTTCAGCCGCCACAGGCTCAACCGGATGCAGTCCCGCCCACCGGCGCTCATGGTCGCCTCGACCAACTCGATGGTTCTGCCCGGGCGCAGCACGCGCGTGTGCACCTCGATCTCACCACCGGGGATGACCCCCAGAATGTCGAAGGAGAAACGCACCGGCAGCACGTCCTCCCGCGGGTGGTTGCGTTCGATCTCGTGTACCAGCAGGCCGGACGACGCCGCCATGTGCTGTTCCAGGGGGCTCCACGCTCCCTGCGTGTACACCGTGGTGCGGAAACCGTGATCGCTCGTGCGCACGTAGTGGGCGTCCGGGACGTCCTCGCCGTTGGCGCCCAGGTGCCCGGAAGCTCCTTCGGTACTCATGCGTGCTCCTGCCTGTCCTGACCGCGGGCGGGGCCGCGTCCGGTTCCTGGAACATGGCCGCCCGCGGTGCGAGTGTGTGCCGGAATACACCCTAGGGGAGCGTCGCGGGAACACCTATCGGACTTGCGACGCGTGCCGGGCAGGACGAGTTGCCCGCCCACCCGCGGGCTCACGACCCGCGCACCCGCCCGGCAACCGCCCGCCCGGCCCTCCCAGCGGGTGGCTGCTCCCGTGGAGTAAAAGCAGAATCCGGGCACCCCGAGCTGCTTCTACTCCACTGGGAATTCGGAGCCGGTAGATGCGAGCGCCGGGGCCGAGAGTGGCGGCGTCGTCAGGGCAGCGCGAGCCGGCACACCTTGCGCCACGCCTGGAAGACCTGCCGGGGCAGGGGGCCGGAGGTGTAGCGGATGCCGTACTTACGGCAGATCTCCCGCACGCGGGGTGCGATGCGCGCCAGGTGGTTGGACGGCATGTCCGGAAAGAGGTGGTGTTCGATCTGGAAGGAGAGGTGCCCACTCGTGAAGTGCATGAGGCGTGAACCGTCGATGTTCGCCGAGCCCATGGCCTGGCGGCGGTACCAGTGCCCCCGAGTCTCGTCGCGCACGTCCTCCTCCGTGAAGGTCTCCGCGCCGTCCGGGAAGTGGCCGCAGAAGATGACCGTGTGCGCCCAGACGTTGCGGATCACGTTCGCCGCCAGGAACCCCTTAAGCGACGCCTTCCCCGAACCCGTGAGGGACGCCAGCAGCGGAGAGACCACGAAGTCCTTGGCGGACTGGCGGCCCAGCTTCTTCATCACGCGCTTGAAGTCCTCGAACGTGGCCCGCCCGGACTTCTTGCCGGCCAGGAACTGGTCCAGTTCGATGTCGTAGATCGCGATGCCCCACTCGAATGCCGGTGCCAGGCCCAGGTTGATCACCGGGTTCAGCAGGTTCACGGGCTTCCATGGCTGATCGGGGTCCATGCGCAGCACGTTGTACCCCACGTCCCGATCCTTGCCGAGCACGTTGGTCCACGTGTGGTGCGTCTCGTTGTGGGTGCGCTGCCAGCCCGCCGACGGCGCCACGAAGTCCCACTCCCACGTGGTCGAGTGGATCTCCTTGTCGTTCATCCAGTCCCACTGCCCGTGGAGCACGTTGTGGCCGATCTCCATGTTATTCAGGATCTTGCCCACACTCAGGCACCCCACACCGGCCCACCACAGGGGTTTGTGACGGGAGAAGAGCAGACAGGCCCGCCCCGTCATCTCCAGGCTGCGCTGCAGTACCACCACGCGGCGGATGTACTGGGCGTCGGACTGGCCGCGGCGGGAGAAGACCTCGTCCCGCACGGCGTCGAAATCGGCCGCGAGTTCCGCGAGCTCGGCCTCCGTGAGGCGCAGCGGATCGCGGCGTGGGGAGCGGGTCGGGTCACGCACGTCTGGACGGGACCGGGTTCACGGTGCAGCTCACCGGTGCGGATGTTGGTCACGGCCCCGTCCGTCAAGGGAACCAGACAACTGTGGCAGATGCCCATACGGCATCCGTGGGGCAGCTGGTGTTGCGCGCGTTCGGCGGCCTCCAGGACGGTTTCGTCCGGGCCCACCCCCAGGGTCATCTCGGAACGGGTGAACCAAACTTCCCCGCGTTGGCCGCCGCTGAACTGCCTGGTGACATCGAAGCGTTCCACCACGGGGGGGGCCGCCGTGGCTGCGCGAGAGGTCCTCCACGGCGCTGACGAACGAGTCCGGGCCGCTCGCGTACGTCACCCGGTCCGCGTGATCGGGACACAGCTCGGCCAGGGCATCGGCGTCGGAGGCGTCGAGGCGGCCGCGTTCCTCGGTGAACCAGAAGACCGGCCGCAGACCCGGGAACTGGTCCGCGAGTTCCAGGATCTCGTCGTGGAAGATGCACGACTCCCGGCTCCGGGACACGTAGACCAGCACGACGTCGTGGTCCGGCCTGCGCGGCATGAGGGTCCGCAGCATGGACATCACCGGGGTGATCCCGGAACCGGCCACCATGAACAGCAATTCTGTGGGGGTGTCCGGGAGCAGGAACTGTCCTTCGGGGCGTTCCAGGTAGAGCACGTTGCCCGGGGCGGTGCGCTCAACGAGGTGTTCGGACACCAGGCCCTGCGCTTTGACGGTGATCGACGGGTCACCGTGTTCGGGGGCGCTGATGGAGTACGGACGCCAGATCCGCTTCCCGTCCACTTCCACGCCGATCCGCGCCCACTGCCCCGCCCGGTGCGGGATCCACCCCTCACCCGCGGTGAAGAACAGGGTCACGGTGTCGGGGGTCTCGCGCCGCACGTGCGTGATGCGGCCTCGTGTGTAATGTGCGCTCGTCAGGGAGCCGAAGACCTGCGCGAAGGACCGTGGGTCCTGGGGGTAGCTCAGGATTCCAGCGGCTGCACGAAAGAATCCCTTGATCCCGGGGTGGCCCATACCCCAGTTCTACCTATTAGTAAGTAAACGTGCAATATGCGTCCAGCATGTGGGCGCCCCCTGCACCCCTCTGCTTTTACTGAGTAGAAGCAGCATCCGAGCACCCCGAGCTGCTTTTGCTCCACTAGATATTCGAGGAGGGCGGATGTGGCGCGGAGCTGGCGTGATCTGGACAACACCCCCGCATTTGGGCACTGTGGCTACTACGCGCGCGGACCCGGGGAGCGCCGTCGTCCCCGGATCCGCGCCGACTCCGAGGACCCGACCATGAGGGGAACCCCGCCATGACCGATCCCGCACCACATACGCCGCCATCCACCGAGGACGAACCGCAGGGCGAGGCCCGCGCCGACACCGTGGGGGCTCTGCTGCAACGGGCCGTGTCGCGCAACGGCGGTGCCACCGCGTTGCTCTTCCAGGACCGGTGCTGGTCGTACCGGGAGCTGGGGGACGCGGTCCGGCGGGTCGCGCGCCGCCTGGCCGATGCGGGCCTGACCCCGGGGACGCGCGTCGCGGCGTTCGGCGTGAACTCGGACGTCTACGCGATCCTGTACCTCGCGTGCGCCCAAGCGGGGCTCGTGCACGTCCCCGTCAACTTCGCGCTGAAAGGGGACGAGCTCGCGTACGTCCTCGAGGACTCCGGGGCCACCACGGTGATTGCCGATCCCGAACTGTTGCCGCTCGTGGCGCAGGTCCGGGACTCCGGGAGAGCACGCGCCGTCGAACGCGTCCTGCCCATGCTGCCCGGCGGCGAGGACGACGACACCTCGCTTCAGGAGACCGCGTTCGATCCCCGGGCCAACGACGCTGCCGTCCGGGTGACGGTGCGCGGCCACGATCTGCTGCAGCTGCTTTACACCTCCGGCACCACGTCCGCGCCCAAGGGCGCCATGATGACGCACGCCGCTCTGTTGGCCGAGTACACGTCCGCGATCATCGCGCTGGACCTGACCGCGCAGGACCGTCCGCTCGTGGCCATGCCGCTCTACCACTCGGCGGGCATGCACGTGTTCCTGCTGCCCTACCTCGCTCTGGGGGCGGCGGTGCGATTGACCCGGAAACCGGATATCGCCGAGATCCTGCAGCTGGTCGAGGAGGAGCACGTGGGTTCGCTGTTCCTGGCGCCCACCGTATGGGTGCCGCTGAGCAATCACCCCGACCTCGAGACTCGGGACCTGTCGTCGTTGCGCAAGGCGCAGTACGGCGCGTCCATCATGCCCGTCACGGTGCTGCAACGGTTGCGCTCCCGCTATCCGGGCATCGGGTTCTACAACTGCTTCGGGCAGTCGGAACTCGGGCCCCTGTGCACCGTCCTGACACCCGCCGAGCACGACGCCCGTCCGGCGTCGTGTGGGCGTCCCGCGTTCAACGTGGAGGCGCGGGTGGTCACGTCCGAGGGTCGGGTCGCTCAACACGGGGAGCCAGGGGAGATCCAGTACCGCTCCCCGCAGCTGCTGACCGGCTACTGGAACAAGCCAGAGGCCACGGCGGACGCGTTCGTGGACGGCTGGTTCCGTTCCGGGGACCAGGTGGTGCAGGACGAACAGGGGTACATTCAGGTGGTGGACCGGATCAAGGACGTGATCAACACCGGGGGTGTCCTGGTGGCTCCTCGCGAGATCGAGGACTGCATCTACGAGCTGCCCGACGTCGCCGAGGTCGCGGTGGTGGGGCTCCCGGACGAACGGTGGATCGAGGCCGTCACGGCGGTGATCGTCCCCAAGGAGGGATCGGAGCTCACCGCGGAGTCGGTGCGCTCCCATGTGAAGGCCCGCCTGGCCGATTACAAGGTGCCCAAGCGTGTGGACTTCGTCGCGGAGCTGCCCCGCAACCAGTCCGGCAAGTTGCTCAAGCGCGAACTGCGGGCGGAACGGACGAGCCCGGTATGAGGCAGGGGGACACCGTGGAACACCCCGATGCCGTCCGGGTGGAGCACAGAGCCGGCGTGGTGCGGATCGTGTGGGACCGCGCGGCCACCGGCAACGCCGTGGACCTGGACCTCGCGCGCGAGACACTGTCCGCCCTGCGACGGGCGGAAGCCGATCCCACCGTCCACGTGCTGACCCTCACGGGTTCGGGGCGGTTCTTCAGCGCGGGCGGTGACGTCAAGGGCATGGCCGGTCGTCCGGCCACCGAGCGTCCCGGGTTCCTGCGGGAACTCGCCTCCGCGGCCCGGGATCTGGCCCTGGCCATGGTGCGCTCGCGGCTGCTCATCATCGCCGGGGTCAATGGCACGGCGGCCGGGGCCGGACTGGGGCTGATCCTCAACTCCGACTGGGCGCTCATCCGGGAGGACGCCACCGTGCTCGCCGCCTACGCCGCGATCGGCCTGACGCCGGACACCGGTGTGTCCTATCTGCTGCCCCGCGCAGTGGGTCATCAACGTTCGGTGGAACTGACCCTCTGGGGTCGCCGGCTCACCGGGATGGAAGCGGTCGAGTGGGGGATTGCCGCTGAATCCGTTTCGGCGGAGGAGTTCGCCGAGCGATTGACGGAGGTGGAGGACCGTTTCGTCGCGGGAACCGCCGGTTCCTACGGGTCCACGAAGCGCTTGCTGCGCCGCGGCGTCGTCGCGGAGTACGAGACCCACCTGGCGGAGGAGATCAGCGTGATCGCCGAGCGCTCCGGGACTCCGGAGTCCGTGGCCCTCGTGGACGGCTTCGCGGGCCGGGGGTGAACCGGCTCCGGTCATGAACGAGGCCCCTGTTCCCCCGGAAATTCGGGGAGGCAGGGGCCTCGAAAATTGGCGGTGACGGTGGGATTTGAACCCACGTTGGCTTTGACACCAAACATCATTTCGAGTGATGCACCTTCGGCCGCTCGGACACGTCACCAACTCCCAGCACTTTACAGCCCGGGGCGCAACCCCTCCAAACCAGGGCTGGGCGCGGACCGGCTCAGGGGTTGCGGTGGCCCCGGAAGAACTCGTGCAGCAAGGCGGCGCACTCGGCCTCGCGAACCCCGCCCGTGACCTCCACCCAGTGGTTCAGGCGCGGATCACGCACGATGTCGAACACCGATCCGCACGCCCCCGCCTTGGAGTCCCATGCCCCGAACACCACGGTGGGCACCCGAGCCAGCACGATCGCCCCGGCGCACATGGCGCACGGTTCGAGCGTCACCACCAGGGTGCAGCCTTCCAGCCGCCAGGACCCCAGCGCGCGGGAAGCCTTTCGCAGGGCCAGGACCTCGGCGTGGGCGGTGGGATCGCCGTCGGCCTCGCGGCGGTTGTACCCGCGCCCGATGACCCGGCCGTCCGGGTCCAGGACGACGGCGCCGATCGGCACGTCCCCCGTGCCTTCCGTGGCGCGGGCCTCTGACAGAGCCAGGTCCATCCAGCCCGAGAGCTGGATGGACCTGGCGGTGTGCGGTAATGCCACGCTGTGTCAGCGCTGGACGCGGTTCTGGTTGAACCACGCGGAGGTAGGGGCGCGGAACGCGGTCACGATCCACAGGATGTCCACCACGACCTTCACGATCATCAGGATGGCCATGATGATGTTCCACGGCGCGGGGTAGATGAAGACACCGAACAGGCCGAAGATTCCGCTCAGGATGGCGATGGCCGCGAGGACGGTGCCCAGGATGCGAGCCCAGTTCTTGCCCTTCTTCAGGCCGTTGTAGACCAGGAAGTACAGCGCGAGTCCGATGATCAGGCTGATGATGCTGGCGACGGGGCCGGTGGTCATGGCCATCTGGCTCGCGCTCTGATCGGCCATTTCCGTGCTCAGGCCCATGTCGCGGTACATCTGGGTGTAGTCCACGCTGCTCGCCGCGATCAGGCCGATGATGCCGTTGAGGACGTAGAGCCCCAGGGACGCCAGGGTCAGCTTGAGCAGCTTGTCCACCGTGGAGGGGCGGCCCATGGTGCCGGTGTACTGGTTGGGGTTGTACTCCGAGGTGCCGTACTTGCCGCCGGTCATGCCGTACTGCTGGCCCTGGGGCGCGCCGTTGACTGCGCCCTGCCCGCGGGGCTGGGGCGGCACGGGCTGGGTCGCGCCCGGGTCACCGTACGGAGGGTTGTGCGGGTTGTTGTTGGGGGTGTCGTTGCTCATGAGGACTGTCCTTCCTGTGCATCGTGCGAGTGATACTGCGTGAGTGTGGGGGGATTACTCGTATCGAAGGGCATTGATGGGATCCTGCCGGGCCGCCCGCATGGCGGGGATGGTCCCGGCGAGGAACGCGATGAACATCACTGCGAGGATGATGATCACGATCTTGAGCGGGTCGAACAAGAACAGACTCAGCCCGGGCAGCGAGGAAAGCAACCCGTTGGAGAGGACCCCGCTGAGGATGCTGCCGGTGGCCATGCCCACGGCGGCTCCGATCGCGGAGCCCAGGAAACCGATGAAGATGGCCTCGAGGGAGAACAGGCCGAAGACCTTGCCCCCGCTCATCCCCATGGCCTTCATGAGCCCGATCTCGCGGGTGCGTTCCTGGACGGACATGAGCAGCGTGTTCACGATGCCGAATCCGGCCGCGAGCAGCGCGATGATCGCGAAGGAGTTGAGGATCCACACGATCCCGTTGATCACGGCCCGGAACATCCCGAGCTGGTCCTCGACCGTTATGCCCAGCATGTCGTCGTCCGCGAGCTGGGACTTGATGGGGCCCACCTCGGTGTTGTCGCTCAGGTTGGCCGTGGCGGTGAAGTACGTGTTGGGCATCTCCCGGGGTGAGCCCGAGGTCTGGTACTCGTACAGCTTCCTGTTCAGCTCCGACGAGGGAATGGGGCTGGTGGACGCGCCCGCGAGGGAGGCCTGGCTGATGCCGGAGACCCGGACGTCGAAGGCTCGGGTCTCGCCGGCGGCGTTGCGCATGGCGATCGTCACGGTTTTGCCCACGGCGTCCTCGTTGGAGTCGAAGCCCAGGGGCGCCACCCAGGAGGCGGGCAGCAGGATCTCGTCCGCGGACCGGTCCGGGGTCTCACCGGCCTCCAGCTGCAGCCCTTCCGCTTCCGCCGGGGAGCCCAGGCTCAGCTGGAACTTCTTGCCGTCGGGGGCCTCCAGGTAGGTGGGCGTGACCATGTACATGGGGTCCACGGACTCCACGCCGTCGATATCCCTGATCTTGTCGATGTCGGCGTCCGTGAGCCCTGCGATCGAACCGAACCCCGTCTGCACATTGGCCCGCTCGGGGTCGTACTCGGTGGGCCCGTCCTCCTGGCCGGAGCCGGGGGTGGAGCGCTCGGACACTTTCTGGACGTACAGGGCGTTCTGGTTACCGAACGCGGCCACGGTCTTGTCGATGTAGTCGTTGACGCCGGTGCCGATGCCCGAGGTCAGCGTGAGCGTGAAGGAACCGATGAAGATGGCGATCACGGTCAGGATGGTGCGGGCCTTGGACCGGAACGTGTTGGCGATCGCCGTGCGCAGCAGATCGAGGAATTTCACGCGGTGGCTCCTGGCTGGTCGGTCGGGCGGTGTGGGGTGTTGGTGGCCCAAGGGGCGGCGTGCTTGCCCGGCCGCACGGGTTCCTGGGCGGCGCGGGTGAGCTCGGCGGCGTCGGCCTCGCTGAGGGTGATCATCTCGCCGGTCGTGGGCTCGGTGATCCGGACGGTCCCGGTGGCGTCGTCGGCGCCCGCCGGGTGCGCGGCGCGGCGCGGCTGCCGATCGACGACGTCGTTCGTGGCCGCCTCCGGGGTCGGTACGATCTGCCCGTCCACGAGGTAGATCTGCCGGGAGCACCGCTGCGCGAGGTCCAGATCATGGGTCACGATCACCAGGGTGATGCCCTTGTCCCGGTTGAGCCCGAAGAGGATGTCCTCCACAACCCGGGACGTTGCCGAGTCCAGGTTCCCGGTGGGCTCGTCCGCGAAGATCACGGAGGGTTCGTTGATCAGGGCTCGCGCGATCACCACGCGCTGTTTCTGACCACCCGAAAGATCGGTGGCCTTGTTCTCGGCCTTGTCCGCCATGTCCAGTTGGTCGAGGACTTCCATGCCGCGGCGTTTGCGCTCACCGGCCGGAACACCCGCGATCTTCAGAGGGAGCGTGACGTTTTCCAACACGCTCTGATTGGGGGTCAGGAAGAACTGCTGGAACACGAAACCGAACGCGGAATTGCGCAGTTCGTTGAGTTCTTTGGCATTCAGATCCCCGGTGGGCTTGCCCTCCAGGGCCACGACGCCGTGCGTGGGGGCGTCCAGCAACGCCAGCAGGTGCATGAGAGTGGATTTGCCCGAACCGGATTTTCCCACCACCGCAACGGACTCGCCCTTGCCGATCTCCAGGTTGATGCCCTTGAGGGCGTCGAAGCGGGTTTCTCCTCTGCCGTAGATCTTGACCAAATTCTCCGTTTCGAGAACCGGAGCCGTCATATTCAGGTGTCCCTTCCGAGGATTGCCGTGCGCAGAACCATGTCGAGTCTCCCGTATGACCCTATGGCACGTCCTCGTCCCCTCGGCTGATCTTCCCCGGCGTGTGATGAATCCGTGACGTCCGCGGGCCCTGCGGCGGCTGCTAGATTCTGAGGTATGCGAGTCACTGTCTTGGATCACCCCCTGGTCGCCCACAAACTGAGTGTGCTGCGCGACAAGGACACCTCCTCCCCGGTGTTCCGGTTGTTGGTGGAGGAACTGGTCACCCTGCTGGCGTACGAGGCGACCCGGGACGTGCGCGTGGAGCCGGTCACGGTACGGACCCCGGTGGCCGAGACCCAGGGGATCGCGCTCGCGTACCCGCGGCCGCTCGTGGTGCCCATCCTGCGCGCGGGGCTGGGCATGCTCGAGGGGATGACCCGGTTGATCCCCACCGCGGAGGTCGGGTTCCTGGGGATGGCGCGTGACGACACCACGCTGGACATCATCACGTACGCCGAACGGCTGCCGGACGATCTCACGGGCCGTCAGGTGTACGTGCTCGATCCCATGCTCGCCACGGGTGGCACGCTGAGCGAGGCCATCAAGTTCCTCTACCGCCGCGGTGCCGAACAGATCACGTGCGTGTGCTTGCTGGCGGCGCCCGAGGGCCTCGACCGGTTGACCCGGGAACTGGACGACAGCGAGGTCAATGTGGTGCTGGCGTCCGTGGACGAACGACTGGACGAGAACGCGTACATCGTTCCCGGCCTCGGGGATGCGGGCGACCGCCTGTACGGCGTCGCGCACTGAGGCCCCGCTCGTCGGCTCTCGGAAAGCATCTCGAGCGGGGAAGTAGCCCCTCATCTCGGCGAGAATGCAATCCATTTCGCCATGGGATCGCGTGAATCAAGAGTAGGTCTCACTATGTGAGAAAAAAACCCATATATTACTTGCCAGTCCAGCCGCGCGTCGCAGAACATGATGATAATGCCGTTTTCCAGGGAATTCATGGGAACGGGGGCATCACGAGGCAGGGGTTCGAATGTCAGGCGCACCGGGTTACGTCCACATCTCGCAGCGACACCGACTGGGTGGAGCCCAGTCCACGGCCCGACCCCGCGGGGCGCATCGCATGGTGGGGACCGCTGAGGATTTCCGACACCTGCGTTCCGTCGCCGCCGAACACGGTGCCGATTCACGCCTGGAACGTCAACCGGGCGCGGGGCAGCAGCCCACTGAGGCCCGCGGCTTCGTGATCTACGTGGGCGTGGACGAGCAAGCCGCCGCCGACCGCGGGATCAACCTCGTGCAGCTCGTGCAGGACGTCCGCCAGTTCATCAGCTCCGCGGTCCCCGAGTCCGATTCCTACGCCGCCGTGGCCCTCGCCCCGGTGCACGCGGAAGGCACGGATCTCGAAGTCGTGCGCAGCGCGTTGGGTGACCCCACGTTCTCGGACCCGGTGATCGAACCCATTGCGCCGCTGCCCGCGGCCGGTGCCGGGAGTGCGATTGACCGTCAGCGGGTGGGCGTGCTGATCGACCTCTCCCGCCGCGAAGTGTTCCTGGACGGGGAGCTGCTGAACCTGACCCACCGCGAGTTCGAACTGCTCAACTACCTCGTGGAGAACGGCACCCGCACCGTGGGTCGCACCGAGCTGCTCGACAGCCTGTGGGGTGACGCCGAGGAGGTCCCCTCCGAGCGCACGATCGACGTGCACGTGCGGCGGTTGCGTTCCAAGCTGGGTCGCTTGGCCAACACCGTGCGCACCGTTCGCGGTCAGGGGTACCGGTTCTACGACCACCCCGAGGTCGTCGTGTGGGCCGCGCCCGAGTACTCCATCTAATCCTCCTCAGTCGCGAGACCGCGCTCACCCGGGAGCGCGCCGTCGCGTTGCTTCCGTGACCGGGCTGCACCCCGCCGTGACACACTGGGGCCCATGGCACCCCACGACCTCAAGCACCTGGTGATCATGCGGCACGGGGAAGCGGACTTCCCGCGGGACGTCCCGGACCACGACCGCCCCCTGGTGACGCGCGGTGCCCGTGAGGCCGCGGACGTGGGACGGTGGCTCGCCGAACATGCCGCGCCGGACATGATCCTGGTGTCCCCGGCGCTGCGCACCCGCCAGACCATCACGTGGGTATGCCATGAACTCGGGGAGAAGGCTCCCACGCCGCAGTTGTGGGACGGGCTCTACGACGCCACGGACGCGCAGATCATCGCGGCCGTGAACCACGCCCCGGAAACCGTGCGCACCCTCATGGTGGTCGCCCACATGCCCGGGGTGCTGGACACCGTCCTGCGCCTGGCCTCTCGTGACTCGGACCAGGACGCCATGATGGATGCCGCCGCGGGTTTCCCGACCGGGGGCACCGCGGTGCTCGAGGTCCCCGGGGACTGGGCCGTGCTCGACGGCGCCGACGCCCGCCTCACGCGCTTCCACACCCCGGGGGTCTAGAACCCGCACGGTTCCATGCGCCACGGGCATGGAGCTCATGCGGAGTCCCCTCGGGTGTGGAGCTCACCCCGAGCCGGTGCTCAGCTCCTGGACTCGCAGGCCACGCCGTCGCCGTCGCCGTCCAAGCCGGGACGGTACCCCGGCGTGCCGGCGTAGAGCGGGGCCATCCCCGCCGTGCGCGCCTCGGCGCACCGCGAGAAGTAGACGTCCGCACCCGGAACGCCCGGAGCTCCCGCACCGGGCGCCTCGGCCTCCGCGACGGCAGCGTCCGCAGGATCGGATCCCGCGCCCGCACCGGGTGCGGCCGGAGCTGGTGCCACAGGAGCCGATGCCTCCGGAGTCGAGGGCGCCTCGGCCGCTGCCGCTTGCGCAGCCGGCGCCTCGGTCACGGGAGCCGCGGGTGAGTCCGCGGGATCCAGGATGGAACGCGCTTCGGGCAGCGGCTGCTCGGGGCACGTGTCGAGCACGCGCACCATGGCGTTCTTCTCGGCGTCGGTGACCCACAGCTCGTAGCGCTGCTTGACCGCGATCTGGGTGGCCACGTACTCGCAGCGCTCGCCGGTGCGCGGCGGCAGCCACGTGGCGGCGTCCGCGTCCGACTTGGTGTTGTTGCTCGGCCCGTCCACGGCGAGCAGGTTGAGCGGGTCGTTCGCGAGTTCGGTGCGCCGCGCGGCGTCGAGCTGCTGCGCGCCCTTCTGCCACGCGTCCGACAGTGCGACCACGTGATCGATCTGCACCTGTGAGCTCGTGGCCTGCCCGGCCACGAAGTCGATCGTCTCTCCGGTGTACGGGCTCTCGAGCGCCCCGGAGCTCACGTTGCACCCGTGCGTCCCCGGCTTGACGGCGATCCCCGTGAGGTCCCGGCGCAGGATGTCGTTGCGAGTGTCGCAGCCGTTGTGATCGGTGTCCGCCCAGCGCGGGCCGAACTGGTCCCGCGAGTAGTCGGTCTTGGGCGCGCGCCCCTTCACGGGCAGGTCACCGAGCGCGGCCAGCGCGGTCCCGGCCGCCGCGTGATCGGTGGCGTCCTGCGGGGACGCCGCCGCCGCGGGGGACGTCGCGTCTTCCGTGCCCCGGGTGGGGGACGGTGACTGCGCGGCGGGCGTCGTCGTCGGGGCCGCAGCGCTCGTGGTCGCGGAGGCGGATGGGGAGGGTGCCGCCGAATCGGTGGGAGCCGCGCACCCCGTGAGAGCCAGCGCGAGCGCCGCGGCGCCCAGGGCGAGACGACGAACAGGGGTCGTGAGAGGGGACACGGCGGTACCTCGATCCTGGAGCCGATCCTGATACCGAGGCGCGGCGGTGAATGAGAAGGACCCCGCATCCTGGGGGATGCGGGGTCCGACAAGAAGTGCGCCCGATAGGATTCGAACCTACAACCTTCTGATCCGTAGTCAGATGCTCTATCCGTTGAGCTACAGGCGCTCCTGAAGTAACGACCAAGGCCCTTGCAACGGGTAATAACTTACACCCGCCGGTGCCCGGCGACAAATCGCGCCGGAGCGGTGCCCTCGCGGTGCCGGGGCGGCTGGGCGGTGCGAGCCGTGTGGTCGGGGCCGCGATGTGGTGTAACTCGCGTTCCGGAAGGCCACCCCCGCGATAGACTCCAGGCACACCCGCGCGCAACCCCCTGCGAGGTCGGCCCCCGGAACCGTTCCACAGTGACGTGGCAAGCATGAACGGGCGGCGCACCTCGGCGGGAAGCGGCACGTACGACGGCCTCAACGAGGAGACATGTCAATGGCTGACAACGGCACAGCAACCACCGGGACCACCGCCCTGAACCGCGAGGTCCAGCAGTCCCTGGACAATCCCCCCACGGATTACCGGGAGCTCGTGGACTGGGTGCGTGGGATCGCCGAGCTGGCCCAGCCGGATCGCATCCACTGGGCAGACGGTTCGGAAGCCGAGTGGACCCGGCTCACCGACCTCATGGTGGAGGCGGGCACCCTGGTCCGGCTCTCGGACGAGAAGCTCCCCAATTCCTTCGCGGCGTTCTCGGACCCCGAGGACGTGGCCCGCGTGGAGGAGCGCACGTTCATCTGCACCAAGACCGAGAAGGGTGCCGGTCCCACCAACAACTGGGAAGACCCCACGGCCATGAAGGAGACGCTGACCAAGCGTTTCAATGGGGCCATGCGCGGCCGCACCATGTACGTGATCCCGTTCGTGATGGGTTCCCTGGACGCCCAGAAGCCCCAGTACGGCGTGGAGATCACGGACTCGCCCTACGTGGTGTGCTCCATGCGGATCATGGCCACGATCGGCACGCCCGTCCTCGAGAGGATGTCCCGCGACAAGGCGGAGTTCGTGGAGTGCGTCCACTCCCTGGGTGCCCCGCTGCGGCCCGGCGAGCAGGACGTGCCGTGGCCGTGCAACCCCGCCAAGTACATCGTGCAGTTCCCCGAGGACCGGGCCATCTGGTCCTTCGGCTCCGGTTACGGCGGCAACGCACTGCTGGGCAAGAAGTGCTACGCGCTGCGCATCGCCTCGGCGATCGCCCATGACGAGGGCTGGCTGGCCGAGCACATGCTCATCCTCAAGATCACCGACCCGCAGGGGGAGTCCCACTACATCGCGGGGGCGTTCCCGTCCGCGTGCGGCAAGACCAACTTCGCGATGCTCGAGCCCACCATCGAGGGTTGGAAGGCCGAGATGGTCGGGGACGACATCGCCTGGATCCGCTTCGGCAAGGACCACACCCCGCGCGTGGTCAACCCCGAGGCCGGCCTGTTCGGTGTGGCACCCGGCACCGGGTGGTCCACCAACCCCAACGCCATGCGGGCGATCGAACGCGGCAACACCATCTTCACCAACGTGGCGCTGACCGACGACGGCGGCGTGTGGTGGGAGGGTATGACCGACGACATCCCCGAGCACCTCACGGACTGGAAGGGCAACGACTGGACCCCCGAGTCCGGCCGCCCCGCCGCGCACCCCAACTCCCGGTTCTGCACCCCCATCAAGCAGGTCGAGATCCTGGCCCCCGAGTACGACGACCCCGAAGGTGTGCCGCTGTCCGCGATCATCTTCGGTGGCCGCCGCAAGACGACCGTGCCTCTGGTCTCCGAGTCCTTCGGGTGGGAACACGGCGTCTTCCAGGGAGCCACGCTGTCCTCCGAGACCACCGCGGCCGCCAAGGGCGCCGTGGGTGTGGTGCGCCGTGACCCCATGGCCATGCTCCCGTTCATCGGCTACAACGTCAATGACTACCTGGAGCACTGGCTGGACACCGGCGCCCGCGTGGGTGAGGAGAACATGCCGCGGATCTACTACGTCAACTGGTTCCGCCGCACCCCGGAGGGCGGTTTCGCGTGGCCCGGCTTCGGGGAGAACTCCCGCGTGGTCAAGTGGATCGTCGAACGCCTCAAGGGCACCGCGGAGGGACACGAGACCCCCGTGGGTGTGGTCCCGGGCAAGGAGGACCTGGACCTGACCGGCCTGGACATCTCCGACGCCGATCTCGAGGCCGCGCTGCGCGTGGACAAGGACGAGTGGCTCAACGAACTGCCCGGGATCGACGAGTGGTTCGCGCGCCTCGGCGACGTGCCCGAGGTGATCCTCGAACAGCGCGCCGGGCTCGAGGACCGGTTGCGCAACAGCTGACGCCGGTCTCCCGATCCGCGTTGTCACGCGGTCGGGGCCATCCTGTATGATCACGCCGCGCGGCCAGACCGGCCGCGCGGCGTCGTCATCGGTGGGCTGAGGGCGGGCCGGTGACGAAGGGACAACTGTGCGGCTGACAGCTTTTTCTGACATCGCGCTGCGGGTGCTGCTGCTCATGGGGGGGCTGCCCCCGGACACCATGATGTCCACGCAGCGCATCGCGGACGGCGTGGGGGCGCCGTACAACCACGTGGCCAAGACGGTGGCCAAACTGCGCGGGATGTCCCTGTTGTGCTCGCAACGCGGGCGCGCTGGCGGGGTCATGCTCACGGACGAGGGCCGGGAGGCCAGTGTGGGCCAGGTGCTGCGGATCCTGGAGGCGGACACCGCGATCGTGGAGTGCGAGGCGGACGAGGCCGCGTGCCCGCTCAACCACGGCTGCCGGCTGCGCCGGGCCCTGGCCGGGGCGCGTGAGGCCTTCTACCGGGAACTGGACGGCATCACCATCGCGGACCTCGTGAACCCCCGCCAGGTGGGCCCCATCGCGGTGCAACTGGGGCTGCGTCCCCCGAGCGTGCGAACCCCCGCCACCAGGGGTGGAGCGTCGGTTCTTTAACGTGCATTTCAAATGCTAAATTGACTCTCGTCACACCGCGATGAGAGGAAATCATCATGCTGTCCCAGAAGTCCCGCCCGGTCATCGAGCAAACCATCGGCGTGATCGCCGAGCGGATCCCCGCGATCACCCCCGAGTTCTACAAGTCCATGTTCAACGCCCGCCCCGATCTGCTGGACGGCATGTTCAGCCGTTCCAACCAGAAGAACGGCACCCAGCCGCAGGCGCTTGCCGGTTCCATCGCGGCCTTCGCCTCGCACCTGCTCAACCACCCGGACTCCTACCCGGACGAGGTGCTCTCGCGCGTGGCCCACAAGCACGCGTCCCTGGGATTGCTGCCCGAGGAGTACCCCACCGTCCATGAGCACCTGTTCGGGGCCATCGCCGCGGACCTGGGTGACGCCGCGACCCCCGAGGTCGTGGCCGCATGGGACGAGGTGTACTGGCTCATGGCGGATGCGCTGATCAAGCTCGAGAAGGGCCTCTACGGTCAGCAGGCCAATGACGTCATGTTCGCGCCCTTCAAACTCGTGTCCAAGGAGGACATTGCCGAAGGCGTGGTGGCGTTCGAGTTCGAACCCGCGGACGACACCCCGCTGACCCGCTCCATCCCCGGTCAGTACGTGACCATCCAGGTCAAGGTCAAGGACGGGATCCGCCAGCCCCGCCAGTTCACACTGGTGCCCTCCCAGGAGGGCCACCGCCGCGTGGTGATCCGCAAGGATCCCCACGGCGAGGTCACGCCCATCCTGCACGAGGACATCAACGAGGGCGACGTCCTGGAGATCTCCAACCCCTACGGTGACGTGGTGTTGGACGAGGGCCACGGCTCGCTCGTGCTGGCCTCGGCCGGCATCGGCACCACACCCATCGTCGCGTTCCTGGACCGCCTGGCCAAGGAGGGTTCGCAGCGCAAGGTCACCGTGCTGCACGCGGATCATTCCAAGGAACGCTGGCCCGGCCGCCAGATCATGGAGCGTCTCGTGGACAGCCTGCCCAACGCCACGATGATCACCTGGATGGAGACCCCCGGTGAGGGCGACCACGAGGGCTTCATGAACATCGCGGACGTGGACCTGGACGTGGACGAGGACACCAACGCGTTCATGTGCGGCCCCCTGCCCTTCATGAAGGCGCTGCGCTCGCAGCTCATCGAGAAGGGTGTGCCGGGGCGCAACATTCACTACGAGATCTTCGGTCCCGACCAGTGGATGCTCCACGATGAGGCGCGCGCCGCGAACGCCTGAGCCTCCCTGACATGACGACGACGCCGCGTGGCCACCTGGGCCGCGCGGCGTCGTCGTGTTCTGCGGGCCGTCCCGGGCAGCCCGCGGCGGGTGCCCGGGGATGGCGTTTCGAGCGGGGGTGCCGCGGGTGGGACCCGCGGCGCCCGGGCGGGCTCAGTCCTGCCGGACGAGCTGCAGGACGGTGTCCCGCACCGACTCCATGGCGGCGGCGTCCGGGGCCTCCACGTTGAGCCGCAGGAACGGCTCGGTGTTGGACGGACGCAGGTTGAACCACCAGCCCTGCTCGGGGTGGGTGAACGTGGTGCCGTCCATGTCCTCGACCTGCACGGCGGGGTCCGTGGCCGCGAAGTGGGCTCGGACGCGGTCCACCGCGGCGGCCTTGTCCTCGATCTCGGAGTTGATCTCGCCGGAGGCCACGTAGGGGTCGTACATGCGCATGAGATCGCTCAGCGGCGCGTCCTGTTCACCCAGCGCGGCCAGCACGTGCATCGCGGCGAGCATGCCCGTGTCCGCGTTGAAGAAGTCCTTGAAGTAGTAGTGCGCGGAGTGCTCACCGCCGAAGACGGCGCGCTCGGAGGCCATGACCGCCTTGATGAAGGAGTGGCCCACGCGCGTGCGCACGGCACGCCCGCCCGAGGCCTCGATCCGCTCGGGGACCGCCTTGGACGTGATGAGGTTGTGGATCACCACGGGCCGGTCCTCACCCGCGGCGCGGGCCCGGGTGATCTCGCGCTCGGCGACGATCGCGGCCACCGCGGACGGGGAGACGGGATCACCGTTCTGGTCCACCACGAAGCAGCGGTCGGCGTCGCCGTCGAACGCGAGCCCGATGTCCGCACCGTGCTCGCGCACGGCCCGCTGCAGGTCCTCGAGGTTGGCGGGCTCGAGTGGGTTGGCGGGGTGGTTGGGGAACGTGCCGTCCAGCTCGAAGTACAGCGGGACGATCTCGAGCGGCAGCGGGTCCAACAGTGCGTCCCCGAGCACCGCCGGAGTGGTCAGCCCGGCCATCCCGTTGCCCGCGTCCACCACGACCTTGAGGGGGCGGATCCCGGAGAGGTCCACCAGGCTGCGCAGGTAATGGGCGTAGTCACCCAGTACGTCCCGGCGCGAGACCTGGCCGCGGTGCTCGGAGGCCGGGATCTCCCCGGCGTCCAGGTAGCGCTGTGCGACGTCGCGGATCTCGTACAGGCCGGTGTCCGAGGAGACGGGGACGGCCCCGGCCTTGGCCATCTTGATGCCGTTGTACTCGGCCGGGTTGTGGCTCGCGGTGAAGGTGACGCCGGCGCTGTCCAGGGTGCCGCACGCGAAGTACAGCTCGTCCGTGGAGATGCTGCCGATCACCGTGACGTCCGCACCGCGGCGGGTGGCGCCGGCCGCGAACGCCTCCACGAACTCGGGGGAAGAGGGGCGCATGTCGCCGCCCACGACCACCCCGGAGCCGACCAGGCCCAGGACGTCCACGAACGCGGCACCGGTGGCGCGCACGCTGTCCGCGGTGATGCTCTCGCCCACGATGCCGCGGACGTCGTACGCCTTGAATGATGAGGAAAGATCTGTGGTCACCGTCCCGATTCTACGTGAGCGGGATCGGTGAACCCCGGTAGTCCGGCGTTTTCCGGGGCGCTGTGGTTACATGTTCGACATGGCCGAGTTCTTGAGGATGACCAATCCGATCCAGCACTACGCGTGGGGATCGCGATCGGTCCTCGCCGGCATGCAGGGGCGCTCCGCACCCACCGAGGAACCCGAGGCCGAGCTGTGGATGGGTGCCCACGCGAGCGCTCCGTCCCGGGTGACCCTCGACGGGGTCCAGCGCGGCCTGGACGAAGTGGCCCCCGACCTGCCGTTCCTCCTGAAGATCCTCGCGATCGCGGCGCCGCTGTCCATCCAGGTGCACCCGTCCGAGGAACAGGCCCGTGAGGGGTTCGCGCGGGAGAACGCCGCGGGCGTCGCGCGGGACTCCGCGCACCGTAATTACAAGGACGAGCGCGCCAAACCGGAGACGGTCGTGGCGCTGTCACCCATGTGGTTGCTCGCGGGTCAGCAGGACCGGGCCGACCTGAAGCGCCTCGCCCGGGAACTGAACCTCCCGTGGCTCGCGGACGCCGCGGCGTCCGAGTGTCCCGTGCAGTATGCGCTCGAGCTCGACGACGACGCCGCTGCCGCCGCCGTGCGCACGTGCGTCACCGCTGCGGATACCACCCCGGCCACCTCGCCCCGCGGCGAGGACGCGGACAAACCCCGGTTGTCCGCGGAGGCGGATCCCGTGGAACGCGCGACGCACCTGATCCGGTTGTTGACCCACCACTACCCGGGTGACCGGGGTCTGCTCGTGGCCCTGTGTATGAACATGGTGCACCTGGCCCCCGGCCAAGCCCTGTTCACCCCGGACCGACAGGTGCACGCGTACCTCAGCGGCACCGCGGTGGAGATCATGGGGTGCTCGGACAACGTGCTGCGCGCTGGTCTGACCGCCAAGCACGTGGACGTCCCGGAACTGCTGAGGGTCATGGCCACCGCCCAGCAACCCGTGAGCGTCCTGGAACCGCGCGAGGCCGAGGACGGCGTGGTGCGGTACACGCTGTGGGACCCCGCTCTCTCCCTGGCCGCGGTGCGCGTGAGCCCGCAGCGCCCCGTCACCCGGGAGCTCGCGGGGGTGTGCATGGTGCTCGTGACCGAGGGGGACGTGGAGGTCTCCGCGCGCTCTGCTGGTGACGCGGACGCGGAGGGTGCGCGAGCGACGTCGGGCGAGTCCCTGATCTGCCTGGAGACCCCGAGCACGGTGACCCTGAGCGGGGACGGGCGGGTGTTCCTCGTGGAGGCGGTTACGCCCGCGCGCTGAGGTTTTCGGGTCTCACCCTTTAGGTTGTCGCGTAATTTCCTGTTTGAGCGTTCAATGGATGGGCACCCTTTCTACGACCCTGATATTGGAGCGCACATGGACCGGCGGATCGAACGCACCCGTGCGGCCGTGGTGGAAGCCGCCGTCGAACTGGTCGCGCGCCGGGGCTCCCAGGTGGGGATGACCGAGATCGCGCAGGCCGCGGGGGTCAGCCGCAAGGCCGTGTACGAGAACTTCGGCTCGCGGGACCAGGTGCTGCTCGGCGCCACGCAATCCTTGCTGGCCCGCCTCCCCCTGGACCCGAGCGCCCTGCAGAACCGCGAGGCCAGTCCGCTGGACCTGGTCCTGCCCCCGCTCGTGGCGCACCTGGGCGAGCACCAGGAGTTCTACCGGGCCATGCTGTGCGGGCCCGGTCCCTCCCTGGCACGTGGGGCGGTCGCGGAACACGCCATGACGGGTCTGCGCAGCCTCCGGGAGGATCGCGAGAGCGGGGAGGACCGCGGCGTCGTCGAGATCCGGGACCGGTTCGTGGTCCACGGCCTACTGGGCGTGCTCGCGGACGCACTCGCCGAACAGCAGGACGCAGACCTGGTGACCCTCGCCCGGGTGCTCAACGCGAGCCTGGCCACCGGCGGCCTCGAGAACTGAGGTCCCGCAGGGTGTGACGGCCCCGTGAGGCCGGGGCGTTCCGGCCCCACCGGGCGCGGCGGACCCCCGTATCGCGCGGCGGCAGGGGTACCGGGTGGGCCCCGGGGGTTCGGAATAATCCGCCGCTGACGCATGCTGTACCGGATGTCGGGGGCACGCGCTGTCCCCGCGACACCCGTTCCGACAGGAAGGACCCGCAATGTCCGAGATCACGATCATCGGTGGCCACGGCAAGGTGGCGCTGCAGCTGAGCCGATTGCTGTCCACGCAGGGGGACACCGTCAACGCGGTGATCCGCAAGCGGGAGCAGAGCCAGGACGTGGAGAACACCGGGGCAACCCCGGTCGTCGCGGACGTCCAGGAGTTGGACGTTGAGGCCATGACGGAGATGTTCTCCGGCCAGGACGCCGTCGTGTGGTCCGCGGGCGCGGGCGGGGGCGACCCCGAGCGCACGTACGCCGTGGACCGGGACGCCGCGATCCGTTCCATGGATGCCGCACAGGCCGCCGGCGTCACGCACTACGTCATGGTGTCCTACATGGGCGCCGGTCAGGACCACGGGGTCCCCGAGGACAACGACTTCTACCCCTACGCGCAGTCCAAGGCGGACGCGGACGACCACCTGCGCGCGAGTTCCCTCGAATGGACCATCCTGGGCCCCGGGGCGCTCACCGACGACGACCCCTCGGGCGAGATCACGCTGGGCCGCGCCGGCAGCGACGACGAGCGGAAGACGGCGCGCGGCAACGTGGCCCTCGTGGCCGCCCGGGCGCTCGCCGATCCGCGTGGCACCGCGGGGAAGTTCATCGAGTTCTCCGACGGTGACACACCGATTGCACAGGCGCTCGAGAACCTGAGCTGACCTGCGGCGTTCGTCAGTCGTGATCGCCCGGTCCGTGGCGGGCCCCACCGGGGTCCGCGTGGACCGGGCGATTTTTCACGCCCGGTCGTGGCGGATCGGGCCCCGCGAATCAGGCCCGGATGGGTCGGGCTCCGGCGGCTGGCCCTAACAGCCGACCCCGGTAGCCGGTCCTGATAGCCGCCCCTGACCTGCGTGCCCTGTCTGCCGGGTCGCTCCGACCGGGGTCTTCCACGCTGGGGTCTTCTAGGCTGGGGTCATGGAGATGCCGTCGATTCATCCCGCCGCGTCAGCCGGCCGCAATCAGGACAAGCTGGACCTGAACGAGACCATCGCCCTCACCGCCGTGGTGCACGGGACCGTGCAGGGCGTGGGGTTCCGCTACTGGTGCTGGCGCCAGGCCGAGAAACTGGGACTCGTGGGGAGTGCCACCAACAACCCGGACGGCACCGTGACCGTCGTGGCCGAGGGGCCGCGCTGGGCCGTGGGTGAGCTGCTGCAGGCGCTCATCTCCCGGGATACCCCCGGTGCGGTGATCACCGTGGACGAGCACTTCGGCCCGCCCACGGGGTCGTTCACCGACTTCAGCACGCACTGACCCGCGGGCGGAGTTCACCTGCCGTTGATCTGCGCTTCGTACGGTGGAGGCCACGGAGCAGACCGCCGCAGCGGGAGGAACCATGAGCACCGGCCAGCAGGACAACCGCGAACGCAGCGAACGGGCGGGCGAGTGCCTGACCCGGGTGCTCGAGCTGTTCGAGCGGATGCGCGCCGCGCGTGAGGCCCGGCTCGAGGACATCAACGGGGTCAATCCTCGCCACCGCTTCTCCGCCGCGAACCTCGTGGACTACGCCGCCGTGCGCGCGCAGGACGTTCGTGATCTGCAGGCCGAGCTCTCGTCCCTGGGTCTGTCCTCGCTGGGCCGGATGGAGTCCGACGTCGCGCAGCACCTGAGCGCCGTGGCCCACACGCTCGCTGCGGTCGCGGGGCAGGAGCCGCCCCGGTTGCCGGACCTGGACGCCGGCATTCTCCCGGGGGAGGATCCCCGCCCCGGACCGCTCACGCTGGCTCGCAACACCGTGCGGTTGCTCGGTCAGGCACCCGAGGACCGTGACACCCGGATCATGGTCACCATGCCATCCGAGGCGGCGGACGATCCCGCTCTGGTCGCCCGCATGGTGGGCGCCGGGATGGACGTGGCACGGATCAACTGTGCGCACGACGGACCGGATGAGTGGTCCCGGATGATCGAGCACCTGCGTAATGCGGCCGCCGAGTTCGGTCGTGACCTGCGGATCGCGATGGACCTGGCCGGGCCCAAGGTCCGCACGGGTCCGCTGGCCCCCGGTCCGCGCGTGGAGAAGATCAAGCCGGACCGGGACGCGACCGGTCACGTCGTTCGTCCCGCGCGGCTGTGGCTCGGCGCGTCCCACTCGGACGACGACGTCCCCTCCGTTCCCGTGATGCCCGCGGCCTGGCTCGCCGAGCGCACCGAGGGGGAGCGGATCCATGTGCGGGACGCCCGCGATTCCGGCCGGACCCTGCGCGTGGTCGAGGCGCACGACGACGGCGTCCTGGTCGAGTTCTCCAAGACGGTCTACTTCGCCACGGGGATCGTGCTGCGCTCCCGCGACGGCGCCGAGGCCATCCTGGGGGAACTGCCCGAGACCGAGCAGTACCTGCGCATCGGGATCGGGGACACCCTGCGCCTGCTCGACTCCACCGAGCCCGTGGCCGTGACGGACGAGTCCCCGGCGCGGATCGGGTGCACCCTGCCGGAAGCGTTCCGGGACGTCCGCGAGGGCCAGCGGGTGTGGTTGGACGAGGGCAAACTGGGCGGCGTGATCCGCTCCACCGGACCCGAGCACATGGACCTCGAGATCACCCACGCGGGGCCCGCGGGGACCAAGCTCAAGGCGGAGAAGGGCATCAACTTTCCGGACACGGACCTCAGCATCCGCTCCCTGACCGAGCGGGACCGGGAGGACCTGCGCTTCGTGGCGCGGCACGCGGACATCGTGAACATGTCCTTCGTGCACAGCGCGGACGATGTCGCGGATCTGCTGGAACAGCTGTCCGAGCTCAATGCCACGTCCATGGACGTGACACTGAAGATCGAGACGGTGGGCGGTTTCGAGCAGCTGCCCATGATGTTGCTCGCGGCCATGCGGTGGCAGGACTCCGGTGTGATGATCGCCCGCGGGGACCTGGCCGTGGAGACCGGGTTCGAAAGGATGGCCGAGGTCCAACAGGAGATCCTGTGGTTGTGCGAGGCCGGCCACGTCCCGGTCATCTGGGCCACCCAGGTGCTCGAGGGTCTCGCCAAGAAGGGCGTTCCCTCACGGGCGGAGATCACCGACGCCGCCCAGGGCCAGCGCGCGGAGTGCGTGATGCTCAACAAGGGCCCGTTCGTGGTGGAGGCCATCCAAACCCTCTCGTCCGTGCTGCAGCGAATGGCCGGGCACGCTGCCAAGAAGACGGACCTCATGCGCAAGCTCCACGCGTGGTCCGAGTTCGTGCGCTGAGCCCGGGGGAGGGCCGGGCCTGGGCACGCGGTCCGTCATGCGGTACCGGGGTGAGCCGCGCGTGGGACGGGGCCGTGGCGGCGTCGTCGGCCGCGCGCATGATGCGCGGGGGGTCGGGCACACCGAAATCGCTGCGCGCTGTGGAATAGTGGTGCTGATGTCTTCGGCGGTACCCGCCGAACACCCCCAACCCGTTTCGAGGAGTGGTCGTTGATGGGCTTGAACCCCCTGAACAAGGCGTTCGACGAGAACGGCAAACCCAAGCCCGGTGTCAACAAGTTCCTGGACCATGTGCTGCGCATCCAGCAGCCGTGGGTGGTCAAGGCGCTCAAGCGGGAGCGTGCGCAGCACCCCAAGGAGACGCCCGCCCAGATCGCCAAGCGCGCCGAGAAGCTCTACCTGCGCTCCGTGACCGTGGGCGGCGGCACCGTGGGTGCCACCGCGGCGGTCCCCGGGATCGGAACCATCGCGTCCCTCGGGCTGTCCTCCGCCGCCGTGGCGGGCTACCTGGAGGCCACGGCCCTGTATGCGCAGGCCATGGCCGAACTGCACGGGGTGGAGCCCAAGGACGAGCAGCAGAACCGGACCATGATCATGGCACTCATGCTCGGCGAGGACGGGAGCGCGCTCATGGGCCAGTTGCTGTCCAGCTCGTCCGCGAGCAAGAGCCTCACGAGCAAGTGGGGCCTGATGCTCGGCAAGTCCCCGGACAGCTCCAAGCGCTTCGACGTGGGCCGCTCGATCCGCAACATGTTCGTCAAGCGGTTCCTGGCCCGCCAGTCCGGCGCGGTGCGGGGCCGCGCGCTGCCGTTCGGCCTGGGCGCCGTGGTGGGGGGCGGCGCCAACCTGGCCATGGCCCGCCAGGTCATCAAGGCCTCACGCGAGGCCTTCGGGGAGTTCCCGGAGGAGTTCCCGCCCAACCTGGCCCTGGGTGAGCGCGCGGAGAAGTTCGAGGACGGTTCCCCCAACGGTGATCGGAAGAAACTGGAGTCCGACACGAAGGGCCGGAAGAAGCGCAAGTAGGGAACATGACCCCGGGCGGGGACCGCTCCGGGCCCCCGTGAGACCCCCGAGAACATCTGTGTCCCGGAACAGCACGTGATCACGCATGAAGCGTGCTGTTCCGGGACACAGATGTTTGGTGCTGCGTCGGCCCTGCCCGGAGCCGCTCTGGGGGCAGGACCGGGCGGGGTCGGGCCGGGACCGGGTGGCCAGGTGGTGCCCGGGCGGGGACCGGCGGTTCAGTCCAGGTAACGGTCCACGAGCTGCTCGGCCAGGCCCGTGTACTGCCCGGGGCCCAGGTCGCTCAAGCGCCGGGCGGTGTCCTTGGAGAGACCGAGGCCCGCGATGAACTCGCGCATCCGGTCGGCGTCCACGCGGTGGCCGCGGGTGAGTTCCTTGAGCCGCTCGTAGGGGTTGTCCATGCCCTCGCGGCCCGCAATGGCCTCGGCGCGCATGGCGGTCTGCACGGCCTCGCCCAGGACCTCCCAGTTCTGGTCCAGGTCCTCGGCCAGCACCTCCTGCGCCACGTCCAGGCGGTCGAGGCCCTTGAGCACGTTGGACACCGCCAGCAACGAGTGGCCGAACGCCACCCCGATGTTGCGCTGGGACGAGGAGTCCGTGAGGTCCCGCTGCCACCGCGAGGTCACGAGGGTTGCGGCGAGCGTGTCCAACAGCGAGCACGAGATCTCCGCGTTGGCCTCCGCGTTCTCGAAACGGATGGGGTTGACCTTGTGCGGCATGGTCGAGGAGCCTGTGGCACCTTCCACCGGGATCTGGTGGAAGTACCCGATCGAGATGTAGGACCACACGTCCGTGCAGAGGTTGTGCAGGATCCGGTTGAACCGGGCCATGTCCGCGTAGAGCTCGGCCTGCCAGTCGTGGGACTCGATCTGGGTGGTCAGCGGGTTCCACGTGAGCCCCAGGTGGCTCACGAAGGACCGGGAGATCTCGGGCCAGTCCGTGTCCGGGGCCGCGGCGGTGTGCGCTGCGAACGTCCCGGTGGCGCCGTTGAGCTTGCCCAGGAACTCGGTGTCCGCCACGCGCTGCACCTGGCGGCCCAGGCGGTGCGCGAACACCGCGAGTTCCTTGCCCAGGGTCGTGGGCGTGGCCGGCTGGCCGTGGGTGTGGGACAGCATGGGGGTGGCCTTCGCGTCCCGCGCCATCGTGGCCACCGCCGCGACCAGTTCGCGCGCCGCGGGCAACCACACGTGGTTGATCGCATCGCGGATGCCGAGCGCGTAGGAGAGGTTGTTGATGTCCTCGGACGTGCACGCGAAGTGCACGAGCGGCGTCAGGTGCTCGAGGCCGAGCTCCGGCAACCTGCGCCCGATGTAGTACTCCACCGCCTTGACATCGTGCACCGTGACGGCCTCGATCTCGGCCAGTTCCGCAACCGACGCGGCGTCGAAGTCCGCGACGATCGCGCGCAGACCGCTCTTTTGCTCATCCGAGAGGGGTTCCAGACCCGTGAGCGCTCGCTGCTCGCACAGGTGGATGAACCACTCGACCTCCACGTGCACCCGTTCGCGGTTCAGCGCCGCTTCCGAGAGGTAGTCCACCAGCACGGCGGTCTGGGGGCGGTAACGGCCGTCCAGCGGTCCCAGCGCGATGGCGGGTGACTGCTGGCTCAGGGCCACACGTCCGGAGGGGAGGGTCTGCGCGGTGTTCGACATGGCCCTCATTCTTTCACGCGCCGGGCCGCCCCTCGCCGCGGTGAACGTCCTGCACCGCGGTCCTCGGGATGGCCGAACAGGGCGCGGACACACATGCTTCCGGGGCCGCCCGAGCACAGGATCGCCGCTCCCTAGCCTGGTCGCGTGGCGCCCGCGTGGTGGGGCGCGGGAAGGAACCGGTCATGTCACAACTCGCGAGCTCGGTGTTCCCGGGAACGTCCCCGTCGGCGGTCTCGGCGCTGGTCCACGAACGGCTCTGCCTCCTGGCACGTCATTACGACGACGCCGCGGAGCACCTCGCGGGGCTCGCCTCCCGGATCGCGTCCCTCGCGGAGACCCACGGATCGTGGGAGGGCCCGGGCGCCAGGTCCTTCCGGGCCCGCGCCGATCGCCACGAACAGGAACTGCGAGACGCT
The DNA here is from genome assembly GCA_014652975.1 of Kocuria marina. Classification (GTDB taxonomy): domain Bacteria; phylum Actinomycetota; class Actinomycetes; order Actinomycetales; family Micrococcaceae; genus Kocuria; species Kocuria marina. The sequence continues at coordinate 576,500 of BMZV01000001.1, read as the reverse complement.
TCGCACCGCTGTCGTGAAACCGCTCAGCTCGTGCGAACGGGGGCGGCCGCGCTCGCGGAACGGGTCGCGGCGGTGGAGAGCATCGCCCAGGTGGGGGCTCCCATGGCCGCGGCACTGAGCACGGTGCTGGGCGTGGGACTCGCGGTGGGCCATGCTGCGAGCGCGTCGTGGGGCGGGACGCCGTGACCGCGGCGGCGCGGACGGTGCTGGGCTCGAGCACCGGATCCTCGGAGGACGCAGCTGTGCCGGCCGCGGGTGAGGAACAGGCCGGGAGGCCGACCGTGCCGGTGGAGGGAAGTGGCCCCGCCGCCGTACCGGACGCGGAAGATGTGGGCGCCTCGTCCCCGCGGGACACCGCCGTGAGCATGGAACACGGCGTGACCGAGGTCCACGGGCGGGCCGAGGACCTCCAGAGCGAGCTGTTCACCCCGGGTTCCGGGGAGCGCCCCGCGCCGGACGGGTACGGGGATCCCGAGCGGGTCGCGGCCGCTGCGGAGGGCGCGAGAACCAGCATGGAGGTCTCGGGTGGCGTCCCGGGCGGCGGCGCGTTCAGCGTGAACACGGACGTCATCTCGGGGATCGAGGGCTCGCTCACCGCGGTGGCCGAGACCGTGGGCGGCGCCCTCGCCGGGCTCGTCCCGGTCACCGCCGAACTGCACCTGTGGTCCCTCACGGGTCAACCGTCCCTGGCGGGTGCGGGGGCGCTCGCCGATCTCGTGAGCCGCGACCTACTCGGGCAGATGGCCGGGCTGAAGGCCTCTGCCGCACGACTGGTTCTCGCGCGGCAGAACTACGAGACCGTGGAGAGGGCGTTGATGTCCCTGCTGGCGGGGCCGGTGTGGGGCTCACGCCTGTACGGTGTGACCCGCCCTCTGGCCCGGGATTGCGGTCGGGCCCTGGGGGACTTGGACGTCGCACTGGCTCGCGCGGGGATCGACTCACCGCACGAATTCCTCCAGAGGGTCCAGCCGTGGCAGTACGGGGTCATCATCCGGGGAGGTGGTCCGCGCGGGACCGACGCCCTCATCCGTGGGCCTGGCCTGGACGATCTCATGGAGGGGCTGCTTCAGTACCCCGTCGTGCCCGGCCGGAATGCCTCCGGGTCCCACACCGCCCCGGGAGCCGGTGCGGACGCACCAGTGCCCGGTGCCGTCGCGGCGGAGCCGGGCGGGAGAACCGGCGGTGCGGCGTCGTCGGCGCCGAGGCCCTTAACGCTGGGCCAGCACGCGCGAGCGCTGGCCGTGGGGTTGCTCACCGCGTACGGCAGGTCCGAGAAGACCACTGGGGGCGCGGGCGACCCGTGGCGGGATGCAGCGGGGGAGGAACCCGGGGTGCTCGGGGCCATGCTCGCGCCCGCCTCGGCCGCCGTGCTGTCGGTTTCTCTGGCGGGCATCGCGTGGTACACGCCGTATCGCAAGGGGCGCCGGTTGACCCCGGCAGAGGCCTTCGACCGCGGTGTGCCGGCTGCCCTGCGACCGGTGCTCGCCCCGCGCGCGTTACGCGAGGCACGCCGGGAGGTGTTCACCGGGGTGACCGCCGCGAACGCGGCCCGCCACCACATGACGGGCATGCCCGAGCGACCGCTTCCGGCGGGGGTGCGGCACGCGGGAGCCGTGCCCACCACGATCGCGGGGACCGCCGCGGCGCTCAAGGACGCCAAGAACATCGTCTCGGGCGCGGGCCCGGACGGGGCGCAGGTCGAGAACAGCACGGTCATGGTGCAGAAGGCCACGGACGGGAACGGGAGGACGGCGTACTCCGTGGTGCTGACCGGGACCGAGAAGTGGGAGGACAGTCCCGGCGTGCATGATCTGAAGGGGATCGGGCAGGGCATCACGGCGCAACCGGACGCTGCACTCACCGAGCTGCCCCAGGCGCAGCGCATGGCCGTGCAGGCGCTGCAGGACGCGGGCATCCGCTCCGGGGACACCGTGGTGCTCACGGGCCACAGCCTGGGCGGGATCGACGCCGCTGGGCTGGCTGCCAACCGTGCGTTCCGTGAGCGTTATGACGTCGCCGCGGTCACCACGTTCGGTTCGCCCGTGGGGGACTTCGAGATCCCCGAGGGCACGTCCGTGATGGCGGTGGAACACGTGGACGACGTCGTGCCCACCCTGGACGGCGTGCCCAACCCGGATGCCGACCACCGATCCACGGTGCGCGTGAACACCCCCTATCAGGATGCGCTGACCCTGAAGCAGGGGTTCAGGGGGATCGGGGCGCATGAGATGTACGTGTACACGGTGGGCGCCCAGGGGATCACCGATTCGCGGCACCCGGTCGTGGTGGCCCATGAGCAGCGGCTCGCGGACGCGGTGCCCCATGGGCCCGGGACGCGCACCGAAACGTACGTCTACGAGGGACGGGAGGAACACTGACGCACCGACGAAGTGGGGCGGTCCCTGGCGTTAGCATGGCAGCTATGGAAACTTCCACGCCCGCTCCCGGATCGCAGGGGTCACCGCAGCGGACCACGCGCGTTACGCCGCGGGCGGTACTCGGCAAGCTCCCCGCGTACGCCGCGGGCAAGTCGGCCGCCGGGATCCCCGGTCTCGTGGCCTACAAGTTGGCATCCAACGAGAACCCCTTCGGTCCCGTTCCGGCCGTGCGGGAGGCGCTCGCGTCCTTCGACGCCTACAACCGCTATCCGGATCCCGCCGCGAGCGCCCTGCGTGAGGCCCTGGCGCAGTACCTGGACGTCCCCGCGCAGGACGTCGTGGCCGGTGCGGGCAGCCTGGGCGCACTCAACCAACTGCTCGCGGCCTTCGCCGGTTCCGGGGAGGACGGTCGCCCGGACGAGGTGATCCACGCGTGGCGCTCGTTCGAGGCGTATCCGATCTCGGTGGGTCTGGCCGGCGCGCTCGGCGTGCAGGTGCCCAACCTCCCGGACGGCTCGCACGATCTTGACGCGATGGCCCGCGCCGTCACCGACCGCACGCGGGTCATCCTGCTGTGCACCCCCAACAACCCCACGGGCCCCAGCCTGCGTGACGACGCCGTGCGCGAGTTCCTGAAGCGGGTCCCGTCCCACGTGGTGGTCGTCGTGGACGAGGCGTACTGGGAGTTCCAGCGCGCCGAGGGCCTGGCCGACGGCATCGAGCTCTACCGTGATCACCCCAATGTGGTCTCCCTGCGCACGTTCTCCAAGGCCCACGGTCTGGCCGGGCTGCGGGTGGGTTACACCGTGGCCCAGCAAGAGGTCACGCAGTACCTGCGCCAGAGCGCGCCGGCGTTCAGTGTCACAGAGGTGGCCCAGCTCGCTGCGATCGCGTCCCTCACGAACATCGACCAGGTCGAGGAACGGGTCCAGCGGGTCGTGGACGAACGGGAGCGCGTGCTGCGCGGACTCGACGACCTGGGGTGGCAGTACCCGCCCACCCAGGCGAACTTCGTGTGGCTGCCCCTCGGGGAGCACGGCGAAGCGTTCTCCCAGCTGTGCGATCAGCACGCCCTGTCCGTGCGGCGTTTCGGTGCGGAAGGGGTGCGCGTGAGTTTCGGGGAGCCCGAGGCGAACACCCGGTTCCTGGAACTGTGCGCCGCGTTCCCGCACCCCAGCACCATGCCCCTGCCTGGGCAGCCCTGAGACCGTTACGAGTACCGAGACCCCCGCGCACGCCCGGATCGCCGTGACGGTGGCGAGACGGCAGGCGAGGACAGCGGAAGGACCGACACCACCCATGGCATCACGCACCCACGCAGGCGCCGTGCCCAGCACGCTCCCGCGTCACCAGATCCTGGACGAACAGGGGGCGATCGCGGACGATGCCCTGTTGTCCCCGTACGTCGCGGACGTCACGGTCGAACAGTTGCAGCACCTCTACCGTTCCATGACCGGGGCGCGGCGCGTGGACGAGGAGGGTACCTCGCTGCAGCGTCAGGGCCAGCTCGTGCTGTGGGTGCCCCTGCGGGGTCAGGAGGCCGCCCAGGTCGGTTCTGTGTGGCCCACGCTGCCCACCGACCGGATCTTCCCGTCCTACCGCGAACACGCCGTGGCCTTAGAACGCGGTGTGGCGCCGTCCGATCTGATGCGGTTGTTCCGCGGCATCACGGCCGGGGGCTGGGACCCGGAGAAACACAACCTGAACCTCTACACCATGGTGCTCGCCTCCCAGGTCCCGCACGCGGTGGGTTACGCCATGGGAACCGCCCTGGACCGTAAGGCTGCCCAGGATGCGGGCACTCCGCCGGAAACCGACCCGGAGGCCGTCATCGCGTACTTCGGGGACGGTGCGAGCACCGAGGGTGAGATCCACGAGTCCATGGTCTTCGCGGCGTCCTACGACGCCCCTGTGCTGTTCTTCATCCAGAACAACCAGTGGGCCATCTCGGTCCCGTTCGCGACCCAGTCCCGCGTGCCCCTGGCCACGCGCGCGGCCGGTTACGGCTTCGAGGGGTTGCGCGTGGACGGCAACGACATCCTGGGCGTCGTCGCGGCCACGCGGTACGCGCTCGAGAAGATCCGCGCGGGAGAGGGTCCTGTGCTGATCGAGGCGGAGACCTACCGCATGGGGGCCCACACCACGGCGGACGATCCCACCAAGTACCGCGAACGGGACGAGGAAGAGCAGTGGGGCCACCTGGATCCCGTGGACCGGCTGCGGGCCCACTTGCGGGACGCCCACGGGGTCGAGGACGAGTTCTTCGAGGCCGTGGCGCGCGAGAACGACGAGATCGCGCAGCGCATGCGCGCGGACGTCCTGGCCATGACCCCGCCCCGGTTCGAGGACTCCTTCGCCAAGGCGTACGCCGAGCAGCATTCACTGGTGGACGCCGAACGCGCCGAGTACCTGGACTACCAGGCGGGCTTCGCGCCCCAGGACGAGATGGACGACCACGACACCCGAGGAGCCGGCGCGTGACACAGCTGACCGTGGCCAAGGCCATCAATGCCGGGCTCGCACGGGCCATGGAGGAGAACCCCAAGGTCATGCTCATGGGGGAAGACATCGGCTCCCTGGGCGGCGTGTACCGCGTGACCGAGGGGCTAAAATCCAGGTTCGGTGCGCACCGCGTGCTGGACACACCCCTCGGTGAGGCGGGGATCGTGGGCACCGCGGTGGGCCTCGCCGAACGCGGGTACCGGCCCGTGTGCGAGATCCAATTCGACGGGTTCACGTTCCCGGCGTTCAACCAGATCACGACCCAGCTGGCCAAGATCCACGCCCGCTCGGACGGGCAGCTCACGGTTCCCGTGACGATCCGCATCCCGTACGGAGGTGTGATCGGCTCCGTGGAACACCACTCGGAATCCCCGGAGGCGCTGTTCGCCCACACGGCGGGACTGCGCTTGCTCGCGCCGTCGAACGCGCAGGACGCCTACTGGATGTCGCAGCAGGCCATCGCGTGCGACGACCCCGTCATCATCTTCGAACCCAAGCGCCGGTACTGGCTCAAGGGCGAGGTGGACGAGAAGACTTCCCCGGGGGACCCGTTCAAGGCCTCCGTGATCCGCGAGGGTGAGGAAGCCACGATCGTGGCGTGGGGACCGCTCGTGCCGGTGGCGCTCGCCGCCGCCGAGGCCGCCCGGGAGGACGGGCGCAGCGTGGAGGTCATCGACCTGCGCAGCCTGTCACCCATCGACTTCGACACCGTCACGGCGTCCGTGCGCAAGACGGGTCGCCTGGTGATCGCCCACGAGGCCCCCACGTTCGGTGGTCTGGGCGGGGAGATCGCCGCGCGCGTCACCGAGCGTGCGTTCTACTCGCTCGAGGCTCCCGTGCTGCGCGTGGGCGCCTACCATCTGCCCTATCCTCCCGCAGCCGTGGAGGAGAACTACGTCCCGGATCTGGACCGGGTGCTCGAAGCACTCGACCGGTCCTTCGCCTACTAGAGCATCCACCCCACCGTGATCCGGCGCGGACACGGTGGCCCGGAGGGAGAAGTCATGTCCCAGGTATTCACACTGCCCGACGTGGGTGAGGGTCTGACCGAGGCCGACATCGTGGCCTGGAAGGTGTCCGAGGGGGACACCGTGTCCGTCAACCAGGTGCTCGTGGAGATCGAGACCGCCAAGTCCGTGGTGGAGCTGCCCTCGCCGTTCGAGGGCACGGTCCAGGAGATCCTCGTCGCGGAGGGGGACACCGTGGAGGTGGGCACGCCCATCATCTCCGTGAGCTCCGCCGACGACGCTCCCGCCGGTGCCACTGACCCCGGCTACACGGGTTCCGCCCCGGAGGACGGTCTGGCCGACGCCACCGCGCCCGACACCGCCGCGTCGACCGGTGAGGACGCCACGTCCGGTTCGGGGCGCAGCATGGACTCCGCCCAGGGCAAGGCCCTCGTGGGCTCGGGGCCCAAGGCGGACCCGGTGCGTCGGCGGCGTCGTACCCGCGTGGGCATGCGCACGGACGCCGAGGCGCCCCAGGGTCTGAGCGCCTCGACCTCCCGCGCCGACGACGCCGCGGGGCCGGCCGACGAGCGCAAGCACGGTTGGGCGGACCGGTTGTCCCGCACGGGACTGGGAAGTGCCGCCGTGGACCTCGCGGAGAAGGCCGGGAAGATTCGGGACCGCGGGGAGTCCTGGTTGAAGTCTCGGGACGAGGGTGCCGAACAGGGGCCCGCCTCGGCGTCGATCCCGCGCCGTCCGAACCTGGCCAAGCCCCCGGTGCGCAAGGCGGCCAAGGAGATGGGCATCGATCTCGCGGACGTGCAGGCCACCGGCGACGGCGGCCAGGTCACCAAACGCGACCTGCTCGCCTACGCGGCACACCTGCGCGAGGTGGAGGACGGCCCGGACACGTTCTGGACCCACACCGGCCAGCCGGCCAACGTGCGGGAGGAACGCATCCGCGTCAAGGGCGTGCGCAAGGCCACCGCCCAGAACATGGTCAAGTCCGCCTTCAGCGCGCCCCACGTGTCGATCTTCGTGGAGGTGGACGCCTCACGGACCATGGAGTTCGTCAAGCGGCTCAAGCAGTCCCCGCACTTCGAGGGTGTGAAGGTCACGCCGCTGTTGATCCTGGCCAAGGCCGTGATCTGGGCGGCCGCCCGCAACCCGCAGGTCAACGCCACGTGGACCGACACCGAGATCATCATCAAGCGCTACATGAACCTGGGTATCGCCGCGGCCACGCCCCGGGGTCTGCTGGTTCCCAACATCAAGGACGCGCAGGACCTCAGCCTCCGGGAGCTGGCGATCGCGCTGCACGAGCTGACGCAGACCGCGCGCGCCGGGCGCACCCAGCCGGGGGACATGCAGGGTGGGACGCTGTCCATCACGAACATCGGTGCGCTGGGCATCGACACGGGAACCCCCATCATCAACCCCGGTGAAGCCGCCATCGTGGCCTTCGGGACCATCAAGCAGAAGCCGTGGGTCGTGGACGGGGACGTCATCCCGCGGTGGATCACGACCCTGGGGGGTTCCTTCGATCACCGCGTGGTGGACGGTGACCTCTCCGCGCGGTTCATGGCGGACGTGGCCCGCATCCTCGAGGAACCCGCTCTGCTGCTTGACTGATGCTCAGCCGCCGTCGCCCGGCTCCGTGCGGAAGCACCCGGCGAGGTGGCCCGGTGCCCGGCCGATGCGCTGCAACCATCGGTAGGCGGTGACCGGGCCCACCAGCACGATGCCGTGGGATCGCAGCACCTGGGACAGTCGGCGGGACTCCGTGGAACTGTCCGGGAGTTCCAGCGCGTTGTCCGGCGCCGCTTCCGGGGCGTCACCCGGGAAGGGCACCCCGGCCTCCTCGAGCAGCGCGAGCCACCGGTCCATGTCCCAGTCCCGGCACACCTCCGCGTTGTGGATCACGGCCTCGATCTTGGCGCGGTTGCGGATGAGTTCGGCGTTGACGAGGAGGTCGTCCACGTCGTCCTCGTCGAACAGGGACACGCGGGCGGGTTCGAGATCGGCCATGTGGAGGTACCACGAACCGTGGCGCGCGGACTGCGACCACCGGGCCAGCCCCGAGTCCACGAGTTCCAGGGTGAGCGTGGCGAAGTACTCGTCCGCGCTCGAGGGGGCCGTCCCCCAGTCGTGATCGTGATCCGCGAGCGCCCCGGGTGTGCTCACGGCCCACGGGCAGCGCCCCAACCCGTCCCCGCAGTGCACCACCCGGAAGGCGGTGTGGGGCGTGGAATGTGAGGTGTCCTGGGCATCTGCCGAGGTGGTCTCCGATGAAGTCGTCATGGCAGCACGCTAGGGCGGGTGGTGTCCTGTGATCCGCGCTCGCGGGCCCCCGGGTATCACCGGCGTGTGAACCCGCCCGGCGGGCGCGCTGTGCAGGGCGATTGCCGCGGGGCGGGACCGTCGTGGATGAGGCGGGTACATGGTGGGCGGGGCCGGTCCATGGCGGGGTCCGGCCGGTGCGGGGGGGTGCTACAACTACAGCTTTTCCCAATTCGCGGTGGGTACGGACGCGAACGGGCTGACGGGCACAGCCATCTCGCAGGTGAACGCGCCGTCCGTCACGGTCACCACGAGAGTTGTCCGTGGCGGCAAAGCTGAGGCGGTGAATCCGCGCAGTGTCGGCCCGTCAACTGGGATGTACAGTTCGAAGTTCAACGGCAAGTTCGATTACCAAGGCGAGCAGAACGGCTACCCGACGAGCACAGCCCCTTATCCCATCTCCGGGCTCACCCAGGCATCTCCCGGGCTCGTGCTGAACATCGGGTACAACACGACCACCAGGGTGACGTTCGAATTCCCGGTCCCACTGACGTCGGCGAGCATCACCATCCTGGACATCACCCGGTTAAACAGCACCCTGTCGAGTGGCGCATACCAGTACACAGACACCGTGACGATCGATCAACCCTGGGTCATGACGGGGGACTTGACGTCCGCCAACGCGACGAGGGGTGCTGCGGGGGCCACCTTTTTTCGTTCGGCGGAGTACGTGAGTTCACAGACGAAAACGGTACGGAACGTCATGAGCACGAACACGACATCGCGGTTCTCGTCCCTGACCTTCACCTATACGGCGCCGGTCGCGGGCGGGTGGGAATTCCTCGCCATTCCCAGCATCAGCTTCTGCGTGGCCTGACCGGGAGACGCAGCGCCGCGGCGTCGTCATGCGGAATGCACGCTCGAGGCATCCGGGGTCAGAAAACGGAAACGGCCCCCGTGCCGTCTGCGATCTCCACGGCCACGGGATCGGCGTCCGGGTCCTGGGAGTCGTGGACGATGAACACCGCGGTGGGGTCACCCGGGGGCAGAGCCCGCACGGTCACGGCGCCGGAGCGGGCGTTCGCGAGGATCGCCGAGAGCTGCTGTGTGGTGGCTTCCAGAACCTCGGGCGACGGAGCACTGCCGCGCTCGTCCAGGATGTCCACGGTGATCCCCCGGGCACGTGCCGCGCGGGTGAGCTCCAGGATGTAGGGCGTCGCGATGGAGCGACCGCGGATACTGTCCCGCAGTTGGGCCTCGGTGAGGCGGAACTGCTGGACGTCGTAGTCGGTCACCTCGGAGGAATCCTTGGCGATCTGCTCCAGCAGCCCACCGGCCAACCGGCGGACCTCGTCCACCCGCCGGTTGGAGGCATAGCGCATCCCCTTCTCGGCCTCGTCGCGGCTGCGCGCGGTGGCCAGTAGGCGCTGGGTGTCCTGTCTGCCCCGCATGAAGAAGTCGTACTGCCGCTCGACCATCCACGTCACGAGCACCACGGCGATGCCCACCACGTGATATGCCTCGATGGGCATGATCACCCCGTTGACCACGGGCCACCGGCTCACGGACAACACCGTGACACCGAGCCACACCGCGAAGGCCCAGCCGGGGCGGCGTCGCATCCCCAGGCCGAACAACAGGGCGATAAACCCGAGATGGAACCACGGGGTCTGTCCCGCCTGCAGCGTCACGGGGGTCGCGGCGTAGCCCTGCTGGGCGGCCACCAGGAACAGGACGGACGTCAACGCGGTGGGGATCAGGGGGAACTGGGAACCGTCCCAGCGGGGTAGCGCGATGATGGACCCGGCCAGCGCGTAGTTCACCACGGACACGGCCAACTGCTCGGGTCGGATGGAATCCTGGAGGTAGCCCACGGCGGCCACGAAGGGTGCGCAGAATGCCGCCAGCAGGGTGAGGCGCATGTGGCGGTGGGCGAAGACCGCGCGCGTGGACCCGCTCATGCCGTCACGTCCTTGGGCCACACCAGCGTCACACGCGTCCCACGCCCCGGTGCGGTGTCCAGGGACACTCGTCCGCCGATGGACTCAAGGTTCTCCACGATGGACACGCGCACCCCGAGCCGCCGGTTGGGGACGTCGTAGTAGTTGAAGCCCCGGCCGTCGTCACTGATCGTGAACCGCAGGAAGAAGCCCTCGGGATTGGTCCCGCTGGCGGGGCACAGCTCACCCTCCATCGACACGGTCGTGTACTCACTGCCCGAGTGCCGGGCGCTGTTGGACACCGCTTCCGTCACGGCCTGGGTCAAACCGTGCGCCACGTCCGCGGGGACGAACACCCGCGGTTCGCCCACGGGCCGCATGGGTGCCCGCAGGTTGGTGAATCGCACACGTGCGCGCCACGGGGCGAGGGCCTCCATGAGCTCGTCCATGAGCACGTGGACCATCACGGTGTGGTTCGCGGAGGGGCGGTCGGACTCCTCGGCCAGGATGTCCAGGGCCCGTGCGGCGAGCTGGCGCGTGCGCTTGGGTAGGACACCCCGGGTGCGGGAGGCGTCCAACAGGGCGGCCATCACGTTGTCGTGGATCAACCGGTCGATTCGCTCCTGGTCGGCGGTCTCCGAACGGCTGCGCCGCAGCGCGAGCGTCTGCGACAAGGCCTCGGCGTAGGCGATGTCCATGCGCTCGACACCGTGCTTGCCGGCGGTGAGGACCACCACGAGCATGAGGCTGAACACCATGCGGGAGAGTCCCGCCGTGAGCCATGACTCCGGGATGGGCTCCGCGGTGATGAGCAGGGCGGAGATCAGGGCGTACACGCCCTCGTTCATGATCATGTACAGGATGGCGGCCGTGGGGCTCCACAGCACCGCCGCCGCTCCCACCGCCAGGATGATGAACCCCGAGATCCAGGGGTTCTGGGGCATGGGCTCACCCGTCCACGCGAGCGGCAGGGCCAGGATGGCCGCGGAGACCACGGCCGTGTAGGCCAGGAACACCCAGGGGCGCACGGAATGGCGCAACCCGTAGAACAGGGTGAGGCCGGGGAGCACCGCGAGCGCCAACAGGAAGATCGTGTACCACCCGTGGAGGGAGTGCTGCTGTTGCGCGAAGATGGGCAGCGCCTCGATCAGGTGGGTCACGGCGAACACGCCGAAGCCGATCATCGCGAACCAGTGGGCGCGGTAGGTGTTCAGCCCGAGCTCGTCCGGGGCGGTGGTCGCGAAGAAGCGCTTCCACCGCAACCGCGTGTTGACCGTCCGGTAGGAGCGGGCCCGGCCCTCCGGTGGCCTCCCCAGCAGGATCACGGGGTGTCCGGTGGGGGAATCACAGCTTCTTCTCGGCGCTCGCCACGTCGTCCTCGGGGTCCACGAGACCGTCCTCGATCGCGCGGATCCGCAGGTCGATCTTGGTGGGGGCCGGGCGCCCGATCCGCGCGTACTTCTCACGGATCCGGTCGATGTTGGTCTTCACCGCGGACTGCTTGATCCCCATGCGGCGGGCGACCTGCACCTGGGCGAACCCGGAGGCGTACAGGCGCAGGGTCTCGCGTTCGCGCGGGGACAGGGCGGCGCGGGAGAACTCGACGTCCCCGTCGATGGCCGCGGCCAGTTCCTTGGTGATCACGGGTTTGCCGTCCGCGATCGCCCGCGCCTCCTCGATGGCGTGCTCGAGCGGGTCCGATTTGCGCACCAACCCCAGGGCGCCGGCGCGCAGCGCCTCGCGGATCAACCCGGCGTTCTCGCCGATGCTGAAGATCAGCACCTTCATCCCGGCGCTGCGCAACCGTTCCACGTTGCCCGCCGGGCGTGACTTGTCCGCCAGGGACAGGTCCAGCAGGACGACGTCGCACTCGATGCGTTTCGAGCCCTGCGCGGTGAGGGCGGGATTCTCCGGGTCCCGGCCCAACTGGTCCAACAGGGTGGACACGGAATCCGATGACCCCACGAGCTTGACGTCCGCGAGCGATGTCATGGACACCAGACGCACGCCTTCACGGACCACTTCATGATCGTCGACTACGGCGACGAGTGTTGAAGGCATAGAAATTTCCTCCGTACTCCCCAGTGAGGACCCAGCCCAGACCCTCGACAGAACGGAAGTCTACTAGCTTATTGCATTCGAAACCGTCCAGGCGTCCACTTTACGGTGGTAGCGCATGCCCCACACCCCGCCCAGGACCGCGCCCGCGAGTCCCAGCAGCACGAGACCCGCGAGCGCGATGAGACCCATTCCCACATCGCTCCCGATCAGCTCCTGCGCGACCCAGCGGGGACCGGCCGCCGTGGCGGCGTCGGCCCACAGCAACACCGCGACCGAGGCGACGGCGCGCGCCAGCAGGGACCACAGCCACACGCTCACGCCCTGGGCGACCCCCGAGAAGCGCGCCATGCGCCCGGCCACGTACCCTCCCGCGATCATCGAGAGCAGTTCCACGACGCCCAGGACGGCGACGGCGATCCACGACTGCGCCGCCCCCGGCGCCTGCCATGCCCGGGCCAGGGTGTCGCCCGCTCCCCGGGTCACGTCGAGGCCCAGCTGGGGTCCCAGCAGCCCGGCGAGCGTGAGCAACAGGCCACCCAGTGAGATGGCCGTGAGCAGTCCCAACACCCCGGGGATCAGTTGCATACCGCCGAAGTGCTGGCGCTGCCGCCGCCGCAGTTCCTCCACTGTGGGCCGGGCCGCGGCGGTGGAGCCCTCCGGGCGCACCGCGGGGCGCATGGAGTCCCACGCGGCCTCGGCCGAGATCCGCTCGCTCGGGGGTGTGAGGTGGTCGTCGCCCACGGGGTCCGTGTTGCCGGAGCGCTCGTCCCGCGGGTGCAGGCGTCCGGAGGCGACGCCGGTGCGTCCCGTGCGCGGTGCCGTGTCCCGGGCGGGGGAGCGGACGTCGTCGTACGGGGAGACCGACGGCAGGGTGGCGGTGTCGCCGGCCGCGGCGTCGTCGTGCCGGACCCCGGGACGGGGGAGGGGGCGCGTGGCCTGGGCATCGCCGGCGGGGCTCACCCGGGAGGTCGGCTCGGTCCAGGGTGCGTTGCCGTCATCGAGAGGATCGCGAGCGGTGGAGGGGGACATGGAGGGCCTCGATTCGGCGGGGATTCCGGTGGCGGGTCCCCAGAAGTCTATCGAGACCGGGACCGTGGGACGGGTCCGGGACGCCGGGTGCGACGTCGTCGTGGGACGCGGGCGAATGTCCCACGGCGGGACGGGCGGGACGGTAGCCTCGCTGACATGGCTGAGACGAATTCCCGAGACTTCCTGGCGACCCGCCCGTGGACGGCGAGCTACGACCCCGGCGTTCCCCGAGACCTGGAGCTGCCCGAGACCTCCCTGGTGCACATGCTCGAGAAATCGGTGGCCCGCCACGGCGCGAAGACGGCGGTCGAGTTCTTCGGCGCGGGAATGACGTACGCGCAGCTCGGTGACCAGGTGCGACGGGTCGCGGAAGGACTGCGGCTGCTGGGCGTGCAGGCCGGGGACCGCGTGGCCATCGTGCTGCCCAACTGCCCCCAGCACATCGTGGCCTTCTACGCCGCCCTGCGGCTCGGGGCCATCGTGGTGGAACACAACCCGCTGTACACGACCCCGGAACTGCGCCACCAGTTCGAGGACCACGGTGCGCGCGTGGTGATCGCGTGGGACAAGATCGCCGCGAGGATCACCGGGATGCCCAAGGACCTGGCCGTCGAGCACGTCGTGGCCGTGGACATCACCGCGAGCATGCCCACGATGATGCGCGTGGGACTGCGCCTGCCCCTCAAGAAGCTCGCCGAGCAGCGCCGAGAGCTCACCCAGCCGGCCCCGGGGACCATCGCGTGGAAGTCCCTCGTGGACTCCGACCCGATCCGTGAGGACCACCCCCGGCCCGCGGCCACGGACATCGCCCTGCTGCAGTACACGTCCGGGACCACGGGCCTGCCCAAGGGCGCCATGCTGAGCCACCGCAATCTGGAGTCCAACGCCGTGATGGGCCAGCACTGGTTGGACAGCTCGTCCGACGAGGTCGTCTACGGCGTGCTGCCCCTGTTCCACGCCTTCGGGCTGACCCTGGGTGTCACGTTCGCGATGTCCCTGGGCGCTAAGCTCGTCCTGTTCCCCACCGTGCGCGCGGACCTCATCCTGCGGGCCATGAAGAAGAGCATGCCCACGGTGCTGCCGGCCGTCCCGCCCGTGTACCAGAAGGTGCTCGACGCCGCCGCTGAGCAGGGGAAGGATCTCACCGGCATCCGGGTGGCGGTGTCCGGAGCCATGACCTTGCCCGTGCCCCTGGTCGAGACGTGGGAGGACGCCACGGGCGGGGTGCTGATTGAAGGCTACGGCCTCACCGAGTGCTCCCCGTTGGTCGCGTGCAACCCCCTCAACGAGCACCGCCGTTCGGGTTCGATCGGCATCCCCTTCCCCAGCACGGACGTGCGCATGGTGGATCCGGAGACAGGTGAGGACGTTCCCGTGGACGCGGAGGGTGAGCTGCTGGTCAAGGGCCCCCAGGTCACGCAGGGCTACTGGAAGCGCCCCGAGGAGACCGCGAAACTGTTCACGGAGGACGGCTGGTTGCGCACCGGTGACATCGTGACGGTGGACCAGGACGGCTTCCTGCGCGTGGTGGACCGGATCAAGGAAGTGGTGATCACGGGCGGCTTCAACGTGGCCCCCTCCGAGGTGGAGACCGCCCTGAAACTGCATGACAGTGTCGCGGACGCGGCCGTGGTGGGCATCCCCAACGACGACGGCAACGAGACCGTGGTTGCGGCGGTCGTGCTGGAACCCGGGGTCACCCTAGATGAGGACGCCCTGCGCAAGCACTGCTACGACAAGGTCACCCGCTACAAGGTGCCGCGCCGGATCGTGGCCATGGACGACCTGCCCCGCACGATGCTCGGTAAGACCCTGCGGCGAGCGGTCAAGCAGGACATCATCAAGAACAACCTGTTGGACTCCTGACACCTCATCGGCCGGGATCAGCTCGGTCGGAACAACTCCTGCCGAACGGGCGTGCGCCACGGGGGCCGGGTGGCCTACATGGGGCTCAACCACCCCGCCCTGCTGGAGACGTTCTTCGCCGCGGGGTCGATCGGGGCGGCCGCAGTCCTGGTGAACCCCCAACTGCGGCAGGCGGAAGTGGAGTACATTCTGGGCGACTGCGGTGCCACCACCGTGGTCTTCGGGCAGGACCAACGCGAGATTGCTGCGGGCCTGGAGGCCGAACTGACCGGCGTGCGCTCGCTCCTGGGTGAGTGTGGACGGCGGCGGACCCGGGGAGGAGTACGAGCGGTTCCTGGCCTCCGGTTCCGAGGAGCTCGTGGACGAACCGGTGGAGCAGGACGACCTGGCCCTGATCATGTACACGTCCGGGACCACGGGCCGGCCCGAGGGTGCCACGCTCACGCACCAGGCAACCTCTTCTACCAGTACGTCAACACCCTGATCGGTCAGGACCCGCGCCAGGACGAGGACCACCTGGCCGTGGCGCCCCTGTTCCACATTGCCGGGCTGACCATGATGACGCTGCCCACATTCATGCTGGGCGGGACCATTATCATCCACCGTCAGTTCCGCACCCCGGACGTGGTGACTCCGGGGGCATCGCCGTGGAGGACGAGGACGGGTACCTCTACACCAAGGACCGCATGAAGGACATGTACATCTCGGGCGGGGAGAACGTGTACCCCGCGGGGGTGGAGAACGCCCTGCCGGGTCTCGAGGAGATCCAGGAAGCGGCCGTGATCGGTGTGCCGGACGGGCGTTGGGGCAAGACCGGCCGCGCGTTCGTCGTGCTGTTCGAGGACGCCCCCGAGCTGAGCGGGAACGAGATCCTCACCCGGCTGCGCGAGGGGCTGGCCACCTACAAGCTTCCCACCCGGGTGGAGGTCGTGGCCGAACTGCCGCGCACCACCACGGGCAAGATCCAGAAGAACGTCTTGCGCGAACGTGCCTGATCCCGAGGAATCACCATGTCATCAACCACCGCCCCGGGGACCGAGCTGCGGTCCATGGATCGCAGGCCGCAGGACAGGGAAGCGCACCGCGTGATCCTCTCCAGGTACCTGGGCTCCACCATCGAATACTACGACTTCCTGCTCTACGCCTCCGCCTCCGCGCTGGTGTTCCCGCACGTGTTCTTCCAGGACCTGGACCCGGTGGCCGGCGTGATCGCCTCCTACGGGACGTTCGCCGCGGGCTACCTCGCGCGGCCCCTGGGCGGTGCGATCTTCGGTCACTTCGGGGACAAACTGGGCCGGAAGAAGATGCTCATCCTGCCCATGTTCGTCATGGGTATCGGCTCCACGCTGATCGGGCTGATCCCGTCCTCCGCGAGCATCGGTTCGTGGGGTGCGATCCTGCTCATCCTGCTGCGCGTATTCCATGGCATCCCGGCTTCCGCCGGTGTGCACTTCGGCGTCGTCAAATTCTGACAATATCTATTTCTAATCCCTGTGATTATGGCTAAACTCCATATCAAGGTGGCGGACGCGGACCGGGGAGAACCATGGAGCTTCGACAACTCAACTACTTCATCGCAGTGGCGGAGGAGCGGCACTTCGGCCGTGCCGCCAAACGCTTGCACATGGCGCAACCGCCGTTGTCGCAACAGATCCGTCAGCTCGAGGAACAGCTCGGCGTCAAACTGCTGGACCGCACGACCCGGCGCGTGGACCTGACTCCGGCCGGACAGGAGCTGCTGGACCGCGGACGTCAGATCATCAACGAGGTGGAGACGCTCAAGGCGGACGTCTACCAGGTGGGCAACGGCGCCACCGGGGTGCTGCGCGTGGGCTTCTCGGGCTCGGCCACCTACAGCGTCATGCCGCGGCTCGTGCGCCACGCCAAGGAGCAGCTGCCCGGAGTCTCCCTCACCCTGCAGGGCGAGATGCTGACGCCAGCCATGGAGGCAGGACTGCGGGACCACACGCTCGACGCCGCGATCCTGCGCCCTCCCGTGGCATCCCAGGACATCGAGTACCGGATCGTGGGCCGGGAGAAGCTCGTGGTGGCCATGCCCAGCGACAGCCCCCTGGCGTCCGGGCGGCCCGTGGCGGCGAACGAACTGCAGGAGCAGAACTTCGTGTCCTACCCGCCGGGATCGGCTGTGTACCGCACCGTGTCCGAGATGTGCCGCCGGGCGGGCTTCCAGCTGCGCATCGCGCAGGTCACCCACGAGACCTCCACCATGCTCTCGTTTGTCGCGGCCAGCAGCGGGATCGCCGTGGTCCCCGAGTCTGTGCGGGCGCTGCAGCTCGAGGGCGTGCTCTACGCGGGTCTCGAGGATTCCCCCGTGACCGAGATGGCCGTGGCCTGGCGGCGGGACGACCGCTCGGCCCTGCTGGGCAATTTCCTGAACCTCGTCATGGACGTCACCGACCACGACTGACCCGAGCACCACCCGCTCAAGAAAGGCGACCATGAACATCACCCGCATCGAGGCGATCCCCTACTCGATCCCCTACGTGCACCCCCTGCACTTCGCCTCGGGTTCCGTGACGGAAGCGGACCACGTCCTCGTGCGGGTGCACACGGACGAGGGCATCGTGGGCACCGCGGACACCCCGCCCCGGCCGTACACTTACGGTGAGACCCAGAAGTCCATCGTGGCGGTGATCGAGGACATCTTCTCCCCGCAGCTCAGCGGTCTGGACGCCTTCGCCCGGGAGCGGATGCAGACTGTCATGGACCGCACCTTCCACAACCAGACCGCCAAGGGCGCGGTGGACATCGCCGTGTGGGACGCGATCGGCCAGCTGCTCGGACAACCCGTGTCCACGCTGCTGGGCGGGTACACCGACCACATGAGCGTCTCCCACATGCTGGGGTTCAAGCCCGCGGAACAGCTCCTCGAGATCGCCCTGGAGTTCCGGGAGACCTACGGGATCACCACCTTCAAGCTCAAGACGGGGCGCCACCCCGTCTCGCTCGACGTCGAGGCCGCCCGCGTGCTGCGCGAGGGCCTGGGTCCCGAGGCGCGGATCTACATGGACGCCAACCGCGGGTGGAGCGCCAACGAGGCCTCCGAGGTCCTGCGCCTCACCGCGGACCTCGGCATGGAGTTCCTCGAGGAGCCCGACGACGCTCGGGAAGTCATGGGCCGACGTCGCCTCGTGAGCACCTCGCCCATCCCGATTGCCGCGGACGAGTCCGCCCCGAACCTGGGCACGGCGGCCAAGGAACTGTTGAGCGGGGGAGCGAACCTGCTCGCGATCAAGACCGCGCGCTCGGGCTTCACTGAGGCCACCAAGATAGTGGGTCTCGCGGAGGGCCTGGGCGTGGACGTCTACGTGGGCAACCAGATCGACACCCAGGTGGGGACCATCGCGTCCGTGACCTTCGGCGCGGCCTTCTCCCACACGTCCAAGCGCGCGGGGGAGCTGTCCAACTTCCTGGACATGGCGGACGACCTGTTGACCGAGCCCCTGCGGATCGTGGACGGGAAGATCCACGTGCGGGACGTCCCCGGGGTCGGCACCGTGATCGACGAGGACAAACTCGCCTACTACCGGGCCCGCTGAGGCCCGCCCACCCCGTCCCTCGCGCGGGGCGGGGTGGGCGGGCCGCATCCTGCGTGCGGTCGTGGGCGGGTGGCGACACCGGGGTCGTCCCGGCTCTCGACTCCCGGCCCAGCAGGGCCCGTTATTCCTGCTCCGGTACAGGGCCGCGAGCTCGCTGCGGGAATAGATGCCGAACTTGGTATAGATCCCGGCCGCGGCTCATGTCGTTCCACGGCGCGGAGGTGGCCTGGTACGTCTTCTGGCAGGAGCGGAACTCCTCGAGATCGTCCGGGTGGCCATACCGGTGGCGTTGAAGAAGTCCTCGTACTGGCGGATCCGGTGGGCGCGGGACTTGTCCGACTCACCCTTGGGAGCGATGCAGTCGCAGCACCTCGAGGCCCTCCGGGGACTGCTCCACGATGGAGTCGATCACTTTGGTGGCGTCACCCAGGTGCTCCTCGAGGGGTAGGACATCCGGGTTCAGCGATCCGAACAGGAAGTCCTTGTAGTTCTCGAAACGGGCTACCTTGGTGAGGTCGTGGGAGCCGTCCTTGTTGAAGTTCTCCGGGTAGCCGGCGCCGCGGGAGTCCTTGACCTTGAGCAGCTCACCGGAGTTGTGGAACGTCCAGCCGTGGAACGGGCAGGTGAACGTGGTGCGGTTGTCGGTCTTGCGGCGGCACAGCATGGCACCGCGGTGGGCGCACGCGTTGATCAGGGCGTGCAGTTCACCGTTCTTGTCCCGGGAGATCACGATGGGCTGACGGCCGATGTACGTGGTGAAGTAGTCGCCCACGTTGGGGATCTGCGTATCGTGGGCCAGGTACACCCAGTTGCCCTCGAAGATGTGCTTCATCTCGAGCTCGAAGATCTCGGCGTCGGTGAAGATCTCGCGCTTGGCGCGGATGATCCCCTCCGTGCGGTCGTCCTCGACGGCGCCGTCGAGGACGTCGTGCAAACGGCTCAGGGTCTCGGTCATGGCGTAACTCCTTGAACATTGGGCGCCGACGTCAGCCCACGAGGTGGTGCGGGTGCGGGTGCGGGGCCGAGGGGCCTGAGGGGCGCGATCCCGCAGGTGAACCAGCAGGTGCGTATCCCTCATACTGATGGAGGGTGACCCCACTCATATCAGGGGGAACCCTAGGCTGAACCTGGGGTCATTTTTTCGCTTTATAGAATGAGTAACACCGGATTAAATATTTGTTGAATATAGATTCGCCGCACTAATCTGAGATGGACGTCACGGATCGCAGTTGCGTGCCTCACGGTCGCCATCCGGCCAGGGATCCGATCGACGGGTCCGGAGCGCGGAGCGAGGGGCCGCTGCCATCACCCCCGGGCGTCCCCATCTGCTACGAGAACCGTGGAGGTCACCATGACTGACAACCCTTCCGCCGCACACCTCAAGGAGAGCCAGGGCACCGCCGTCGAAGCCGGTACCAAGGCCACCGAGCGTTTCGCCGCTTCCGGCAAGAAGTCCAAGCTCGACGTCCCCAAGGAGCGCGTCTCGCTGCTCGCGGGTGCGCTCATCAAGGCTGCCAACGACATCGTGGAAGAGCACGAGGTCACCTATGAGGAGTACAACGCCCTGAAGGCCTGGCTCATCAAGGTGGGCACGGATGGTGAGTGGCCGCTGTTCCTGGACGTGTGGCTCGAGCACACTGTGGAGGACGTCAACTCCAAGGAGCGCCCGGGCACCGTGGGCACCATCGAGGGCCCCTACTACGTGCCGAACGCCCCCGAACTGCAGACCCCTGCCACGCTCGAGATGCGCGAGGATGAGGAGGGCACCCCGCTACTGTTCCACGGTGACTTCACCGACACCGACGGCAACCCCATCAAGGACGCCCAGGTGGAGATCTGGCACGCCGACGCCGCCGGGTTCTACTCCCAGTACGCGCCGGACATGCCCGAGTGGCTCTTCCGCGGCACCGTCAAGGCCGACGAGAACGGGCACTTCGAGATCCACACCATGCAGCCCGCTCCGTACCAGATCCCCACGGACGGTGCGTGCGGTCAGCTGATCGCCGCCGCCGGTTGGCACGCGTGGCGCCCCGCGCACATCCACATCAAGGTCTCCGCTCCCGGTTACCAGCTGGTCACCCAGCAGCTCTACTTCCCGGATGACCCGCACAACGAGGACGACATCGCCTCGGCCGTGAAGCCCGAGCTCATGCTGGACGTGCAGGAGCGCGCGGACGGCTCCGGCAACGAGGTTCAGTACGACTACGTGCTCGCCAAGGAAGGCGAGAGCCGCTGAGTCTTTCGCTCGGTCCCGTTACGACGGCGCACCCCGACCCCGTGTTCGCGCACGGCGGTGGGGTGCCTTCGTTGGCGTGCCCACCGGTGGCGTCGGTCAGCGATGCCGGCTGGAGGTGGGTCACCGGCAGCGGACAGCTGCGCCAGCCGAGGATGGGTCATTGCAACGGTCGACTGCAGCGGTCAGTTGCACCGGTCAAGGGTGCCGAACCTCGAAGGGAAACAGGTGTAGACGATCACACCTGACCGGGGGACAATACAAAGCATGTGAATATAACGAAATAAGTCTACTTGTGATGCAGCGGACCCCCGGATTTCCGGGGGTCCTCGTCGATTCTCGGGATCATCAGTAGCTTTACTTGCGTATCAATGTAGTTGCTGCATAAAATCGGGTTGTCGGCCGAAGTGGCCCGGGCGCATCCCCCCAAATACGCGCCCGGATGATCCCCCGGCTGGCCGGCGTCCCGATCTCCCCCAGATTCGGGATGTCCGACGGGTCCTGCCGATCCCCCAAGTGGCAGGACCCGTCCCCTGTTAACGGGCCTTTTTCGTGGAAACCCGCTGGACCCGCCGGCCGCAGCAAGCCCCGGGGTCCACCGCGAGGACCACGGTTCGAAGGTCCGTCAGGCGAGATCCATGGACCGCAAGCGCGGCAACACCTTGTCCGCGATGCTCACCAGGGCCGTCTGTTCCTCCTTGCTGAGCCGGTCCATGAACGCGGCACGCACCATGTCCAGGTGGGCGGGGGCCGCGCGCGCGATGACCTCGCGTCCGTGCTCGGTGATCCCCACCACGAGCCCGCGGGCATCGGTGGGGCTGGGGGAGCGGCAGATCATGTCCCGCCGTTCCATACGGGAGAGCATGTGGGACAACCGCGAGCGTTCCCAGCCCAGTTCCCGGAGCAATTCACGCGAAGGCAGTTCCCCCGAGTCGCTCTCGGACAGCGGGACGAGGACCTCGTACTCGGATCCGGACAGTTTGCTGTCACGTTGCAGCTGCCGGTCCACCGCGCGCTCCATGCTGCGGGACAGGGTCAGGAAGCTGCGCCACACCCGGTCCTCAGTGTCGCTGAGCCACGGCGTGTGCCGGGTGCCGGTCGTGCTGTCCATGGGTGTTTCCTCGTGGTGCGCCGCGCGGGGCGGGGGCTGGCGGGTGGACGGGGGTGTCAGTCCCGGGGGTCGTGTCTGATCCAGTCCGAATCGTAATAGTTGCCTTCGTCCCGCCGGTCCCGGTCACGCAGTCGCTCGGCGTAGTCCGTGGGACGAAGGGGCGAATCGTCGTCGTCGGGCCGGGTGAGCCGGGACGTGGCCACGAGGCCGAAACCGAGCCCGGCACCCACGATCATGGTCATCCCACCCACGATGAACGCCAGGATGTAGTCGTCCAGCAGGTCCGCGGGCACGGAGGGCCCGAGCCACGAGGGGACTACGAAGGCTGTGGCGATGCAGCCGAGGCCCAGGAGCAGCAGGGCCGCAGGGATCAGCCACAGCTTGGACCACGCACGGCGCACGGGTTGCGTGGGATCCCGGAAGATCGGCAGCGCCCG
Organism: Kocuria marina; assembly: GCA_014652975.1. Lineage (GTDB taxonomy): Bacteria > Actinomycetota > Actinomycetes > Actinomycetales > Micrococcaceae > Kocuria > Kocuria marina. Next base: position 554,156 of record BMZV01000001.1, on the reverse strand, counting down.
GGTCTGCACGAGCGCGTACCCCGCGACCCCGGCCACCGTGAGGACCGCCCCGGTGACCCAGCCGAGCCACGCGCCCTGCGCGATCAGACCGAGGCCGACGAGCAGCCCCAGCAGGACCACGGTGAAGGACAGCCCGCGGCCCATGCGCCGCGCCGCACGCGACGACGCCGCGCGGGCCTCCGCTGACGGGGACGCAGCCAGGCGCGGGGTCGCGGCGGACGGGGACCCAGTGGACGGCGCCGCGGTCGGGGAGCCGGGGGAGGCGGCCGAGCCGGGCGCCGTCGTTCCGCCCGAAGCAGACTGGGTGTCCCGGTCAGCGGAACCCTGCGGGCCCCCGGGACCCTGCGCGTCCCCGGGACCCGTGGTGCGGATGCCGTAGGTCGGGCGTTCGCGGGGAGCGGGCACGGGTGACCGCGCGCCGCCGCGTGACGGTGCGTCCTGGGAGGGGGAATCGGACGGGTCGTGCTCGTCCCGTGGGTGTTGGGCAGAAGTCATGGGCAAGTTCTCGGGTGAGGGGACAACGGGCTCACGCGGGGTGTTTCGACAGGGCCACTGTAGCCCTCCGCGCGAGTCCTCCGCGCGGTCCAGGGCACCCCGGGGCTACCCCACTCGAGGATTGGTGACGTATCATCAAAATATATTCACGGAAGGTACAGCATGTCGGATTCCACGACCCAGAACATCGAACAGGCCGAGGACGGGCGCTACTCCACCGCCGGGGCCTACGTCCACGAGGGCGAGGAGTACAACCGCGACACCACCTACATCGAGGACCGCATCGTGGCGGACCCGGAGCACGCGGAACTGGCCGAAGGCGCCCGGGCGTGGCCCGTGGAGGCCGGTCGGTACCGGTTGGTGGCCGCGCGGGCGTGTCCGTGGGCCAACCGCACGCTGATCGTGCGCCGCCTGCTGGGCCTGGAGGACGCCATCTCGGTGGGCCTGCCCGGACCCACGCACGATTCCCGTTCGTGGCGTTTCGACCTGGACCCGGACGGGCGCGACCCCGTGCTGGGCACCGAGCGGCTGCAGGAGAACTACTTCAAGCGCTTCCCGGACTACCCCCGGGGGATCACCGTGCCGGCCATCGTGGACATCCCCACGGGCCAGGTGGTGACCAACAACTTCCCGCAGATCACCGAGGACTTCAGCACCGAGTGGAAGCAGTTCCACAGGGAGGGCGCCCCCGATCTGTGGCCCGAGGAGCTCGTGCCCGAGATGCGCGAGGTGATGCACCGCATCTACACCGAGATCAACAACGGTGTGTACCGCTGCGGTTTCGCGGGCTCGCAGGAGGCCTACGAGTCTGCGTACGAGCGGTTGTGGGCGGCCATGGACTGGGTCGAGGAACGGCTCTCCGGCCAGCGCTACCTCATGGGCGATCACATCACCGAGGCGGACGTGCGCTTGTTCACCACCCTCGCACGTTTCGACCCGGTGTACGTGAGCCACTTCAAGGCGTCCCGGAACAAGCTCACGGAGATGCCCAACCTGTGGGGTTACGCGCGCGATCTGTTCCAGACCCCGGGCTTCGGTGACACCGTGGACTTCCAGCAGATCAAGGAGCACTACTTCGTCGTGCACCGGGACATCAACCCGTCCGGCATCGTGCCGCTCGGCCCGTCCCTGGAGAACTGGACGAGCCCCCACGGTCGCGAGTCGCTGGGCGGCTCCCCGTTCGCCCCCGGTGCCACGGCATCGGGTCCCGTGCGGGACGACGAGCGAGTGGACCCGGACCACACCCCGCTCGCCTCCTGATCACCTCACGCGGCCCCCGGACGATGCGCAGGACCCGTCCGGGGGCCGCGTGCGCCCGTGTGGTGGTGAGCACCCTCACCGGGGGTACGCCATGCCGTACGGAGGTCGCTTCTCATCGCGCGACGCCGGGGTGGTTCGCGCATCCTCGTGGGGTCCCCACAAACCCCCGGCGGGGGCTTTTGTGCCCCGGACCGACGGCGCTCGATGGCCCCTCGTACTAGGGTTGATGTCGCGTGTCGGGTGACTTCACCCGCGCGGCACCGCCGCCGTACCGCACCCGATGGGCGCTCGCCGCGGTCCCGAACGACACCCCGATCCCACGGTTACGAATCGCGCCCTGACGCCGTCGTCCCGCGGGGTGTGACGAGCCGCCCCGAACGCCCCCAGACCGATCCCACCCACTTCCCCAGGAGACCCATGGCCCCGTACCGTAACCAACGCGCCGCTGCACTTCCCGCGCGACTCTCCCGCTCGTGGTTGCTGACGTCCGCGGCGGACACGTCGCTGTTCGCGCCCGCGCTGGCCTCGGAAGCGGACTCCGTGATCCTGGACATCGAGGACGCGGTGCCGGAGGAGGACAAGGACCGCGCCCGTGAGGACATGATGGAGGCCATGCACCAGGGCGTGAGCGCATGGGTGCGGATCAACGACATCACCACCCCGCACTGGGAGAAGGACCTGGCTGCGCTGAATGAGGTCGACAACCTGCGGGGCATCGTGCTCGCCAAGACCGAGCACCCGGACCACATCACCAAGACCGCCATGATGAGCCACGCGGGAATCCCTGTGGTCGCACTGATCGAGTCCGCTGTGGGCCTCATGAACGCGTACGACATCGCGCGCGCCCCGGGCGTGTTCCGGCTCGCGTTCGGTGTGGGCGACTTCCGCCGTGACACCGGTGCCTCGGGGGACCCCATGGCCCTGGCGTTCGCGCGCTCGACCCTGGTCACGGCGTCGCGGGTGGGTGAGCTGCCCGGTCCCATCGACGGCCCCACCAACGGGGTGTCCGGGGCGGAGCTCGAGGCCGCGTGCAAGGTCACGCAGTCCATGGGCATGACGGGCAAGCTGTGCCTGAACCCGGACCAGACGGACGGCATCAATCACGCGTTGGCCCCGAGTGATCAGGAGATCCGCTGGGCCCGTGAGATGATCGAGCAGGCCGAGTCCGGTCACGCCGGTGCGGACGGTTCCTACCTCCCGCGCCTCGCGCGCGCCAAGAAGGTCTCGGAACTCGCGGAGACCTACGGTCTCTGGAACAGCTGATCCGCCGCGGGGTCCGTCCAGCGGGCCCAGCTGCGGACTCCCCGCACCTACAGCGGCAGTCCCCACACCCGCAGCATGTCCCCGACCGCGGGGTCGGCCAGCGACTCCGCCCGGAAGTGGGACGTGATGGGTTCGTCGTGGCCGTGGGGCACTCCCAGCACCCACAGTCCCGCGGCGACCGCGGCTGCGGTGCCCGCGGGGGAGTCCTCGACCGCGAGCGCGTCCGCGGGCACCACTCCCAGGCGCCGCGCGGCCTCCTCGTAGATGTCCGGGGCGGGTTTGCCGCGGGGTACGTCCTGCGCGCTGACCCACGTCACGACGACGTCCGCGAGGCCGATCGCGTGCATCTTCCGATCCAGGATCCCGCGGGTGGAGTTGCTCGCCACGGCTACCGGGACCCGCTGGGCGCACGCCCGCACGGTCTCGATCGCGCCCGGTAACGGTTCCAGGACCTCACCGACCACGTCCTCCTCGGTGCGCACGAGCCGCTCGTACACGGCATCGAACCCGGGAGCGGGCTCGCCCCGCTGCTCGGCCACGGCTGCCGCGCGCCGCGAGATGTCCCGGGCCACGTCCGCGGCGGACAGCCCCATGAGGGACGTGCCCGCGCGCTCGTCGAGCGTCACGCCGAACGATTCGGCGACCTGGGCCTGCACACGCGCCCACGCGCTCTCGGTGTCCATGAGCACGCCGTCGCAGTCGAAGACGACGGCACGCGGGCGCCAGTGCGGGCCCGGGCCGGGCAGGGTGGTATCCATGCCCCCAGTCAACCACGCGCCCCCGACGCGTCCGGCGTGTCCGCGCGGCGCTCCGGGCGTGATCCCGGTGGACAGCGGCGTCGTCGTCGACCGAGGGGACCCGTCCCCGCTGGCTAGAGTGGGGGCATGGCGGAGAACGCAGGAACTTCAGGGGAAACGACTGTGCAGCGCTTGGCCACCGAGTACGGGGTGGCCACCGAGTACCGGGGCTTCGACGGGGGAGTCGAGACCGTGCCGGAGCGGACGCTGCGCCGTGTCCTCACGGCACTCGGCGCGGACGTCTCGGACGACGACGCCGCGCGGCGCAGTCTGCGCGACCGCGAGCTGGCGCCGTGGCGCGAGCTGCTGCCGCCCGTGGTGATCGCGGAGGAGCAGTGTGAGGCCATCGTGCCCGTGGCTACCACGCAGGGGGACACCGTGCGGGTGCGGTTGTGGCCCGAGGACGATCCGGACGCGGTGCGCGAGCTGCACCCGGCGCCCGACGTGGCTCCCGAGACCCGCGAGGTCGATGACACGGTCCGCGAGCGCGTGCCCTACGAACTGCCCCGAGACCTCCCGCTGGGCTGGTACCGTCTCGAGGCCCGGACGGGCTCGGGGCAGCGCAATAGCATCGACGTGGCGGTGACCCCGCAGCGCCTCAGCACCACGGACCGGCTGCGCGGGCGCCGCCGGTGGGGCTACATGGCCCAGCTGTACTCGGTGATGTCCTCCCGCTCGTGGGGCGTGGGGGACCTCTCGGACCTCGCGTCCCTGGCCGCCATCAGCGGTGTGCAGGGCGCGGACTACGTGCTCATCAACCCCCTGCATGCCGCGGAACCCACGCCTCCCGTGGAGCCCTCCCCGTACCTGCCCTCGAGCCGACGCTTCTTCAACCCGCTGTACCTGCGGATCAGTGACGTCGCGGAGTTCCCGTACCTGCGTCCCGGGGACCGTGAGGTCGTGGCCCAACTCGCCGCGGTGCAACGCAAGGCCGTGCTGGACCCCAGCACGATCGACCGCGATTCCGCCTACGCCGCGAAGCTGAAGAGTCTCGAACTGCTGTTCACCGTGCGCCGTTCGCCCTACCGCCAGCAACAGCTCGAGGCGTTCGTGGCGCATGCCGGGCAACCCCTGCAGGACTTCGCGCTGTGGTGCGCCCTGCGGGAGGAACTCGGGGAGGACTCACCCCTGTGGCGGGACGAGGCGAGTTCCCCGGAGGCGCCGTACGCCCAGGAGGCGCGTACCCGGTTGCGCCACCGGATCAGTTTCCATGTGTGGTTGCAGTGGCTGCTCGACGAGCAGCTCGAGGCCGCGCAGCGTGCCGCGTACCGGGCCGGGATGGACATCGGTGTGGTGCACGATCTCGCGGTGGGGGTGCACAAGCAGGGCGCGGACGCTTGGGCGTTGCAGGACGTCCTGGCCCCCGGGGTGAGCGTGGGTGCCCCCGCGGACATGTACAACCAGCTGGGTCAGGACTGGAGTCAGCCGCCGTGGGATCCCCGCAAGCTCGCCGAGGCGGGGTACCGGCCGTGGCGGCAGATGCTCGGCAACATCTTCCGTCATGGCGGGGGTGTGCGGATCGACCACGTGGCGGGACTTTTCCGGTTGTGGTGGATCCCCGATGGCAACCAGGCCTCGGACGGGACCTACGTGTACTACGACCACGAGGCCATGGTGGGCGTCCTGGCCCTCGAGGCCGAGCTCGCCGGCGTGGTGGTCGTGGGTGAGGACCTCGGCACCGTGGAGGACAGTGTGCGCGAGTTCCTGGAGCGCAAGGGCGTGCTGGGAACCTCCATCATGTGGTTCGAGATGGACGGGGACGTCCCCCTGGACCCCTCCCGCTACCGCGAACTGTGCATGGCCTCCGTGAACACCCACGACCTCCCGCCCACGGCGGGCTACCTCGAGGGCGTGCAGCTGCAACTGCGCGAGGACTTGGGACTGCTCGCGCGCTCGCCGGAGGAGGAACGGGAGGAGGCACGCCGTCAGCTGGACACTTTCTTCACCGCGGTTGCGGATGCTGGCTATCTGCCCCGGGATGAGGACCCGGGGGAGCAGGCCAGGATCGAGGCGATCCACCGCTACCTGTGCGACGCACCGTCCGTGTTGATCAACGTCTCCCTCGTGGACGCGGTCGGGGAGAAGCGGATCCAGAACCAGCCCGGCACGAGCGATGAGTACCCGAATTGGCGGGTCCCGCTCGCGGACTCGGATGGCCGGCCCGTGATGCTCGAATCCCTCCCGGGGTCCGAGCGGGTCAACTCGCTCGTGGACGTGGTCAACGGCGCGCTGGGTACGCATCGCCGGGATCCCAAGGCCAAGGCGCCGGAACAGCCCGAACACCGGGACGTGGCGGACCCGTTCACGGGCGAGTTCTGAGCACTCGCTCCGGCGCGATCCTGTCAGGGGGTTGCCCCGCCGGAGGGATTAGGTAAGAATTGCCTTACCTAATCTCCCGGGTGAGGGGATGGGGCCGAAGAAAACGTGTCGGGGTGGCGGACCGGGTCATGGACGGACCGCCACCCTCGCGTGTTTCCCGTTGTGTTCTTCGGCGGCTTTTCCGGGGGCTCTTGCCGGAGGGATTCTCCCCTGGGTGCGCCGTTCGTGGAGCCTGTCACGGCGGGGCGGACGAGTTGGTCCGTTGCGAACCAGCGGCTAGGATCGAGGGGCGCGCAATCGCACCGCTTCCGCCTTCGGATTTGCGAGCGAGTCCGTAGAAGCCTAGAATCTAAGGCTGTCGTGTGGTGGAGTCCATCTACCGGCGCCTTGATCTTCACCGTCTTCGTCGTAGCGAGTGCCCTGACCGGTACTGCCGCGGGGTAAACCCATCACGCCCGGCGCGCGAACGGTGGCATTTTCTTGAGGTGACGGACCACTCTTGGCTATGGCTGCCGGCGGGAAACCGCTCGGCGGCGACCATGCGTGCCGTCATTTCGTCGACATTGGACATTGGAGGAGAACACTATGGCAGCGCACTGCCAGGTGACCGGGGCCCAGCCGGGCTTTGGCCACAGCATCTCGCACTCGCACCGCCGCACCAAGCGTCGGTGGAACCCGAACATCCAGAAGAAGCGTTACTGGGTGCCCTCGTTGCGTCGCAACGTCACGCTCAACCTGAGCGCCAAGGGCATCAAGGTCATCGATGCGCGCGGCATCGACGCCGTGGTCAACGAACTCATCGCACGTGGGGAGAAGATCTGAGATGGCCAAGGACAAGGACGTACGTCCCATCATCAAGCTCAAGTCCACGGCCGGTACCGGGTTCACCTACGTCACCCGTAAGAACCGCCGCAACAACCCCGATCGCCTCGTCATGAAGAAGTACGACCCGGTGGTCCGCAAGCACGTCGATTTCCGCGAGGAGCGCTGAGACATGGCCAAGAAGTCAAAGATCGCCAAGAACGAGCAGCGCAAGGTCGTCGTCGAGCGTTATGCCGCCAAGCGCGCTGAACTGAAGAAGACCCTCGTGGACGAGAACGCGTCCCCCGAGGCTCGCGAGGAGGCCCGCCTGGGTCTGCAGAAGCTCCCCCGTGACGCTTCCCCCGTGCGCGTGCGCAACCGCGACCAGATCGACGGTCGCCCCCGCGGCACCTTCCAGCGCTTCGGGATCTCCCGCGTGCGCTTCCGCGACATGGCTCACCGCGGCGAATTGCCCGGTATCTACAAGTCCAGCTGGTAATTTCTGCACCGGAAGGACCCGACCCCCGGTCGCCCCTTCCCCAGCGAATGCCAACCCAGTCCAGGAGGACAAGCACATGGCTATGAACCGCAGCGAACTCGTCGCAGAGGTTGCCGAGAAGTCCGGTAGCACCCAGGCCGCCGTCAACGGCGTTCTCGACTCCCTGTTCCAGGTTTTCGAGAGCTCCGTTTCCAAGGGCGAGAAGATCACCATCCCCGGCTGGCTCTCCGTGGAGCGCACCGATCGCGCCGCACGTCAGGGTCGCAACCCGCAAACCGGCGAGGCCATCCAGATCCCGGCTGGCCACGGTGTCAAGCTCACCGCGGGCTCCAAGCTGAAGGCTGCTGTTTCCTCCAAGTGAGGTAAGACCAGCGGGTCCCAGGACCCGGTGCTCGAAGGGACCGTTCACTCACTCCGTGAACGGTCCCTTCCACATGTGCGCCACTCCACCTCTTCCGCGGGCCGCCGGGTTCGTGGTTCCCCGCGCGGTGGCGCATAATGGAATCCCATCCTTTCCCCGTGAGTCCCGGAGGTGTTCGGTGTCCCCTCGCGCGCGCCGACTTGCCCGGGGCTGGATGGTCGCCTTCGTGGCCACCACTCTTGCGGCCGGTTCGCACGCCGCGGTGGACGGGACCTGGCCCTCCCCGCTGATCATCGCGCTGTCCATGTGTCTGGCGGCCCCGCTGTGCATGCTGCTGGCGGGACGGGTGCTCTCACGCTGGAGCGTGGCCGGTAGCGTCCTGCTGAGTCAGGCGCTGCTGCACACCCTGTACGCCCAGTCCGGCGGGATGGTCCACGCGATCGACTACACCCACCACCACGCGGCCCCCACGGCGGACGGTCCCGCCGTGGTGATCTCGGTGTTGCCCGCGGCGCATCACGGGTGCGGCATGCTCGCCGCCCACGCCGTGGCGGCCGTGGCCACCTACGCTCTGCTGCGCCACGGCGAGACCGCGGCGTTCCGCCTGCTGGACGCCGTGTCCCTGCGCGTGCTGCGCCTCCTTGTCCTGGCCCTGCGCCCGGTCACCACGGCCGTGCCGCGGCGGACCTCCTGGACCTCGCCGCGCGCCCTGGCCGATCAGCTCCTGCTCTCCTCCGTCTGCGGATACCGCGGACCGCCCGCCCTCGCCTAGGCATCGGCGGGGACACCCCTGGATCCGATGCCGCCCCGAGCATCCATCGCATCCATCGGCAGCCCACCTCGCGGCCCCCACGCCCCAGGGCGCAGGAGAGAACACCCATGAACCCTTCGTACTCAACACCACCTCAGCCACGGCCCACTCTGCGGACCCCGGCGCGGACGGGTGACACCGCGGCGTCGTCGGCCGCGCCGCACGCCCGCCTTTCGCAACGTTCGGCGACGTCGCTCGCGGCCCTGTTCGCCGCGCTGCTGGCCCTCGCGCTGGTCGTCACCACGGCGGGGCCCGCGAGCGCCCACGACGAACTTGTGCGGACCAACCCGCAGGCCGGCGCGAAGCTCGAGAAGGCCCCCACGGCGCTCGAACTGACGTTCTCCGGGAACATCCAGGACATCGGCAGCGAGGTCCGGGTCACCGACTCCCACGGCACGGACATGACGCGCGGCACGCTGGCCGCGCAGAACACCACGGTGTCCCAGCCTCTGCGCGAGGGCGGGGGCGAGGACGAGACCTACACGGTCACGTGGCGCGTGGTCTCCCAGGACGGGCACCCCATCGAAGGCACGTTCACGTACACCGTGGGCGACGGCGCCGCGACCGCTGCGTCCCCGGCCCCCGTGGCCTCTGCGGACGCCTCCCAGGGCGCGGCCCAGGATGCGAACGGAGCCCAGGAGGACGTGAGCGGCACGGGCATCCCGAGTTGGGTACTGCCCGTGGCCGGTGGCGCCATCGCGCTGGTCCTGCTGCTGGTGATCCTGGCCTTCGCCACCCGCCCCAAGCAGCGCTGATTCCCTGATCCGGGCGGCCCGCCCGGATCATCCTTTTCTCGTCAGGCTCCCGCCGCCGCGCTCACGCGTTCCGGCGCGCCGCTGATGCGGCCCGTCACTGACTCGGCCCACCGCTGACTCGATACCGGCTCGATGTGATCGACGGACGTGACCGCGCTGCCGCTCGGACGAGCACCGTTCGTACGACACCGGCTGCTCTGGCACCCCGGTACTCAGGGAGCGGCCTGTGGCTCGGGCATCGAGTGGGCACAGCCCGTCTGTCGAGCGGGCATGGTCCCGGTGTCGAGTAGGCGCAGTGCCGCGTCACTCGACGCCGCGTCCGACGACACGCGCAGCGGACGGGCGAGCCGGAGCACGATTCACTCCTGAGGACTCACATATGAACTACAACCTGAACACCACGTCCGTTCCCGCCCCGCGCCGTGCGCTGGCCGCTGTGGCCGTCTTGGGCCTCGGCCTGGCTACGCTGAGCGGGTGCTCGGCGCAGGGTGGGGAGGCGGCGTCGCCCGCGGGGACGGACTCCGCGACGCACAGCACCGCCGCCGCGCCCCTGGAACTGAGCGACGGCTGGGCCAAGGCGGCCGACTCCGGGATGACCGCCGTGTTCGGCAAGCTCACGAACATCTCCGGGCAGGAGGTCACGTTCACCGGGGCGGGCGCGGACGGCGTCGCGCGCTCGGTCGAGCTGCACGAGACCGTGGCGGACGGCGGCTCCGGCGCCACACAGATGCGGCAGATGGAGGGTGGCTTCACCCTCGCACCGGGGGAGAGCCTGGACCTGAAGCCGGGCGGCAATCACATCATGCTCATGGGGCTCACGTGCTCGCTCAAGGCCGGTAGTGACCTCACGCTGCAGCTGCGCACCGACAGCGGGATCCGGGACGTCACCGTCCCGGTGCGCGACTTCACGGGCGCGAAGGAGCGGTACGCGCCCGGCGAGGACGAGCACGCGGGCCACGGAGGCGAGCACGGCTCGGGGGGCGGACACTCGTCGTCGGATGCCGCCCACGACCACGGGTCGCACGAGGGCATGAGCACGAGTCCATCCTCGAGCGCACTGCCCACGTGTCATGACCACTGATCGGGGCCCTTCCGCTTCGGGGTGGAGCCGGCGATCGTTGCTCACGGGCGCGGTCGCCGGCGCCGGCGCCACGGGACTCGGGGCGGTTTCCGCTGCGGCCCTCGGCGCCGAGGACCCCCGGCTCGCGGCGGCGGGACAGGACAGCCAACGGCCCGGGCTGCGGACCGAAGCCTTCCACGGCCCACGACAGGCGGGCGTGGCCACGCTGCCGCAGGCGTTCTGCGTGTTCATCGCCCTGAACCTGCACCGGGACGTGGACCGGGACGCACTGCGGCGGTTGCTGCGCGTGCTCACGGACGACGCCGCGGCCCTCACGCAGGGCACCGCCCCCGTCAACGACCAGGAACCCTGGCTCGCCCAGAACCCCTCGCGGCTGACCGTCACGGTGGGTTTCGGACCGCGGGCCATGGCCGTGATCGACGCCGACCGGGCCCCGCAATGGCTCAAGCCCTTGCCCGCTTTCACGATCGACAAACTGCAGGACCGGTGGAATCAGGGGGACCTGTTGCTGCAGCTGTGCTGCGACGACAAGCTGACCATGGCCCACGCCCAGCGGGTGCTGCTCAAGGACGTCCGGTCCTTCGCGACCGTGCGCTGGGTGCAGGACGGGTTCCGCAACACCGTGGGCGCCACCCCGGACGGTCAGACCACGCGCAACCTCTTCGGTCAGGTGGACGGCACCGTGAACCCGTACCCGGGGGAGGCTGATCACGAGAAGGTCGTCTACGGTCAGGGCGGGTTCACCCCGTGGATCGAGAACGGGACATCCGTGGTGATCCGGCGGATCCACATGAACCTGGACACGTGGGACGAGGCCGACACCCCCGCGCGCGAGGACTCGGTGGGGCGCCGGTTGTCGAACGGCGCACCGTTGACGGGCGCCGCCGAGCACGACGAACCGGACTTCGAGGCCAAGGGTCCCCTGGGATTCCCGGTCATCTCGTCCTACAGTCATGTGCGGCGTTCGCGCAGCGACAACCCGGATGAGAAGATCTTCCGCAGGGTGTACAACTACGATCTGGCGGTGAGTGACGCGTCCGGGCACAGCCGCTCCGGGGACGTCCGGGGCGGTGTGTCCAACACGGGGCTGATCTTCGCGTCCTACCAGTCAGACCCCGTGAAACAGTTCGTGCCCATCCAGCGGCGGCTGGCGCAGTTGGACATGCTGAACACGTGGACCGTGCCCATCGGATCCGCCGTGTTCGCTGTCCCGCCGGGTTGCGAAGCGGGGGGGTTCATCGGGGACACGTTGTTCATGTGACCCCCGCGCGCGGAGCAGCACAACGAGAGAATCAACGGGCCGGAGGAACGCCACGATGAGTACCAGCGCACGCACCAGGGACACCGGCCCGCGCCGGGACGGTTCGCGGGGCGACGTCGCTCCCGGCCGTGAGCGCGACAGCGCGCCGGATGCCGGACGCCCGCTCGGCGCCGGCTCGTCGAGGGGCGCGAGCTCGTCGAACGGTGCGAGTTCACCGAACGGCGGGACCGCTCCCGCGGGAGCGGTGAGCGTGAGCCCGTGGACCATCACGGTCGTGCTCGTCGCGGCCATGATCGGGATGACCGCGGCCCTGGTCTACGGGGGAGCGGCCGCCCCCCGGCAGGTCGCGGACCCGGGAACGCTCGTGCGCTGGGGGCTGCCCGTGGTGGAAACCGTCCACAACATCGCGATGACGGTGGTGATGGGCGGGTTGCTGCTGGCGATCGGCGTGGTGCCCCGGTTCGCGGACCGCTCCCGGAAACGGCCACCGCGCAACAGCAAGGACCAGGCGGGCGAACCGGAACACCCGGTCTTCCGCAGCGTCATGCAGCTCGTGGAGGCCGCGGCCGTGGTGTGGACCGTGGCGGCCGTGGCCGTGCTGATCTTCACGTACTCGGACGTCTCCGGATCCGGTATCGGCACGGGGGGCAACTACACCCAACAGTTGCTGCACTACATCACCGGGATCGCCACGGGCCAGTCCCAAGCGGCGATCGTGATGGTGGCCGCCGTGGTCACGACCCTGGTGTTCGGCGTGCGTGCGCTGCTGGGACTGTTCTGCACCCTCGCGCTGTCCTTCGTGGCGATCGTGGCGCTGGCCCTCAACGGTCACGCCGCAGGCGGTGCGGACCACATGGGTGCGGTGAACTCCCTGGGGCTGCACCTGCTGGGAGTGTGCCTGTGGGTTGGCGGGCTGCTGGTGCTGATCTGGGTGGGACCGCTGCTGTCCCGCGAGTTCACGGTCAGCGGCCGCGGGGGCTCCCGCCACACCGAACCCCTGCTCGCGGTCGTACTGCGGCGCTACTCCGTGGTGGCTCTGGGCTGCTACCTGCTGGTGTTGCTCTCCGGGATCATCAATGCCGCGGTGCGCATCGGAACGTGGGAGCAGCTGACGTCTTCCTACGGGATCCTGGCGCTCACCAAACTCGTGCTGACCCTGTTGTTGGCCCTGGCGGGTTTCGCGCACCGGCAGTGGCTGATCCCCGGGGTCGCGGACGGCTCCCGGTCCCGCGCGGCCACCATGTGGCGCGTGCTCGTGGTGGAAGTGGTGCTCATGGGGCTGCTCATGGGCATCGCCACGGCCCTGAGCCGCACCGCCCCGCCCGTCCCGGAGGAGCTCGCACCGGACGCCTCCCCGGCGCGGATCCTCACGTGGTACGAACTGCCCCCGGAGCCCACGTTCGCCCGCTGGTTCACCACGTGGCGTCTGGACTGGTTCTGGGTGGCCGTGGTCGTGTTCCTGGCCGTGGTGTACCTGTGGGCCGCGATCAAGGTGTGGCGCCGCGGGGACTCGTGGTCCGTGCTGCGCACCGTGTCCTGGTTCGTGGGTCTGGCGACACTGCTCTACGCGACGAGCGGCGGGGTGGCGGTCTACGCCCGCGTGCTGTTCTCCGCCCACATGGTCGAGCACATGAGCCTGACCATGATCGTGCCGCTGTTCCTGGTCTCGGGCGCCCCCGTCACCGTGGTGCTCAAGGCCCTCGAACCACGCCGGGACGGTACCCGCGGCCCGCGTGAGTGGATCCTGCGTCTCGTGCACTCCACGTGGGGCAGGATCGTGACGCACCCGATCTTCGCGGCCGCGAACTTCGCGTTCTCGATCGTGCTGTTCTACTTTACGGACCTGTTCCGCTTCACGCTGCGCTACCACGTGGGCCACGAGTTCATGATGGTGCACTTCCTGTTCACGGGGTACATGTTCGCGCTCGTGCTGATCGGCATCGACCCCATCCCGCGCCGGCCCAGCTACCCCATGCGTCTCGTGCTGCTGCTCGCGACCATGGCCGCGCACGCGTTCATCGGCATCAGCATCATGAGCCTGACCACGGTGCTGCAGGCCTCGTGGTTCGGCAACATGGGCCGCCCGTGGGGTCCCAGCGCCCTGGACGACCAGCAGCTCGGCGGCATGCTCATGTGGGGGATCGGCGAGTTCCCCACGTTCCTGCTCGCCGTCATCGTGGCCGTGCTGTGGGCCATGGAGGGCGCCAAGGAGAACCGCCGGGTGGACCGGCAGGCCGATCGCACGGACGACGCCGAACTGCGCGCCTACAACGAGATGATGGCCGAGCTCGCGGAGCGGGACGAGCGGCGTCGTTGACGTCCGCCGGGACGGGCGCGGGCGAGGCCGGGCGGGTGGCGGACGGGTCCGCGGGGTGTTCGGGAACGTCACGTAACGCACGGGAAGCTCTGCCCCGTGGATAACGTTGTCCCAGGAAGAAACCCCTGACCCCCGGTGGAAGGACCCAGACACCGTGACCTCCGCACGCATGAACACACCCGTCCGCGCCTCGGAACTTGAGGGCAGAGCCTGGCTGAACACCGGCGGTGAGCGACTGGACCTGCAGGCGCTGCGGGGCAAGATCGTGATCCTGGACTTCTGGTCCTTCTGCTGCATCAACTGCCTGCACGTGCTGGACGAGCTGCGCCCCCTCGAGGAGAAGTACGCGGACGTGCTCGTGACCGTGGGTGTGCATTCCCCCAAGTTCGAGCACGAGGCGGACCCGGACGCACTGGCCGCGGCGGTGGATCGCTACGAGATCACCCACCCGGTGCTCGACGACCCCCGGTTGAGCACGTGGGACGCCTACACGGCGCGCGCGTGGCCCACCCTGGTGGTCGTGGATCCCGAGGGGTACATCGTGGCGCACCTCTCGGGTGAGGGCCACGTCCAGGGGCTGGAATCCCTCGTGTCCGAACTCGTGGCCGAGCACGACGCCAAGGGCACCCTGCACCGCGGGGACGGCCCCTACGTCCCGCGCCCGCAGCCCGAGGGGGACCTGCGCTTCCCCGGCAAGGTCGTGGTCCTTCCGGACGGTTCCTTCATGGTCAGCGACACCGGTCACCACCGCCTGGTCCAGCTCGAGGAGGACCTCACCACGGTTCGTCGGGCCATCGGTTCGGGCACCAAGGGCTGGGCGGACGGCCCCCGGGACGCCGCGCGGTTCAACGAACCCCAGGGCATCGCGGTGCTCCCCGAGCGCGTGCGTGCCGACGTCGGCTACGACCTCGTGGTCGCGGACATCGTCAACCACCGGCTGCGCGGCGTGGAACTGGGCACCGGCGCGGTGCGCACTTTGGCGGGCAATGGCGTCCAGCGCCTGCTCGACGACGCCCGCGCGCGCGGCGTGGACCCCAACGAGATCCCGCAGGATGCCCCGGCCACGTCCGTGGCGCTGTCCTCCCCGTGGGACGTGACGTGGTCCGACGCCGCGGACACCCTGGTGGTCGCGATGGCCGGGACGCACCAACTGTTCTCGTTCGACCCGCGCACCGGGGCGCTCGCCGTGCTGGCCGGGACCGGGGACGAGGGACTGCGCGACGGTTCCGCGCCCGAGAGCTGGTTCGCCCAGCCCTCCGGCCTGGCTCAAGACGCCCACGGGGCCGTGTGGGTCGCGGACTCCGAGTCCTCCGCGCTGCGCAGCGTGCGCTTCGGCGAGGACGGGTCCGCATCGGTGGAATCCGCCGTGGGACTCGGACTGTTCGACTTCGGGTTCCGGGACGGGCCGGCCGATCAGGCACGGTTCCAGCACTGCCTGGGGGTGTGCGTGCTCCCGGACGGATCCGTGGCCGTGGCCGACACCTACAACGGTGCGGTGCGCCGGTTCGACCCCGCAACCGGTGAGGTCTCCACGCTGACCCGCGGACTCGCTGAGCCCTCCGACGTCCTGCTCGACACGAGCCACGACGAGCCCGTCCTGGTGGTCGTGGAGGCCAATGCCCACCGCCTCGTGCGGGTGGCGGTGCCCAAGCAGGCCCAGACCGTAGACGAGGGTGCGGCCAGCATGCAGCGCAAGCGCACGCCGGTGGCCCCCGGGGAGCTCGAGCTCACGGTGCGGTTCTCGGCCCCCACGGGTCAGAAGCTCGACACCCGGTGGGGTGATCCCACGCAGCTGAAGGTGTCCTCGTCCCCGGAGGACGCGCTCGTGCAGGGTGACGGGACCGCCCAGGGGCTGACCCGCTCCCTGCGGATCGCGGACGGTGTCACGGAGGGGGTCCTGCACATCACGGCCCGCGCGGCGGCGTGCGACGGCTCCCCGGACGGGGAGATCCCGGAGCACGCGGCGTGCCACCTGTACCAGCAGGACTGGGGGATCCCGTTCACGGTGGACCCGCAGGCCCCGGCAGGACTCACGCTGGACCTGCGCGGAACGGACTGAGCGGGGCCCACGGGCACCACGGCCCGTCCTTCTCCCACGCCCCGCCCAATCCGTCTCCCACCACCCGCCCCGGGCGCAGATGCACCCGGGGCACACCCGTCAGCGCGGCGTCCGCCCGTCAGCGCGGCGTGAGGGTCACCTCGTCCCCGGTGACCCTCACGTCCGCGCTCAGCAGGAACGGGACCTCATCGGTGACCTGGGATGTGGTGCCGTCATAGAGGTCCACCGCGGTGAACTCGATGCGCGCGATCCCCCGGCTGTCGGGCACGTGCCAGCGGCCCGCGGCGGCGTCCTCCAAGGAGACGTAGGGCGTGGGGTAGTCCTTGATGCTCCAGGAGACGCGGCCCTGGATGCGTCCGTCGAACTGATAGGAGAAGGGGCATCCCGCGGGGTAGAGGCTGTCCTGTGCGGCACACTCGTCCAGGTGCTCGTGGATCTGTTTGTCCACCTGGTGGGTGAGGCGTTCGGACGGCTCGGCCTCGAGCTTCATGGTGGTGTTCTCCCGGGCGTCGCTCACGGCCACCTCCTGCGGCTCGGCGCGCACCATGGGGGAGGTGTAGGAGCCCGTGTAGATCCCGGGGTAGAAGACCGCGAACTCACGGGAGGACCCGGGGAGCGCCACGGACGCGCCGTTGATGTCCACCGCGGTGGAACCCGGCATGGCCACGTTCATGGTGGGCAGCGTGGAGGGATCGAAGTCCCACACCGTGAAGAACCCCCATTGCGTCTCCGCGGGGTGGAGCGTGAACTCGGAGGACACCTCATGACCGTTCAGCGTGTAGCTCGCCCGCACCACCGCCCGGTCCCCGGACAACGCGACGGTGCGCACGGACACGTCCTCGAGTCCCTTGCTCGCCTCGGCCAGGGGTTCGCCGTCCAACAGGGCCGCGTTGGAGTCCGGGACCTGGGCGTTGAGCAACCCCAGGGCCTTGCCGCCGTCGCCGGCCTGGAGTGCCTGGAAGTAATCGCGTACGTCCGTCTCGGGCCCGTACGCGTACTTGTTAACGAGCGCAATGGTCACAGCCGCACCCGCGAGCGCCAGCAGGATCAGGACGAACCATGCCCCCACGGCCCTGACGATGCGTTCACTGGGTTCCATGAGTCCCCACGCTAGTGGACGTCCCGGGGAGCGGGCCCCGCGTGTCCCGGCGATGACCCGCCCGCTGCCGGGCCGCTAGGCTGAACCGGGCGGCGCGGGGGCACCGCCCCCGGACGGCGCGATCGCCCACTCCGGTGTGATCCCCGAGGACGGCAGGCACGAGGGCGGCTCATGGCGGAAACCATCCGACAGATCCCGGCGAAGTACGGGGCACCGGAACACGTGTTCCACCCCCGAATGGGGTCGTACGGCCGCCGGCTCGGCGCGGCACTTCCCCCGCTGTTGCTCGTGGTCGTCGCGGTGTTCGTGATCGGGTACCGCCGCCCGGCCGGCCCCGCGATGGGCGTGCTGCTCCTGCTCGCCCTCGTGGGCCTCGTGACGGCCTACGCCTACCTGCGCCCCGCGCTCGTGGTGCTCACCGCGCACCACGTCCTGCTCTCCCGCTGGGTCGGTTTCCGGGCCGTGCCCCGCGAGCGGATCGCCCAGGTGGTCACGGTCCGGACGCTGCTCGCGGCGCGCCCGCGCAGCCGCGGGTCCCGCGGTCGACCCTGCCTCTGGTTCGTCACCCAGGCCGGGCGCTCGGCGCTCTTCCTGGACGGGACGGTCTGGGACGCGCGCACCCTGGACGAGCTGGCCCGGGCGAGCGGCGCCCAGCACGTCAACTTCCAGCGGGCCACGCCGGCGCAGCTCACGGAGCACTGGCCCCGGCTCGTCGCGTGGCGGGTGCGCTACCCGCGTGTGCGCTACGTCGCGACGTCGTGCGCGCTGATCGCGGCGGTCGCCCTGTTCGTGTGGTGGGCCTTCACGCGGGGCCCCGCCTGATACACCCGCCCCAGTCGGCAGCAGAGCCGTCCGGGTGCGACGGCGCTCGGTTCCCGTGCAGGGGCCAGGCCGGGCTCTGACCCCCGGCTTCGGGTCCCACCGCGGGCCGTGGCGCCTCCAGCGCTGCCCTGGACCACGACGACGTTCGGTTCCCTGGGCGACGAGGTCGCTCGGTTCCTTTCGGGGGCCGGGCGGAGACGTGCCCCGCGCCTTCCGCCTTCCGGCTCGGCCGCGGAGCGTGGCGCCCGAGCGGGCCCGGGCGGTTCCGGGTACGACGACGGCCGACCCCCTTCTCGGGGACCGGCCGTCGTACGGTCGGCGGGGCCGCGGTGTGCCACGGCCCGTGCCGGATGCTCAGCGAGCGGCGGTGCTGCCGTCCATGTGGTTGCCGGTGACCGCGCCGTCGGACCGTTCGGTGGAACCCGCCGAGCCCACGTGCCGACGCGAACGCTCGATCTCCGCCTTGCGCTCCTCGTTGGCCTCGCGGGTCAGCTCCGCACCGGCCTCCGCGTCACGCGTGAGGTTCTCGCCCGTCTCCGGGTTGAACACGTGCATCTTGCGGCTGTCCAGCCAGATCTTTGCCGTGGAGCCACCGCGGATGCGGGAGGACGCGTCCAGGGAGACGACCACCTGGGCGGGCATCTCGTCAGCGTCCAGCTCTTGGGCCAGCTCGTTGAGTTTGTGCTGCACGGCGGCATCCTGCTGGTAGTGGATGTAGCCGTACTGCTGGTTGCCCAGCCACTCGGTGTGCGTGAATTCGGAGTCGAAGACGGTCCCGTGGGGGATTTTCGTCTCGTCCACGAACTTCGCGTCCTCGAAGTGCTCCGGGCGCAGGCCCAGCAGCACGATCTCGGGGGCGTTCGTGAGCTTGCCCTGCACGCGCTCCGGAACCTCGATGTCCCCGATCGGGGTGTGGAACACCGAGCCGTTCACGCGCGCCGGGATGAAGTTCATGGACGGAGCGCCGATGAACCCCGCCACGAACAGGTTGACGGGCTGTTCGTAGAGCTCCCGCGGGGACGCGATCTGCTGGAGCTGACCACGCTTGAGCACGGCCACACGGTCACCGAGGGTCATGGCCTCGGTCTGGTCGTGGGTCACGTACAGCGACGTGATGCCCATGCGGCGCTGCAGCTGCGCGATCACCGTGCGCATCTGGCCGCGCAGCTTGGCGTCCAGGTTGGACAGGGGTTCGTCGAAGAGGAAAGCGTCCGCGTCACGCACGATCGCGCGCCCCATGGCCACGCGCTGGCGCTGACCGCCGGAGAGGTTCGCCGGCTTGCGCTCGAGGTGTTCGTTGAGGTCCAGGGTGTCCGCCGCCTCGCGCACCTTGCGGTCGATCTCTTCCTCGCTGAACTGCCCCTTGGACAGGCGCAGCGGGAAGGCGATGTTCTCGTACACCGACAGGTGCGGGTACAGCGCGTAGTTCTGGAACACCATTGAGAGGTTGCGATCACGCGGCTGCTTGTCGTTGACGCGCACCCCGTTGATGTTCAGGTCCCCGGAGGTGATGTCCTCGAGGCCCACGACCATGCGCAGGAGCGTGGACTTTCCGCAGCCGGAGGGGCCCACGAGGATCAGGAACTCGCCATCGGCGACGTCGATGGAGATGTCGTTGACCGCGGGGAAACCGTCGTCGTACTTCTTGACGAGGTGTTCCATGGTGATTGCTGCCATATCTACTCAGTCCTATCTATGTCTAAGCGTGGATGGTGCGGCGTGCTCAGCCCTTGACCGCGCCCTGGGTCAGGCCTGAGACGATCTGGCGCTGGAACGCCAGAACGAGCAGCACCACAGGGATGGTCACGATGATCGCCGCCGCGGAAATCGCGCCCGCAGGGGCCTCGAACTGCGAGGCGCCGGTGAAGAACGCGAGTGCCGCCGGGACGGGACGCGCCGCGGAGGTCGAGGTCAGGCCGATGCCGTACACGAAGTCGTTCCACGCGATGAAGAACGCGATGATCGCCGTGGTGAAGACACCCGGCAGCGTGAGCGGCACGATCACCTTGCGGAACGCCTGCCACGTGGTGGCGCCGTCCACCTGGGCCGCGCGGTCCAGGTCCCAGGGGATCTGCTGGAAGAACGCCGCCAGGGTCCAGATGGAGATCGGCAGGGTCAGGGACAGGTAGGGGATGATCAGGCCGAGCCACGTGTCGTAGAGCCCCACCTGGCGCCACAGGTTGAACAGCGGCGTGACGATGGAGATCACCGGGAACATCGAGACCATCAGTGCGGTGGTCAGCACGATCTTCTTGCCCGGGAAGTCCAGGCGTGCGATCGCGTAGGCGCACAGTGTCGCGAGCACGACGGCCACGAACGTGGAGATCAGTGAGATGCCGATCGAGTTCCACAGGGCCGGCAGGAACAGGTCCTTGGCATCGCCCACGAAGATCTGTTCGTAGTTGCTCGTGACGAACTTCGTGGGGATGAACTTGCCCGAGTTCAGGTCCGAGGAGGATTTGAAGGACGTCATCAGGATGGACAGGACGGGGAAAAGCGCGTAGACCAGCACCGCGATGCTGATGACGGTCCATCCGATTTTTTGCTTGGTGCTCAACATGGCGGTTACTTCCCCTTCCCAGAGCCACCGGTGAGGTCCACCTTGAAGACCTTGATGGCCACCAGCGCGATCAGCATCACGCAGATGAACAGGATCACCGAGATGGCCGAACCAAGGCCGATTTCCAGACGACCGATGGACGTGCGGTACGCGAGCAGCGAGAGCGTCTCGGTGCCGTATTGGCCCTTGGTCATGATGAAGACGTTGTCGAAGATGCGGAAGGCGTCCAGGGCGCGGAACACCACGGCCACCATGATGGCGGCCTTCATGTTCGGCAGGACCACCTTGCTCAGGCGTTGCCATGCCGAGGCGCCGTCCACACGGGCGGCCTCGGTGAGCTCACCGGGGACCTGTGCGAGCCCGGAGAGCAGCAGCAGCGAGATGAACGGGGTGGTCTTCCAGATCTCCGAGGCCATGATCACGAACAGGGACGGGCCCGCGGAGGCAAACCAGTTGAAGTCCGGACCGATCATGGGCAGCCACGAGAGCCAGTTGTTCACGTAGCCGGTGGTGATGTCGAAGGCGTAGAACCACGCGAACGCGGAGACCACCGTGATGATGCCGTAGGGCACCAGGATGGCGGTGCGCAGCAGGCCGCGCGTGGCCTTGATCGCGCTGTGCATCACGAGCGCGAGGGCGAGGCCCAGGACGAGTTCCACGACCACCGTGACCACGGTGATCAGCAGGGTCACGCCCAGGTCCCGCCAGAACACGATATCCGACAGGGCCGTGGAGTAGTTGCCCAGGAACACGAACTCCTTGTCACCGGGTGCGGTGAGCCGGAAGGAGAACAGCGAGTCCCACAACGCCTGGACGATGGGGTACAGCGTGACCAGGAGCATGATCACGAACGCGGGGCCGGCGAGCAGCCACCCCAGTTTCCGCTCCGAACGGGCCCGGTCCGAGAGATGGCCTCTACGGCGGGACTCCTCCGGCGTGGACGCGCGAGCGCGCGAATCGACGGTGCTACTCACAACAGCGCATCTCCCTTCAGGACTTCCTGGATGAATTCGGTGGTCTCACGCGGAGTGTCCTCGGTGACTTCCGCCGGCGGGGTCCAGTTCTGCTGGATGGCCGTGGAGATCTCGTTGTAGTACGGGGTCTGCGCGCGGGGCTTCGCGGCGTCGAGGGACTTCCGGATGGTGTCGGCCATGGGGTACGCCTTCTTGACCTCGGGGTCGTCGAAGGCCTTCATGGAGGACGGCGGGTTGCCGTTGGTCGCGAAGTACTGGGCCTGGTGCTCGGGGGAGACGATGCACTGCACGGCCTCCCACGCGAGGTCCTGGTTCTCGGACTTGGCGCCCACGCCCAGGTTGATGCCGCCCAGCGGCGGGTGCGCCTCGGTATCCGCGTCGACACGGGGCCATGTGGTCCACTTGATGTCGTCCAGCACCGACTTGTCGAGGGTGCCCTCGTCCACGGAGGCCTTCGTGGCCGAGTAGATGAACGGCCAGTTGACCATGAACGAGCCCTTGTCCCCCTGGAACTGGATCATGGAGGCGTTCTCGTCCTGGGTGGCCAGGCCGGGTCCGCCGAGGCCCTCCTTGCCGATGGTGCCGATGATCTCCGCGGCCTTCTTGCCGGCGTCGGAGTCTAACGTGATCTTGGCGTCCTGACCGTCCTGGCCGTCCGAGACCACCTGGCCGCCAGCCGACTCCACGAGGCCGTTGACCCACACGGACATGGCCTCACCGCGCACGCCCTGCACGCCCAGGTACTTGTCCTGGGACTTGGCCGCCTTGATGAGCTGGTCCCACGTGACGGGCTCGGACATGTCCAGACCCGCCGCCTTGGCCGCGGACTCGCGGTACCACAGCAGCTGCGTGTTGGCCCAGAACGGGATGGCCACGATCTCGCCGTTCCATTTGGCACCCTCCAGCGGGCCCTCGAGGGTGTCCTTGGTGGTCGCCTCGACGACGTCGTGCGGGGGCTTGGCGAGGAAGCCGGGTTCCGCGAGCTCTGGGACGTAGGGCGGGTCCAGGCTCATGATGTCCATGGACGTATCGCCCGCGGCGAGGCGGCGGGCCAGCTGTTCGCGCTGGGACGCCGCGTCACGCGGGAGCAGCGACGTCTGGATCTTGTACTTGCCGCCGGACGCGTCCGAGCACTGCTGGGCGAGGACGTCCTGGCCGCCGTCATCCGGGTTGATGTACCACGTGAGCGTGGGCGGGCCGGACTCCCCGCCGCTGCACCCCGTGAGCAGCATGGCGGACGCCGCCGCAGCGGCCGCTACGCTGCGGACCGTGCGAGGCTTGCCAGCCCTGCGAGAGTGGTGAGTGGACTTCACAATGGTTCCTCCCCTGATGAGCGCCTGTACTGACGGAATGGGTCCGGCGCTCCCCGTAGGAATACCGGTCATTTCAGCATCTGCTCAGTGTAGGCGTGGCGTGGGTCACGGGCCGTGTGTTACCCGCTTTCGGGGATGGTGGCGTGGCGGCCGGTGTGTCAGGAGAGGAAGACCGCGGCCACCGCCATCGTGGCCATGGACACGACCGTGGTGAGCAGGACGGTGTCCCGGCACACCGTGGTGGCCCGGTCGTAGCGCACGGCCGCTACGTAGAGGTTCTGCGCGGTGGGCAGCGCGGCCATGATCACGGCCGCGTACAGGGCGTGCCCGGTGAGCCCGAGCGCCCACGCGAGCAACAGCGCGAGCCCGGGGTGCACGACGACCTTGGCCCCGGTCGCGAGCAGCGTGTCCACCCGGGCGCCGGGGGAGGCCAGGGGGCGGGAGCCCACCAGCGAGAGACCGAAGGCGAGCAGCATCGCGGGAACGGCCGCACCCGCCACGATGCGCACGGGCTCCATCGCGAGGTCGGGCAGGCGGATCCCCGTGGCCGCGGACATGATGCCCAGGGCGGAGCCCATGATGAGCGGGTTCGTCACGATGTTCTTGAGCACCGAGCCGACCGTGGGGCGCCGCCCGCCAGTGAGGGTGTCCATGATCGTGAGGTACAGCGGCGTGTTGATCGCCAGCTGAAACAGCATCACCGGGGCCACCTGGGACGCGTCCCCCAGGACGAACAAGGCGATGGGGATCCCCAGGTTGGCGGCGTTGACCTGCCCGGCGGCCTGCGCGCCCATCACCACGGTGGCGGCGTCCCGGGAGAACACGAACCGGGAGAGCAGTGCGTACGCGATCATGGTGAGCCACGCGGACGCGGCCGCCACGAGCAGCGGCGCGGAGAAGATGTGGTGGATGTCCGCTTCGGAGATGGTGGTGAACAATAGCGGCGGGGACGCCACGTAGAACGCGAGTTTGGACAGCACCCGCTGGCCGTCCGGGCCGAGCACCCCCGCGCGCCCGATCACGTAACCCAGCCCGATCACGGCCCATACGATGAAGAACCCGGAGACGACTCCGCTCATGAGCTCATCTCCTCGCGTCGGCGGGTCCGCGCCCCCGGGAGCGCGGCAGGGTCACAGGCCCGCGACGGCCGCGTCCTCCTGGGCCTGCAGGTGGGCGCGGGCGTGCGGCGGGCGGAGCATGTCCCCCACCACGGCGTCCGCGGGGTCCGAACCGAGCGCCACGATCCTGTTGTGCTCGTCCACGTGTACCACGTGGGGTTCGTAGTTCTGCGCCTCGGCGGTGTCCATGAGACCGTACGCGATCAGGATTACCAGGTCACCCGGGTGCACCAGGTGCGCCGCGGCGCCGTTGATGCCCACGACGCCGCTACCGCGCTCGCCCGCGATCGTGTACGTCTCGAGCCGCGCACCGTTGGTGACGTCCACGATCGCCACGAGCTCGCCGGGCAGGATGTTCGCGGCGTCCAGCAGGTCCTGGTCCACCGTCACGGACCCCACGTAATGCAGGTCCGCCTGGGTCACGGTGGCCCGGTGGATCTTCCCGGTGAACATGGTGCGCAGCATGATCGCTCCTGATGCGATGGGTGGTGTGGTTCGCGGTCCAGACCCGCCGGCCGCCCGCCGTGAGGGCCGGGGTGGTGTTCGGGGCGGGTCCTCGGCGCGAAACGCCCCGGAACCAGATGGGTCCCGGGGCGTTTCACGATTCGTGCGGAGCGGCTGACGGGAATCGAACCCGCGTATCAGGCTTGGGAAGCGTGCGCTCTACCATTGAGCTACAGCCGCATCGTTCGTGCGGGACCGTGTGGTCCACGTTTGAACGCCCACCACTCTACAACACGTTTCGGTGCGTGGTTGTTCCGAGGCGTCGTGACCGGGGAGCGGGCGGGGCCGTGGGCTACCGTGGACACGTGCTCATCTCAGATCGCGACATCCGCCGCCACCTGGATTCCGGGCGCGTGCACCTGGAACCGTACGATCCCGCGATGGTCCAACCCGCGAGCGTGGACGTGCGCCTGGACCGCTGGTTCCGGCTGTTCGACAACCACAAGTACGCGCACATCGACCCCTCCCAGGAGCAGCCCGATCTCACGCGGCTCGTGGAGGTGGCCCCGGACGAGCCGTTCGTGCTGCACCCGGGGGAGTTCGTGCTGGGGGCCACGTACGAGAAGGTCACCCTGCCGGACGACGTCGCGGCGCGCCTCGAGGGCAAGTCCTCCCTGGGGCGGCTGGGCCTGCTCACGCACTCGACCGCCGGGTTCATCGACCCGGGGTTCAGCGGGCACGTGACGCTCGAGCTGTCCAACATGGCCACGCTGCCCATCAAACTGTGGCCAGGTTCCAAGGTGGGGCAGTTGTGCTTCTTCCAGCTCTCCTCCGCGACCGAGCACCCGTACGGCAGCGGCGCCTACGGTAACCGCTATCAGGGCCAGCGGGGCCCCACCGCGTCGCGCAGCCACCTGAACTTCCACCGCACGATCATCGAGTGAGTTCGCGCATCGAGTGAGCCTGCGCGTGGGTGCGGCTCACACGCGGGCCGTGGTGAACCCCTCGGGAGGGCGGGGCGTGAGCAACAACAGCACGAGTCCCGCGGCCACGACCACCAGGATCCCCAGGATGCCCCAGATCTGGGCGCCCATCAGGGTCACGAACATCCCGAACAACCCGGGGGCCATGAAGCTCACCGCGCGGCCCGTGGTGGCGTACAGACCGTAGATCTCCCCGTCACGGCCCGGGGGGATGAGCCGCCCCAGGTACGTGCGCGACGCGGCCTGTGCGGGTCCCACGAACAGGCACAGTGCCAGCCCGCACACCCAGAACGCGATCTTGCCGTGCCAAAACAGCAGGGCCGTTCCCGCCACGAGCACACCCACGAGGGACGCGGTGATCACCGCGCGCGGGCCCACGGCGTCGTCGAGGGCGCCGCCCACGAACGCGCCCAGCGCCGCGATGAGATTGGCCGCGACCGCGAACATGACGACCTCGGTGAGCGAGAACCCGAAGCTACCCGCGGCCAGGACCCCGCCGAATGTGAAGACCCCGGCCAGTCCGTCCCGGTAGACCGCGGAACTGAGCAGGAAGACGACCGTGGCACGCGAAACCCGCCACAGGGCCGCGATGGTGCGGAAGAGCTCGGCGTAAGCGCCCAGGATGCCGCGGTGGCGGGGCTGTGCGGGGACCGCAGCGGCGTCGTTGATGGATGCCCGGAACGGCATACTTCGCGCCTTGAGCATGAGGGGCAGGCAGAACGCGAGGATCCATGCCGCGCTGAACAGTGCCACGGCGCGGTAGTTGAGGGCGTCGTCGGTGGGGATGCCCAGGAACCCGGGTGTGACGAAACCGAACAGGACGAAAGCGAGGGCGAAGATCCCGCCCACGTACCCCGCGCCCCAGCCCCACCCGGAGACCTTACCCATGCGCTGGGGACCGGCCAGCGCGGGGAGCATGGCGTTGTAACTGACCGTGGCGAACTCCTGGGCCACGCTGCCCACGGCCACGAGCCCCACGCCCAGGAACAGGAAGGCGGGATCGGGTCGGGCGAGGAACGCGAGACCCGTGCACAGGACGAGCACCACGGTGTTGCCGGTGAGGAACGTGGCGCGGGACCGCGGGGAATCGCTGCGCTGGCCGATCAGCGGCGCCGTCAACGCGATCGCGAAACCCGCGACGGTCATGGCAACGCTCAGCACCGTGGACGTGTACTCGCTCGACCCGAACGCCGGGCTCGTGAGGTACACGGTGAACACGAACGTGAGTATCACGGCGTTGTACGCGGACGTGCCGGTGTCCCACAGGCACCACATGAGCACGCGGGCGCGCGAACTGCCCTCGCCGGGGCGTGGGGCGCGCGGGGGACGTCCAGGGGCCGCCGCGGACGGGTGCTGACCGGTCATGGGCTCACCCTACGGGCCCTGTGCCCTCCCGCCCAGGGCCCGGCGCACCTGGGCAGTGGGGGCGCCGCGGCGAGGGGCCCGTGACGTGCAGCGAAACGGGCCGTCACCCTGCTTTGCTATGCTGGGGAACTCGAAACTCACACCCCATTTCCGCCCGGATCCCAATGGGCCCATTTTCAGGTACCAGTGGATAGACCGTGGCTCGAGAGGTAAGGTCCCATGATCGCGGTGCTGCTTGTCCACGGGCTCGCGGCCCTGTGCGCACCCGCGATCCTCAAGCGCACCGGACGCTCCGGCTTCTACCTCGTGGCCCTCGTCCCGCTCGCGAGTCTGATCTGGCTCTTCACCCAGACATCCCGCGCCCACGCGGACGTGGACGGGTGGACCACCACCGTGGAATGGATTCCCCAGCTGGGGATCTCGCTGTCCTTCCGGATGGATTCCCTCGCGTACATGATGTGCCTGCTGGTGCTGGGCGTGGGGGCCCTCGTCCTCGCGTACTGTGCGCGCTACTTCAAGTCGGACGCCCAGGGCATCGGCCCGTTCGCCGCCCAGCTCGTGGCCTTCGCGGGCGCCATGTTCGGTCTGGTCACCGCGGACGACCTCATGGTGCTGTTCGTGTTCTGGGAGATCACCTCGGTGCTCTCCTTCCTGTTGATCTCCTATTCGCGCACCAAGCTCGCCGCGCGTCGAGCGGCCCTGCAGGCGCTCATCATCACCACCGCGGGCGGTCTGGCGATGCTCGTGGGCCTGGTGATGCTCGGCAACGCCGCCGGGACCTTCCGGATCTCCGGGGTCCTGGAGGCGGCCCCCGAGCTCCTGGGCTCCACCACGGTGGACGTGGCGCTCGTGCTGATCCTGGCCGGCGCCGTCTCCAAGTCCGCGCTGTTCCCCACCCACTTCTGGCTGCCCGCCGCCATGGCGGCGCCCACCCCGGTCTCCGCCTACCTGCACGCCGCGGCCATGGTCAAGGCCGGGATCTACCTCGTGGCGCGGCTCGCTCCCGGGTTCGTGGACACCCAGTGGTGGCTGCCCGTCACCCTGACCCTGGGCCTGGGCACCATGATCTTCGGCGGCTGGGTCGCGCTGCGCCAGTTCGACCTCAAGCTGATCCTCGCGTACGGCACGGTGAGCCAGTTGGGCTTCATCACCGCGGTCGTGGCGTTCGGCACGGCGGACACCGCGATGGCCGGCATGGGCATGGTCATCGCGCACGGTCTGTTCAAGGCCACCCTGTTCCTGAGCGTGGGCATCATCGACCACCAGGCCGGGACCCGTGACATCCGCAGGCTCTCCGGTGTGGGTCGTACGGCACCCATGCTGTTCGTGGTGGCCATGATCGGTGCGGCGTCCATGGCCGGCATCCCGCCGCTGCTCGGCTTCGTGACCAAGGAAGCGGTACTCACGGCGTTCGTGGACCACGCCGCGGACCCGCTCGCGATGATCGCGCTCGTGTGCGTGGTGCTCGGCTCCATCCTCACCTTCGCGTACAGCGCGCGGTTCCTGTGGGGCGGCTTCGCGCGCAAGCCCGCGCAGTTCTCCGATCTCGACGCCGCCGAGGACGGTCAGTCGGTCATCGGCGAGTTCACCCCGGTGCCGTGGGCCTTCCTCGTGGCGCCCGCGGTGCTGGCCCTGCTCACGGTGGTGTTCGGCCTGTGGCCCGCACCCGTGGAGGCAGGGATCGTGCGCTACCAGGAACAGTTCCCGGACGTCGCCGAATCCCACGTGCACCTGGTGCTGTGGCACGGGCTGACCCCGGCGCTGGGGCTCTCCGCGCTGATCATCGGCGTGGGCGCGCTGTTGTACGTCGCGCGCCGGCCCGTGGGCTCGTTGCAGGACCGGTTGCCGAAACTGCCCACCGGTGACTTCGTCTACCGCAAGATCATCAACGTGCTGGACATGGTCGCGGTGTGGCTCACCGGCCGGACCCAGCGTGGTTCGCTGATGTTCTACCTGTCCGTGATCCTCGTGACCGCGATCGTGGTGCCGCTCGTGGCCCTGTTCTGGTACGAGACCCCGCCGCTCGCCGGGTTCCGCTACGCGGATTCCCCGGCTCAGCTGGTCACCGGGATCGCCATGATCGTGGCGGCCCTGCTCGTGCTCACCGCGGGCAAGCGGTTCCTGGCCGTCCTGCTGGTCTCGGTCACGGGTTACGGCTTGGCCCTGACGTTCGCGCTCCACGGCGCGCCGGACCTCGCCCTGACCCAGACGCTCGTGGAGACGATCTCCCTCGTGGCGTTCGTCCTGGCGCTGCGCTCCCTGCCGGGCCCGCTGTGGAACCGCCGGCCCGCCGGGCACCGGGTGTTCCGCGCGGTCTTCGCCGTGGTGTTCGGACTGTTCATGATGGCGCTCGCGGTGTTCTCCATCTCCTCGCGGTCGGCGGAACGGATCTCCCTGGAACTGCCGCGGATGGCCTACGAGATGGGCGACGGCGCCAACGTGGTCAACGTCCTGCTCGTGGACATCCGCGCGTGGGACACCATGGGTGAGATCACCGTGCTCACGGTGGCCGCCACGGGCATCGCGTCCTTGATCTTCGTCAAGGGACGCGGGGACCGCTTGCGCAGTGAGCGCCACGAGCTGGACACCCAGCAGCTGAAGGTCGTGCGTGGCGCGGACTCCGCGGCGCACTCCCCGCACGCGAACACCCGCCAGCTCGAGGTCGCCCGCCGGTTCACCTCCCGCCCGGACGCGGACCCGTTCCTGCTCGCGGGTCGAACGCTGGCCCCGGAGCGGCGCTCGATCATCTTCGAGGTCGTGGCCCGACTGCTGTTCCACACCTTCATGCTCGTGTCCTTCTACCTGCTCATCGCGGGGCACAACATCCCCGGTGGTGGTTTCGCCGGCGGCCTGATGGCCTCCCTCGCCCTGACCATGCGCTACCTCGCGGGCGGACGCTACGAACTCGAACGCGCGACCCCGGTCAATGCGGGCTGGATGCTCGGCGCGGGCCTGGCGATCGCTTCCCTGTACGCGATCGTCCCCGTGTTCTTCGGCGGGGCCGTGATGGAGAGCTACACGTTCGAGTGGGACATGCTCGTCTTCGGTCACGTCAAGTTCGTCACCGCGGTGATCTTCGACATCGGTGTCTACCTGATCGTGGTGGGCCTGGTGCTGGACATCCTGCGCTCCCTGGGCGGGCGGATCGACGAACACATCGAGCGTTCCGCCGTGGAGTCCCGGAAGAAGCGCGCGGGCCGCGGCGCCCGGATCCGCCTGACCCGTAACGGCCCCGGGGTCACCGCGCACCGGGTGGACGACCCCGATGCTCCCGAGGGCTCCTTGGTCTCCGGGGACGAGCCCCAGGAGGCACAGCGATGACCGTGAATCTCACACTCCTGGTGATCATGGGTGTGTTGTTCTCCGTGGGGGTCTACCTCCTGCTGGAACGCTCGCTCACCCGCGTACTGCTGGGCATCATGCTGCTCACCAACGGGGCCAACCTGCTGATCCTGCACACGAGCGGCACGCCCGGCATCGCGCCGTTGTACGACGCCGCCCGCGACCCCTCGGAGTACTCGGACCCGCTGCCACAGGCGCTCGTGCTCACCTCGATCGTGATCTCGCTCGCAACGACCGCCTTCATCCTCAGCATGATCTGGCGTTCGTGGATCCTGGCCCGCCGGGACGAGATCCAGGACGACCTCGAGGACCGTCGCGTGGCGCAGCAGTCCTCGTACGACGCCGAGGACGACGACGCCCTGCCGCAGGACACCTCCGAGTTCAACCACGCGGACGCCCGGTTCGCGCCGTCGCGTCACAATGAGGAAGAGGCCGCCGAATCGCCTGGTCACTACAGGGCCGAGAAGTTCTCCGAGGCGCGAGGGAGGAGCCCGCATGACCACTGATCCGGCACAGTTCGCGCCGCTCGCGGTCCTGATCCCGTTCCTCGGCGCCGCCCTGAACTTCATCATCGTCCACCGCAACCGGCTGCAGCGCGGGGTGACCGTGGGCGCCATGGTGCTCACGCTGATCCTGAACGCGTTCATGCTCGCGAACGTATGGAACCAGGGCCCACAGGTCGTGCACCTGGGGGACTGGGCCGCCCCGTACGGCATCGTGATGGTCGTGGACCAGTTGTCCGCGCTCATGCTCGTGGTCTCCGTGGTGGTGTCCCTCGCGGTGTTGATCTACGCGGTCAGTGAGGGTGTGGCCAGCGGGGACGACGAGGGCCCCATCTCCATCTTCTACCCCACGTTCCTGCTGCTGGTCGCGGGTGTGTCCCACGCGTTCCTCGCGGGTGACCTCTTCAACCTCTACGTGGGCTTCGAGATCCTGTTGACCGCCTCCTACGTCTTGCTCACCATGGGTGGTACGGCGCAGCGGATCCGCGCGGGCGTGACCTACGTGGTCGTCTCGGTGATCTCCTCCATCCTGTTCCTGATCTCCCTGGGGATGATCTACGGCGCCACGGGCACCGTGAACATGGCGGACCTGTCCGTGAAGCTCGCGGACCTGCCGCAGGGCACCCAGATGCAGTTGCACCTGATGCTGCTGATCGCGTTCGGGGTGAAGGCCGCGATCTTCCCGCTGTCCTTCTGGCTGCCCGACTCCTACCCGACCGCGTCCGCACCGGTGACCGCGGTGTTCGCCGGTCTGTTGACCAAGGTGGGCGTCTACTCGATCATCCGCACCGAGACCTTGTTGTTCCCCGGGACGCAGATCAACGACCTGTTGATGTGGGTCGCGTTGTTGACCATGGTCGTGGGCATCCTGGGCGCGCTCGCCCAGATCGACATCAAACGTATGCTCTCGTTCACGCTGATCAGTCACATCGGCTACATGATCTTCGGCATCGCACTGGGCACGCAGGCCGCGCTGGCCGCGGTGGTCTACTACATCGCGCACCACATCGTGATCCAGACCAGCCTGTTCCTGATCGCCGGGCTGATCGAGCGCCGCGGTGGCTCCACCAACGTGGACCGTCTCGCCGGGATGCTCAAGATCTCCCCGCTGCTGGGTGTGCTGTACATGATCCCGGCCCTGAACCTGGGCGGCATCCCGCCGTTCTCGGGCTTCCTGGGCAAGGTGGGCCTGCTGGAGGCCGGTGTCGAGGCCGGGACGTGGCTGAGCTACCTGCTCGTGGGCGTGTCCGTGTTCGTCTCGCTGCTCACGCTCATGGCCCTGATCCGCGTGTGGAACCGTGTGTTCCTGCGCAACGTGGACGACGCCGAGTACCCGGACCCCGTGCTGCGCGCCACCACCGCGGAGGGCCGCCGTCCCCGCACGTCCCGCGCGGTCGCGGGCGAGTCCGGTAGCCGCTTCTCCGGCCGGTCCCCGGTGGTACTGCTGCCCGGGACCATGGTGGGCGCGACCACCGCGCTCGTGGCGGTGGGTGTGGCGCTCACGGTCTTCGCCGGGCCGCTGTTCGATCTCGCGGACAACGCGTCCGAGAACCTGATCAATCCGGATCGATACGTCAATGCCGTGCTGGCCCCCGTGGGTCCCGGCGGTGTGAGCGAGGAGGGCCGATGAGTACGTCCCCGATGCAGCGCCGCTCCCGGAACTCCCTGCGGGCCGAGCTGCCCCTGATCCTGTGGCTCGTGGTCGTGTGGGGTGCCCTGTGGGGTGACTGGAGCGTGGGCAACCTGGTCTTCGGGCTGATCCTCGCGGTGTTCGTGACCCGCACGCTCACGCTGCCCCCGGTGCGGTTGTCCGGGCGGTTCAACGTCCTGCATTTCGCGCTGTTCGTGATCACGTTCATCTGGCAGGTGGCCCGGGCCAGCGTCCACGTGTTCGGTGTGGCGCTCATGCAGGGCCCCAAGGTGCACAACGCGGTGCTGCGGGTGAAGCTGCGGCAGAACAACGACCTGCTCATGACGGCCGTGGGTCACACCATGGCGCTGATCCCGGGCTCGCTCGTGGTGGAGGTGGATCGCGGCAACGGGATCCTGTACTTCCACGTGCTGGACGTCTCCACGCCGGAGGAGGCGGAGTCGTTCCGGGAGTCCGCGCTGAACATCGAGGCGGCGTGGATCAAGATCATGGGCTCCAAGGAGGACCTCGCGAAACTGGAGGCCTCGGGTGACGCGGGTGGCGCGGACGCCTCCGGCGCCGTCGCGTCGCCGACCACCAAGATGAACAAGGCCCTGGACGGCCTCAGGGAGGAGCGGCCATGACCATGTTCGACGTCGCCGTGTGGGTGTGCGGTGCGATTCTCACCGTGGCGGCCGCGGGCACGATCTACCGGCTGGCCAAGGGCCCGTCTCTGTTGGACCGGGTGATCGCCACGGACGTGCTGCTCGCGATCGTGGGTGCGGGTCTCGCCATCGAGATGGTGTACAACCACCACTCCAGCAACATCATCCTGCTCGTGATCATCTCCCTGGTGGGCTTCCTGGGCTCCGTGACGGTCGCGCGCAACGTGGGGTTGGAGCGCTCATGAACTGGCACACCGTCCTGGACGTCATCGCGCTGCTGTGCCTCGTGGGGGGCTCCCTCATGTCCCTGGCCGCGGCGGTGGGTCTGGTGCGCTTCCCCGATCTGCTCTCGCGCATGCACGCCGGGACCAAGCCCCAGGTCCTGGGGTTGCTCCTGCTGCTCACGGCCGTGGCGATCGAGAGCGGCAATCCCGGCATGATCCCGCTGATGATCCTCGCGTGGCTGTTCCAGCTGCTCACGGTGCCCGTGTCCGCGCACATGGTGGGCCGCGCCGCCTACCGCTCCAAGCACCTGAACGAGAAGAACCTCGTGGAGGACGAGCTGCGCGAGGTCGTCGCGCGCGCCGGCGAGGAAGAATCTCGCTGAGGACGTAATTCTCGGTGGGGCCGGGTTCCTTCCGCCCCGTCGCGCCCGGCGCTTCGTATGCTGGGCAACGAGCACGACGTCGTCGGCCGCCCGGTGCCGCCGACACCCACAGGACAAGGAGAACCTCATGAACAAGGCAATGGACATTTTCGGCACGGTGGCGTCCCTGGGTGGCGTGGCCCTGGCCAACAAGGGCCTGTCCGCGGTGTGGAAGCAGGTCACGGGCAACGAGCCCCCCGCCAAGAACCCGGACCCGGACGAGGCCTGGACCGACATCATCATCTGGGCCGTGATCACCGGTGTCGTGGGCACCGTCATCAAGGTGGGGATCTCCCGCCAGGTGGCCAAGTTCGAGTCCAAGGACTCCGATCCCTCCCGCAGCTCCCAGAGCGAGATCTGAGCCGCGGGTCCCGCGCCACCCGTACGGGTGGGCCGGGGCCGCGTAGGACGCACGTACGACGGCGGGTGGCCGGGCACGCGAGATGCCCGGCCACCCGCCGTCGTGGTCTAGACTGGCGTCTTAACGACAGGGGAGCGCCACCGCGGCGCTGAGAGTGCGCGTGAGCGCAGACCCTCGAACCTGATCCGGCTCGTACCGGCGCTAGGGAGTCGAGTATCTCAAGGACCCGCTCGCAACGGCGGGTGGTGTTCTTCCCCTCCTGGGATCTTCAGGAGGATTCAGCATGACGCAGGTCGGTAACACCCCCACCCGTACACCGCGCGCAGGCGGCAACCGCAGCTCGTCGTGGCGGGTCGTGGACATCGTGGTCACCGCCGTGTTGGCCGCGGTGTGCGCCGTGATCTTCTGGATGTGGTCCAACCTCCTGTACCCGGCGGTCTCGGCGGGCACGGTGGCCTACCCGCCGTCCGCGGGCCTCATCGCGGGGGGCTGGCTCGTGGCGGGTACCCTGGGCGCCCTGATCATCCGCAAACCGGGCGCGGCCCTGTTCTGCGAGTTGCTCGCGGCCGTGATCGAGGGCTTCCTGGGTACGCATTTCGGGTGGCTCGTGGTGCTCTCCGGTCTGGTGCAGGGCCTCGGTGTGGAGGTCGTGTTCCTCCTGACCCGTTACCGCCGGTTTGGTCCCGTGACCGCGGCGATCGGTGGGGCGGTATCCGGGCTGTTCCTGGGCGTGAGCGAGAACATCATGTACAACTTCGAGTGGGCCCTGGATCAGCAGGTCGTCTACGCGGCGCTGACCACGCTCTCCGGGGCCGTGATCGCAGGGTTGCTCATGTGGGCCGTGATGAAGGCCCTGCAGGCCACGGGTGTCCTCGGAGCACTGGCCTCCGGCGCCGTGCGCCGATGACCGCGGAACCGACCGTGCAGCTCACGGGCGCGCGGGTGGTCCTGGAGGGGTTCGGATGGCATCACCCCGGCCGCGAGACGCCCAGTCTGGTGGACCTGGACCTGATCATCGAGCCCGGTGAACGTGTCCTGCTCCTGGGCCCGTCCGGGGCGGGCAAGTCCACGCTCCTGCAGGCGCTCGCCGGTGTGGACCAGGACCCTGACGGCCGCTCCGCATCGGGCGGGTTGACCGTCGGGGGTGTCGACCCGCGCGACGCCCGCGGCACGGTGGGCTTCATGCATCAGGACCCCGAGACGCAGGTGGTCCTCTCGCGCGTGGGGGACGACGTCGCGTTCGGCCTCGAGAACCTCGCCGTCCCTCGCGAGCGGATCTGGCCGCGCGTGAGGGAAGCGCTCGCGCGCACGGGTCTGGAGCTCCCGCTCGACCGCCCCACCACGGCGCTGTCCGGGGGGCAGAAACAACGTCTCGCGCTCGCCGGGACCCTGGCCATGTGCCCGCGGCTGCTGTTGCTGGACGAACCCACGGCGAGCGTGGACCACGAGGGGGCGCAGCAGCTGTGCCGCGCCGTGGCCGATGCGGTGCGCGAGGACGGGACGACCCTCGTGGTCGTGGAGCACAGGGTGGCCCTGTGGGAACCGGTCGTGGACCGTGTGATCGTGCTGGGCGACGACGGTCGGGTGGCCTTCGACGGTCCCGCGCAGCAGACCCTGCAGGACGCCCGGGAGCTGCTGCAGCACCAGGGTACGTGGGTCCCCGGCTGGGTGCCGCGCACTCGCACTCCCGTGCATGCCTCGAATGGCATGGACCCCGCGGTACGGCAGACGGCTGTCTCCGCGGCGCCACACGACATCACGCCGCCCGCTGCGCCTACGGAGAATGCGCCGGCCGCGTCGTCGATGAGGGCTTCGGATGTCGCGGAGTCTGCGCAGGATACGGGTGGTTTTGCCACCGTGCCCGCCGCCGTCGCACCGGGCACCACCTTGTTGAGCGCCCGCGATCTCGCCGTGTCCCGGAGCCAACCGGGCCGGCGGGCGCTCGCGCGGCGGCGTCGTCGGGCGCTCGCCGCGTGGCGGCGCGGGGAAGCGTACCCGGAACCGGACGTGCGCACGGGGGCGGCGCCGGCGGCCGAGAACATCACCGTGGACGTCCGCGCGGGGCACGCGCTGGCCGTCACAGGCGTCAACGGCGCGGGGAAGTCCACCCTCGCGCTGACCCTCGCCGGACTGCTGCTGCCCGTGCGCGGTACCGTGTGGGCCACGGACGCCCTCGCGACCGACGCGCCCGCTGATCCCTCCCTGTGGGACGGCGCGGAACTGGTCTCCCGCGTGGGCACCGTGTTCCAGCATCCCGAACACCAGTTCCTGCGCCCCACCGTGGGCGAGGAACTCGAGTTCGGTCCCCGGCAACGACGACGCCGCGTGGGCCGTCGCGATGCGCGCGCCCTCGAGGCGATGGAGGACCAGGACGACGCCCGGGTGGCCGAGCTGCTGCGACGGCTGCGCCTCGAGGAGCTCGCCGAGGCCAACCCGTTCACCCTGTCCGGCGGGCAGAAGCGGCGGCTGTCCGTGGGCACGGTTCTCGCGGCGTCCCCGCGGGTGCTGATCCTGGACGAACCCACGTTCGGGCAGGACGCCCGGACCTGGAAGGAGCTCGTGGACCTGTTGGTCGAGGAACTGGACGGGGGAACGGCCGTGGTGGTCGTGACCCACGACCGGGATCTGGTCGCGGCCCTGGGTGCGCACGAGCTGAGGCTCGGCTCATGAGCACGGTCGCGAGCGTGCTGCCCGCCGTGGCCCGCACGGGATTGCTCGCCCGGACGAATGCCGTGGTGAAACTGCTCGGGGCTCTCGTGATCACGGCGGTGCTCGTGGTCAGCGCGGACCCCGTGACGAGCGGCGTGGCGCTCGGGGGCCAACTGCTCCTGCTCGCTGCCGCCGGGATCGGTCCGTGGCGGCTGCTCACGACCCTATGGCCGATCGTGGTGGCCGCCCTGATCAGCGGGTGGGGGACCGCGGTGCTCTCCCCGGAGGGCGGTCTCGTCCTGCTACACCTGGGGTGGATCACGATCACCACGGGGTCGCTCGCGGCCGGTGGGGCGATCGCCCTGCGTGGTCTCGCGATCGCGCTGCCCGGGATCACCGTGCTGCTCACGACCGACCCCACGGACCTCGCGGACGGTCTCGCCCAAACCCTCAAGCTGCCGGCACGCTTCGTGCTCGCGGCGCTCGCAGCCCTGCGGCTCGTGGAGGTCATGGTCACCGAGTGGGGTGTGCTCGCGGCGGCCCGGCGCGCCCGCGGTGCGGGGGGAGCGCGGGGCCCGTGGGCCGCTCTCACCGAGTTCGCCGGTCTCGCGTTCACGTTGCTCGTGCAGTCCTTGCGCCGGGCCACGCGCCTGGCCATGACCATGGAGGCGCGCGGTTTCGGGGCGGGTCCGCGCACATGGGCGCGCGTGCCCCGTTTCGGCCGCGTGGACGTGGTCGTGGGGTGTGCCACCGTGCTCATCGCGGTCGCCGCGGTGACGCTGTCCCTGCTCACGGGGGCGCACCGCTTCATCTGGCAGTGATGCGCCGAAGGTGACGGGGGAGCACTCGCGCCCGGGCATGTCGAGATTGGACGGGCGGTGCGGGCGCGACCACCCGTGGCGCGCTCAGCGCCCCGGGCGGCCCAGCAGGAAATCCGTGAGGGTGCGGGTGAGTTGCGGGTCCGAGGCCACGGGCCGCCCGTCCACGCTCGTCACCGGGACCGCGAGCCGCACCGAGGACGTGAGCCACACGGCGCTCGCTGCGAAGAGGTCCTCGGGGTACAGCGGTCCGTAGTCCACGGCCCAGCCGCGCTCGCGGGCGGCGTCGAAGATCCGGGCTTGCGAAGTCCCCGGCAGGACCCCGCGGGACGGCTCGGGCGTGAGCAGGGTGGGCGCAGCTCCGTCGTCGTGCCGTGCGCACACCACCGAGGACGTGGCGCCCTCCAGGATCCTGTGGTCCGTGGAGGTCATGAACACGGCGTCCTGCGCGCCGTGGGCGTGGGCGTAGCGCACCGCGGCCATGTTGACCGCGTAGGACAGGGTCTTGACCCCCGGGAGCAGCCACGGCAACCCGGCGTCCTCCGCGGGGTCGTGGCCGCGCTCGAGCAACACCACGGACACCCCCGTGCGCCGAGCGGCGAACGTCCGCTTGGGGACGGGCGCGACCGTGAGCCACGCCCACGGCTGGTCACCGGGGACACCGCGGCTGATGCTCAACTTGACCGTGTGCTCCGCCCCGAGATCGGCCGAGGGGTCGCGGGCGCCGGGACCGGCCGCCGCGAGCGCCGTCGTCAGGGCCTCGCGCCACGTATTCGCGGACGGTGCGGGCAATTGGGCGGTCCCCGCGGAATGCCCCAGCCTGACCAGGTGGGCGTCGAGCTTGTACGCGGTGCCGTCCAGGACGTGGAGGGTCTCGAAAACGCCGTCCCCGCGGGTGAGCCCCTGGTCCTCGAGGCTCACGTGGGCCTCATGCGGGTCCACGAGCCGCGGCGGGGCACCGATCGGGGAGATCAGCACGGCCGCGGCGGGTCCGGGTGCTGCGGGGGACGGAGCGGGCGTCCCGGCACCGGGCGAAATCACGGGGTGTCCCGCTGTTCCATGCCCGGTTCCTGGGGTGAGGGTCCGGGGTGGAGGATCTCGGCGGACTCCCACACGGGGTCCTCACCGAGGTACTGCTCCTCCTGCTCCGCCCACACGTCCCAGTACTTCTCGTACGTGGCGCCGTCCCGGTCCAGGGCGCGCTGTTTGCGCTGTGAGGCGGGAAGTTCGACCCACACCGAGACGTCCAACAACGCCCGGGCCTCGCGGTGGCACGCCCCGACGCCCTCCACGAGCACGATCTGAGCGGTGCGGGTCAGACGCGGGGTGCCGGGCTCGTTGGTCAGCCAGTCCCACGCGGTCCAGTGGGCGTCCTCCTCGCGGCGCAGCGGTTCGAGGATCTCACCGCGGTACCGTTCCATGCCCTTGAGCAGTCCGTTCCACCCAGGGTAGATGTCCTCGAGGTGGAAGCTCACGACGTCGTGCGAGCGCTCCAGCACCCGCGAGAGTTGCTCGGTTAGCGTGGTCTTGCCCGCTCCGGAACGGCCGTCGATGCCCACGATGAACGGCTTGCGCGTGGGTGGGGGCAGCAACCGTGCGAGGTTGACGCCTTCCGGGTACTGGGCGATCTCGTCGTCCTGGAAACCCTCGTCCGGGGAGATCACCGCGCGTCGATCCGATCCTCGACCCACGAGACCACGCCCGGGGTGGCGGCCGTAATCTGTTCCCACGCGGTGTCGAAGTCGTCCGAACCGCCGTACCACGGGTCGGCGATGTCGAGGTCCGCCTGTGAGTCGGCCACGGCCGGGTCGAAGCTGCGCATGAGCCGGACCTTCCGGGCGTCGTCCGTGGGCAGTCGGCGCTGCAGCTGGTCCCTGTGGGACCGGGTCATGGCGAGGATCAGGTCCGCGTCCGCGAGCTCGGCGTCCGTGATCTTGTGTGCCTGATGCTCCGGCAGTTCCAGGTGGTTCCTGTTCAGGACGGTGCTGGCGCGGGGATCCACGGGGTTGCCGTGTTCCTCGTCACTCACGCCCGCCGAGCTGACGCGGACGCGCTGCGCGAAACCGGCGTCGGTGAGCTCGGATCGCAGCAGGGCCTCGGCCATGGGCGAGCGGCAGATGTTGCCGGTGCAAACCGTGACGATGGAGAACATGACCTCCACTGTACGAAAAATCCGTTCCCCGTGAGTGGCCTCAAGGTGTCGAGGAGCCACCCCACGTCTGACGTTCGATGCCCGCGAGCAGCAGTTCCAGGCCCGCGATGTATTCCGAGCGGTCGTCGTGGTCACCGAACGAGCCCAGCATGGCACGCACCACCGGGAGCATCCCCGGCCCCGAATGGCCCGCCCGTTCCAGTTTTTCGTGCACCTGCCGGGCGGATTCCTCCGCGGCGGGCCGGTTGTGACGGTGGGCGATTCCCGCGCCCGTTCCGAACGCGTAGTTGGCCACGGCGAGGGATGCGTAGAACCGCTGTTCGGCGTCGAGCTCCATGCGCTGCAGCAACTGTCCCGTGCACTCCCACGTGCGCAACGCGTTCTCCTCGCTGCGGGCGGTGCTGAGCAGCTGCCCGGCGAGCCACGGGTGCTCGCGCATCTGGGAGAACAAGCACAGGCACAGGCACTGCAGTTCCTCGAGGGCCTGCGCCGTGGCCGCGCTCGTACGGGGATCCGCCCTGGGTGCCGGGAAGGCCGCGAACTCCTCCGGCCCCGGCTCGCCGTCCCCGCACAGCGCGTGGAACTGGCCCAGCGCGCGGCCCAGGACCTCGCTCGTGACCAGGGCCATGAGGTCGTCCTTGCCGGTGGTGTACCAGTAGAGACTCGCCACGCCGCTGTTGAGCTCGGTCGCGAGCCTGCGCAGGGTCAGGCGCCGCGACCCCTCGCGGTCCAGTACCGCGATCGAGGTGTCCACGATCGTCTCCAGGGACAGCGACGCACGACGCCGTTGGGTCCCCTTCCCGCTCGCCCCGCCCGTGCCGGGGGCGCCGGGCGCGTGCTCGCGCGCGGCGTCGTCGGGCCCGTCTCCCGATGGGCTTATGGGCCGGGGCCGGGAATCGGGATCCGGATCGGGGGATTGTGGTGGGCCGTCGTTCATGCGCACCAACGTACGCAGCGTGGCCGTGCGGGACCAAACGGTGTCCCGGTACGCGAACGCGGGGTGCGCGTCCCATGACGTGCACCCCGCGTTCGGGAGGGGGCCCGGTTCAGCGGGCCATCGGTGTCACTGGTCGTTGCGGTGCTTCGGCGTGGTCTGTTCCCACGGGGCCTCGCCCTCGGGGGTGCCGTCCGCGATGTCGTCGACGGCCGAGGAGACCCACGCCGACTTGTACGCGAAGTCGGTCTCGTCCCCGTTCTCGTCCGTCTGGCGATACCACTCGGTGATTGCCGGATCGTGCGAGTCGAACGCGTCGCCGGCGGCGCGATGGCCCTCGGCGCGCTCCACCTGCAGGGCGAAGTTGTCACCGTGCTCGGCGAGCCCGGAGGCCACGGCCTTCTGGACAGCCGAGTACGCGAACTTGGTGCGTAGCGTGGCCGGGTCGTAGCGCAGGTCCCGGTACAGGGCGACCATCATCATGGCCACGATCACCGCGAACGGCAGCGCCGAGACGATCACCAAGCGCTGCATACCGGCCAGGGCGTCGTTGCCCGCCACCAGGATCATGACGATCGCGATGCCGGCGAGGCACGCGCCCCAAAAGATGACGATCCACTTGCTGGGGTCCGGGCGCCCGCGCTGGGTCATGGTGCCCATGACCACGGAGGCGGAGTCCGCACTCGTCACGAAGAAGATGCCGATGACGACCATGGCCAGCACCGAGGTGACGGCCGTGAGCGGGAGCTGGTCGAAGAGTCCAAAGAGCATGGACTCAGCGCCGTTTTCCACGGAGAGGTCCGCCCCGTTCTTCGCGAAGAACATGGCGGAGCCGCCGAAGACGATGAACCACAGGATGCACACCGAGGCCGGGACCACGAGCACGACGGTCACGAACTGGCGGATGGTGCGGCCACGGGAGATCTTGGCGATGAACATGCCCACGAACGGGGACCACGAGAGCCACCAGGCCCAGTAGTACACGGTCCACGTGTTGGAGAACTGGGCGCTCTGCGGGCCCCACGCGGCCGACTGGCCGGTCATGAAGAGGTACTCGGAGATGTAGGTGGAGAACGTGGAGGGGATCAGCGTCAGCAGGAAGACAGTGGGCCCCACGAGGAACACGAACAGCGCCAGCACGAAGGCGAGTGAGAGGTTGATGTTCGACAGGTAGCGGATGCCGCGCGAGACGCCCGACACGGCGGAGATGATGAAGCCTACGGACAGCAGCACGATGATCACGATCAGCGCGTTGTTGCTGAGCTTGTCGATGCCGCCCACGATCGAGATGCCGGAGCCTATCTGCATGGCTCCCACGCCCAGGGACGCAGCGGTGCCGAAGAGGGTTGCGAAGATCGCGAAGACGTCGATCAGCTTGCCCATGGTGCCGTCCACGCGCTTGTGGCCGAGCAGCGCGGTGAACACACGCGAGATCAGCGGCGCGCGGCCGCGGCGGTAGGCGCCGTAGGCCACGGAGACGCCGACGACGGCGTAGATGGCCCACGGGTTCAGGGCCCAGTGGAAGGCGGACTGCACGAGGGCATAGACGATCATGGAGTCGCTGCCGGCCTCGGCCGCGTGCGCGAAGCCGGGGATCCCGCCCTCGTAGTAGGTCATCGGCTCGAATGCGCCGTAGAAGACCAGGCCGATGCCCATGCCCGCCGCGAAGAGCATCGCGAGCCACGAGAAGAAGGAGTACTCGGGCTCCTCGTCGTCGCGGCCCAGCTTGATTCTTCCGGTGCGGGTGAAGCCGATGAAGATCATGAAGACCACGGCCGCTGTGGAGAGCAGGATGAAGAACCAGCCGGTGTTGTCCGTGACCCACGCGAGCGCGGTGGCGGAGACCGTGGAGAGGCTGTCCGTGCTGAGGACACCCCATGCGATGAAGCCCACCACGAGGACCGCGGTGACGGCGAAGACCACCTTGTCGGTGCCGAACTTGACCTTGCGGTCCTCCACGCCGACACCCGGCACCAGTGCCGGGTGGATGCCGTGGGGGTAGGTGAGCTCGTCGATGATCTTCCGGGGGCGGCTGCGGGCGGTCGATCCCTGGGTGGCGTGGTCGTGGGGCGGGGTGGTCGATGGTTCTCGGTCCGTGGAATGCGGTGGCGTGCTCAAGACAGTTCTCCTGACTGCGGCGGTGGGTGATCGGTGAGCTCGTGTGGTGCGGTGGCGCTCCTGGAGGGGTCGGGGTCAGTGCGGGCCCGGCACGTTTCGCCCTGGGCGTACAAACTCATCAGTGTAACGCGGCTAAGTGTCCACCCCCGAATTGCTGTGGAATTCCCGGCAGCTCGGGCGAGACGCGGTGTGCAGATACTTGAGCCGTTGCGACTCAACTTAGGTTGACAGGGGTAGCTCAAGGTGTAAACTTGAGTCTCGAAAGCTCAAGTCTTAAAGGTTCACGGACCGGCCGCGTCGGCGCCCCTCCGAACCGCATCGGAACAACGAAGGGATAGAACATGTCTCGTGCAGTAGGAATCGACCTCGGTACCACTAACTCCGTGGTATCCGTACTGGAAGGCGGCGAGCCTGTCGTCATTGCGAACGCCGAGGGCAACCGCACCACCCCGTCCGTTGTCGCCTTCTCCAAGGACGGCGAGACCCTCGTGGGCGACGTGGCCAAGCGCCAGGCCGTGACCAACGTGGACCGCACCGTGGCCTCCGTGAAGCGCCACATGGGCACGGACTGGACCACCGAGATCGACGGCAAGAAGTACACCCCGCAGGAGATCTCCGCCCGTACGCTCATGAAGCTCAAGGCGGACGCCGAGTCCTACCTGGGCGACACGGTCACGGACGCCGTGATCACTGTTCCCGCGTACTTCAACGACGCCGAGCGCCAGGCCACCAAGGAGGCCGGTGAGATCGCCGGCATGAACGTGCTGCGCATCGTCAACGAGCCCACCGCCGCGGCCCTGGCATACGGTCTGGAGAAGGGCAAGGAGGACGAGCTCATCCTGGTCTTCGACCTCGGTGGCGGCACGTTCGACGTCTCCCTGCTGGAGGTCGGCAAGGACGAGGACGACTTCTCCACCATCCAGGTCCGCGCCACCGCCGGTGACAACCGCCTCGGTGGCGACGACTGGGACCAGCGCATCGTGGACTGGCTGCTGGAGCAGGTGAAGTCCAAGACCGGTGCGGACCTGTCCAAGGACAAGATCGCCCTGCAGCGCTTGAAGGAGGCGGCCGAGCAGGCCAAGAAGGAACTGTCCTCCGCGACGTCCACGACCATCTCCCTGCAGTACCTGTCCGTGACCCCCGAGGGCCCCGTGCACCTGGACGAGAAGCTCTCCCGTGCCAAGTTCGAGGACCTCACCAAGGACCTGCTGGCCCGCACCGAGAAGCCGTTCAAGGACGTCATCTCCGAGGCCGGGATCAACGTCTCCGACATCGACCACGTGGTGCTCGTGGGTGGTTCCACCCGTATGCCCGCCGTGGTCGAGAAGGTCACCGAGCTCGCGGGTAAGGCCCCCAACAAGGGCGTGAACCCGGACGAGGTCGTGGCCATCGGCGCCGCGATCCAGGCCGGTGTGCTCAAGGGCGACCGCAAGGACGTGCTGCTGATCGACGTGACCCCGCTGTCGCTGGGCATCGAGACCAAGGGCGGCGTGATGACCAAGCTCATCGAGCGCAACACGGCCATCCCCACCAAGCGGTCCGAGACCTTCACCACTGCGGAGGACAACCAGCCGTCCGTGTCCATCCAGGTCTTCCAGGGCGAGCGCGAGTTCACCCGGGACAACAAGAACCTGGGCACGTTCGAGCTCACGGGCATCGCCCCGGCCCCGCGCGGCATGCCGCAGATCGAGGTCACGTTCGACATCGACGCGAACGGCATCGTGCACGTGTCCGCCAAGGACAAGGGCACGGGCAAGGAACAGTCCATGACCATCACGGGCGGTACCTCGCTGTCCAAGGAGGACATCGACCGTATGGTCAAGGACGCCGAGG
The DNA here is from genome assembly GCA_014652975.1 of Kocuria marina. Taxonomy (GTDB): domain Bacteria; phylum Actinomycetota; class Actinomycetes; order Actinomycetales; family Micrococcaceae; genus Kocuria; species Kocuria marina. The sequence continues at coordinate 509,748 of BMZV01000001.1, read as the reverse complement.
CGAACGCCGACGCGGACAAGCAGCGCCGTGAAGCCGCCGACCGTCGCAACAACGCGGAACAGCAGGCGTACTCCGTGGAGAAGCTGCTCAATGACGACGAGGGCAAGATCCCCGAGGACGTCAAGACCGAGGTCCAGGCCGACGTCGACGCCGTGAAGTCCGCCCTCGAGGGCGACGACGACGACGCCGTGAAGACCGCGTTCGAGAAGTTGCAGGCCTCCCAGACCAAGATCGGTGAGGCGCTGTACGCCCAGGCCCAGAGCGAGGGTGCCGCCGGTGCCCAGCCGGGTGCCGAGGGCGCTCAGGGTGCGCAGGCCAAGGACGACGACGACATCGTCGACGCCGAGGTCGTGGACGACGAAGACGGTAAGAACGGGAGGAAGTGAGCATGAGCGATTCCGAGAACACCAAGGGTCACGGCGAGTCCGTGCCGGAGGACCCGGATCATTCAGCTCAGGACTCCACCGGCACCGAGCGTTCCGAGGGTGGTGAGGGGCTGACCGTGGACGACATCCTGGACACCCCTCAGTCCCAGGACGCCCAGGCCGGGGACACGCAGGCCGCGGACGCGGCGTCGTCGCAGGACGACGCCGCCCCGGCGGGCGAGTCCGCCGCGCAGAAGCTCGCGGACGAGCGCCTCGAGGACCTGCGTCGGCTGCAGGCGGAGTTCGTGAACTTCAAGAACCGCACCGCGCGGGAGAAGGATCAGCTGCGGGACTTCGTCTCCGGCGAGATGATCACCGCGCTGTTGCCGGTCCTGGACGACATCGACGCCGCTCGCAAGGCCGGGGACCTCGAGGACGGCCCGTTCGCCGCGATCGCGACCAAGCTCGAGGACGCCCTGGGCAAGAAGGGCCTCACCCGGATCGGGGAGGTGGGGGAGGTCTTCGACCCCACCGTCCACGAGGCCGTGCTGCAGCAACCCACCGACGAGGTGGAACCGGATCACGTGTCCATGGTGCTGCGCTCGGGCTTCCGGGTGGGCGCTCGAGTGGTCCGGGCGGCCCAGGTGGCCGTGGCCACGAAGCCGTAACGCAAGAAATTCCTCGGGGCGGGTCCGCATGACGGGACCCGCCCCGAGTCACACAGGGAAGTACCAGGAGGAAGGAGGCGTCATGGCCAGTCAGGACTGGATCGACAAAGATTTCTACACTGTCCTGGGCGTCTCCAAGGACGCATCCCAGGCGGACATCAAGAAGGCTTACCGCAAGCTGGCCCGCAAGTACCACCCGGACCAGAACCCGGGGGATGCGGCCGCGGAGAAGAAGTTCAAGGACATCACCGAGGCCAATTCGGTGCTGTCGGACCCCGAGGAACGCGAACAGTACGACGCGATCCGGGCCATGGGTTCCGGGGCGCGGTTCACCGCCGGTGGCCCCGGTGGTGCGAGCAACGCTGGCGGCGCCGGGTTCGAGGACCTCTTCGGGGGTCTGTTCAACGGCGGCGGTGGCCGCAGGAGCTACTCCACCTCCGGGGGTGGCGGGTTCGAGGACCTGTTCGCGCAGTTCGGCGGCCAGGGCGGCAATTCGCGGTTCGGCGGGGGCTTCAGTGGCGGCCAGGGCGGATTCGGCGGGGGTCAGGGCGGATTCGGTGGCTACCAGGCACCGCCCGCCAAGGGTGAGGACATCCACACCACGACCACGATCCCGCTGCGTTCCGCGTACAACGGCACCACGGTGAAACTGCGCCGGGGCAACGGCCAGTCCACCACGGTGCGCGTGCCCAAGGGCGTCAAGGATGGGCAGCGATTGAAGATCGCGGGCAAGGGACACTCGGGGCCCGGTGGCCACGGGGACCTGTTCGTGACCGTCAAGGTCAAGGAGCACCCGTTCTTCACCCGCGAGGGCCAGGACGTGCACGTGGACATCCCGGTGACCGCTGCGGAGGCCGGACTCGGGACCACCGTGCAGGTGCCCACGCTGGACGAGGGCCATGTGACCGTGCGGGTCCCCGCGGGGACGTCGTCCGGGCACCGGATGCGTGTCAAGGGCAAGGGCTTCACGTCCGGGTCCACCACGGGCAACATGATCGTGACGGTGCAGATCCAGTTCCCGGCAGACCTGGACGATGCCGCACGGGAAGCACTGCAGGAGTTCGCGCGGGCCACCGAGGACTTCGACCCCCGCGCGAACCTGAGCGAGGAGGCGGCGCTCTGACATGGCCATCGACTTCACCCAGCCAGTGTTCGTGATCTCGGTGGCCGCGGAGCTCGCGGACATGCACCCCCAGACCCTGCGCCAGTACGACCGCATGGGTCTCGTGACCCCGTCCCGGGCCTCCGGGCGGGCCCGCCGGTACTCCCAGCTGGACGTGCAGAAACTGCGTCAGATCCAGGAGCTCTCCCAGGAGGGCGTGTCCCTCGAAGGGATCAAGCGCATCATCCAGCTCGAGAACCAGGTGCAGGCGCTGCAGACCCGGGTCACGGAACTGTCCGAGGAACTCGAACGGGAGCGCCGGGCGCGGCAGGAGCGGGACATGATCTTTACCGCCGGTTCCGCCGGGGATGTGGTGCGTATGGCCCGTGGCACCCGGCGCTCACCCCGCAAGGTGTCCCAGGCGCTCATGCTCTACCGCCCGGCCAAGCCCGAGGCTGCGGCCACCGGCCGGGACGCCATACTGGGCCGGGATACGGCCCCGGGCTGGGACGCGGCGTCCGTGCGGCGGGATGCGACGTCGTCGTCGACCACGAAGCTGCGCGGCTCGCAGAAGTAGACGACCCGCGAACGGCGAGATCCCCGCGGCTCCTCTCGGGAAGGGCCGCAGGGATCTCGTCATCCGGGGTACCGGGAAGGACTACTCCTGGATCGTGTTGCCGTCGAAGAAGTCGTCCGTGGTGGCGTTGGGGTGCTTGGCCAGCGGGGTCACCTTGACGTTCATGTACGCGAACATGGGGAACCCTGACAGGACGGTCTGCAGCTCGTCGTTGTCCTCGACGTCGTAGATCGAGTAGTTGGCGTACTCGCCCACCACGCGCCAGATGCCCTTCAAGACACCCGTGCGCTGGAGTTCACCGGAGTAGGCCTTCTCGCGGTGCTGGTAATCAGCCTTGGTCTCGTCGGTCATCGATTCCGGGAAGACCACGTCCATGCGGGCCAGGAACAACATGCGGGGCTACTTTCTCTCGGGGTCCGTGGAGGGTGCGTCGGGTTCCACCCTAGGCGCTGCCGCGCGCTCGCCGGGGTGTACGACGTCGTGCGAATCGGTGAACTCGCCCGTCTCGTAGTCGTAGGCCACGGGGTTGCCGTCCTCGTCCGTGCGCCGGTACCACTCGGTGACCTCCGGGGCGCTCGAGTCGAAGTCCGCGCCCGCCGCCCACTTGCTGTCCGGGGCGCGCTCCACCGAGAACGTGAAGTCGTCCCCGTACTCGTCGATGCCGTGGCGCACGGACTTGTCCACGGCCCAGCGCGAGTACTGCTCGCGGATGACCATGGGGTCCCGGCGCAGGTCCTTGTGGAAGGCCACGGCCATGACGAACATGATCAGCGTGAACGGCAGGGCCGTGACGGTGATCAGGTTCTGCAGACCCGTGAGCGCGTTCTGTCCGCCGATCAACAACATCACCACGGCGATCCCGGCCATGCACAGTCCCCAGAACACGGTGATCCGCCGCTTGGGGTTTGGGTTGCCCCGCTGGGACATCTGGGACGTCACCACGGAGGCGGAGTCCGCGGTGGTGATGAAGAAGATGGCCAGCATGAGCACCACGATTCCCGCCATGATGCCGGCCGCGGGCATGCCGTCCAGGACGGTGAAGAAGATCTCTTCCGGGGCCGGCAGGGTCTGCGCGGTGCCGTCCGGGGCGATCGCGTGGTCCTGCATCTGCTGGTGGATGGCGGTCCCGCCGAGCACCGTGAAGGCCATCACCACGATGGACGAGGGGATGAACAGCACCCCCAGGATGAACTGGCGGATGGTGCGGCCCCGGGAGATCTTGGCCACGAAGACCCCCACGAAGGGTGCCCAGGAGACCCACCAGGCCCAGTAGAACGTGGTCCACGAGGACAGGAACGCCTGCATCTCGGGGCCGTCCGACATGGACGCGGACAGCATGGTGGGCAGCTCGGCGAAGTACGTGACGATCACGGAGGGCACGAAGTTGAGCAGGAACGCGGTGGGTCCCAGGACGAAGAAGAACAGTGCCAGACCCACGGCGAGGACCATGTTGATGTTGGACAACCATCGGATCCCGCGGGCCACGCCCGAGACCGCCGAGGCGATGAACCCCGCGGTGAGCACCGCGATGATGACGACCGCCGCGGCGTTGCCCGAGGGGCCCAGACCCGTGAAGATCTCCACACCGCGCCCGATCTGCAGGGCACCGATGCCCAGGGACGCCGCGGTGCCGAACAGGGTGGCCAGGATCGCCAGGATGTCGATGATCCGGCCGGCCAGGTTGTCGGTGTTGCCGTTGTGGAAGAACGGTGCGAACACGGAACTCATGAGTGGAACGCGTCCGCGCCGGTAGGACGTGTAGGCCACCGCCACGCCCACGAGACCGTAGATGGCCCACGCGTTGAGCCCCCAGTGCAGCGCGGCCTGCGCGGAGGCCTTCTTCATGGCGTCCACCGTGCCGGGGTCCGCGGATCCCGGGCGCGGGGACAGGAAGTAGGTCATGGGCTCGAAAGGGCCGAAGAAGATGATCCCGATCCCGATCCCCGCCGCGAACAGCATGGCCGCCCACGACGCCGTGGAGTACTCGGGCCGGTCCCCGTCCAGGCCCAGCGGGATCCGCCCGTAGCGGGACACCGCGATGTACAGCAGGTAGAGCAACAGCCCGATCGCCAGGACGTTGAATGCCCACCCCATGTTGAGCATCGTCCAGTTCAGCGCCGCACCGGACACGGCCGTGAGTGACGCGGTGTCCACGACACCCCACCCGATGAACGCGACGATCAACCCGCCGGCCACGCCCACCACGATCTTGTCGATCCCGTAGCGCACCTTCTGGTCCTCCACGGACACGCCCGGCACCACGGCCGGGTGGATGTTGTGGGGGTAGTTGATCTCGTCGAGGAACGAGCGCGTGGCGTCCTTGCGGTTCGCCGGTTTGCGGGCACCCCCGCGCGGCGAGGGCTCGGGCTCCGCGTCCGACGGGTGGGGCGGTCGTGTACTGGAGGACACCGGGACTCCTGCGGGTCGGTCGGTCAGGGACCTTCCCACAGTAGGCCCCCGGACCGGTTCGCCCCGGGTCCGGCTAACGACGGCGGTAGGTCAGGTCCCGCGGGATCCGCCCGGCTTCCGTGGCTTTGCGTTCGAAACTCGTGAGGATCCGGCCCTCCCAGCGCGGGGCCCACCCGGCGTCCGGGTGCTCGTCGTCCGCGAGCGGACCCGGATGCACGTTCTCGAAGTCCGCGTCCGCGCCGTCCAGGACCTCGCGCATCACCACCGCGTACTCCTGCCAGTCCGTGGCCAACCGCCACAGTCCACCCGGTTCCAGGACGCGGGCGGCCAGTTCGGCGAAACCGGGGGAGACCAGGCGCCGCTTGTGGTGGCGGGTCTTGTGCCACGGGTCCGGGAAGAAGACCCACAGTTCGTGCACGGAACCGGGTTCCAGCATGTGCTCGAGCACCTCGGGGGCGTTGGCCTGCGCCACGCGCACGTTGGTCACACCGGCCTGGGCGGCCTTCATGAGTAGATCCGCCACACCGGGCTTGTAGACCTCCACGGCCAGGTGGTCCAGCTCCGGGTGGGCCGCCGCATGGGCCACGATGGCCTCGCCCAGGCCCGAGCCCACCTCCACGACGAGCGGCGCCACGCGGCCGAACACGGCCTCCCTGTCCAGTCGGTAGGCCGGATCCACGGAGGTGTCGGTCATGACGCGGGGGATGTCCAGGACCCACTCGTCCGCATGCTCGTCCCACGCCTTCTGGCGCTTGGGGGACAACCGGTCACCGCGGCGCACGAACGAGTACGGCTGCCGCGGGAACGCCACGCCCGCGGGGGCACCGCCGGTCGCCGCGGCGGGACCCGAGGGAGCGTCGTCGTCTGCCGTAGCGTCGTCGCCTGTCGGAGCGGCGTCGTTCGTCGGGGTGGCATCGGCATCGGTGGGCTCGGATGACGATGGCGCGGCGCCGGCCGCACGGGCCTCGGCGGGCTGTTCGGTGCGGTGTTCGGGGGCCGGGGACGCCTCCGGGGCGCTGCCCGGGGAGTCCGGGAGAGCCGCGTCGTGCGCGGACGTGTCAGGGGTGCGATCGCTGGATTCCATCGTGGATCATCCTAGGCGCGGGGGCGTCGCAGGAAGGGATCGGGTGACCCGCGGCACCTACTATTTGAACAGCCCACCCACCCCTCAGCGCCCAGGCGCGTGCCAGGAGAGCCCGCATGACCCAGAACCCCGCGTCCCCCGAGCCCGGTCGCAGCAGGCTGGGATTGAGCCCGCGCCTGGACTGGATCGTGCTCGTGGGCGCCCTGGGCATCCTCTCCGCCGTGAGCCCGCTGGCCACGGACATGTACCTCGCGTCCATGCCGGAGATGGGCGAGTGGTTCGGCTCCCCGGCCAGCATGATCCAGTTGACCCTTACCGCGTACATGGTGGGCATGGCTCTGGGTCAATTCCTGCTGGGCCCGCTCTCGGACGTGCTGGGGCGGCACAAACTCATGGTCACGGGGAACCTGATCTTCCTGCTCGCGTCCGTGGGGATCATCGTGGCCCCGGACATCCACTGGGTGCTCGCCCTGCGGTTCGTGCAGGGTCTCGCCGGGGCGGCGGGCGTGGTGATCGCCCGGGCCGTGGTTTCGGACATCGCCCATGGCCACCGCGCGGCCCAGCTGTACTCGGTGCTCGCGCTCATCACGTCCCTGGCACCCGTGGTCGCACCGCTCGCGGGCGGTGTGATCGCGACCGTGGCCGACTGGCGTGTGGTGTTCTGGGTGCTCGCGATCTTCGGGGCCGTGATGCTCGCGTGCTCCGTGTTCATCGTGCCGGAGACCCTCCCGCCGGGGCAGCGCTCGCGGGGCGGGCTGGGGCGCATCCTGCGCAACGCCGGGCAGGTGATCAGTGATCGGCACTTCACGCTCTACGCCCTGAGCTTCGCCTTCGCGTTCGGTGCGCTGTTCTCCTACATCTCCGCGTCCTCGTTCGTGATCCAGAACGTGCTGGGCTTCAGCGCCCTGGTCTACTCCGTGATCTTCGCGATCAACGCGTGCGGTTCGATCACCATGGGAGTGGTCAACACCAAGCTCGTGGGCAGTCGGGACCCCTCCTCCCTGTTGCTCGTGGGGGTCACGGGACTCGCAACCTTCTCCGTGCTCAACATGGTCCTGGTGCTGCTGGGCGTGGTCGGAGCGATCACCCTGGTGTTGTTGTTCCTGGCCCAGTCCTGCATGGGACTCGTCCTGGGCAACGCCGTGGCTATGGCCCAGCGCCAGGCCCAACGGCTGCGCCTCTCCGGCACAGGTTCCGCCGTGGTGGGCATGGCCCAGTTCATCCTGGCCGGGCTCGTCACGCCCCTCACGGGCCTCGGCGGGGAGTACACCGCGGTGCCCATGGCGCTGAGCATGGCGGCATGCGCCGTGATCTCCGTGGGACTGGTCCTCACGGCGCGCCGGCAGGGGACGCCCCTCCGGTGAACCACCCGGCGCTGCAACGTCGTTCGTCGGGCGGACGTCCCGGCCGCGTCGTCCGGAGGGCGAATGTCCCGACCCGGCGGTGTCGCCCGTCGGGTGAATGCCCGGACCCGGCGGCGTCGTCCCGCGAGCCGTGCGACATGGCCCCCGCTCCGCGCGCCGACGGGCCCGGAACCGCGCGGGATGTGGTTCACTGTCCGGGACAGTGACATTGTTCACACACCGTCCGTGGCATCCTGCCCCAGTTGAACGAGGGACACCTTCATGCTCGATTCGCTCCAATCCATTCTCGACACGATCGGCGGGTTCGTGTGGGGGCCGTTCCTCCTGATCCCGCTGCTGCTCGGAACGGGCGTCTACCTGACCATCCGGCTGTCCGGACTGCAGATCACCAAGTTGATCCCCGCACTGCGCCTCGCGTTGTTCGAACGCAAGGACAAGGACGCCCCCGGCGGTGACGTCTCCCAGTTCCAGGCATTGACCACGGCGCTCGCCGCGACCGTGGGTACCGGCAACATCGTGGGCGTGGCCACGGCCATCTCGATCGGCGGCCCCGGCGCCCTGTTCTGGATGTGGGTCACGGGCGTGCTGGGCATGGCGTCCAAGTACTCGGAGGCCTTCCTGGGCGTGCGGTTCCGCACCCGAGACGCCAAGGGCGAGATCTCCGGCGGTCCGCAGTACTACCTGTTCCGCGGGATCCCCAACGGTTTCGGCAAGTTCCTCTCCCTGTTCTTCGCGATCGCCGCGGTGCTCGCGTCCTTCGGGATCGGCAACATGACCCAGGGCAACTCCATCTCCGCGAACGTGGAGTCCTCCTTCGGTGTGCCCGTGTGGGTCACGGGCCTCGTGCTCGCGGCGCTGACGCTGCTCGTGCTCGTGGGCGGGATCAAGTCCATCGGTAAGGTCACCGCCGCGCTCGTGCCTATCATGATTGTCTTCTACGTCCTGGGCGCGCTCTACATCCTGGCGGTCAACATCGAGTCCGTTCCCGCGGCGTTCGGGAGCATCTTCAGCACGGCCTTCACGGGGCACTCCGCGGTGGGCGGCTTCGCGGGATCCGCGATCATCCTGGTGGTGCAGATGGGTGTGGCCCGCGGCATCTTCTCCAACGAGTCCGGCATGGGGTCCGCGGCCATCGCCGCAGCGGCCGCGCAGACCACTCACCCCGTCCGTCAGGGTCTGGTGTCCATGACCCAGACGTTCATCGACACCATCATCGTGGTGACCTGCACGGGCCTCGTGATCGTGACCACCGGCGTGTGGGACCAGGGCAAGGACTTCGCGGCCACCATGACCGGGGACGCCTTCAGCCATGGGCTGCCCGGCGGGTGGGGCCACCTGATCGTGACCCTGGGCCTGATCCTCTTCGCGTACTCCACGATCCTGGGCTGGGCCTACTACGGCGAGCGCTGCATGGAGCGCCTGTTCGGCCGCAGGTCCGTGATGCCGTACCGCGTGTTCTTCTCGCTGATCGTGTTCGTGGGCTGCAGCGTGCCGTTGGCCATCGTGTGGTCCTTCGCGGACCTCATGAACGGGCTCATGGCGCTGCCCAACCTGCTGGGTCTGCTCATCCTCTCCGGGCTGATCGCCCGCGAGACCAAGCACTACCTGCGCAACGACCCGCAGTTGCGCGCGGACAAGCTGCAGATCGACGGGTTCATGGAGGGCCGCCCCGGGGCCATCGACAGCTACGTCTCCACCGACTCCGGACGCCCGGACCGGGTGCAGCGCGTGCGTTGACCGCCGCTCCGCCCGCTCGCCGAGCTTGTCGGGGCCCTCGGTCCCGACGGCGCTGAACAGCCAGGGCCCGAAACGGCATGTGATCCGCGGATCACCTGCCGTTTCGGGCCTCAGCTGTTCCCGACACCCGGGCGCAGGCCCCGCTACGGTTGGGCGCCCGCCCGGGAGTACCCTCTGACTCCATGACGAACAGCTCCACCGCGGTGTCGCCGCCGCACACGCACTTCGAGCCCAGTAGGGGCCTGAGCAATCGACACATCCAACTGATCGCGATCGGCGGTGCGATCGGCACCGGGTTGTTCATGGGATCGGGGCGCACCATCTCCCTGGCGGGCCCGGCCGTGGTGTTCATCTACGTGGTGATCGGTTTCTTCCTCTTCTTCATGATGCGCGCGATGGGCGAGCTGTTGCTGTCCAATCTGCGCTACAAGACCTTCGCGGACTTCGCCGCCGATCTGATCGGCCCGTGGGCGGGGTTCTTCGTGGGTTGGTCCTACTGGTTCTGCTGGATCGTCACGGCGATCGCCGAGCTCGTGGCCATCACGGGCTACGTCCAGTTCTGGTGGGCGGCCGTCCCGCTGTGGCTGCCCACCGTCCTCGTGGTCCTCATCGTGTTCCTGCTCAACGCCGTGAGCGTGAAGAACTTCGGGGAGATGGAGTTCTGGTTCGCGCTCATCAAGATCGTGGCCATCCTGGCCCTGATCGTGGTGGGTGCGATCATGGCGCTGACCCATTTCGCATCCCCGGACGGGCACACCGCCCAGCTCGCGAACCTGTGGAACGACGGCGGGTGGTTCCCGAACGGCGCCATGGGCGTGGTCGCGGGGTTCCAGATCGCGGTCTTCGCGTTCGTGGGCATCGAACTCGTGGGCACCACCGCGGCCGAGGCCCGTGATCCCCGCACGACCCTTCCCCGGGCGATCAACTCCGTCCCGGTGCGCATCCTCATCTTCTACGTGGGATCCCTCCTGGCCATCCTGGTGGTCACCCCGTGGCGCTCGATCAACCCCGAGCAGTCCCCGTTCGTGGCCATGTTCGCGCTGGCCGGGCTCGCGGGCGCCGCGTCCGTGGTGAACTTCGTGGTGCTGACCTCCGCGATGTCCTCGTCCAACTCCGGGGTGTTCTCCACGTCCCGGATGATGTTCGGTCTCTCCGCGGAGGGCAGCGCACCCGGGATCTTCAAGGGGCTCAACCGCGTGGGCGTACCCGTGCGGGCCCTGTACCTCACGGCGGGCATCCTGCTGCTGACCATCCCCGTGCTCTACGCGGGGGACTCGATCATCGAGGCGTTCACGCTGATCACGTCCGTGGCGTCCCTCTTGTTCGTGTTCGTGTGGTCCATGATCCTGATCTCCTACATCCGCTACCGCATGAAGTTCCCCGAGCGCCACGCCACCTCGGAGTACAAGATGCCCGGCGGCGTGGTGATGTGCGCTGTGGTGCTCGCGTTCTTCGTGTTCGTGGCGTGGGCGCTGAGCACGGATCCCCAGACCGCCACGGGGCTGGTCGCGGTGGCCGCGTGGCTCGTGGTGCTGGGAATCTCGTGGGCCTTCGTACGCCGCACGGAGTCCCACCGGCAGACCTTCGAGTGGTTCAAGCAGGAGATGGCCCGCCCCGCGGAGCATGAACACCCGTCCCGATAGAACACGCCTGGCCCCCTGTTCAGCACGCACCCCATGCTTAAGCTGGGGACATGACTCGACTGCCGGAACCCCTGTCCCTGTCCTGCGCCGACGGCTCGGGATCCGTCCTGAGCTACGGCGCGCACGTGGTGTCGTGGGCACCGGAGGATCACGAGCCCGTGCTGTGGGTCTCCTCCCGCTCCTACAACGAGACGGGCAGAGCGGTCCGCGGCGGTGTCCCCATCTGCTTCCCGTGGTTCGGCCCCGGGCGCACGGGGGACATGGACCCCGCACACGGGTTCGCGCGGATCACCGAGTGGCAGCTCGCCGAGCAGGGGGAGGACACCGAGGGTCACGCCTACGCCGAGTTCACCCTCACGCCCGCGGACGTGGCCGAGCACCTGCGCGAGACGTTCCCCCACGAGTTCGAGGCCCGGTTCCGGGTCACCGTGGGCGCCCGCTTGCGTATGGCGCTCACCGTGACGAATACCGGCACCGGGACCTTCGACTTCGAGGAGGCGCTGCACAGCTACCTCCACGTGGGCGATTCCCGGCGCGTGAGCGTGACCGGCCTCGACGGTGTCTCCTACTACGACAAGGTGGCCAAGGAGCAGCGGCGCCAGAGCGGGGAACTCACGATCACGGGCGAGACCGACGCCGTGTTCGCCCATCGCGGCGAGGTGCGGGTTTCCGACCCCGAGCTCGGTCGCACTCTCGTGATCACCAAGGAGGGCTCGGACAGCACCGTGGTGTGGAACCCCTGGGCGGACAAGTCCGTGGCCATGGCGGACTTCGCGGACGACGAGTGGCAGCAGATGCTGTGCGTGGAAGCGGGCAACGTGATGGGCTCCCCGGTCCGGCTCGCCGCCGGCGAGTCACACACCCTCGTGCAGAGCATCGAGGTGCAGGAGCTCATGGCGCAGGATCCCGTCGCCCACGACGCCTGAGCAGGCGCCCGTCGCCCACGACACCTAAGCGCGCTCTCGCCACGCAACGTCGCTGGCGCCCGGCGAGAGCGCCGCTCGGCCCGGCCCGCACCCCGCGGGGAACGCCCCGGTGTGGGAATGCCCCGGGGCGAAAGTCCCGGGGTGCGGGACCGTCAGTCGCGCTCGGCGGACGACGCCGCGGCGTCGCCCCCCGGTGCCGCACCGGTAGCGGCCCCGGCGCGCGGGGACTCGGCGGGCGGGACCACGGGCAGCGTACCCGTCTCCGACAGCGCCGGGTTGGCCGAGGAGAGGTCCACCGTGTGGTGGATCTGGGCGTCCAGGGCACCGGGGTGGGTGCCCATGAACGCGTCGATCTGATCGGTCGTGGCGTTGAACTTGGGATCGTTCTTCAGATACAGGTTGGTCTCCCGGACCACCAGGCCGGAGAGGATGATCAGCCCGATCAGGTTGGGGATGGCCATGAGCCCGTTCATGATGTCCGAGAAGGACCACACGAGCGTGAGCGGGGCGAGGGCGCCCAGACCGGCCGCGAGGGAGAAGATCACGCGGTACACGATGGCCGCTCGGGCCCCCGCGAGGCGTTCCACGTTGCGCTCGCCGTAGTACGCCCACCCCAGGACGGTGGAGTAACCCAGCAGCACCAGGCAGATGGTGACCACGATCCCGCCCCACGAACCGGGCAGGCCCGTGGAGAACGCCACGGAGGTCATGGTCGCGGTGTCCGCGCCGTTCCACACCCCGGTCGTGAGGATCACGAAACCGGTGATGGAGATGACCACCAGGGTGTCCACGAAGGTCTGGGTCATGGACACGAGACCCTGACGCACGGGGTGGCTCGTCTGCGCCACGGACGCGGCGATCGAGGCGGTGCCCATGCCGGACTCGTTGGAGAACAGGGAGCGGGCGGCACCCATCTGGATGGCCATGAGCACCGTGGAGCCCACGAAACCGCCGGCGGCACCCATGGGGGTGAACGCGCCGGTGAAGATGAGGCGTAGCGACTCGGGGATCCCCTGGAAGTTCACGCCGATGATGTACAGCCCCGAACCGATGTAAAGCACGATCATGAGCGGGACCATGTACGTGGTGACCTTGGCGATCGACTGGATGCCGCCCAGCAGGGCGAGCCCGGTGCCCACGGCCAGGACCACGGCGGTGATCACGGGGGAGACGTTGAAGGTGTGTTCCAGGTTGGACGCGATCGCGTTGCCCTGGGTCATGTTGCCGATCCCGAACGTGGCCACCACGCAACACACCGCGAACATCACGGACAGGAAGCGGCCGAACTTGTTGGGGATGCCGCGGGCCAGGTACACCTGCGGTCCGCCGGTGAGCTGACCGGCGGTGTCCCGGGTGCGGAAGCGCACGCCCAGGAAGCACTCCGCGTACTTGGACGCCATGCCGAACAGCGCGGTGATCCACATCCAGAACAGGGCGCCGGGGCCGCCGATGGACATGGCCGCTGCCACACCCACGATGTTGCCCGTCCCCACCGTGGCGGCCAGCGCCGTGGACATCGCTGCGAAGGAGGAGATGTCGCCCTTCTCCCCGGTGGCCCGGGAACGGCGCCCGAATCCCAGGCTCATGGCCTTGGTGAAGAGTCGGAACTGGATGCCGCGCAAGCGGAACGTCAGGAAGATCCCCGTTCCCAGCAGCAGGGGGATCAGGAGCCACGGCCCCCAGATCAGGTCACGAACCAAGTCCAGATTGTGTTGGAGGGTTTCCATGGGGGTACGGAGCTTTCCGTGAGCAACGGTGCGAATTGCTGACTAACGTAGCAGCTCGGCGCGCGTCCCGGGGGGCGGTCCCGGCAGGGAAGATGACGACGCCGCAGTGGCGGACCACTGCGGCGTCGTCGGGAAAGCGTGGTGCTTGCGTTACTTCTGCAGCACGAGGGCCGCGCCGATGGCGGCCAGGAACGCGTCCTTGGACAGCGTCAGGCCCTGCTCGGACGGGCGGATGCCGTCCTCCTGGGTCATGTCCGAGTTGCGGAAGTACATGCTCAGCAGCCCGGCGCTGAAGGCGAGCAGGCCCGCGCCGGCCAGGCGCTTGGACACGAACGGGGTCAGCAGGGCGGTGCCCAGGGCCAGTTCGGTGCCGGCGATGAACTTGGTGAAGGTCTGGGAGTCCCAGTCCGCGAACTGGGGGACACCGGTGGAGGCGAACTGCTTGAGGCCCTCGGCGGACTCGGCGTCCATGCCGAGCTTGCCGTAGCCGGACTGGAGCAGGAACGCGCCGGGGACACCGCGCAGGATGGCGTTGGAAATGCGCATGACTGGGCCTTTCGTCGGGAGGTGCGGTGGGGGCGGAGCAGGGCCCTGGGTACCCACCGGGGATCGCTGTTCATCCTAACAGCGGGCCTTTTCACGGCGGCGGGGTGGGTGCAACATGCCGACAGTGAACGCACGGACGCCGCCCACGGTGCGATGTCTACTGTGGTGCCACGTCGCGCGCACCGCGCGCCCTCGGAAAGGAGAACCATGGACATCGAGACCATGAAGAAGATCCTCCTGGTGCTGACCAGCCAGGACACCCTGGGAGACACGGGGGAGGCCACCGGTTACAACGTGGCCGAGGCGTCCCACCCGTGGAAGGTCTTCCGGGACGCCGGCTATTTCGTGGACTTCGCCTCGATCGCCGGGGGTCAGCCCCCGCGTGACGAGGTCCAGGAGGACGACCCCGTCCAAGTGGAGTTCACGCAGGATGAGACCGTCAAGGCGTCCCTCTACAACACGCCGCGGGTCTCCGTGGTGGACCCCTCCCAGTACGACGCCGTCTACCTCGTGGGCGGGCACGGCACCATGTGGGACTTCACCGGGGACGCGGACCTGCAGAAGCTCATCGCGTCCGTCTACGACTCCGGTGGCGTGGTGGGCGCGGTGTGCCACGGCCCCGCCGGCCTCGTGGACGTGGAGCTCGGCACGGGCGTGGCGTTGCTGTCCGGGCGCAAGGTGGCCGCATTCACCAATGCGGAGGAGAAAGTCGTGGGCAAGCAGGACGTGGTGCCGTACCTGCTCCAGGACAAGCTCGAGGAACAGGGCGCCACGGTCAAGCTCGCCGACAACTGGGAGGAGAACGTCCAGGTGGACGAGCGCCTCGTCACGGGGCAGAACCCCCAGTCCGCCGCGGGTGTGGCCAAGGAGATGACCAAGCTGCTCACCGAGGTCGTGCGCGAACAGAAGGCGGAGGAGGAAGAGGCCGCCCAGAAGCTGCGTGCGGAGCGGGACGCGGAGAAGGCCGCGGAGGACGACGAGTGACGGCGTCCTGACTCATTGCCGCACGCCCTGGTGGTCGGCGGCGACACGGGTGAGACTGGAAGCGGTCCCCATGGATTCGACGCCAGGAGTTGTCATGCCAGAGTTCACGTCCCGTGTCGCGCTGGTCACCGGCGCCGCCTCCGGTATCGGTGAGGCCATTGCCAAACACCTGGCCCGGCAGGGCGCCAAGGTGGTGGTCACGGACATCGATGCCACCGGGATCGACGACGTGGTCCAGGCCATCATGGCGGACGGCGGGGACGCCGCCGGGATCCACCAGGACGTCTCCAAGCGCGAGGACGCCGTGGCCGCCGTCGACTTCGCGGTGCAGACCTACGGCGGACTGCACTACGCCGTGAACAATGCTGGCGTGGGCGGGCAGATGGAGGCCCTCGGGGAGACCGATATCGAGGCGTGGGAGCGCACGCTCGCGATCGATCTCACCGGCGTGGCCTACGGGATGCACGCCCAGCTGCCCGTGATCGAACAGCACGGGGGAGGGGCCATCGTGAACATCGGCTCCATCCATTCCACCGTGGCCACTGCCGTGGGCAACAGCGCGTACACCGCGGCCAAGCACGGTCTGGTGGGTCTCACCAAGCAGACGGGCGTGGACTACGCCCGACGCGGCGTACGCGTGAACGCGGTGGGTCCCGCCTACATCGACACCCCGCTGCTCAAGAACCTGCCCCCGCAGACGCTGTCGGAACTGATCGACAAGCACCCCATGGGGCGGCTGGGCACCTCGCAGGAAGTGGCTCAGCTGACCACGTTCCTGCTCTCGGACGGCGCGTCCTTCATCACCGGGGGCTACTTCCTGGTGGATGGCGGGTACACGGCGGTCTGAGTAGCGGCGACACCCGCGGGTCACGGGTGTTCCGGCACGCGTGTAGAATGGTCAGGTTCCCCCGTACACATTGCGGGGTAGAGGCGCGCCGGTCCGAGGCGCGCAGTTCGCGCCCCAACATGGCGCGTGCGCGCGGAATCGTTTCGCGCGGACCAACCTGAAAGACGTTCTTTGTCTCATTCCTTTGAAGACCTCGGTGTATCCGAGGCGCTTTCCGCTGACCTCGCCCGCGTGGGCATCACGGAAGCTTTCCCCATCCAAGAGAAAACCCTCCCCGATTCACTGTCCGGGCGTGACGTGCTCGGCCGCGGCCGCACCGGCTCGGGCAAGACGGTCGCGTTCGCGCTGCCGCTCGTGTCCCGGCTCGCGGGACTCGCCCCCGGTTCGTCCCGCGTGGCCCGCCGGGCGAACCGCCCCACCGGCCTGGTGCTGGCTCCCACGCGTGAGCTCGCGACCCAGATCGATCGCACGGTGGCGCCCCTGGCCAAGGCCGCGGGGCTGAACACCACCGTGATCTTCGGCGGTGTCTCCCAGAAGCACCAGGAGAAGGCGCTCGCGGGCGGTGTGGACATCGTCGTGGCCTGCCCGGGCCGGCTCGAGGACCTCATCAAGCAAGGTCTGCTCACGCTCGACGACGTCCGCGTGACCGTCCTGGACGAGGCCGACCACATGGCCGACATGGGCTTCCTGCCCGTGGTCACCCGGATCCTGTCCCGCACCCCCAAGGGCTCCCAGCGGTTGCTGTTCTCCGCAACCCTGGACAACGGCGTGGACATCCTGGTCAAGAAGTTCCTCAAGGACCCGGTGCTGCACTCGGCGGACAACGCCCAGGCCGCGGTGACCACCATGGACCACCACGTCCTGGTCACCGACAGCGATCACAAGCAAGCGCTGATCGAGACCCTCGCGTCGGGCACCGGTCGGCGGATGATGTTCACCCGCACCAAGTATCGCGCCAAGAAGATGGCCAAGAAGCTCAGCCAGGCCGGGATCCCCGCGGTGGACCTGCAGGGTAACCTGTCCCAGGGCGCGCGGGACCGCAATCTCGCCGCGTTCTCCGCGGGTGACGTGCGGGTCCTCGTGGCCACGGACGTGGCCGCGCGCGGTGTCCACGTGGACGACGTCGAACTCGTCGTACACATCGACCCGCCCGCCGAGCACAAGTCCTACCTGCACCGTTCCGGCCGCACGGCGCGGGCTGGCGCCTCCGGGTCCGTGATCACGATCGCGACCACCGAGGAGCGCTCGGACGTCAACAAGCTCATGAAGAAGGCCGGTGTCACGCCCCGGGTGGACCAGGTCGCACCCGGTTCCGAGGTCGTGAAGGACCTCGTGGGCGAGCGCGCCGAGCGCGTTGCGCCGGGTGCCACCCCGGCCGGCGCGACCGGTGGCTCGCCTTCCGCTTCCCGTTCCGGCGGGGGTGCCTCCGGGTCCCGCCGCGGTGGCCGTGGCGGTTCGGGCCGGGGCCGCGGTCGCGGTTCCGCTCAGGCCGCCGGACGCGGCAACGGTACTCGTTCCGGCGACGCCGGTGCCGGGCGCGGTCCCTCGAACGGGCGTTCGCAGGCTCGCTCCAGCGAACGACGCCGCGGTGGCAGCGTCGATGGCGCGGCCTCCGGTAGCGCACGCACCGGCGCGTCCCGCTCCGCCCGCAGCGGTTCCGCCCAGCGCGGTCACGGGGCGGACCGGGTTCCGGACCGCGCCACGGCGGCGGCGCAGCGGCGCCGTGAGAACAACCGGGCGGGTCAGCCCACTCGCTGATCGCTCGGCGAGGGTCGCCGCGAGCGCTGTCCCACCTCGACCCCGGGGTGGAACGGTGCTCGCGGAACTGCGCTTCCCAGTGGAGAACTCCCGGTCTGATGAGTCATCGGACCGGGAGTTCTCTATTGCTGGTTCGGGCCGGGGCGGTTCCGGCATCATGCCCGCGGGCCTACTCCGGAGGAGTGAGCGAGCGCAGGAAGTCCAGGGTGATGTCCTCGTGCGCGTTGACGAACACCCGGTGCGGGCCGTCGGGGACGGGCTTGTCACCCGGGACGACCACCACGGTCATGCCCGCGGCAACCGCACTGCGCACCCCCGGTTCCGAGTCCTCGATGGCCACGCAATTCCGCGGGGCGACTCCGAGCAGTTTGGCACCCGTGAGGTACGGTTCGGGATCCGGCTTGGGACGGGTCACATCGTCCTGGGAGACGATCCGGGTGAGCACGTCCGGGGCGCCAGCAGCGGTGGTCCCCGCGACCGAGCTCAGCGCGTTCGTGACGATCGCCGCCGGGATACCGGCCTCGCTCAGTTCGCTCAACAGCGAGCGCATGCCGGGCAGGAAGGGTACGCGGTCGTCCATGCTGTCGATCACGTGCTCGGCGAGTTGCTGCGTGATGTCCTCGACGGAATCGGTGGCCCCGCGTTCCACGAACTTGCGGGCCGCATCCGGCACGGTCCCCCCGAGGGTCGCGTGATCGTCCTCCACGGTCCAGCTCTGGTCGTACCGCTGCGCGACCTTGCGCTTGGCGGCCGCCCATTGGGGCTCCGTGTCCACGAGGGTGCCGTCGTGGTCGAAAAGCACAGCCAGGGGGTAGGTCATGGCCACCTTTCGGAAGCATCGGGGGTGGGATATGGGACCCCAGTTTACCGGCGAACCCCGGGGCCGGAGGCGGCGTCGTCGGGATGCCGCCGCGCTATGCAGGAGCCAGACCGCGCAGGAAGTCCAGGGTGAGCGCCGCGTGATCGGCCACGTGCACGATGCCGGGTCCGGGCAGGACCTGCTGCACCCCCGGGACCACGACCGTGGTGATCCCCGCGGCCACGCCGGACGCCGCGCCGGAGGGCGAATCCTCCACGACTACGCAGGCCCCGGGCGCCACGCCCAGACGCCTGGCGGCCTCAAGGTACGCGTCCGGATCCGGTTTGGGCCTGACACCCTGGGCCACCTCCTGGTCCCCGATGATCACCCGGAACAGGTTGTCCGGGGCCAGGGACGCGCTGTAGCGGGCCACCTCGGAGGTAGCGTTCGTGACGATCGCCGCGGGGATCCCGGCACGGTCCAGGTCCTCCAGGAGAGGTACGACCCCGGGAATGAACGTGGGCGGGTTCTCCTCCAACACCGCCTGCAGCACCCCGTAGAACTCGCGGTAGACCTCGTCCAGCGACCCCGGTACGCCCAGCGCGCTCAACCGCTCCACGGTGGTCGCGAGCGGCCTGCCCAGGGTGTCCTGGGTGTCCCGCTCGGTCCACTCACCCCCGTGCGCGACCACGATCCGCTGCTTGCCCAGTTCCCACAGCGGTTCGGTGTCCACCAGGGTGCCGTCATGGTCGAAGAGGACGGCCTGCGGGAAGTCGTGGGTACTCATGACCCCACGGTACCTGCCCGCCCCGACACGGACCGCGCCCTACGATGGACGTATGAGTGCTACCGATCCCGCGTCCGCCCATCACAGACCGGGATCTGCGCTGTCCGGCGCCTTCCCGGTAATCATGATCGCGGTGGCCGCGGCGTTGGCCCTGTGGGTCGGCTTCGGCCGGGGCGTCGCGGGTCTGCTCGGCTCCCTCACCCCGGTCTACGCGGCGGCGATCGGGCTGCCCATCCTGCTGTTACACGTCATCGCGGCGGCGCTGTTCCGCCGGGACGCACTCAGCTACCCGTCCCACGCCATGAGCCGGCGGGGCATGCTCACCGCGGTGGCCTCATGGGTGATCACACTGTGCTTCGGGTTCTTCCTCCCGGATTCCGCCGCCCACGGTATGCAGTCCCTGTTCACCCATGCGGTCGGCGCCGAGTACGTGGAGTTGAGTTACGGGTTTGTCAACATCTTCGGCGTGCTGTCCGTGGCGCTCGCGGTCGCCCTGGTGTTGCTCGCGCTCACGGATCTGCGCGTCACGGCGCGCCGGCTGCGCGGTGAGCCCCTCACGGAGGACGAGCGCCTGGACCGCTTTGAGGCGCACCCCCGCGGTCTCGACGCTGCCTCCGACGCCGACGCCGACGCCGACGCCGCCGGTGCCGGGCCCGCGCCGGCGAGCGCGACGTCGTCGTCCCGGGAACGACCGTGACGGTGCCGCTGCGCACGCCGCGACTCATGCTGCGTGTCTACCGCGCGGACGACGCCGCGTTCGTGCGTGACCTGTATGCGCGCGCCGAGGTGCAGCGCTACATCGGGGACGGCACGCAGCGCGTGAGCTCGGACGGGCAGGCCCGGGAGAAGATCCGGGGCTGGGACCAAGGCTACGCGCACGAGCCGGTGCTCGGTGTGTGGGCCATCGTCGACCCGGTCGACGCCCTCGCGGGGACCCTGCTGCTCAAGCCCATCCCCGATTCCGGCACGAACACCGCGACCGACGTGGAGGTCGGGTGGCACCTGCACCCGCGCGCGTGGGGACGCGGATACGCCACGGAGGCGGCCCGTGCCGTGCTGGCCCACGCCTTCGAGCACGGTCAGGACCGGGTGGTCGCCGTGACGCACCCGGCCAACCGGGCGTCGCAGGCCGTGTGTCATCGCCTGGGCATGACCCACCGCGGTCTCAGCCGAGCGTACTACGACGCCGAGTGCGCACTCTTCGAGCTCCGGGCACCCACCGCGCACGAAGGGGAGGCAGCATGAGTGATCCCGATCTCGTGATCGGTGCGGACGGTCTCGCCCGGCCCAGATGGGCGGCCTCGGACCCACTGCTCAGGGAGTACTACGACCACGAGTGGGGCGTGCCGGTGCGGGACGAGACCGGGCTGTTCGAGCGCGTGACGCTCGAGGCGTTCCAATCCGGGCTGTCATGGCGCACGGTGCTCGCGAAACGGCCGGCGTTCCGGGAGGTCTTTCACGGCTTCGACCCGGAGGCCGTGGCGGCCATGGACGAACGGGACGTCGAGCGGCTCCTGGGGGACGCGCGGTTCATCCGCAACCGGCGCAAGATCGAGGCGACCGTGACGAACGCGCGAGCCACCGTGGCTCTGCGCGAGGACGGCGGTCTGGCGGACCTCGTGTGGTCCTTCATGCCGAGCAGTACCCCGCATCCCGATCGCTTCGCGGACGTCCCGACCACCTCGGATGAGAGCAGGGCCCTGTCCCGCGAACTGAAACGGCGCGGGTTCGTGTTCGTGGGTCCCACGACCATGTACGCGCTCATGGAAGCGATCGGGATGGTGGACACCCATTTGGTGGGCAGTCACCGCCGCGGGACCTCCGGGGTCTGGACGTGAGACCGGGTGCCGCGGGCGCTAGCGATCACGACGGCGCAGATAGCTGCGGCCGTCGGAATCCCTGACCATCTCGTAGTCGTCCTGGAGGTTGCGGTACCAGTCCTGGGCCTCGGGGGTCATCTCGGTGTTGCCCCGCAGGTTCATGGAACTGCGGTTGGCCGGTCCCACGAAGCGCATCACCACCTTGTTGAAACGCTGCAGCCGACTCGGCTTGCGCGGGGTGGTCTCATCGGACGGTGAATCGGTGTCCACGGCGGGTTCCTTTGGAGACTGCGGGTGGGGAGAGAACTCTGGGGAGCGCACGCGCGTCCCACCTCCATTATGCCCGACGCAGGGGTGAGAAAGGCCCTAGGGCCCCTGACCGTTCCCGGTCAGGGGCCCTAGGGTGCGATTACGAGCGGATCAGGCCCGCTGCGTGTCGTCCTTGACGTTTTTGGCGTGCTCCTGCGCGGAGCCCTTGAGCTGGCCGGCTTCCTGCTGACCCTGCTCCTTGACCTCCTGGGCGCCGGACTGCGCGGTCTGCTTGACCGACTCCGCAGCCTCCTTGGCCGGTTTTTTCAGGTCGTCCGCGATCTCCTGCGCGGTTTCCTTGGTGGAATCCATGGCGCTCTGCAGGTGCGGCTGGACGCGGTCGGCGGCCTCGGCCACGAGCTCCTGCTCCTTCTGGCTCGAGGGCAGCAGGGAACCGATCAACCAACCGGCACCGAGGGCGATCAGGCCCGCGGCCATGGGGTTGCCACGGGTCTTGGCCCGGGCGGCCGCCGGGGCGTTGCTGATGGCCTCGCCGGCCTGGTCCATGCGGTGGGAGGCCTCGTCACGAAGGTCGCGGCCTGTATCCCGGGCGTCCTCTGCGGAGCCCATGATGGACTCACGGACGTCCTGGATCTTGTGGCGGGCCTTGCTCTTCTGACGGTCGACCACCTTTTCCGGGGTCACCTTCTCCGCCACGGCGTCCACGTCCGCATTCAGGCGTGCACGGGTGGCTTCGATATCGGCGCGGATCTGATCAGGGTTCTGCTGGCTCATCGGGTCTCCTTGGAAGGCTTCACGGTATCCGGAATTTCGCTGACGGTTTCGCGGGTTCGGGGCAGCGGGTCCTTGGTGGCCTGGGCCATCTTGCGCTTGCCGCGGTCCAGGTTCTTCTTGCCCACCGCGGCGAGGATCGCGGCGATGATCGCCCAGATGAGCGCCACGATCACGGCCGACCAGCCAAGACCCACCAGGTTGCCCAGGGCCCACATGAGGGCCAGGGATAGGAACAGGAGCACGAAGTGGCCGGCCACACCGGCGCCTCCCAACAGCCCCGCGCCCTTACCTGTGACCTTTACGGAGTCCGTGGCCTTTTGGATCGCCATGTTCGCCTCGGCCTTGGCCAGCGCGATCTCCTGCTGGATCAGGGTGGTCAGGTTGGTGCTCAGAGACTTGAACATCTCACCGAGCGACTCGTGCTCCGCCCGCTCTTCGGGTTCCGACGGGGGAATGGGGTGACTCATCGACGCTCACTGCCTTGTCCGGGGTAGGTGGTGCCGGGGACCTGGGTGTCGCCCTGACCGGGGTACGTGGTGCCGGGAACCTGCGCGTCGCGCTGATCCGGGTAGACCGTGCCGGGAACCCGGTCGGTGTAGGTGCGGGTGCCCTCGCCACGGGTGTCGTTGCGGTACGCGTACGTGTCACCCGTGCTGGGGGTGCCGTACGCGGGTGCCTGGGTGCGGGCGACGGTGTCGTGGTGGTCGTTGCCGATCTCGTCGCTGTCCTTGGCGCTGCGCGTGGCGCGCCCGGCGAGCAGACCGATGCCGGCCGCGATGGCCAGGAAGGTCCCGGGACGGCGGGCAGCGAAACGGCGTACGTCACCGAGCAGCTGCTGCGGGTCCTTGTTCTCCAGCGAGGACGCGAGGGAGTTCACGGTGCCCGAGGCGTTGCCGAGCAGGCCACTGACGTACTCGGTCTCCGGCTTCTTGCCCTGGGAGATGGCGTCCACCTCATCGCTCACGGAGCGGACGGTCGATGCGAGGCGCTCCTGCTGCGGGCCCACGTAGCCCTGTAGGTCTTCCTTGAGGCGGCCCCACAGGTCGTGCGCCTGGCCCATGGCCTCGTCCTTGGCGGCGACGGCCTGCTCCTTGGCGGTCTCTTTCACGCGGCGGCCGGATCCAGCCGCCTCGTTCTTGAGCTGCTGCGCCTCGACCTTGCCGGATTCCGCGGCGACGTCCTTCTTGGACGGGACCTCGGTGGAACCCTGGGAGTGGGTCTGTTGACCAGCTCGACGCTGATCGTTGTTGTTGCTCATAGTGGCACCTTTCCTACAGCATGTGGTGGATTTAATAAGGCTACATATTATCGGGGGATTGGTATAGAGCATTCGATAATCTATTTCCACCCGGTTAGGCCGAAAACCCGGAATGGAAAATGAATTGACAAATCATTTCGCGCTGAGCGGAATATCGGGCTTCCCGTATCAAGTTGAGCGTAGTAGACTCAAGTTAACTGAAGTCAACGTCATCACTACTGTCGGAAGGAGCCGCCGTGGACACCAAGTTCACGACCAAGTCTCAAGAAGCCCTGAGCGCTGCAGCGTCGAATGCCGCGACCGCGGGCAACCCCAATATCGAGCCCGCCCACGTCCTCAAGGCGCTCATGGACCAGCGCGACGGCGTGGCCGTCGCTGTCCTACAGGCCACCGGTGCCAACGCGGACGCCGTGTCCATCAAGGCGAGCAACATCATCCACGAGATGCCCAGCGCATCCGGGACCTCCACGGCCCAGCCCCAGCTGAGCCGCACCGCGCTGCAGGCACTGCAGGCCGCGGAGAACTACGCGCGTGACCTCAAGGACGAGTACGTCTCCACCGAGCACCTGCTCTACGGTCTGGCCGCGGGACGCGACAAGACCGCCGAGGCGCTGCAGGCGGCGGGCGTGACCACGGAGGCGCTCGCACAGGCCATCCCGCAGGTGCGCGGTGACCGCCGGGTCACCAGCCCGGACCCGGAGGGGACCTTCCAGTCCCTCGAGAAGTTCGGCACGGACCTCACGGCGATCGCCCGCGAGGGGAAGCTCGATCCCGTGATCGGGCGTGACTCGGAGATCCGCCGCGTGGTCCAGGTGCTCTCGCGCCGGACCAAGAACAACCCCGTGCTGATCGGTGAGCCCGGTGTGGGTAAGACCGCCGTGGTCGAGGGCCTCGCCCAGCGCATGGTGGCCGGGGACGTACCCGAGTCGCTGCGCGGCAAGACCCTGATCTCCCTGGACCTGGGGTCCATGGTGGCCGGCGCCAAGTACCGCGGGGAGTTCGAGGAACGCCTCAAGGCCGTCCTGGACGAGATCAAGAAGTCCGAGGGTCAGATCGTCACGTTCATCGACGAGATCCACACGGTCGTGGGCGCGGGTGCGTCCGAGGGGTCCATGGACGCGGGCAACATGCTCAAGCCCATGCTGGCCCGCGGTGAGCTGCGCCTGATTGGTGCCACCACGCTGGACGAGTACCGCGAGAACATCGAGAAGGACGCCGCCCTGGAGCGTCGGTTCCAGCAGGTCTACGTGGGGGAGCCCTCGGTCGAGGACACCGTGGCGATCCTGCGCGGGTTGAAGGAGCGTTACGAGGCGCACCACAAGGTGCAGATCGCGGACTCGGCACTCGTTGCCGCCGCTCAACTGTCCCAGCGTTACATCCCCAGCCGTCAGCTCCCGGACAAGGCCATCGACCTGATTGACGAGGCCGCGTCCCGGTTGCGCATGGAGATCGATTCCGCCCCGGAGGAGATCGACGAGCTGCGCCGCTCCGTGGACCGCTTGACCATGGAGGAACTGGCCCTGGACGGGGAGACAGACCCCGCGTCCGTCGAACGTCTGGCCGCTCTGCGCCAGGACAAGGCGGACAAGGAGGCCGAGCTGGATGCCCTCAACGCGCGGTGGGAGGCCGAGAAGGCCGGACTCAACCGCGTGGGTGACCTCAAGGCGCAGATCGACGACCTGCGCTCGCAGGCCGAACGCGCCCAGCGCAACGGTGACTTGGGGGAGGCCTCCCGCTTGCTGTACGGCGAGATCCCGGCTCTGCAGAAGGACCTGGACGCCGCACAGGCGCAGGAGGAGGCCGGGGCCCGGCATGACACCATGGTCTCGGAGGAGGTTACCGCGGACGACATCGCCGAGGTGATCTCCGCGTGGACCGGTATCCCCGCGGGCAAGATGCTGCAGGGCGAGTCCGACAAGCTGCTGCACATGGAGCAGCTGCTGGGCAAGCGCCTGATCGGGCAGAAGCCGGCCGTGAGTGCGGTCGCGGACGCCGTACGGCGTTCCCGCGCGGGGATCTCGGACCCGGACCGCCCCATCGGCTCGTTCCTGTTCCTGGGTCCCACGGGCGTGGGCAAGACCGAGCTGGCCAAGTCCCTCGCGGACTTCCAGTTCGACGACGAGCGCGCCCTGATCCGCATCGACATGTCCGAGTACTCGGAGAAGCACTCCGTCTCACGCCTGGTCGGCGCCCCTCCGGGGTACGTGGGCTACGACGAGGGCGGACAGCTGACCGAGGCCGTGCGGCGTCGTCCGTACTCGGTGGTGCTGCTCGACGAGGTCGAGAAGGCCCATCCCGAGGTCTTCGACATCCTGCTGCAGGTCCTGGACGACGGTCGCCTGACCGACGGGCAGGGCCGCACGGTGGACTTCCGCAACGTGATCCTGATCCTGACCTCGAACATGGGCAGCCAGTTCCTGGTGGATCCCACCATGGACGAGGAGGCCAAGAAGAACGCCGTGATGGGCGTGGTCAACGCCTCGTTCAAGCCGGAGTTCCTCAACCGGTTGGACGACATCATCATGTTCGACCCGCTGAGCACCGAGGACCTGGCCAAGATCGTGGACATCCAGGTGGCCCAGCTCGCGCACCGTCTCGAGCAGCGGCGCCTGTCCTTGGAGGTCACGCCCGGGGCTAGCGAGTGGCTGGGTATCACGGGCTACGACCCCGCCTACGGTGCCCGCCCGCTGCGTCGGCTCGTGCAGCGCGAGATCGGTGACCGCTTGGCGCGCGGGCTGCTCTCCGGCGCCATCACGGACGGGGACACCGTGCTCGTGGACGTCAACCCGGACGTCGCTCAGGACGGCCTGACTGTCACCGCTTCGCACGGCGACGACCCGCAGGACGACGACGCCGCGCACGCCCACGACGCCCCGGCGCGGGACAGCGGCGACGACGTCGTGGACGCGGAGATCGTCGACGAGTGACACCCCGGCTACCGCGGATGCGTTCGCGGTGACCGAGACCGCCCGAGGAGCCTAGTGCTGCTCGGGCGGTCGTCCGTTCCGGGGCGACCGCTCATCCACGGTGGGCCTCTCGCCCGCGGCCGGCTGATCGGCCACGGCCGGCCGCGCGTCCACGTAGGTGTCCTGACGGTAGTCGTACTCCACGGGCTGACCGTTCTCGTCGGTGCGCTGGTACCACGAACTCATGCGCTCCCCCGTGGAGTCCACGTCGTGACCGGCCGCGGCGGGGCCCTCCTGGTGGCGGACCTCCAGGGCGAAGTCGTCCCCGTGCTCGTCCATGCCCTGGCGTACCGCGTTGTCGAGCGCCGTGCGCGCGTAGTGGTGGCGCAGACTCATGGGATCGGTGGAGAGGTCCCGCAGGAACGCCGGGATCAGGGCCAGCAGGATCACCGCGAACGGCAGCGCCGCCACGGTCACGAGGTCCTGCAGACCCTGCAGGGCGTTCGCCCCGCCCACCGCGAGCATCACGGAGGACACCCCGGCCAGGGCCACACCCCAGAAGATGATGATCTTCCGGTCCGGTTCGGGCTTGCCCTGCTGGGACATGGACGCCATCACGAGCGTCGCGGAGTCCGCGGACGTAATGAAGAAGACGGCCAGCAGCACGATGATCGCAATGGGCGTGATCTGCGCGAACGGCAGGGCGTCCAGGACGCGGAAGAGCATGTCCTCGGGGGACGCGGCACCCGCGATGTCCACGCCGTCGCGCTGCAACCAGATGGCGGTGCCGCCGAAGACCGAGAACGCGAGCACACAGATCACGGTGGGTGCCAGCAGTACCACGCTCACATACTGGCGCAGGGTGCGCCCGCGGGAGATGCGGGCCACGAACACGCCCACGAACGGCGCCCACGAAACCCACCACGCCCAGTAGAACAGGGTCCATGAGCGCATGAATTCCTCGGCCTCCCTGCCCCAGGACGCGGAGAGGGACAGCATCTGGAACATCTCACCGAAGTACGTGCCCACGACCGAGGGGATGAAGTTCAGCAGGAACACGGTGGGGCCCGCCACGAACAGGAAGAACGCGACCACGGCCGCGAGCACCATGTTGAAGTTCGAGAGCCTGCGGATCCCCTTGGCCACGCCGGAGACCGCGGAGATCAGGAACACGCACGTGAGCACCGCGATGATCGCGATCAGCACCGCGTTGCCCACCTCACCGAGACCGGTGATGATCTGCAGACCGCGGCCGATCTGCAGCGTGCCCAATCCCAGGGAGGCGGAGGTCGCGAAGAGGATGCCCACGATCGCGAACATGTCGATGAGCCGCCCGCCCACGCTCAGGTGCGCGCGCTGGCCGAAGATCGCGGACATCAGCAGGGGCCGCCCACGGCGATAGCCCGCGTAGCCCACGGCCGCCCCCACGAGCGCGTAGATGGCCCACGCCTGCAGTCCCCAGTGGAAGATGGTCTGTGCGAGTGCGGAATGCATCGCGTGGTAGCTCTGCGCCGCGGCGCGTCCCGGGGGAGGGGTCATGTAGTACGTGACGGGTTCGTAGACACCGAAGAAGATGAGCCCCACGCCCATCCCCGCCGCGAAGAGCATGGCGATCCACGACCCCATGGAGTAGGCCGGTTCCTCGCCGTCCTTGCCCAGAGGGATCCGGCCGTAGCGTGAGAACCCCACGAAGAGCAGGAACAACAGCATCACGGCGGCCAACAAGGTGAAGACCCATCCGCCGTAGGTCACCACCGCGTCCAGCGCACCTTTGGACACCGTGGTGAGCGATTCGGTGGAGACCGCACCCCACACCACGAACCCCACGATCAGTGCTCCGGCGACCCCGAACGTGATCTTGTCCGTGCGGTAGCGCACCCGCTGCTCCTCCACCGAGACCCCGGGCACCAGGCCCGGGTGGGTGTCATGGGGATACGGACTCTCGGAGGGCGGGACCCTCCGCGGGGATGAACTCATGGCAAACCTGCTCTGGTGCGGGGAATGTGCGGACTGCGCCGCCGGGGCCGTTTCACTGTACCGGCCGGATTCGCCCCGCGAGTTTCCTCGAACCACGCCGTGAGGGCCCGGGATTCGCCCGGGATTCGCCCGGGGTGGACGCACGGCGTGCGGGTGCGCGAGAAGCGTACAAAACATGTACCCTGGACACACGAAAAACTGACAAGACACTCCGGGGCCGTACTGTGTGCTCAACACGGTACCGCCGATCGGACACGAGACGCAGAGGGGGTCACGCCATGGGGCGCGGCCGTCAAAAGGCGAAGGCGACACGACAGGCGCGGGAGATGAAGTACTTCAGCCCGCAGACCGACTATTCGGCGTTGCAGCGGGAGTTGCGCAGCAGCAAACCGTCCTCCCGAGCCATGGATCACGAGGAACGTCCCGAGGATGAGGACGACTACTCGACCTACGCGGAGAAGTACTCGGACTACGACTGATCCGCTCGCCGCGCCACCGCGGCGGCGTCGTCATCGTGACCAGCAGAGCAAGGAACCGCCCACACGAGCGTGTGGGCGGTTCCTTGCGTGCCCGTCGCGTCGCGGGCGCTCGGTGCGCGTTCAGAGGGCGTAGTCACCTGTCATGAGCACGCCGCCGCCGGCCACGCCCTTGGCGCCTTGCACCCAGTCACTGCCGTGGCGGGAGGCATCCGGGTCCACGGGACCCACGCGGCCCATGATCCAGGACGGCAGCCCGCGTTCGGTGAGATGGGCCACGGCGGCGTCGGCCACGGCGGGGTCCACGATCGCGACCATGCCCACGCCCAGGTTGAGCGTGCGCTCGAGGTCCGCCAGGGGCACCTGACCGAGCTGCGCCACGAGCTGGAACACGGGCGGCAGGGACCACGTGGAGCGCTCCACCGTGGCCTGCAGGTCCGCGGGCAGAACACGCGCCAGGTTGGCCGCGAGACCACCGCCGGTCACGTGGGAGAAGCCGCGCACGCCGTGGCCCGTGGTGCCGTCCGGACCGTTCACGGGGAACGCCCGCGCGAGGTCCAGGACGTCCGCCGCGTAGACGCGCGTGGGTTCGAGCAGTTCCTCGCCCAGGGTCCGGCCCAGTTCGCTGACCTGGCGGTCCAGCTGCCAACCGGCCACGTTGATGACCCGGCGCACCAGGGAGTACCCGTTGGAGTGCAGCCCGGAGGACGCCATGCCGATCACGACGTCCCCGTCACGCACGCGCTGCGGGCCGAGCAGTTCGTCCGCCTCGATCACGCCGGTGGCCGCACCGGCGACGTCGTACTCGTCCACGCCCAGCAGCCCGGGGTGCTCGGCGGTCTCTCCGCCCACGAGGGCGGTGCCCGCGGCCTCGCACGCCGCGGCGATGCCCCGCACGATGTCCGCGATGCGTTCCGGGACCACCTTGCCGGTCGCGATGTAGTCGGTCATGAACAGCGGCTTGGCGCCCACGACCACGATGTCGTCCACGACCATGCCCACGAGGTCCCACCCGATGGTGTCGTGGACGTCCAGGGACTGGGCGATCGCGACCTTGGTGCCCACGCCGTCCGTGGACGTGGCCAGGTAGGGCTTGCGGTAGCCGGTGAGCTCGGAGACGTCGAAGAGCCCGGCGAAGCCGCCCACGCCGCCCACCACGCCGGACGTGTGGGTCGCCTTCACGGCGGACTTCATGAGTTCGACGGCGCGGTCCCCGGCCTCGACGTCCACCCCCGCGCTCGCGTAGGTGACGGCTTCCGTGCCGTGGGCTCGGGACTGGCTCATGCGGTGGTCTCCTCGTGGGCGGTGTCGGTGCGCGGTGCTGGGTCCACGAGGTCCTCGGAAGGTTCCGCGTGGGCCCCGGGGGATTCCAGCACGGACTTGCCGAGCCGGTCCGCCTTGGGCAGGGCCGTGGGGTAATCACCCGAGAAGCACGCGGTGCACAGGGTGGAACGGGGGCGGGCGGTGGCCTCGATCATCCCCTCCTCGGAGATGTACCCCAGGGAATCGGCGCCCAGGGAGGCGCGGACGTCCTCCACGGCGAGCCCGTTGGCGATCAGCTCCGCGGGGGACGCGAAGTCGATGCCGTAGAAGCACGGCCACTTGATGGGCGGGGAGGAGATCCGCACGTGGATCTCCGCCGCCCCCGCTTCACGCAGCATGCGCACGAGGGCCCGCTGGGTGTTGCCGCGCACGATCGAGTCGTCCACGACCACCAGGCGCTTGCCCGCCACGATCGAACGCAGGGGGTTGAGCTTGAGCCGGATCCCGAGCTGACGGATGGTGTCCGAGGGCTCGATGAACGTGCGGCCCACGTAGGAGTTCTTCACGAGTCCGTGTCCGAACGGGATGCCCGAGGCCTCCGCGTATCCGATCGCGGCGGGGGTCCCGGACTCGGGGGTGGGCATCACGAGGTCCGCGTTCACGGCATGCTCGCGCGCGAGTTGTCGGCCCATCTCCACGCGGGACTCGTACACGGAGCGCCCGGCGATCGTGGTGTCGGGGCGGGCCAGGTACACGTACTCGAACACGCACCCCGCGGGCTTCGCCTCCGCGAAACGGCGCGAACGCAGGCCGTTCTCGTCGATTGCGATGAACTCACCAGGTTCCACCTCGCGCACGAGGGAGGCGCCCACGATGTCCAGCGCAGCGGTCTCGGAGGCCACGACCCAGCCGCGTTCCAGTCGGCCCAGCACGAGGGGACGCACGCCCAGGGGATCGCGCGCGGCGTAGAGTGTGGCCTCGTCCATGAACGTGAGACAGAAGGACCCCACGAGCCGGGGCAGCAGCATCATGGCCGCCTCCTCGAGCGAGTTTAGGGGGTGCTCCGCGAGCAGCGCGGTGATCAACGCGGTGTCCGTGGTGTTGCCCCGGGCGATCTCACCGCGGGACGGGAACCCGGACTTGTCGAGCAGCAGGTCGTAGAGCTCGGCGGAGTTGGTCAGGTTGCCGTTGTGCGCGAGCGCGAGCGTGCCGTGCGGGGTGGCACCCAGGGTGGGCTGGGCATTGGCCCAGTGGGACGCACCCGTGGTGGAGTAGCGCGCATGTCCCACGGCCAGGTACCCCTTGAGGGTGTTGAGCGTGGTCTCGTCGAAGACCTGGGACACGAGCCCCATGTCCTTGTAGACCGAGATCCGTTCCCCGTCGGACGTCGCGATGCCCGCGGACTCCTGCCCGCGGTGCTGCAGCGCGTACAGGCCGTAGTACGTCAGTTTGGCGACGTCCTCGCCCGGGGCCCACACGCCGAACACGCCGCACGCGTCCTGGGGGCCTTTTTCTCCGGGCAAGAGGTCGTGAGAGAGTTTTCCGTCAGCTCGAACCACGCAGACAGTGTCTCATGTGCCGGGGCGCTCGTCCGCCCCGTGAAGATCCTGGACCTCCGCGGTCACGTGCCGGGAGCGTTTGAGGGAGATCCGGTCCAGGACGAGTGCCACCACGGCACCCACGGTCGCACCCACGATCAGGAACGTCATGAGGAAGAACCCGATGATGGCCCCGCGGGTGTAGGCGAGCGATCCGGGGCCCAGCGCCCCCACGAGCAGTCCCGCGATGGCCCCGACGGCCGCGCCCGTGATGAGGAACGCGATCATGTTGGGGGCGCGGCGCACCGTCATCCGTTCGGTGGCGGAACCGGGCTGCGAGGCGGGCGCGGGCGTCTCGGGATCGGCGGAGCTCATGGTTTCCAGGTTATCGCGCATCCGGGCGTGCGCGGGCCACGCGATGTCGTCGGTGGGGCGTGGGTGGTGCCTCAGCCGAACAGCGGGAGCCACGCGCTGAGGTCGGTGCGCGTCCCGGACGCCGCGACGCTGCCCTCGCGGACGCTGTCGGTCCACCGTGCGCGTCCGGTCGCGAGCGCGAGCCACGTGGTGGCGTCGGTCTCCACCACGTTGGGTGGGGTGCCGCGCGTGTGGCGCGGACCGGGGACGCACTGGGTCACGCCGAAGGGCGGCACGCGCACCTCCACGGAATTGCCCTCAGCGCGACTCGCGAGTTCCTCGAGGCAGTAGCGCACCGCGGTGGCCGTGGTGCGGCGGTCGGCCTCGTCAGGGGATCGACGCCAGCGCGCGAGCGCGAGGCTGCCGTCCGCCGGGTCGACCTTGCGTCGGATCGTCATGGCCCACCTCTGGGATCGTGGATCTCGGATTGAGGATCGGGGGGGGGGGCGGTCAGCCCAGGAGTTCCCGCAGCGGCTCGGCGAGCTCGATGGCACCCACGGGCCGCCCGGCCCCGGTGATCGGGTGCGTGACGCGTTCGAGGACGCGATCGGCGTCGGCCCGGGAAACGGCACCCGCGTGCGCGAGCAGTGTGAGGCCCACGAGTGAGTTGGCGCGCGAGGAACCGTCCAGCATCTTGATGGCCACGGACCACCCGGAACGGGTGCCCAGCCCCAGCACGCCCTCCGCGCCGAGCTTGGTGATCACGTCCAGCTCCTCCATGATCACGGTGTTCGAACGCCCCGGGCCCTGGACGTACTCGGGGTAGTCGAGCATGGACGTGGCCACGGTCGCGGCGCGGGCGTCAGCCTGGACGTTGCGTGCGGCGCGCCCCAGCGTGGAGTACATGCGGGCGAGGCCGGTGAGGGTGATCGCCGTGAGCGGTGCACCGCAGCCGTCCACGCCCACGTGCTGGGCGCGCTCGCCGGAGAACTCCTCGATGGTCTCGATCACGAGCTGCTGCAGCGGGTGCTCGGGATTCAGGTAGGAGTCGATGGGCCACCCGTTGGTCACGCACGCGAGCAGGAACGCCGCGTGCTTGCCCGAACAGTTCATGCACATGCGGTTGCGGCCGCGTTCGGTGCGGATCAACCACGCGCGCGTGTCCTCGTCCTGGGGCCAGTCCGGCGGGCACTGCAGCGCCTCGGGGTCCAGCTCGGCCGCCTTGAGGATCGAGTTGACCGCGTCCAGGTGGTCGAACGTGGCGGTGTGCGACGCCGCCGCGATCGCCACCTGCTCGCCGCGCAGCGGGGCCCCGGCCTTCATCGCGGCGATCGCTTGGAACGGCTTGAGGGTCGAGCGCGGGAAGATCGCCTCGTCCGGAGCGCCCACGGAGAACGCCACGGATCCGTCAGGTGCCAGCACCACGGCGGATCCGCTGTGCCGGGACTCCACGAAGCCGCTGCGTTGCACCACGGCGAGTTCCACGGCCTGGTCCGAGCTGAAGGTCTGCATACCTTCCAGTATGGCAGCGTGGCCCGCGCAATCGTTGCCCGGACGGGGGCTGTGGCCGATACGCTGAGCGCGTGAAGGTTTTGGTGGTGGGCCCAGGGGGCCGCGAACACGCGATGATCACGTCCCTGCTACGGGACCCGCACGTCAGCGAGGTGCACAGCGCACCCGGTAACCAGGGGATCGCCCAGGACGTCCCGGTACATCCCCTCAACGCGCAGGACCCGGAGGCCGTGGTCGCGCTGGCTCGGGAGTTGGACGCGGACCTCGTGGTCGTGGGACCGGAGGCACCGCTCGTCGCCGGTGTCGCGGACGCCCTCACTCGTGCGGGCATCCCCGTGTTCGGTCCGTCCGCACAGGCCGCGCGGATCGAGGGCTCCAAGGCGTTCGCCAAGGAGATCATGGCGGCGGCGGGTGTCCCCACCGCGCGATCGGTGGCCACGACGGATCTCGCGGACGTGCGGGCGGCCTTCGAGCGTTTCGGTGCGCCCTACGTGGTTAAGGACGACGGGTTGGCCGCGGGCAAGGGCGTGGTGGTCACGCCGGACCGGGACCGTGCCGAGGCCCACGCGCGCGAGTGCCTGGACGCGGGCGGTGCCGTGGTCGTCGAAGAGTTCCTGGACGGCCCGGAAGTGTCCCTGTTCGTGCTCAGCGACGGCGAGAACGTGGTCCCACTGCAACCGGCCCAGGACTTCAAGCGCGTTCGCGACGGTGACCAGGGCCCCAACACGGGTGGCATGGGCGCTTACACGCCGCTCGAGTGGCTGCCCGAGGGGTTCACGGACGAGGTCGTGCGCCGCGTGGCCCGCCCCGTGATCGACGAACTGCGACGCCGCGGCACCCCCTTCGTGGGGGTGCTCTACTGCGGTCTCGCCGTGACCGAGCGCGGCATCCAGGTCATCGAGTTCAACGCGCGCTTCGGCGATCCCGAGACCCAGTCCGTCCTGGCGGTGCTCGAAACCCCGCTGGGCGAACTGCTGCTCGACGCCGCGCAGGGCCGGTTGTCCGAGCGCGAGGAGCTCCAGTGGGCCTCCGGCGCGTCCGTGACCATCGTGCTCGCGGCTCACAACTACCCGGGCGCCCCGCGCAAGGGGGACGTGATCACGGGGCTGGCCGAGGCCGCCCAGGACCCGGACACGTGGGTCATCCACGCCGGCACAGACCGCAACGCCGCCGGGGAGATCGTCTCGGCGGGCGGGCGCGTGCTCGCCGTCGTCTCCCGCGGGGCGGACCTGCGGGAAGCGCGCGAGCGTGGCTATCGTGGGATGGAGCGCATCACCCTTCCCGGATCGCACTACCGCACCGACATCGCACTGGCCGCGTCCGAGGGACGGATCACGGTCCCCGGGGGCCAACCGGGTCCCGGCACCACGGACGCCCCGGGCGGGACGCCGGGTCGCACCGGGGCGCCCACCGCGACCACAGCAGAGGAGCAGGCATGAGCGAGCACGGCATACCCCTCGAGATCCCGGGCTGGAAGCACGTCTACTCCGGCAAGGTCCGGGAACTCTACGTCCCGGACGACTCCCGCCTCAGCGCCACGGGTGTGGCGATCCACGACGACGCCGAGTACCGCGCCGGTGCCGTGCTCGTGGTCGCGAGCGACCGGATCTCCGCGTTCGACCAGGTGCTGCCCACCACCATCCCGGACAAGGGCGTCATCCTCACCCAGTTGTCCCTGTGGTGGTTCCAGCAGTTGGACGGGATCGCGAACCACATCCTGACCACGGACGTTCACGAGTCCGTGCGCGGGCGCGCGGTCGTGTGCAAGAACCTGTCTATGTTTCCCGTGGAGAACATCGTGCGCGGGTATCTCACCGGCTCCGGGCTCAAGGACTACCGCGCCACCGGGTCGGTGTGCGGGATCGAGCTGCCGGAGGGCCTCGAGGACGGCGACCGGCTGGAGCAGCCCATCTTCACCCCCACGGGCAAGGCCGAACTGGGGGAGCACGACGAGCCCATCACATATCAGGAAATGGCGAACGTGGTGGGCAATTCCGTGGCGGACCGGTTGCGGGAGCTGTCCCTGAAGATTTACTCGAGCGCCGAGCGGATCGCCCGGGAGCGGGGGATCATCGTGGCGGACACCAAGGTGGAGTTCGGCCTGGACTCCTACCGCGGGGCCATCACCCTGGGGGACGAGGTGCTCACCCCGGACTCCTCACGGTTCTGGGACCTGGAGACCTACAAGCCGGGCCGCCCGCAACCGTCCTTCGACAAACAGTACGTGCGGGACTGGTTGCGCTCGGACGCCTCCGGGTGGGACGGCCAGGGCCCCGTGCCCGAGCTGCCCGAGGAGGTCGTGGCCAAGACGCGCGAGCGCTACGTGGAGGCGTACGAGCGGCTCACCGGTCGGGTGTTCGACGCCCGCGGCCCGTTCTTCGAGGTCGCCGGCCCGCCCGAGTACTGATCCGGCCGAGTACGGATCCTGCCCGGCGCTAGGCTGGCGGCAGCGCGGGTCCTACTTTGTCGAGACTGACGCGTCGGCGCGCTCACGCGCCGGTGCTCACCGGCCGTCCCAGCGCCCGGTGCGCATATCCACGCGGACCCAATGGGCGTCGGTCTCGCGCAGGGGCGTGCCCTCGCGTTCGTAGTGTTCCCGCGCAGTGATCTGCAGGTGGTCGGGCAGCGTGCCGTCCGCGCGCACCACACGCCACCACGGGACGTCCGTCCCGGCCAGGCCCATGGCCATGATCCGCGCCGCGAGCCGCGGGGTGCTCAACCACGCGAGTTCCGCCACGTCCCCGTAGCTGAGCACCGCGCCCGGTGGGATCGCGACGACGACGCCGCGCACGGCCTCGACCGCGTCCGTCCCGGTCCTCGGGGCGTCCGGGGTGTCACTCACGCGACCGGGATCCGCACGTCCAGGTGCCACACGGCATTGCGCGGACCGTACTCCACCTGACCGTTGAGCAGGGCGACCCGTTCCTGGATGCCGCGCAGCCCGAACGCGGAGGTCAGTTCCCTGCGCCCGGAGTCGGTGCCGGCACCCCGGCGGATCTGGTTCTCGGCGTGGACGTGCACGGCGCCGTCCCGGACGAACACCCGCAGGGCGCACCGGGAACCCGTGGGCGCGTACTTGATCATGTTGGTCGAGGCCTCCTGCAGCACCCGGGCCGCGGTGCCGCGGATGGACGTGGGGATCTCGTCCAGGCCGTCACCCAGTTCGAGCTCCGGCACGAGTGCGGCGCGTTCGAGGCTCGCCGCGAGTGCCCGGGCCACGCCGTACAGGGACCCCGTGGTGAGCCCGGAACTGCTGTCCCGCTCGTCCGGGGCGCCGGGGGAGTCCCGCAGGATGTGCAGCAGCGTGCGCAGCTCATGCAGCCCGGAGCGGGCGGCGGAGTCCATCATGTCGATCGTGCGGTGCAGTTCCCTGGGGTCCTGCTGCCGGTGGGACCCCGCAGCCTGCATGGTCACGAGGGTCAGTTCGTGCGCGACCACGTCGTGCAGGTCCCGGGCCAGGGCGAGCCGTTCCTGCTCCCGCAGCCGCTGGTGGGTGACCTCCAGAACCGCGAGGCGGCGGGTGTTGAGCCGGTACTGGGTCACGAAGAACCGCACGGCCGCACCGATCAGCGCGGACACACCCAGGGGGATGCCCACGGTCCACACGAAATCGGAATTGCGCAGCACCCCCGCGGACACGACTATCCACGTGGCGGTGACCGCGAGGTGGGCCAGCGCGGTCCCGCGGGAGAGCATCGCGAGCACCGCGACCATCACGACGCACCCGCACAACAGGGCCAGGGCGTAGTCGTGCAAGACCGTGGCCAACACGTACGACAGCGTGATGGCCACGGCGCTCGCGAGGGGCGACCATGCGAGCAGCGCCACGGCCCCGTAGCTCAGGACCAGGAAACTGCTCGAGAGCACGGCGGGTGCCGGGGGCATGAACGACCACGGCATGGACCGCAGGTCGTCGAGCAGTGCCACCGCGGCGAAGAGCACCACGACGACACGCAGCCAGCTCGGCATACCGCCGGATCGAGGGGCGGGGTCCACCCCGATAGCAGTACCCCCCGGGATCACCGGTTGGGGCAGAGAACGGGCCAGTAGTGGCAGATCACGTTCGTGGGGCCGCGCGGGACTGTGGGGGACGCGGCGTGCGCCGGCGCCGCGCTGAGGATGAGGGCTCCGCTCAGCAGGGCCGCGGTGGCGGTGCGCACCCAGCGTGTGCGGGTCGAAGTGGTGGTGGTCACGGGGGACGAGTGCTCAGTCATGCGCTCAGTTTATGATCAGGCCATGGATTTGTGCAGGCTTCTCTTGGTGGACGATCATCCGCTCATGCGTGACGCCCTCGCGAACCTGTTCCGCGCGGAGCCGGGTTTCGAGGTCGCGGGGGAGGCCTCGGACGGCGCGAAGGCCGTGGCCACGTGCCTGGAACTGCGCCCTGACGTGGTGCTCATGGACATCCGTATGCCGGGGATGGACGGGATCGAGGCCACCGGGGAGATCGTGCAGCGCTGCCCGGAAACCAAGGTGCTCGCGCTGACCACGTTCTCGACCCTCGAGTACGTGGTCCCCGCTCTGCGCGCGGGAGCCTCCGGGTACCTCGTCAAGGACGCCCGGCACGACGAGATCGTCTCCGCCGTGAGCCTGATCCGCGAGGACGAACTCGCGCTGTCCCCGTCCGTGGCCAGCTCGCTGGCCAACAACGTGTTGGGGGACGTCCCGGTGCCCTCCGTGCGCCGCGGTCACCTGCGCGCGGCGGCGGCCGGCGCCGTCGAACCCGCATCCCGGGGACCCCACCCGGACGCGCCCAAGCTCTCGCCGCGCGAACTCGAAACGCTCGAGTGGATCGCCAAGGGGCTCAACAACAATGAGATCGCCGAGCGCATGTCCGTCTCGCACGGCAGTGTGAAGGCCTACGTGTCCCATCTGTGCGAGAAACTCGCGGTGCGGGATCGGGTCCAGGTGCTGATCTCGGGCATCCAGTGGGGCCTCGTGCATCCCGAGCTGGACGACGAGCGGTACCCCCACCTGACCTGATTCCCAGGTTACCTTCAGGTTCACGCTCGAAGACTGGCCGAATGGCCATGGTGGCGCGGGTCCCCGGTACGGCACAGTTAGTGGTGGACATCGGAAGAGATGTCCACCGCTCCACGGGGGTCGAGCGAGTGTACGGCGTGCGGCCCCGAGTAGGAGCGGACCGCTGAACTCGCGGCGGGGGTCCTCGTACCCCCTTGTGACAGAGCTCCGCGAGGCCTGGATCACCTCGCGTGCAGTTCCGAGGTCCTCCGTCGCGTCAGCGGGCCAGGGCGGATGCAAGCCTGACCCCGGCGCCTCCCGGCCAGGAGGCGCCGGGGTTTTTCCTTTGTCAGGGGAGTTTCCGACGTGCGGGTCAACGGCGCCCCTTCATCGATCCGACGCTGACGCCCGGGTCGGTCGTAGCCGGTCTCGAGACCGTTCGCTGCCGGGTCGTTCAGTCCCGTTCGGCTCGGTTTCTACCCGGCTCAGTCCCGTTCAGTTCAGTCCTGCCGGGCCCGGTCCTATTCGGCGCGGTCATGCGCGGCGCGGTCGTGGTTGGCTCGGTCCTGGTCGGCCGTGCCGGTCGCATCCGGCACGAAGCCGTAGAACCACATGATGTGCTCGCGCAGCAGGCGCGCGGTCAGGGCGCCGTCGCGTTCGGTGGTCGCGCGCAGGATCGCGCGGTGCTGTTGCTGCAGGTGCGCGCGGATCTCCGGCCAGCCCGTGACCTTCGCGACCGTCTCCTGGACGTACCCGATCGTGGCCTCGCGCAGGGACGCCATGATCGTCTCGAGCACCACATTCCCGCTCAGGGATGCGAGGCGCACGTGGAACTGCGCGTCCAGCGCGTGGAACTCGGCGTCGCTCACCTCGGGGTCGTCCATGCGGTCGAGCAGTTCGCCGGCCTGCGCAAGGATCTCGTCCCGGTGCGGATCGGTCGACGACGCCGCCTCAAGACTCGCGTGGCTCTCCAGCAGCACGCGTGTGCCCACCACGTCCGCGACCGGCAAGGAACGGGTGGCAATGTGCATCCGCAGGGCCCAGCCGAGCGCCGCGGAGGGGTCCGAGATAACGGAGGCCCCGGACTGCGGGCCCGAGCCCGTGGCCGTCCGTACGAGCCCCATGGCCGCGAGGATCCGCACGGCCTCCCGTACCGACGCCCGGGAGATGCCGAAGTCCTCGGCGAGCGCGCGTTCGGCGGGGAGCTTGTCGCCCACGTGCAGCCCGCCCGTGCGCAACTGGTGTTCGAGCCAGTCCAGCACGAGGGTGTAGGCGGGGGTGGTGCTCATTGATTCCTCTCGGGGCGGGTCCGTGGTCCGTTGCGGCGAGGTGCCGCCGGACCGGTCTCCTCACGGTGCCCACAGGGTTGCGGGTGCCAGGGCGTGCTGAGCCCCGTGGCGCTCGGCGTCCCCGGGGTGCCCGCAGCTCCGCGGCGCCCGGACGGTCTGGTATCTCAGGAGTGCTCAGGCGGCGGGCAGCATCCATGCGAGCACGTTGGACTGCAGGAACACCAGGCAGCACAGCACCAGCAGCATGCCCAGGGACCACGGGACCACGGAGCGGAAGATCTGAGACTCCTTGCCCTGCATGCCCACCGCTGAGGACGCGATGGCCAGTGACTGCGGCGAGATCATCTTGCCCACCACACCGCCGGACGTGTTCGCGGCGGTCATCAGGTGCGGGTCCAGCCCAGACCCCAGGGCCGCGGTCTTCTGCAGGTTGGCGAACAGTGCGTTGGCGGACGTGTCCGAACCGGTGACCGCGGTGCCCACCCAGCCCAGCACGGGGGAGAAGAACGCGAACGCCGCGCCAAGACCGGCCACGAACGTGCCGATCGCCAGGGTCTGGCCGGAGAAGTTCATCACGTAGGCCAGTGCCAGCACGGACATGATGGTCAGGGCGGAGAAACGCATCTTCCAGAAGCTGCGTCCGATTTCGGCAAGGGCATCCGCGATCGAGAGTCGGAACATCCCGTGGTGGTTGAACAGGGCGTAGATCACGGCCACCAGCAGGCCGGTGATGAGCAGCAGCGTGCCGGGGCTGGAGAGCCACTGGAAAGAGTAGACCGTGCCCGAGATGGCTTCGCCCTTGGCATTGAGCAGGTGCCCGTTCAGGCCGGGCCACGGGATCTTGACGTCCGTGGACGCCAGCGCCTTGGGCACATTGACCCCGGCGGTCCAGAGCTTGGCGACGCCGAAGACGGCCACCACCAGCAGGTAGGGCAGCACTGCCATCCACACGCGCCCGGCCGTGAGCACCGCAGCATCCTCCGGGCGGGAGACGCCCAGGTCCGCGCGCACGGCCTCGGCGCCCTTGGGACGCCAGAAGCGCATGAGGATCACCACACCGGCGAGCCCGGCGAGGGACGCCACCACGTCGGTGAGCTCGTACGAGAAGTGCGTGGCGCACCACCACTGGGCGATCGCGAAGCTGCCGCCCACCACGAGGGCGGCGGGCCAGGCCTGCTTGAGACCGCGGGCGCCGTCGACGATCAGCAGCAGGAAGAAGGGGACCACGAACGCGAAGAACGGGGCCTGGTGCCCCACCACGGCACCGATGTGGGCGGGGTCCAGATCCGTGAGCG
Source organism: Kocuria marina (assembly GCA_014652975.1). Classification (GTDB taxonomy): domain Bacteria; phylum Actinomycetota; class Actinomycetes; order Actinomycetales; family Micrococcaceae; genus Kocuria; species Kocuria marina. The sequence continues at coordinate 468,731 of BMZV01000001.1, read as the reverse complement.
TGCCCGCGGTGGTGATGGGGATGGCGATCGCGCCGAAGGCCACCGGGGCGGTGTTGGCGATCAGCACCAGGGTGGCCGTCTTGAGCGGCTTGAGGCCGAGGGCCAGGATCATCGTGGCGGTGATCGCCACGGGGGCACCGAAGCCTGCGAGAGCCTCGAGCAGACCGCCGAAGCAGAACGCGATGAGCATGGCCTGGATGCGCAGGTCACCGCCCCCGATGGTGTCGAAGATGGTGCGCAGGTCCTCGAAACGCCCGGAGAGCACGGTCACCTGGTAGAACCACAGGGCCATGACCACGATCCACACGATCGGGAACAGTCCGTAGACGGCGCCCTGGGTGGCGGTCAGTGCGGCGAGGTGCGCTGGCATGCCGAAGCCCAGGATGGCCACCAGCAGGGCCACGGCGAGGGACGTCAGCCCCGCCACGTAGGCGCTGGCCTTGAAGGCCAGCAGCATCACGAAGAAGGTCAGCAGGGGCAGGCAGCCGACCAGGGCGGACAGCCCGACGCTGCCGCCCACGGCGTCGGTCGCGGCGGTAAAGGTGTTCACGCGTTCTCCAAGGGGTGGGGCCGGATCGGAACCGTGGTTCCCGGATCGAGAGTGTGGTCTCGGCGGGGCGGTGTGCGCCACGTCCGGGCAAGTCGTACGATGAGTGGTCAGACCACATTGGTCCTACCGCACAGCGTACATGATGCAGGTCACATGGTGAACACCTCGCGCCCCGCCACGGGGAGCCCGCGCGGCCTTTCATGCCTGTCCCATGCCACGCCGTACGTTGTTGTGACCGGGCTCACGGGCGTAGCCTGGTATGACCGCAGAGTATGGACCGGGGCAGACGGTTAGGAGACCACACACATGAAAATCGCGCTCTTCGCCACATGCATTGTGGATGCCATGTATCCCAAGGTGGCGCTGGCCACCGTGCGGATCCTCGAGCGGCTGGGACACGAGGTCGTGTTTCCCCAGGGGCAGGGCTGCTGTTCCCAGATGCACGTCAACAGCGGGTACTTCCAGGACGCTGTGCCGGTGATCCGCAACCACGTGCGCGCGTTCACGAGTGTGGACTACGACGTCGCCGTGGCCCCCTCCGGCTCCTGTGTGGCCTCCCTGGGGCACCAGCAGCCGATGGTTGCGCGCCAGTGCGGCGAGGACGCCCTGGCCGAGGATGCCGCCATGGTGGCCAAGAACACCTACGAGCTCTCCGAGCTGCTCGTGGACGTGCTGGGCGTGACGGACGCCGCCGAGCAGCTCGGCTCCTGGTTCCCGCACCCGGTGACCTACCACCCCTCGTGCCACGGCATGCGCCTGTTGGGACTCGGGGATCGCCAGAAAGACCTCGTGCGCTCCGTGGCGGACATCGAGTTCCATGAGCTACCCGACGCCGAGGAGTGCTGCGGCTTCGGCGGCACGTTCTCCTTCAAGAATCCGGACGTCTCCGGTGCCATGGCGGACGCCAAGCTCAACAACATTCGCAGCTCGGGCGCCTCGCTGTGCACCGGCGGGGATGCCTCGTGCCTGCTGCACCTGGGCGGAGCGGCGTCCAAGCGGAACGTGGACGTCCAGACCGTCCACTTCGCGGAAATCCTCGCCTCAACCCGGGCCAACCCGCTGCAGGTAGAGGGCCCCGTTGAACTGTCCATCCCCCAGCCCGGCCGTCGCGCGGCGAGCCCGGCCACCACTGCAGGAGCAACTCGATGAGCGTCACGTCCCTCGGCATGCCCGCCGTGCGTCCCGTGCACGGGCAGGGCAACCTGCACGCGCAGGTCGCCTTCCCCAAGGCCGCCAAGAAGGAGCTGCAGAACAAGCAGATGCGCGCCAACATCCGGCACGCCACCCACACCATCCGCGCCAAGCGCGCCGGCGTGGTGGGGGAAGTCCCGGACTGGAGCGAGCTGCGCGACGCCGGCTCCGCCATCAAGGAGACCGTGATGGCGGAGCTGCCCGAGCTGCTCGAGCTGTTCGAGGCGAATGTGACGGCGCGCGGCGGCGTCGTCCACTGGGCCCGGGACGCGGACGAGGCGAACGCCATCGTGACCCGCCTGGTCCAGGAGCAGGACACCACGGACGTGATCAAGGTGAAGTCCATGGCCACCCAGGAGATCGGGCTGGACGAGCACCTCTCCGAGCACGGGATCACCGCCACGGAGACGGACCTCGCCGAGCTCATCGTGCAGCTGGGGCGGGACAAGCCCTCCCACATCCTGGTGCCCGCGATCCACAAGAACCGCGAGGAGATCCGCGAGATCTTCAGCCGCGAGATGCCCGGCGTCACCGAGGAGCTCACGAGCGAGCCTCGAGTGCTCGCGGAGGCCGCGCGGCAGCACCTGCGGGAGAAGTTCCTCACCTCCAAGGTGGCCATCAGCGGCGCGAACTTCGGCATCGCGGACACTGGCACCCTGTCCGTGGTGGAGTCCGAGGGCAACGGGCGCATGTGCCTGACCCTGCCCGAGACCCTGATCACCGTGATGGGCATCGAGAAACTGTTGCCCACCTACCAGGACCTCGAGGTGTTCTTCCAGCTCTTGCCGCGCTCCTCCACTGGCGAACGCATGAACCCGTACACCTCCCTGTGGACCGGCGTGACGCCCGGGGACGGCCCCAAGAACTTTCACGTGGTGCTCCTGGACAACGGGCGCTCCGCGGTGCTCGCGGACCCCCAGGGTCGCTCCGCACTGCACTGCATCCGGTGTTCCGCGTGCCTGAACGTGTGCCCCGTGTACGAGCACGCGGGCGGGCACTCCTACGGCTCCACCTACCCCGGTCCCATCGGGGCGATCCTCTCGCCGCAGCTCACGGGCATCACGTCCGAGAAGAATGCCTCCCTGCCGTACGCGTCCTCCCTGTGCGGGGCGTGCTACCAGGTGTGTCCCGTGAAGATCAACATCCCCGAGATCCTCGTGCATCTGCGGGACGAGGACATCCGCACCCAGCACGGGCAACGCGCGGACCACGCCCACCCGGCACCGGCCTCCAAGGACCCGGCGGTGGGCGGGGACGACAACTGGCGCGAGGAGAAGTCCCTGACCGCGGACGAGGGCCGGGGTGGGCAGGACACTGCCCCCCAGAAGGGCAGCCCCCAGGAGCTCGGTTCTCGGGCGCGTCGCGCAGGACGCCGCATCCGAGGAGCCGTGCCTTCCCGCGGTGTGCCCACGCAGATGGACGCCATGATGAAGGGCGCTTCCTTCGTGATGTCCTCTGGTCAGCGGATGTCCTTGGCGGAGCGCGGGCTACCCATGGGCCGTGTAATCGCCGGCCGCGACCGCGCCATCGGCTGGCTGCCCGGCATGGTGGGCGGCTGGACCGCCGAACGCGACATCCCCGAGCCCCCCAAGGAATCCTTCCGCAACTGGTGGAAGAAGCACGAGGGGGAGACCGGGGAACGACTCGAGCGCGACGGCGTCACTGCGGCGTCGGGAACCGCGCGCACCGGTGCGGGGCCCGCGGAGGACCACCCGGCGTCGTCCGTCGAGGTGGCAACCCCCCAGGGCCCGCACGGCGAGTCCAAGGCCGCCCGGACCGAGGAGACCGCGGCCGGCACCGGCCAGGACGCCGCCGCCCCGGGTGCCGGCGCGGATGCCGTGGCCGGGGCGTACAGTGCTGCCACGGGCGACCCCCACGAGGACAACATCGCACCCCGCAACGGCCACGCAGGCCGCGGGAACCAGGACGGAGAGCCGGCATGAGCGCCGACGCCAAGACCGAAATCCTCGAGCGGCTCAACGGTGCGCTCACGGACCACCCGCGGGCACCCCACGTGCCCCGCGACTACCGGCACACCTCGGACCTCGGGCGGGACGAGATCATCGACATGCTCGAGGACCGGTTGCTGGATTACAAGGCCAACGTCTACAGGGAGACCGCGCAGACCGTGGCGCAGCGCGTCGCCACCCAGCTCGGGACCTCCGCGCGCTACGTGATCCCCGAGGGCCTCGACACCGCGTGGTTGCCTGAGGAGACCGCCGCGCGCCGGGCCATCGTGGACCCCAATGACGGTCGCAAGGCCTCCGCGCTGACCGTGCGGGACCTCAACCAGGTGGACGCCGTGGTGACCTCCTCCACGGTCTCGTGCGCGCAGACGGGCACCATCTTCCTGTCCGGGCGCCCGGACGAGGGTCGGCGCGCCATCACCCTGGTGCCGGACCACCACATCTGCATCGTGCCGCTGGACTCCGTGGTGGAGCTCATCCCGGAGGCCATGGCCCGCGTGGAGCCCACTGCGCCCACCACCATGATCTCGGGGCCCTCGGCCACCTCGGACATCGAGCTCGAACGCGTGGAGGGTGTCCACGGTCCGCGCACGCTGGACGTGATCCTGCTGGGTTGAGGCCGCGCGGTCCTGTCCCGCATACTTCGAGAAAGGTCCCCGTCGCCCGCGTTACCGCGGTGACGGGGACCTTCGCGTTCACACGTTGCTCACCAGCAGCGATCGCTCACGAGGAGCTGCCGCGCGCGACAAGCGATCAGTCAGTCCAACGGCTATCCACCACGAACCGCTGGACCTCATGGTGACACACGCGCGGAAACCGCTCCTTGAGGAGGAGCTGTGATCGAACGGGTCAGTAGCGCGGCAGCGCCGGGTCCACCCGGTCGATCCACGCGAGCACCCCGCCGTCCAGGTGCTTCACGGTGTCCTCCCGCAGGGCGTAGTCCCTGCGCAGTGCCGCGAGGGCCTGGGCGGAACGGGCACCGGCCTTGCAGTGCAGGATCACGGTGCCCTCCGCCTCATCCGGAAGAGCCGTGACACCCCGGTCCAGGACGTCCTGCAGCGGCACGTGCACGGATCCGGGGATGGCCACGAGTTTGCGCTCCCAGTCCTCGCGCACGTCCACGAGCGTGAAGGACGTCTCCCCGAGGGACCGGGCGGTCAGTAGCTCGGCCAGCTCCGGGACGGTGACGGTCTCGTGGGGGGCGGGAGCGGCGTCGTCGTCGGAGGGCAGACCGCACGCGAGCGCCACCCGCGAGAGATCCGTGACGGGTGGGCGGTGCGGGTCCGGCAGGACCGTGAGCTCGCGCCACGTCTGGGCCAGGGCGTCGTGGATGAGGACCCTGCCGAGCAGGGGACGGCCGATGCCCGTGATGAGTTTGAGCGCCTCGGTGACCATGACCGAGCCGATCGTGGCCGGGAGCATGCCCAGCACACCGCCCTCGGCGCACGAGGGGACCTGGCCCGGCGCCGGCGCTTCCGGGAACAGGTCGCGGTACACAGGGCCGTGACCGGACCAGAACACGGAGACCTGGCCGTCGAAACGCAGGATGGAGCCCCACACCACGGGGATGCCGGTGAGTTCGGCGGCGTCCGAGACCAGGAAGCGTGTGCCGAAGTTGTCCGCGCCGTCCATGATCAGGTCGTAGCCGGAGAAGATCTCCAGGGCGTTGTCGGTGCTCAGCCGCTCGGGATGGCGGTGCACGGTGACCAGGGGGTTGAGCCGGGCCACGGCATCCGCGGCGGAATCGACCTTGGGCCGACCGATGTCGGCCATCCCATGGACCACCTGGCGTTGCAGGTTGGACACGGATACGACGTCGTCGTCGACCACGCCGATGGTCCCCACCCCGGCGGCCGCGAGGTACTGCAGCGCGGGAGCGCCGAGCCCGCCCGCGCCGATCACCAGGACGCGTGCGTTCTTGAGCCGACGCTGCCCCTCCTCGCCCAGTTGCGGCAACGTGAGGTGGCGTGAATAGCGTTCGAGTTCCTCGCGACTCAGATCGGAGGCGGGGGCCACGAGGGGTGGTAGCGGGGTGCTCATGAAACCTGCGATTCCAGCTGTGGGGTGGTGGATGAAGGCGCGGGCCAGTCCCCGCGGGGCGCGTCGGCGGTATCGATGCGCCCGGCCATGGGCGAGGACGCCACGGCGTGCGTGCGCCGCGCGATCCGCCCCGCGCCGCGGGCCAGGTGCCCCGCGAGCACGGCGTGCTTCATGGCACTCGCCATGGCCACGGGATCTTGCGCCCGGGTCACGGCGGACGCGAGCAGGACGGCGTCGCACCCGAGTTCCATGGCCAGGGCCGCCTCGGACGCCGTGCCGATCCCGGCATCCAGCACCACGGGCACGGACGCGCGGGACGCGATGAGTTCGATGTTGTGCGGGTTGAGGATCCCCAGACCCGTGCCGATGGGAGCACCGAGGGGCATCACGGCCACGGCCCCGGCGTCCTCGAGCCGCAGCGCGAGCACGGGGTCGTCGGACGTGTACGCGAAGACCTTGAAACCGCGCCGAGCGAGTTTCTCGGTCGCGTCCAGCAGCTCCACACCGTCCGGGAGCAGGGTGTCCTCGTCCGCGATGATTTCGAGCTTGACCCAGTCCGTCTCCAGCGCCTCGCGCCCCAGTTCAGCGGTCAGCAGAGCGTCCCGCGCGGTGTAGCACCCCGCAGTGTTGGGCAGCACCCGGATGTCGTTGCGGCGCAGCAGCCCGTACAGGCTGTCCTGCGGTGTCCCGGTCGACGACGCCGCTGCGCCACCTCCCGCGCGACCGCTCGCCCGGTTCGCCGTGCCGGATGCTTGCGCGCCCGCTGGCGAGGCGGGGCCGGGCGCGAAGCGGCGCAGGGCCACCGTGGTCAGTTCCGTCCCGGAGGCCAGCAGGGCCCGTTCGAGCATTGCGAAATCGGTGAGGCCCCCGGTGCCCATGATCAGCCGGGACGAGAGCTCCACCCCGGCCACGGTCAGGGGGGTTCCGTGCGTGGTCATGTTCAGCCTCCCTGCACCGCGGTGACGATCTCGACGGATTGACCCGCTTCCACGGGGGTCGTGGCCCACAGGGAGCGGGGGATTACGGCGTCGTCCACCGCCACGGCGATCCCCAGGGGATGACCGTCCGCGGCGGTGCCCTCGGGTGTGATCTCGCGGCCCGTGAGGTCGACGACGGCGCTCGCGACCGTCAACCCCGGGGTCACCGTCACGGGGGAGCCGTTCACGACGGCCGTGGAGGAATTGTCTGTGGTCTCGGGCGCGATCATTCGAGTCCTCCCTGCATCTGGGGATAGCTCTCGGGTGTGGTGAACGGGGCCTCGGGGGCGGGGTTCGAGTGCCGGGCCGGGTCGGTGTCGGCGAGGAACGCGGCGTCGGACTCGTGGTCCGCGAGCGGGTCCAGGACGCCGGTCACGAGCTCCGCCGCGAGCCGGGACGCCACGGGGGTCAGCAGGATGCCGTGACGGAAGTGACCCGTGCTGATCACGAGCCCGGCCACCGAGGTCTTCCCCACGTACGGCAGGTCGTCGGAGGTTCCCGGGCGGGCGCGGGCCATCATCTCCAGGACGTCGCAGTCGTCGATCGCGGGGACCACGGTGCGCGCGTCCCGCAGCAGTTGGTGCACGCCACCGGCCAGCACGGATTCGCGCCCGTCCTCGCGGCTCGTGGCGCCCAGCACCAGGGTGCGGTCCTCGCGGGGGACCATGTACACGGGCCGACCCAGGACCTGGGCGCGCACTGTGCGCGTGAGCAAATGCGATTCCCCGGGGGCCAGTGCGGTCTCGGGAACCCGCAACCGCAGGATGTCCCCGAACACCGGGCGCAATCGGAGGTCGAGTCCCTCGGGCAGCCCGCCCATGGTGTTGGCGGTCAGCCCGGTGGCCACGACCACGGCGTCCGCGGGGATCACCTCACCGGAGTCCACCTGCACGCCCGTGGCCTGCCGGGGTTCCCTGCGGGACGTTAGCACGGTGTCCACGCGGGAGGTCAGCCACTGCGCCGGTCCGGCGTCGGGGACGTCCCCAATGGTGGTCAGGTGCGGGCAGTTCAGGGTCTCCACCAGGGCGGCCGCGAGCATCCGGGGGTCCACCTGGCGGTCGGAGACGATCCGTACCGCACCGCTCAACCGCGGCGCAAGAGCCGGTTCCAGGTGCCGGGCCTCCCGCGTGGAGATCTCCTGCACGTCCATCCCGGAGGCGATCTGGTGTGAGGCGAGGTCGGAGAGGGATTGGGCGTCCGCGGCATCGGCGGCCACCACGAGCGTCTCCTCGGTGCGGTAGCCCGTGGGCAGGCCCGTGGCCGCGGTGACGCGCTCCACGAAGTCCGGGTACTCCGTGGCGGAGGCCCGCATGAGGGGGTAGAGGCGTTCCTGGCCGTACTGGGTCTCGGCGATCGGTGCGAGCATGCCCGCGGCCGCGCGGGTGGCGCCCCACGCCGGGCGGGGATCGACGACGGTCACGGCGGCCCCGCGGCGTCGTAGTTCGAAGGCCGTGGCCAGGCCCACGAGACCAGCTCCGGCCACGACCACGTGGTCACCGAGGTGCTCGGGCATTGTTCCTCCCTCCGGCGGCATGATCCGCATCAGGTGATCCGGTCGGCGGCTCACGCCCTCTCAGCCCGCTGCGGTGGTTGTTGCCAACGTGTGCGGACTCCCGTGGAGTTCGTCGAACGGCGACGAACGGCCCTGCCAGTCTAATCACCCCTAGCTGTGGAACGCAGGGGGACTTCGCGGCGGGCTGATCGGGCGAGGTGTCCGCGGGCGCGCGGTTCGTGCCACGATGGCCGCATGGGACACACGAGCCAGACGGGTACCGGGCGCCGCGCCGCCCTCGAGAACGCGCGACTGTACGTGTGCGTCACGGCGCGCCACGAGCGCGGTGACCTGCGCGAATTTCTGCACGCCGCGTACGAGGGCGGGGTGGACATCATCCAGTTGCGGGACAAATCCCTCGAGGCCGCCGCGGAGATCGAGGCCATCGAGGTGCTCGCCGACGTCGCCCGTGAGCACGGCGCACTCTTCGCCGTCAACGATCGTGCGGACGTCGCGCTGCTCACCGGCGCGGACGTGTTCCACGTGGGCCAGGGCGATCTCACCACCGCGCAGGCTCGGCGGGTCCTGGGGGACGACGTGGTGATCGGGCGGTCCTGTCACTCCCCGGCCCAGGTGGACGCCGCCGTGGCCGACGCCGGGCTCGACTACTTCTGCACAGGGCCCGTGTGGGAGACCCCCACCAAGCCGGGTCGCGCGGCCGTGGGGCTCGAGCTGCCGCGCTACGCCGCTCAGCAGGCGGGGGACAAGCCCTTCTTCGCGATCGGTGGGGTCGACACCGCGCGGTTGCCGTCCGTGCTCGACACGGGTGCCTCGCGCATCGTGGTCGTGCGGGCCGTGACCGATGCGGAGGACGTCACCGCGGCGGCGCGGGCGCTGCGGGACACGCTGCCCGGGTGAGACCCGATCTTTGAACGCGGTGGAGCGGCGGCGCCGCGGTGGGATGGCACCGCTCGGGTGGCGACGTGTTCGGTGGGGTGGTGCGCGTCGGGGCGGAGTCATGGAGTCATGGCGCCGCAGTGTCTTGCCGTCGCGCGGGTGGCACGGCTCGCTCGGTACGCGGAGCGGAACCGTTACGGGGTCCCGCACTGCCCGGGGTGCTGCTGGCACCACGGGGTGACACCGGGGAACTTCCCCCGGTGATCGGCCACCCACCGGTACACGCGGTCCTGGACCCACCGCACGGGCGGTAACCGGTAGAACGGCTCGAACACCCGGATGCTCAGGGCGGTGTCCAGGGTCACGGCCACCGCGTGCGCCCCCGAGGATCGCTCACCGGAACGGGATAGGACGGCCCACACCGACGCGTTGCCCTCCGCATTCGTCAGTCCAAACCGCTCCAGTACGCCGGGGACCTGGTAGGCGTGCAGGGCGATCCGGTCATGGCGGTCCAGTGTCCGGGCCCATCCCACGCAGCGCGTGCAGAACCCACAGTTGCCGTCGAAGACCAGGTGCAGGGATGCGCCCTGCTCGGTGCCCCGGGGGTTCACAACAGCACCGTCCCGTCGATGCACGCGGTGCAGTGTCCGCCCACGAACACGTGGTCCCCGTCCGACGTCACGGTCACGAGGCCGCTGCGTCCCATGAGGGTGCCCTGTCGGGCGATGTAGTTCGCGGGCGCCCGGTCCGTACGGATGAGCCACTGGGCCAGGCTCGCGTTGAGGCTTCCCGTGACGGGGTCCTCGTACCCGCCGGTGCCACCCACGAAGGCGCGGACCTCGAACTGGTGCGGGCTGCTCTGCGGGTGGGGACCCACCACGCCGATCTTGGCGCCGTGGAGAGCGGGAAGGTCGGGCTCGATCGCCAGGACGTCCTCGGCGCCGGCCAGAAGCAGCGCGGCCCAGCCGGGGCCGTTGTCGACCCACTGATGGGCGACGACCTGCTCGTCCCGCAGGCCCAGGGCCGCGGTTACGCCCCCGAGCAATTCCGGGCCCAGGTCTCCCGTGCGGTCGGTGGGTGGGGCCTCGAAGGTCAGTGCGCCGTCGTCGGACGGGCGGATCCGCACGAGGCCCGCGGCGCATTCCTGGACGATGACGTCCTTGGCGCGCGCGGTGTTGCCCGCGGTGAGCCATGCGTGAGCCGAGCCCAGGGTGGGGTGACCGGCGAACGGCAGCTCACGGTCCGGGGTCCAGATGCGCAACCGGTAGTCGGCGTCCGGGTCCGTGGGTGGGAGCACGAACGTGGTCTCGGACAGGTTGGTCCAGCGCGCGAAGCGGGCCATGGCGTCGTCGGTGAGATCGGTGCCATCCAGGACGACCGCCACCGGGTTGCCCAGATAGGGCTCCCGGGAGAAGACGTCGACCTGGGTGAACGGGCGCGGACGAGGTATTGGGCTCATGGGGTGATTCCATCACGATGCGCCGACGGGGTGTCACCTCGCGCCCGGGCCTCACACGGCGCGGCCAGAGACAACATGTCCGGCGCACACGCGTGCCGGACGGGCGTCCGGCACGCGATGCCCCGCACCCCCGGTGGGCTCACCCCCGCCGCAGCACCACCCCGCGGCGGGGCTGCAGCACCAGGTGGGACCCCGCCGCCCGACCCCGGACGTCGACCATGCCGCGCGGCACCCGGACGCGGCGGCGTCGTCGGCGGTCGGCGTTGAAGTTCACCGCGGCCCAGCCGTGCGTGAACTCGCGCCACCACGTGTGACCGCGGCGCACGGGGTCCTGCACTGGCGCGCCGAGATCCCAATCGAGCTGCGCGGTGTGCTGGGTGCGGCTGTAGTCGTCGTGCGCCGTGGCCGAGTACGCGCCGCGGCCCGCCCCGAAGATCCAGAACGCGGCCAGACCGTACTCGACATTGGGGTGGTCGTCGTCGCCGTCCGTGGGCACCCGCAGGATGCTGAGGCCCGGCCCGTCCGCCTGGGGCAGCTGCGCCTCGGTGGTCTGCGGGTCGAACAGGTCCACCGGGCTGAAACCCAGCCATACCTCCTCGAATCCGCCGCCGTAGGCCGCGTGGCTCGCCCAGCGGCCGGGCTCGCGCCGCGATTCCGCGATGTTCGGGACCAGGATCTTACCGACCTCGTTCAGGGCCGTGCCCGCGGCATGCACCAATTCGCCCGCGCCGTCGCGGAAATCCGCCATCGTCCGGGCATGACGGATGGGCAGGTCCAGGCCGTAGTAGTCGTCGAACACGTCGTTGTCCGCCATCACGCCGTCGAACGGCGAATCCCGCAGCTCGGCGACGACGTTGCGCACCCAGCGCTCGCGGTACTCGGGCGACCACACGGTCATCTGCCAGTGTCCGCCGTAGCGGGCCCACTCGATGCGTTCACCGTCCAGGCGCCGCGCGAACCACCGGTCCGGGGCTTCGGCGTACGAGACCCCGGAACTGTGGATCGGGCCCGGTTCGTAACTGCGGGTCGAGGACAGGCACTTGTAGCACAGCACCGTCATGTCCGGGCGGCGCCGCTTGAGGTCCGCGGCCGCCGCCGTCTCCCACGGTTGCAGGATCGCCGCCCGGTAGTGCTGCGCGGCGAAGTCGAGCTGCTCGGGGCTGATCGGGCCCCCGTACCGGATCCAGGCGCCGACGCCGCTCACTCGCCCGCGCCCGCCAACGGCGCGTCGAGCGCCGGTTGACGCAGGTCCGAGTACTCGAAGTTGCGCTTCTCACCCATGTTGCCGAGCATCCGGTAGATCTTGTTGTAGGAGGACATGACCTCGTGGAGCTGGAAGAAGTCCTCCACGCGGCCGCGGGCGTTGGTGCTGTAGGAGCGGTAACGGTCCACGTTCCCGATCACGGCCTGGACCTTGTCCGCCATGGCCACGATGTCACCGGGTGCGAGCAGTTCACCGCACGGTCCCCACGTGCGGCCGTCGGGGGTCACCAGGTCGTCGCCCACGAGCTGGCTCATGCCACCCACGTCCGAACCCACCGTGGGGATGCCCGCGGCCATGGCCTCGAGCACCACGATCGGCTGGCCCTCGTTGTAGCTCGGGAGCACCAGGAGGTCGAACTGGTCGAGCATGTCCCGTACGTTCACGGTCCCGTGGATGGTCACGAGGTCGTGGAGGCCCAGGGCCTCGATCTTCTCGAGGCACGCCTCGTAGTACTCGGGCACATGCTCGGTGGGGCCCAGGACGTCCAGGTGGATGTTGGGGTACCCGCGATCCCGCAGGATGTCCATGCTGGAGAGCAGATCCATGAGTCCCTTGATGGGCACCACGCGGGCGATGTACACGAGTCGCCAGGTGTGTTCCTCCGGGGACTGCGCAATGCGCTCTACCGCGGCTTGGCGGGCGTGGTACTTCTCCTCGAACTCCTCGATGATCATGCCGTTGGGCAGCACCACGGACTTGTCCACGTCCGCGCCCAGGCTCGCGGCCTCCGTGATGGCCGTGGGGTAGAGGTAGGTTACGAGCTCGGCGCTCGGGTAGCAGAAGTGCCCGATCTCGATCCACCACGCCATCCACGCCCGGTCCTCGGCACTGACGTCAAACGTGCGGTAGTCCTCGGACGTGATCGACAGCGCCATGTTGCGGTCGAGCAGGGTGTTCACGGTGTCGCGCACGTACAGGTTGTGCTCGGTGAGCAGGAACGACGTGCCGTGATCGCGCGCGGCCGCGGCACCCAGCAGGGACGCGTAGCCGGTCGTGTGCGCGTGGTACACCCGGGCCCGGGGCATGGTCTCGCCCAGGATCGCGTGGGCCAGGGAGAAGAATCCGCGCAGCAACCAGAACGATTCGGACAGGGGGAGCCCGAGCTGCGGCATCCGCTCCGTCAGCGCATGCAGGAACTCGCGGGAGCCCAGCACGGCCCACAGGGGGTACTGCCGGGTACGTTCATTGAGTCCTTCGTCGATGAGCTCCCACAGTGGCTCGGTGTCCCGGGCACCGGCCAGGGCGTAGATCGCGTCGAAGATCCGGTGGGACAGCACCGTTCGCTGCTCCGCGGTCATGCGCAGGTCCTTGGGACGCACGGACATGAAGTCGTCCCGGTGCTCCTGCATGCTCAGGTAGACCACGCGGACCCATTTCACGTTCTCGGGCATGGAGTAGAGGTCCTCCTGGGGTGCCTCGGAGTCCCAGGAGATGTGGATGATCCCGTAGCTCAGGTCGGGGTTACCCGTGACGATGTCGTGGACGACCGCCGAGACCCCGCCCTTGAGGAAGGGGTAGGTGGATTCCATGACGATGGCGACGTCCACGTCCTCGTACTGCTTCTGGCGCTGTTGCGCGGCGGGGGACAGACGGGCGGGTTCCGCGACGGCCACGGACTTGGTGGCGCGGTGCTTGGCGTGTGAGCGCGTGAAAGGGTACATGTCGGCTATTCCTCACGGGATGAAAGGGTCCGGGGGCGCAATGTGGCGACCAGTCGGGACGTGCAGTGGGGCCGGGACCGGGCAGGACTGCGCCCGTGCGCGGCGGATGCGCTTGATAGGAAGCGCTTACGTGGACTGCGTTACCAGGACGTGGCGTGGCGCCAGAAGAGGGTGTACTCGGGCTGGGCCCAGTGGCGTTTGTACAGCGCCCAGGCACCAGCGACCAGCACCAGGTCCGCGAGCAACAGGAGGGCGTACGCCCCGTTGGTGGAGAACACCGCGAACGCGAGGACGCTCACGACCAGGTGCACCGCACCCAGGGCCTGGGCCGTGATCTTCTCCCCGATGTAGTCCAGTTCGTAGCTCAACAGGGTGAGCATCATGAATGTCCATGAGGCCACGGCCACGGTCACCGCGAGTAGGACGTGGTTGGGCTGCAAGCCGCCCAGTAGCAGTGCGGCCGCCAGGGTCAGCACCATGCCCACCGCGCCGGTGCGCAGGACGGAGCGGTCCACCACGTAGCTGAGCAGCGTGGAGCGGGAGGCCAGCACGGGCAGTGTTTCCTTCTCGATGGCCCGGTGCAGTCCGCTGACGGCGCGGTCCACGTGCGGGGCCATGTTGACGAAGTAGAAGTTGTAGGCGAGCACCGCGGGGAGCATGGCCATGAACACCACGATCACCTGGAAGGTCCCGTCCGTGGCCAGGAACAGCACGAACTTGTCCGCCCACAACACCGATCCGAGCAGCAATCCGCGCAGGGCGTCCGCGGCGAAGTTGCGGTGGTCCAGGCGTTCGAAGACCCGCACGTGGGACAGCTGACGGCCCATTGCCGCGATCTGGGTGGCCGCGGCGACCAGGGGCGGAAGGATCCACACGGTGGGAACCACGGCCAGCGCCAGGGCGTAGGCGCCCCATGCCACGGCCCACAGGCCGCGGCGTTCTCCCACGTTGGCGAGGACCAGGGACTGCACGAACAGCACGTGCGCGCCCAGCAACAGCAGGTAGGCGCCCATGGCCTGCCAGGACCAGCCGGTGGCCAGCCACAGCGGCAGTGCGAACAGCGCGGCGAGCGGGAGGGTCTGCAGGAACATGGCCGGCCACACCTCGCAAAAGCGCTGGGTGATCTTCTGCATGTCCCGCTCGGCCATGAGGTCACCGATCGCGCGGTACGCGGGCATGCACGCGGCCTGCGCGAGCCAGGGCACGGTGATGGAAGAGGCCAGGACCACGTGGGTCAGTTGGACCCCACCCACGGTCGCCTCCGCCATGCGCGGGCTCACGAGCGGGAAGACGATGTTCAGGAAGATCACCGGCGAGAGGTAGAGCAACAGCTCCACCCCGCCGCGGGAGCTCCCGGCGGGTTCCGATGCGTGCTCGGCGTCCACCGGACGGGAGCCGCGCAGCACCAGGAATGCGGTGAGCAACACCAGCAGTCCGCCCGCGATGACCAGGACCTCGGCGTGTGAGCCCAGGAGTTCAAGCACCACGGGGACCAGTCCCGTGAGCAATAGGGCCACGACGATCGTGGCGGTACGAGTGCGACTGAAAGAATCGTGCACCAAAGTTCTCAGAGCTGTCACAGCTGTCCCCCGGGGATCCTGGCGCTTCCCGTCAGCCCCCGCTAACGAGAATTCCCCCATGCAAATGATGTGAAGGCGATGAGGCCAGTTCCGCTGTCGCCGCAGTGAATATATACAGTTCATGTGTGCACTAGCAAACCAACAGATGAATTGTGTCTGAACCGGAGGGGCTCGTCGTCAGTGCTTGTCATCGTGGAGTTCACCGGTGCGCCGGGGGGGGTGACGGATTGCCGGTTAGCTACGCGATCATGACCGGAGTGCATATCGGTTCAGACAATGAATGATTATGCATAGGTTTCTATGTGCCGCTGCCGAGTATCGCCGGGCCGGAACATTTCCCGGGAAGAGGCTCGGAATGGGTTTCCGGGATCCGGGTCCGTGGGGAAATGCAGAACACCCGGACCCACGATTCGTGGGTCCGGGTGTTCATGTGGTCGGGATGACAGGATTTGAACCTGCGACCTCGTCGTCCCGAACGACGCGCGCTACCAAGCTGCGCCACATCCCGATGTCACACGGCAGAGCCGCGAACAACTGCTCCAGCATAGCGGCAGCACGGGAGGAATGTGAAATCCCCGAGTCACCGAAAACGTCCGAGCGCGGTGTCAGCGGCTGACCCGCTCCAGCACCTGCAGGACGTGTTCGTAGGGTTTGCCCGTGGCCTCGGTCATGCCTTGCTCACACGTCCGATTCAAAGATGCATATGCATCAAAGTCTCCGGCCTGTACCTCCGCAGCCTCGGGAGCCGTGGCGGCCGCCGTGAGCTCGGGATGCAGCATGCCGCGGTCGCCCGCGTACCCGCAGCACCCCCACGCGAAAGGAACGGTGGCGTGCTCGGCACATGCGCCAGCCACGCGCAGGAGGTGATCGTTGATCCCCAGTTGCACGGACGAGCACGTGGGGTGCACCGCGAGCGCGCCCACGGGCGAGGACACGGTCAGCCGGTCCAGCACGTTCTCGGCCACGAACTGCACCGCGTCCACGAACCGCAGTCCGGCGTACCGGGGCGAGTTCGCCGCCAGTTCTCGCATGGTGACGAGTCCCTCGGTGCACGAGGAGGCATCACACACCACCGGGAGTGTGCCGTGCTCGGAGGCCTCCCACAGGGTCTCGAGGGTCCGCCGGGACATGGTCTCGTATCCGGAGGGTAGGCCCTTGGACTTCCACGGCGTGCCACAGCACGTGGAGGTGATGCCCTCGGGAACATGTACGTCCACTCCGGCGCGCTCGCACAACATCAGGAACGCCTCGGACACCGACGGTCCCTCCCCGTGCACCGTGCCGAACATGGCCCCGATGCACGCGGGGAAGAACACGGCCCGGGCGCGGTCGGCAGGGACGTTCGCGGGCGCCGTCGTCAATCCGGCACGGGAGCGACCGCCCGCGGGCAGACGAGGGGAGTAGCCGGGGACGGTGTCCGTCCCGAGCGCGGCGCGGGCCACCGACGTCGCGCTGACCGGGAGCGCGGCGGGCATCCGCCGGGCCAGGGACAGCGCGAAGGCCGCACCAGGGACGGTCACGGGCCACGCCCGGGCGAGCCCCGCCCACACGAGGTCCGCCACGGCGGAACGGTTCTCCGACCGCAGCCGACGCACCAGGTCACCCGTGTTGATGTCCACGGGGCACGCGGTCACGCACATGCCGTCCACCGCGCACGTCTGCAGCCCGTCGTAGTCGAACTCGCGCCGCATCCGACCGGCCAGTTCGTGCTCACCGCGCGCTTCGGCGTCCGCGATCTCGCGGCGCCCCACGATGCGCTGGCGCGGCGTGAGCGTGAGATCCCGGGATGGGCACACCGGCTCGCAGTATCCGCATTCCACGCACCGGTCCACCTCCTCCTCCACGGCCGGCGCGGTCTTGAGATCGCGCAGGTACGCGCGCGGGTCCTCGGTGAGGATCACCCCGGGGTTGAAGCGGTTGCCGGGATCGATCAGGGCCTTCAGCTCCACCATCACCGAGTACAGCTCGTCCCCGTACTGCCGCCGCACGAACGGGGCCATGATCCGCCCGGTCCCGTGCTCGGCCTTGAGGGAGCCCCCGCGGCCCAGGATGAGCTCCACCATCTCCTCGGTGAACTGCTCGTAACGGCGTAGCGAAGCGGGATCATCGAACTGCTCGTTGAGCATGAAGTGGACGTTGCCGTCCTTGGCGTGGCCGAAGATCACCGAGTCCCGGTAGCCGTGGGCGTCGAAGAGTCCGGTGAGCTCCTCGCACGTGCCGCCCAGCTGGTCCACCGGCACCACCACGTCTTCGAGCAGCGCGTTGGTGCCCTGCGGTCGGTTGCCCGCCACAGTGGTGTAGAGCCCCTTGCGCACGGTCCACAGGCTCGCTCGCTCGCGGGGGTCGGTGGTCAGGGCCACCGGCCCGGCCAGCTCGAGCGCATCGAAGGTGGACGCCGCCGCCTCCGCCAGCTCCCGCACACCTGCCGCGGTGTCGTGCTGGTACTCCACGAGCAGTGCGGCCTGCTGGCTCACCGGGATGTCCATGATCGCGGACGGCGCGAGTCCGGTGCGCTGCGAGACCGCCAGGGACGTGGCGTCCATCAGCTCCAGGGTGGCGCACTGCGAGCCCACCAGGTCCGGAACGGCACTCGTGGCGGCCACCACGGTGGGGAACACCAGCAGGCCGGTGGCCACGTGCGGGTGCACGGGCACGGTGCGCAGGGTCGCGCTCGCCACGAACCCCAGGGTGCCCTCCGAGCCGATCATGAGGTGCTCCAGGATGGCCACGGGGTCCTCGTGGTCCAGGAACGAGTTCAGCCCGTAGCCCATGGTGTTCTTCATGGCGAACAGTCGCTGGATGGTCCGCACGGACTCCGGATTGCCCCGCACGCGGTCCCGCAGCCGGAGCAGGCCCTCGAACAGGTCGGGCTCTCGGGCCCGCAGCTGCTCACCAGCATCCGGGGCGGCGGTGTCCAGCACCGTGCCGGAGGGCAACACGAGCACCATGGACTCCAGGGTGCGGTACGTGTTGAACTCGGTGCCGCACGCCATCCCGGAGGAGTTGTCGGCCACCACTCCGCCCAGCGTGCACGCGGACTCGCTGGCCGGATCCGGGCCCAGCGCCCGCCCGTGCGGAGCCAGCCGCGCATTGACCTGGCGCACGGTGACCCCGGGTTGCACGCGCACGCGGGCACCCCGATCCAGGACCTCCACGCTCTTGAAGTGGCGGCGGACGTCCACGAGGATCTGGTCCGTGACGGACTGCCCCGACAGGGACGTGCCGCCCGAGCGCAGGGTCAGGCCAGCGTCCGTGTCCGCGGCCGCGGCGAAGATCCGCCCCACCTCGTGCGTGTCCCGTGGGCGCAGCACCGCGCGGGGCTGCATCAGGTAGTGGGAGGCGTCGTGGGCCACCGCGCGCCGTTCCAGCTCCCCGGTGACGACGACGCCGCTGCCGCACTCCCGTTCGATCCTCGCCACCGCGCGGTCCAGCGGAGAGTCGCTGGGAGCCGGGGCGGCGTCGTCGGGTCGGCGCGTGGGGAGGGGGAGTCGAATCGGTGCCATGGGAAGAACCTTAGTCCGTGAGCGTGACCAGAACGGCCTGTGGTGGGCAGAAAAGCCGCACCGGGGCGAAGCGGGACTCGCCCAGGCCCTGGGAGATGTTCACCGGGACGCCCCTGTGGGAGATCAATCCCTTGCACATCGCGGGATCCAGGTCGCAATTGCTCACCAGCGCGCGGCCCCCGGGGAGGCAGACCTGACCGCCGTGGGTGTGACCCGCGAAGACGATGTCCGCACCGTGGGCGGCGAAACGGTCCAGCGTGCGCACGTACGGCGCGTGCGCCACGCCGATGCGCACGTGGGCCGGCCCGTCCTGCTCACGCGGGAAGCCCGGGTGCCGGTCGAAGCGCAGGTGGGGGTCGTCCACGCCGGAGAAGTAGATGACGGTGTCCGCAATGTTGAGCCGCTCGGCGCGGTTGATGAGCCCGGTCCAGCCGCGTTCGTCGAACGCGCGGTGCATGTCCTCGGTGGGCAACCGCGGGGCCTCGTCCGATTTCTCGCCGCTCGTGGTGCGCCACAGGTAGCGCGCGGGATTCTTGGGCTGCGGCGCGAAGTAGCAGTTGGACCCCGGGACGTACACACCGGGGAACGCGAACAGCGGCTCCAGGATCTCGAGCAGGTACGGCAGGGCGCGCAGGTGCGAGAGGTTGTCACCCGTGTCGATCACGAGGTCCGGGCGCAGTGCGGCGAGCGAGTGCACGAAGCGCTTCTTGGCCTCCTGCCCGGGCACGGTGTGCAGGTCGGAGATGTGCAGGATCCGCACGGGCCGGGAGCCCTCCGGGAGCACACGCACCGTCTCCTGGCGCAGTTGGAATCGACGCCGCTCCCCGAGTGAGGCCCACGCGAGCGTCCCGGCGCCAGCGGCGAACAAGCCCGCTCCGGCCGCGGCGAGGGAGCGGGCGACCGGGGCGGATGCGGTGGAGTCCGCCACTACTTGCGCGCCGACATCACGCTGGGCGTCGGCGAGGAGAACCGGGAGGTGTCGTAGTCGGGGGCCACGGTGCGCATGTAGTTCTGCCACTGGCCACCCGCGTACGTGGCACCGTCCACCCACTCGGTACCCGAACCGCCGGTCCGCCCGCCGATGCTCAGGCCGTTGAGGGAGCGGGAACCGAACTCGTAGTTACCCACCCACGAGGCGGTCGCGAGGCCCTTGGTGTAGCCGAGCATCCAGGTCTGGGTCGAGTTGTCGGTGGTGCCGGTCTTGGCGGCGGAGGCATCCGGCAGCCCGATCGAGCGCTGGTACCCGGAACCGCGCACGAGCACCTGCTTGAGCACCTCGTTCACGCCCTGGGCCACCTCCTTCTTGATCACCTGCTGGCAGCTGTCACCGGGGACGTCGTAGTTCTTCCCGGTGAAGTCCACGACCTTGGTGACAGCGCGGGGCTCGCACATCACGCCGTCGTTCGCAAAGCCGGAGAAGGCACGCGCCATTGTCATGGGGGAGATGTCCACCGAACCACCCAACAGGGAGGACAGGACGGTGGTGTCCACGGGATCACCGGTCTTACCGTCGTGGATGCCCATGGCCTTGGTTAACTCACCGATCTCGCACAGGTCCAGGTCCGCGGCCATGGCGTACAGCGCCGAGTTGATGGAGTTGTAGATGCCGTAGTCCACGTCCATGACCCGGGCGTATCCCTCGGTCGCGTTCTGGAAGCTGAACCCGTTGCCGTCATCACCCGGTTCGATCTTGTACCCGTTGGGCAGGCACGAGGCCTTCCAACGGAAGTCCGCGGGATAGTGCAGACGACGCGCGTCCACGCTCGCCTTGATGCCCTTGCCCGCGTTGATCCACTGGGCCAGGGTGAACGGCTTGAACGTGGAGCCCACCTGGAACCCACCGGCACCGCCCATGGAGCTGTCCACGTTGAAGTTGTACGTGGTGTTGGAGGTGCCCTCCGCGGCGGAGTAGTTGGTGTTCTGCGCCATGGACACGATGTGACCGTTGCGCGGCTCCAGGGAAACCAACGCCGTGGAGACGTTGTCCGGGTTGTCGTCCTTGGGCTGGGTCGCGTTCACCTGGGTGTCCGCGGCCCGCTGGGCCTTGGGGTCCAGGGTGGTGGTGATCGTCAGACCACCGCGCTGCAGCGTGGCCAGGCGCTCCTCCGGCGTGGCACCGAACGAGTTGGACTGCATGACCTGGTTCTCCACGTAGTCACAGAAGTAGGGAGCGGTCCGCGCGGCCGAGCACCCGGAACTCGTGGGGTGGATGTCCAGGTTCAGGGGCTCGCGGGCCGCCTGGTCCGCTTGCTGCTGCGTGATCGCGCCGGTCTGCACCATGGTGTCCAGCACCACGTTGCGCCGCTGCACCGAGGCCTCCGGGTTGACCTGCGGATCGTAGTAGTTGGGGGACTGCACCATGCCCGCGAGCGTGGCGGCCTGCGCGATGCTCAGCTGGGAGGCCGGGATGCCCCAGTAGTACTCGGAGGCCGCCTGCACACCGTAGTTCTGACCGCCGAAGAGCACGATGTTGAGGTAGCCCTCCAGGATCTCGTCCTTGGACTTCTCCTGCTCCATGGACAGCGCGAGCTTGATTTCCTTGATCTTATCCACGATGCCCTTGTCCGCGCCGATGGTGCTGGCCTGCTCGCCGGCCCGGACCTGCTGATCGATGATCAGGTTGTTCACGTACTGCTGCGTGATGGTGGAGGCACCCTGGCGGTTGCTGGGGCGCAACACGTTATTGCCCATGGCACGCACGATGCCCCAGGGGTCCACACCGCCGTGGTCGTAGAAGTCGCGGTCCTCGATGGACAGCAGCGCCTTCTTCATGTTGGGGGAGATCTGGTTCAGGGAGACCGGTTCCCGGTTCTGCGCGAAGAACGTGGCGATCTCGGAACCGTCCTTGGCCACCACGGTGGAGGAACGGGAGAGGGGGCCCATTTCCATGTCCGCGGGAAGGGACTTGAACCAGCCGATGGACGCGTTGGCGGCCAGTCCGGCGGCCGCGGCGGGGGGAACGAGGAGCCCGGCTGCCACCACCCCGGCAACCACCGACACGGCGATGAACGCCACGATGTTGCCCAGTACCGAGGTGGGCTCGGAGCCCGAGTTGTTGCGTGATGCCATTGGGCCAGTCTATAGGCCGGGTCCTGTGCGAATCGTGTACCGGAGAGGGTGGCACACGGCCCGCGAACCTCGTGCGGGAACGCTCCCGGCGCGCTGCGGGGGGCGGGACCAGTAGGGTGGTGGCCATGACCACATGGGAATACGCCACCGTTCCGTTGATGATCCACGCCACCAAGCAGATCCTGGACAACTGGGGTGAGGACGGCTGGGAGCTCGTGACCGTCCTGCCCGGCACGCAGGCCGCGGACACCCCCGCGGGCAACGTGAACGCCCCCGTCCAGACCAACCCGATCGCCTACTTCAAGCGGCCCAAGAACTGACCCGCGGGGAAGAGGACATCATGGACAAGAGCTACGAAGACCGGCTCGCGCAGCTGGGTCTGGAACTGCCGGGCGTGGCCCGGCCGCTCGCGGCCTACGCCCCGGCCGTGGTGAGCGGGAAGCACGTCTACACCGCAGGCCAGCTGCCGCTGGTGTCCGGGTCACTACTCGAGACCGGCGTGGTGAGCGATTCCGGCGCCGAGGGGACCGTGTCCCCGGAACGGGCCGCCGAGCTCGCCGAACGCTGCGCGCTCAACGCCCTGGCCGCGGTGAAGTCCCAGATCGAGGACCTGGACCGGATCCAACGCATCGTCAAGGTCACGGGTTTCGTGGCCTCCGCGACCGACTTCTACGGTCAGCCCGCCGTGGTGGACGGCGCGTCCACCCTGCTGGGCCGGGTGTTCGGGGACGCCGGCGTGCATGCCCGCTCCGCCGTGGGTGTCAGCGTGTTGCCGCTGAACTCCCCGGTGGAGGTCGAACTGATCGTCGAGTTCCACTGACGATGAGCGGGGGCCGCGGGAACGAACGCATCTTCGCGGTGCCCCGCGCCTATTCCACGGCCGCCCGGGCCTGGATGGAACGAGGGTTGGGGTTGCACGGTTCCGCCCCCCGCCACGGCGCCGCCACCGTGTTCGTGCGGGACGGCGAGCACGGCGTGGAGACCCTCATGCTCCACCGCCCGGGCCGCCAGTCCATGGGCACGCTCTCGTTCCCCGGCGGGGTGTGCGAGACCAGCGACGACGAACCCCTGGACTGGCACGGCCCCACCCCCGCGCAGTGGGCCCACAAGGTGCTCTCGGAGGACATCGGCCGCACGCGCCGCAGCGTGGTGGCCGCCGCGCGCAAGGTGTTCGTGGAGACCGGGATCCTGCTCGCGGGAACCCCGGGTCACGGTGTCGCCGAGAGCGTGGACGGCGCGGACTGGATGACCTCGCGGGAACGGCTGGCAGCAGAGGAGTTCTCCTTCGCGGACCTGCTGGCCAAGCGCAGTCTCACGTTCCACAGCGAATGCCTCCGGCCGCTGTCCCACTGGATCACCTCGGACTTCATCCACCAGCGCGTGGACCTGCAGTTTTATTCGGCGGCCGTTCCCGTGGGCCAGCGACCCGTGCCGCTGGCCACGCAGCGCGGTATGGCGTGGCTCGATTGGGTGGACGCGCGCGCCCTGTTCGAGGACCCGTGGTCCACACCGGTGCCGGAGCTGTTCCGGCGCCAGTCGGAGGAAGCCAGCCTCACCGACGACCCCTGGCACTTCGACCTCAACGAGCTCACGACCCCCGGGGTGCAGTGCGCCCTCGAGGCGGTTGCGCACGCCGGCTCGGCGGTGGCGTTCCTCGCGGCCCGGCGGGACCTGCGGGTCAAGAGTCCCCGACTGGATCTGCGCGACGGCGAACCCGTCCTCGTCCTGGACGAGTGACCTCCCGGGTGGGTCGCGTCCCGCGCGCCCTCACGCACCCCTCACGCATCCCGTGTGAAAGGCGACGGCGCCCGTGGCGGGTGCCACGAGCGCCGTCGGCGGAAGAACCGGCGTCAGCGGGAGCGCTGCTTGAGGCGCTGCAGGTCCAGGATGACCACGGCGCGCGCCTCGAGGCGGATCCAACCGCGCTGGACGAACTCGGCCAGGGCCTTGTTCACGGTCTCGCGAGAGGCACCCACGAGCTGGGCGAGTTCCTCCTGGGTGAGCTCGTGCGCCACCAGGATGCCGTCCGTGGCGGGGCGGCCGAACCGGTCCGCGAGGTCCAGCAGGGCCTTGGCCACGCGGCCGGGGACGTCCGAGAACACTAGGTCCGCGAGGTTCTCGTTGGTGCGGCGCAGGCGCCGGGCGAGCGCCTGCAGCAGCTGCGCGGAGACCTCGGGGGAGCGCTGGATGACCTTGCGCAGGTTCTCGTGCTTGAGCCCGTCCAGACGGGTCTCGGACACGGCGGTCGCAGAGGTGGAGCGGGGGCTGGGGTCGAACAGGGCCATCTCGCCGAAGATCTCACCGGGACCCATGACGGCCACGAGGTTCTCGCGACCGTCGCTCGCGGTGCGCCCAAGCTTCATCTTGCCGGAGACGATGAAGTAGAGCTGGTCCCCCGGATCACCCTCGTAGAACAGGGTGGCACCGCGGGAGAGGTTCACCTCGGTGATCTCCTCGGTCAGAGCGGCGAACGCCTCATCGTCCAAGGAAGCGAACAGCGGAGCGCGGCGTAGGACGTCTGTATCCAAGGTAAAACTCCTCACGGATTGCGGATGAGCCCGGACAGGGGCACATGATCTGAGTACGTTCCATCGTAACGAATTTCACACCGCCCGGGTCCACCCCGCTGGTTATGCCCGGTGTGAACGCGCTGCGAGTTCCGGGTGTTCCCGCTCGTGTTCATCCACCGTTCACGATCCACGATTTACCCAGCCCCCCACCGTATGCTCGGCTGAGCACGCACCCGATCCCCGCGTGTTCCCCCTCCGTGAGGACTTCGATGACCCTGTCCCTGAACATCCTGGACGTGCTGCTGATCGTGGCGCTGGTGGCGTATCTCGTCGCAGGGCTGAGCCGAGGGTTCTTCCGCTCGTTCGCGTCCCTCGTGGGGCTAGTGCTCGGCGCCGTGGTGGCGTTCTGGGCCGGCCCCGTGGTGTCCGCGTACGTCTCGGACGAATGGCGGATCCCGGCCGTGCTGCTCACCGTCCTCGTGGCCCTGGCCCTGGGTCAGTGGCTGGGGTCGATCGCGGGTAATGCCCTCGCGCGGATCACCGAGAGGACGGGACTGGGGATCCTGGACCGCGTGGGCGGCGGGGTGCTCAACGTGGTCGTGGCCGCCCTGGTCATGGGGCTCGTGGGTTCGCTCGTGGGTCAGCTGGGCCTTCCCGCACTGTCCCAACAGGTCGCGTCCTCGCAGGTGCTGCGCGGTATCGAGCGGGTCACCCCGGAGCCCGTGCGCCAGGCCATGACACAGACCCGCAACGCGATCAGCGGCGCCCAGGGCATCCGGCAGCTGGACGAACTGCTCTTCCCGTCCCAGGCCGCCCCGGACCCCACGGACACCCCGGACACCCAGAGCGTCGCGGACGCGGGCCAGTCCGTGGTCCAGGTCTACGGCACGGCCGCCCAGTGCGCCCAGAACCAGACGGGTTCGGGATTCGTGGCGCAGCCCGGCACGGTGGTTACCAACGCCCACGTGGTCGCGGGCGTGGACCAGCCCGTGGTCCAGACGCGCGACGGTCGCGTCTACCGCGCGCAGGCCGTGCAGTACGACGCCGCGTCCGACCTCGCGGTGCTGCGCGTCCCCGATCTGCCCGAGGCACCCCTGGCCCTGCAGGGTTCGGTGACGAGCGGACAGACCGTGTCCTTCGCGGGCTACCCGCTGGGCGGTCCCTATACGCTGCGCCCGGCCACGATCCAGGGTCAGGCGGTGGCCCCCGTGCAGAACGTGACCACGGGGCAGACCCAGACCCGCAGCATCATCCAGATCGCGGGCAACGTGGAGCAGGGCAACTCGGGCGGTCCGCTGCTCAACGCGGACGGTGAGGTCGTGGGCGTGGTCTTCGCCAAGGCCGTCACGGACCAGGTGGGGTATGCGATCCCCGTGGCTCGTGTCACCGAGATCCTCGCCGCGGCGGGGGACTCCACGGAGTCCGTCCCCACGGGTCAGTGCGTGGTGTCCTGAGCGGACATCCTGTCGGTAGCAGCTGAACACCGACAAGCAGCGGCTGAGCACCGATGACCGGCGGTCGAGCACGGACGAGCGGTGGCCGGGTACCGAGTGCGCCAGCAGGGAGGCGCGGTCCGGGGCCAAGAACGCATTCAGGGGATCACGCAGCGGGCGCAGGTCGTACTACACGTCGTGGAGGTACTGCGGTTGCCACAGGGCAGTGACGAACCAGTCCTCGTCCGCCATGCGCCGGTCGACCGTGTCGATGATGGCCCGCGGGTCACCGATCTCCTGGCGCCGCCCCAGCGCAGCCAGTCCGTAGGCCTCGATGAGTTTCTCGGAGCGCATGGTCAGACCGGTCCCGGGCATGGTCCCCTGCGCGGTGAGCGTGGTCATCCGCTCGGCCACCTCGGGGCTGGCCAGTTCCTCGAGGGACGAGACCAGGTCCTCCGGGACGTGGGCTGGAATGCCCAGGAGAACATGCACCCCTCGAAGAGCACCGCGGCTTCCACGCACGTGTCCTTGACCTGCTCGCAGTACACCTCGTGGCCGCCGGGCAACCACGCATCGGCGAACAGCTCCACGTCCCCGGCGGCGGCCACCTGGTGGAAGGACTCGTCGATGCGCCTGTAGACCAGGGGCACACCGGACCGTGGATCTGCTGCGGTCATGGGTGCGTCCTATCTCTCGATGTTCTTACCCAGTTCGTTGGCGATCACCTGCACGCCCAGTTCGTACCCCAGGACACCGGCACCGGCGATCACGGCCGTGGCCTGCGGTGACACGAAGGACGTGTGCCGGAAGGCCTCCCGGCGGTGCACGTTGGAGATGTGCACCTCCACGATCGGCATCTCGCACATCTCGAGGGCGTCGTGCAGGGCCACGGAGTAGTGGGTCAGCGCCGCGGGATTGATCACGATCCCGCACGCCTCGGTGCGCGCCCGCTGGATCCAGTCCACGAGCTGCCCCTCATAGTTGGACTGCTCGAACACCACGTCCAGCCCGTACGACTGCGCGCGGACGCGCACATTGCGTTCGACGTCCGCAAGGGTCGTGTGCCCGTAGATCTCGGGCTTGCGGGTGCCCAGGGTGTTGAGATTGGGCCCATTCAGGACGTGGATCGGCAGCTCACTCATGGCTCCATTCAACAACACGGTCACGTGGAGCGACACGGCACCTCCGAACAAGGCGGCGCCGACCAACAGTGCGGCACCGACGAACAGTGCGGCGTCGTCGAACACCCTGACAACACCGGACGACGCCGCCACGATGACCTCTTCACGCGAGGCACCGCAGCGGCGTCGTGCGCCGGGGCCGGGGTTACTTCTGGCCGAGCGAGTCCACGATCTGCTGCATGACCGTCTGGTCCGCGAGCGTGGAGACGTCACCCACGGGACGGTCCTCGGCGACGTCCTTGAGCAGACGGCGCATGATCTTGCCCGAGCGGGTCTTGGGCAGCTCGGGGACGATCAAGACCTTCTTGGGCTTGGCGATCGGGGAGATCTCCCGGCCCACGTGCGCGCGGATCTCCTCGGCGAGCTCGGCGGCGTCCCGGTTCTCGGCGGTGGCCTGGTCCGAGAGGATCACGAAGGCGAAAACCGCCTGGCCCGTGGTCTCGTCCTGGGCGCCCACCACGGCAGCCTCGGCCACGGACGGGTGGGAGACCAGCGCGGACTCGATCTCGGGGGTGGACAGGCGGTGGCCGGAGACGTTCATGACGTCGTCCACGCGACCCAGGATCCAGACGTCCCCGTCCGCGTCCCGCTTGGCGCCGTCGCCGGCGAAGTACTTGTCACCGAACTGGCCCCAGTAGGTGTTGACAAAACGGTCGTCGTCCCCCCAGATGGTGCGCAGCATGGACGGCCACGGCTTGCGGACCACCAGGAAACCGTCGGTCTCGTTGGGCAGGGAGTTGCCGGCGTCGTCCACGACGTCCACCGCGATCCCCGGCAGCGGGACCTGCGCGGAACCGGGCTTGGCGTGGGTGACCCCGGGCAGCGGGGAGATCATGATCGCGCCGGTCTCGGTCTGCCACCACGTGTCCACGATGGGGCAGCGCTCGCCGCCGATCACACGGTGGAACCAGGTCCAGGCCTCGGGATTGATGGCCTCGCCCACGGTGCCCAGCAAGCGCAGCGAGCTGAGGTCCCACTCGCCGGGGATCTCCTCGCCCCACTTCATCATGGTGCGGATGGCGGTGGGGGACGTGTAGAGGATGCTCACGCCGTACTTCTGCACGATCTCCCAGAACCGGCCGCGGTGCGGGGAGTCCGGGGTGCCCTCGTAGATCACCTGGGTGGCGCCGTTCACGAGCGGCCCGTAAGTGATGTAGGTGTGGCCCGTGACCCACCCGACGTCCGCGGTGCACCAGTAGACGTCCGTCTCCGGTTTGAGGTCGAACACGTTCTTGTGGGTGAACGCCGCCTGGGTGAGGTAGCCGCCGGTGGTGTGCAGGATGCCCTTGGGCTTGCCGGTGGTGCCGGAGGTGTAGAGGATGAACAGCGGATCCTCGGCGTTCTGCTCCGAGGGCGTGTGCTCGGTGGAGGCGTTCTCGGTGACCTCGTGCCACCACACGTCACGGCCGTCCTGGAACGCAACGTCCTCGCCGTTGCGCTTGACCACCACCACGTGTTGGACGGAGCTCCCGCCCTTCTCCAGGGCGGCGTCCACGGCGGGCTTGAGCGTCGTGGGCTTGCCGCGGCGGTAGGAGCCGTCCGCGGTGACCACGAGCTTGGCCTCGCCGTCCTCGATGCGCGAGCGCAGGGCGTCCGCGGAGAAGCCGCCGAAGACCACCGAGTGGATCGCTCCGATGCGCGCGCACGCGAGCATGGTGACCACGGCCTCTGCGATCATGGGCAGGTACACGGCCACGCGGTCGCCCTTGCCCACGCCGAGCGCCTCGAACGCGTTCGCGGCCTTGGAGACCTCGTCCTTGAGCTGCGCGTACGTGTAGGACGCACTGTCTCCGGGCTCGCCCTCGAAGTACAGGGCCACGCGGTCCCCGTTGCCGGCCTCCACGTGGCGGTCCACGGCGTTGTACGCGGCGTTCAGGGTGCCGTCCTGGAACCACTTGGCGAACGGCGGGTTGGACCAGTCCAATACCTCGGTGAACGGGGTGGACCACGTCAGCAGCTCGCGGGCCTGGTCCGCCCAGAACTCCTCACCCTGCTCCTCGGCTCGCGTGTACAGCTCCGCGGTGGCGTTGG
Organism: Kocuria marina; assembly: GCA_014652975.1. Classification (GTDB taxonomy): domain Bacteria; phylum Actinomycetota; class Actinomycetes; order Actinomycetales; family Micrococcaceae; genus Kocuria; species Kocuria marina. The sequence continues at coordinate 439,926 of BMZV01000001.1, read as the reverse complement.
CCTGGGTGGCGAACTCCTCGCTGGGTGCGTAGGTCTTCGACTGGGATGCTGCGGATTCCGGGAACATGGTGCTCCTTACCTGGGCCGTCTCGTGCCGCTCGCGGGCACGTGGTTCAGTTCACATTCTTGTTCCCCAGCGTAGTCGAGGTTCCCGCCCGTGCTCGATCCATGGCGGCCGGTGTCGCGCGCACCGTCACGGCGGCCGCGCGGTTTGACCCCCGCCACGGCGGCCACCATGATCGAGGACATGGACTCCCCGGCCGCCGCTGCCCACGTGCGCTTCGTGCCCCCGCGCCAGGCCGAGCAGGCGGCCGCGCGGCGTCGTCGTACCGGGGGCGAAACGCGGTTGGCGACGACGCGGCGCGCGCGGCGGATCCAGCGCGAGCTCGCGCGCAGCTATCCGTACGCCGTGGCGGAATTGGATTTCGACGACGCGTGGCAGCTGCTCGTGGCCACGGTGCTCTCCGCGCAGACCACCGACGTGCGCGTCAACTCGGTGACGCCGGGGCTGTTCGCCGCATACCCCGGGCCTTGGGAGCTGGCCGAGGCGCCGGCCGAGGACGTCGAGGAACGGGTGCGCTCGCTCGGGTTCTACCGGTCCAAGGCGCGTTCCATCCAGGGGCTGGCCACGCGGATCGTGGACGAGTACGACGGCCGCGTCCCGGGTACGCTCGCCGAGCTCGTGACCCTGCCCGGCGTGGGGCGCAAGACCGCGAACGTGGTGCTCGGCAATGCGTTCGGGGTCCCCGGGATCACGGTGGACACGCATTTCGGCAGGCTCGCGCGCCGCTTCGGCTGGACCGACCAGGAGGACCCCGTCAAGGTCGAGACGGACGTGGCCGCCCTGTTCCCGCCCGCGGTGTGGACCGAGCTGTCCCACGAACTGATCTACCACGGGCGGCGGATGTGCCACGCGCGCAAACCGGCGTGTGGAGTGTGTCCGGTCGCGGATCTGTGCCCCTCCTACGGCACGGGCCCCACCGATCCACTGGCCGCCCGGAAACTGTTGGCCTACGAACTCGCCCCGGGCCGCGAGGAGCTGCTCGCGGGCTTCCTGGCCGGGCGCACGCGCCGCGAACTGCGCGCCGACGGACACACCCTCGGCGCGTGAAAGGACTTCGCATGACCCCCTCCGACCCTCACGGGGCCGACCCCCGTGATCAGCTCGTGGAGCTCGCCCGGCACGGTGATTCCGTGATCATGCACGACCGCGAACCGTGGCGGATCGGCGAGCTGGACGAGAACCACCGGCACTCCGCGGTGCTCATCCTCTTCGGCGCGCTGGACGCCGTGCCCTCGCACTACGCCGAGCACACGGACGGGCCGGGACGTGACCTGGACGTGCTGCTCGTCCAGCGCGCCGCGACCCTGCGTGCCCACCCCGGCCAGGTCGCCTTCCCGGGCGGGCGCCTCGATCCGCCCGACGGCGAACCCGGCACCTTCCTGGACGTGCCCGGCGGGCGCGTGAGCGCACCCCATGTCCGGGCGGCACTGCGGGAGGCCCACGAGGAGACCGGGGTGGACCCGGACGGCGTGGAGGTCCTCGGTGCACTGCACCCCGTGCCGCTGCCCGTGAGCAACCACCTGGTTACGCCGGTGATCGGCTGGTGGCGCAGTCCGTCCCCCGTAGACGTGGTGGACCACGCCGAGTCCTCCCTGGTGTTCCGGGTGCCGGTGCTGGACCTGATCAACCCCGCCCACCGGTACTACGCGACCGTGACCCGCGGGCAGCACACCTACGAGTCCCCGGCGTTCGACGTGCGCGTGGCGGGCGTGGCCGAGCCCATCACCGTGTGGGGGTTCACCGGCGTCATCATCGACCGCGTGCTCGACTGGCTCGGCTGGTCCGTGGAGTGGGACCGCTCGATCAAGCGCCCCGTGCCGAGGTTCGGGCCGAAGGCATAACCCTTTCAGCGCCGTTCACCCTCGGTCCCCGTCGAGGCGCATGGTGCGGACGGTCCGCGAGGTCACCAGCAGGACGCTACTCAGGAGCGGGACGTCTCAGCGTAATGCCGGTGCGCGCAGCCGCGGTCACTTCGCATCCGCGTACGACGTCACCACCGTCGTGGCCACCGGGACCGCCACGGGTACTCTGCCGAACACCGTGATCACCGCTTGTTCGGCCGCCTGCGTCACGAGGTCCCGCACCCGGGGCGCATGCTGCTCGGCACAGTGGACCATGACCTCGTCGTGCAGGAAGAACACGAGCTGTGCGTCCAGGCCGGCGTCGTGCAGACCCTGTCGGATGTGTCCCAACCACGCGAGCGCCCACTCGGCGGCCGAGCCCTGGACCACGAAGTTCCGGGAGAACCGGCCGTGACCGCGCGCGGCCTGGGTGGCCCGGCGCTCGCCGGCCTGGGTGGCCGTGGCGCGCTGCACCTCAAACCATTCCGCCCCGGGAACGGGTGACCAGCGGCCCAGGTAGGTGCAGACCTGGTGCCCCAGCTCGCCCACGCGCGCGGCGTGTTCCACGTAACCCACGGCGCGCGGGAACATCCGGGCCAGGTGAGGCATGAACCGCCCGCCGGCCCCGGACGTCGCACCGTACATCGCGCCCAGCAGCGCGAGCTTCGCGTGCGCCCGCTCCTTTAATTCCGAACCGCGTGCCTCGCCCTGTAGTGCGATGGACTCGTAGAGGTCACGGTCGCGCGACGCCTCGGCCAGAGCGTCGTCGCGCGCGAGGATGGCCAGCACGCGCGGCTCGAGCTGGGCGGCGTCGGCCACGACGAGCGCGCGGCCGGGATCCGCGCGCACGGCGCCGCGGATGTACTTGGGGATCTGCAGCGCACCGCCGCCGCGCGCGGCCCATCGTCCGGTCACGACGCCGCCCACGACGTACTCGGGGTGGAAGCGCTCCTCCCGCACCCATGTGTCCAACCAGTGCCACCCGGTCGCGGAGAAGACCCGGGAGAGTTTCTTGTACTCGAGCACCGGTTCCACGATGGCCACGCGCTGCTCCTGCGGCCGGCCGTTGACGAGGGCCCAGTCCCGCAGTTTCCACGCGCGCGTGGTGTCCACGTCCACCCCGGCGTTGCGCAGGGCCTTGAGCAGCTCCACGGGGGAGTCCGGGTTGAGGGTGGGGGCGTCGAGCACGTCACGTACCCGCCGGGCGAGTTCTTGCATGCGCGCGGGCCGCTCCTCACCGACCGGACGGGGGCCGAGCAGCTCCTCGAGGATCTCCTCGTGGGCCCGGGGGCTCCAGGGGACGCCGTGGTGGCGCATGTCCGCGGCCACCAACGCGCCCTGGGACTCGAGGGCCAGCAGGCGTTCGATCCGCCGGGGATAGCGCGCGGTCTCGCACGCCCGGTTCTGCGCGGCGAGCTCCGCGATCAACTCGTCCGTCCCGTGCCCGCGCTGCTCGACGACGGCGAACAGCGACCCCTGGCTGCTCGGTTCGGCCGGGGCGTGCGGACCGGCCACGCGGCGCGGGTCCGCGGGTTCGATCACGGGACGGTAGTCGAGTGGGCGGGGTTCGTCCGAGGTGGGATCGGGTGCGCCGGATCCGGGGGCGGTCGCGGCCGTGGCAAGGATCGTGGCGCACAGTCCCAGGTCCCGGCAGCGGGTCACCCACACGCCCGCGGCGAGCAGCAGTGCGGCGGGGACGGAGGTCTCGAGCCACGTCCACACGGGAGGCACCACGCCCGCGGCACGTGCCGCGTTCTCGCGCCGGGCGACCTCGAAGGCGAGGCCCTCGTCCGTGACGGTGTGCGGCTCCCCGGCGGGCTTGCCGTTCGCGGAGACCACCCGCAACACCCAGGACCCGGGCTCTGCGGCGGCCACCACGATGTGCATGCTCCCAGTATGGGGCGTGGATCGGGTACACCCGGGCCCCCTGGCGGAGCCGCGCGGGATAGGCGTAGCGACCTGCATCACAGAGACCTAGTGACAATTGAATACGCGCTACTTCGAGGAGTGACATGAACGTTCACAACGAGGTGATGGATCCGGAACGAACGGGACTGGGTGAACCTCATCCCGTGCAGATGATCAGTCCCAGCGGCGAGCGTCTGTCCCCGAACGGATACGAGCTCGATACCCTCGAGATGACCGACCTGATGACCATGTACCGATCCATGGTCCTGTTACGCAGATTCGACCAGGAGGCCACGGCTCTCCAGCACCAGGGCGAGCTGGGACCGCGGCCCAGGCACCCGGGGCCGAGAACACCACCATGACCCTGGCCGCTGCCATCAACCGGGGACTGCGCAAGGCCCTCGAGGACGATCCCAGGGTCGTGCTGTTCGGGGAGGACATCGGCGTGCTGGGCGGGGTCTTCCTCATCACGGACGGACTGCAGAAGGACTTCGGCGACCAGCGGGTCATCCATGCTCCTCTCGCGGAAGCGGGCACCGTGGTGACCTCCGTGCGCAAGACGGGTCGTCTCGTGATCGTCCATGAAGCGCCCACGAGTTTCGGTGAGGGCGCTGAGATCGCCGCGCGGGTCGGGGAGAAATGCTTCTACGACCTCGAGGCACCCGTGATCCGCGTGGGCGGGTTCCACACCCCGTACCCGGCGTCGCGTTCCGAGCACCACGACTTGCCCGACGTGGACAGAATCCTCGACGGGATCGACCGGGCTCTCGAGTATGGAGGAGAAGATCATGAATACAGCCCAGTTCAAGCTCCCGGACGTCGGCGAGGGCCTCACGGAAGCGGACATCCTGACCTGGAAAGTCGCTGCCGGTGACGCCGTGAAGGTCAACCAGGTGATCGTGGAGATCGAGACCGCCAAGCCGGTCGTGGAACTGCCGTGTCCCACCGCGGGATCGGTGGCGGCGCTGCTCGCCCCCGAGGGAGCCACGGTGGAGGTAGGGACGCCCATCATCGACATCGTGGCCGAGGACGCCGCGGCGGACGGGTCCACCGGTGCACCCGCTGCCCCGGCCGGTTCTGCACGGGAGTCCGGCCCCCAGACCGGCGCGCAACCCGCGGCCGATGCCGAGGGTTCCGGTGCCACCCTGGTCGGGTGCGGGGCGCGGGAGGACACGAAGCGCCGCGGGCGACTCGGGCGACGTCGTGCCCTTGCGGAGCAGCGGGCGGCGGAGCCGGCGGGGCCCGCACCGTCCGGTCCTATCGGTCTCCACGAGGACGTGGGGGCCCCGCAGCGTCTTGAACCCTCGGTGCCGGCCCCCGGGGACACCCGTGCCCGCGCCACACCGCCCGTGCGCAAGCGGGCCAAGGACGCCGGGGTGGATCTCGCCGCGCTGACCGGAACGGGTGCGGCCGGCGAGGTCACCCGCAGGGACCTCGCGCAGCACCTGGTAGGCACCGGTGGTCTCCCGGAGGTCGCGCCGACGACGTCGCCCGGCGCCCCGGAGGGCGACGAGACGTGGACCATCCCGTTGAAGGGCGTCCGCAGGGCCACGGACCGCGGTCTCATGGTCCCCGTGGTCCCGGACACGCACGCGCTGTCCATGGGCGAGCTCGCGCTGCGGATCCGCGTGGGAGACTCGGGGCCATGAGTGCTGAGCCGACTGAGACCCACGACGTCCCCTGGGCCATGCAACTGGTGGTGTACCGGGATCGTGGGCGCCCCGCACGGGAGGTGGACGTCGCGGAAGCGGCGGCGCGCGCCGTCGTGATGCTGCTGGGCGACGAACGCAGCGCCCCGGGTGGGCCATGGCACGAGGCCGTGCGAACGTGGCGGGACGTGCAGATCCGCAAACTTGTGCGGCGCGCGGACGGCAAGCGCTGGGAGGACGTGCAGGCGTTACCCGGGGTCACGGTGGCGCAGAAGGCGCCGACTACGGCAGCGGACGAGCACGGCACCGCGGCCGTGAGGGCATTCGTGCCCGCACCCGTGCAGCCCCTGCCCAAGCAACTGCACAAGCTGCAGGTGTCCGGCACGCAATTCCCGGCCGTCGGGGCCTCGGCCACGCAGAATGCCGTGGTCACCGTGGAGGTGGCCCCGGGACTCGGGATCTCGAGCGGCAAGCTCGCGGCGCAGTGTGGGCACGCCGCGCAGCTCGCGTGGGAGGCCATGCCCGAAGCAGTGCGGGAACGCTGGCGCGTGGACGACTACCGGGTGCGCGTGGAGTTCCCCTCGCGGGAGGAGTGGGACGGGGTCCAGAGGCCGGTCACGGTCACGGACGCGGGGTTGACCGAGCTGGACGGCCCCACCGACACCACCCGGGCGTGGTGGGTGGAACCCGCCTGAGCGGCGGCTCAGCTGAGAGCCGGGCCTCATGGGGCATGCACCGCGCCCGGTCGGGCGGTGCTCAGGCCACGCTCGTGTGCGTGCGCTCGGCCTCCTGTGCCACGCCGCGGAACAGCACGGACAGGTTTGCCTCGCTCCCGGCCAGGCCCCACAGTTCCAGTGGCATCCGAGGACGCGAGGTCGCCACGATCTGCGACGCGGTCTCCGAGACGGGTCGCAAGACGAATCGGACGCGCGCGCCCCACGACGAGAACGTGATTCCCACCGAGATCCGCCCGCCCTGCGCATCGAGTTCTCGCAAGCCCAGTTCCGCGTGCTGGGCGCAGGCACGCTCGACCAGTCTCGGAAGTTCGGAGACGGGCACCGGTACCGTGAGTTGCCCTTGGCTGCGGGCACCGCATGAGGTGATGATGTAGTCCTCGCCCCGCTCGGTCTGCGGGCGCAGAGCGAAGAACCCGGGGATGATGATGACGGCCAGGAGAAGCAGAGCCACCACTATGATGCTGACCCGGCCCCAGTGGAACACCCAGAGCAGCAGGGCGAGCACCAGCAGGCAATAGAGCACATTCAGCATCAGCGCCGCGACGGCCGATGTTCGTGTCACAGGGTTGAGGTCCATCAGCTCATGGTGGTGCTTCCCCGGACAGCTGTGCACCACCGGTGACCGTTCCGTAATACTCGGCGAGCACGCACGACGGGAGGGAACCCTCCGTCCCCGCGGCGGGCGATCTGCACAGCACCCGGCACGCCGCGGCGGGTGCCCGCAACGCTGCACAGTGCGGGCCAGCGGGCGCGGAACGTGGGTGTCACCGGCCAGGTTGGTGCCATGAACACCGCATCCATCACGGCTCCCGTCGACCCTCCGGGCGCCTCGCGTCGAGCCCGCCGCGCGGCCAGTCGGTCTTACGCAGCCTTTGACAGTGGCGATGGCGATCAGGGGTGTGGTCCGCTCCCTGCCGGGCCGGTCCCCGCGGATCGCGAGTCCCCGATCGCGGCGCGCTCGCGGGCCAGCGCAGCGGGGGGACGTGCACCGAGGGGAAGCACGGCGACGGGCAGCGCGGCATCGGGCGGTGTCGCCGCGGGCAGTGCCTCGGCGGGCAGTTCGCTGGCCTGCACCGAGTTGCACGGGACCCGCGGCGTGCAGTTGCTCAGCACCACCCCTGACCTCGTGGAGGCCGTTGAGGCCGTGTGTATCGGCGCCGGGGTTGCGCTCAGGGTGACGGACGACGGTGCGGGGGCGCGAGCGGCGTCGTCGGACGTCGTGCTCGTGGATGCCGCCTGGGCCGGGGACGTCGTACCCCGCGGGGCGGTGGTCGTGGCGCTCACCGAACACGCCGACGCGTGGGACACCGCGGTGAGGTTCGGGGCGTCCGCCGTGGTGGTGTTACCGCACGCGGCCGCGTGGCTCGCGGACATGATCTCCCGCTCGTCCGATTCCGAACTGCCACGCACGACCGGGCGGGTGTACGGCGTCGTCGGCGCTACCGGGGGAGTGGGCGCGTCCACGGTGGCGTGCTGGCTCGCGGGGCACTTCGCGGCCCGGGGGGTGGACACCGCGCTCGTGGACGGTGACCCCCTGGGCGCGGGCCTCGATCTCGCGCTGGGGGAGGAAACCACCGACGGGCTGCGGTGGCCCGAGCTCAATCAGTTCTCGGGCACCGTGGCGGCCGATCAACTGTGGGCGGCCATGCCGCGCCTGGATGCCCTGCGGTACCTCTCATGGGATCGCCACGCGAGCCTAGCGCACACCGTTCCGATGGCCACGGTGATCGCCGCGCTGCGTGGCGCCGCTGCGGTCCAGGTGGTGGATCTGTGCCGCTCGGACCTCGAACGGCAAGCGCGCTGGTGCGATGCCGTGCTGGTCCTGGCTTCCCGCACCGTGCGCGGGATCCTGGCCGCGGAACACACGGTGCGGCGTTGCGCACCCGTTCCCGTGGTGAGTGCGGTGTGCGGGGTCAACGTCGCGGACGTGGATCCCCCGGTCGTGGCCGAGGCCGCCGGCGTGCCGTGCGTGGCGGCCGTGGCGTTCGACGCTCGTGTGCCCCAGCACCTCGACGATGGCACCGTCCTACGTCGCGGCCGGCGTCCCCGCCACGCGAAGGCCGTGGCGCAGATCGCCCGGGCATTGGAGGAGCTGTCATGACGGTCTCATGCACGGTGTCCCACGATCACGACGCCGCTCGGCCCGGTCCGCGCGATGCGTCGGAGTCGGAAGTAGTCGACCACACCGCAACCCGGTCCGGCCCGTGCGTCACGCCAGGGCCGGAAGCTGCCGCGCACGACGCCGCGTTCGTGGACCAGGTGCGCGAACGCCTCCTGGCCGAGGGCGGTCCGGTCACCGACACCAGGATCGCCAAGGCCGTGCGGGAGACGGGCCGGGTGCTCGGGGCCGTCGGCTCCGTCCGAGCCGCGCAGCACGTCAAGGCGCAATTGACCGGGCTCGGGCCGTTGGAGCCACTACTGCCGGCGACCGGACTGAGCGACGTCTACGTCAACGGCCACGAGAACGTCTTCGTGGAGACCCACGACGGGATCCAGCGTGTCACGAGCCCGTTCACGTCCGAGGCGCACGTGCGTGCGCTCGCGGTGCGGCTCGTGACCGCGGCCGGGCGAAGGCTGGACGACGGCCACCCGTGCGTGGACGTGCAGACCGCCACCGGGCTACGGGTGCATGCCGTGATCCCGCCGGTGTCCACGTCGGGGACACTGCTGTCCATCCGTTTCCGGGCTCCGCAACGGCTGTCGCTCGCGGATCTGGTGCACTCCGGGACCGTGCACCCGTTCCTCGCGGACGTCCTCACGGATGCCGTGGCCGCACGGGCGAATCTCATGATCAGCGGCGCCACCGGTTCCGGAAAGACCACCGTGCTGTCTGCGCTACTGTCCCAGTGCGCGCCGGGACAGCGCCTCGTGCTCGTGGAGGACGCCGCGGAGCTGAACCCCGATCATCCCCACGTGGTCGGCATGCAGTCCCGGCAGGAGAACGTGGAGGGGGCCGGTTCCGTGGACCTCACGGACCTGGTCCGGCAAGCGTTGCGGATGCGCCCGGATTGGCTCGTGGTGGGGGAATGCCGTGGCGCGGAGGTCCGCGAGTTGCTGACCGCCCTGAACACGGGGCACTCCGGTGCGGGAACCGTGCACGCGAACTCCGCGCGGGCGGTTCCGGCCCGGCTCGCCGCCCTGGGGTCCCTCGCGGGACTCAGCCGTAGCGCCGTGGATCTGCAGGCTGCCAACGCGCTGGACCTCGTGGCCCACGTGAGCCGCACCCCCGCCGGACGCAGGCTGGATTCCCTGTGCACTCTCCACCTCGAGGACGGTGTGCTGAGCACCCGGCCCGCTCTGACCGTGGAGTCCGGGCATCCGGTCGAGGGGCCCGGGTGGTCACAGCTGGCACGGCTGCTGGCCCGAGGGCGTGACGCATCATGATGCTCGCGTTTCTCCTCTTCGTCCTCACCGCGGCCGCGTTGCTCGTCTGGAGCAGTGGCGGCGCGCGCGGGGGCAGCCTCGCAGTACCCGCACACCGCTCGGGTGATGACGACGCCGACGGCGGTGCCGAGCGTTCGGTGGGCACGGGCGTGTTCGCACGGTGGCGTCGTCGTGATCGTGCCGCGGAAGCGATGCAATGGGTGACCGTGGTGCGCCGACTGGCCGCGCTGCTGCAAGCGGGGCGGGCACCCGCCCGGGTGTTCGGCGAACTGCCCGCGGTCTCCACGGGCTCGGGACCCACGGGGCGGTGGATCGCCCGGATGTGCGGGGACGTCCACGCCGCCGCCCAGGTCGGGATCCCGGTGTCCGCCAGTCTGACGCGCTTCGCGAGTGCTCCCGTGCCCGTGGGTGATCGCGCCCTCGCGGCCACCGCGCGGTCCGTGTGCGCCCAGCTCGCCGCGTGCTGGGAGATCTCGGAGCGTTCCGGGGCGCCCCTGGGGCGCACGCTCTCGGGCGTGGCGGAGTCCCTAGAATCGCAGCTGGACGCGCAGGCCGCCCGGGACAGTGCCCTGGCAGGACCGCGGGTCACGGTGCGGACGCTGTCGTGGCTGCCCGTGCTCGCGCTGGGGCTCGGTGTGCTCATGGGCACGGATCCGATCACCACGTTGCTGACCACGTGGTGGGGTCGGCTCGCGCTCGCGGCGGGTGCCGCCCTCAGCATCGCCGGGCGATTGTGGACCCGGGCCCTGATGCATCGCGCCGAAGTGGAGAGCGCGTCATGATCGGGGCGCTGATGGCGGGTGTTCTCGCGGGATGCGGTGTACTTGTGTGGCTTTCTCCCGGCTCGCGGCTGCGGATCCCCCGCGGACGACGACGTTCCCCACGTGAGCTCGGGTCGTCCCGTTCGGGGTTGAACGGTGGGTTTCTTCGTCCTGGCTCAAGGGCCACGTCGACCGTTCACGGCGGATTGGCCCGGGGCGGGGACATCGGATCGACCGGGGCGAACGGGTGGTCGTCTGGGTCATCCACGACCCCGGGAGCGACCGGGGATGCTCGGAGTGTGGCGACCTGGGCAATGCCGGCGGACGCATCGCTGGGTCCCTCGGTCCGTGCAGCAACTGCGACGGCGGCGTCGATCCCCCCTCTACCCGCCGCGGCACTCGTGGAACTCACGGCATGCCAGCTTGAGACCGGACTGCCCCTCGCGGAGGCCGTGTCCGTCCTCGCGAACAGCTGCGCTGGAGCTGTCCACCAGCAGCTGGGTCGGGTTGCGGCCGCCCTGCGACTCGGGCTCCCGTGGGACGCGGCGTGGCCCGCGGATCAAGAACTGTCCCGGGACATGCGCGACTTCCGCGACGCTCTCGAGTTCACGGCCACCTCCGCCACGGCCTCGGCGTCCGTCCTGCGGGGTCAGGCGGACCTCGTGCGGCGAGCGCAGTACCGTCGCGCCGAACGGGCGGCCGAGGCGCTCGCCGTGAAGCTCGTGCTGCCGCTCGGCCTGTGCTTCCTGCCCGCGTTCATGTGCTGGGGTGTGGTCCCCGTACTCATGAGTTTGCTGCCCAGGGTCTTCGGATCATGACCGGCCACGCGCGCCTGCACGGCGCTCACGCTGCGGGGAGGGGGAGGGGACCGCCCGCAGGATGCTGCGCCCCGATCTAGGCACGTATTTGCAACCTTCCACTTGTCACGAAGGCGGGTGCGCGACACCGCTGCCATCTCACCCCTCAACACATCACGAACACCCAACGAACAGGAATATCACCATGTCCATGATCACGCTTCCCGCCTGCACCACCGCGTTCGACGATCCCACGGAGATCCCCGTGGAGGATGCGACCCAACCGATGCCGACCGCCGAGGTGCGGCCCCGCACCGCCGTCGATCCGGACGACCCGGACCTCGGGGCGTCCACGGCGGAGTACGCGGTCATCGTGCTCGCGGCCGCCGCGTTCGGCGGCGTCATGGCCGCGGTGCTGTCCTCGGACTCCGTGTCGGGCATGTTGCTCGGCATCATCCAGAAGGCCCTGGCCGTCTGAACCGCGCACCCACCGGACCCGGGCCGTGGGAGGGCCGCGTAGGACCGGCCACCCTGCGGCCCGGGCCCGGTGCCAGAACCGCATACACCCGAACCACTCCGAGCCCCCGGGCCCGCCGCGCTTCTGTTCCGGCGGACCCGCTCGTCGGAGTGGGGCCACCACCACGCCGCCCGGAACTGCCACGGTCCCCAGTCACACCGTGGTTCGAACACCGTGGAGTGCCGGTGAGCGAGCGCGTGGCCGTCCGTAGAAGGAGGACTCCCATGAGAAGGTCAAGAACCGTGCCGGCGCACGATCGCGCCGAAGCCCCACCGGGACAGCCGGAGCGCCCACCACGACATCCGGATGCCGGAGCGGTCACGGTCGAAACGGCCGTGATGATGCCCGGTCTCGTCCTGCTCCTGGCCGTTCTGCTCGCGGCCGCAGCTGCCGGGATGACGACCGTGCGCTACGAAGAAGCCGCCCGGGCCTCCGCGCGCGCCGCCGCCCGGGGAGAAACCGCCGAGGTCGTGGAACGCACGGCGCGTGAGATCGCCGGGGACACCGCCGTCGTCCGGGTGAGCGTCGCGGACGACCGGGTCACGGTCGCGGTGAACGGCCCCGCCCCGGGGATCCTGGGGACGTGGAGTGATTGGCGCTTGCAGGCCACGGGCAGCGCGGCCGTGGACACCGCTCTCGGAAGCACCGGGGATCCGAGCGCCGGGCCGGGGACGCTTGATCATGCGAGGCCGTGACATGACGTCGGACGAGGTGCACGAGCATCGTCGGACTCGAGCAGTGGGCGCGGGAGATCATCGCGACGAGGGGTCCGGCACGGTGCACGGTCTGACACTGGCCGTGACGCTGTGCTTTGTCCTCGTGGTGGTCCTGCTCGTCGGGCAGGCCGCGATCCTCACGCACCGTGTGGCCAAGGCGGCGGATTTGGCAGCACTCGCCGCGGCCGACGTCGCTCGCGGCCTGAGCCCCGGCGTCCCGTGCGATGTGGCTGCGCGGGTGGCCGCCGACAACGGGGCGCAGTTGTCCGAGTGCGCGGTGGTGGCCCCTGAGAACACGATCGTGGACGTCACCGCGGTGATCGAGTTGCCGCAACCCCTCGCGTCACTGGGCCCGGCCACCGGGGTGTCCCGGGCCGGACCGCCGCCGGGGGAGCCGTGAGCTCCGGGAACTTCACCCCCGGAGCAGCCATCAGCCCCGCAGCAGGCGCCCGCCCCGGAGTGGTCCCCCACCTCGGAGTGGTCCCCCACCTCGGAGTAGTCAGCCATTGCGGGACGGCCACCCGCCGCGTGGCAGCCGCGAGCGCATCACGGCGCGAAGGACAGCACCCCGTTGAGCAGCTTGAGCGCCCCCGCCTTGTCGAGCGGATTGTTGCGGTTGCCGCACTTGGGGGACTGCACGCACGAGGGGCAACCGGACTCGCATTCGCACTGCGCGATCGCGTCCCGGGTGGCGGTGATCCAGTGCCGGAACATGTCGTACCCGCGCTCGGAGAAGCCCGCACCGCCGGGGTGGCCGTCGTGCACGAAGATCGTGGGCCGTTCGGTGTCCACGTGCAGGGCGGTCGAGAGCCCGCCCACGTCCCACCGGTCACAGGAGGCCAACAGTGGCAGGAGCCCGATCATCGCGTGTTCCGCGGCGTGCAGGGAGCCGGGGATGTCCGGTTCCTCGATCCCCATCGCGGCCAGCTGACCCCCGGAGACCGTGAACCATGTGGCCGTGGTGGACAACTGGCGGGGCGGCAGATCCAGGGGTTCCTCACCCGCCACCTCGTTGGACGCCACCAGTTTGCGTTGATAGCTGACCACCTGGGTGGTCACGTCCACGGCCCCGCGGTGGATGCTCACAGGACCCCACTGCATCGAATCGCGCACGTCCCGCACGCGGACCTCGGTGATGTCCCGCGCGACCGTGTAGAAGTCCGGGAACGCGCGGCGCACCGCCGCCACGTGTAGTTCCTCGTCCAGTTCCTCCACCAGATAGGTTCGGCCCTGATGCACGTAGACCGCGCCCGGGTGGGCTTGGTAATGCGATTGCGGAGCGCCCATGGTGCCGAGCACCGAGCCGGTGTCCGAGTCGATGATCTGCACGGGACCGCCGTCCCCGGAACGGATCGACACCATGGTGGCGGGCTGTTCAGACCGGGTCCAGAACCACCCGCTCGGGCGTCGGCGCAGGTGCCCCGCGTCCGTGAGGGAGTCGACGACGTCGCGCGCGGTGGGCCCGAACAGCTCGAGTTCGTCGGGGCGCAGGGGCAGTTCTGCGGCGGCCGCGCACAGGTGCGGTGCGAGCACGTAGGGGTTGGAGGCCTCGAACACCGTGGCCTCCACGGGGACGTCGAAGATTGCCTCGGGGTGGTTGACCAAGTAGCCGTCCAGGGGATCGTCACCGGCGATCAGCGCCGCCAAGGCGTGCTGGCCCGCCCGCCCGGCGCGGCCGATCTGCTGCAGGAAGGACGCGCGGGTGCCGGGCCACCCGGCGACCAGGACGGCGTCGAGCCCCGCGATGTCGATCCCGAGCTCGAGTGCGGACGTGCTCGCGACCCCCAGCAACCGCCCGTCCCGCAACTGCTGTTCCAGCTCGCGGCGTTCCTCCGGCAGGAATCCGGAACGGTAGGCGGCCACGCGATGACCGAGCGAGGGGTCCACCTCCTCGAGCTGCCGGTGGGCCGCCTGTGCGATGGTCTCCGCGCCGCGGCGGGAACGGATGAACGCGATCGTGCGGATCTGACGCAGCACCAGGTCGGTGAGCATGTCGGAGGCCTCGGCTGTGATCGTGCGGCGACGGGGCGCGCCGTTGTCCGAACCGCCGGGCGACTGTTCCGGCTCCCACAGCACCACGGTGCGCGAACCGTGGGGCGAGGTGTCACGGGTCACCGCCGTCACGTCCTGTTCGGACGCGCCGATGAGCTTGGCGAATGACTGCTGCGGGGACGCACTCGTGGCGGACGCCCCCACGAACACGGGGGAGGCCCCATAATGCGCCGCGACCCGGACAAGTCGGCGCAACAGGACGGCCACGTGCGAACCGAACACCCCCCGATAGGAATGTGCCTCGTCCACGATCACGAACCGCAGCCGCCGGAAGAACCGAGACCAGCCGATGTGATGCGGCAGGATCCCGTGGTGGAGCATGTCCGGGTTGCACAGGATCACGTCCGCGTGCTCCCGGATCCAACGGCGCTCGCCGGGATCGGTGTCCCCGTCGTAGGTCGCCGCGCGCACGTCCGCGAAACCGAGTGCACGCAGGGACGTGAGCTGGTCCGCGGCCAGGGCCTTGGTGGGCGAGATGTAGAGGGCCGTGGCCTCGTCCGGATGGTGCAGCAGGCCGGGGCGTTCGGCCACCGCGAGTTTGCCCCGGTGCACGGCGTCGAGCACGAGGGATTGGTAGACCAGGGACTTCCCCGAAGCGGTGCCCGTGGCCACGATCGCGTGTCGCGGAGCGGTCAGCGCAGCGACCTGGTGCGCGTACGGTTCATGGATACCCAGCCGTTCATATGCGCTGACCACATCCGGGTGCAGCCATTCGGGCCAGGGCGCGTGGGTGGGTTCGCGTTCCGGGATCTCGCGCACATGACGTACCTGCTCGGGGCGGGGTCCGCGTCCGAGCAGGTCCACCATCTCCTGCGAAGTCGTCACCGTGACATTGTGGCCCACGCCGGGCGGGGACGACGCCGCCCGGCCACCAATGCGCGGGGCCCGCCACGCGTCGTCGGCTCCCTGCCTGTGCGGGGACCCGGTGCCGGAATTCGATGCGGGGACGACACCGCCACCTGGCCCACGTCCCGCACCCGCATGGAATCATGGGGGTATGAGCAACGCTGAGCACCCGCACCCCATGAACATCGCCCACGAGCACGATGACGCGTCCCAGGTCCCGCCCATCACCGAGCTGAGCGAACAGGAGAGCTGGGAGCTGCTGAAGCAGGCACGCTTCGCGCGGCTGGCGACTCGCGACGGCGACGAGATCGACATCACCCCGCTGAACATCGTGACCGACGGCGAGAAGATCTTTTTCCGCTCCGCCAAGGGCACCAAGGTCCTGCACCTGCAACTGAACCCGAACGTGACGGTCGAGATCGACCGCGCCGCCGGTTCACAAGCGCACTCCGTGGTGGTGCGCGGCACGGCCGAGATGATCACGGACACGGACCGGATCGCGTACGTGGAAGAGCTTGGTCTGCGACCGTGGTTGGAGACGGAGAAGATCGAGTTCGTGGAGATCACGCCCACGCGCATCACGGGTCGCGCCTTCCGGTTGGGTCACTGACGGGTGGTCTCTTCCTGTCCCAACGACGCCGCTCCCGGGCCCGCGTTCAGCGTGGTCCCGGATGCCCCGCGCTCCGATGACCCGGAGCTGATCGCCCGCCTCCACGACGACCTCGTGGCCGCGGGGTTCACGGTGGACGGGGTCACGGACCTCGTGGGCGAGCAGGCCATGTCCGCGTGGTCGCGGGACCAGGCGGTCCCTGCCCGTCGCGCCCTGCAACGGCGCTCGCAGGACCTCCGTTCGGTGCCGGGCGGTGCGGAAGATACTCACTCCTCACCGCGCGGCGTCGGCAACGCTGCGGATTCCGCGGGCCATGACGTCGCCGCGTTGATCACCCTCGCCGCGTTCTTCCTGCTCGGGGACCCCGTAACGGCCACATCGCTCGACGCCGCGCTGCCCTCCGTGGGCGCTTCCGGCCTGCAACGGTTGGATCTGGTCGAGGCCGGCGTTGAGCCGGCCGGTGGTGCCGCCGATGCCGCCACCGAGTCGGCCGAAGGCGCCGTCGAGGCCGCTGTGCGCGGGCTCGGTGAGAACTGCCCGTCCCACGCGAACCCGGACGAGAGCGCAGCGGCGGATACCCCCGCGCCCTCCGTCACAGTGCGTTCCGCGGTGGATCTGCGGCCCTACGCCACGGATTCCTCGGCCGAGCTGTACGTCGCGAGCGACCTGGGTGCGTTCCAGCGACCGGGCGTGCTGCGCCATGACCACGTGCTGGGCATCGGGGGTGCATCGCTGACCCTCGTGCAGTCCACACCGCGCCGGCCCGTGGACACCGCCCTGGATCTGGGGACCGGATGCGGGATCCAGACCTTCCACCTCTTGGCCCACGCGCGCCACGTCACGGCCACGGACATCTCCGACCGCGCACTGGCCACCGCGCGGTTCAACCTGATCCTCAACGCCGAGGCACTGGACGTGGACCCGTGGGACTTGCCCGCCCGGGTGAGCCTGGAACGGGGGAGCCTGTTGGAGCCCGTGGCGGATCGCCGGTTCGACATGGTCGTGTCCAACCCGCCCTTCGTGATCACGCCGCGCAGCCCGGACGAACACGCCGAGGACCGCTTCACCTACCGGGACGGCGGTCTGCCGGGGGACCGGCTCGTGCGGGAATTATTGGGCGCGCTGCCCACCGTGTTGAACCCGGGGGCCACCGCGCACCTGCTCGCGAACTGGGAGATCCCGCGCGATCCGCACGAGGAGCCCTCGACCACGTGGTCCCGCGGGCCGGCGTCGTGGGTGCCGCCGGGAACCGGCGCGTGGCTCGTCCAACGTGAAGTGCAGGACCCGTGCGAGTACGCCGAGACCTGGTTGCGGGACGCGTCCCAGCAGCGCGACGTCGCCGACTACGAACGTGCCTACGCGGCCTACCTGGACGACTTCGACTCCCGGGACGTGGCCGCGGTGGGCTTCGGCATGGTGTGGTTGTACCGCCCGGGTGAGGAAACACCGGATATTGCACCGCGGATCTTCGAGACCGTCCCGCACCCGATCCAGCAACCCATCGCCCCGGCGCTCGCCGCGGAGTGGGAGCGCATGCTGCGCATGGCGCGCGACGAGGCGGACCACGGCGCTCGCGGCCCGGCAGCGGCGTCGGACACCGATCCCGCGTGGCTCGCGCGGCACTACACCGTGGCGCAGGACGTGACCGAGGAACGCCACGGCACACCCGGGGCCCCGGACCCGGCCCTGATCCTGTTGCGGCAGGGGGCGGGACTGCGTCGGAGCGTGATCCTCTCGAGCGAGGCGGCGGGCTTCGCGGGCGTGTGCGACGGCGAGCTCAGCGCGGGGCAGATCCTCACGGCCCTCGGATCGCTGCTGGGGTGGCAGGACGGCCCGGCACCCCAGCTGCTGCGTGAAATCAAAGGCCTGATCACACATGGCTTCCTGACGGAGGTGTAAGACTGAACCCATGAGCGAGAACCTGAATCCCTTCCGGGTCATGGATTCCCAGCGGGTCTGGGAGTTGTTGGGCGACATGCCGTACGGCCGCCTTGCCGTCCAGGGCGCGGGCCTCGTGGACATCTTCCCGGTCAATCACGTGGTCAGTCAGCGCAAGATCTATTTCCGCACGTCACAGGGCACCAAGCTGGCCAGCCTGGTGGTGAACAACCACGTGGCATTCGAGGTGGACAAGGTCGAGGGCACCCACGTTGAATCCGCGGTGGTCCACGGCCGGGCGCGCCGGTTGGAGACCCGGGCGGAGGTGGAGGCGGCGGAACAATTGCCGCTGACCCCATGGGCACCGAACTACAAGTTCCACTACGTGGTCCTGGAGCCGGACGACGCCACCGGACGCGAATTCACCATGGGTGAGGAACCGGATCACGACCTGTAGTGATCCAGCGTGTCGTACGCTGACGTCCCGGGCACGAAGTGAACGCGGCACGCGGAGGAATCGAGCGCCGTCGCCCACGCCCACCGGCCGATCAGCATGAACGGCCAGCATTGAACACAGACCCGCCCCGCAACCACGGGTCATGACGAGGAGCACCTTTGGCATCCAAGGCCACCAAGAACGCCGGTACGGGCAAGAGCCTGCTGATCGTGGAGTCACCGTCCAAGGTGAAGACGATCGCGGGGTACCTGGGGGACGCCTATGAAGTGGAGTCCTCCATGGGCCACATCCGTGACCTGCCGCAGCCCTCCGAGCTGCCGACGGACATGAAGAAGGGCCCGTACGGCAAGTTCGCGGTGGACGTGGAGCACGAGTTCGACCCGTACTACGTGGTCAACCCGGACAAGAAGAAGAAGGTCACGGAGCTCAAGCGCAAGCTCAAGGACGCGGACGCCCTGTACCTGGCCACGGATGGTGATCGCGAGGGTGAGGCGATCGCGTGGCACCTGTTGCAGGTGCTCAAGCCCAAGGTCCCCGTGTACCGCTTGACGTTCCCGGAGATCACCCGGGAGGCCATTGAGCGCGGGTTCGCGCAGTTGCGGGAGATCGACCAGGACCTCGTGGACGCCCAGGAGACCCGCCGCATCCTGGACCGGCTCTACGGCTACGAGATCTCCCCGGTGCTGTGGCGCAAGGTCTCCTCGGGGCTCTCCGCCGGGCGCGTGCAGTCCGTGGCCACCCGCCTGGTGGTCCAGCGCGAACGGGAGCGGATTGCGTTCGTGCCCGCCGACTACTGGGACCTCACCGGCACCTTCTCCCGGCCCGAGGGGCAGGACGCCGGGCGGGCCTTCACCGCCCGGTTGAGCTCCCTGAACGGCCGCCGAGTGGCCACCGGCAAGGACTTCACGGACCGCGGCGAGCTCAAGGCCTCCGGGCAGAACGCCCCCGCCGCGCTGGACGAGACCGTGGCCACGGCGCTCGCGGCCGGATTGCAGGACGCCGAGTTCTCGGTCCGTTCGCTCGAGACCAAGCCCTACACGCGCCGTCCCGCCGCACCGTTCACCACCTCCACGCTGCAGCAGGAGGCCGCTCGCAAGCTGCGTTTCACCTCGCGCACCACCATGCGGGTTGCGCAGCGGTTGTACGAGAACGGCTACATCACGTACATGCGTACCGACTCGGTCGCGCTGTCCGATCAGGCGGTCAACGCCGCGCGCTCACAGGCCAAGGAGCTCTACGGCGCAGAGTTCGTCCCCGCCTCCAAGCGCGTGTACGCGTCCAAGTCCAAGAACGCGCAGGAGGCCCACGAGGCCGTGCGCCCCGCGGGGGACACCTTCCGCACCCCGTCGCAGGTGCGCTCGCAGCTGTCCGTGGACGAGTTCAAGCTCTACGAGCTGATCTGGAAGCGCACCGTGGCCTCCCAGATGGAGGACGCCAAGGGCAGCACCGCGACCGTCCGCCTGGGCGCCACGGCCACCTCCGCCGCCGGTGAGCATTCCGGGGCCGACGCCGAGTTCTCGGCTTCCGGGACCGTCATCACCTTCCGGGGGTTCCTGGCCGCGTACGAGGAGGGCCGGGACGTGAACCCGGATCTCGCCCATGAGAACTCGAAGCAGTCCGAGAAGTCCGAGGACAAGCGGCTGCCCGTGATGGCCGAGGGTGACGCCCTGGACGCCTCCGAGGTCACCGCGGACGGGCACACCACCACGCCCCCCGCCCGCTACACAGAGGCCTCCCTCGTGAAGACCCTGGATGAACTGGGGATCGGGCGGCCCTCCACGTACGCCGCGACCATCTCCACGATCATGGACCGCGGTTACGTGCAGGTGCGCGGCTCGGCGTTGATCCCGTCCTGGCTCGCGTTCTCCGTGGTGCGGTTGTTGGAGGAGCATTTCTCCGACTACGTGGACTACGACTTCACGGCGGAGCTCGAGGAGGACCTGGACCGGATCGCCCGTGGCGAGGCCGAGCGGGTCAAGTGGCTCGAGGGGTTCTACTTCGGTGACACCGCCTCCGAACCAGGACTCAAGCCGCTCGTGGACGACCTCGGGGAGATCGACGCCCGCGCCGTGAACTCGATCCCCGTCACGGACGAGATCACGTTGCGCGTGGGAAAGTTCGGTCCGTACCTCGAGACCGGTGGCACGGTGGACCCGGCGACGGGGGAACTGACCGACCCGGTGCGCGCGAACGTCCCGCTGGACCTCGCCCCGGATGAGCTCACGCCCGAGAAGGCGCGGGAACTCATGGAGATCGGGAAGGCGGACGGCCGTGAGCTGGGCGTGAACCCGGACACCGGTCGGATGATCGTGGCCAAGGACGGCCGTTACGGTCCCTACGTCACGGAGGTGATCCCGGAGCCCACGCAGGAGGAACTGGACGCGATCCCCACCGAGTACTACAAGAACGGCAAGCCCAAGCCCAAGAAGGTCGAGCGGCCCAAGCCCAACACGGCATCCCTGTTCTCGTCCATGAACCTGCAGGACATCACCCTGGACGACGCCCTCAAGCTGCTGTCCCTTCCCCGGGTACTGGGTGAGGACACCGACGGTGAAACCATCACGGTGCAGAACGGGCGTTACGGCCCGTACCTGAAGAAGGGCTCCGACTCCCGGTCGATCGGTTCCGAGGACCAGATCTTCACGATCACCCTGGACGAGGCCAAGACCATTTACGCGCAGCCCAAGCAGCGCGGTCGCCAGGCCGCCAAGCCCCCGCTCGCGGATCTGGGTGCGGATCCCCTGACCGAGAAGCGCATGGTCATTAAGGAAGGCCGCTTCGGCGCGTACATCACGGACGGGGAGACCAACGTGACGGTCCCGCGTGCCGAGGCGATCGAGCAGATCACCGCGGCCCGCGCGTCCCAGTTGCTCGCCGAGAAGCGGGCGAAGGGCCCGGCGCCCGCCAAGACGACGTCGCGCTCTCGCAGCTCGGCCAAGAGCGGCACGACGAAACGTTCCACGGCCAAGGGTGCGGCTACCAAGAGTGGCGCGGCCAGGAAGACCACGCGCAAGACCGCCGGCGCGGGGCGTTCCGCGAGCAAGTAGGAGCGGTTCGCGCGGCGTCGTCCCGGCGGCGTCGTCCCCGCGGTCGTCCCGAAGCCCCGCTATCCGGTCCGGCCCAACGGCCCCACCCAACGCCTCCACCCAGCGAGCGAAGGAACTCACATGCGGCTCTCCGTCCTGGACGTCGGCTCCAACACGGTGCACCTGCTCCTGCTGGACGTCTATCCGGGGTCGCGGCCGGAACCGTACGCGTCCCACAAGATGGCGCTACGGCTCGTGGACTACCAGGACGACGACGGTCGGATCACGGACGAGGGCCGTGACCTGCTCACCGGGTTCGTGGTGGAGGCGCGTGACTTTGCCGTGGAGCACCGCGCGGAGGACCTGCTCGCGTTCGCGACCTCCGCGATCCGGGAGGCCACCAACGGCAACGCCGTGCTGGACCACGTCCAGTCCACGTCCGGGGTCACGCTCACGGAACTGTCCGGGGACCAGGAGGCGGCCGTGACGTTCTCCGCGGTGCGCCGCTGGTTCGGCTGGGGCGCCGGACGCGTCCTGGATTTCGACATCGGCGGAGGGTCCTTCGAGATGGCGATCGGCACCAACGCGTTGCCCACGGTCGCCACGTCCGTCCCGCTCGGTGCGGGTCGGCTGTACCGGGCATATCTCGCGGGGTACGACGTCGCACCCCCGGCCCGCTTCAAGGCCTTGCGCAAGCACGTGCGCACCACGCTGCGTCCCGCCGTGGACCGGATCGCCGCCGGGGGACAACCGAATCTGGTCGCGGGCACGTCCAAGACGTTCCGCTCGCTCGCGCGGATCTGCGGGGCGGCGCCGTCGGGCCAGGGACCGTACGTGCAACGCGTTATGCACCTGGAGGACCTACGCTTGTGGACGCGGCGCATGGAGGCCATGACCGTGGCCGAACGCGCGGACCTGCCCGGTGTCTCCGAACACCGTGCCGCGCAGGTGGTGGCCGGGGCGATCGTCGCGGAGACCGCCATGGACCTGCTCAAGGTGGAGTCGCTGCGGATCTCCCCGTGGGCCCTGCGGGAAGGACTCATCCTGCGGCGCATGGACCGGCTGCTGCGGGACTCCACGAGCTCGACCGTCGATCCCAAGGACCTGGTGACCAGCTCATGACCGACACACCCGTCTACCGCCCGCACGTGGCCCTGTCCACGAGTTCGCTGTACCCGCAGGGTGTCCCCGAGACGTTCGACGCCGCCCAGCGCCTGGGCTACGACAGCGTGGAAGTGCTCGTGACCCACGAGCGCATGAGTCAGCTGACCCACCAACTGCTGGACAACATCCAGAAGTACCAGCTGCCCATCTCCACGATCCACGCGCCCACGCTGCTGTTCACGCAACAGGTGTGGGGCAAGGCGTGGACCAAGATCCAGATGGCCGCCAAGCTCACGCACCAGGTGGGCGCGGAAGTCGTGGTGGCCCACCCGCCGTTCCGGTGGCAGCGCAAGTACGCGCGCAACTTCGTGGCCGGTGTGCGTGAGGTCTCCCGGATGACCGACACCAAGATCTCCGTGGAGAACATGTACCCGTGGCGCGTGGGCGGGCGTGAGGCCGTCGTCTACTCGCCGCATTACAGCCCCCTGGGTCAGGACTACGACTGGGTCACGTGGGACTTCTCCCACGCGGCCACCGCCAAGATGGATTCGCTCGCGGCCGTCAAGGAACTCGGTTCCCGGTTGGGCCACGTGCACCTCACGGACGGTTCGGGTCAGACCATGGCGGACGAGCACCTCCTGCCGGGGCGGGGCGTACAACCGGTCGCCGAGACCCTCGAGTACCTGCGTGATCAGCGCTGGCAGGGTGTGGTGGGGGTCGAGGTCTCTACACGCAAGACCAAGGACGCGGACGAGCGGGACGAGTGGCTCGCCGAAGCCCTGTCTTTCGCGCGCCGCCACATGACGGTGGAGGGCTAGCCCGTCAGACCCCGGACCCGGTGCACCGCGGCGGGCCGGTGCCGCCACCCCTTCCGCCTCACACCGCCTTGCACCGCCACCCGTCCATGGTGGCGCGCACATCTGCGCTGCGATACGCACGGTTTCGGCCCCGAATCCGCGCGTTCTGCAGTGAGGATGTCCCGGGCCGCACCGGCGTGGGAGCGGGCTGAGGTTGCCGCTTCCGCCCAGTTACCAGGGGCGGATACACATAAGTCCCGGAACAGCCGCCTGGACACGGGATCCGTGTCTTTTCGGGCCATGAATGTTCGCAGCCGCGGGGCGCGGTGCTTCCCCGGCCCCGTATGGAGTGCTCCCCGCCGACCCCCACGGCACGGAGTCCCATCCGGCGCGCTCGCGGGGACCGTCCGCCGCGCGATACCGTTCAAGGAGAGTTCCGTGACCGCAACAACACCCCGTGAGCCCTACTGCGCGGCAACAGCACGAGAGGGCCCCCGGGCGGGTGTGAAAGGACTGATGGCATGAGCGAGCTGACCCTGGCGTTCCTGGGAACCGGTTCCATGAACGGTGCGATCCTGCGAGGGGTCCTGGCGGGCGGCACCGAGAAGGGGGCGGTGCGCGCGACGACCCGATCGGCGTCGTCGGGGGAGGAGCTGCGTGACGAGACCGGCGTGACCGTGTTCGCGGGCGAGGAGGACGCGGAGGCGAACCGCACTGCTGTGAAGGGCGCGGACGTCGTGCTGCTGGGGGTCAAGCCGTACGCGATCCTGGACCTGGCGCGCGAGATCGCACCCGCTCTGGACCCCGGGACCGTGGTGGTGTCCGTGGCCGCCGGTGTCACGCTGGACGCCCTGCAGAAGGCCCTGCCGCAGGGGCAGCCGGTAGTGCGCTCGATGCCCAATACGCCGTCGAGCGTGGGCCGTGGCGTGCTGTCCGTGACCCCGGGTGAGCACGTGTCCCGTGAGCAGCTGGACGCGGTGAAGGACGTGCTGGCCGCCGTGGGCACGGTCGTGGAGGTGCCCGAGAACCTGATCCGCGCGGTCACGGGTGTGTCCGGCTCGGGCCCCGCGTACGTGTTCTACCTGGCCGAGGCCATGCAGCACGCGGGGGAGCAGCTGGGCCTGGACCCGGAGACGGCGCGCGTGCTCGCGAAGGAGACGGTCTCCGGCGCGGGCGTCCTGCTCGCTCCCGACGACGCTGATCCCGCCGCCCTGCGCAAGGCCGTCACCAGCCCGGGCGGCACCACGGAGCAGGCGATCACCACGTTCGACGAGAAGGGCCTGCGCGAGATCATCGCGGCCGGCGCGGAGGCGTCCGCGACGAAGGGTGACCAAATGGAGAAGGAATACGGCGGCGAATGACGTGAACCGCCCGGCCCACCACACGAGACCACGCAAGGCGGTAGCACCATGAGCACGTTCGGCATCGAGGAAGAGTTCTTGCTGGTGGACCGCGGGGACAACCTCCCCGCACGGCCCACGCCGGAACAGTCGGCGCAACTGATGTCGCTGACCGCTGGCGGCGGTGCGGCCACCCCGGAATGGCTCTCGTGTCAGGTCGAGGAGACCTCCCCGGTGTTCCGCGACGCCGCCACGGCAGTGGACTCGCTCGTGGAGTTCCGCACGGCGCTGCGCGAGGCCACGAACGCCATGGGCATGGACGTGGTGGGCGTCGCCGCAGCCCCGGACGTGCGGCCCGAACCCGCGCAGATCACCCACGACGCCCGCTACCAGCGACTTGCCGGCCAGACCCCGGCCATCGCGGCGGACCAGTACATCAGCGGGATGCACGTGCACCTGGGGTTCCCGGACCTGGAGGTCGCGGTGCGCGCCCTGAACGGGCTGCGGGGCTGGTTGCCCGTGCTCGTGGCCATCGGTGCGAACTCGCCCGTGTGGCGGGGCGTGGAATCCGGGTTCGAGAGCTGGCGTTCCATCCACTATCGCCGCTGGATGACCAACGGCGTGCCGCCCCACTTCCAGGACCTGCACGACTACGACTCGCGCGTGGCCATGCTCACCGCGTTCGACGCCGTGGAGGGCCCCGCGAGTCTCAGCTGGCTCGCCCGGTTGTCCCACCGCCACGACACCCTGGAGATCCGCGCGTGCGACGTCCAGTTGGAGGCCCAGGACTCGGTGGCCATCGCGGTGCTCACGCGCGCCCTCGCGAACTACGCGCTCGAGACACCGCCCGCGGTCGCGTTCACCCAGGAGTACCTGGACATCGCACTGTGGCAGTCCGCCCGGTGGGGGCTGAGCGGTCGGCTCCTGGATCCCGTCACGGCCACCCTGGTCCCGGCCGAGGAACTCGTGAGCACCCTGCTGGAACGGGTGAGCGGGCACTACACCTCGCAGGAGGACCGTCGCTTCGCCGAGGCGGGGGTGCGCCACATCCTCGAGCGCGGTAATGGGGCGAGCCGTCAGCGCCGGGCGTTCGGCCGCGCCGGCGTCCCCGGGATCATGGCGTTCGCCACGCGGGCCATGACGGCCGCGCCGTCGGATGCTGAATAACGCGGGGTAGCGTCACGCGCGTGCGCCGTAGCGGGGGACGACGTCGCTCGCGGGCGTCGGTCACGCCGGTCACCGAGGAGCGCGTGCCGGTCGACGCTGACCGGCACCGAGGGGCGTCGGGCCGTGATGCCGGATCACGACGGCCCGCCGAGACGCAACCGGGTCAGGGGCGTGCGGCGAACCGTTCGATCAGGTCAACGTGCCCGGACACGATGAGCAGGTCCCGCGAGCTGACCGTGGTGTCCGGGCGGGCGTAGGTGAAGTCCTCGCCCGGGGACTTCACACCCACCACGGTCACGCCGTACTTGGAGCGGATGTCGGACTCGCCCAGCGTGAACCCCTGCGTCTCCCGGGGCGGGTACATCTTGACGATCGCGAAGTCGTCGTCGAACTCGATGTAGTCCAGGAGCCGCCCGGAGACCAGGTGGGCGGTGCGGCGCCCGGCGTCGGCCTCGGGGAAGATCACGTGGTGGGCGCCGATGCGCGCGAGGATCTTGCCGTGGGCGGGGGAGATGGCCTTGGCCCAGATCCGGTCGATCCCCAGGTCCACGAGGTTTGCGGTGGTCAGCACCGAGGACTCGATAGACGTGCCCACACCCACCACGGCGGAGGAGAACTCGGCGGCGCCGAGCTGGCGCAGGGCGTCGATGTCCGTGGCGTCGGCCTCGACCACGTGGGTGAGCTGGCCGGACATCTTCTGCACGAGGGCGGCGTCGCGTTCCACGCCGAGGACCTCGCGCCCCTGCTGGATCAGCTGCAGGGCCGTGGCCGAGCCGAAACGCCCGAGGCCCACCACCAGGACGGGGACGGAGTGGGAGGAGTTCTTAGCCAATGATGGGCCTCTCTTCCGGGTACGTGTAGAGCCGGCGCCGCGAGCGCAGGGCCAGAGCCGTGGCCACGGTGTTGGTACCGATGCGGCCGATGAGCATGATGACGGACAGCACGTACTTCCCGGCGTCCGGGGCGCCCGCGGACACACCGGTGCTGAGACCGCACGTGGCGTACGCGGAGATGACCTCGAACAGTACGTGGTCCAGGGGCATGTGGGTCAGGGCGACCATGATGCTCGAACCCAGCAGCACCACGGAGGCGCCCATCATGATCACGGAGATCGCGATGCGCAGCACGGAGTCAGGGATGGTGCGGAAGAACGCGATCACGGACTGGTCGCCGCGGGCCTCCGCGAGGATGGCCAGGAAGACGACGGCGAGTGTGGTCACCTTGATCCCGCCGGCCGTGGACGCGGAACCGCCGCCGGCGAACATCATGGCGTCCGTGAGCAACAGCGTGACCTGGGACGTGTCGGTCATGTCCACCAGGTTGAAACCGCCCGAGCGCATCATCACGGACGCGAAGAACCCCTGGAAGATCCGTTCGGGGACGGACTGTCCGCCCAGGGTGTCCGGGTTGGCCCACTCGATGGCCGTGAACAGCACCCACGCCAGCAGCAACAGTGCGGCGGTGGTGACCACGGTGAGTTTGGCGTTGAGGTTCCACCGGGTGAACCGGAACCCCACCTGACGCAGCACCAAGATCACGGGGAAGCCCAGGGACCCCACGATCACCCCGATGCACACGGGCAGCAGGATGAGCCACGCGGTGGGCCCGGCGTGGTCGTAGGGCACGAGCCCGTCCGTGTGGGGCGTGAACCCGGCGTTGTTGAAGCTCGAGATCGCGTAGAACACCCCGTGCCACAGGGCCGTTCCCAGGGGTTCTCCTTCGGCGAGGAACCCCACGGAGAGCACGAGCGCCAGGGCGGCCTCGATGCTCACGGAGGTGATCACAATGATCTGCAGCAGCGAGCCGACCTCACCCAAGCGCCCGATGTTGAGGGCCTCCTGAGTGATGAGCTTGGACTTGAGCCCGAGCTTGCGCCCGATGGCCAGCGCCAGGATGGACGTGAGCGTCAGGGTGCCCAGACCGCCCACTTGAATGGCGATCAGGATGACTACCTGGCCGAACACGGACCACTGCGCGGCCGTGGACACCGTGGTCAGTCCGGTCACGGTCACGGCGGAGGTCGCGGTGAACACGGCGTCCACGAACCGGGTCTCCTGACCGGGATTGGCGGACAAGGGCAGCCACAACAGGGCCGCGAAGCCCAGGTCCACGATCACGAACACGATCACCGCGAGCCGCGCGGGCGAGGAACTCGCGATCTGGTCCACGAAGTCCCGGATGCCTCGCGCCGTGCGTGTGGTCAGCGGTTCACCGGAGGGCGCGGGGGATGCAGGCTCCTCGACGGCGTTGGGTTGTTCGAGCTCGCTCACGGCACCTCCTCGCGGGATCCGATGGACGGTCGGGTCACGCGGAATCCTACGGCCCGCGGGGGTGGATCGGCGCAACGACCCCTAGTATCCCCCGTCACAGTGCGCTGCAGCGACTGCCGCACGCGCGTGAGTGTTCTAATGGAGGTGTGAGCTCCGCGACAACGGGCAAGGATGCCGTCTACCCCACCAGTGTCTACTGGGATCCCCGGTTGCTCCAGTACAACTTCGGGGACTACCACCCCATGAGCCCCACCCGCCTGGACGCGACCATGCGGTTGGTGCAGAACCTGGGCCTGGACACCGCGCCCAACGTGCGGGTCACCGTCCCCGAGGTACCGGACGACTCCGTCCTGGAACTCGTGCACACCAAGACCTACGTGCAGTCCGTGCGCGCCGTCTCGGAGGACCCCACGCGGCAGATCCCCGAATGCGGTTTGGGCACCGAGGACACTCCCGGCTACGAGGGCATCCACGAATCGAGTGCGCGCCTGGTGGGCGGCAGCTACCAGGGGGCCGTGGACCTGCTGAGCGGTTCCGTGGTCCACGCCGTGAACTTCGGCGGTGGCATGCACCACGCCGCGGCGGACAAGGCCTCAGGTTTCTGCGTGTACAACGACTGCGCCGTGGCCATCCAGCACCTCTTGAACAACGGAGTGCAGCGCGTGCTCTACGTGGACGTGGATGGCCACCACGGGGACGGCACCCAGTCGATTTTCTACGACGAGCCCCGCGTCATGACCGTGTCCCTGCACGAGACGGGCCTGTCCCTGTTCCCGGGCACGGGCTTCGCCAACGAGATCGGCTCCGGGGCGGCGGCCGGCACCGCGGTCAACGTGGCCATGCCCACGCGCGCGGACGACTCCCAGTGGCTTCGAGCGTACGACGCCGTGGTCCCCCCGATCGCGCGCGAGTTCCGTCCCGAGGTGATCGTTTCCCAGCACGGCTGCGACTCCCACTTCCAGGACGAACTGACCCATTTACGCATGAGCGTGGACGGGCAGCGTCAGATCGCGTTGGCGGTGTCCGAGCTCGCGGCGGAATTATGTGAGGACCGGTGGATCGCCACGGGTGGCGGCGGGTACGACTGCCACGACGCCGTTCCCCGCTCGTGGGCGCACCTCGTGGGGGTCGCCTCGGGATACCCCGTGGACGTGAACACGCCGGTCCCGCAGGCGTGGCGCAGCTACATGGCCGAAAAGTACGGCGGGCGCCCGCCCGAGCGCATGGGCGACGACGTCGACATCTGGTGGCGTTCGTGGGAGATCGGCTACGACCCCAGTGACGAGACCGACCGCAGCATCATGGCCACGCGCAAGGAGGTCTTTCCCCAGTGGGGACTGGACCCCTGGTACGACTGACCCTGGCAGGGCTGACGCTGGTGGGACCGACCCGTGACGGGAAGGTCTGATTGGGTCAGGGTGGGCAGCCCGTCTAAGGTGAATCCCATGTCCCACGACGCATATTCCGCCTTGTCCGACCCCACCCGACGCCGCATCCTCACGGCCCTGTGCGGCGGGCCCCGGCCGGTGGGCGAGCTGGTCACCGCGCTCGAGGTCTCCCAGCCCACGGTGTCCAAGCACCTCAAGGTCCTGCGCGACGCCGGGATGGTCACCACCCGCGCCCAGGGACAGAAGCGCTTCTACAACCTCACCGCCGAGCCCTTCGTGGCCGTGCTCGACTGGGTGAACGAGCTGGTCGCCGCCGCGAACGAGGCGGACACTCCCGTGACGGATACACATGAGTCCGCCCCGGCCGAGTCCGATGAGCCCGCCATGGCGAACGACGTCGCTGCGCAGCTGGCCGTCGACGACGCTGCACAGCTGACCACGGACGCCTCCGCCGAGTCGACCGACCACGACGCCGCGCCGTCGCCCGAGGACGCCCCGCGCCCGGAGCCCGTACGCGCCGAGGCCGCCGACGTCGACGCCGCCCAGGAACCTGTGCGCGAACCCGAGCGGTCCCTGCCGTGGTTCACGGCGGAGGTCACCGACGTCACGACGGAGGCCGCGGAGGCCACCAACACCTCGGACGATCCCGAGGTCCTGGACATCCCCGCTCCCACGGTCGCCCCCGGATCCCCGGTCGATGATCCCCGTCCGGAAGAAAATTCTGGCGAAGCAGAGACGCCCGTAGAAGCCGAGTTTTTCGACGAATCATCCCAGGGGTCCGAGAAAGTCGTGCAGTTCAGCTCGGGGGTCACCGAAGAAGCTATCAATTCCGCTGATCCGGAGGGCCTGGCCGACGAACGGGAGGCCCAGGTCACAGGGGATACTGTGGACGATGGTGCCCACATCGAGCCCGCTGCGCAGCCCCGTGCCGCGCATGATGCCGAGCCCCACGATGCAGAGCCCCGCGCTGTCTCCCCGGAGACGAACTCGCCCGAGATCGCGGAGCTCATCCGACCTCGCGGGGCCGCGCATCGCCGTCAGAGCGGTCTGCTGTCCACTCTGACGGGTTTCCGGCGCCGCAACCGCGGTTCACGCCGCGGTTGAGTGGGAGCCGCAGACCTTTCAAGAGGGCAGGAGAGACATGCACGAGAAACTGATCCCCATCCGGCAGATCGTCACGGCGCGCAACCCGGGTGAGTCCGAGTTCCACCAGGCTGTGGACGAGGTCTTCGAGTCGTTGGGTCCCGTGGTGGCTCGCCATCCGGATCTGTTGGACTCCGCGATCGTGGAGCGTATCTGCGAACCCGAACGTCAGATCATTTTCCGTGTGCCGTGGATGGACGACCAGGGCCAGGTGCACATCAACCGCGGGTTCCGGGTGGAGTTCAACTCCGCGCTGGGTCCCTACAAGGGTGGCTTGCGGTTCCACCCGTCGGTGTACCTGGGCATCGTGAAGTTCCTGGGTTTCGAGCAGATCTTCAAGAATGCGCTGACCGGTATGCCCATCGGCGGCGGCAAGGGTGGATCGGACTTCGACCCGTCCGGGCGCAGTGACGCGGAGATCATGCGGTTCTGCCAGTCCTTCATGACCGAGCTGTACCGCCACATCGGTGAGTACACGGACGTCCCCGCCGGTGACATCGGCGTGGGCGGGCGTGAGATCGGGTACCTCTTCGGTCAGTACAAGCGCATCACCAACCGCTACGAGTCCGGTGTGCTCACGGGCAAGGGCCTGTCCTGGGGCGGTTCGCTCGTGCGCACCGAGGCCACGGGCTACGGTGCGGTGATGTTCGCGGAGGAGATGCTCAAGACCCGCGGGTTGGACCTCGAGGGCCGGGACGTGATCGTCTCCGGTTCGGGCAACGTGGCGATCTACGCGATCGAGCGGGCCCAGTCGCTCGGCGCCAAGGCGCTCACGGCGTCGGACTCGAGCGGTTACGTGGTGGACAGCAACGGCATCGACCTCGAGCTGCTCAAGCAGGTCAAGGAGGTTGAGCGGGCCCGGATCAGCGAGTATGCCGAACGGCGCGGCTCGAGTGCCCGATTCGTCTCCGACGGTTCGGTGTGGGACGTCCCCGGCACGGTCGCGCTGCCGTGTGCCACGCAGAACGAGCTCAACGGCCGTCAGGCCAAGACCCTGCTCGAGAACGGGATCGTGGCCGTCGCCGAGGGTGCCAACATGCCGTGCACCACCGAGGCCGTGCACCGGTTCCAGGAATCGGACGTGCTGTTCGCGCCGGGTAAGGCCGCCAACGCCGGCGGTGTGGCCACGTCCGCGCTCGAGATGCAGCAGAACGCGTCCCGCGACTCGTGGAGCTTCGACTACACGCAGCAACGCCTGCGGGAGATCATGCGCGGGATCCACGATCGCTGCGCAGAGACCGCCGAGGAGTTCGGGATGCCGGGCAACTACGTGGCCGGTGCGAACATCGCGGGGTTCCTCAAGGTCGCCCGGGCCATGGTGGCCCAGGGCATCATCTGAGCACGGCCGCGTCCGGAGAGCGGCGCGCCGGGCGCCCGACCGTGCCATACGGCGGTCGGGCGCCGTACGACGTTTAGGGTGGGATATATGGCAACGCATCGAGAGGTTCTGCAATGGCTCGAGAACGAGCTGTTCGACGCAAACCTGGTGCTGGGTCAACGACTGCCCACCGACAAGGACCTGGCCGCGATCTTCCGGGTGTCCCGCAACTCCATGCGTGAGACCCTCAAGATCCTGGAGGCCCAGGGCATCGTCAATCTCTTCGAGGGCCCGCACCGCAGCATTCTCCCCATCCTGGTGCGCGAACCGGCCGCGTCCGCGGGTCCCGCACTGCAGTTGCACATAGCGACGTCGCAGCACCCGTTGCGTGACATCGTCCAGACTCGCGTGATGCTCGAGACCTCGGCCCTCGAGAACGCCGAGAAGCACAGCATCCCGCGCGAGGAACTGCACGCGATCATGGTGCAGATGGACGAGGACCTGGGGCTCAAGCAGTTCCACCACCTCTACGTGAGCTTCCACATCGCGCTGGTCAAGGCGGGCGGCAACGCGGTGAACGCGGCATTGTTCACTGCCCTGCGGGACTCGATCTACGAGTACACCCTGGCACTCGTGGGTCATGTGCCGCTGTGGAGCACCACGTCCAGCCGCATCCGCGCCGAACACCGGGCCATCGTGGGCGCCCTCGAAGCGGGGGACCACAACCTGGCCGCCCGCCTCGTGGCCGAACACATCACCTACCAGTACGAGGAAGCCGGCGTGGACCCGGACGACTCCCGCGCCTCGGTCGCGGAACCATGCTCGCTGGACCGTGTGGCGTCGTCCCGGGACAAGCGCACGGCCACGCCGCGGGGGCGTTCCGTCACGGAGCAGGACGGGCGGCCAGAGCAGGACGAGGAACTCGACGCCGATCGCCGCGCGAGCGCCTGAGCGCCCGTTTTCGGGCCCGGCGGGGTCGCACGGTAAGGTAGGCCAGTAGTTTGCCGTTAAACGTATGTTGCCCCCGCGTTAGCAGGGGCGGGGCGGTGTTCACCCGCGGCCCCCAGCAAATACCACTGTCCAGAGAACTGTGAGGGATCCTATGGGTTCGGTCATCAAGAAGCGCCGCAAGCGCATGTCCAAGAAGAAGCACCGCAAGCTGCTTCGCAAGACTCGTCACCAGCGCCGTAACAAGAAGTAAGCGCGCCCGTGATAGGCCCCGTTCCCGCTATGGGAACGGGGCCTTCATCGTGTGCGCAGTGTCCGCGTGCGTAGCATGGGCCGCATGACGCAGCAGTCCGTGAGCCCCGACCGTCTCGATCCCGCCCGTCCGGCCAAACCGGGCCCCGCCGTGCAGGCGGAACCCGCAGCGACGACGACGCGCGGGACGACGACGGCTCCCGCAACGGCGACGGCGCGTGAAACCGGCGCGGGCGCCGGTGCCGCGGGGAGGCAGGACGGGCGCGAGCGACGTCGTACGCCCCTGCTCTCCGGCGCGGACTGGACCCGCCCGCGCCCGGCGCACACAGTGACGCTGCTGACCAAACCGGGATGCCATCTGTGCGAGGACGCGCGCGAGGTCGTGACCGGGGTGTGCGAGCAGACGGGCAGCGAGTACCGCGAGCGGGACATCACGGGCGATCTGCAGCTGCTGCGCGACTACGCCGAGTACATCCCCGTGGTCTTCGTGGACGGAGCCCCATGGGACCGGTTGCGCATCGACGCCGCCCGGTTGCGCGCCGTGCTGTCCTGACGCGCAGTGCTGTCCTGACGGGGTCAGTTCCGTGCCGACGGGGCCGATTGGGGGCTGACAGCGGGGTTTGAGACACTGGGGGCATGCCTTCAGCAACCGTTCACCTCCTGCGCCACGGCGAGGTCCACAACCCCGCGCACGTGGTCTACGGGCGGCTCCCGGACTACCACCTGTCCGAGAAGGGCGCTCGGATGGCCGAGGCCGCCGCGGCGGACCTGACCCGGCGGGTCCAGGATGGCGATCGGATCGTTCTGCTGGCGTGCTCGCCGCTGACCCGCACGCGGGAGACTGCCGCACCCGTGGCCCGCGAGTTGGGGCTCGAGGTGCGCACGGACGAGCGGTTGATCGAACCGGCCAACCACTTCCAGGGTCTGCACGTGACCGGTCGTGAGCTCGCCAAGCCCAAGCACTGGCCCTACATGCTCAACCCCTTGCGGCCCTCGTGGGGTGAGCCCTACAAGGCGCAGGTCGAGCGCATGGCACAGGCCGTGCGGGAACTCGCCCGGGACGCGGTGCGCCGCGGTGGCGACGGCGCCCAGGCCGTGGCCGTGTCCCACCAGTTGCCGATCTGGCTCACGCGGTTGTCCGCGCAGGGCCGTCCGTTGCCGCACGACCCGCGGCAGCGTGAGTGCAACCTCGCGTCCCTGACGTCCTTAACGTTCAAGGACGTGGACGCCGCGCAGGTCCCGGAGGTCTCCTACCGGGAACCCGCCGCCCACCTCTATCCAGGCGTCAATCAGCTTCCCGGCTCATAATTGATCTCTCACCCCACGACCTCTTCCCAGGTGTTCTCCCCGTGACTTCTCCGCGTTGTTCATCCGCCCGTTCCCTGCCTGCCCGTGCCCGAGTGCGCACGGGAGCGGTCGCCGTGGTGGTGTGTCTGGGGCTCGCGCTCGCGGGGTGCTCGTCCTCGGGCAACGACAGCCTCGCCCAGCAGGCCAACGCCGGCGGCGAGAAGGGCTACGTGGCCGGTGACGGTTCCGTGAGCGAGTACGCGCCGGAGCAGCGCGGGGAGCCCGTGCAGTTCGAGGCCGAGATGTTCGACGGCAGCACCGTGAGCGCCGAGAGCCTGCGCGGCAAGCCCGCCGTCGTGAACTTCTGGTACGCAGGGTGCGCGCCGTGCCGCGCGGAGGCCCCGGACCTCGTGGCCCTGCACCACGAGTACCAGGACCGCGCGCAGTTCCTGGGCGTGAACCTGCGCGACCAGCAGCCCACCGCGGAGGCGTTCGAACGCAACTACGGGGTGGACTACCCCTCCGCGTCCGATCTCAACGGGGCCGTGCTGCTCGCACTGAGCGACTACGTCCCGCCGCAGGCCGTCCCCACGACCCTCGTTCTGGACGAGCAGGGTCGCGTGGCCGCCCGCGTGCTGGGCAAAGCGGACAAATCCACCCTGGACGCCCTGATCAAGGACACGGTGGCTGAGTCCGCATGAACGGCAATCCCTTCGCCGAGGTCGTCCTCGACGGTTCACTGATTGCCGCGCTGCCCGTGGCGCTGCTCGCGGGATTCGTCTCCTTCGCCTCACCGTGCGTGCTGCCCCTAGTGCCCGGGTACCTGGGCTACATCACCGGGCTCACCGGGGTGGACCTGCGGGAACAGCGGCGCGGGCGGATCCTCACGGGCGTGGTGCTGTTCGTCCTGGGGTTCTCCGCAGTGTTCGTGCTGATGTCCGTGGTGCTCGCGCAGCTCGGCGCGTTCGCGTGGTTGTTGGGCCAGCAGTGGATCATGGTGGTGCTCGGGATCCTGGTGATGCTCATGGGCGTGGTCTTCATGGGTGGTTTCTCGTGGTTCCAGCGTGACCGCAAGATCGAGCGCCGCCCGCCCCCGGGGCTGTGGGGTGCGCCCCTCCTGGGGATGGCCTTCGGTTTGGGATGGGCCCCGTGCATCGGCCCGACCTTCGCCGCGGTGCAGGCGCTCGTCTACGTGGACGGCGCGTCCACCGGCAAGGCCGTGGTGCTCACCACCGCCTACTGCCTGGGACTGGGCGTCCCGTTCGTGCTGATCGCCCTGGCGTTGCGCCGGGGCATGGGGGCCATGTCCTTCTTCCGCAGGCACCGTCTCACGCTGCAGCGCGTGGGCGGTGCCGTGCTCGTGCTCATCGGGGCCGCCATGGCCACGGGCGTGTGGTCCGCACTGGTCTCGTGGGTCCAGTCCGAATTCGTAACCGATTGGGTGATGCCGATATGACCGAGACGCGCACGCCACG
This sequence comes from Kocuria marina, assembly GCA_014652975.1. Classification (GTDB taxonomy): domain Bacteria; phylum Actinomycetota; class Actinomycetes; order Actinomycetales; family Micrococcaceae; genus Kocuria; species Kocuria marina. The sequence continues at coordinate 404,194 of BMZV01000001.1, read as the reverse complement.
CCCGAAGAAGGCGCAGCGTTCCGACGTGGAGGTCCCCTCACTGGGTCCCCTCGGCATGGCCCGGTGGGCCTGGCGGCAACTGACCAAGATGTCCACGGCCCTCGTGCTGTTGTTGTTGCTCGCGATCGCTGCGGTCCCGGGATCCCTGTTCCCCCAGCGGGTCCAGGACCCGGACGCGGTGACCAGCTACATCGAGGCGAACCCCACCATGGGTCCGTGGCTGGACCGCCTGCAGCTGTTCGACGTCTTCTCCTCCTACTGGTTCTCCGCGATCTACCTCCTGCTGTTCATCTCGCTCGTGGGCTGCGTGCTCCCGCGCGCCGTCCAGCACTTCAAGGCGTGGCGTTCCAAGCCGCCGCGCACCCCGCGCCGGATCTCCCGGTTGCCGCAGTACCGCAAGGTCATGCTGGGCGGGCGCGACGGCGCTGCCGCACCTTCCCCGGACGACGCCGTCGAGCAGGCCGCCGCCGCCCTGAAGAAGCGCGGCTACCGGGTGCAGACACAGGACCTGGGCTCCGCGGCGCCGTCGGTCGCGGCCGAGCGCGGGATGCTCAAGGAAGTGGGCAACATCCTCTTCCACGTAGCGCTGCTGGGCGTGTTGGTCTCCGTGGCGATCGGTGCCCTGTTCGGGTACAAGGGGCAAAAGATCATCGTGGAGGGGGAGTCCTTCGTGAACACCCTCGTGGACTACGACTCCTTCAACCCGGGGACCAATTTCGACCCGGACTGGCTCAACCCCTTCTCGGTGCGGCTCAACAACTTCCAGGCCACGTTCAACCGGGACACCTCCGATCCCCGGCACTACGGTCAGCCCACCGACTTCAACGCGGACCTGACTGTCACGGACGGACCCGGGGCCACACCCCAGGACGTGAACCTCGCGGTCAACAAGCCCCTCAACGTCAACGGCACCAAGGTGTACCTGGTAGGCAACGGTTACGCGCCCGTGATCCGCGTGACGGATGGGGAGGGCAACGTGGCCTACGAGGGCCCCGTGGTCACGGTCCCCTCGGACTCCGTGTACACGTCCTCGCTGACCCTCAAGGTCCCGGACGCCCGCCCCGATCAGCTCGGGTTCGTGGGGTTGTTGTTGCCCACGGCCGTCTCGGAGCCGGGGGAGATCCCGCGCTCCGCGGACCCCGCGCTGAACAACCCCGCGCTGATCCTGTCCTCGTTCTACGGGGACCTGGGCCTGGACAGCGGGCAACCGCAGAACGTGTACGTGCTCAACACCGAGAACCTCACGGAACTGAACTCCATGACTTCGGCCAACGGCCCGATCCTGCTGGACGGTCAGCACCGCGAGGTGCAGTTGCCCAACGGCAAGGGCAGCGTGGAGTTCCTGGACGTGAAGCGCTACGTGGGTCTGGACGTGCACAGCGACCCCGGGCGGATCCCCGCGTTCATCTCCTTCGTGCTCGCGTTCATCGGGCTCATCATGAGCCTGTTCATCGCGCGCCGGAGGGCGTGGGTGCGGGCCACCACCACGGAGGACGCCAACGGGGTGCGGTGTACTGTTCTGGAGTACGGACTGTTGGCGCGTGGCGAGGACCACCGCTTGGGCGCGGAAGCGGAAAAACTGACAGCTCTGTGGACGTCATTGTGGGAGGACCGCGGCGTGCGGGAGTTCCACCTGAATTCGAAGGCGTGAACTAATGGGTAGCAACATCAACGTGACCTTGGGCAACTGGAGCGAATGGTTCATGCTCCTGGCCGCCATGACCTACCTGGTGGTGTTTGTGGCCTTCGTATGGGACATGGCCTCCCACTCCAAGACCCTCGGCCTGACTGAACGTGCCCGGCGTGACACCGCCGAGGGCGAGGCCAAGGAACTCGTGGGCGCCACGGCCGCGCATTCCGGGGCCCGGGCGGCGGGTTCCGCCACGGTCGGTTCCACGGTGTCGCGCTCCGCGTCCACTCGCTCTTCCGCCGGGGGTGCGTCGGGCGACGGCGCGGGGACCGGTGAATCCGTCGCGGATGAGTTCCGGACCTCGGCGGACGGCGCCAAAGGCGTGAACGAGTTCGAGGCGCTGGACTACCAGCACAACAGCCGCCGCCCGGCTGCGCGCGTGGCCGTGACCCTCATGGTTATCGCGTTCCTGCTGCACGCGTTCGCGGTGGCCTCCCGCGGTGTCGCCGCGGACCGTGTGCCGTGGGCCAACATGTACGAGTTCTGCACCACGGGCGCCCTGGTGGTGGCCGGCGTGTACCTCGTGACGCTGTTCTTCAAGGACCTGCGCTTCGTGGGACCCATGGTCTCCGGCCTCGTGCTCATCATGCTGTGTCTGGCCACGATCGCGTTCCCGACCCCCGTGTCCCCCTTGCAGCCCGCGCTGCAGTCCTACTGGCTCATCATCCACGTGTCCATCGCGGTCGCGGCCTCCGGGATCTTCACCATCACGTTCGCGATGGCCGTGCTGCAGTTGTTGCAGTCTCGCCGCGAGAAGAAGCTGGCCACCGGCGAGGACGCCCGTCTGGGCTTCCTGCGGGCCGTGCCCACGTCCGTGACCCTCGAGAACTTCTCCTTCCGGCTCAACTCCGTGGGATTCGTGTTCTGGACCTTCACCCTGGCCGCCGGTGCCATCTGGGCGGATCAGGCCTGGGGTCGGTTCTGGGGTTGGGACACCAAGGAGGTCTGGACCTTCGTGGTGTGGACCGTCTACGCCGCCTACATGCACGCGCGCGTGACCCGCGGCTGGAACGGCAATCGTTCCGCGTGGCTGTCGATCGCGGGCTACCTGTGCGTGGTGTTCAACTTCACGGTGGTCAACACGCTGTTCCCGGGCCTGCACTCGTACTCGGGCCTGTGAGTCCTCCGCGGGCATGAGCCCGTGACATGAGTTCGCGAAACAGGTGAGCCCCGTCCCTCATGGGGCGGGGCTCACGTCATGTTCAGTGGGTATCTCGGGCTCGTTAGCGGGGAGTGGAACCACCGGGACGCGAGTCGTCGCCGCGCGGATCGTCGGGGTCCAGGCCGTCCGCGTCGGGATCGTCCCGGGGAGCGTCTGAGTCTTCCGAGTGGGAGCCGCTGCGGGGGGCGGCGTCGTCCGGGTCGTTCGCGCGGACATCACCCGCCGGGTGGTCGGGGGAGGAAGCAGCGAGGCGCGGGTCGGAGGGATCCAACACCGGTTCCTCGGCGTCGGGACGTTCGCCCGGGGCGCGACCGGTGCGCTTGAGTTCGTTCTCCCATTCCTGGAGCTTGCGAGCGCGTTCCTGTTGCTTGCGCCGCTCCTCGAGGTTGCGCAGGAACTGGGGGTCGTCGTCCGGGCCGCGGCCGCGCTGGGGTTCGCGGGCGGCGTCGTCCTTGCGGGGGCGGCCGAAGAAGAGCCACAGCACCGCCCCGACCACCGGCAACAGCAGGATCACCAACAGCCAACCCCACTTGGGAATGGCCCGCACGGCGTACTTGTCCGACTGCGCGCACTCGATGAGCGCGTAAATGATGACGCCCACAGCGAGGGCGCCTGCTCCGATGATCAGGATCGCTCTGCCCATGCGGAACATCCTAGGGGAGTGGACTGGGCAGTTCCTCTTCGGGTCAGCGCGGCGGGTGGGGGAGCGCGTCCCGTCCGGATCGGGCCCAGGCAGGAAGGCGCCCTGACCAGGGCCGGGGCCTTGAGCGGGGAGGGCGTCCGAGGCAGATGCCCCGCACGGGCAACGTCCTGTCCAGATCGGGGCTTTTCGCAGGCAACCACGGTGCCCGGGAAGCACCCAGGGCGGGCCCGTAGAATGGTCGGGTGAACTTCGTGAAGTATTCCCTGCTGCGCCTGGGCATCCTGGTGGTGCTCTTCCTGCTGTGCATGTACCTGGGGCTGGGGTTGGTCTTCTCCGGGATCGCGGCCGTGGTGGCGGCCTTCGCGATCTGCTACATCTTCTTCCCCAAGCTGCATTACGCCGCGGGCCAGGACTTCCACCGATGGATCTCACGCACCCCCAAGCCCACCAACCGGGTGGCCCTGGAGGACCAGGAGATCGAGGACTCCTACACGGACCGCGAGGCTCGCAAGGACGTCTGAGCGTCCGCCCGCGGGGTTCTGGCCCGGGGCACTTCAGCGGTCGCGATGGCGCACACCCGGAGCGCGACGCCATGATTCAAGCGGCGGGGAGTGTCAGCCCAGGTACTGGTGCACCAGCACTGCGATCGCGTAGAGCACGGTCACTCCCAGGTTGATGAAACCGCACTGCTTGAGCACGGGGATCAGCTCGCGCCGGTCGGTGGTCCTGAGCACGGTCACGGCCGCGCCGATGGCCAGTGGCGTCACGGCATAAATCAGGAGCACCCACGGGTTGTGGGGCACGAGCAGCAACGGCAGGACCATCCCCACGAACAGCTCCGTGGTGAACGTGAGCCGGGCCTTCGGATCGCCCAGACGCACGGCCAAGGTCTTCTTGCCCACGGCGCGGTCCCCGGGGATGTCCCGGACATTGTTGGCCATGAGCAGCGCGCACGCGAACAGCCCGGTGGAGATCGCCAGGACCCACGACTCCAGGTTGAGCCGCCCGGCCTGGGTGATCGTGGTACCCAGGGTGGCCACGAGACCGAAGAAGATGAACACGAAGAGATCGCCGAGTCCCATGTACCCGTAGGGCTTCTTGCCACCCGTGTAGCCCCATGCCGCGAGGATCGCCAGGACACCCACCGCGGCGAGCCACCATTGCTGGGAGACCACCACGAGCGCGATGCCTGCGAGCGCAGCCAGCCCGAAGCACACGAACGCCGCGGTCTTGACCTCGCGGGGGGATGCCGCACCGGAGCCGGTCAGACGCAACGGGCCCACGCGATCGTCGTCCGTCCCGCGCACGCCGTCCGAGTAGTCGTTGGCGTAGTTCACCCCGATCTGCAGGAACAGCGCGACCAGCAGCGCGAGGACCGCGGGGCCCAACCGTGCGGCAGCCATCCACTGGGCGGCGGCGGTGCCGGCGATCACGGGGGCCGCGGCCATGGGAAGCGTACGCAGACGTGCTCCCTCGACCCACTGAGCTGGTGTGGCCACGGTGCAACCTTTCGAGAACGGGGACGGGTTCGTGTCATTGTTTCACGCGCTGTGCACGTGCACACGTTCCGGGGACACGATGAGTCCAGGCGGTCCCAGCGGCCCGGCCGTGGAGGCGGTCGCGGATTCCGGCCGGCGCTGGGGCGCCTGAGTGCGTCAGGCATGCGCGGTCTCGCCGAGCCCAAGGGATGACGACGGCGCGAGCACGGTAAGCCGCCCGGTCCGGTTCAGCCCACCACCATGGTGGTGACGCGCTGGTCGGGATCCCACCGTCGCAGGCCCGCGATCTCGACCGCGCGCGGTGCGGGCACGTCTGCGAGTACTTCCAAGGCCTTACCCACCTGAGACGCGGTGAGTCGCTTACCCAGGGTCAGGTGCGGAACCCACGGGCGGGCCGGGGGTCGGGACTCCGCCGCGATCCGTTCCAGCTCGCGGACGGCCTCCGTGACCCCGGGTGGCACAATCACCGACTCCGCGAGCACGAAGGGCCCGTGCCCCACAACGAGCAACCCAGGGATATCCACGGAACACGGCAACAATGCGGAGAACACCTCCCGTGCTCGGGCCAGGACATGTTCGGGCATCGAGGGCGCGGACAGTGCGGTGATGTGCGGGGCGTTGGACGCACCGCAATGCGTGGCGAGGCTCGGTAGACCGGCCCCGTGCAGTGCCGCCCACCGCGAGCGGATCAGATCATCTGAGGCGGGGGAGAGCACCAGGTCGAGGGAGTGCGCGGGCATGATGTCACCTCGTCCCGTCCGTGGGTTCGTCACGCAGGACCGCCCGGCCTGTCGCGGTCGGCAGCCACACCCCGGCCCCGTGGAACGCCGGCGCGCTATACACCGGGGCTCGCGAACAACGCTTCGGCGGAACGGCGGTCGGGTTTCCCCGTGGCCAGCATGGGCAGTTGCGCCACGTGACGCCACAGCTTGGGCACCGCGGGGGCTCCGAGCCCGTCCCGGATCGCCGAGGACAGTTCACGCTCCACGGCATTGAGGTCCGAGCCCTCCCGCAGCGCGATCAACGCCGCGACCGCCTGCCCCCACTCCGGGTGCGGCACCGCGAGCACGAGTGCCTGGCGGACCCGCTCATCACGCTGCAGTTCGGCCGCGACCAGTCCCGCGGAGACCTTCACACCGCCGGTGTTGATGACGTCGTCCGTGCGGCCCAGCACCCTGAGCGTCCCGTCCTCCCGCAGCACACCGAGGTCGTCCGTGCGGTACCAGCGCACGCCGCCGATCACACGGAAATGGTCCGCGGTCTGGGCGGGATCGTCCAGGTAGCCGTCGGCCACGGCCGCCCCGCCCAGCCAGATCCGGCCCTCCCGGCGCTCGTTCGGGTCGGGTACGGCGCTGGATGGTGCACCGTCGGGGACGATCCCGGCGGTGATGGCGTCGAGCGCGGCGTCGTCGTACACGCAGCCCCCGCACGTCTCCGACATCCCGTATGTGCGCACCACGTGCACGCCCTCGTCCGCGGCGCGCGCGGCGAGGTCGGGGTACAGCGCGGAGCCGCCCACGAGGACGGCATCGAAGCGGGCGAGGGCGGCGACGGCGCGCGGGTCGGGTGCGCCGTCGCGCGGGTCCAGAATGCGCTGCAGCTGCGTAGGCACCACCGAGACGTAGCGCACCGGATGGGTGAGCCGCTGCGCGGCGTCCGCGAACGCGGCGGGGGTGAAATGCTCGGTGGGCATCGCGACCGGGCGCGTGCCCGCAAGCACCGAGCGCGCCAGCACCTGGATGCCCGCGACGTAGTGCGCCGGTAGGCACAGCAACCATTGACCGGGGCCTGTCGTGGCACGCTCGGTGGCGCGACCGGAGGCCGTGAGAGCTTGCGTGCTCAGCACGGTCTTCTTGGGGCGCCCGGTGGAGCCGGACGTCGCCACGACCACCGCAGGGCCCGGTCGGGACAGGGCTGCGGTCAGGCGCGGTACGAGCTCGAGTGGGTCCCCGGGGACGGGCCCGTCCAGGGTGACGACGTCGCTCGGCAGCGCCCGCGCCTCGGGTGCCGGCACGGGCTCACCCGGCAGCGCGGGATCATTCGGATAATCCGACATGCCGTGATGTTCAGAAGTAGTAGGGGAACGCGGACCAGTCGGGGTCGCGCTTCTGGAGGAAGGCGTCCCGGCCCTCGACGGCCTCGTCGGTCATGTAGCCCATGCGGGTGGCCTCGCCCGCGAAGACCTGCTGGCCCACCATGCCGTCGTCCGGGAGATTGAACGCGTACTTGAGCATCCGCACGGCCTGCGGGGACTGAGCGGTGATCTTGCGGGCCCACTCGACGCTCGTCGTCTCGAGGTCCGCGTGCGGGACCACCCGGTTGACCGCGCCCATCCGGTGCATGTCCTCGGCGGAATATTCATCCGCGAGGAAGAAGATCTCTCGTGCGAACTTCTGGCCCACCTGGCGGGCCAGCAAGGCGGAGCCGTAGCCGGCGTCGAATGAACCCACGGTCGCGTCCGTCTGCTTGAACTTGCCGTGCTCGCTCGACGCGATGGTGAGGTCGCACACCACGTGCAGCGAGTGGCCGCCGCCAGCGGCCCAACCGGAGACCGCGGCGATCACGACCTTGGGCATCGTGCGGATCAGACGCTGGACCTCCAGGATATGCAGGCGCCCGGCGCGGGCCGGGTCGATGGAGTCCGCGGTCTCACCCTCGGCGTAGTGGTAGCCGTCCCGGCCGCGGATGCGCTGATCGCCGCCCGAGCAGAACGCCCACCCGCCGTCCTTGGCGGAGGGGCCGTTGCCCGTGAGGATCACGGCGCCAACGTCCGAGGACATCCGGGCGTGATCCAGGCTGCGGTACAACTCGTCCACGGTCCCGGGACGGAATGCGTTGCGCACCTCGGGCCGGTCGAACGCGATCCGCACCCACGGCAGATCCCTGACCACGTCCCCGTCCCGTTCCACCCCGCGGTGGTAGGTGATGTCCTGCAGGTCCTCGAAGCCCTGCACCGGACGCCACTGCTGCGGGTCGAAGATCTCGGATACCTGCTCGGGAAGCTGCGCGTTGGTCATGGGTACCACTCTAGGCAGGTGGCCGGGGCGGTGCGTTGACGAGCGGGTTGGAACGACCAGGTAGCTCGCAGGGGGGGGAATTCTCCTTAAAGGCTGTTCACGACTGCCAATATGTACTTACAATGAGACAAATAGATCCGGGTTGCAGTGGGAGAGTCATGTCGTTTCCATCCACCATCTCCATCGATCGGAGCTCGCCCGTCCCTCTGTATCACCAGCTGGTACACGGGATCGAATCCGCCATCACGGAAGGTGAACTGCCGCCGGGGACGATGCTCGAGAACGAGTTGTCACTGGCGAAGAACCTGCATTTGTCGCGTCCTACTGTTCGTAAAGCAATGGACGAGTTGGTCCGTTCCGGGCTCCTCGTACGTAAACGGGGCGTAGGCACACAGGTCGTTGCCTCTGAAGTGCGCCGGCCTGTGCGGCTTACTTCTCTCTATGACGATCTCGCTCAGGACGCGTCTCACCCCACTACCTCAGTGCTCTATTTGGAGGAGGTTCCCTCTCCAGCTGAAATCGCCCGAGCACTGAGCATTGATGTGTCAGCACCCGTTTATCGCTTGCGACGTCTCCGACATCGCAACGGCAAGCCGCTCGCGATCATGGAGAACTGGGTGCCTCCGGCGATTGCCACACTGGAACGCGAAGAACTCGAGCGGATGGGGCTGTACGAGATCCTGCGCCGTCAGGGTGTGAATTTCCGTGTGGCCACGCAGAAGATAGGCGCCGCCGTGGCCTCCGCCGAACAGGCCGGTCTACTGGGAACATCCGCGGGCGCTGCCCTTGTGACGATGTCCCGCACGGCCACGGATGACATCGGTCGTCGCGTTGAAACAGGCCGTCACCTCTATCGGGGCGACTCGTACTCGTTCGAATTGACTCTCTCGGCTTGACGCGGGCAGGTGCGCCTCGGCGTCTCTGTCAACCGCTGGCCGTGTTGCCCGTGATGCCTGCAGCACCAACTGAACTATGCCCGCCAAATGCAGTACTGATGAAGGTCCCCGCAATGAGGACCGCAGCAACGGAAGGAACGACCGATGACTGAATGGGTCTATCCCGCAGGGAGTGCGGCTCAGGCGCCGTGGGATCTTTCGATCGGCGGCCACGATTCGCAGCTGGTGATCGAGGGATGGGAACACACCGGGCTTCGAACTTTGACAGCCAGCGAGGTTCCTGTCCATCTGGAAGCTGCGGCCGAGGAACGCATCGTGATCCCTCTGACGGGGGATGTCACGGTGCTCGCGGATGGTGAGATGTACAACCTCAACGGCCGTGACTCGGTGTTTCACGGGCCCACGGATGTGCTGTACACCGGCGTGGGTAAGTCCGTGGAGCTGCGTGCTGAGCCCGGTACGCGCGTGGCGGTGGCGAGCGCGCCCGCCCGAAACGAATACCCCACACGACTGATCCGCAAGAACGAAGCACCACTCGAATTGCGAGGGGCGGGCAATTGCTCCCGCGAGGTTCGCAACTTCGGGACCCCTGCAACCCTCGAGGCGGACCGGTTCATCGTGTGCGAAGTCCTCACCCCTTCCGGTAACTGGTCCTCCTACCCTCCCCACAAGCACGACGAGGAGAAGGAAGGGCGGGAGACTAGACTCGAGGAGATCTACTACTTCGAGACCCGTGTGTCTCCCGAGGCCCCGGCGGAGGCGACTGATGCCGTTGGCTACCAGCGCGTTTACGCGTCTGACGAGCGGCCTATCGATATCACCGCCGAGGTGCGCACAGGTGATGTCGTCCTGGTGCCTTACGGCTGGCACGGCCCCGCAATGGCCCCTCCCGGCTACGACATGTATTACCTCAATGTGATGGCCGGCCCGGGTCCCGTGCGGGAGTGGCTGATCAGCGATGATCCCCATCACGGCTGGGTTCGGCAGCAATGGGACAAGGCCGAGGTGGACTCGCGGCTGCCCTTCGACGAATGATTCCCAGGTGCTTCCCGACCTGACGTGGCTCGCCTGGGTTGGGCTGTTGTGCGGCGCCTTTCTCGTAGGTTTTTCCAAAACGGCAATGCCCGGTATCAACACCCTGGCGGTGGCGCTGTTTGCTGCGACTCTCCCGGCCAGGGCTTCCACGGGGGTGCTGCTCGTGCTGCTGCTCGTGGGGACTGTTTCGCCCTGTGGAGCTACCGACGATACGCGCACTGGCCCACTCTGGTCCGGATGATGCCGGCGGTGATCGTGGGGCTTGCGCTCGGCGGAGCATTCCTGGCGGTCGCGGGTGACTCTGCCGTGCGGCGCTCCATCGGTTTTCTCCTACTCGTGCTCATGGGGATCACTCTGTGGCAACGTCGCGGGCGCAAGAAAGAGGTGAGCGCTCCCAGTGGTGAAGAATCCCATGCCGCGACGAAGGTTGTGGCGGCGAGCTACGGCACACTGGGCGGGTTCACCACGATGGTTGCGAATGTGGGGGGTCCGGTTATGACTATGTACTTCTTGGCCGCCCGGTTTCCCAAGCGCGCTTTTCTGGGAACTGCGGCCTGGTTCTTCGTGACGATGAACGTTTTGAAGGTGCCTATCTCCGTGTGTCTGGGGCTCCTGACGGCCCATACTTTGGCAATGGATGCCGTCCTCGTGCCAGGGGTGGTGCTCGGCGCATTGGTTGGGAAATGGGCCTTCGCACGAATCGCGCAGCACGCCTTTGACCGGGCGGTAGTTGCCGTCACCGTACTCGGGGCGTTGTACCTGATTCTTTGATAACCGAAGCGAGCATGTGCTGTCCCGCAGGCGGTGCCTTCGTGGGGGGGCGGTCATCCTCCTGCAACCAGTCCCACATTAGTTACGGTACGACATCCGCATTCCCCGGAGTCTTGACGTTGTCCACGCCAGCCAGGAAAATTGTTCGGACATACTGACAATAAGATCAGCTAGAGAGGGAATCATGGGAACAGAAGAACTGTCCGTTGCGGTCATCGGGGCGGGTATGGCCGGCCGGGCCCATGCCTACGGGTATCGACAGGCGGGCAGTGTCTATGACGCCACATTCCCGCGCATCCGACTGGCCGCAATCGCCGACGCAAATGTCCCGCTCGGTGAGGACGCTACGCGTCGTTATGGATTCGAGAAGACTTACTCGGATTGGCGTCAGGTTGCGGAGGACCCGAGCATCGACGCCGTGAGCATCGTGGTGGGCAACGCCCTGCACCGTGAGATCGCCCAGGGGCTGCTGGAGTCCGGCAAGCACGTGCTGTGCGAGAAGCCGCTGGCGGGCAACCTCGAGGATGCGCAGGCCATGGTGGAGCTCGAACGCCAGTACGGTGCGAGCACGGACTCCTCCGGGCGTCCCCTCGTAACCGCCACGGGGTACACAGTGCGCCGAACGCCCGCGCTGAACGCCATCCGGGAACGGTTGGAGAGCGGGGACTTCGGCCCGGTGAGCAACTTCATCGCCACCTACCTGTGCGACTACTCGTGCGACCCCCGCGCACCCATGTCTTGGCGCTACAAGGGAGCACCCGGCTCGGGCGCGCTCGGAGATCTCGGTTCGCACGTGATCGACACGGGCGAGTTCCTCAACGGCCCGATCACTACCGTGCGGGGGGCATTCATGGACACGATCCACAAGGAGCGTCCCTTGCCCGTGGGCAACGTGGTGGGACATGCACACACGGAGGTTTCGGACGAGGTCGAGCCGGTGGAGAACGAAGACTTTTTGACCTTCACATGCACCTTCGCCAACGGTGCGATCGGAACTTACACGATCTCCCGCGTAGCGTTCGGATCCCCGAATGGTCAGAGCTACCAGGTGATCGGCCCTTGGGCCCAAGCAGCTTGGCGCATCGACAGGCCAGCGGAGTTCGAGTACGACGACGCGCAGGCCGGATACACGACGCGTGGGCCGAGGCGTGTGCTCATCAACCCGCAAACCCCGCTGTTCGCGAACTCCTGCGCGATGGACGCTCCCGGCAACGGATGGAACTACAACGAGAACTTCGTGATCCAGGCTCGTGCGTTCCTCGGCCAGGTGCTCGGGGACACTGGTGGGTTGCTGCCGTGCGCGTCCTTCGCGGACGGGCTGCACACGCTCAAGATCATCCAGGCTGTCGCGGCCTCTGCGGCGCAGGACGGCAGGGAAGTATCCATCGGCCGCTGATACCCGCGTCCCATGGCAGAACGCCCGGCCCGCTGACAGCGGGCCGGGCGTTCTTCTGTGCTGGGGAGTGCGTTACTTCTTGTGGACGGTGAAGATCGCGCCCGTGGTGACGTCCTCCTCGACCGCCTCCAGCGTGCGTCCACGGGTCTCGGGAAGGAACTTCCACATCACCACGGCAGCCACGGCGTTGACAACGGCGAAGCTGAAGAACGAGCCGTTGATGCCGATACCCGCGATCAGGGACGGGAACACCCAGCTCAGGGCGGCGTTGGCCATCCAGAGGCAGAAGACCGTGAAGCCCATGCCCACCGCGCGCATGTGCAGCGGGAAGATCTCCGAGAGCAGCACCCACGTGGCCACGTTCAGGAACGTCTGCATGGAACCCACGAAGCACACGATCAGCACCAGGATCACGAACGGACGGGCCGCGTTGCCCTCCGGGAAAAAAACCGCGGACAGCCCGATCAGCAGGTGGAAGATGGTCACCAGGACGTAGCCGGTGATGATCGTGGCGCGACGGTTGATCCGCTCCATCATCCAGAGGGCGATGAACCCGCCGACCACGGCGATCACGCCCGGTGCGATGTTGGCGATCAGGGCGGCGTCCGCGCCGAAGCCGGCATCGCGCAGGATGATCTGGCCGTAGTACATCACCGAGTTGATGCCGGTGAGCTGCTGGAAGACGGCCAGGGCCACGCCCACGAGCAAGATGCGCAGCAGCCACTTGTTCTTGAGTACCGAGGAGATGCCGGTCTCGTGCTTCTTGGCCTCGAGCTCGCTGACGCGCTCCACCTCGCCCATCTCTGCCTCCGCGCGTTCCTCCGAGCGGACGGTCTTGAGCACCTCGAGGGCCTCGTCGTAGCGGCCCTTGGAGATTAGCCAGCGGGGGGACTCCGGCATGCGCAGCATGCCGAAGAACAGGAAGATCGCAGGAATGGCGCACACTGCGAGCATGATGCGCCACACGCCGTCGAGGTGACCCAGCGTATTGCCGAGGATGGCGTTGACGGTGAACGCCGCGAGCTGACCGATCACGATCATCAGCTCGTTGCGACCCGAGAGGGATCCCCGGATTTCGTATGGGGCGAGCTCGGCCAGGAAGACCGGAACCACGGTGGAGGCGCCGCCCACGGCCAGGCCCAGGAGGAAGCGACCCACCAGCAGCACGGCCAGGCCGGGGGCGAACACGCAGGCCAGCGTGCCGAGGAAGAACAGGACGGCCAGTAGCAGGATCGTCTTGCGGCGGCCCCAGCCGTCCGAAAGACGCCCGATCGACACGGCGCCGATTGCGGCGCCGACGAGCAGCGTGCTCGTCACCGTGCCCTCGGTCTTCTCATCCAGGCCCAGTTCCTCCGACATCGGCAGCAGCGCGCCGTTGATCACGCCGGTGTCGTAGCCGAAGAGCAGCCCGCCGAAGGTGGCCACGAGGGCCACCATGCCGAGACGTCTGGTGTGCGGGCCCTCTGTCAGAGGGGGAAGTTCCTTGGTCCCGGGTCTGTCGGCCGTGTGGCCTGCGGGTGGGTGCGACATGGTGGCTCCTTTGCCTGTCAGCCGGTCAGCGCTCGCTGGTGGCCTGGTTGATCTTCTTTTGCATGGTCTCCAACTGGTAGCGGGAGACCTCGGGGGCGTTCTCGTTCTCGGCGAAGACGCTGGAGACCATGACCGTGTCTGGGTTGTCCAGGAACCCAATCTCCGCGAGACCCGAGAAGAACTTGTCCCAGTTCACGTCCCCGTCACCGATCTTCAGGTGCTGGTGGACGCGCACGGGGTTGCCGGGAGGATTGGTGATGTAGCGCAACCCGTGGGAGCGGTGGTGATCCATGGTGTCCGCCACGTGAACCACGCGCAGCCGCGAGCCGGCCGCCCGCATGATCTCCAGTGGGTCGTCCGCCATGTGGAAGGTGTGGCACGCCACGTACGTGAGGCCAATGTTCGGGGAGTTCAGGCCCCGGATCACCCGCCACGCTTCCAGTCCGCGCTCCACGAAGTCGTCCGGGTGCGGGTCGATCGCCACATTGAGACCCTCGCGTTCGATGATCGGCAGCAGCTCCTCCATGGAGCGGTAGAAGCTGTTCTCCGACTCCTCGTAGAGTTCGGGTCGCCCTGAGAACTCGGTGTTCAGCTGCGTGACGCCCAGGTCCACGGCGATCTGGATCACGCGTTTCCACTTACGCACGGCTGCCTCGCGCTCCTCCTCCACAGGGGAGGACCAGCGCAGCACCGGGAGGATGGAGGCGATCTGCACGTCCGCTCCCTTGAGAGCCCGCGAGAAGTCTGCGAGCAGCTGGTCATCCGCCTTGGGGTGGGTGAAGAACGGAATGAAATCCTGGTGCGGGGTCATCTGCAGGTAGTCGTAGCCCAGGTCTTTGACCACGCGGGGGAACTCCAGCAGTGAGTGCGTGGAGTGGAACGGGGTGGGGTCGAGCGCGATTTTCACGATGGTCTCCTCAGTGCCAGTGCCAGTCTCGGTGTTGGTTCGGACCGCTCAGCGGTACAGCTCCGGCTTCTGCTTGAGCTCCACGGCCACGGTGGTCCCGGGTTCCGCGACCGCTCGAAGGCCGGCCTCGCAGCACACCGCCGCGGCGTAGCCGTCCCAGGCGTCCGGACCCGCCACCTCGCCGCGTAGGCAGCCGTCGATCCAGTCCTGGACCTCGGTGTCGTACGCGTCCACGAACCTCTCCTCGAAACCGGGGTGCACCTGGTCCACACCCTCGTTCAGGTGGGTCTCCTCAAAGGAAGCGCGAGTGGTCACGGCATAGCCGTACTGCGCGGTGACGTGGGTGTTCACCGAGACGCGCACCCCGGAGTCGGTGTCCATGAGGATCTGAGCGGGATCCTGCAGCCCCTCGGTGGTCGCGTGGCAAGAGTTTTTGCCCGTGCGCACCTGCACGGAGGCGATCTCCTCGCCGGTGAGGAAGCGCACTCCGTCGAACTCATGGACCACGGTGTCGTCGATGAGGTTGCTGCCCGTGTAGCCGGCGGGGACGTCCGGGTTGATGTGCTCGCAGTCCAAGGCGAGCAGCTCGCCATGCTCCCCGGAGGCCACGGCCTGCTGGATGCGCTGGTAGCCGGCGTCGAAGCGGCGCATGAACCCCACCTGGATGAGCTTGCGTCCGATCGCGGACTCGGCCTGCACCACGCGCCACGCGGAGGCGGAGTCCGGGGTCAAGGGCTTCTCGCACAGGATCGGCAGCCCCTGGGCCAGGGTGGGCAGCAGCACGTCCTCGTGCAGGAAGCCGGGGGTCGCCACGAGCACCGCGTCCACCTCGCCGGAGGTGATGGCCCCGGTGAAGTCGGTGTACACGCGGGCGCCGTCGATGCCGTCGATGGCGGCCTCGGCCCTGGTCTCGTCGATGTCCACGATGGCGGTGATCCGGGCGCGCTCCATGCGGTGGTGGATGCGCTCGATGTGGTCCGAACCCATGCGGCCGGCTCCGACGACGGCGATTCTCAGGTCCTCGCTCATTGCTGCGGTGCTCCGTTCTGTCGAGAGTTTCTGGTGCGGCGACGTGGTGCCGCTCGCGGTCTGGTGCTGCGAGAGCAACTGGTGCGGCAACGTCGTGCCGCGGGAGGGGTGCGCGGGGCTCAGGCCACCGTGGTGCGCGAGCCGCACGAGAGCAGGTAGTTACACGTGCGGGATGCAATAGGTAGGGGGTCGTCGAAGTTGGCCACGGGGTACATGTCCTGCTCCACGATCCCGAACAGCGGCCGCCCGAGGTGCTCGGCATGCTCGATCACCTCGCGCAGGTCCGGCAATCCCTGCGGCGGCTCGCACATCACGCCCGCGGCTGTGGCGTCCTTGAAGGTCATGTCCTCGGCCCGGACCCGGGCGAGGACGTCAGGGTGGACCTGCTTCAGGTGCAGGTAGCCGATGCGCTCGGGGTGGTTGCGGATCAGCTCCACGGAGGAGGCCCCGCCGTACTCGGCGTGGCCGGTATCGAGGCACAGCGTGACCAGGGAGGGGTCCGTCATCGCTAGGAACTTCTCGATCTGGGGCATGGACTCCACGTGGGAGTCGGCATGGGAGTGGAACTGCTGGAACAGTCCGAACTCCTCCTGCAGCGTGCGGCCCAGGCGGTCGTGGCCCGCAGTGAGGTCCTCCCACTGCCGCTCGTTGAGGGTGCGGTCCTCCACGGCCTCACCGGTCTTGTCGTCCCGCCACAGGGCGGGGATCACGACGACGTGCTTCGCGTCCATCGCGGCCGTCAACTCGGCGACGCGGCGGGCGGGCTCCCAGGCCTCGTCCCACGTGCCCGCGCCGCGGTGGAACGCCGTGAAGACGGTGCCCGCACTGATCTTCAGGTCCCGGGCCTTCAGCTCCCGCGCGAGGGTCTCGGGATCGGTGGGCAGGTAGCCGTAGGGGCCCAGCTCGATCCACGAGTAGCCGGCCTCCGCGACCTCATCGAGGAAGCGCTGCCACGGCGTTTGCTTCTCGTCCTCCGGGAACCACACACCCCAGGAGTCTGGGGCGGTGCCAATGATCAGCTCGTTCTCGCTCATGCTGGAACCACGCTTTCGTTGTCGTCGATCGTGGGCCCTCGGTGCCCGGGACCGCTATTCATCCGTATGTTAGGACATAATATCAATCATTGGTGTGATGTGCGACACCCGGGGGAAGTTCTCTCCCGTGTGACTCACGGCCCCGGCCAGGGGAGGCCGAGGTGAGTCTCACGGCGGATGAAAAGGTGCCCCGGTGCCCCCGCCGTGGCGGAGGGCACCGGGGCACCGTGCTTCAGGGGAGCGGACCGGTCAGTGGTCCCCGCTCGTGGGCATGCTGAAGGACGCCCCGGAGATGCTCTCGGGCTCGGGGAAGCGCTGCGTGACCACCTTGCCGCGCGTGTAGAAGCGGATTCCGTCCGGACCGTAGACGTGCAGGTCCCCGAACAGCGAGTTCTTCCAGCCGCCGAAGGAGTGCCACGCGACCGGCACGGGGATCGGCACGTTCACGCCGATCATCCCCACCGTGACCTTGCGCTGGAACGTGCGGGCGGCCGCACCGTTCTGCGTGAAGATCGCGGTGCCGTTGCCGTACGGGTTCGCGTTGATGACCTTGATGGCCTCCTCGAGGGAGTCCACCCGCAGCACCACGAGCACCGGGCCGAAGATCTCCTCCTCGTACGCGGACATCTCGTGGCGGACCTTGTCGATGATCGTGGGCCCCACGAAGAAGCCCTCTTCGTGGCCGGGGACCACGAGATCGCGCCCGTCCAGGACGAGAGCCGCGCCGTCCTGCTCCGCCTCGGTGATGATGCGCGTGATGCGCTCCTTGGCCTGCGGGGTGATGACGGGGCCCATGTCCGAGCCCTTCTCCATGCCGTTGCCCACAGTGACGCCCTCGCCCAGGGCCTTGACCTTGGCAATCACCTGGTCAGCGGCGTTGCCGACCGCCACGGCCACGGAGATGGCCATGCAGCGCTCGCCCGCGGAGCCGAACGCGGCCGCGTTGAGGTGCTCGGCGGCGCTGTCCATGTCAGCGTCCGGCATGATGACCGCGTGGTTCTTGGCGCCGCCCAGGGCCTGCACGCGCTTGCCGTTCTGCGTACCGGTCTCGTAGACGTACTTGGCGATCGGGGTGGAGCCCACGAACGAGATCGCGTCCACGTCCTCGTGGGTCAGCAGGCCGTCCACCATCTCCTTGCCACCGTGCAGCACGTTGAACACGCCGTCCGGCAGTCCGGCCTCCTTCCACAGTCGCGCCATAAAAAGGGCGGCGGAGGGGTCACGCTCGGAGGGCTTGAGGATGAAGGTGTTGCCTGCGGCGATCGCGACGGGAGCCATCCACAGGGGGACCATCACCGGAAAGTTGAACGGCGTGATCCCCGCGACCACGCCGAGCGGCTGGCGGAACGAGTAGACGTCGATGCCCGTGGAGGCCTGCTCGGAGAACTCGCCCTTGAGGTGCTCGGAGATGCCGCACGCGAACTCCACGACCTCCAGGCCGCGGCCCACCTCTCCCTTGGCGTCCGAGAAGACCTTGCCGTGCTCGGAGGTGACGATCTCCGCGAGCTCATCCGTGTGCGCGTGGATCAGCTCGCGGAACGCGAAGAGCACGGCCGTGCGCTTGGCGATCGAAACGTCGTTCCAGGACTCGGCAGCCTTCCGCGCGGACGCGATGGCGGCCTTCAACTCGTCCTGCTCGCCGATGTGCAGGCTGCCGGTTACCTTCCCGGTGGCGGGGTTGTAGACGTCCTGGCGGGCGTCGCCGGCGCTGGGGACCTCGCGGCCGTCGATGAAGTGCAGGATCTCAGTGGTCATGTGCTTCTCCTAACCGAGCAGCGGACGCTGCGTGGACTTCTGGGCTTGGTACGTCTGGTAGGCCTCCTGGGTGGAGGCGAGTTCGGAGACTCCCGTGACGGGGACGTCCCACCAGGACTCGGAGGACGGCGCGTCCGCCTCCAGGAGGGTGTCCACGTGGATCAGCACGGGACCGGAGCCCTCGGGCAGGGTCTTGGCTCGGGCCACGGCCTCGGAGAGGTCCGTCCCCACGTTCTCCCCGGGGTTCACGCGGATAACGCGCACGCCCAGGGACTCGGCGTTGGTCGCGAGGTCGATGGGCAGGGTGTCCCCGTGGTCGAAGCTGTGCTCCGCCTCGTCCAGGTAGCGGTACTTGGTGCCGAAGCGCTGCGAGCCCAGGGACTCGGACAGCGCGCCGATCGAGGCGTAGCCGTGGTTCTGCAGCAGCACCACGATGAGCTTGAGGCCCTCGGCCACCGCGGTGACCAGTTCCGTGTGCATCATCAGGTACGAACCGTCGCCTACGGTCACGACGACGTCGCGGTCCTCGCCGTGGTCGAGCACGGCGCGCTTGACGCCCAGCCCGCCGGGGATCTCGTATCCCATGCAGGAGTACGCGTACTCCACGTGGTAACCGTACGGGTCCTTGACGCGCCACAGCTTGTGCAGGTCACCGGGAAGCGAGCCGGCCGCGCAGATCACGACGTCGCGCTCGTCCATGGCCTTGTTGACCCGGCCGATGACCTCGTTCTGGGACATCACGGGCCGGAAGCGCTCGGCGAAGGCCTCGTCCGCGATCCCGTCCCAGCGCTGCTTCTCGCGGGCGACCTCGGCGCTCAGCGCCTTGCTCACGCGGATGCCCTCCGTGGCGGAGTTCAGTGCGGCGAGCGCCTTGCGGGCGTCCGCCACCATCGGCACGGTTGAGCCGTGCTTGAATGCGTCGAAGCTCGCCACGTTGATGTTCACGAAGGAGACATCCGGGTTCTGGAACGCGGTGCGCGAGGCAGTCGTGAAGTCCTCGTAGCGCGTGCCGATGCCGATCACGAGGTCCGCGTCCCGCACGATCGCGTTCGCCGCGGTGGACCCGGTGGAGCCCACGGCTCCCAGGCACAGCGGGTGGTCCCAGTCCATGACGCCCACACCGGCCTGCGTGTATGCCACCGGGATGCCCGTGGCCTCGGCGAAGCGACGCAGCTCGTCCTGCGCGAACGCGTAGGCCACACCGCCGCCCGCGATGACCACGGGCTGGCGGGCGGCACGGATGCGCTCGACGGCGGCGCGCACGTCCACGTCCTCGGGCTCCGGGCGGCGGATGCGCCACTCGCGCGGCGCCAGGAACTCGTCCGGGACCTCCACGGCCTCAGCCTGCACGTCCTGCGGAAGCGAGATCACCACGGCACCCGTCTCCACGGGGTCCGTCAGCACGCGCATGCCGTTGAGCAGCGCGGAGAACACCTGCTCGGGGCGCCACACACGGTCGAAGTAGCGGCTGACCGGGCGGAATGAGTCGTTGACCGTGACGTCGTACGCGTCCGGGCGCTCCAGCTGCTGCAGCACGGGGTCCGTGGCGCGGGTCGCGAACACGTCCGAGGGCAGCAGCAGCGCGGGCAGCCGGTTGGTGGTCGCGAGCGCCGCGCCGGTGACCATGTTCGTGGAACCCGGCCCGACCGACGTCGTCACCGCGAAGGTCTGACGACGCCGCGTGTGCCGCGCGTAGCCCACGGCCTGGTGCACCTGGGCCTGCTCGTTACGGCCCTGGTAGTAGGGCATTAGCTCCGGCTCGAGCTCCTGGAATTGGCGCAGCGCCTGCCCCACACCGGCCACATTGCCGTGCCCGAAGATGCCGAACGTGCCCGGGATCGTGCGCTCGCAGAACCGCTCGCCCGCGATCTCGTCCACCGTGTACTGGTTGCCCAGGAACTTCACCACGGCCTGGGCGACCGAGAGCTTCTGTGTCATGTGTCGACTCGTTTCCTTCACTTGCGTAGCAGGGAGGCCGCGGTGGCCACGGCGCCGGCGACGTCGCCGTCCTCCGGGTAGAGCAGGGTGCGGCCCACGGTGAGGCCCTGGACGCCAGGCAGTGCGAGGGCCTCGGACCAGGTCTGGAAGATTTCCTCCGGGGCGCCGCTGGGGTCACCGCCCAGCAGCACGGTGGGCAGGGTGGTCGAGGCGAGGACGCGCTCCATCTCCGGGACCACGGGCAGCTTCATCCACGTGTGCGCGCTCGTGGCACCGAGGCTGGACGCGATGGCCGCGGAGGTGATGACGGCGTCGGGGGAGAGGTCGTTGCGGATCTTTCCATCGACGGTCTCCGAGATGAACGGCTCGACCATCGCGTAGAGCCCCTGCTCGGCGAGCGCGTCCACGGCGTGGGCGGTGCTCTCCAGGGCCTGCGCGGTGGCGGTGTCCCCGTAGTGGATGCGGGTGAGCATCTTCCCCCCGTCCGCGCCCAGGCGCTTGAGGTGACGGGCGGTGTGGCCCGTGAAGCGGTCGTCGATCTCGTTGACCAGCCCTGCGAGCCCGCCGCGGTTCATGGAGCCGAAGACCAGCTTGCCCTCGAGGGCGCCCAGCAGCAGGAGGTCGTCAAGGATGTCCGGGGAGGCCAGCACGCCGTCGACGTCCGGGTTCGCCAGGGCGGTGCGCAACCGGTCCAGCAGGTCCCGGCGGTCGGCCATGGCACCGGGCACACCGCGCACCGACAGCGCGCCGCGTGCCGGGTGGTCCGCGGCGACGATGAAGTTCTGCGTGCCATAGACAGGGCGGGCGTGGCGCACGCGGGCATCCGCAGCGCGCTGCACCGCGTCGGGGTCCTCGAGGCGGATCCGAGTGAGGTCTGCGTAGCGTGCGGGATCCGTGGAGCCGAGCTCCGGCGGGGTCACGGGCGCGGAGGTGGTGGGCGGGGTGCTCATGCCTGGAACCCCCGACCGCGCTCGTCGAGTAGCGCCATGACGTCCTGCTCGAGCGGCATGTCCTCGGAGCATGCGATCCGCGAGGCCACGATGGCGCCGGCCGCGTTCGCGAAGTCCAGCACATTCTGCAGCGGCCACCCGGAGAGCAGTCCGTGCACGAACGCCCCGCCGAAGGAGTCTCCGGCGCCCAGGCCGTTCACGGTTTCCACGGGCATGGGTGCGGAGACCACGGTCTCGGTGGCGGTCCGGGCCATCACGCCTTGTGCCCCCATCTTCACGACGGCGGTGCTTACGCCGGCTTCCAGCAGCCGGTCCGCCTGCTCCTCGGGGGAGCCGTCACCCACGGCGACGGCGCACTCCTCGCGGTTGCCGATGGCGATGCTCGCGTACGCCAGGTTCTTGCGGACCTGCTCGGTGGCCTCGGTCGCGGAGTCCCAGAACATGGGGCGGTAGTCCAGGTCCAGGACGGTGTACTGGCCCTTGTCGAGCTCATCCCGGGGCCGGGCGGCGTGGGCGTGCAGCTGGGCCTCGCGGGCGGGGGACTGGGCGAGGCCCGTGACTGTGGACCAGAAGACGGCGGCGTCCCGCACGGCGGCGGTGTCGATCTCCTCGGGGGTGATCTTCCAGTCCGGTGCAGTGGGGAAGCGGCCGTAGAAGTAGAGGGGGAAGTCCTCCGGCGGCATGATCGCGCAGAACGTGGCCGGCGTCTGCAACCCGGCCACGGGGGAGACCATCGAGTCGTCCACGCCGTAGCGTCGCAGCTCGGTGTGCAGGTACTTCCCGAACGGGTCGTCACCGGTGCGGGTGAGCACGGCGGTGCGGCGGCCGTACTTCGCGGCGGCCACCGCCACGTTGGACGGTGAGCCGCCCAGGTACTTCCCGAACGAGGTCACCTCCGACAGTGGCACCCCGATGTCGTTGGGGTAGATGTCCACGCTGATGCGCCCCATGGTCAGCAGGTCATGGCTCACGGGCCGGTCCTTCCGTCGAATGGTGCGGGGTGATCCGCGGTGTGTGACCAGTCTGACCCGAGGACATATGTCCTGTCAAACTTTTGTACAGACAAAGTGCGAAAAGTGTTCTAGCCTGGACCGTACTGGCCACGACCGTCCCGGTCGCGCCGGCACCCGTACGAGCCCCGGACGGCGCCACGGCGCCATTTTTGGGCCGAGAGGAGCACAGCCGTGAAGTTCGGTGTCTACAACGCGATCCTGCACCACCTTTCCCTCGACGACGCCCTGGACCAGGTGGCCGCTCTCGGCCTGGACGGCATGGAAGTCAATTCCGGGGGCTTCCTGCCGCCCGTTCATCTTCCCGTGGACGAGATCCTGCGCAGCGACGCCGCCGCGGACGCCTACCGTCGGCGCTTCGAGGACCGCGGGCTGGAGATCCTGGGGTTGAACTGCAACGGCAACCCGCTGAACCCGGATCCCGCGATCGGCCCGGAGGACGCCGAGGACATCAAGCGGTCCATCCGTGCAGCGGCCGCCCTCGGGCAGACCCGCGTGGTGACCATGTCCGGGCTGCCCGCCTCGGACCCCGGTGGGAAGTACCCGGCGTGGAACGTGAACACATGGGGCTCCCACGCCCTGGACTCGCTGGAGTGGCAGTGGGACCGGCTCGCGGAGTTCTGGGAGCCGGTGGACGCCCTGGCTCGCGAGAACGGCGTGAAGGTGGCCCTTGAGCTGCACCCGCAGAACCTCGTGTTCAACCCGCCCACGATCAAGCGCCTAGTGGACCGCATCGGTGCCACGAACATCGGCGTGGAGCTGGACGCCTCCCACCTGTTCTGGCAGCTCATGGACCCGGTGGCGTGCGTACGCTGGCTCGGGGGACTCACATTCCACGCCGCCGCCAAGGATATCCGCATTAACCGGGAGAACTGCGAGATCGCGGGCATGCTGGACGAGCGCTTTCGCCGTCTCTCCCCGGAGGAGAAGCGCACGAACATGGGCGGGGACGAGTACGTCAACGAGTGGCCGCAGGACTCCTCGTGGGACTTCGTCACCGTCGGCGTGGGGCACGGCGCCAGCTACTGGGCCGAGTTCCTCCGCGCACTTTCCGAGGTGGAGTGCTCCACGGGCGAGACCTTGTGCGTAAACATCGAGCACGAGGACACGTCCATGTCCGTGCAGGATGGGCTGCGCCTGGCCACCAACACCCTGCACGAGGCTGCGGAGCTGGCCGGGCTGCGCTGAGCTGAACGCGTCGGGGCCCTCCGTGATACTGGGACCATGCCCTTCTTCAACCTGGACCGAATCGGCAGGGACCTGCCCTTTGCGCGGGCCGCCCCGCGGTTGCGCGAAGCCTTGCGCGGCGGCGTGGCCGTGGTCCAGGCCCCGCCGGGCACGGGCAAGACCACTGTGGTGCCGCCCGTCTTGGTGAACCTCGTTCTCGCGGGGAGCGTCTTCACGGAACCGCCCCCGGACACGGGGGCCGCCGGTCGATCGCGCACTTCTATGGACACGGCCGGCCCCGCGCTCGATCCCGTCACCGGCCGCGTCGTCGTCGTCCAGCCCCGCCGGGTGGCCGCTCGGGCCGCCGCGCGCCGGCTGGCCGCGCTCACGGTGACGGAGCCGGGCGGCGTCGTCGGCTGGAGCGTGCGGGGCGAGCGCAGGACGTCGAAGGCCACTCGGGTGGAGTTCGTGACCCCCGGCATCCTGCTGCGCCGACTGCTGCAGAACCCGGAACTGGCCGGGACCGCGGCCGTGGTGCTGGACGAGGTGCACGAGCGGGGCGTGGAGTCGGACCTGCTCGTGGGGATGCTCGCGGAGCTGCGGCAGCTGCGGGAGGACCTCGTGCTCGTGGCCATGTCCGCCACGGCGGAGGCGAAACGGTTTGCAGCCCTGCTGGGAGGGGACGCGCCCGCTCCGGTGGTGGACTGCCCGTCCGCGCTGCATCCGCTCACAGTGGAGTGGGCGCCGGGCCCGCAGCGCCTCGACGAACGGGGTGTCACCCCCGCGTTCCTGGCTCATGTGGCCCGCACCGCCGCGGCGGCTCATGCCCGCGCTGTGGCCACCGACCCGACCGTGGACGCCCTCGTGTTTCTCCCCGGCGCCCGGGAGGTCTCCCGTGTGGCGGCCCAGCTGCGGGGCCTCACCGACGCCGAGGTCCTGGAACTGCACGGTCAGCTCAGCCCGCGCGAGCAGGACCGCGCCGTCGCGGGCCGCGCGCCGGGGGAGCGCCCGCGCATCGTGGTCACCACGTCCCTCGCAGAGTCCTCGCTCACCGTCAACGGCGTGCGCCTCGTGATGGACTCTGGTCTGGCCCGCCAGCCCCGCCGGGACGCCGGGCGCGGGATCTCCGGGCTCGTCACGGTCTCGGCATCCAAGGCGTCGGCCGAGCAGCGCGCCGGCCGCGCCGCTCGCCAGGGCCCGGGCACGGTGGTGCGCTGCTACGACGACGCCGCCTGGGGCGCCATGCCCGCCCACTCCGTTCCCGAGGTGCGCACGGCGGACCTCACCGCCGCGTGCCTCGCGCTCGCCGTGTGGGGCTCACCGGGAGGTGAGGGGATGGCCCTGCCGGACCCGCTGCCGCCCCGTGCCCGCGCGGACGCCGAAGCCGAGCTGACGCGCCTCGGCGCGGTAGCCGAGGACGGCCGCGCCACCGGCCTCGGACGCCTGCTGGTCTCCCTGCCGGTGGAACCCCGCTGGGGTCGCGCCCTGTTGGACGGAGCGGACCTCGTGGGTGCTAGAACGGCGGCGGAGGTCATCGCCGCCGTCTCCGACGGCGTCCGCGTGCCCGCCGCGGACGTCCCCGCGCTGGTGCGCGGGCTGCGCTCCTCCCGTGGTGACGAGTCCGCTCGGTGGCGCCGCGAGGCGCAGCGGTTGGAACGGATGGCGGCGCACCCCGCGCTGGCGGGCGACGGTGCGGCGGAGGGAGCCGAGGAGAACACGGACGCGCCGCCCCGCGGGCCGGAATCGGACGTGCCCGCCGACGTCCGGGAGGGTGTCGTCGTGGCCCTGGCGCGGCCCGAGTGGATTGCCCGACGGATGGACGCCCACGGGGACCAGTGGCTGCTCGCCTCCGGAACACGCGCGGGGCTGGAGGCCGGGAGCCCGCTGCGTCACCACGAGTGGCTGGCCGTCGCCGAACTGACGCGCGCCGCGGGCAGGGTTGCCGCGGGCACCGGCGCGGTGATACGTGCGGCGGCACCCCTGGACCTGGCGCACGCGCAGCTCGCCGCCGGTCCGCTTGCCCGCACTGAGACGCGCGCGAGCTTCTCGAACGGTCGCGTGAGCACCCGCGAGGTGCGTGCGGTGGGCGCGATCGAGCTCTCCGCCACGCCCGTCCGCGCGGATCCGGACGCCGCCGTGCCCGCCATCCGCGCCGCGCTCGCCGCCGAGGGCCTGGACCTGCTGCCGTGGGACGACGCCGCCCGCGGCCTGCGCGCCCGGCTCGCGCTGCTGCGTCGTCACCTGGGGGAGCCGTGGCCCGCGGTCGACGACGCCGCCCTGGTCGAGCGCGTGACCGAATGGCTCGCCCCCGAACTGCGGGACGTGGCGCGTGGCGGGTCGCTGCGGTCGATCCGCGTGGTCGATGCGCTGCGCAGGCTGCTGCCCTGGCCGGAGGCGGCGCGCTTGGACGAGCTGGTCCCCCAGCGGCTCATGGTTCCCAGCGGGAACACCGCCCGGATCGACTACCCGGCGGTCTTCTCGGAGGACGAACCCGCCCGTCCGCCGGTGGTCGCGGTGAAACTGCAGGAGTGCTTCGGGTGGGCGCAGACGCCGCGCGTCGTGGCCGGGCGTGTGCCCGTGCAGTTCCACCTGCTCTCCCCGGGGCGGAGCACGCTCGCGATCACCGATGACCTCGCGTCCTTCTGGTCGGGGCCTTACGCCCAGGTCCGGGCCGAGATGCGTGGCCGCTACCCCAAACACCCCTGGCCCGAGGACCCGTGGAACGCGGTGGCCACAGCCAAGACCTCCCGCGCGCTGCGGCGGGACGGCTGAGCGGGGCCCGTGCGCGGGCGGACAGCGCGGGCCCGGTGTGCGAGCGCGGCCCGGGCGGTGGGGGTTTGGACGGTTGCGCCGGGCCGGGGCGGTGCAGGTGGGTGGAGGCTGCTGAAGCCTGACCACGGAGGTGGTGCGGTGCGGACGGGACGGCCGTGGACACCCCGTTTGAGATCCGCTGTGAGCTGCGTTACGGTGAAGTTTCGCCCCACCCCGGAGTGCATCACCACGTGCGCCCTGGGTCCGACCGTTCACCTCACGGCGCGGAAGCACCGGGCAGCACGACTGGCAGACGACCCGCACCGGCCCCTCATCGTCCAGGCCGGTCCGTGTGATCGGCTTGCCCGCGCTACCCCACCTCACCCGTCACGCCGCACGGGAGGGCCGGAGAGCACCCGCGCAGCCGCGGCTCACCGCCCGCACGTGCCCGGACACCGAGGTCAGAGGGGGCGTGTCCGTTCTCAGACACAGATCGCGAAGTGACTCTCATGACCACCACCACTGCGGAAACCACCATGACCATCGATCCCACCGAGATCCCCGCCGTGGGCCCGGAGCTGGCCCGTTCGTGGCTGCTTGTCAACGGCTCCCACACGTCCCGTTTCGACCAGGCCGCGCAGAGTGCCGCGGACGCCGTGGTACTGGACGTCGAGGACTCCGTGGCACCCGCGGACAAGGCCCAGGCCCGCGAGAACGTGATCGCGTGGCTCGGCTCCCGCAACCAGGAGGGTCAGGTCAACCGCGCGTGGGTGCGCGTCAACGGCTTCGGCACCGCCTGGTGGGAGGACGACCTCCTGGCGCTGAGGGACGTCCCCGGCCTGGACGGCGTGATGCTGGCCATGACCGAGTCCCCCGAGCACGTGACCCGCACCGCAGAGATACTGCGCGGCACCCGCATCGTGGCCCTGGTGGAGACCGCCCGCGGGGTGCAGAACCTGCAGGACATCGCCACGGCCCGGTCCACGTATCGCTTGGCGTTCGGGATCGGCGATTACCGCCGTGACACGGGCTTCGGCGAGAACCCCATGGCGCTGGCGTACACGCGCTCGCAGTTCACCATTGCCTCGCGTGCTGCCAACCTGCCCGGGCCCATCGACGGACCGGCCGTGGGCGCGCTGGGTGCCAAGCTCGCCGAGGCCACCGGCGTCACGGACGAGTTCGGCATGACCGGCAAGCTGTGCCTCATGCCCGAGCAGACCGCCACGGTCAACGAGGGCCTGTCCCCGTCCCTGAGCGAGCTGTCCTGGGCCACCGAGTTCCTGGGGGAGTTCGAGGCCGAGGGCGGTCAGATCCGCAACGGTTCCGACCTGCCCCGACTGGCCCGGGCCCGCAAGGTGTTGGGGCTGGCATCGGCATTCGGGATGCGCTTGCCGGAGGGCTACGACATGCACTTCGAGGCCCCCACCGACACCTACCACTGCTGACCTGGGCAGGGCGTGTGGCCCGGACCCGGGAGCGCCTTCAAATGTGGCCTTCAAACGTGGCCGTGGCTTGGGAGTGTCTGGAAAGTCGGCCGGGGGCCCGCGTTGAAGCACACTCGAAGAGCGCAGCCCACGACGGCGCGGGACACCACCGCCCCGACGTGGGCTGCTCATTGCCAGGCATCGCCGTCGCGGCCGAAAATGGGGTGGGGACCGCGCGGTGCCCACCGCGCGGGACGCCACCGAACGGCGTCGCCGTCCCCGTCAGCTGATCCGGGTTCGCGGGTCCCCCGCGGGCGCGGTCGGACCGAGCGCGTCGAATGGAGAATGAGCCGTGAGCCCGTCAAACGAAACTACCGTGCGCCGCACCAAGATCGGGATCGTGGGGGCGGGATCCGTGGGGACATCCCTGGCCTACGCCGCGATGATCCGGGGCACGTCCACGGACATCGCCCTCTACGACCTGCAGACCGCCAAGGTGGAGGCCGAGGCACTGGACCTCTCCCACGGCCAGATGTTCGCCCCGGGCGTCCGGGTGGAGGGCTCGGACGACGTCGCCGTGCTCAAGGACGCGGACATCGTCTTCGTGACCGCCGGCGCCAAGCAGCGCCCCGGGCAGACCCGCCTGGATTTGGCCGGTGCGAACACCGCGATCCTCAAGTCGCTCATGCCGCAACTGGTGGAGCAGGCGCCGCAGGCGGTCTTCGTGCTGGTGACCAACCCGTGCGACGTGCTCACCGTGGTGGCCCAGCAGATCACCGGGCTTCCCCACCAGCGGATCATGAGCTCCGGCACCGTGCTGGACACCTCCCGGCTGCGCTGGTTGATCGGCAGCGAGGCGCAGGTGAACACCAGCAGCGTGCACGCCTACATCATCGGTGAGCACGGGGACAGCGAGTTCCCCGTGTGGTCCTCCGCGAGCATCGGTCAGGTACCGCTCAGCGAGTGGGAGGTGGACGGGCGCCGGCCCTTCACCACCGAGCGCCTGGACGAGCTCAAGGACCAGGTGGTCAACGCCGCCTACCGCGTAATCGAGGGCAAGGGCGCCACCAACTACGCGATCGGCCTGGCCGGGGTGCGTATCGCGGAGGCCGTGCTCAAGGACCAGCAGTCGGTGCTGTCCGTGTCCACCGTGCTGGAGGACTACTACGGCGTGAGCGGCGTGGCCCTGTCCGTGCCGTCCGTGGTGGGGGGCGCCGGTGTGGGCCAGCAGCTGCGCATTCCCATGGGCGAGCCCGAGAAGCAGCAGCTGCGCGCGTCAGCGGGGGCCATGCGGTCCTCGCTGCACGACCTCGGCTTCTGAGCCCGCGCGCCCCGGCGGAACGGGTTTCGCAGGAATGAACGACGCCCTCGCACCGTGCGGTGCGAGGGCGTCGTCCGTCTGCGCCGCGGCGCAGGCCGTGGAACTCAGACAGTCCCGGGGGTGGTGCCACCGGCGGCCGCCTTGGCCGCGGCGGTGGGATCGGCTTGCTCGGGGTGGTGGACCAGGCGGAGGGTCTCGTCGAACTCGCGGTCGATCTCGGGGTTCTCCCGGTGGGTGGCCAGCGAGACGATGATGCCCACCAGACCACCCAGGATGAAGCCCGGGATGATCTCGTAGAGGTCACTCCACGGGGTGTACTGCCACAGGAACACGGTCGCGGCACCCACGACCATGGCGCTGATGGCGCCCGCGTTGGTGAGCTTGCGCCAGAACAGGCTCATGAGCACCACGGGGCCGAAGGCGGCACCGAAGCCGGCCCACGCGAAGCCCACGAGGTCCAGGATGGTGGAGTTCTGCTCCCACGCGAGAGCGGCCGCCGCGAGGGCCACGAGCAGCACGCCACCGCGGCCCAGCCACACCTGCGCTCTGGGGGACGGGGTGCGCTTGGCGGCCAGGTTGTAGAGGTCCTCCACCAGCGCGGAGGAGGAGACGATCAGCTGCGAGGAGATCGTGGACATCACGGCCGCCAGGACGGCGGCGAGCACGAGGCCCGCGATCAGCGGGTGGAAGAGCACCTGGGACATGTCCAGGAAGATGGCCTCCGGGTCCGTGGGCTCCTGGCCCGGGCGGTTGCCGTAGTAGGCCATGCCCACCAGGGCAGTGCCGATGGCACCCAGCACCGTGAGGATCATCCAGCCGATGCCGATCCGGCGCCCGGACTTGGCGTCCGCGGGGGTGCGCAGCGCCATGAAGCGCACGATGATGTGGGGCTGGCCGAAGTAGCCCAGGCCCCACGCGAGCGAGGAAATGATGCCCACCGCAGTGCCGCCCGCGAACAGGGACAGCGCGTCGGGGTTCACGTTCTCGATCCGGGTGGCCATCTCACCGGGCCCGCCCACCAGGAAGATGCCCACGATCGGTACGAGCAGCAGCGCGCCCAGCATCAGCAGACCCTGGAACAGGTCCGTGTAGGACGCACCCAGGAAGCCTCCGAAGAATGTGTAGAGCACGGTCACCCCGGCCACCAGGAGCATGCCCGTGAGGTAGCTGGTGCCGAACGAGGACTGGAAGAACACACCGCCGGCCACCATGCCGGAGGAGACATAGAACGTGAAGAACACCAGGATGATCACACCGGAGATCACGCGCAGGATCCGGGTGTTGCCCTTGAGCCGGTTGTCCAGGAAGGACGGGATGGTGATCGAGTTGTGGGATACCTCGGTGTAGGCCCGCAACCGGGGAGCCACGATCTTCCAGTTCACCCACGCACCGGCGGTCAGGCCGATGGCCAGCCACGCCTCCACCAGCCCGGAGAGGTACACCGCACCGGGCAGACCCATGAGCAGCCACCCGGACATGTCCGACGCGCCGGCCGACAGCGCAGCCACGCCGGGCTTGAGGTTGCGCCCGCCCAGCATGTAGTCGTCGAGGTTCTTGGTCTTGCTGTTGGCCCACAGGCCAATGCAGATCATGGCGATGAAATACGCCAGGATTGCCAGGAGTTGGTACGCCTGATCGGACATGCTCGTGCCTTCCGGTACGGGGTCGTTGGACTGCGCCCACTGTATAGGGGAGGTGACGCAGATCCCATGTGAGCCGTGTGAGACAGTTCACAACCCTACCGCTCCGGAGGCCCTACGGACGCGTCACCGGCCACGGTGTGAAGGTCGCGGGTTCGCGCCGCCACGAGCTCGGGTCCCATCGGTCCAGCACGTCCGCGGCGGTGCGCACGGGGTGGACGATCCCCAGAGTGCCGGCGAGCCACGCGAGCACGTCCTGCGCCGTGTACCCGATGTCCTCGAGCTCCCCGAGCGTGACGGCGCCGTCCCGCTTGGCGAGCCGCGCCCCGGCGGGACCGAGCACCAGCGGCACGTGGGCGTACTCGGGAACCCGGTGCCCCAGCAGCCCCGCGAGATACGCCTGTCGCGGAGCGGACGGCAACAGGTCGTCCCCGCGCACCACCTGGTCCACACCCTGTTCGGCGTCGTCCACGACCACGGCCAGGTTGTACGCCGGCGTCCCGTCGTTGCGCACGAGCACCATGTCGTCCACGGCTCCCGTGTACTCGCCCACGAAGTGGTCGTGCACCGTGAACTCCCGCGTCTGCGCCCTCAGCCGGATGGCGGGGGGTCGCTGGGTACGACGTCGCGCGCGCTCGGCCGCACTCAGGTTCCGGCACGTGCCGGGGTACGCGCCCGGGATGCCGTGGGGAGCGGAGGCCGCCGCGTGGATCTCCTTGCGCGTGCAGAAGCACTCGTACGTGAGGCCCGCCTCGGTGAGGTCCTGTACGCGGTCCAGGAATCGGGGAATGCGTTCGGACTGGTGGTCCACGGGGCCGTCCCAGTCGAGGCCGATCGCCCGCAGATCCGCCGCGTTGCGCTGTGCGGCCCCCTTCTTGACCCGGTCCAGGTCCTCCACGCGCAACAGGAAGCGGCGCCCCGTGGCCCGCGCGAATCCCCACGCGGCCAGGGCCGTGCGCAGGTTTCCCAGGTGCAGGTCCCCCGACGGCGACGGCGCGAAGCGGCCCGCCGGGGTCACGGGGGTGTCGGGGTTGGTCGAAAACACGCGGCACACAGTAGCACCGCCCCGCCGCGGGTTCCCGTCGCGCGGGGCGGCCGGAGCGGCGTCGTGCCCCATGCCCCGGTGGCTTGCGGCGATACGTAGAGGGTGCGGGGTTGCCGATAGAGTGAACCCCATGGCACGCACCCAGGAGTTGCGCCCCGGCGTCTATGTGATCGGCACCGAGAACTGGAGATTGAACTCCGGTCTGGTGCTGGGCACTCAGCGCGCCCTGGTGATCGACACGGGTGCGGGGCCTCGCCAGGGCCGGGAGATCCTGACCGCGGTGCGTGAGCTCACGGAGCTGCCGCTCACCGTGGTGAACACGCACGCGCACTACGACCACTACATGGGTAACGCGGTGTTCACGCGCGCCGGGGCCACCGAGTTCTGGGCGCACAAGGCGTGCGCGGCCGCGATGGCGGAGGTCGGCGAATACCAGCGCAGTTTCGTGAGCACGCAGGAACCCGAGATGGGTGAGGGCCAGGGCATGGACACCCAGCTGATTATGCCCACCAACACTCTTCCGGGGGACGGTCGCAGGCCTTCCCTGACCCGGATCGACCTGGGGGAACGCCCCGTCACCCTGTTCTTCCTGGGCCCCGGTCACACGGACAACGACGTGTGCGTGGGCGTGGACGACGTCGTCTTCTGCGGTGATCTCGTGGAGGAGGGGGCGGACCCCAACTTCGAGGACGCCTACCCCCAGCGCTGGGTGGAGTCCTTGCGCGCGCTCGCGACTCTGGAACGCTACCGGGTGTTCGTGCCGGGCCACGGCTCGCCCGTGACCGGCAACTTCGTGTCCCAGCAGGCGGACACCATGGAGCTGGCCATCCGGCGCGCTCGGGACGTGGGCCTCTCCGGTGAGGGCCCGTCCACCGCCTCGATGTACCGCTTGCCGTACCAGGCCGGCGTGGCCAGGGTTTTCCTGGACCGATTGGCGGCGATCTAGCCGGTCGTCACTCCCGGACGTCCGATAGCAGTTGCGTTCGTAGTCACCGGGCCGCCGTCACCGGGTCGTGTCGCGCAGTCGCCGCGCCACGAGCGACCACCCCAGGGCCGCGGCCGCCGCGATGCCCACGTACCCCGCCGTGAGCGTGACCCGCCCGGCAAGCGTGCCCGCCACGGTCGGGGAGGGCCACCAGATTGCTGCCGCGAGCAATGCCGCGGCCAACACGGTCAGGGTGATCGCGGTGCCCAACCGGGGTCGCGCGGGGAATCGCGGGCGGTACACGGGCGCTCCGTAGGGGGCGGGCTGCGACCGCGTCGGCTGGGGCTGCTGGTGCCCGTACTGCGCGTGCGGGTACCCCTGCTGAGCCTGCGGGTACGATGCCGCCCGCTCCTGCTCACCACGCTGCTGTTCCGCGAACTGCCGCTCGGCGCGCTCGTGGGCCGGTGGAAGATAGGCACTCTCGCCCCGGTCCTCGCTCCATTCGATGTCCTGGCGTCTACGCGAACGGTTCTTTCGGAACTGCCGGTAGAACTGGAGCGATGCCGCTCCGGGACGGGCGTCGGTACGGGAGAGAGCGGCGTCGACGGCGCGTGCCACGAGGGTTGCCACGACGCCCCACCCGCCCACGATGAGCAGCGCGGCCGCGGCGTCCGTGGGACGGTGCCAACCGTTGAGGATGGTGAGCATGCCAGTGACCGCCGCTATCAGGGCTCCCCAGCGCCCCGCCCTGGCCCGCAGGTGGGGAGGCGCCACGAGCAGCACGGCCATGAGCGCGGAGGCCGCCGCGGTCGTGTGACCGGACGGGAACGAGTTGGACGCGATCTGCTGGATCCCCAAATCGGGTTTGTCGAGCACGCCGTGCTTGAGGAACTGGGTGGTCACGTTTGCAGCGAACGCCGCCCCCGCGGCACATACGGCGGCCGTCCAACGGCAGTAGCGCACGGCCCACACGAGCGCGAGGACGCCGGCGGCCACCGCCCCGAGCTCCGGAACGTACTGCGCGAGGACGAGGGCCGCGCCGGGGAAGTAGACATTGCGGTCGGCCTTGGCCTGGGCCAGGGCGACCTCGTCGAGTGCCTGACCCGTGACCGTGTGCAGACTGCCGTACGCGATGAGCATGACCAGACCCCACAGCACCGCGAGCGCGAGGAAGGCACCGACCACGGTCCGGGTGGTCACCGAGCGGGCGGAGGTCCCGGCCGGTGGGCCGGCGAACTGCGGGTAGGGGGCCTCGGGGCCGCGGGGGGAGGGGGCGTGGGACACGGAAGACTTACCTCACCGATAGAAGGACGGGTGGGCCCACCCGGGTGTGGCGGGCCCGTCCCCATGGTGACACGTTCCGCCCGGACGGTGCTGTGAGTTCCGGGGTGGGCCGCCCGGGCCGAGAGCGCCACCAGGGTGGTCCTCAGTGAGCGAACGAGTTCTGGGGCGACATCCGGACCTAGCGTGCTCATTGGGGCGAGTTCCGACGGCGAGATCTGCCAGATATCAAAAGCGTTCGGTAACTAATCAATATGGATTTCGTCCGAATGGTCGAATTACGTAGTCCTACCCTTACGACAACGCCAATTTCATGATAGTCGATCCAGTTTTTGAGGCGGATGTTGTCTGTAGCGGCTGAACTGCTTGTGAGTTACCGAGTCAAATCCATATCGTGTGAGACAAAACACAGAATGTCATTCCATTCCTCCAAGGAGATATTATGCAGTTTCATGTAGATGGCTATCAAACCGGTGATCCCATGACTATGCCCGCTCAGGGCTCGGGGGTGGATCGTCCCGCCGAGTTGCCCGACACCATGGACGTGCTGATCGTGGGGTGCGGTCCCGCCGGGTCGATCACCGCAGCACAGCTGTCCCGGTTCCCAGAGGTCAACACCAGGTTGATCGAACGCCGGGGACACCGATTGCCGTTGGCCAATGCGGATGGCGTGCACTCCCGGACCATGGAGACGTTCCAGGCGTTCGGCTTCGCCCACGAGATCTACGAGGAAGCGCACACCATCACGGACATGGCGTTCTGGAAGCCTGATCCCCAGGACCCGGAACGTATCATCCGCGAGATGAGCACCCGCGAATTGCCGGAAGAATTCAGCGAATGGCCCATGATGCTGATCACCCAGGTGCGCATCATCGATCATTTCAATCGGTTCATGAAGAACGCGCCCACTCGGATGGAACCGGATTACGGCTACGAATTCGTGGACATGGAAGTCGCCCCCGAGGAAGAGAACCGCGAATACCCGATCACGGTGACCCTGCGCCGCACGGCCGGACCCGACGAGGGCCAAGAGCTTCAGGTGCGTACCAAGTATGTGGTGGGGGCGGACGGCGCTCGGAGCAATGTGCGCAAGTCCCTGGGGTATCGACTGCATGGCAAGCAGGCCAACCATGCGTGGGGCGTGATGGACATCTACGCGGACACCAACTTCCCGGACGTTCGCAAGAAGTGCACCATCAAGTCCTCGACCGGTCGCACCATCCTGCTCATCCCGCGCGAGGGCGGGTTCCTCTTCCGGCTCTACGTGGATCTGGGTGAAGTGGCGGAGGGTGATCGTTCCGTGCGCGAGACTCCACTCGAGGACGTGATCGCCACTGCGCAGCAGATCATGAGCCCGTACAAGCTGGATGTGAAGAACGTGGTTTGGCACTCGATCTACGAGGTGGGTCACCGTGTTTCCGACCATTTCGATGACCGCGCCTCGGAGAAGACCTCCAGCCAGGACCCCCGCGTGTTCATCACCGGGGCTGCGTGCCACACGCACTCGGCCAAGGCGGGGCAGGGTATGAACGTGTCCATGCAGGACGGGTTCAACCTGGGGTGGAAACTGGGCCACGTGCTCTCCGGAAACAGCCCCGTGGAACTGCTGCGCACCTACGCGGAGGAACGCAAGGACATCGCCCATCGTCTGATCGAGTTCGACAAGGCATGGTCCACCCTCATGGCGCAGCCGAGTGACCAGTTCGAGAACCCCAACGAACTGGAGGATTTCTACACGAAGAACGCCGAGTTCAACGCGGGCTACCTCACCGAGTACGAGCCATCAATGATCACGGCGGACACCAAGCACCAGGAACTCGCTGAGGGATACCCGCTCGGTAGGCGTTTCAAGTCCGCCATGGCGGGCCGTGTGTGCGATCTGGTGCCCATGCACATCGGGCACGATCACTTCGCGGACGGTCGGTGGCGTGTCTACGTCTTCGCTGACGACGCAGCTCCGGGAGTTTCCCAGACCCTCCAGGATTGGGCCCACTGGGCTGAAGGATCGCTGTCTCCCGATCTGTTCGACACCAAGTTGATCCACCGCCAGCGGCACACCGAATTCGATGTCTCGGACGTGCCGGGGGCGTTCAAGCCCAAAACCGGCACGTTCCGACTGACGGACATGGAGAAGGTGTTTGGCACATTGGAGGGACACGACATCTTCGAAGAGCGCGGTATCAGCGCGGACGGTGCGGTGGTAGTGGTCCGCCCCGACCAGTACGTGGCCGGCATCTTCCCGCTGGGGGACACGGCGGAGATCGAGGAGTTCCTCTCAGGCGTATTTCCTTCGGTGCGCTCCGCGGCAATGATCAACGTCTGAGTCCCAGCCGCACCAGCGTTTCTTCACGCGCTGACCGGCTGACACTGGCGCCTCGGACCTCTCGATCCGGGGCGCCAGTGCATCTCGTGCTTCGCGCCTTACATTCCTCGTCTGCCGTCGACCCACGATGCGATGTGCATGCGGGTCGTGACGTCCAACTTGGTGAGGATGCGACCCACGTGGCCGTCCACGGTGCGCGGCGAGACCACCAGTTCTTCGGCCACCTGTCTGTTGGTCAGCCCCCGAGCCACCAGTTGAGCGACCTGCCATTCCTTGTGGGTCAGCGGTTGGATGTCCGTCTCCTGATCGGCGTCCTGCGGTTCGGCGAGTGCCACCGCGATCGCTTCCTCCTTGGTCAAGCGCTTGTGCTCGAAGGGTGAGGAATCCGACGTTCCCGGTTCGAGTCCTTGTCGGACACGCTTGGCGGAGGCCCGGGAAATCTCATCGATGTGGGGCCCGAACGCCCGGATCGTGGTTCCCAGACTGCGCCACACGGAGGCCGCGGCGCCAGAGAGTTCCACGGCGCGCGGGAAATCACGGGTGGAAGCGGCAACCCACGAGAGCAGTTCGGTCGTCAGGGCTGTGCAGATCGCCCACGCGGTCGTGGGCGGCTACTGCGCGTTCATAGTGAACTATCGCGGAGGAGAGGTCCCCTGTGAAGATGCCGTACAAACCGCTCCAGTGCTCCGTGTGAGCAAGCAGGCCGTCGTCCCCGAGGGCCGTGGCTACCCGTCGGCATTCGGCGAGGTATTCCGCGCCAGCTTCGTGATCGCCTTGCAACAGGCTGACCCAGGCGACCACCCACAACGCGGATCCTCGTTCGTGTCGTTCCGGGGCGTCGTCGTACTCGCCCAGGACACGGTCGAGCCAGAAACGTCCTTCGCTGAGGTAACCGTCCGACACCCAGTGGTGACGCAACGCTACCGCCAGGCGGGCAGCAGCGTTGATCTCACCGGGGGTGGCTACGGACCACTGCAATGCCGCCATGGAATTGGGGCGTTCCGTGCGAGCGCGCAGGATGAACTCACCCTGGCGCGGAGTAGACCACTGTTCGACCATGGTTTCCGCCCGGCGAAGAAAGCAATCCCGGTGACGACGGCGCAGCTCAGTGGCCGCGCCGTCGTTCAGCCGGTCGGCGCCGTATTCACGCACGGTCATGAGCTGGCGGTAGCGCACTGCCTCCCCGTTGCGTTCGGTGAGCAGGATGGACTTGGCCACGAGGCGATCCAACAAGTCCAGAACGAGATCCGGGACGAGACCATCGAAACTGCAGATCTCCTCGGCGGCTTCCAGATCGAAACTGCTGGGAAAGACTGACAGCCGTTGCCACAGCACCTGCTCCTCCGGGGTGCAGAGCTCGTAACTCCAGTCGATCAACGCTTGGAGTGTCCGGTGCCGGGGTTGAGCAGTGCGAGACCCGCGGCTCAACAATCGGAAGCGCTGGTCCAGGCGATCGAGCAACTGGGTCACGGACATGCTCTGCAACCGCGCAACGGCGAATTCGATGGCCAGTGGCATGCCGTCGAGGCGCGTGCACAACTCGATCACGGCCCTCTGGTTCTCGGGAGTGATCGCGAAGTCACCCACCACGTTCCGTGCACGGTCCACGAACAGGGCAATCGATTCGAAGCGTTCAAGGTCCTGAACCGCATGGTCGTCCTCCACGGAGGGTGTCGCCAAGGGAGGCACGGGATAGATCGCCTCGCCGGCCATGCTCAGGGGCTCACGGCTGGTGGTGAGGATCCTCACCCCCGGGGCCGTGGCCAGGACACGGTCCACCAACTCCCCGGCTCCGGGCAGCACGTGTTCACAGTTGTCGAGGAACAGCAACAACTCCTTGTCCTTCAGGTAGTCCGTCACTCGTTCCAGCGCCCCGCGATTCGACTGGTCTTGAATGGCCAGGGCGGAGGCGACTATCGGGCTGATGGGGGCACCGGGGTTGAGGGATCCCAGATCCACCATCCACGCACCGTCGCGGAAATGGGTCTGCAAGCGCTGACCGACTTCTATCCCCAGGCGGGTTTTGCCCACGCCTCCGGGACCCGTGAGGGTCGTCAACCGCGAGCGGGACACCGTGGCCCGCGCTTCCTTCAGTTCCCTGCGACGTCCCACGAATGAGGTCGAAGCGGTACTGCTCGTCGCAAAGGACTGACTACCTACGCGGTTAACCATGCCCATCATCTTCTCGCGGCGAGGCCCGGAACAGAACTCACGAACCCTTACGGCGTACCCACCAGCCCGGACCCGTCAGCTGCGCGTGCGCGTGAAGGACGAGATCCGGGTGATCTCCCGGCCCACGATGAGCGCCTGCATCGAGTCGGTGCCCTCGTACGTGGAGACCACCTCCATGTCGGTGAGGTGACGGCCGATGTGGTACTCCAGCAACAGCCCGTTGCCGCCCAGCATGTCCCGGGCGGTGCGGCACATGGCCAGGGCTTTGCGGGAAGTGGTCATCTTGACCATGGAGGCCATGGCGTCCGTGAGTTGGTCGCGCTCCTGCAACTGCGCCATGCGGGTGCACAGCAGCTGCATGGAGGTCAGGTCCGAGAGCATGGTGGCCAGCCGCTCCTGCACCAGCTGGTAGCTGGCGATCGGCATCCCGAACTGTTCACGCTCCAGGGCGTAGTTCGCGGCGATCTCGAACGCCGCCATGCCGTGCCCCACGGCCTCCCACGAGGCACCGCCGCGGGTGGCCTTGAGCACCTTGTTAACGTCCTTGAAGCTGTGGCAGTTCTCCAGCCGGTTCTCCTCGGGGATCCGCAGGTCCTCGATCACGATGTCCGCCTGGTTGATGGCGCGCTTGCCGATCTTGCCGTCGATCACGGTGGGGAGGTAGCCCTGCGGGTACTCGCCGTCCTCCTGTTTCTCCACCACGAAGCATTTGACCTGTCCGTCCGCCTCGTCCCGGGCATAGAGCACGATCACGTCCGCGGCGTGGCCGTTGCCGATCCACCGCTTGTGCCCGTTGAGCACCCAGTGGTCCCCGTCCCGGCGCGCGGAGGTCTCCAGGGA
Source organism: Kocuria marina (assembly GCA_014652975.1). Taxonomy (GTDB): domain Bacteria; phylum Actinomycetota; class Actinomycetes; order Actinomycetales; family Micrococcaceae; genus Kocuria; species Kocuria marina. The sequence goes on along the minus strand of BMZV01000001.1, from coordinate 365,043 downwards.
CACCGAGTCCGAGCCGTGGGTGGGCTCGGTGAGCGCGAACGCACCGGTCGTCTCGATCTTCGCCATGGTGGGCAGCCACCGCTGGCGCTGCTCCTCATTGCCCAGCATGTAGATGCTGCCCATGCACAGGTTGGAGTGCACGCCGAAGAACGTGTTCACGGAGCCGTCGATCCGGCCCATCTCACGGGCCACCAGCCCGGCGGCCTGGCGGGAGAGTCCGGGGCAGCCGTAGCCCTCGATGAACGTTCCCACGACCCCCAGGTCGGCGAGGCCCTTGAACGCGGGGAGGGGGTGCTCGCCGCGCTCCCAGAACGCGTTGATCGCGGGCAGCACGTGCTCCTGGCCGTAGGCGCGCACGCGGTCGCGCAGGGCGATCTCCTCGGCGGAGAGTTCCTGGTCCAGCAGGAAGAAGTCGGGGTTCTCGAGCAGTTCGCTCATCACGGGTCCTTTCGGTGGCCGGGAGGCGGGGCTCCGCCTCGCTGCGGTGCGAGATTCTGGTGTGGGGAGGGGCTACGCGCGGTTCGGGGCCGCGCCCGGGGAACCGGCGGCGCCGTCGTGCGCGGCGGCGGGCACTGCACCGACGGCCGCGCGGTCCGGTGCGGGAGCGTCGTCGTGGGCGGCGCGACGGGAACGCAGCCAGGCCATGACATCGGTGCCGTCCGCACCGAGGGCGGGTGGGGCCTTGTCGTAGCGCACCGGGGTGCGACTGAAGGTCACGGGGTTCTTGATCAGGGGCACGGCCTCGTCGCCCTCGCCCACCTGCACCACGGGGTCCAGGCCCAGGGAGGCCGCGTACTCCACGCCCTCGGGGATGGTGAGGATGGGGGCGCACGGCAGGCCCTCCGCCTGCAACCGGGACGCCCACACCTCGGCGGTGTCCGAGGACAGCGCCTTGTTGAGCAGCGGGCGCAACTCCTCACGGTGTTGGTTGCGGTTCTCCACGGTGTCGAAGCGCGGGTCCTCCGCGAGCTCGGGCAGGCCCAGCACCGTGACGAAACGCCGGAACTGGGGGTTGTTGCCCACCGTGATGATGAGGTCCTTGTCCGCGGTGGGGAACGGCCCGTACGGGAACAGACTGGGGTGGTCGTTGCCCATGCGCTGGGGGTCGTTGCCGCACGCCGCGTAGCCCGTGGTCTGGTTGACCAGGGAGGACAGCGCGCAGGAGAGCAGATCCAGGTGGATGTGCTGGCCCCTGCCGGAGACGTCCCGCTCGTGCAGGGCGCCCAGGATGGCCACTGCGGCGTGCAGCCCGGTGAGGACGTCGAACATCGCCACGCCCGCCCGCTGGGGTGGGCCGTCCGCGGAGCCGGTCACGGACATGAAGCCCGAGACGCCCTGGACCAGCAGGTCGTAGCCCGGCAGGTGTGCGCCGCGGTCCGTGCCGAATCCGGTGATGCTCGTGTGGATGAGCCCGGGCCACCGCTCGGCCACGGCCTCGGGATCCAACCCGTAGCGGGCCAGCCCGCCGGGCTTGAAGTTCTCTATGAACACGTCCGCGGCGTCGATGATCCCGTAGGCGGTCTCCAGGTCCGCCGGATCGCGCAGGTCCAGCACGATGGAGTGCTTGTTGCGGTTCACGGAGAGGTAGTAGGTGCCCACCCCGTCCCGGCTAGGCGGCTTGTACCCGCGGGTGTCGTCCCCGGTGGGGCTCTCCACCTTGACCACGGTGGCGCCCATGTCCGCGAGCAGCATGGTGCAGTAAGGCCCCGCGAGCACGCGGGAGAAGTCCGCGACGACCACTCCGCTGAGCGGCCCGGAGGTCGCAGGATCCTGGGTGAGGGACATGAACGCTCCACTGGGACGGGGAATGTGTTTCATCCCACACAATCACCGTCATTAGGTTCTGTCCAATACAAGAAGAGCGGGGGACTGATGCGCGTGTGGCAACAATCACGTAGGCTCCGCCCATGGAAGTCCACGAAGCCAAGGCGTTCCTGGCGGTTGCCGAGGAACTGCACTTCGGGCGCGCCGCCGCCAACCTGCGGATCGCGCAGCCACCCCTGAGCCGGCTCATCAAGAGCATCGAGAAGTCCCTGGGTGCTCAGCTGTTCGAGCGCAGCACTCGGCAGGTCTCGCTCACCCCGGCCGGGGCGGCCCTCCTGGAGCCCGCGCGCGAGCTGGTGGCGGCCTCGGAACAGGCCCGCACCGCGGTGGCCAAGTCCATGACCGGAGAGACCGGGCGCGTGCGCCTCGGGTTCGCGGGAGCGTCCATCAACCGGCAGGTGGGGGAGCTGGCCCGCCACGTGCGCACCCACCGCCCCGGGGTGCACCTGGAGCTGCACGGCTCGCAGTTCTCCCACACCGCCATGCAGAAGGTGCTGGGCGGCTCCCTGGACGTGGCCATCGGTCGGTGGGACTTCATCCCCTCGGAGCTGCGCTCGTCCGTGCTGGGCCACGAGGAGATCATGGTGGTGCTGCCCAGCAACCACCCGCTGGCGGACGCGCCCCGGGTGGAGATGTCACAGCTGGCCGAGGAGTCCTGGGTGATCCTGCCCTCGGGTCCGGGGGCCGCACTGCAGAACCGGCTGACCTCCCTCGCCACAGCGGCGGGCTTCGTGCCACGCGTGGCCCAGGTGGCGCCGGACTCGTGGACCCTGGCGGTGCTCGTGGCCGCCCAGATCGGCTGCGCCCTGAGCCTCGACACCGTGCGGGACAATGTCGCCTCGGACGGCGTGGTGTTCCGGCCCCTCGCCCAGCCGCAGCGCCCCCTGGACGTGCAGCTCATGTGGCGCGCGGCGGACCCCAACCCCGCGCTGCGTGCCGTGGTGCGCCTGGCCCAGAACCTCTACGGGGACCCCCGCGGCCAGGCCGCAGAGGTCCCTGGAACCTAGCGGGTCCTACTCGTAGTCGTACCAGCCGTGGCCGGTCTTTCGGCCGTAGTCACCGGCCTCGTACTTCGCCTTGATGGATTCGGCCGGCAGGGACGCGGGGTCACCGGTCTGCTCGTACTCGGCCAGCCGGATCAGGTAGACCACGTCGATGCCCACCATGTCCATGAGCTCGAACGGGCCCATGGGGTGGTTCAGGGCGGTCTTGGCGGCCACGTCGATGTCCTTGTAGTCCGCCACCCCGTCCTCGTAGAGCTTCAGCGCCTCCGTGCGCAGGGCGCCGAGCAGGCGGTTGGCCACGAAGCCCGGAACCTCCTTCTTGAGCTCCACGGGGGCCTTGCCGATCGAGCGGGCCAGCTCCATGGCGGTCTCCACGGTCTCACGGGAGGTGCCCTCGTGGGGGACCACCTCCACGCACTTCATCACCAGCGCGGGGTTGAAGAAGTGCACGTTGCACACCTTCTCCGGCCGGTGGGTGGCGTCCGCCACGCGCGAGGACACGATGTTCGAGGAGTTGGTGGCCAGGATGGTGTGCTCGGGGCACACCGCGTCCAGCTCCGCGAAGACCTGACGCTTGATGGTCAGGTCCTCCACGGCGGCCTCGATCACGAAGTCCGCCTGCGCGGCGCACGCGTCCCGGTCCGTGGAGAACATCAGGCGCTCGAACGCGGCGTCCACGTCCTGCTGGGTGCGCCGGCCCTTGCTGACGTCACGGTCCATGCGGGAGTGCAGCTGCTCGGAGGCCTTGTCCACGGCCTCCTGCTTGATGTCCACCACGTCCGTGTCGTACCCGGCGAGGGCGCAGACCATGGCGATCTGGGAGCCCATGGCCCCGGCACCGATCACGGTGATGTGCTGGATCTCCTTCAGGGGGTTCTCGCTCACTTGCTCACGTCCTTCTGTGCTGCACTGTGGAAATCGGGGGTCCGCTTCTCCAGGAACGCGGTGGTTCCCTCGGCCTTCTCGGCGCTGCTGTAGAGCACGGACTGGGCCAGGCGTTCCAACAGGATCCCGGTCTGGTGGTCCACGTCGAAGCCGTGGCGGATCACGGTCTTGGCCAGCTGGATGGCCAGCGGGCCCTTGGCCATGATGGCCTGCGCCGTCTCGCGGGCGGTAACCAGCAGCTCGTCCGGCTCCACCACCTGGGTCACCAGCCCCATGTCCAGGGCCTCGTCCGCCTTCACACGTCGCCCGGTGAGCACGATCTCGGTGGCCCGGCCCAGGCCCACGAGCTTGGCCAGGCGCTGCGTGCCGCCCGCGGCGGGCATGATGCCCAGCCCGGTCTCGGGCAGCGCGAACTGCGCGTTCGTGGAGGCCACGCGGATGTCGCATGCCAGGGCGAGCTCGTGCCCGCCGCCGAATGCGTAGCCGTTCACCGCTGCAATGGTGGGTTTGGGGAACTGCTCCACCTTCTCGTACACGCCCTGCATGGTGGCCTTCAGCCCGTCCTTGGGCGTGCGTACGGCGAGCTCGTTGATGTCCGCGCCCGCCACGAAGGCCTTGTCCCCGGCGCCGGTGAAGATCAGCACCTGCACGTCGTCGTTCTCGGCCAGCTGCGAGAGGGTCTCGGTGATGGCCCGCAGCACGGTCGCGTTGATCGCGTTGCGCACCTCCGGCCGGTTCACGGTGACCAGGGCGATCCCGTCCGTGACGTCCACGGTCAGGACGTCGGTGTTCTCTGCGCTCATGATGCGTTCTCCTTCGTGTTCTCGTGCGGGGCGTGCGCACCCGCGGGGGCACCGCCGGTGCCGTGCGCGCCGTGCGTGCCGCGGGCGGCGTCGGGAACCTCGGCTCCCTCCGGCACCCTGGTGATCTGCCCGGTCTCGGGGTCGACGACGGCGCGCGGCCGGCGCAGGCGCGCGAGCACCGCGGCCGCGACCACCAGTGCCAGACCGATGAGCGTGACCGGGGCTCCAGGCAAGAACATCATGAATCCGCCCACGGCGAGAACCACCCGCAGGCCCATGGGCAGCTGCCGCTCCACGAATGTGAGCCAGCCGCCCATGGACGCGGCGATCGCGTAGACCGCCACGAGACTGGAGAGGAAGGCCAGCCCGATGTGCACGGGCTCGCCCTGGGCCACCAGTGCGGGGTTGAGCGCGAAGCCGAACGGCACCACGTACTTCACGGCGCCGAGCTTCATCGCGGAGAAGCACGTGGCCATGGGCGAGGCCTTGGAGATGCCGGCCGCCGCGAAGGCCGCGAGCCCCACGGGCGGGGTGATGTAGGAGACCGACGCCCAGTAGATGACGAACAGGTGTGCGGCGATCGGGTCCACGCCCAGGGCCGTGACGGCCGGGACCATCACGATGGCGAGGAACACGTACGCGGCGGAGATCGTCAGGCCCATGCCCAGGATGAAGCACACCACGGCGCCGGCGATCAGGATGAGCACCACGTTGTCGCCCACCAGGGCCACCAGGTCGCGGGACAGGGACAGGGCCACGCCCGTGGCGGTCAGCCCACCCAGGATCAGGCCCACGCCCGCGATGATGCCCACGATCTGCGCCAGCGTCTTGCCCACGTCCACGCCCATGTCCACCCACTGGCGGGGGCCGAACCTGACGCTGGGCTTGACCAGGGCGATCAGCAGCAGGATGGCCACCACCCAGTACGGCACCCGGGCCTCGGAGTCAGTGGTGAACAGCAGCGCCGTGAGCACGGCCAGGGCGCCGAGGTAGGGCCAGCCCATGGCCAGGGCGTGGCGGGCGCGCGGCAGCAGGTTCTTGGGCGTGCCGCGCAGTCCGCGCTGGGCGGCGTAGCCGTCGATCTGCAGGAAGATGCCCAGGTAGTAGAGGATCGCGGGGATGGTGGCCGCCACCAGGATGCTCGTGTACGGCACGCCCACGAAGGAGACCATGAGGAACGCCGCGGTGCCCATGATGGGCGGAGTGATGGAGCCGCCGGAGGACGCGGTGGCCTCCACGGCCCCGGCCACCCGGGCGCTGAACCCGGAGCGCTTCATGGCCGGGATGGTCATGGGTCCCGTGGTCAGCACGTTGGACACCGCCGAGCCGCTCATCATGCCCATGGCCGCGGAGCTCGCCACGGCCACCTTGGCGGAGCCGCCGCGGTAGCGGCCGAACACGGCCATGGACAGCTCGTGGAAGAAGTCCGCACCGCCGGTGTGCTGCAGCACCACGCCGAACAGCAGGAAGCCCACCAGGATGGTGCCCGCGGTCTGCAGGGGCAGGCCCAGCACGCTGTCCACGCCCATGGTGTGCACCTGGGCCAGGGTGGGCAGGTCGTAGGAGATGCCCTGCAGGAAGGACAGCGGGATGATCCCCGCGAACAGCGGGTACACGGAGAACAGGAACGCGATCACGAGCACCACCAGACCGGCGGCCCGGCGCAGGGTCTCCAGGATCAGGGCCCAGAACACGAAGCTCAGCACGGTGGCCAGGGTGGGGGCCATGTACTGCCAGCCGTACTCCTGGATCTCGATGCCGTGCACCGCGAAGTACGCGCTGGTGCCCATCACGGCCAGCAGCAGCAGGACGTCGTACCAGGGCACACCCCGGCGCTGCCGCACCGCGGCCCCGGGGACGTGCTTGCGGAGGGGCGACACGATGAACACGATCGGCACGAACACCGCGATCAGCAGGTACAGGAACGAGTTGGTGGGGATGGTCACCCCGCCCACGTTCCAGAAGAACACCTGGTTCATGGTCAGCAGCACGCCCACCACGGTCAGCACGATCACCAGGGTGCGCCAGAACGGCGTCAGCCGCGGGCTCGCGTCGTGCAGGGAGACGTCCGAGGGCATGGTGGGCTGGGCGGTGTCGCCGCCCTCGTGCGGGTGCGTGGCGGTGAGCGGAGCGCCGGTGCGGGGGTCGATGGCCGGTCCGGGGGCGGTGGTGGGCCCGGCGGTGCCGGCGGGAGTCACGGCATCGGCGGAGCCAACGGCGTCGGCAGGCTGGTACGGGGTGCTCATGCGTGGCCTCCGGAGGGTGCGGTGGTGGACGACGTGCCGGGCAGGGTGCCGGGGGTGTCCGGGAGCTCGGGAAGGTTGGCCTTCTTCCAGTCCACCCATTCCTTGCGCGCGGACTTGGGGTCCTCACGGTCCTTGTGGTCCTGCCAGAACGCGGGCCAGGCCTCGTGCATGCGGCGCTCGCGCTCCAGCAGGGCGTCCTGGCGGGTCTGCAGGTCCTTGCTCCAGCGGCCCTTGCTGGTGAGGAACTCCACCATGGCGTCGTGGAACGGGATCACCAGGGGCGTGAGCTGGATCTGGTCCGTGCCGAAGCGGTGGGCGTCTGGGGTGGTGTCCTTGTAGTCCGGGTAGTACCGGTCCATGTCCGCGACCAGTGCGGCGACCTCGTCCGCGGGGCGGTCCGCGCGGGCGACCACCGGGATGGTGTACTGCATGTTCACCGCCGTCTCCCCCTTGGCCAGGCCCGCACCCTTGGAGAACTCGCCGGGTTTGACCATCGGCGCCAGCTCCTTCCACGTGGCGTACTGGGAGGGCGTGCCGCCGCCCAGGTTCAGCCAGCGGATGGGGTACTGGGAGGCCAGCTCGGAGACGTTGGCGCCCACCACGTTCTGGTAGAGGGTGTCGATCTGACCGGTCTTCAGCGCCTCGATCTGGCCGCTGTAGGTGACGTCCACCATCTGGACGTCCTTGCCTGTGAGGCCGCCGTAGTTGAGGATCGCCTCCATCTTGCGGTTGATGGACGTGCTCGCGATCAGCTTGGGGAACTTGCGGCCCTTGAGGTCCGCCACGGTCTCGATGCCGCTGTCCTTGCGCACCAGCACCCCGTAGTTGCCCGGGGGAGTCCACACGAGGCGCAGCGCCTGCGGGCCCCACTGCTCGGAACAGTACTCGTCATTGCCCTCGAACGCGTAGTAGTACTCGTCCCCGGTGCGCGAGTACTGGGCCGTGCCGTTGATCAGCGGGGCCAGGCGCCCGATGCCGGTGTCCGAGGTCATCAACCGGATCTGCCGTCCCGTGCGCTGGGTCAGGGTGTTCGCGACCGCCGCGAGGTCGTTGTACGTCCCGGTGCCCACGCCGTAGGTGGACCACACCAGCTGATGCGTGCGGTCGGTCGCGCGCGGGCCTCCCGCGCAGGCCGACAGGCCCCCGATCACGGGCAACGACGCCGCTGCGGCTAGCAACGATCGTCGGCTGAGGGTTCGTGTCATGGTGCCTCCACGGGAGTGATGCGATGGACCCACCGGCCCAACGCCGCCGCAGGGTGCGCGGGGGCCGGTTCGACCGGTGGGTACATTCATACCGTCAATTGCGTGACCCACGACACTTTCCGGTCGATTGATGCCTAACCAGTATCGCCGAGGGTCAGGTGGGGCAATGCGTCACGGTGACGGCGGCGGGTCCCTGCCAGTCCTCGAACTCTGGAGCACGTTTGGGCCAACGTGCGCATTTTGAGGCACGTTCTGGCCAGCCCCCGGACTGTGAGGCACGTTGAAGCCACGAACAGCGGGTATTCCTGGCCTCGACGCGCCTGAAAGTGCACCCGGTGGCTCGAGAGTGCCTCAGATGTCAGGCAGTGGGCGGGGTCTCGCTCTCGCGACGTCGCATCGCGGCCTGGTGGACACGCAGGTCCGCGAGGAGACGACGCCGCTGCAGCTCCACCGTGCGACCGTCACCTCGGTCGGTTCGAGGGTTCGATCGTCCGCCGGGCCGGCGTCGGAACGTGGTCGCACCGCTGGCAACTCTGGCCGAGTGGCCAATCGACCCGTGCGGCGCGCTCCCCGATAGGCTCCGGCCATGGACACTTCCGCTCTGGACTACGTTGTGACCGAGTGCAAGGCACTACTCGAAACCCGGTTTCCGGACGGGTCGGAGCACGGTGCGGCGGCCATGCTGCTCGAGGACGGCACCGTGGTCACCGGAACCGCCCCGGACATGCCGAATGCCGCGGTCGAGGTGTGCCACGAGATCGAACCGTACTGTGCCGCCCACCGGTTGGACCTCAGGGTGGTGGCCTCGGTGTGTGCACCGCAGGGCGGATGGCAGCGTCGTCGTGCTGAGCCCGTGCGGGGTGTGCCGGGAACGGTTGGCGGCGTACGGGCCGGACGTCCTGGCGGCGGTGGCGCCCGAGGAGGACATCGACCGTTTCGACGCGGAGGCCCGGCGATGGTGCGCCGAGGCCGTGGCGAAGGTGCGGGCGGAGGGCAACCGGTCTCGGACACGCACCTGCTATCGGTGCCGCTGCCCGAGGAGTGGGGCGTGGACCTGTACCACAAGGACGAGTCCACGCATCCCGCAGGCTCGCTCAAGCACCGCCTGGCGCGCTCGCTGTTCCTGCACGCGCTGTGCAACGGGTGGGTGCGCAGGGGGCGGCCGGTGATCGAGGCGTCGAGCGGGTCCACGGCGGTGTCCGAGGCGTACTTTGCACGGCTGATCGGGGTGCCGTTCATCGCCGTCATGGCCCAGGGGACCAGCCGTGACAAGATCCGCCTGATCGAGCTGCACGGCGGTCGCTGCCATTTCGTGGAGCGCCCGGACCATCGGACGAGTGGCTCGCGGGGGAGGGGCTGGACATCGCCCCGTACCTGGAGCGGTTGGAGGGCTTCATGGGGAGCGGGGAACTGGGGTGAGCGCCGGCGTAGCGACGGCCGGGACGATGAGGATGGGGAGTCCGCATTGTGGGGTGTCCCTTGGAACTGGCTTCTCGTCGACTCCTGCGGTCCGCTTTTCGAGTTCCGTAACAAATAGAGGCAAGCCGGCGCGAGCGAGACCCTCGAGGTACCCATTCCACGTGATCGTCGGATTCCGCATGTCAACCACCACTTCTTTGGCGATGCGGACCACGGTTGAAGGGTCCAAATCCAACTGGTCGAGTAAGAAGTCATCCGGAGACCGCACCGCAACGTCATAGGGCTTGAGGGCGGTCGTCGGGAAATCCTTCTGGTTGGATGTCACGATGAGCTCGGCTCTTGAACGGACCGCTGCCGCCAGCACATGTCTGTCCTTGGGGTCATTGGTCATGGCGGGCACGAGGCTCTCGTAGTTCTCGACCAGAGCGTCGGGGAAGAAGTCCCGCATGGCGTTCACGCGTGTGCGAGCGCTGTGCGGGTCCTTGTGAAGCTTCTTCACCAGATTGCGCTCTACCTCGTTCAGAATCTCATCCGACCAAAGCGGCCTGAATTGCTTGGCCGTGGCCAGACGCAGTAGTAGATCTGCGATAGGCATGGGAATCAACACGCATGCATCGAGAACCACCGGGAACGACATGGGGATTTACCGGGTGGCCGGGTCTGCCGGGATGTCGAAGTATGTGCCGTGGTTCGCTGCCTCGTGAGTTGCCTGTCGGAGACCTTCGCGGCGTGTCTTCTCGAGACGTTCTTCATAGGCAATGAGATCAGTCAGCAGGACTCTGCGGTGCCTTCCGACCTTGGTGAACGGGATATCACCTTGCTCCAGCAGCTTGACCAGTGTTGGCCGGGAAATTCCCAGATGATCAGCAGCTTGCTGGGTGGTCAGCTTCGCGTTGGTCGGTACCACGGAGACGCCGCGGTTGTTGGCAAGCGCGTCCACGACGTGTGTGAGCAGGGAGTAGACCTCAGCGGGGATCTGCTGTGTGGCTCCGGTCGGAGACACCAGGTATGGGATCCCGCGGCCCTGTGCCGAGGGCGTGGCCTCGAGGAAGGCCGCGAGGGCTTTCAGTTCTTCCTCATGAGCCGGGGTGGGTGCGACAGTTGAGCGATCCAGCGGGGCGGTTGTCATGTTTCTACCCTACTGGCTATTCGAAATATTCAAAATGTCATCACTCCACCTCGCTCTGCCGCAGCCGCTCCCATATGTCGAACGCCAGAGCGGGTACCGCGGGACAAGGTTGGCGCCAATTAGGAGTTGCGGGTCTTTCCAGGAGTGGCATTGCCGCCCTGCCCGGCGACGAGGCGGCGCGTCCCCTTCGCGCAGTAGGCGACCACCCGCTCGAGCGGTCCCTGCCCAAGAGTCCGCTGCCAGATGACGGCGAAGACGACGGCCACCAGTACGTGCACGAGGTACCAGAGGTAGGGGGAGTCGTAATGCAGCTCGAGGGACAGCGCCAGCAGGTGCGCCGAGTAGAGCGTAAGGGTCATCGATCCCATCGCGGACAACGGCACGAGCCAGTCCCCGATCTTCTGGCTGATCAGCAGGAACACCCCCAGCACCGCCAGACTCAGTCCGAGGCTGGCCGCAATGGCCAGCGGCGTGTTGGAATGCGGGGTCGTGATGGCCAGCCACCACCCGGTGTCGGTCGGTAGCGAGTCGGTACCCCACACCAGGATCTCGTCGAGCGTGGACTCGCTTAAGCGCGATGTCTCCTGCAATACGGAGTAGCCCCCGAGGCCGTAGAGGAGCACGGCGGACACGAGCTGGGCCAACACGGTGAGCGCGACGCCCACGATCACCAAGCGGACCTGGGTGCGCACTGCTCGCAGATCCAAGCGGCCCAGCCCCATCCCGACCAGCAGGTACGTCATGTACGGCAGCGCCGGGTAGTTGCCGGTCAGCAGAAGCTGAGACAGCGTGCCCGCGGGGTTGCTGAGGACATTGGGCAGCGTGGGGTTGTAATACCACCACTCCGGCAGGACATCCAGCATGCGCTGCATCAGCAGGGGCGAGAGGATCCCGAACCCGGCGGCCCAGATGAACAGCGTCTTGGGGCGGGCATGCAGGAACGGGATGGCCAGGATGAAGAACATGCCGTAGTAGAACAGGATGTTGTAGGCGGGAGGGTCCTCCGGCATCGCGGCGTTGACGGTCATGCCCACCGTGACGATCAGCAGGGCGCGGACCAGGACACTCACCCGGTCAGCGGTCAGGGCTCGCCCCTCGCGTGGTTGCCGGGCGCCGGAGCCCAGCGCCAGGCCCACTCCGGCCAACAGCGCGAACAGGGCCGCCGAGTGCCCGGAGAACAACCGCCAGGACCAGCTGGCCTCCCCGGTCTGTTCGTTCCACGCGGGCAGCAGGTGGATGGCCATGAGCCCGATCAGTGCCAGCCCCCGGGCGGCATCGATCCCCACCAGTCGCCGCTTGCGCGGCGCCCCGTCCGTTGCGGTTGCCACGTCCCCCGTGCCACCGCGTCGTGTCGAATTCACTCGTCCTCCTGAGTTCCCCCCGGCCTCGCGGCCCCCTAACACGTGCTTTCAGGGATAAGCCCTACCCTGCCCGCGACCGTTCCCACAAATCGAACGCCATGGCCAGTTCCACCAGATCGGTGGGTGGGAGCTCCTGGAGCCGCTTGGCGATCGCCTCGGACTGGCGGTTCTGATTCCATACGGAATCCTCCAGCACAAGACGCACCTGCGGGGAATGCGAGAAGTCCGCCCTGGTGTTGTTGCGCGCCTGTTGCTGCAGGTCCGTGTTCTCGGCGGCCTCGCGGACCAGTAGTTCCACGGTGCTCACCTTGTGCTCGTCGCTGGCATCCAGGCCTCCGAGGAATCTGTTGACCTTCTCCACCAGTTCGGCCTTGGCCGCCCGCTCGCGTTCCTGCTGGCGGGTCATACCGGCCTCGGTCATGCCCTGCAAGCCCCGTGCCTCGCCGTCTTCCAGTTGCAGGTCCTCGTCCCGCTGCTTCTCCAGCCGGTAGTGAGTGAGGACGACGTCGTCCGCCGTCACCGTCTCGCGCTCGCCGCCGTCCAGCTGTTCGCGCAGCAGTCGCGCCAACAGGTCCGCGAACACCGAGAGCTTGAGGTAGTACGTGTCCCCGAAGTTGAGGATCTGGGAGAAGAACGCATAGGACGTCGTGTACTGGCCCAGCAGGGAACGGAACTCGTCGAGTTCGTCGCGCGCTGCGGCGTCGTCGTCGTACACGGCGCGGGACCAGCGGTTGGTGAACCGCTCGACCGCCGGCACCAGCGCCGAAGTCAGCGCGCCGCGCTTGCCGTTCCTGTCCGACCACGCCGCCCACACCCGGTCGACCTCTGCGGGCGTGTAGATGTTGGCGGCATCCAGCTTGGTCATCTGTTTGGCCACGAGGTCCGGGTCCGAATCGGTTTCGATGCGCGCGTCCTCGTAGTAGTCCTGGAACGCCGCCAGGATCTGGGCGGGGTCGTTGACGAAGTCCAGCACGTACGTGTTCTTCTTGCCGTCCGCGCGCCGGTTGAGCCGCGACAGCGTCTGCACCGCGGCGATCCCGGACAGCTGCTTGTCAACGTACATGGCGGTGAGCAGCGGCTGGTCGAAGCCCGTCTGGTACTTGTTCGCCACGATCAGGATGTTCTGGTCCTCCTGCCCGAACACCCCGGCCAGGTCCCTCCCGCGCAGTTCCGGGTTCATGGACGCCTCGGTCACCTCGGGCACGGCCGTGTTACCGATCGCGGTAACATCCGGATCCGGCAGCGAGCCCGAGAATGCCACGAGGGTTTGCAGCGGCAGCTTCTCCCGTTCGATGTGCTTCTGGAACGCCCGCTGGTACTTCACCGCGGACGCACGCGACCCCGTCACCACCATGGCCTTCGCGCGCCCGCCCAGCTCCTTCTTCACGGTGTGCTGATAGTGCTTGAGGATCACGTCCACCTTGGAATCCACGTTCGTGGGGTGCAGCTCCACGAACCCGATGTACGCGCGCGTCCCCTTGCGCACGTCCACCTCGTCCTCGGTCGACGACGCCGCAGTCCCCGTCCTGCCCTCGGGCACCGTCTCGGGGTCCGCACCCTTGAGGGCGATCCGCGCGGCCATCTCGTACGTGGTGTAGTTCTTGAGCACATCCAGGATGAACCCCTCCTGGATGGCCTGCTTCATGGAGTACAGGTCGAACGCCTGTCGCTTACCGTCCGGGCCCGGGGTGCCGAACAGATCCAGGGTCTTGGCCTTGGGGGTTGCGGTGAACGCGAAATAGCTGATCCGACGACCGTCGTCCGCCTGTGCGGCCATCTGGACCAGGGCGTCCTGGTCCGCGCCCGGCTCCAGCTCGGTCTCCTCGCCCGTCTGCGCCGCGGTCGGGTCGTTGCGGTACAGCAGGTCCTTGACCGACGACGCCGCGGCCCCCGTCTGCGACGAATGCGCCTCGTCCGCGATCACCGCGAAGCGCTTGCCCTCGAATGTCCCGCCCTTTTCCCGGATCTTGGCGAGGGCGTGCGGGAAGGTCTGCAGGGTCACGCCGATGATCTGCGTGCCCGCCCGCAACGCTTCCAGCAGGCGCTCGGTCTTGGAGCCCTCGGAACCGGAGGTGATGGGTTCGAAGGTTCCCGTGGTCACGACCAGCTGATCCACCGCGTCCTGGAGCTGGCGGTCCAGCACCTGCCGGTCCGCAATGACGAACACGGTGTCGAAGACCTTCTCGCCCTCCGGTGTGTGCAGGGACGCCATGCGGTGGGCGGTCCAGGCGATCGAGTCCGTCTTGCCGGAACCTGCGGAGTGCTGGATGAGGTACTTCTGCCCGGGTCCGTCTTCTCTGGCGGCCTCGGTGAGCTTGGTGACCGCGCGCCACTGATGGAAGCGAGGGAAGCGGATCTGGCTGGACTCGGTGACCCGCCCCGTCCGGGGATCGGTCTTCTTCTCGTGGTTCACGTACACGAACTTCGTGAGGATCGTGATCCACGTGTCCTTGTCCAGGATGTGCTCCCAGAAGTAGGACGTGGCCACGCCGTCCTGCGACCGCGGGTTGCCAGCTCCGTTGTCATGCCCCTGATTGAAGGGCAGGAAAAATGTGTCCGCGCCTCTGAGCTGGGTGGTCATGTAGACGTCGTTCTCGGTGAGTGCGAAGTGCACCAGTGCACCTCTATGCGGGGTCAGCAGCGGTTCACCGGCTGGCGTGCGGTCCGTCTTGTACTGCTCGATGGCCGCCTGCAGCGACTGCGTGAAGTTCGTCTTGATCTCGACGGTCGCCACGGGCAGCCCGTTGAGGAACAGCACCAGGTCGATCCGGTCGCTCTTCCGCGTCGAGTAGCCGACCTCCTGCACCACCCGCACCCGGTTCTTCGCGTAGCGCTCCGTGATCCGGGGATTGCGGTTGTCTGCGGGCGGGGCTGTGAGCATGCTGAACTTCTGCGCCCCGGGGACCGAGAAACCGCGACGAAGCGTATTGAGGGTGCCACCGCCGGCCTTTTCCGACTGCCCCAGCTGAGATGCCAGGCGATCCAGAATCCGGCGCTCGCCCTTGGCTCGGGCGGCGTCATCGCCATGCTCTGGAACGATCCGGGCATACTGCTCCGGTTGCGTGTCCTGCAGCCAGCCGAGAACGTCCTCGGGGAACAGCGCCCGTTCTTTGTCGTAGCCCTGGGAGTTGGGGGAGTGGGACCACCCGTGCCCCTCCAGGTACTCCGCGATCTCCTTCTGGAATGGTTTTTCCTGATGCGGTGCACTCATGCGTACTCCCTGTGCAGGCCCTGCGCGACGTCGTCCTCGAGCTGCTCCGCCGCGGGCTTGTTCTTAGCGGTGACGTCGATTTGCCCGGTCACCGCCGCGGTGATGAGGGCAGCACGGCGCTCGCGGGCTAGGTCAATGAGTATTTTGGCCTCGCGTGCAAGTTGTGTTGCGTCACGGAGCGATTTGTCGAGGGAACGTACAATGTCAGTTTGCTCATGCTCTGGGGGGATGGGAATTCGGAGTGAGCGAAGCTTGTCTTGATTGATGTTCGGTTGGCCACCACCAGAAGCAAGTGTAAGAAGGTGCCGGCGAGCAGCCAGAAGAGCAAAAAACGGATACCTGGACGGGCCTTTACGGTAATCTGAAAACACACAAATTGCCTGGTTGACAGTTGCAGGAACTTCGAGCCACCCGAGCCGCCCAATCGTAGCTCCGTACATCGCAATCATTAGGGAACCTGCGGGATGAACTCGAAGCGCAGAATACTTCCTTACTGCCTCATCCGACACTAATTTTTTCGTAATTGAAACGCCAGTCTCTCGCAGTTCGCTGCTGGTCACCCAGGGAATTGTCCCATTAAAGGAATCCACGTCATCCGATGCCGGAGTGGTGCCTGACCCAACGTTTGAGAAGAGCCAGCTAATCCGCTCCATCTCCCAATGATTCGGAATCTCACCGATCCAAGCGGACCCCGACTCCTTACGGAGAGTGGTGCCTAGCTGCTTGCCGGTGATAATCGTCTCGATAAGTACAGACGTTCGCTCTTCAATTAGATCTATAAACCGGGATTGATCAGTGATGAATGCATCGGTTTCGGCGGTCTCGTGGTCGAGGTAGTCCGCGATCGCGGCCTGTTGTGCGGTGGGCGGCCGGAGCAGGAGGGTGCGCTCGAAAGCGGCGGGATCGAGGTCCCATTGGTTGGGTCGCACGCCCGTCGAAATGCTGCCGTAGTGCTGGAAATAGAGGCCTGAGCGAAGAAGGTAGTGCAAATATCTGGCGTTCATGCCTGTCGTAAGTGTGGGACGGTAGACAAAATAGGCAGGGCTGATGATGCCAGTATGGTCTGAGATGGCAACCGATCCTTGCCAGGCTTTCATCTTGTTTACAACCAGATCGCCGGTATCAACCTTCTGGTACTTGCTGAGGTCGTCTGATGCTTTGTTGAAGTTGTCGGAACGGCTGTCCTTGGGGATGACGCCATGGTCACGATAGATTGATAGCAATTGCTCGGACCCATTTCCCAGTCGCTTGCTACGGCGGAATGTGAACTTCAACGGCGTGGTGGCCCACTCGCGGTGGGCGGCAAGCGTTGTGACAGTTTCGTTAAAGCTGTTGGTTTTCACCCCTTGACCTCCTCCAGTCGTGCACGGATATGTCCGAGGACCTCCTCTAGATCGCGGTCAATCTCTTCCAGGGGTCTGGGCGGAACGTACTCGTAGAAGTGGCGCGTGAAGGGGATTTCCGCGCCCTCCTTGGTCTTGGACTCGTCGATCCAGGCATCGGCGACGAAGGGTTTGACCTCGCGCTCTAGATACTCGTGAATGTCCTGGTCCCACGGGACGTTCTCGGTGTCGCGCAGCGTGGGGTCCGGTTCCGGGTCCCTGACGCGGTTGGTTTGCAGCTCCCCGTCCTCGTCCCGCTCACTCAGCTCGGTCACGATGGACTTGAGTACCGCGGGCTTCACCTGCAGCCCGGCCTCGGCCAGGACGTCGAGAAGTTCCGACGTGAACGCGCTCTTATTGGTACTGACCTCTCCGGCCGCGCGCTGGGACCGGGCGTGGAGAGCGGAACGGAGCGCGACGGCGTCGTCGTCGGGGAGCTTGGCGACGGGCCTGGAGGCCATGACGCGCTCGATGCGCTCGGCGGTGAACGCGAAGTTGACCTTCAGCGGGCGCTCGACCGTGATGGTGCGGTAGAAGAAGTCCTCGGTGCGGAAGATCTTGGAGTGCTTCGACTCGGCGAACGCCTCGTAGACCCGGGTGATCTCGGCGATGTTGTCCGCGGATAGCTCCTTGCGCTTGGAGCCCACGGACTTGCGCATCTTCACGAACATGCCGGTGGCGTCGATCAGCTGGACCTTGCCGCGGCGTTCGGGGGCCTTGTCCTTGGACAGGATCCAGACGTAGGTGGAGATGCCGGTGTTGTAGAACATGTCCGTGGGCAGACCGATAATCGTCTCGAGGTAGTCGTTGTCGAGCACCCACTTGCGGATGTTGGATTCCCCGGAGCCGGCACCGCCCGTGAACAGGGGGGAGCCGTTGAGCACGATGGCCGCGCGGCCGGCCGACTGGTTCTCCTCCGTGGCGCTGGGTTCGCGCATCTTGGAGATCAGGTGCATCAGGAACAGCAGCGAGCCGTCCGAGACGCGGGGCAGGCCGGGGCCAAAGCGGCCGGCGAACCCTGCGATCTGGTGCTCGGTCTCCACGGTCTTGCGGTGCTGCTTCCAATCCACGCCGAACGGTGGATTCGACAGGCAGTAGTGGAACGTGCGGTTCTCGAATGCCGGGTTGGTCAGGGTGTTGCCCAGGACGATGTTGTCGATGGGCTGGCCCTTGACCACCATGTCCGCCTTGCAGATTGCATAAGAGGCGGGGTTGATCTCCTGGCCGAGCAGGTTGACCCAGGCCTCGCTGTTGAACTGCTTGATCTTGTTCTCGGCGGCGGAGAGCATGCCGCCGGTGCCCGCGGTGGGGTCGTAGACGTCGCGGCCGATGCCGGGGGTGGTGAGATCCTCGTCGTCGTGGAGCAGCAGCGTGACCATGAGGTCGATGACCTCGCGCGGGGTGAAGTGCTCACCCGCGGTCTCGTTGGACGCTTCCGCGAACTTGCGGATCAGTTCCTCGAAGATGTGACCCATCTGCTCATTGGACACCGCATCCGGGTGCAGGTTGGCCTTGGTGAAGTGCTGCAGGACCTGCAGGAGCAGATCGTGCTGGGCGAGGCCGGAGATGGTCTGCTCGAACTCGTACTTCTGGAAGATCTCGCGCACGTTCTCCGAGAAGGCGTTGACGTAGTCCCGCAGGTTCTCCTCGAGGTTGTCGGGGTCACCCTGCAAAGTCTTGAGGGTGTGGCGGGAGCGGTTGAAGAAGTTGTACGTGTGCTCGTTGCCGGCCTGCTTGGTGCGGTTGCGGATCATCGCCAGGGGCGGCTCGGTGTCCACGTAGGTGGGGCCGATGGCCTCTAGCACATCCTCCTTGCTGGGGGCGAGCACCGCGTCCAAGCGGAACAGGACGGTGAACGGCAGGATCACATCCCCGTACTGATGTTGCTTGTAGGTGCCGCGCAGGATGTCTGCGGCACCCCAGATGAAGGACGCGTGGTTGAACACGGTGGGTGGCTGCCTTACTCGGTGGTGCGGGGGTCTACCGTGCAGTCTACGAGGGGGGCAATGAGAAGCTGTTCTCTTCGCCGCCTTTTGTGAGCTGAAGGTTCCCGGATCTGGTGCCGGCCAACCAGCGGAACCAAATGGGTCTGTTGCACGAACTGGTGACAGTGTGACCTGCCCCTGTTGGAGACTCTCTGTGGGCTCGCGGGTTTGTACCTTGCCGTGAAGCACCCGGACAGGTAGTACGGCCGCCCGCAGTTCGGCGCCGCGGAGGCCGCGGGCGGCGTCGTCGATGGCCCGCGCGAACGGACGCGCCGCCGGACAGTGGGTGGAAACATCTGTGGTGCAGAACGACCAGAAAACAAGGAAAAACCGTGCGGATCGCGGCATGGATGTAGTGGAGAGCGTTTGCCGCGGCGCCAGAGGGTGAGGAGGGGGAAGCCGCCCTCCCCGAGGGTTCACCCTCCCGCCACCCGGCACACCCCGCAACCTTTTGATGAGTAACTCAAAACATGACATAGTGAAGCTATGACCTCGACCACTCTGACCGATCAGCCCGGGGAACGGGAGAACGGCGGCGGCGCCGTCGTTCCCGTGCCGTGGACCGATCGGATCCGGGCGGCCGGACTGCGGGTCACCAAGCCCCGACTGGCGGTGTTGGACGCGCTCGAGCGCCACCAGCACGCCACCGCGGACGAGGTGCTCGCGGACGTGCGCACGGCATTGCCGGAGATCACGGTGCAGTCCATCTACGTGGTGCTGCACTCGCTCACGGACGCCGGACTGTTGCGCCAGCTGGACCTGGCGAACTCCCCGGCACGGTACGAAACCCGGGTCGACGATAACCACCACCATGCCGTGTGCACGGTGTGTGGACGCATCGAGGACGTGGCCTGTGCCGTGGGGCATGCACCGTGCCTGACCCCCAGCGAGACCCACGGGATGAGCATCCACGTGGCCGATGTCGTCTACCAAGGCGTGTGTTCCGACTGCTCGGCCCAGCGGGCCGGTGCGACCGCGGTGCCCGTCTAGACCCCTGAGCTCCGGGAACCCATCCGGGTCACCGGTTCACCCACCCATCCCAACCCCATCAAGGAGTACGCGATGACGGAACCCACCCCGCACGCCACCGGGTCCACGACCCAGGCCGGCATTCCCGCTGTCAGCGACCGCAACTCGCTGACCACGGGCCGCGACGGAGCCATCGTGCTGCACGACCACCACCTGGTGGAGACCCTGCAGCACTTCAACCGGATGAACGTTCCCGAGCGTCGTCCCCACGCCAAGGGCGCGGGCGCGTTCGGCACCCTGGAGATCACCGAGGACGTCTCGCAGTGGACCAAGGCGGACTTCCTGCAGCCGGGTAAGAAGACCGAGATGCTGGCTCGCTTTTCCACCGTGGCCGGCGAGCTGGGCTCCCCGGACACCTGGCGTGACGTCCGTGGCTTCGCCCTGAAGTTCTACACCGAAGAAGGCAACTTCGACCTCGTGGGCAACAACACCCCGGTGTTCTTCGTGCGCGACCCCATGAAGTTCCCGCACTTCATCCGCTCCCAGAAGCGCCTGCCGGACTCCGGCCTGCGTGACGGCACCATGCAGTGGGACTTCTGGACCAACAACCCCGAGTCCGCACACCAGGTCACCTACCTCATGGGCGAGCGCGGTCTGCCCAAGACCTGGCGTCACATGAACGGTTACAGCTCGCACACCTACATGCTCGTCAACGAGCAGGGCGAGAAGTTCTGGGTCAAGTGGGCCTTCATCTCCCAGCAGGGTGTGGAGAACCTCTCCAACGAGGAGGCCGAGCGCCTGGCCGGTGCCGACGGTGACGTCCACCGCCGCGACCTCTTCGACGCCATCAAGAACGGCGAGTTCCCCAAGTGGGACCTGTACTGGCAGATCATGCCGTACGAGGAGGCCAAGACCTACCGCTTCAACCCCTTCGACCTGACCAAGGTCTGGCCCCAGAAGGACTACCCGCGGCACAAGGTCGGCACCATGACCCTGAACCGCAACCCGGAGAACTTCTTCGCGGAGATCGAGCAGGCCGCGTTCTCCCCGGCGAACATGGTTCCTGGCACCGGCAATTCCCCGGACAAGATGCTGCTGGGCCGCAACTTCGCGTACGCGGACGCCCAGCTCTACCGCATCGGCACCAACTTCCAGCAGCTGCCGGTCAACCGCCCGATCAACGAGGTGCACACCTACAACTTCGAGGGCAGCATGACGTATCACCACAGCGGTGCCCGGCGGGTGTACGCCCCGAACTCCTTCGGTGACTCCTGGTCGGACGAGACCGGCCCCGTGGACAATGGCTGGGAGGACGACGGCGCTCTGGTCCGCGAGGCCTACACCTTGCGTCAGGACGACGACGACTTCGGTCAGCCGGGCACCCTGATCCGCGAGGTCTTCAACGACGCGCAGCGCGCGCGGTTCGTGCAGACCGTGGCCGGCGCCCTCGAGGGTGTCGCGGAGCCGGTGCTCTCCAACGCCTTCCAGTACTGGAAGAACGTGGACGAGAACATCGGTCAGCGCATCGAGGAGGCCGTCAAGTCCAACGCCGCCAGCCCCGAGGTTCCGGGCATGGGCGTGGACGAGGACCCTACGAGCAACTCCGAGATCAGCGAGTAACGCTCCGGGGGTGAACGGACCCCGGGTGAGTTCGGTGGGTCCGGGCGCGGTGGGATGACCACCGTGCCGGGCTCCCGGCCGCCGGGGGCCGCCCACCCCTGACGTTCACACGCGTGCGAACACCCGGTCAGTGATCCTGGCCGGGTGTTCGCGCGTTCTGGGTCCAGGGTGCCCGCCCGGGGGCGCGGACCCGGACGCTACTTCAGCTCCGTGACCGGTCGGAACTCGTACCCCAGCTTCTTGATGCCGGTGACCGTCTTCTTGAGGTACTCGATGTCCAGGTACGGGTGGAAGAAGAAGCTCGCGGTGGATTCGCGCACGGTCAGGTTCGCATTGGCCCGTGAGACCAGGAACTCCGGGGTGCGGGCGGCATGGTTGTTCTGCTCGCCCTCGGTGATGTTGCCCAGGTTCTCGGGGTACACCGTTCCGCCGTAGATATCGCTCACCGTGAATGGGAACTGCTGGCTGTAGGACTTACCGGCTTCGGAGGGTTGCCCCGTGAGGATGCCCGCGTAGTAGTCGCCCTGTTCGTAGCGCGCGTCGTACTCCTGGGCCATGGCCACGTACGAGTTCACGGAACCGCCGTAGTGCGGTGTCTCGAAGATCGTGGGCTCACCCAGACCGGCGTGCTCCATCACGGGGCGTCCCGCGTCCAGGCGGTCCTTCCACTCGTCCACGTCGTCCTGGGCCACGCGGCGCAGGTCCTTCGGGTTGGACTCCGGGCCCACGTCCTCCAGGCGCACCGCGGCCTGCTTCACCGCGGGGGCGTCCGAACCCACGAGGTCGTAGAAGAGATCCGTGTAGACCAGGTACACGTCGTTCGCGTCGATGTAGTCCAGGGGCACCTCGG
Organism: Kocuria marina; assembly: GCA_014652975.1. Lineage (GTDB taxonomy): Bacteria > Actinomycetota > Actinomycetes > Actinomycetales > Micrococcaceae > Kocuria > Kocuria marina. Next base: position 343,150 of record BMZV01000001.1, on the reverse strand, counting down.
TCAAATAGGTGAGGTTCCGGAGCGGATGGCCCACGGGGCCTCCGGGGAACCGTTCGGCGTGCACGAGGCGGGCTTACCGCGCTCGGTGCACTGCGACGTCGCCAGGACCTCCACCTTGTCGTTCGTGCCCGTGAACGGGACCACGATCTCAGGGGCACCCTGGGTCTCCCGGTGCACCTTCTCGCCCTGGTACTCGACCGAGGTGACCTTGGAACTGTCCACCGTGGTCGCGGCGCGGGGGTCCCGGCGGTACTTGTCCCGGAACTGGGCGTTCTGCGCGCCGTCGGGACCCGCGAGGGCTTCGATGTTGCGGCCCAACCACATCACGGGCTTGTCGGTAGAGCGGACGTCGTCCAGGAAGGCCTGGGGGAGCGGGACGCGGTGGTCGGCGCCGATGTACACCGCGGCGTCGTAGTTCTCGACCATGGCGTCCGTGTAGTCGGCCACCGGCTTGAGTTCGGTCCTCCCGAAGTGTGTGAGCAGGTTGCCCGTGGCGATCGCGTGCATGGCGTTGGCGTCCGCGGCGGCACCGGTGTTGTCGAAGAGCACGCCGTGCGCACCCCGCGCCAGCCCGGCGCGGACGATCCCGTCAGCCCTGCCCCATGATCTCGAAATCGTGGAACAGGACCTTGGCGTCCTCCGTGTACAACCCGATCGCGCCACCTCGGTAGGGAGTCTCCTCGTCCGTGACGGTGGCCAGTTCGGTCCCGTCCACCGTGACCGTCATCCTGGGCCAGTCCTGCGTGATCTCCACCCGGTAGTCCCTGCCCACCGGGAAGGTCCGGTCCCCACCGGACGCGATGAACCGCTGCGCCCCCGTGTAGGCCGGGTCCTGCTTGGAGATCTCCCAGCCGTTGGGTTTGAGCGCCACCGCGTAGAAGTGGTCGTTGTCACGCAGGTTCCACTGCACCCAGCCCACTTCCCACGCATTGGGTTCGTCATTACGGCGCAGTTGCTCCTCGGTGCGCACCGTGACGGCGAAGTCGGCGTCGTCGTAGTCCTCCACCGTGTGCACGAGCGCCCCGTGGGTCACGATGGCGGCCTCGGCCGTGTGGGGTTCCAGCAGCACCTGCCGGTCGTTGCCCTTCACGGTGCCGTAGCCCGTGTACATGACCTGCCAGCGCCCGTGCACCTCCCCGTCCGCCCACGGCTGCACGCGCCACAGGTTATTCATGACGGCCATCACCGCGAGCACCAGCACGATCGTCGCGACGAGTACGACGACGCCGCGTTTCCTCATGCATGGGCCTCCACCGTGAGCTCCCGGGCCGAGGAGTCCACCTGCTCCTGGTTCTCGACCACGCGTTCCGTCTTGGCCCAGCCGTTGTGGCCGCGCACCGCGCGCCACGCGGCCTTCCAGCCGGCCACGTACCACAGCATGGCGTAGAGCACGTAGAGGTGGACCAGGCCCACGGCCTTGACCGGGTTCAGACCGCTGTGACGTTCCTGCGACCAGTACACCAGCCCGTAGAGCAGCGCGGGTCCGAACGCGATCAGGTAGGACGAGAGCCACCACCCGGAAACCACCGCGTGACCCGTGACGATCCCGACCGCGAGGTCCAGCACCCAGAAGGCGAACGCCAGGGACAGGAAGGACGTAAGCAGCAATAGGAACGGGCTCGTCAGGTGGTACAAGAGATCCGCCCGGCGGCTGCCGGTGAGGTCCCGCAGCACCCACGGCACCAGGTTCCAGGACTGCAGGTGGCCCTGGAACCACCGGGTGCGCTGCTTGACCCAGCGCTTGACGTCCACGAGTCCCTGCTGGTGCACGGACGCGGTGGAGACGAACTCGGTCTGCCACCCGTCCATGAGCAGTCGCACGCCCAAATCCAGGTCCTCGGTGAGGCTGCGCGACCACGGGGACACACCCAGCCCGTCGAGCGCGGAGAGCCGGACGAACTGGCCGTTGCCGCCGAGTCCCACGCTGCCCAGGTGCCGGCGGCCCCGCTGGAACACGTGGGTGTAGAGCACGAACTCGAGGTCCTGCATCCGGGCCAGGAGGTTCTGCTGGCGGTTGTTGATCCGCACGCCGATCTGCACCGCGCCCAGGCGGTTGTCCTTGAACAGGGGCATGACGTCGTCCAGGGCGTGCGGGTCCAGACGTCCGTCCGCGTCCATGACGCACACGACCACGTCAGAATGAGACGTCCCGGCGATCAGATCGCTCGTGCGCAGGTACTGGATGGCGGCGTTGAGCGCCTCGCCCTTCCCCTCGCGGGCGTGGGGCAGGGTGCGCTGGAACAGGTGCACGCGCGGGTCCGGGAACGAGCGCACGATCTCGGCCGTGCCGTCGTCGGAACCGTCGTCGATCACCATGATCTGGAGGTCCGGGTGGTCCAAGCCGACGAGCCGCTCGAGGCTGGGCCGCAGGACGCGTTCCTCGTTGAGGCACGGGATCACGAAGACCACCTTGTGGTGGCCGGGGACGGTGGCGATCTTCACCCTACGGTGCTGCGAGCGCTGCGGTTCGAAGCGGGAGAGCACCAGGATGAACATGCCGTACAGGACGCTCAGGGCCACGAGGACCACGGCGAGCACCAGGATGAGGTCGATACGATGACCGAAGACCAGGATCACGGTTCAGCCCTTCACCTTCAGCGCGTGCCGACCGCGCGCGGGCAGCTCCTGGTACGGCTGGTCCTCGGCGGCGGTCACGGGCGCCATCTCGCGCGGGTGCGCGGCCTGACGGGGCCTGCGCCGGATCTGGTGCCACGTGGTGATGGCGCTCGCGATGGACACCGTGCTGAGGAAGAACAGCAGGTACGCCAGGAACAGCACCATGGCGATCATCAACAGCACGCGGCTGCCGCCCTGCAGGAACGCCTGCAACGTTTCCCCCACGGACGCGATTTCGGACAGCGCAAAGACATGCAACACGAATCCCCCGATTCCCCCTGTGGCGTCGCGATCATCCCCCCGGACTCACGACACCTGTGACCCCTCCAGAATACGTCGGGCACAACCATGCGTTGTGGCACGTAATTGCGACTGCGAACGCTCCGTGGGCCGAACGGCCCACGGGGTGTGGGGTGTCGAGGGAAGACTTCCGGCGCGCAGCGGCATAAAGGTGCGTTTCGCATGTAAACAAATGCATTTAAATAAAAAGTTATGGGCTCAAACTCTATGCAGTAACGCCAAACAGGGGACAGTAACCGACGTTTCGATCAAGGCGGACACGTACCCTAGGGCCATGCTCTCTTCGGTGACGCCCATACCCCCACTGTCCGATCTGCTCGATACCGCTCGGGTGGTCTCCCTGCCCATGCGCGTGCGGTTCCGGGGGGTCACCGCCCGGGAAACGGTGGTCTTCCACGGCCCGGCGGGTTGGGGCGAGTTCGGCCCCTTCCCCGAGTACGAGGACGCCGAAGCGGCGTCGTGGTTGCGCGCGGGCATCGAGGTGGCATGGACCGGGTTCCCCGACCCCGTGCGCACCCGGGTGCCCGTCAACGCCACGGTCCCGGCCGTCCCCGCCGAGCGCGTCCCGGAGGTCCTTGCGGGGTACGGCGGCGCGGTGCACGCCGTGAAAATCAAGGTCGCCGAACGCGGACAGAGCCTCGCGGACGACGTCGCTCGCGTCGCCGCCGTGCGCGCCGCCCTCCCGGACGCGCAACTGCGCGTGGACGCGAACATGGGCTGGAGCGAGGACGACGCCGTATGCGCACTCACCACCCTGAGCGAGTTCGAGCTCGCGTACGCCGAGCAACCCGTGGCCACCGTGCCGGGGCTGGCCGCCGTGCGCCGTCGGCTGCGGGGCGCGGGGAACAAATTGTTGATCGCCGCGGACGAATCCGTGCGCAAGGCGCAGGACCCGCTGGCCGTGGCTCGGGCCGACGCGGCGGATCTGGTCGTGGTCAAGGTCGCACCCCTGGGCGGGGTACGCCGGGCGCTGGAGATCGTGGCGCAGGCCGGGCTGCCCGCCGTCGTCAGCTCCGCGATCGACAGCTCGGTGGGGATCCGGGCGGGCGTGGCACTCGCCGCGGCGTTACCGGAGTTGCCGTACGCGTGCGGGCTCGGGACGCTGTCCCTGATGACCGCGGACGTCACCGCCGAGCCCCTGCGCCCGGTGGACGGCTACCTCCCGGTGCGGGACGTGGCGGTCTCCGAGGATCTGGTGACGGAACACGCGGTCACGGGCCCGCGCCGTGACTGGTGGCTCGAGCGGATCTCCCGCACGTACGAGGTGCTGCGGGGCGGGGACGTTTAGACGGCGGAAGGGGCCGACACTACGCATGGGTAGGATCGGCCCCTTCTTGGCAAGTCCGGTTCAGCGACGGGCAGCCGGAGTGGGCTCCTCGGTGGCGGATTCAACCAAAGGAGTATCGATATGGGGCTTCAAGCGCGAGGCCGCGAAGGCAGCTAGAGCTACCACGACCGCAACCCCGATGTAGAGCTGGGTCGGTGACCAGCCGCCGTCGAGGAGGGTGCCCACCAGAATGGGTGCCAGAATGGCTCCCACCCGGCCAATTCCGAGACCCCATCCGACACCGGTTGCTCGCACCTCCGGCGCATACGTCTGAGGCGCCACGGTGTAGAGTCCCGCAACACAGCCGTTGATGAGCATTCCCACGACAACACCACTCAGGAATGCGAGAGCCGGAATTGATGTAGTAGTAATGAATACCACCAATAGCACGGCCGCAAGAATAGTGAAGACCACGAGAGTGTCGCGCGCGTTACGCCGAATGGTCAGAACACCGTAGATCAGCGAACCGAAGGTTCCACCCATGGTCAGCATCAGGCCCCCCACGATGCCTTGTTGCTCCGTCATCCCGGATTCAACCAGAAGTCTCGGCGTCCATGAATTCGCGAAGTAGAAGCCGAACATGATGACGAAGAACGATACCCATAGCAGGATGGTCGAAACCCGGTACCGGCCACCAAGCAGCTGCGTTACGCTACCCTGTGACGAATTGGTTGTGGTGGGTGCATCCCCCAGGAAAACGTCCCCCTTGAGCCCGATCCGTCGGGCAATTCCAGCCACCTTCTCTTCGGCATTCTTGGGGCGTCGGACACGGTAGTAATCAACTGATTCTGGCAGGATAACCAGGATCAAAACGGCTGCGAACAATGTCACAAGGCCACCGGCAAGGAACACGGAGCGCCATCCGAAAGCGGGAATCAGCTGGGTGGCGCCCATTCCACCCAGTGTCGCACCCACCCCGTAGCCGGCGGTGTAGATACTGATGGCCATGCCGCGATTCTTCACATTGGAGTACTCGCTGGTGATGACCGTAACCGTTGCGAGGATGCCGCCCACACCCAGCCCGGTGATGACTCGCCATGCGCCCAGCTCAAGGGCGGAGTTCGCCGTGGCGGAAAGGAACAAACCTGCGGCATTAATGCCAACCGCGACCAACAAGATCTTGCGACGTCCGAAGCGATCAGCGAACGGGCCCAGCAAGAGTGACCCAGCAGCCATGCCGATCAGACCGGAACTCAGCAGCCAGCCCAGCTGGGCTCCTGTGAGTTCGAACTCCTTGGAGACGGAGGTCGCGGTGAAGGCCATTGCCAACACGTCGTACCCGTCGAGGGCGTTGAGAAACGCGGCTAGTGCAACAATGACCCATTGATATGCCGACATCTTGGAAATGTCGATCTTACGGCGAATGTCCAAAACATGCCTTTCAGGGAACGTCGATGGTTACGAGGGCTGACTGTGCGGGGTTTCCCGGAGTTGAATCCGGTCGAGTTGCTACTGCGCGGGAGACGCAGCAGCACATTGTGGCGTTCGGGGCCTTCTGGCGGTCGGAATAGAAGACGTCTCGATGATCAGCTTCCCCGGAAAGCTCCAGAATCTTCACCTGACAGAGACCACACTCTCCCCGGCGACAATCCGACATGGTGTCCACACCTCCGCGTTCCAGCGCTTCGAGCATCGACTCATCCGAATTCACGGTGGTCCTGAAGTTCAATCGGGGAATATGGACTTCGAAGGGCTCGGCCTCGTACCATCCACTGTTCCCGAACGTCTCGTACCTCAAATTGGTAGGGTCCAGGCGGTTATCGGACCACGCCCTGCGAACAGCATCCATCAAGCGAATGGGTCCGCACATGTACAGCTCGGTGCCATCGGCAACGTTGCTCACGAGATCAGCGACATCCAGAGTTCTCCCCCGATCATCCAGGTGAACCTCGATACGGTTGCCGTGCAGCGCTTTCAAATCCTCCATGTAGGCATGGGCACTGCTGCACGGTGAGGTGACAGTTCTATTGTCAAGCCGCGAGGTCCACGGCTGGGTTCATAATGGTCTCGCATTCCATCGGGGTCAAACGGCACAGGCGAACCTATCGACGGCGCCGGTGGTAGGTCTGTTCGATCCAGGTGATAATCGCGATCCGCAGCTCGTCACGGGTCCGCCAGCGACGGCGATCGAGGACGTTCTTCTACAGCAACGCGAAGAAAGATTCCCGCGCCGCGTGGCCGCATTGACCAGTGCGTTCACCGCGAGGCGGGCCTTCATCCGGGAATCCATGGAGTAGCCCACGATCCACCCGCAGAACGCGTCCTTACGAACGACGTCTTCGCGGAACTCTCGGGGATATGCAGCGGGCATGGTGCATATCCTTCCAGGCCGCCCGGCGGGCAAGCCAGATCAGATGTCACCCCCCCCGTACAGCAGTCCCGATCCATGATGAGGGGCCGAGGTGGCTCGAACTTGCCCCAGCACGTCAACGGGGGTTGAAACCCGCCCCTGTATGCAGCCCGGGACCCAAAGTCGCCACAATGCGGCACGCGGCGCGCGGGGCCCCGAAGGTGGTCCGTGACGGACGCGCAATTAACCCGTCGTTCGCCCGGTGGTTGCGTGGCGATCACGCCGTGATGGTGGGCTGAGCAGCGGAACCACTCGCTGACATGCATCAACGCATGTCCCACCCAGGGAGCCACGCCATGACCCAAGCGCCCGAACGCCGTCGCCTGTTGCCCATGCTGGGCCACGTCAACGGCAAGCGAAGCCCGCTCACGTGTGAACTCAAGTGCGGTAGCCAGTGCATGACCCCGGACGCGAACACATCCGGCAACGAGTACGTGCACGACGTCATCTCCGCAGCCGTCAGCCGCCGTGCCGCCCTGGGTCTGGGGATGGCCGGGGCCGTGACCGTGGGTGTGGTCGCCGCGACCGCCCAGCCGGCCGAGGCCACCTACGCCTACTGGGGTCAGGGCCGTGCCCGCCTGGACTTCACGCCCATCAAGCCCGTGGACATGACCGTGGACGACCTCTCGGTGCCCAAGGGCTACGACTGGTCGCCCATCATCCGCTGGGGTGACCCCCTGTTCTACGACTCCCCGGAGTTCGACCCCAAGAACCAAACCCCCGAAGCGCAAGCCAAGCAGTTCGGGTTCAACTCGGACTATCTGGACATCATCCCGGACCCGAACGGGCTCACGGGCGTGCTGGTGAACAACCACGAGTACACCAACGAGAACACCATGTTCCCGGCGGGCTACGACAAGACCAACCTGACCAACATGGTCAAGACCGCGATCCAGGCGCACGGCATGTCGGTCGTGGAGATCTCCCGCACCAAGGTGGGGGAGCCGTGGACCTATGTGCGCGGCGGCGCTCGCAACCGTCGCATCACGCTGACCACCACGTTCGTGATGGACGGGCCCGCCGCGGGGTCCGATCTGCTCAAGACGCAGGACGACCCCACCGGCAAGCGCGTGCTGGGCACTCAGAACAATTGCTCGGGCGGTGTGACACCGTGGGGCACGGTGCTCTCCGGTGAGGAGAACGTGCACCAGTACTTCATCACCTCCGGCACCGCCGAGGAGAAGCGCTACGGCTTCCCCACGACCATGCCGTCCCGCCGCTGGCCCGAGGTGGAGAAGCGCTTCGACGCCCGGATCGAGGGGTACAAGAACGAGCCCAACCGCTTCGGCTGGATCGTGGAGATCGACCCGCAGAACCCCAACTCCGCGCCCATCAAGCACACCGCGCTGGGCCGCTTCAAGCACGAGGGCGCGAACGTGCGCGTGGGTGACGACGGCACGGTGGTCGCGTACTCCGGTGACGACGAGAAGTTCGAGTACATCTACAAGTTCGTCTCGTCCCGCAAATACCGCAAGGGCGACAAGGCCCACAATATGAAGTTGCTCTCCGAGGGCGACCTCTACGTGGCCCGGCTGCGCGGCAACTCCCAGGCCCCCGAGATCACTGGGACGGGCCAGCTGCCCCGCGACGGCGAGTTCGACGGCACCGGCGAGTGGCTGCCCCTGCTCAAGGGTGGAAAGTCCATGGTCCGCGGCATGTCCGTGGAGGAGGTCCTGGTCTACACCCGCCTCGCCGCGGACAAGGCCGGCGCCACCAAGATGGACCGCCCGGAGGATGTGGAGCCCAACCCCCACACCGGCAAGGTGTACGCGGCGCTGACCAACAACTCCGATCGCGGCAAGCCCGGCAAGGCGGACGTGGACGAGGCCAATCCCCGCACCGGCAACCGTGACGGGTACATCCTGGAACTGACCGAGCGCAATAACCGGCCCCAGGCCACGCGCTTCGACTGGAACCTGTTGCTCGTGTGCGGTGACCCCACCAAGGATTCGGGGACGTACTTCGGGGGGTTCCCCAAGGAAAAGGTCTCCCCGATCTCGTGCCCCGACAACGTGGCCTTCGACAAGGCGGGCAACCTGTGGATCTCCACGGACGGTGCGCCCTCCAAGATCGGCTACAACGACGGTCTGTTCAAGGTGGACCTCCAGGGTGCCAATCGCGGTCGCGTGCAGCAGTTCCTGGCCGTGCCGCAGGACGCGGAGACGTGCGGTCCCGTGATCCACGACACCGAGGGCATGGTCTACGTGGCCGTGCAGCACCCCGGTGAGGACGGCACGTTCGAGCAGCCCCGCTCGTACTTCCCCGACTACGTGCTGCCCACGCGCGCCGGGGCCGGCGAGTTCTCCATGCCACGCCCCGCGGTGGTCCAGGTCTTCCACAAGAACCGGGAGGACCAGCCCGAGTTCCCCGGTGGCGTGAGCGACAAGCCGGGTAAGGGCCGCAACCAGGACAAGCGCCGCAAGAACGGCAAGAACGGCCCCAAGTACCGCGGGTACCAGGGCAAGAGCAATGCCGAGCTCAAGCGCCGCGCTCGCCAGGCGCCCAAGTCCTTCGAGGGCTGAGCTCGTAGCACCACCGCACGCATGCGCGGGCGGGATCGCGAGGACCGCGGTTCCGCCCGCGTCGTCGTGCCCGGGCACAGCGGGCGACGACGCCGCGGTGTCGGCCGAGCGACGTCGGCCTGTACCCGCGGGTGACCAGGGGGAAGGCCGGCTATGTGACGTGTTTGTGACGGTGAATCGCTGCACTGAGGGCTCGCTCGGTACGTTGGAGCGACTTGCCTCCCCCTCACCCAAGGAGCACCCATGACACCCTCCGCCGACACCCAGGACAAGGCCCCCGCCGCGGCGTCCGGCCGCGTGCGCGGACCCCGCAAGGGTACCGATCTGGGCCAGTGGAAGGTCAGCGGCCGCACGCCGCTGAACCACAACGAGGAGTTCAAAGCGGAGGAGAACTCGCTCAACGTCCGGCAGCGGATCATCGACACGTACTCCAAGACGGGGTACGCCTCGATCCCCGCGGACGACGTCCACGGGCGGTTCCGCTGGTTGGGCCTGTACACGCAGCGCAAGCAGGGCGTGGACGGTGCGTCGACCTCCAAGCTGGACGCCGAATCGCTCTCGGACGAGTACTTCATGCAGCGCATCCGCCTAGACGGCGGACAGCTGACCACGGAGCAGACGCGCGTGCTGGGTGGCATCTCCCGGGATTTCGCGCGCGGCACCGCGGACGTGTCCGACCGGCAGAACATCCAGCTGCACTGGCTGCGCATCGAGGACGTCCCCGAGATGTGGGAACGCCTGGACTCGGTAGGGCTCACGACCCTCGAGGCGTGCGGTGACACCCCCCGCGTGTTCCTGGGCAGTCCCGTGGCGGGCGTCGAGGCGGATCCGATCATCGATCCCACGTCCGAGCTCGAGGCGCTGCGCACAGAGTTCGTGGGCAACCCGGACTACGTGAACCTGCCGCGCAAGTTCAAGACCGCGATCACCGGCAGCCGCACCCTGGACGTGGTGCACGAGATCAACGACGTCAGCTTCGTGGGGGTCAACCACCCGGAACTCGGTCCCGGTTACGACCTGTGGGTGGGCGGTGCACTGTCCGTGTCCCCGCGGTTGGGGGAGCGCCTGGGTGCGTTCGTGGCGCCGGAGGACGTCGTGCCCGTGTGGGCCGGGGTCACTGCGATCTTCCGCGACTACGGCTACCGCAAGCAGCGCACCAAGGCCCGGTTGAAGTTCCTGCTCGCCGAGTGGGGCCCGGAGAAGTTCCGCCAGGTGCTCCAGGACGAGTACCTGGGTCGCGAGCTGCCGGACGGTCCCGCCCCCGAGCGCGCCGTGGGTCACGCGGATCACGTGGGGGTCCACGAACAGAACGACGGCAAGAAGTACGTGGGCTTCGCGCTGACCGCGGGTCGCCTGAGCGGTGACGCCCTCGTGGCGCTCGCCGACGCCGCCGAGGCCGCCGGTTCCGGCCGGATCCGGTTGACCCCGCACCAGAAGGTCCTGGTGCTGGACGTGGCCCCGGAGAACGTGGATTCCCTGATCGAGGCGCTGCGCCCGTGGGGGATGCACGCCAAGCCCAGCCCGTTCCGCCGGTCCACGATCGCGTGCACCGGGATCGAGTTCTGCAAGCTCGCGTTCGTGGAGACCAAGGGTCTTGCCGCACGGGTGATCGACGACATGGAGCAGCGCCTCCAGGATGTGGAGATCCCCACCCCCATTTCCCTGCACATCAACGGGTGCCCCAACTCGTGCGCGCGTATCCAGACCGCGGACATCGGCCTCAAGGGCCAGTACATCGGTGAGGAGTACGTGTTCCAGGTGCACCTGGGCGGCGGCCTGGCCTCCCCGGACCGCGAGGAGGGCGGGTTGGGTCGCACCGTGCGCGGGCTGAAGATCACCGCAGACGACCTGTCCGACTACGTGGAGCGTGTCACCCGCACGTTCCTCGACGAGCGCGAGGCTCACCAGAGCTTCGCCGAGTGGGCCCTGAACGCCCAGGAGGATTCACTGAAATGACCAGGACCGACACCGCAGGCAACAGCGGCGCGGCGGACGCGTCGTCGTCCGCTCACACCACGACCATCGAGCAGGACCCCGCGGCCGCTTCCCCCGGACGCACCCGCTCCGTCGAGGAGCTCAAGGCGCTCGTCGAGGAGGCGCAGCAGCGCTTCGGACTGCGGGATGCGGACCCGGACGAGGTGCTCGCGTGGGCCGCCGAGACCTTCGGGAAGAAGCTCGCGGTCGCGTGCTCCATGGCCTCCGACACCGTGGTCCCCGCCCTGGTGAGCAATCACGTCAAGGACGTGGACGTGCTCTTCCTGGAGACGGGCTACCACTTCCCGGAGACCCTCGAGACCCGCGATCGCTTCGCCTCGGACTGGCCAGTGAACGTGCGGACCCTGCTGCCCGAGCTGACCGTGCCCGAGCAGGACGCCAAGTACGGTCCCAAGCTCCACGACCGTGACCCGGGCCTGTGCTGCGGGATGCGCAAGGTCGCGCCGCTGGACAAGGCCCTGGCCGGCTACGAGGCCTGGGTGACCGGGCTGCGGCGCGAGGAGACACCCCACCGCGCGAACGCCGCGCCTGTGGAGTGGGATGAGCACCACCAGATGGTCAAGCTCAACCCTGTGGTGGATTGGAGCTTCGACCACGTGGTCGATTACGCCGAGCAGAACCTCGTGGTGGTCAACCCGTTGCTGGGCCAGGGCTACCCGTCCATCGGGTGTGCACCGTGCACGCGCAAGGTCGCGCCCGGAGAAGACCCCCGCGCCGGTCGTTGGTCCGGTGTGGGCAAGACAGAATGCGGGATCCACCTATGACCACGACCACCTCCGAGTCCGTGACACTCTCCCAGCTGCAGCGTCTCGAGGCCGAGTCCATCCACATCTTCCGCGAGACCGCGTCCGAGGGCGAGCGCCCCGTGCTGTTGTTTTCCGGCGGCAAGGACTCGGTGGTCATGCTTCACCTGGCCGCCAAGGCCTTCTGGCCGGCCCCCATCCCGTTCCCCGTGCTGCACGTGGACACCGGGCACAACTTCCCGGAGGTCCTGGAGTTCCGGGACCGCACCGTGGAGCGGTTGAAGATCCGTCTGGAGGTCGCCAAGGTCCAGGACTACATCGACGACGGCCGCCTGGCTGAGCGCCCGGACGGCACCCGCAACCAGTTGCAGACCGTTCCCCTGCTGGACGCGATCACGGAGGGCAAGCACGACGTCGTCTACGGCGGCGCCCGGCGTGATGAGGAGAAAGCCCGCGCCAAGGAACGCATCATCAGCCTGCGCGATGAGTTCGGCCAGTGGGATCCGCGTAACCAGCGCCCCGAACTGTGGAGCCTGTACAACACGCGCCACCGCCCCGGTGAGCACGTGCGGGTGTTCCCGCTGTCCAACTGGACCGAGTTGGACATCTGGTCCTACATCACCGAGCAGGGCATCGACCTGCCCCCGCTGTACTACGCCCACGAGCGGGACGTGATCAGCCGCGACGGGATGTGGCTCGCCGTGGGTGAGTACGTGAGCCCGCGGGAGAACGAGACCGTGGAGCAGCGCACCGTGCGCTACCGCACCGTGGGTGACATGAGCTGCACGGGTGCCGTGGAGTCCCCGGCCACGACCGCGGAGGAGGTGCTGGCTGAGGTCATGACCAGCACCCTCACCGAACGCGGGGCCACCCGCGCGGACGACCGCGTGTCCGAGGCCGCCATGGAGGACCGCAAACGAGAGGGCTACTTCTAGAGATGAGCACCGAGAACCGAGCAAGCCTGCTGCGGATCGCCACGGCCGGCAGCGTGGACGACGGCAAGTCCACGCTCGTGGGCCGCTTGCTGCACGACACCAAGAACATCCTGGTGGACCAGCTCGACGCGATCGAACGGGTCAGCCAGTCCCGCGGCCTGGACGCCGCGGACCTCGCGCTGCTCACGGACGGGCTGCGGGCCGAACGCGAGCAGGGCATCACGATCGACGTGGCCTACCGCTATTTCGCAACGCCCGCGCGCAGCTTCATCCTCGCGGACTGCCCGGGGCACGTGCAGTACACGCGCAACACCGTCACGGGTGCCTCCACCGCGGACGCGCTGATCGTGCTCGTGGACATCACCCACGGGATCATGGAGCAGACCCGGCGCCACCTGGCTGTCGGGGCCCTGCTGGGGGTGCCGCACCTGATCATCGCGGTCAACAAGATCGACCTGTTGCCCGATGCGGAAGAAGCGTTCCGGGAACTGAGCGGACAGTTGCACGAACTCGCGGACGAACTGGGTGTGCTGGACCTGCGGATCATCCCGGTCTCCGCGCTGCGCGGCGACAACGTGGTCGAGGCCTCCCAGGACACCCCGTGGTACGACGGTCCGTCCCTGCTGAGCTGGCTCGAGAACCTCCCGGACTCGTCCGAGCTCACCCAGGCGGAACGGTTCGCGCTGCCCGTGCAGTGCGTCATCCGCCCGCAGTCCGCCGCACTGTCCCCGGAGTTCGTGGACTACCGCGGCTACGCGGGCCAGATTGCCTCCGGTTCGGTGGCCGTGGGGGACGAGGTCGCCGTGCAACCGGCCGGGCGCACCACCACGGTCGAGCGCATCGACGTGGCCGGGGCTCCCGCCGAGTACGCCGTGGCCGGGCAGTCCGTGACCCTCACACTCGCGGACCAGATCGACATCACGCGCGGTGACCTGATCGCGGAACCGGCCGGTGCGCCGTCGGGCACCAAGTCGGTGGAGGCCGTGGTGTGCTGGCTCGACGACGAGAAGCCCCTGCGCGAGGGCCAGCGCGTGCTGCTCAAGCACACCACGCGCGTGGTGCGCGGGATCGTGGGCTCGCTCGACGGGAGGCTGAACCTCGAGAGCCTCGCCGCGGAATCGGTGGAGTCGTTCGAGCTCAATGATATCGGCCGGGTGACCGTGCGCGTGGCCGAACCGCTGTTCACCACTGCGTACACGCAGTCGCACGCGCTGGGCTCGTTCCTGCTCATCGACCCACAGTCCGGTCGCACGCAGGCCGCGGGCATGGTGCAGGACGACAGCGTCAACACCCCGGGTGTGCTGGGTAACCTCCGCGCGGACGCGGGGGAGTGGGCCATCTGAGCCACCCCTGAGTGACCTTTGCGGCCCCGGTCCACGTCGTCGACGACGGCGCGGCACCGGGGCCGCTGTGCGTGTCGGTGCCGGTCGGTACGCTCTGGAGCGTGATCAGCCCCAGCCTCGTCTCGGCCACCGCCGTCCTGCGCGCCCTCGCGATGCGCGGGATGGAACACCTCGTGGTGTCCCCGGGGTCGCGTTCCGCGCCGCTGGCATATGCCGCGGCCGCAGCGCAGGCCAGCGGTGCACTGTCGGTACACGTGCGGATTGACGAGCGCGACGCCGCCTTCACCGCCCTCGGCATCGCCCGCTCCACGGGCCTGCCGTGCGCCGTGGTGACCACGAGCGGGACGGCCGTGGGTGAGCTGCTCCCGGCGGTCATGGAGGCCTCCCACGCGGGGGTCCCCCTGGTGGTGCTCAGCGCCGACCGCCCGCCCGAACTGCGCGGCACCGGCGCGAACCAGACCACGCGGCAACCCGGGATGTTCGCCAACTTCGTGCGCGCGGCGGTGGACCTGCTGCCGCCGGACGATCCGCAGTTGTCGTGGGCGGAGCACTGCGAGGACACCGAGTCCCTGCTGGATCACGTCCTGGCCGCCCTACCCGGCGATGCGCAGGATCCGCCCGGACCCGTGCATGTGAACGTGGCCCTGCGCGATCCGCTGTACCCCGTGTGCGACGACGACCACCGTCACCTGCGCAGCTGGGCCCGCGACCTCGCGAGGGAGGTGCGGCCCGTGCGTTCCGTGGGTGCCGCGCGGATCCGGGTGCACCCGTGGTCGGTGCTCCTGGAGCCGTTCCTCCCGCCCGCCGAATCGGTGCGAATCGCGGAGTCGGCGCCATGGAACGAGCCCGTGCGTGTGACTTCCGAGGCCGACGGCGCGGATATGCGTTCCAATGCCGCGCGGCGGGTGTCTTCCGACTCTGAGTCTTCGGCGCCCCCGGCACCCTCGGCGACCGCGGGCACCGCGCATCCCCTCATCTTTGCCGGCGACGGCGCGGGGCCTACCACCGAGCGTTTCGCGCTGGAGCATTCGTTGCCCCTGCTCGCCGAACCCTCGTCCCAGGCGCGCGCGGGAGAGGCCGCCATCCCGTCCTACGAGAGCGTGCTGGACTCACCCCTCGGTGAGCGCGTGGACTCGGTGATCCTCGTGGGCCGCCCGACCCTGAGTCGCCGTGTCTCGGCGCTGCTCAAGCGCCCCGACGTGCGGGTGATCGCCGTGCGACCCGATCCCTCCCCGTGGTTCGAGCACGGCAGGCGCCCCGAGGACGCGGTGGGCTCGTTCGAGGAGGCAGCGAGCGCCGTCGGACCCGCGGAACCCGGGTGGCTCGAGGCGTGGCGCGAGGCGGGAGCCGCCGCCGACGCCGCGGTGCTGCGGTTCGCGGACGACCAACCCTCGCTGACGCGCCTGCACGTAGCGCGGGCGGTGTGGGACGCAGCGTGCGCGGACGGGTCGGTACTCGTGGCGGGGTCCTCCAACATCGTTCGGGACCTGGATCTCGTGGCCCGCGCCCGGGGGCCCCTGGCGGTGATCGCCAACCGCGGGCTCGCGGGGATCGACGGGACCGTGGCCACCGCGCACGGCGTGGGACTGGGGACGGGGCGGCCCGTGCGTGCCGTCATGGGGGACCTGACGTTCCTGCACGACGCCGGGGGACTGCTCCTGGGACCCGGCGAACGCGTTCCGGACCTGCACATAATCGTGGTCAACGACTCCGGCGGCGGGATCTTCCAGACCCTGGAACACGGGGACCTGGGCCGGGACCCGCGTTACACCGCGACCGTGGAGCGCTTCTTCGGAACCCCCCACACGGTGGGGATCGCGGAGCTGTGTGCGGCGTACGGGGTCCAGTACGTGAGCGCGGACACCGCGATCGAACTCGCCGCCGCGCTCGCCGCACCCGTGGCCGGCCGGCGGGTCATCGAGGTCACACTGGACCGGCAGAGCCTGCGGGACTTCAACGTGGCCGCCAGGGACGCCGGTGCGCGAGCGGTGCGGGAGTACCTTGAGGGCGAGCCCTCCGAACGGGAGCATCGCGCGGGGGAGTGAATGCCACTCGGCGCTCACATGCTTTTCACCGTGCGCCGTGCGTACCGTCCCGGGCCGGCCGCGGCCGTATGCGCCGCCCATGGTGTCCGGGGCGCTCGTTAGCATGGCGTCATGACTGAGCAGAGCACTCACACGACCACCGTCCGCACCGCGCTCGTCACGGGCGCCACCCGCGGCATCGGCCGGGCCATCGTGCAGGACCTCGCACGGGACCACATCGTCTTCGTGGGCGGACGTTCCGCCGCCGACGTCCAGCGGGTCCGCGACGAACTCGCCGGGCTGGGTCCGGGGACCCGGGCGTTCACCGCGGACGTGAGCTCGGACGAGGAGGTCGCCGCGGCGTGGGAACCCCTGCGGGACGAGTTCGAGGGGCTCAACGTGCTGGTCCACTCGGCCGGGATCGCACCGCAAGCGCGGGTGGAGGAGGCCACGCGGGAGCAGTGGGAGCGGATCTTCGACGTCAACGTGATCTCCGTGGCCCAGCTGACCCGATTGACCCTGCCCCAGCTGCGCGTGGCCGGCGGTGACGTCGTGGCCATCAACTCGGGCTCGGGGTTCACCTCGGGCCCGTCGGCGGCGCTGTACTCCGGGACCAAGTTCGCCCTGCGCGCCCTGACCGACGCGCTGCGTGAGGAGGAACGCGAGAACGGCGTGCGCGTGAGCTCGGTGCACCCGGGGCGCGTGGCCACGGACATGCAGGAGGAACTGCAGGCGTACATGGGCAACGAGTACCACCCCGAGGACTGGATCCGCCCCGAGCAGATTGCCGCGGCGGTGCGCACGGCAGTGGACGCCACGCGGGATTCTCAGGTCGAGGTGATCTCGGTGCGGCCCTCCGGGATGGTGAACCGGGGCTGACCGCGGTTCATCGCCTCCCGCAGGGGCCGCTCATGACGTCGTGATCGGGTGGGCGCGCTGCATCGGCGCGGGATGCGCGCCCCGAGGGGTGCCGGCCGACCCCGCCGGGACCACCGCGAACGCCGGTGAATAGGCGTCCTCATCATAGGGTGCGTGTTTCAATCACGCCGATTCATTCACAATCCGGGAAAGAGGCACCCCTGGTAAAACCCAGGGGTTGCTCCCGGTGCCATGGGTCACACTCTCGGTCAGGATCGAGGTCGAGTAATGAGCGCCACGTCGGTGCTCAACTCGGGCGCGGTGATCGGCGGCATGCTCGCCTCCAAGCTCGCGGACCGTTCGGGCCCGCAACGCATCGTGGCCACCACGTTCGTGCTCGCGGCCATCCCCCTGGCGCTCATGACCTTCGCGTTCCCGCTGCCGGTGCTGTTCATCGTCATCGCGATCGCCGGTGGGGGCACCCTGGGTACCCAGGTGCTGATCTACGGCTTCACGTCCAACTACTACACGACCAAGCACGTGCCGCCGGCGTGGCCTGGGGCTCCGGCCGCCTGGGCGGGATCTTCGGCCCACTCATCGGCGGGTGGCGCCTGGCCGCCAACCTGGGAGGTGCCACCGCGTTCTACATCTTCGGTGCCGTGGCCCTGTTCGGTGCGCTCGTGACCATCCTCGTGCCGCGTCAGCGCACGGTGGAACAGGCCAAGGCCAAGGCCGAGGAGATCCTCGAGACCCAGGACATCCCGGGGCCCGCCACCGACATCCCTGTCACGGATCGCGTCTGATCCACCGATCCGGTCGGGCACCCGCTCGGCACCCGTGTTCCACCACGACGGCGCCGCTGTTCTTCCCGAATAGCGGCGCCGTCGTCGTGTGCTTCCACGCGGCGTCGAGCGCCCCGCCCATTGCTGCGGGATCACGTGGGCGGGGCCCCCGTTGCACGGGAGTCGGCGGGCGGATTACTCCGGGGTGTCCACCGTGGTGGGGTTGAGGACCCGGGAGAGGAACGTGCGGGTGCGCTCGTGCTGGGGTGAGCCGATGACCTCGCGGGCGGGGCCCTGTTCCACGACCACGCCGCCGTCCATGAACACCACGCGGTCGGCGACGTCGCGTGCGAAGGACATCTCGTGGGTCACCACGAGCATGGTCATCCCGTCATCCGCGAGTTGGCGCATGATCGCGAGGACGTCGCCCACGGTCTCGGGATCGAGAGCGGAGGTGGGCTCGTCGAACAACATCAGATCGGGGTCCATGGACAGCGCCCGCGCGATCGCCACGCGCTGCTGCTGACCGCCGGAGAGCTGGGTGGGCCGCTGGCCGGCCTTGGCCTCCAGACCCACGCGTTCCAGGTTCGCCAGGGCGATGCGCTTGGCCTCCTCCTTGGAGCGCTTGAGCACCTTGACCTGGGACACCGTGCAGTTCTCGAGCACGCTCAGGTGGGGGAACAGGTTGAACTGCTGGAACACCATGCCCACGCGGCGGCGCATGGCGTCCACGTCCAGATCTGGGTCCGTGACCGTGAACCCGCCCACGGAAATGGTCCCGGACTGCGGGGACTCCAGGAGGTTGAGGCAGCGCAACAGGGTGGACTTGCCGGAACCGGAGGGCCCGATCAGACACACGACCTCACCTGTGGCCACGTCCAGATCGATCCCGCGCAGCACCTCGAGGTCCCCGTAGGACTTGTGCAGCTCGCGCACGTGCACCGCGGCGGAACCGGAGTGGCCCCGGTCGGACGCGGCAGCGGCGTCGTCGGAGGACGAGCGAGATGCACCCGGGGACGGGGCAGCGGAACGGCCCGGACCGGTCGCGGCAGAGCTGGGACGTGCAGTAGAGGCGGCGTCGTGCTGGGAACCCCGGGCGGGATCCGCCCCGGGGGTCGCCGACGGGTCGGAGGATGCGGGATCGGGGGAGGCTGCGGAAGTGGACACTGGGAGCTCCTAGGACTTCTTGACCCGGTCGGTCTTGGTTTCGAAGTGGCGGGACAGAAGCCCCAGCGGCACGGTGATGATCAGGTAGCAGATGCCGGCCACGACGAGCGGGGTCAGCCCGGCGCCGGCGTCGGAGATGCCTTCGCGGCCGAACTTGGTGAGTTCGTACTGCTGCACGCCCATGCCCAGCAGATAGACCAGGGAGGAGTCCTTGGTCAGCAGGATGACCTCGTTGGTCAGCGGCGGCAGGACGATGCGCAGGGCCTGGGGGATCACGATCGTGACCATGGCGCGGGTGTGGGACATGCCCAGGGAGCGGGCAGCCTCGTACTGCCCCGGGGGCACGGCCTGCAGACCTGCGCGGAGGGACTCGGCGATGTACGCGGCGGCGACCACGCCGAGCGCGATCATCACGGTCACGTAGTGGTTGAAGCGGAAGCCGAAGGCCAGGGGGATGCCGTAGCCCAGGGCCAGGAACACGAGCAGCGCGGGCACGCCGCGGAAGAACTCGATGTAGAGGGTCGCGATCCACCGGTAGGGCGCCACGGAGGAGAGCTTCATGAGCGCGAGGACCACACCCAGGGTCAGGCCCACCACGAAGCCCAGGACCGTGTAGATCAGGGTGTTCTTCAGCGCCACGGTGATGATCCCGGGGAACTGGTTCAGTGCGACCTCGGGGTTGAACACGCGCTGGTAGAGCACGTTCCAGTCCGCGAGGAACACGAGTGCTACCAGTACGACGACGAGTACGGCGTACTGGATGCCCCGCGACAGCTTGGCGCGCTGCCGGGTGGTCATGGCCATGGATGTCTCCCTGTCCGTGGGTTGCCCACATATGCGTGCCGGGCGGTGTCACACCGCCCGGCACGGATGTCCTGCTCTCGGGGAGTGGAGCCTACAGGCCCATCCACTCCTTCTTCATCTTGTCCATGGTGCCGTCGCTCGTGATGCGGTCCAGGGTCTTGTTCACGGAGTCGAGGATCTCGGTGTTGCCCTTCTTCACGGCCACGCCCAGGTTCTCGTTGGTGTCCACGGTCTGCACGACCTCGAGGTCCGGGTTGTCCTTCGCGCGCTTGGACAGCGTGGAGATGTTCCCGGACACGGCCTGCACGCCACCGGACTCGAGGGACTGGAACATGAGCTCCACGTCCTCGAACTGCTGGGTCTTCAGGTGCTTGTCCTTGGCGAACTGCTCACCGGAGGTGGCCTGCTGTACGCCCACGGTCTTGTCCCCCACGGAGTCGAAGTCGCGGATCCCGGAATCCTTGGTGGTCAGCAGGGCGATCTGGTCGTTGAAGTACGGCTTGGAGAAGTCCACGGACTGCTTGCGGGCGTCCGTGATGGTGATCCCGGAAATGGCGGCATCGCACTGGTCGGTGTCCAGCGCCGCTCCGGACTCGAGGGTCTCGAAGTTCGCCTGCACCACGTTCTTCTCCCGGCCCAGGTCCTTGGCGATCTCGTCCCCCAGAGACATGTCGAAGCCCACGATCTTGCCGTCCTTCTCGAACTCGAACGGCGGGTACGGAGAGTTGGTGCACACGGTGAACGTGTCGGAGCCACCGGCCTGGGAGCCGCCCCCGGAGGTCGATTCACAACCGGTCAGTGCCAAGCCTGCGGCGGAGAGGACGGCGAGCGCGGGAACGAGTCGGCGCAGGGTTGACATGTGTGCTCCTCGGGGAGATGTGGGGTTCCGGGTGAAACTCGTGGCGATTTTACTACGGGGTGCCCGGATCGGCCCGGAATCCCTTTACTCCCGGTCCCACCGTGCGGGCAGGGACTCGAGCATGGGGCGCAGTTTCGCCCAGGTCTCGGCGAGCTCGGCGCGCGGATCGGATTCGGCCACGATCCCGCAGCCGGCGCTCACGCGCGCCCGGTGCGCGTCCAGCTGCACGGCGCCGCGCAGGGCGATGCCCCACTCGCCGTTACCCGCGCCGTCGAGCCAGCCCACAGGGCCGGCGTAGAGCCCACGGTCCATGCGTTCGAGGTCCTCGATCACGGCCCCGGCGGTCTCGGTGGGCGTCCCGCACACCGCGGCGGTCGGGTGGACGGCCTCCGCGAGTTCGAGGGCCGAGGGCAGGGTCCCGTCCACGCCCGCACGCAATTGCGCGGTGACGTCCGACGCGAGATGCCACACGTTCGGCAGCGCCAGGATGAAGGGGTGCTCGCCGCCGGAGACCTCATCCGCGTACGGGGACAGCCCCGTGATCAGAGAGTCCACGGCGAAGCGGTGTTCGCGCTGTTGCTTCTCGGACCCGCCCAGCTCGGTACCGGCGAAGTCCTCGGGGTTGGCGCCGTCCGGCAGGTCCTGGCGGTCCAGGGTCCCGGCGAGCACACGGGCCGTGGCGGTGCCGCGATGCACCCGGATGAGCATCTCGGGGGTCGCGCCGAGCAACCGGCCCGCACCCTCCCCGTCGTCCGGGCCCTCCTGCTCGGAGCCTTCCTGCTCCGGGCCCAGGCGCACGCAGTACGTCCAGCACGTGGCGAAGCGTTCGCTCAACCGCCCCAGCACCGCACCGAGTTCGATGGGCCGCCCGGTGTCCACGACCACGTCCCGCGCGAGCACGAGCTTGTCGAGCTCCCCCGCGCGGATCATCCCCACGCCGTCCGCGACGGCCTCCATCCAGCGCTGTTCGTCCAGGGTCCCGGGCACGGCCGTGGGGTACGACGACGCCGCTGCGTCCGGTTCCTCAGGCCGCGCCACCGCGGGTGCGGCGCGCACGAGGCGACGCCACGCGGCGTCGACGTCCTCGACCGTGGGTTCGGACGGTCCGGTGGAGATCAGGGTGAGCCACGCGCCGTGGGCGTCGGTGCCGATCACGAGCTCGGGGACCATGAGCCCGGAGTCCACCGTGGAGGACGGCGCGAACGCGAACGCCCCGAAGGCCAGCAAACCGGTGCCGGGGTGCTGCACGAAGTCATGCACGGTCGCGTCCTGGCGAAGCTCGTCCCACCACACGCGCGCGGAGGTGAATCGGGTCCCGCCCCGCACGCGGTAGGCCGCCACGCGACCGAGGCCGACGATTCCCTTGCCGCGCATGATCCACGTGGCCGGGTCCGCGCTGCCTAGCAACCGCCGGACGTCCGGGTTGCGGGCGAACTCCGCGGCCGCGGGAACCTCGGACAGGGGAAGGGTGAGCGCACTCAGGCGGGGTGCGGGGAACTCGGGTGTCATCGTCCTCAAGCATAGGACGCGCGCGTGGGCGCGGCGGTGTCGGTCGGGTGGGCCGGGACCGGCCCGGCTTCCTGCCGAGTCCGTGGGCGGAGCGACGACGGCGGGGACAGCGGCGTCGGCGGGCGATGACACAATGGGCGGGTGGTCCGTCCAGCACGCGGGCGCGCCGACATCACAAGGAAGAACACAGGAAGCGGAGGGCCGCGGCGCAGTGAAGGTCTTGATCAGCGGGGGAGGCCCCGCCGGTGCCACGGCGGCGTACTGGTTGGCGAGCCAGGGGATCGCGGTGACCGTGCTCGAGAAGAGCGGCTACCCGCGGGAGAAGGTGTGCGGGGACGGGCTCACGCCGCGGGCCGTGCGCCAGATGCAGCTCATGGGCTTGCCGCACGGCGCCGCGGAGGGTTATAAGGCCAACAAGGGACTGCGACTCGTGGCGTCCGGGCGCACCGTGGAGGTCCCGTGGCCCGAACTGACCGATTTCCCGTCCTACGGACTCGTGCGCACGCGCGCGGGTTTCGACGAGGACCTGGTGCGGCACGCCCGGCGTGCCGGTGCGCACGTGATCGAGCACCGCACGGTGCGGGACGTGCTGCGTGATGACACCGGGCGGATCGTGGGCGTGCAGGCAGCCGTGATGGACCCGGCGACCGGGCGACGCACCGCCGAGACGGAGGAGCACCGCGCGGACCTCGTGCTCGCCGCGGACGGCAACTCGACCCGCACCGCCGTGGCCGCGGGTCTTCACCGGCGCACGGATCGGCCCCTGGGCGTGGCCGTGCGCACGTACTACCGTTCCCCGCGCTCGGAGCTCGATTGGATGGAGGGGTGGCTCGAACTCGCGGACGGCACGGACCCCGAGCGCTCCCTGCTGCCCGGCTACGGCTGGGTCTTCGGCGTGGGGGACGGCACCGCGAACGTCGGCCTGGGCATTCTGGACACCTCGCCCGCGTTCGGCAAGCTCGATTACCGCGCGGTGCTGCGTGACTGGGCCGCGTCCATGCCCGCCGAGTGGACCTTTGACCCGGAGCACCAGGTGGGCCGGGTGGGTTCGGCCGCGCTGCCCATGGCCGGCAACCGCACCCCGCACTACGTTCCCGGGCTCATGCTGCTCGGGGACTCCGCGGGGCTCGTGTCCCCGTTCAACGGGGAGGGGATCTCCAACGCCATGGAGTCCGCGCTGTTCGCGGCGTCGTGCATCGTGGACGCCGCCGAGGCCAACGGGCCCCAGCAACGGGAGAACGCGCTCGCCCGCTACCCGCAGCTCGTGCGCGCCGAATGGGGGGCCCATTTCACGCAGGGCCGGGCGCTCGCCGAGCTCATCGGCCACCCGGCGATCCTCACCGCGGGCCTACGGGCGGGGATGAGCGTCCCGGCCATGATGCGCTTCGCGGTGCGGGTCATGACGGAACTGTCGGACCGGCCCGCCCGGACTGTGACCGATCGCGCGATCGCGGTGCTGGACGCACTGACCCCCGCGAGCTGAATTGTCGATAGAGTGGTGGATCGTGACTGACCCCAGCCGCCCGAATGACTCCCTGCGCTTGCCCGAAGGGTTCGAGCTCATCGCCCAGGACTCCCACCTGGGCCCGCTCATGCTGCGCAGCCTCGATCGGATCGAGCAGCGGCTGGCAGAGTCCGTGCACTCCGCGGACCGGATCGCGGACGTCACGGCCCGGCACCTGCTCGACGCCGGCGGTAAACGGGTGCGGCCCCTCCTCACGCTGCTCGCGGCGGAAGTGGCCGGTGAGGTCACGGACGAGGTCATCGAGGCCGCCGCGGTCGTGGAACTGACCCACCTGGCCTCCCTCTACCACGACGACGTCATGGACTCCGCCCCCATGCGCCGGGGCGTGCAGACCGCGCACACGGTGTGGGGCAACACCGTGGCCATCCTCACCGGGGACATGATCTTCGCACGTGCCTCCGCCATGGTCTCCGCCCTGGGCCAGGAACCCCTCATGATCCAGGCGACCACGTTCGAGCGCCTGGTGATCGGGCAGCTGCAGGAGACCACCGGTCCCGCCCCGGACGAGGATCCCGTGGCCCACTACATCAAGGTGCTCTCCGGTAAGACCGGTTCGTTGATCGCCGCGAGCGGTCAGTACGGCGCCCTGCTGGGCGGGGGGCCCCGCTCCGTGGTGGATCTCATGGTCGTCTACGGCGAGAAGGTAGGACTCGCGTTCCAGCTCGCGGACGACATCATCGACCTCACCGGCCACCCGGACGTCTCCGGCAAGATACGCGGTACGGATCTGCGCGAGGGCGTGGACACCCTCCCGGTCCTGCTGTTGCGCCGCGACGCCGCCGGCTCCGACCCGGCCGCCGCGGCCTCCGCGCGCGAGCTGCTCGAGCTCGTGGACGGGGACCTGTCCGACGACGCCGCCCTGGCCCGCGCCGTCGAGGCCGTGTCCGAGCACCCCGCGGCTGCGGAGGCGTGGCAGATTGCCAACGACTGGGCGGACGAGGCCATCGCGGCCCTCGAACCGCTCGACGATTCCGTGGCCAAAGCGGCACTGATCGAATTCGCGCACGGCGTGGTGCATCGCAGGGGCTGAGTTCTCAGTAAGCTTGGCGCATCCGTAATCCACTTGCGCGCCACGAGGGCTTCCGCGTGCGCGCCGATGGGATTCGTCCCGCGTGAGGTTCATCCATGTCCACAGACACGACACGTGGTCGCGCCGCGAAGGAAGCATTTTCCGGGCGCACCATGTTCATCTTCGCCGCCATCGGCTCCGCCGTGGGGCTCGGCAACATCTGGCGGTTCCCGTACGTCGCGTTCGACAACGGCGGCGGCGCCTTCATCATCCCCTACCTGGTGGCCCTGCTGACCGCCGGTATCCCGCTGCTCATGCTCGACTACGCGGTGGGTCACCGCTACCGCGGGTCCGCCCCGCTGTCCTTCCGACGGCTGCACCCCAAACTCGAGACCATCGGGTGGTGGCAGCTGGCCATCTGCGTGGTGATCGCCGTGTACTACGCCCTGATCATCGGATGGGCCATGCAGTACACCGTGTTCTCGTTCAGCAAGGCGTGGGGGGACGACCCCGCGACCTTCTTCATGAGCGACTACATGCGGGTCTCGGACGAGGTCACGATCGGCTTCGACTTCATCTGGCCGGTGTTCATCGCCACGGCCATCGCGTGGCTCGTGCTGCTGATCGTGCTGATGATGGGCGTGCAGAACGGGATCGGGAAGATCAACGTGGTGTTGATCCCGCTGCTCGTGGTCATGTTCTTGATCATGGTGGGCATGGCCCTGACGCTGCCGGGTGCCGCCGCGGGTCTGGATGCCCTGTTCACCCCGTCCTGGTCCGCACTGGGTGATTCCTCCGTGTGGGTCGCGGCCTACGGGCAGATCTTCTTCTCCCTCTCGGTGGGTTTCGGCATCATGGTCACCTACGCGTCCTACCTCAAGCCCCGCTCGGACCTCTCCGGCTCCGCACTCGTGGTCGGTTTCGCGAACTCGTCCTTCGAGATCCTCGCCGGTATCGGCGTGTTCGCAGCACTCGGCTTCATGGCCTCGGCCTCGGGGACGGAAGTCGCCGACGTCGCGACGTCCGGGATCGGTCTCGCGTTCATCGCCTTCCCGGCCATCATCTCCCAGGCCCCGTTCGGCACGCTGATCGGTGTGCTGTTCTTCGGTGCCCTGTCGTTCGCCGGGTTCACGTCCCTGATCTCCATCGTGGAGGTCATCGTGGCCGGTTTCCGCGACAAGCTCGGGCTCTCGCGCCCCGCGGCCGTGGCCATCGTGGTCATCCCGCTCGCCGCGATCTCCCTGCTGTTCTTCCCCACGACCACGGGGCTGAACCTGTTGGACGTCGTGGACGCGTTCGTGAACAACTTCGGCATCGTGGCCGCGGCCCTGGTGTCCGTGCTGTTGCTCACCGCGGGCTTCTCGGCGCTGCCCACGCTGCGTGACCACATCAACTCGGTCTCGTCCTTCAAGCTCGGGCGCACGTGGATGATCATGGTGGGCGGTGTGACCCCGGTGATCCTGGGCTACATCCTCATCGACCAGCTCACCGAGACCGTGTCCCAGGGTTACAACGACATGCCGCAGTGGTTCGTGAACACGTTCGGGTGGGGGATGGCCGTGGCCCTGATCGTCTTTGCCTACCTGCTGTCCCGACTGCCCTGGTCCCGGCGCACCGCGGAGGCCCTCACGAGCCCCGCCCCCGCCATCCAGGACGCCTACGTGGACCGCGGCACCCTCGCGCGCCACAAGCCCCTGTCCCACTACCAGGACACCGCGACCCGCACCCCCGCACTGGGCCAGGACTTCTCCCTGCGCGCCATCGAGGACGGGACCGTGGTGCAGCGTCAGGCCCCGTGGGCGCACGCCGGATCGGGTCACACCGACCCTGCTGGCGACGCCGCGGGCCGGTCGTCCGCCCAGGTCCAGCCCCGCCGCTCGGAAGGAGAACTCTCATGAGCACCATGTCCGTCGTCATGATGATCGTGGCCATGGTCACCGTGTGGGGTGGGCTGTTGCTCGCCCTGATCAACATCAAGCGCTCGCCCGAGGAGGTCGACGAGCTCGACACCCCGTCGGAGGGCTCCCGTGAGGACGCCGCGCACCGCGCGGCCACCGACGGTGACCCGGGATCCCAGGTGAACGCCGGCGCGGCTCCCGAGTCGCGGATCTGATTCACG
Organism: Kocuria marina; assembly: GCA_014652975.1. Taxonomy (GTDB): domain Bacteria; phylum Actinomycetota; class Actinomycetes; order Actinomycetales; family Micrococcaceae; genus Kocuria; species Kocuria marina. The sequence continues at coordinate 316,363 of BMZV01000001.1, read as the reverse complement.
CGGTCCCATGAGAGAAGGCCACCCCTGGTCAGGGGTGGCCTTTTCTCGTTCCGGGACTCAGAACCCGGGACCCGGTATCCCGGACACGGGACCGAGAACGATGCCGGGACCCGGACCGCGCGGCGTCGGTAGCGCGGGGCGTGCGCTCAGCGGCGGCGGAGACGGGGCGCGCGGGGTGCGCGGACGGCGTCGAGCACGAGCAGCACCACGGCGAGCCACACGAGGCCGAAACCGGCCCAGCGCTCCGGGGGCATCTCCTCGTGGAAGACCAGGACGGCCAGGATGAACTGGCCGATCGGTGCGATGTACTGCAGCATGCCCACGGTGCTCAGAGGCAGCCGGGCGGCGGCGGCGCCGAACAGCAGGAGCGGAACAGCGGTGATCACGCCGGAGGACAGCAGCAACAGGAAATGCCCGGTGCCCTCGGAGGTCAGGGTGATCTGTCCCTGGGCGCCCAGCAGCGCGACCGCCACGAGCGCGAGCGGCGTGATCATGGCGGTCTCCCCGGTGAGGGTGATCAGCGCGGGATAGCGCGAGCCCACGCGGGACTTGACCAGGCCGTAGAAGCCGAACGTGAAGGCGAGGCCCAGTGAGAGCCACGGCACCGCGCCGTAGAACACGGCCATGATCACCACGGCCAGCGCACCCACGGCGATCGCGGTCCACTGCAGGGGGCGCAGCTTCTCGTGCAGCACCAGGACACCCAGCAGGATGGCCACGAGCGGGTTGATGAAGTACCCCAGGGACGCCTCGAGGGTGTGCCCCGTGGTCGTGGCGACCGTGTACAGCAACCAGTTCCCGGCGATCAGCACACCGGCCACCGTGAGCGCGAGCACCGCCGAGCCGTCCCGGAACAACCGGATGAACCGGCCCACGGAGCGGGTCACGGCCAGCATCAGCAGACAGACCACCAGGGAGAAGACGATGCGCAGGGCCACGATCTCGTACGCCGTGGCCGGGGCCAGGACCACGAAGTACAGGGGCAGCAACCCCCAGATCCCGTACGCGGCGAACCCGTAGCCGAAACCGGCCCGGGCCCTCTTCTGCTGGTGAGGGCCCGGGCCGGAAGTCGCGTTGTCAGTCACCGTCCGATCCTATCCCCGGTGACCGCCGCGTCGGTTCGCGATCAGAGGTCGAAGAAACGGCTCAGGAAACCGCGCTTCTTCTTGCCCTTCTTCTCCGCCTGCTCGTTGGTCTCGACCTCCTGGCCGTCCACCACGGCGGGGGCGGAGATGTCGTCCTCAGCAGCGCCGGGGCCGGCGACGGTCTCGCGGGCGACCACCGTCTCCCGCTCGGCCCGCTCGCGGGCCACGGTGTCCTCGGAGACGTCCCGCAGGACTGGCTGCTCCGTCGCGGGTTCGCTCGGTTCCGGCGCAGTGGGTTCGCGCGTGTCCCGCGCCGCGTCCTCGTCCTGCATCCCCGGCTGGGCCGCGGCGAACTCGGGGTCCGGGATCCGGGACATGGCCGTGGTGTTGGGGTGCGGGGAGGCCTGTGGGCCGGCGGTGGCCGCGTCCCCGGAGGGACCGGGCAGCACCGTGGTCTCCACGCGACCCGGCTCGGCGGGTCCGGAGGTGGGTTCCTGGTCGAACGGGCGGTCCGGGTCCCGCACCTCGCTCGCGGGGACGGCCACGTCCCCCTCGGGCTGCTCGGGCTCGGGCGCCTCGATCTCCTCGCGGGACAGCTCGCTGGGCAGCGGCTCCTCCCGCTCGGACGCGGACGACGCCGTTGCGGCGGCTTCTTCACGCTCGCGCCGCTTGCGTTCGGCGGACTCCACGCGCTGCTGCTCACCGAGCTGCTCGGCCTGGGCCACCGCGGCACGGCGGTCCTCGAGCAGGGCCTCGCGGTGAGTCTGCGCCTGGTGTTCGAGCTCGCGCAGTTCTTCCTCGCCCACGGAGGGCTCAGCGGGTTCCACGCCCGTGATCTGGTGGTCGTCGAACCAGAAGCGCTGAGCGCCGTCGTGCACGGTGACCACACAGGTGGCGTCCGTGTCCCACTCCACGTGGGCGCCGCGCAGCTTGGCGTAGCTGGCTACGGCGAGGTTGTGGTCCACGGCGGTGTCCGTGGTCAGGGACTCCCCGATGACCTGCATCATGCGCTGCTCCGTGAGTCGGGGCAGCTCGAACTCGGGGCCGTCCAGCAGCAACCACGCCGTGATGTTGCCACCGGCGCGCGCGGGGTAGTGGGCGTAGAGACCCGTGACGGCCTTGGCGGCCAGGGTCAGCCGGCGGGCCAGACCGTCCTCGAGGGGCAGCTCGTCCGTGGTCAGCTCGGAGACCTCGTGACGCTCACCGGCCTGCTTGGCCTGCACGGCGGCGGAGACCACGCGCGGGTTGAAGTGCCCGAGCTCCTGCCACGACCACACGAAGGACCCGCGGGACGCCGATTCGGTGCCCAGCAGGTAGGGGGTCAGGGTGACGGGAGGCGTGGTTTGCAGGGTGAACGACGGCGCGGAAAAGTCCACGTCCCACTCCGCGCCCTGGGACAGTTCCGCCAGCACTGCCTGGTATTCGGTGGAAAGGAAGATCGACGCGTCGATCAACTCCTGCAAAGTTTTCGTCATGGGTCCAGGCTAACAACTGGCGCGGACGCCAGCGCGCGCCGGACGGCACGTCGGTGCCTGTGGGGCCCCTGTATCCACCCGCGGCACGTACCCGACGACGACGCCGCGGCCGCACCGAGCGACGTCGTACCCCGCGGCCGTGTTGGGGCCTTGCACGCGAGCGGTTCGTTAGGCTGGGGGCGCGCGGCGCCCGGCAGCGACCGGGGGAGATCGCGCGATCTTACAGCGAGCGGACCCGTGGCTCACGGGTCGAAGGGACACCACACCATGACCTCTGAGCCTCGGCCCGAATCGACGACCCCCGCACCCGGTGAGCGTGAACTCGTGGCACGGGTGGGCGAATGGGTGATGTCCGTCCTGCGCACGGAACCGGGCTGGGACACCATGCTCGTGGAGTTCAAGCCCCAGGGCGGGCGGGTCCATCTGCGGGTGGTCGAGAACAGGGACGGCTCCGTGATCCCCGGGGCGGCAGGGCCCATCAAGCAGGACAGCCCGGTGCTGGAGACGATCGCGCAACTGCAGCGCAGCTGCGCGGTGCCCGGGCGGGGGAGCTGGTTCACCGCGTCCGTGAGCATCGCCGCGAGCGGGTGGCCCGAGCCCACGCTGCACACGAGCGCGTCCTACAATTTCCGGGAGCTGCCCCGCCCCTACGCGGACGAGGGCGCCTACACGGGCCGGGACGTGCTGGCTCAGCTGACTGAGTTCCCGCGTACCCAGGAGCGCACGCCGTTGTGGGCCCTGGAACTGGCCGATGAGGCCGGGGTCGAGCTGCCGTTCGCACCGACCTCCGAGGACGACTCCCACGGGGACGTGCACCCCCGGTTGCGCGCGGCGGCCGAGGCGTTCACTCGCGAACCCGGGGAGCGGACCCTGGCCGGGGCCCTGCGCGAGGCGTTGGCCGGGACCGTGCTGCTGGACATCTCCGGATCGGACCTGGTCCCGGGGGAGGACGGTCAGCCCGTGGGGCCGCAGTCCCACATCCGGGTCCAGACGGTCGCCCAGCCCGACGGCGGTCGCGCACTGGCCGTGTATACGACCGCCGAGCAGGCCCGCGAGATGTTCACCCGCAGCAACAAGAACCCGGATCTAGCCGAACCCGTCCTGCTGCGCCAGCGCGCGAGCGCGATGATCGAGATGGTCGTGCAGGACACCCAGTACGACGAGATCGTGGTGGACCCGGCGTCCGAACACGCCCTGCGGATCCCCCGCCAGCAGATCGAGTGGGTGGGCCGCTCACCCCACAACGAGGCACTCAAGCAAGCGCTGCTGGACAATGCCATGGCGGACGTCCTGGGGGCCCTGCTCAACCCGAACGGTTACCTCATGCTCGGCACCCGGGACGAGGGGGAGAACGCGATCCCGGTCATGGTCCAACCCTCCGAGGAGGGCGCCGCACCGGACACCCTGCTGGTCTTCACGTCCGCGGCGGAGGTGGCCGCCCTCGACCCGGCGCTCACGGTGCGCTCGGCCCCGTCCCGGAAGATCCTGGAGTTCGCGCTCGAATCGGGTGCGGCGGCCATCTGCCTCAATGCCATGGCCCCCGTGGCCACCCTGCCCACGGCGCAGCTGCGGGAGATGCTGGAGCTCGTCACGCAGCGAGAACAGGGCGGTACCTCGCAGCCTCGCGACTGAGAGGTCGGTGGGTCGGAATTGCGGCGCATCTCGTCCGCAGTTTCCACACCCGCGGGGCGTGTCCGGGGGTGCGCCAGGGCTGTATGTCAGGGGCCGCGCGTCAGGGGGCCGGTGTCAGAGCGTGGCTCAGCGGGCCTCGGTCGCGCTCGCCGCGAGCTCTTCCTGGCAGCGGGGGCACACACCCCGGTAGACGACCTCTGCGGCTAGCAGCTCGAAGCCGTGGTCCTGGGACGACGTGAGGCACGGGGCATGGCCCACGGCGCACGGCACGTCCTGGACCACTCCGCAGCGCACGCAGTACGCATGGTGGTGGTTGTCCCCGGTGCGGATCTCGTAGCGAGCGGGGGATCCGGGCGGCTCGAACTTGGACACCATCCCGATCGCCGCGAGGTCCGCGAGGACCACGTAGACGGACTGGACGGACATGTTGGGCAGCACGGAGCGGACCTGCTGCACGGTGTCCTCGGCGGTGGCGTGCGGAACCGCGGACACGGCGTCCAACACGGCAAGACGTTGTCTGGTGACCCTGCGCCCGTGCGAGCGCAGATGCGAGGTCCACGCATCCCGCGACGGGTGCGGTGCAGCCTGAACGGTGGTCTCCATGGGGTCCATTCTATTCTTATTCTGAGCCACTCACAATAGTTGCACTCACGGCGCTCCCGCGCTGTCAACGCCGCCGTCCCCGCCGACATGCCCCCCCCCGCGGCCCCGGGTCACCGCCGTGGTGCGCTCGCGGCCCGCCCGCCGCGTGGGGCCGTCGCGGTCCGGGACGGGCGCGCGGAAGGCCGCGCGCAGCGGCGCCGTCATCCGTGACGGGACCCGCGAAAAAAGTTTTCGGATCTCGCGTCATGATTTCCGATCCCGTGCGTCTACGTAGTGGATCCCGCGCGGGCTGCGCGGGATCCCGGACGGTCCGATCGCTCTGGGACCGGCGAACCGGTGCCGCGATCACCACGGGGACACATCGCGCGGCACGCGGCGGGTGAGAGCGTCTCTTTGCCGGACGGGCTGTCCGGCGCGGGGGAGGGAGGTGGCACTAGGAGACGGGGGCGGGCCGGCGCAGGGGCGCCGGTCCCGCCCCCGGCCATGACCGGGCCGGCGCGGTGACAGCGGGAACGCGGGGGAGGGGCGGGGTCGCGACTGCCGCGCAGCGCCCGCGGCTGTCACAATGGAGGTACCGAGTTACTTCCAGTGGGCAGAGAGCGCCATGTCACACAGAGCAGTTCCCGGCACCGGGGACCACCCGGGCCAGGGCGGCCAACGCATCAGCGACGAACACCTGTTACGCGCGGTCCGCGAGGGTGACTCGCATGCCTTCGCCACGCTCTACGAACGGCACCGCGGGGCGGCACTGGCCGTGGCCCGCATGCATTCCCGCAACGAGCCGGAAGCGGAGGACCTCGTCTCCGAGGCGTTCACGCGCGTGTTCGCGCTGCTCAAGGAGGGCAAGGGCCCCCGGGAGTTCCTGCGCGCCTACCTCGTTACGGCCGTGTCCCGGCTCGCTGCGGACCGCGCCAACGAACTCAGCCGCACGCGTCCCGTGGACCCCCAACCGGACGGGCCGCTGGACCGTGTGCAACTGTTCGAGGACACCGTAGTGCGCCAGGTGGACTCCGTGGTGGTGGCCCGCGCGTTCGCGTCCCTGCCAGAGCGCTGGCAGGAAGTGCTGTGGTACCTCGAGATCGAGGGGCGCAAGCCGCGTCAGGTGGCCTCCGCCGTGGGCATTCAACCCAACGCGGTCTCCGCGCTGGGCACGCGCGCACGGGAGGGACTCCGCACCGCCTACATGCAGGAACACGTCTCGGCGCGGGCCCTCGAGGACTGCGGCGAGTATTCACGACAGCTCGGTGCGTTCGCGCGCGGTTCCCTGACCCCGTCGCGCACCAAGGTCGTGCAGGAACACCTGGACCGCTGTCCCCGCTGCACCGCCGAGTACCTGCAGCTCCAGGACCTCGGGATCGGGATGCGGGGTTGGCTCCTGCCCGTCCTGGCCGGACTTCCGTTGTGGGCCGGTGCGGGCGGTCGGCTCGTGGACGCGCTCACCGGCACGTCCCTGGCGGGCTTCGGGGGTGCCGCGTCCCAGGCTCCGGGAGTCGCGGGGACCCCGGCTTTCGACGGCGCGGCGGGGAGCGCCATCGCAACCTCCGGGGGTCCGGGTGCCGGCGGCTCCGGGGCCGGCGCGGGCGCCTCGTCCGGGGCTGCAGCCGCAGGGCAGTCCACGGGGATTGCTGCGTTCGCATCGTCCGGTACGGGCCTGGCGATCGCCGCGGTCGGCGTCCTGGTTGCGGCCGCCGCGGCCGTGGGGCTCGTGGCCGTGTCCAACTCGCCGGACGATCCCTCGGGCGGTGCGCCCGCCGCCGCCGTCCCCCCGGATGTGAACTCTTCCGACGGCGACGCCGCTGCGTCCGGCGCCCGCGGTTCCTCCGAGACACCCGCAGCCGGTCGCGACGACGAGGCGGACGGCAGTGATTCCCGCGCTGGGGATTCCGCCGGTCGGGACTCGGACGGCGGTGCCGCCGATGGTGGAGATTCCGCGTCCGTGGCTCAGGGGGACTCGGGCGGTTCCGACGGTGGAGGGTCCGTGGCCCTCGGCGATTCCGACGCGTCCCGCCCCAAGCAGGCCCGCGAGGACGTCCCCCAGGGACAAGGCCCGGACGGCCAGGCCGGCCGCAATCAGGGTGACTCGCAAGGTCGCTGGCCGGGCGGTGCGCCACTGCCCGGGGACCCGGGTGCGCCGGGCAACGGAGCGGGCGGTGCGACGTCGTCCTCTGCCCCCGACCTCGGCACCGATCCGGACGTCCCGCCCACGCCGTCGCCGAGCCCGTCCCCGGGTGACGCGGACCCGGGAGGGAACCCCGCGGACCCGGGCGAGGGAACCTCCCCCGCGCCGTCGGACGCTACGCAAACACCGGTCCCGTCCCCCTCGACGGGGGTGGCACCACCGCCCCCGACGACCACGGACCCCGGTTGCGAGGTGTCGCTCGGAATGGGAGGGCGGGAGATCATCTGCCTCGACGGGCTGCCCCCGCTGCCCACATTTCCCCCACTGCCCGCGCCGCCGTTGCCGCCGTCCGCATTGGTACCGTCGGTATCCCTCAACATTTTCTTGCCCCGCTAGACCCCACAGGAGAACACTGAATGCACCGCCATTACAACGGACTGAAGACTGTGCTGCTGTTGGGCGGTATGTGGGTGGTGTTGCTGGCGATCGGCTGGATCATCGCCGGGGCCACGCGCAGCTCGTTCTTCATCATCCTGTTCGCGGTGATCGGGCTGATCAGTACCGCATACAGCTACTGGAACTCGGACAAGCTCGCCATCCGGTCCATGCGAGCGGTGCCCGTGAGCCCGCAACAGGCACCGGCCATGTACCGGATCGTGGAGGAGCTCTCCCGCCGGGCGGAGCAGCCCATGCCGCGGCTGTACATCGCGCCCACCATGAGCCCCAATGCGTTCGCCACCGGACGCAACCCGGACAACGCCGCGGTGTGCTGCACCGAGGGGATCCTGCAGATGCTCGACGAACGCGAGCTGCGCGCGGTGCTCGGCCACGAACTCATGCACGTGTACAACAGGGACATCCTGACCTCGTCCGTGGCGGCCGCGGTGGCGGGACTCATCACGTCCGCCGCGCAGGTGCTGCAGTTCGCGGCCATCTTCGGCGGCGGGCGCGGTGACGACAACCGCGGTGGCAACATGCTCGTGGGGTTGCTCATGGCGTTCCTCGCACCCGTCGCGGCCACCGTGATCCAGCTCGCCATCTCCCGCACGCGCGAGTACGACGCCGACGAGGACGGCGCCAAGCTCACCGGCGACCCCCTTGCGCTCGCCTCGGCACTGCGCAAGATCGAGGGCGGTGCGTCCCAGCGGCCCATGAACCCGGAGGACCAGAAGGTGGTCAACACGTCCCACCTGATGATCGCCAACCCGTTCCGCGGCGGTGCGGTCTCCGGCCTGTTCCGCACCCACCCCTCCACCGACGACCGCGTGCAGCGGCTGCAGAACATGGCACGCAACGGCGGGTTCTACGGCCGCTGACGCGGCGTTCGGGTTTCGACGTCGCGGTGGGCGTCGCGTGCGACTGGCCCGTCGCGTCGTCCCACGACTGCGGCCCGCGTGTCCGCCGTCGTGCCCGGGGGGCGAACCCCTTACGGAAGAAGCCGTGATCCCCGCTCGGGGCTCACGGCTTCCTGGTCTCCGGATGCGGACCGGCGTGTGACGGGCGTGGGGCCGACGCGGTGCTGGCGCAGCGCCGGGGCCGGGTCACGTTAGCGGTAATTCACGAACTGCAGGTCGACCTCCACGTCCGATCCCTTGAGCAGCGCGATCACGTCCTGCAGGTCGTCACGGGACTTGGACGAGACGCGCAGTTCATCACCCTGGATGGTGGCCTTGACACCCTTGGGGCCCTCGTCACGGATGAGCTTGGTGATCTTCTTGGCCTGGTCCTGGGCGATGCCCTCCTTGATGGAGCACTCGATGCGGTACTCCTTGCCGGAGGCGTAGGGCTCACCGTCGTCCAGGGACTTCAGGGAGATCCCGCGCTTGACCAGCTTGGACTGGAAGACGTCCAGGACGGCCTGGGCACGCTCCTCCGAATTGGCCTTGATCAGGATCTTCTCGCCGGAGAAGTCGATATCCGCGCCCACCCCGCGGAAGTCGTAGCGCTGGGCCACTTCCTTCTGGGCCTGGTTCAGGGCGTTGGACACTTCCTGCTTGTCGACCTTGCTGACCACGTCGAATGATGATTCCGAAGCCACGGTTGTCCTCCTGGGTGTGTTGGGTGCGTGATGTCACCCACCAGCCTAATTGCCCGCGATGAGCGCATTCGTGCCGGAACCGGGCGGATCGGTGGTGATCGGGCTCCCCGCGCAGTTCGCGGTCACCCGCGTGGGGGCACCGATGTCACGCTCCCGGCCGTTCAGGGGTTCTGGGGGCACCCGCGCTGATTTGGGGGACGGGGGGTGTGCTGTGTAATGTTGAGGTGCTCCCGCACGGCGGGGGTGCAATGCGCTCTGTGCGCTCTCGGCAGGTTACCCGAGCGGCCAAAGGGGGCTGACTGTAAATCAGCTGGCACTGCCTACGGGGGTTCGAATCCCTCACCTGCCACCCACGGGGATGAGTGATCATCCCGAAGGGGCTCCCCGGATGACATGATCCGGGGAGCCCCTTCTTTCGTCCCAGGGCCCTGCTGCAGTCGCGACTTCCCTGCCAAGCTCTGCCGCGCACTGCTCCGCGGCTCATCCGCCCTCTGTGCCGACCGCATCGAATTCCTAGTGGAGCACAAGCAGCTGAGGGCGCCCATTTCTGCTTTAGCTCAGTAAAAGCCGCAGGATGGGGCGTGATGTGTCGGGGCGGAGCCCATGGATGTGGGCAGCGGGGTGGGTGGCAGGTGCGGGAGTTCCGAGCAGCGCGGGTGGGCTCAGCGCAGCGCCGGGAGGACCTCTCGACCGAGCAGTTCCACGGTCCGCAGCGCCGCGTCGTGGGGCAGGCCGTTCACGTCCACGCGCACGAGCACCCGATCCAGCTCCAACGTCTCGCGCATGGCCCGCAGCTTGGTGACGACGTCGCTCACACCGCCCACGAGCAGCGCACCCTCCGGCCCGCACTGTTCGCGGAACTCCTCCGGTGTCCACGCGGGGTCGTCGGCGCTTGCGGCGCCGAAGGTTCTCGTGCTGGCGGCGAAGTGTGGATAGGCGAGGGTGAGGGCGTCGGGGGAGCGGGCGTCGTCGTCGTCGGACACCACGAGGCCCGGCAGCAGCAGGCCCACCGCGCCGCGCGTGGAATGCCTGAAGCCGCGGAGCGCCTCCCGGTACGCCTTGACGTACGGCACGAGCTGGTCCCAACGGCCTTCCATGACGTTGAGCATCACGTCGATCCCGTGTCCCGCGGCCCGCAGCTGCAACGGATCCGGGTTGACGTGCTCCGCCCCGTGACCCTCACCGACGGCCACGATGTCCAGGCCCACCCGGTCCGCGGTGCGGGCCAACTCGGTGAGCTGCAGGAACCCCTCCCGCGGACTGGGAAGCTCACCCGTGTCGGGGTGGGGAGCGCGTTCCCCCACGTGGCGATACCGAGTCTGAAGGTCACGGGTGGCTCCTCACGGGTGATTCCTGGGAATGCCGACGGCGCGGCGCCCAGGGCGTTCCTTGTGCCCGCAGTGAACGTTCTGGAGCCCGGCGGAACGGAGTCCTACGCTGGTTTCATGGCTACTGTAGACATCACCCAGGACACCCTGGGCCAGACCATTTCTGACAACGACATCGTGTTGCTGGACTGGTGGGCGGACTGGTGCGGACCGTGCAAGCAGTTCGCACCCACCTACGAGGCCGCCTCCGAGAACAACCCCGAGATCGTATTCGGCAAGGTGGACACCGAGGCCGAGCAGGGCCTGGCTGCCGCCGCCCAGATCTCCTCGATCCCCACGCTCATGGCGTTCCGCGAGGGCATCATGGTGTTCTCGCAGCCCGGCTCGCTTCCCGCATCCTCCCTCGAGCAGGTCATCGACGCCGTCAAGAACCTGGACATGAACGAGGTCCGCGCGGAGGTCGAGAAGCAGGCCGCCGAGGCGGAGACCGGCGCCGCGGGGGATCAGCAGAACTGATCCTGAGTTCCACGGCGTATGTAGACCCGGTAGTGGCGCGCACTTCTCGTCATACACAGATGATGTGATGCCCGCGCCACACGGCACACGCCCATGAAACACGGAGGGCGGCTTCCGAAGGAGCCGCCCTCTCCGTATATCCGGTCTGAATGCCCGGGCCGCTTGTCCGGCGGGATGTGGGACCCCGCCGCCCGTCAGTCGTTCTTCACGCGGCCCGTCACGCCGCGGAAACCCCCAGCAGGGAACCGATGAGGAAGGTCGCACCCAGAGCCAGCGCACCGCCCGTCACTACACGGGCCGCGGCGCGGGCCACGTGCGGGGTGTCACCCAACCGGGCACCGAGCGTCCCTGTGAGCGCGAGCGCCACGAGCACGGCCACGAACGTGACGGGAATCCGCCATGGCGTGGGCGGGAGCAGGATGGCCAGCAGCGGCAACAATGAACCCAGCAGGAACGCCACCGCGGAGGAGATCGCGGCACCCCACGGGCTGGGAATGTCATCCGGGTCAATCCCGAGTTCGGCATCCAGGTGGGCACGCAACACGTCCTTCTCGGACAGCTCCACCGCGACCTGTCGGGCCGTGGTCTCGCTCAACCCGCGATCCCGGTAGATCTGCGTGAGTTCGTCGAGCTCGGCCTCCGGCATGGCCTGTAGCTCCCACTTCTCCTTCTCGATGAGAGCTTCCTGCGAATCCTTCTGACTCGACACGGACACGTACTCGCCCAGCGCCATGGACAGTGCGCCGCCGATCACGGCGGCCGAACCGGCCACGAGCACGGGCGTCGTGGCCGCGGTGGCCCCGGCCACGCCGACGACGGTCGCGGCCACGGACACGATGCCGTCGTTCGCGCCCAGGACCCCGGCGCGCAGCTTGTTCATTTTCTCCCCGGACTTGGTCGCGTGCGGTTCCACCGCGGTGTGCTGTGCCATGCAGATAGTTTGCGTCGCAAATGAAAACCCCGCCAGGCAGGCAAGCCAAACCTCAGTCGGGCTGTCCTCCGCGGGAGAGCAGCACGCGCGGCACGCGACATCATGCCCCGCCCGCTCTGTGGGGCGACGCCGCTCTGGAGTAGCCCATTCGCCGCGGCGGCGCCGATCCAGGGGCGGGCCCATCAAACCCCGTCAGTGGTGACGATGATCCTGGGGCGTGAGGCGGGGTCCGAACGCGGGTTTGCGGTGCCCACTGGCCTTGATGAGCCGCACGACCCGCTGCCGGTGACCCCGCCACGGTTCGAGCAGTTCGAGCATGCGTTCGTCCGATCCGGGGGCGCCGTCGAAGAACCAGCACACGTAGTCGGCCAGGTGGAAGTCCCGCACGCTCACGCCGTCCGGGTCCGCGTGGGTGCACTGGGTGATCTCCGCGGCCGTCCACACACCGATCCCGCTGATCGATTGCACCGCGGCCCGCACCCGCGCCGGATCCGGCTCCCGGCCAAGGCGCTCCAGGGCCGACGCCCGCTGCACCGTGCGCATGACCGTCGCGGAACGGGCGGGGTCCACGCCCGCCCGGTGCCACTGCCAGGACGGCACCCTGCGCCACTGCTCGGCCGTGGGTGGCACCCGCATCCCGCGCGGAGCGGGCCCGGGTGCCTCCTCACCGATCCAGCGCAGCAGCGCCCGGTACGCCCGCACGGCCTCGATCGCCGTGACACGCTGTTCCAGGATGGAGACGACGGCGCGGTCCAGGACGGTGCCCGTGGCCGGCAAGCGCATCCCCGGGTGGTCGTGGCGCGCCCTGACGAGCCGGTGCGGCAGCTGCGCAAAACCCGCCGAGGACTCGAACTCCTCCCACGAATCGCCGTGGCCCACCCACCGGGGCGCGGACGGCAACCACTGCTGCGCGCCCGGACCCCACGCGTCCACGACGACGTCCCGGTCCAGGGGGTTCTCACCCGCGACGCGAGGTGGGCGGGAGAACCGCGCACTCACCGGCAACCCGCTCGAGCGCGTGGTGATCCACACGCAGTCCTCGTTCAGGATGCGCACCGTGGGATCGTCCGCACCGCGCCCGAGCACCCGCAGGGTCTGGCCCAGGTGCACGGGCCCGGGTGGCGTCCAGCGCAACCGGGTGGGGGAGTCCCCCGAACCGGTGATTCGCGCTGTCCGCACCGTGGTGGTCATGCGCAGATGATGCCACGGGTCTCCGACACCCTCGCGCGCACCCGGCTGGCATACTGGGTCCGACAACCCCGCCGCCCGGCACAGGCATCCCGGAGGGAGGATCGTGGCCCGTTCCCCCGCATCGGCCGACCCCGGGCGGACTCGTCCCGCATGGTTGCTACCCGTCCTCGTGGGAGCGTTCACGACCGCGGTGTACTGCGCGTTCTCCTGGAGCCAGTGGATCCGCTGGGACGTCCCCTCGTGGGACAACGCGATCTTCACGCAACTGCTCTCCGCGTACGCCTCCGGACACGCACCGATCGTGGACATCAAGGGCCACGGGTTCAATCTCCTGGGGGATCACTTCCACCCGCTGCTGATCGTCCTGGCACCGATTTACGCCGTGTTCCCCTCCGCACTCACCCTCATGATCCTGCAGGACGTCCTCTTCGGGAGCTCCGCCGCCGTCGTCACGCGGTGTGCCCTGCATGTCCTGCGCCCCGCCCCGGCCGTCGCGATCGGCGTGGCGTACGCGGCGAGCTTCGGACTGCAGAACGCGGTCGCGGTGCAGTTCCACGAGATCGCGCTCGCCGTGCCGCTGCTCGCGCTCGGTTTGTGCGCACTGCGGGAACGGCGGTGGCGCGCGGCCGCCCTGTGGAGCGTGCCCGTGGCCCTCGTCAAGGAAGACCTGGGGGTCACGGTCGCGGTGATCGGGGCGCTCATGCTCGGTCACGCGCTGGTCCCGTTCGCGCGTGGGTGGAGCCGTGCGGTACGACGCCGCTGGGCCGAGTTCCGCGCCTACACCCACCGCGGCGCAGGGCGCAGTGCCGTGCACGTGCACGGGACTGAGGATCGTGTCACCGCGGATGCCCGCCACGATGGGGACCGCGGCGCCGGACAGACATCGGCGGATCCCGCGAGAGCGGTCCTGCGGGATCCGGCCGCGCGGTGGGGCGCAACACTCATGGTGTGGGGCGTCCTGGCCTCCGCGCTCGCGGTGGGGGTGATCCTGCCCGCGCTCAACCCCGCGGGGGAGTTCGCGTACTCGGACAAGATCGACCTGGCACTCCTGCTGCGCGATCCCGCCTCCGTGGTCGTGTTGCAGGTCGTCCCGGTTGAGAAGCTTGTCACGTGGCTGCTCCTGCTGCTGATCGGCGCCGTGGTGGCGGTGCGCTCACCCCTCGCGCTGGTGGCGCTGCCCACGCTCGCGTGGCGCATGCTGTCCCCCAACCACGGCTACTGGGGGCCGGGGTGGCACTACAGCGCGGTGTTGATGCCCGTGGTCTTCGTGGCGCTCGTGGACGCCATCGATCGGCTCCGCAACGATGCGGATCGCGCGCAGAAGGCGGGGAGCGACGTCGTCGTCCGAGACGGCCCGGCGCGCCGAGGAACCGCGGGGGATCATGCCGGGAGCGGGGCCTCGAACGGACGCCTCACCCGTGACCGCTCACCGTTCCTCCCCGGCGAGGGTGCGGTGCTGCGCACCATGGCGCGCGCGGCCCCGTGGGCGGCGCTGGTCGTCGCGCTCGCGGTGGGCACCCAGCAACCGCTCGCGCAACTGGCCACCGCCGAGGCATGGCAACCCGATCCGCGTCACAACGCCAAGGCCGCCGCGGTGGAGCGCATCCCGCACGGGGCGAGCGTGGCCACGGACCTCTCGCTCATGAACGGGCTCGTGAGCACCACCCGCGTGCACTGGATCGGCAACGGGGACGATCCCGCCCCCGAGTACGTGGTCGTGGACCGGCTCGGCGGGACGTGGAGCGGCGAGCCACCGGCGGACGTCACGGGCTACGCGCGGGACATGTACGGGGTCGACTACACGGTCGTGAGTGACGAGGCGAACATCGTGGTGGCCCGCAGATCGGCCTAACATGGCCCGGCCGTGCGGTAGGCTAGTGGTTTATCATCCCGGTTTCTTGTCTGTCGTAACCGTTTCGCCGTAGCGGGCATGTCGGTCCAGGACTTCAGCGGTAGTACCGCGCGCACCGGTGACAATCACTCCATTCCACCGAAGCGAGGTTCTTCCGTGTCCACTGACTCCCTGTCCCAGAACGAAAATCCCCACAACGAGACCCCCGAGCACGAAACCCCCGAGCGCGACGCCGCTCCCGCCGTGACCGACGCCCCCGACAACCACGACGTCGTCGTCGACGCGCAGCGCACCGACAGCGGCGAGGCAACCGAGCCCGCCGACCAGCCTTCCGAGGCCGAGCAGCCCGCCCGGGACGACGACGCCGCCGAGCCGGCCGAGCAGCCCGTCGAGAACGACTCTGCCGAGAAGCGCGCCGAGAACAGCTCCACGGAGAAGCCCGCCGACGCCGAGAAGTCCGAACCGAACCTGCCTACGTTCGCCGAACTGGGCGTGGACGCGCGTGTGCTGGCGGCACTGGACGAGGTGGGCTACGAGTACCCCTCGCCCATCCAGGCCGCGACGATCCCCGCGCTGCTGAGCGGCCGCGACGTCGTCGGGCTCGCGCAGACCGGTACGGGCAAGACCGCCGCGTTCGCGGTGCCCGCACTGTCCAAGCTCGCGGAGCTGTCCGACCTGCACGGCCCGCAGCGCAGCACGCGCGTGCTGGTGCTCGCGCCGACCCGCGAACTCGCGCTGCAGGTCGCCGAGGCCTTCGGCTCCTACGCGACCCACCTGGACGACTTCACCGTGCTGCCCGTGTACGGCGGCTCCTCGTACGGTCCGCAGCTCGCGGGCCTCAAGCGCGGCGCGCAGGTGGTCGTGGGAACCCCGGGGCGCGTGATCGACCACCTGGCCAAGGGCTCGCTCAACCTGGACGACATCGCGTACGTGGTGTTGGACGAGGCGGACGAGATGCTGCGCATGGGCTTCTCCGAGGACGTCGAGAAGATCCTGGCGCAGACCCCCACGGAGAAACAGGTGGCTCTGTTCTCCGCCACTATGCCCAAGGCCATCCGCCGGATCGCGCAGCAGTACCTGCACGACCCCCAGGAGATCACGGTCAAGGCCAAGACCACCACGGGCAGCAACACCCGGCAGCGGTACATGCAGGTCATGGGCCCGCACAAGCTGGACGCGATGACCCGCGTGCTCGAGGTCGAGGACTACGACGGCGTGATCGTCTTCGTGCGTACCAAGGCCGCCACGGAGGAGATCGCGGACAAGCTCAAGGCCCGCGGCTACACCGCCGCCGCGATCAACGGTGACATCCCGCAAAACCTGCGCGAGCGCACCGTGGACTCGCTGCGCGACGGCAAGATCGACATCCTCGTGGCCACGGACGTTGCAGCCCGCGGTCTGGACGTCGAGCGGATCTCTTTGGTGGTCAACTACGACATCCCCCACGACACCGAGTCCTACGTGCACCGCATCGGCCGCACCGGCCGCGCGGGGCGTAAGGGTGAGGCCATCCTGTTCATGACCCCGCGCGAGAAGTACCTGCTGCGCGCGATCGAGAAGGCCACCCGCCAGCCCGTCGAACAGATGCGCGTGCCCTCCACGGACGAGGTCAACCAGACCCGCAAGGAGAACTTCGCGCAGCAGATCGAGGAGACCATCGACTCCGAGGACCTCTCGCTGTTCCGTGAGCTCGTGAAGCAATACGAGTCCGAGCACGACGTCGACGCCGTCGAGGTCGCCGCTGCGCTCGCCGTGATCGCCCAGAACGGCCGTCCGTTCCTCCTGGAGGACCTGCCCGAGCTGCCGCAGCGCAAGCGGGACCGCGAGCGCCGTGACGGCGACGGCCCCCGCAATCGCCGTTCCCCGGGGGACGAGGCGGGGATGAAGACCTACAAGCTGGCCGTGGGGCACCGCGATCGCGTAGTCCCCGGCGCCGTGGTGGGTGCCCTCACGCACGAGGGCGGTCTCAACGGTTCGCAGATCGGTGCGATCGACATCCGCCCCACGTTCACGCTTGTGGGTCTGCCCGAGAACCTCCCCGCGGGAACCCTCGACAAGCTGGCCAACACCCAGATCAACGGTTCGCCCATCCGGATCCAGGAGGATCGCGGACCCGGTGGCGCGCGCGGGGGCAAGCCCTTCCGCGGCGGTGACCGTGACCGTGGACCCCGCAACGACCGGGGCGGGTACCGCGGGGATCGGGGCCCGCGCAACGACCGCGGGGGATACCGTGAGGACCGGGGCGGCTATCAGGATCGCGGTGGGTACCGCGAGGATCGTGGCGGTTACCGCGACGATCGCGGCGGCGGCCGTTCCCATGGCGGGTCCTACCAGCAGGACCGGCCGCGTCGGAAGAACCGCCCGGACAACGGCGGCTACTCGGGTCGCTGATTTGTCGGTTCACTGCCTCACCGTGAGCCGCTGATTCGCGGATTCGCCGGTTCGCTGCGAGCCACTGAGCCGGCCGACTGAGCAGGACCGGCTCAGCCGGGATGGTCGCTGACGTGGTCGGTCATCGGCGTGGCCGGTGAGTGACAGCACAAAGGGCCGTGGCCGGGACGATCGTCCCGGCCACGGCCCTTTTCTGCTTCTCATGTTCCCGTGAGGTGTGAGGAGCGCTGACGCGTGCGGCTCAGGCCACCGTGATGATCTGCAGGTCCTGCCCCACGGTCACCGCGCCGTCGTAGCCGCGGCTGGCCAGCCGGTGCCACTCCACGGGATCGATGGTGCCGCCCGTGTTCTCGATGTGCGAGAGCACCATGTGGTCCACATGGGAGGCCTGCGCCACGGGTCCCATGTCCTCAACCATCACGTGGGCGGAGTGCGGGGGCATGATCTCGTTGACGGCCACGAGGGAGTCGTAGTCCCGGACGTCCTCGTCCCGCATGAAGATGTTGTTCGTGTAGGCGAACGCCCGCAGCAGGTGCGCGGTCATGGACTTGGTGCCCGGTGTGGGTTCCTCCGGGCTCGCGATCCCCACCGGCCGACCCCCGAACGGTTCCGGCAGACCGCCCGCGGGCCCGGGACCGTACACCGCGAGCTGGCCGGGGATAACGTCCCCGTTCTTTCGGCCTGTCGTGGACGCCATCATGAAGTAGTTGAAGTAGTCGGCCACGGGATCGGCATGCAGATGGGTCAGGAAGATCCCCCGCAGGGACGCGAAGCTCAGCCCCGCCTTGTGGAACTGGGGTACGCAGGCGCGTCCGCAATCGACCAGGTACGTGTGCCCGTCCACGATCGGTGCGGACGAGATCCCGGCGCGGTCCGCAGCCATGGGCGGGCCCGCCTTGGTCCCCACTTCTCGGGGTCACTCGTGACGCGGTGCGCGAGCTCCGCCTCGGTGATGCTGCAGTGGTGGTTCTCGTGCCTCAGCCGAAGAGCTACAGCCCCAGGGTCGGGCTCATGACCAACAGTCCCAGGGCCATGATCAGGCTCCTTCCGTGAGCAGTTCGCCCCGGGCGGGGGCGTTCTGCGCGTCGGGTGCATTCCTTGCGGGGGCGCCCAGGCTGCTGTGCAGCGCGGCGCGCAGTTCGGCGGTGGGATCCGCGAGGTCCTGTCCCGCACCGATGCCGTGGACGGCGATCTGCAGACCCAGTTCCTCGCCGACGACGCGAACGGCCTCGCGCCACGGCGCCCCGCCAATCCCGGTCAGCAGGGTGAACCGCCCGCGGCCCACCAGACCGATCGTGGAGACCCGGCGGCCGCCCTGGGTCAGTTCGAGCAGTTCGGTGCCGAACCGGATGCTCGCCCCGTGGCGCTCGCCGGCGGCCGCAGGATGGGCTCCAGATCGTGCTGGCCGATGTTGCACATGGACGAAGGGCTCGCGGTGTTGTACTCGACCCGCAGGTCGTCGCGCCCGCCCCACGCCTTGCGGCGCGCGATCTCGGTGCCCGGGAAGGACCTGGCCCACACGTTGTTGGCCATGAGCTCGTGGGAGGCCCCGGACCCGGTGGCCTTCGTGCGCTCCAACTAGCAGTTGCACGCGAGGATCGCCCGGATCAGTCCCAACGAACTGCTGCGTTCCATCTACCTGAGCCTGTTGGACGTCGTGGAGGTGCGCACCGCCTCGGTGCAGCCATCCCTGGAGATGCCCCCTGGACGAGTACATCCGTTTCCGCCTGGACCTGCACAGGGACCTCGTGGAAGCGGTCGGTCGGGCGGACGCCCCCGAGGCCCGCTGGCTCATCAAGGAGCACACCGTGGCGGGTGAATCGGCGCGGCTTGTGGGGTGAGGTGCTCGTTTTTGCGACCCGCTCATCTCCTGTTAGAGTATTCCGCGTTGCCCCGATAGCTCAGTGGTAGAGCGCCATCTTGGTAAGATGGAGGTCCCGGGATCGATTCCCGGTCGGGGCTCTCATGATGAGAACCTGCGGCTCTTTGCGAACCGTGGGTTTCATCCATGATGTGGCGGTGTAGCTCAGCTGGTTAGAGCGCACGACTCATAATCGTGAGGTCGACGGATCGAGCCCGTCCACCGCTACCGTTCAGGCGCCGTTCCCCTCGGGGAGCGGCGCCTTCGTCGTCCCCGGGCACAATTGGTCCGGGACAACCGGTCCCGCACCACCCGCTGCTGAGCAGTCCGGGAGCGGGCGACCTCCTCGCCGATCGCTGAGCCACCCGTCCGTCAGGTCGACTCGCGGACGAGCCCGATTCACCTCGCGGCCGCTTGGCCCTGTTCCACTCGAGGAACAGGGCGCCGCACTCCGGAGCAGCCTCCGGGGCGGGCGGGCACAATCGGACGTCGGAGGGGCGAGGCACCATGTCGGGTAGCGGATCAACGCTGGCACAGCGACCCACCGAGAAGGACGCGCAGTCGGGTCCCGAGAAGGACGAGCAGACACCCAACATCTTGGCGCGGCTGCCGGTCTCCGAGCGCACGCGCAACGTCCTCGAGTGGTTCCTGGTGACGTTCGGCATCTATGTCCTGATCACCGCGGTGGGGTGGATTGGTGACGGTTTCAGCGCCGCCACGGGTGGGCGCGCGGAGGAGCTGTTCAGTGTCGCCGAGAACCCGTTCGTTGGTCTGGCCATCGGCATCCTGGCCACCGTGCTCACGCAGTCCTCGTCCACGACCGCCTCGATCGTGGTGGGCATGGTCGCGGGTGGCCTGCCGCTGGGCACGGCCATCCTCATCCTGATGGGCGCCAACATCGGCACGACCATGACGGCGATCATCGCGGCGTTCGGTTTTTCCGGGATCGAGCGCACGGCCGGGATGACGGCGGCAACCGTGCACCTGCTCTACAACGTCTTCGCGATGGCCGTGATCATGGGCATCCTCCTCCTGCGGCCCATCCCCGTCAAAGCCGCCGCGTGGCTCGGGAACCTGGGCGCCGAGAACACGCTCTACGTGGTGATCTGGGTGCTCGGTGTGTTCGTCGCCATCCCGGGCGTGATGATCCTGCTGACCTCCGTCTTCTGATCGCGAGCCACATCGAGCGCCGAGGAGAGCGACCGCATGAACCCCGAACACCCGTCCACCTCGACGGACCAACGAGAACTGCTGCAACTGATCGCCGGCGCCGAGGAACGGGTGGCCCGGCTGCGAGAGGAGCTGGAGCGGCGTCGGCAATGGCGCGAGACGTCCCAGGAACGTGAGGCCCAGCACCGCGAGATCGACAGGCTGGCCACGTTGCTCGAAGAGGCCCGGGTCGATTGGCGGGCGGTGGGCGCGTTCGTACGCGGCGCGGTGCGTGAGCAGCGTGCCGGCAGGCCGTGGGGCGAGCGGGCGGACGACGCCGCGGACGGGGCGCCGCGAGCACCGACCGGGAAGCGGGGAAGAAGCGATGGCCGTGCGGGAATCGGGCACGAACGCGCAGATCTCGTCCGAGGGCAGCAACAACGGGTTCGAGAAGTTCTGCGCGGGTGAATCGGACATCAACAACGCCTCGACCCCCATCCCGGGCCCCGAGGACCCCGTGGACTTCCGCGCGGCGTGCGCGGACAACGGCGTGGAGTACGTGGAACTGCCCATTGCCCTGGACGCGATCGTGCTGATCGCCAACGAGCAGAACGAGGCCGTCCGGGACATCATGATGGCGGAGCTGCGGCGGATCTGGGAACCGGGATCCTCGGTGGACACGTGGTCGGACCTGCGGGAAGGCTGGCCCCACGAGCCCATGGACCTGTTCGGTCGCAACCAGGGGTCCGGGAGGTTCCTCGATTTCACCCAGAAGGTCAACGGGGAACCCGGGGCCATCCGCGAGGACTACGAGCACAGTGCGGACCTCGCGCAGGTCGCGCACTGGGCCGCCGAGGCACCGTACTCCCTGGCCTTCATGGGGGTCGACAACTACCTCGCGGCACCCGAGGGGGTCGCAACCGGATCACCACGCTGTCCGTGGACGGCGTGGCATCGGACCGGGAGTCCGTGGTCTCCGGGCGCTACCCGCTCGGCCGTGAACTCCACGTCGACGTTTCGCGCACCGCGCTCGAGGAGAACCCCGCGGTGGAGGACTACGTCCGTCACCTGCTGGACCACGGCCCCTCGATCGTGCCGCGGGCGTTCTTCTACCCGCTGTCCGAGGACGCCTACGCGCAGGCCCGGGCGCGGCTGGACGAGCGCGTGCACGGCCCCGGTAGTTCGTGCGGGCCCGCTCGCCCAGTACTCTGGGAGAAATTCTTCCCAGCGATCGAGGAGAGTCATGGCCATATCCGCCGACGTGGTGGGCAGGACCTACCCGTCCATCCCCCCGTACCTCGTGGGCCGCGAGAAGATCCGCGAGTTCGCGAGCGCCGTCCACGCCATGGACGCCGCCCACCACGACGTCGCCGCGGCGCGCGCTGCCGGGTACGCGGACCTCGTGGCCCCGCCCACCTTCGCGATCATTGTGTCCCAGCGGGCCGACGCCGCCCTGGTCAACGATCCCGAGGCCGGGATCGACTTCTCGCGCGTAGTGCACGCGGACCAGCGGTTCACGCATCACCGCCCCGTGGTCGCCGGGGACGAGCTGACCGCCGCGGTCACGGTGGACAACGTGCGTCCCCTGGGATCCGGGGCCATGGTGACCTCTCGCGTGGAGATCACCACGGTGTCGGGGGAGAAGGTGGCGACCACCGTGTCGTCGTTGTTGGTACGCGGGGAGGACCAGTGAACATCACGTTCGACGAGCTCGAGAAGGGTCAGTCCATCGGGGAGCGCCGCGTGGAGGTCTCGCGCGCGGACCTGGTGCGTTATGCGGGCGCGTCTGGTGACTTCAACCCGATCCACTGGAACCAGGATTTCGCGCAGGGCGTGGGCTTGCCCAACGTGATCGCCCACGGGATGTTCACCATGGGTGCGGCCGTGGCGCTGGTGACCGAGTGGGCTGGCGATCCCGGCGCCGTGGTGGACTACCAGACCCGGTTCAGCAAGCCCGTGGTGGTCCCCAACGCGTTCGAGGACCGCGTGGTCCCGGGCACCGCGCTGACCGTGAGCGGGGTGATCGGAGTCGTGGATCCCGAGGCGCGTACGGTGCGCGTGGACCTCACCGTGACCGCTCCGGACCTTTCCGAACCGGATACGGATCCAGCCGAGGCCAAGGAGCTCAAGGTGCTCGTCAAGGCTCAGGCGGTTGTGCAGTTCCCGCACTAGAGTGGTGCCTCATGAACGCACCACGCCTGTCCCACCTCACGACCACGGCCGTGGGGGGCCCCGCCGAGAAGGTCGTGGAGGTGACCACGGAAGCGGAACTCGTCGACGCGGTCTCCCACGCCGACGACGCCGGTGAGCGCGTGTTGATCGTGGGCGGCGGCTCCAACATCCTCGCCTCCGATCAGCCGTTCGCAGGAACCGTGGTGCACGTGGCCACGCGCGGGATCACGGTCACGGACGAGGACGGCTCGGCCGACCGCGACTCGGAGACGGCGCTCGTGGACGTCGCCGCGGGAGAGCCGTGGGAGGACACCGTTCGGGAGACGGTGCAGCGCGGGCTTGCCGGTCTGGAGACCCTGGCCGGGATCCCGGGCACCACGGGTGCCACGCCGGTGCAGAACGTGGGCGCGTACGGCGCGGAGGTCTCCCAGTGCATCGTGCGGGTGCGGGTGTGGGACCGGGAAGCCCGGAAGGAGCTCACGTTCGGTTTCGCGGACCTGGAATTCTCCTACCGTGACTCCCTGCTCAAACGCAGCATGACTCACGGTTCACCGCGCTACGTGGTGTTGTCCGTGACGTTCCGCCTGCGCAGGCAGGAGCAGTCGATGCCCGTGCGCTACGCCCAGTTGGCCGCCGCTCTCGGGGTCGAGACGGGCCAGAGCGCACCGCTCGCGACCGTGAGGGACACCGTGCTGCGACTGCGAGCGGGTAAGGGCATGGTCCTGGACCCCGAGGACAGGGACACGTTCAGCACTGGGTCCTTCTTCACCAATCCGGTGGTCCCGGAGGACGAACTCACGGATCGGATCCCCGCGGACGCCCCCCGCTACCCGGTCCTGGACGCCACGGGACAGGAAGTTCCCGGTGCGGTGAAATTCTCCGCGGCGTGGTTGATCGACCACGCCGGTTTCGGCAAGGGATTCGGGCTGCTGGGCACCCGAAACGAGCTGTTGGACCTGGACGGCGGGGAGGTCGCCGGAGGACGCGCGGCGCTGTCCGGCAAGCACACGCTGGCCATGACGAACCGGGGCACCGCTTCCGGGGAGGACGTCGCCGCCGTCGCGAGCACGGTACAGCGCGGCGTGGAACAGGTCTTCGGCGTACGACTGGCCCCCGAGCCCGTGCTGATCGGGCTGTCGCTCTGACGAGCGCGACCCATGGGACGAACGGAACAGTCGTGATGATCGGGGCGAGCGGCGCCGGCGCGTCGCACCACCTGAGTGGGACGCGCGCATGAGTTCCGAGCTGCACGAGGAGATCGAGCGCGGCGAACGCGGGGGCCGGGTGCACCGGGCGGTGCTGCGGCTGCGCGCGTGGTCCGAGCGCCACCCCGTGCTGCGGGTCCTGCACAAGGCCACCGTGATCGTGCTCGGCGGGGTGTTCGTGCTCGCGGGGATCGTGATGCTCGTGACGCCCGGGCCCGGGTGGCTTGCGATCTTCCTGGGGCTGGGGATCTGGAGCACCGAGTTCGAATGGGCCCACCGGCTGAATCAGCGGATCAAGCAAGTCGCGCTGCGTGCATGGCGGTGGTGGGCCAACATCATGGCGCAGTGGCGCTACCGGCGTGCCCGGGACAAGCCCCACACCATGGTGCAGGGGCCGCGGCACATGCGGGCCACGACCCCTGAAGATCCTCGCTAGGTCCGGGAACCCCATCGAACGCGCGGATCAACGCGCGCACCGAAACGCCCGGATCAGAACCTCATGATCAGAGGGTTCCCGTGGCGATCTTGAGCATGCGCCGCACGGGCTCCGCCGCGCCCCACAGCAACTGGTCGCCCACGGTGAACGCGGAGATGTACTGCGGTCCCATGGACATGGTACGGATACGCCCCACCGGGATCTGCAGGGACCCGGAGGCGGCCACCGGCGTGAGGTCCCGCATGGAGTCCTCCTTGGTATTGGGCACCACGGTGGCCCATTCGTTGTCCGCGTCCAGCAAGCGCTCGATCTCCGCGACGGGGACCTCCTCGCGCAGCTTGACGGTCAGCGCCTGGGAGTGGGAACGCATCGCGGCGATCCGCACGCACAACCCGTCCACCGGGATGGTCCGGTCCCCGGAGCGGCCCAGGATCTTGTTGGTCTCCGCCTCGGCCTTCCACTCCTCGCGGGACTGGCCGTTACCCAGATCGGCGTCGATCCAGGGGATCAGGGACCCGGACAGCGGGACCCCGAACTGGGTGGTGTCCAGCTCACCGCCGCGCTGCTTGGCGAGCACGGCGCGGTCGATCTCCAGGATCGCGGAGGCGGGATCCGCCAACGGGTCGGCGACGCTCGCGTGGATGTCCCCGAACTGCTGGATGACCTCGCGCATGTGGCGCGCACCGCCACCGGAAGCGGCCTGGTACGTCATGGACGTGGCCCATTCCACGAGCTCGTTGCGGAACAGCCCGCCCAGCCCCATGAGCATGCACGAGACGGTGCAGTTGCCTCCCACGAAGTCCTTGACGCCGCGGTCCAGGGCGGCGTCGATGACGTCCCGGTTGACGGGGTCCAGCACGATCACGGCGTCGTCGTTCATGCGCAGCGTGGAGGCGGCGTCGATCCAGATGCCGTCCCAGCCGTTCTTGCGCAGCTCACTGTGCACGGCCTTGGTGTAGTCCCCGCCCTGGGTCGTGACCAGGATGGGCAACGTGGAGAGTGCCTCGAGATCGTGGGCGTCCTGCAGCACACCAGGATCCCCGGCGCTCCCGACCGAGGGGGCCGGACCCCCCGCATTGGAGGTGGAGAAGAACACGGGATCGAGCTGGGCGAAATCGTTCTCGGCGCGCAGGCGGTCCATGAGCACGGAGCCCACCATGCCGCGCCATCCGATGAAACCTACGGCGGCGGGTTGTGAAGTCATGCGCCCCAGTCTAACGAGGCACCGTGTTCAGCCCCGAGTCCGCGGGTCCGGGGTGGTGGCCAGCAGCTCCCGGTAGGACGGGAAGCGACGCATGTAGTCCTGGATGTAACTGCACGTGACCCGGACCTTGAGGCCGCGCTGCCGGTAGTCGTCCAGCACGCGCGTGACCAGTGTCCGCGCGTATCCGCGGCGGCCGAAGGCCTCCGAGATGATCGTGTGCTGCAGGTCCACGGTGCCGTCCTCGAGCACCTCCACGCCCAGGAACCCGATGTACTGCTCCCCGTCCCACAATTCGTAACGTGAAGCGTCGTGGTTGGGGACCACCTTCAGGTCCGGGCTGTTGTTGATCTGCGGTGTGGGTTCAGTCGTCACGGCGGGGACCTCCATCTCGAGCTGTGTGTCCCATCACGCTATCCCATCGCCCCTGGTCACGGTCCCGGTCGCGGCACCGCGCGTGTATTCGTCGATCCGGTAACGGACCCCCTTGGCGGACTCGGCCCAGTCCGCGACCTCGCGCCGCGCCCACTCGTCGTCGAGGTGTGGGGCGTGGGTGTCGCCGGTGACGTCCAGCTCGATGGTGGTCACGAGCGCCCGGGTCAGGGGCAGCGGAGCGTACGCGGCGGCCTCGCGCCACACCCCCGGGCCGCCGATCACCCAGATCTCGCGCGCGGTCCCCGGCACGAGCGATGGCCCGTCCGAGGAGGCAGCGTCGGTGCGCGACGAGGTCCCGGCGGGCGCGGCGTCGTCGGCGCCGGGGGCCGGGGGCAGCAGGCGCAGCGCGAGGGCCACGGCGGCGTCGTACGAGTCCACGGCCCACACCCGCGAACCGTCCGCGGGCACCGAGTCCGGACGGGAGGTGATCACGATGTTGGGCCGGCCCGGCAGGGGCCGGAAACGCTCAGGGAAGGACTCCCACGTGCGCCGACCCATGATCACCGGGTGTCCCACGGTGGTGCGGGAGAAGAACCTCAGGTCCTCGGGCACGTGCCACGGGATGCTGCCGTCCGCCCCGATCACGCCGTCCGGGGACTGCGCCCAGATCCCGCCCACGGCGACGTTGCTCTCGCCGTTCGGGCGCCGCTCACTCTTTGCGGGAGCCACGATCGCGGCGAGCGCGTCCGAGCCTTGCCCGTTCACGACGTCCCCGTTCATACCGCCACCGGGGCCTTGATACCGGGGTGGTGCTGGTAGTCGAGCACCTCGAAGTCCTCGAACTCGTAGTCGAAGATCGACTCCGGGCGCCGGCGCAACTGCAACCGGGGGTACGGGTAGGGCTCACGCGCGAGCTGGGTGCGCACCTGCTCCAAATGGTTGGAGTAGATGTGGCAGTCACCCCCGGTCCACACGAACTCACCCGGGACCAGATCGCACTGCTGCGCGACCATCACGGTGAGCAGTGCGTAGGACGCGATGTTGAATGGCACGCCCAGGAACAGGTCCGCCGAACGCTGGTACAGCTGGCAGCTCAGGGCGTCCGGACCGTCCTCGCGCGGCTGCACGTAGAACTGGAATAGCGCGTGGCACGGGGGCAGCGCCATCCGGTCCACCTCCGCGGGGTTCCACGCGGTGACCATGTGCCGGCGCGAGTCCGGAGTGGTGCGGATGGACTCGACCACGCGGGCAATCTGGTCGATCGTCTCCCCGTGCCCGGCGGGCCAGCTGCGCCACTGCACGCCGTAGACGGGCCCCAGGTCCCCGTTCTCATCTGCCCACTCGTCCCAGATGCTCACCCCGCGCTCCTGCAGCCAGCGCACGTTGGAGGAGCCAGAGAGGAACCACAGCAGCTCGAGCGCCACCGAGCGGAAGTGCACGCGCTTGGTGGTCAGCAGGGGGAAGGAGCCGCCCAGGTCGTAGCGGATCTGGCGTCCGAAAACCGACAGCGTCCCCGTGCCGGTGCGGTCCGTCTTGGGGGTCCCGTTCTCGAGCACGTCCCGCAGGAGGTCCTCGTAGGGAGTGGGGATGGGCATGGGTCTCCTCTCACGACGCCGCTGCGGCGGCCTCCGCGCGGCGCGCACCTCACGAACGGTCGGGGCGCGCCCGGGTGGGGACAGCGGCGTCGGCGTGGGCATGAACGCGGGCCGGGGGCCCGGCGGTCGGGGTGGTGTCAGTCGTCGAACGGGGAAATGATCTCGAAGCCCACGGCGCGGGCGCTCTGCGAGGCCCGGGGCATGTGCAGCACGATCATCTGACCGGGGCTCAGGTACGGGTCCGCGTCCGGCAGTTGCGCTGCGAGCGCGGGCGGCAGGTGCTTGGCGAGCACCTTCAACACGGTGGGCAGCACGGGGCGGTGGGTGCACAGCACCACGGGACGCTCGGTGTCGAAGAGCTGCTCGGTGACCTGGGCCGCGCGCTTGGGATGGCGCTTGTGGGCGGCCTCCGTCAGCTGTGAGCGCTCCTTGACCTTGATCCCGTACTTCTTGGCGTAGGGCACCACGGTGGAGATGCAGCGCAACCACGGGGACGTCACCACGCGCGTCGGTTGCCACGCGGCGAGCAACCGGGTCACGGCGAGCGCCTGACGCTTGCCCGTGGCGGCGAGCGGGCGGTCCCCCTCGGCGCGCTGCCAGGAGGAACGCGGCTTGGCCTTGGCGTGGCGGATCACGATCACGGGGCGGGTGGCCAGGGAGGCCCGCGCGTACAGGCGGGCGAGTTCGTCCAGGGGAGCGGTGTCGTCCTCGTTGGTCAGGATCGAGCGGGCCCGGGCCACGGGCAACCAGCTCATCCGGTCCACCTCGTCGTCCTCCGGGGACGTGTGGGCGAACGGGGAGACCTCCGCGGCCCAGTAGCGCACGAGCTTGTCATGACCGCGGACGGTGTACTCGGTGTCCGCGAGGTGGACCCCCAGGGTGATGTGCAACCCCGTTTCCTCGCGCAGCTCGCGCACGGCCGTCTCCGGCAGCGTCTCGCCGTCGTCTTGCTTGCCCTTGGGCCAGGACCAGTCGTCGTAGCGGGGGCGGTGGATGACCAACACCTGGAGTTCGCCGTCCACCACCCGCCAGCACACACAGCCGGCGGCGAGGATGTCGTACTTACTCAGGGTCTTGTTCTTCGCCATGACCTGCTCTCCGTAGTCGGACGCTCGACTCGACCGCGCGGCGCGGGCGGGGTTCGGTAACGATCGTAGCCGTCTCAGCTGCGGTACATGACGTCCACGTGCCAGCGCTCGAAGCCCAGGGATTCGTACAGCGCCACGGCCGCGGGGTTGTCCGCGTCCACGTACAGCATGACCTCGTCCAGCCCCTGTTCGGCCAGGTGGTTGATGCCCGCCGCGGTCAGGGCGCGGCCGAGTCCGTGGCCCTGGTGGTCCGGGGCGATCCCCACGGCGTAGACCTCACCGATGGCCGCGGCGTCCCCCGAGGCCGGGTGCACCTTGGTCCAGTGGAAGCCCGCGACGTCATCCGGGTCGTCCGCGGCGACCGCGAGCAGGAAACCCCGGGGATCGAACCACGACTCGTTCTCGCGTTCCTGCAGATCGGCGAGCGTCATGCGGCCCTGTTCGGGGTGCTCGGCGAACGCCGCGGCGTTGACCCGCAACCACGACTGCTCGTCCCGGCCCACCTCGAACGCCCGGATCTCGAGATGTTCCGGTAGGTCCACGGGCAGGGGGACGTCCTCGGCGCCGGCCACGGCGCGCTTGAGCTGGTAGAGGTCCCGCACGGCCTCGAGACCGTGGAGCTCGGCGAGGCGTTGCGCGGCCACGTGGTTGCCGTGGGCCCAGGCCTCCACGGTGCCGTCCAGCTGAGCGCGCAGCTGCCCCGCGATCGCCGTGGCCACACCCCGGTTGCGGTGCTCGGGGTCCACCACGAGCTCCACCGTGTACGTGGACGCGCGATCCGGCTGCGGCACGACCACCGCGGCACCCACGAGGCGCTCGCCGTCGGTGGCCGCGACGCACGTGACCCCCGCACGGCCGGAGCGCACGTCCACGAGGGTCTGGTCGGAGAACGGCGGTTCGCCGTCCGCGGCGTGGGCGCGCTCGGCGAGCGCCACGAGATCGTCGGGGAACGGGATGTCGTCGTGGGCGGTCACGGTCACGGACATGGGATGCCTCCTCGGTGGGTCATGGCGCGCGATCAGGGCGTCTGGTCCCTGCCCGCGGTGTAGCTGTACCCCACGTTACGCACCGTGGTGATCAGGTGCTCGTGATCCGCACCCAGTTTGGCTCGCAGCCGACGGATGTGGACGTCCACCGTGCGCGTCCCGCCGTAGTAGTCGTAGCCCCACACCTCGGAGAGCAACTGGTGGCGCGTGAACACCCTGCCCGCGTGCTGGGCCAGGAACTTCAACAGCTCGAATTCCTTGAACGTGAGGTTCAGGGCCCGCCCGCCCAGTTTCACGGTGTAGGAGTTCTCGTCGATCACCACGGCCCCGGCGCGGATCACGGCGTCGTCGTTCTCGAGCGCGTTCGTCCCGGCGTCGGCGAGCGCGAGGCGCAACCGCGCCTCGATCTCGGCGGGTCCCGCGGTGTGCAGCAGGACGTCGCTCACGCACCATGACGGCGCCACGGCCGCCATC
Source organism: Kocuria marina (assembly GCA_014652975.1). GTDB lineage: Bacteria > Actinomycetota > Actinomycetes > Actinomycetales > Micrococcaceae > Kocuria > Kocuria marina. The sequence continues at coordinate 286,660 of BMZV01000001.1, read as the reverse complement.
CCGCCTTCGGTCACCGTCACGAGCACGGGCAGCGGGCGTTCGAGCCCGGACAGGGAGACGGCAGTGTTGCGCGCCGTCACGAGGTTGCGGGTGCCGTCCACGATCACCACGTCCGGGCGCGCGGACCCGGTCAGTCCACTGCTCTCGTCCGGGGCGTGCACCCGCACCCGGTGCGGCAGCAGCTCGAGCGCGGGCAGCGCGGACTCCACGGCGGGGGAGGCGGTGCTGAGCAGGGCGATGTGGGTCACTGTGGGATCCGCTCGGACGCGAGGTGACCGCTCCCGCGCGGGCACGGCCGATGACCGGGCCAGTATAGGCGGGCCCCGTGGACGTGCGGGGGTACACGTGACCCGCCGCGAGGCCCGCGCCGGTTACGCTGAAACGGGTACGCACCACACCGCCCGCACTCGGCCCCGAAGGAACCCCGCCATGAAGTACGCGCGCATCATCGTCGCCGCCGTGGTGGCGCTCGTCCTCGCGCTCACGGCGGGCGTGATCGGCTCGTGGGCGCCGCTGCTCGTGTCCGTGGCCATGGCCGTGACGATCGGTGTGGGGTGGCCCGCCGCCGCGGGGATCCAGGCGCGGCGCCGGCACAACGTGCTCATCGCGGTGGCCGGCACCCTCGCGTGCCTGCTCGTACAACTCGTCCCGTCCCAGCGCCTCGTGTGGTTGCCCGCGATCATCGGTGTGTCCTTCATGGCCGTGTGCGTGGCCGAACTCGTGCGGGGGGAGGGTGCCAAGTACCGTCTGGAATCCGCGCTGGCCTCCGCGACGGGGGTCCTGGCCGCGGTTGCCGCCTCGGGGTGGATTGCGTTCTCCCGCGTGGCCCACGACCAGGGACTGAGCAGGTGGCTCACCGTCGCGGGCGTGGGCGCCCCGCTGACCATCATCCTGGTGGTCGCCGGTGCCCGCGTGATCTCCGCGGCCCCCGAGAACCTGCGCCGCAGGGGCATGATCACGCTCGGTGTCACACCCGTGGCACTGTTCGGTATGGTGGCCGTTTTCGCGACCCAGCTACTGGCCGCCGTGGTAGCGTGAAGCCATGCTTGCTCTCGAAATCTTCTACCTCGTCCTGCTCGGCCTCGCGGGCCTGTGCATCCTCGGAATCTCCTTGAAGGTCGTGTTCAGCCTCTTCAAGGGCCAGCTGTAACTCGTGCCCGTCGAGATCCCCACGGACCTGACCCCCGAACTCGTTCCTTTCGCATGGCTGTTGGGCACGTGGGAGGGCAACGGCTTCATGGGATACGGCGACGCCGAACAGCGTGCCTTCCGGCAACGCGTCACGTTCGAACAGACCGGCTTACCGTTCATGATCTACCGCGCGCGGACCACGCTGCTCAACGAAGAGGGCGAACCCCAGCGCGAGGCCACGTACGAACAAGGGTTCTGGGAGCTCGCCCGTCTCCGTGAGGACGGCGACATCGGACCCGGGATGCTCCCGCCGGACCCCGTGCCCGTGCTCAAGTCCGCACAGGACGTCGAGGACCTGCGCAACGCGGACGGCGGCTTCGACATCTCCGTGACGATCGCCCAGCCCGGCGGCGTCGCCGAGCTGTACCTGGGCCAGATCAAGGGCCCGCGCGTGGACCTCAGCACGGACGCCGTGATCCGTGCCCGCGGTGCCAAGGAGTACGTCTCCGGGACCCGGCTCTACGGGCTCGTCAACAACCACCTCATGTGGGCGTGGGACATGGCCGCGCAGGGCCACGAACTCGCTACGCACGCTTCCGCCGAACTGAGCAAGGTCGAACCCCAGAAGTGACTGACACCGCACCCTCATACTCCTCCGTCCTGTTGCACCGCCACGGTGCCGTGACCGCGGAAGCGCTGGACGAGGGGGTCGCGGCGCACTACGGCGCCCCCGTGCACGAACAGCGCGCCCTGGCCCGGGGGAGGGCCGTGGTGGACCAGTCCCAGCGCGGCGTCGTGACCGTGAGTGGCCCCGATCGACTGAGCTGGCTCACCACCTTGTCGTCGCAGGTGCTCACCGGACTGAGCCCGGGAGTCAGTACCGAAACCCTCTTCCTGAGCATCCAGGGCCGCGTGGAATTCGCTCCGCACGTGGTCGACGATGGCGGGACCACGTGGTTGATCACCGAGGCCCGGGAGGCCGCAGGGCTCGCCGACTGGCTGACCACCATGCGCTTCGCCCTGCGGGTGGAGATCGAGGACGTCAGTGACCGCTGGGCGGTGCTCGTCGCCACGCGGGACCTTCGTGAGCTGCTTCCCGCCCAGACCAACCCCGTGCTGGTGTGGCACGACCCGTGGCCGGGCGTCGGCGCGGGCGGTCACGCCTACGCCGTGACCGAGGACCACCCGGGTGCCGCGCGCTCGTGGTACGAACACCTGATTCCGCTCGCGTCGTTGGAGACCGCGGTCGCGGCTCTCGAGGAACAGGGGTACTCGCTCGCCGGTTCGTGGGCCGCGGAGGCCCTGCGGATCGAGGCCTGGCGGCCGCGCTGGGGCGCGGACACGGACGAGAAGACCATTCCGCACGAACTGGACTGGATGCGCACCGCCGTGCACCTGGCCAAGGGCTGCTACAAGGGCCAGGAGACCGTGGCCCGCGTGCACAACCTGGGCCACCCGCCGCGCCGGCTCACGTTCCTGGACCTGGACGGTTCCCAGCACACGCTCCCGGGCCCCGGGGCCACGGTCGAGCTGAACGGCAAGGTCGTGGGTCGCGTGACCGCGGCCCAGTTGCACCACGAGGCCGGCCCCATCGCGCTCGCCGTGCTCAAACGCTCGGTCGCCCCGGACGCGGTGCTCACCGTGCGGGACACCGTCGTGCAGGGCTCGAAGGAGGCCGCATCGAACGGCAACGGCGCGTCCGACGACGCCGCGGGCGGCACGTCCGCGGACGCACCCGCCGAACAGTGGGCCGCCGCCCAGACCGTGGTGGTCCCCCCGGATGCCGGGTCCGTGGTGGGCCGGGCCCAGGGGCTCATGCGCGGTCCGCGCGGCGGCGGAATGCGGCTCTGACCTAACACGACTGACATGTGGTGACGCCCCGTTCCCCTCGGAGGGGAACGGGGCGTCACCACGAGTCGGGGCTCAGCGACCGAACAGCACCTTGGCCTCGTCGTAGCGGTCCTGCGGTACCACCTTGAGCCCGTCGAGCGCCTCGGAGAAGTCCACGCGCACCACGTCCGTGCCGCGCAGCGCGCACATCTTGCCCCACTGCTTCTCGGTGGCCATCCCCACGGCGGCGATCCCCAGTCGCGTGGCCAGGACACGGTCGAAGCCGGTGGGCGCGCCGCCGCGCTGGATGTGACCCAGGATCGTGTTGCGGGTCTCGATGCCGGTGTTCTCCTCGATCTCCCGCGTCACGAAGTCCCCGATGCCCCCCAGCCGCGGGCGCCCGGACGCCTCGGTGCCCTTGCCCGCGATGGCCTCCTCGCGGTCGTCGGGGATGAAGCCCTCCGCCACGACAACGAGCGGTGAGCGGCCACGCTCGTGGACCTCACGGACCCACTCGGAAACCTGCTCCATGGACTCCCGGAATTCGGGGATCAGGATGGCGTGCGCGCCGGCGGCCATGCCGGAGTGCAGCGCGATCCAGCCCACGTGGCGGCCCATGACCTCCGCGACCATGCACCGGTGATGCGATTCGCCGGTGGTGCGCAGCCGGTCCATCGCATCCGTTGCGATCGAGACCGCGGTGTCGAAACCGAACGTGAAGTCGGTGGCCTGCAGGTCGTTGTCGATGGTCTTGGGCACGCCCACCACGGGCAGCCCCGCATCCGCGAGCCGCTTGGCGCCGGCCAGGGTGCCTTCGCCGCCGATCGCGACCACGGCGTCGATCCCGTGACGCTCCAGGACCTTGGCGATGTTCTCGGGACCGCCCTGGGGGCCGTCGAAGGGGTTGGTGCGCGAGGTGCCCAGGATGGTCCCGCCCTGGCGCGCGAGGCCGCGCACGCTTTGCCGCGGCAGGTCGATGATGTCCCCTTCGACGACGCCGCGCCAGCCGTCCCGAAAGCCCACGAACTCGTGATCGAAGGATTTGATGCCGTGCAACACCGCGCCGCGGATCACCGCGTTGAGTCCGGGGCAGTCCCCGCCGCTGGTCATGAGCCCGATTCGCATGTGTGCCTCAGTTCCCCTCTGTCGTGTCGTGTCGTCTCGTTGTTCCCCTTCCATCCTAGTGACGCGCGCTCGGCGTTGCCCGGGACACCGGATGAACGGATGCGCGGCACACGGTGGGTCCCGTCCACCCGTGGTTAATGTGGACAACTAAGATCGGGGGAGGATCTGTGAACACGCCGTTCGCGATGTCAGGCCACCAGGAGGACGTTATGACCGCCCAGCAAGAACCGGCCCGGGAGAACCTGCGCGAGTTCATCGACAAGCTCGTGGACCAGGGGTACACCGTGCGGGACGGGCAGTCCCCGGACCCCGATCTGATCGACCCGGGTGGAAGCGCGGTGGAGACGTGGCGTGAGGGGTACCCGTACGACGAGCGGATGTCCCGCGAGGACTATGAGCTCGAGAAGTACCAGTTGCAGATCGAACTGTTGAAGTTCCAGTACTGGGGTCAGGACAACGACCTCAAACACGTGATCGTGTTCGAGGGCCGGGACGCCGCGGGCAAGGGCGGGACCATCAAGCGTTTCACCGAGCACCTCAACCCCCGCGCCGCCCGCGTGGTGGCCCTGAACAAGCCCTCGGACCGCGAGCAGGGCCAGTGGTACTTCCAGCGCTACATCCAGCACCTGCCCACCAACGGTGAGATCGTGCTGTTCGACCGCTCGTGGTACAACCGCGGCAACGTGGAGCGCGTGATGGGCTTCTGCACGGACGAGCAGTACGAGAGCTTCATGCTGCAGGCGCCCGTGTTCGAGAAGATGCTCGTGGACTCGGGGATCCACCTGACCAAGTTCTGGTTCTCGGTGACGCAGCACGAGCAGCGCACGCGCTTTGCGATCCGCCAGATCGACCCGGTGCGCCGCTGGAAGCTCTCGCCCATGGACCTCGCGTCCCTGGACCGCTGGGAGGACTACACCGTGGCCAAGGAGGAGACCTTCCGCCGCACGGACACGGACCACGCCCCGTGGATCACCATCAAGTCCAACGACAAGAAGCGCGCCCGCCTCAACGCCATGCGCTTCTTCCTCAACCAGTTCGACTACGAGGACAAGGACACCTCCGTGGTGTACCCGCCAGACCCGCTGATCGTGCGCCGCGGCCGCGACGCCGTGGACGACTGATACCCGGCTCCTCCCACCGTCCCCCGGAAGCGTCCATGGTTGGTTCCACCCCCGTGAGCCGCCCGGCCTGATTGATTCGAGGCTGGGCGGCCGCTGGCGTATCCACCCTGTGCGCGGCCACGTCCCACTACGCGGTGGACCCGAACCCGCCGAACGTGGCCCTCCTGGCGTTGACCCTCTCGATCGTGGGGCTCGTGTGCGTGCTTCTCGCCGGGCGGCGTCTCGGCGCCGTACGAACCGCGTGTGCCGTGGCGCTGAGCCAGGTGCCCTTCCACGCGCCGTTCTCGCTGGGCGGTCATGCTGCGGGGCCGTCCTCCCACGTGATCGGGACGGCCCACGCCCAGGGTCACGCCCTGCGCCCCGTCCCCCTGGCCTACCCCCTGCCCCCGCGCGCGTGGTCACCCGTGCGCATCATCTCCCCACGCGGACCGCCGGCTCTCTCCGTCTGAGCCGCTTTCCTTTCGAGCACACCCCGGGCACTCACCTGCGGGGTGTCCTCACCACATGCCGTCGAGAGGTACTTCATCATGTCCGCAACACGGAACGCACCGTCGTCCGAACGTGCCTGCGAGGGTGCGCGCCCCTCCCACGCCTGGTTCATGGCCCTGCTGCAAAGACTGCACTCTGCCACTGCGCACCACGATCGACCGGTTGCGCCGGGACCTGCTGGTGGGTGAGCCCGGGCGGCTCTACAGCGAACTCGCGGCCTCGTGCTCGCGGCGGATCTCGCGGTCGCCGTCGTCGCAAACGCCGCTCGGCCCGGGAATCCGCGCACTGATCATCCGTGCGGACGGCGCTCCCCGAACGGGCCTTACGGCCTGAACGGACCGCGCCGTCTGAACGGAAGGCGCTCCCTGCACGAACAGCGCCCCTGAACGAACGGCGCCCCCAACAGCGGTCATCCGCCGTCGGGGGTGCGTGCGCTGGGGAGGGTGCGTGCGCGGTGAAGGGTGCGTCCGCGCGGGGGCCTCAGGCGGTCTCGCCCCGGAAGTTGTGCCGGTCCACGAGCGCCCACGACGCCGCGGCGTTGACAGCGGCCACGGTGAACACCGAGGGCCACGCGCCGATCTTCTTGGCCAGCGGGTGGGACAGTCCGAACCCGGCGAGGTACAGCACACTCAGGCCCGCGGTCGTGGCGGGTCCCGCGGAGCGGTACCACGTGCGCCCGGCGACCACGCCCTTCGCGAGCAGGACCGCGCCGCCCAGGGCGCGCACCCCCGTGAAACGGGCCACCGCGTAACCGCCGATCAGTCCGCCGGCCACCACAGCCGAGCTGGGCAGGGCCACGGCGGAGGGCAGCAATTCGTCCAGCTCGTGCAAGGTCTCTTTGACGCTCATTCGGTGCCTCCCAGGAAGTTCTGCAGACGGGACAGGCCCTCGGCGAGATCGTCGTCGCCCAGGGCGTAGGACAGGCGCAGGTACCCGGACGGGCCGAAGGCCTCACCCGGGACCACTGCCACCTCGGCCTTCTCGAGGATCAGTTCCGCGAGCTCCGCGCTCGTGGTGGGCGTGACGCCCGCGAACTCGCGGCCCAACAACGCCGTGATGTCTGGGTACGCGTAGAACGCACCGGTGGGGGTGGGGCACACCACGCCGTCGATCGCGTTGAGCCCGTCCACGATCGTGCGACGACGCCGGTCGAAGGCCTCGCGCATGCGCTCCACCTGGTCCATGGGCCCGTTCAGGGCGGCCAAGGCCGCGCGCTGGGCCACGTTGTTCACGTTGGAACTCAGGTGCGACTGCAGGTTGGTCGCGGCCTTCACGACGTCCGCGGGACCGATCAGCCAGCCCACACGCCACCCGGTCATCGCGTAGGTCTTGGCCACGCCGTTGAGCAGGATGAGGTTCTCGTGCAGCTCGGGTACGGCGCGGGCCATGGAGGTGAACTCCACGTCGTCGTACGTGAGGTGCTGGTAAATCTCGTCGCTGATCACGAAGATGCCCTTGGCCGCGGCCCATTCACCCACGGCCCGGGTCTCCTCGGCGGTGTAGACCGCACCCGTGGGGTTGGAGGGCGAGCAGAACAACAGGGCCTTGGTGTGCTCCGTGTATGCGGCCTCAAGTTGTTCGGGCGTGACCTTGTACTCCTGGTCCGCACCCGCGAAGACCTCCACGGGGTTGCCGCCGGCCAGTCGGATGGCTTCAGGGTAGGTGGTCCAATATGGGGCGGGCAGCAGGACGTCGTCGCCGTCGTCCACGACCGTCTGGAACGCCTGGTACACGGCCTGCTTGCCGCCGTTGGTCACGAGCACCTGGGAGGGCTCCACGGCCCATCCGCTGTCGCGCTGCGTGGCTTGCGCGATCGCTGAACGCAGCTCGGGCAGTCCCGCGGCGGGGGAGTAGCGGAAGTTCTTGGGGTCCTGGAGGGCCTCGGCGGCGGCATCCACGATGTAGTCGGGGGTCGCGAAGTCCGGTTCACCCGCGCCGAAGCCGATCACCGGCCGCCCCTCGGCCTTGAGGGCCTTGGCCTTGGCGTCCACGGCGAGGGTCGCGGACTCCGCGATCGCCGAGATCCGATGCGAGATGCGCTGCTGCGCTGGTGACATGGTGATCATTTCTCCTGGGCTGACTGGGCTGCTTGGACTGACCGGGTCGTCCCGGCGGGCGGGCCTCTCACTGGCCCGCGCACGGATCCGTACGGGAACCTGACGGGCCCGGGGTCCAACCGGGGACGCGGACACCGCTCCCAGCTTAGGTGGCCGGACCCTTGCTTTGCACGGGACGCGGCGGGCGCGTACCATGGTCTGTTGGTGCCGCCACCAGTTCGGTGCGCTCTGCCCCGGGATGGACTCCCGTCGGCGGGATGATGGGCCGATGATAGGCTCGGGCACCGGATTTCGTGTCGCGCACGGCTGCGGCACGGTGTCGAAGGGCAGTGGCGCAATTGGTAGCGCAGCGGTCTCCAAAACCGCAGGTTGCAGGTTCGAGTCCTGTCTGCCCTGCTTCAGGACCCACAACGGCACGCACACCACCGCCGAGAAGTTGCTTCACGCAGGGGAGAGCCGATGTCGCACACCGTCACAGGACAGACCCCGGGTCAACCTGCCGGTTCCGATCACAAACGTGGGATCTTCGGCCGGATCTGGCTGTTTATCCGTCAGGTCGTGGGAGAACTCAAGAAGGTCGTCGCCCCGTCCCGCCGGGAACTGGTCAACTTCGTCCTGGTCGTGCTGGCGTTCGTGGCGTTCATGATGGTGTTGATCTCCCTGTTGGACCTGGGCTTCGGTCAGGTGGCCATCTGGCTGTTCGGGAACGGCGACCAGGCCCAGTAAGTCCTTCCACCACTTCCAGACGTCCACAGAAAGCAGGAATCCCCGGTGACCGATCACGAGCTCGATAACGACGACACCCAGCCCGCTCAGTTCGACTCCCTGATGGCGGACGCTGCGCGGGACGAGTCGGCGCAGAGCACGTCCGAGACCACCGAGACCACGGATCCGCAGCAGGACTCCGAGGAGCGCACCGTGCAGGAAGCCGACCTCGACGCCGCCGAGGGTAACGGCGAGGCCGTGCCCGTCCCCACCGAGGACGCCGCGGCCACGGCAGAAGCCGCCGAGGACGACGTCGACCCCGCGGTGGAATTTAAGGCCAAGCTGCGCCGCCAAGAGGGCGACTGGTTCGTGATCCACACGTACGCGGGGTACGAGAACCGTGTGAAGACCAACCTCGAGACCCGCATCCAGTCCCTCAACATGGAAGAGGACATCTTCCAGATCGAGGTGCCCATGGAAGAGGTCGTGGAGATCAAGAACTCGCAGCGCAAGACCGTGCGCCGCGTGCGGATCCCCGGGTACGTGCTCGTGCGCATGAACCTCACGGATGCCTCCTGGGGCGCTGTGCGCCACACCCCGGGTGTCACGGGCTTCGTGGGCCAGGACGCCTACAACCCGGTGCCGCTGCGCCTGGACGAGGTCTTCGACATGCTCGCCCCCACGTTCGAGACCCCCGAAAAGGCCAAGGGCCTGGGCGAGACCGCCGGTTCCGGCGCGGGTGCCCAGGGTGGCGCCCAGCAGGTCACCGTGGACTTCGAGGTCGGCGAGTCCGTGATCGTGAAGGAGGGCCCCTTCGAGACCCTCCCGGCCACGATCTCCGAGATCAAGGTGGAATCCCAGCAGCTCGTGGTACTGGTGTCCATCTTCGAACGCGAGACCCCCGTGACCCTCGGTTTCGACCAGGTCACCAAGATCTAGTCCCATCAGGTTTCGGAATCCGGCCTCGGATGTGCTTTGGTCCGGGGTGTTTCCGTTCGGTCGCCGCGCCACGGCGACCACTCGCCGTCGTACGCTCCTGTGCGGCGGTACGCACAGCTAGAAGAAGGACCATCACATGGCTCCCAAGAAGAAGGTCGCAGGCCTGATCAAGCTGCAGATCCAGGCGGGCGCCGCCAACCCGGCTCCCCCGGTGGGTCCCGCGCTGGGTCAGCACGGCGTCAACATCATGGAATTCTGCAAGGCCTATAACGCGGCCACGGAATCCCAGCGCGGCAACATCGTACCGGTCGAGATCACCGTGTACGAGGACCGCTCGTTCACGTTCGTAACCAAGACCCCGCCGGCCGCGCAGCTGATCAAGAAGGCCGCCGGCGTCGCCAAGGGCTCCGGTGTCCCACACACCAATAAGGTCGGGAAGATCACCATGGACCAGGTCCGTGAGATCGCCGAGACCAAGAAGGAAGACCTCAACGCCAACGACGTCGAGGCCGCCGCGAAGATCATCGCCGGCACCGCCCGTTCCATGGGCATCGAGGTCAACTGAGCTCTTCCGAGCTCGTACCGAAAACAACCATCGTGGCAGGGCCGAGCGCGGCCCGCTGACCACAACTGCACAAGGAGAACAAGCAGATGGCACAGCGCAGCAAGGCATACCGGGCAGCTGCCGAGAAGATCGAGGCGGGCAAGTTCTACGCTCCCGCCGAGGCGGTCGCCCTGGCCAAGGAACTGGCCGAGAACAGCAAGTCCGATTCCACCGTCGAGGTGTCCATGCGCCTCGGTGTGGATCCCCGCAAGGCGGACCAGATGGTCCGCGGCACCGTGAACCTGCCCAACGGCACGGGCAAGACCGCCCGCGTGGTCGTGTTCGCAACCGGTGACAAGGCCGCCGCGGCCGAGGCCGCCGGTGCGGACTTCGTGGGTTCCGACGACCTGATCGCCAAGGTCCAGGGCGGTTGGACCGATTTCGACGCCGCCGTGGCCACCCCGGACATGATGGGCAAGGTGGGCCGCCTGGGCAAGATCCTGGGTCCCCGTAACCTCATGCCGAACCCCAAGACCGGCACCGTGACGATGGACGTGGCCAAGGCCGTGTCCGACATCAAGGGCGGTAAGATCGACTTCCGCGTGGACAAGCACTCCAACCTGCACTTCATCATCGGCAAGGCGTCCTTCGACGCCCAGAAGCTGGCCGAGAACTACGGTGCCGCGCTGGAAGAGGTGCTTCGTCTGAAGCCGGCCGCGTCCAAGGGCCGTTACATCACCAAGGCTACCGTGGCCACCACGTTCGGCCCGGGCATCCCTGTGGACCCGAGCGCCACCGAGGTCACCACCCAGGCGTGATCGCGGGTACGTAACGAGGGAACGCTCGCATTCCCTGCCGTCGAGGGAAGGGTCCGTGCCGTCACCGGCCGGACCCTTCTTTCGTGGGACGATGGAAACACCGTTACGAATTCTTGATGTACTTGAGGCCGGGTTCCGTGGACGGGGCCCGTCGCCCGGGTGCCGTCCCGGCCGGGCGGCGCGGAAGGAGATCACTGTGACGGAGCCGTCACCGGTACGCATCGAATTGTTGTGCATCCCCGACACCTTCGATGACGAGGCGCAGCGGGTCCTGGGGCGCGTGGCCGCGCTCGTGCAGTCCTCCCGGCGACACGTGTGGGGCACCGGTCAGCTCAGCAACGGCGCCCACGACATCTTCCGGGACCTGCACGACCCCTACGAGCGCGTGAACGTCCTGTGCGCGTACTTCGACGACCGTCTCGTGGGGCGCGCCGAGGTGCGGATGCCCCTGATCACGGACACCGACATGGCGCAGATCGCGGTGGACGTGGCCCCGGACGAGACCTCCGAGGGGATCGGGCGCGCTCTTCTGAGTGCTGCGGAGCAACTTGCGCGGGGTGAGTCCCGCCGGTTCATCCGCCTCGTGACCGAGCACCCCGCGTCCGAGGCGCGCGATCCCTCCGGCCCCGGGGACGGCAGCGCGGACGGCACGGCCGACGGCGGTGCGAGCCCCGTGGCTCCCGTCCCATGGCTCGACGCCGCCGATGGTTCCGGGCGCCTGCCCGCGAGCCACCGCCAGACCCGCTTCGCCCAGCACGCCGGGTACACCCTGCGCACGGTCAGCAGTTTCGCGCTCCTGCCCGTGCCGCTGGACGAACAGCGCGCCGCGCGCATCCACGAATCCCTCGAGGCCGTGCCCTTCGCGGACCACTACCGCCTGCACACGTGGGTGGGGGAGGCCCCGGACGAGCTCCTGGCCCCGCTCGCGCAGCTGCACGCCAAGATCCCCACGGACTCGTTCGTGCGCCCGATCGTGGCGGACCCGGACCCGTGGGACAGCGCGCGGGTGCGCCGCACGGAACAGCTGCGTCAGGAGGACGGCGACCGGTCCCTGATGGCCGTGGTCCAGGACGTGCGCACGAGCGAGCTCGTGGGGATGACCGAACTGATCCTCGCGCAGCACCGCCCGGCCCTGGCCCTGCAGGACGAGACCCTCGTGGTGCGCACCCACCGCGGGCACCGGTTGGGGATGCGGCTCAAGCTCGCCAACCTCGAGCAGCTCACGAACGTGGCCCCCGAGGTCCGGACCGTGTACTCGTGGACCCACAGCGGCAACGACCGGATGAACTGGGTCAACGCCCAGCTAGGCTTCCGGGACGCCGGTCAGTCCGCGATCTGGGAGCAGGACTTCAGCATCCACTGACCGCCGGGGCCGGTCACTCACCACGGCAGGGGCAGCACCACGGTCTCCTGTCCGCGGGCCAGCCCGTCCCGGGGCACGGACAGCAGCCCTTGCGCCGCGGCGAGTCCGCGCACCATGTTGGAGCCCACCGCGCGGCACGGCACCCAGCCGTCCTCGTGCCGCCGGGCCGGTAGCAATCGTTCGGAGCGGGCGTCGGCCAGATCCTCCCCGGCAATCGCGGGGGCGAAAGGTTGGGCATCGCGGCCCAGGTGGCCGGCCAGGAACGCCCCACCCAGCAGCAGGAACGCCACCATGGCGCCCAGGGGATTGCCGGGCAGCGCGAGCACGGCGGTGTCCCGCGCGGCTGCGAACAATGTGGGGTGACCGGGCATGAGGTCCAGCTGGTCCACGAGCACGTGGCACTCGTCCTGCACCAGGGGACGCACGAAGTCCGCGTGCGAGCGGGACGTGCCACCCGTGGTGACCACGAGGTCGTGCTCGGCACTCAGTTCGCGGAGCAGGCAACGCAGCGCCGCGGCGTCGTCGGGACCGCGGCTCACCGTGACCGTGCGCCCGCCGAAGGCCTTCACCATGGGCGGCAGGGACATGCTGAACGCATCGCGCACGTACCCGGGAGCCGGGAGCCCGCTGGTGCGCACCTCGGAACCCGTGAGCAGCAGGGCCACGCGCGGGACGGTACACACGGGCACGTCGTCCCGTCCGGCCACGGCCAGGAACGCCGCGTGCGCGGGGGAGAGCACGGCGCCCGCCCGCACCACGGTCTCGCCCTCGGCGCATTCCGTTCCGGCCGGGCGAATGTGCCTGCCCGCGAGTTCCGTGCGCGGGCTGCCGGGGGACAGCTCAAGGAGCTCGCCGCGGCGGGTTGCGAATTCCTCGCGGATGACCGTGGTGGTGCTGTCCGGGATCACGCCGCCCGTGACCACGGGGACGGCCGTGCCGGGCGCAAGCGTGACCGCGGACGCGGCACTCGGCAGCGGCGCGGACGGCGCAGCGCCGTCGGCCAGGTGATCATCCAGTCGCCGTCCGTCGGATGCCCCCGCACGGGAGCCCGGGGCGACGACGCGCCACGGTCCCGGTCCGTGGACCGCGTACCCGTCCATCGCGCTCGAGGCGTAGTGCGGGACGGAACATGCCGCGCGGACGTCGTGGGCCGCGGTGCGACCCGCCGCCCGGTCCAGGGGGACGATCTCGATCGCGCCGCCGGGCCGGGAGTCCGCGAGCACCGAACCGGCCCGGTGTGCGAGGGTCCGGGCGGCGTCACGCGCCGCGTGGTGCAGGGGTTCGAGACCGCTACTCCACGCGGGTGGGGTAGGACCAGGCATCCGATCAGCCCCCCGCGAAGGGCGGGAGGACGTCCACCGTGGCGGCCGGGGCCAGCGGGGACTCCTGGTCCCGGGCGGCCACACCGTCCACGAGCCACGAGCATTGCGGCAACACCTGGGCCAACGTGCGTTCGCCCGGTGGGGCCACGGGGTGCAGGGTGACCAACAGTTGCTGCAGCTCGGAGCGGGTCAGCGCCGTGGTGGTCTCCACGTGCTCTTCCTCTGTCCCGGCCGCGGCAGCGGCCGCCGCGAAATAACGCACGAGCACGGTCTCAGCCCCCGATCGCGCTCATGCTGCGGTCGGGCTGGACGTAGTCCCCGGAGTCGAGGCCCGCGTGGTCCATCCCGTGGGCGCGCGGCTTGACCCACATGGCATCGCGCCAGCGTTGGGCGATGTCCCGGTCGGTCGCGTTCGAGCGCAACAGGTGCATCAGATCCGTCTCGTGGTGGGAGAACAGACACGAGCGCACGTGGCCGTCCGCGGTGATCCGAGTGCGCGTGCAGTCCTCGCAGAACGGTTCCGTGACGGACGCGATGATCCCCACGGTCCCCACCACGGTGTCCTGACCGCGTTCCCGCACGAGGTACTTCTCCGCGGGGGCGCCCGCGCGGGGTGCGGTGTCCGGGGTGATGTCGAAGTCCCGGGACAGGGACTCGCGGATCTCGGTGGCCGTGACCATGTTCTTCCGGGTCCAGCCGTGGTCCGCGTCCAGGGGCATCTGTTCGATGAAGCGCAGGGCGCAGTCGTGGTCCAGGGCCCAGCGCAGCAGCGCGGGCGCCTCGTGGTCGTTGATCCCGCGCATCAGGACGGCATTGAGCTTGACCGGGCTCATGCCCGCGTCCTGGGCGGCAGCCACGCCCTCGAGCGTTTGGGTGAGCCGCCCGCGGCGGGCGAGCTTCTCGTAGGTGTCCGCGCACAGGGTGTCCAGGGAGATGTTCACGCGGGTCATCCCGCCGTCCGCGAGGGCCTGGGCACGCCCGGCGAGTCCGATGCCGTTGCTCGTCATGGACACGGGGATCCCCGGCATGCGCTCGGTCAGGGCGGCCACGAGCTCCTCGAGATCGGGGCGGATGAGCGGTTCCCCGCCCGTGAGTCGGATCTCCCGCACCCCGAAGTCCGAGACGGCGATGGCGGCCAAACGCACGATCTCCGGGACCGTCAGCAACGATTCACGCGGCAGCCACTGCATGCCCTCCGCGGGCATGCAGTACGTGCACCGGAGGTTGCACTTGTCCGTGAGGGAGATGCGCAGGTCCGTGGCGGTACGTCCGAAGCGGTCCGTCAACGGCCCCTGCGTGGGCACCCCGCGAACGGGGAGGACATGGGGATTACCGAGGAAAACGGACATACCGTCCAGTGTAGGTGCTGCCCCCAGCACGGGCGGAACCCCCGGCGGGGTGGCTACCCTGGAGCCATGTCCCGCTGTATCGAAACGCACCAGCGCACGCTGGTCGAGTTGCTCAACTCGGCGTCCCACGACGACGCCGCACTCCTGCCCCTCACGCGCGCCGCGGGACGCGTGCTCGCCCGGGACCTCGTGGCGGAGGCGGACCTGCCACCGTTGGCGAACTCGCAGATGGACGGGTTCGCGGTGCGCGTGGCCGATCTGACCCCCTCCGTCCCGCCCCAGCCAGGGGATGTTGAAGGGATCGAACTGCCCGTCGCGGACGTGCGGCCCGCGGGTGCCCAACCGGCGCGGCACACACCCGGTACCGCGACCGCCGTGATGACCGGGGCCGTGCTCCCCGAGGGCGCGGACGCGGTGATCCCCGTGGAACGGGTGCGTCCCCCGCGCTTCGACGTCCCGGCCGTGACGATCAGCCCCGACGTCGCCCGGTCCGTCACCGAGGGCACCTTCGTGCGAGCGGCCGGGAGCGACGTCGCCCGCGGCGCCGTGGCGCTGCCCGCCGGAACGCGGCTGGGGGCTGCGGCGCTCGGTGCGTGCGCCGCGCTCGGACTGGGCCCGGGAACCGAGGTGTCCGTGCGCACCGGACCGCGTGTGGTCGTGGTGAGCGGAGGGGACGAGATCGCGCCCGACGGGCACGCGCCGCGCCCCGGGATGTACCACGACGCCAACGGCCCCTTGCTGGCCGCGTGGTTGTCCGAGGCGGGCGCCGAATCGGTGACCCGGGTCCGTGTGGACGACGACCCGGACGCCTTCGTGCGAGCCCTGGATCACGTTGTCACCGAGGCACGACCCCACCTCGTGATCACGAGCGGCGGGATCAGCGCGGGCGCGTTCGAGGTCGTGCGCCAGGGCCTCGAGCGGGAGGGCCGGGACACGTGGTTCGGCCACGTGGCCATGCAACCGGGAGGCCCCCAGGGACACGGCACGTTCCGTGGCGTGCCCGTGATCTGCCTGCCCGGTAATCCCGTGAGCACGTGGGTCTCGTGCGAGGTCTTCGTGCGTCCCGCGCTCGCGGCCGCGTGGGGGTGTTGCCCGTCGCCGCGGTGGTTCACGGCCGAATTGGGCGAGGCGGTTCGACCGCTGGTCACCAGGACCCAGCTGCGCCGCGGGAGTATGGAACACCCGGGGGACGGAACGGTCCCGCGCGTGCGTCTCGTGGGGGGAGCGTCGTCGCACCTGCTGAGCGCCGCCGCCCATGCGGACGTCCTGGTGCGCATCCCGCCCGGAGAGCACGAACTCGCTGCCGGGACGACCGTGGCGGTGCTGCCGGTGGACGGCGGCGTGCTGCCCGCGGACGACGACCCGGTGCCCGCGGGCGCAGCAGACGGAACGGAACGAACAGGAGAGCCAGCGTGAGCGAACGAGAGCCGGAGCCCGGACAACAGCACCTGACACACGTGCGGGAGGACGGCACGGCGCACATGGTGGACGTGAGCGAGAAGGCGGTGACCTCGCGCGAGGCCACCGCCCAGGCCGTGCTCATGACCCGCCCGGACGTGATCGACCTGCTGGCCTCGGGGGGGCTGCCCAAGGGGGACGCGCTCGCCGTGGCGCGCGTGGCCGGGATCATGGCCGCCAAGCGCACCCCGGACCTCGTGCCCCTGTGCCACCCGCTGCCCCTGAGCAAGGTGACCGTGGACCTCACCCCGCGTGAGGACCGCGTGGTGATCGAGACGACCGTGCGCACCCGCGGTGTGACCGGCGTGGAGATGGAGGCCCTCACTGCGGCGAGCGTGGCCGCGCTGACCCTGTACGACATGATCAAGGCCGTGGACAAGGCCGCCACGATCACCGACACCCGCGTGCTCGCCAAGTCCGGCGGCAAGAGCGGCGATTGGAGCGCCCGATGAGTGAGCACGCGGATCCGGCCCACGGCCGTCCCTCCCGTCGACACGAGGTAGGCGACACCCACCTGGAGGGGCGCAGCGCCGTGGTGGTCGTGGTGTCCAGCTCGGCGGCGTCGGGCACGGCGGAGGACCGCTGCGGGCCGCTACTGCGGGACTGGTTGCGGGGCCGCGGCCTGGACGTGACGCTGCGCGTGATCCCGGACGGGCCCGAGGTCCTCGAGCTGCTGCGCAACCTCACATCGGCGTCCGGGCCTGCCGCCCCGCGGTTCGTGATCACGACCGGGGGCACCGGACTGAACTCGGACGACGTCACGCCCGAGTCCACGGCCCGGGTGCTGGAGCGCGAGTCGCCGGGGATCATGCACGCGCTGTGGAGCGCGGGGCTGCAGAAGACCCCCACGGCCGTGATGAGCCGCGGGGTCGCGGGGCACACCGGCCAGACCTTCATGGTGAACCTCCCGGGCTCGCGCGGGGGCGTCAAGGACGGGATGACCGTGCTGGACCCCCTGCTGGACCACATCAGCGCGCAGCTCGAGGACGTGCACGGTCACGGGGAGGACCGCTCCGTGACGCGCTCCGCGCAGGGGGAGGTCGTCCCCGCGGCGGTCCCGGACTCCCCGGGCCACGCCGAGCGCACGGACGTGCCCGGCCATGACGCCGCCCCCGCCGCGGGCACGGTCGGCGCGCGGGTGCCCGCAGCGGCGGCGTCGTCGTCCGACGACGACGACGCGCCGGGCGCCGAGCCCTCGGCGGGCGAGGTGCTGCTGGCGCTCGTCACGACCGACCCCCTGGATGCGGCCGAGGCGCAGCGTGCGGTCCAGCATCCGCGGTGCGGGGCGGTCGTCGGGTTCAGCGGCGTGATCCGCGACCACGACGGCGGCAAGGACGGTGTCACGGCGCTTGAGTACAGCGCCCACCCCAGCGCGGGCGAGGTCATGCGGGACGTGGTCGGTGAGATCGCGAGCGCCCACCCGGACGTGCGCTTGTGGGCCGCGCACCGGATCGGCGCGCTCGCCGTGGGGGACAGCGCGCTCGAGGTGGCCGTGGCCGCGGGACACCGTCGCGAGGCGTTCGAAGCGTGCGCGCAGCTCGTGGACCTCATCAAGGAACGCGTGCCCATCTGGAAGCGGCAGAGCTTCGAGGACGGGCAGCACAACTGGGTGGGGCTGGACGCCTGAGATGGCCGCTCGGATCATCGTCCCCGCCCGCGTGCGCACGTTCGACGCCCACGGGGAAGTGCGCGCGGGTCCGGACCGGCTCGCGGGGGAGGAACCCCTGGAGATCCGGCTGAACGGGCAACAGTTCACCGTGACCATGCGCACGCCCGGGGACGACTTCGAACTCGTGACGGGGCTGCTGCTGAGCGAGGCCGTGATCACGGAGGTCTCGCACATCGTGAAGATGGACTACCGCTCGGGCGTGGACCAGGACGGGCACCGCACGTACAACGTGGTGGACGTCCGGCTCGCACCGGCGGCCCCGGGGCCGCGCGCGGACGCCCAGCGCCAGGTGTTCACATCCTCGTCGTGCGGGGTGTGTGGCACGCCGTCGTTGGACGGGGTGGTCAAGTCCTCCGCGTACCCCGTGGCGCACCCGCGTCCACTCGTCACCGCGGCGCGGCTCGTGTCCCTGCCGGATGAGTTGCGGGAGCACCAGCGGGTCTTCTCCGCCACGGGCGGGGTGCACGCGGCGGCGCTGTTCCCCGTGGGCCGGGACGAACCCCTCGTGGTCCGGGAGGACGTGGGCCGACACAACGCCGTGGACAAGGTCATCGGGTGGGCGGTGCAGCGAGGACTGCTGCCGCTGCACGAAGCGGTCCTGCAGGTCTCCGCTCGGGCGTCGTTCGAGCTTGTGAGCAAGGCCGCCATGGCCGGGATCCCCGTGCTCTCCGCGGTCAGCGCACCCTCCGCACTCGCCGTGACCCACGGGCGGGAGCGCGGGGTCACGGTCGTGGGGTTCAACCGCAAGGGCCGGTGCAACGTCTACACCCACCCGGAGCGCATCACGGGGGAGTGAACCGGGCCCTGACGATTTGATGGGCACCCGCGCCCTGGGGTACGATGGATGTACCAAAGACCGCCGGTCATCACGCGTGCCCCGGTACGCGCGATCTAAGAGGTTCTCTGAAACGTGAACCGTCCAGCGCAGGTGAACCAGCACGGATTCCGCTCCTCAAAACCGCATCTTCATGCGTGTGATCAGGACGTGGTCTCGAGCCCCGGGCATCTGCGCGGGGCTTTTTTCGTGTCCTCGTACGGGACGCGGGCCGGCACCCACATGTAAGGAAGGAGCACCATGGCGAATCCTGAAAAGGCTGCCGCGGTTGCGGAGTTGAAGGAATTCTTCTCCAACTCGCACGCTGCCGTCCTGACGGAGTACCGCGGTCTCACCGTGGCTCAGCTGAAGACGCTGCGCCGTTCCCTCGGTGAGAACGCCGAATACGCCGTGGTGAAGAACACGCTCACCGCCATCGCGGCTCGCGAGTCCGGTATCGACGCGTTCGAGGGCAAGCTCACGGGCCCCTCGGCCATCGCGTTCGTCTCCGGTGACGCCGTCGAGGCCGCCAAGAGTCTGCGTGACTTCGCCAAGGACAACCCCCAGTTGGTCGTCAAGGGCGGTTACCTGGATGGCGTCGCGATGGACGAGTCCGAGATCAAGAAGCTCGCGGACCTCGAGTCCCGCGAGGTTCTGCTGGCCAAGGTCGCCGGCGCCGCCAAGGCGTCGATGTCCAAGGCTGCTGCGCTGTTCCAGGCCCCGCTGTCCAAGACCGTGCGCACCGCCGAGGCTCTGCGCGCCAAGCTGGACGAACAGGGCGAGAACGCCGCCTGATCCCTTCGGGGACCCGGTTGCGGGGTCCCGGGCGAGCGCCCGGGAAACACCCGTGTTCTTCCCACGCACACCTCGCCGGCGCCACCAGCACCGGCACCACGTACAAGTAAGGAGCCAATACCATGGCTAAGCTGACCACCGAAGAACTCATCGAGGCCTTCAAGGAACTGTCCCTCATCGAGCTGTCCGAGTTCGTGAAGGCGTTCGAGGAGACCTTCGACGTCACCGCTGCCGCCCCCGTGGCCGTGGCCGGTGCCGCTCCCGCCGGCGGCGACGCCGGTGGGGCCGAGGAGGAGAAGACCGAGTTCGACGTCATCCTCGAATCCGCCGGTGACAAGAAGATCCAGGTCATCAAGGAAGTTCGCGGCCTGACCTCCCTGGGCCTGAAGGAAGCCAAGGACCTCGTGGACAGCGCTCCCAAGGCCGTCCTCGAAGGCGCCACCAAGGAAGCCGCTGACAAGGCGAAGGAAGCCCTCGAGGGCGCCGGCGCCTCCGTCACCGTCAAGTGATCCACGGCGCCTCGTGCGCCCGCCGTGTCCCGTGACGTGACCCCCGGGTCCGTCCGGCACGACATCCCCGCGAAA
The DNA here is from genome assembly GCA_014652975.1 of Kocuria marina. Classification (GTDB taxonomy): domain Bacteria; phylum Actinomycetota; class Actinomycetes; order Actinomycetales; family Micrococcaceae; genus Kocuria; species Kocuria marina. The sequence continues at coordinate 266,547 of BMZV01000001.1, read as the reverse complement.
CCCCGCACCGATCATCGGTGCGGGGTTTCGCGCATTCCCCGTAGCGGTGTGATGTGCGAAACTGTGTGTGACCATCTGGCCGTCACCGTACGGCGGGAGAGCATGGCGGATCCTCGTGAGCCGGAACCACGTGAACCGGTACCGCGGGCATCGCGCCATCGCCGAAGGAGCAAACCCTCCCCGGGAATCTCTCAGGCACCCGTACCGCCGCACCGGGCCACTCTGAAGAGCTCACCCCTGTCACGGGGAGAGCACCGACGGGGCAGGTCGACGGGCGCGAGTTGCTGCGCCCGCCGGCGAAATCTCTCAGGTTGCGATACAGAGCGGGGAGGACTCACCGGGCCCTCGCGCGCCCACAAGCAGCCCAGGAGACCCTCGTATGTCCTTCCTGTCACGCCACATCGGCCCCGACGCCGATGACATGGCCGTCATGCTCCGCACCGTGGGGGTAGCCAGCCTCGACGAACTGATCGACCGCGCCGTCCCCGAGAGCATCCGTGTCCGGGACGCCCTGGACCTGCCGGAACCCCTCGACGAGCCCGAGGCCCTCGCGGCCCTGCGCTCGATCGCTGCGCGCAACACCGTGATGCGCCAGATGATCGGGCAGGGCTACCACGACACCGTGACGCCCGCCGCGATCCGACGCAACATCCTGGAGAACCCCGGGTTCTACACGTCCTACACGCCGTACCAGCCCGAGATCTCCCAAGGCCGGCTCGAGTTGCTGCTCACGTTCCAGAACGCGGTGATCGACCTCACCGGCCTCGAGGTGGCCAACGCGTCCCTTCTGGACGAGTCCTCCGCCGTGGCCGAGGCCGTGCTCATGATGCGCCGCGCCAACCGCCGATCCAAGAGCCTGCGCGTGCTCGTGGACAGCCGCAGCCTGCCCCAGACCCTCGCCGTGCTCACGGGCCGCACCCGTGCCGCGGGTATCGAGCTTGTCACGGCGGACCTCGGTGATCCCGACGCCGCCGCGCGGGCGGTCTCGGAGGGTGACGTCTTCGGCGTCGTCGTCGCGCAGATCGGTGCGGACGGGGACGTCACGGATCCCACCGCGGTGATCGACGCCGCGCACGAGGCGGGCGCGCTCGTGACCGTGAGCACCGACCTGCTCGCCTTGACCATGCTGCGCAGCCCGGGTGAGCTGGGCGCGGACATCGCGGTCGGTTCGGCCCAGCGCTTCGGGGTGCCCCTGTTCTTCGGGGGCCCGCACGCCGCGTTCATGGCGACCCGCAAGGGTACCGAACGCTCCCTGCCGGGGCGCATCGTGGGGGTGTCCACCGATTCCTCGGGCGCACCCGCGTACCGGCTCGCGCTGCAGACACGCGAGCAGCACATCCGACGCGAGAAGGCGACCTCCAACATCTGCACGGCGCAGGCCCTGCTCGCGATCGTGGCCGCGGCCTACGCGGTGCACCACGGTCCCGTCGCACTGCGCGCCCTCGCCGAGCGGCTGCACGGTCTCGCCACGGAGCTCGCCGCCGGGTTGCGGGAGCGCGGGATCGACGTCGCCCACGAGCGGTTCTTCGACACCGTGACCTTCTCCGCGCCGGGCCGGGCGGACGGCATCGTGGCCGCGGCCGCGGACCGCGGGATCAACCTCCGTCGCATCGACCAGGACACGGTGGGCGTGAGCTTCGGTGAACCCCATACGCAGCGGGACGTCCAGGACGTGCTCACCGCGGTGTCCGAGGCGTGCGGCGCGCGCACCTCGGACTCCGGGGAAGCCGCGAGCGCGGACGCACTGCCGGACGAGTGGCTGCGTACGGACGAGTACATGTCCCACCCGGTCTTCCACACGCACCGCTCCGAGACCTCGCTCATGCGGTGGCTGCGCGAACTCTCCGACAAGGACCTGGCGCTGGACCGCACCATGATCCCGCTGGGCTCGTGCACCATGAAGCTCAACGCGGCGGCGGAGATGGAACCCATCTCGTGGCCCGAGTTCGCGAGTATCCACCCGTTGGCCCCTGCGGATCAGACCCGGGGCTGGACCGAACTGATCGAGCAGTTGCAGACATGGCTCGCGGAGATCACCGGCTACGCGGCGGTGTCCGTGCAGCCCAACGCCGGTTCGCAGGGTGAACTCGCGGGTCTGCTGGCCATCCGGCGGTACCAGCTGGCCCGCGGCGAGGGTCAGCGCAAGACGATCCTCATCCCGTCCTCCGCGCACGGGACCAACGCGGCATCGGCCGTGCTCGCGGACCTCAAGGTCGTGGTCGTGGCGACCGCCGCGGACGGCACGATCGATCAGGCGGACCTCGCGGCCAAGATCGAGGCGGTGGGGGACGAGCTCGCGGGCATCATGGTCACCTACCCCTCGACCCACGGCGTCTACGACACGGACATCACCGAGGTGTGCGCCGCGGTACACGACGCCGGTGGTCAGGTCTACGTGGACGGCGCGAACCTCAACGCGCTCATGGGGCTGGCACGGCCCGGCCGCTTCGGCGGGGACGTCTCCCACCTGAACCTGCACAAGACCTTCTGCATCCCGCACGGCGGCGGCGGGCCCGGTGTGGGTCCCGTGGCCGTGGCCGAACACCTCGTGCCGTACCTGCCGGGCAACCCGGCGGACGCGGACCTGGACGAGCACGGCGCGGGCTTCCCCGTGGCGCAGGCTCCCTACGGTTCCGCGGGGGTTCTGCCCATCACGTGGATGTACATCGCCATGACGGGCGCGCAGGGGCTGACCGAGTCCACGCGCACCGCGGTGCTCGGGGCCAACTACATCTCCCGCGCGCTCGCGGACGTGTTCCCCACGCTGTACACCGGGGACGGCGGGCTCGTGGCCCACGAGTGCATCCTGGACCTGCGGCCCATGACCAAGGCCTCCGGCGTCACGGCCGAGGACGTGTGCAAGCGCCTCGTGGACTTCGGATTCCACGCGCCCACGCTCGCGTTCCCGGTCGCCGGGACCCTGATGGTCGAGCCCACCGAGTCCGAGGGCCTCGAGGAGCAGGACCGGTTCATCGCCGCGATGCGCACGATCCACGCGGAGATGCAGGAGATCGCGGACGGCACCGTGTCCCTCGAGGACTCCGTGATCCGCAACGCCCCGCACACCGCCCAAGTGCTCACCGCGGACGAGTGGCAGCGCGCCTACCCGCGCTCGCAGGCCGCCTACCCGGTCGCGTCCCTGCGCCGGGTCAAGTACTGGCCCCCCGTGGGCCGGATCGACAACGCCGCGGGGGACCGCAACCTCGTGTGCGAGTGCCCGCCCATCGAGGCGTTCGACGCCGCGTACAACACCGCAGCAGTAGCACAGGGGGAGACTCGATGAGCGAGCAGCACACCGCACTGTACGAGGCCCACGAGCGGTTGGGGGCGCGGTTCACCGACTTCGGTGGCTGGACCATGCCCGTGCGCTACGCGAGCGACACCGCCGAGCACCACGCGGTGCGCCGCGGCGCCGGGATCTTCGACCTGTCCCACATGGGGGAGGTCTCGGTCTCGGGTCCGCAGGCCGGCGCGTTCCTGGACTACGCCCTCGTGGGTGTGCTCTCCGGGCTCACGGTGGGCCGCGCCAAGTACTCGATCATCGTGGACGAACAGGGCAGGATCCTGGACGACCTCATTACCTACCGTACGGACGAGGACGAGTACCTCGTGGTGCCGAACGCGGGCAACCAGGAGACGGTCGTGCGTGCGCTCCAGGAGCGCGCCCAGGGCTTCGACGTGCGCGTCACGGACAACGGTCCGGCGACGTCGCTGATCGCCGTCCAGGGTCCGCGCGCCCTCGAGGTGCTCGAGGCCACGCGTTTGGAACCGGCCGAGGACGTCGCCGCGCTGAAGTACTACGCGTGCGTGCGCGCACGCTGCGCGGACGTGGCCGTGCTCGTGGCCCGCACCGGGTACACGGGCGAGGACGGTTTCGAACTGTACTGCGACAACCAGGACGCGCCCGTGTTGTGGGACGCGCTCCTGGCGACCGCGGCCGAGCTCGGCACGGAGGAGGCCCCCGTGGGAGCGGCGGGTCTCGCGGCGCGCGACTCCCTGCGGCTCGAGGCCGGGATGCCGCTGTACGGTCACGAACTGTCCACGGAGATCACCCCGGTCGAAGCGGGACTCGGCAAGCTCGTGGAGATCGCCCTGCGCAAGAAGGCGGAGGCCGGCACCACCACGGTCGGCGAGGAGGTGCTCGCGGCGATGCTGGAAGGCACGCCCGAACGCACCCTCATCGGTCTGGAGGGCCTGGGTCGCAAACCCGTGCGCGCGGGCTACACCGTGCACGTGGGGGAGCGCACCGTGGGTGAGGTCACGAGCGGGCTGCCCTCGCCCACGCTGGGCAAGCCGGTGGCCATGGCGCTCGTGGCCACGGACGCCGTCGACGGGATCGACGCCGGTGAGGTGAGCGTCCAGGACGCACGCGGGCGCGCCGTGGAGGTCACGCGCACCGCTCTGCCCTTCTACAAGCGGTCCTGAAGGATGGTGTGGGGAGCGGGCCGCCCGGAGTAGTCTTCCAGGCAGGCCCGCTCCGCCGTGCACGTTCCGAGGACCGCGCGGGCCGGTGAGGGTCCCGCCCCGTGTGATCGGGGCGGGACGGACAAGGAGAACGCCGTGTTCCTGCGCAACGTCGCCCCCGGGATCCACATGATCCAGAACCACAACGTGAACTGCTACGTCCTGGAGGACTCGGACGGCCTCACGGTCGTGGACGCCGGTCTGCCCAGGGTATGGAACGAACTCGGGTGGGCCGTGCGCGAACTCGGCCACGCCCCCGAGGACATCAAAGCGCTCGTGCTGACCCACGCACACTTCGACCACGTGGGGGTCGCCGCGAAACTCGTGGACCGGCTCGGGATCCCCGTGTACGCCCACCAGCGGGACAAGCACCTCGCGGCACACCCTTACAGCTACGCGCACGAGAACCCCACGGCCGTCTACCCGCTGCGTCACCCGCGCGCCGTGCCGATCCTCGCGTCCATGATCGCCGGTGGCGCCGCGATGGTGCGGGGCGTGACCGTGACCCGCGAGCTGACCGCGGGGGAGACCGTCCCCGTCCCGGGCCGCCCGCGGGTCGTGTTCACCGCGGGCCACACGTACGGGCACTGCGCGCTGTACGTCCCCACAGCGGACGCCGTGATATCGGGGGACGCGCTCGTGACCCTGGACCCCTACTCGGGTCTCACGGGCCCCCGCATCGTGGCCCGCGCCGCCACCGCGGACAGCGCGATGGCCGTGGAATCCCTCGCCGCACTCGAGGTCACGGGAGCCACCCTGGTGCTGCCCGGACACGGCGACCCGTGGCGTGAAGGCGTGGGACGCGCCGTCGAACTGGCCCGGGAGAACGGGGTCGCCTGAGGGGGCGCCGCCCGAGGGGCGGGCATCTTACGGCCCGGACGGGATTTCGTCCAGCACCGGTGTGGACAAACGGGCGCAGTTCGCCTAAGCTAGTACTTTGCGTTGTCCCTTATGCATGCGTGCCTTCATATAGCGGTGGGCGCCGCAGGGGCGGTTGTCGACGAGCATCGAAAACCGGCCCCTTTTTCTCTCCCCGGGAACCTCGCGTATTCACTGCATGTCTGTGGAAGGATCACATCTTGGTCGCCTCGAGCACCGATACGAACGTCTCCGCCAACCACCCCACGAGTGATAACACTCCTCGCCGCGTTTCCTTCGCGAAGATCCACGAACCGCTGGACGTCCCCAACCTGCTTGCTCTGCAGACCGACAGCTTCGATCGGCTGGTCGGCAACGAGCGCTGGCAGGCACGCGTGGTCGAAGCCCAGGAGACGGGTGACACCAGCGTTCCCACGACCTCCGGTCTGTCCGACATCTTCGAGGAGATCTCCCCGATCGAGGACTTCCAGGGCACCATGTCCCTGTCCTTCTCCGAGCCGGAGTTCTACGACCCCAAGTACACAATGGTCGAGTGCAAGGACCGCGACGCGACCTTCTCGGCCCCGCTGTACGTCAAGGCCGAGTTCATGAACAACAACACGGGCGAGATCAAGCAGCAGACCGTGTTCATGGGTGACTTCCCCCTGATGACCGACAAGGGCACGTTCGTGATCAACGGCTCCGAGCGCGTCGTCGTCTCCCAGCTCGTGCGTTCCCCGGGTGCCTACTTCGAGAAGGGCCAGGACCGCACGTCCGACAAGGACATCTACTCCGCCAAGATCATCCCGTCCCGCGGTGCGTGGTTCGAGCTCGAGATCGACAAGCGCGATCAGGTGGGTGTGCGCCTGGACCGCAAGCGCAAGCAGTCCGTGACCGTGCTGCTCAAGGCGCTGGGCTGGACCGAGTCCAAGATCCTCGAGGAGTTCGGCGAGTTCGACTCCATCCGCGCGACGCTGGAGAAGGACACCACGGAGACCCGCGAGGAGGCGCTGCTGGACATCTACCGCAAGTTGCGCCCGGGGGAGCCGCCCACGGTGGACGCCGCCCAGTCCCTGCTGGACAACATGTACTTCAACCCCAAGCGCTACGACCTCGCCAAGGTGGGCCGCTACAAGCTCAACCGCAAGCTCGGTCTGGACAAGCCGTTCACGGACTCGGACGCCTCGGTGCTGTCCCTCGACGACATCGTCGCCATGATTCGCTACCTCGTGACCCTGCACGACGGCGGCTCCACCATGCCCGGTACGCGTGACGGCGAGGCCCGTGAGATCCACGTGGACGTGGACGACATCGACCACTTCGGCAACCGTCGCATCCGCGCGGTGGGCGAGCTGATCGAGAACCAGATCCGCACGGGTCTGTCCCGCATGGAGCGCGTGGTGCGCGAGCGGATGACCACCCAGGACGTCGAGGCGATCACGCCGCAGACCCTGATCAACATCCGCCCGGTCGTGGCCGCGATCAAGGAGTTCTTCGGGACCTCCCAGCTGTCGCAGTTCATGGACCAGAACAACCCGCTCGCGGGCCTCACGCACAAGCGTCGTCTATCCGCGCTGGGTCCCGGTGGCCTCTCCCGCGATCGCGCGGGCATGGAGGTCCGTGACGTGCACCCCTCGCACTACGGCCGCATGTGCCCGATCGAGACGCCGGAAGGCTCGAACATCGGTCTGATCGGTTCGCTCGCGACCTACGCGCGGATCAACCCGTTCGGTTTCATCGAGACGCCCTACCGCCGCGTCGTGGACGGCACCGTAACCAACGACGTCGTCTACCTCACCGCGGACGACGAGCGCGGGCTCACCATTGCGCAGGCCAACGCCCCGTTGACCGACGACGGTCGCTTCGCCGAGGATGCCGTCCTCGCGCGTGCCTCCGACGGCTCGGGTGAAGCGGTGCTCGTGGCCCCCACGGACATCGAGTTCATGGACGTGTCCCCGCGCCAGATGGTGTCGGTGGCCACCGCCCTGATCCCGTACCTCGAACACGACGACGCCAACCGCGCGCTCATGGGCGCCAACATGCAGCGTCAGGCCGTGCCGCTGCTCACGTCCGAGGCGCCGCTCGTGGGCACCGGTATGGAGCGCTACGCCGCCCTGGACGCCGGCGACTCGGTGCTGGCCACCAAGTCCGGCGTGGTCGAGGAAGTCTCCGCGGACCTCGTGACCGTCCTGAACGACGACGGCACCACCAAGCTCTACCCGATCAACAAGTTCGTGCGCTCGAACCCGGGCAACACGTACAACCAGCGCGTGATCGTCTCCGAGGGCGACCGCGTGGAGCCCCGCACCGTGATCGCGGACGGGCCCTCCACCGACCACGGTGAACTCGCACTGGGCAAGAACCTGCTGATCGCGTACATGTCCTGGGAAGGCCTCAACTACGAGGACGCCATCATCCTGTCCCAGCGCATGGTCTCCGAGGACGTCCTGACGTCCATCCACATCGAGGAGCACGAGATCGACGCCCGCGACACCAAGCTCGGTGCCGAGGAGATCACCCGTGACATCCCCAACGTGTCGGAAGAGGTGCTCTCCGCCCTGGACGAGCGAGGCATCATCCACATCGGTGCCGAGGTCCAGGCCGGTGACATCCTCGTGGGTAAGGTCACGCCCAAGGGCGAGACCGAACTGACCCCGGAGGAGCGGCTGCTGCGCGCGATCTTCGGTGAGAAGTCCCGCGAGGTCCGTGACACCTCCCTCAAGGTGCCCCACGGCGAGTCCGGCACCGTGATCGGTGTGCGCGTGTTCGACCGCGACGACGAGGACGACGACCTCCCGGCCGGCGTCAACCAGGTCGTGCGCGTGTACGTGGCGCAGAAGCGCAAGATCACGGACGGCGACAAGCTCGCCGGTCGTCACGGCAACAAGGGCGTTATCTCCAAGATCCTGCCCATCGAGGACATGCCGTTCATGGAGGACGGCACCCCCGTGGACGTGATCCTGAACCCGCTGGGCGTGCCCGGTCGTATGAACCTGGGCCAGGTGCTCGAGGTCCACACCGGCTGGCTCGCCAAGCAGGGCTGGAACATCGAGGGCGATCCCGAGTGGCTGCACGGTCTGAGCAACTTCCCGAAGTCCACCGGTCCCACTAACGTGGCCACCCCGGTGTTCGACGGCGCTCGCGAGGACGAGATCTTCGACCTGCTGGACCACACCAACCCCACGCGGGACGGTGACCGCTTGATCGGGCGTTCCGGCAAGGCCAAGCTCTACGACGGCCGTTCCGGTCAGCCGTTCCCGGACCCCGTGTCCGTGGGCTACCAGTACATCTTGAAGCTCCACCACCTGGTGGACGACAAGATCCACGCGCGCTCCACCGGCCCGTACTCCATGATCACCCAGCAGCCGCTGGGCGGTAAGGCGCAGTTCGGTGGTCAGCGTTTCGGTGAGATGGAGGTGTGGGCGCTCGAGGCGTACGGCGCGGCCTACACCCTGCAGGAACTGCTCACCGTCAAGTCGGACGATGTCCACGGCCGCGTCAAGGTGTACGAGGCGATCGTCAAGGGCGAGAACATCCCTGAACCGGGTGTGCCCGAATCCTTCAAGGTGCTCATCAAGGAAATGCAGTCCCTGTGCCTGAACGTGGAGGTCCTCTCCGCGGACGGTAACGCGGTGGAAATGCGTGATTCCGAGGACGACAGCTTCCGGGCTGCGGACGAACTCGGTATCGACCTCTCCCACTCCGAGCCCAGCTCGGTCGAAGAGGTCTGAGACCCCTTTCGTTCATCGATCAGCCCGAACACACTTCAGGATTTTAGAAAGAGGGACAGGACCTTATGTCCAACGATTCTTCACTGGGCCTCATGCGTATCGGCCTCGCGACCGCGGATCAGATCCGCGGCTGGTCCTACGGCGAGGTCAAGAAGCCCGAGACCATCAACTACCGCACGCTCAAGCCTGAGAAGGACGGCTTGTTCTGCGAGAAGATCTTCGGCCCCACCCGGGACTGGGAGTGCTACTGCGGTAAGTACAAGCGTGTGCGCTACAAGGGCATCATCTGCGAGCGCTGCGGCGTGGAGGTCACGCGCGCCAAGGTGCGTCGTGAGCGGATGGGTCACATCGAGCTCGCCGCTCCCGTGACCCACATCTGGTACTTCAAGGGCGTGCCCTCGCGCTTGGGATACCTGCTGGACCTCGCCCCGAAGGACCTCGAAAAGGTCATCTACTTCGCGGCGTACATGATCACGTCCGTGGACGAGCAGGCCCGTCACGACGACCTGCCCAACCTGCAGGCCGCGATCGACCGTGAGAAGAAGCAGCTCGAGGACACCCGCGACGCGGACATCAACGCGATCGCCCGTGACCTCGAGAACGATCTCGCGCGCGTCGAGGAAGAGGGTGGCAAGGCCGCCGAGAAGCGCAAGCTGCGCGACTCCGCGGACCGCCAGATGGCAAACGTGCGCAAGCGCGCCGATCGCGAGATCGACTACCTCGAGAAGGTCTGGGACCGCTTCAAGAACCTCAAGGTCAACGACCTCGAGGGCGACGAGGCCCTGTACCGCCAGATGGTGGACCGCTACGGCATGTACTTCGAGGGCTCCATGGGCGCCGAGTCCATCAAGAAGCGCCTCGAGACCTTCGATCTCGCTGCCGAGGCCGAGGCCCTGCGCGAGACCATCGCCACGGGCAAGGGCCAGCGCAAGACGCGTGCGCTCAAGCGCCTCAAGGTTGTCAACGCGTTCCTGACCACGGACAACTCGCCGCTCGGCATGGTCCTGGACGCCGTCCCGGTCATCCCGCCGGAACTGCGCCCCATGGTCCAGCTGGACGGCGGCCGCTTCGCGACGTCCGATCTCAACGACCTCTACCGTCGTGTGATCAACCGCAACAACCGCCTCAAGCGGCTGTTGGACCTCGGTGCCCCCGAGATCATCGTGAACAACGAGAAGCGCATGCTCCAGGAGGCCGTGGACTCGCTGTTCGACAACGGCCGCCGCGGTCGCCCGGTCACGGGCCCCGGCAACCGTGCGTTGAAGTCGCTGTCCGACATGCTCAAGGGCAAGCAGGGCCGCTTCCGTCAGAACCTGCTGGGCAAACGCGTGGACTACTCCGGTCGTTCCGTGATCGTGGTGGGCCCGCAGCTCAAGCTGCACCAGTGCGGGCTGCCCAAGCAGATGGCGTTGGAGCTGTTCAAGCCCTTCGTGATGAAGCGCCTCGTGGACCTCAACCACGCGCAGAACATCAAGTCCGCCAAGCGGATGGTGGAGCGCTACCGCCCGCAGGTGTGGGACGTGCTGGAAGAGGTCATCACGGAGCACCCCGTGCTGCTCAACCGCGCACCGACCCTGCACCGTCTGGGCATCCAGGCGTTCGAGCCGCAGCTCGTGGAGGGCAAGGCCATCCAGCTGCACCCGCTCGTGTGCGGCGCGTTCAACGCCGACTTCGACGGTGACCAGATGGCCGTGCACCTGCCGCTGTCTCCGGAGGCGCAGGCCGAGGCGCGTGTGCTGATGCTGTCCTCGAACAACATCCTCAAGCCCTCGGACGGCAAGCCGATCGCCCTGCCCTCGCAGGACATGATCATCGGCCTCTACCACCTCACCACCGTGCGTGAGGGTTGGGCCGGGGAGGGCAACAGCTACTCCTCAGTGGCCGAGGCCATCATGGCCGCGGACTCCGGTGAGCTGCACCTGAACTCGCGCTGCAAGATCGAGCTCGAGGACTTCGTGCCGTACGCCGGGTGGGAAGCGCCCGAGGGCTGGGAGCAAGGTCAGCCCGCCGTCGTGGAGACCACGCTCGGTCGCGTGCTGTTCAACGAGACGCTGCCTGCCGACTACCCGTGGGACGAGAACGTCGCGGACAAGAAGCACCTGTCCGCGCTCGTGAACGACCTCGCAGAGCGTTACCCCATGACCCAGGTGGCCAAGACCTTGGACAACCTCAAGGACGCCGGCTTCCACTGGGCCTCCCGCTCGGGTGTCACCGTGGCCATCTCGGACATCGCCACCCCGCCGGAGAAGCCCGCCATCATGGAGGGCTACGAGGCGCAGGCCGCGCGGATCCAGGGCCAGTACGACAAGGGTCTGATCGACGACGACGAGCGCCGCTCCGAGCTCATCGACATCTGGTCCAAGGCCACCGACGAGGTCGCCGAGGCCATGCGCAACAACCTGACCGCCGGGAACACGATCAACCGGATGGTCTCCTCCGGTGCACGTGGTAACTGGATGCAGGTGCGTCAGATCGCGGGTATCCGTGGTCTGGTGGCAAACCCCAAGGGCGAGATCATGCCCCGACCGATCAAGTCCTCCTACCGTGAGGGCCTGTCCGTGTTGGAGTACTTCATCGCGACCCACGGTGCGCGTAAGGGCCTCGCGGACACCGCTCTGCGTACCGCCAACTCGGGTTACCTGACCCGTCGTCTGGTGGACGTCTCGCAGGACGTGATCGTGCGAGAGTCCGATTGCCAGACGGTGCGCGGGTTGACCCTGCCGCTCGCGGACATCACCGACACCGGTGTGCGCACGCTGCACGAGGACATCGAGAACACGGTGCACGGCCGCGTGCTGGCCAGCGCCGTGGCGGACGAGAACGACGAAGTGCTTGCCGAGGCGGGCGCGGACATGTCCGACGCCATGATCAACAAGCTCTACAACGCCGGTGTGGACCAGGTGCGCGTGCGCTCGGTCCTCACGTGCGAGTCCGCCGTGGGCGTGTGCGCCGCGTGCTACGGTCGTTCGCTGGCCACCAACCAGTTGGTGGACATCGGCGAGGCCGTGGGCATCGTGGCCGCCCAGTCCATCGGTGAGCCCGGTACCCAGCTGACCATGCGTACGTTCCACACCGGTGGTGTGGCGTCCTCGGACGGTGACATCACGCAGGGTCTGCCCCGTATCCAGGAGCTGTTCGAGGCCCGCACGCCCAAGGGTGTGGCCCCAATCTCCGAGGTGGCTGGCCGAATCCGCATCGAGGACACGGACAAGTCGCTGAAGATCGTGGTGGTCCCGGACAACGGTGACGAGGAGTTCGCCTACCCAGTGCTGCGCCGCGCCAAGCTGCTCGTCGCGGACGGCGATCACGTGGAGGTCGGTCAGCAGCTCGTGACCGGAGCCGTGGACCCCAAGGAGGTACTGCGTATCCGCGGTCCTCGCGAGGCGCAGAAGCACCTCGTGGATGAGGTCCAGGGCGTGTACCGCTCCCAGGGCGTGGGCATCCACGACAAGCACGTGGAGGTCATCGTGCGCCAGATGCTGCGGCGCGTGACCATCATCGAGTCCGGCGACACCTCGTTGCTGCCGGGTGAGCTGGTGGACAACGTGCGCTTCCTCGAGGCCAACCGCGCCGCGGTGGCGGAGGGCAAGCGTCCCGCGGCCGGGCGTCCGGAGCTCATGGGCATCACCAAGGCCTCCCTGGCCACGGACTCGTGGCTGTCCGCCGCGTCCTTCCAGGAGACCACCCGTGTGCTCACGCAGGCCGCCATGGAGGGCAAGTCGGATCCGCTGCTGGGTCTGAAGGAGAACGTGATCATCGGTAAGCTCATCCCCGCCGGTACCGGTCTGGAGCGGTACAACAGCGTGGACGTGGAGCCCACCGAGGAGGCCAAGGCCTCCATGTTCACGGATCCCTCCGCGTTCACCGATTTCAGCTACGCCGAGGAGAACGCCGGGGGGCTCGGTTCCGAGTTCCATGCGATCCCCCTGGACGACTACGATTTCGGCGGTCACTGAGCCGAGTAGGCGTGTGATCTGAGAGCCCGGGTGGGCTTCCCTTCGGGGAGGGCCACCCGGGCTCTCGCGTACCCGGACCCGTTCCGGACGACGGCGCGGTACCCGGCCACCGCGCCCCGGTTGCGACCGACCCGAACGCGTTCGTCCCGGTCGCGGCCACCCTCGCCGCGGCTTCGTGCCGGGAGAGGCACGGCCGCGGGGTCGTAGGCTGAAGCGGGCAAGGATCCCGCGGTTCGGCTTTCGCGGGAGCCATGAACGGAGGCGAAGCATGGCCAACTCGGCGTCCGGTGAATCACTGATCACCCGGTTCGATCGCGTCCTGGACGCGTTCGGCCCCGCACGTCCCGAGCTGACCTTCCGCGAGATCTGCGCGGCCACCGGATTGCCATCCTCCACGGTGCACCGGATCCTGGGGGACATGAAGCGCGCGAGGTGGCTCGAGTCCGGTTCCGCGCAGACCTACCGGGTGGGGACCCGGTTGTGGGAGCTCGCGTCCCGCGCGGCATCCGCCGAGAACCTCGCAGCGGTCGCGATCCCGTTCATGTCGGACGTGCACGCGGTGCTGCGCCAACACGTGCACGTGGGGGTGATCGAGGGCCACGACGTCCTGTTCGCCGAGCGGATCGCCGCGAGTGACTCGGCGGTCCCACTGCGCTCGATCGTCGCCGGACGCCTTCCACTGCACCGCTCGGCCACGGGTCTCGCCCTGTTGTGCCACTGTTCGGACGAGTTCATCGCGCAGTACCATGACGCCGCCGCGGCGCGGGCGGTCGCGGATGAACCGGGCGGTGCCCTCGTGGGCAGGGAACGCTTCGCGGCGGACCTGCGGGTCTTCGCGCAGCGCGGTTATGCGATCCAGCGCGAACGCATCGACGAGGGCAGTGGGGGAGTGGCGGTCCCACTCAAGGTCCCCCCGGGGCACCGCGCGGCGGCCCTAGGAGCGGTGCTGCCCCTGAGCGACATGCGGGATCCGGACGTCTCGGCCATCGTGCAAACGTTACGGGTTGCCGGCCACGGGATCTCCCGTGCCCTGGGGGCATTCTGACAACCTCTTGTGGGTGATCTTCGCGGGAAACCCCTCCGCCCAAGGCGCAACGGGGAGCCTCGTACCGGCCGCAGCGATGTCGTACCCCGCGTCACAGACGCGGCCCCCGTCCCATTGAACGGAATCAATGAGATACGCGCCATATGGCTCCAACATAATGTGACCCACGACGTGCGCAAGGAGGACACATGCTCGAGGAGCGAACGATCATCGACACCCAGGTGGCCATCGTGGGGGCGGGGCCCGCCGGACTGATGCTCTCCCACCTGTTGTACCGGGCCGGGATCGACAACGTGGTCGTGGAGAAACGCAGCCACGACGAGATCGCCAATACCCACCGTGCGGGCATCCTCGAAGCGGGGACCGTGCAGATGCTCGCCGAGACCGGCGTGGACGGGCGCGTGCTGTCGCACGGCCACGAGCACGAGGGCACCGTGCTGCGCTTCGAGGGCGAGAGCCGTCGCATCGACTTCCAAAAGCTCGTGGGTCAGTCCGTGTGGCTGTACCCCCAGAACGAGGTATTCGCGGATCTTGCGGCGGCGCGCGAGCGCGACGGCGGTGACGTGCGCTGGGAAGTCACGGACACCGAGGTCCGGGACCTGACCACGGAGCAGCCCACGGTGCTGTGCACCACCAAGGAGGGCGAGAAGCTCGAGATCCGTAGCCGCCTGCTCGTGGGCGCGGACGGTTCCAAGGGCATCTGCAAGCGTCAGATCCCGCAGGACGTGCGCACGGACAATTTCATCGAGTACCCGTTCGCGTGGTTCGGGATCCTGTGCGAAGCGCCGCCGTCGGCCCCCGAGCTGATCTACGCGAACTCGCAGTACGGTTTCGCGTTGATCTCGCAGCGCAGCGACACCGTGCAGCGCATGTACTTCCAGTGCGACCCCAACGAGAACGTGGACGACTGGGACGACGAGCGGATCTGGACCGAGTTGCAGCGGCGCATCGACGGCCCGGACGGGTTGCAGCTGCAGCGCGGGCCCATCTTCGACAAAACCGTGCTGCCGTTCCGCTCGTACGTGTGCGAGCCCCTGCGCTACGGGAACATGTTCCTGGTGGGGGACGCCGGGCACACCGTGCCGCCCACGGGCGCCAAGGGTCTGAACCTCGCGTTCTGCGACGTGCGGGTGCTCGCGCCGGCGATCATTGAGTTCTTCGGTTCCGGTGACGAGCGCGGGTTGGCCGGGTACTCCGCCAAGGCCCTGGACCGGATCTGGAAGGCCCAGAACTTCTCGTACTGGGTCACCAACCTGATGCACGTCCAGCCGGGGGAGAACCCCTTCAACATGAAGCGCCGCCGGGGCGAGTTCGAGACCGTCACGAACTCCACGTACGGCTCGGGCTACTTCGCCGAGTCATACACCGGCTGGCAGGACCGCACCTGAGCACACCGGACCCAGACTCCGATCCACTCACCCAAGGAGATGATCATGACCACCGAGAACGACGACACCTTCGACCCGCCGTACGTCAAGGGCGCGGACGACGCCGCCGACACCCAGAACCAGCTCAACGACGAGATGGCCGCCATCAGCAAGCAGTACGAGAAGGCCGGCACGGATGAGACCCAGCCTCGTCTGGACTACGCCCCGTACCGCAGCTCGATCCTGCGTCACCCCACCAAGGACCCCCGTCACGCGGACCCGGAGACCATCGAGCTCTACGCGCCGGCCTTCGGCCAGCGGGACGTGCACGCGCTGGAGTCGGATCTGACAATCCAGGACGGCGGCGAGCCCATCGGTGAGCGGATCCGGATCTCCGGGCGCATCCTGGACGGCGACGGCCGCCCCGTGCGCAACCAGCTCGTGGAGATCTGGCAGGCCAACGCCGCCGGTCGCTACATCCACAAGCGCGATCAGCACCCGGCCCCGATCGACCCGAACTTCACGGGCGTGGGCCGCTGTCTGACGGGTGACGACGGTTCCTACTCGTTCATCACCATCAAGCCGGGCCCGTACCCGTGGAAGAACCACCTCAACGCGTGGCGCCCCGCGCACGTGCACTTCTCGCTGTTCGGCACGGACTTCACGCAGCGCATGATCACCCAGATGTACTTCCCGGGTGACCCGCTGTTCGCGTTGGACCCCATCTACCAGTCGATCGTGGACCCCAAGGCGCGCGAGCGTCTCGTGGCGGACTACGACCACGACATCTCCGAGCACGAATGGCTGCTCGGCTACCGCTGGGACATCGTGCTGAGCGGTTCGAACCGAACCTGGACGGAGGACGACAGCAATGTCTGAGAACACTGAGCGCCTGGTGCCCACCCCGGGCCAGACCATCGGACCCTTCTACGGCTACGCGCTGCCCTACGAGGGCGGGGAGTTCCTCGTGGATCGTTCGCACCCGAACGCCGTGCGCCTGCACGGCACGGTGTATGACGGCCACGGCACGCCGGTTCCGGACTCCATGCTCGAGATCTGGCAGGCGGACGAGAACGGCCAGGTCTCGCAGGAGCCCGGTTCGCTCAAGCGGGACGGCTACACCTTCACCGGTTTCGGCCGCGTGGCGGTGGACAACGTGGGGCACTACGACTTCACCACGGTCAACCCCGGCCCTACCGAGGACGGCAAGGCCCCGTTCATCTGCCTCACGGTGTTCGCGCGCGGTCTGCTGAACCGCCTGTTCACCCGTGTGTACCTCCCCGAGGATACGGACGCACTGACCAACGATCCGCTGCTGTCCTCGCTGTCCGAGGCCGAACGCGCCACGATGATCGCAGAGCGTCAGTCGGACGGCTCGTTGCACTTCGACGTGCACCTGCAGGGGGACCGCGAGACCGTGTTCTTGGCCTACCCGGGGATCTGATGATCTTCACCGGTCTTCTCACTCCGGGGAGCCACCGAGCCGCAGAGCTCGCCGACGACCGTGCCGTGGCCCGCGCGATCCTCCGTGTGGAGGACGCGTGGGTCGCGGCCCAGTCGCGGTCCGGGCTCGTTGCGCCCGACGCCGCTCGGGCGGCCCACGCCGCAGCTGAAAGCGTGGCGCTCGACGAAGCGGCCCTGAACGACCTCGCGGTCGCGTCCGAGGGCGGAGGCAATCCCGTGATCCCCCTGCTCGCGGCCTACCGTGCAGCGGTCACCGAGGAGAACGACGCGCCGATTAGTGCGGTGCACGCCTCGCTGACCAGCCAGGACGTCATGGACACGGCCCTCGCGCTGGTGATGCGTGACGTCCGCTCGAGCATCCTCGCGCACCTCGCCCGCACGGGGGACGCTCTCGCTCGCATCGTGGCTGAGCACCGCGACACCGTGATGGTCGGACGGACCCTCACCCAGCACGCACTCCCCATTTCTTTCGGTCTCAAGGCCGCCTCGTGGCTCGCAGCGGTCGACGACGCCGTGGACGCCGTGCTCGCCGCACGGCTTCCCGTGTCGTACGGCGGGGCGTCCGGGAGCCTGGCCGCCACGATGGCCCGCTGCTCCGACGGCGCAACGTCGGAGCAGACCTTCGGGCGGGTCACCGATTTGCTGGGCCACTGGGCGGACGAGCTCGGCCTGGAGCTGCCGAACGGTGTGTGGCACACCGACCGCGTGCCGGTGCTGCGGGTCGCGAGCGGCTACGCGCAGACCACCGCCGCACTGGCCCGCATGGCCAACGACGTCCTCATGATGTCCCGGCCGGAGGTGGGGGAGCTGCGCGAACCCACCGCGGAGGGACGAGGTGTTTCCTCGGCCATGCCGCAGAAGCAGAACCCCGTGCTGAGCGTGCTGCTCAAGCGCACGGGCATCGCGGCCCCGGGGCTGCTGTCCCAGGTGTTCGCGGGTGCGAGCGCCGCGGACGACGAACGCCCGGACGGCGGCTGGCATGCCGAATGGGCCGCGTTGCGCGAGCTCGCGGTACTGGCGACCGCGGCGTCGTCGCACGCTGCCGAGCTGGCCGGGGGGCTCACGGTGGACACCGAGCGCATGGCGCAGAACCTCGAGCGCGCGGGAACGGGCGTGATGGCGGAACGGCTGAGCGCGGCACTCGCGCCGGTGCTGAGCGAGCGCGAGGTCAAGAACGCGAAGCAGCGCGTGCAGGCCGCGGTGCGCGCCGAGCCGTGGGACGCGGACGCGCTCGCGAGCGCCCTGGCGCGGGAGATCGCGGCGGAAGAGGACCCGACTCTGCCCGAGGGAGTGTCCGTCGGGGATCCGCAGTCCGTGACCCGCTGGGTCCGGAGCCTGCTGGACCCGCGCGGTTACCTGGGCGCGTCGGGCGAACTGTGTGACCGGGCCGTGGCCCGGCACGAGGAAAGGACGACGGCATGACGGTTCCCGCACCGGGACTCGTGGAATTCACCCGACCGCAGGACCTCGCGGAGGGTGCGCCCCTCGTGGTGCTCGGCCCCGCACTGGGCACCTCGGTCACCCATCTCTACGCGGCCGTGGCCCCGCTGCTGGCCGAGCGGTTCCACGTGATCGGCTGGGACCTTCCGGGCCACGGGGTCAGCGATCCCGCGCAGGAATTCACGCTCGGAGAACTCGCCCGCGCCGTGGCGGACGCCGTCACCGAGCACACCGGTGCGCGGTCGTGGCACATGGCGGGGACCTCGATCGGGGGAGCGGCGGTGCAGCAATTGCTCGCCCAGGATCCCGAGCGGGTGGCGTCCGCGGCGTTGATCGCCACGAGCAACTACTTCCCGGACCCGCGGATGTGGCGCGAGCGCGCCGAGCTCGTCGCGAGTGCCGGCACACCCACCCAGGTGATCGAGTGTGCCAAGGCGTGGTTCGCCCCCGATTTCCTGGCCGAGCACTCGGAACGCGGGACCCCGTTGCTGCACGACCTGCAGGGGACGGACCGGTTCAGTTACGCCGCGGCCTGCCGTGCGCTGGGTGGTTTCGACCTGCGGGAGCGCACGCGCCCAGCGTCCGTCCCCACCGCAGTCGTGGCCGGTGCGCAGGACGCCATGGTGGGGCCCGACGTCGCCCAGGGTCTCGCGGACGCGCTGCACGCGCGCTGCGAGGTCGTTGACGACGCCGCCCACCTCGTACCTGTGGCCGCACCCGAGCTCGTGGCCCACACGATCGCGGAGCTCGTGGCGGCCGCGCGCTGACGCGGTCCACGCGCGCTCGATCGATCCGCGGCACCCGCGGGGAGCCGCAAGCGCACGAGACACGGATTCACGGGACGCGGCATGACGGGCCACGACCTCGGGAACGACGACACGAACCAGCACGAGACCAGGAACGAGGAACAGACATGAACCCACGCTCGCAACGCACCGAAGCACAGGCTCTGCAGGACGGGATGACCGTGCGCCGGGAGGTGCTCTCGGACGCCCACGTGGACCGCGCGGAGTCCGGCAAGACCGAGTTCACGGAGGACTTCCAGGACTTCATCTCGCGCTACGCGTGGGGTGAGATCTGGACCCGGCCCGGCCTGGACCGCCGGATGCGCAGCGCGTGCGTGTTGACCGCGCTGATCGCCGCCGGTCACTGGGAGGAGTTCGAGATGCACGTCAAGGCGGCGTTGCGCAACGGGCTGAGCACGGACGAGATCAAGGAGATCCTGCTGCAGTCCGCGATCTACCTCTCCGTCCCGTCCGCCAACAACGCGTTCAAGCACGCGCAGAAGGCGCTGTCGGAGTACTCGGGTTGACCGGAGTTGTTCGCCATGCGAACAAGTGTTCACATGGCGAGCACCGCGCTCTAGACTGAACACATGCAACGCGGTGACCGGACACCCGAGCCCGGCGCCGCCCCGGCCGCGGCCGGGTGAGCTACCACGGTGAGGATCCCCATGAACCACGCATACGTCTACGACGCCATCCGTACCCCGTTCGGGAAGGTGGGTGGCGCGCTCGCGAGCCACCGTCCCGACGACCTCGCGGCCCTCGTGGTGCGCACGCTCGTGGAACGCGCACCCGAGCTGGACCCCGCCACGATCGACGAGGTCTACTTAGGCAATGCCAACGGCGCCGGTGAGGAGAACCGCAACGTGGCGCGCATGGCCACGCTGCTCGCGGGTCTGCCCGTGTCCGTTCCCGGCTCCACGATCAACCGGTTGTGCGGTTCGTCCCTGGACGCCGCGATGATGGGCTCCCGTCAGATCGAGGTGGGGGAAGGGGACCTGCTGCTCGTGGGCGGCGTCGAGTCCATGTCCCGCGCGCCGTGGGTGCTGCCCAAGACCGAGCGGCCCTACCCCATGCAGAACCTCGAGCTCGCCAACACGACCCTGGGCTGGCGCCTCGTGAACCCGGACATGCCGAGTGAGTGGACGGTGTCCCTCGGTGAGGCCACCGAGCAGTTGCGCGAGAAGCACGGCATCTCGCGCGAGGACCAGGACGCGTTCGCGGCCAACTCCCACCAGCTCGCGGCCAAGGCGTGGGACGAGGGCAAGTACGACGACATCACGGTCAGCGTGGCCCCCAACACCAAGAAGGGCGTGGAGCTCACCCGGGACGAAACCGTGCGCGGGGACTCCACCCCGGAGACGCTCGCCGGTCTGCGCACCGTGTTCCGCAGCGGTGACAACGCGACCGTCACCGCCGGTAACTCCTCTCCCATGAACGACGGCGCGTCCGCCGTGTGGCTCGGCAGCGAGCGCGGTGCGCAGCTGCTCGGTCGCGAGCCCATCGCCCGTATCGCCGGCCGCGGTGCCGCCGCCAACGAACCACAGTTCTTCGGTGAGGCGCCCGTGGAGGCGGCCAACATCGCCGTGCGCCGCGCGGGGATCACGTGGGACGACGTTGCCGCCGTGGAACTCAACGAGGCCTTCGCCGCGCAGTCGCTCGCGTGCCTGCGCCAGTGGGGTGTGGACCAGAGCATCGTCAACCAGTGGGGCGGGGCCATCGCGATCGGCCACCCGCTCGGCGCCTCCGGGACCCGCGTGTTGGGGACCCTGGCCCGCCGGTTGCAGGAGAGCGGGCAGCGCTGGGGTGTGGCCAGCCTGTGCATCGGCGTGGGGCAGGGCCTCGCGGTGGTGCTCGAGAACGAGAACGCCCAGGGCTGAGACCCCTCCAACCTTTTCGAGAAAGGCACACCATGCTCAACATTGCAGACAGCGCCGCGGCGGCCGTGGAGCTCATCCACGACGGTGCGTGCGTGATGATCGGCGGCTTCGGTGTGGCCGGTCAGCCCGTGGAACTCATCGACGCCCTGATCGAACACGGCGCCAAGGACCTCACGGTCGTGAACAACAACGCCGGCAACGGGGACGTGGGTCTCGCCAAGCTGATCCAGCTGGGCCGCGTGCAGAAGATCATCTGCTCGTTCCCGCGCCAGTCGGACTCGTGGCACTTCGATGAGAAGTACCGCGCCGGTGAGATCGAGCTCGAGGTCGTCCCGCAGGGCAACCTCGCCGAGCGGATCCGCGCCGCCGGTGCCGGGATCGGGGCGTTCTTCACGCCCACCGGTTACGGCACGCCCCTGGCCGAGGGCAAGGAGGTGCGCGAGCTGGACGGCAAGCACCAGGTGCTCGAGTACCCCATCCACGCGGACTTCTCCCTGACCAAGGCGTACCGGGCGGACAAGGCCGGCAACCTCGTGTACCGCAAGACGGCGCGCAACTTCGGCCCCATCATGGCTGCGGCGGCCACGCACTCCATCGTGCAGGTCAGCGACATCGTGGAGCGCGGGCAGATCGATCCCGAGGTTGTGGTGACCCCTGGGATCTACGTGGACACCGTGGTGCAGATCAACCGGCCCCAGCAGCAGGACCCGCGAGAGGAAGGTGCGGCATGAGCGTTCCGCAGAACAGTGATCACCCGTTGAGCCCGGAGGAACTCGCGGAGGTCGTGGCGCGGGACATCCCCGCCGGGGCGTACGTGAACCTGGGCATCGGCCAGCCCACCCTGGTCTCCAACTACCTCAGCGCCGAGGACGACGTCACCCTGCACACCGAGAACGGGATGCTCGGGATGGGTGCGGAGGCCCACGGGGACGAGGTGGACCCGGACCTGATCAACGCCGGCAAGATCCCCGTGGTCGAGACCGAGGGCTGCTCGTACTTCCACCACGCGGACTCGTTCGCCATGATGCGCGGCGGTCACCTGGACTGCTGCGTGCTGGGTGCGTTCCAGGTGGACCAGCAAGGCAACCTTGCCAACTGGCACACCGGTAAGCCGGACGCGATCCCCGCCGTGGGCGGTGCCATGGACCTCGCCACCGGCGCCAAGCAGACCTTCGTGATGATGACCCTGAAGACCAAGAAGGGTCAGTCGAAGCTCGTGAAGGAGTGCACCATGCCGCTCACGGGCGTGGGCTGCGTGTCCCGGATCTACACGGACCTCGGCGTGTTCCTCCTCGAGGACGGCAAGGTCACGGTGCGCGAGACATTCGGTGTCGGCTTCGACGAACTCGCCCAGCAGGTGGATGTGGAGCTGACCCCCGCCCAGTGACCCGCGCGGTAGTCTGCCGGGTAGTGTGCCGATGGTGTCGCGCGGACCGTTCGCGGTGCCATCGCCGTGTCGATCAGTGACCCACGCGGCGTCGTGGGGGAGAGAGGGTGGTCACCACGACCGGTAGCAACGACTCCGCCCCCGGGGACGGTTTCGTGCAGTCGCTCGCGCGCGGGCTCGCCGTGATCGGGGCGTTCGACGCCGAACGCCCCGCCATGAGCCTGTCCGAGGTGGCCCGGCAGACCCAGCTGACCCGCGCGACCGCCCGCCGGTTCCTGCTCACGCTCGAGTCCCTGGGTTACGTGCGCTCGGACGGGCGGCGCTTCGAACTCACGCCCAAGGTACTGAGCCTGGGCTACTCCTATCTCTCCGCGCTGTCGCTGCCGCAACTGGCCCAGCCCCACCTGCGTTCGTTGTCGGACGAGCTCGGGGAATCCACGTCCATGTCCGTGCTCGACGGCGCGGAGATCGTCTACGTCGCGCGCGTGGCCACCCAGCGGATCATGAGCGTGAGCATCTCGCTCGGCACGAGGTTCCCGGCGTACGCAACCTCCATGGGCCGGGTCCTGCTCGCGGCACTGCCCCCCGAGGAGCTCGCGGAACTGCTCGAGCGGGCGCAACCGCGCAGCTTGACCCCGCTGACACTCACGGACCACACGCAGCTGCGGGCGCAGATCGCCGCCGTGCGTCGTGCCGGCCACGCCGTGGTGGACCAGGAACTCGAACTCGGGCTGCGCTCCGTGGCCGTGCCGGTGACGGACGGCACGGGAGCGGTGGTGGCCGCGATCAACGTGTCCATGCGCGCGGGCCTCGGATCCGGGGACGTGGAACACCTGGACCGCCGCGTGGTCCCCGCCCTGCAACGGTGCGCCGCCGCCCTGTCGGCGGACGTCGTGACCTCCGGCAAAAGCGATTTCTCCTCCTGAGACGCGAGCTGCTATGCTAAGGAAGAATTGCTCGATTCCGGGCAGTCCTCAGATGGCAAATCGGACACCGTCCTGTGGTACGCACCCTGTACCTAGATGCCATCTTTCGTCATGCTCGGACACGGTTTCGTCGCAGTCACTACTGCTGATCCGTCCCGGCGGGCCCGGGATCAATATTCCGCCATCAACGGGGGCGGCCACCACCGGTCCCGTTCCAACAGGAGGCACTGTGCCAACTATCCAGCAACTGGTCCGCAAGGGCCGGCACTCCAAGGTCGTGAAGACCAAGGCTCCCGCGCTCAAGGGCAACCCCATGAAGCGCGGCGTCTGCACCCGCGTGTTCACCACGACCCCCAAGAAGCCGAATTCGGCGCTGCGCAAGGTGGCCCGTGTGAAGCTCAACGGCGGCGTGGAAGTCACCGCCTACATCCCGGGTGAGGGTCACAACCTTCAGGAACACTCCATCGTGCTCGTGCGCGGTGGTCGTGTGAAGGACCTGCCGGGTGTCCGTTACAAGATCGTGCGCGGCGCGCTCGACACCCAGGGTGTCAAGGGCCGTCAGCAGGCTCGCTCCCGCTACGGCGCGAAGAAGGAGAAGAAGTAATGCCTCGTAAAGGTCCCGCTCCCAAGCGCCCCCTCGTCGTCGATCCCGTCTACGGCTCGCCCGTGGTCACGCAGCTGATCAACAAGGTCCTGCAGGACGGCAAGAAGTCCACCGCCGAGCGCATCGTCTACGGTGCCCTCGAGGGTGTACGCAACAAGACCAACTCCGATCCCGTGGCCACCCTGAAGAAGGCCCTCGACAACGTCAAGCCCGCCCTCGAGGTCCGCTCCCGTCGTGTCGGTGGCGCCACCTACCAGGTGCCGGTCGAGGTCAAGGCAGGCCGCGCCCAGGCACTGTCCCTGCGCTGGCTCGTGGGCTACTCCAAGGCCCGTCGTGAGAACACCATGACCGAGCGTCTGCAGAACGAGATCCTCGACGCCTCCAACGGCCTCGGTGCCGCTGTGAAGCGCCGCGAGGACACCCACAAGATGGCCGAATCCAACAAGGCCTTCGCCCACTACCGCTGGTAAAATTCGGTAGTCCTGTCGGCCCCGCGCTGCGCGGGGCCGACACCAGGGCCCGGCACTACCTTTTACGAAGGGAACCATCGTGGCACTCGACGTGCTTACCGACCTCAAGAAGGTCCGCAATATCGGCATCATGGCTCACATCGATGCCGGTAAGACCACGACCACCGAACGAATCCTGTTCTACACGGGCATCAACCACAAGCTCGGCGAAACGCACGACGGTGCATCCACGATGGACTGGATGGCTCAGGAGCAGGAACGCGGCATCACCATCACGTCCGCCGCGACCTCGTGCTACTGGCACGACTACCAGATCAACATCATCGACACCCCGGGTCACGTGGACTTCACGGTCGAGGTCGAGCGCTCTCTGCGCGTGCTCGACGGCGCCGTGGCCGTCTTCGACGGCAAAGAGGGCGTGGAGCCCCAGTCCGAGACCGTGTGGCGCCAGGCCGATAAGTACGAAGTGCCCCGCATCTGCTTCGTCAACAAGATGGACAAGCTGGGCGCCGACTTCTACTTCACCGTGGACACCATCAAGTCCCGCCTGGGCGCGACCCCGCTCGTGTTGCAGCTGCCGATCGGTGCCGAGAACGACTTCGTGGGCGTCATCGACCTGGTGACCATGAAGGCTCTCGTGTGGGAGGGCGACTCCAAGGGTGACGTCTCCCTGGGCGCCAAGTACGAGACGCGCGATATCCCGGAGGATCTGAAGGACCGCGCGGATGACTACCGCAACCAGCTCGTCGAGGCCGTCGCAGAGGCGGACGACGAGCTCATGGAGAAGTACCTCGGCGGCGAGGAGCTCACCGAGGACGAGATCAAGGCTGGCATCCGCAAGCTGACGATCACTTCCCAGGCCTACCCCGTGCTGTGTGGCTCGGCGTTCAAGAACCGCGGCGTGCAGCCCATGCTCGACGCCGTGGTGGACTACCTGCCCTCCCCGCTCGACGTGGAGGACGTGCAGGGCCACGCCATCAACGACGAGGAAGAGGTCATGACCCGCGCCGCGGACGCCAACGGCCCCTTCGCGGCCCTCGCGTTCAAGGTCGCCTCGCACCCGTTCTACGGCCAGCTCACGTACATCCGCGTGTACTCCGGCAAGGCGAAGGCCGGCGAGCAGGTCATGAACTCCACCAAGGGCAAGCGCGAGCGCATCGGCAAGCTCTTCCAGATGCACTCCAACAAGGAGAACCCGGTGGACGAGATCTCCGCCGGTCACATCTACGCGGCGATCGGTCTGAAGGACACCACCACGGGCGACACCCTGTGCGATTCGAACAACCAGATCGTGCTGGAGTCCATGAGCTTCCCCCAGCCTGTGATCTTCGTGGCCATCGAGCCCAAGACCAAGGGTGACCAGGAGAAGCTGTCCACCGCCATCCAGAAGCTCTCCGCGGAGGACCCCACCTTCACGGTGTCCCTCAACGACGAGACCGGCCAGACCGAGATCGGCGGCATGGGCGAGCTGCACCTGGACATCCTGGTGGACCGCATGAAGCGCGAGTTCAAGGTCGAGGCCAACGTGGGCAAGCCGCAGGTGGCCTACCGCGAGACCATCAAGAAGGCCGTGGACAAGGTCGACTACACCCACAAGAAGCAGACCGGTGGTTCCGGCCAGTTCGCCAAGGTGCAGGTTTCCTTCGAGCCGCTGCCGCTGGACGCGGAGGAGCTGTACGAGTTCGACAATGCCGTGACCGGTGGTCGCGTGCCGCGTGAGTACATCCCCTCGGTGGACCACGGTATCCAGGACGCCATGCAGTTGGGCATCCTCGCGGGCTACCCGGTGGTGGGCGTCAAGGCCACCCTGATCGACGGTGCCTACCACGACGTGGACTCCTCGGAAATGGCGTTCAAGATCGCCGGCTCGATGGTGTTCAAGGAAGGTGCCCGGCGTGCCAACCCGGTCCTGCTCGAGCCGCTCATGGCCGTGGAGGTGCGTACCCCGGAAGAGTACATGGGTGACGTCATCGGTGACCTGAACTCCCGCCGCGGCCAGATCCAGTCCATGGAGGACGTCGCGGGTGTCAAGCTCGTGAAGGCCCTGGTGCCCTTGTCGGAGATGTTCGGCTACATCGGTGACCTGCGGTCCAAGACCCAGGGTCGCGCGGTGTACTCGATGGAGTTCGACAGCTACTCGGAGGTCCCCAAGGCCGTGGCCGAGGAGATCATCCAGAAGAACCGCGGCGAGTGAGCCGGCGGGGCCCACGCCCCGTGATTTCAGTAAATTCGTAATCCAGAAGTAGACTTGCACAGGTTTCGACACGCGCAGCGTCTGAAGCGCTGTGGTCCCACGCTCCGTGGTCCGGAGCAGTCGAGCAAGTCTCACCTCAATGTTCTAGGAGGAACACATCATGGCGAAGGCCAAGTTCGAGCGCACCAAGCCGCACCTCAACATTGGCACCATCGGCCACGTTGACCACGGCAAGACCACGCTCACCGCTGCGATCTCCAAGGTTCTGGCCGACAAGTACCCGGACGTCAACGAGCAGCGTGACTTCGGTGCGATCGACTCCGCCCCGGAGGAGAAGCAGCGCGGCATCACGATCAACATCTCTCACATCGAGTACCAGACCGACAAGCGTCACTACGCCCACGTGGACGCCCCCGGTCACGCCGACTACGTGAAGAACATGATCACCGGTGCCGCTCAGATGGACGGCGCGATCCTCGTGGTCGCCGCGACCGACGGCCCCATGGCCCAGACCCGCGAGCACGTCCTGCTCGCCCGCCAGGTGGGCGTGCCCTACCTGCTGGTGGCGCTGAACAAGTCCGACATGGTCGACGACGAAGAGCTGCTCGACCTCGTCGAGATGGAGGTCCGCGAGCTGCTGTCCGACCAGGGCTTCGACGGCGACAACGCCCCCGTGGTGCGCGTCTCCGCTCTGAAGGCCCTCGAGGGCGACGCCGAGTGGGTCAAGTCCGTCGAGGACCTCATGGAGGCCGTGGACGAGAACGTCCCGGACCCCGTGCGTGACACCGACAAGCCCTTCCTGATGCCCATCGAGGACGTCTTCACGATCACCGGTCGCGGCACCGTGGTGACCGGCCGCGCCGAGCGCGGTACCCTGCCGATCAACTCCGAGGTTGAGATCGTGGGCATCCGCCCCGTGCAGAAGACCACGGTGACCGGTATCGAGATGTTCCACAAGCAGATGGACGAGGCCATGGCCGGCGAGAACTGCGGTCTGCTGCTGCGCGGTCTCAAGCGCGACGACGTTGAGCGTGGCCAGGTCGTGTGCAAGCCGGGTTCCATCACCCCGCACACCGACTTCGAGGCCAACGTCTACATCCTGTCCAAGGAAGAGGGCGGGCGTCACAACCCGTTCTACTCGAACTACCGCCCGCAGTTCTACTTCCGCACCACGGACGTCACCGGCGTCATCACCCTGCCCGAGGGCACCGAGATGGTCATGCCCGGTGACAACACCGAGATGACGGTCGAGCTGATCCAACCGATCGCCATGGAGGAAGGCCTCGGCTTCGCCATCCGCGAGGGTGGCCGCACCGTGGGCTCCGGTCGTGTGACCAAGATCAACAAGTAAGACCCGTTGATCCGGTGAGGCGCTGAGTCGAACCTTCGAGAACCCCGTGGTCCGTTCAGGACCGCGGGGTTCTCGCATGTCCGGGCCGGCGGCGTGCCCGCCGGCCCGGGGGAGTAGGGGCGTGGCCGGTTTGCGCGCCCCCCCGGATCTCTGGCAGAATGGTCGCTGTTGTTCGCTCAGCGACGCGGGATTCCCGTGCGCCGTTCGAGCGCGTGGAGTCCATTGCGAGAACCGGGTGCGGAGCAGTCGCGCAACCGAAGCAAACGCAATGCAGCGAACTTCCACGCGGGTATCACCGCGGACAACCATTTTTCAACCGGCACCGCATCATTGTGTGGACCGGGCGGCGCGCTCCTCGCGCGACACGCCCGAGTTCGGGTGCCGGGGCCCCGACAGGGTGAGGAACCCGGAAGTTTCCGGATTCAGTCTGTGCGGGGTGGCGAGCACGATCGCCGAGCACAAGGAGTCCGCGAACTCCATACAGGGAAGTACTTGAAGAAAGAGAGTCACGACGCCATGGCGGGACAAAAAATCCGCATCCGGCTGAAGTCCTATGACCACGAGGTCATCGACGTCTCGGCCCGGAAGATCGTTGAGACGGTGACGCGCGCAGGCGCCACGGTGGTGGGACCCGTCCCGCTGCCCACCGAGAAGAATGTGTACTGCGTGATCCGCTCGCCGCACAAGTACAAGGACAGCCGTGAGCATTTCGAGATGCGCACCCACAAGCGGCTGATCGACATCATCGACCCCACGCCCAAGGCCGTCGACTCGCTCATGCGTCTCGACCTGCCCGCTGACGTGAACATCGAAATCAAGCTGTAAAAAGGATCGCACCCCAATGACTACCACTTTCGAACGCCAGGTGAAGGGCCTGCTGGGCACGAAGCTCGGCATGACCCAGGTCTGGGACGAGAACGGGAAGTTCGTGCCGGTGACCGTGGTCAAGGCCGACTCCAACGTCGTGACGCAGCTGCGCAACGAGGACAAGGACGGCTACAACGCCGTGCAGATCGGCTTCGGTGCGATCGATCCCCGCAAGGTGACCAAGCCACTGGCCGGTCACTTCGCCGCTGCAGGCGTGACGCCCCGTCGTCATGTCGTCGAACTTCGTACTTCCGACGCCGCTGAGTACGAGCTGGGACAGGAACTGTCCGTCGAGCTCTTCGAGGCCGGTGCCAAGGTCGACGTCGTCGGCACCACCAAGGGTAAGGGCACCGCGGGTGTCATGAAGCGCCACGGCTTCGCCGGTGTGGGCGCCTCCCACGGTGCACACAAGAACCACCGCAAGCCGGGTTCCATCGGCGGCGCATCGTACCCCGCTCGCGTGTTCAAGGGCATGCGCATGGCCGGCCGGATGGGCAACACCCGTCACACGACCATGAACCTGACCGTGCACGCTGTCGACGCCGACAACTCCCTGCTGCTCATCAAGGGCGCCCTGCCGGGCCCCAAGGGATCGGTCGTCCTCGTCCGTTCCACCGTGAAGGGAGCCTGATACTCATGGCAACTGAAACCGTCAACGTCGAGCTGCCCGCTGAGATCTTCGACGCCCAGACCAACGTGGCGCTGCTGCACCAGGTCGTCGTCGCCCAGCTGGCCGCCGCCCGTCAGGGCACGCACAAGACCAAGACCCGCGCGGAGGTCTCCGGCGCCGGTCGCAAGCCGTTCAAGCAGAAGGGCACCGGCCGGGCTCGTCAGGGCTCCATCCGCGCCCCGCACATGACCGGCGGTGGCGTGGTGCACGGCCCCACGCCGCGTGACTACTCCCAGCGCACGCCCAAGAAGATGAAGGCTGCCGCCCTGCGCGGTGCCCTCTCGGACCGGGCCCGTAACGGCCGCATCCACGTGGTCGCGGACCTGGTGAGCGGCGAGCAGCCGTCCACGAAGGCCGCCAAGGAGGCGCTGCGTTCGCTCACCGAGCGCAAGAACCTGCTCGTGGTGCTGAACCGTGGCGAGGACAACGCCGCGCTGTCCGTGCGCAACCTGGTCAACGTGCACGCCGTGTACGCCGATCAGCTCAACACGTACGACGTGCTCGTCTCGGACGACGTGGTCTTCACCAAGGCCGCTTACGACTCGTTCGTCGCAGCCGCGTCCGGTAGCAAGCAGGAGGACGCCAAGTGAGCGTTATCTACAACA
Source organism: Kocuria marina (assembly GCA_014652975.1). Lineage (GTDB taxonomy): Bacteria > Actinomycetota > Actinomycetes > Actinomycetales > Micrococcaceae > Kocuria > Kocuria marina. The sequence continues at coordinate 236,483 of BMZV01000001.1, read as the reverse complement.
AGGACCCGCGCGACGTCATCATCCGTCCCGTGGTCTCCGAGAAGTCCTACGGTCTGATCGACGAGGGCAAGTACACCTTCCAGGTGGCCCCCTCCGCCAACAAGACCGAGATCAAGTACGCGATCGAGCACATCTTCGGTGTCAAGGTCGCGTCCGTGAACACCCTCAACCGTCCCGGTAAGCGTAAGCGCACGCGCTTCGGCTGGGGACAGCGTAAGGCCACCAAGCGTGCCATCGTGTCCCTCCGGGAAGGCTCCATCGACATCTTCGGCGGTCCGCTCTCTTGAGCGGAGACCACTTTAACGAGGAACTCAAAACATGGCTATCCGTAAGCACAAGCCGACAACCCCGGGCCGTCGTGGCTCGTCGGTTGCGGACTTCGTAGAAATCACGCGCACCACGCCCGAGAAGTCCCTGGTGCGTCCGCTGCCCAAGAAGGGCGGTCGTAACAACACCGGCCGCATCACCACCCGTCACAAGGGTGGCGGGCACAAGCGCCAGTACCGCGTGATTGACTTCCGTCGTCACGACAAGGACGGCGTGGACGCGAAGGTCGCCCACATCGAGTACGACCCGAACCGTACGGCTCGGATCGCGCTGCTGCACTACGTGGACGGCACCAAGCGCTACATCATCGCGCCGAACCGCCTGCGTCAGGGCGACGTCGTGGAGTCTGGCCCCAATGCCGACATCAAGCCGGGCAACAACCTGCCGCTGCGCAACATCCCCGTGGGTACCGTGCTGCACGCGGTGGAGCTGCGTCCGGGTGGGGGAGCCAAGCTCGCCCGTTCCGCCGGCGCATCCGTGCAGTTGGTCGCCCGTGAGGGCAAGTACGGTCAGCTGCGCCTGCCCTCCGGTGAAATCCGCAACGTGGACGTGCGCTGCCGCGCGACCGTGGGCGAGGTCGGTAACGCCGAGCAGTCCAACATCAACTGGGGCAAGGCCGGACGTAACCGCTGGAAGGGCATCCGCCCGACCGTCCGCGGTGTGGTCATGAACCCCGTGGACCACCCGCACGGTGGTGGCGAGGGCAAGACCTCCGGTGGTCGTCACCCGGTCAACCCCAACGGTAAGCCCGAGGGACGCACCCGTCGCCCCAACAAGGAAAGCGACAAGCTCATTGTGCGTCGTCGTCGTACCGGCAAGAACAAGCGCTAAGGAGCCTGACTAATGCCACGCAGCCTCAAGAAGGGCCCTTTCGTTGATCAGCACCTCTTCGTGAAGGTCGCCAAGGAGAACGAGAAGGGCACCAAGAACGTCATCAAGACGTGGTCCCGCCGCTCGATGATCGTGCCCGACATGCTCGGACACACGATTGCCGTGCACGACGGACGCAAGCATGTCCCGGTGTTCATCACTGAGTCGATGGTCGGGCACAAGCTCGGCGAATTCGCCCCCACCCGCACGTTCCGCGGCCATGTGAAGGACGACAAGAAGGGCAAGCGTCGCTGACCCCTCGGGGTGAGCACGTTGCACTTCTTCGACAAGACGAGAGAAGGAAAGCAATGGAAGCCAAGGCATCTGCGCGCTACATCCGCGTGACGCCTATGAAGGCCCGGCGCGTCGTCAACCTGATTCGTGGCCAGCAGGCGAATGAGGCGTTGGCGATTCTGAAGTTTGCCCCGCAGGCAGCTTCAGAGCCGGTGTTCAAGGTTCTCGAATCCGCCGTGGCCAACGCCCGGCAGAAGGCCGACCGCGAGGGTCTCGCGTTCAAGCCGGAAGACCTCGTGGTCTCCGCGGCCTTCGTGGACGAGGGACCCACCATGAAGCGGTTCCAGCCGCGTGCCCAGGGCCGTGCGTTCCGCATCAACAAGCGCACGAGCCACGTGACCGTGGTCGTGGCGACCCCGGAGAAGGAGGAGGTCCGCTAAGTGGGACAGAAAATCAACCCCAACGGATTCCGTCTGGGTATCACCACCGACCACGTCTCGCACTGGTACGCGGACTCGAACCAGCCGGGTCAGCGCTACAAGGACTACATCCGCGAGGACGTGAAGATCCGCGAGCTCATGTCCACGGGCATGGAGCGCGCCGGCATCGCCAAGGTCGAGATCGAGCGCACCCGTGACCGCGTCCGCGTGGACATCCACACGGCGCGCCCGGGCATCGTGATCGGCCGCCGCGGCGCCGAGGCGGACCGGATCCGCGGTGAGCTCGAGAAGCTCACCGGCAAGCAGATCCAGCTCAACATCCTCGAGGTCAAGAACCCCGAGACCGATGCCCAGCTCGTCGCTCAGGGTGTCGCCGAGCAGCTGGCCTCCCGTGTCGCGTTCCGTCGCGCCATGAAGAAGGCCATCCAGTCCGCGCAGCGCGCCGGTGCCAAGGGCATCCGGATCCAGTGCGCCGGCCGCCTCGGCGGCGCGGAGATGTCCCGTTCGGAGTTCTACCGCGAAGGCCGTGTGCCCCTGCACACCCTGCGCGCGAACATCGACTACGGCTTCTTCGAGGCCAAGACCACCTTCGGCCGCATCGGCGTGAAGGTCTGGATCTACAAGGGCGACCTCACCGATAAGGAACTCGCCGCCCAGCAGGCCGCTGCTCCGTCCTCGCGCGGACGCAACGACCGTCGCGGCGGTGGCGAGCGGCGTCGTCGCAATGACCGTAACGACCGTGGTGGACGCCGTGAGCGCGACTCCGCCGCAGCCCCGCAGCAGAACACCGCTGCGGAGGCGACCAACGCAGAGGGTGGTAAGTAATGCTCATCCCACGTCGTGTGAAGTTCCGTAAGCAGCACCACCCGCGTCGTCGGGGTCAGGCGAAGGGCGGAACCCAGGTCACGTTCGGCGAGTGGGGCATCCAGGCGCTGAGCCCGGCGTACGTCACGAACCGTCAGATCGAGGCCGCGCGTATCGCCATGACCCGTCACATCAAGCGTGGCGGCAAGGTCTGGATCAACATCTACCCGGATCGTCCCCTGACCAAGAAGCCCGCCGAGACCCGCATGGGTTCCGGTAAGGGTTCCCCCGAGTGGTGGATCGCTAACGTCAAGCCCGGACGCGTGTTGTTCGAGATCTCCGGCGTGAGCGAGGACGTGGCGCGTGAGGCGCTGCGCCTGGCCATCCACAAGCTCCCGATGAAGGCACGCATCGTGCGTCGCGAAGGCGGTGAATGATCAATGGCTATTGGATCCAAGGATCTGAACATGGAGAACCTCGCGGCTCTCGACACCGGTGCCCTCACCGACCAGCTGCGCAAGTCCAAGGAAGAGCTGTTCAACCTGCGCTTCCAGGCCGCGACCGGTCAGCTCGAGAGCAACGGGCGTCTCAAGTCCGTCAAACGCGACATTGCCCGGATCTACACCGTGCTGCGTGAGCGCGAGCTCGGGATCCGCGAGGACGTGGCGCCGGCTGCTGAGAAGACCGAGAAGAAGGCCTCGAAGAAGGCTGCCAAGTCTGAGGATGATGCCAAGTGAGCGAGCAGGTTAACAACGAATCGGCCGCGGCCGAGCGCGGTGACCGCAAGACCCGCCAGGGCTACGTGGTCTCCGACAAGATGGACAAGACCGTGGTCGTCCAGGTCGAGGACCGCGTCAAGCACGCCCTGTACGGCAAGGTGCTGCGCAAGTCCAAGCGTGTGAAGGCCCACGACGAGCAGAACACCTGCGGCGTCGGGGACCTCGTGCGCATCGCCGAGACCCGTCCGCTGTCCGCCACCAAGAACTGGCGGATCGTGGAGATCATCGAGAAGGCCAAGTAAGTCCTCCTCGACAGCGTCAAGGGCCCCCGACCGGTTGCGGTCGGGGGCCCTTGCGCGTGCACGACGGCGCTGCCCGGCGCCGTTCCCGCGTCCACCCGCGCCCCGGCCGCCGGCCTGTACATCGATTGGCGTTACCCGCCGGGGCGCGGTAGAGTAGATCAGTACGCGTGTCGACACACGTGTGCCCACTCTGACTTCGACCCTGCTGAGTCAGAATCCACGTCCGCCCCACGTGCGCTGTGCGCACCGTACCGGGACGGCGGCAAGCCCCACGGTGCGTCCGTGGGCGGCTCCGCGCGTTGCACGCCGCGGTTGCTGCCACAACTTGCTCGTTGATTCTGCATTCAGCCACGAATCCGAGCAGGGCAGCACGGCGAACCCGTTCGCCATCCATGTGTGAGCGATCATCGCGTACGAACTCCGCGCACGCCCCGGACCCCTCCTACGGTCACGGGGAACACCGTGGCGTGGAGCGTTCACACGACCACCGTTCCGCAAGGCTCGGCATTCAGCACCATCGGATGAGAACCAGCGCGACGACAGGAGTAAATCAGTGATTCAGCAGGAATCGCGGCTGAGGGTCGCCGACAACACGGGTGCGAAGGAAATTCTCACCATCCGTGTGCTCGGTGGATCCGGACGCCGTTACGCAGGCATTGGCGACATCATCGTCGCCACCGTCAAGGACGCCATCCCCGGCGGCAACGTCAAGAAGGGTGACGTCGTCAAGGCGGTTGTGGTCCGTACCAAGAAGCAGAGGCGCCGTCCCGACGGTTCCTACATCCGTTTCGACGAGAACGCCGCAGTGATCTTGAAGAACGACGGGGACCCCCGCGGCACGCGCATCTTCGGCCCCGTGGGCCGCGAGCTGCGCGACAAGAAGTTCATGAAGATCGTCTCGCTGGCCCCGGAGGTGCTCTGACATGGCGAAATTCAAGATCAAGACCGGCGACCTGGTTCAGGTCATCACCGGTAAGAACAAGGGCGAGCAGGGCAAGGTCCTGCGCGTGATCACCGAGACCTCCCGCGTGGTGGTCGAGGGCGTCAACGTCGTGACCAAGCACAAGCGCGCCAACGCCCAGGGCGAAGCCGGCGGCCTCGTCAAGTCCGAGGCTCCGATCCACATCTCCAACGTGATGCTCGTGGACCCGGAGACCGGCAAGCCGACCCGTGTGGGCTACCGCACCGAGACCGTGGAGCGCAACGGCAAGCAGAAGACCGTCCGCGTTCGCGTGTCCAAGAGCACCGGCAAGGATCTGTGATGAGCGAAACCACCGAAACCAAGTTCACCCCCCGGTTCAAGACCAAGTACCAGGAGACCGTCGTCCCGGCCCTGCAGGAGCAGTTCGGCTACGCGAACGTCATGCAGATGCCGCGCGTGGTCAAGGTCGTGGTCAACATGGGTCTGGGCGAGGCGGCCAAGGACTCCAAGCTGGTGGACAACGCCATCAAGGACCTCACCGCCATCACCGGTCAGAAGCCCGTGGTCAACCGGGCCAAGAAGTCCATTGCGCAGTTCAAGCTGCGTGAGGGAATGCCCATCGGCGCGCACGTCACCATGCGTGGCGAGCGGATGTGGGAATTCCTGGACCGTCTCGTCACGCTCGCGCTGCCGCGTATCCGTGACTTCCGTGGTCTGTCCGACCGTCACTTCGACGGCAACGGCAACTACACCTTCGGTCTGACGGAACAGTCCATGTTCCACGAGATCGATCAGGACAAGATCGATCGCGTGCGCGGTATGGACATCACCGTGGTCACCTCCGCCAAGACCGACGACGAGGGTCGCGCGCTGCTCAAGGCGCTCGGTTTCCCGTTCAAGACCAACTGATTCCATCGACGTCAGAAGGTCCCTGCGGGCTGCAACCGGCAGGGAAACCCTGACGAGGAAGGGCTGAAGCCCACATGACAATGACAGATCCCGTCGCAGACATGCTGACGCGGCTGCGCAACGCGAACTCGGCCTACCACGACACCGTGAGCATGCCGTACTCCAAGCTCAAGGCTCGGATCGCGGACATCCTCAAGGCCGAGGGCTACATCGCCGACTGGTCCGAAGAACCCGCCCGGGTGGGCAAGACCCTGACCCTGTCGCTGAAGTTCGGTTCCAACCGTGAGCGCTCGATCGCCGGTGTCCGCCGCATCTCCAAGCCGGGCCTGCGCGTGTACGCGAAGTCCACCGAGCTGCCCCGCGTGTTCGGCGGCCTCGGCATCGCGATCCTCTCCACGTCCTCCGGACTGCTGACCGACAAGCAGGCCGGCAAGAAGGGCGTGGGCGGGGAAGTCCTCGCGTACGTCTGGTAACCGGTAGCACAGAAGAAGAAAGGAAGAAGACATGTCACGTATTGGACGTCTCCCGATCTCTGTGCCCGCCGGTGTGGAGGTCTCCGTGGACGGTTCCGTGGTGCAGGTCAAGGGCCCCAAGGGCGAACTGACCCACACCGTGCCCGCGCCCATCACCGTGGTCGTCGAGGACGGCACCGTGCAGGTGTCCCGCCCCAACGACGAGCGCGAATCCCGTTCCTTGCACGGCCTCACGCGCACCCTGATCTCCAACATGATCCAGGGTGTCTCGCAGGGCTACGCCAAGCAGCTGGAGATCGTGGGCACGGGTTACCGTGTCCAGGCCAGGGGTGCCAACCTGGAGTTCGCTCTGGGTTACAGCCACCCGGTGCCCTTCAACGCTCCGGACGGCATCACGCTGTCCGTCGAGGGCGCCAACAAGGTCACCGTTTCCGGTATCGACAAGCAGCAGGTTGGCCAGGTCGCCGCGAAGATCCGCTCCCTGCGTCTGCCCGATCCCTACAAGGGCAAGGGCGTGCGCTACGCCGGCGAGCAGATCCGCCGCAAGGCCGGAAAGGCTGGTAAGTAATCATGGCTCTCGTAATCAAGGGAAAGTCGAAGGCTGCTCAGCGGGCACGGCGTCACCGCCGCGTGCGCAAGCACATCGCCGGAACCGCGCTGCGCCCCCGTCTGGTGGTCACGCGTTCCACCCGCCACATGGTCGCCCAGGTGATCGACGACGACAAGGGTTTCACCCTGGTCTCGGCGTCCACCATGGAAAGCGATCTGCGCGCGTCGTCCGACGACAAGACCGCCAAGGCCAAGCGCATCGGTGAGCTGATCGCCGAGCGTGCCAAGGCTGCGGGGATCGAGACCGTCGTGTTCGACCGCGGCGGCAACAAGTACCACGGCCGCGTGGCCGCGGTGGCCGAGGGTGCCCGTGAAGGAGGTCTGGCGCTGTGAGCGAGCAGAAGAACGAGAAGGAAACTCAGGTGAGCGAAGCCACCAACGGTTCCAACACGACGACCGAGGCGAACACCTCGGAGCGCCAGGGGACCGACGAGAACCGCGGTGGCCGCGGCGGTCGTAACGACCGTGGCGGTCGCAACGAGCGCGGTGGCCGCAACGACCGTGGTGGTCGTGGGGGCCGCGGCGGGCGCGACGACGACAAGGACAAGTTCCTCGAGCGCGTCGTGACCATCAACCGTGTGTCCAAGGTCGTCAAGGGTGGTCGTCGCTTCAGCTTCACCGCTCTCGTGGTCGTCGGTGACGGCAACGGCATGGTCGGCGTGGGCTACGGCAAGGCCAAGGAAGTTCCCGCCGCGATCTCCAAGGGCGTGGAGGAGGCCAAGAAGAACTTCTTCCGGGTCCCCCGCGTGGAGAACCGCACCATCCCGCACCGTGTGCAGGGTGAGGCCGCGGCTGGCGTCGTCATGCTGCGCCCGGCGACCCCGGGTACCGGTGTGATCGCCGGTGGTCCGGTGCGTGCGGTGCTCGAGTGCGCCGGTATCCACGACGTGCTGTCCAAGTCCCTGGGCTCGTCCAACCAGATCAACATCGTGCACGCGACCATCCAGGCGCTGCGTGAGCTCGAGGAGCCCGCCTCCGTGGCGGCCCGCCGTGGCCTGCCCATGGACGAGGTCGTTCCCGCGCCGTTGCTGCGTGACATCCAGAAGGCAGGTGCCTGATGAACGGAAAGCGCATTCAGGCCACCGGCGCGTCCCTGCGCGTGAAGCAGGTCCGCTCCGTGGTCGGTCAGAAGCAGAACATGCGCGACACGCTGCGTTCGCTCGGTCTCAAGCGTCCGGGCCAGGTCGTGGAGCGCAAGGCCGATGCCGCCACCGTGGGCATGATCAACACGGTGTCGCATCTCGTAGAGGTTGAGGAGGCCTGAGCATGGCTGAAAACACCGAGAGCAAGCGCCACGCTCTGAAGGTCCACCACCTGCGTCCCGCCCCCGGCTCGCACCAGGCCAAGACGCGTCTTGGCCGTGGCGAGGCCTCGAAGGGTAAGACCGCGGGCCGTGGTACCAAGGGCACCAAGGCGCGTTACCAGGTCAAGGCCGGTTTCGCGGGCGGTCAGCTGCCGCTGCACATGCGCCTGCCCAAGCTGCGCGGGTTCAAGAACCCGTTCCGCGTGGAGTACCAGGTCGTGAACTTGGACCGCCTGGGCGAGCTGTTCCCCGAGGGTGGCACGGTCACCGTCGCGGACCTGGTCGCCAAGGGTGCGGTGCGCAAGAACCAGCCCGTGAAGGTGCTCGGTAGCGGGGAGATCTCCGTGGCACTGAACATCACCGCGGACAAGTTCTCCGCGTCCGCGTCGGAGAAGATCGCCGCGGCTGGTGGGTCCACGCAGAACGCATGAACCGATCCCAGTGTTCGGTTGTAGGGTGAATCCCTGAACTGGAACGGGCCCCGCGCCGGATTGCCGGCGCGGGGCCCGTTGCGTTACCCCCACGACGACGCCCGGACCGCGTCGCCCGAATCGCTTTACCAGGATGTCGCAAGACCGACCGCCGGGGTCGCGGCGGATCCTTCGCTAGACTTGCCCGGGGTCGGAACCCACCGGGCCACCACGTTTTTGGAGGAGGACCTGTGCTCAGTGCTTTCGCACGGGCGTTTACCACGCCGGAGCTGCGCAACAAGCTGCTGTTCACACTGGGGATCATTGTGATCTACCGGTTGGGGACGTTCATCCCCGCACCGGGTGTGGACTACGGCAACGTGCAGCAGTGTCTCGCCCTGGGCAACACCACGGGTGGCGCGTACGACCTGGTCAACCTGTTCAGCGGTGGGGCCCTGTTGCAGCTGTCCATCTTCGCGCTGGGCGTGATGCCCTACATCACCGCGAGCATCATCGTGCAGTTGCTGCGCGTGGTGATCCCGCGGTTCCAGGAACTGCACGAGGAGGGTGCGCAGGGGCAGACCAAGCTCACGCAGTACACCCGCTACCTCACGATCGGGCTGGCCGCGTTGAACGCGACCACCGTGATCTCCCTGGCGCGTTCGGGCAACCTGCTCGGCAACTGCCCCCTGCCCGTCATTCCGGACGACTCCCTCTTGGTGCTCGTGATCATGATCCTCACGATGACCGCGGGCACCACCGTGATCATGTGGCTCGGTGAGCGCATCACGGACCGCGGCGTGGGTAACGGTATGTCCCTGCTGATCTTCACCTCCATTGCGGCCACGTTCCCGTCCGCGCTCGGTGACATCCTGCGCACCCGCGGTTGGGGCCTGTTCCTGGGCGTGTGTGCCCTGGGACTGGTGGTCATCACATGCGTGGTGTTCGTGGAGCAGTCGCAGCGCCGGATCCCGGTGCAGTACGCCAAGCGCATGGTGGGCCGCCGCACCATCGGCGGGACCAGCACCTACATCCCGCTCAAGGTCAACATGGCCGGCGTGATCCCCATCATCTTCGCGTCCTCCATGCTCATGCTGCCCACGATGATCGCGCAGTTCGCGATGCCCGACGACGGCAGCCCCGTTCCGGGGTGGGTCAACTGGGTCAACACGTACCTGGCCCGCGGTGACCACCCGATCTACATGACGGTCTACTTCCTGCTGATCGTGGCCTTCACGTACTTCTACGTGTCCATCACGTTCAACCCCGAAGAGGTCTCCGACAACATGAAGCGCTACGGCGGCTTCATCCCGGGGATCCGCGCGGGCCGTCCCACCGAGAACTACCTGCGCTACGTGCTCTCCCGGATTACGCTGCCCGGTGCGCTGTACCTGGGCATCGTGTCCATGATCCCGCTCGTGGCGCTCGTGCTCTTCGACGCGAACCAGAACTTCCCCTTCGGTGGCCCGTCGCTGCTGATCATGGTGGGCGTGGGTCTGGACACCGTCAAGCAGATCGACGCCCAGTTGCAACAGCGCCACTACGAGGGTCTGCTGCGCACCTGAGCCCGTGCACGGCCACGGCAGGCGGGTCCACCGCCCGGTAGAGTGGGGGAGAACCTGACGTTGACGCAAGGAGAGAACATGACCCGCATGTTGATCATTGGACCGCCGGGCGCGGGCAAGGGCACCCAGGCCGCGCGGATCTGCGAGCGACTAGGCGTTCCCGCCATCTCGACCGGTGACATCTTTCGCGCCAACATCAAGGAACAGACCGAACTCGGCAAGGAAGCCCAGCGCTACACGGACGCCGGGAACCTGGTCCCGGATTCCGTGACCAACAACATGGTGCGTGACCGGTTGTCGCACGACGACGTCCGCGACGGCTTCCTGCTGGACGGGTACCCGCGCACCGTGGCCCAGGTCCGTGAACTGGACCGGATCCTCGAGGCCAACGGGGTCTCCCTGGACGTGGTGCTGCTGCTTACCGCGGACAACGAGGAACTCGTCTCCCGGTTGTTGGGCCGCGCCCAGGACCAGGGCCGCACGGACGACACCGAGGACGTCATCCGGCACCGTCTGGACGTCTACGACGAGCAGACCGCACCGGTCGTGGAGCTGTACGAGGACCGGGGCATCGTCACGCGCGTGGACGGACTCGGCGGCATCGACGAGGTCACCGAGCGCATCCTGGCGGCATTGCCCGCCTGAGCCGCAATCCACACGAACGGCGCCGCTCGGCCGCGGCCGGGGGGCGCGCCGTCGAACACCAGAACCATCACGAGCCCCCAGACCGGCGCGAAGAGTCGGTCTGGGGGCTCGCCCGTCAGACGAACATCAACCATCAGGGGAGGTCCCGAGCACCGTGTTCGGACGCCGCAAGATCCAATTGAAGTCGGACGCCGAGTTGGCGGCCATGTCCCGGGCGGGCGTGGTCACGTCACTCGCGCTCGACGCCGCGGTCGCGGCCGCCGTCCCCGGGGCCACCACCGCGGACCTCGACCGTGCATTCCGCGAGGTCCTGGACGAGTACGACGCGCAGTCCAACTTCCTGGGCTACTACGGCTACCCGGCCACGGTGTGCACCTCCGTCAACGACGAGGTCGTGCACGGAATCCCCGGGCAGCGCGTCTTGGCGGACGGTGACATCGTATCGATCGACGGCGGTGCGATCGTGGCCGGTTGGCACGGGGACTCCGCGCGCACCGTGCTCGTGGGGACCACCCACGACCCCGCCGACCAGGAACTGTCGGACGTCACGCGTGCGGCCATGTGGCGCGGCATCGCCGCGATGGCCACCGGTACCCACGTGGGGGACATCGGCCGCGCGGTCGAGGACCACGTGCGGGACACCGTGGGCGGGCGTCTCGGGATCCTCGAGGACTACGTGGGCCACGGCATCGGCACCGAGATGCACATGGCCCCGGACGTCCCCAACTACGCGGTCAGCAATCGCGGGCCCAAACTCGTCACGGGCATGGCTCTGGCCATCGAACCGATGCTCGTGCGCGGCGGGATCGAGACCCGCGTGCTCGAGGACGAATGGACGGTCGTGACCACGGACGGCTCGCGCGCGAGCCAGTGGGAGCACACCGTGTGCCGCCACAGCCAGGGCGTGTGGGTGCTCACCGCGGAGGACGGTGGCCGCTCCGAACTCGAACCCTTGGGGGTCCGCCCGGTCCCGATCCCCGCTGCCTGACGGCCCCGCCGCCTGACGGCCTGCCGCCGCAGGTCCGATCGTCACAGCTCGTCCCGCAACGTCCACCCGACCCCTGACACCACAGAACCACCCCGAGAACAGGGAGAGGATTCCCATGACGGCACAACCCGTTGAGATCACCCCGAAACCCAAGACCGGCCAGCTCGTGTTCAAGCCCGCGCGGCGCGGCAAGCCCCCGCTGCACCTCGCGGACTTCGACATGGCCGGGCGCAAGCAGTTCCTACAGGACGCGGGCTACCCCGCGTTCCGGGCGTCGCAGCTGTCCAAGCACTACTTCGAGCGCTTCGAGGCGGACCCCGCGGCCATGACGGATCTGCCCGCCGCCCAGCGGGGCGAGCTCGCGGCCAAGGCCCTGCCGCCGCTGTTGACCACCGTGCGGCAATTGCGCGCGGACCAGGGGATGACCGTCAAGTCCGTCCACCGGTTGTTCGACGGCGCTATGGTCGAGTCGGTACTCATGCGCTACGACAAGCGCGTGACCATGTGCATTTCGTCCCAGGCGGGGTGCGGGATGAACTGCCCGTTCTGTGCGACCGGCCAGTCCGGCCTCACACGCAACCTCTCCGCCGCCGAGATCGCCGATCAAGTGGTCCAGGGTGTGCGGGCGCTGCGCGACGGCGTGGTGGGGGACCCGGAGGACGTGCCCCAGCGGGTGTCCAACATCGTGTTCATGGGCATGGGGGAGGCCCTCGCCAACTACAAGGCCACCATGGGCGCCGTACATCGGATCATCGACCCCTCCCCGGAAGGACTCGGGATCTCCGCGCGCGGGCTCACCATGTCCACCGTGGGTCTGGTTCCCGGGATCCGCAAGTTCACCCTCGAGAAGCTGCCCATCACGCTGGCGCTGTCCCTGCACGCCCCGGACGACGAACTGCGCGACGAACTGATCCCCATCAACACTCGCTGGAAGGTGGACGAGGCGCTCGACGCCGCGCGCGACTACTACGACGCCACCGGCCGGCGCGTGTCGATCGAGTACGCGCTGATCCGTGACATCAACGACCAGGGCTGGCGGGCGGACCTGCTGGGGGAGAAGCTCAACAAGCGTGGTGCCGGGTGGGTACACGTGAACCCCATCCCGCTCAACCCCACCCCCGGCTCCAAGTGGACGGCCTCGCGCCGTGGCGTGGAGCAGAACTTCGTGGAGCGCCTGCGCGCCCACGGCATCCCCACCACGGTGCGGGACACTCGCGGCTCCGACATCGACGGCGCGTGCGGCCAGTTGGCCACGGACGTCTGAGCCGGCGCGCGCTCACCCGCGTCGTGAGGGTGGGCCCAGCGAACGGGCGGCCCGGTGTCGGCCGACGGGACCAGGCTCAGGGACTAGCGGGACCACACTCACGGAAGAGCACCACACTCACGGAAGAGCACTACCGCGGTGCCGGGGGCTGACGGCGGGGCAGCGCGGCGTCGTCGTGGCGCTGCCCTCCAGCTTGCGAAGACGGGCGAAACAGCGTAGTGTCGTGCGTTGGTTGTTTGTGCTCGCAGACCGAGCCGTGCCCACCCATCCCATGACCCCCACTGCGAATCGTAGTGCGGGGTTGTTCGTCTGGGGGGACTACCGGTCCGGGCACCGCCGTCCGGTAGGACAACCGGACCCCTCGAGAAGTTAGCGGAGGATATGGCCAAGAAAGACGGAGTCATCGAGATCGAAGGCACTGTGGTCGAGGCACTGCCCAATGCGTCGTTCCGTGTTGAGCTGACCAACGGTCACAAGGTGCTCGCCCACATCTCTGGCAAGATGCGCCAGCACTACATCCGGATCCTCCCTGAGGACCGCGTCGTGGTGGAGCTCAGCCCCTATGACCTTTCCCGAGGCCGGATCGTCTACCGCTACAAGTAAGACCCAGAACCACCGTGCACGGCCGGTACCTCGGCCCGGGCGCGGTGTCTCCGGTGCACACGCCATTACGAGTACGCGAAGGAATGCGATGAAGGTCCAACCGAGCGTCAAGCAGATCTGCGACAAGTGCAAGGTGATTCGCCGTAACGGGCGGGTCATGGTGATCTGCGAGAACCCCCGGCACAAGCAGCGCCAGGGCTGACGGGAACGCCCCCACGCAAGTGGATTGACAGAACGGGCACTGCAGCTGGCACCCACGGGTGCGGCAACCCCCGGCACGGAGGCCGGAGACCGGATGTGACGAAACATCCGGGACGCAGTGTTCAAGACCTCCGGACAGTACAAGGAGAACCGCCGATATGGCTCGTCTCGCAGGCGTCGACCTCCCCCGCGAAAAGCGGCTGGAAATCGCGCTGACCTACATCTACGGCGTGGGACGCACGCGCGCTCTCGCAACCCTGGATGCCACCGGCATCTCGGGCGACGTGCGCGTCAAGGATCTCACCGACGCCCAGCTCGTGGAGCTGCGCGACTACATCGAAGGCAACTACAAGGTCGAAGGTGATCTGCGCCGCGAGGTTGCCGCCGACATCCGCCGCAAGGTCGAGATCGGCAGCTACCAGGGACTGCGTCACCGCCGTGGCCTCCCGGTCCACGGCCAGCGCACGAAGACCAACGCTCGCACCCGCAAGGGTCCCAAGCGCACGGTCGCCGGCAAGAAGAAGTAATCGTGGTCGCCACCGCCGCCGGTGGCTGATCTACGTCGAAGATCTTTGTAGGAGAATTCATGGCTCAGAAGACTCGCGCGACGGCTGCTCGCAAGCCGCGTCGCAAGGTTAACAAGAACGTGACGCAGGGCCAGGCCCACATCAAGTCCACGTTCAACAACACCATCGTTTCCATCACCGACCCCTCGGGTGCGGTCCTGTCGTGGGCCTCGGCCGGCGGCATGGGCTTCAAGGGTTCGCGGAAGTCCACCCCGTTCGCCGCGCAGCAGGCCGCCGAGGCCGCTGCCAAGGGCGCGCAGGAGCACGGCATGCGCAAGGTGGACGTGTTCGTTAAGGGCCCCGGTTCGGGCCGCGAGACCGCGATCCGCGCACTGCAGGCCACCGGGTTGGAGGTCGGGTCCATCCAGGACGTCACCCCGTCCGCGCACAACGGCTGCCGGCCCCCCAAGCGCCGCCGCGTCTGACACGTCCCGCGTGGTCGCCCGTGCCCCCTGGGTGCGGGTGACCACGCTTCGACGCGGTGTTTCACGCCTGCTCACCGCGGCACCCACCCATTTTGTTTTCCACCACCTGCGTGCGTCATATGGCGGAGGCACGCTGAAAGGAAACATCAGTGCTCATCGCACAGCGCCCCACCCTCACGGAAGAGGCTGTGGCCGAGAACCGTTCCCGGTTCGTGATCGAACCGCTGGAACCGGGTTTCGGTTACACCCTCGGTAACTCCCTGCGCCGTACGCTCCTGTCCTCCATCCCCGGGGCCTCCGTGACCAGCATCCGCATCGACGGTGTGCTGCACGAGTTCTCCACCGTGGAGGGTGTCAAAGAGGACGTCACCGAGCTCATCCTCAACATCAAGAAACTCTCCCTGTCCTCCGAGGAGGACGAGCCCGTCACCGCGTGGCTGCGCAAGCAGGGCCCGGGCGAGGTCACCGCGGCGGACATCTCCGCCCCGGCCGGTGTCGAGGTCCACAACCCCGATCTGCACATCGCGACCTTGAACTCCAAGGGCCAGCTCGAGATCGAGCTGACCATCGAGCGCGGGCGCGGTTACGTCTCGGCGTCGCAGAACAAGTCGGGTGACGCGGAAGTCGGTCGGATCCCCGTGGATTCCATCTACTCCCCCGTCCTGAAGGTGACCTTCCGCGTGGAGGCCACCCGTGTGGAACAGCGCACCGACTTCGACAAGCTCATCCTGGACGTCGAGACCAAGGAAGCCATCTCCCCGCGTGACGCGGTGGCTTCGGCGGGCACCACGCTGGTCGAGCTGTTCGGCCTGGCGCGCGAGCTGAACTCGGCTGCCGAGGGCATCGAGATCGGGCCTTCGCCCACGGACGCCGCGGCTGCCGCGGACATGGCGCTGCCCATCGAGGACCTCGAGCTGTCCGTGCGTTCGTACAACTGCCTCAAGCGCGAGGGCATCCACAGCGTGGGTGAACTCGTGGGCCGCTCCGAAGCGGACCTCATGGACATCCGCAACTTCGGTGCCAAGTCCATCGATGAAGTCAAGGAGAAGCTCGGTGAGCTCGGTCTGGCCCTGAAGGATTCCCCTCCGGGTTACGACCTCGCCGCCCACGCGGCGTCGCTCGAGGACGAGGACGAGAACAACAACCCGTTCGACGTCGATCTCGACTGACGCCCACACCACTTTCCGTGCCCCGCGGCCGCTGAGCGGACCGCACGGGCCCGATCATCAGGAGACCTACTATGCCTACCCCTACCAAGGGACCCCGTCTCGGCGCCGGGCCGACCCACCAGCGCATGATCCTCTCGAACCTGTCGCAGCAGCTGTTCGAGCACAAGCGCATCACCACCACCGTGACCAAGGCCAAGCGCCTGCGTCCCGTGGCCGAGCGCCTGATCACGTTCGCCAAGCGCGGTGACCTCGCGGCCCGCCGTCGCGTCATGCGTCAGCTGACCGACAAGTCCGTGGTGCACGAGCTGTTCACCAGCATCGCGCCCGCCATGGAAGGCCGCGACGGCGGGTACACCCGCATCACCAAGATCGGCAACCGCAAGGGCGACAACGCCCCCATGGCCGTGATCGAGCTCGTCATGGAGCCCGTGGCCAAGCGGGAGACCGTGGCCGAGGCCGAGCGCGCCACGACCAAGGCCGCCGCCGAGCCCGCCGCTCCCGTGGACACCCCCGCCGGTTCTACCGCCGAGGACGTCAAGAAGAACGAGATCCCCGCCGAAGAGCAGGCTCCGGCCATTGGCTCCGAGGAGGCCGCCGAGGTCGCCGAGGAGAACCAGGACGCCGAGTTCGCCGGTTCCCACGCGCCGCTCGAGTCCGGCGAGGCCCCCGAAGGCTTCACCGTCAAGGGCAACCGCAACTCCATGAAGTACCACGTGCCCGGTTCGCGCTGGTACTCCGGCACGACCGCCGAGATCTGGTTCGACTCCCCGGCCAATGCCGAGGCAGCCGGCTTCCAGCCCGCCGGCGGTGCCGCCGCCCAGAAGATCTCCGAGTGATCGGGACTTCTGAGTAGCACGACCGTCACGACGCCGCCGCAGGTTCCTGCGGCGGCGTCGTCGTCCTCGGGAGGAACGCACAGATGACGGGGGAGACCCTCAGACTGCGGGTGGAACTGGGCTACGACGGCGCCCCGTTCAAGGGCTGGGCCCGGCAACCCGGGCTGCCGAGCGTGCAGGGCGCGCTCGAGGACGCGCTCGAGCTGATCTTCCGCGCGCCGTGCGCCACGGTCGTGGCCGGGCGCACGGACACGGGTGTGCATGCGCGTCGGCAGACCGTCCACGTGGACGTTCCCGCGCCGTTGTGGGCCCGGTTCGCGTGCTCGCGTCCCCGCGGGCCCCTGGCAAGTGATGCCGACACCGGCGATCTCAGCGCAGGCGGTCCCGCCGACGTGCAGGACGTCGCGGCCCGCGATGCCGCCGCCGCGGGGCTCACGCGCAAGCTCAACGGCGCCCTCAACCGGGTCCTGGGTAAGGACCGTGCGGCCCACGGCTGGGACCCCGCCGTGGGTGCGATCGTGGTGCGCGACGTCGCCGTGGCCCCCGAGGGCTTCGACGCCCGGTTCTCCGCGCTCTCCCGCGGCTACACGTACCGCGTGGCGGACGCCGTGACCGGCCACGACCCCCTGACGCGCACGTTCTCGTGGTGGGTCCCCTGGCACCTCGACGTGACCGCGATGGACCGGGCCGTGCGCGAACTGCTGGGGCTGCACGACTTCCTGAGCTTCTGCAAACCCCGCGAGGGCGCCACCACGATCCGCGACCTGCAGCGCGCGGGCGTGCACCGCGACGAGAGCGGCATGATCATAATCGCCCTGCAGGCGGATGCCTTCTGCCACCACATGGTGCGCTGCATTGTGGGCGCGGTGGTCCGCGTGGGGGAGGGGCGGTACGACGCCGCGTGGCCGGGTCAGCGGCTGCGCGCCCGGGTCCGGGACGCGAACGTCCTCATGGCACCCGCGCACGGTCTCGTCCTTGATGCCGTGCGCTATCCCGACCAGTCCCAGCTCGCCGAACGCGCCCGGCTCACGCGCGCTCGGCGCCCCGCCCAACACGACGAATAGCGCCCCACGACTGGCGGGGCGGGCGGTGATCCGGTAATATGGAATGCTGTTGTGCGTGTTCTGCCCCGGTTCACGTGTACCCGCATCGGTCGCTCATGTTGCAGAGCGCAGGGCCGTGCGGTGCACCGGGTTGTGGACGCACGGATGCCGCCCGGATCTCACCCGGGCCCCGAAGCACAGCGGAACCATCGGACACGAGCATTCGTGTCATCAGCAGACAAACGAAGGCAGATCAACGTGCGTACGTACACTCCGAAGCCCGGTGACGTCCAGCGTCAGTGGCACGTCATCGACGCCACCGACGTCGTCCTGGGTCGTCTTGCCAGCCAGACCGCAACACTGCTGCGCGGGAAGCACAAGCCGACCTTCGCTCCCCACGTGGACACCGGCGATTTCGTCATCATCATCAACGCGGAAAAGGTCGCCCTCACGGGTGCCAAGCTCGAGAAGAAGCGCGCCTACCGTCACTCCGGCTACCCGGGTGGGCTCAAGTCCACCAGCTACGCCGAGTTGCTCGAGAAGAACCCCACGCGCGCCGTGGAGAAGGCCGTCAAGGGCATGCTGCCCAAGAACAAGCTGGCCGCTCAGCAACTGTCCAAGCTGAAGGTCTACGCCGGTGCGGAGCACCCGCACCAGGCTCAGCAGCCCAAGCCCTACGAATTCACCCAGGTCGCCCAGTAATTCGGGCCAACGAATAACACATAAGGAGAATCGTGGCTCAGAACACTGAAGAGCAGATCACCGAGGACGTGGAGCTGACCAGCTACACCTCCGAGTCCACCGAGCCCGTCGCCGGTGCCGCCCTGTCCGACCGCCCCGCCCTGACCGTTTCCGGCCAGGCCGTGGGCCGCCGCAAGCAGGCCATCGCCCGCGTGCGCGTGGTCCCCGGTTCCGGGCAGTGGAGCGTCAACGGTCGCAGCCTCGAGGAGTACTTCCCCAACAAGCTGCACCAGCAGGAGGTCAACGACCCCTTCCGCCTGCTCGAACTGCAGGGCGCGTACGACGTCATCGCCCGCATCAGCGGCGGTGGCCCCTCCGGCCAGGCCGGTGCGCTGCGCCTCGGCGTGGCCCGCGCGCTCAACGAGATCGACGCCGAGCACAACCGCCCCGCCCTCAAGAAGGCCGGCTTCCTGACCCGTGACGCCCGCGTCATCGAGCGCAAGAAGGCAGGCCTCAAGAAGGCCCGCAAGGCTCCGCAGTACTCCAAGCGCTAAAACGAAGCAGCCCAAGCCTCGGCCGGGCGTTTTCGTGCAGGGTCCCGTTCCTCGGTTTCGGCCGGGGAACGGGACCCTGTTTCGTTGCCCGGGCGTTGCCATGCGGCCACCTGCCGCGGTGACGGACGTAACATGAAGGTGTGGAGCGAGGTCGCTCCCGCCGTACCGTCGAGAGAGGGCCCGTATGAGCAAGCAGTCGGAGCAGAAGTCGGGGAACGCCGTCGTCGAGGAGCAGCAGGCCGAGACGGAACAGCGCACAGAGCAGCGGGTGGCGGTGGACGAGGCCCTCAAGAAGGAACAGCACCGGGTCTCCGTGGTGGAGGACTACGCGGCCGAACTCGACGAGATCGCGGAGCTCGGGAAGAAACTCAGCGACGCGAGCGGGGCGGAACCGTCCACCGCGTGGAAACTGGGCTACCCGTACGACGAGAAGCTGCCTCGCAAGGACTACGAGCGCACCAAGCGGGCCCTGCAGATCGAACTGCTCAAGCTGCAGTTGTGGATCAAGGAGACCGGCCAGAAGCTGCTCATCATCTTCGAGGGCCGGGACGCCGCGGGCAAGGGCGGGGCGATCAAGCGGTTCACGGAGCACCTGAACCCCCGTGGTGCGCGGGTCGTGGCGCTCGAGAAGCCCACGGACATCGAGCAGACGCAATGGTACTTCCAGCGCTACGTCAAGCACCTGCCGTCCGGTGGAGAGATCGTGCTGATGGACCGCTCGTGGTACAACCGGGCGGGTGTGGAACGGGTTATGGGCTACTGCACGTCCCAGCAGTATTACGAGTTCATGCGTCAGGCGCCGGAGTTCGAACGGATGCTCGTGAACTCGGACACGCACCTGATCAAATTCTGGTTCTCCGTGACGCGCGCGGAGCAGCTCGCGCGGTTCCAGTCCCGCCGGACGGACCCGGTGCGGCAGTGGAAGCTCTCGCCCACGGACGTGGCATCCCTGGACAAGTGGGACGACTACACGGAGGCCAAGGAGGCCATGTTCTTCTACACGGACACGGGGGACGCCCCGTGGACCGTGATCAAGTCCAATGACAAGAAACGCGCGCGGCTCGAGGCCATGCGCTACGTCCTCACGCAGTTCGACTACCCCAACAAGGACCACTCCGTGGTGGGCACGCCGGACACCAAGATCGTGGGTGGGGCGGCGGATCTCACGGAGGACAGCAACGAGAACCCGGACGGTTTCCCGGTGGTCCGGCCTGGGAAGGGCTGAGTCGAATGCGCAGGGTTTGCGCGGGCGTTGGTCGTAAGATGACTCTCGATGTCTAGAATCTTTGGAACGGACGGCGTTCGCGGTCTCGCGAACGGCCTCCTCACAGCAGAACTTGCCATGGAGCTGTCCCAGGCGGCGGCGATCGTCCTGGGCCACGGCCACGCGGAGGCCGGGAAGCGACCCACCGCCGTCGTGGCACGGGACGGGCGCGCGAGCGGGGAGTTCCTCGGCGCGGCCGTGATCGCGGGTCTCGCGAGCTCCGGCGTGGACGTCTACGACGCCGGGATGCTGCCCACGCCGGCAGCCGCCTACCTGGTGGGGGACATCGACGCCGATTTCGGCGTAATGATCTCCGCGTCCCACAACCCCGCGCCGGACAACGGCATTAAGTTCCTGGCGCACGGGGGCAAGAAACTACCGGACGCGATCGAGGACACTATCCAGGAGGTCTACGAGGCCAAGGATTTCCGCCGCCCCACGGGTGCGGAAGTGGGCCGCGTGACCCGCTTGTCGGACGCCGAGGACCGCTACATCCTGCACCTGGTCGGTGCCATCCCGCACCGTCTGGACGGGCTGTCGATCGTGCTCGACTGCGCGAACGGCGCGGCGTCCGGCGCCTCGCCGGACGCGTTCCGCGGCGCCGGTGCCAAGGTGCACGTGATCGGTGCGGAACCGGACGGGCTGAACATCAACGACGGCGTGGGCTCCACCCACCTGGGTCCGCTCAAGCAGGCCGTGCGTGAGCTGGGCGCGGATCTGGGCATCGCACACGACGGCGACGCAGATCGCTGCCTGGCCGTGGACCACACCGGCACGGAGGTGGACGGCGACCAGATCATGTGCATCCTGGCCATGGCCATGAAGGACGCGGGCAGGCTCAACCAGAACACGCTCGTGGCCACGGTCATGAGCAACCTGGGTCTGCAACTGGCACTGGACGAGGCCGGGATCCAGCTCGTGCGCGCCTCCGTGGGGGACCGCTACGTCCTGGAATCCATGGTGGCCAACGGCTACAACCTGGGTGGCGAACAGTCGGGGCACGTGATCATGGCGGATTACGCGACCACCGGTGACGGTCTGCTCACGGGTCTGATGCTCGCCTCACGGGTGGCTCAGACGGGCATGCCGTTGCAAGAGCTCGCCAAGTCCATGACGCGCATGCCCCAGGTGATGATCAACGTCAAGGGCGTGGACAAGGCGGCGGCCAAAACGAGCGAACCGGTGCTCGACGCCGTCGCCCGCACGGAGGAGCGGCTCGGCAGCGAGGGCCGGGTGCTGTTACGCCCCTCCGGCACCGAACCCGTGGTACGGGTCATGGTGGAGGCGGCTTCGCAGGACATCGCCCAGCTCGAGGCGGAAGAGCTCGTGTCCGTGGTGGAACAGCACCTCAGCCTGTAGCGTCACCGAACGGACCAACGGCGAGGCCCCGCACCGGAAGTGGTGCGGGGCCTCGCCGTTTCCTGACGTCGAAGGGGTGGTGGGGGTCAGCGGATCGTTCCTCCGGTGGTACCGGGCTGTCCCGAGAGGCCGGTCTGCGTGCCGTCCGTGCGCAGCGCGTCGGCGTTGTGCCCGGTGAGCGCGTCGCGGATCTCGGTGAGCAGCACGGTGTTGGGATCGGCCGGCTCCTCGGTGGGCTCGATGCCCAGCCGGCGGTTGCGGCGTTCGATCATCTTGTTCATGGGCAGCACGATGCAGAAGTACACGGCGGCGGCGATGAGCAGGAAGTTCACGATCGCGGTCAGCAGCACACCGAACTTGACCTGGTTGCCGTTGAACGTGACGGCGGCGAAATTGTCGAAGTTGGGCGAACCGACGAGTCCCGAGATGGCGGGCATGAGGACGTTCTCGACGAGAGCATTGACGATCTTGGAGAAGGCGGCGCCGATGATCACGGCAACGGCCAGATCCATCACGTTGCCCTTCATGATGAATTCTTTGAAACCACTGAGCATGGCGCTCATCGTACAGTGAAAACGGGCCTAAAATATCAGTTCTTTCGCAGCAGCACCCTGCGGATCTTGTGATCGTGGTCTTTGGAGAGGATCAGCCGGGCGCGGCCGCGTGTGGGGCGCACGTTCTGCTCCAAGTTAGGTTCGTTGATCCGCCGCCAGATGTCCGTGGCCACGTCCTGTGCCTGCTCGTCCGTGAGGTCCGCGTAGCGGTGGAAGTAGGACTCGGGGTCCGAGAACGCGGAGGAGCGCAGGGCCTGGAAGCGCTCCACGTACCAGCGTTCGATGTCCTGGGTGCGGGCGTCCACATAGATGCTGAAGTCGAAGAAATCGCTCAGCGCGAGCGCGGTGCGTTTGCCGCTCTCCAGCTTCGCGGGCGCGAGCACGTTCAGGCCTTCCACGATCACGACGTCGGGGCGGGTCACTACCACTTCCTCGTCCGGGAGGATGTCGTAGGTGACGTGGGAGTACTTGGGGGCATGCACCTCGGGGGCGCCGGACTTGATCTCGGAGACGAAGCGCAGCAGCCCGCGCCGGTCGTAGGACTCGGGGAAGCCTTTGCGGTCCATGAGTCCACGCCGTCGTAGTTCGGCGTTGGGGTAGAGGAAACCGTCTGTGGTCACGAGCTGCACGTTCGGGGTGGACGGCCAGCGGGCCAGCATCTCGCGCAGCAAGCGGGCCGTGGTGGACTTACCCGCCGCCACGGACCCGGCGATCCCGATCACGAACGGGGTGCGCGCGTGATGCTCGCCCAGGAACGAGTTGGTGGCGGCATTGAGCTGCGTGGAGGACATGTCGTACAGCGTGAGCAACCGCGAAAGGGGCAGATAGACCTCGCGGACCTCGTCCACGTCCAACCGGTCACCGAGACCGCGCAGGTTCTCGATCTCCTGCGCGGTGAGCGGGACGTCGATCTCGTGCGAAAGCCTGGACCAGGTCTGACGATCCAACTCCACGAAAGGGGAGACGCGGTGGGTTATGGGCTGTGTGCTCATGCTCGGACCAGTGTAGGCCCGGGCCCCCTCCCGCAAGGCATTAGGGCGCGTAGCGTTTCCGGTACAGTATTTTTCATGTGTGGAATTGTGGGATATGTGGGCTCGAACCGTGCTGACGGGCGACAGCACGGTGCGCTCGAGGTGATCCTCGAGGGGCTTCGTCGACTGGAATACCGCGGGTACGACTCCGCGGGCGTCGCAGTGATCGCCGACGGTGCGGTGGAGTACCGCAAGAAGGCCGGGAAGCTGAGCAACCTGATCGGTGAGCTCGAAGCGCACCCCCTGCCGGAATCGAACATCGGGATCGGCCACACCCGCTGGGCCACCCACGGAGGCCCCTCCGACGTCAACGCGCACCCCCACGTGGTCGACGGCGGCAAGCTGGCCATGATCCACAACGGGATCATCGAGAACTTCAGCGAGATCAAGCGCGAACTCAGCGCCCAGGGCGAGAGTTTCACGTCCGAGACGGACACCGAGGTCGCCGCGGTGCTGCTGGCCCGCACGTACAACGCGCAGGGCGCGGACGAGAAGGACCTCACCGTGGCCATGCAGGACACGTGTCGCCGCCTCGAGGGCGCGTTCACGCTGCTGGCCGTGCACGCGGACCACCCGGACCGCGTGGTCGCTGCGCGCCGCAACTCGCCGCTCGTGATCGGGCTGGGCGACGGCGAGAACTTCCTGGGCTCGGACGTCTCCGGTTTCATCGACTACACCAAGCGGGCCGTGGAGATGGGCCAGGACCAGATCGTGACCATCACCGCGGACGACTACACGATCGTGGACTTCCACGGCAACGCCGCCGAGGGCAAGCCCTTCGACATCGAGTGGGACGCCGCCGCCGCGGAGAAGGACGGCTACCCGTCCTTCATGGAGAAGGAGATCCACGACCAGCCCGCCGCCGTGGGCGACACCCTGCTGGGCCGCCTGGACGAGAACGGCCGGCTCACGCTGGACGAGATCAAGATCGACGAGACCGTGCTGCGCTCGATCGACAAGATCGTGGTGATCGCATGCGGTACCGCAGCATACGCCGGGCAGGTCGCGCGCTACGCGATCGAGCACTGGTGCCGGATCCCCACCGAGGTGGAGCTCGCGCACGAGTTCCGCTACCGCGATCCGATCGTGAACGAGAAGACCCTGGTGGTCGCGGTCTCCCAGTCCGGCGAGACCATGGACACCCTCATGGCCGTGCGTCACGCGCAGGAACAGGGCGCCAAGGTCGTGGCGATCTGCAACACGAACGGTTCCACAATCCCGCGCGAGGCGGACGCCGTGCTCTACACGCACGCGGGTCCCGAGATCGCGGTGGCCTCCACCAAGGCGTTCCTCGCCCAGATCACCGCGGCGTACCTGCTGGGCCTGTACCTGGCCCAGTTGCGCGGCAACAAGTTCAAGGACGAGATCTCCACCATGCTGGCCGAGCTTGAGGCCATGCCCGCCAAGATCCAGCGCGTGCTGGACGAGGTGGAGCCGCAGGTCAAGGAACTCGCGACCGGGATGAAGGACGCCGAATCCGTGCTGTTCCTGGGTCGTCACGTGGGCTTCCCCGTGGCCATGGAGGGCGCCCTGAAGCTCAAGGAGATCGCGTACATCCACGCGGAGGGCTTCGCCGCCGGTGAGCTAAAGCACGGGCCGATCGCGCTGATCGACCAGGGCCAGCCCGTGTTCGTGATCGTCCCCTCGCCCAACGGCCGGGACTCGCTGCACGCCAAGGTGGTCTCCAACATCCAGGAGATCCGCGCTCGCGGTGCCGAGACCATCGTGATCGCTGAGGAGGGCGACGACGCTGTGCGCGAGTTCGCCAACCACGTCTTCTACGTCCCCGAGGCGCCCACGCTGCTGCAGCCGTTGCTGGCCACGGTGCCGCTGCAGATCTTCGCGTGCGAACTCGCCGGGGCCAAGGGCTACGACGTGGACCAGCCGCGCAACCTGGCCAAGTCCGTGACCGTGGAGTAATCATCCGGTTCGTCCATCCGACGGCGGGTGACGCTTCCCACGGGAGCGTCACCCGCCGTCGTCGTACCCGGGCATGCCGCGACGCCCATGGGGCCCGGGCCGTGCCGCGGCGCCCGTGAGGGGGCCGGGCGGCGCCGGTAGGCTGGCGACATGATTGTGGGCACCGGCGTGGACATCGTGGACATCGCGCGTTTCGAACGACAGCTGGAGCGCACGCCGCGATTGCGGGAACGCCTGTTCGTTCCGCACGAACGGGAACTGCACCCGCGCTCGCTGGCCGCGCGCTTCGCGGTCAAGGAGGCCGCGGCCAAGGCGCTGCTGGCCCCGCCGGGGATGATCTGGCAGGACTGCTGGATCAGCAACGACGCCCACGGCGCTCCCCGTCTGCACACCGCGGGCACCGTGGCCGAGCAGGCGCGGCGCAGGGGCGTGGAAACATGGCACGTAACGATCTCCCACGACGGCGGCATGGCCGTGGCGTTCGTCGTGGCCGAGGGACAGGGAGGACACCGCGATGATTGAGGCGTACTCGGGCGAGAGCATCCGCGCCGCGGAACAGCCGCTGCTGGACGAGGGCTACGGGGACGTGCTGATGCGTCGTGCGGCCCTGGGACTGGCCCGCGGCTGCGAAGCGCAGTTGCGCCTGACCAACCGGAGAGGGTTGTTGGGTGGCACCACGGCGGTGCTGCTCGTGGGCTCGGGCAACAACGGCGGGGACGGACTGTGGGCGGGCGCATTCCTGCGCCGCAGCGGCGTGAAGGTCGTGGCCATCCTGACCGGCACGCGCGTGCACGAACAGGGCCTGCGGGCGCTGCTCGCTCGCGGCGGCACCGCGCTGCGGCTCACCGACCAGGACGGCGAGGAGCGCGAACCCTCGGACGCCGTGGCCGCCGCGCACCCGGTGGAGGTGTCCCGCGCGGTCTCCCTCATGGCCGACGCCCACCTGATCGTGGACGCCGTGCTCGGCACCGGTGCGCAGGGCGGGCTGCGGGGTACGGCCGCTGAGCTCGTGCGGGCGTTCACCGAACGGCAGCGGGATCCCGCCGCCGCGCGTGAACGGCGCTTCCCACGGATCGTGGCGTGCGACCTCGTCTCCGGCGTCAGCGCGGACACCGGCGAGGCTCCCGAGCCGGTCCTGCATGCCCACGCGACCATCACGTTCGGCGGGGCCAAGACGGGCCACGTGGTGTCCCCGGGGGAGCAGGCCACGGGGGCGCTCACGGTGGTGCCCATCGGGATCGAGGACCGGCTGAGCGACCCCGCCGTGCACCGGCTCGAACCGCGTGACGTGCTCGCCGCGTGGCCGCGTCCCGGCGCGACCGACACTAAGTACACCCGAGGTGTACTGGGCGTCGTGGCCGGCGCGTCGAGCTATCCGGGCGCGGCGATCATGTGCACCCAGGCGGCGGTCAACGCTGGCGCGGGGATGGTCCGCTTCCTGGGGGATTCGACCACGCGCGGCATGGTGCTCGCGCGCAGTCCGGAGGTCGTGTGCTCGGACGACCAGCCGTGGGACGTCCACGTCCAGGCGTGGCTCGCGGGCCCCGGCGTGGTGGGGGACGAGTCCCAGGCCGCGCGCGTGCAGGCAATCATCGAGGCCCAGGAGCCGGCTGTGCTGGACGCAGGTGCGCTCGACGCCGCCGCGCGATCCGTGCTCGACGCCGCTCTGGGCCCCCATAAGATCCTCACGCCCCACGCGGGGGAGCTGTCCCAGGTCTTCGAGTGGCTCCACGGTTTCGGGGTGTGCGATTCCACGGTGGAGCGCTCCGAGATCGAGGCCAACCCCGTGCACTGGGCCGGTGAAGCCGCGCGCCTCACGGGCGCCACGGTGTTGCTCAAGGGCGCGTCGACCGTGATCGCGTCCCCCGTGGGACGGAACGGGGACGCATGCGAGGACGGGAACGCTTCCGGGCGCGACGAATGCCTGTGCCTGAGCATCGGCCACGCGAGCCCCTGGCTGGCCACGGCGGGTTCGGGGGACACCCTCGCCGGAATCCTGGGCACGGTCGTGGCCCACGTGGCCGAGCACCCGGACGCGCTCGCGGTCCTGGGCGACTGGGCCCGCGGGGACGGTCGCTGGGCGGCCGCCGCGGCCCTCGGGGCCGGTCTGCACGCGGTGGCCTCACGGGCAAATGGGGAGGGCCCCGTCCCGCCGTCGGTGCTCGCGGAGAACGTGCGCGCGGTGCTGACCCGTCCGTGAGCCGCGACCCGAACGACTATTGTTAGTGACTGGCTGTGAGCGGGGATCCGCTCACAGCCCCACGACACGCTGAGGAGAAGTACATGGAAGTTTGGCCAGGACAACCGTACCCGTTGGGCGCCACGTTCGACGGCACGGGGACCAATTTCGCGCTCTTCTCCGAGGTCGCGGACCGCGTGGAACTGTGCCTGTTCGAGGAGGACGGCACGGAGACGCGCGTGGAGGTCACCGCCGTGGACAGCTACGTGTGGCACTGCTACCTCCCCCAGGTGCAGCCCGGTCAGCGCTACGGGTACCGGGTGCACGGGCCGTGGGATCCGTCCCAGGGGTTGCGGTGCAACCCGGACAAGTTACTCCTGGACCCCTACGCCAAGGCCGTGGAGGGCGGGATCGACTGGGACGAGTCCCTGTTCTCCTACAACTTCGGCGACGAGGACTCCGAGAACCACCAGGACTCCGCGGAACACATGATGAAGGGCGTGGTGATCAACCCGTTCTTCGACTGGGAGGGTGACCGCACCCCGCGCACCCCGTACCACAAGTCCGTGATCTACGAGGCCCACGTCAAGGGCCTCACCATGCAGCACCCGGAGGTCCCGGAGGAACAGCGCGGCACGTACGCCGGTGTGTCCCACCCCGCGGTCATCGAACACCTGCAGAAGCTGGGTGTCACCGCGATCGAACTGATGCCCGTGCACCAGTTCGTCCAGGACTCCACGCTGCTCGAGAAGGGGCTGCGCAACTACTGGGGGTACAACACCATCGCGTTCTTCGCGCCCCACAACGAGTACAGCGCGGCCTCCCACCTGGGCAGCCAGGTCCAGGAGTTCAAGGCCATGGTGCGCGCACTGCACCAAGCGGACATCGAGGTCATCCTGGACGTGGTGTACAACCACACGGCCGAGGGCAACCACATGGGCCCCACACTGTCCATGAAGGGCATCGACAACACCGCGTACTACCGCACCGTGGACGACGACCAGAAGTTCTACATGGACTACACGGGTACCGGTAACTCCCTGAACGTGCGTCACCCCCACTCGCTGCAGCTGATCATGGACTCGCTGCGCTACTGGGTCACCGAGATGCACGTGGACGGTTTCCGTTTCGACCTCGCCGCCACGCTGGCCCGTGAGTTCTACGACGTGGACAAGCTCTCCACGTTCTTCGAACTCGTCCAGCAGGACCCTATCGTCTCGCAGGTCAAGCTGATCGCCGAGCCCTGGGACATCGGTCCCGGTGGCTACCAGGTGGGCAACTTCCCGCCGCAGTGGACCGAGTGGAACGGCAAGTACCGGGACACCGTGCGTGATTTCTGGCGCGGGGAGCCCTCGACCCTGGGGGAGTTCGCGTCCCGTGTCACCGGTTCTGCGGACCTCTACGAGAACAGCGGCCGGCGCCCCTTCGCCTCGGTGAACTTCGTGACCGCCCACGACGGCTTCACACTGCGGGACCTCGTGTCCTACAACGAGAAGCACAACGAGGAGAACGGCGAGGACAACAACGACGGCGAGTCCCACAACCGCTCGTGGAACTGCGGTGAGGAGGGGCCCACGGACGATCCCGAGGTGCTCGCGATGCGTGCGCGTCAGCAGCGCAACTTCATCGCCACGCTCATGCTGTCCCAGGGCACGCCCATGCTGTTGCACGGTGACGAGGCGGGGCGCACCCAGAAGGGCAACAACAACACGTACTGCCAGGACAACGAGCTCACGTGGATCAACTGGGAGAAGGTGGACACCCCGCTCGTGGAGTTCACCTCCGTGATCACCCACCTGCGCCACGAACACCCCACGTTCCGCCGCTCGCAGTTCTTCGACGGGCGTCCCGTGGACATGGGCGAGCGTGCCGAGGGCGATCCCATGCCGGACATTGCCTGGCTCAACACGGACGGCACGCCCATGGTGCCCGCCGACTGGGACGAGCCCCTGGCTCGTGCCGTGGGCATGTGGCTCAACGGTCAGGGCATCACGGGAGTGGATATGCGCGGTCGCCGGATCACGGACGTGAACTTCATCGTGTACTTCAACTCCAACCCCGAGCCCGTGGACGTCACACTACCCCCGGCCAGCTACGGCATGAAGTGGGAGGAGATCGTGGACACCGCCGGCGAGCACGCGGACGGTGCCGTGCGCGGGCACTCCTCCACGTTGCGGATGGCAGGCAAGTCCACGGTGCTGTTGCGCGCGTGGGAGGCCCCCGAGGAAGAGCCGGACGCCTCCGTGGCCGCGTCCGTCGCGGCAGCGGTGTACGCGGCGTCGTCCGACGACGCCTGAGCGCCCCGCGGTGCGTGACCGGGCAGATCGCCCGCAGCCCGCGCCGCGCTGAACACGACTGCGGACGCGTCACCCCACACGGGTGGCGCGTCCGCCGTTTACGTCACGGTGCTCGTTGAGCGCGGGGTGACTGGCCCGAGCGCGCGCATTCGGCAAGACTGTAAGGGTGCTGACACCCACTTCAACGTACCGGTTGCAAATCACGACCCAGCAGGACCTGCATCGCGCGGCGGAACTGGTCCCCTACATCAAGCGTCTGGGGGCGGGGTGGGTGTACCTCTCGCCCATCCTGCGGGCCACGAGCGGCTCGGACCACGGGTACGACGTCGTAGATCCCACCGAGGTGGATCCCGAACGCGGGGGATCGGAGGGGCTGAAGGCACTGTCCGATGCCGCGCACGAGGCCGGACTGGGCGTCGTCGTGGACATCGTGCCCAACCACCAGGGCGTGGCCGCCCCGCAGGAGAACCCGTGGTGGTGGTCGCTGCTCGAGAAGGGGCAGGACAGCCCCTACGCGGACGCGTTCGACGTGGACTGGCAGGCCGGCGGCGGCAAGATCTTGATCCCGGTGCTCGGCGACGGTGACGAGGACCTCTCCGCGCTCACCGTCCAGGACGGGACGCTGCGCTACTACGACAACGTCTACCCCCTGGCCGAGGGCACGTACCGCGAGGGCGACGATCCCGCCGAGGTGCACGGGCGGCAGCACTACGAACTGATCAACTGGCGCCGCGGTGACTCCGAGCTGAACTACCGCCGGTTCTTCACCGTGGCCACGCTCGCCGGGGTGCGGGTCGAGGACGCCCGTGTCTTCGAGGAATCCCACGCGGAGGTCGCGCGCTGGTTCCGCGAGGGACTCGTGGACGGGCTGCGCATCGACCACCCGGACGGGGTGCGGGACCCGCAGGACTACCTCGGGAAGCTGGCCGGGCTCACGGACGGCGCGTGGACCGTCGTCGAGAAGATCTTGGAACCGGGGGAGTACCTGCCCGAACAGTGGCGCACGGCCGGGACCACGGGCTACGACTCGCTGGGCTGGATCGACCGGGTGCTCACGGACGCACGCGGGCACTACGAGCTCGCCTCATTGGACACCAAGCTGCGCGGTGGTCAGCCCGTGCGCTGGGACCCGCTGATCCACGAGACCAAGCGCCGGATGGCGGACGCTGGCCTGGCCGCAGAGGTGCACCGCCTGGTGCGCGAACTGCCGGCCGACTTCCCGCACGGGGCCGCGGCGTCGTATGACGGTCTCGCCGAGATCCTCGCCAACTTCCCGGTGTACCGCACGTACCTGCCCGAGGGTGCGCAGTACCTGCGCGACGCGGTCGCCGCCGCGCGGCGATGGCGCCCCGAGCTCGCGGACGTGCTCGACGACCTCGCGCGTGAACTCGGCGGGGACGTGAACGGCACCCTGAGCGGAGTGGCGCAGCGTTTCCAGCAGACCTCGGGCATGGTCATGGCCAAGGGCGTGGAAGACACCGCGTTCTACCGATACCCCAAGCTCTCCTCCCTCACCGAGGTGGGCGGTGACCCCTCGGTCTTCTCGCTCACGCCCGAGCAGTTCCACGCGGAGGCGGCGCGGCGGCAGCGTGAATCGCCCGCGACCATGAACGCACTGACCACCCACGACACCAAGCGCTCGGCATCGGTGCGTGCGCGGATCACGGTGCTCTCGGAGCAGCCCAGGGCCTGGTCCGAGACCGTGGCCACGCTCGTCAACCGCGCCAAGGACGCGCAGATCGAGCTGGCGGACGGACCCGCCGTGAACCTCGTCCTGCAGGCCGTGGTGGGTGCGTGGCCGCTCGAGCGCAATCGTGCCGTGGACTACGCGATGAAGGCCGTGCGCGAGGCGTCCGTGTCCACCGCGTGGGTGGACGGGGACGAGCACTTCGAGGCGGAGCTGACCCGGTTCATCGACTTCCTCTTCAGCAACCCGCGCGCCCGCGGCATCGTGGAGGGGTGCGTGGAGCGCGTGAGCGCACCGGGGTTCAGCAACGCCCTGGCGGCCACCGCGCTGCAGCTGACCCTGCCGGGCGTCCCGGACGTCTACCAGGGGCAGGAGTTGTGGGAACCGTCGCTCGTGGACCCCGACAACCGTCGGCCCGTGGACTTCGCGGCGCGCGAGCAGATGTTGGCACGGCTCGACGCCGCTCGGCCGGGTTCCGCGGACGCCACCCCGCCCGTGGACGGCACGGGGGCGGCGCGCATGCTGTTGACCTCGCGCGCCCTGCGGCTGCGCGGCGAGCACCCCGAGCTGTTCACGGAGTACATACCGCTGGAGTTCCGGGGCGCGCTCGCCGAGCACGCACTGGGCTTCGACCGCGGCGGCGTGGCCACCGTGGTCACCCGCTTCCCCGCGACCCTCGCCCCCGAGGGCGGCTTCACGGACGAGACCGTGGTCCTCGCGCCGGGGACGTGGCAGGACGTCCTCACGCACCGCGAGTACACCACGGACCAGGACGGCGCCGTGCGCCTGGCCGACCTCCTCTTCACCTACCCCGTGGCGATCCTGCGCCGGAAGGACGGCTGAGACATGACCCAGGACCATCGTTTCGACGTGTGGGCACCCCACGCCCGCAAGGTCACCGTGCGCATCGACGGTGTGGACCACCCCATGCAGGGCCTGGCCGATCGCCCCGGCTGGTGGACGCTGCCCGACGACGCCGACGTCCCCCGGGGCACCGTGCGCTACGGCTACCTGCTGACCAAGGTCTTCGACGAGGGCACGGACAAGGAACGCACTTCGGTGTCCGAGGTGCTTCCAGACCCGCGCTCACGCCGCCAGCCGCAAGGTGTGCACGATTTGTCCTGCACGTTCGACCCGGACGCCTTCGAATGGCACGACGCCGCGTGGCGGCCGCGTCCGCTGCGGGACTCGGTGCTCTATGAACTGCACCCCGGGACGTTCACCCCGGAGGGCACGCTCGATGCGGCGATCGGCAAGTTGGACCACCTCGTGGACCTCGGCGTGGACGCCGTGGAACTGTTGCCCGTCAACGGGTTCAACGGGGACCACAACTGGGGCTACGACGGCGTCGCCTGGTACACCGTGGATGAGTCCTACGGTGGGCCCGAGGCCTATCAGCGGTTCGTGGACGCGTGCCACACCAAGGGCATCGCCGTGATCCAGGACGTGGTCTACAACCACCTGGGACCCAGCGGGAACTACCTGCCGCTCTTCGCGGAGTACTTCAAGCCCGGGGCCTCCAGCTGGGGGGACCTGATCAACCTGGACGGGTGGGGTTCGGACGGGGTGCGCGAGTACATCCTGGACAACATCACCATGTGGCTGCGCGACTACCACGTGGACGGGTTCCGCCTGGATGCCGTGCATGCGCTCGCCGATTCCCGCGCCACGCACATCCTGGAGCAGATCGCCCAGCGCATCGCGGCGGAGTCCGAGCGCACGGGCAAGGAGCTCGTGGCCATCGCGGAATCCGACCTCAACGATCCCCGCATGATCGCGGGTACGGAGGGGCACGGTCTGGGCATGGACGCGCAGTGGCTCGACGACGTCCACCACGCCGCGCACGTGGCGTTCACCGGGGAGACCCACGGGTACTACGGGGACTTCGCATCCCTGCACGCCCTGGAGAAGACCATGCACACGGCGTACTTCCACAACGGGACGTACTCCACGTTCCGTGGCCGCTCGCACGGCCGCGAGATCGATCCTGCCGAGCAGCGGCCGTGGCAGTTCGTGACGTTCCTGCAGAACCACGACCAGGTGGGCAACCGCGCGGCCGGGGACCGGATGAACCACGGCATGAGCGTGGACCGGGCGATCGCGGCCGCCACGTGGCTGCTCACCCAGCCCTACACGCCCATGCTGTTCATGGGCGAGGAGTTCGGGGCCAGCACGCCGTGGCAGTTCTTCACGGCCCACCCCGAACCCGAACTGGGGGAGGCCGTGGCCACGGGCCGCAAGGCGGAATTCGCCGCGATGGCCTGGGATCACGCGACCGTCCCGGATCCCCAGGACCCGCAGACGTTCGAACGTTCCAAGCTCGACTGGGGCGAGGTGCACGAAGGTGAGCACCAGCGCATCCTGGACGCCTACCGGGAGCTGATCGCGCTGCGCCACGACACCCCGGAGCTCACCGATCAGAACTGGGCCACCGTGGCCACCCAGGCGAGCGACTCCGAGCAGTGGTTCGTACTCAAGCGGATGAGCGAGCCGGAGTCCGAGCACGGCGTGGTCGTGGTGATCAATCTGTCCGACCAGGAGCGCGACCTGCCCCTCATGGGAGGCGACGCGCCCCAGGTGCTGTTTGCGAGCGGCGTCGAACCGGGACTGGAAACCCCCGGTAAGGCAACCCTGGCGCCGAATACTGCTGCGGTGCTGCGCGTCTGAGCAGGGCTGAAGCCGCGGCGACCGGGATCGACGGATTCTTGGTTGCCGCGGCTTTTCTGTTTCTGGATTCAACGAAACAAACGCACACCTGATCGTTCACGGATTCGGTTAGCTCGGGGTCGGTGATCGTGAGGTCATCCGTTGTTCCGTCGGCGGTGCGCAATGAGCTGGTATCCGCGCACCGCGTGTGTACGATTAGGCTCACGTCATAATCATCCGATGTCTGCTCCTGAACCTCAGGAGCTCCCGTGGCCCGTCTCTCTCGATCCAGCATCTCAGTGTTGGCTTTCCCCATCATCATTATTTTTGCGGGCCTGCTCGGCTTGGTATTCCACGAGCAGGCTTCGGCGCTCGGCCCCGTGATCACGCCGTTGCTCGGAGTGGTCATGTTCTTCATGGGCATGACCATTGCCTTACCCGATCTGAAGATTCTTGCCACCAAGCCCCACACGGTGATCCTGGGTGCGATTGCCCAGTACTTCATCATGCCCCTGGCCGGATTGGGCGTGGGTGTAGCTCTGCAACTCGACCCGATTCTGATTGTGGGGATGGTTGTTCTGGGGTCGGCACCGGGCGGGGCTTCATCGAACATCGTGGCCTATCTGGCGAATGGCAACGTTGCATTGTCCGTGTGCACCACGGCCGTTTCGACCCTGATCGCACCCCTCATGACACCGCTGCTGATTTTGTGGCTGGCCGGTAGCTACGTGGACGTCTCCTTTGTCGCTATGCTCAAGCAGATCCTCACCATTGTCCTGATCCCCGTGCTATTGGGCGTGCTCGTTCGCATCGTCGCAAAACGTCTGGTCTCTCACCTCAGCTCCGTGATCCCATGGCTCTCCATTGCCGCTCTGGCTGTGGTGATCGCGGGCATTATGGCCGCGAACGCCCAGGTTCTTGCGTCCGCACTGGGGATGGTCTTCGTGGCGGTGGTGCTGCACAACGCCTTCGGATTTGCCCTGGGTTGGGCGGCGGCGAGGTTGGCCCGGCTGGGCTACCGCGAACGCCGGGCAATCAGCGTCGAAGTGGGTATGCAGAACGCTGGACTGGCTGCGGCGCTGTGTCATCAGAATTTTGAACCCATGAGCGCACTGCCCTCAGCGGTGGCCACCATCTGGCACAACGTGGCTGGTGCGCTTCTGGCTACAGGTTTCGGCGTCGCAGACTCCCATAGCCATCGGACCAATCCGGAAAAAGAGCTGCAAAAAATTGCGTAATGGGCTCTTGACGGACTAAACATCAGATGTTTACTCTGTGGGAGACGTTAATCACGTGACTCCAGTCATAAGCGGTGGGTGACTCACAACAGACACCATCGAGCAGACATCGGATGAACCCGCCGCCTGGACTCGAGAGCACACTTCAGCGATCCGCCTGCGAAAGGCCAAGCATGAGCACCATTGTCGAAAGCCGAGTGCGAGACATTCGGTTCCCCACCTCCAAAGAGTTGGACGGATCGGACGCCATGAACCCCGATCCCGATTACTCAGCGGCGTACCTCGAACTACGCACCGACCACACCGACGGATTGGAAGGCCACGGTTTCGTTTTCACCATCGGACGTGGCAACGACGTCCAAGCAGCGGCCATTGAGGTGGTCGCCCAACGGTTCATCGGACGGGAGGTCGAACCCCTCCTGGATGACCTGGGAAGTGTGTGGCGAGAGCTCAATAACGATTCACAGTTGCGCTGGCTCGGCCCCGAAAAGGGTGTGATGCACATGGCCATCGGCGCTGTCATCAATGCTCTGTGGGATCTCAAGGCCAAGAAGGCCAATAAGCCCTTGTGGCTGCTGTTGGCGGAGATGTCGCCCGAGGAACTGTTCGGGCTCATCGATCTGCGATACCTCACCGATGCCATGTCGGAGCAGGAGGCTCTGAATATCCTGCGGCGCGGAGCGGAAGGAAAGCGGGCACGCATCGACCGATTGCGAGCGGAGGGTTACGCCGCCTACACCACCTCTCCGGGATGGCTGGGTTACTCCGATGAAAAGCTCGAGCGGTTAGCGCGTGAAGCCATGGCGGACGGCTTCCCACAGATCAAACTCAAAGTGGGGGCCAATCTTCAGGACGATATCCGTCGAGTCCGCAAGGCTCGCGAGGTGTGTGGTCCGGATTTCCCGATCGCCATTGACGCGAATCAGCGATGGGATGTCTCAGATGCCATCGAATGGGTTCGTGAGTTGGCTCCCTACGACCTGGCCTGGGTTGAAGAGCCCACCAGCCCGGACGATGTCCTCGGGCATGCGGCAATTGCCGAGGCGATCGCTCCAATTCCCGTGGCAACAGGTGAGCACGTGCAGAACCGCGTGGTGTTCAAACAGATGCTTCAGGCAAAGAGTCTTCAAGTTCTGCAGATGGACGCTTGCCGCGTGGCAGGTGTGAACGAGAACATCACCATCCTGCTACTCGCCGCGCACTTCGGAGTCCGGGTATGCCCCCATGCTGGGGGAGTGGGCCTGTGCGAACTGGTCCAGCACTTGTCCTTCTTCGATTCGATCGCGGTGTCCAAGCAGCTGGACAACTCGCGGATGATCGAGTTCGTGGATCACCTGCACGAGCATTTCTTGACTCCCGTTGACGTGCACGACGGACGCTACTGGCCGCCCGAAGCACCGGGATCCACAGCGGAAATGTCCCAGCCATCCTTGGCCCGGTACGAGTTCCCGAACGGTGCCGAGTGGGCGACCACCGATACGCCCGTGGGCGTCAGCGTCTAGCAACGCCCGTCTCAGTTCTGATTTTTACCTCATCCAACGTGAGGGCCAGCAAAGATGCCGACCCACGAACGACCTTTAGGGGTTCTCATGTCCAATTTTGGTTCACCGCGCGCCGCTGGCACGCCTGAAATTCACGGCGAAACGCGTGACACACGTACAACTGGTGCAGCAACGTCGGCTGCTCCCGGTAAGGCGGCCCAGACAGACTTCATGCGCGAGCCGATCCCGCGCAAGGTGTACCTGGTCGCGGTACTGGCGGGCTTGTCCGGCCTGCTGTATGGCTTCGACTCCGGGGCCATCTCGGGTGCCTTGCCATTGCTCGAGGGTCAATTTGACCTCACGGCATCACAGACCGGCCTCATCACCTCGCTGCTACTCTACGGCGCGCTGCCCTCCATCGTGGTCTCCACCATTGCGGCTCGTCGCTTCGACCGGCGGCAGATCCTGCTGGTTGGCGGTGTGATCTTCATCCTCGGATCCTTGTTCTGCGCCATTGTTTCGGGCCCCGTTGGTCTGATGGCTGCGCGGTTCTTTCTGGGGTTCGGTATCGGTATTGCCAACATGTTCGGCTTGATCTACCTATCGGAGTTGGCTCCCACGCGTGTTCGTGGTCTGCTGACCGGCCTGTACCAGCTTGCCGTGAATGTCGGAATCCTGGCCGCCTACGCGGTGGGCGACATCTTCCACAGCACCCCCGACGGCTGGCGCTGGATGCTCGGTTTGGGCGTAATTCCTGCCGTGATCTTCTTCGTGGGTATGTTCATCGCTCCGCCCTCACCTCGCTGGTTGATGATGCGTGGTCGTTCCCGAGACGCGCTCCATGTTCTGCGGACCATGCGCGGTGGTGAGGAATTCGCGGCCAAGGAAATCCAGGAAATCGAAGAGGTCCTGGACCGCCCCACCAAGGGCCTGGGCGGTGTCCTGTCCGACGCGCGGAAACCGCTCACCATTCTTGCCATCCTGACGTTCTTCCAGGTGTGGACCGGCATCAACGCGGTGGTCTACTACGCGCCCATCATCTTCAAGGACGTGGAGGGGCTTGGTAACAACCCCGGTGCCGTGGCCAACTACGGCGTGGGCACGGCCCTAGTGATCTCCACAGCCATTGCTCTACCGCTGATCGACAAGATGGGCCGTGTGAAAATGCTCGCCATTTCCATGGCTGGTCAGGCAGTGGCGATGGTCGTCTTGACCTTCTTCGCGGAATCCGGGTGGATCGCCGTGGCGGCGGTGTTCGTCTACACCTTCTCCTTCGGCTTCGGACTGGGCCCGGTGTTCTGGCTGTACGTTCCGGAGATCCTGCCGCTGCAGACTCGCGCTATCGGTACTGGCGCCATCACCTTTACGCAGTACCTGCTCAACGCGACTTTCGCCCTGGTGTTCCCCATGCTGCTCGCAGGCATGGGTCCGTGGATCTTCATGGTCTTCGCTGTCCTGTCAGTGGCAGGAACGGCTTACACGGTTCTGCGGGTGCCGGAGACCAAGGGGCGTTCCC
Organism: Kocuria marina; assembly: GCA_014652975.1. Lineage (GTDB taxonomy): Bacteria > Actinomycetota > Actinomycetes > Actinomycetales > Micrococcaceae > Kocuria > Kocuria marina. The sequence continues at coordinate 198,449 of BMZV01000001.1, read as the reverse complement.
TCGAGGAGATCGAAGAAGAGATTTTCGGTGAGGTCAAGTCCCTAACCGACAAGCAGACCGCGGGCAGTAACTCATGATGCGAACACCGATCACCCATCCTGAGTTGTTGGCCGCATTGGCCCGGTGCGGTCACGGAACCAAGATCCTCATCGCCGATGGCAACTACCCCCACGTCACGGGGGTGGGCCATCGCGCCACACGGATCCCACTCAACGTGGCACCGGGGTTGCTGACGGCGGACCAGGTTCTGGAGCTCCTAATTACCACGGTTCCGGTAGAGGCCGCCGAGTACATGGAGAACGCCGAGGGCGCCGCTTCGCCGGCCGTCGAGGGCTACGGCGAGACCCTCGGATCCCAGGCCGAATTGACGGGATTGGAACGGTTCACGTTCTACGACCGCGCTCGCGAGAATGACGTGGCTGTGGTCATCGCCACCGGTGAGCAGCGCCAGTACGCCAATCTCCTGCTCACGGTAGGCGTGATCCCTTGGTGAACACCACCGGCGCAGGGAGGGCTGCTTAGTAATGAATCAGACGACGTCGGCCCCCGAACAAACCCTGGTGCCCATGGTGGATTCCCACCGTCACCTGTGGGATCTGCACCACCTGCCCTGGAACTGGGTGCGAGGAGCAGGCCTTCCCACGGAGGACCTGTTCGAGGAATCGGAACCTCTGCCCTCGGTGCTGGTGGAGGCGGGGGTCGACGTCGGCTACGAGAAAGCTGAGCTGAAATGGCTGCTCGACATTGCCGACCGGAACGACAAGGTCCTGGGCATCATCGCTGCATTACCCCATGGAATGGGTGCCACTCAGGACACGATGAGCGCGCTCGCAGACACACCACGCGTGGTTGGAGTCAGACACAACCTGCAAGAACTTGGCCCGGGAGAATTGGCGTCTCGCGACGTCGTCGGCGTCATTGCTGCAGTGCATTCGGCCGGATTGCCGTTCGACGTGTGTGTGCGGGCCCACCAGCTCGTGGAGATGACGCACATGCTGCGGATGCTCGACACGGACGGAATCCTGGTGCTTGATCACCTGGGAAAGCCCCCGCTGGGGCAGGACCTGACGCGATGGCGTGACGACATTACAACGCTGGCCGCCGACCCCCGGGTGGTTGTGAAGTGTTCGGGCCTGGTCGCCGAAATGCCCCCGCCGCATCAGCCGCAGAGAGCCAGATCGGAGCCAGCAACCGAGCAGACCTCGCGAACAGTGCTGACACCTGAGGCCGCTGAATTGTGCAGCGCACCGCTGCGATTCGCGCTCAGGAACTTCGGCCACGAACGCGTCATGCTCGGTTCTGACGCACCGGTATCGGGGAAGGGATGGGTTCGAACACGGGACTGCATCCAGTTCCAGATCCAGCTGCTGAAACCCGACTTGACCGGACCAGCGCTCGAATCAATCGCATCCTTGACCGCGCAGCGCATCTACGGCCTGAGTGAGCAGACAGCGACGGCTACCAACGCGGGGAGCGATCCGCGCAGCAACCACCAGAACAACTTGTGAACGTCAAGAGGACAACCGTTATGAAGCCATCACTCGAAGAAGCAATCGCCCGTCACGGTCGACTGGGTTACGGGGCGGCACAGCTCGGAAACCTATACCGCACGGTCGATGACGCCACGGCCCGTGAGGCGCTCGAAACGGCGTGGGACTTGGGAATTCGCCACTTCGACACCGCACCGCACTACGGGTTGGGACTCTCGGAACGGAGGCTCGGCGCATTTCTACAGACCAAGCCTCGCGATGAGTTCATTCTCTCCACCAAGGTGGGGCGTTTGCTCCGGGACAACCCACATCCTCAGGGAAAGGACACCGAGGGATTCGAAGTTCCTGATGACCTGTACCGCGTGCGGGATTACTCCTCGGACGGCGTGAAGCGGTCCCTCGAGGAATCCTTGGAACGCCTGGGGCTGGACCAGGTGGACATCGCCTATATCCACGACCCGGATGGGTACTGGGATCAGGCGCTGCACGGAGCAGTACCCGCTTTTTCAGAGCTGCGCGAGCAAGGCGTGATCCAAGCCTGGGGTGCTGGAATGAACCAGTGGCAAATGCTGGAACGGTTCGTGAGGGAAACTCAACCGGACATCATCATGTTGGCCGGCCGGTACACGCTCCTGGAACAGGAGGCGGCCCAATCGTTGCTGCCCGCGTGCGTAGACCACAATGTGAAAGTCAATGCGGTGGGAGTTTTCAACTCGGGTCTCCTGGCCCGCCAGGACGTCCCGGACGACGCGCATTACAACTACGACGCCGCTCCGCCGGAGCTCATCGCGCGGGCCAGGAAACTGGCGGATCTCGCGGCAGAGTACGGCACCACCTTGCCTGCCGCAGCTCTGGCCTTCCCGATGCGCCATTCTGCGATCGTGACCAGCGTGGTGGGGATGAGGACTCCGGATCACGTGCGCCGCAATGTGGAGCTCTTCGAGACACCCGTCCCGGATGAGTTCTGGTCCGCAGCCGCGGATGCGGGGCTCATCACCAATCACTGATCCAAAGACCTTACTGCTTAACGAGATACACGGAGGAACACATGAAACTGATGCGAGTGGGCGAAAAGGGACAAGAAATCCCGGTCGTCGAATATCAGGGTGCGCATTACGATGCTTCCGCAGCGGTGAAGGATTTCGACCCGGAGTTTTTCGCGACCGGGGGGATCGAATCCCTGCGGTCCGCCCTGGAACGCGGCGAGCTGCCGACCGCGGACATTACCGGTCAGCGCATCGGTGCGCCACTCACAAGGCCTTCTGCGGTGATCTGCATCGGCCAGAACTATGTAGAGCACGCTGCCGAGTCGGGTGACGCGCCGCCCGAGCTGCCCATCATTTTCTTCAAGACTCCCAACACCTTGACCGGCCCCAACGACAACATCGCGTTGCCTCCAGGATCGAAGAAGAGCGACTGGGAAGTGGAGCTGGTCATCGTGATAGGCAAGCAAGCGGCCTATTTGGAGACCGAAGCGGCAGCTGCGGAATGTATTGCCGGCTATACCCTGGCGGACGATCTGTCCGAGCGTGCCTATCAGATCGAAGACTCGGGGGGCCAGTGGTCCAAGGGCAAGTGCATCAAGGACTACATGCCACTGGGCCCGGTGGTTGTGACCGCGGATGAGTTCGACCCGCACGACGTGTCACTGGGCTCCTCGGTCAACGGTGAGCCGCGGCAGGGATCACGGACCTCGGACATGATCTTCTCGGTCGAGTACATCGTGAAGCACCTGTCCCATTACATGCAGTTGGAACCGGGGGACATCATCTCCACCGGCACGCCCAAGGGCGTGGCGCTCTCCGGAAAGTTCCCGTATTTGAAGGACGGCGACGTGGTGGAGGTGGAGATCGAGGGTATCGGTCAACAGCATCACCGCATGGTTGCCCGTTCCTGAACCGTCCAGCACCGAAGTAACGAGGAGAGACTTTTATGAGCTCACAAGAATTCGATGGACTGGTGGCCGTTGTCACCGGAGGCGCTTCGGGGATCGGAGATTCCGCGACCCGGGCTTTGCAGGCTAAAGGTGCCAAAGTGGCCGTTCTCGATCTCAACCCCGCGAATGCTGCCACGGGTGCGGTACAGGTCCAGTGCGACGTCGCCGACGACGCCTCGGTCCAGAACGCGATCGACAAGGTCGTGGCCGAGCTGGGCGGGATCGACGTGGTGATTAACAATGCCGGAATCGGGGCCCAGGGTGACGTCGCCGCCAACGACGACGATGAATGGCACCGCGTGTGGGACATCAACGTGGTCGGTATGGTCCGAGTGACCCGCGCAGCACTGCCTCATCTGCGGAAATCCGCGCATGCTTCCGTGGTCAACACGTGCTCCATCGCGGCGACCGCGGGTCTGCCCGAACGAGTGCTGTACTCGGCTACCAAGGGTGCGATTCTCGCGATGACCCGGGCCATGGCGGCCGATCACCTGCGTGAGGGAATCCGGGTGAACTGTGTGAATCCAGGAACCGCCAACACCCCCTGGATCGGCAATTTGCTGTCCAAGGCGCCGGACCCCGAAGCTGAACGTACAGCCCTGAACGCTCGTCAGCCGCACGGGCGGCTCGTGGAACCGGATGAGGTGGCCTCCGCGATTTGCTATCTGGCCAGCCCACTCAATGCATCGAGCAGTGGCGTCGATCTTGCCGTGGACGGTGGCATGGAGGCTCTGCGCCTGCGCCCTGCCGAGTGATCGATGTTAATGACCCAGAACGGCCCGGCCGGTTGACATGCTCAATCGGCCGGGCCGTTGAGGTCTTCCGGGATGTCTAAGAGGGGGGTTTCGGTCAGGGCTATGCGCAGCCAGCGCTCCACGCCCTGAAGGTGGTGGATCATGGCGGCGCGGGCCAGTGCGGGGTCCCTGCGGCGGAGGGCGTCCAGAATCTCCTGGTGCTCTTCCATGGTGCGTTCGGCCGAGCCCTGCTGCGTCATACCGCGCCAGGCGCGGGCCCGAACAGTTCGGGAGTTAAGGCTGGCCGTCAGGGAGCTCAGATAGCCATTGCCGGCGGCATCTCCGATGATGCCGTGAAAGGCCAGGTCCTGGTCCACGAGCGAGTCGATGGTCTCCACATCCGTGTCGTCCAGAGTCCGTTGGATTTTCTCGAGCTGCTCCTCCGAGATCCGTGCTGCGGCTAATTCGACCGCGGCAGCTTCCAGAACGCGGCGGGTTTCCAGCAGCTCCAGGACTGATGAGTTCTGATGCAACTCCACTACAAAAGAGATGGCCTCGGAGAGGTGCTGGGTGTTCAACTCCGTCACGTAGGTGCCGTCGCCCTGCCTGATGTCCAGGATCCGCACCACTTCGAGCGCCTTGACTGCTTCGCGTAGCGAACTGCGTGACAGGCCCAGGCGATCTGCCAGTTCCTTCTCTGGGGGCAGCCTGTCGCCGGGACCCAGCTCACCGTTGAGGATCATGGCGCGCAACTTGGCCATGGCGGTATTGGTGAGGGACACGGTGCGATCTCCTAGATTTGGTGGTCAGACACGGACTAACGGGGTGGCGGAAATCCGCCTCCCCAAGTATCCCTGACGTGTTCGAGAGAAAGCTTATGAGGCAAATAACAGGTCGCTTTGAGTCAGGTGGCAGACTAGTTCCCATGCTGACTTTCGGTGATGACACTGTCTGGACCGCGGCCGAGGACCGCTACGAGACCATGCCGTACCGGCGGGTGGGCAACTCCGGGCTGAAGCTGCCCGCGCTGTCCCTGGGGTTGTGGCATAACTTCGGCGATGACACCCCGCTCGCGACCATGCGGGCCACGCTGCGCCGGGCGTTCGACCTGGGGATCACGCACTTCGACTTGGCCAACAACTACGGCCCGCCCGCGGGCTCCGCGGAGCTGAACTTCGGGCGCATCCTACGGGAGGACTTCGCCCGGTACCGCCAGGAACTCGTGATCTCCACGAAGGCCGGGTGGCAGATGTGGCCCGGCCCGTACGGCGGTGTGGGCGGTTCACGCAAGTACCTGCTCGATTCCATCGACCAGTCGCTCGAACGCATGGGCCTGGACCGCGTGGACATCTTCTACCACCACCGCCCGGACCCGGACACTCCCCTCGAGGAGACCATGGGTGCCCTGCACCATATCGTGCGCTCGGGCCGCGCGAGCTACGTGGGGATCTCGTCCTACAGCGCGGACCTCACGCTCGCCGCGCAGGGGATCATGCGGGAACTGGGCACTCCACTGCTCATCCACCAGCCCTCGTACTCCATGCTCAACCGCTGGATCGAGCAGCCGGACGAGCACGCGGACGGGAAGAACCTGCTGGGCGCGCTCACGGAAGCGGGCATGGGCTCTATCAGCTTCTCCCCGCTGGCCCAGGGCATGCTCACCGACAAGTACCTGAACGGTGTACCCGAGCACTCCCGCGCGGCCGCTGGGAAGTCACTCAACCCGGACTGGTTGAGTGAGAACACCCTGGATCAGATTCGGGAACTGAACGCGATGGCCCGGGACCGCGGGCAGACGTTGGCCCAGATGGCGATCGCGTGGGTGTTGCGTCCGCAGGCGGAGGGACAGGTCACGACGGCGCTCGTGGGCGCGTCCTCGCCCGAGCAGATCGCCGATTCCGCCCGCGCCGTGCAGAACCTGGACTTCTCCGACGATGAACTGCAGCGGATCGACGAGCTGGTCTCGGACGCGGACATCAACATCTGGGGGGCGGCCACCGAGTCCAAGCACGTATGACCGCGGCGCAGTACGCCGCGCTGCTGGGACTGTGGATCGCGGGGATCATCTCCCCGGGTCCGGACGTCCTGGTGATTCTGCGCAATGCGTTCCTCACCACACGTGGCAAGGCCATGCTCACGGCGGCGGGGGTGATGGTCGGCAACCTCATGTGGATCACGCTCTCGCTCACGGGCGTGACGCTGGTGATCAACAGCAATCACGTGCTCAAACTCGTGATCCAGATCGCTGGTGCCCTGTTCCTGGCGCGCATGGGCTACGGATCCCTGCGCGCCGGGCTGGCCACGCGCGCGCTGAATCGCGGTGGAACGGGTCACGCGGAGACCTCGGATCCCGATGCACGAGCGGGCCTCGCCGCACGGGTCTGCACCGACGGGCAGGACGGCCCCGGCGGTTCGGCCGGATTCAGCGGACCAGTGGACCCCGACGTCGCCGCGAGCCCCGCCGCACCCACGGGCACAATCGGGGGTCCCGCGTTCTCCAAGGCCGGAGGTCTGCTCGGGACCCGCCACCTCACATCGGGCAAGGCCCTGCTCCAGGGGACGATCACCAACCTGGCCAACGCCAAGGCGATCGTCTTCTTCATCGCCCTGTTCGCGACCGTTGTCCCCGCGGACATCCTGTGGTGGGAGGGATTGATCACCCTGGCGCTCCTCATGGCCGTGGGCCTGGCATGGTTCCTGGCCGTCGCGTGGTTCGGTTCCGTCCCCGCGCTGGCGCGGCGGTTCCAAGCGCGTTCGGCCGAGGTCGAGATCGCGGCCGGGGTCGTGTTCCTGCTGGTCGCGGTGTTGTTGCTCGTGGAGGTCGTCCTGGCCGGGTGACCGTGCAGCGTGAGGGCGGCAGCGGCGTCGTCGTCACGGCGGTGCCCGGGCGAGGCACGTCCGAGCGCGTGGCTAGACTGTGGAGTCGGTTGCGTGCGGCGTGGCACGGCAGGATGCGGTGCCCACGCACGAACGCGCGAGGTGCGCGTGGCCGTCATCACCCGAGCTGAGGAGAACCGTGTCCGAAAATCCCATCCGAGTGGCCATTGCCGGTGTGGGCAACTGCGCCACATCGCTCATCCAGGGCGTCCACTTCTACCGGGACGCAGACCCCTCCGAGACCGTGCCCGGGCTCATGCACGTGCGCTTCGGTGACTACCACGTGGGGGACGTGCAGTTCGTGGCCGCGTTCGACGTGGACGCCGCCAAGGTGGGCTTGGACCTCTCCCAGGCGATCCTGGCCTCCGAGAACAACACCATGGAGATCGCAAAGGTCCCCAACCTGGACGTGAACGTGCAGCGCGGACCCACCCTGGACGGGCTGGGCCAGTACTACCGCGAGACCATCACGGAATCGGACGCCGAGCCCGTGGACGTCGCGCAGGTGCTGCGCGAACGCGAGGTGGACGTGCTCGTCTCCTACCTCCCGGTGGGTTCCGAGGAGGCCGACCGCTACTACGCGCAGGCCGCGATCGACGCCGGTGTGGCGTTCGTCAATGCCCTGCCCGTGTTCATTGCCGGGACCGACGAGTGGGCGCAGAAGTTCACGGACGCCGGCGTGCCGATCGTGGGCGACGACATCAAGTCCCAGGTGGGCGCGACCATCACCCACCGCGTGCTGGCCAAGCTGCTCGAGGACCGCGGCTACGTCCTGGACCGCACGTACCAGCTCAACGTGGGCGGGAACATGGACTTCAAGAACATGCTCGAGCGCTCGCGGCTCGAGTCCAAGAAGATCTCCAAGACCCAGGCCGTGACGTCCAACGTGCCGCACGAGATGCGGGCCAAGGACGTGCACATCGGCCCCTCGGACTACGTGGGGTGGCTTGACGACCGCAAGTTCGCCTTCGTCCGCCTCGAGGGCCACGGCTTCGGCAACGCCCCGATCTCGCTCGAGTACAAGCTCGAGGTGTGGGACTCGCCCAACTCCGCCGGTGTGATCATCGACGCGATCCGCGCTGCGAAGATCGGCCTGGACCGCGGCATCGGGGGACCGCTGACCTCGGCGTCCTCCTACTTCATGAAGTCCCCGCCCGAGCAGTTCGACGACGACACCGCCCGCGAGAACGTGGAGAAGTTCATCCGCGGCGAGGTCGAGCGCTGATCGTCTCGTAGCACCACACGACGACGCCGCGAGGGCCGTCCGGCACGTACCGGGCGGCCCTCGGTCGCGTCCGGGGGCGCGCGTCCTGCCGCTGGCCCGGGCCCGCGGTACGGCGGCCCGGGTCCCTGGGGGCGGGGGTGCGGCCCGGCCCTCGCGCGGTTCAGCGAAAGATCGCCCAGCCCTCGGCGGACGCGCGCGCCAGGTCCGCGACCGCCCGGACCCGCCGGGGCACGGTCACACCCCGCGGCCAGGTCAGCACGACCGATTCCCGTTCGTTCCCCGGGGACACCGGGCGGCACACCACGGGTAGTCCCTCCCGACTCAGCTCCGTCCCCACGCCCAGGAACGGATCCCGCCGCGCTGGACACCTCCCACCCGCACGTCATGGTGTGTTCCACGTACGGGGGTGGCGAGCTGCCCACATCCGCGCGGGCCTTCGCGACGGCGGTGGCCGAAGGAGCCGCGGATCTGAGCAGCGTGCGCTACGCGGCGTTCGGCCTCGGGGACCGCACGTACGGGGAGACGTTCTCGCGCGGCGTCGTCGTGCTGGACGAGACCCTCGCGGCAGCGGGCGCGTCCCGGTTCGGGGACGTGGGTCGGCACGACGCCGCCGAGGGCCGACCGCCCGCGCGGCAGGCGTGCGAGTGGCCGGACGGGATCGCCGAACTCAGCCGCGTTCCTGCCCCGCGAGCCCCGCACGGGAAATGATGTAGTCCACCACGGGGTCGTAGAGGTGCGGGGGGACGTTGTCGTCCAGCGGGACCACGACCTCCACCTGCCCCTGGGCCTCAGCGACGAAGATCCCGGGGTCGTTGCAGTCACCCATCGCGATGGTGGACAGCCCCGCCCGCGAGCCCGCGTACCCGGCCATCCCGTGATCGGCGATCACGAGGTCCGGCGCCTCGCGGCCCTGGTCCCGCAGGTGATCGAGGACCAGCTGCATGGGCTCGGGGAAGTGGGTGTGGCGCAGGCCGCCGTACTGCTCGACCATCACGACGTCCTCGATCTGGCGGACGTCCCCGTCCTCGAACGGCAGGGCCTCGTCGAAGCGCAGCACGCGCGCCCCGGACTTGCGGGCCACCCGCGCGAGGCGGGCGTAGACGGGCGCGAGGCCGGAGGGATGACCGGTCGCGAACAACAACCGCTTGCGGCCCTGCACCGCGCGGCTGAACAGCTCGGCGTAGCGGTCGAGTCCGGCCACGCACAGCTGCGCGGAAATGAAGTCCTGGCCCTCGGCGTACTCGGGGTCGTCGTTGATCCCCACGCGGTCGCGCATGAGCTCGAAGACGGAGTCGAAATCCCAGTCCCTGATGCGCTCGACCCCCATGTGCTGGTGCTGGTCCCCGTCCAGGAAACCCTGGATGTTGCGGAGGTTGGCTTCACGGGGGGTTGCGACGGCCCCGGTGATCCGGGAGCGGTCCAGGTAACGGGCAAGGGAATCACGGCTCAGGTACGCGGTGGTCACACGGGAAAGTTTAGGCGTCGTGCTCGCGCGCCGCACAGGCGAGGTAGGCCGCAGCGTGCTGCGCGGCGACGTCGTCCCACGTCAGCTCGCGCGCTCGCAGCCGAGCAGCGGGTGACATTGCTCGCCACGCGCCCGGGTCCCGGGCCGCGCGGTACAGGGCGTCCGCCCAGCTCGCGGGCTCGCGGTCCGGGACGAGCCGGCCGGTCTCACCGTCGCGCACGGTGTAGCGCAATCCGTCCACGTCCGTGGCCAGGACGGGCGTCCCGCACGCCTGGGCCTCGACCGCCACGAGCCCGAACGTCTCCGACGACGACGCCACGGCCACCGCGTCCACCCGGCCCATGAGTCGGGCGAGGTCCTCGCGGGGCAGGGAGCCGCGGAAGTCGACGGCGCTCGCCACGCCCCCCGCGTCCGCCAGCCCGCGCAGGTGGGTCAGGAAATCGGGGGAGCCCACACCGGCCAGGATCAAGCGAACGGGAACGTCGGGGTGACTGCGGTGCAACTCTCCGAGCGCGCGGACCAGGATCTGCTGTCCCTTGAGGGGTTGCATGCGTCCCGCGGACAGGACGGTGAAGGGCCCGTTCCGTAACTCGTCCCGTTCGTCCGGGACCGGCGGGTGGAAGACCTCGGGGTCCACCCCGGGCGGGATCACGACCACGCTCGCCGGATCCGCGCCGTACAGCTCCACGACCTGCCGCTGTTCCGCGGGGGTGTTCACCACGGTGCGGCAGGCGTGGGCGATCAGATCTCGTTCGGCGGCCTCGCGCTCGGCCGGTTCGGGGGACTCGTCCGATCCGGCGCGCAGGTTCTTGGCGGCGGCGGAGGTGTGCAGGGTCAGGACGAGGGGAGCCCGGAGGAAGCTGGCCACGTGGAGCCCGGCCACGCCGGAGAGCCAGTAGTGGGCGTGCACGACGGGCGCGGCGTCGTCGGCGTAATGCTGTGCGAGGGCCTCGCCGAAGGCACGAGCGAACCGGGGCAGGCCCTCCTTGGGGACCTCTGCGGCGCCCGCGAGCGCCACGGTGAGCAGCCGCACGCCCGGGGCGAGGTCCGTCGTGCGAATGCCGGGGGAATGGGACGGATCGCGATCGAGGGTGGCCATGTCCACGGCCCAGCCCGCGTGGGCGAGCGCGTGGGCTAGGTGCCACACGTACACGTTCATGCCACCGGCGTCCCCGGTCCCGGGCTGGTCCACGGGGGACGTGTGCATGCTCAGCAGCAGGACACGGGGCCGATCGGGAGAGGACACGCGACCAGCCTACTGGGGCGGCGTACCGGGACCGCCCGCCCGGGAACGAGTGCGCGTGACTCAGGCGGGGCCGGGCGTGCCGGCGGCGCAGGGCACAATGGAATGGTGAGTGCGATGACAGACCGACAGCCCCGGCAACCCAGCGAACGCAGCGCGGTGGTGGACCTCTCCGCCGTGCAGCACAACGTGCGGCGCCTCGCGGAACTCGCCCGGGGGCGCACGCTGATCGCCGTGGTCAAGGCAGATGCGTACGGCCACGGGGCGGTTCCGGTGGCGCGCGCGGTGCTCGCCGCCGGCGCCCATATGCTCGGCACGGCGCACGCGTCCGAGGCGGTGGCCCTGCGCGACGCGGGCATCACCGCCCCCGTGCTCGCGTGGCTGCACACCCCTGCCACGGACTTCGAACAGGCGCTGCGACGCGACGTCCGCCTGGGTCTCAACGGGTGGGAGCTCGACGCCGTTCTGGCCGCCGCCCGCGACACGGGCACCCCGGCCACGGTGCACCTCAAACTCGATTCCGGGCTCGGCCGCAACGGTGCCACGGTGGAGGAGTGGCCCGGGTTCGTCGAGCGCGTGGTGGCAGCTCAGAACGCCGGTCTGCTGAGCGTGGAAGGGATCTTCACGCACCTCGCCGTCGCGGACGAACCGCAGCGCGAGGCCGAGACCGTTGCGCAATTACACGCACTCAGCGATGCGGTGCGGATCGCGCGCGACGCGGGCCTGGACCCCACCCTGATCCACGCGGCCAACACCCCCGGATTATTCGGGGCACAGGACATGGCGGACCCCGATCTCGTGCTCCGCGACGCCGTGCGGGTGGGGCTGGGCCTGTACGGGCTGAGCCCGTTCGCGGATCGCACCCCCGAGGACTTCGGCCTGCGCCCGGTCATGACCCTGCGGACCCGTGTGGCCAACGTCAAAGCCGTGCCCGCGGGCCACGGGGTCTCGTACGGTTTCGCGTACCGCACCACCGGGCCAACGCACCTTGCGCTGATCCCGCTGGGCTACGCCGACGGCGTTCCCCGGGTAGCCACGGGCGCCCCCGTGCGGATCGGGGACCGGGTGTACCCCGTGGTGGGGCGGATCGCGATGGACCAGTGCGTCGTGGACCTGTCGCGGGGCGGGGAGCCCGCGGCGTCGTCGTCCGGATCGGAACCGCCCGGAGTGGACTCGTCCGCGGCGGAACCGCCCGTGCGCGTGGGGGACGAGGCCGTGCTGTTCGGGGCGGGGGAGGACCCGTCCGCTACGCGGTGGGCGGATGCCGCGGGGACGATCAACTACGAGATCGTCACGAGGATCTCGCCGCGCGTACCCCGGGAGTACGTGAACGCTCCCGATGCCGACGGCGTCGGAACAGCCGGGAGCGCGGCGGACGGTGCTGCCTGGACCGTGACTCGGCATCCCGACACCGCTCATGACACCCGGGTGCTCGCCGAGCGGGTGGCCGAGCACCTGCGGGCCGGGGACCTGGTCATGCTCAACGGTGACCTCGGCGCCGGGAAGACCACGTTCACCCAGGGGCTCGGCCGGGGCCTCGGCGTGCGCGACGGGATCATATCCCCCACGTTCGTGTTGAGCCGCGTGCACACCAACGATCCGGACGGGCCCCGCCCGGGCGGACCCGATCTCGTGCACGTGGACGCCTATCGCTTGGACTCCGCGGCGGACGTGGACGACATCGACCTCGAGGACACCGTGGACACGTGCGTGACCGTCGTGGAGTGGGGGACCGGCAAGGTGGAACACCTCAGCGATTCCCGGTTGGTGATCGACATCGTCCGGGCGCGGGGTACGCAGGACGGGCCCGGCTCGGCGGATCCGGTGTCGGACGCGACGGGTGCGGAGTCCACCGTGGGGACCACGGACGGTGAGGACCCCGCGGATCTCAGGGGGGCGGTGCTCTCCGGCGGATCAGGTTCCGACGGAGAGGGCCATTCCCCCTCCGCGGCGGACGTGATCCGCGCCCTCAACGACGAGTGGAAATCCGCGGAGCAACTCAGCGATGAACCGCGCGCGGTAATCGTGCGCGGCTACGGACCCCGTTGGGCGGACCCCCTCCAGTTGTGACCTCGCCACGCAGTGCCGGGGTGAGGGGCGGCCGGAGCCCGGAGTGATGGCGGCGGGCGGTCGCCGGGGCCCGGAGCGGTTGCGGGGCCGGGCTTAGACTGTTCGGGTGCTTGTGCTGAGTCTGGATTCCTCGTCGATCGCGTCCGTGGCACTGTCCCGGGACGGTGAGGTCTTGAGCAGGTTCGACACCGTCGACACCCGATCCCACGCCGAGGCCCTGGCTCCCGCCGTGCACGACCTCATGGCGGAGGCGGGCCTCACCGGCACCGACCTGGACGCCGTTCTCGTGGGCACCGGTCCCGGACCGTTCACGGGTCTGCGCGCGGGACTTGTGACCGGTCGCACCTTGGGCTTTGCATGGGCCTTGCCTGTCCATGGGGTGTGTTCCCTGGACGCGGCGGCGTTCCACGTGGCCCCGGAGGCGCTCGCCGCGGGTCATGCGGAGTTCGTGGTGGTCACCGATGCGCGCCGCAAGGAGCTCTACCGCCGCGACTACCGGGTGCACGAGGACGAGCGCGGACCCGTGATCACCCCGCTGGGCGATCCCCGGGTTGGCCCCCCGGAGGACGTTCCCGCGCTGCCGTGCTACGGCTCCGGTGCGGGGCTCTACCCCGATCGGTTGTCGCACGCGGTCCCGGGATTCTCGGACCTGCACCCCTCCGCCGCAGATCTCGCCCGGGCGGCGTGGGCGATCACGAGCCGCGGTCAGGAACTGAGCACCGACACGTCTCCCCTGTACCTGCGCGATTCCGACGCCAAGGTGCCCGCATCCCCCAAGCGGGCCACACGATGACGGGCCACCCCATGACGGGAGGGCACGCGGCTGCGGTGGGAGCGGCGTCGTCGTTACCGGCGGGCTACGCGCTGCGCCCCATGCAACCTGGGGACCTCGAGGACGTGTACGCGCTGGAGGCTGTCCTGTTCCCCGAGGACGCCTGGCCCCGGCACATGTTCCACGAGGAACTGACCCACCCCACACGGCAGTACTGGGTGCTCACCCGGGACCGGGAGATCGTGGGCTACGCGGGGATGATGAGCATCCCGCCGGTCGCGGATGTGCAGACCATCGCGGTCGCGAAGGACCACGAGGGCAAGGGCCTGGGCAGTGCCCTGCTGCGCGTGCTGCACGAGGCCGCGATTCGCAGCGGCGCCACCGAGATGATGCTCGAGGTGCGGGCGGACAATCCGCGGGCACAAGAGCTGTACCGCCACTTCGGCTATCACCACATCCACACCCGGGCGCACTACTACGGGCCCGGCCACGACGCGCTGATCATGCGCTGCGAACTGGTTCCCGCGAAGGAGCCCACCCGCAGCGCGGACGGAAGGACCATTCATGAACACCGCTGAACCGCTCGTCATGGGCATCGAGTCCTCGTGCGACGAGACGGGTATCGGGATCGTGCGGGGCACCGAGCTGCTCACCAACACGGTGTCCTCGTCCATGGCCGAACACGTGCGCTTCGGCGGGGTGATCCCCGAGATCGCCTCGCGCGCGCACCTCGAGGCGTTCGTCCCCGCGGTGCGTGCTGCGCTCGACGACGCCGGTGTGACCCTGGACCAGCTCGACGCGATCGCCGTGACCTCCGGGCCCGGGCTCGCCGGGGCGCTCATGGTAGGGGTCGCGGCGGCCAAGGCACTCGCGGTGGCCACGGGCAAACCCCTGTACGCGATCAACCACCTCGTGGCCCACGTGGGGGTGGGTCTGCTCGACGACCGCGGTGAGCTGCCCGACGGCCTGGGCGCGCTGCTCGTCTCCGGGGGCCACACCGAGATCCTGGCCGTCCCCGACATCACGAGCGACGTGCGGCTACTGGGCGCCACGATCGACGACGCCGCCGGCGAGGCCTACGACAAGGTCGCCCGCCTGCTCGGACTCTCCTACCCCGGTGGACCGGCGATCGACAAGGCCGCGAAGGACGGCGACCCGACGGCTTTCGCGTTCCCCCGGGGGCTGACGGCGGGCAAGTACATGGGGTCGGCCGAGAATCCCGGTCCGCACCGTTACGACATGTCCTTCTCCGGCTTGAAGACGGCCGTGGCCCGCGTGGTCGAGGCGTTCGACGCCGCCGGTCAACCCGTCCCCGTGGCGGACGTGGCCGCAAGCTTTCAGGAGTCGGTCGTGGACGTGATCGCGCGCAAGACCGTGCTGGCGTGCACCGAACACGGGATCACCACCCTTCTCATGGGCGGGGGCGTGGCCGCCAATTCCCGGTTGCGGGAGGTCGTGACCGCGCGGTGCGGTGAGCACGGGATTCCCGTGGTGATCCCGCCGCTGTCCCTGTGCACCGACAACGGCGCGATGGTGGCCGCCCTGGGCTCCCGGCTGGTGGCGCAGGGCCGTCAGCCCACCGGGATCTCGTTCACCGCGGACCCCGGCCTGCCGGTGTCCGCGGTGTCGATGCCCGCGGCGTAGTCCTGCCGGGCCGTATCCGGATCAGCGTTCCGAGCGGTTGCGCTCCACGATGTCCATGACCACGGCGCGCAGGTCCCCGCCGTTCTCCCGGGCCACGCGCCGTTGGCGCTGATAGCCCACAGCCCCGCTCATCATGGTCTCCACGTGCGCGAGCTCGCGGGCGCAGCCGAGCTCGTCCGCGAGGGGTTCCAGATCGGTGAGCAGATCCGCGAGGTCCTCCGTGACCAGGCGCTCGCGGTTGCGGGTGTCCCGGATCACCACGGCCTCGAGACCGTAGCGCGCGGCGCGCCACTTGTTCTCCTGGTGGTGCCACGGGGGCATCACGGGGATCGTCCCGCCGTCGTTGAGGGAACGGGAGAAGGACTCCACCAGGCACTGCGTCAGTGCGGCGATCGCGCCCACCTCCCGCAGGGTCGAGGGACCGTCGCACACGCGCATCTCCACGGTCCCGAAGCGGGGGACGGGGCGGATGTCCCAGCGGTTCTCGGAGATCTCCTCGATCACGCCGGTCTCGATGAGGTCGTTGACGTAGGACTCGTACTCGCCCCACGTGTCGAAGTGGAAGGGCAGCCCCGCCGTGGACAGCTGCTGGAAGATCAGTGCCCGGTGGGACGCGTACCCCGTGTCCTGGCCGCACCAGTACGGCGAGTTCGCGGACAACGCGAGCAGGTGGGGGTAGTAGTTGAGCAGGCCCTCCAGGACGGGCAGGGCCTTGTCCCGGTGGTCGATGCCCACGTGCACGTGGGCCCCGAAGATCACCATCTGCCGGCCCCAGTACTGCGCCCGGTCCAGGACCTTGAAGTAGCGTTCCTTGTCCACCACGGGCTGGTCCGCCCACTGGGAGAACGGGTGGGTCCCCGCGCCGAAGATCTCGAGGGACCGAGGATCCGTGATTTCCCGGATCCGGTCCTGGGTGTCCGCGAGCTGGTCCACGGCCTCGCCCACGGTGTCGCACACACCGGTCACCATCTCCACGGTGTTCTGCAGGAACTCGCCCGTGACATGGGGGTGGTCCCCCTCCTCACCGAACTGCGGGTGCTGCGCCACGAGGGCATCGAGGACCTCCTGGCCGCGCGGGGCGAGCTCGCCGCTCTCGCGCTCGACCAGGGCGACCTCCCACTCCACACCCAGGGTGGAACGTTCGGAGCTGTGGAAATCAATCTGCACGGCGTGGTCCTCTCATGGGTGCACCGGGATCGGCGGTCGTGACCTGAACCGGGACGTCGTTGCCGACCACCGGGGTGTCGCGCGCGGTCCGAACACAGGGGTATCAGTGTACGAGGTTTACGGCGAGCACCACGCGCCGTTCCTTCCCCGCCTGTTCGAGTCGCGTCATGACCAGGGTCGCTCGCTGCGAACCCCGGGGTGCAAGTTGCTTACGCAGTTGCTCGGGGGTCACGTCCGTGCCGCGTTTCTTGATCTCCAGGGTCCCCACGTCCTGCTCCCGCACCCACTTCTTGAGGGTCTTCACGGTGTGGGGCAGCACCTCGCGCACCTCGTACGCGGTGGCCAGCGGGGTGTGCACGAGCGTGTCCGAGCTCAGGTACGCGATCGCGGGATGGATCAGACGCGCTCCGATGCGCTGCGCGAGATCGGTCACGAGCCCCGCGCGGATCACCGCGCCGTCGGGCTCGTAGAAGTACTGCCCCACCGCGCCCAGCAGTTCCCCTTCCGCCGCGGGCGACTCCCACGTCGCGGAGGTCAGTTCGGCCGCCGACGACGCCGCGGCACCGTCCCGGGATGCGTCACCGCTCCGGCCGTCCCCGGCACCCGGCGCGTCGTCACCCGGCACGAGCGCGTCGTCGGCGGCGCCGGGAAGGCGGGGTGCGCCGTCGTGTCCGAGGACCAGGGCGGCGCGTGCGACGTCCGGGCGGCGCACGGCGTTGAACCACAGCGCGGCCTCCACCACGTCACCGTGCTGTGAGATCCACTGGGCCTCCGCGGCGCGCGGGACGTGCTCGTGGGGGATGCCGGGACCGAGCTTGGCGCCCACGGAGAGCCCCCGGTCCGCGAGGTCCGTAACGAAGGACAGGGGAGGGGAGAAGGCCTCCGGGTCGAACAACCGCCGCGTGCGCCCATGACCCGAGACCCGGCGCGCGGGGTCCAACCACACGCCCTGCGCGGGACCGGACTCAAGGGCGTCCAGGTCCAAGGACTGCGCGTCCGCGCACACGACGCGAGCGCGCGGCCACCCCGTGAGGTTGACGGTCGCCACGGCCGCGGTGACCGGGTCCCGCTCGACCGCGGTGACCGTGCGCTCGAGCGCGGCCAGGGCCAGCGAGTCCGCGCCGATCCCACATCCCAGGTCCACCACGTGCTCGATCCCCGCTTGCGCGAACCGCTGGGCGTGCAGGGCGGCCACCGACCACCGGGTGGCCTGCTCCACACCATCGCGCGTGAAGACCATATGACGGGCGAAGTCCCCGAACTTGGCGTGGGCCTTGGCGCGCAACCGGGACTGGGTGAGGACCGCGGCCACGAGCTCCGGGTCATGGCCCTGTGCTCGCAGGGACTGGGAGAGCGCGAACGTGGCGTCCGGGTCGTAGGGGCCCAGCGAATCCAGCAGCCGCATCCCCCGCGGGGTCAGCAGCTGGGCGAGGCTGCGGGTCTCGGCGTCGTCGGGGGCGGTGGAGGCGTTCACACGTCCATCACATCACGGCGCGGGGAAGCCGCGGCGAACGCGCGGGCCGCGACGCCCGTCACAGAGCCATTTACATTACGATCCGCATCCCTAATTAGGTTAGGCTCACCTAGTGGCTGGCCGCCCGTAACAGACGACCCCGCGAGATTGCGAGAAGATCCATGTCCATGAACCGATTGATCCCCGGTGTGGCGCTGAGTGCCGTGGCGGCACTGGCCCTCGTGGGATGCGGTGCCAACGCCCAGAACGCCTCCGACACCCAGGCGTCCTCGGCCACCGTGACCGTCACGGACAACAAGGGCGAGCAGACCGTTCCCGCACCGCCGCAGTCCGTGGTGGCCACCGACAACCGGGTGTTCGAGACGCTCGCGGACTGGGGCGTACAGCTCAAGGCCGCCCCCAAGCAGCTGATCCCGAACGGCATCTCCTATGCGAACGACGACGCCGTGGTGGACCTGGGTTCGCACCGTGAACCGAATCTCGAGGCGATCGCCGGGGTGGACCCGGACCTCGTGATCAACGGGCAGCGCTTCGCGCAGTACTACGACGACATCAAAAAGCTCGTCCCGGACGCCGCCATGCTGGAACTGGATCCGCGCGACGATCAGCCGCTGGACGAGGAACTCAAGCGCCAGACCACGGCCCTGGGCGAGGTCTTCGGCAAGCAGGAGGAAGCCCGCCGACTCACCGACGGGCTCGACCAGGCCGCCCAGCGCGCCAAGGACGCCTACGACGGCCAGTCCACGATGGGCGTGATCGTCTCCGGTGGTGACATCGGGTACGTGGCACCGAGCAAGGGACGCACGATCGGCCCGCTGTTCGACATGGTGGGGCTGCAGCCCGCGCTGAAGGTCGAGGGCTCCGACAACCACCAGGGGGACGACATCTCCGTGGAGGCCATCGCCCAGTCCCGCCCGGAACTGCTCATCGTGCTGGACCGTGACGCGGGCGTGAAGACCTCCGAGGGTGCTAGCCCGGCGTCCGAGGTGATCGAGAAGTCCGAGGCCCTCAAGGACGTCCCCGCAGTGAAGAACGGCAACGTGGTCTACCTGCCCGCGGACACCTACACGAACGAGGGGATCCAGACCTACACCGAGATCCTCGACGACATCGCGGAGAAACTGGGAGGCCGGAGCAACTGATCCCTCCCACCCCGCACGACCACCGACGCCCCGCGGGAGCCTCCCGCGGGGCTTCGGCATGATCCAGGAAGCACACGTGATGGTCTTCACTGCACAACGTCCGACCCGCACGGGGGTGGCCCGGGACTGGAAGTTCTGGCTCGCCCTGCTGGTGGTCCTGGGACTGCTCTGGCTGTCCCTGGTCACGGGGGTCGCGGACCTTTCGGACGCCCAGGGTGAGCAGTTCCTGGGTCTGACCCGGATTCCCCGCACGGTGGCCCTGGTCCTGGCCGGTGCCGCGATGGCCATGTCCGGGTTGGTCATGCAGTTGCTCACCCAGAACCGGTTCGTGGAACCCACGACCACGGGCACCACCGAGTGGGCCGGGCTGGGGTTGTTGCTCATGATGATCCTGGCCCCGGACGCCGGGTTGAGTGCGCGGATGATCGGCGCGATCGTGGCCGCGTTCGTGGGGACCATGGTGTTCTTCGCGTTCCTGCGCCGGGTTACGCTGCGTTCCTCCCTGATCGTGCCGATCGTGGGGATCATGCTCGGGGCCGTGGTGGGGTCGATCTCCACCTACCTGGCGCTCGTCACGGACCGGTTGCAGAACCTGGGCGTGTGGTTCGCCGGCAGTTTCACGTCCGTGCTGCGCGGCCAGTACGAGACCCTCTGGGTCGTGGCACTCGTGGCGGTGCTCGTGGTCATCACCGCGGACCGGCTCACCGTGGCGGGACTCGGCGAGGACATCGCGACCAACGTGGGATTGAACTACAACCGGATCATCCTGATCGGCACCGGACTCGTGGCCGCGGCCACCGGCGTGGTCACGGTGGTCGTGGGCAACCTGCCGTTCCTGGGGTTGATCGTGCCCAACGTGGTGTCCCTGTTCCGGGGCGACGACCTGCGCTCCAACCTGCCGTGGGTGTGCCTGCTCGGGATCGGCCTGGTCACGGTGTGTGACCTGATCGGGCGCACGATTATCGCGCCGTTCGAGGTCCCCGTGTCCCTGATCCTGGGCATCGTGGGCGCTGCGGTGTTCATCGCCCTGTTGCTGCGAAGCCGGCGCCATGTCTGAGGTGACCGCGCTGCGCCACGACCGGGCGCGCACTGGATCGGGGGCCTTCGTCTCCCCGGCCCACCGTCGCCGCTACTGGATCACCGCGCTATCCCTGCTCGTGGCGGGACTCGTGTTCTGCGCGGGCATCCTCACGTGGGACAACCCCCTGCCGTTCGGCACTCCGGGGTTCTGGCGGATCGCCGAGTCCCGGGCCACGAGCGTGGTGGTGATCCTGATCGTGGCGGTGAGCCAAGCCATGGCCACGGTCGCGTTCCAGACCGCCGCGAACAACCGGATCATCACGCCGTCGATCATGGGTTTCGAGTCCCTGTACGTGCTCATCCAGACCTCGGCGGTCTACTTCCTGGGTGCGGTGGGGGTCAGTGCGGTGCAGGGGCTGCCGCAGTACGCCCTGCAGGTGAGCCTCATGATCGTGTTCGCGCTGGGGCTCTACAGTTGGTTGCTCTCGGGCAAGTACGCCAACGTGCAGGTGATGCTGCTGATCGGCATCGTCCTGGGCGGCGGGCTCGGCGCGGTGTCCACCTTCATGCAGCGCTTGCTCGCACCGAGCGAGTTCGACGTGCTCAGCGCCCGCTTGTTCGGCTCGGTGGCCAACGCGGATCCCGGGTACTTCCCGCTGGCCGTGCCGCTGTGCGTGGTGGCCACGGTGGCCCTGTACGTGCACTCCCGCACGCTCAATGTCATGGCTATGGGGCGGGACGTGGCCACGAACCTGGGCATGGACCACCGCCGGGAGCTGCTGCTCACCCTGTTCTGGGTGTCCATTCTGATGGCGGTCTCCACGTCCCTGATCGGGCCCATGACGTTCCTGGGGTTCCTCGTGGCGATCCTGGCGTACCAGTTCGCGGACACCCACGACCACCGCTACGTGTTCCCCATGGCCGCGCTGATCGGTTTCGCGGTGCTGTCCGGGGCCTATTTCGTCCTGAAGAACGTCTTCTACGCGGAGGGCGCTGTGTCCATCATCATCGAGCTGGTGGGTGGCAGTGTCTTCCTCTTCGTGATCCTGAGGAGGGGCAGACTGTGATCCAGTTGACCGGACTGGTCAAGGAGTACGGCACGGACTTGGCGATCGGGCCGGTGGATCTGCAGATCCCCGCCGGTGGCGTGACCGCGCTCGTGGGGCCCAACGGCGCGGGGAAGTCCACGCTGTTGACCATGATGGGTCACCTGTTGGGTCCCGAGGCCGGCACCGTGGAGATCGGCGGTCACGACGTGAGCAGGACGCCGCCGCGTGAACTCGCCAAGGTCGTCTCCACGCTGCGCCAGGAGAACCACTTCACCGCGCGGCTCACCGTGCGCCAGCTCGTGGCGCTGGGTCGCTTCCCCTACACGCGTGGGCGGATCACCCGAGACGACGAGCGGATCATCTCCGAGTCGATCGAATTCTTCGACCTGGGACCCCTGCAGAACCGCTACCTGGACCAGCTCTCGGGCGGTCAGCGCCAGCGCGCCTACGTGGCCATGGTGCTGTGCCAGGACACCGAGTACCTCCTGCTGGACGAGCCCCTGAACAACCTGGACATGCGCCACTCGGTGCACATGATGCATCACTTGCGCCGCGTCGCGGACGAGCTCGGACGCACCGTGCTGATCGTGCTGCACGACATCAACTTCGCGAGCCACTACTCGGACTGGATCTGCGCCGTGAAGGACGGTCGCGTGGTGGAGTTCGGCCCGCCCGAGCAGATCATGACGGACGAGACCCTCACGCGCGTGTTCGACACCCCGGTCACGTGCCACGACGGTCCCCACGGGCGGCTCGCGGTCTACTACTGACGCGGCACGGACGGCTCGCCGGCCTCGACTGACGCGGCCGCGGGGACGGCGGCGTCGTACCCGCGGATTGTGCCCAGAGACGAGCGCGGCGGGCGCGCCTTGACCGCGCGCGGCCCGTCTCCCTACAGTGATGATTAGCACTCTCATGGTGAGGGTGCTAAAGGCCAGGCGCTCAATCGGCACCGCGACGACGGTTGGCACGCCAACTGGCCTGTGGCGGACGCGGTCATGGGACCCCATGACACGGCGCGTTCGCACACCGTCTCACACGCCTAGAAGAAAGGGAGAGATCGTGTCGGTCTCCATCAAGCCTCTCGAGGATCGCATCGTGGTTCAGCCGCTGGCCGCTGAACAGACCACCGCTTCCGGTCTGGTCATCCCGGACACCGCCAAGGAGAAGCCGCAGGAAGGCACCGTCCTGGCCGTGGGCCCGGGCCGCGTGGACGACAAGGGCAACCGCATCCCCGTGGACGTCAAGGAGGGTGACGTGGTCATCTTCTCCAAGTACGGCGGGACCGAGGTCAAGTACAACGGCGAGGAGTACCTGGTGCTCCCCGCGCGCGACGTGCTGGCCGTCATCGAGAAGTAATCCCCGCAACGACTTTCGTGCGCGGTGCCCGGACGTTCGCCCGAGAACGGGCCACGGGGGCACCGCGCCGTCATTTCCACACCCTTCTCGTTTCGTAAGGAGCACACATGCCCAAGCAGTTGGTGTTCAACGACGCCGCTCGCAAAGCGCTCGAATCCGGTGTCAACCGACTGGCCGACACCGTCAAGGTCACGCTGGGCCCCCGCGGGCGCAACGTGGTCCTGGACAAGAAGTGGGGCGCACCCACCATCACCAACGACGGCGTGACCATCGCCCGTGAGGTGGAGCTCGAGGATCCCTACGAGAACCTCGGCGCCCAGCTGGCCAAGGAAGTGGCCACCAAGACCAATGACGTCGCCGGTGACGGCACCACCACGGCGACCGTCCTCGCGCAGGCCATCGTCAAGGAGGGTCTGCGCAACGTGGCCGCCGGAGCGGCCCCGAGCGACATCAAGCGCGGCGTGGAAGCGGCCGTGGCCACCGTGGCCCAGCGTCTGCTCGACAACGCCCGCCCCGTGGAGGGCAAGGACGTGGCCCACGTGGCCGCGATCTCCGCGCAGTCCATGGAGATCGGCGAACTGATCGCCCGCGCCTTCGAGACCGTGGGCACGGACGGTGTGATCACCATCGAGGACGGTTCCTCCACCGAGGTGGAGCTGGACGTCACCGAGGGCATGCAGTTCGACAAGGGCTACCTGTCCCCGTCCTTCGTCACGGACCCGGAGCGCCAGGAAGCCGTCCTGGACGACACCTTCGTGCTGCTGTTCCAGGGCAAGATCTCCTCGGTCCAGGACCTCATGCCCGTGCTCGAGAAGGTGCTGCAGGCCAAGAAGCCGCTGACCATCATCGCCGAGGACGTCGAGGGCGAGGCCCTGTCCACCCTGGTGGTCAACAAGCTGCGCGGCACGCTCGACGTCGTGGCCCTGAAGGCCCCCGGTTTCGGTGACCGCCGCAAGGCGATCATGCAGGACCTGGCCGTGCTCACGGATGCGACCGTGATCACCCCCGAGCTCGGCATCTCGCTCGAGGGCGTGGACGTGTCCCAGCTGGGCAACGCCCGCCGGATCACCGTGACCAAGAACCAGACCACGCTCGTGGACGGTGCGGGCTCCTCGGAGGCCGTGGCCGAGCGCGTGGCGGAGATCAAGGCGGAGATCGCCCGCACGGACTCCGAGTGGGACCGTGAGAAGCTCCAGGAGCGCCTCGCGCGCCTGGCCGGTGGCATCTCGGTGATCAAGGTCGGTGCCGCGACCGAGGTCGAGCAGAAGGAACGCAAGCACCGCATCGAGGACGCCGTGTCCTCGACCCGCGCGGCCCTCGAGGAGGGCATCGTGGCCGGCGGCGGTTCCGCGCTGGTCCACGCCTCCAAGGCGCTCGACGGCACGGACCTCGGTCTGACCGGGGACGCGGCTACGGCCGTGACCATCGTGAGGCGCGCCCTGACCCAGCCCCTGCGCTGGATCGCGGAGAACGCGGGTCAGGACGGCAACGTCGTCGCGGCGCGTGTGGCGGACCTCGAGCCCGGCAACGGCTACAACGCCCTGACGGACGAGTACGAGGACCTGCTCGCCGCGGGCATCATCGACCCCGTCAAGGTCACCCGTTCCGCTCTGCAGAACGCGGCGTCCATCGCGGCGCTCGTGCTCACCACCGAGACGCTCGTGGCCGAGCACAAGGGCGAGGACGCCTGACGCGTCCCACCCCGCCCACCTCGGTGGGTGACCGGGAATCGGCGGTCCACTCCTCCCGGGAGTGGGCCGCCTTTTCCCATGTCGTGTCGCGTAAGGACCCGCACCGCGAACGGTTCGCATCCTGCCGCGGCGCCCCCTTGGCTGAATCAATGCCGTCCGCCCCGAAGCGCTCCTCGCACGATCCCGGGTCGAGCGCTGCCGGTTCCGTGACCGGCGCCGCGGTCGCTTCCGGGGTCACCTCCGCGGACGACGGCGCCCACCCCCGTACCGGACCCGCGGCACCGCGGGACGCGCGCCCCGCCGATGCCGCGGCCCGGGTGGCCCGGTACTCGGGATTCCGCCCGGAGGTACAGGGGCTGCGGGCGGTCGCGGTGCTGTTGGTCGTGATCTACCACGTGTTCATGAGCCGGGTGTCCGGCGGCGTGGACATCTTCCTGCTGATCTCCGCCTTTTTCATGACGCTGTCGTTCGTGCGCCGGATCGAGGGTGGCCGGGCTCTTGGACTGGGCCGGTACTGGCTGCACACGTTCAAACGCCTGTTACCCCTGGCCACGCTCACGATCCTGCTCACCTTCGCCGCGCTGTGGGCGTTCTTCCCGGCCACGCAGATCGCCCAGTTCCGTTCGCAGGGTGTGGCGTCCGTGCTGTACATGGAGAACTGGGCGCTCGCTGCCGAACAGGTGGATTACTACGCCGCGGACCACTCGACGGCGTCCCCGTTCCAGCATTTCTGGTCCCTGTCGGTCCAGGGTCAGGTCTTCCTGGTGTGGCCGCTGATCTTCGCCCTCGCGTGGTGGTGGCGACGCCGCACCGCCCGCAGTTGCGTGCCCGTCCTCGCGGGCTGCTTCGGTCTCGTCTTCGCGACCTCCCTGGCGTTCTCCGTGGTGACGACGGCGTCCCGGCAGGAGTTCGCGTACTTCGACACCCGCGCCCGCCTGTGGGAGTTCGCGCTCGGTTCCCTGCTGGCCCTGGCGCTCCCGTACGTCCGGGTCGGCCGGGTGGCGGGGGTGCTCCTGGGGTGGCTCGGATTCGTGAGCATGATCTCCGTGGGCGTGCTCGTGGACGTGCAGGGCGCGTTCCCCGGGTGGATCGCCCTGTGGCCGCTGCTCTCGGCGGCGGCGATCATCGTGGCCGGGCAGACGGGATCGCCGATCGGTTTCGACCGGTTCCTCTCATGGGGTCCGGTCGTGCGCCTGGGGGACGCGGCCTACGCGCTCTACCTCGTGCACTGGCCCCTGCTGATCACCTACCTGGTGATCCGCGACCGCCCGGACGCCGGAGCCGTCGCGGGAACCGCCCTCGTGCTGGCCTCGATCGCACTCGCCCTCGTGCTCACGCACTGGTTCGAAGAACCTCTGAAACGGTGGTCGTGGCCCGAGGCCCGGTCGTGGCGCGCGGGGCTCGTGATCGCGGTGTGCGTGGGGCTCGTGACCGGGATCGCCGGGACGTGGGAACGGGCGGAGCTGCAGCGCAACCAGCGCCTGGGGGAGAACGCGTCCGCGAACAACCCCGGCGCCGTCGCCCTGCTGCCGGGCTACGAGTTCCACGGCGACCCGACCGCGCCCGCGCTGCCGCGCCCCGAGGAACTGCCCCACAGCGCCGCGGACCTGGGTGGGGGCTGTCCCGAGGACGTCGACCTCCCCGAGCAGTTCCGGCAGTTCTGCCGCGAGCCCGTGGCCACGGAGGACCCCGCCCGCACCGTGGTGGTGATCGGCAACAGCCACATGCAGCACTGGGTCCCCGCGCTCGAACCCCTGGCCCGCGCGAACGGGTGGCGCGTGCTCGCCTACATCCAGCACGGGTGCTCCTACACGGTGGCCGCGGAACTCGAGGACGCCGAGGCGTGCGCGACCTGGTTCGAGGGCAGCGACGAGATGCTCGCCGCCGCGGACCCGAACCTCGTGTTCGTGCAGGGCACCTTCAGTGAGCCGGACGGGGAGACGTGGAAACCGGGCCTGGAGACCCGCGTGCGCGCCCTCGTGGCGGACGGCATCCAGGTGGTGGGCATCCGTGACACCCCGCGGTTCCACGACGCCCCGGCCGAGTGCGCCGCGCTGCGCGGCCTCGAGTCCCCGGAGTGCGAGATCGTGCACCCCATGCTCGACACCCCCGACCCCCAGCGGCACCTGGGCTCCGAACTGGAGGGTTTCGCGCCCGTGGACATGACCGACGTCGTGTGTCCCGACGGCGCGTGCCGGCCCGCCGTGGGCAACGTGATCGTGTACTTCGACGACGACCACCTCACCGGGATGTACGCGGCCTCAGCCTCCCACAGCTTCGCCCAGCGGGTCTCGGACGCCCTGCAGCAGGACGGGATCACGGGGATCGCGTTACCCGAGTAACTCCTTGTCAGGCGGGGGAGGTCTACTATGGCCTGCGTGCTTCCCCCCGATCGATCCGTCACGACAGTTCCGCCGGCCCCCGGGTCACCCACCACGGCCCCCGCCCCGTGGACGGACGTCTCCTCCGCCGGGATGCCCACCGCCTCCGCGCCCCCGGGCTCCTCCGCCTCGGCCACCCGGGTGGCCCGGTACTCGGGATTCCGTCCCGAGGTGCAGGGGCTGCGGGCGGTGGCCGTGCTGCTGGTGGTGATCTACCACGTGTTCATGGGCCGGGTCTCCGGTGGCGTGGACATCTTCCTGCTGATCTCGGCGTTCTTCATGACCCTCTCCTTCGTGCGCCGGATCGAAGGTGGGCGTCCGCTGGGGCTGGCCCGGTACTGGCTGCACACCTTCAAGCGGTTGCTGCCGCTGGCCACGGTGATCATCCTGGGCACGCTGGCCCTCGTGGCGTTCGTGTTCCCGCGCACCGACGTCGCGGAGTTCCGGTCCCAGGGCGTGGCCTCGATCCTGTACGTCGAGAACTGGGCGCTGGCCGCCAACCAGGTGGACTACTACGCCGCGGATCATTCGACGGCGTCCCCGTTCCAGCACTTCTGGTCCCTGTCGGTGCAGGGTCAGGTCTTCCTGGTGTGGCCGCTGATCTTCGCGCTCGCGTGGTTCGTCAAACGGCGCACGGGGCGCAGCTGCGTACCCGTGCTGGCGGGGTGTTTCGGCCTTGTGTTCGTCGCCTCGCTCGCGTTCTCCGTGGTGACGACGGCGTCGCGGCAGGAGTTCGCGTACTTCGACACCCGCGCCCGCCTGTGGGAATTCGCACTGGGCTCCTTGCTG
The DNA here is from genome assembly GCA_014652975.1 of Kocuria marina. Classification (GTDB taxonomy): domain Bacteria; phylum Actinomycetota; class Actinomycetes; order Actinomycetales; family Micrococcaceae; genus Kocuria; species Kocuria marina. Next base: position 170,921 of record BMZV01000001.1, on the reverse strand, counting down.
GCCCTGGCGGTGCCCTACCTGCGCGTGGGCCGGGGCTTGGGGGTGCTGCTGGGCTGGGCCGGGTTCGTGAGCATGGTCCTGGTGGGCATCCTCGTGGACGTACAGGGTGCGTTCCCCGGGTGGATCGCACTGTGGCCGCTGCTGTCGGCGGCGGCGATCATCGTGGCGGGGCAGACGGGATCGCCGATCGGTTTCGACCGGTTCCTCTCGTGGGGCCCCGTGGTGCGACTCGGGGATGCGGCCTACGCGCTCTACCTGGTGCACTGGCCGCTGCTGATCAGCTACCTGGTGCTCCGTGAGCGCCCCGAGGCCGGCCCCCGTTCGGGTGTGATGCTCGTGGTGCTCTCGGTCGTGCTGGCCCTGGCGCTGACCCGGTGGGTCGAGGCGCCGATGAAGCGGTGGGCGTGGCCCGAGGCCCGGAAGTGGCGCATGGGCCTCGTGATCGCGGTGTGCATGGGACTCGTGGTCGCCGCCGCGGGGGCCTGGAGCGCCGTCGAACGCCACCGCACGCAACAGCTCACGTGGAACGCGACCGAGAACAACCCGGGCGCGGTGTCCCTGCTGCCCGGCTTCCAGTTCGCGGGGGACCCGGAAGCACCCACGCTGCCGCTGCCCGAGGACCTGTCCCGCAGCGCGGCGGAGCTGGGCGGCGCATGCCCCGAGGACATCCAGCTGCCCGAGCAGTTCCGGCAGTTCTGCCACGAGACCAGGGCCGCGGAGAACCCCGCCGAGACCGTGCTCGTCACGGGTAACAGCCACGCGCAACACTGGCTGCCGGCCATCACCGCCCTGGCCGAGGCCAACAACTGGCGGGTCGTGAACTACATCCAGCCCGGGTGCTACTACACCGTGGCCGAGGAGCAACCTCCGTTCGAGACGTGCGACCGATGGTTCGAGGGGACGCAGCCCATGGTGGACGCCGTGCACCCCGGTCTCATGTTCGTCCAGGGAACCTTCACCAACGTGGACGGGGAGTTCTGGAAGGCCGGTCTGGAGACCCGGGTGCGGGACCTCGTGTCCCAGGGCATCGACGTGGTGGGCATCCGCGACGTCCCCCGCTTCTCGCAGCCACCGTCCGAGTGCGCCGTGGAGAACGGGGAGGACGCCCCGCAGTGCGTGGGCACCCACCCGATGCTGGGCACCGAGGACCCGCAGCAGACCCTCGCGGAGGTGCTGCCCGGGTTCTCGGCCGTGGACATGACGGACGTGATCTGCCCGCGCGAGCAGTGCCACCCCGTGATCGGCAACGTGTACGTGTACCTGGACGACGACCACATCACGGGCATGTACTCGGCCACGACCGCGCCGATCTTCGCAGAGCGCACCGCGGAGGCGATGAGCGCGGACGGTGGAGCGGGTCTCGACGCGCCCCGCTGAGTCCCGCCTGCCACCCGACTGGGGGAAACGTCTACGATGGCCTGCGTGCTTCCCCGTGACGAGACCTCAGCCACCGCTGCGCCGTCCTCGGCGCCCGCGCCCTGGGGGAACGTCTCCTCCGCCGGGGCACCGACCGCGTCCGCGTCCCCGGGATCCTCGGATGCCGCGGCCCGTGTGGCCCGGTTCTCGGGGTTCCGCCCCGAGGTGCAGGGGCTGCGGGCCGTGGCCGTGCTCCTGGTGGTCGTCTACCACGTGTTCATGGGCCGGGTGTCCGGTGGTGTGGACGTCTTCCTGTTCATCTCCGCGTTCTTCATGACCCTCTCGTTCGTCCGCAAGCTCGAGGGCGGGCGTCCCCTGGCGCTGGGCCGCTACTGGCTCCACACCTTCAAGCGGCTGCTGCCGCTGGCGACCGTGGTCATCCTGGCCACGCTGTTCCTCGTGTGGTGGCTGTACCCCGCACAGGACGTGGCGGACTTCCGTTTTCAGGGCGTGGCCTCGATCCTGTACTTCGAGAACTGGACGCTCGCTTTCAACGCGGTGGACTACTACGCGGCGGACCACTCCTCGGCCTCGCCGTTCCAGCACTTCTGGTCCCTCTCGGTCCAGGGGCAGGTCTTCCTGCTGTGGCCGCTGATCTTCGGCCTGGCGTGGCTGGACAAGCGCCGGACGGGCCACAGCAGCGTCCCCGTTCTGGCCGCATGCTTCGGGCTGGTGTTCGCGGCCTCGCTGGCCTTCTCGGTGCTCTCCACGGCCACGCACCAGGAGTTCGCGTACTTCGACACCAGGGCCCGGCTGTGGGAGTTCGCCCTGGGGTCCCTGGTGGCGCTCGCCATTCCCTATGTGAAGCTTCCCCGTGCGGTGCGGCTGGTCCTGGGGTGGGGAGGTTTTGTGAGCATGGTCCTTGTTGGCATTCTCGTGGATGTGCAGGGCGCATTCCCCGGGTGGATCGCGCTGTGGCCGCTGCTGTCGGCGGCGGCGATCATCGTGGCGGGGCAGTCCGGTTTGCCGGTCGGGGTCGACAGGTTCCTCTCGTGGGCCCCGGTGGTGAAGATGGGCGACGCCGCCTACGCGCTCTACCTCGTCCACTGGCCGCTGCTGATTACCTACCTGGTGGTCCGGGAGCGGCCTGTGGCGGGGCCGCGCTCGGGTGTGGCGCTCGTGGTGGTCTCGATCGTGCTGGCGCTGCTGCTGACGAAGTTCGTGGAGAACCCGTTGAAGCGGTGGAAGTGGCCGGAGGCGAGGAACTGGCGGCTCGCTCTGGTCATTGTGATCTGCATGGGTCTGGTGCTGGCGAGCGCCGGCACGTGGTCTGCGGTGGAGCGTCACCGCACGGCCCAGCTCGAGGCGCGGGCTGAACTCAACAACCCGGGGGCTCGGGTGCTGGAACCCGGCTACGAGTTCACGGGGGACGAGAACGCGCCCGTACTGCCTGCCTCGATGCAGGACCAGTGGGTGGGATTGCCCCGCGCCTGCGAGGGAGAGTACAAGAGTGCAAACCGAACGGCCCAGGGTTTCTGTCGGCAGACGGAGAAGGTGGAGAACCCGACCAAGGTGGTGGCCGTTGTTGGCAACTCCCACATGGAGCAGTACATGGGCGCGGTGATCCCGGTGGCGGAGGAGGAGAACTGGCAGCTGATCTCGGTGCTGCAACCCGGGTGCGGCTTCGGGGTGGAGGGTCAGTCGAGCACGTGCCGCGATGGAAACGAGGCCGTCATGGACTACCTCGAGGTCCTGAAACCGGACGTTGTGATGACCACTTCCACCCGCTCGGAGCTCATGGACGGGGGCGCCGAGCACGTGGTGAGCGGGCTCGAGGAGCTCACCCAGGACCTTACGGAGCAGGGCAGCATAGTGGTGGGATTCCGGGACAACCCCCGGCTGGACTTCGACCCCACCCGCTGCATCGCGGAGAAGGGCCGGGACGACGAATCCTGCCGAGTTGCACGGCAGACCGTTCTCGGGGACACGGATCCCGCCTCGAGCCTAGACAGCATTCCGGGCTTCGTGGGGATCGACCCCACAGACCTGATCTGTCCAGTGGACGTGTGTGCACCCGTGATCGGCAATGTGGCTGTGTGGCTCGACTCGCACCACCTCACGTGGGACTACACGCGCAGCATGGCCCCGCTGTTGCACGACACCCTGGTCCGCGCGGTCCAGGTCACACCGGGGGTGGCCGCGGAGTGAGCCCTCGGCGCGCGCCGTAGACTGGTGGGGACATTCTCGCGTGAAAGGGATTATTCGTGTCTGAACCCGTGCCCACGGCCCTCATGGACGACCCGTTCGGCTTCACCGGACTGACCTACGACGACGTGCTGTTGCTTCCCGGCAACACGGACGTGATCCCGTCGGAGGCCTCCACGACCACGCGCCTGTCGCGCCGGATCACGCTGCAGGCCCCCGTGCTCTCCGCCGCGATGGACACCGTCACGGAATCGGCCATGGCCATCTCCATGGCCCGCCAGGGCGGGATCGGCGTGATCCACCGCAACCTGTCCATCCAGGACCAGGCGGATCACGTGGACCGCGTCAAGCGCAGCGAGTCCGGGATGATCACCAACCCGGTCACGGTATCCCCGGAAGCCACGCTCGCGGAACTGGACCGGTTGTGCGGCTACTACAAGGTCTCCGGTCTGCCCGTGGTGGACGAGTCCCAGAAGCTGCTCGGGATCATCACCAACCGGGACACTCGCTACCTGCCCGAGAGCGATTTCGAGACCCGGCTCGTGCGGGACGTGATGACCCCCATGCCGCTCGTCACGGGCAACGTGGGGATGAGCCGAGACGAGGCCCACAAGCTGCTGGCCACGCACAAGATCGAGAAGCTGCCGCTCGTGGACGACCAGGACCGGCTGACCGGGCTGATCACGGTCAAGGACTTCACCAAGGCCGAGCAGTACCCGCTGGCCACCAAGGACGACGAGGGCCGGTTGCGCGTGGGTGCCGCCGTGGGCTTCTTCGGCGACGGCTACGAGCGCGCCATGGCGCTCGTGGAGGCCGGGGTGGACGCCCTGTTCATCGACACCGCCAACGGTCACTCCCAGGGCGTGCTGGACATGATCGCCCGGCTCAAGAAGGACTCCGCCGCCGCCCACGTGGACATCATCGGCGGGCAGGCCGCGACCCGCGCGGGCGCCCAGGCGATCGTGGATGCCGGCGCGGACGCCGTGAAGGTGGGTGTGGGTCCGGGTTCCATCTGCACGACCCGCGTGATCGCGGGCGTGGGCGTCCCGCAGATCACCGCGATCAACGAGGCCGCCCAGGTCACCATCCCCGCGGGCGTGCCGCTGATCGCCGACGGCGGGCTGCAGTTCTCCGGCGACATCGGCAAGGCGCTCGTGGCCGGTGCGGACTCCGTGATGCTCGGCTCCCTGCTGGCCGGTTGCGACGAGTCCCCCGGGGAACTCGTGTTCGTGGGCGGCAAGCAGTTCAAGGCGTACCGCGGTATGGGCTCGCTCGGGGCCATGCAGTCGCGCGGCAAGAACACGTCCTACTCCAAGGACCGCTACTTCCAGGCGGACGTGGCCGACGACGAGAAGCTCATCCCCGAGGGCATCGAGGGCCAGGTGCCCTATCGCGGGCCGCTCGCGTCCGTGCTGCACCAGTTGGACGGTGGGCTGCGCCAGACCATGTTCTACGTGGGCGCGCACAGCATCGAGGAGCTCAAGCACAAGGGGCGGTTCGTGCGGATCACGCCGGCCGGGCTCAAGGAGTCCCACCCGCACGACATCACCATGACGGTGGAAGCCCCCAACTACAAGCGCTGATCGCGCCAGCCCCCGCGCTCTCCGCGCGGTGAAAGGATCCCTCGTGAGTTACGACATCGAAATCGGGCGCTCCAAGCGGGCACGCCGCACGTTCAGCCTGGACGAGATCGCCCTGGTTCCCTCCCGACGCACGCGCGACCCGCAGGACGTGAGCACCTCGTGGCAGATCGACGCCTACAACTTCGACATCCCCGTGGTGGGTGCGCCCATGGACTCCGTGATGTCCCCGGCCACGGCGATCGCCCTGGGCCGCTGCGGCGGTCTGGGCGTGCTGGACCTCGAGGGCCTGTGGACCCGCTACGAGGACCCGCAGCCCGTCCTGGACGAGATCGCGGACCTCAGCTCTGAAAACCTGCCGCAGGCCACACGGCGGATGCAGGAGCTGTACTCCGCCCCGATCCAGCCCGAGTTGATCAAGGCCCGGTTGGCCGAGATCCGCGAGTCCGGGGTGATCGTCTCCGGCTCCCTGTCCCCGCAGCGCGTCGTGGAGCACTACCGCACCGTGCTGGAGGCGGGCGTGGACCTGTTCGTGATCCGCGGCACCACGGTCTCCGCCGAGCACGTCTCGCGCACCCAGGAGCCCCTGGACCTCAAGAAGTTCATCTATGACCTGGACGTTCCCGTGATCGTGGGCGGCGCCGCGGGCTACACCCCGGCCCTGCACCTCATGCGCACGGGTGCGGCGGGCGTGCTCGTGGGCTTCGGGGGCGGCGCGTCCCTGCGCACCGAATCCATCCTGGGCATCCACGCGGCCATGGCCTCGGCCATCTCCGACGTCGCCGCGGCCCGCCGCGACTACCTCGACGAGTCGGGCGGTCGGTACGTCCACGTGATCGCCGACGGCGGTCTGGGCACCTCGGGTGACATCGTCAAGGCCATCGCCATGGGCGCCGACGCCGTGATGCTCGGGACCCTGCTGGCCCGCGCGGAGGAGGCCCCGGGTCAGGGCTGGCTGTGGGGTCCCGAGGCCCACAACCCGCACTCACCGCGCGGTGTGCGCACCCACGTGGGGACCGTGGGTCCTCTGGGCGAGCTGCTCAACGGGCCCTCGCGCCACGTGGACGGCTCCTCTAACGTGATCGGTGCCCTGCGCCGGGCCATGTCCACCACCGGCTACTCCGAGCTCAAGGAGTTCCAACGCGCGGACGTGGTGATCCGCAGCTGATCCCCCCGTGCCAGGCCGCGGGTGCGCCCGCGCTTCCGGCTCGGGAACCGGTGGCCGTTACGGACCCGTGACCCGTGGCCGTCCCGTGATCGGGGCTGCCCGTACCCCCGCTGATTTGGGAAACGTCCAGCCCGGAGCACTAGGGTTGAGGGGTGCTCAAGACCGCCCTGCGCCCCCGCTCCCTGGCTTTCCTGGCGGTCGCGCTGATCGTGGCGGCACTGTTCGTAGTGTTGAGCATGTGGCAGTTGAACGCTTCCCTGCAGTCTTCCACGGTGGTGGATCCCGCCAAGGACCGGGTCTCGACCCTGGGAGACGTGGTCTCCCCGGGGGAGGCCACGACCGCTCAGCAAGCCGATCACATGGTATCCGCGGTCGGGCGCTACGTCCCCGATTCCACGGTGCTGGTCCCGGGACGGTTGCAGGACGGCAACCCTGGGTACTGGGTGGTCACCCAACTCGCGATCCCCGATTCGCAACAGCGCTGGGACGTCGCCGATAACGACGTCTCGATCGCGGTGGCCCGGGGCTGGGTCGCTTCCGCCGACCGGGTGCCGCGAGCGCCGTCGGACGAGATCCGGGTGATCGGCAGACTCCTGCCCACGGACTCCCCGCTACCGAGCGAGAACGTGCCGGCCGGGCAGGTCGCGTCCGTGGCGTCCGCGCAGCTGAGCAATCTGTGGGACGCGCCCCTGTACTCGGGGTACGTGGCCGCGTTCGCGGAGAACCCCGCGGCGGAACCGGCGCCCGTGACCCGGGAGGGTACGCTCGCGGTGTCGGCCGGGCTCATGGGGGAGGGGCTGGAACCCCTGCAGATCCAGCAGCAACCCGCGGACACCTCCGTGCACGCCCTGAACCTGTTCTACGCGATCGAGTGGGTCGTGTTCGCGGGCTTCGCGTTCTTCATGTGGTGGCGTTTCGTGCGGGACGACTACCTGCGCCGGCAGGACCCCGAGAAGTACTTCTACTTCGACGGCGCCTACTTCTGGGACGAGGCCGAGCAGTCCTACTACTACTGGGACGCCCAGGACCAGTGCTATTACTACTTCGACGACCAACCCGCGGTGCGCACGGAATCGCGCACCCCGCCCACGAGTTCCACCCCGCGATCCCACGGAGCCAGTCATGAGTGATCACACGCCGCAGCCCGATTCCCAGCCCCGCCCGGTGCGCCGCACCGACGGCGTGCGGGTCACCGCGCCCGAGGACGCCAGCCCCGAGCGCGCGACCGTCCCGGACAGCGTGCGCGCCAAGGCCGCCGCGCTGAAACCACGACGGCGCTTCGGCGGGACCGAGGCGCAGATCCGCGGCGCGCTGACCTTCTACAAGGTGTGCGCGTGGATCTCGGGTACCTTCCTGCTGCTGCTCGTCGCGGAGATGATCACCCGCTACGGCTTCGGCTACGACCTGATCGCGGGCGGCACGGACAAGGCCACGGGGCAGAGCGTGGCCCTAGGCTGGCAGGACCTCGAGCTCGAGAACCTGGCCGGGGGCGTGAACATCTCCACGTGGATCCTGATCATCCACGGCTGGTTCTACGTGATCTACCTGCTCTCATGCCTGCGCGTGTGGTCGCTCATGCGCTGGCCGTTCGCGCAGCTGGTCGTGATGGCCCTGGGCGGTGTGGTGCCGTTCCTCTCGTTCATCGTGGAACGCAAGATCCACCGCTCCACGGAGGCCGAACTCGTGGCCAATCCGCGCGCCGCCCGGCGCTACTGAGACCGGGCGAGGGTGTCCGAGCGGTGTTCTAGACTTGTCCGCGTGAGTGAATCCCCTGACAACCTGAGCGAACTGGAGCAACGTCCGGTACTCGTGGTCGACTACGGCGCGCAGTACGCGCAGCTGATCGCCCGCCGGGTACGCGAGGCGAACGTCTACTCCGAGATCGTCCCGCACACCTGGTCCACCGAGAAGATCCTGCAGCGCAACCCCGCCGCGCTGATCCTCTCCGGCGGCCCGGCGTCCGTGTACGCGCCCGGTGCGCCGCAACGGGACGCCGAACTGTTCGAAGCCGGCGTGCCCGTGCTGGGGATCTGCTACGGCTTTCAGATCATGGCCAACGCCCTGGGCGGGACCGTTGAGCGCACGGGTGTGCGCGAGTACGGGGCCACCGCCGCCGCGACCTCCGGGGACGGCGTGGGCACCATCCTGGACGGCACCCCGGACGTGCAGACAGTGTGGATGAGTCACGGTGACTCGGTCACCGCCGCGCCCGAGGGTTTCACGACCCTGGCTACTACGGAGGGCGTCCCGGTGGCGGCCTTCGAGAACCGCGAGCGTAGGCTCTACGGCGTGCAGTGGCACCCCGAGGTCAAGCACTCCGCGTACGGGCAGAAGATCCTGGAGAACTTCCTCTTCGAGGGGGCCCAGCTCACGCCCACGTGGTCCACGGGCAACATCATCGAGGAGCAGGTGGCCGCGATCCGCGCCCAGGTGGGTGACGGCAAGGCCCTGTGCGGGCTCTCCGGCGGGGTGGACTCCGCGGTGGCTGCAGCCCTCGTGCAGCGCGCGATCGGGGACCGTCTCACGTGCGTGCTGGTAGATCACGGTCTGATGCGCCAGGACGAGGTCGCGCAGGTCGAGAAGGACTACGTGGCCGCCACGGGCATCAAGCTCCACGTGGCCCGCGAGCAGGACCGCTTCCTCGCCGCGCTCAAGGGTGTCACCGACCCCGAGACCAAGCGCAAGAACATCGGCCGGGAATTCATTCGCGCGTTCGAGGCCGCCGAGCAAAAGGTGCTCAGCGACGAGGCCCAGGACGGCCAGCCCGTCCGGTTCCTCGTGCAGGGCACGCTGTACCCGGACGTCGTGGAATCCGGCGGCGGTGAGGGTGCCGCCAACATCAAGAGCCATCACAACGTGGGTGGGCTGCCCGAGGACCTGCAGTTCGAACTCGTGGAACCGCTGCGCGCCCTGTTCAAGGACGAGGTCCGCGCCGTGGGCCGCGAACTGGGACTGCCCGAGAACATCGTGGGCCGCCAGCCGTTCCCCGGTCCGGGTCTGGGGATCCGGATCATCGGTGAGGTCACCGAGGAGCGCCTGGACATCCTACGCCGCGCGGACGCGATCGCCCGCGAGGAGCTCACGCGCGCCGGTCTCGACGACGACGTGTGGCAGATGCCCGTGGTGCTGCTCGCGGATGTGCACTCGGTGGGCGTCCAGGGGGACGGTCGCACGTACGGCCACCCCGTGGTGCTGCGCCCGGTCAGCTCCGAGGACGCTATGACCGCTGACTGGTCCCGCTTGCCCTCCGAGCTGCTCGCCCGGATGTCCAACCGCATCACCAACGAGGTCGAGGAGATCAACCGGGTGGTCCTGGACGTCACGTCCAAGCCGCCGGGAACCATCGAGTGGGAGTGAACCCCACCGCGTAGAGAGCCATCGTTAGTTGCGGTGCGCCGGTCCGCCCCATCCCCCGTGGTGAGCAGACCGGCGCACTCGTGAGTAGGAGCACCATGTCGACACCCGCCCCGGACCGTTCCCGAACAACCCCCCAGGACACGGGCGCCACGGGCGAGCGCGAACACCCCCGCGTGTCCCTGCGTTCCTGGACCCAACAGATGGACGCCTACACGGGCCCGGACACCCTGCTGGACTTCAACCAGGTGGACAACGTCTGCATCGATCTCACCGAGGCCAACTCCTCGGGGCAGGCACAGTTGCTCATGGGCCGTCCCACCCGGCTGTCCACGATGATCCACCAGGACAGCCCCGCGTACGAGCGCGCCGTGCGCTCGGCCCGGGCGCTGCGCACCAAGGTCCACGAGCTGTCGGTGATGCACGGTCTGGACGCCTCCTATCTGGCCGCGGGCACGGCGTCGTGGCTCGCCGATCCCGTGGCGGACGGGTTGCGCCGGTTCATCGCCCCGGTCCTGCTCGCCCCGGTCACGGTCAAGTTGCGCCCGGACCACAAGGACTTCGAATTGCACATCGTGGGTCCCGCCCACCTCAACCCGGCACTCGTGCGTCGGCTGCGCGAGGACCACGGCGTGGAACTGGCCACGGCGGAGATGTCCCGGCTCGCGTACGGCACCCGCAAGTTGGACCCCGCGCCCGTGCTGGAGACCCTGCGCCAGCTCGCGGCCCACGTCCCGGGCATGCACGTGGAACACCAGTTGCTGGTCTCCACGTTCGCGGATCTGCACGAACGTCCCGCAGACGAGCACGTGGTCGCGCACACCCAGTTGATCGAGGACCTCGCCCGGCTCAAGAACCCCGAGGTCGGCAAACTGCCAGTCGTGCGCCCCCTGACCGATCAGGCACCCGGTCTCGACGAGCGCGACCCCGCCCAGGAGCTGCTGCTCACGGACCTGGACGCCAATCAGCAGGAGATCGTGGACCTCGCCGAACAGGGTGAGAGCTTCGTGGTCGCTACACCCGTGGGCACCGCCGCGGTGGACACCGTGGTCTCCACGGTCGGCGCACTCGTGCACCGTGGCCGCAGCGTCCTGGTGCTCGGCGAGTCCCGCACCACGCTCGCCGCGTTCAACCGCGCGTGGAACCGCACCGGCCTGGACTCCCTCGTCCTGCCGCTGGGCTCCCACCTGAGCCCGGACGACGTCGCCGAGCGGCTCGTGCGCGCCGTCGCCCGCAACGAACGCGCCGAGCAGCCGCAGCTGGAACAACACCTGGACGCCCTGCAGCGTAGCCGCGAACAGCTGCGGGTGCACGAGGAATCTCTGCACGCGCTGCGTCCCCGCTGGCAGGCCTCGCCCTACGACGCCATGCAGGCGCTCGCGGAACTGACCGCGCGCACCCCCGGACCGCAGACCGCCGTGCGGTTCCGCCGTTCCGTGCTGGACGCCGTGTCCCACCGCAGCGAGGTGCAGCGTCAGCTCCAGCGCGCCGCGACCCTCGGCGCGTTCGACGCTGCGGCGCTCGCGAGCCCGTGGCACGGTGCGCGGCTCGTCAACGACGACGAGGCCCGTGAGGCCCACGACCTCGCCAAGTCCCTGCTGCTCGAACTGACCACCCTCAAGACGGCCATGCGCCACGTCCTGGGGGTCTCGGGGCTGCGCGTGGGCTCGACCATCGGCGAATGGGAGCAACAGCTCGAACTCGTGATCGAGGTCGGGGAGTCGCTCGAGTACCTCACACCGGACATCTACGACCGGCCCGTGACGGACCTGATCGCCGCGACGGCCTCAGCGTCCTGGCGGCGGGACCACGAGATCGAGCTGAGCGGGCTGCAGCGCTCCCGCCTGCGCAAGGCCGCCAAGGAATACCTCCGACCCGGCGTGCACCTCTCGGACCTGCACTCGGCGCTCGTGAAAGTGCAGTCCGAACGGGACAGGTGGCGTCAATGGGCCACCACGCTCGAACAGCCCGCCGTCTCGGACCGCGCCGGGGAGACCCTGCAGATCCATCGCCGGTTCCGCGAGGACCTCGAGGGGCTCGCGATCGCACTCGAGGGCTCGCGCACTGCCGCGCGCCTGGAGACGGCCGGGGTGGACGAACTCCAGGAAATCCTGGACGAACTGATCAACGACGAGGCCCACCTCGCGACCCTGCCCGAACGCACCGTGTTGCTCGACGACCTGCGGGCGCGCGGGCTGGGGGAGTTCCTGCAGGACCTCGAGACCCGCGCGGTACCCGCCGAGCGCGTGGGCGAGGAACTCGACCTCGCGTGGTGGCAGTCCGTGCTCGAGGCCATGATCAGCGGTGATGACTTCGTGGCCATGCCGGACGGTTCCGAGCTGCGCCGCACGGAATCCGTGTTCCGCCGCGCCGATTCCGCCCACATCGCGGCCGCACCGGCGCGACTCGAGTACGCGCTGGCCGAGCGTTGGGCGCGGGACACCAAGCGCAACCCCCGGGAGGCTCGCGCGCTGCGGGACATGCTGCGCAGCGGTCACGTGCGCACCGAGGAGCTGGACCGGGTCCAGCACCTCACGCCGTCGCTCGTGCCCGTGTGGACCGCGAGTCCGCTCGTACTCACCGCCACGCTGGGGGAGGAGCAGTCCGTGGACACCGTGGTGGTCCTGGACGCCGAGTCCACCCCGCTCGCGGCCACGCTGCCCGCGCTCGTACGGGCGGATCAGGTCATCGCGTTCGGTGACCGCAACGCCGCGGGTCCTCAGCCCTTCACGGTGGCCCCGCACGTCGCGGTCCGGGACACACCGCAACCCGTCGCGGACATCGACTCGGCGTACGACGCACTGACCCGCGTGGTGGACTCCCGGTCCCTGACCTCGGTGCGCCGGCCCATGGACCCCCGTTTGTTCGACTACCTCAACGACGCGTTCTACGACGGCACCCTGACCCGCGTGCCGCAGGCCTCGGAACTGACGAGCGTGAGCACGGGGATGTCCGCCGAGTACGTCGTGAACGGCGTGGGCGTGCTCACCGCGGGCAGCGAAGGGGTGCAGGCACCCACCGCAGAGGTCCACCGCACCGTGGACCTGGTCTTCGCCCACGCCGAGCGGCACCCCGAGCGGTCCCTGGCCGTGGTCACCGCGAGTGCGATGCATGCCGCCCGCGTGGCCCAGGCCGTGCAGCGTCGACTGCGGGAGACCGGTGAGTCCGCCGAGTTCTTCGCCCCGGGGCGGGAGTCCTTCCGCGTGGTCGAGTTGCACCGGGCCGCGGGGATCGAGCGGGACACCGTGATCTTCTCGCTCGGCTTCGGGCGCACCACGTCCGGGCGCAGCACCCCGCAGTTGGGTGCACTGTCCGAGCGGGACGGGCGCCAGGCGTTCGTGCGCGGGATGACCCGCTCGCGTCGCCATACGCACATCGTCACGTCCATCCACCCCAAGGACACCGAGCCGCGGCGGCTGCAGAACGGCGCCAGGGACATGTACCACATGCTCGAGATCCTCTTTGGGGAGGACACCACGTCGGAGCGCGCGGGGGCTCCCGTCGAGGACACCGACGCCGCCCCGGATGCTTTGGTCGCTGATCTCGCCCGACGGCTGCGGGGCGCCGGAGCCACGGTCCACACCGGCTACGCCCACATGATCGACATGGCCGCGTACGCGGAGACCGAGTCCTTGTCCGCGGGGGCTGTCACCCAGCGTGCGGCCACGGGCGAGCCCGTACGCATCCCGGTGGCGCTGCGCTCCGACGGGTCCGAGCGCAGCCGCGCGCTGAGCGTGCGCGAACGCTCGCGGCTCATCCCGCAACAGCTCGAACGCGCGGGGTGGAACTACGTGAGCCTGTGGTCCGTGGAGGTCTTCACCGACCCGCAGACCGTGGCCGGTCTCGTCCAGCGCTACCTCGGCCTGGGGCCCGATGCGGGGTCCGACTCGGAGACCGACGCGCGGAGAGTGAGCGGTTCGCGTGACGACTGATCGCCCGGCGAACCGTCCTGAGTCCTCGCGGGACGGCTCGGACGCCGGGGACGGGCGCTCGCGGGACGAGGCGGCGCCGAAGGAGGTGGCTCCGGATCCTGCGCGGGGCCCAAGGCCCACGGATGGCGAGGACGTCCCGGGCGCAGCGGTCACCTCGTCCGAGGGCGCCCCGGATGGCGCCACTTCCGCCCAGCCCGGGGGACGACGCCGCCGCGGCCACCGCCGCGCGACGGGCGGAACCGCCCCGGACGCGGAGTGCGCGCTGCGCGCCACTGAGTGGGGTGCGGGCTCCGACGAGCTGGGCGGCGACGCCCCGGACCCCCGGGAGGCTGCCGCGGAGAGCGGCCACGCGCAGTGGTTGAAACAGCAGCGCCCGCCCCACTGGGGGTGAACCGGCTGCCGGATGGATCCGGTGGTGATTCCACCCGAGTCCGTATGACCTCGACCCGGGGCAGGGTTTTGCATGATCCCGCGTTCCCTCACGACGACACCAGGACGAGGGACACCCGACCCGTCCCGTCGAGCGTGGCCAGTTCCGCGGCGGTCTCACGGGACGCCGCCAGGACCACGAGCCCGGCATCCCCGTCGGTGCCCGACGCGGAGAGCAGGGACGAGGTGTCGGGGGAGCGTGCGGTCGCGGCCCACAGCACGGTGACCGATTGGGCCACGGTGCGACCGCGCCCGTTCGAGGCATCGTCGGTGTGGTGCACCACGTCCACCACGACACCCGGTCGGACATGTCGTAGCACCGCGGGATCGCTCACCCGCACCGTCGCAGCGGTGGTCCCCTGGGGCTGACCCGTGAGCACCCCGGGGCCCAGCACGGTGGACGGTGTCACGGGTTGCCCCGCGGTCAGGGCGATCGTGGTGGTTTGCCCCGCGGCGTCGTCGGGACTGCTGAAGGCTGACGCGGGGGTGAGGGCGGACGGGAACTCTGCGACCGTGAGGTCACCAGGTGCAAGGGACTGGCCCGCGGGGATCTCCCGGGCCGCCGTGACCACGGGTGTGGTCTGCGCGCTCGGCGGGGCGAGTCGCAGGATCACGAGCGTCAGGGCCAGGGCACACAGCGCGGCGGCCACGAGGCGGTGGCGGCGCCGCACCGCGGTGCGGACGCGCAAGGCCAGCGGATAGTGCGGACGGGATCGGGAGCGCATACCCGGACGCTAGGCGGGCGGCGTCGTCGTCCCGGAGCGGCGTGGTGGATCGGTGGAGACCGGGGGTGGGCTCAGCGCCGAACACTCACCCGTGCAGTGCGCTCGCCGCGGCGAGAATCAGGCATGCGCCGGTCTGTCGACCCGGGTCCCGTCGTGCAGGGACGCCGCGCTGGTCCGGTCAGCAGCGGGCCCGGCGGAAGTGACCGTGGGAGTGACGTCGACTCAGGACGCGGAGGTCGACCCGCTCGCGGTCGAGGCGGAGGATGAGCTCGTGCCGCTGCCGGAGGTGGCGGACGCAGCGGTGCCGGAGTCCTTGCCTGCGCCCTTGTCCGCGGCCGGGGTCGCGGTGGCATCCGCCGATCCCGAGGTGCCGGAGGAACTCCCGCTCGAGGAGGAGTCCGAGCGCGAGTCGTTGCGGTAGAAACCGGAACCCTTGAACACCACGCCCACCGAGTTGAACTTCTTCCGCAACCGGCCGCCGCATTCCGGGCACACCGTCAGGGCGTCGTCGGAGAAGGACTGGCGGATGTCGAAAGCATGGCCGCAATCTTTGCAGGCATAGGCGTAAACGGGCACGGGTGTTCCTTCGAGGGGTGAGGGTGGTTTACCGACCTCACATCCTACTCGCCCGTCCACGGCTGCGGTCACTGCCCGGAGGGCCCCAGGGGCACGACGCCGCGTTCCGTGAGGACGCTGCTGAGCACGGCATCGTGCGCTTCGCGGGGGACGGTCCCCGCCGGCAGCACCTCGTCCGCGTAGCAGCAGGCCATGGCCTCCAGCCGGTGCCGGGTCCCCGTAACGCGCGGCAGGAACCGGTCGTAGTACCCGCCCCCGAAGCCCAGCCGCACACCGGCCTCGTCCACCGCGACCACCGGCACGAGCAACACCCGCACCGCCGTGAACACCTCCGCCCCGTGCCGTTCCCCGGCGGGTTCGAGCAGCCCGGGCAACGCCCCCTGGACCAGAGGGGCATCCGGGTGCCACTGCACCCAGCTCAACTGCCGCAGGGGTTCCACCACGGGCAACCAGACCCGGTGGCCGCGGTGATGCGCCTGCGTGAGCGCGGACAGCAGGGGCGGCTCGTCCGGCAGCGGCAGGAACGCAGCCAGGTCACCCGTCCCGGTCCCGGCGAGGACGCGCGCCAGGTGCTCCGCGAACCCCGTCTCCGCCCGGTGCCGTGCGGCCGCCCCACGACGACGCCGCCGCGCCAGGATCCGTGCGCGCAATCGCGCCTTGTCCTCGGGGACCGGGGATGCGTCCGCGGGGGATGCCGTGGGGTCCATGCGTCGTCGACCGTCCTTCCCTGTTCACCGTTGGGAGTACATTTCCCGAGAATTCTCGCATTCCCGGTATCACACGGGCGTTGGAACGCGGGCGCCCGTGTGCGGTCGTTTACCCTGATCCCATGAGTCGTGAAGAGACCAAGCGCGTACACAAGGCCGTCATCCCCGCCGCGGGGTTGGGCACCCGATTCCTGCCCGCCACCAAGGCCATGCCCAAGGAAATGCTGCCCGTGGTGGACCGCCCGGCCATCCAGTACGTGGTGCAGGAAGCCGTGGACGCCGGCCTGGACGACGTCCTCATGATCACCGGCCGCTCCAAGCGCGCCCTCGAGGACCACTTCGACCGCGTCCCCGCGCTCGAGGCGCAACTGGATGCGTCCGGTAAGAAGGCCCTGTTGGCCGAGGTCGAGCACGCGTCGGACCTGGGCGAGATCCACTACCTGCGGCAACAGGACCCCAAGGGGCTGGGACACGCGGTGTTGCGTGCCCAGACCCACGTGGGCGACGACCCGTTCGCGGTGCTGCTGGGCGACGACCTGATCGACGAGAAGGAAGACCTGCTCGCCCGGATGATCCGCGTGCAGGAGCGCACCGGCGGTTCCGTGGTGGCCCTCATGGAGGTGCCCCGCGAGAACATCAGCGCGTACGGCTGCGCGGACGTCACCGCCGTCGAGGGGGAGGACTACGTCCAGGTCAACGGCCTCGTGGAGAAGCCCGCGCCGGAGGACGCCCCGTCCAACCTCGCGATCATCGGCCGCTACGTGCTGCACCCGGAGATCTTCGAGATCCTCGAGAACACGGCCCCCGGTCGCGGTGACGAGATCCAGCTTACGGATGCTATGCAGACCATCGCGGACCGCGGGGATGCTGCCCACGGCATGTACGGCGTGGTCTTCAAGGGCCGCCGCTTCGACACCGGGGACAAGCTGTCCTACCTCAAGGCGAACATCGAGCTCGCGTGCGAACGCGAGGACCTCGGTCCGGGCCTGCGCGCCTGGATCAAGGACTACGCCCGCGACCTCGAAGGCTGAGGTCCCCACCTTCGTGAACACGGCTGCAGAATGGCCGGTCACCCTTCAGTGGGCGCAGCTCGTGCTGCGCCCACTGGCCATGAGTGACCGCGGTGAATGGGACCGGGTGCGCTACCGCAATAAGCAGTGGCTCGAACCATGGGAGGCGAGCAACCCCGAGGCGGACGGCGCGGCGCCGTCGTTTCGTGGTTTCGTGCGCTCCATGACCAAGCAGGCGCGGGAAGGACAGACCCTGCCGTGGTTGATCACCGAGCAGGACCCCGGGACCCGGCGCCACGAACTCGTGGGGCAGCTGACCGTCTCGGGCATCACCCTGGGTTCGTTCCGCTCCGCGACGTTGGGCTACTGGGTGGACGGCGCGCAAGCCGGGCGCGGGATCGCCCCCATGGCGGTGGCCATGGCCACCGACTACTGCTTCGAGCACCTGCGGTTGCACCGGATGGAGATCAACATCCGCCCGGAGAATGCCAAATCACTGCGGGTCGTGGAGAAGCTGGGTTTCCGGGACGAGGGGCTGCGCCCGAGGTTCCTGCACATCGCGGGTGACTGGGCGGACCACCGAAGCTTTGCGCTCACCGCGGAGGAGGTCCCGGAGGGGCTCGTTCGTCGGTTCACGGGCGAGGACCGGGGGATCACCGTCCGGCGCGCGTCTCGCTGACAGCCATGTGAAAAAGCTCCGGACGGCGTCATAACTGCATCGAATTACATTGATGTGAGCAACACGCGTTTGCGTTGCGGGGGATCACGGCGCGGTGTCCTACGCTGAGACGGTGGGATTGTCGTGGGTGAGCAGTTCGGCCGTATTGGCCATTATCATCGTGTTGTGCGTCGTGCGGTTCGCACCGCGCCTGGCTCGGCGCACGAACGCTCCTGTTCGTGCCCAGGTGGAGGCCCCAGAGCTGCAGACCGGTGCCGTGATCCACAGGCAGGAGCGCGTGGGCGCGGAGTCCACTACAGTGCACACAGTAGCCTCATCACACGTCCACGAACGGGAGACGAAAGCCATGGAGACAACGGCACCCGCGCCGGGCGCGACCACAGTCCAGCGCGGTTCCCTGGCGGGGCTGCGGATCAAGTGGGACCGCACCATCATCTTCCTCACCGGGGTGTTGCTGCTCCTGGCCGCCGTGGTGAGCGCTCTCGCCGCACCACTGACCGCCGTGTCCTGGGCCGTACCCGTGGTCCTGTTCCTGCTGGGCGCCGGGTGCGTGGCCGGTCTGCGCTACCTCGCCGTCACCGACCGTGAACAGCGCGCCGCCGCCCGTCCCGTCACCGCGGACGTCGCCCCCGTGCAGTACGCGATCTTCGATAACGAGGACGAGGACCGCCAGGAAGCCGCTCAGCACGACCGCGAGCTGCACGCGTCCCTGGACCTGCCCGTGGACGGTGAACAGCCCGCCACCGGAACCGCCGAACGTCCCGCGGAACCCGTCTACACCGTCGCCGAGTTGCGCGCCGAGGCCCTCAAGGTCGCCCGCAGTGCGGCACCGGCCGCGTCGAGCGCCACCACGTGGCAGCCGGTCCCGGTGCCCAAGCCGCTCTACACGCAAGCGCCCGTGGTCGAGCGCAGCGAGCCGGAACCCCTCCGCGTGCCCGAGCGCCCGGCAGCTCGTTCAACGTCCCTCAAGGAAGCCGTGCGCGCCGGTGAGCAGGAGCCTGCGGCGCTGAACCTCGACGACGTGTTGAAGCGACGTCGGGCCTGAGAGCTCTGCAGAACATTCGTTGACAGCAACGCGCCGCGGCACCCGACCAGGGCCGCGGCGCGTTCCACACAGGGAGCACCATGGTCACCCAACAGGTCGAGATCGAACGCAAGTACGATGTCGCGGGGCAGCGCACCCCCAGGCTCAAGCTGCACAAGCTCAAGAACTTCACCGTGGGTGATCCCGTGGAGCACGAGATGAGCGCCACGTACTACGACACCGCCGATCTTGCGCTCGCGCACGCGAAGGTGGCCGTGCGGCGTCGTACGGGCGGCAGCGACGACGGCTGGCACGTCAAGTACCAGGCTGGGCAGGTGCGCGGGGAACTGCATTACGAGCCGCTGAAGACCTCGGCGCAGCGGATCCCCGCCGCGCTGCGCAGGGTCCTCACCGGCCTGACCCTGGGCGAGGAGCTCACCCCGGTCGCGACCATCAACACCCACCGCACGGTGTACCCGGTGCTCGGGGAGGACGGTCAGTACGCGGAGCTGTGCCTGGACGCGGTCAGCGCGCGCGACGAGCGCGGCCGGGTCACGCGGGAATGGTCCGAGTGCGAGGTCGAGCTCACGCGCGACGACCTCACCCAGAAGCAGGCGCGCACGGTGTTCGAGGCCGTGGAGTCCGTGCTGTACGCGGCGGGGGCGGCGCCGTCGTCCTCGGTCGCGAAGATCGCCCGCGCCCTGGGCCAGGACGGTGGCGACTCGGTGCGGGTCGTCGCCCCGGAGCACGCCGCAGAGGCCGGTGCCTCCGACGACGCCGCCCTCCCGGACCACGCCAGTTCCGGCACCGATGACGCCACGTCCTCGGACGGTGGTGTGAGCGAAACAGATGCCGCGAAGGCGTCGGCGGAATCGGAGCGGGGTTCGGCCACGAAGTCCGAGATGACGGGCGATGCGGAGACGGACAAGGGCTCCGGCAAGAAGCCGGGCAAGAAGGCCAAGGCCGAGAAGACCGGGAAGAAGTCGAAGAAGAAATCGGGGAAGTCCTCGGACAAGGACTCTCAGGTCCCCGCTGCGGCGGAGCCGGAGCCCGAAACGGAGTCCGAGCCGACCGGAGCGGACGTTCTCACGGCGATGCTCGTCCGCCTGACCGGGGAGCTGCAGCGGTGGGACTTCGCCGTGCGGATCGACGCCCCGGACTCGGTGCACCAGTTGCGGGTGCGCTCGCGGGCGTTGCGGGCCGTACTGCAGGCCGCGCGTGGGTTCGTGACCGAGGACGTCGTCGCGGATCTTGAACAGCGCCTCAAGGGTGTTGCCAGGGTCCTGGGTGATGCCCGCGATCAAGAGGTCGCCCGTCAGCGACTCGACGTGTTGCTCGAGGCCCAGCCCTCCGGCGTGGTGACGGAACAGTCCAAGCAGGAACTGCGTGCCGCGGCCGACCAGCTCGGCGTGGTGGCGGGCCGCACCGTGCGCCGGGAACTCGACGGTGCCGCCTACCTGCAACTCGTGCGGGACCTGCGAGTGCTCGCGGCGGGCCAGGACATCACCGAGGACGCGGCGCAACTTTCGGCCAAGGACTTCGCCAAGACCGTGCTGGGTGCCGCGTTGAACCGTGTGCTCGTCTCCGCCAACGCCAAGGTCCCGGACGCCGATGTCGCGACCGACGTCAGCGACATGGCTGCCGAAGTGGGTCGACGCATCACCCTCCCGGGTCTGGACGCAATGCAGACCGCCGCGGCGTTCGACGTGGTCCACGAGACCCGCAAGGCCGCCAAGTCCGCGCGGTACGTGTCCGAGGCACTGGGGCACGCCCACGCCACGGCGGGCAAGAAGCGGGTCCGTGCGGCCGCGGTGGCCAAGGACTACCAGGACGATCTGGGCGTGATTACGGACGCCGCCGTCATGGAGGAGTGGTTGGCCCGGGCCAGCCGGTCCTTCCAGCGCACGGGCAAGGACCGCTACGCGGTGGGCCTGCTGCACGGGATGGAGCTGTCCGACCTGCGGGACGGGATGCTCGAGGCGCCGGAGATCCTCGAGGATCTGGTGGAGGACCTGTGCGAGGTACTGCCGTCGGAGGACTGACGAGCACCGCCCCGCCCCTGGGGTGGATCCCAGGGGCGGGGCGGTGCTGTCGCGCGGTTGCGGGCCCGTGATGTCGGGCACTGCATTCGTGGCGGGGCCGTCTCGCCTCAGCGCCCGTCCGGTCAACGCGGAGCGGCTGGTCCCGGGGTGCGAACGGCGTGCATCACTCGGATCCCGGAGCGCTCTTTCAGGCCCGGTGGCGCGGCGCCGGGCGGCCACCGCGTCGGCCTCTGCGCGGCGGGCGGGCCGCGGTCTGCGTGGCTGTCGACGCCTGCGAGGTCTCCCGGGTTCGCGGGAACTCAGAGGCGGCACTGTCCGTCACGGTCCCCGGCTGACGAGGGGATTCTGCGGGGCGGTCCGAGGCGCCCACTGCCGCCTGCGCCTCGGTGGCGGTGGCCTCGACCGTGGAGATCTCGCCCGTGCTCAGGTCCACGCGGGTGGCCAGGGGCTTCTCCTCCACGAACAGCAGCAGCACGAACGCGAGCACCGCGAGCGGGATCATGAACAGGAAGATGGGCAGCAGGGCGTCGTTGTAGGACTGGATCACCGGGTCGCGGAACATGGCCGGCAGCCCGTGCACGCTCTGCGGGGTGAAGGAGTTGGCGTCCATCGCCCCGGCGGACTTGCCCGGGATCTTGGGCAGGTTCTCCGCCAGCAGGTCCTTCAGCCGGGAGATGAACAGCGAGCCCACCACGGCGGAGCCCACGGTGGCTCCCACCTGGCGGAAGAAGTTGCTGGAGGCGGTGGCGGTGCCCACGATCCGGTTGGGCACCGAGTTCTGCACGATGAGCACCAGGATCTGCATGCTCAGCCCGATGCCCGCGCCGAACACCGCGAGGAACACGCACATGCGAACGGTGGAGTCCGAGACTTCCAGGGTGGACAGCAGCCACAGGCCGATGCCCATGATCACCATGCCCACCAGGGGGAACAGCTTGTACCGGCCCGTGCGGGAGACGATCTGGCCCGAGACGATCGAGGTGATCAGCAGGGACGCCATCATGGGGGTCATGAGCAGACCGGCCTGGGTGGCGTCCACGCCCTTGACCATCTGGATGTAGGTGGGCATGTAGCCGATCGCGCCGAACATGGCCACGCCCACCGCGAGCCCGGACACGGTGGTCAGGGTGAAGTTGCGGTCCTTGAACAGGGGCAGGGGGATCACGGGGCTGCTCGCGCGGGTCTCGGCGATCACGAAGGCGATGGCCCCGGCCAGGGTGGTGGCGCACAGCAGCAGGATCTGCGGGGAGTTCCAGTCGTACTGGGTCCCGCCCCACGTGCACACCAGGATCAGGCACGTGGTGGCACCGGCCAGCAGGATCATGCCCAAATAATCGATGCGTTCGCGCTCCTCGCGGGGCCGCCGGGGCAGCTTGAGGAACACGGCCACCGCGATGATGGCCAGGATTCCGAGCGGGATGTTGAAGGAGAACGCCCAGCGCCAGCCGGGACCCTCCGTGATCCAGCCGCCCAGCAGCGGCCCGGCCACCGAGGACACGGCGAACACGGCGCCCATCACGCCCATGTACTTGCCGCGCTCACGGGCGGGGACCACGTCCGCGATGGAGGTCTGGGCGAGGATCATCAGACCACCGCCGCCCAGGCCCTGCACCACGCGGGCGGTGATGAGCCAGCTCATGGTCCCGGCCGCCGCACCCAGGGCGGAGCCCGCGATGAACAGCACGATGGCCGCGATCAGCACGGGCTTGCGGCCGAGGAGATCGGAGATGCGGCCGTAGACCGGCATCATCACGGTGGAAGCCAGGATGAAGCCGGTGATGACCCAGCTCATGTGGTCCACACCGCCTAGGTCTCCCACGATGGTGGGCAGGGCGGTGGAGAGGATGGTCTGGCTGAGGGACGCGAGCAGCATGACGACCATGAGGCTCGCGAACAGCAGTCCGAGGTGGGGTGGTTTCTCGTCCACAGGAGGGCTGGATACAGCCCGGGTGGCGGTGGCGGTCATGAGATCTCCTTGAGAGCGGTGCGGAAGACGCCGATGGCGTGGTCGAGCGCGCGCTGGATGGCGGCGTCGTCGGGTGTGGTGGCCAGATGCGTGTTGGTACGGAACACGAACTTGATGACCGAGCCGGCCAGCAGGACGAACGCGTGGGTCGTTTCCTCCGAGCGGGGAGGGGTGTCGCGCGCGGAGTGTTCGGTGACGGTGGAGACCACGAGGTTCTCCACCGCGGTGATGTGCATCCCGATGCGCCGTTTGAGTTCGGGGTGGGCGCACATCAGTTCACGACGGCGCGTGGCGAGCTCCGGGGGGCCTGTGGCGTCCCGGAGGACGTCTACGAACAGGCGCACGGTGCGAGCGAACTCGTCCCCGGCGTCAGGATCCGTATAGCGCTCGCGAGCGGCCTCGGACAGTCGCGGCGGGGTGAGCCCCAGCATCGCGTCCTCCTTGGACGAGTAGTAGTTGAAGAACGTCCTGCGGGAGACCCCGGCACGTTCGGCAATGGCTTCCACGGCGGTGTCGGCGTAATTCCCCGACGTCGCGAGCTCCAGCGCGGCGCGATGGATCTCCGCGAGGGTGCGAACACGGTGGCGTTCACGCAGGGAGAGATGGGATTCAGGCACGACGAAAATCCTATGCACGAGTGCAATTTGCACAAGTGCAACGAGTGCACGGATGAAGTGAGTTCCGCCACGACGTGCGGGGTGTGTCCGGCAGCCAACCCGGGTCCTTTAAGACGCATGCGATGCCCACCCGGGTCCTCTCGGACGCGCCCGGTACCCGCCCACCCGCCCGCTCCTGGCCGCCGCGGCAGCCGGACTGCACAACACCTGGGGCCCGAAAATGCACGGATTCTCGAATCCACGTGCTGTTCCGGGACACAGATGTTAGGGGCCGGATGGATGGCCGGGTCGATACAGTGGGGCGGTGACAGTTCCCCTCCTCGCCTGTGTGGGCCCGGCCCAGCACGGTGTCCGCATGCATGCCGAGGCACTCGCGCGGCACACCCCGGAAGCCCGATCGGTGTCCGGCACGGTCGACGAACTCCTGCCCGACCTGCTCCGCGACGACGCCCCCGTGCACCTGCACTTCACCGACCGCGTGTTCGGCGATTCCGCCACGGCCGCCGCGGACACGATCGCCCGGTTGGCTCGGGTCCGGCCCGTCTCGGTGACCCTGCACGACATTCCCCAGCCGTCGGACGGCCACGCCTTCGAGGCGCGACGTGCCGCCTATGCGCGCGTCGCGGACCTCGCGCGCACCGTGATCGTGAGCAGCGCGTCGGAACGTCGCCAGCTCGAGCGGTTCGTCGCAGCCGATGTCACCGCCGTTTTCGTGGACCCGCTGCCCATCGATCCGCCGGAGCCGGGGGAGTGGGCGGCCGCGCGACGTCATCCGGCGAACGGCACTCCGAGCGTGGCGATGCTCGGCTTCCTGTATCCGGGCAAGGGCCACGACCGTGTGGTCGCGGCCCTCGAAGGTGTGCGCACCCCGGTTGACGTCGTGGCACTGGGCCGCCCCTCGGACGGTCACGACGACCTCGTCCCGGCCCTGAACGCCGCGGCCCGCGCGCTCGGGCACTCGTTCAGCGCCACGGGATTCCTGCCCGACGCCGCCCTGACCCGCGCCGCGCAAGAAGTCACGGTCCCGGTGGTCGCACCGTCCCACGTCTCGGCCTCCGGGTCGGTGGGCCGGTGGATCGCGAGCGGACGCAAACCCCTCGTGACGCCCCACCCGTTCTTCGAGGAACTCGCGGCGCGGGCCCCATGGGCGCTTACGCTCACCGATGACCTCCCGACGGCGCTGGCTCGCGCACTCAAGGATCCCGCCGCCACGTGGATCGATCCCGCCGCGTGGGATGCGACTCAGGTCCCCGGCACGGCTGCTGCCGCCGCAATGCAATGGGAGCGGATCACAGGGGATCGACTCACACCTCGGCGAGGTGCGCTGTGAGCGCGCCGTCGATGAGCGTCGTCGTCCCGTACTTCGAGAACCAGCGCGGCCTGGATCGCCTGCTCGCCGCATTGGCGCAGCAGGACCACCCGGTAGAAGAGTTGGAGGTTGTGGTCGCCGACGACGGCTCCGCAGAGGCCCCCGCGATCCCGCCCGTCCCGTTCACGTGCACCGTGGTGCGCCAGGAGGACCTGGGCTTCCGCGCGGGGGCGGCGCGCAATCTCGGGGCGCGCACTGCGCGGGGTGATGTGCTCGTGTTCCTGGACGGGGACATGATCCCCGAGCCGGGGTTCGTCTCCGCGATGCTCACCGGGCTCACCCGTGCGGATGACGGCCACGGCGCGCTCGCGGTGGGCGCTCGCCATCACGCGGCGCTCGACGGCCTCAACGTGCCCGCCGTGCTGCGCTGGGTCGCGGGCGAGGACGTCCCCGGCGCACGTCGGCTGCAGGCTCCCGTGTGGCTCGCGGACGGCTACGCCCGCACGGCGGATCTGGCGGACGCGGGGACCGAGGACTTCCGGCTCGTGATCAGCGCGCTGCTCGCGATGGACCGCGCACTTTTCGAGCGCTGCGGTGGCTTCGACGAGACCCTCGTGGGCTACGGCGGCGAGGACTGGGACCTGGCGTACCGCTGCTGGCAAGCGGGGGCGCGCTTCACCCACGTACCGGGGGCCGGGGCGTGGCACGACGGTCCCGACCTCGCCGGCCGCAGTGCCACGCGCGCGGTCAAGGACGCCGAAACTCTCGCCCTCGCCCGGCGGATCCCACTGCGCAGCACGCGCGGGTCGGGTGTCGCGTTCGGCCAACCGTGGGCGGTCGTGCAAGTGCACGGGCACGACGACGCCGCCGAGGCCTACCTCACCGCCGCCCACGTCCTGCGCGACACGGATGCCGGGGTGTGGTTCGTGGACCGCGCGGAGGTCCCGGACGCGCTCGCCGAGGACCCCCGGATCCGGATCGGTGCACCACCGCAGAACGTGCTCGACCGGGCCGTGGTCCTCGCCGATGTCCACGCGCCCCTCACACTGGACGTGCCCCTGCGTCGGTGGAGCGAGCGCGGGGAAACTCATGTGCCGGGGTTGCTCACGGTGCGTTCCGTGCGTGCCGTGAACCGGGCAGAATCGAATCCGGTGGACGTGGACCCGGACGATCCGCGGGTCCCGGTCCACGCCGCGGACACCGCACGACGACTCGAGGACAGGGTGGGACATGACCACTGAACCGACGAACGACGCACACATCGCGGGCCGCCGGGTGCACTACGGGGACTTCTACGGGCTCAACAAGTTGCCCGATGTCCCGCTGTTCGCGGTGTACGGCAACTGTCAGGCCGAGTCCCTGCGCGTCCTGCTCCACGGCGCCCTGGCCGGTGAGTGGCACGGGGTGCGCCTGCCGCCCGTGCACGAGTTGACCGAGCAGGACCTGCCCCACTTGCATACCCTGCTGCCGCGGCTCTCGCTGTTCGTGACCCAGCCCGTGGCGGCCGGATACCGCGGCCTGCCCCTGGGTAACAACGACGTCCTCCCGCGCATGGCCGACGACGCCCGGATCGTGCGCATCCCGGTGATGCGCTGGACCGCGCTCATGCCCACGCTTGCGATCGTGCGGGCCCCAGGCGTGGGGGACCCTCCCGTGGCCCCGTACCACGACCTGCGGGTGCTGACCGCCGCGGCCCGGGGTGAGTCCACGGTGGAGCTGACCCGCCCGACCCCGGAGGCAGTGTGGGCGGCACGGGAAGAGTCGCTGCGACAGCTACGGGTGCGACAGGACGCGCACCGTGCCCTCGATGTCGCCTCGATCCTGGATGCCGCCGGCCCCAATGCCGTGCACGTGATCAGTCACCCGGGTAACGGGGTGCTCACGGAGGTCGCTGCGGCGATCCTGGCGGAGGCCGGCCTCAGCGCGACCGTCCCCGATCCCGGGCGGGTACTGCTCGGTGGGATCCGCGCTCCCATATACGCGAGCACGCTCGAAGTCCTCGGTCACGATCCCGGCGACTTGATCGGGGGTCCGCACGACGACTGGATCATCCACGGGGAACACATCCCGGAACAGGACATCGCGGCCGAACACCTGCGCTGGTACGCCCGGAACCCTTCCGTGGTCACGGCCGGTCTGGCGCGCCACGAACTACTCATCTCCCGCCTGGGACTGGATGGGGGGCTGCGCCGATGAGCCCGGAAAAGAAAGACGCGGCGACCGCGGCGTCGTCGGGCCCCGAACGCACTGCGGACGGGCACCACATCGTGGTCAACGGGCGCACATGGCGCGCCACGGACCCGTGCATCCCCGAGAAGTTCCGGGAGGAACTCGTCCGCGAACTCATGAGCGCCCGGCGAGCCGTGAAGTCCAAGGACGAACACGCGCGCGAGCGGGTCCAGGACGCGAAGGTCGCGCTGGGGGAGCGAGGTGACCCGTGGTGGGAGAGCCCCTCGGAGTCCGGACTGCGGGAACGGCGTGCGGCCACGATCCGTGCGTTGCTGCGGCACCGAGCGGGCACGACGATCTGCCCGTCCGACGTCGCCCGGACCCTGGGCGGGGACGAATGGCGGGACGACATGCCCGGGGTGCGGGCGGTGGCCCGGGAACTGGCGGACGTGGGGGAGATCACGGTGCAGCAAAAAGGTGAGACGGTGGACATCACCACAGCCTGTGGCCCGGTCCGGCTCGCGCCGGGGCCGGAACTCACGGGGATGCCCGCGGACGGGGGCTGAAACCGCTCGTCCGGACCGAGGAGGTCGCGTGACGTTCCTGGACGACGCGACATCACTGCGGCCCGACCTGCACACCGCTGGTCTCGTGGGCGCGGCCACACTGCTGAGCGCTCGCCGGGACGACCTGGCGGGCCACGTCGTGTTCATGGTCCAGCCCGGCGAGGAGGGACCTGGCGGAGCGGCGCCCAGGCCGCGGCCCTCGCCGAACTCGCGTGGGAGCGTCTGGCGCGCGCCTGATGTTCCTGCCGGAGGCCGGGGCGGTGCGCCCCGCTCAGCGCACCCGTTCCCCGGCCTGCCACACCCCGCGGACCCGGCCGCGCAGTTGCGTGACGCCCTCGCGGTGGAGATCACCCTGGAGTAGGACCAGATCCGCCGTGGCGCCACGCTCGAGGTTGCCCAGGCACGGTTCCTCGATGAGCTGCGCGGCCGTGGATGTCGCGGCACGCAACGCGTGAGCCGTGGACATCCCGTTGGCCGCCATGAGCTCGATCTCCTCGAGGTTCTCGCCGTGGGCGCCCACGCCCGCATCCGTGCCCATGGCGATCTTCACGCCAGCGTCGTGGGCCTTGGCCACGGACGCGCTGTGGGCTTGCGCCACGCGGCGGGCCTTCTCGACCACGCCCGGGGGCATGGGCACGCCCGCCTCGTGGGCCGTGATCACCGCGAGCGGGGCCTGCAGCGTGGGGACCAGGAAGGCGTCGTTCTCCAGGAGCAGCTCGATGGCCTCGTCGTCCAGGAAGATCCCGTGTTCCACGGATCGTGCTCCGGCGCGCAGGGCGTTCTTGATCCCGGGGGCACCCTGCGCGTGGGACATCACGTAGGCACCCTGTGCGCGGGCCTCGGCCACGATGACCTCGATCTCGTCCGGGCCGAACTGCGAGTGCTGCGGATCGTCGTCGGGGGACAACACACCGCCCGTGGAGCAGATCTTGATCTGGTCTGCACCGGCCCGCAGGATCTCGCGGGCCTTGCGCCGCACGCCGTCGGGACCGTCGGCCACGCCGTCGGGGCGGCCGGTGTGCGGCGCGAGCATGGGTGAGCACGCACCCGAGAGCAACCAGCTGTCCCCGTGGCCCCCGGTCTGGGACATGATGCTCACCGAGAGTTTCACGCGTGGTCCGCGAACCAGCCCGGTGGCCAGGGAATGCTTGAGGCCGGCGTCCGCACCACCGGCATCGCGCACGGTGGTCACACCGGCGTCGAGCGTGCGGCGCATGTTGTCCACCGAGCGGTAGAACTGCGTGGAGAACGGTTCCGCGAAACCCGCGAGGGACCCCGCGTTGCTCACGGTCAGGTGTACGTGGCAGTCGATGAACCCCGGGGTGAGCGTATGTCCCGAGCCGTTCACCGTGCGCGTGTCCTGCGAGGCCTGGATCTCACCGTGCGAGGCCAGCCGCTCGATGCGTCCCTCGCGCACCAGGACGTCCCTGGTCCCGGAGTGGAAGTCCGTGCCGTCGAAGACGACGACGTCCGTGAACAGCGTGCTGGTGGGTTCCCTCATGGTGTCCTCCCGGGGTGTGGGCGTTGCGGCGGAGTCAGGCGTGCAAAACCTCGTGGGATTCCGAATCGCGAATGTCCGCCGTTTCGATCTGGAACGTGGAGTGGTGTACCGACACATCGAAGTGTTCCGCGACACACGTCTTCACGTCCCGGAGCAAGTCTGCCGCATGCCCATCCCGGAAGCACTCGTCCTCCACGACCACGTGCGCGCTGATGGTGGGAAGGCCCGTGGCGACCGTGGAGGCGTGAACGTCGTGCACGTCCACCACGTGGTGCAGGGCCATGATGTGCTCGCGGAACAGGTCCAGATCCAGGCCGCGCGGCGTGAACTCCATGAGCACCGCTGCGGTCTCGCGCATGATCCGCACGGCGCGGGGAAGGATGAGCGCGGCGATGAACAGTGCCGCCACGGTGTCCGCGCGCTGGAACCCGGTGGTCGCGATCACCACGGCGGCCACGATCACGCCCAGCGAGCCCAGGGCGTCGTTGACGACCTCCAGGAACGCGGCACGCATGTTGAAGTTGCTCTCCCGACTCGAGGACAGCACCAGGATGGCCACCACGTTGCATGCCAACCCCGCGGTGCCGAAGACCAACAGCTCCGTGGGCGGTACCTCGCGCGGTTCCACGAGCCGCCGGACACCCTCCACAGCGGCGAAGATCCCCACGCCCAGTAGGAGGGTGGCCTGGCCGAGGGCCGCGATCACCTCCACGCGCCGGAAGCCCCACGTGTGCTTGGAACTGGCCGGGCGCGTCATCAGGTGCGCCGCGACGAGCGCTACGAGCAGCCCGATCGCATCCGTCAAGGCGTGGACGGTGTCGGTCAGCAGGGCCAAGCTCCCCGTGATTACCGCCCCCGCCGCCTGGGCCACGACCATCCCCGCGGTCAACCCGAAGGCCACCCGCAGTCGCCCCGGGTGTCCCGTGGCCCCAGCGTGGGTGTGACCGTGTACGTGTCCGGCGCCCATTACTCGGCCTCCCATCCCGACGACGACGCCGCCCCGCCCCGCACTGCCGCGGTCCCGGTGGCGGGTCCCTGCGGGGGATGACGCAAGTGAGCACACAGCACCGCGTCGGTGCCGGTGGCGTGCAGGATGCGTTCCGCGGCTGCGATCAGGGCCGCGAGTTCATGGGGGCGGGTGAGCGAGTACCACGTGGCGCGCCCCTCCGGCCGTGCCTGGATCAGGTGGCACTCCACGAGGAAGCTCAGGTGCTTGCTCACCGTGGACTGGGCCAGGCCCATGTGCTCCACGAGGTCCCGGACCCGGTGTTCCCCCGAGGCCAGGTGCTGCACCACGGCCAGCCGGGTCGGTTCACTCAGGGCCTGGAACAGGTGCGCGTACGCGGCGGTGGCTCGTGCATCCAGCGTGGGGAGCTCACTCACTTCAATCGCCATGGAGCGATGATATCGTTCCACGCCGCATGCGGGAAAGCGTGGGACGATGTGTCGCCCTGGCCGCCGCGACATGACCACGCCGGATACATCCGTGCTGCGGTACGACGCCGCGAACGACGCCCACCCCGCGAGCCTGCCCGGCGTCGTCGAGCTCCAGAATCCTGGCTGAGTCGCGCTCGCTGACCAGGGGAGTGCCCCCGTGGAAGGCAACGGGCCACGGCGCGTCCAAGTTTTCGGTCACGGTCCGGGGCTTACCCAACGACGACGCCGCCGCCGTTTCGCTCGGGTCGGCTCGGACGTCCGGTCGCCGTTGCACGAGGTCAGAAGGAAAAGGCCGGACACAAGGAACGCGGTGGCTGCGGGACGTGATGCGAAAACCCTGCTGAGCTCCTTTCGGGGCCGTGGCGTGGATCCGGCCTACCGGGGCTGGTCAGGCCGACTGCGATCCTGACTCGAGGGCGACGGCGTGGACAGCGGCCGCCAGCGCGTGTGCGAGGTCATCGAAACTCAGCGCTGAATCCGCGGGGGTGTGATCCGGGTCGGTCTCGGCACCGATCCCCGCTGATCCTCTCGACCTGACCGCGGGTACGTGGATGAACGCGGCGGGCAGATCCGTGCGGTGCAGTGCGGTCCAGAAGACGGCGTTGCACAGGAAAGCGCCTGCGTCGTCGGAGACCTCGGCCGGGATGCCCGCGTCCCGGACGGCATGGGCGAGCGCGGAAGGGTCAATGCGGGACTCGAGGCGCTCGGGGCCCTCGGCCAGGGGAGCGGCGCCGCGGACCCCGCCGTCGTTGTCCGGGATGCGCCCGTGCCCCAGGTTCCTGGCCCACCGCTCAGGGGTGACGGCCGTTCGGCCGCCCGCTTCACCCACGGCCACGACGGCGTCGGGCCGGTGTTCCTCGACGGCCCGCAGCAGCGCGGGACCCGCGCCGGACCACGTGACGGGGAGGATCGCCGTGGCGATGCATACGCCGTCGCTCGGCGCGAACTCGCGGAGCATGTCGACGGCGACGCCGCTCGCGTTCTCCGTCTCTCCACCGAAGGGCTCGAAGCCGGTCACGAGGATCTTCATGGGCTCACAGTATCCGCGCGCGGCGGGTCAGCCTCGGAGGATCTTCTCCATGGCAGGGGCGTCGGTGAAGGAGGTCTGGAAATCGACGTCGTTTTCGAGCTGGCTCCGCAGCTGCTCGGGGGAGTATCCGGTGAGCCAGCAGATGATCTGGTCCACCTCGTCCTTGGTGCGGCTCTTCTTCCCCGCCTTGGTCACGTAGTGCGGGCACACGCTGGCGACGCTCGTCGTGTAGCTGCGGTGCTGGGGCATGGGGCCCTTCTGCCGGGGGCAATGGGTGGCGATGCACGTGTGTCCCGAAAAGACATGTCCTTGGCGAATCGCATGTCTTCACGGGGCACAGATGTTCGCGACGGTCCGGCGGCCGCGCTCCCGACTCCATCGATCGGGAGCGCGGCGCGCGGACAGCAAAGATCCCGTGCCCTTCCGGACACGGGATCTGAGAAAAATGTGGAGCTTAGGGGAATCGAACCCCTGACCTTTTCATTGCGAACGAAACGCTCTACCAACTGAGCTAAAGCCCCGAACAACAGGGAACACTCTAGCCCTCCGCGCCGGTTTTCGCACATCCGTGCGCCACGAAGCCGTACGTATCGCTCGGATGGGCCTGCACGCCCAGCTCGGACAGGCCCGGACATGGCGCACGCACGGGTGCACTTAGGGTGGGAGCATGACCGCAGCGGACACCCCGACACCCCCCTCTGAGCCCGCGGAGCCGGGCGCGTTCACCGTGGGGTACGTCCCCGGTGTCATGCCCGGCAAGTGGTTCGGCCGGTGGCGCGAGCGCAGGATGCGCCCCGAGCTGCGGGACGTCCTGGTCCCGGCCGCGGAATGGCGCTCGGCGCTCCACGACGCCGCCGTCACTGCGTGTTTCGTGCGGCTCGGCTGGGCGCCGGGGGATCCTTCGCTCGAGGACCTGCGGGTCACCCACAATGCGGTGCACCTGTACGACGAGCTGCAGGTGGCGGTGCTGAGCACCGACGACCTTTTGACCGTCCTTGACTCCCTCACCCTCGCGCAGCTCACCGAGGAGTCCACCCCGCAAGCGCACGCCGACATCGACGACGCCGCCATGGCCGTCGAACTCGCCGCCGCCGGCGTGGGCCCCGTGGTGCTGCCGATGTCCGTGGCGCGCCTGCATGCCCGCAAGGACGTGACCTTTAGAGAACTCACGGACGCCCCCACCGTTCCCGTGGTCCTCGTGTGGCCTCGCGGCCTGGATGACGAGGGCGAGGACACGGTGCAGCGGTTCGTGGGGATCGTGCGTGGCCGTAAGGAGTCCAGTGGCAGGGAAGCGCCGCGAGACGGCGGCCGCACCAAGGATGGGGCCCGTGACAGGGACAGGCGAGCGGCGTCATCGGCGGGGAAGCGTAGCGCAGCGAAGCCGGGACGCGGGCGGCCCTCCCGGGGTGGGGGAGTCCGCCGGAAGCGGAGCTGACGGCCCGCGCTCAGCCGTCCCCGCGGCGTTCCGCGGACGTGGTTCCCTCGCCGGACTCGTCGCGGCTGGGGGTGCGGCCGTCCGGGGTGTGGCTGTCCACGTCCACGGGTTCGGGGCGCACCGGGGTGGTGCGCAGCTTGCCGGTCGTAGGCACACGCGGCACGGGGAAGGACGTGGTGGGTGCTTCTCCCTGTGTCTCGGGCTCGGCCCCCGTGCGCACTGTGACCTGGTTGGTCAGCGGGATGCGCAGCCCGTCCCGGTCGAGCATTTTTTTGATCCGCACCCGCATCACGCGGGCCACGTCCCACTGCTCGAGGGGAGCGGTCTTGACGGCCAACCGGATCGTGATGCTCTCACCCGAGATGTTCTCCACACCCCACACCTCGGGGTCCGCGACGATGCTGGGACCCACGTCCGGATCGTCACGCACGAGCCGGGCTTCGTGTTCGATCATGTCCGCGATCAGGTCGATGTTGGTGTCGTAGGGGACGGGGATGTCCAGGACACAGCGGGCCCAGCCCTGGGACTGATTGCCCACGCGCAGGATCTCGCCATTGCGCACGTGCCACAGGGTGCCCTTCACGTCCCGGACCTGGGTCACGCGCAACCCCACGTTCTCCACGGTGCCCACGGCCTCACCGAGATCCACGGAGTCACCGATGCCCAATTGGTCCTCCGCGACCATGAAGATCCCGGAGAGGTAGTCTTTGACCAGGGACTGCGCACCGAAGGACAGCGCCACGCCCGCGATGCCCGCGGAGGCGAGCACCGGCCCGATGTTGTACCCGAGTTCCGAGATGATCATGAGGATCGCGATCGCCCACACCGCCACGGTGGACACGGACGAGAGCACCGCCCCGATGGTCCTGGCCCGCAGGCTCTGGCGTTCGGATGCCAGCCCCGCGTCCTGCACCCAGCGGGCCTGGCCGTGGTCAAAGCGCTTGATGATCCGCGATTGGGTGCCGCGTGCAATCCCCCGGGTGATCTTGCGGATCAGCAGGCGCACGAGCGCGGAGACCACCACGGCGCCCAGCAACACGAGCACCAGGCGGAACGGTTTGTCGAGCCAGAATTCCCAGTTGTCCATCCCCGCCAGGGTAATGGCCCGGGATGCGTGCCCGCTCAACGCGGAGCGGGAGCGGCCTCCGAGAGGGCCGCCGGACCACGTCGCCCGCGGACGTCACCCGCCGACGTCGCCCCCGGACCGTCCCACCGTGCGGCCCGTCCGCGCCCCAGCGAACCGACGCGTTGCGCGCCTCACAACCAGTTCTTGACCTTGAATACCGCGTAGAGCACCACGGCCACGAGCAGCATGAGGCCCAGGGACATGGGGTAACCCAGGCGCCAGTCGAGCTCGGGCATGTGGGTGAAGTTCATGCCGTAGATCGAGCCCACGATGGACGGCGCGAAGAGGATCGCCGCCCACGAGGAGATCTTCTTCATCTGTTCGTTCTGCTGCATGGCGGCCTCGTTCTGCCGCGCCGTGGTGAGGGTGGAATCCACGCTCATGGCGTCGGTGAGCGAGGCCCGCATGGATTCGAGCTTCCCGCTGACCTGGATCACGTGATCCAGCACGTCACGCAACCGGTGCTGCAGTTCCTCGTGCGTACCGTACTTGGTGAAGCCCGTGAAGTAACGCTGCATCACGTTGCTGAGCGGGGCCACCCCGCGGTGGAAGTCGTTGATCTCCCGGGCGAGCTCGTAGATCCGTTGCGAGACGTTCGGTTGCCCGGCGAACAACGCGTCCTCGATCTCGTCGATGTCGTTCTCGAGACCGTCGAGCACGGGGAAGTAGTCGTCCACGATCTGGTCCAGCAACGCGTACAGCACGCCGTCCGGACCGAAGCACAACAGCTCCCGGTCCTCCTCGACCCGCTTACGCACCCGCCCCACGCCGCTGGACTCGGAGTGACGGATGGTGATCACGAAATGGGGTCCGGTGAAGATGTGGATCTCACCGATCTCCACGGTCTCGGTCGCGTCCTGGTAGACCGCCGGGCGGATCACGGTGAACAGCGTCTCGCCGTAGCGTTCCATCTTGGGGCGCTGGTGCGCCTGGACGGTGTCCTCGACCGCGAGCTCGTGCAGGTGGAAGTGCTCGGCGAGCGAGCGGGTTTCGTGCGAATCGGGCCGGTACAGCCCGATCCACGCCACGACCGTGTCCCCGCTCTCGGACGCGGAGGGCTCCCCGGGATGCTCCAGCATCCGCTGCAGCAGGTCGTACGTCTCCTCGAGGGACCGGGGCGACTCGACCCTGCGCCCGTTGCGGTAAATGGCGTTCTCCACGATGCTCACCCGGACATTATGGGCCCCGCCCGCGCGTCGCACCGACCGCACCCTGCCGCGCCCGTACCGCCCCGGGGAAACCGGTCCGCTGTCAGGGGTCACCCGGAACGCGTCAGTAGACTGGCGCTCATGAGCAAGCCGTTCGATTCCCGCGTGGGCGCCTATGCCCTGATCACCCGCGACGAGCACGTGCTGTTGACGCACTGGAACCCCCGTCACCCGGGGTTCGACGGCGCGTGGACCCTTCCCGGCGGCGGCATGGAACCGGGGGAGCAACCGGAGCAGACCATGATCCGGGAGGTCTTCGAGGAGACCGGTTTCCACGTGGAATCGGATGGCCTGGTGGGCGTGCACAGCTACTGGATGACCCCCGAGCAGCGCCTGGACGGTCAGCCCCGCGGCAATCACGCGTGCCGCGTCCTGTACACCGCCCACGTCACGGGCGGTGAGCTGGCGGTCGAGGAGAATGGTTCGTCCGACGACGCCGCGTGGTTCCCGATCGCACGCATCGACTCCCTCAAGCGCCTGGACCTCGTGGACCAGGGCCTGCGACTCTCCGGGCTCACGAGCGCCGTCGCGGACCCGGACACCCCACCCGAGGACATCCCCGAGCAGGACGTGGCCACCGAGCCCGGCCGGGACCGGTGAGTCACGGGGTGCGGCTGCGCGCCGTCGCCGCGCTCGCGAGCGGCGCCCTCCTGCTGAGCGCGTGCGGCGCGGGCGGCGGGACCGGCGGGCCGGACACGGGGACGGCGAGCCAGGCGGCGTCGTCGAACGCCACGGGGGAGTCCACCGTGAAGATCGCGACCGGTGTGGACCTGCAGACCCGCGTGCTGGCGCACCTGTATCAACAGCGGCTGGCCGCGGACGGGATCACCGCGAGCGTGGTGGACGTGGGGACCACGCGCGAACAGATCGTGGACGCACTGCAGGCCGGCCGCGCGACCATGGTCCCCGACTTCACCGGTGATTTGTACGTGTACGCGCGGCAGAACGAGCGGCCGGCCTCGCCGCAACCGAGTGTGAGCCCCTCGTCCACGCGTTCCCCCGCCCGGGACACGGACACCCCGCGCGGGCTGCTGGACTCGCTCGGGCAGTTGCTCGGCATCACGGGGGAGACCGGGCCGTCCGACGACGACGTGTACCGCGCCCTGCCCGGGGCACTGCCGCGCGGGCTGACCGTACTCGATTCGTCGTCCGCGCAACGTACGGACCGCGTGGTGGTCACGGCCGCGACGAACGCGCAGTACAACCTGGGGGGCCTGAACACGATCGGGGAGCACTGCCCCGAGATGGCCGTGGGGATGGCCCGGGGCTACGCGGACAGCGCCCAGGGAGAGCGCGGGCTGAAGGCGTATTACGACTGTGCGCCCAAGGCCGTGCCGGAGTTCGCTACCACCGGTGAGCTCGTGAATGCGCTGCTGAACGACGAGGTGCAGGCCGCGGTGCTGCGTTCCTCCGAACCCGCGATCGACGACGACGGGCTCGTGGAACTGGACGACCCGAACCGACTGTTCCGCCCGGAGCGCGCGGTGGTGCTCAGCTCCGAGGGCATGGACGACCGGGCGGTGGCCTCGGCGAACGCGGTCTCGGCAGATCTCACGTCGGAGGACCTCACGACCATCACCCGGCTCGCGGGAGGGTCCGATCCCGCGATGAGCCCCGAACAGACGGCCACGTTCCTGCGCGAGCAGCCGCGCTGACGTGATCCGAGAAGCGCTGACGTGCGACGGGAGGCAGCGAGCGACGTCGTGGGCCCCTGAGCCGCGGGACACCGCCGCGCGCCGACCGAATCGGGGCGGAGGCGCCGAGTATGGTGACCCCATGGCTAAGGTGAAACAGTCCGACAAACTGAAGAACGTCCTCTACGACATCCGCGGGCCCGTGCTCGAGCAGGCGGAGAAGATGGAGGCCGCGGGTCAGCGCATCCTGCGCCTGAACATCGGCAACCCCGCACCCTTCGGCTTCGAGGCACCGGACGCCATCCTCGTGGACATGATTAAGAACCTGCCGAACGCGCAGGGCTACTCGGACTCCCGGGGCATCTACTCCGCGCGCACCGCGGTGGTGCAGTACTACCAGACGCGCGGGATCATGAACCTGGACACAGACGACGTCTACCTGGGCAACGGTGTCTCCGAGCTGATCACCATGACCCTGCAAGCACTGTGCAATCCCGGCGACGAGATTCTGATCCCCTCGCCGGACTACCCGCTGTGGACGGCGTCCGTGGCACTGTCCGGTGGGACGCCCGTGCATTACACGTGCGACGAGGAGAACGGCTGGAACCCGGACCTCGAGGACATGGCGTCCAAGATCACCTCGCGCACCAAGGGCATCGTGATCATCAACCCCAACAACCCCACGGGCGCGGTCTACTCACGTGAGACCCTGCAGAAGATCGTGGACCTGGCCAAGGAGCACGATCTGATCCTGTTCTCGGACGAGATCTACGAGAAGATCACCTACGACGGTGCGGAGATGATCAACACCGCGTCCCTCACCGGTGAGGACGTGCTGTGCCTGACGTTCTCGGGGCTGTCCAAGGCCTACCGGGTGGCCGGCTACCGCTCCGGGTGGCTCGCGATTACCGGGCCTAACTGGCGGGCGGAATCGTACCTGGAGGGCATCAAGCTGCTCGCCAACATGCGTATGTGCGCCAACGTG
Source organism: Kocuria marina (assembly GCA_014652975.1). GTDB lineage: Bacteria > Actinomycetota > Actinomycetes > Actinomycetales > Micrococcaceae > Kocuria > Kocuria marina. The sequence goes on along the minus strand of BMZV01000001.1, from coordinate 133,151 downwards.
CCCGCTCAGCACGCGATCCAGACGGCCCTGGGTGGATACCAGTCGATCAACGACCTCATCCTCCCCGGCGGGCGGCTCAAGGCCCAGCGGGACATCGCCCACCGCAAGCTCAACGAGATCGACGGCATCACGTGCGAGCAGGCCCGCGGTGCGCTCTACCTCTTCCCCAAGCTGGACGTGGAGAAGTTCGGGATCGTGGACGACGAGCGGTTCGCCCTGGACCTGCTCAAGGAACAGAAGATCCTGCTCAGCCACGGCACCGCGTTCAACTGGGGCAAGCCGGACCACTTCCGCCTGGTCACGCTGCCCGCGGTGGACATGCTGGACACCGCGCTGGACCGCTTGGGCGAGTTCCTCTCCGGGTACCACCAGTAGCCGGTTCCCGGCTCCGACAGCGGTCCGGGCGACGTCTCACCACGGGGTGACGTCGGCGGGCCGCGCCGGGGTTTACTCGTGACCGGACCCCGGTACGTCCACCCGACGACGGCGCGTCAGTCCTCCGACGCCTCCTGCTCCCGGTTCTCCTCGCGCCGGGCGCGAGCGGCGTCGAGGCGTTCGCGGGCGCCGTCGAGCCATTGCTCGCAGCGGGTGGCCAGGGCTTCGCCCCGTTCCCACAGGTGGAGGGACTCCTCGAGAGTGGTGCCGCCGGCTTCGAGTCGGGCCACGGTCTCCACGAGCTGCTCGCGGGCCTGTTCGTAGCTCAGACCGTCCACGTCCGAGAGATCGGGGCGGGATCCGGCCGAGCCGCTGGCGTGGGCATCGTCCTGTCCGGTGCTGCGCTGCTCGCTGCTGTTCTGCTGTGCCACGGTGTGTCCTTCCGGTGGGGTCGGGGAGGTCGAAGGGCGGGGGTCAGTGGTCCCCGGGCTGGCGGTTGGAGCGGGAGGAGACGTTCACGCCGAGTTCCCCGGCGGCCAGGCGCACCGTGAGGTCCTGCCCCTCGGAGGCGTCGCGCGCATCGGTGAGGACCGAACCGTCCGGGGTCTGCACGACCGCGTAACCGCGATCCAACGTCTGCTGCGGGGACAGAGCACGCACGCGTGCGCGCATCTGGGTCACCGTGTCCCGCGCTCGCACGGTCTGGGCATTCACCGCGGACCACGCGCGCGAACGCCAGCGGTCCAGGTCCTCCTCACGGACCAGGATCATGGTGTCCGGCTGGGCCAGGGAGGGGCGGGACCGCATGGTCTCGAGCCCCTGGTGTTCACGGTCGATCATGGTGGCTACTGCACGGTCCAGAGCGCCGCGCGCCTGGGCGATGCGCAGGCGTTCCTCGTGCACGTCCGGGACGATGCGTTTGCCCGCGTCCGTGGGGGTGGAGGCGCGCAGGTCCGCGACGTAATCCAGCAGCGGCTGGTCGTTCTCGTGACCGATCGCGCTGACGACCGGCGTGTGGGCGGCGAACACCGCGCGCAGCAGGGATTCGTCACTGAACGACAACAGATCCTCGAACGCGCCCCCGCCGCGGGCGATCACGATCACGTCCACGGCCTCCATGGCGTCGAGCTCCGCAAGGGCCTGGACCACGGCGCGCGCCGAACCGGCTCCCTGGACCGGAACCTCGCGGATCTCGAACTGCACACCCGGCCACCGGTTGGTGGCGTTGCGCACCACGTCCTTCTCGGCATCGGAATTGCGCCCGGTGATCAAGCCGACCCGGTGGGGCAGCACCGGGAGGGATTTCTTATGGGCGGGGTCGAACAGACCCTCCTCCGCGAGCGCTCGCCGCAACCGTTCGAGGCGTTCCAGGAGGTCCCCCAGACCCACGGGGCGGATGTCCCGCCCGATCATGGACAGCCGCCCGGTCTTGACGTACAGATCCGCCTTGAGATTCACGATCACCCGGGAGCCCCGTTCGAGGGGGCGTTCCAGCCGGGACATCTCCGCCTTGAACATGGTGACGCTGACCGAGACCTCGTCGTGGAGGTCGCGCAGCGTCACGTAGGAGACGCGGGCGCGGTGATTGACCTCGATCACCTGACCCTCGACCCAGGCCGCAGGTGCGCGTTCGATCCACCCGTGCAGCCCGTACGACAGCTTGCTGAGCGGCCACGGATTCTCCGGGGTGGTGTCCCGCGCCAACCGGGGCGTCTCGGCGGGGCGTTCCGGTGCGCCGGTGTCTTCGCTCGGGGGCCACGTACTCATGGGACATAAGTATCACCCGACGGGGACACGCACAGCCGGTTCTTCGTACAGTGGAGTCGTGAGCTCCTCTCCGTCATCCCCTCCCGCGGCGCTGCTGCGCAGCCTGTGCGCCGCCCTGTGCGCGATCCTGGCCGGTGCGGGGTTCGCCGTGTGGCTGGGGCTGACCTGGATCCAGGACCATCTGCTCTCACCCTCGGGGTTCCAGGACACCGTGGCGGCCGTGGTCACCGAGACGTCCTTCCAGGACGAACTCGTGCGCACCGTCCTGGACCGCGCGACGTTCAACGCCCTGAGCGACGTCGAGGTCGGGATCGAACCCGTGGACCAGGCCATCGAGCGGGTCCGGGAAACGGCGGTCACCGCCGCACAGTCCTGGCTCACCGCCCCCGAGCAACAGGGGACGTGGATCCAGGTCCTGCAGGACACCCACGACGCGAACGTCCCCCTGAGTGTCGATTCCGCGGACGCGCCCGAACACCTCGTGGTGGACGCCACCGCGTTGGGTACCGCCGTGGATCACCAGGTCGAGGACGTCATCGGGATCTCCCCGGGGATCGCCCGCAACGATCTGACCATGACTGTCCCCGGTGCCGAGACCGGTCGCGTGCTGGACGCCCTGGTGTGGCTCGCCCAATGGCGGTATGCCCTGCCGTGGCTCGTGGCGCTGCTCGCGGTGCTCGCCGTGGTGGTCAGCCCGCGGCGGTGGCTCGCGATCGCCGGGGTGGGCCTGGCCGGTGTGTTGTTTACAGGTGTCCTACTCGCCATGGTGCTGTGGGCCGCGAGCTCCGTGGTGGACGCGTCCGGTGTGGAACCCGTGGCGCACCTGGTCACGGAACAGATCATCACTCTGCTGCGAGAATCCTTCGTGGGACGCAGCGTCGCGGGCATGATCGGTGCCGCGTGCGTGGCCCTGGTGGGTGTGATCGGCGCCGTGGTGCGCTCCCGTATGGTCACTTACCATTAAGGACATGTCCACTGTGGTTGACCTGTCCATGCCCACCGTTCCCCGGGTTCGTCGCACCCCCCAGGAAATTGCCGACGCCGCTCCGGTCACCGGAGAGCGCAAGGTCCTGTTGGCCGCGCCGCGCGGATACTGCGCGGGCGTGGATCGCGCGGTGATCGCCGTGGAGAAGGCGCTCGAGCACTACGGTGCCCCGGTGTACGTGCGCAAGGAGATCGTGCACAACAAGCACGTGGTCCAGACCCTCGAGGAGCGCGGTGCGATCTTCGTGGAGGAGACGGACGAGGTGCCCGAGGGCTCCCTGCTGGTGTTCTCCGCCCACGGGGTGTCTCCGGCCGTGGTGCAGTCCGCCCACGACCGCAACCTCCACACCATCGACGCCACGTGCCCGCTCGTGACCAAGGTGCACCGCGAGGCCGTGCGCTTCGCCAAGAGCGACTACGAGATCCTGCTCATCGGCCACGTGGGCCACGAAGAGGTCGAGGGCACGTTCGGGGAGGCCCCCGAACACATCCAGATCGTGAACTCCCCGGAGGACGTGGACAGCATCGAGGTCCAGGACCCGGACAAACTCGTGTGGCTGTCCCAGACCACGTTGAGCGTGGACGAGACCATGGAGACCGTGAACCGGTTGCGTGCCCGGTTCCCCAACATGATCGATCCCCCCAGCGACGACATCTGCTACGCGACCTCCAACCGCCAGGCGGCGATCAAGGAGATCGCCCCGCAAGCGGACCTGGTGATCGTGGTGGGCTCGGCCAACTCGTCGAACTCCGTGCGCCTCAAGGAGGTGGCCCTCGAGTACGGGGCCCGGCGCGCCGAACGCGTGGACTTCGCCCACCAGGTGGACGAGTCCTGGTTCGAGGGTGTCGCAACCGTCGGCGTGACCTCCGGTGCTTCGGTTCCCGAGGTCCTCGTGCGCCAGGTCCTGGACCTGCTCGCCGAGTACGGCTACTCGTCCGTGGACGAAGTGGTCACCGCCCAGGAGGACATCCTGTTCTCCCTGCCCAAGGAACTGCGCGCCAAGCTGGCCCAGGACGGGGACACGTCCCGTCGGTTGGGCGGCCGCGGGGCCAAGCCCACGCGCTGAGCAGTGGCGCCAGGCCACAGCGCTGGGCCCTGGCACCAGCTCCTCCCGCTCAGCGCTGGCATCGGGCCCGCGCGCTGAGCCGCGTCAGTCGTTCACGAACTCCGTGGCCGTAACCGGACGGGGGACCGAGTCCACAGGTTTGGTGTCCAGGGCATCGGCTCCCGTGCTCGTGGGATCCAGTTCGGCGATCTTCCGGGCCGAGGGCAGCACCCGGGACTCCAACGACCCCACGAGTTTGTTGTACCCGTCCACGGAGCGCCGCAGTGACCCGCCCATGTCGGCCAGGTGTTTGCCCACCGCACCCATCCGGTCGTACAGCTCCCGCGACAACCGGTAGAGCTCCCGCGCGTTGTCCGTGAGGGTGGCCTGGCGCCAGCTGAACGCCACGGCCTTGAGGGCCGCCAACAGGGACACGGGGGACACCAACGCCACGTTGTTGCGCGCGGCGTACTCCAACAGGGACGCATCCGCGTCCAGGGCAGCGGCGAGGGCGGACTCGACGGGCACGAAGCACATCACGAGTTCGGGGGAGCTCTCCTCCGCGGACCAGTACTTCTTGGTGCCCAGGGTGTTCACGTGGGAGCGCAGTGCTTTGGCGTGGGCCACGAGCAACTGGGCGCGGCGCTGCTCGCTCTCCGCCGCGCCGTCCGATGGGACCGCCTGGGCGTCCAAGTACGAGTTCATGGGGGCCTTGGCATCTACCACCACGGTCTGCGCACCGGGCAGGTTGACCACCATGTCCGGTCGCTGCACGCCGCTGTCCGTGGTGCGCACGGACTGCTCGGCGAAATCCACGTGCCGGGTCATGCCGGCGGCCTCCACGACGCGGCGCAACTGCATCTCACCCCACGCACCGCGCGCCGTGGTGGAACGCAGCGAGGATTCGAGCGAGCCCGTGGCCTGTAGGAGTTGCTTGTCCGTGGTGCGGGCCGCTTCCAACGCCTGGGCGACCGCGCCGAACTGCTGGGCGCGATCCCGTTCCATCTGGTTCACGTGCCGCCCCACGGTGGAGAGTTGATCGTTGAGCGGAGCCAGGGCGCGCATCACGTTCTGGTCCTGCACCGAGCGGGCCTCGAGTGAATCCACCCGTTGTTCGAGTTGTTCGCGGGCGGAACGATCCGCGGCCGCTTCCTGTAGCGCGGTGAGTCGTTGTTCCTGGGCCTCGTCCAGCTCGGTTTCCAGTACCCTGGCCTTCCGCGAGGCCACGAGGTACCCGAGCACCCCGCCAACCACGAGGGCGAACAACGCCCACAACCACCACACCTGAGACATCACGGAACTGTCCATGGGCTCACGATGACAAGACCGTCCGACACGCACAAGCGCACGGGTGACCGCGGCTCAGATCCACCCGTTGCGCAGGGCCAGGGCCGCGGCCTCCGACCGGTTCTGCACACCCGTCTTGCCGATCGCGGAGGACAGGTGATTGCGCACCGTACCGGGGGAGAGGTGCAGGGCCGCGGCGATCCGCTTGGCGGACGCGCCGTTCGCGGCCTCGCGCAGCACGTCCTGCTCCCGCTGGGTCAGCGGGTTGGCACCGGCCACGAGTGATTCCTCCGCGAGCGCGGGGTCGATCGCGCGCAGCCCCGCATGAACGCGCCGGATGGCCTCCGCGAGCTGCTCCGCGGGCGTGTCCTTGACCACGAAGCCGCTCGCCCCGGCCTCCAAGGCGCGGCGCAGGTACCCCGGCCGGTCGAACGTGGTCACGATCAGGCACCGCGTTCCCGAGCCGCCACCCGTGATCTCCCGGGTGGCCTCGAGCCCGTCCAGCACGGGCATCTCGACGTCGAGCAGCGCCACGTCTACGTGCTGCGAGGTCACCGCGGCCACGGCCTCCCTGCCATCGCCCACCTGGGCCACCACGCGGATGTCCGGTTCCAGGTCCAGCAGAGCTGCGAGCCCGGCCCGGACGAGCGCTTGGTCGTCGGCGATCACCACGCAGATCGGATTCATGCTGGCTCCACCACGATCCGCAATCCACCGTCCGCGCCGGCCACGGGCGAAATCACGGCCAACCGCAATCCGGCGGCCTCGGCCCGTTCCCGCATGCCCCGCAGGCCATTGCCGGGTAGTCCGTTGCCGCGCAGCACGGACGACGACGCCGCTGCCGCCCCGTTCCGTACGCGTCCCGGCCCGGTGCTGTCCCCGGTCCGTCCCGACCCGGCGTCGTCGGCCGCTCCACCCGAGCCAGTGCCGGCACGCGCGGGGGACAGGACGACGTCGTCGACCAATGCGCGCGAGGCCGCGAGGGCAGGAGGGGCGGGCACGGCGTCGTCGTCCGTTCGTGCGAGGCCCACGCCGTCGTCGGTGATGGTCAACGTGGTGGGAGTGAGCGTGACCCGGCACGAGGACGCCGCGGAATGACGCACCGTGTTGGTCACGGCCTCACGCAGGATCCAGGCGAACGCGGAACGCCGTGCTGCGTCGATCGAGGGCACGGTGTCGGGCAGGTGCGGCGTGATGCCTGCCGAGCGCAAAGCGGCGCGGGCCTGGACGAGTTGGACGCTCAGCTCCGGTTCGCGCAGTTTGCCCACGGTGGAGCGCACGTCGGTGAGGGAGTCGCGGGTCAGGACCAGGACGTCGTCGAGTTCCTGGGCGGCGCGCTGCGGATCGGTGGTCAGCAGCCGCTGGGCTAGCTGGACCTTCATGGACACCACGGTGAGGGAATGGCCCAGGATGTCGTGGACGTCGCGGCCCACCGCCTCGCGCTGCCGAGCCAGCTCCAGCTCCCGCTTCAGTTCCTCCTGGACCCCGGAGCGTTCCATCATCCACCGGGAGATGAGCAGCAGGAAGACCGCGGGCAGGGTCCCGATCAGCGGCCACCCCCACTCGTGCGGCGGTCGGGCGAGCAGCCACGGGACGCTCGCCGCGAGCACCACCACCGCCGCGGAGATCAGTGAGGCCCGCATACTGAACCGGAAGATGCACACGGCCACGAAGAACGGCGCCACGTACGTGACGGCCAGCCCCGCGGCCGGCACCACGAGAGCCAGCGGCAGTAAGAGAACGAGACACCAGAACAGGGCGTTGGCCCGTTCGCTGCGGCGCGGGAACGGGTACTCGAGCAACCACGAGACCACGTAGAGTGCGGCGAACAGGCCCAGACCGGTCAGGCCCAGCGCCTTCGTGCCGCTCGAGACGGGTGCGGAGAGCACCCCGGAGGCCGGGAAGAAGAGGAAGACCAACCACACGGACGCGTAGAGGACGTCCGGCCACGTCGATGTCCCCGGGGCGGGGTCGCTCGCGCACGCGGTACCCCGGACCGCGGGGTTCTCGGAAGTCCTGGTGGTCATCGGCGGGCCGTTGCTCTTCGGGCCGCGATCAGGGCGATGGCGCCGAAGATCGCGGCCCAGACACCCACGTTGGCCAGTAGCAGCCACACGCTGTCCTGTTCGGCCGTGCCGTCCACGGCGACCACCCAGCCTTCGGTAATCGGATAGCGGGCAAGTCCCACGATCCCATACAAGGGCGTGAAGCGCGCGAAGTCCAGCAATGCACCGGACAGCGGCATGAACACGTTGCCCAGGAATGCGAGCACCACGAGCAGACCGGACGCCGCGCTCACGGCCCCGTCCGAGCGGAACAACAACCCCGCGGCCAGTCCGTAGAGCGCGAAGACCGAGGAGCTCGCCACCACGATCCCGGCGGTCGCGAACCAGCGCCAGAGGTCGTCCAGCATGGAATTGGTGAGCAGGCCGGCCAGGTACACGATGATCACCGGTATCACGGCCACGGAGACCGCCACCGTGACCTTGGTCGCGGCGTACCCGCCCGTGCCCATGGGGGTCATGGCCAATTGGCGGCCCCACCCCTGCAGCCTCTCGACCGCCGCACTGCCCGCGATGGACGTGGTGGCGGTGACGGCTCCATACGCGGCCATAGACACCATGAGGTACGCGGAGACGTTGCCGTGGCCCGAGGATTCCCCGGACCAGCCCTGGGTGACGCCGAACATGACGAACAATGCGGCGGGCAGGACGGCGATGAAGAACATGTTCGCGACGTCCCTGACCTGGCGCCAGAAATCGTGGAGTGTGTAGGTGAGGTTCATGACGGGATCCTTCGTGGGTCGGATGAGGCGGGGACGCTGCGGTTCAGTGCTCGCCAGAGCGGTTCACGAGGGCGGCGAAGGCGTCCTCGAGCCCGCCGCGAGAGATCTCCAGCTCGGTGGCCGGGGTCTCGGTGAGCAGGACGCGGGCCAGCCGGTCCGATTCCCGGGTGTGCGCGGTGACGCGGGTGCCCGCCCGATCGAGGTGCGTGACGCCGGGAAGGTCCGGCAGCGGCGTCGTCCCCGGCCAGGAGAAGGAGACGGTCTGACGGGTGGAGGCGGAACGGAAGCTGTCGAGCGTCCCGTCGTGGTGGACCATGCCGTGGTCCATGAGCACTACGCGCCGCGCAAAATCCTCCGCTTCCTGGAGGTAGTGGGTGGCGAACACGACCGTGAGCCCGCGCTGGGCCTCGACATGCATCGTGTCCCAGAACTCGGTGCGGGACTGCACGTCCATGCCCGCGGTGGGCTCGTCCAGCACGAGCAGTTCGGGGCGGGGGAGCAGGGCGAGCGCGAACCGTACGCGTTGCTGCTGACCGCCCGAGCACCTGGACACCTTGCGGTTCGCGAACTGCGCGGCTCCGGCCCGCTCGAGCACCTCGGCCACCGGCGCGTGGTCGCGGTAGAGCGAGGCGATCATGGTCACGGTCTCGCGCACGGACAGGTCCCCGAGCAGCCCGCCCGCTTGCTGCACCGCGCCGACCTTCCCGTGCGCGACCGCGGCGCGCGGCGTCTCACCGCACACGCGCACCTCGCCCTCGGTGGGGTCGGTCATGCCGAGGACCATGTCCAGCAGGGTCGTCTTCCCGGCGCCGTTGGGACCGAGCAGGGCGACGACGTCGCCGCGCGGGACCCGCAGCGAGACACCCTTCACGGCGCGCACCGTTTCCCGGCGGGTGCGGAAGGACTTGACGGCGTCCGTCACGGTGATCGCGGGGGCTTCCCGGGGTGCTGTGGTGTTCATGACTCCACCCTCCCGCGGGCGGCCCGGGCCCGGAACCGTGGTTTGTCACGACGTGGGGGTGACAAGTGTCAGGGGTGGGCACTTCCGATAGGACCTGCTGACGCGGGGACGGAACGTGCGCGGGCGGGCCCCCCGGCGGTCCGAGCACCGGTAGACTGGTCTGCCGTGGCTCTTACTATCGGAATCGTCGGTCTGCCGAACGTCGGAAAATCAACCCTGTTCAACGCGCTCACGCGCAACACGGTGCTCGCCGCGAACTACCCGTTCGCGACCATCGAGCCCAACGTGGGTGTGGTGAACCTGCCGGACGAGCGGCTGGACAGGCTCGCGGAGATGTTCGGTTCGCAGAAGATCGTGCCGGCCACGGTGTCTTTCGTGGACATCGCGGGCATCGTGAAGGGCGCGTCCGAGGGGGAGGGGCTGGGCAACCAGTTCCTGGCCAACATTCGTGAGGCGCACGCGATTGCCCAGGTCATCCGTGTGTTCGACGATCCGGACGTGGTGCACGTGGACGGGAAGATCGATCCCGCCTCCGACATGGAGACTATCAACACCGAGCTGATTCTGGCCGATCTGCAGACCCTCGAGAACGCCATTCCCAAGCTCGAGAAGCAGGTCAAGATCAAGAAGGGCTCGCCCGAGCAACTCGCGGCGTACCAGGCCGCGGAGAAGGTGCTGGCGGAGGGCCGCACGATCTTCGAGGCCGCCGGGCCGGAGAAGCTGGACACTGACAACCTGCGCGAGCTGAACCTGCTCACCGCCAAGCCGTTCATCTACGTATTCAACGCGGACGAGGGCGTGCTGTCCTCACCCGAGCGTCAGGCTGAGCTGGAGGCGCTGGTGGCGCCCGCGCAGTGCGTGTTCCTGGACGCGAAGCTCGAGGCGGATCTGGTGGAGCTCTCCGAGGAGGAGGCCCGCGAGATGCTGGAGATGGAGGGCCAGGACGAGTCCGGCCTGGACAAGCTGGCCCGCGTGGGCTTCTCCACGCTGGGCCTCCAGACCTACCTCACCGCCGGCCCCAAGGAGGCCCGCGCGTGGACCATCAACCAGGGCGACACCGCCCCCAAGGCCGCCGGGGTGATCCACTCGGACTTCGAGCGAGGCTTCATCAAGGCGGAGATCGTCTCCTACGACGACCTCATGGCCGCCGGGTCCATGGCCGACGCGAAGGCCGCGGGCAAGGTGCGCATGGAGGGTAAGGAGTACGTGATGCAGGATGGGGATGTGGTGGAATTTCGTTTCGCCGTATAACCTCTGGCGTCGATTGAGTGGTCTGAGCTGCCGATGCGATGACCAAAATAGGTCAGCAGTCACTGTATAGTTCAGTGCATGCTGACCATTGCTTCACGCCTCGACGTCATGCACCGGCTCGGCCGAGCCATGGCGGACCCGACGCGATCCCGGATCCTGATGACCCTGCTCGACGGCCCGAGCTATCCGGCGGTGCTGTCGCGCGAGCTGGAGCTGACCCGGTCGAACGTGTCGAACCACCTGACCTGTCTGCGCGACTGTGGCATCGTGGCCGCCGAGCCCGAGGGACGGCAGACGCGCTACGAGATCGCCGACCCGCACCTCGCTGCGGCGCTCACGGCGCTCGTGGATGTGACGCTGGCCGTCGACGAGCACGCGCCATGCGTTGATGACCAGTGCCCGGTGCCGGGCTGCTGCGGGACGGGGGCAGGCGCATGAGCGCGGCGTGCGGCTGCGACGAGCCCGAGACCACGGTCGGCGAAGCAGTTGAGGAGGTGCAGGAGCGACCCTGGTGGCGGGACCGCGGGATCATGGTCCCGGTCCTCTCCGGCGTCGCTTTCCTGACCGGTCTCGTCCTGGAGTGGTCCGGGCTCGAGATCCTGGCGCTGGTGCTGTTCTGGCTCGGTCTGCTGCTGGGAGCGTCGACGTTCACCCCGGGCGCGATCCGCAAACTGTTCAAGCGCAAGCTCGGCATCAGCCTGCTGATGACGATCAGCGCCATTGGCGCGGTGATCCTCGGCTACGTCGAGGAGGCCGCGGCCCTGGCGTTCCTGTACTCGATCGCTGAGGCGCTGGAGGACAAGGCGATGGACCGCGCCCGCGGCGGGCTCCGGGCGCTGCTCAAGCTCGTCCCTGAGACAGCGACCATCCGCCGCGACGGCGCGTCGGTCGAGGTCGCCGCGAAAGACCTCCAGGTGGGCCAGCTGATGCTGGTGCGGCCGGGCGAACGGATCGCGACCGACGGCGTCGTGGTCACGGGTCGTTCGAGTTTGGATACGTCTGCGATCACTGGAGAGTCGATCCCGGTCGAGGTCGAGCTGGGAGATGCAGTCTCGGCCGGTGCAATCAACTCCGCCGGCGCGCTGGAAGTCGAGACGACCGCGGCGGGCACCGACAACTCGCTGACCACGATCGTGGAGCTCGTTGAGCAGGCGCAGGCCGAGAAGGGAGACCGCGCCCGCCTCGCCGACCGCATCGCCCGACCCCTCGTCCCTGGTGTGCTCGTCCTCGCCGTCCTGGTGGCGCTGATCGGTTCGCTGTTCGGCGACCCCGAGCTGTGGGTCACTCGCGCCCTGGTCGTCCTCGTGGCGGCGTCGCCGTGCGCGCTGGCGATCTCCGTGCCGCTGACCGTGGTCGCCGCGATCGGCTCGGCGAGCAAGTTCGGCGTGATCATCAAGTCCGGTGCCGCGTTCGAGCGCTTCGGCGTGATCCGCCACGTCGCCGTCGACAAGACCGGCACCCTCACCCGAAACGAGCCCGTCGTCACCGCCGTTCTCACCGCCGACGGGACCACCGAGGCGCAGGCGCTGGCGTGGGCGGCCGCGCTGGAGCAACACAGCACCCACCCGCTCGCGGCCGCGATCACTGCCGCCGCGCCGGGGGCCTCAGTAGCCGAGGACGTGACCGAGCAAACCGGGCACGGCATCGAGGGCAAGCTCGACGGCGCGCGGATCACAGTCGGCAGCCCCCGCTGGCTGGACGCCGGGACGCTCGGCGACCGGGTCGCAGGGCTGGAGGAGCAGGGCATGACGGTCGTCATCGTGCACCGCGACGGCGAGCCGGTCGCTGCGATCGGCGTCCGCGACGAGTTGCGCCTGGAGGTCCCGGAGGTCGTCCGCACGCTCGCCGCGCAGTGCATCGGGGTCACGATGCTCACCGGCGACAACGCCCGCACCGCCCGCGCTCTCGCGGCGCAGGCCGGGATCGAGGACGTGCGCGCCGAGCTGCGCCCCGAGGACAAGGCCGCTGCGATCGCTGAGCTCGGCCAGCATGGTTCGGTGGCGATGATCGGCGACGGCATCAACGACGCCCCCGCCCTCGCCGCCGCGGACATCGGGATCGCGAAGGGCGCGACCGGGTCGGATGCCGCGATCGAGTCGGCCGATGTCGCGTGCACCGGGCACGACCTGCGGCCTCTGCTGCGCGCGTTCGACCATGCCCGGCGCGGACGGCACATCATCAACCAGAACATCATCCTGTCGCTGCTGATCATCATCGCCCTGCTCCCGCTCGCCCTCTTCGGCGTCCTGGGACTCGCTGCCGTGGTGCTCGTGCACGAGATCGCGGAGGTCATCGTGATCCTCAATGGCTTGCGCGCGGCCCGGACCCGGAAGGAGCAGATCGTATGAAGGTCGAACTGCTGCACATCGTCGACTGCCCGAACACGGCCATCGCCGAAGCAAACGCGCGCGCCGCGCTGGATGCCGCCGAGCTCGCGGAAGTGCCCATCGAGCTGGTAACGATCCACACCGAGACCGAAGCGGCGAACACCCGATTCGGAGGCTCGCCCACGATCCTCGTCGACGGCGTCGACCTGTTTCCGACGCAACCGGTTCGCTCGCTCGCGTGCCGGGTCTACGCGACTGAGCGCGGGTACGCCGGTGCACCGACTCCGTCTCAGATCGAGGAGGCGTTGCACGAGACCTATCGTTGACGTCGAACGCAAGCTGTCGGTCCCGGACGCGGGGCCGAGCGCTTCACTGCACACCTCAAGAGGGTGGTATGTACCGGAAATCGGTGGAGTGGAGATTCGCGCTGTAGGGATTGGTCGCCGCGCGGAGCATCGTAGTGAGCGCGGGTTAGTCGGCTGACGCGCCTCGGGCAAGCAATAGCCGGAAGTGCTTCAGGAACTGCTTCTTGTAGTGGCAGGATCGAGCCATGGATGTCCTCGCGCTGGTGATCTCGGCCCTGTCGCTGCTGATCGCCGGCGTCGGCACTTACCAAGCGAACAAGCGCGCGAACGAGGCACTCGCCGAGTCGCGCAAGGCGGCCGAGGACGCACGCTGGTTCGCGGTGCAGGAAGCCGTGCAGCGCCTAATCGGGTTCGATCCGACGGCCGAGCCGGTGGGGGAGCGGCTCGCCAACCTGCGCATCACGTCGATCGCGCTCGTCGACCAGCTCGACGGCTGGGATGGTATCGACTCGTGGCTGGAGGCCGAGCGCACGCTGGGCGCGACCATCGGCCGCCAGGTGATGGAGGCCGCCAAGCCCGGCGACACCGTTGAGCGGCGGGTGGCGAACCTCGACCCGCTGATGAGTTGGGCGCACGCGCTGAGCAGCAACCTGCGCCATTTACGATCAGTCGGCCACGACGCGGCTGCACTTGCCAAGCTCCAGGTCAACGCGGAAGAGTTGGTTAGGGAAATTCATGCGCGTCACGGCTGGGATTTGCCGCCGCGGACCAACCTCCGGATCCAGCCGTTGGACTAGATGTGGTGTAACGACTCGGCCTTACGGGTTGCTCAGCACTGTGAACGACGTCGCCGTGTACTCGGGCTTAACTTCGCCGGCAGGGCCGGTTTCTTCCGTGACTGACACATCGACTGAAACTGACATGCCGGTGCGCAGCGTTGCAGTGTTCGCCGCAGGGATCTTCTTCGCGTCGATCTTGACGATCTCGCCGTCCTCGATCTCCAGCTGCCAAGCGCTGATCTCGCTGACAGTCCGCAAGATGCCGCGGATGGTGGTCGGCTCGAGCTCGAGTTCCCGAGAAGCGATGAGCTCTCCAATGTGAGCGAGTTCAGCCGTGGAGAGGCGCGTGCGCAGGCGCGCCTGGCGAGGCTGGGACCAAGTGAGATCAGGCTCGAACCCTGATTTCACCAGACCTGTCGAGAAGTCGCGCAACGTCGTGGCGACGCGCGGTCCGTACTCGCGGATGCGCGCCAAGAAGTCACTGGTGTCGGCATCTGGGCCGAGACGACGTCCGTCCTCGAGCAGTCCCAGTGCTCGCTTCATGGCGGTGTCGATCAACTGGGGCTCTGCATTGTCGTCTCCGAACAGCCCGACTTGGCCATCGGGTGAGATCTCGTCCGCTGGCGAAGTCGTCGGCACGATCTGCAGGATGAGGCTTCCCGGCAGTGGTGAACCATTGAGGTTCAGTCGGGTCTTCGAGACGACGTCGGCGGGCGGTTGCCCACGCAACGACTTGTGCCCCTTCACCGCGAGGCCTGTCGCAAGCACCAGGCGCTGAAAATTGCGAAGCGTGTCAGCAATCCCGTCGATTGCTCCCGAGTGGATCGTGATTCCTGGCCCAGTCAGGCGCAGAGACCCTGAAGAAGCGTCGCGCCGCAGCAAGCCGTGCTCAGCGCGCAGAGTCTCGATGCTCATGCGCGCAAGATCATCTGCGTCCTGCCACTCAGCTTCGCCTTGGACGTTGGCCTTGAACTGCTCCCAGTCAAACGCCATGGAAACCGTCCAGAGTCACTTCGAAGTAGCCGCGCTGCGGTAGGGCATCCGGCCGTTGCGGAGGATCTTCCTTCGCGCCGTTGCGCTTGCGCATCCAGAAGTCATCCCAGTAGCCACGATTCAACGCATATGACTGGTGCTCGACTGAGTGGGCGCGGTCCGCCTCGGGGAACACGTGCCATAGACAGTATCGAGTATCAACGCGCAGGCCCGTCGCTGGCCGGACCTGGTTCATCCCGAACATCTGCAGGATGTACCGATCCTTGGGGTCGGTCACCTGGTCAACGAGCACGTCTTCGCCCCAGTAGACGAGGTCGATGTCGTCAGGATCGATCTTGTCGGTAAGGAAGCTGCCACCCACCCATACGCACACCACGGGGACGACAGAGCGGATGCCGTCGGTAGCGGACTCGAAGTGCTGCCAGATCTCGGCGCGGGTCGCCGACTTCGCGAACCGGGGATCGTCAACGTAGTGGGATTTGATCTCTTCCAACGACGCGCCGAATCGGCCCAGCGGAAGCAGGCCCGTCTGCTCGTCAAGTGCAGGCAGCACCAAGTCACCTCCCTGTGGGTCGCAGTCACCTGTCATTATGTCCTATCAGGGGCTGCCGACAGAGGCGGACGCGAGATCGGGTCGCGTGCCCCCGCTGCCCCACCTTCTGCGTCTCCGGAAGGGGCGAGGTGGGTGCCGAGGCGATGCCAGCCAGACACGCAACCACAGGTTGGTATGTGCCGGAATGCGGTGGAGTTCCGCTTCAATGTGTAGGCTCTATGCCAGAGGCGGAGGCGTAGCGGAGTTACTGCATCGATCGAATTAGATACTTTAACTCTCGTCAATTCTACTCTGCGCGAATAGTTAAGGAGACCCCGTGCCGCTTCCAGAGGGTATTCGCTCACAGGCGGTGGAGTATGCTCGAAAGGACTTGCCGGGTGACCTGGCATGGCATGTCGACTATTTTAACTTCATCGGTGACCTCGAGCTTCGCAAAAGGCTCGGGCAGGAGTTTTACGCGGCCAGGTATTTGTATAAACTCTGGGAAGGCCTTCGGGTCGACGAGCCATGGGCGATTCAAGCTCAGGTTCAATTGCAGGTTCAACAGTACGCATCGATTTATGAAGCCGCAATTCACTACCTTCTCTTCGTTGAGGCGTCTGGCGAGCCTGTCGTTAAGGCCTTACCTGAATACCGCGCGCTCGTGAAGCGGGAGCTCCCGGGACATATTATGGATCGAATTCGCAAACTTCCTCAGGCTGATGCTACGGATGTCATTGGTGCCGTGTATGCAACGCGCCGCACCCAGGAGTCGAAGATTCGATTCGACAGCAAGGTTGCTGCCGCCGTGACGCTAGGCATGATTAGTGATGGCCTCGGTCATGAGATCGCAGGCTACTACACGGCTCGCAACTACATTCACATCCATGCGGAACTCCGTCAAGAGGATTTTGATTGGCAGATTGAGTTTGCGCGCGATGCTTACAGGCGCCTTAGGCCGTTTAGGGAAGAGGTCTCAGCTTGGCTCTCAACCCGCAAAGAGCGTGTTTGAGGATTGGACCCAGTGAATACGTCGAGACCCTGTATGGGGTCGCGCTCTTGGGCTGGGGGTCGTGACGTAGTGGTCATCTCATCGGGGTGAAGGGGCGGGCAACTGGGTGCATGGTGGAGCATTCAAAATGCTATCTCGCAGCCAGAGACTCCATGCGTGTCTTGATCCGTCAGCTATTAAGGTTGTGCCAGGCATCCCCCAGCACCCAGCGAATAGCGGAGATCCGCCCTGAGAGGTAGCCCCATGCCCAGTCCGACTCCACATCCTTCGCCAGCTCTTCCACGCCGTATTGTTCCTCGACTCGGCGCTTTGCTGCGAGCACTCCAGCCTTGATGTCATCGGGCCAATCGTAGAGATCCACGTCCTCGTCCGCCGGTTTACGTCCGTACCAGAGTCGATCCATGAGCGCTGACTCAACCTCTAGGATCTCTGACACCCGTCGCAGCGTGCTTGTCCCAACATCGTGCTTGAACGCTAGATCTAGATTCTGCTCAACGAGCCGAAGGAGCTGTGGCTTCTCCCAGATGCGGATCCTGAAGGGCGGATTGTTGGAGCGTTGATAGTCCGCGATCCAATCCTTAGCCCCGTTGGTTAGATAGCCGGATGCAATGAAGAGGAGCGCTGACGGGCGCTCAGCGCTGGCCCAGGCGATTGCCCCCTGAAGCGCTTCCGGAGGAACGCCGCGCTTGTAGTGCTTGCAATCGACGAACCAGCGCTCCTCGTACTCGTGCCCGTCAACGTCCCTCATAGACCGGCGGGCGACGATATCTCGACCACGGTCGGACGGCGACGCAGCGAGCGGGGTCCCCTTTCTCCAATCCACATTGGAAAAGCCACTCTCGGCCAAGAGGTCGAAGCAGAACTCTTCGAAGTCCGTGGGCGATAGTGCTTCGAAGTCGAGGGAGCCGAGGGTGAAGTCGTGCTCGGACTCGGCGACGGCCATCGCATCATCGTCGAGTGGATGCTCGGGCACCTTTTCCATACGGCCAGTATATGAAGCGCCACACGCGAGGGAAGCCCGACGTCGACTCGGCTTGCTACTGGCAGTCGTCTGCGATTACCCGGTGGACGTGACGTTGGGCTAGTTCCTCACGATCGGCGGTTCGGGACGCCCTGGCTCCCAAATCTCCCAGCCGATCTTCCTGCCCAGGTCGCTGAAGCAGCCCTGGACGCCGAGGCGGTAGACGCAGTACCACCAGGCCTCCAGCTCGTCCGCGATGCGGTCCCGAAGTCGGACCTCGTACTCGTCCAGCGCTTGGTTGTCTCCGTAGGGGACTTCGGCGAGCTCGGGCTCTGTGCTCCTAACGTGGAACTCGACTCGCTCCCAGTACTCAGATGGCGACTCATCCGAGCCAGGCTCGTTGGTCGCGAGGATGCCTAGGTGGTGGAAGCGCCCCGACTTCCCGTACCGAGCGAACGTCGCGAAGAGAAGCGGGAGTGTGGTGCTCCCGCTGATCCGATCAGCGAGAGTCTCGGCATACCCGGTGTGGGTGGATCGCGCCTGGCCGCGTTCAATCGCCGTGTTGAGCAGTTCAATCGCCGTGTTGAGCAGCTGACTCATCTTCTGGATGTCATGGCCCCAGTCGTACCTCAAGGTCGCCTTGGAGGGCCAGGAGCCCGAAGCCTCGATCTCGTTGCAGCCGAGCATGACCTTCATGGCCTTCTCCACGCCGATGCTGCCCAGCACAAACACGCCATCGCCGTGCAGCGAGACAAAGCGAAGGGTTCGGATTGCCTCCACGGAGTCGCGCAGGAGGTTGCGCACTGCCCCGGCCTCCTCCAGCAGCGCGAACCCCTGGTGCGTCGACAACGCCGGGTGCAGTCCCGGCGGCGGGCTCGATGCCATTCCCTCGGTCCTCCTCGTGCCCCTCTGGTCGCCCTCCTATCCAGAAGGGGCGCATGATGGCGCTCCATGAGCGGGGTGCCTTTGCCGCTGCGCGAGTCGCTGTGACCAAAGGTTACTCGGCTACGGAACGTGGTGGAGTTCAGGTTCAACGTGTGAGCTGAACTGTCTTTGGAGCGTAAGCGACTTCCGTTCCAGCGTGAGGACTGTCCCCCGCTGGAGCGTTGCGGGGCTTGCCCCGTCCTTGGCCGGGCGAGTGATGTCGGAGCAGCGGAGCCTGGGTTTGAATTGCTCGAACGACGGGTGTGTGAGCCTCGCCCCCGGCGGATCAGAGCGCGATGTCCGTCAAGGTGGCCAGTTCAATGCCAACCTGGCGGCGTGCTGTTGAGTTCAGGCCATGCGTTTTGTCTAGTGCGACACCTGCTAACGGTATGATTAAGCCATGTCGTACACCCGTCGCGTCGTGGACCTCGAGCTGGATGATCTCTTTGGCGAGGTGGCGGCCCTCGCGCTGGACGGCCCCAAGGCCGTAGGAAAGACCACGACGGCGGAACAACGGGCGGCTGGGCTGGTGAAGCTGGACTCCAAAGCCGTTCGGGAGCCTGTCGCAGCGGATCCGCAGATCATTCTCCGCCGCCCGCGTCCGCTCCTCATCGATGAATGGCAGAAGATGCCAGAGGTGTGGGACGTTGTTCGCCGCGCCGTGGATGAGGACGCCGTGGGCGGGCAGTTCCTGTTGACCGGCAGTGCGAGTCCCCAGGACGGAACCGTGCAGCACTCGGGAGCCGGCCGGATCGGTCGCCTGCGCATGCGTCCGATGACGCTCGCCGAGCGTGGTCTGGAAACACCAACCGTGAGCCTCGCCGCTGTTCTGGCCGGACGTGACTCCATCCAGGGCGAGTCAACGATGGGGCTGCCCGAATACGTGGAGGAGATCGTTGCGTCGGGTTTCCCGGGGATGCGCGGCCTGAGCGCCCGCGCCCGGGGCTTCCAGCTCGATTCCTACTTGCGCAACGCGGTGGAGCGTGACGTGCCGGAACAGGGCCTGGCCGTCCGCCGACCGGAAGCCATGATGGCCTGGTTGCGCGCCTACGCTTCCGCGAGTTCGACGACGGCGAGCTACTCCCAGATCCTGGACGCGGCGACCCCTGGTCACAGTGAGAAGCCGGCACGGGCGACCGCCGAGTCCTACCGCCAGGTGCTGGCCTCCTTGTGGCTTCTCGACCCTGTGCCGGCCTGGAGCCCGGTCGGCAGTCCGATGACTCGCCTCGGGCAGGCTCCGAAGCACCACCTGGCCGATCCTGCTCTAGCGGCTCGCCTCCTCGGCCTGGGCGCCGACGCACTGCTGGGCGGCAAAGGGGAGCCACTTCGTCCCCAGGCGGGTTCCATGCTGGGGATGCTCTTCGAATCGTTGGTGACATTGTGCGTCCGTGTCGCTGCCCAGGCCGCGGAGGTCGACATTGCACACCTGCGGACGCGCAACGGCGACCACGAGGTGGACCTTGTGGTCGTGCGGGCCGACGGCGGAGTCGTCGGCATTGAGGTAAAACTCGCGGCAGCTGTCAGCGACTCCGATGGCAAGCACCTGCGCTGGTTGCGCGACCAGCTGGGATCACGTTTTGTGGATGGTCTGATCATCACGACGGGTCCGATCGCCTATCGGCGGCGGGACGGTATCGCCGTGGTGCCCCTGGCCCTGTTTGGCCCCTGAGGAACGAAGCAGCCTGAGCCGTATTGTCTGAGGGCGTCGGCAACGTCCCCAGTGAAGGAAGCCCATGCCTGATCGTCGTCATGCGGACCACGCCAGGAGGTTGACTGGTACCATAAACGGGTACCAGTCAACGTAGGGAAGGTACTCCATGTCCATCAGCGCAAGCGAGGCCCGCAAGACTCTCTTCCCGCTCATCGAGCGCGTGAACGAGGACCAAGAAGCCATCGAGATCGTCTCTCGGAAGGGCAACGCGGTGCTCATGCCCGCCGACGAGTACGCGGCGTGGCAGGAGACCGCCTACCTGTTCCGGTCGCCGTCGAACGCCCGCAGGCTTCTCGACGCCTACGATCGTGCCCGTGCCGGGAAGACCCAGGTCCACGAGCTCGACTGTTCAGACGAGCCGTCCAGCCAGGCTCGGGATGTCTGAATGCGGCTGGTCTGGGACGAGGCCGCCTGGGAGGACTACACGTACTGGCAGACCGCCGACCGGAGAATCCTCAAGCGGATCAACCTGCTCATCGATGCCTGCCTGCGCGAGCCGTTCGAGGGCATTGGAAAGCCCGAGCAGCTGAAGTACGGGGCGCAGGGCTCGTGGTCGCGCCGCATCAACGAGGAGCACCGGCTCGTCTACCTCGTGGCTGGTGAGGATCTCGTGATCTTGCAGGCTCGATACCACTACTGAGCCGGGCTGAACTGCCGTTATTCGGATCAGATGTGCCAGGTGACTTTGCTGCCGACGTCTAAGGCGCATCTCTGGTATGTCCGCGAGGCTTGTCCGACCATTGACTGGTGAGGAATGTTGCCGTGCCCGATGAAGCCCTGTTCCTTCGCAGATTGCGACAGGCGGACGCCCCTGCTGTTCACCAGGCTTTCGCCTCCAACCCCGACATGGCCCGTCAAGGCGTGGTCACCACGGCCGAGGAGGCCTCGGCGCACGTCGCCCGCCTCGTGAGCCCGGACTCGCCCCACGAGCCCTGGGCCGTCGTCGAGTCCGACGCACTGATCGGCCTCGTCTGCGTCACGGTGGACGAGGACAACAGGAGCGGCTGGTTCTGGTACTGGATGACCGACCGAGCGCGCGGCAGGGGAGTCATGAGCCGAGCGGCGGCAACGGTCGCCGAGTGGGCCCTCGCGGAGCGCGGACTGGAGCGTCTCGAACTCGGCCACCGCGTCAACAACCCGGCCTCCGGCGTCGTCGCGAGGAGAGTCGGTTTCGTCAAGGAAGGAACCCAGCGTCAGAAATTCTTGGTGGACGGAAAACATCTCCACGCCGACATCTACGGTCGGCTGAAATCAGACCCGCACCCGACCTTTGACCCGGTGACCATAGTCACCTAATGAACGGTGACGGGAATCACCAGACCGGTCGCCTCCACATGACCAGGGAGCCGTATTTTCGCTGGCCACGGGCCTAAAATTGAGGGGAGAAGAGTCTCATACCGGAGCGACACTCGGAGGCAGAAATGTCCGGCCATCAGGTTGATTCCACCCACGAATCCAGAACCATGAGCCGGGGCACCGTCTCGATGCTCTGGAAGTTCGGACTGATGGTGCTGGTGGGCGCGGTGATCTTCTTCATCCCGGCACCTGAGGGCGTGGACCCCCGCGGCATGCACATGCTCGGCATCTTCGTTGCCACCATCCTGGGGCTCATCCTGCAGCCTCTGCCCACCCCGTCGGTGGCGCTGATCGGTCTAGCCACGGCCATGATCACCGGCGCCATGGACGTGAAGAGCGGGGAGGCACTGAGCGGCTTCTCCAACTCCGCCGTGCTGCTTATCGTCGCGGCGTTCTTCATCGCGGACGGCTTCTTGCTCACCGGGCTGGGGCGCCGCGTGGCCCTGATGTTCCTCAGGGTCCTCGGCAAGTCGCCCCTCGGCATCGCCTACGGCATGGCCGTCACGGACCTCCTGCTCGCACCGGCCACCCCGTCCAACACGGCCCGCGCGGGTGGTGTGATCTACCCGATCGTCCGCTCCGTCGCGGAGGTACAGGGCTCCACCCCAGACACCGACGAGTCCCGCAGGAAGCTCGGCTCCTACCTCACGTTCACCGCCGCCCACGTCAACGTGATCACCAGCGCCATGTTCATCACCGCCATGGCCGGCAACCCGCTGGCCGTGGCCTCCGCCGAGAAGCTCGGCGTGCACATCTCCTGGGGCCAGTGGGCCCTGGCCGCCCTGATCCCCGGCCTCGTGAGCCTGGCGGTGGTCCCGTGGCTGCTCATGAAGGTCTACCCGCCCACGCTGAAGAGCACGCCGGAAGCACCTACCATGGCGCACAGCGAGCTGCAGAAGATGGGGTCCATGACCCGCGGTGAGATCATCATGGCGGCCACGTTCGTACTGCTCCTGCTGCTGTGGGTCTTCGGCACGGCCATTGGCGTCAACGCCACCACGGCGGCCTTCGTCGGCATTGCGGTGCTGCTGGTGACCAAGGTGCTCACCTGGAACGACATGGCCAAGAACGGCTCCGCCTGGAACACCCTGATCTTCTTCGCGGTCCTGGTGGGCATGGCGGAGA
Source organism: Kocuria marina (assembly GCA_014652975.1). GTDB lineage: Bacteria > Actinomycetota > Actinomycetes > Actinomycetales > Micrococcaceae > Kocuria > Kocuria marina. Next base: position 110,670 of record BMZV01000001.1, on the reverse strand, counting down.
ACCTGAACAACCTGGGAGTCATCACCTGGATCGGCTCGGTGGTCTCCGGTGCCGTCGGCGGCATGTCCTGGCCGGTCGCCTTCGCCATCCTCGCGCTCGTGTACTTCTACGCGCACTACATGTTCGCCTCGAACACCGCGCAGATCGTCGCGATGTACGGCGTCTTCCTGGGTGCGGCCATCACCGCGGGTGCCCCGCCGATGTTCGCGGCCCTCGCCCTCGGCTACATCGGCAACCTCTTCGGCGCCATCAGCCACTACGCGTCCGGCCCGTCCGGCGTGGTCTACGGCTCCGGGTACGTCAAGGTCTCCGAGTGGTTCAAGGTCGCCTTCATCATGTCCGTGGCCATCATCATCATCTGGACCGTGGTGGGCACGGGCTGGATGTGGGTCCTCGGCGACCTCGCCATGTAGCCCGCCCGGCGAACCCTCCCCGCACGACCACGCTCGGTGCCCTCCCCGGGGCACCGAGCGTCGTCGTCTGTCGACGGGGGAGCGGGTCAGTCGTCCTTGTTGCGCAGCACCTGCCGCAGCTTCTCCCGGTTGAGCCCGGCGATCGCGGTGAGCGGGATGCCCGCGGGGCACACCTCCGCGCACTCGCCGTACACCGAGCACGGACCGAACTCCTCCTCGGCGGCACGCGTGATGCCCTTGGCTCGGCGGCTGCGCTCCTTCTGGCTGGAGGGCAGCGTGGCCAGGTGCATGGTCTTGGACCCGGCGAACAGCTGGGCGGAACCGTTGGGGCACGCCGCCACGCACGCACCGCAGCCGATGCACGCGGCCAGGTCCAGCGCCCACTCCGCTGACTCGTGGGACACCGGGACGGCGTCCGCGTCCGGGGCGCTGCCCACGGAGGTGGAGACGAAACCACCGGCTTCGATCACCCGGTCCAGCGCGCTGCGGTCCACCGCGAGGTCCTTGACCACGGGGAACGCGCCGCTGCGGAACGGTTCGAGCTGCACGGTGGCGCCATCCTCGAAGGAGCGGAGGTGCTGCCGGCAGGACGGCGTCTTCTCCTGAGGGCCGTGGGGTCTGCCGTCCACGGTCACGCCGCACGCCCCGCAGATGCCCTCGCGGCAGTCCGAGTCGAACGCGATCGGCTCCTCGCCACGGGTAACGAGGTCGTCGTTGAGCTTGTCGAGCGCCTCCAGGAGGGAGAACTCGGGTCCGACCTCCTCCAGCAGGTACTCCTGGAAGTGCCCTTTCTCGGCGCCGGACTCCTGACGCCAGACTTTCAACGTGAGTTTCACGAGGATGGTCCTCTCATCGGTAGTCGCGGGTCTCGGGCGGGACGCTGGGGAACTCCAGGGGCTCCTGGTGCCTGATGTAGCGCGGTCCCTTTTCGCCGGTCTCGCCGGAATCAGCACGCTCCCACGCGGACGCGAACAGCCAGTGCTCGTCGTCGCGCTGGGCCTCGCCGCCCTCGGTCTGGTGCTCCTCGCGGAAGTGCGCGCCGGCGGACTCGTCCCGGTCCAGCGCGTCCAGGCACATGAGCTCGGCCATGTCCAGGTAGTCGGCCACGCGGCCGGCGCGCTCGAGCTCCTGGTTGAAGCCGTCCGGGCGGCCCTGCACGCGCAGGTCCGTCCAGAACTCCTCGCGCAGCTCCCGGATGCCTCGCAGACCCTCGGCCAGCCCCTCGGCGGTGCGCGTCACCCCGCACTTCTTGTACAGCAGGTCGCCCAGCCTGCGGTGGAAGCGCTCCGGGCCCTGCGTGCCGCCGATCTCGACCAGCGCCTGCACGCCCGCCTCGGCCTCGGCAACCGCGGCCCGCACGACGTCGTCGTCCGGTGAGAGCTTCGGCTTGCCCAGCAGCGGTGCCAGGTAGTTGGGCACCGAGTAGGGGAGCGTGAACCACCCGTCCACGCACGCGGAGAGCAGCGAGTTGGCGCCCAGGCGGTTGGCGCCGTGGTAGCCCCAGCCGGCCTCGCCGCCCACGAACAGCCCGGGGATCGACGTCATCATGTCGTAGTCGCTCCACAGCCCGCCCATGGCGAAGTGCGCGCCGGGCGCAATGCGCATGGGCTCCTCGTACGGGTCCTCACCGGTGGCGTCCGAGTACATCTCGAAGAGGTTGCCGTAGCGCTCGGCGATCACCTTCTTTCCGAGCCGCTCGATCGCGTCCCGGAAGTCCAGGTACACGGAGTTCTTCAGGGGCCCGACGCCGCGGCCCGCGTCGATCTCGGTCCGCGCGGCCCGGCTGGCGACGTCGCGCGGTGTGAGGTTGCCGAAGGCCGGGTATCGGCGTTCGAGGTAGTAGTCGCGCTCGTCCTCGGGAATCTCGTTCGGGGGCCGGTGGTCCCCGGCCTTCACGGGAACCCAGATTCGGCCGTCGTTGCGCAGGGACTCGCTCATGAGAGTGGTCTTCGACTGCCACTCGCTGGAGACGGGAAGTGCCGTGGGGTGGAACTGGATGAAGCACGGGTTGGCGAACAGCGCCCCGCGCCGGTGGGCCCGGAACGCGGCCGTCACGTTCGAGTTCTTGGCCAGCGTGGAGCGGTAGTAGACGTTGCCGTAGCCGCCGGTGGCGAGCACCACGGCGTCGCCGGTGACCGCGGAGATCTTTCCAGTGACAAGATCGCGCACCACGATGCCCTGGGCGCGGCCGTCCGCGACGATCAGGTCCAGCATCTCCGTGCGAGTGTGCAGGTTCACCTGTCCCGTGGAGACCTGACGCAGCAGCGCCTGGGCGGCGGCAACCTGCAGCTGCTGACCGGTCTGCCCGCGCGTGTAGTAGGTCCGGGAGACCTGTACGCCGCCGAACGAGCGGGTGGCCAGCCCGCCCCCGTACTCGCGGGCGAAGGGCGCGCCGATCGCGTTCATGTGGTCGATGACCCGGATGCTCTCCTCGGCCAGCCGCCAGGCATCGGCCTCGCGGCCGCGGAAGTCGCCGCCCTTGACGGTGTCCTTCACGAACCGGGCGATCGAGTCGTTGTCCACCGTGCGGGCGCGTGCGGCATTGATGCCGCCCTGGGCGGCCACCGAGTGGGCGCGGCGCGGGGCGTCGTGGAAGGTGAACGACTCCACGTTGTAGCCGAGTTCGCCCAGGGCCGCCGCCGCACCTGCACCGGCGAGTCCGGTGCCCACGACGACCACGGTGAACTTCCGACGGTTGAGCGGGCCCACCATGCGGTAGTGCAGCCGCCGGTCCGCCCACATCTGGGACGGGGGCACGTCCGAGCCCAGGCCAGGGAGGTCCGAGCCCACGGTGCGCAGCTCGTCCAGCAGGGCCTGCGGCTGGGTGGTCGAGGATGCTGTCATCACTGAATCACTCCCAGGAGAACCAAGACGGGGATCGAGATGTTGCCCAGGCAGATGGCAATGGCGACCAGCCCTGCCACCCACGCGGCGAGCTGCCGCAGCCGCCTGCCGGTGGCGCCGAGGTCGTTGGCGGCGGTCCACGTCCCGTGGGCCACGTGCACGGTGAGCACCAGCATGGTGAGCATGTAGAACAGGGCCACGACGGGCCGCTGGAAACTGGCGACCAGATTGGCGTACGCCGATCCGCTCTCGAACGCCCCGGATGCGGCCGGATGGACACCCAGCGTGAGGTCCAGGATGTGGAAGATCACGAACAGCAGGATCACCAGGCCGGTCCCGAGCATCGAGCGCGCCATCAGGGCGTCGCCGCGACGCAACCCGGTGCGCTTGAACGGCCCGCGGGCTCGACGGGCGCGCGTCCACAGCAGGAGCCCGCAGCCCACGTGCAGCACCAGGCTGATCAGCAACACGACGCGCAGCACCCACAGGACACCCTCGTAGGGCATGAGCGGCATCAGGATCTCGCGCAACCAGTGTGCGTAGTGGTCGAACTCCTCCTGGCCGCGGAAGATGTGCAGATTGCCGTACATGTGCACGAACACAAATCCGACGAAAATAAGACCGGTGACGGCCATGGTGGTTTTCGCGGCGAAGTTCGACACCGGCAGCCGTGTGCGCGGCGGGGCTGACGTGCGTTGTTTTCGCTGAATGGTCGCCGTCATCGTTACCCCTCGTCAGTGGGTGAACTGAGTGCTGAACTCCGGGAGTTCATCGCCCTCAATTCTACGCTGGGAGGGGCATTGCGGGACGTGTTCCGAGGCGTTTCCGGTACTACCGCCAGAAAGGATTGTGGCGGGTGCCGAGGGCATTGAGAATAACTAAGGTTTGCCAATCGTAATTTCACAGTGTGGGTCTTTTTACGGTGTCCCGTTCCCACTCGCGGGGTTCCGGACCCCCTGGGCGGCTGTACCGTTCCCCAGGGGGTCCGCAGCCGAGTGTCTCGCCTCGCACCCGTCACTCTCCGCGGAGGGTTCCCGCCCGAATTGCCCGGTTCAGGACTAGCGTTGACCCTGTGATCAAGGCGTCGCTACGGCGCGTGGCAGGCGGTGGTACGAGGGTCCGCTGGCTCCCGGAACCCGCCCCGCTGCGCGACCGGCGGCCGACGACGGCGCGCACCGCGGCGACGTCGCGAGCCCGCCTTGAGGACTGCTCACCCGCCGGACGTCGTGGAGGCTCCAATGTGGACCCAATCTCTTGACACCCTGGGCAGCCTGCCCCTCACCGCGCTCGTGGCCGCGATCCCGATAGTCGTGTTCCTGGCCTGCATGATGCTGTTCAAGCTCACGGGGCTGACATCGGGGCTCATCGCGCTGGTGGTGCAGATCCTGGTGGCACTGCTCGTGTTCCACATGCCCGTCTCCGCCGCGGCCGGTGCAGGTCTGCTGGGGCTGCTGACCGCGCTGTGGCCCATCGCGTACATCATCGTCATGGCGGTGTGGCTGTACCGGCTGAGCGTGCGCTCGGGCCGTTTCGACGTGATCCGCTCCTCGATCGCCGCGGTCTCCGCTGACCAGCGCGTGCAGGTGCTGCTCATTGCGTTTGCGTTCGGCGCGTTCCTGGAAGGCGTGGCCGGCTTCGGCGTGCCCATTGCGATCTGCGCGGCACTGCTCGTGCAGCTGGGGTTCCCGCCCGTGCGCGCCGCAGTGCTGTGCCTCGTGGCCAACGTGGCCGCCGGTGCCTACGGCGCCATTGGCGTGCCCGTGCTCGTGGGCGCGCAGGTCACCGGCATGGAGACGCAGGAACTCTCGCGAGCCCTCGTGCTGCTGCTCCAGCCGCTCACGTTCCTCGTTCCGTTCCTGCTCGTGTGGATGGTCGACGGGGTGCGCGGCCTGCGCGAGGCCTGGCTCCCGGCGCTCGTCTCCTCGGTGGTCTTCTGCGCGGTGCAGGGTGGCCTGCTGTGGTTCATGGGCCCCGAGCTGGCAGATCTCGCGGCCGGCCTGCTGGCCATGGTCGCCCTGTTCGCGGTGTGCCACGTGTGGTCCCCGCGCCGGATCTCGCGTGCCCCGGAGGCCCCCGAGACCGCTGAGGCCAGCCATCCCGCGAGCGAGGTGATCCGCGCGTGGAGCCCCTTCTACATCCTCACCGCCGTGATCCTGCTGTGGTCCATGCCCGCCGTGCAGAACCTCTTCACCAAGGGTGCGCTGAGCTTCACGACCTTCAAGGTGCCCATGCCCGGGCTCACCGGTCACGTGACCACCGCCGCCGGAACGGTCGTCAATGCCACTTGGACCTTCTCGATCCTTGGTGCCACCGGAACGGCCATCCTGATCGCGGTGCTCATCACGTTCTTCACCACCCCGCAGCTGCACACCAAAGAACTGGGGGAGGAGCTGGCGGGCGCACTCAAGGCGCTGGGCCCGGCCATCCTGCTCATCGCCGTGATCCTGGTGCTCGCGAACATCGCCAACTACTCCGGCGGCTCCACCGCCATGGGCACCGCGCTTGCCGCGGTCGGTCCCATCTTCCCGCTCATCGCCCCGGTGATCGGCTGGATCGGGGTATTCCTCACGGGCTCGGTGGTCAACAACAACACCCTCTTCGCGCCGCTGCAGGTGGCGACGGCGCAGGGCATCGGCGCCGCCCCGTCCCTCCTCGTGGGGACCAACACGGCAGGCGGCACCACCGCAAAGGTCATCTCCCCACAGTCCATCGCGATCGCCGCCGGCGCGGTGGGTCTCAACGGGCGGGAGAGTGAGATCATGCGCGGCTCCATCGCCTACAGCCTGGGCATGCTCGCGGTGGTGTGCGTGTGGACGTTCGTGCTGGCCCTCGTGTGAGCAACCCTCGGGTGAGTGTCTGAGGGGGCGCGTCCTCAGGCGGGCCACGACCCCCTCGCGGGTGGGTCGTTCGGTGCATCGGGTCAGCTGGGAGATGCCGCAGGAGGAGAGCGACTGCCCCTCGGCGGTTCCGGCCGAGTGAACCCCCGTTGATCCAATATGCCCGTGCCGTTCGGTCTCATCGCCGTGGTGCTCATGCTGACAGTGGCGGCCCTCGTGTGGCGCCAGCCGGCGGACAGGCCCGTGCACCGGCCCGTCAACGCCTGAGCGCCCAAGGCGACGTCGCGGCTGTCCTTCTCCACCCGGAGCGTGCAGTCCCGGGAAGCCGGGGCCGTTCAGCCCTGGGGTGACGGCGCGGTGAGCCAGTCCACGAGGCCCGGCCACACGGCGTCGGCGGCGGAGCGGCGGAACAGGCCGTGGTGGCCGATGCGCGCAACGGCCAGCTGCTCCGGGGTGAACGTGCGGTGCTCCACCGCGGCGGAGGTGAGCCGCCCGGTCAGGGCCCTCATCTGCGCGGGGCTGGCCCAGGGATCGTCGGAGGCGCCGAGCGCGAGTACATCCTGGGTGACCGCGGCCGCGCGGGCCGTCGCGTCCATGGACGGGTCGTCGAAGAAGTAGCCGGGACGCCGCGCCCACGACCCCCACTCGACCATCGCGGCTGTCGGCATGTTTTCTCCGATGCCGAGCCGATTGCCGGGCATGTACCCCAGGGTCCGGCTCAGCGCCGGGCCCACGACATGCAGCATGGCGGCCACGCGCAGCTGCTCCTTCCGCGGGGCGATCGTGCGGGTGTGCGCCAGGTGGGAGGAGACCACCGCGAACCGGTCGAGGCCCTCGAGCCCGTGGCCGAGGACCATGGCGTGCCCGCCGATGCTGTGACCCACGGCGTGCAGTGGAAGCCCGGGGAACCGTGCGCGGGTCCAGGCGGCCACGGCGGGGACGTCCCCGCCCATCCAGTCGCGCATGCGCAGGTGCGGGTTCTTCCGGGGCTCGCCGGAGCGGCCCGTGCCGCGGTAGTCATAGGTCACCGCCGCGAGACCGCGGCCCGTCACGTACTCGGCGAACCCGGCGTAGAACCGTTCGGGCGTTGCGGTGGCGGGGTGGATGACGACGACGCCGCGCGGCTCGCCCTCGGGCAGCCACAGCGTGCCCGCCACGGCGTCCGAGGCGACGGGAATGCTCAGGTTTTCGCGGCGGATGCCGGCTCCGGGGGAGTTCCGGTGGTCAGACATAGAAGTTACTCTACGGTATTTCCAGCGGCTCAGCCCTGGGCCGTCACAGTGACGGTGGCTCACGTCGCACGCAGGGACGCCACGTCCGTCTCGGGGGCGGAAGAGTCAGTGGCAATCGGGTGGAGCTCCGCGCGAGCGCAGCCTGAAGGACGCGTTCGGCACCTCCGCGGGCACCGCGGCCGTCGCCTGCGGTGCCTTCTCCGCAAGCATGACGATCGGCCGTCTGCTGGCAGACCGGGTCGTGGAGTGGCTCGGCTCCGGGGCGGTCCTGCGCTACGGGGCGTCCCGCCCCTCGCACCCGGTGAGCAGCGTGACGGCCAGTACGGCCAGGGTCGCTCCTCGGCCCGCAGTCGTGGTGCGTGGCTCAGCGGATTCCTCCCTGAGCTACCGTGGACCGGGTAGGACCTACAAGACCCCCGGCAACTGAAAAGGTGCATATCCCCGTGCGACTCATCCTGGTGCGTCATGGCCAGACCTCGTCCAACGTGGGCCATCACTTGGACACCGCCGCACCCGGCGCGGACCTCACCGACCTGGGGCGTGAGCAGGCGCGGGCCCTCGTGCAGGCGCTGGCGGGTGAGCCCATCAGTGCGATCTACGCCTCCAACCTCGTGCGCACCCAGCAGACGGCCGCCCCGCTCGCGGATGCGCGCGAGTTGTCGACCGAGATCCGTGAGGGTCTGCGTGAGATCGGTGCCGGGGATTTGGAAATGGCCAACGACCACGATTCGATCGAGACCTATCTGGAATCAGCGTTGAGCTGGGCGGATGGCGGCCTTGATTCGAGGATCCCCGGGTCGGACGAGAACGGCCACGACGTCATGGCGCGCTTCGACGCCGCCGCCGAGGAACTCGATGGGGCAGAGAGATCCGGCAGCTGAGAACACACAGCCTCACGGGGCGCGGTGGGAGACCACAATGAAGCATGACGATCGACTCATTGCGCGCCGTTTACGACCGCACCCGGATGGTTGGCTGGGACTTCTCACGGTTGGAAGGCCGACTGACCGCTACTGAGCCACCGTGGGATGTCGAGGCAGGCTGTCTCGCGGCCGTGCGCAGTGCGTCCCGATCAGTGGACCTCGGGACCGGGGGTGGCGAACGGTTGGGAACGCTGCTCGCGGGAACCCGCGTCGGAAGCCGAGGTTGCGCATGGAGTTGAAGAAAGTGTTCATGGCCACAACAGCACGCACAGACGCCAGGGCAAGAGCGGCAACCGCCCCGCCCCATGTCACTTTCCCCCGAACTCTCCGCGACCTGCCAGACTTTAACTCCGACCACACGAAGGGAAGATCATGGAAGACACGCCCAAAACTCAGCCCAGCAACCCGCAGAAGGGCACCCCGTGGGGGCTCATTCTGATCGTGCTCGCGTTCCTGCTGGCCACCGCCATAGTGATCGGCGTGGGCGTCGTGTCCCTGGACATTGGCTTCGGAGGCTGACGACCTCGTAGTTCGCCGCCCGTTCCCGGGATCCAGGCGGTACATCTGACGACGGCGGACGGCCACCTCGAGCGCGAAGGTGACCGTCCGCCGTCGTCGTACTGCCGTTAGAAATCGGGCAACGCCATCAACGGCGCGGGGGCCCGGGAGTGCGCTGGGAACGGCAGGACTTCTGCAACCGCGACAGCTTCTCGCCGAGCTGTTCCTGTTCCTCGGGCGGCGCGCTGACCCCGCTGGTCCGCTCGGCCTCCTGGTAGAGGTCACCGCTCATCACGTCGACCAGGTGCTTGGCGCACAGGTTGGACTCGTCCACCGCCTGGATGAGGGCATTCGCGTGGCGGGGCGTCCATCGGCGGTTCGGGTCCAGGCGGTAGAGCAGGGCACGGATCAGGTCCCCGCGCAACCCTTCCTCGGCAATGACGGGGCGCGCGCTGACCAGCCACGTGACCAGTAGGACCGCTACGAAGAGGACACCGAGCCAGCCGATCACGGGGAAGACCTTGGTCACGAGCTCGGTGAACGGCAGGAAACTCAGCCCGAACCCGACCAGCGTGACCGCGATGAACACGAGCCGCCCCCACCGGGCATGCCAATGTAGTACACCGGAGTACTGCACCGAGCGGCGTTCGATCACTTCCGGGGGTCCTCCGCGGACAGGGGGGAGGTCAGTTCATCACGGCGGACAATCCGCTCCCGGCCATCCACACCCCCACGATCGCTGCGATCCACAGAAGCGTGACCTTCGCTTCCCGCTCGAGCGTGGGGACGATCCTCTCGAGGCGCGGCCAGATCCGCCGGCCGGCCAATGCTGCAGCCGCGATGAGCACGAGCGCGGGCAGGATCATCACGACGCAGTAGGCGGCGAGCAGGGCCAGTCGCAGCGGCCAGCCGATGTCCATACTCGTGATGATCCCGTTGGCCGCGAGATAGGGGACCATCGTGGCGGCCTCCGTGAGAGCAGCGCCGGCACCGAGGGCGACCATGGCACCGGGATGCAGGGACCTGGGCGGTGCGCGGTGCCCCTCGCGCTTCACGGGGTCCGGTGCGAAGATCCCGTACGCGAGCAGACCCAGCCCGGCGACCACCTTGAACCACTGGGCGGGCTCGCTGTCCCAGATCCTCCCGGCCACGTCGGAGAGGAGGTCGAACCCCAGGGCGATCGCGATCCCCAGGAAGAAGTAGAGGAGCACCACGGTCGCGAAGTAGAAGAACAGCGGGACCGCGTCCACGCGCCGCCGGGAGATCACGAGGACCAGGGGGATCACCAGGGTCCCGAGGCTCATGCTGTCCAGCAGGGCCAATCCGAGCAGTGCGAGAAGGTCACCCATGTGTGCCGCCTTGTCTCGTACGAACGTATGCCATACCGCAACCATACACTTGTATGAGAGGGGGTGGTCAGATGCCACAGGAGAACGAGAGTCGCGGGATGATCCCCGCCCGGGTCATGATCGCGGAAGCGGCGATCCGCGTGATCGCCCAGCAAGGTTTCGACGTGGTGAGCGTGCGCACCGTGGCCCAGGAGTCCGGGATCTCCCCCGGGACCGTTCAATACCACTACAAGACGCGGCGCGATCTGCTGCTCGCCGCCCTCGAGAGGTCCGTGGAGCGACAAACCCAACGGGTCATGGCTGCGCGGGGTCTGAACGGCTATCGGGCATCCCTCGCTCGCACCCTGCGTGAACTCCTGCCGTTGGAGGGCGTGCGGAGGGAGGACGCTGCCGTGTGGGTCAGCTTCGGGGCGGCCGCCTCCACCCGGGACTGGCTCGCGAGCGTGTACTGGCAGAACCTGCAGATCTTCCACGAGGGTGTCCTGAACGTCCTGCGGCGGGCCCAGGAGGACGGGAAGCTACGTGAGGGGCTGACCCCGGACACCGCCGCGCCCCTGGTCACGGCACTCGTGAACGGGTTGGCCCTGGATCACCTCAACGCACCCGAATCCGTTCGGGAGGGCACCGAACAGGCCCTCGATCGGGGGCTGTCGTTGATCCTCACGGACTGAGCCTCCTCAACGCCGTCGCGTCCCAACCCACCGTGTCAGGGCCCGTGCGTAGGGTCGGATGCATGATCCCCCACGACACGAGACTGCGCCGCCATGTCCCCTTGATCGTGCTGGAGGTGCTCCTCGTGGGGACGCTGATCTTCGAGATCGCCCGGGAGAACGGCCCGGCCGTGTTCTTGCTGTCCGCACTCGTCCTCGCGGCGCTCGTCCCGCTCGCCCTGGAGCCGATCGCCCGCGCCAGCATCCCCATGACCCTGCAACTGCTGTACGCGGTGCTGTTGTTCGGCGGGGCGTTCCTGGGAACGTACTTGCACGTCTACGGCGTGTGGACGCCGTGGGACACCGTGGTCCACTTCTTCTCGGGAATCCTGATCGCGCTGGGCGCCGATCACGCGTGGCGCATCCTGTCCCGGCGGCATGGTTTCGTCCTGCCCACGTGGCTGTGGGGGCTCGCGATCGTGTCGTTCAGCGCCTTCATCGCGTTCCTGTGGGAGGTCGCCGAGTTCGTCACCGATCTGGTCTCGGACAGCAACGCTCAGGTGAACAACCTGGACACCATGACCGACATGATCGCGGGCACAACGTCCGCGCTGATCGTCGTGGTCGTCCTGGCGCTCACCCGGGCGGGGGGCCGAACGTCCGTGTGACGAGGACGGGTTACTCGATCACACCGCACGCCAGGCGGCTGCCGGCGTCACCCGTGGAGCGGGTGTCCTCGTCCGGTCCCTCCGGGGCGTAGCGCTCGGGGATGTTCGCGTAGTTGTCCGGGCCGGAGTGGATCATCAGCGCGGAGCCGTTGTCGTCCCGCAGGTTCTCGGCCGTGAGCCGGTCCGTCTCGAACGACATGGCCGCCCGCCCGGATTCCGTCACCAGCAGCGCGGGAAGGTCACCCGCATGCTCCGGATGGCGAGCGTCGTCGCCACCCAGGTGCCCGCCGGCGGACAGGAATGCGCCGGTCTCGGAGGGATCGTCCGGCGCGGAACTCTCCGCCTCGCACACGCCGTTGCCGTGCACGTGCAGGCCGTAGTACCCCGGTTCCAGACCGGAGAACTCGACCGAAACCCGCATCGCATCCTGGTCGGCCTCGGTGAACTGCGCGGTGCCGACCTCCATTCCCTCGGCATGACGCACCGTGGCGGTGGCCAGGGGACCCGGGCTCGACGCCGCCGTCGCGGCCCCCTGCCCACCCGTCGGATCCGCGGTGGTGGCGTCATTGCCCTCGCCGCACGCGGCCAGTGTCAGCATGCCCGCGAGCCCCAGGAAAGCCAGTCCGCCGCGGGCTCGGAAGGGGCGATGGGTGGTGGGGGGCTCGTCGGTGGCCGGGGGTGTCATTGCGCTCGCGTTCATGGCATCTCCTCATCGTCGGTCCGCTGGGCCGGCAAGGGTCGTGATGCCGACCATGCAACGGAGGTGGCTCTTCCACCGTACACATGACGAGGGTCACAATCGGGAGTATTGCCAGGTGGGAGGCCGGTTCCGCACCGAGCACGGGGTGCCCCCGGGCCGACATCCGGCACCCCGGCGGCTACTGTGAGGACATGACGGAGTCAGCAACGCAGGAGTCGGTGGACGTGATCGTGATCGGCGGCGGCGCGGTGGGAGAGAACGCCGCGCAGTACGCGATCGAGGGCACGGACCTCACCGCAGTCATCGTGGAGGGTCACCTGCTGGGCGGGGAGTGCTCGTACTACGCGTGCATGCCCAGCAAGGCGCTGTTGCGCCCGGTCGACGTGACGGGACTGACGGACGACCTCGAGGGCGTCGTCCCCACGCGGCTCGACCGGGACGGCATGCTCGCGCGGCGCGACTCGTTCGTCTCCGACTACGACGACTCCTCCCAGGTCGAGTGGGCCGAGTCCGCGGGCATCCGCGTGGTGCGCGGCCACGCCCGCCTCGTGGGCGAGCGCTCGGTGCGCATCGAGGCCGACCACGCCGCCGCGCGCACCCTCACCGCGCGGCACGCCGTGATCCTCGCGACCGGCAGCGAGCCGAGCATCCCCTCCGAGTTCGACGGAGCGCACCCGTGGACGTCCGCGGACGCGACCGGCGTGGTCGAGACGCCGGAGAGCATCGCGATCGTGGGCGGGGGAGTCGTGGCATGTGAGGCCGCGGTGTGGCTCAACGCCCTGGGATCCCGGGTGACCCTGCTCGTGCGGGGCTCGGGTTTGCTGTCCGGCAACGAACCGTTCGCGGGGGACACCGTCCTGGACGGGTTGCGCGCCAGCGGCGTGGAAGTGGTGCTCGACGCATCCGTCACCAAGTGCACCCGCAGCGATGCCGAGGACACGGGGCTGGGCCGGGTCCACGGCGGGCAGGTCCACCTGGAGACCTCCGCCGGGACCGTCGACGTGGCCGAGGTGCTCGTGGCCACAGGCCGTACCCCGCGGTTGCGGGACGTGGGACTCGACGCGGTCGGGCTGAGCGCGGACGACGTCCTCTATGAGAAGCTCCCCGCATGGCTGCACGCCGTGGGCGATGCCAGCGGCGATGTGCCCCTGACCCACTGGGGCAAGTACCGCGCCCGGGTCATCGGGGCCAGGATCAAGGCGGCGGCCACGGGGGCGCCCGCGCCGTACGAGGTGGAGAATCCGCCGGTGCCCCAGGTCGTGTTCACGCAACCGCAGGTCGCGCAGACGGGACTGACGGAAGCCTCCGCGCGGGACCGGGGGATCGACGTCGTCACCGCGGAGGTGCCCTACAACGGTGCGGCCGGCGCGGCGCTGCTGCGTGACACCATCTCTGGAAAGGCCAAGATCGTCGTGGACCGGGAGACCCGGTGCCTCGTGGGTGCCACGTTCGTGGGCCCGGACGCTGGCGAGCAACTGCACGCGGCCACGATCGCGATCACGGGGAAGGTACCGGTGCACGTGCTGCGCCACGCGGTGCCCAGCTATCCCACGGTCTCGGAACTGTGGTTGCGGCTGCTCGAGGAACTGCCCGAGCAACTGCGCCGGGCGCCGGAGTAAAAGGTTCCCGAATCCGCTCGCGACGGCCATACTGGGACCGAATCATCCGGGATGCGTTCGTCGAAGGAGCCTCACATGACCCCCTCACTCGCCACGTACATCGCCCTGCCCGGAACCACCGCCGAAGCCATGGAGCACTGGCACGACGTGTTCGGGGGTGACCTGCACATCCTGCGCTACGGCGACATGGACCTGCAGGGCATGCCGTTCGAACCGGATCCCCAGGCCGTGGCCCACTCGACGTTGACCATGCCCGGCGGGGTGATCGCCGCCGGTGACGCCATGGGGGACGACGACTACCCGCTCACCGGGACCGCCTACTCCCTGCTCTACACGACGGAGACGGCCACGGAGGCGCGGGCCCTCATCGAGAAGCTCGAGGCCGGCGGTGGCCACACGGGCATGCCGTTCGAGAAGGCCCCGTGGGGCGACTGGTACGGCCAGGTCTTCGACCGCTACGGCGTGATGTGGTCGTTCTCGGCGTCCCAGGAATGACGTCCGTCGGGGCCGATATCGGTCCCGGCGCCACCGGGGCCTCCGATATCGTCACCGCGCCGCCCCCCCTGCGGCCACTCCACACCGACGACGCCGCTGCCGTCCTCTCCGCGTTCTGCTCCGACCCGGCCATGTCCCGGCAGGGCACGGTGACCACGTCGGAAGAGGCAGAGGAGTACGTCCACCGGCTCACCGACCCGGGCGTAAGCAAGGTCGCGTGGGCCGTATGCCACGGGGACGGGCCCGTGGGGCTCGTGTGCATCGCGGTGGACGAGCAGAACCGGAACGGCTGGTTCTCCTACTGGATGACGGAGGCTGTCCGTGGCCGCGGGTGGACGTGGACACCTATGGACGGCTGCGAACGGATCCCCGGTGGCAGGGCAGCGCGGCGGCGGCCCGGTTGCGGTCCGGCGACCGTCGGCGCTACCGCACGGCCACGGCGTGACCCACGGTCGCGGGGTGTTTCCGGGAGAACTCCACGGGGAAGTCGGTCGTGATCCGATCCACGCCCAGGGCCACCATGCGGTTGAAATTGCGCTCGGCGTTCACCGTGTACACGCTCATGCCCAGCCCTGCCGCACGGACCCGGTCCACCGCGGCCGCATTGAGCCAGCGGTGGTTGGACCCCACCTGCCCCGCGTAGGTGGAGATCCGCGCGAGGGTCTCGGCATCGGGAACCCGGTACACGAGCTGCTGCAGGGGGACCTCCGGGGCCAGCACCGCGAAGCGCTGATTGGAAGCAGCGTCGAACCCCAGGACCTCGATTCGCCCGTCGCGGACCAGACGCTGCCACCGGGGATCCGATCGCAGACGCTCCACGATGATGTGCTCGATACCGGGGGACGTGTCCGGGGACTTGATCTCGATGAACACGCCGATCGCGTCGCGCGCAACCTCCGCGGCGTCGTCGAAGTGCGGGATGCGTTCGCCCCGGAATGCGCCGGAGAAGGACGAACCAGCGTCCAGCCGTTGCAATTCGGCCCATGTGAACGACGTGACCGGGTCGTTCTCCCGGCCCGGGAACACCTCGGCGGCGTTCGTGGTGCGCGCGGGGGTGGGGTCGTGGAACGCGAAGGGCACACCGTCCGCGGAGAGCTGGACGTCGAGCTCGAAGAACTGCGCACCCGAGGAACGGGCCACCTCGAACGCCGCCACCGTGTTCTCGGGTGCGACCCCCGCGGCTCCGCGGTGGCCGACCAACAGGTGGGCCGGCGCAGTGGTCATTCCCGCAGTGTCCTCCCGCCCGCGGGGTGCTGTCGGGAGGGCCGTGGGCCGGATCCAGCGGAGGGGGTCCGTTGCGAGACGGTCGGTCAGGGGGGTCGTGCGGGTGCGCATCCAGAGCCTCTCACGGGTTGCCGTACGGAGATGGCCTTGCCGGTCGCGTGGTGATGACCGACGAACGGGCCGAACCCATGGTCGCGGGGGGACATGACGGCTGTGGAGCACCCCGATGACCGAGGTGTTAACTCGGCACCACGGATCACAGCCGGTGTATTAACCCGGCGTCCGCCGCCGAATGCACCTCCGGCGGATCGCACCCGGTCCGTTACTCCAGCGGGTCACCCTTGGTGCGGTCCAGCGCGACCCGGACCAGGGCCGCGGCCAGGATGGGGAGTTTTTCGGGCGGGACGAGGTCCGCGAGGTCGTGGGCGTCGTCGGGCAGACCGATCCGCCGGGCGCCGTCCAGGGCCTTGGCGTCGAAGAACGGCGCGAGGCCGGGCCAGACACCCTGTACCTCCCGGGCGAAAATCGCGGCGCCCGCGGGGCCGATCCCCGGGAACTGCTGGAGCGCCTCGAGGACGTCGTCGGTACCGTCCGCGCGCTCACGCACGCGGCGCAGATCCCCTCCGTACTCGTCGATCAGGAGGGCGGCGCCGTCGCCGAGCATCCTGGAGGTGCGCTCGTCGTAACGCTTGTAGCCGCCGCGACCCAGCGTCTGAACCCGTTGCCGCCACGACGCCGCGCGCATCCGTTCCGGGGTGCGGTACCCGGCCGTGAACAGCTCGCGCGCGGAGGTGACCGCCACCTTGGCCCCGATGCGCGCGGACAGCAGATTGGCCAGCACCAGCAGCTGGAACAGGGGAGCGGGCGTGTCCCGCAGCTCGATGCCGGCGTCCTGCGCGTACGTGGTGCCGTGGCGCTCCAACAGCACGTGCACGGTGTCCTCGTGCGATCGCGTCATGCGTCCCTCCCTGCCTGGATCTCTGTGTCCGTGTCGTCCGACATCATGCCGCCCACGACCGGATCGTTCGCGGCCGTGCTGCTCACGACGGCGTGAATTCCGCTCCCGGCCAACTCTCTCGTGCGCACCGTCACTAGTAAATAAACTGACAATCGACGCCACATCGCGGTGGCAGACCCCACGGTTTGGTGGGCATTCACAGCCTCGACGAAAGGAAGTGCCATGGCGGAGAACACCGACGACATCCAGAAGGTGCGGGACATCATCAAGGGCACCCGCATCGCCATGCTCACCCACGTGGACGGGGATGGTCACCTGGTGTCCAAGCCCATGGCCACGCAGGAGGTCGAGTTCGACGGCACCGTGCGGTTCATCGCGGAGCGCGACTCCGAGCAGGCGCAGGCCCTGCAGCAGCGCCCCGAGGTGAACGTGGCCTACTCGGGTTCCGGTTCGTGGGTGTCAGTGTGTGGCACCGCGCGCATCGTCAACGACGAGGCCAAGCTCAAGGAACTGTGGAGCAGCTTCACCGGTTCGTGGCTCCAGGGCGGCCCGGAGAACCCCAACAACATCCTCATCGAGATCGACGGCCACAGCGCCGAGTACTGGGACAGCCCGGGTAACAGCAAGGTGACCCAGGTGGCCAACTTGATCAAGTCCAAGGTCAAGGGCGACACCGTGGACGGCGAGAACAAGGTCGTGGATCTCTGATCCGAACCGCCCGTCCGACGGCCGTTCGATCCCCATGGATCGGGCGGCCGTTGCGCATGTCGGGGCTCGTCCGGCACGGGGCGCCTCGTCCGGGCGGGGGCCCGCGCGCCTACCATGGAGTATGACCGTACGCCTACTGTCGATCGAGACCGCCGTCCCCGACACCGTCATCCGGCAGGAGGACGTGTCCCGGCTGTTCGCCGAGCAGCCGGGGATGACCAGGCTCGGCACGCGTGTGGTGCGTTCCGCCTTCGCGGGCGCCGGGGTGAGCACACGCCACACGGTCCTGCCCGAGCTGGGCGTTGTGGCATCGGGGACCGTTGACGGGGGCGACGCCGCGGCGTCGCCGTTCGTGGATCCCACGACCCGGTACCTGCGCTCGCCGGGAACGCACGCACGCAACCAGCTCTACACCGAGCACGCCAAACGGATGTTCGTGACAGCCGCCCGGGCGGCCCTCGACGCCGCGGCCCCCGGGATCGAGCTCGCGGATGTGACCCACGTGATCACGGTGTCCTGCACCGGGTTCTTCGCACCGGGCCCGGATGTGCGCGTGGCCAAGGACCTGGGGCTACCCGCGGACGTGAAGCGGATGCACCTGGGGTTCATGGGCTGCAATGCCGCGTTCCCCGCCCTGCAAGCCGCGTACACCGCGTGCCGCGCGGATCCGGACGCCGTGGTGCTCGTGGTGTGCGTGGAGCTGTGCACCCTGCACCTGCACGTGCGCAACGATCCCGACACCGTGATGGGCAACGCCCTGTTCGCGGACGGTGCGGCCGCCGCGGTGGTGACCGGGCGCGACGCCGCCGCTCCCGGCGCTACCCTCGAGCTCGTGGACTTCGAGACGACCCTGGCCCCAGTGGGCGAGGAGGAACTCGCGTGGAGCGTGGGGGACGAGGGCTTCGAGATGATCCTGGGGACCTACGTGCCGCGGATCATCGACGACCACGTGACGGACGCACTCGCACCCCTGCTGGACCGCGCGGGGCTGAGCGCGGACCGGATCCCCCTGTGGGCCGTGCACCCGGGGGGACGCAGCATCCTGGACAAGGTGCAGGGACGGCTCGCGCTCACGGACGAGCAGATGGCCCCGTCCCGCGGAGTGCTCGCGGACGCCGGGAACATGAGCAGCGCGACCATCCTGTTCGTGCTCGAGCGCCTTGTGCGAGCGGGGGACCCGGGCACCGTGGCGGCGCTCGCGTTCGGCCCCGGCCTGAGCATCGAGAGCGCCCTGCTGCGGGTCCGTCCCGCGTCCGAGACGAGGTGAGCGATGAAGCCTATGCTGCGCAACAACCCTCTGCCGCACGCTGATGTCCTGGGCCGCCGCGACCCCCTGCTCCGCCACCGCAGCGTGGACGAGCCGGAGCTCATGGACGATCCGGCCTGCGATCCGGTGGCCCTGGACAACACCTACCGCTTGTTCGGGGTGATCAACCCGCTCGTTGCATCCTGGTGGCCCGTCTACCGCCGGTATGTACGTCCCGCGTTGCGTGCCGCTGCCCGAGAGGGTCGCCCCGGCACCGTGCTGGACATCGGGTGCGGCGGGGGCGACGTCGCCCGGGCCATCGCCCGCTGGGCCGCTCGCGACGGGCTGGACGTGCGGATTACCGGGATCGACCCGGACGCCCGGGCCACCCGGTGGGCGGCCGCGCACGACCGCGGAGTGGGCGCCACCTACCGGACGCTCGCGAGCCACGATCTGGTGGCAGCGGGGGAGCGCTACGACGCCGTGATCTCCAACCACATGCTCCACCACCTGACACGGAAGGAGCTGTCCGCCGTGCTGGCGGACTCACGTCGGCTGACCCGTGGGGTAGCGGTGCACAACGACCTGCGCCGCAGCCGCGCGGCCTGGCTGCTGTACTGGGTGGCCACGCTGCCGCTCGCACGAGCCAGGGTGTTCGTGCGCTTCGACGGTCTGCTGTCCATCCGGCGCAGCTACCGCCCCGGAGAGCTGCGCCAGGCGCTGCCCCCGGGGTGGCGGGCCGTGCAACAGCGGTTCTTCCGGCTGCTGGCGGTGCACACCGGCCAGGACGCGGAGCCGGTCCGGGCGGACCGGACTCAGTCGGACCCGGGACGCACGTCCTGATCCCAGCCCTGCTGAGGCGTCTCGCACGTTTCCCGGAACACGTACTGGGAGGGGCGTTTGCGTTCGCGGCTGGACCAGTCGATCGCCGGGCGGTGGGTGCGCTCGGGCACGTAGCCCAGCCGGTACACGGCCATGAGCTCCAGATCCTCCGGAACGCGCAGCACGTCCACGATCCGCTGCCACTGGTGCGGTGCCTCCATGGGGAAGGACACGAACTGGATCCCCATACCCAACTCCACCGTGGTGAGCCACAGGTTCTCCATGGCGGCACCCATGCTGAACACCGAGTAGAACCCGGACAGTTCCTCCGGGCGGTATTCGCCGCGCTCGAGCATCACGCCGATCAGCAGCGGGGACCCCGCCACGAGCTTGCGGTTCTCCTCGCCCAGGGTCTGGGGCACGCGCAGCTTGTTCATGAGGCTCTGCCCGGAGGGCGTGAACGCCTTGGACGTGAACGGGCGCAGCAGCGCGGGCAGTTTGTCGAACAGCATGCCGCTGCGCTGGGCGTCCATCTCCTTCTGGCTGAACCGGAAGTACTTCTTGTACCGGTCGAAGAACGTGCCCGCGCCCATGACCTCGGTCATGCTCTCCCCGCTGATCCGGGCGACGGTCTCGATCGTGTCCCGGTCCTCGATCAGCACGAACCGCCACGGCTGGCTGTTGAACTGGGAGGGAGCCGCGGCCGCCGCGCGGATCAGCAACTGTTGGTGCTCGGGGCTCACAGGATCCGGGCGGAACGGGCCGTTGGTGGTGCGGCGGTTGAACACGGCATTCAGGAATTCCACGATTCACCTCCAGGCCAGCGCGAGGCCGGCCACGTAGCAGGGAGCCGCCGCGAGGGCGTCTCGGGTGTGACGTCGCAGCGGGTGCGCACCGTGGCGCTGCAACAGGAAGAGCGGGACGACCGCCGGTGCGAGGACCGCCGCCACTGGGGAGCGCTCACGCACCGCGGCCACGCATGCCGCCGCGGTCACGGCGGACGTGGTGATGTACAGACCGTGGTGGATCCACCGGACGTTCGAGGTGTTCACCCACCGGGCGGCCACGGACGCCCCCAGCGCGCAATTGGCGGTGTATGCACCGGCGGATGCGGTCACGAGCGTGCGCAGCAGGTTCATGACTCTCCTCGCCGGTGGGGTGCGTCCCGTGCGCTCATCGTGTCACACGTGGCATGCCATGGTGTCCAGCCACGCGGCCGCGCTGCCGTCCCGATGGAGTGCGGGGGCGACGGCGCGTGGTGGCGTTGTCGAAGCCGGGCGCCGGGGCGCGGCTCAGCCGATACCCGGGGGCCACTCGCCCGCGTGGTCCACGGACTCGGTGTTCGGGTTCCAGGTGTACGTGGACACAGCCCGCCCGCTCGCACCGGCATTGCTCTCGCCCTCCTTGGCCCACCGGTAGGTGACCTGGATGGCGGAGTTGGACAGCCGCACGGTCGCGGGCGAGAAGGCGATGCCCTCCTGGGTGGTCGTGCCCAGGTACTCGCCGTCGTGGAAGAGCATCTGCTGCGACGGGGAGGACGCCGTGCCCCCGCGGATCGTCAGCGTGACCCACGACAGGTCCGCGCACGGGTCGTACGTCTCGGTGTCGATCGCCACCCACTCGGCGTCGGGAACGTTGCCCTGGGGGAACGCCGGGCCCACCTTGTCGATGTTCTCGTTCACGGCCTGCTCCGCGGAGGTGTTCGCGCACGACCCGGACGGTTCGGGGGTCGCAGACGACGCCGTGGTCGCCGCGGGGCTCTGCGACCCGGGCGCGGGGGTGTCGGACGCGGTCATGTGACTCTTGGGCTGCGCGGCGGGCGAGGACACGGGAGCCGCGGCGGTCGCCTGGCCGGTCGCCGCGGCGTCGGTCCCGGCCTGCGGGCTCCCGGCCTGGGAGCGGATGCCGGACGTGGGCCCGTTGGCGATCTCGGAGGAGGTGGCCATGGACTGTGGTTGTTCCGCGAGCGAGGAGCTGCATCCGGTGAGCCCGCCCAGTGACAGGACCAGGAGGGCGGCTGCCGCGGTCACCGTGCGTGTGCGGTGCATGACGAATCCTCTCGTCTCATCCGTTCCCCGATGTCCACGGGTGGTTCTAGCGTGAGGGCTTGTCTTCACTTAAGCAATACTTCTATGTAGATGCAAAAGAATCAGCCCGCGACCAGGGCATTCGTCCCGAAGACCGTCACGCGTCGTCGTTCGCGAAGCTGTCACCCGGCCCACCCCAGGAGCCGTTCCGGGAGCGTGAACGCATGTATTCGCCCAGCACCGCGGCGTCGAGGTCCTCGGGATCCGGGGCGACCACCCGACCGCGCACCCGGCGCGCGAGCGCCGCGATGAAGCGCACGAGCCCGGGATCATCCCCCAGCCGGAACAGGGTGATCTCGGTGCCGCGCCGGGCCACGGCGTCCAGCTGCGCCACGGTGAGCCGCAGGGTCTCGCGATCGGGCGGGTACATGAACCATGCCTCGCCGCCGGGTTCCAGGTGGGCGGTGGCCTCACCGTCCGTGACCACGAGCAGCACGGGGTGCATGGTGGGGTGCTTGCGGAAGAAGCGCTGCGCGAGCAGCAGGCCGTGATGCAGGTTGGTGCCCTGTTCGTGCCACGCGGGCAGCGCGGTCAGCTCCCCGATGTCCATCGTCTGGGCGTAGCGGCCAAACGTGATGAGTTCGAGTGAGTCACCCCGGAAGCGGGTGGAGATCAATTGGTGCAGGGCGATCGCCGTGCGCTTCATGGGGACCCAGCGCCCGTTCAACGCCATGGAGAAGGACGTGTCCACGAGCAGCGCCACCGCCGCTTGCGTGCGCGCCTCCGTCTCGCGCACCTCGATGTCCTGGACGTCGATCCGCAGACCCGCACTCGGGTCCGCGCCCGACGCCGCCGTGCGGGTCACCGCGTTGGTCACCGTGCGGGTCACGTCCCACGGTTCCACGTCCCCGAACTGCCACGGGCGGGACGAGCCGGTCTGCTCACCGGCGGCGCCGGCGAGCCGGGTGTCCCGGCGGCCACTGCGACCGGAGAGTCTCCCGGCGGCGTCGCGCAACAGGGATTTGCCGAGCTTGCGCATGGCCCGCGGGGACAACCGCAGTTCGCCGTCCGTGCCGCGGCGCAGGTAGCCGCTGTCCCGCATGGCGCGCTCGAGCTCGGTGAGTGTGCGCGCGGCGACGGCGGCGTCGTCGCCCAGTTGCCGGGCCAGCGCGGCCACGTCCAGGTCCGAGAGCGTGGAACCCGCATACGACTGGGACAGCTGCTCGCTCAGGGCGTCCAGGTCCGCGAGGTCCTGCAGCACACCCGTCCCGTCCCCGAGACCGAGGCCTTGATCGCCCTCGAACTGCTCCGAACCGGACCAATCCAACCCGGGACGCAGACCCTGCAGCGCGGCGTCGAGGCGGCCCAGTTGAGACATCAGTTCGGGGGAGCCGAACGCCTGCGCGGACAGCGCCATGAGCTCCTCGCGCTGCTCCGGGGTCATGGAGCGCATCATGCGCTGCGCGGCGGCGGAGCGCTCGGCCAGCGCGTCGATGAGCTCGTCGATGTCCTGGGGGTTCTCGGGGAACTGGTCCCCGTGCCGGTTCATGAACCGCTCGAAGTCCTCGGGTGTGTCCTCGCCGCGGGTGTGCTTCTCGAGCAGCTCGTTGAGGTCCTCGAGCATGCGGGAGACCGCGGCGCGGTCCTCGTCCGTGGCGTTCTGCAGCGCGTTCTTCATCCCCGCGAAGCGCTGCTCGAGCAGTTCGCGGCCCAGCAGGTCCTTGATCTGTTCGTAGTTGCGCCGTGCGGCGTCCGACTGCCAGTCGTAGTCGGACAGTTCCGTCACGGCCGCCGCGGTGGAGGACGGCAGGGCATTGAGGCGCATCTCCCGGAACTGCCGGTCCGTGGGATCCATGCGCGCGTCCCGCAGGAACTGGTCGCGTTCCTCGCGCAGCGCGCGGTCGAGCAGTTTCTTGGCCTCCTGCACCGTGCCGTCCAGGCGGTGCCGGCTCAGCAGGTCCCGACGCCGCTGATGCACCTGGCGCGCCAGATCGTCCAGTCCGCGCTGGTTGCGCCCGCCGCGGCGCAGGAATTCGCGCAGGGCCTGGTCGGGGGAGTAGCCGGCCATGACGTCCTCGGTCACGGCGTCCAGGACCTCCCCGAGGTCCACAGGTGGGGCCAGGGGATCGGGGCCGCCTGAGTAACGACCGTACCGTGAAGAATGCCGGGGTGTGCGCATGGGAGGCCTATCCGTAGACGGTTTCCCCGTCGCCGGACTCCTTGGAGAGCTTCCGGGTCAGGAACAGCCCCTCGAGGGCGAGTTCGACGGCGGTCGCGCGGTACCCGGGCCCCTCACCGCCCACGCGTTCGGCCAACCGGTCGTAGAGCTCGGAGTCCTCGAGGGCGGGCAGGGCGTCGAGGAACTCCTGGGCGCCCACGCGTTCGCCGGTCGTGATGGTGCGCTGACCGTCGAACGCGGCGACCAGGGGAGAGAGATCCAGGCCACGGAAGTGTTCCCGCACGGCCTGGGCGGTCGCGGTACGCAACAAGTGCTCCAGGATGTCGTCCTCGCGGCCTTCCTCACCGGATTCGAACTCAACCTTCCCGCCGAGTACGGCCACCGCGGTGTCCACGTCCACGAGCCGGGCCACGGCGGGGTCACCGGGGCGCACCGTGGCTCGGTGCCGGGCGGCGGCCGCCACGGTTTCAGCTCCCGCGATCGCGAAGCGCGCGGAGACACCCGAGGACTGGTTCACCGCGCTGGATTCACGCAGTTGTCGTGTGAACCGGGCCAGGATCTCCAGGATGATGTCGGGGACCTCGGCGGTGAGTTCGGCCTCCTGGCGGATCACGGCCATCTCGTCCTCGAGTTCGAGCGGGTAGTGGGTGCGGATCTCCGCCCCGAAGCGGTCCTTGAGCGGGGTGATGATCCGGCCGCGGTTGGTGTAGTCCTCCGGGTTGGCGGAGGCCACGACCATGACGTCCAGCGGCAAGCGCAGCACATAGCCGCGGATCTGGATGTCCCGCTCCTCCATGACGTTGAGCAGGGCCACCTGGATGCGCTCGGCCAGGTCAGGTAATTCGTTGAGCGCCACGATCCCGCGGTTCGCGCGCGGGATCAGCCCGTAGTGGATGGTCTCGGGGTCCCCGAGCCGCCGCCCCTCCGCGACCCGCATGGGGTCCACGTCCCCGATCAGGTCCGCGACGGACGTGTCCGGGGTGGACAGCTTCTCCACGTAACGCTCGTCGCGATGGCGCCACGTGATCGGTAGGTCGTCACCCTCCTCGGCGATCCGCGCGGTGGACTCAGCGGTGAGCGGTTCGTAGGGGTGTTCGTTGAGTTCGGAGCCCGCGATCACGGGCGTCCACTCGTCCAACAGCCGTGGCAGGGTGCGCAGCAAGCGGGTCTTGCCCTGGCCGCGTTCACCCAGCAGCGCGACGTCGTGCCCCGCGATCAGCGCGCGCTCGAACTGGGGGATCACGGTGCGCTCGAAGCCGTGCAGTCCCTGCCACGGGTTCTCCCCCGCGGCGAGCGCCGCGAGCAAGTTGTCGCGGATCTCCCGGCGCAGGGATTTCAGCTCATGACCCGACGCGCGCAGGTCACCCAGGGTGCGGATGTCAGGTTGGGCGTTCACGCGCGTCACGCTACGCCCGGTGGGCGGCGGCGTCGAGCCCCCGGGGCGGTTCGGTGACGTCGTGTGACGGGCGGGGAGCCGTGCGGGGCGGGGCCCGTGACGCGGGGGCGGGTGCGTTCTAGGCTGACGAAGCATGAGCGACTCCCGCGGATCGACCACCGTCCTGCTCGTGCGTCACGGCCGCACCCCCACGACGGGTGAGCTGTTGCCGGGGCGTTCCTCGGGACTGCACCTGTCCGAGCAGGGGTGGGAGCAGGCGCGCGCCGCGGCCGAGCGGATTGCGGAACTGACCGTGAGCGCGCTGTACAGTTCGCCGCTCGAACGCGCGCGGGAGACCGCCCAGCCGAGTGCCGAGCTGCTGGGTCTGCCCGTCCGCGAGGACCCCGCACTCCTGGAGCTCGACGTGGGGCAATGGACGGGGTGCGCGCTCAACGACCTCAACCGGTTGCCCGAGTGGCGCACCGTGCAGCACAATCCCTCCGCGTTCCGGTTCCCGGACGGGGAGAGCTTCCCCGAGATGCAGCAGCGCATGGTCGATGCCGTGCAGCGCCTGTGCACGCTCCACCCCGGTGGGACCGTGGTGTGCTTCTCCCACGCGGACCCCATTCGCGGGTTGCTGGCCCACGCGATGGGCACGCCCCTGGACAACTTCCAGCGGCTCAGCGTGGGGCCGTGCTCGATCTCGGTGCTGTCCTATCCCGCGGCGCCCGACGGTGCGGATGAGCCCTCCGGCGACGACACGAATCCGGTGGTGCTCACGGTCAACTCCACGCGGGATTCCTTGCGGGAGCTGGTGGCGTCGTGACGGGCCGGTCCGGCGCGACCCGGAGCGGGCGCGGGGGCGGCGGGACGGCGTCGTCGTGAGGGCGGCGTCGTGAGGGCCGAACGAGCGGACGAGCTGCTGCGCACGGGGGAGATCACGCTGCTCGGGCAGCTCGCGCGCAGCAGCAATGAGACGTTCCTCGTGGAGGTGCGCGCGCTGGCGTCGCAATCGGTCACCGGCACCGACGGCGACGCTCGTGCCGGCGAGGTCCCCGACCCTGAAGCCGCCGAGGCCTGCTCGGCTCCCACGATCGGCGACGACGCCGCTCCGGCCGGCTCACCCGTCGCGGCACCCGGCCCCGACAACGCAGCTCCCGCAGCGACGTCGTTCGGTCCGCCGGACTCGGACACGGCATGCTGGGCCATCTACAAACCCGAGCTCGGGGAGCGGCCCCTGCACGACTTCCCGCCGGGTCTGTACCGCCGGGAGCGCGCCGCGTACCTGCTCAGCGAGGCGCTCGGCTGGGGGATCGTCCCGCTCACCGTGATCCGGGACGACGCCCCGTTCGGGACGGGATCGCTGCAGTTGTTCGTGGCCGCGGACCCCCGGGAGCACTACTTCACGATTGTGGAGGACCACCCGGACACCCACCCGGTGCTGCGCGCCATGGCCGCCTTCGACGTGCTGACCAACAACACCGACCGCAAATCCGGCCACGTCCTGCGCGGCTGGGACGGGCGGGTCTGGGGGATCGACCACGGACTGTGCTTCGCCGCGGCGTTCAAACTGCGCACCGTGATCTGGGAATTCGCGCGCGACCCCTTGCCCCTGGACCTCGTGGCGGACATTGCGGCGCTCGCCGAGAACGGCGCACCGCCGGAGGTGGCCGAGCTGCTGACGACCGAGGAGACGCGTGCCCTGCGTCGTCGTGCCCGTGCCCTCGCGCTGCTGGGCAGGCTCCCGGAGGACCCCTCCGGCATGCGCTACCCGTGGCCGCTCGTGTGAGCCGCCCCGGAGCGGTCCGCTGCGCGTGAAGCGGCCGGGGGTCCGGTGGAGGCGCGGGGCCGCGGCACCGTAGTCTGACCGTGCGCGTGACAGCGCGCTCGTCGAGAACCTGGCAAGGAGTAACCCATGACGCAGCCCATCCCGGACCCCAACCCGCTCGACAACCCCGAGGCCTCGGACGACACGTTCCGCGAGGACGAACTGATCGGCACCACCGGTGATGAGGACTCCGCGTGGGAGGAGGACGACGCCCAGTGGGGTGCCGACGAGGATCCCCTGACCCACCCCGAGGAAGCCGACGTGGAGCAGGTGGCGCAGGAGGAGACGATCCCCGAGCTCGATACCACCTCCGAGACCCAGGACCCGGAGGTCGAGGCCCTCGTGCAGGACCCGCAGGCCGACCGCGAGGTCAACCGCTCGCTGCGGGACGGCGCGGACCAGACCGTGGACCCCATGGACGAGCGCTGACGCGACACGCCGTCGCAGACCACCGACGACCCGTGGCGTCCGGGTGGCCCGTGTGGCCCCCGGTCGTCGCGGGTCGTCGCCGTGCGGGCCGAATCCCGGCGTGACCCGGACCGATGCCGCCGCGAGGGCCGCGCGGGTCGTCGCCGTCGCGACACACCTGACACCTGGACGCGCGCGGTAAACGGTCTATTCTTGAGGTATGTCCCGATTCAGCCCGCTCGAGTGGCCGGTCATCCGCCAGCTCCGGACCGGGGATCACACCGGCCGCAGTTCCGCGGTGCAATCACAGCGCACGCGTGAGATCACGCCGCGCACCAGCAGCGCGGACCGCGTGGTGCAGAGCGTGTGCCCGTACTGCGCGGTGGGGTGTGGCCAGAAGGTCTACGTCAAGGACGAGCGCGTGGTCCAGATCGAGGGTGATCCGGATTCCCCGATCTCCCGCGGTCGGTTGTGCCCCAAGGGGTCGGCGAGCGAGCAGCTCGTGAACTCCCCGGGCCGTCAGACCCAGGTGCTCTACCGCGCCCCGGGTGCCGCCGAGTGGCAGCCCCTGGACCGGGATACCGCGATCGACATGATCGCCGATCGTTTCCTGGAAGCCCGACGCCGCGGTTGGCAGGACACGGACGAGCAGGGCCGGCCGTTGCGCCGCACCATGGGCATCGCGTCCTTGGGCGGCGCCACGCTGGACAACGAAGAGAACTACCTGATCAAGAAGCTGTTCACTGCAGCGGGGGCCGTGCAGATCGAGAACCAGGCTCGGATTTGACACTCCGCCACGGTTCCCAGTCTGGGAACCTCGTACGGCCGCGGCGGCGCCACCCAGTCGCTGCAGGACATGGCGAACGCCGACTGCATCGTGATCCAGGGATCCAACATGGCCGAGTGCCACCCCGTGGGATTCCAGTGGGTCTCCGAGGCGAAGGCGCGCGGCGCCAAGATCATCCACGTGGATCCGCGTTTCACGCGCACCTCTGCGGTCGCGGACAAGCACGTCCCCATCCGGGCGGGCTCGGACATCGCCCTGCTCGGTGCGCTGATCAACTACGTTCTCACGCACGACCTGTGGTTCCACGACTACGTGGTGTCCTACACGAACGCCGCCACGATCATCAACGAGGACTTCGAGGACACCGAGGACCTCGGCGGGATCTTCTCGGGCTACGACGTCGAGAAGGGCGCGTACGACCTCTCGTCGTGGGCCTACGACGACGAGGACGACGACGCCGGTGACGGCACCGACAAGCACGAACAGGGCGACGAGGAACGCGAGGAAGCCGGCGGCGACAAGTTCGGCAGCGGCGGCGCGCCCACGGGTGCGTCCGAACCGCGCTGCGACGAGACCCTGCAGGACCCCCGCACGGTCTTCCAGATCCTGAAGCGCCACTTCTCGCGCTACACGCCGGAGAAGGTCGAGGAGGTGTGCGGCATCTCCGCCGCGGACTTCGAGTACCTGGCCCGTGCCGTGACCGAGAACTCGGGACGCGAGCGCACCACGTGCTTCGCGTACGCCGTGGGGTGGACCCACCACACGCTGGGCGCGCAGTTCATCCGCACGGCCGCGATCCTGCAGTTGCTGCTCGGCAACGTGGGTCGTCCCGGCGGGGGCGTCATGGCACTGCGCGGGCACGCGTCCATCCAGGGCTCCACGGACATCCCCACGCTGTTCAACCTGCTGCCGGGTTACCTGCCCATGCCCTCGGTCGAGTCCGATTCGCTCACCGAGTACCTGGGCACGATCGGTTCCAAGACGCAGAAGGGCTACTGGGCTGACGCGGACGCCTACACCGTGAACTTGCTCAAGGCATGGTGGGGGGACGCCGCGCGCGACGACAACGACTGGGCGTACCACTACATGCCGCGGATCAACGGTCCGCACGGGACGTACCAGACCCTGATGGCCATGCTCGAGGACAAGGTGGACGGGTACTTCCTGCTGGGGCAGAACCCCGCGGTGGGATCGTCCAACGGGCGCATGCAGCGCACGGCCATGTCCCACCTCAAGTGGCTCGTGGTGCGCGACCTGAACATGATCGAATCCGCCACGTGGTGGAAGGACGGACCGGAGATCGAGTCCGGGGAGCTGAAGACCGAGGACATCCAGACCGAGGTGTTCTTCATGCCGGCGGCCACCCACGTGGAGAAGTCGGGATCGTTCACGCAGACCCAGCGCCTCGTGCAGTGGCGCCACCAGGCGGTCTCCCCGCCGGGTGACGCGCAGAGCGAGCTGGACTTCTTCTACGACCTGGGCCGGCGACTGCGCAGCCGGTTGGCGGAGTCCACGGATCCCCGCGACCGGCCCCTGCTGGACCTCACGTGGGACTACCCGCTGACCGAGGAAGGCGAACCGGATCCCGAGAGCGTGCTCGCGGAGATCAACGGCCGGTTCGAGACCGGCCCCGATGCCGGGAAGCCGCTGTCCTCCTACACCCAGATGAAGGCGGACGGCAGCACGTCCGGCGGGTGCTGGGTCTACACCGGCATCTACGCGGACGGGATCAACCACGCCGCCGATCGTGTGCCCGGGCGGGAGCAGGACGAGATCGCCTCCAAGTGGGCGTGGGCGTGGCCCGCGAACCGACGGATCCTCTACAACCGCGCCTCGGCGGACCCCCAGGGCAAGCCGTGGAGCGAGCGGAAGAAGCTCGTGTGGTGGGACGAGGAGTCCGGGCGCTGGACCGGCAAGGACGTGCCCGACTTCCCGGTGGACAAGGATCCCGGCGCGCGGCCTGACCCGGAGCTCGGTGGCGCGGCCTCGCTGCACGGCGACGACCCGTTCATCATGCAGGCGGACGGCAAGGGGTGGCTGTACGCCCCCAAGGGTCTCGTGGACGGGCCCATGCCCACCCACTACGAGCCCCAGGAGTCGCCGGTGGCCAATGCGCTGTACTCGCAGCAGCAGAACCCGGCCCGCGTGATGTTCCCCCGCAAGGACAACCTCTCCGCGCCGAGTGCGGGCGCGCCCGGCAGCGAGGTCTACCCGTACGTGTTCACCACGTACCGGCTGACCGAGCACCACACCGCCGGTGGCATGAGCCGCTGGTTGCCGTACCTGTCCGAACTGCAGCCCGAGGCGTTCTGCGAGATCTCCCCGGAGCTCGCCGAACAGCAAGGGTTGGAGCCCTTTGGATGGGCCACGATCATCTCGCCGCGCTCGGCCATCGAGGTCAAGGTCCTGGTGACCGACCGGATGACGCCGCTGCGGGTGGGCGGGCAGACCGTGCACCAGATCGGGCTGCCCTATCACTGGGCCGTGGGCAAGGACGCCGTGGTCAGCGGTGACGCCGCCAACGACCTGTTGGGGATCACCCTGGACCCGAACGTCCAGATCCAGAACTTCAAGACGGGTTCGTGCGACATCCGCCCCGGCCGCCGGCCGCGCGGTGCCGAACGCATCGCGCTCATCGAGGAGTACCAGGAGCGGGCCGGGCTCACCGTCCGGACCGGCAACGAGCGGATCACCGATCCGCAGCGGGAACTGAACGAGGATCCGAAGCGTCCCCACGGCGAGGGCCAGTCCGCGGGGCGTTCCACGGCCCGAGGAGCCGGCACCGCGGTGCGGGAACGGGAAGAGGACGAGTGAGCACGGATCGGATGACACCCACTGACAGGTTCGCGGACGACTCCCACTGGGATCATCCGCACGAGCGCCGCGGGTTCTTCACGGACACCTCCATCTGCATCGGGTGCAAGGCGTGCGAGGTCGCGTGCAAGGAGTGGAACCGCAACCCCGCGGACTCCGACTACGAGCTGCTGGGTTCCTCGTACGACAACACGGGCGGCCTGGGCGCGGACACGTGGCGGCACGTGGCATTCATCGAGCAGTCGCGGGACCGCATCGAGCAGGCCCGGGAATCCGGGCGGGCGCTCGTGGACCTGGGGATGCCCCGCGTGGGTCCGCCCGCGGCGTCGTCGTCGGCTGAACCCGCGTCCGGTGGCTGCGGGTGCTCGTCCGGGGGAGGGGGGTGCGGGAGCGCGGCCACGACCGGCGGCGCATCCACCGCGCAGGACGGCGACTCCCCGGTCCTGGACACCCCGGACTTCCGGTGGCTCATGTCCTCGGACGTGTGCAAGCACTGCACCCACGCCGGGTGTTTGGACGTGTGCCCCACGGGCGCGTTGTTGCGCACCGAGTACGGCACCGTGGTGGTCCAGGAGGACATCTGCAACGGCTGCGGTACGTGCGTGGCCGGCTGTCCGTTCGGCGTGATCGAGCGCCGCGACGACGGTCTCGTGGAGCCCAAGACCCAGCGCGGTGCGGCACCCATGCCGGACACTGTGAAGGTCCCCCAGGACGGGATCGCCCAGAAGTGCACGCTGTGCTACGACCGTATGAAGGACGACCAGACCCCGGCGTGCGCGCAGGCGTGCCCCACCACGTCCATCAAGTACGGCGAGCGCGAGACCATGCTCGAGTCGGCCCAGAAGCGCGTCGCCCAGTTGCACGAGCAGGGCAAGACCGAGGCGCGGCTCTACGGCGCCAACCCCAAGGACGGCGTGGGCGGAACCGGGTCCATCTTCCTGCTGCTCGACGAGCCCGAGGTGTACGGCCTGCCGCCGGATCCCCGCGTCCCCACGGCGGACCTGCCGCGCATGTTCAAGCGTGCGGGCATGGCCATGGTGGGCATGCTGGCGCTCGGCGCGGTCGCGTTCACGGCGGGTGATCGCTCATGAGCATTTCCCCGTACGACGCCTACCGTCCGCCGCAGGAGCCGCGCGGCAAACGACGCCGCAAGAACCGCACCCCGGGCGGGGGAGCCTTCCGCCGCGGTGGCGGTGACGGTTCCCGCGAAGTGCCCGTGGTGCCGGAGCCCGAGTTCACGTCCTACTACGGCCGCCCGATCGTCAAGGCCCCGCCGTGGGACTCCAAGATCGCGTCCTACCTCTTCCTGGGCGGTCTCGCGGGTGGTTCCGCGCTGCTGTCCCTGGGCGGCTACCTCACGGACCGGCCCGCACTGCGTCGCAACGGTCGCCTGGGTGCACTGGGAGCGGCGAGCCTCGGGACCGTGGCGCTCGTCGCGGACCTCGGGCGCCCCGAACGGTTCCTGCACATGATGCGCACGGTCAAGCCCACCTCGCCCATGAGCCTGGGTTCGTGGTTGCTTGCGGGTTTCGCGACCAACGCGGGCGTGGCCGCCGCGATCGAGGTGGACCGGATGACGGATGAACGCCTCCCGCTCGGCCCCCTGCGCCCGGTGCTGCACGCGCTCGAGCTGCCCACGAGCGTGGCCTCCGGCGTTCTCGGAGCGCCGCTCGCGGCCTACACCGCCGTGCTGCTCGGGGACACCGCAGTGCCCACATGGCACGAGATGCACGCGCACCTGCCGTTCGTGTTCGTCAGCTCGGCGTCCTTGGCGTCCGGGGGCTTTGCGCTCGTGACCACGCCCGTGGCGGAGACCGGTCCCGCGCGGTTCTTCGCGGTGGCCGGGGTCGCGGGGGAGCTCGCGGCCATGCACGTCATGAAGGGCGCCATGGACCCCGTCTCCGTGGAGCCGCTCGAACAGGGCAAGCCCGGTGCGTGGCTCACGTGGAGCGAACGGCTGTCGGTCATCGGTGGCGCGGGCGTTCTGCTTGGCGGACGACGCCGCTGGGTCGCCGCAGCCTCGGGGCTCGCCCTCATGACGTCCTCCGCGCTCACGCGCTGGGGTGTGTTCTGGGCCGGCAAGGAATCCGTGAAGGACCCCCGGTACACCGTGATCCCGCAGCGCAACCGGCTCGAGAAGCGCCGCGCCGCCGGGATCATCGACGATTCGATCACGACCGCCGGTTGAGTCTGCCGTGGCGGGGGGCTGCCCCGCTCACGTGCGAACACATGCCCGGGACGACCGCGCAGGCCGTCTCGCAACCGGTCGGATGAACGGTTCGCGCAATGGGTTGAGTTGAACGACGCGCTCAGCGCACGGTGATGAGCGCGTCGCCGTCGGCGGGAACCTCGGTGGTCTCCCCGATCACGGGATAGCCGGGGACCTCCCCGACCACGAGCAGTCCGCCCGAGGTCTGGGCATCCGCGAGCAGGAGCAGCTGGTCCTCCGTGATTCCCAATCCCGCGGACAGGAACGGGCGCACCCAGTCCAGGTTGCGGCGGGTACCACCCGAGACGAAACCGTCCCGCAGGGCGTCCGCGGCGCCGTCGACGAGCGGAACCGCGGAGGCGTCGAGCGTGGCGGCCACCCCGGAGGCCCGGCACATCTTGTACAGGTGGCCCAGCAGACCGAAACCGGTCACGTCCGTGGCCGCACGCACCCCGGCCGCAAGGGCTGAGCGAGACGCATCCTTATTGAGCGCGGTCATGGTCTCGATCGCGGCGGGGAACACCTCGCCCGTGGTCTTGTGCCGGTTATTGAGTAGTCCCACCCCGATCGGCTTGGTCAGGGTGATGGGCAGACCAGGCCGGGCGGCGTCGTTGCGCATGAGGCGTTCGGGATCTGCGGTACCGGTGACCGCCATGCCGTACGTGGGTTCGGGGGAGTCGATCGAGTGCCCACCGATCACGGGGCAGCCCGCGAGCGCGGCCACGTCCAGGCCGCCCTGCAGCACCTCGGACATCAGGCTCATGGGCAGCAGTTCACGGGGCCAGCCCACGAGGTTGATCGCGACCACGGGGGTCCCGCCCATCGCGTAGATGTCGGACAGTGCGTTCGCCGCGGCGATCCGGCCCCAGTCGCGGGCGTCGTCCACCACGGGGGTGAAGAAGTCGGCGGTCGAGAGCACCGCGAGGTCGGGACGCACGAGGACGGCCGCGGCGTCGTCGCCGTCGTCCAGGCCCACGAGGACGTCCGGGGAGTTCTGGCCCGTGAGTCCCTTGACGGCGTCCTCGAGCTCGCCCGGCGGGATCTTGCAGGCGCAGCCACCGCCGTGGGCGTAGCTCGTGAGACGGCCGATCCCGGTCCCGGACGGGTGCGAGGTCGTGGACGGGCGGGCGGCTTCGGAAGTCATGCGACCAGTCTAGGAGTGGGGACGGACAGGCTACTGAGGCATGACGACCGAGGGCGTCCGAGTGCGGTGATACATTCGCTCCCGGAGGCGTACGTGTCCTGGTGGGCGCCCCGGTCTTCAAAACCGGTGAGACCGAGCAGCTCGGTCTGGCGGGTTCGATTCCCGTCCGCCTCCGCCACTTTTTGAGCACTCGCCCGCCACAGATCCCGAGGAGTTGCCGTGAGTGCAGCGGATCCCCGCAGCCGCATCCCCCGTACCGACCGGTTGCTCGCGGATCCTCGCATCGGGTCCGTGGGAGCCGGGCTGGGGGCCGCGGCGGTGCGGGCCGCGATCACGGCCGCGCAGGCCCGGGCACGCGCGGGGGAGATCGCGCCCGAGGACGTCGCGAGCGCCGTCGTCACCGAGCTCTCGGCGCGCGGCGCGTCTTCATTGACCCCGGTGCTCAACGCCACGGGCGTGGTCGTGCACACCAACCTGGGCCGCGCTCCGCTCTCCGATGCCGCCCGCCAGGCCCTGCAGGACGCCTCCGGCTACGTGGACGTGGAACTGGACCTGACCACCGGGCAGCGCTCCGGCCGGGGTGTCGCCGCGCGGCAGGCACTGCTCGACGCGTGCCCCGCCGCCGAGGATGCGCTGATCGTCAACAACGGTGCCGCGGCGTTGGTCCTCGCCACGACCGCGCTGGCCGCTGGGCGCGAGGTCCTGATCAGCCGGGGCGAATTCGTGGAGATCGGTGCCGGGTTCCGCTTGTCCGACCTCATGGAATCCACGGGTGCGCGGCTGCGCGAGGTGGGGACCACCAACCGCACGCACCGCGCCGACTACCGGGACGCCATGGGTCCGGAGACCGGGTGCATCCTCAAGGTCCACCCCAGCAACTTCCGGGTGGACGGCTTCACGTCCTCGGTGCCGCTCGGGGAGCTGCGGGCGCTCGCGGACGAGCACGGGGTGGCGCTCGTGGTGGACGTGGGTAGCGGCCTGCTCACGCCGGATCCCGCGCTGCCCCACGAGCCGAGTCTGTCGGAAGCGCTCGAGGCCGGCGCGGACGCCGTGATCGCGAGCGGGGACAAGTTGCTCGGCGGGCCCCAGGCGGGTCTGTTGCTCGGGCGCACCGAGACGATCCGCCGCCTTGCGCGCTTCCCGCTGGCCCGGGCCGTGCGCGCGGACAAACTGACCCTCGCCGCCCTCGAGGCCACCCTGCGGGGCGGTCCCACCCCCGTCGCGAGCGCCCTGCACGCGGACCCGCAGCGCGTGCGTGAGCGCGCGGAGGCCCTGGCCGCCGCGGTGGGGGCCGACGTCGTGGAGCACGATGGTCGCGTGGGTGGGGGTGGTGCTCCCGGTGTCCCGCTGCCCGGCTGGGCCGTGCGGCTCCCGGAGGCCGCCGCGCGCCCGTTGCGTCTCGGCACGCCAGCCGTGCTGCCGCGCGTGCACGACGGCGCGTGCCTCGTGGACCCCCGCTGCGTCCCCGAGGAGCGGGACACCGACCTGCTCGCCGCCGTGCGCGCGGCGCTCGCGGAGGTGGGCTGATGTACGTCGTGGCCACGGCCGGTCACGTGGACCACGGCAAGTCCACCCTGGTCCGAGCACTCACGGGGATCGAACCGGACCGGTGGGACGAGGAGAAGCGACGCGGGCTCACGATCGACCTCGGGTTCGCGTGGACCGAGCTGCCCTCGGGGAGGCATGTGGCGTTCGTGGACGTCCCCGGGCACGAGCGGTTCCTGGGCAACATGCTTGCCGGTGTGGGCCCGGCTCCGGTGGTGTGCTTCGTGGTGGCCGCGGACGAGGGCTGGCAGGCCCAGTCCCGCGACCACCGGGATGCGGTCGCTGCTCTCGGGATTGAGTACGGGATGATCGTGGTGACCAAGGCGGATCGGGCTCCGGAGCGAGTGGCCGACGTCGTGGCGCGGGCGCGCGCGGAGCTCGCCCACACGGGTCTCGCGGACGCTCCCGCCGTGGCCGTCTCGGCGCGGAAGGGAACCGGACTCGACGAGTTCCGGGACACGCTGGACGCGGTGCTCTCCCGCGTGCCCGGCCCGGACCCGGACGCCAGGATCCGGTTGTGGATCGATCGGGCCTTCACGATTTCCGGTGCCGGGACCGTGATCACCGGGACCCTGACCGCCGGGACCCTGCACACGGGTGACCGGTTGACCCTGCGCGGTCGAGCGGGAAAGCAAGTGGTCACCGTGCGCTCGATCCAGAGTCAGAATGATTCCGTGGCGCGGATCGGACCCACCCACCGCGTGGCCGTGAACCTGCGGGGCACGAGCAAGGACGCGATCCACCGTGGGGACGTGCTCGTGACCCCGGACGCGTGGCCGAGCGCGGGCGTCATCGGGGTCCGCCGTGAGCGGGGTGCTCCGTTCGACGAACTGCCCGCCGAGATCGTGGTGCACGCGGGAACGGCCGGCGTGGGCGCTCGGTTGCGACCGCTCAATGCCGATCACGCCCGATTGCAGCTGGACCACGAGATGACCCTCGTGCCGGGGGACCGGCTCGTGCTGCGCAGTCCCGGGGCGCAGGTCGCGGTCGGGGGTGCACGTGTGCTCGACGTCGACCCGCCCACCTTGGACCGGCGCGGTGCGGCCGCCCGGGAGGCCGCTCGGCTCGCGGGCATCGCCGACCACGGCGACCCCGTGGCGGAAACCGTCAAGTACGGGGCGGTGAGCACCGAGCGGTTGCGGCTGCTGGGGTTCGCGGCGGACGAGACGCCCTCCGGCGACGTCGTGGTGGCGGACGGATGGTGGATCCACGTGCCCCGGCTCACGGAGTGGGCCACGCAGTTGCGAGCGGCGGTCGAGGCCGCGCACGAGCGCGACCCCCTGGCCCCGGGACTGCCCCGAGGCGCGGCCCGCACAGCGCTCGGCGAACCGGGCGGTCGGCTCCTGGACACAGTCGTGGCCCGGGCGCAGCTCACGGAACGGGACGGGTACATCACGGTCCCCGGTCGCGGCGGTGGGCTCGGCACCGCGGAGGCGGCGATCGCCGCGCTCGAGAAGCGCTTGCGCGCGGAGCCGTTCGCGGCGCCCGAGGCGTACGAACTGCAGGAGCTGCGCCTCGGCCCGAGGGAACTCGCGGCGGCGCAGCGGCTCGGTCGGGTGCTGCGGTTACCCGGCGACGTCGTCCTGTTGCCCACCGCGCCCGCGCTTGCGATGCGCGAGCTCGCGCGGCTGCCCCAGCCTTTCACCACGAGCCAGGCGCGGCAGGCGTGGGGCACCACGCGCCGGGTGGCCGTACCGCTGCTCGAACACCTGGACGCCAAGGGCTGGACGCGGCGCGAGGACGGGAGCAACCGCAGCATCGTGCGGTGAACACCCGCTGCGGATCGGTACGAGCGGTGGGACCTTGCGCGCCGTGAGCGAAACATCCTCGCGGGGAGGCGGAGCGGGGGCTAACGTCGACACCACGACATCCGGTGATCCGGCGCGAGACCCAGCGAAGGAGCAGTCATGACCGAAACCCCCGCACAGGACCCCCAGGGCGGACAGCCCCCGCTCGAGAACGGCACCCCGGACGGTGCCCTGCCCGACCAGGCCGCCAACGGCGTTCCGCAGGGAGAGACCAATGGCGCGCCCCAGGGCGAGACCATCGGTGCGACCGGTGACGCTCAGGACTCGTCCCTCGAGAAGGACCCCTCGACCTGGGTCAGCGGCGATGAGCCCATGACCGCGTCCCAGAAGTCCTACCTGGACACCCTCGCCAAGCAGGCCGGGGAGGAACTGCCCGCGGATCTCACCAAGGCGGAGGCGTCCCAGCACATCGAACGGCTCAAGGGCTCGCAGAACTGATCCGTCCTCATCCGGGACGTCCCGGATCCACCGCCCCGTACCCGGCATCCACGCCGCGTGCGGGGCGGTGTCCGCTTTGGGGCGCGGTGGGCGCGCACAGTAGATTGGGCCCGTGCCCCAGGACCAGAAACCCCTCGTGAAGACCACGCTCGTGGGAGACGGCGCGCATCGCGTCGTGTTCCTGCACGGGCTCTTCGGCCGCGGCAAGAACTTCACGAACATCGCCAAGGGATTGCGACCCGAGTTCCGCAGTCTGCTCGTGGACCTGCCCAATCACGGGGACTCCGCGTGGACGGACGAGTTCGGCTACGCGGACATGGCCGACACCGTGGCCGCCGAGCTGCGCGAGTCCTTCGCCGCGGACGGTCCCGTGGACGTCGTGGGCCACTCGATGGGCGGTAAGGTCGCCATGATCCTGGCCCTGCGCCACCCGGAGCTGGTCCGCCGGCTCGTGGTCGTGGACATCTCCCCGGTGGGCGCGCAGGAGTCCGGTGCCGGGCGGGGCGAGTTCGAGCACCTGCTGGACGCCCTGCAGCGCCTGGACCTGAGCGACGTCACCCACCGCTCCCAGGCCAACGCCGCGCTGCGCCCCGAGATCCCCGAGGACCACGTGCGCGGTTTCCTCCTCCAGAACCTGCGCCACCGGGACGGTGGTTTCGGGTGGCAGCCCAACCTGGGTCTGCTCCACGCCGAGCTGGGTGTCATCGGGGACTGGCCCTCGGACGACGTCGCCGGGCGCACCTTCACGGGGCCCGTCCTGTGGATCGCGGGGGAGCGTTCCGACTACGTCCAGGACAGCGACGTCCCCGCGATGCGCGCGCTGTTCCCGCGAACCGTGCGGATCACGGTGCGCGGCGCGAGCCACTGGGTGCACGCGGACCGCCCGGACGAGGTCATCTCCGCGCTACGCACGTTCCTGCTCGCGGAGCGCTGATCCCGCGCGGTGCCGCCGATCCGCGCGGCCCGCTCCTGGCTCGAGGACGTACTGATGCCGCGAACCCGCGGTTAACACGCGAGGGCGGCACCGCCGCGGTCGGTAGGGTTGACACTCCACGACCAAAGGAGCACCCCGGATGCACTCCGACCTCGGCCGCAGAATCTTCGTGACCCTGAGCGGGGTGTTCTGCATCGTCGGGACACTCGTGGGAGTCGGGGTGATCGGGACCTCGGTGGCGAACACCGCCGGCGGGGCCCTGGACTCGGACGCGACCCTGATCGCCCCGGCGGGCACCGCGTTCTCCATCTGGTCCGTGATCTACGTGGGCCTGTTCCTATACACCGTGCGGCAGTGGCTGCCCAGCGTGGCCGAGACCACCCGGGAGCGCCGGATCGGCTGGCTCGCCGGGGTGTCCATGGTGCTCAACGCCGCGTGGCTGCTCGTGATCCAGGGCGGTTGGCTGTGGCTCAGCGTGCTGGTGATCCTCGCGCTCGCCGTGGTCCTGGGTGTGCTGGTCAAGCGACTGCACGAGCACCCGCACACCACCCTGGTGGGACGCGTGATCGTGGACGGCACGTTCGGTCTGTATCTGGGCTGGGTCACCGCCGCGGCAACGACCAATGTGGCCGCCGCCGGTACCGCCGAGGGCTGGGGCTCCGGGGGCACCGCGGACGAGTGGATCGCCGTGGCGGTCCTCGTGGTCGCCGTGCTCCTCACCGCCGTCTACGCCCGGCTCCTGGGTCCGCGTTTCACCGTGGCCGCGGCCGTGGTGTGGGCACTCGTGTGGATCGGGGTGGCCCGCACCTCCGGTGAACCCGCGTCCCAGTTCGTGGGGACCGCGGCGTTCGGCCTCGCGGCCGTGATCCTGCTGATCTGGATCATCGCCTTGGCCCGGGATCGCAACCGGGGCACCCGGGCACTCGACACCCGCGCGGGACGCGAGCGCAGCGGCGTCGTCGCGAGCTGACCCGGCATCGCGGCGCACCGCGTAGCGTGGACGCCGTGAATCCCTCGACCTCCCCGACGGCCCGCGAGAGCGGTGGTTCGTCCGCGCAGGGCGTGCTGCTCGTGGTCGCCGCGGCGTTCGTCACGCAGACGGGCGCGGCGATCGCCGTGGGCCTGTTCGACCACGTGGGTGCCACGGGCGCCGTGTTCCTGCGACTGGTCATTGCCGCGGTGGTGTTGTGCGCCGTCGTACGACCTTCCCCGGCGGGGCTCACGCGGCACACGATCGGGGTCGTGCTCGCCTTCGGGGTGGCCCTCGGTGGGATGAACCTGCTGATCTACCAGGCCATTGCGCGATTGCCGCTCGGGGTCGCGGTGACCATCGAACTGCTCGGCCCGCTCGCGCTGTCCGTGGTGCTGTCCCGGAAGTGGAGCGGGGTGCTGTGGGCCGCGCTGGCGCTCGCGGGCGTCGTGCTGTTGAGCGGTGTGGGCCCGGGCTCCGGGGTCCCCGACCTCGCGGGTGTGTTCTTCGCCATGGCTGCGGCCGCGATGTGGGCCGTGTACATCCTGATGTCCCGGCAGGCGGGGCGCAGCTTCCCGGGGACCGAGGGGCTCGCGTGGGCCATGGTGGTGGGCGCGGTACTCGCGGCGCCCTTCGGGATCGCGAGCGGTGGAGCGGCGCTGCTCGAGCCGCGCGTGTTGCTCGTGGGGCTCGCGGTGGCGTTGCTGTCCTCGGCGCTGCCCTACGCCCTCGAACTCGCGTCACTGCGCAGGTTGGCCGCCGAGACGTTCTCGATCCTGGTGAGTCTGGCACCGGCCGTGGCCGCGCTCGTGGGGTGGGTGATCCTGGGGCAGGTGCTGGGCCCTGCGGAGATCATCGGGATGGGCCTTGTGATCCTCGCCGGTGCGGCGGCCGTGCGCACGGGGCGTCTGCCATCCACGGGGCCGACGCCGCCGGGGACATGACGCGCGCTGGTTCCGACCCGGCCCGCTCCCGCCGCTCCGGGCTGTGTCGTCGGAGGGGTGGGTTCCTGCAGCGCTGCCCGCTCCGCGTCATCGAAGGAGCATGTTCCCGCCGCGCTGTCGGCTTCGCTGGAGGCGTGGTCAAGCCGCGCCCCCCGACTCGACGGAGGGACGTTCTGCTCCGAGTGCGCCAGCTGTGTTCCGGCATCCATCCGGGCCGTCGGTGCTGCGGCCTAGCATGATCCACCATGGGATTCTCACGCGCCGAACTCGACTCCTACCGGGATCGCACTGTCCCGGATCTGCTGCCCCAGCCGTTGCGGCTGTTGTTCGTGGGTATCAACCCGGGGCTGTGGACCGCCGCGACCGGTGCGCACTTCGCCCGGCCGGGTAACCGGTTCTACCCGGCGCTGCACCGCGCGGGGATCACCCCGGCCCTGATCAACGCCGCCGACGGCTACGTCCCGGAGGAGCTGGCGCAACTGACCGACCGGGGGATCGGGATCAGCAACGTGTGTCCCCGGGCCACTGCGCGGGCGGATGAGCTCACCGCGGAGGAGTTCCACGAGGGGGCACAGCGGCTGGACCGACTGGTCCGCGCGGAGCATCCCGCCGTGGTCGCGGTGCTCGGCATCACCGCGTACCGCGCGGCCTTCGACCGCCCCAAGGCCGTCACGGGGCGGCAGGATTCACCGTGGCCGGGCATCGAACTGTTCGTGGCACCCAACCCCAGCGGTCTCAACGCCCACAGCTCCCTGGACGACCTCGCGCGGATCTACGGTGACATCGCCCGCGCCGCGGGCATCGCCGTCGACCCGGAGGACACCCCTCGAAGCGTTGAACCTCGGGATGTCAAACACCCTTGACATCGGGTGTCAAGCACACTTGACTGTAGCCATCGACATTTGGAACGGTATCCCCGCTCCGACCGGGTGAAGGGATCGCAGTCATGACCACTCGAGCAGAGCGCCGGATGGAGGCGCCCCCGTCCGCCTATGTCACCATGCTCATCACCGGTGCGCTCGCCGCGGCGGCGCTGGGTGGCGTGGCCGCATGGTTCTCCGATGAGAACCGGATCATGGCGTTCGTCATCTTCGCGGTGTGCACCGCCGGGCCCATGTTCGCCCTGTCCTGGTTCGTGTTCGTCTCCCGGTACACGGTGAAGTCCGATCCCCACGCGGAGGACAACGTGGAGGGCCAGTGGTACGAGAAGGCGGCCTCGGGCGCCTTCCACGACTTCCTGGTGGTGGCTGGGCTGGGCTGCGTCGTCCTGGCCCTCACGCAATTCGAGATCGCGGGATCGGCCCTCCTGGTGCTGTTGCTCGTGTTCGTCATGGCTGATGCCGCCATCCGCTACGCGGTACTCAACAGGCGAGGGGCCTAGTGGACAACCGGATCGCGGAGCGGAGGGGAGACCGGTCGTGGTCGCAGGCCCACCTCGCGCAATTGCTGGGCGTCTCCCGCCAGACCGTGATCTCGATCGAGCGCGGCCGGTTCGACCCCAGCCTCCCGTTGGCGTTCCGGCTCGCCGCCGTGTTCGAATGTCGGATCGAGGACCTGTTCACGCCCGACGCCGTCGAGTGACCCGTGTTCTCGAGCCACCCGGTTCAGACGGCACGACCCGTATCCGGCGGGAATACCCGCAGCCCCGCGCGGGAATCACTCGTGACGGGCTCGCCCCGCGCGAAGTCCGCCCACGCGCGACGCAAGCGAGCGCCGTCGGCGAGAACGTCCGCCCACGTGTGTCCCTCGACCATGGGGGTGCGCTCCCATGCCGGGCCAGGGAAGAGCAGGGGCAGCTCGGAGATGTGCGCCGCGGCGATCGGGCTGCGCCCCACACCCCACGAGAACTCGTAGCGTGCGCCCGTGCCACCCGAGCGGACATGGCGTTGCGCGAACCGGCGGGCACCCCGGCCGTAGAGCCGCTGGGTGAACGGGCTGATCAGGATCCGCTCCACGCCGCGGGATTTGCGGGGGTGGTTCATCCGCCGGAGTAGCGGGGGGATGCGCGCGGTGAACAGCGCGGCTTCGCGGGTCGTGTTGCCCACGAGGACCTCCACGTGTGGGGCGGCCTCGCGCCAGTGCCGGTCCAGTTCGGATTCCGGCGGCAGCGGGTCGTGGCCGTACTGCAGTCCGAACGGCATCTGGCCCTTGAGTCCGAACCGCGTGGCGGCCTTGGCCACGCGCTGCTGCATCGAGCGGATGTCGTCGAGCGACGCGTCCCGGGCCAGCGTGCTCGCGGTCGTGGCCATGAGCTCGCTCATCCTGGCGCGCCCGGCCAATAGGCCGAACGGCGCGCTCTGGATGACGGCACGGCGGAACAGGCCCCGAGCGCCGTCGGCGATCATGAGGTGCGCGACGGCGTCCCCGCCCGCGGACTGACCGAACGCCGTGACGTTGGCCGGGTCGCCGCCGAACGCGGCGATGTTCTCGCGCGTCCAGCGCAGGGCGGCGATCATGTCCAGTAACCCGAGGTTGGCGGGGATGTCCGCGCCGTCGCCCAGGAAACCGAGCAGCCCCAGTCGGTACGTCACGTTCACCACGACCACGCGCTGTTCGCTCACGAGCGCGCGCGGGTCGTAGAACGGCGCGTCTCCCGCCCCGGACGCGTACGACCCGCCGTGGATCCACACCATCACGGGCAGCCCGGCGTCCGGCGGCGTGTTCGCGGGCACTGTGACGGACACGCGCAAGCAGTCCTCGTCCTGGGGCAGCGCGCCGATGTTGCTGCCCACGACGTCGTCCAGGAACGGCATGGGCGGTTGCGGGCACGCGGGCGCCGGGTCCGTCGCGTGGATTTCGGCGGACGACGCCGCTACGGGCGTCGGTTGTTCGAAGCGCCCCGCGGTCGCGTACCGGATCCCGGTGGCACGATCCACGGGGCCGTCCCGCCATCCGATGATCCGCCCGCACGGTGCGTCCCACCGGGGTGCGGTGGGTGCTTCGCACGGGGGTGGGACGGCGTCGTCGGACGGGGGCGGGGCGGTGCGACCTGAAACGGCGTGACCCGGGGCGGCGTCGCCGTCGTCCTGTGGGGCGGACCCCGGATTTCCCCGAGCGGAGGGACGCTCAGTCATGCGCACCACGATCCAAGGACAGGCTCATCCCGATGGTCCGCGGCGCCGGGTCCGTGAACCCGTGCCGCTCGTACAGCGGACGTCCGGGCTCATCCGCCATGAGGGACACGTACACGCCCGGCGGTGCGTCGCGGCGGATGCGATCCAGCAGCGCGCGCAGGACCGCGGAGCCGATACCCCTGCCCTGGTGCGGCGGCAACACCGCCATGTCGATGACGTGGAAGTACCACCCGCCGTCCCCGATCACCCGGCCCATGCCCACGGTGTCGCCGGACTCGTCGTGGATCACGTGGACCGCCGCCCACGCGCCGCCGATCCCGGCCGCGGCCTGCTCCTCGGTCTTGGGGCTCATCCCCGCCTCACGGCGCAGCGTCAGGTAGTCCGGGATCGTGGGCGGGCCGTCCAGGACGGTGTAACCGGGCAGGGTGTCGTTCATGCTCCTATCCTGGCGCATCCGCGGAGCACGCAACACCACGCCAGCGGGGTGTTCGTGGGTGCCGCAGGGCGCACGCGGCGGTCACCGCTGCGGCGTGAGCGTGCGGGTGTAGACCGTGGTGCCGTTGGCGTTGATGAGGCGCACCGTGAACGCG
This sequence comes from Kocuria marina, assembly GCA_014652975.1. Lineage (GTDB taxonomy): Bacteria > Actinomycetota > Actinomycetes > Actinomycetales > Micrococcaceae > Kocuria > Kocuria marina. Next base: position 66,410 of record BMZV01000001.1, on the reverse strand, counting down.
CTGCCGTCCCCCGAGACGTTCACGTGTCCGAAGTACTGGTGCTCGCCCGAGCGCGGGGAGCCCATGGGCGGACCGGCCTGTTGGAAGTCCACGCGGGGGCCGAACGTGCGGTCCAGCTCGTTGGGGCCGAAGGAACCGGCGTTGATGGGCCCGGCCACGAACTCCCAGAACGGCGTGAAGTCCTTGAACGCGGCCCGCTCCGGGGAGTAGTGGTGGGCTGCGCAGTAGTGCACGTCCCCGGTGAGGAACACCACGTTCTTGATCCGGTGGTCCTTGATCGCCTTGAGCACGCGGGCCAGCTGCAGCTCACGGCCCAGTGGTGCACCGTGGTTCGCGTTGGAGATGGATTCCTGTCCCTTCCCGTCCGGGACCACCAGACCCAGGGGGAGGTCGTTGCCGATGACCTTCCACGTGGCCCGGGACCGGCACAGCTCGTGGATCAACCACCGGGTCTGTTCCTCGCCCAGGATCTCCGTCTCGTGCGACTCCAGCCCATTGGTGTTCTCGCTCTTGAACGTGCGCATGTCCAGGGCGAAGACGTCCAGATGAGGGCCCCGGGCGATCTTGCGGTGGATGCGCGCGGGCTCGAAACCGGTGCCGCGGCGCAGTGCGCGGGAGTCGGCGATGGGCATGTACTCCTGCCACGCCTGCCGACCGCGGGCGGCCAGGGTGTCCACGTCCCGGACCTGCGTGTACCGCGGGTCGTCCAGGACCTCACCGGGCCACCAGTTGTTAGTGGTCTCGTGGTCGTCCCACTGCGCGATCACGGGGACCTCCGCGTACATGGCCCGCAGGTTGGTGTCCATCATGTTGTAGCGGTGGCGGCCCCGGAACTCGGCAAGCGTCTCGGCGACCTTGGAGACCTCCTCCGTGACCTCATTGCGCCACAGCGGTTCACCCGGTACCTGGCGCGTGGGCTCCAGGGGGTTGTCCGCGTAAATCGTGTCCCCGGAGTGCAGGAAGAAATCGGGCCGCGTGGCATGCATTGCCGCATAACCGCGCATGCCTCCGATCTCCGGGTTGATGCCGTAGCCCTGACCGGCGGTGTCAGCGGTCCATACAAAGGACTGGGGAGCGCACTGACCGCGGCGGTTCGTACGCTCCGGGGCGGTCGTGAACGACCCCGTGAGTCGCTCACCCATGCGTCCGGAGTCGTCCTCGAAACGGTACGTCACGTCGAAGCGGGTTCCGGCGGGAAGCTTCCGGGCCAGGATCTTGGCCGTGTGGTCGGTCCCGGGGTGGGCCCACCCGCTCACGAGGTGCAGCTTGGTGGCGTGGCGCCCGCGCAGGACGGTGCCGTCCGCCGCGGTGGCCCGCAGTACGGCGTGCAAGCGCCCCGCGCCGGAGGATCGTGCCCACAGCACGGCGGAGTCGGAGGTGACGTCGCCACTGGCCACCCCGCTCGGGAGGGTGAGGCGCTCGACCACGAGCCCCGGCCCGCGAGAGGGCTTGTCATGGGCGAGCGCGGCGGAGGGGACGGCGGTCACGGCGGCGGCCAGGGCGGCCCCGCTCATGAGCTGACGACGGTTCAAGGGGCCGTTCTGAAGAGTCATGACCTCATGATCGGCGCCGTGGGTGACCCGTGGATTGCTCCCGGGTGAATCTTCGGATCCGCTCTGACGTGCACCGATACCCCCACGGGGTGCACCACGGGCAGCCGGGGTTCCCACCCGCGTAACCGATCGACGTGCCGGTTGCCGCCCGGTGCGCCGATCGGCCCCTATGCTGGTCCCCGTTCACGCAACGGGTCGACGGGAGAACACGCAGTGAGCATCGAGGCGGCATCCGTCTTCAGCGCCGTGGATCTGCTGGGCGTGCTGACCAACGGGATCCTGGGCGGCGTCGTGGCCCGCCAATTGCGCATGGACCTCGTGGGATTCACGGTGCTCGCCATCGTCTCCGGACTGGGCGGCGGCATGCTGCGGGACACGCTGCTGCAACAGGGCTTCCCGGTGGCGCTGACCAACCCCGCCTACCTCACCTCCGCGCTCGCCGGCGCGGTGATCGCCTACCTCATGGTCTTCGGTCACCGCTGGACGATGCGCGCCCTGTTCGTGGCCGACTGTCTCTCGGTGGGGTGCTGGGCCGCCACGGGCACCGTCAAGGCCCTGGGTGCCGGGCTCGCATGGCCACCGGCCATCCTGCTGGGGGTCGTCACCGCCGTGGGCGGGGGGATGATCCGGGACATCGCCGTGGGCCGGTTGCCCGCCATCTTCGGCGGGAACACCCTCTACGCCACGAGCGCCCTGCTCTCGAGTGGCCTCATGGCGCTGCTCGCGGGCCTGGGTCACGAGACCGCCGGTATGGCCGGGGCCATCGTCCTCAGCGCCGTGGTCAGCGTCGCAGCGCGCCGTTTCGGGTGGCGCCTGCCCGGCCCCGCGAACCTCGGCCCCGGGGCGCTGGCACGGTTGCGCCGCAGACCCGCCACGGGCAGACACGTGCGTCGCGAGCGGGGAGGGGTGCGGCGGCGTCGTCGGGTGTGACACCGGAGCGGACCGCGCCGACAGGTCCGGACCCGGGGGCTCACGCGAACGGCGGACAACGCCGCTGCGTCCCGGTACGCGGGGAACGGTCAGCCGGCGGGGGAGACGTCCTTCGCGGGCGCCTCGTTGGTCCATAACTTGGACGCGTTGCGACCCGCCAGCAGGGAGAAGATCACGATGAGCGCTGGGGGCGCCGACGGAAACGGACGCGGTGGACATGGTGCTCCCTAGAACGATGTGCCGGAGGTTCGGCGCCGGTGGGTCATTGGCGGCTCATCAAGTCGGGCGTCCACCGCGCGGAGCACGGATCGCGGGACCTGTGAGCCCCACACCGCCGGGTCGGTGACAGGTGCGGCCCTCCCCACGGCTGTATCCAATCCAGCGAGGGCCACGCGCACCCGCACCCCGCCCCACATCCCCCGCCTTACACCCCCGCGGCAATCCCACTCCACAACACACATGCCCCGGAACGACCGCGGGATCGGCCGGGAACGGCTTTTTCGGGGCACAGATGTTCGGTCGGAGCGGGGATCTACGCTGGAGTCATGTCCCTCCCCAAGATCGTGCTGTTCTACGTCTTCACACCCTTGCCGGATCCGGAGGCGGTGCGGTTGTGGCAGCTGAACCTGGCGCGGAGCAGCAATGTGACGGGGCGGATCATCGTCTCCGCACAGGGGATCAACGCCACGGTGGGCGGGGACATCCAGGACGTGAAACGGTACGTCCGCGGGCTGCGGGAGTACGTCCCGTTCAAGGATGCGGACGTCAAGTGGTCGGACGGCCGCGGGGACGACTTCCCCCGGTTGAGCGTCAAGGTGCGCCCCGAGCTCGTGTCCTTCCACGCCCCGGACGTCATCACGGTCACGGAGCACGGGGTCCAGGGCGGTGGCACCCACCTGACACCCCGCGAACTGCACCAGCTCGTGGACCGGGGCGGGGAAAACGTGGTGTTCTTCGATGGTCGCAACGAGCTGGAGGCGCGGATTGGGAGGTTCCGGGACGCCGTCGTCCCCGACACGGGCACCACGCGGGACTTCATCCGCGAACTCGACTCCGGGAAGTACGATCACCTCAAGGAGAAGCACGTGGTGACCTACTGCACCGGGGGAGTGCGCTGCGAGGTGTTGAGCGTGCTGCTGAAGAACCGGGGATTCCGGGACGTGTACCAGCTGGACGGCGGGATCGTGCGCTACGGCGAGCAGTACGGGGACCACGGACTGTGGGACGGCTCCCTCTACGTCTTCGACAAGCGTATGCACATGGAATTCTCCCCTGATGCGCGCTCGCTGGGCCGCTGCGAGGAATGCGGCACGGCGACACCCACGTTCGTGAACTGCGCGGAACCCACATGCCGGCAGCTGTTCCTGTGCTGCGAGGACTGCACGGCCTCCGGGGCCCGGGTGTACTGTCCGGACTGTGTCCCGGCGCACGCATGAATCACAGCGAGCAAGGAGCAAGGAGCAAGGAGCAACGAGCCACGCGCGGCGCACGAAACAGCACGCGGCAGCGCGAGACGCCGCGGGTCGTGAAGCAACTGACAGGCGGGCGGACCGGCCGGACCGCGCGAGCGGCGCCCATACCCCATCCGGTGAGCAGTCCCCGGGATCAGGAGGACCCATGGAGAATCCACAACTGACGGTCACGGATGCCGCGGTGGTCGCACTGCACACCGGCGCGGTGCGGCGGCAGCGCTGGGGCGGCAAGGTCTTCGAAACCGCCGCGGAGAAGGAGACCCGCGCGGACCGGGTGTTCCTGAGCGCCACGGGATTCATCGGCGACGAGCAGGGGGACATCCCGGTGCACGGCGGCCCCGAGAAGGCCGTGTGCTGCTATCCCCATGAGAACTACGACGCGTGGCGCCGCGAGGGCCGCGATCTGGGCCCCGGGGCGTTCTCCGAGAACCTCACGTTGCGCGGCGCCACGGAGGATCAGGTCCACCTGGGGGACGTGTACCGGGTGGGCACCGCGGTGGTCCAGGTGACCCAGCCCCGCACGCCGTGCGCCACGGTGTCCCGCAGGTGGCAGGACGCCCAGCTGCCCCGGGACATGGAGGACACCGGCCGCACGGGGTTCTACCTGCGGGTCCTGCGCGAAGGTCACGTGGCCGCGGGGGACACGTTCGAGTTCACGAGCCGGCCGTCGGGCGCGGTGTCCGTGAGCGATGTCGTGCGCATCATGAACGCCGGCATGGCGGACCCGGACGCCTACCGTGCGCTGACCCGCGCCCCGGAGTTCCCACAGCGCTGGCGCCGGCAGATCCTGCGCCGGCTCGGGGAGGACACCCTGCTCTGAGCCGCGGGCCCGACGTCGCGTGCTCGCCTCGGTCATTCCCTACCTGTTCCGCTCGGGGCGGGGATGACGGCGCTCGCGGCCCGGGCGGCGTCGCCCACTCCGCCGACGACAGTGTCGGCCGTGCGGACGACGGCGCTCCCGACCGGCGCGGCCCGGCTCGGGCGGCCCGCCGCTCCGCACCGCACGTCACCGCATTTCCGCACCCTTCCACACCCACTCGCACCCTTGAGACAGGCACCCGCATGGCTGAGAACCCCCAGACGCTCCTGCCCCACCCGCTCACCGGGCGGCTCTTCCCGTCCCCGGTGCCGCCCGGGACCGGGTGGCCGGAGGACCCCGCGCGAGCGGACACCCCCGTGGCCCACGACGCCGCCCGGGTGCGTGAGCTTGCGGCGGGGGCGAGCGACGTCGAGCAGCTCAACGCCCTGTGCAGCGTGTGTCGCACGTGCGAGCGGCTCGTCGAGTGGCGGGAGGACGTGGCCGAGCACAAGCGGGCGTCGTTCGCGGGGGAGCCGTACTGGGGGCGCCCGGTGCCGTCCTACGGGGACCCCATGGCGCGGCTCGTGATCGTGGGTCTCGCGCCCGCGGCGAACGGCGGCAATCGGACGGGTCGCATGTTCACGGGGGATCGTGCCGGGGACTGGATCTATGCGGCGCTGTACCGCGCGGGGTTCGCGGCGAACGAGACCGTGAGCACCGCGGGGGACGGGCAGACCCTGCGCGGCGTGCAGATGATCGCCCCGGTGCGCTGCGCGCCGCCCGCCAACAAGCCCGCACCCGACGAGAAGGCGGCGTGCAGTGGTTGGTTCGAGCGGGAGATCGCGCTGCTCCCGCATCTCGAGAGCATGCTCGCGCTCGGGGGCATCGCATGGCAGACGACCCTGGCCGCCGCGGCGCGCATGGGTTGGGACGTGCCCCGACCGCGCCCGAAGTTCGGCCACGGTGCCGTGGCACGGTTGCGCACGCCGGAAGACCGCACGGTGCGACTCGTGGGGTGCTACCACGTGAGCCAGCGCAACACGTTCACGGGCCTGCTCACGCGTGAGATGCTCGACGACGTCATGGCCCTCGCCGCGGCCCCCGCCTCAGGGGAGGAGGAGTCTGGCGAGGCCTGACCCCGGGAACTGCCCCCGCGGGGCCGATTCCGGGGTGCGACGACGCCGCGCGCGCACGGGCCGCTGGAAAATCACCCCTGCGGACACGGGATGCCCGGACGCCGGCGTGCGATTGACACCGAGCGGCGTCGTGCTCATCGCGGAAGAAGTTGCACCGGAAATAAAAGGGGTGGGGTCGCAGTTGCACCGGTCATGAAGGCTTTCGGATTCCTGAGTTTCGGTCATTACGGTTCCGGGCGTGGACGCGCGGACCCGGATGCTCGTCAGGCCCTCAAGGACGCGATCGAGATCGCCGAGGGCGCGGACGCGCTGGGCGTCAACGGCGCGTACTTCCGCGTGCATCACTTCGCACGCCAGTCCGCGTCCCCCATGCCCCTGTTGAGCGCCATTGCGGCCCGTACCCGCCACATCGAGGTGGGCACCGGCGTGATCGACATGCGCTATGAGAACCCGCTCTACCTCGCGGAGGAAGCGGCCCAGTTGGACCTCATCGCGGACGGCCGCGTGGCCCTCGGCGTGAGCCGCGGTTCACCTGAGCCCGCGCTGCGCGGGTGGGAGGCGTTCGGCTACCTGGGTTCCACGGATCCGCGCGGTGCGGACATCGCCCGGGAGCACTTCGACACGTTCCTGCGGGCCATCAAGGGTGAGCCCATGACCTACGCGGATCCCGCCCAGTACGGCGCGGGAGCACGGCTCGCCATCGAACCGCAATCACCGGGTCTCGCGGAACGCGTGTGGTGGGGTGCCGGTTCGGGCCGGACCGCCGAGTGGGCGGGCGAGCAGGGCGTGAACCTCATGAGTTCCACACTGCTCACGGAGGCCAACGAGGGTACGTTCGCCGCGCAACAGGCGGATCAGTTGCGCCGCTACCGCGAGGCCTTCGCGAAGGCGGGCCACACGCGTACGCCGCGCACGTCCGTGAGCCGCAGCGTGTTCCCGATCGTGGGCCCCGAGGACAAGATCTTCTCCTACATGGGCGCGCGCGAGTCCCGCGACCAGGTGGGCGTGATCGACGGGTTCACCTCCACGTTCGGGCGCACCTACGCCGATTCGCCGGACGTCCTCATCGAGCAGTTGCGCGCCGACGACGCCGTCATGTCCGCCGACACCCTCATGCTCACTATCCCGAGCCAGCTGGGCCCCGAGCTGAACCTGCGCATCCTCGAGAACTTCGCCAAGCACGTGGCACCCGCCCTCGGGTGGAAACCCAACACGGAGGGCCCTGTCCAGGGGTACTCGATCGCGGGTCGCTGACCGCCGGAGCCATGGCCGCACGGGGCGGGCCGCGGGATGCGCCCGACGACGATCGTCGGACCCGCGGCCCCCGTGCCGCCCGCTGACGTACCGCCCGGCTGTCATGCGGCCCGACCGGCGAAGGCCACGTGCACGCGCCGGGTAGGGCGACGTCGCACCCCGAGGGGTGGGGGCAGCGCGGGGGTAAACTCCCGCGCATGAGTGTTTGTCCCTGCGGTGGGCTGCCCGCCGGTGCCCCGTTCGAACAGTGCTGCGGCCCCGCGGTGCGTCACGAGCGGTGGCCCGTGACCGCGGAGGCCCTCATGCGTTCGCGCTACACCGCGTTCGCCACGGGCGACGACGACCACCTGTTCCGCACGTGGCACCCCGCGAACCGTCCCGCGGACACCGCGAGCGATCCCCGGGTCGAATGGACGGGGCTCACGATCGTGCGCACAGAGGCCGGCGGGGAGGACGACGCCGTCGGCACCGTCGAGTTCGAGACCAATTACCGCGGTCCCGACGGCCCGGGCGTCCTGCGTGAGAACTCACGGTTCGCCAAGCGTGCGGGCCGGTGGTTCTACACGGCCCCGGTCGAGGACGCGTGAGTGGCACAGCCACGGCAGGGATCACCGGACGGGCACTGGGTGCGCTGAAGAGCAATGTGCCGAGCCTGCCGCGGTCGTGCTTTGCGGTGGTCGTGGCCTCCGTCATCGTCTCCGTGGGGGCGTACCACCTGGGATTCCACGGACCCGCCACCGTGGTCATGGGGTTCGCACTCGCGGTCTAGGCGATGCTCGTGGTCCTCACCGCGTGGCGCGTGGTCGCCTATCCGCAGCGGGTTCTCGAGGACCTGCACGTCCCCGCCCGGGCCTTCGGGTTCTTCACCGGGGTGGCCGGGACCAACGTGGTCGCGGTGTGTCTCATCGCGCTGGGGGAGACCGTTCCCGTGACGTGCTCGCCCGGGGGAGGGGCTGACTGCTACGAGACATTGCGGGGAGGCGAACGGCGCCAATGCCAGCGTCCCCGCGGGGGCACGAGCGCCGTCGCCCCTGGTGACGTCTCCGCGGACAACTCCGAGGACGTCAGAGCGGGAAAACCCGCACCCCGAGAGCGTGGTCCACACCCGCGGCGCGCCCGGCGCCTTCGGTCATGCCCGTGATCATCTCGTGCGGATCCGGGTGCCCGTCCAGCGCGGCGAGGTACTGCTTGTGGCAGCGCAGCGACTCGACCGCCGCGGTGATGTCCTCCTCGGACAGTTCGATCGCATGATCGGGTTGCGCGCCCGTAACGAGCAACCGTTCGGCGCCCCACGCCTCGAGCCCCTCGTCCTCGAGCAGCTCCCGGAACACCCACGGATTATCGGCGTCCCGCAGAGCGTCGAGCGCGGCCATCCCGGCCACGCGGTGGTCGGCCTGGTTGAGACCCCACCCGGCCTCCACGGACCAGTCGATCGTGACCACGGTGTCCGGGCGGACCTCGCGGATCACCCGCGCGATCCTGCGCCGCAGGTCCAGTCCGTATTGGAGGGTCCCGTCCGGCAGGTCCAGGACCCGCAGATCGGTGACCCCCACGGCCCGGCACGCCGCTTCCTGTTCGCCCCGCCGCAACGGGCCGACGTCGCTCGGATCGCGGTCCCGGATCCCCGCCTCCCCGGCGGTCAACAATAGGTAGCTCACCGTCGCGCCGCGCCGGGTCCAGCGGGCGACGGCGGCCGAACCCCCGTACTCCATGTCGTCCGGGTGGGCCACCACGCACAGGACGGTGTGGACCCCTGAATCGTCGAACAGTTCGAGATCGGCCATGCTCCCAGCCTAGGGGCCCATGGGGTTCGGTGACAGGGCGGGACTAGTGTGGCCGTATGAACATCGAGATTCGCAGGGGTGACATCACGAAAATCCACGCGGACGCCATCGTCAACGCGGCCAACTCCAGGCTCCTGGGCGGAGGCGGTGTGGACGGGGCGATCCACCGCGCCGCCGGGAAACAGCTGCTCGCCGAGTGCAAGCAGTTGCGGGAGACGACCCTCCCGGACGGGCTGCCCGCGGGCGGGGCCGTGGCGACCAAGGGGTATGATCTGCCCGCCACGTGGGTCATCCACACGGTGGGCCCGGTGTTCGCGAAGAAGACCGATCGCAGTGACGTCCTGGCCTCGTGCTACCGCGAGTCGCTGCGCGTGGCGGACGAGATCGGCGCCGTGTTCGTGGCCTTCCCCGCGGTCTCCGCCGGGATCTACGGCTGGCCCATGGACGACGCCGCCCGGATCGCCGTGCGCACGGTCCTCGCCGCGGACACCTCCGTGGACACCGTCGTCTTCGTCCCCTTCTCCGACGCCGCCGAGCAAGCGTTCCGCGACGCCCTGGCCGAGAACTCCTGACCCGCCCCGCACACGGCGGTGCGGGTCAGGGCCGGGCTCAGATCAAGCCCAGTTGCTGCACGGCGTCGCGCTCGGACTCGAGTTCCGCCACGGACGCGTCGATGCGTGAACGCGAGAACTCGGAGATCTCCAGGCCCTGCACCACGGACCAGTCGCCCCCGGACGTGGTGACCGGGAACGAGCTGACCAGGCCGGCCGGGACACCGTAGGAACCGTCGGAGACCACGGCCATGGACGTCCAGTCCCCGTGGCGGTTACCGAGCATGAGGTCGCGGGCGTGATCGAGCGTCGCGCTCGCCGCGGATGCGGCGGAGGACGCACCGCGGGCCTGCAGCACCGCCGCACCCCGCTGGGACACCGTGGGGATGAACGTGTCCGTGACCCATTTGCGGGACACCAGGTCCAGGGCGGGCCGCCCGGCCACAATGGCGTGGTCCAGATCCGGGTACTGCGTGGCGGAGTGGTTGCCCCACACGCTGAGGTTCTTGACCTTCGCGACCGAGGTTTTGGTCTCAGCGGCGAGCATGGCCGCGGCCCGGTTGTGGTCCAACCGGGTCAGGGCGCTGAACCGGGACTCGGGGATGTCCGGGGCGTGGCGCTGGGCGATCAGCGCGTTGGTGTTGGCCGGGTTGCCGGTCACGACCACGCGCACGTCGTCGTGGGCCACGTCGTTGAGGGCTCGGCCCTGTTCCGTGAAGATCGCACCGTTGGCCTCAAGCAGGTCGCTGCGTTCCATCCCCTTGGCCCGCGGGCGGGCACCCACGAGCAAGGCGAGCTGAGCGCCGTCGAACACCGTGCGGGCGTCGGAGTCGATCTCCACGTCCGCGAGCAGCGGGAACGCGCAGTCCTGCAGTTCCATGACGGTTCCCTCGAGGGCGGGCAGGGCCTGCGGGATCTCCAGAAGCCTCAGCCGGACGGGGCGTTCGGGGCCGAGCAGGTCCCCGTGAGCGATCCGGAACAGCAGGCTATATCCGATCTGGCCGGCGGCGCCGGTCACGGCCACGGTGACGGGAGTGGTATTCACGGTGATTCCTCCTGGGCTGCGCGCTCCGGGGTGCCCGGCGGTCACGCGACTCTGATGCGGGGTACCCGTGTGACTCGTCTCACGGGGCGGGGTGGCACAGAGGCTATCAGCGAGCCCGGTTCAGCGCACGGCGGACATACGTGTCACGGGCCAGTGGCGCGCACCACAATGGAGACATGGCTACTACTGCATTCCAAGGAAACCCCGTCCACACCGTCGGCGAGTTGCCCGCCCAGGGAGAGTCCGCGCCGTCCTTCGACCTCGTGGGAGCGGATCTGAGCCCCGTGGCCTCGGACGAGTTCACGGGCAAGCGCATGGTGCTCAACATCTTCCCGTCCCTGGACACGGGCGTGTGTGCCAAGTCCGTGCGCGAGTTCAACCAGCGCGCCGCGTCCCTGCAGAACACCGCCGTGGTGTGTGTCTCCAAGGACCTGCCGTTCGCGCAGGGCCGGTTCTGCGCCGCGGAGGGCATCGACAACGTCACCACCGCGTCCGCGTTCCGTTCGTCGTTCGGCGAGGACTACGGTGTGACCCAGACGGACGGCCCGCTCGAGGGTCTGCTGGCCCGCGCCGTCGTGGTCGTGGACGAGAACGGCAAGGTCGTCCACACCCAGCTCGTCGAGGAGATCACCGAGGAGCCGGACTACGACGCCGCTGTCGCCGCCGTCTCCTGATCAGCTCACCGGAGGAGGGGCGGGGCCGTGCGGTCCCGCCCCTTTCGCGTGTCCGGATCTTTCGGGACGGATAACGAACGACGCCGCACCGCCCCCGTGCGGAGGCGACGCGGCGTCGTCGTCGGTTGCCGCGCGTGCGCGAACCTGGGTCCGTCACACGCGCGAGACACTCCGGAACGTCAGGCGCTGAGCCCGTCCACGATCTCGTTGAGCGTGGCGGAGGGGCGCATCACCGCGGAGACCTTCTCCGGGACGGGCCAGTAGTACCCGCCGAGATCCGCGGGGGAACCCTGCACGTCCAGCAGTTCGGCGTTGATGGTGTCCTCGTTCTCGCGCAGCTCGGAAGCGACCTTCTGGAACGCCTGCGCGAGCTCGGAGTCCTCGGTCTGCTGCGCGAGCTCCTCGGCCCAGAACTTGGCCAGGTAGTAGTGCGAACCGCGGTTGTCGAGCTCGTTGACCTTCCGGGACGGGGACTTGTTCTCGTTGAGGAAGGTCCCGGTCGCGCGGTCCAGGGTATCCGCGAGGACCTGCGCCTTGGCGTTGTCGTAGCGGCTGGCGAGGTGCTCGAAGGACGCGGCGAGCGCCAGGAACTCACCCAGGGAATCCCAGCGCAGGTGGTTCTCCTCCTGCAGCTGCTGCACGTGCTTGGGCGCGGAACCACCGGCGCCGGTCTCGAACAGGCCACCGCCGTTCATGAGCGGCACGATGGACAGCATCTTGGCGGACGTGCCCAGTTCCAGGATGGGGAACAGGTCCGTGAGGTAGTCGCGCAGCACGTTACCGGTCACCGAGATGGTGTCCTCGCCGCGGCGCAGCCGCTTCACCGTGAACTTGGTGGCCTCCGCGGGGGAGAGGATCCGCAGGTCCAGACCGTCGGTGTCCTCCTCCGCGAGGTACTGCTCCACCTTGGTGATCAGGTTGCGGTCGTGGGCGCGGGACTCGTCCAGCCAGAACACGGCGGGCATCCCGGAGTCGCGGGAACGCCGCACGGCCAGCTGCACCCAGTCCTTGATGGGGGCGTCCTTGGCCTGGCACGCACGCCAGATGTCACCGGGCTGGACCTCGTGGGACAGCAGCACCTCACCGGCACCGTTGACCACCTGGACGGTGCCAGCGTCCTGGATCTCGAAGGTCTTGTCGTGGGAGCCGTACTCCTCGGCCTTCTGTGCCATCAAACCCACATTGGGGACGGTACCCATGGTCGTGGGATCGTACGCGCCGTTCTCGCGGCAGTCGTCGATCACGACCTGGTAGACCCCCGCGTAGGAGGAGTCCGGCAACACGGCCAGGGTGTCCTTCTGCTCGCCCTCGCGACCCCACATCTTTCCGGACGTGCGGATCATGGCGGGCATAGAGGCGTCCACGATCACGTCCGAGAGCACGTGGAGATTGGTGATGCCCTTGTCCGAGTTCACGTAGGCCAGCTCGGGGCCCTCGTCGATCGCCTTGTCGAACGCGGCCTTGATCTCCTGGCCGTTGTCCAGGGCGTCCAGGCCCGAGAAGATTCCACCCAGGCCGTCGTTGGGGGACAGCCCCGCCTTGGCGAGGTCCTCTCCGTAGCGGTCGAAGACATCCCGGAAGAACGCGGTGACCACGTGGCCAAAGATGATGGGGTCGGAGACCTTCATCATGGTGGCCTTGAGGTGGGTGGAGAACAGGACGTCCTCGGACTTGGCGCGGGCCACCTGCTCCGCGAGGAACGCGTCCAGCGCGGCGGCGCTCATGAAGGTGCCGTCCACGACCTCACCGGCCAGTACGGGCAAGGACTCCTTGAGCACCGTGGTGCCCCGGTCGGTGACGAGCTGGATGGTCAGGGTGTCGTCCTCGGGGATGATCACGGACTTCTCGTTGCTGCGGAAGTCGTCGTGGCCGAGCGTGGCCACGTTGGTCTTGGAGTCCTTGCTCCACTCGCCCATGGAGTGCGGGTGCTGCCGGGCGTAGTTCTTCACGGCCTTGGGGGCGCGGCGGTCCGAGTTGCCCTCGCGCAGCACGGGGTTCACGGCGGAGCCCTTGACACGGTCGTAACGCGCGCGGATGTCCTTGGCCTCGTCCGAGGTGGCGACCTCGGGGTAGTCCGGCAGGTCGTAGCCGTCCGCCTGCAACTCCTTGATGGTGGCCTTCAGCTGCGGGATGGACGCGGAGATGTTCGGCAGCTTGACGATGTTCGCTTCAGGGGTCTCCACGAGTTCGCCCAGCTCGGCCAGGGTGTCCGGGACCCGCTGCTCGTCGGTGAGGCGGTCCGGGAACTGGGCCAGGATGCGCGCGGCCAGGGAAATGTCCCGGGTCTCCACCTCCACACCGGCGGTGGACGCGAACGCCTCCACGATCGGCTTGAACGAGTACGTAGCGAGCATGGGTGCTTCGTCGGTCTCGGTGTAGATGATCTTGGGCATGAGCGATGGCTCCTTGCATTGACGGTCACTGGGCTGCCTCCCAGGATACCCGCTGGCCCGCACCCGATTCCGTGTGCGGCGGGCCCACCGGCTGGTCACCACGCGCCCTACGCGCTGTCACGCTCGCGCACTCCCCGGAGTACGACGACGCGCGGCGCCGGTCCCGATCGACCGGCGCCGCGCGCCGTGGTGCAGTGGGCTCTCAGCCGTGCAGCGAGGTCCTGATCCGTTCGCGCTCGCGTTCGAGCTTGCGCACGCGGTGACCCAAAGAGAACATCCGCACGGACCCCACGAGGGCCATGATCAGGGCCCCAGCGATCGCCGAGAGCAGCATGGCCACGCCCAACGGAAGGCTGAACGTCCACGCCATGTACTCGAATCGCGTGGCCACGTTGTTCTGGATGATAAAGACCAGCAACAGGATCAGCACGATCACGCCCAGGATCAGCGCCGCCCACACGGTCCCCGACACGCCGCGCTTGACGGGCTTGTCCAGCGAGGGATCCACGGGGGAGGCCGTACCCCCGGCCCCCGAGGCCGAGTGCGCGGTCCCGCTGTCCGTGACCGCCGTCCCGGGATGTTGCGCGTCCACGGGGGCCGACGGCGCCGCGTGCGCGTCCGCGTACCCCTCGCGCAGCGGTTTGCCCACGGAACGGGAGCCGGGAGTGTGAGGCGGGCGTGCGGCGTCGTCCGGGGGGAGACGAGGCGCGTTACGGGGCTCGTGCGGTGTGTTGGTCACGGGGGGCCTCCTGACGGGGCGAAGTGATGATGGCAACAGCGTACGGCCAATATCACGGAATGTGATTCGATGCTCGGCATTGCCCGCGCCACGACGAAATCATTCGACACTCCCGAGACACGCGGGAGGTTTCTCCCCGAAAAGGTTATCCGCGAGTAACCTGTGCTTCATCGTGAGACGCACCATAATCCATCGGTGATGCCGGCCCCGGCTCGGGGTAACAACCACCGGGGTGCAACGCACAGTCCATGGACACCACATCGGGAGGAAACGTCATGGGAAAGTACACCTTCACAGGGAAGGCTGCCGTGTCCGTCGCGGCAATCGCTGCACTGACACTGACCGGCTGCGCCAGCGTGGGCGGCGGGGGCGACGACAACAACGGTGGGGGCGGTGACAGCAGCGCGAGCGCGCAGAGCGGCGGCGTGGTGAGCGTCGCGGAAACCAACGCCTTTACCGGCGCGAACCCGGGCTACGTGAAAACCAACCTTGATATCAACGGGAAAATCGCAACAGCAACACGCGAGGGATTCTACTACGTGGACCCGGAACAGAAGATCCAACCTAATGAGGGGTTTGGCACATACAAGAAGGTCTCGGACGACCCTCTCACGGTGGAATACGAACTCAAGGACCCCAAGTGGTCGGACGGCAATGCGGTGGACAAGGCCGACCTCATGCTGTGGTGGGCCATCAACTCGGGCTACTACAACGACAAGTCAGAATCTGGCAATGCCGGTGCCAGCTACTTCTCGATCGCGGGCTCCACGGACATCTTGGGAAAGACCGACAAGCCCGAGTTCTCCGATGACGGAAAAAAGATGACGCTCACGTACAAGCAACCGCAAGCTGACTGGGAGATTGCTTTCACCGCTGATCAGGATCTTCAGCCGGCTCATGTGGTGGCCCAAAAAGCGGGAATGAGCGAAGATGAATTGCTCAAGGTTCTTGAAGATGAACCCAAGGGGGACCCTGCCAAGCCGAAGGAGCGCCCGGAACTGACCAAGATTGCAAAATCCTGGGATACATCGTTCAACTTCACAGAAATGCCCTCGGACGAATCCGTGCTGGTCTCGAACGGCCCATATAAGATTGCTGCGATCGACAAGGGGAACTCGATTACCCTCAAGCGCAACGAAAATTACAACGGTGAACACGAGGGTAAACTCGATGAAATTACCGTTCGATTCATCGGTGACGCCACCGCTCAGATCCAGGCCTTGCGCAACGGTGAAGTTGATGTGATGGCTCCGGGAAACGTGAATAAGGACACCAAGGATCAGGTGTCAGGGATCGACAATGCGCAGGTGCTAGAAGGAGACCAACTGGCCTACGATCACGTTGACCTGAATTTCGGGGCCAACGTGTTCAAGGACAAGAACGTACGTGAGGCGTTCCTCAAGACGATCCCGCGCCAGCAAATCGTGGATCAGCTCATCAAACCGGTGAAGGAGGACGCGGCTCCTCTGAATTCACAGATTTTCGTGTCCAGCCAGGGAGAGCCGTACGAGAAGGCAGTTGAGAACAACGATGCCAAGAACCTCTACGGTGAGGTGGACATTGACGGTGCCAAGAAGCTGCTCGACGGAAAAACGCCGACCGTGCGCATTCTCTACAACAATGAGAACCCGCTGCGCGTGGACTCATTCCAGTTGATCAAGGAGTCCGCGGAAAAGGCCGGTTTCAAGGTTCAAGACCTGGGCGACCCCAACTGGTCGGAGAAGCTGTCCGACGGTGACTACGAGGCATCCCTCTTCGGCTGGGTCTCCCCGGGCGTGGGTACCGAGGCGCTGTCGCAGATCTTCAAGACGGGCGGCGGAGGCAACTACACGAAGTACTCGAACTCCGAGGTGGATAAGCTCACCGATGAGGCGCGCTCCAACCTGGATGAAAACGCTCGAGTGGAGCAGATGACTGAGATCGACAAGCATCTCTTCGACGACGGATATGGACTTCCGCTGTTCCAATCACCCGGCTTCTTCGCGGTGTCCGACAAGGTGGACGGCGTTCAGTACCAGCCCAACCAACGGGGTGCGTTCTGGAACGTGTGGGAGTGGAGCCGGAAGTAAGTCGGCCAATATTTCTGACCGACTCCAGCTCATCATGATGCTGCGCGGGTGTGGCACGCCGCGCCCGCGCAGTTCGTGACCATCACTCGTGTAGAGGCAGCACCATGATCTCCTACATCCTCAGACGGCTCATCACTGCCGTTCTCATCCTGCTGGGCGCATCGTTCCTCGTGTACCTCATGACGGCGGCCTCCGGCGACCCTTTGTGGGACCTGTACGGCGTCCCTAATGCACAGCAACTCATCCCGGCGCGCGTGGAGGCCCTCAATCTGGACACCCCGCCCGTCCTGCGTTACTTCACGTGGCTCGGCGGGGCACTCGGGTGCCTCGTGCCCTTTGCGGACACCTGCTCCCTCGGCGTGAGCCGTGACGGTCAGGAGGTCACGAGCCTGCTGGGCCACGCTATGACCCAGACCATCATGCTGGTCACGGTGGGCACCATCCTGGCCATCGTCGTGGGCATCACCCTGGGTATCGTCTCCGCACTGCGGCAGTACTCGGGCCTGGACTACGGCATCACCTTCCTGACCTTCCTGTGCTTCTCACTGCCGAGCTTCTGGCTCGCGGTGTTGCTCAAGGAAGTCGCAGCCATCCAGTTCAACGACTTCCTACAGAACCCGTCACTGTCCATCGCGGCGCTGCTCGCGATCTCCGTGGTGGCCGGGCTCATCTGGTTCCTGGTCTCGTTCGGGCGAATACGGACCCGCATCCTCATGGGTGTTCTGGGCTTCGTGATCACGTTCGGGATCATCTACTTCGTGCTCGCGACCAACTGGCTCGCACACCCCTTCCTGGGCATCCCGCTGATCGCGCTGACCGGGATCCTGGTGGCCGTGATCGCCACCGTCCTCATGGCGGGACTGCGCAACAAGCGGGCCCTCTACGCCGGGCTGGCCACCGTCGCGGTGGGCCTCGTGCTCTACTTCCCCGTCCAGGCGCTCTTCGCCGGGGGCGGGCTGCTGAGCGCGCTGGGATTGGTCATCGTGATGATCCTGGTGGGCGTGGGAGCCGGTTACATCGCCGGTGGCTACGACCGCGGCCAGGGCGCCCGCGTGGGCGGGGTCACCGGGTTCTTCGTGGCCCTGCTGATCATCCTGGACCGTTTCATGCAGTCGTGGCCGGACTACGTGAACTCCGGTCACATCCGGGGCCGGCCCATCGCCACGGCGAACTCCTCCACCCCGGGTCTGTCGGGTGACTTCTGGATCACCGGCCTGGACCGGTTCACCCACCTGTTGTTGCCCACCATCTGTCTCACCCTGTTGGCGCTCGCGTCCTACTCGCGGTACTCGCGCGCGTCCATGCTCGAGATCATGGGCCAGGACTACGTGCGCACCGCGCGCGCCAAGGGCCTGTCCGAGCGGACCGTGGTCATGCGTCACGCGTTCCGCAACGCGCTGATCCCGCTGGCTACGCTCGTGGCCTACGACATCGGCGGTCTGATCGGCGGAGCGATCATCACGGAATCCGTGTTCGCGTTCACCGGTATGGGGCAGTTGTTCGTCCAATCGGTACGCAACGTGGACCCCAACCCGGTGATGGGCGTGTTCCTGATCACCGGCATCGTCGCCATGGTCTTCAACCTGATCGCCGACCTGGTGTACTCCGTACTCGACCCGCGTGTGAGGGTGAAAGCATGAGCCAGCCACAACCTATCGACGTCCCCCAACAGGTCGAACAGAACCCGCAGACCGGTGAGAAGCCCCAGGACGTGCGCGGCAAGAGCCAGGGCCAGCTGGTGCGCCAGCGCTTCTTCGGCAACACGGGCGCCGTGGTGTCCCTGATCGTCCTGCTGTTCATCGTGGTCCTCGCCGTCACCTCGCTGGGTGTCGGCCCCGTCCCGGGATGGTGGAAGTGGGACCCGGACGCCACGGGAACCGTGCTCAACGGCGGCCGGCCCACGCTGTCCCTGCTCCCGCCCTCGCTCGGGGAGCACCCGTTCGGCCAGGACAACCTGGGCCGTGACCTCTTTGCCATGGCCATGCAGGGCACCCAGTACTCCCTGGTGGTCATGATCGTGGTGGGCGTCATCGCGGGCCTCGTGGGCACCGTGGTGGGTGGCCTCTCCGGGTACTTCCGGGGCTGGACCGAGGCCGTCCTGATGCGTCTGACCGACGTGATCATCATCATCCCCCTGGTGATCCTGGCCGCCCTGTTGGGCCGCCTGGCCATTTCGTGGGTGCGTACCAACAACCTGCCCACGTTCGCCACCGTGATCGCGCTGGGTCTGCTGATCGGTCTGGCCTCGTGGCCGCCGCTCGCGCGTCTGGTGCGCGGTGAGTTCCTCACGCTGCGTGAACGCGAGTTCGTGGACGCCGCGCGACTGGCCGGAGCCTCGAGCGGTCGGATCATCTTCAAGCACATCCTGCCCAACACCGTGGGTGTGATCACCGTGAACATCACGCTGCTGATGTCCTCGGCGATCCTGCTGGAGACCGCGCTGTCCTACCTGGGTCTGGGCATCCAGGCCCCGGACTGGTCCCTGGGCCGGTTGATCAGTGAGAACCAGACCGCCTTCGCGACCCGTCCGTGGTTGTTCTGGTGGCCCGGTGTGTTCATCGTGGCCATCGCGCTGACCATCAACTTCATCGGTGACGGTCTGCGTGACGCGTTCGACCCGCGCCAGCGCAAGTTCAACCCCAAGCGCGCCCGCGAGTCCGGCGAGCGCACGGACCAGTACCCGGACGCGCTCACGGCGTCCGAGCCGGGTACGAAGCCCGCGGTGAACGCCGGGGCCGACACCGGGACGCGCGGGGACACCGGCCGGGACGGACGATGATCAGTTCACACCGTGAACAGCACGGCGCTCGCGGCGGTCAGCACCACGACCGCCGCGAGCGGGCCGGGCGCGTACCGGGTCCGCACCGGATCGGGTGCACCGTCCCGGGCGAAGACGTCCAGTTCCCCGGTCTCGATCTTGCGCTGCCACGTGTCGCGGACGCGGTGCGCGGCGGCGCCGGAAGCGGTCGAGGTCAGGTCGCCCACGCGCACCGCACCGCCCGGCCGGGCGATCGGGTGGTTGCGGTTCACGGCGTCCACGCCGGAGCGCAGGGCGGCGCCCGCACCGGCGGAGGGCAGGGCGAAACACGAATGGGCGCCCTGGTCCGTGGCGATGGTCACCGCGAAACGGGTGCGCACGTCCACGATCCGGCTCCACGGGATGCTCACCGTGCGCAGGGGGTTCACCACGCACACGTCGTCCGCGTGCACCTCGAGCCGGGGGCGCCAGTACAGCGCGTACCCGAGCGCCGCCAGGGCGAGACCACCGGACACGGCGCCCGCGTGGTGCGCCACGGTGTGGCCCCAGCCCGCGAAGCACACCACCAGACCCAGGACCACCAGGAATCCCGTGAGCCACGGGGCCGACGACGCTCGGTAGGTTTCGGGCTCGGCGGCGGGTTCTCGGGTCATGACCCCCATGCTAGGCAATGCGCGCGTGCCGCGGCCGCGCGCCCAGTTCTCGACACGATGGAGCACACACGATGAGCACCTCGAGCCAGCCCGGGGGAATCCCCGAGGGCACCCCGCGACCCCACGACGCGGCGCAGGACCCGGACGCCGCGGCGTCGTCGCACGAGGCCACGGCGGCCGAGCACAACGCCCCGTGGGACGGCACGCCGAGCGGCGACGGGCGCGTGGCCACCGAAGGCCCCGGTAACCCCTCCGCGGCCCACGATCAGGCCGCCGGATCGTCCGGTGCCACGGCCGCCGACGCCGCTCCGGTCACCGGTCGCGCCGACGGAACCGCGGCCGCGGGTGCCGCCGCCGGCGGCAGTGCCGCGGCTGGTGCCACCGCCGAGGGCGCGCAGAAACGGCGCGGTCGGCGGGCGCAGCGCAACGAACCCACCGTGCGGCGCGGCCCGGCCCGCAGGACCGTGGCCCGCGGTGAACCCGTGCTGAGCGTGCGCGGGCTGTCCGTGGACTTCGGTGTGGACCGTGACTGGGTGCCGGCCGCGATCGACCTGACCTACGACGTCGCCGCGGGGGAGGTGCTCGCGATCGTGGGCGAGTCCGGCTCGGGCAAGTCCGCGAGCTCGATGTCCATGCTGGGGCTGCTGCCCTCCAACGCACGCGTGCGCGGTTCGGCCGTGCTGGCCGGGGAGGAACTGATCGGGCTGCGCGGCAACGCACTGCGGCGCGTGCGCGGCGAGGAGATCGCCGTGATCTTCCAGGAGCCCATGACCGCGCTGAACCCCGTGTACACGGTGGGCCAGCAGATCGTGGAGACCATCCGACTGCACCGGGACATCTCACCCGCCGAGGCCGCCGAACGTGCCCGGCAGATGCTCACCATGGTGGAACTGCCGGACCCCGAGAAGGCGTTCCGTTCCTACCCCCACCAGCTCTCCGGTGGTCAGCGGCAGCGCGCGATGATCGCGCAGTCCCTCTCGTGCGACCCCAAACTGCTGATCGCGGACGAGCCCACCACGGCCCTGGACGTGACCGTGCAGGCGGAGATCCTGGACCTGATTCGCAACCTCAAGGACCAGCTGGACTCGGCGGTCATCCTGATCACCCACGACATGGGTGTGGTGGCGGACCTCGCGGACAACATCGCGGTCATGCAGAAGGGCGTGATCGTGGAACAGGGCACGGCGGAGCAGATCTTCACCGCACCGCGCCACCCCTACACCCGCTCGTTGCTCGAGGCCGTGCCCCACCTGGGCCAGGGCAACGAGAACGACGAGTCCGTGGACATGGTCGCCGCGCTCGAGCGTTCCGTGGTCATGCCCATGGTGGTGGACCGCAGCACGGCGGAGGCGGCGTCCATGGACACGCTCGCCCAGCGGGTTGTGGAACCGGTGCTGCAGTTGAAGGACGTGGCCATCGAGTACCCCAAGCAGGGCCGCAATCCCGCGTTCCGCGCGGTCGAGGGCGTCAGCCTCACCGTGGCGGCCGGGGAGACCGTGGGTCTCGTGGGTGAATCCGGTTCCGGCAAGACCACGATCGGCCGCGCCGCGGTGGGACTGCTGCCCGTGGTCGAGGGATCGCTTGTGGTGGACGGCGTGGAACTGCACGGTGCCCCGCGTGCCAAGCTCAACGCGGTGCGCAAGGACGTGGGCATGGTCTTCCAGGACCCCGCGTCCTCGCTGAACCCGCGGCTGCCGATCGGTGAGTCGATCGGTGAGCCCATGTTCCTGGCCGGCGAGGCCAAAGGGGCGCAACTGCAGCAGCGCATCGAGCAACTCCTGGACCAGGTGCGGTTGCCGCGCAACTACCGCAACCGTTACCCGCACGAGCTCTCGGGCGGTCAGAAGCAGCGCGTGGGCATCGCCCGGGCCCTGTCCCTGAAGCCGAAACTGCTCGTGGCGGATGAACCCACGTCCGCGTTGGACGTGTCCGTGCAGGCCACGGTCTTGGAATTGTTCGAGCAGCTGCAAGCGGAGATGGGCTTCGCGTGCTTGTTCGTGACCCACGACCTCGCGGTGATCGACCGGCTCGCCAACCGGATCGTGGTCATGCAGCACGGGCACATCGTGGAACAGGGCTCGCGCGAAGCGGTGCTGCGCCACCCCGAGCAGGAGTACACCAAGCGCTTGCTCGCCGCGGTGCCCGTGCCCTCGCCCGAGGCCCAGCGCACGCGCCGCGAACTGCGTCAGCAGTTGGCCCAGACGGTGTCCTGAGCATGATCGGAGCCCCGGGAGCAGCGCGGTTCGCGCGGCTGCCCGGGGCTCCGCCCATGGGGGACTCGGACGATATGCGTATGTGTTGAGCCCTGCCATCGTGCGCTGGCTCGCGTGGGGAATTACTACAGTGGGAGCCATGATGAATCCGGCACGCCTCAACTCCGACCTCTCCCGTCTGGGGCGGGAGACCGACATGTTCCTCGCGACCGTGGAGTCCCTCTCGGACGAAGAAATGGTGGGCCCCACCCTGTGCGAGGGGTGGGACCGCGCGCACGTGATCGCGCACCTGGCTTCCAACGCCCGCGCCCTGGTCAAGCTCATCGACTGGGCCACCACGGGTGAACCGCAGCAGCCCTACGAGTCCCACGAGGCGCGCGAGCAGGAGATCGACGAGCTCGCCGCGCTGCCCAAGGACGAGCTGATCGAGACCTTCAAGCAGAACGCTCAGTTCTTCGCCGAGCAGTGCGAGCGCCTCAAGGGCGACATCGTCACCGAGGAGCTCGACCTGCACGGCAAGCCCGTTCCGGCCACGTCCGTGCCCGCGGTGCGGATCGCGGAGGTCGTGGTGCACCACCACGACCTGGACACCACGTGGACCGTGGAGGAAGCGGACCCGGACTCCCTGCTCAACGCCGTGGAGGCCGCGGTGCGCACCATGCGGGCCAAGGGTGCTCCGGGGATGACCCTGCGCACCGAGGAGCGGGACGAGTGGATCATCGGCGACGGCGGTCAGCTCATCACCTCCGACCGCGAGGGCATGCTGCAGTGGCTGGCCCGCGGCGACGACGAGTTCGTGGAGTCCGAGGGCGCCCTGCCCGAGCTCCCCGCGTGGTGAACGCGGCTCGCTGATCCGCTGTCGGAGTGACCCCGCTGGGCCTCCCAGCGGGGTCAGTCGCGCATCAGGAGAACACCGCGATCCCGTAGGCCGCGAAGATCACCAGGTGCGCCGCACCGTGGATCGACGTGACCCTGGAGGACGCGAACGTGGTGATGGACAGTCCCAGCGTGATCCCGAGCAGCACCAGGTTCGCGGGACTCTCGGCGAGCACGACCGTCTGATCCGTGAGTAGCCCGATCACGAGCACCGCCGGGATGGTCAGCCCCACCGTGGACACCAGCGCCCCGTGGCACAGGTTGCTCACGCGCTGGATCTCCCCGGCCAGGGCGGCGCGCAGCGCGGTGAGGGATTCGGGCAGGAACACGATGGCCGCGATCAGCACGCCGGCCAGTGCGGGCGGTGCCCCCACCCGGCCGAGCCCCTCGTCCAACAGCGACGCCATGTCGTGGGACAGCAGCACGATGGGCACCACGGTGATCACGAGCAATGCCAGGCGCGCGAGGATCTCGGTGCGGTGTGCGGTGAGGACCGAGCGCAGGGAAGGACGCGGCGTCGTCGTCTCCGGGGCCGCGGTCTCCGGACCCGGGCGCAACCGGGGGTCCACCTCGGTGAAGTCCACGGCCTGCGCGCCCGTCTGGCGATACAGGAAGAACGCATAGATCGCCACGGTGACGGCGATGATGGGGATCTCCTGCCACGGCTGGTACGCGCCGTCGGTGCCGAGCGCCGCGGGCAGTCCGAAGGCCAGGGCGCTCAGGACCACGAGCAGTGCCAGGTAGTTGGAGGTTCCGGTCCGGTTGTGGGCCATGTCCCCGTGCTTGAGGCCGCCCACGAGCAGGCACAGACCGATCACCAGGTTGAGGATGATCATGGCCACGGCCATCACGGAGTCCCGCGCGATCGTGGCGTGCTCACCGGGGCCCAGCATGACCGCGGAGATCAACACCACCTCGATCACCACGATGGACAGGGTCAGCACCAGCGAACCGTACGGATCACCGAGCCGGTGGGCCAGGTGTTCGGCCTGCCGCACGACACCCGTGGCCGCGTACAGGATCACGCCCACGATCACCACGAGCGCCCCCACGAGCAGCGGGGAGGACACGGGCGGGGCCAGCAGCGAGCCGGAGAGTTGGAGCACCACGAAGAGCCCCCATCCCGCGATGACGCGGGCCAGGGCTCCCGGGGTCAGGATGGAACGACGTGTGGTGGACATGGAAGCGTCAGCTCGTTTCTCGGGACGGTGTGCGCCCCGGTCCGGGCGGGGTCGTCCCCGAGCTATCCGGTGTGCTGACGGGTCGTCCCGTCGGAGGAGGCGATGTCCGGGTCTCAGTCACGCACCGCGAACAACCACGGATCCGCTCGATCCGTGTGCGGATCGCCAAAGTTCACGAACGTGCGGCCCTTGGCCTCCACGACATTGTATTCCTGGATAACTTCCAGGCTGAGCCGTTCGCGGTGGGCGACCTCCACGATCACCGCGGTGGCACCGGAGCGGTCCGGGAGGGTGGCGGGGTAGGCCAGTGCGGCGACGAGCAATCCGGAGGCCTTCTCGCGCGCGATGTCCCGCAGTTCGGCCAGCACATCCTGGGGGGCCAGATCGTTCACGCGAGACGGGTCCACCGTATCCAGTTCGAACTCCCCGTCCTTGGCACCGGTGACCAGGAAGGCCGGGAATGCTCCGTACTGGCGCACCTGTTCCTCCACGACCGCCTGGACGTGGCTCAGTGCGGTGTCCACGGTCTCCACGGCGGAGTCCGAGACCCACTGGCGCCACGCGTTGTCGTGATCCACGCGGGCGCGCGCGGCGTCCGCCCGGGTCATCCGGGAGGTGCCCTTGGAAGGCGTGGAGCGGCGTCGTGATGAACGGGCGGAGGACTGAGCCACGAAGTGGGACCCCTTCGGGAGATCGGCGGGAGAACGGGAGTGCTGAGTCCAGGGTAGGCGCTCGCTAGACTGGATCGGAACCAATCAGCGAATACCAGGAGCATGCATGTCTGCGATCAATCGCGAGCAGGTGGCGCACCTGGCCGAACTCGCGCGCATCGAGATGTCGGACGAGGAACTGGCCCGCGTGGCCGGTGAACTCGATCTCATCGTCGAATCCGTGGCCTCGGTCAGCCAAGCCGCCGGGGACGACGTCCCCGCCACGAGCCACCCCCTGCCGTTGCACAACGTCTTCCGCGAGGACGTGGTGGGGGAGACCCTCACGCAGGAGGAAGCCCTGAGCAACGCACCGGACAGCCAGGACGGCAAGTTCCGGGTCCCGGCGATCCTGGACGGGGAGTGAGCATGAGCGAGCGCATCGTAGAACTGTCCGCCGCGGACCTCGCGGCCAAGCTGGCTTCCGGTGAGGTCTCCTCGGTGGACGCCGTGACCGCGCACCTCGAGCAGATCGAGGCCACGGACGGCACCCCGCTGGACGCCCAGGACCGCTCACGCGGGACCGACGGGCTGAACGCGTTCCTGCACCGCAACCGCGAGGAGGCCCTGGACGTGGCCCGTGGTGTGGACGAGGCACGCGCCAAGGGTGAGCAGTTGCCCGAACTCGCGGGTGTGCCCGTGGCGGTCAAGGACCTCATCGTGACCAAGGGCCAGCCCACCACGGCGGCGTCCCGGATGCTCGAGGGTTGGATGAGCCCGTACGACGGCACGGTGACCCGCAAGCTGCGTGCGGCGCGCATGCCCATCCTGGGCAAGACCAACCTGGACGAGTTCGCCATGGGTTCGTCCACCGAGCACTCGGCGTTCGGTCCCACGCGCAACCCGTGGGACCTGCGCAAGATCCCGGGCGGTTCCGGTGGCGGTTCCGCCGCCGCGGTCTCCGCGTTCCAGGCGCCCCTGGCCCTGGGCACGGACACCGGTGGCTCCATCCGTCAGCCCGCGGCCGTGACCGGCACGGTTGGCGTCAAGCCCACGTACGGTTCCGTGTCCCGCTACGGTGTGATCGCCATGGCGTCCTCGCTCGACCAGGTGGGCCCGTGCTCCCGCACGGTGCTCGACGCCGCGCTGTTGCACGAGGTCGTGGGCGGTCACGATCCGGCCGACTCCACGTCGCTGACGGATCCCGTGGGTTCCTACGCCCGGGCCGCGCGCGAGGGTGCCGCCGAGGGCGGGCTCAAGGGGCTGCGCGTGGGCGTGGTCCAGCAGCTGAGCGGTGAGGGTTTCCAGGCCGGGGTGCAGCAGCGTTTCGAGGAGTCCCTCGAACTCCTGCGCGCCGCGGGCGCCGAGATCGTGGACGTCCAGACGCCCAACTTCGAGTACGCGCTGGGTGCCTATTACCTGATCATGTCCTCGGAGGTCTCCTCCAACCTGGCCAAGTACGACGGCGTGCGCTTCGGTCTGCGTGTCACTCCCGAGGGCACGCCCACCATCGAGAAGGTCATGAGCGCGTCCCGCGCCGCAGGCTTCGGGGACGAGGTCAAGCGCCGGATCATCCTGGGGACGTACGCGCTGTCCGCGGGGTACTACGACGCGTACTACGGTTCCGCACAGCAGGTGCGCACGCTCGTACAGCGTGATTTCGCGGCGGCGTTTGAGGAGGCGGACGTGCTGATCTCGCCCACCGCGCCCACCACCGCGTTCGACATCGGGGGCGTGGACGAGTCCGCGGATCCCATGCAGATGTACCTGAACGACATCGCCACGATCCCCACCAACCTCGCGGGGATCCCCGCGATCTCCCTGCCGGGCGGCCTGGCACCGGAGGACGGGCTGCCCGTGGGGATCCAGTTCATGGCACCGGCGCGCGAGGACGCCCGCGTGTACCGCGCCGGGGCCGGTCTGGAGCGGTTGCTCACCGAGCAGTGGGGCGGCCCGCTGTGGCGGGAACGCGCCGACGTGACCGCCACCGTTCGTGACTTTGCGGCCACTGCCGCGCAGGGAGGCAAGTGATGAGCCAGGACGTGCTGTCCTTCGAGGAAGCCCTCGAGCGCTTCGACCCCGTTCTGGGGTTCGAGGTGCACGTGGAGCTGAACACCAAGACCAAGATGTTCGATGCTGCCCCCAACACCTTTGGGGACGAGCCCAACACCAACGTGACCCCGGTGTCCCTGGGGCTGCCCGGCGTGCTGCCGGTGGTCAACGGCAAGGCAGTGGAATCCGCGATCAAGCTCGGTCTCGCGCTGAACTGCTCGATCGCGCAGAAGTGCCACTTCGCGCGGAAGAACTACTTCTACCCGGACACCCCCAAGAACTTCCAGACCTCGCAGTTCGACGAGCCCATCGCGTTCGACGGGCACCTGGACCTCGAGCTGGAGGACGGCACGGAGTTCCGGGTGGAGATCGAGCGCGCCCACATGGAGGAGGACGCCGGCAAGCTGACCCACATGGGCGGGGATGCCGGGCGGATCCAGAACGCGCAGTACTCCCTGGTGGACTACAACCGCGCAGGTGTGCCGCTCATCGAGATCGTCACCAAGCCCATCGAGGGTGCGGGGGAGCGGGCGCCGGAACTGGCCCGCGCCTACGTGGCCGCGATCCGCGAGATCGTGAAGAACCTCGGCATCTCGGACGCCCGCATGGAGCGCGGCAACGTGCGCTGCGACGCGAACGTGTCCCTGATGCCCAAGGGCGCCACGCAGTTCGGCACGCGCTCGGAGACGAAGAACGTGAACTCGCTGCGCGCCGTGGAGCGCACCGTGCGCTACGAGATCCAGCGCCACGCCGCCGTGCTCGCCGCGGGGGAGAAGGTCACGCAGGAGACCCGCTTCTGGCACGAGGACACCCGCTCCACCACGGCCGGGCGACCGAAGTCGGACGCGGACGACTACCGCTATTTCCCCGAACCGGACCTGGTGCCCGTGGTGACCACGGCGGACTGGATCGAGGAACTGCGCGCGAGCCTTCCCGAGCCCCCCGCCGAGCGCCGCAAGCGGCTGAAGGCGGACTGGGGGTACACGGACGAGGAGTTCCGCGACGTCGTCAACGCGGGTGTGCTGGACGAGATCGAGCAGACCATTGCCGCGGGCGCCTCCGCCGCCGTGGCGCGCAAGTGGTGGATGGGTGAGATCGCCCGCCTCGCCAAGCAGCGCGAGGTCGAGATCGCGGACCTGCCCGTGACCCCGGCCCACGTGGTCGAACTCAACGGGCTGATCGACGGCGGCAAGATCAACGACAAGCTGGCCAAGAAGGTCCTCGGTTTCGTGGTCGAGGGTGAGGGCACCCCGGCGGAGATCGTGGAGTCCCGCGGGCTCGCGGTCGTCTCCGACGACGGCGCCCTCACCGCAGCCGTGGACGACGCCATGGCCCAGATGCCGGACGTGGTCGAGAAGATCAAGGGCGGCAAGGTCCAGGCCGTGGGCGCCCTGATCGGACCAGTCATGAAGGCCACGCGCGGCCAGGCGGACGCCGGACGCGTGCGCCAGATCATCCTGGGGAAGCTCGGCGTGCAGGGCTGACGCCCCCCCCGTCACGAGCACGGAGAAGTCCGGTTCCGGGACCCTCACGGGGTCGTGGAACCGGCCTTCTCTCGTGGACGTTCCGCCGCTCAGTCTTCCGTTTCCTCCGCGACCCGCCACTCCCGCAACCCGTTCGCCGTCGCCGAGTCCGTGTTGATGATCCCCGCGATGCGCTCGCGGATCTGCCGGTCCTCCTGCGGGGAGCGGCACACACCGTTGGGCTGGTCCGAGGCCGTGGAGCACCACTGGAACCGGCCGTCCTGGGTGTTGGAGCTCGGTGCCCAGGCCAGGTCGCTGACCCGCCACCCGCCGTCGTCCCCGCGCGCGAACTGGAAGCGCGTGATCAGACCCTGGTTGTTGTTCTCGTACGCCGGGGATGTCTCCGTGACGGTGTTGCCCAGTCCGTAGACGATCCACTTGCCGTTGTAGTGCTCGATGGGCTGCACGCTGTGCGAACCGTGACCGTACACGGCGTCGAACGCACCGGAATCAATCAGCGAGTGAGCCGTGGTTTTCTGGTAGGCGTCGGCGTCGTCCTGGTACTCGATGATCGAGTGCATGGCCGCGATCACCACGTCCGCGCCCTGCTGGCGCGCCTTCTTCGCCTGCGCCACGGCGCGGTCGATGTCCTGTCGCGCGGGCTGCGGCTCCTCGGCGGGGTCCCGCAGCCGGTCCACCTGCCAGTCGTGCTCCGCCCGCTGGCCGTTGAGACTGTTGGTCCCGGTGACCACGGCCACGGTCCCGGCCGGGGTCTCCAGCAGCATGGGCTCCTTGGACGCGCGCTCGGAAGTGTACGAGCCGGTGTGCTTGAGGCTCGCCTCGTCGAGGGTCGCCAAGGTCCGGTTCACGCCCTCGGTGCCGCGGTCCACGGTGTGATTGGTCGCGGACGTGCACGCGTCGTAACCCGTGTTCTTGGCCGCCACGGTGATCTCCGGCGGCACACTGAAGCTCGGGTAGTCCGAGTAGGGCCCACCCTTGGGCGCCACCGGGGTCTCCATTTCGCAGATGGCCACGTCGGCCTGGTCCAGGTACGGCTTCTGACCGGCCAGCAGTGGGTCGAAGTCGAAGTGTCTGCTTTCGTTCATGGCCGGGTCCACCGCGAAGTTGCGCCACAGGCCTTCGTGCAGCAGGAGATCACCGGTCATCGCCACGGTGAAGCACGCGTCCTCGGGACACTCCGGGCCCTTACCGGGCTCGCTCGTACGGGCCGTCTCGCTCGTCGCCCGGTTGGTGGCGGACGACGTCGCTGTGCCGGGATTCTGCCCCGCGTCCTCCTGGGCGTCCCCGCTTAAGGCCCCGCACCCGGAGACCAGCAACGCCACCCCGGTCAGTGCCGCGGCCCCGGCGATCCGCGGCGAGCGTGATCGCCGGGCGGCGCGGGATGAACGGGGTCGGAGGGGTAGGGGAGGCATGCTGCGATGCTATCGCACACGTCCGTGATATGAATCACCTCCGTTTAGGTCATAAAAATCTGACCAAATTCGTCGTAAACCCTTCCGTCCACCTTTTAGGGAGGTTAGGCTTTCCTAAGTTTTGCGAATCGGGTGCGATCGGGATGTTCTCGGCGGACCCGGTGGGATTGGTCACAACGGAAGCGGGGACGGTCGTGGGTCGAACTGACAACGGTGCACAGCTCGGGTACGTGGGCGTGTCGGAGCGAGTCGTGTCACTCGCGCACCGCATGCTCGCGGGCGCGGGCCGAGCGAACGTGGTCGCCTACCGCCTCGAGGGTCAACCTACACTGCCGTGCTTGGCGCACGGGTTCATGCCAAACGGCCGGATGGTCATGGCCGCGGCTCCTCACCCCGACGTCGCTGCGCTGACCCCGGCGGGGCAGACCGTGGACGTGCGCGTGGACATCGCCAAGTTCGCTCCGGACCCCTCCGTACGCATCGTGGCGGCCAGTGCACACTTCCTGGCGGGTCTTGAGTGGCTGACCCCGGGTGAGACCGACGAACTCCTCATGACGGGGGAGTTGCCGAAGCTCGTGGCGGCCGTGGCCGACACGGCCTCCGGGCGACTCGCGATCGTCTCCACGGCACGGGTCGTGGTTCATGACGGTTCGGGTGCCACGCCACTGAACGTCGACCAGGTGCGGGCGTTCGGCCGCGAGCTCGGGGATTCCATGGCCGCGGTGAACACCGAAGTCGTGGCCCTGGACGCCGCGGTGTCCGTGGATCCAATCGATCTGGCCGGGATGTGCGATGCCGCGGAGAACGGATGGATCCCCGCCCACCTGCTGACGCGTAAGCCCTCGAGTGGCGGGTGCGCTCACACCCGGAATCGGGATTTCGTGGTGGACGTGGATCTCACCGGGGTCACGGTTCTGCGCGAGGGTTCGACCGCTACCAGCGTCTACTTCGTCCCGTTCCATCGTCCGACGTCGTCCGCGCAAGACCTCGCCGACAACCTCGCATCCCTGCTGGGCACCCCCGCCGCAGCGTGACGCCGCGCCGGTACCCCAGCGGCAGCGTCACACCCCGAGGCTGTCCGGCGGTCGTGTGAGCCTGCCGGGGCTCGATCGATCGTTGCAGACATGAGAGGACCGCGAGTCGCATGACTCGCGGTCCTCTCATGTCTGCAGTTGTTACTCGATGAGCTCCGCGATCAGCGGGCTTCGTAGCTCGCGCAGTTGGCGTCCGCAGTGACCTCGATCGACGAGGCGGTGCACAATAGGTCCTTGTTGTGCACGCACTCGAGGCGCTGGCACGCGCCCACCTGGCCGTTGGCGGTGGGCAGGCCACCGCGGGCGTCGAGCGAGATGAACGTGGTGCACGAGGCCTCGGA
Organism: Kocuria marina; assembly: GCA_014652975.1. GTDB lineage: Bacteria > Actinomycetota > Actinomycetes > Actinomycetales > Micrococcaceae > Kocuria > Kocuria marina. Next base: position 35,360 of record BMZV01000001.1, on the reverse strand, counting down.
GCCCTGGCCGCCCACCGTGATGGCGGGGGCGGTGCAGCCGTTGTCGTTGAAGGCGCAGCCGGTGGCGGTGCAAGCGGAAACAGCGGTGAGAGTGGCCATGATCTTCTCCTGTGATTCGGGTGGTGCTCTGATCGTCGGATGAACTGATATGGACACTACGGGTGTTTTTCGGGGCGCGCCAGTAAGTTGACCCTTATGGTAAAAGGTCGTTACCTAATTGGGGTTAGGTATGCCTGAGTTTGCTGAGGGTGCACTCACCAGAATAGGGAAACAATATTTGATCTAATGGTTCGAGTGAGCTTGCGACCCCGTCGTCGGCTCATCGCAGATGCGCGCGGGGCGTGTGTGCTCACTCACTGCGCGGCGGGGCTCAGGGTTTCCGGGGCCGCTCGAATTACCTCGAAAATTTACAGAAATAATCCCGACAATGAATATGCCGAGAATCCCGCGATGAATGCCATCAGGAAATTCTTGCTCACTGCGTTCACGATCACGGAAATCACCGCCGCGAGAATCAATCGGCTCAGCTGCACCCCGGAATCGGCCTCCAGCAATGTATAGGCGACCAGGATCAACATGAGTCCCGCGGGGAGCAGGGCGGAGATCTCCCGCAGGTCCTCGCGATCGCGGAACCGATGGGCCAACAATACGGGGAACAGCCGCAACGAATAGGTCACGGCGGCGCACACGACGATGGCTGCGAGCATCTCAGGCGCCGCCTTCCGCGGTCTGGGACGAACGACCGTGCCGTGGGCGTTTGACGAGCACGACGCATAGCACCGCGTAGCACAACATGGCACCGAGCAGGAACAGGTCGCGGGGCAGCAGCAGCCCCACCGCAATGGAGGCCAGGGCAGCGAGCACGATCATCACGCGCTGCGAGGCCGCGCTCAGGGCGCTCACGAACAACAGGGTGAACAACCCGGTCAGTGCGAAGTCGAAACCGTCGAACGATTCCGGGATGAGTCCGCCGGCCACGGCTCCGACCGCGGCACCGAAGACCCAGTAGAACTGGGAGATGCCCTGGATCAGCATGAGCTCGTGCTGCGTGGTGGGGCGCACGCCGCTGTTGATCAGCGCATAGGCCTCGTCGGTCAGGGCATAGGGGCCGTAGAGCTTGGCGAAGGGCGAACGCAGCAGGTGGGTGGGATAGGAGAAGCCGTAGAAGATGTGTCGGCTGTTGACCAGCAGAGTGGTCACGGCGATCTGTAGCAGGCCCGCTCCCGCCGAGACCAATCCCACGAGCAGGAACTCGATCGAGCCCGCGAAGACCACGAGAGCCGTGAGGGGCGCCAGGTAGGGAGCGAACCCCAGCGAGACCGCATAGGCGCCGAAGGCCATCCCGAGCGGCATGTATCCCATGGCCACGGGAACCGTGACGCGCACCGCCCACGCCAACGTCCCCTTGTCCGAACTCATGCGTTCCACTCCCATCCGCCACCGCTGCGCCACGTGGCCGAGGGCCACGTTAGTGGCTGGGGTGACACGTGCGCGCTTATGCGTGACCGGCACGTCTGTAATGTGACTCATATGACACCCCGTTATGAAACTTCCGAACAGCTCGTGGCCACCCCACGACTCACCGGATTGAGCGGACACCGGAACGGCCCGGTGATCGCCCTGCGGCAGGAACTGTCCTCAGACGGTAAGCGCTACGTCAAACACGCGTGGTCGGTACCCCGCCCGACCGACGGCGATCGTGCACCTGTCCCCCTGACCTCCGGCGATCACGGAGTCCAAGAGGTGTGCCCGGCGCCGTCGGGGGAGCTCTACTTCACGTCCGACCGACCCATGGACGGGGACCACGAGAAGCGCTCCCGGTTGTGGTTGCTCCCCGAACGCGGCGACGCCCGCATGGTGCTGGACATGCCCGAGGGCATCTCGGACCCCAAGCTGGGCGGGGACATGCTGTTCTTCCTCTCGGGCATGCACCCGAGTGCCAAGGGTGCGGCGGACGAGCTCGCCCGCAACCGTGAACTGCACGAATTGCGTGAGGAATCCGGGGCGAGTCCCATGCTCTACGACCGCGCGCCGTTCCGGTACTGGGACCATGACCTCCCAGCCGCCGAGACCGCCCTGTGGTTCGTGGACACCGCCGCGCTCGCCGAGTCCCGGGACGCGGGGGAGGCCGTGCGCCGCGTGGATCTGCCCGCCGGGCGGTTGACGCGCTACTCGGTCGCCCCGGACGGCACCTGGCTGATCGCACAGTTGACCGCGTGGTTGCCGGAGGGCTGGGAACGGTCCCAGCTGTGGCGGGTGCCGATCACGGCAGACGGCGCCGGTCAGGCCGAACTGTTCCGGGACGCCACCGAGGAGGACTGGTGGGAGCCCGGGCCCGTCTCCCCGGACGGCAGCCGGGTCGTCCTGGAGCGGGACGTCGTGTGGCGCGACGGCGTCAACCTGCAGATCTCGCTGTGGATCCACGACCTGAGCACGGGTCGGGACACGGAAGTCGTGCCCACAGACGAATACTGGGCGGGGGGATCCCGGTGGATCGATGACGACTCCTTCGTGTGCACGTCCGACTATCAGGGCCGGGGGATCGTGCTGAGGGTCACGTGCCCGCGGGGCGGGGACTCCTCGATCGACGTCCTGGCCGGCGGTGCCGAGCAGCCGTGGACCTATTGCGCGGTCCACCCCGTGGGGGACGCGTTCTACGGTCTGCGGGCCACCTACGACCACCCCCTCGAGGCGGTGACGTGGTCCGGTCGGGAGTTCTGCGCCGAGCCCACCCGGATCGACGGTCTCGTGCCCGACGACGCCGTCCCCGGCCGCCTCGAGGAGGTCACCACGACCGCCGAGGACGGGACGAGCATCCGCGCGTGGCTCGCGCTGCCCGAGGGGGAAGGAACCGAACACCCGTTGCTCGTGTTCGTTCACGGTGGGCCGTGGGCGTCCAACAACCAGTGGAGCTGGCGTTGGAATCCGTGGCCGTTCGTGGCCCGCGGTTATGCCGTGCTGTTCCCGGACCCGGCCATCTCCACGGGTTACGGACAGGCCATGATCGACCGCGGTCAGCAGGAGCTGGGCGGGGCGCCGTTCACGGACGTGATGGCGCTCGTGGAGGCCACGACGCAGCGGGCGGACATCGATGCCCAGCGCCAAGCCCTGCTGGGCGGTTCCTACGGCGGGTACATGGCCAACTGGGTGGCCACCCAGACGGCGGACCGGTTCCGGTGCATTGTGACCCACGCGTCCCTGTGGAACTTGGACTCCATGGGTGCCACCACGGACAACACCGAGTGGCGTGAGGCCATGGGCCCGGCCCAGGCCGCCGTGTACTCACCGCACCGGTTCGTGGACCGGATCCAGGTCCCCATGCTCGTGATCCACGGGGACAAGGACTACCGGGTCCCGATCTCCCAGGGCATCGAGCTGTGGTCCGATCTGCAGCTGCGCACCCGGGTGGAGGGCCACCGGTTCCTGTACTTCCCGGACGAGAACCACTGGATCCTCAAGCCGGCCAACTCGCGGGCGTGGTACGAGACCGTGCTCGCGTTCCTGGCCGAACACGTGCTGGGTGAGGAATGGCAGCGCCCCGAACTGCTCGGCTGAGCACACGGGAGACATGCATCACGTGTGCTCCGGGTGGTGGCGGAGGGGAGTAGAATCGCCACGATTCCCCTCTGCATCCACTCATGAAGAGAGACCTGTGCATGTCTGAAACCACCACCCAGCGCGCCGATCTGCGCAACGTGGCCATCGTGGCCCACGTTGACCACGGCAAGACCACCATCGTCGATGCCATGCTCCAGCAGACGAACGCGTTCTCCAGCCACGGAGAGGTCGAGGAACGAGTCATGGACTCGGGCGACCTGGAGCGGGAGAAGGGCATCACCATCCTGGCCAAGAACACCACGGTGTTCTACGACGGCCCCGCGGCCAACGGTGAGACCATCACAATCAACGTGATCGACACCCCGGGTCACGCCGACTTCGGTGGCGAGGTGGAGCGCGGTCTGTCCATGGTGGACGGCGTCGTGCTGCTCGTGGACGCCTCCGAGGGCCCGCTGCCCCAGACCCGGTTCGTGCTGCGCAAGGCCCTCGAGGCCAAGCTGCCCGTGATCGTCGTCGTCAACAAGGTGGACCGCCCGGACGCCCGGATCGACGAGGTCGTCTCCGACACCATGGACCTGCTGCTGGGCCTGGCCTCGGACATCGCCGAGGACCACCCGGACCTGGACCTGGACGCCGTCCTGGACGTGCCCGTGGTCTACGCCTCCGGTAAGGCCGGCCGTGCCTCCACCGACCAGCCCGGCAACGGCGAACTGCCGGACAATGAGGACCTCGAGCCGCTGTTCCGCACCATCATCGAGCACATCCCCGCGCCGTCCTACAACCCGGACGGCGTGCTGCAGGCGCACGTGACCAACCTGGACGCCTCCCCGTTCCTGGGTCGCCTGGCCCTGCTGCGCATCTTCAACGGGACGCTGAAGAAGGGCCAGACCGTGGCGTGGGCGCGTCACGACGGAACCCTCAAGAGCGTGCGCATCTCCGAACTGCTGGCCACCAAGGGCCTGGACCGGGTGCCCGCGGAGAGCGCCGGGCCTGGTGAGATCGTGGCCGTGGCCGGGATCGAGGACATCACCATCGGTGAGACCCTCACGGACCTCGAGAACCCCGAGCCGCTGCCGCTGATCACGGTGGACGATCCCGCGATCTCCATGACCATCGGGATCAACACGTCGCCCTTGGCCGGACGCGTCAAGGGGGCCAAGGTCACCGCGCGCCAGGTCAAGGACCGCCTGGACAAGGAGCTCATCGGTAACGTCTCGCTGCGCGTGCTGCCCACCCAGCGCCCGGACGCGTGGGAGGTGCAGGGCCGCGGTGAGCTGGCCCTGGCCATCCTCGTGGAGCAGATGCGCCGCGAGGGCTTCGAGATCACCGCGGGCAAACCACAGGTGGTCACCAGGACCGTGGACGGCAAGGTGCACGAGCCCTACGAGCACATGACGATCGATGCTCCGGACGAGTTCCTGGGTGCGATCACCCAGCTCATGGCCGCGCGTAAGGGCCGCATGGAGGGCATGAGCAACCACGGCACCGGGTGGGTGCGCATGGAGTTCAAGGTCCCCTCGCGCGGTCTGATCGGCTTCCGCACCAAGTTCCTCACGGAGACCCGAGGCGCGGGCATCGCGTCCTCCTACGCGGACGGCTACGAGCCGTGGGCCGGGGAGATCGAGTACCGCACCAACGGTTCTATGATCGCGGACCGCGCCGGTGTGGTCACCCCGTACGCCATGATCAACCTGCAGGAGCGCGGCTCGTTCTTCGTGGAGCCTACCTCCGAGGTCTACGAGGGCATGATCGTGGGTGAGAACTCCCGCGCGGACGACATGGACGTGAACATCACCAAGGAGAAGAAGCTCACCAACATGCGCTCGTCCACGGCGGACAGCTTCGAGAACCTCACGCCCCCGCGCAAGCTCACGCTCGAGGAGTCCCTCGAGTTCGCGCGCGAGGACGAGTGCGTGGAGGTCACCCCGGAGGCCATCCGCATCCGCAAGGTGGTCCTGGACGCCAACGAGCGCCTCAAGGTCGCCCGGCAGCGGGCGCGCGCCTGATCGTGGCCGATCCTCGATACCCGGGCGGGGGACACGCGACCGAGGGGGCGGTGGAGACACTGCTCCCCGGGGGCGTGGATCCCGCCCGGGCTCGTGTGTTGTGGGTGCACGCCCACCCGGACGACGAAGCCATCGTCACGGGCGTATCCATCGGGTACTACGGCGCGCTGGGCGCCACCACGGTGTTGCTGACCATGACGCGCGGCGAACGCGGTGAGGTTATCCCGCCCGCCCTGCGTCATCTCGAGGTGGGCCAACCCGGGTGCCCGGACACCGACGGCACCGCGCTGGGGCTCTACCGTGTGGGTGAGCTCGACGCCGCCGCGGCCGCCATGGGGCTCGCGGACCGGTTCTTCGCGGGGGAGCCCCCCGCCCACGATCCCGCCGAGGGTTTCGCCAACGGCGCGGACAAGTACGTGGATTCCGGGATGAGCTGGGGGCCCGACGGCCGCCCGCAGCCCGCCGAGGACGTCTCACCCGCAGCGCTCACGGCGGCGGATCCGCAGGAGGCCGCCGCCCACGTGGCCGCAGCTATCCGCGCGGTGCGTCCCCACGCCGTGATCACCTACGACGACGACGGCGGGTACGGTCACCCGGACCACGTGGCCACGCACGGGGTCACGCTGCGCGCCGTGGACCTCGCAGCGTCAGCACCGGACACCGCCCACGACGCGTGGGACGTCCCCCTGACGTGGGGGATCGAGAGCGACGTGAACCCCTCGGACGAACGGCCGCAAGCGGCGATCCACGGTGATCTGGCGGTGAAGCGCGCCGCAATGGCGGCGCACGCCACACAGATCACCCTGGGCGAGGACCCGCAGGGCACCACGTACAAGCTATCCAACGGCGTGCCGCAGACCCTCAGCGCCACCGAGACGTTCCGCCTGTTACGCCGGGGCGGACAATGAGCGCGTCCGGACTGCACCGCACCGCCCCGTGGGAGAGCGCCCCGGCCACGCAGACCGCCGGCGACCACGCGCCCGGGGGTGCCGAGAAGCAACGGCCGGGAGCGGCGTCGTCGTTGGTGACGGCACTGCTCACGGGACTCGTGGCGGGAGCGGTGGCCACGGCCATGCACGCCAACATCTGGTACCTGGACGGCTGGTGGCTCCCGTGGGGGCTCGTATTCTCCGGGGCGCTGCTGCTGTGCGCGAGCGTGTGGTGCGGTACCGCGACCCGGCGCGTGTGGGCGGCTGCCGTCCCAGGGCTCGTGACGTACGTGATCGCCTGGGCCACCGCGTACCTGCGAGAGGGCTCGGCGCTCGTGGTCACCACGTGGGCCGAGCCCGTGGGGATCGTGGGGTTGCTGTGGTTCGCCGTGATCTTCGTGGCGGTCATGGCCTCCGTGATTGTTACGGGGCATTGGCTGGTGCGCTCGCGGGCGCGGTAGCCTCGAATGCCCGCCGCTAGAATGGTCGAGGACTTGGGAACAGAAGGAGAGGTTCGTCAACCGTGACTTACGTAATTGCGCAGCCGTGCGTGGATGTCAAGGACAAGGCCTGCGTGGAGGAATGTCCCGTGGACTGCATCTACGAGGGCGAGCGATCCCTGTACATCCACCCGGACGAGTGCGTGGACTGCGGTGCGTGCGAACCGGTGTGCCCCGTGGAGGCCATCTACTACGAGGACGACACCCCCGAGGAATGGGCCGAGTACTACAAGGCGAACGTGGAGTTCTTCGACGATCTGGGCTCTCCGGGTGGGGCCGCCAAGCTCGGCAACACCCACAAGGACCACCCCATGATCGCGGAACTGCCCCCGCAGAACCAGGACTGATCCGGTGAGCGTGGCCCGCGGATTCGGTCTGAACCTGCCCGACTACCCCTGGAACTCCCTCGCGCCGTACCGCCGGACCGCGCAGGAGCACCCGGATGGTGTGGTGGACCTGTCCATCGGGACCCCGGTGGACCCCACGCCGCTCGTGATCCAGGATGCGCTCGCCGCCGCCGCGGACGCCCCCGGGTATCCCACGACGCACGGGACCCCCGCGCTGCGGGAGGCCGTGGCCGCGTGGTTCGCCGATCGTCGCGGTGTGCCCGATCTGGACCCGGACGCCGTGATGCCCACGGTGGGTTCCAAGGAACTCGTCGCGTGGCTGCCGCTGTTGCTGGGTCTGGGCCCGGGCGACGTCGTAGTGCGTCCCGTGGTCGCCTACCCCACGTACGACATCGGGGCGCAGATCGCCGGCGCCGAGGCCGTGGCCGCGGACTCGCTGGACGAGCTCGAGCCCTCGGTGCGCGAGCGCGTGCGCATGGTGTGGGTCAACTCGCCGGGCAATCCCACGGGCATCGTGCGGGACGCGCAGAGTCTCAAGCGGCTCGTGGACCAGGCCCGCTCGCAGGGGGCCGTGGTGGTCTCCGACGAGTGCTACGCCGAGCTCGGCTGGGGTCAGTGGGATCCCGCACGCGGTGGCGAACCCGTGCCGTCCGTCCTGGACCCGCGCGTGAGCGGCGGGGACACGTCCCTGCTGTTCAGCGCGTACTCGCTGTCCAAGCAGTCGAACCTCGCGGGCTACCGCGCCGCGTTCCTCACGGGTGACCCCGCGCTGATGCCCTCGCTCATCAACTCGCGCAAGCACGCCGGGATGATCGTGCCCTATCCCGTGCAGGAAGCCATGCGCGTGGCCCTGGGGGACACCGCGCACGTGACGGCGCAGAAGAACCTCTACCGGCAGCGGCGCGAGGCACTCAAGCCCGCCGTGGAGGCCTTCGGGCTCACGATCGAGCATTCCGAGGCCGGCTTGTACCTGTGGGCCACCGCCGGTGAGGACACGTGGGACACCGTGGAACGCTTCGCCCGCCTGGGCATCGTGGTGGGCCCCGGGACCTTCTACGGGGACGCCGGGCACGGCTACGTGCGGCTGTCCCTGACCGCGAGCGACGAGCGCATGGCGGCCGCCGTGCAACGGCTCTCAGGCGCCGTCTGAGCCCGCCGCACACGGGTGGGCAAGTGGAATCCCGATCACACCAACGGGTAGGTTGGTGGGGAATGACACCGTGTTCCCGCCCGGTGCGCACCGACCCGAACCGCCACGACGGCGTGGGGGTGAACCGCACCGCGAACCCGTCGTGGAACACCTAGCGAACCGTGAAGGACACATCATGGCAGAGGCCAAGAAGTCCACCGACAAGGTGGAGCTGAACTACGAGAAGGGCAAGTCCCTCGAGCTCCCCGTGCTGGAGGTGACCGAGGGCAACAAGGGCTACGGCGTGGGCTCCCTGCTCAAGGAGACCGGCAACGTCAGCTTCGACCCCGGGTTCGTGAACACCGCGAACACGCGCTCCACGGTGACCTACATCGATGGCGCCCAGGGCATCCTGCGCTATCGCGGCTACCCCATCGAGGAGCTTGCGGAGCACTCCAACTTCCTGGAGACCGCCTACCTGCTGATCTACGGCGAGCTTCCCACGCGTGAGCAGTACGAGGACTTCCAGCACCGCATCACCACGCACACCATGGTGCACGAGGACATCAAGATGTTCTTCAACGGCTTCCCCCGCTCCGCGCACCCCATGCCCGTGCTGTCCTCGGCCGTGTCCGCGCTGTCCACCTTCTACTCGGACTCCCTGGACCCGTTCAACAAGGAGCACGTGGAGATCTCCACCATCCGCCTGCTCGCAAAGGTCCCCACTCTGGCCGCGTACGCGTACAAGAAGTCCGTGGGCGAGCCGCAGCTGTACCCCCACAACAACCTCAACTACGCGGAGAACTTCCTGCGCATGTGCTTCGGTGTGCCCGCCGAGGACTACGAGGTGGACCCGGTGGTCGCCAAGACCCTGGACATCCTGTTCATGCTGCACGCGGACCACGAGCAGAACTGCTCCACCTCCACGGTGCGCCTGGTGGGTTCCTCCCACGCCAACATGTTCGCGTCCGTCTCCGCGGGCATCAACGCCCTCTACGGCCCGCTGCACGGCGGTGCCAATGAGGCCGTGCTGGCCATGCTGGACCAGATCCAGAACCGTGGGCTCTCCGCGGACGAGTTCATGGAGAAGGTCAAGAACAAGGAGGACGGCGTCCGCCTCATGGGGTTCGGGCACCGTGTCTACAAGAACTACGATCCCCGTGCCCGCATCATCAAGGGCTACGCGCACGACGTCCTGGCCAAGATGGGCGGCAACAACGAGCTGCTGGACCTGGCCATCGGCCTGGAGGAGAAGGCCCTCGCGGACGACTACTTCGTGGAGCGCAAGCTCTACCCGAACGTGGACTTCTACACGGGATTGATCTACAAGGCCATGGGCTTCCCCGAGAAGATGTTCACCGTGCTCTTCGCGATCGGCCGCCTGCCCGGCTGGATCGCGCAGTGGCGCGAGATGATCGAGGACCCCGAGACCAAGATCGGCCGCCCCCGCCAGCTCTACGTGGGCGAGGGTGAACGCCACTACCCGACCGCCAACTGAGTTCCCCGGTCAAACCGACGAGCCCCGATCACCGTTCGGTGATCGGGGCTCGTTCGTCGGTGCGGGCACGACGCCGCCGCTCGGCTCAGCCGTCGTAACCGTTCGGGTTGTTCTTCTGCCAGTTCCAGTGGTCCCGGCACATGGTGTCGATGTCCCGGTCCGCGGACCAGCCCAGTTCGGCGAGGGCGGAGGAGGGATCGGCGTAGGACACAGCGGCGTCGCCGGGGCGGCGCGGGGCGATCTCGTAGGGGATCTCCCGGCCCGAGGCCTTCTGGAATGCCTCGCGGACCTCCAGCACGGAGTAGCCGCGGCCGGTGCCCAGGTTCCACACGTGCACGCCGTGGTCCCGGCTGATCCGGTCCAGGGCACGTAGGTGTCCGTCCGCGAGGTCCACCACGTGGATGTAGTCGCGCACGCCGGTGCCGTCCGGGGTGGGGTAGTCGTCGCCGAAGACCATGAGCTTCTCGCGCCGGCCCACGGCCACCTGCGCGACGAACGGCATGAGGTTGTTGGGGATCCCCGAGGGGTCCTCACCGATCCGCCCGGACTCGTGCGCGCCCACGGGGTTGAAGTAGCGCAGCAGGGCCACGGACCAGCGGTCATCAGAGGCCGCGAGGTCCGCGAGCATGTCCTCGATGTGTTCCTTGGTACGGCCGTACGGGTTCTGCGCGTCCATGGACAGCTTCTCGGTCAGCGGCATGGTCTCCGGGGCGCCGTACACGGTGGCCGAGGACGAGAACACTATGCTGCGGCACCCGTTCTCCTCCATGGCCCACAACAGGTTCACGGTCCCGCTGACGTTGTTCGTGTAGTACCACAGCGGCTTCTGCCCCGATTCCCCCACGGCCTTGAGCCCCGCGAAGTGGATCACGGCGTCCGGGCGGTGCTGCGCGAACACGCGGTCCAGACCCTCGCGGTCCAGCAGGTCCACCTCTTCGAACGCCGCGACGTCGCGTCCGGCGAGTTCCGCCACCCGCTCGAGCGACGTCTTGGACGAATTGGACAGGTTGTCCAGGACGACGACGTCGTGCCCCGCCTCGAGCAGCGCCAGAACCGTGTGCGAGCCGATGTACCCGGTTCCCCCGGTGACAAGAATCTTCATGGTCCCCACCCTATCCAGTGGACCTCACGAAAACGCGCGGCCGGGCCCGCGAGCTGCGGGACCCGGCCGAGCGGCGTCGTCGTCGCGATCCGTGGACGCGCGACGGCGGGGATCAATTGGCGTGCAGTGCGGCGTTGAGCTCCACCGTGCTGCCCTGGCGGGGCAGCGCCTCCACGACGCCGTTGGTGGAGTTGCGGCGGAACAGCAGGTTGTTCACGCCGGAGAGCTCGGACGCCTTGACCACGCGGGGTTCGGCGCCGCCCTCGATGAGGCTCACGCGGGTACCGGCGGTGACATACAGGCCGGCCTCGACGACGCAGTCGTCACCCAGGGAGATGCCCACGCCCGCGTTGGCGCCCAGCAGGCAGCGCTGGCCCAGCGTGATCCGCTGCTTGCCGCCGCCGGACAGCGTGCCCATGATGGATGCGCCGCCGCCCACGTCCGTGTGGTCGTGGACCACGACGCCGGCGGAGATCCGGCCCTCAACCATGGCCTCGCCGAGCGTGCCGGCGTTGAAGTTCACGAACCCCTCGTGCATCACGGTGGTGCCCTCGCCCAGGTAGGCACCGAGGCGCACGCGGTCCGCGTCACCGATGCGCACACCGGAGGGCACCACGTAATCGACCATGCGCGGGAACTTGTCCACGCCAAGCACGGTCACGGTCCCGCTGGCGCGCAGGCGCAGCAGGGAGCGGGTCAGTTCCTCCGCGAGCACGGGACCGCGGCTGGTCCACGCCACGTTCGCGAGCTTGCCGAAGACGCCGTCCAGGTTGAGGGTGTTGGGCCGCACCAAGCGGTGGGACAGCAGGTGCAGGCGCAGGTAGGCGTCCGCGGCGTCCTGGGGTGCCTCGTCCAGGTTGATCACGGTGGTCACGATCTCGGAGCGCACGTTGCGATCCGGGTCCGTGGTGGCGGCCACGCGCAGATCCGCCTCGTAGCTCGTATCCGGGTTGGCGCTCAGGCTCGGCGCAGGGTAGAAGACGTCCAGCACGGTCCCCTCCCGCTCGCCGGAGCCCACCACGGTGGCCAGCCCCACTCCGGAGGCGATACGGGAATTCTCGGTGCTCTCGCTCGTTGAAGTCATGGGCCCATCCTAAAAGATGCCCCGTGACCCGGTGGTAGATGACCCGACCCGCGCGGCTCGTCAATGAGGCCCCGCGGCAGCCGACCGCGACGCCCACTGCGGTGGTTGTGACAGCTTGATTGGGCCTCGTTGTGACGGCCTGAACTGGCCCCGCGTGCGACTTGCCGGGGTGTTGACGGTCTGAAGTGGCCCCACCTCTGAACGCTGGTCCCCATCTACGGGAACTATTCAAGGGGCGAGGGAGCCGAGATGGGGTCACGAGTGCAGCTGTACGCCGACATCCGCCATGACGCGAGAGTCGATGGCCTGTCCATCCGGCAACTCGCGGCCAAGCACGGAGTACATCGCCACACCGTGCGCCAGGCGCTGGCCGCAGCCGAACCCCCGCCCCGCAAGACCCCGGTACGGTCCGCTCCGCGTCTAGATCCGTACAAGTCCGCGATCGACGCGATGCTGCTCTATGACCTGACCGCACCCCGCAAGCAGCGCCACACCGCGACCCGGATCCTGGCCCGGTTGCGTGACGAGCACGACGCCACCGACCTGTCCTACTCGACCGTGCGCGACTACGTCAGGGTGCGCCGGGCGCAGATCCAGCTGGAGGCCGGTCGCCGGGTGGAGACGATGGTGCCGCAGGATCACGCCCCCGGCGCTGAGGCCGAGGTCGACTTCGGCGAGGTGTACGTGATCCTCGACGGTGTCAAGACCAAGTGCCACATGTTCGTCTACCGCCTGTCCCATTTCGGCAAGGCCAGCCACCGCGTCTACCCGACCGGCGGGCAGGAAGCCGTCCTCGAGGGCCACATCGAGGCCTTCCCCGCCCTGGGTGGTATCCCGGCCCGCCACATCCGCTACGACACCCTCACCTCCGCCGTCGTGCAGGTCATCCACGGCGGTGACCGGCTACGCGACGAGAACGAACGCTGGGTGCTGTTCCGCTCCCACTACGGCTTCGACGCGTTCTACTGCCAGCCCGGCATCGACGGCGCCCATGAGAAGGGCGGCGTCGAGGGCGAGGTCGGCTGGTTCCGCCGCAACCACCTCACCCCCATGCCCGAGGTCGCCATCCTGGACGAGCTCAACGACCAGATCCGCGCCTGGGAAGTCGACGACAACACCCGCCGCATTGCTGGGCATGCCACCACGGTCGGGTAGGACTACCATGCCGAACTGCCTCACCTGGCGCCGTTGCCGGCCGACGACTTCGACCCCGGCCTGATCCTGCACCCCGCGTCGACCGCTCCGCCCTGGTCACCGTCCGCATGGTCAAGTACTCCGTGCCCGCGCACCTGATCGGCCAACGCATCCGCGTGTTCCTGCGTGCCTCGTGCGTGGTCGTGTTCGAGGCCCGCGCCGCCGGGGCGTTCACCCCTGCCCACGACGCGTTCTGGGCCGCCGCCCGCAAGACCAGCGGCGATGTGGCCGGAACCCAAGCGTTGATCGACGTGCTCCTGCTCCACCGATCCCTCCCGGCGGATGCCGTCATCGCCGGCATCACCTCCGCCCTGTCGGTCGGTGCCACGAGCCCGGACGTCGTCACCGTCGAGGCCCGCCGCCACGCCGCCAGCCACACACCTGCAACACCGGCCACGGGCCGTGTCGGGACGGTCGTGAACCTGCCGCCACGGCGCCCCATCGACCCGCACCAGGTCATCGCGCAGCTCCCCGAGGACACTCGGCCCCTGCCCACCGTGACCGCTTACGACGAGCTCCTGCGGCGACGACACGCCGACTCCGCCCCGGCCCGCGCCGAGGTCCATCACCACACTTCGACAGGAACCCCATGACCACCAGCAGCGCCCGGCCCGCCAGTCTTCGTCGCCGTCAGGGCCTCACCGAACAAGCCGCGCAGGCCGCGATCGACCAGGCCTGCCGCCGGCTCCGGCTGCCCACCATCCGTGCCGTCGTCGACGACGCAGTGGCGGCTGCTACGAAGGAACAGCTCACCTACCAGGGCTTCCTGGCCGAGCTCCTGCTCGCCGAGGTCGACGACCGGGACCGGCGCTCCACCCCGCGTCGCATCAAGAGCTCCGGTTTCCCCCGGGAGAAGTGGCTGGCCGACTTCGATTTCGACGTGAACCCGAACATTAATCCCGCCACCATCAACGAGCTCGCGACCGGCGACTGGATCCGTCGCGGTGACCCGCTGTGCCTGATCGGGGACTCCGGCACAGACAAGTCCCACCTGCTCATCGCCCTCGGGACGGCCGCTGCCGAGCAGGGTTACCGTGTCCGCTACACCCTCGCGACCCGCCTCCACCTTCACCGACCCCCGCTTGTACGCAGCGATCGTCGATCGCCTCACCTACAACGCCACCATCATCGAGACCGGCACCCACTCTTACCGCCTCGCGCACACCCGCGCCCGCCGAACAGGTGCATGACATCAATCATCCGGGTCCTCCCTAAGTCAGACACTCCCCCGCCGCGGTCGGTGGGGACGGAAGGGTTTGCAGGGTCGTTGGGGGTTGCGGGGTGTGTCGTCGGGGGCCGGGGCGATCATGGGTCAAGGTGATCGTTACTGGGTCGCTCCGTCCTGGGCGCGGTAGATGGCCTCGGTGACGGTGTCGCGCAGCTCGATGAAGTTGGCTTGCGAGCGCAGTTCCGGCACTGCCACGCCGTCGGAGGTCAGCTGCACGGGGAGGTCCATCATCAGCCTGCCCGGGCGGGCAGTCATGACGAGCACCCGCGTCCCCAAGAAGATCGCCTCCTCGACATCGTGAGTGATGAAGACGACCGTCGTGCGCCGCTCGCGCCAGATCTGGGTCAGCTCCATCTGCATCCTCTCCCGGGTGAGGGCATCCAGTGCGCCGAATGGCTCGTCCATCAGGATGACGTCAGGGGCGTTCGCGAGCACGCGGGCGATCTGCGCGCGCTGCTGCATGCCGCCCGACAGCTCGTAGGGCTTGCGGTCGGCAAACTTCGTCAGCCCCACCATTTCCAGGTACTGGTCGGCCACCGCGCGGCGTTCGGCCTTGGCGACCCCGCGCATGCGCGGGCCGAGCTCCACGTTCGCGCGGGTGGTGAGCCACGGGTACAGGTTGGCCTGCTGGAACACAACACCGCGATCGCGATCGGGCCCCACGACCGGCGCGCCATCCGCCAGCACCCGGCCGGTGGTGGGTTGGTGGAAGCCGGCGAGCATCTGCATGAGCGTGCTCTTGCCACAGCCCGACGGGCCGACGATGCAGACGAACTCACCCTCGTCGATTGACAGCGTGGTGGACGCCAGGGCCTGCACGCTGTCACCGGAGTCGGTGCGGTAGGTCTTGGTCACCTCCTCGAACTCGATTTTGTGCAGCGTCCCCGGTGCACCGGACGCCGGCGTGGGTGCCGGGCTGATGGTCGTCATGAGGCCACCTTCGTGATCGCGGTGGTGTAGACGCCAGATGTGTAGGCGTTGAGCGAACTGACGGCGTCCACCCCCTGTTGGGTCTTGAGGAACTGGGCGGTCGCCAACAGCTGGCTGGGCAGCTTCTTGACGAGCGACACCTGCTGTTTCGCGGTCGGATACATGTAGCCCTTGAGCTGTGTGGTCACCGAATCCGTCGTGCTGCCGAGCTCCACGGCGATGGACTGCGCCGCGGTGTCGGGATGCGCAACGAGTTGGCCCACGGCGTAATCCTCCACGCTGGTCCACGTCTCCATGAACGAGGCGTGCGACTGGATGAACGAGGTGGTGGCGCCCTCCAGGTCGAAGGTCGGGTGCCCGGAGGCCGCGGTGGCGTCACTGCCGGTGATGATGTGGCCGGTCTTGGTGAGCTGGCTGAGCACGGGGTCCCAGACCCAGGCGGCGTCGATCTGGTTGCCCTGCCATGCCGCCATCATCTTGTCCGGTGCGAGGTTGACCAGTTTGACGTCGGTGCTGCTCAGGCCTGCGGCGCTGAGCGCTTGCAGCAGGCTGTAGTGCGATGTCGACCCGAACGGCGTCGCGATCGTTTTGCCCTTGAGCTGCTGGATCGACGTGACGCCGGATTCGCGCACCACCAGTGACTCGGCCTTGCCGATGATGTCGTCGATCCACACCACCTGCATGTCGATGTTGAGCGGGGCCGAGAGGGCCTTGGTGGCGGGGCTCGATCCGAGGGTGGCCAGGTCGACGGAGCCTGAGCCGAACGCCTGCACGACGTCGGCACCGGAATCGAACTTCAGCCACGAGATGGTGGCGTGCGGGAAGCAGTTTTCCAGCCAGCGTTGGTTCTTCACCAGCAGGTTCGCATTCGGCACAGCTTGGTAGCCGATGCGCACAGTGCCGGTGACGTCGTCATTGGTCGTCACGGGGCAGGTGGTGGTGCCCAGGGAGGCGTTCGCGTTGGTCTCGGCCTCCTGGGCGGTGGTGCATCCGGTGAGCACACCGGTCCCCAGCAGTGCCACGGCCGCGGCTGCGGCCAGGGCACGCAGGCTCCTGCTCCGGGCGGGTGATGCGGAGGGTGAGGGCACGGTGCGACTCCTTGGACTGGTGACATGGGCGGGGCGGGCGGTGGGCTTGTGCGGTCTGGTCATGCGCGTCCCTGCCATGGCACCAGCAGCGAGGTGATGCGCTTGATCAGCGCGTCGAGCAGGATCGCCGCGATGCCGATCACGATGATGCAGGCAATGGTCAACGGTGTCTGCAGTTGGGTGCCGGACAGGTAGGCGAGGCCACCGATTCCCGGGATGCCGTTGTTGAGTTCCGCCGCCACGACCGTGGTCCAGGCGAACCCGGTGGCGAGCCGGACGCCGCTCATGATCGAGGGCAGGCTGGCGGGCAGAATCACGAACCGCAACACCTGCATCCTGCTGGCGCCCAGGCTTTGGGCCGCGTGGACGCGATCACTGCGGATGCCCTTGACACCGTCGATGGTCGCCAGGGCAATCGGTGGGAATGCAGCCAGGAACAGCAGCCAGATCTTGGAGGTGTCACCGATTCCGAACCAGACGATGAGCAGGCCGATGTAGCCGAGCGGCGGCAGGGACCGCAGAAAGTTCAGGTAGGGCTCCATCAGCCGATCGAGCACCGGGATGAGGGCCATCGCGAAACCCAGCAGCACTCCCACCGCGATACCGGCGAGGACGCCGATGCCGATGCGTTGCAGGCTGGCCAGCAGGTGCTCCCACAGGAAGTAACCCTGCTCGCCGCAGACGACGCGCGGGTTGCCGGCCGCGATCGGACGGCAGGAGTTCGCCTCGATGAAGGCGCGTACCACCGACTGGGGGCTGGGGAGGAACAGGGGCTGGATCGTCTTGCTGGCGGTGAGGGCCCACCAGACGAACAGGACAACCAGGAAAGCGGCAAAGTCCGTGCCCCAGAGTCTCAGGCGGGTGCGTCCCGGCCAGGGAGGCCGCCGACGGGTGGGCTCGTCCGGACCGGACGAGGGGCCCGGCCCGGACTGGACCAGTTCGGACGCGGTGGCGGCTCGCGTCGAGGCGGTGGGGCGGGTGACTGGGTTGTCGGTCATGGCGTAATGGGCTCAGGCGTCGGCGTCCACAAGCACTGCACTGTCGGTACTTCCCGTGCTGTGTTCGTGGGCGTTCTCGAGCGCATCCGGTTCGTGCTGCACCGGCTCTGCTAGCGAGCGGTAGGCGGCCTGACTGTCGGCCCACTGCGTGTCACCGCCGGTGGGCGGCAGGGTCACGGCGCGCAGGATGGAGCCGGCCGGCGGGCGCTGCACGAAGGTGACGTCGGTGAGCTCCTGACCGGAGAAGAACAGCACCTTGTGCCGCAGCAGGGCCTCGTGGACAACGGCGACGTCGCTGTCAGTCAACTGGCGCAGGTCGACGGCGCGCACCCTGGCCCCAATGGAGGGGCCGAGCGGTTCGATGCGCGGGCCAAGGTTGGTTGTGCCGGTGGTGGGCTTGTCAGTGGTGATGGTCATGGGAATTCCTCTCGCGGAAGAACCGAGGGTGGTTTTAGGGGCGGACGCGGTGTGGCTGGTTCAGCCGCTGATGGTCTCGTCGGAGGCGCGTCCGGCCAGGCGAAGCAGGGTGCCCATGGTGATGCCGACGAGGGAGATGACCACGCTGCCGGCCACCACCAGCGGGGTGCAGATCCGTCCGGCGACGTTGATCACGTGGACCCAAGGCCGTGCTGAAGGACCATGCATGTGTGCGGACTGCAGCTGGCACGCGGCTGGCTGCTGCGGACTAACGGGACGAACGTCAGGATCAGCGACAGAGCGCCGAGGAGACCCGCAGGAGGTCGACGTGACGACGAGCGGTGAGGTACCTACCGACCAGCCGGGACATCCCCGGTCGGTGCTGCATGCCCACCATGGCGCGCGTCAGCACATCGTGGTGCCGTGCGGTGTGTAGCATCGCGAAATCCTTCATCGCCGTTTCCTAGTTAGTACATCGGTTTTATAGGATTTATCCCGAGGGCGCAACCGACGGTCCCCAACTGTCCGGAATGCAGGACGCACTTCAACCTCGGGGAGTCCGGTCCTAGGCGACACCCATCCCGGTCCGTGAGCGCGGTGCTGGCAGAATGGTCCATCGTGAACGTGTCCACCCGCGTCGAATACGCCGTACGGGCGCTCCTGTACCTCGCCGCCCAGCCTGGCTCCTCGTCAGTGGCCGCCATCGCTGAATCGCAGAACATCCCGCGCAAGTTCCTCGAGGCGATCCTGGCCGACCTCAGGCGTGACGGGTTGGTCACCAGCCAGCGCGGACCGGCAGGCGGTTACCAGCTGGCACAGGACCCTTCAGAAGTGTCGATCGGCGAGATCTTCCGTGCGGTCGACGGCCCGCTGGCCCGGGTCCACGGGCTACGGCCGCACGAGACGTCCTACGAGGATCTGGCCAGCCACCTTCCCAAACTATGGGTCGCCTTGCGAGTCGCACTACGGCAAGTGCTCGACGACGTGAGCCTCCAAGACGTCCTGAGCGGGCGGTACCCCGAGCACATCCGACAACTGCTCACCGCGCCAGACGCTTGGCAAAACCGCTGACCCCTGTCAAACCCGACCACCCCCACGTCACATCTCGAAATGTTGATTGCCGCCAAGGAGCTTGGGAGTATCATCGGGCTTCCTCACGAGGGTGTCATCCGAACTCGCTCGACGCAGGCAACCCCAGCGTCAGAGATGAACCCGGGGATCACGCGGTGACCGTGCTGACGTCCACAGCCGCCACCACGGTCTCCTGGGCAACGGGCGCCGCGCCGACCACCCGCACCGGGCCTGGGCACGAACAGGGCGCACGAACAGGGCGTCGAGCTCGTCAGGGGTGAGGATCAGGGCGATCGGCGCAACGCCATCTTAGAGCTGGATCGTCCAAAGCGATCCAGCGAGACCGGCTCGTCGATAACCGCCCCCTTAAGTAGCCGAGAGTCGTGCCTCGGCATCACCGTGACTGGCCGGGTTGATGACGGTTCCTAGCTTCATCTTGGCGCGGCGGGAGCACGGTGCCGTGAGTCCTTTAGATGGTCATGGTCGTGATCCGTGGCATGAGTGGAGCGAGCAGGCCGTGGCAACTTGCCGGTCCAGCGGCACTGTCTGCGCGGGGCTGGTAGCGGCGATCTGGTCGTGGTGGATCCACTGTTCCGCTGTCGCAGCGAGGGAGTAGAAGAAGCCGGTGACGGCGGCCACCAGCAGGAAGGGGCCGATGAACAAGCCGGCGTAGAAGTGGAGTCGCCGGGCCATGCCGGCCCACGGCGATGCCGGCGTGGCGGGGCTCGATAGCCATCGTGAGGGTGTTGATGGGTCGTTCGGGTTCATGTCGGCGCGCGAGGGCGCCATGGAAGTACTCATGGGTTGTGGTGTCTCCTGCAGCCCAAAGGGGCCGGATTGAGAAGGCGCGAGCGAAGTGGGCGTGTCAGATGGTCTGTGTAAGCCGTAACGAGAGGAACGGCGAGAATCATGACTATGACCGATGAGGAACAGCGAGACGGTGGTCCTTCGGGCCAGGAGTTGGTCGAGCAGTTGAAGGCCTCCGGGCAGCTCGATGCCCTGTTCGCCCAGATCGACGCGGGCAAGGTCGAGCTGACCGGCGATGATGGATTCGTGCCGGCCATCGTCCAGGCAGCCCTCGAGCGGGGCCTGCAGGCGGAGCTGACCAGCCATCTGGGCTATGAGAAAGGCTCCGAGGACGCGGCGAAGCACGCCAACTCCCGTAACGGCACGACGTCGAAAAAGGTTCAGTCCCAGGTCGGGCCGATCGAGCTGGATGTGCCCCGCGACCGGGGAGGCTCGTTCACTCCGCGGCTGGTTCCCAAGGGTCAGCGGCGCCTGGGCGGGCTGGACGAGATGATCATCAGCCTCTATGCCGGCGGGATGACGATCCGCGATATCCAGCACCACCTGGCCTCCACGATCGGCACGGAGCTCTCCCACGAGACGATCAGCAACATCACCGACGCGGTCTCGCAGGAGGTCCTGGCCTGGCAATCGCGGCCGCTGGAAGAGTTCTATCCGGTCATCTACCTCGACGCGATCCGGATCAAGATCCGAGAGAACAACCAGGTCCTCAACCGTGCCGCCTACATCGCCGTCGGCGTCGACCTCGACGGGATTAAGCACGTGCTGGGGATCTGGGTCCAGGACACCGAGGGCTCGGCGTTCTGGGCCCACGTCTGCGCGGACCTCGCCAACCGGGGTGTGCGGGACGTGCTGATCGTGTGCTGCGACGGGCTCAAGGGCCTCCCGGAGGCGATCGAGGCGGCGTGGCCGGAGTCGATGGTCCAGACTTGCGTGGTCCACCTGATCCGGGCCGCGATGCGGTTCGTGGCTTATCAGGACCGCAGACAGGTCGCCACCGCGCTCAAGCCGATCTACACCGCCCCGAGCGAGGAGACCGCCCGCAAGGCGCTGGCCGAGTTCGAGGCCTCCGAGCTGGGACAGAAGTATCCCTCCGCGAGTGCGACTTGGGCGAATTCGTGGGAGCGGTTCATCCCGTTCCTGCAGTTCCCGCCCATGCTGCGCAAGGTCATCTACACGACTAACAGCATCGAATCGCTGAACTTCCAGCTACGGAAGGTCACCAAGAACCGCGGACACTTCCCCACCACGGAAGCGGCAGTGAAGCTGCTGTGGCTGGCGATCTGCAACATCGAAGACAAACGCGCCGCAGAACGCGAGAAGGACCGCGGCAAGCCCACCAGCCAGCGAAAGGCCCAGGGCCGACTAGTCGAAGGCCAAGTCGTCACCAATTGGAAACAGGCCCTCGCGCAGCTCGCAGCGGCCTATCCCGACAGGATCAACCCCTACCTGTGAACACCCCGCTTACACAGACAAATTGACAGGCCCAGCGAAGTCGCGTAGGGCATGCCGCGGAAAGTGCCGCCTCACACCGCTACCGGGGGCCCCTCAATAGGTTCGGAGCGTTGAGCGCCCACGGGCGCTCCACAAGAATCAACCGGGCCACATGGACGACCCGAAACGACGCGGCGGGCACCGCAAGGACGGGATCTCGATGCCGCGCAACCATCGCTTCAGTAGGCGCGAAAACGCCTCGCCCACCATCACCAGCAGCCAGCTCACCACCACGGCAGTCGCGTGGTAGAGCAGCATCGCGCCGCCCATCGAGTGGCCCATACCGCTACCCGTGGAGGCCGCCGATGACAACTGGCTCGTCCCATGCGATGACATGCCCGGCATCGCAGGCATGACGCTGGTCTCGCGCAAGGTGGGTCCATTTCCGGCCGTCATCCCGGGGCCAAGTGGGGTTGAGATAGCCACACTGCGGGGCGCAGGGGCGAACTGTAGGCTGGCACGCATGAGTTCAGACGCTTCCGTGACCCTCGACCTCACCATGGATCCCGCGGATCTGACCGCCGCGCTCGTGGACGTGGAGTCCGTGTCCGATCACGAGCGCCCCCTGGCCGACGCCGTCGAAACAGCCCTGCGCGCTCTGCCCCATCTCAGTGTCCACCGGGACGGGGACACCGTGATCGCCCGCACGGACCGCGGCCGAGACGAACGCGTGATCCTCGCCGGCCACCTGGACACCGTGCCCCTGCCCACCGTGGAGGGATCGCTGGGCGGGGTCCCGGCCACGCGGCGTCGGGAAGCGGAGGGTGACGTGATCTACGGCCGCGGCACCACCGACATGAAGGGTGGCGTGGCCGTCCAACTGGTGCTCGCGCACGAACTCACCGAGCCCAACCGGGACGTCACCTACGTGTTCTACGACCACGAGGAGGTCTCGAGCGACGCGAGCGGGCTGGGCCGCGTCATGCGCAACAGCCCCGAGCTGCTCGAGGCGGATTTCGCGGTGCTGCTCGAACCCACGAACGGGACGGTCGAGGGCGGGTGCAACGGCACCATGCGTTTCCGGATCACGACCCACGGCAAGGCCGCCCACTCCGGGCGGTCGTGGATCGGGGAGAACGCGATCCACAAGCAGGCGGACGTCCTCGCCCGGCTCAGCGCGTACGAGGCGCGCACCGTGACCGTGGAGGGTCTCGACTACCGCGAGGGACTCAACGCGATCCGCATTGGCGGGGGAGTCGCGGGCAACGTGATCCCGGACACCGCGTGGGTCGAGATCAACTACCGCTTCGCCCCGGACAAGTCCCTCGAGCAGGCGCAGGAGCACATGCGGGAGGTCTTCACCGGCTACGAGCTCGAGTGGCAGGACCTCTCACCCGCGGCCCGTCCGGGACTGGACCGGCCCTCCGCCGCGCAGTTCGTGGCCGCCGTAGGCCGGGATCCCATGCCCAAGTACGGCTGGACGGACGTCGCCCGTTTCTCGGAGGCAGGGGTGCCCGCCGTGAACTTCGGCCCCGGGGACGCGTTGCTCGCGCACACGGACGACGAGCACGTGTTCGACGACGCCGTCCGGGCCTGCCACCGCGCGCTCGCGTCCTGGTTGTCCTGAGTCCTGAACAGCCCGAGGGACGGGCGGCTCAGCCGATCTCGTTGCCCTCGGCGGCCTCGTGCAGAGCGCGCGTCTTGCCCGCCGTGCGGTAGCTGAGCCTGCGGGACAGTCGCCCGGCGGCGAGCGACAGCAGCGTGTTGATCACGATGAACACCACCGCGGCGGCCAGCAGGGTCTGCAGGATGTTGCCGTCACCGGAGCCGAGCCGGCGCGCGGAGGCGAGCAGCTCGGGGTAGGTGATGATGTAGCCGAGTGCGGTGTCCTTGAGGATCACCACGAACTGGGAGATCAGCGAGGGCAGCATGGCGGTGAGCGCCTGGGGGAGCAGGATGCTGCGCAGGCACTGTGACGGCGTGAGCCCCACCGCGAGCCCCGCCTCGCGTTGCCCTCGGGGCAGTTGGTACACGCCCGAGCGCACGAGCTCCGCGATCACGGAGCCGTTGTAGAGCACGAGCCCGATCACCACGGCCCAGAACGGCGTGCTGGACGGGGACACCAACCCGGTGCGCGCGAGCCCCAGGTAGAAGAAGATCATCATGACCAGCACGGGCACCGCGCGGAAGAACTCCACGACCACGGCGGCCACGGCCCGTACGGGCCACGCCCCGGAGAGCCGGGCAAGGCCGAAGACCAGACCGAACACGACCGAGCCCACCACCGCGAGCAGCGCGGCCTTGAGGGTCTGGATCAGACCGGGGATCAGGAAGTTGGCCCACGTGCGCTCGGTGAGCAGGGCCTGCCACTTGGCGGGCTCGAGCTGTCCTTGCGCCCCGAGCTTCTGCAGCACCACGACCGCCAGGCCGATCAGTACGAGCAGGGCCACCACGTTGAGCACGAGGGTGAGCCGCCGCGTGCGGGGGCCGGGGGCGTCGAACAGGACCGTGGTGCTCATCGCTTCACCGCCACCTTCCGGGACAACCACGTGGTCAGCAGACCCACGGGGATCACGATCACCACGAAGCCCAGCGCCACCGTCAGGAAGATGGCCACGATGACGTCCGGGCGGAATTCGATCATGGTCTTCATGAGGGCGGAGATCTCCGTGACGGAGGCCGCCGCGGCCACCGTGGTGTTCTTGGTCAGGGCGATCAACGTGTTGCCCAACGGGGTCACGGCACCGCGCAGCGCCTGGGGGAAGATCACGTGGCGCGCCGCGGGGAAGAACCCCAGGCCGATCGCCCGGGCGGCCTCGGCCTGTCCCAGGGGGACCGTGTTGACGCCCGAGCGGATCGCCTCGCACACGAAGGACGCGTGGTAGAGGCTCAGGCCGATGATCGCGTAGATGAAGAAGTTGCGATTGAAGTCGGAACTGAAGTTGATGGCCAGCTGGGACCACACCCCCAGCACCAGGAACACCAGGATGATGGTCAACGGGGTGTTGCGCACCATGTTCACGTACCCGGCACCCATGGCACGCAGCGAAGCGACCGGGCTGATCCGCATCAGGGCCAGGACCGAACCCAGCACCAGGGACCCCAGGGCGGCCCAGAAGGTCAGTTGGATGTTGACCCAGAACGCCGCGAGGACGTCGTACTGGGACAGGAGTGACGTGAAGTCACCGAGGTAGTCGGACACTATTTCCTCCCGGGGGTCCCGGCGTGCGCGAACCGCGCACGCCGGGAACGGACCGAACGCTGGATCAGGAGCAGGGCTCGGGCTTGGGCGGGTTGAGCTTGGTGTTGTACTTGTAGTCCGCGCCCTGGGTGTTGGAGGTCACGGCCTTCTCCCACGAGCCGTCGTCCACCATCTTGGTGATGGCGTCGTTGATCGCCTGGCACTTGTCGGAATCCTTGGGGATGCCCACGCCGTACTTCTCCTCGGTGAACGGCGCGCCGACCACCTTGAACTTGCCCTTGTTGGCGTCCGTGGCGGCAAGACCCGCGAGGATGATGTCGTCGGTCGTGACGGCGTCCACGCCACCGGAGCCCAGCATGGTCACGCAGTCCGCGTAGCCACCCTGTTCCACGAGGTTGACCGAACCCGCGTACTTGTCCTTGATCTTCTGGGCGGACGTGGAACCAGTGACCGAGCACAGGTTCTTGCCCTCGAGGTCCTCCGGGCCCTTGATGTCCGTGTTGTCGGCCTTGACGAGCAGGTCCTGACCGGCCACGAAGTACGGTCCCGCGAAGTCCACGGTCTGCTTGCGGGCGTCGGTGATGGAGTAGGTGGCCACGATCATGTCCACCTGCCCGTTGGACAGCATGTTCTCGCGGTTCGCGGACGGGGACTCGACCCACTCGATCTTGTCCTCCGGGTAGCCCAGTTCCTTGGCGATGTAGCGGGCCACGTCCACGTCGAACCCGCTGTACGTGTCGCCGTCCTTGAAGCCCAGGCCGGGCTGGTCGTACTTGATGCCCACGCGCAGGGTGTCCCCGCCCGCCTGGGAGGAACCTCCCGAGCCGCCCGAGTCCCCGCCCCCGCCGCACGCGGACAGGGACAGGGCGGCGGTGGCGGCCAGGGCGGTGACGACGACGCTCTTACGGAATTTCACGATGTACTCCTCGGGATCCAGGGATGAACGGGTGGTGCTGCGGTGAAGAAGAGAAGTGGGAGTCCTGCGGTGCTGGCCTCAGTGGCCCAGGACCTTGCCCAGGAAGTCCTTGGCGCGCTCGCTGCGGGGGTTTGTGAAGAACTCCTCGGGGGTGTTCTGCTCCACGATGGCCCCGTCCGCCATGAACACCACGCGGTCCGCGGCGCGCCGGGCGAAGCCCATCTCGTGGGTGACCACGACCATGGTCATCCCCGCCTTCGCGAGGGACACCATGGTGTCCAGGACCTCGTTGATCATCTCCGGGTCCAGCGCGGACGTGGGTTCGTCGAACAGCATGACCTTGGGGTCCATGGCCAGGGCGCGGGCGATCGCCACGCGTTGCTGCTGACCGCCGGAGAGCTGGGCGGGCAGCTTCTCCGCCTGATTGCCCACGCCCACGCGGTCGAGCAGTTCCCGGGCACGCTGCTCGGCGGCCCCGCGGTCCTTGCGCCGGACCTTGACCGGGCCCAGTGTCACGTTCTGCAGTACGGACTTGTGGGCGAAGAGGTTGAAGGACTGGAACACCATGCCCACGTCCGCGCGCAATCGCGCGAGCCCCCGGCCCTCCGAGGGGAGGGGTTTGCCGTCCACCGTGATCTCGCCGCTGTCGATGGTCTCCAGGCGGTTGATCGTGCGGCACAGCGTGGACTTGCCCGAGCCCGAGGGCCCGATGATCATGACCACTTCGCCGCGGGCGACCTCCAGGTCGATGTCCTTGAGCACGTGCAGGTCCCCGAAGTGCTTGTTGACGCCCTTCATCCGGACCAGGGGTTCGTCGCCGCGATCGGCGCCGTGCGCGCGGTCCGCGGGAGCGACGTCGTCCGCGGCGGGTCGCGCGGTCGATACGGGGGCCGACGACGCCGCCGAACGGTCCCCGGGCGGCGGGGTGGAGGAGGCTGCTGCGTGAGACATGGGAACAAACTAATGCACCGTTCACGAAAAAGTAATGCGCAACACAACACGGATCTCGTGGCGTGGCGTCCCCCCGGTCGGGAGGCTGTGCGCCGGGGAATTCTGCGGCGTCGTGCAGCACGAGAACGTAGCCTGGTGGGCATGCACACCCCTGAGACACCGCACGAACGTTCCCTACCCCCCGAGCGTCACAAGGGGCCGGTGGTGCTGCGCCGCAAACAGCTGCATCGGCGCACGTCCGACCAGCGTTTCCTGGACCAGCGCCCCGCCGAACCGGACGACTTCACCCGCACCGACCCGTGGCGCGTCCTGCGGATCCAGGCGGAGTTCGTTGAAGGCTTCGACGCACTCGCGAACCTGGGCCCCGCCGTCTCGGTCTTCGGGTCGGCGCGCACCGCGCCGGGGCACCCGGAGTACGAGCTCGCGCGCGAGCTGGGACGGGAAATCGGCAAGGCCGGCTACGCCGTGGTCACGGGCGGCGGCCCCGGTGTGATGGAGGCCGCGAACAGGGGAGCGGTGGACGTGGGCGCGCACTCGGTAGGGATCGGCATCGAGCTGCCCCACGAACAGCGCCTCAATGACTGGGTGGACCTGGGCATCAACTTCCGCTACTTCTTCGCCCGTAAGACCATGTTCGTGAAGTACAGCCAGGGCTTCGTGGCGCTGCCGGGCGGCTTCGGTACGCTCGACGAACTCTTCGAGGCACTGACCCTCGTGCAGACGGGCAAGATCACGCGTTTCCCGGTGATCCTGGTGGGCACGGACTACTGGGGCCCGTTGCTGGACTGGATCACCACCACGCTGGTGGCCGACGGCAAGGTCTCCACCGCGGACCTCGAACTGTTCCGGGTCACGGACAGCGTGGCCGAGGTCGTGGAGATCCTCACCGCGGTCCACGCCGACGACGACGGCATCCCGGTCTCCGGCCCCGCCCCGGGTGCCTCTCCCGCCCCGGGCAAGGCAGCGGTCGACGCCGCGGCGCCCGGTTCCGGGGGCGACGACGCCGCTCCCGCGGATGGCGCGCGCGGTTCCGTGCGCGGCGACACCGACCCTGGCACCGCAATACCCCGTTCCAGGGGCGACGACGCTCGCGCCCCCGGTTCCGGCGCGTGAGTTCCACGGCGGTGGCGGACCCCGCGCGCAGCGCGCACGACTCCCGTGCGGGGAGGATGCGTCGACTGTGGGCGGCGGCTCCGTGGTGGCTCGCCGTGCTCGTGGTCTACGGGGTGTCGCGGGTCTGGGGCTGGGCGGTGTTCACGGTCGTGGGTGCCCAACAGGGTCCCGGGCCGTGGGGCAACGGCGCCCTGGGTTACCTGGATTTCGTGAACACGTGGGACGCCGACTGGTACCACACCATCTTCCGGGAGGGGTATCCGTTCCAGGTGCCCCGGGACTCGCTGGGCACGGTGTCCGAGAACGCGTGGGCGTTCTACCCCGTGTTCCCGCTGCTCGTGCGCGGCATCGACGCACTGACCGGGACCGGGTGGGCCGTCACGGCCGCCACGGTGTCCCTCGTGGCCGGTTTCGGTGCGGCCCTGGTGTTCTACCGACTGGTGTGCCAAGCACCCGTGATGGCCGGGCCCCGCACTCCCGGGGGCGTCTCACGCCCGGCACTGTGGGCCGTGGCGGTGTTCGCGTTCAACCCCGTGGCACCCGTGCTGCAGACCCCGTACGCCGAGGCGCTGAGCATGCTGTTCTTGCTGAGCGCCATGTTGTGCGTCGTGCGGGACCGGCCCGTGTGGGTCACCGTGTTCGTGGTGGCGCAGGCACTGACCCGACCCACCGGCGTGGCCCTGGCCGCGGCGCTGGGGGTGTGGTGGTTGTGGCGCAGCGTGGGGGACGTGCTCGCGCGACGTCGGGCGTGGTACCGGTGCCTGGACCGCTGGCTCGTGGTGGCGCTGATCGCGTGCGCTGCCGCCCTCGCGTGGCCGGCCATCGCGTGGGTCGTCACGCGGGAGCCCATGGCCTACACCGAGACGGAGGCCGCCTGGCGCGGGAGCCAGCACGTGATCCCCGTGTTGCCGTGGTTCCGCGAGGCCACCGATCTGCTGGGCCCGATCGCCGGACTCGTCGCTCCCGTGGTGCTCGTGGCGGCGGTCGTGATGCTGTTGCGTTCGGACACGGTCAAGCGGGCCCTGCCGTTCTTTGTCCGTGTGTGGATCGCGGCCTACGGGTGCTATCTGCTGCTCGTGCTCAACCCGCAGAGCTCCACGTTCCGGTTGCTGTTGCCGTGGGCGCCGCTCGCCGCCGCCCTGGTGCACGTGAGCGACTCGCGGGCCTATCGGGTGCTGCTCGTGATCTTCGGGGCAGTGCTGCAGATCGTGTGGGTCGGGTGGCTGTGGCACTGGAAGCAACTACCCGGCGGTGGCGACTACCCGCCGTGACCCCGCGCGGCGGCCCTTGCCGCAGGCGCTGTCCACACACGCGCTGCGCGCTATGGCACAGATGGTTCCGAGCGCTCCCGCGTCGTGTGCCGGGTCACGGTACTGGCTGAGCGTTCGATAAGATAGCGAGCGTAAGTACTCACGAAGAGGAGCTCATAAATGGCGGCCATGAAGCCGAGGACGGGTGACGGACCCATGGAGGTCACCAAAGAAGGACGCAGTCTGATCATGCGGGTCCCCCTGGAAGGCGGAGGGCGTCTGGTGGTGGAACTCAAGTCGGACGAGGCCGCGGAATTGCGCGAGTGCTTGGCTTCGGTGACGCAGTAGCACCGACACCCCCCACGCCCGTGTCGCGAGGGCCCCTCACATCGAGTGAGGGGCCCTCGCGGCGTTCGGGGCTCAGAACGCCCAGTGGCTCCCGAGGGTGAGCCCCGCGGCCACGGCGAGCAGGCTCCACAGGACGGTTCCGAGCACCGACACCACCGCGGCCCCGGCACGTTGTTCTCGCGCGAGCCGTACGGCGTCCACCATGGCCGTGGAGAACGTCGTGTAGCCACCGCACAGCCCGGTGCCCAGGGCGAGCGTCCACACGGGTCCCAGAACCGCGCTCAGTCCGGTGACCACACCGAGCACGAACGACCCCGTCACGTTGATCAGCAGTGTGGCCGCGGGGAAGGTGGGAGCCCACCGGGCGGTGATCCCGCGGTCCAGGAGGAAACGCAGGACCGCTCCCACGGCGCCGCCCAGGGCCACGGCGGGTACCGCGATCACCGCGCCGCTCCCGCGGTGGGCGTGCCGCGGCGTCGTCCCCGGAGCCAGGCGCCCACCGCGAGACCCGCGGCCGCGGCGGCCAGCCCCGCGACGAGCATCAGCAC
This sequence comes from Kocuria marina, assembly GCA_014652975.1. Classification (GTDB taxonomy): domain Bacteria; phylum Actinomycetota; class Actinomycetes; order Actinomycetales; family Micrococcaceae; genus Kocuria; species Kocuria marina. The sequence continues at coordinate 5,712 of BMZV01000001.1, read as the reverse complement.
CGCGTCACCGAACGCGGCCGCGCTCGCCCCGGAGCGCACGCGCTCCCACAGCTCCAGTGCGAAGGTCGAGTAGGTGGTGAACCCGCCGAGAAGCCCGGTGCCGAGCAGCATGCGCGCGGTGTGGGCACCACGGCGCTCCCGGCCGGGGCGGGTGAGCGCTTCGAGCAGCAGCCCGAGCAGGAAGGCGCCGGAGGCATTGACCGCGAACGTGGCCCACGACCACCCGGATCCTGCCGGAAGCACGAGGGACACCCACCAGCGGGCCAGACTCCCCGCGGCGCCGCCGAGGGCCACGAGTCCGGCGTCCTTGAACAGGGAGCCGCTCACAGCCGGACGGCCAGCAGTACACCCGTTCCCGTGGGCACGACGGCCGTGGACAACCGCGGTTCGTCCCGCAGGGTGCGCACGACGTCGCGCATGATCACGGTCTCCTCCTGGCGCTGCGCGGGCTGGGGGACTAGGTCCTGGTGCAGGGCGTCGTTGACCACGAGCATCCCGCCGTGACGCAGCAACCGGGCACCCTCGATGACGTACTCGGCGGTGTTGACCACGTCCGCGTCGATGAACACCATGTCGTACGCGTTCTCGGTGAGCCGCGGCAGCACCAGGGAGGCCGCACCGGAGATCGTGCGGGTGCGTTTGGTTTCGAAACCGGCCTCGCGGAACGTGTCCCGCGCGGCGCGCAGGGCCCGGATGTCGGTGTCGATGGTCGTGAGGACGGACTCGGACGGCATCCCGCGCAGCAGCGCGAGCCCCGAGACGCCCGCACCGGTGCCCACTTCCACCACGGTCGCGGGGCGGGACGACGACGCCAGGACGGTCAGCAGCGCCGCGGTGGCCGGGGTCACGGGGTCCAAGCGCAGGGCCAGGGAGCGCTCGCGCGCACGGAAAGCGGTTTCGTCCTCCGTGGCGTAGGCCTCGCAATAGGCCCAGCTCGTGGTTTTATCCGTGCTCATGGACGCGGCGTGCCCTTCACTGCTGTGTGTGCCCGGATCCCCGCGGACCCAGCGCTTCGACGTGGCGGGCCCGGCGTCATGTCCGGGCTCACGGTGCTTCAGCTTATCGCGGTCTGAGGGCACCGCCGGGAACGCCCGGTCGGTGTCCAGATCGCTGTCAGAATCCTGCCGCACAATTGGGGCGTCGAACGCGGCCGCCGCAGGGCGGTCGCAGCAGGGGACGAACAGGGAGGGGGACGGGGTGTCCACACGGGTCGCGGGTCGCAGCAGGGTGCGCCGGCCCTGGCGTCGGCCGAGTCGGCGGGCCGTGGGTCTCATGACCGCCTTCGCGGCCTGCGTGTGCGTCGCCCTGCTGACCACCGCCGTGTGGAGCGTGGGCAAGCAGGTGCAGCAGCGCCAGAGCGCGGACGCTCGGTCGGAGGCCACGTGGTCACCCGGTCCCCGGGGAATGGTAGACACCACCTCGGAGGCCGACATCCAGAGCCTGCGCGCCCGGGGGTGGGCCGTTCCGGGTCTGGCCGCGAAGGGGTACTCGGTCGCGGACATCCAACAGTCGCAGGTGGGGGGCCAGCCCGTCGTGGCGGTGGCCCTGCACAACGATCACGGCTCGGTGACCATCGTGGAGCAGCGCGGTGACATCAATCCCGACAACCCCATGGACGGCATCACCGGGCTCCCCGTGGGCGCCGAGGGCATGCACCGGTCGGTGCTCGACGGCGCGCGGTTGTGGGTGGACCGCTCCCAACCGTGGCGCGCGGTGATGGTGCGCCCGGACGCCGTGTACACCCTCACATCGGACACCGCACCGGCCACCCTGGCCCAGACCGTGAGCGCAGTCGTGGCGGAGGACCGGGGACGGGTCAGCCTGCCCTCGCAGAAGGACGAGAGTTTCGGGGCCACGGTCGCGGACGGACTCAAGGAAATTTTCGGTTAAGGACCGCCCCCACCGGGGCGTTCCACGACGTTGATAGGCTCAGCGGGTGTTCGGGATTTCAGGCGGGGAAGCCATCATCATTCTCATCGTGGCCCTGGTGATCATCGGGCCCGAGCGGTTGCCCGAGTACGCCGAGAAGTTCAAGGACATGGTCAAGTCCATCCGGCGCTACGCCACGGGTGCCACGGACGATCTCAAGGCGACTCTCGGCCCGGAATTCTCGGACCTCGACTGGCGCAAGCTCGACCCCCGGCAGTACGACCCGCGCGTGATCGTGCGTGAAGCGCTGCTCGAGGACGACGAGGAACAGAACCGCCACCAGTACGAGGCCTCCACCGTGGCCGCACCCACGGTGCGACGGCTCGCACGAGGCGAACGCGCCCCGTTCGACACCGAGGCCACGTGAGCCGTCGAGCGCGGCGTGAGCAACCGGCCGCCGCGCTATCGGCCGCGCGCCGCGTGAGCTGACAACCGTCCCGTCATCAGACCGACGCCGCGCGGAGGTCGACGCCGCGTGAACAGACGGGTAGGTGCCGGGCGAGCGGGAACCGGGCCGTGCGGCGGCGGCGTCCCGAGGGAGATCGCTCAACCGCGCGGCGTGATGCCCAGATTCTTACCGGCCAGCCCGCGGCCCTGCTGATCCAGGGCGCGCGCGACGGCCCACAGCTGCTCGGCGGCGGGGGAGTTCGGCCGATCCCATACCGCGGGCACGCCGCGGTCCGAGGCCTCCCGCACGGTGACGTCCAGGGGGACGCTGCCGAGCAGGGGGACGGGGTAGCCCAGGCGCTCGGACAGCGAGCTCGCGATCGTCTCGCCACCGCCCGCTCCGAAGACTTCCATGCGCGTGCCGTCCGGCATGACCATCGCAGACATGTTCTCGACGACGCCCGTGACCTTCTGCTCGGTCTGCTCGGCGAGCGTCCCCGAACGCTGGGCCACGCTCACGGCGGCGTGCTGGGGCGTGGAGACCACGACCACGCCCGAGCGGGGCAGCAGCTGACCCACCGAGATCGCGATGTCCCCCGTGCCCGGGGGCAGGTCCAGGAGCAGGTGGTCCAGGTCCCCGAAGTGCACGTCCGTGAGGAACTGCTCCACCGCGCGGTGCAGCATGGGGCCGCGCCACGCCACGGGCTGGGCGGGATCCACGAACATCCCGATCGAGATCACCTTGAGCACCCCGCGCGAGCGGTGACCGGCCCCAGCCGCGCTGTCCTCGGGCCGGCGGTCCGCACCCTCCGGGACCTCCACGACGGGCGGCAGGATCATGTCCCCCACGCGCGTGGGTGGTTGCGCGATCCCCAGAAGACCGGGTACTGAGAAGCCGTGGATGTCCGCGTCCACGATGCCCACGGTGCGTCCCATCGCGGCCAGCGCGGCGGCGATGTTCACCGTCACGCTGGACTTTCCCACCCCGCCCTTGCCGCTCGTGATCGCGTGCACGCGGGTGAGTGAATGCGGGTCCGCGAACGGGTTGGTGCGGTGGTGCCCGAGCTTCTCCTGCAGTTCCTGGCGCTGCGCCGGGGTCATCACACCCACGTCCACGGCGACGTCGCGGACGTCTGGGAGCTCGTTCAGGGCGGCACGGAGATCCGCTTCGATCGTGGTGCGCATGGGGCACCCGGAGACCGTGAGCAGCACGGTCACGCGTGCCGTCCCGCCTTCGAGGACGGCCTCGGGGATCATCCCGAGCTCGGTCACCGGGCGGCGCAGCTCGGGGTCGATCACGCCGTCCAGGGCTGCGCGCAGTCGGGGGTCGATGGTGCTCCCGTTCACTGATGCGGTCCTTCCTGCTCGGGGTCCTCGAGCTCGATCTTCTTCGCACGCGGGGCCCTGGTGGAGCCGTCGGACTTCTTGCCCTCGGACTTCTTGGTCTTGGACTTGGTGGCCTGGGACTGCGCGGCGGCCTGACCGGCGGCGCGGCGGTCCTGGTCCTCGAGGATCTCCTCGAGCAGCCCGCGCAACTCGGAGCGGACGTAGTCGCGGGTCGCGACCTCGCGCAACGCGATGCGCAGGGACGCGATCTCCCGGGTGAGGTACTCGGTGTCCGCGAGGTTCTGTTGCCCGCGTTTACGGTCCTCCTCGGCGACCACGCGGTCACGGTCGTCCTGCCGGTTCTGCGCGAGCAGCAACAAGGGAGCGGCGTAGGAGGCCTGCAACGAGAGCATCAGTGTCAGCAGCGTGAAGTTCAACGCGCGCGGATCGAACTGCATGCTCTCGGGCGCCAGGGTGTTCCACGCCAACCACACCGTGACGAACACGGTCATCCACAGCAAGAACTGGGGCGTGCCCATCCAGCGGGCGAAGGACTCCGTGAGCCGCCCGAAGGCGTCCGGGTTGGGGCGGAAGCGGGTCAGGTACCCCGGGCGTTTCTCGCGCGGTTGGTCCAGGGGGGCGGGCGAATACTGCGAGGACGCGCTGCGCCGGGGATTACTCATACCGCTTACCCACCTTCCGGACCGGGGTTCCGTCGTCGTACGTGCGCCAGTCCTCGGGCAGCAGGGCGTCCAGGACGTCGTCGATCGTGACCGCACCCACGAGCCGGTCCTGGTCGTTGACGACCGGCAGGATCGTGAGGTCGTACGTGGCCAGTTCGCGAGCGACGTCGGCTAAGGACGCCTGGTCCGAGACGGGCTCGATGGACCGATCGATTAGGTTACCAATCGCCTCGGGCGGCGGGTAACGCAGCAGTCGCTGCGTGTGCACGAGACCCAGGTACTTACCCGTGGGGGTCTCGAGCGGCGGGCGGCACACGAGCACCGCGGATGCCGCGGCCGGGATGACCTCCTCCTGGCGGATGTGCGCGAGCGCTTCCGCCACGGTGGCCTCCGGGGGCAGCACGATGGGGACGGGCGTCATGAGCGAACCGGCCGTGCCCTCCTCGTACTCGCGCAGGCGCCGGACGTCCTCCGCGTCCTCGGGTTCCATCATGGTGATGAACCGCTCGGCCTCCGCTTCCGGCAGTTCGTTGAGCAGGTCGGTCGCGTCGTCGGGGTCCATCTCGGCGAGCAGCGTGACGGCGCGCTCGTTGTCCAGGTGGGTCAGAATGAAGACCTGGTCGTCCTCCGGCAGCTCCTCGAGCACGTCCGCGAGCCGCTCGTCCTGCAGTTCCGCCGCGATCTCGAGCTTGCGCTTGTCCGGCATGTCCCGCAGCTCGTCCGCGATGTCCGCGGCCTGGTCCTCCTCGTGCTGCGCGATCCACTGCGTGGCCGGTTGCGGCCCCGCGTTGGACGGGTCGTCCGCGTCCTCCCAGTCCACCACGAGCGTCTGATTACGACGCCGGATCAAGCCTCCCGTGGCCTGCGACCTGCGCACGAACAACTGCGAAATGACCCAGTCACCCCGGTTGTTGCTCTTCTCCATGGCCACGTCCTCGATCGTGGCGGTCCCGGAACCGTCCAACAGCACCACGGTGCGGTCGAAGAGCTCACCCACGGCCAGCGTCTCGGCACCGCGCTGCTCGAAGCGGCGCAGGTTCACGAGCCCGGTGGAGATGATCTGCTCCGCGTCGATGCTCGTAACACGCGTCATGGGCACGAACACACGCTTCTTCCCGAGCACCTCCACCACGAGACCCACGACGAGCGGGCGGGTGCGCACCGACGGTTTGCTACCCGGGCGCAACAGCACCACGACGTCGCGCAATCGCCCCAGGCGGTCGCCCAACGGGTCGAAGACGTCCAGGCCGATGAGTCTCGCGACGAAGATCTTGGAAAGGTTTGTGCTCACCCGCCCAGCCTAGTGAACCGTGCTGTGTGAAGCGCCCTGAGTTTGTTGGAGGCTCCTGACCTTGGAAACGAGGATGGAGTTATGCCGAAGGAACTG